>NZ_CP034439.1:1350000-3365000 GCF_003952205.1 Pseudoalteromonas sp. Xi13
TAGGAAAAGAAATCAACCGAGATTCCGATAGTAGCGGCGAGCGAAATCGGAACAGCCCTTAAGCTTATTATGTGTTAATGGAAGGCTCTGGAAAGTGCCACGATACAGGGTGATAGTCCCGTACATGAAAAGACATTTTAAGTGAAATCGAGTAGGTCGGAGCACGTGAAACTTTGACTGAATATAGGTGGACCATCATCTAAGGCTAAATACTCCCAACTGACCGATAGTGAACCAGTACCGTGAGGGAAAGGCGAAAAGAACCCCTGTGAGGGGAGTGAAATAGAACCTGAAACCGTGTACGTACAAGCAGTAGGAGCCTACTTGTTAGGTGACTGCGTACCTTTTGTATAATGGGTCAGCGACTTATATTTTGTAGCGAGGTTAACCGATTAGGGTAGCCGTAGGGAAACCGAGTCTTAACTGGGCGAATAGTTGCAAGGTATAGACCCGAAACCCGGTGATCTAGCCATGGGCAGGTTGAAGGTTGAGTAACATCAACTGGAGGACCGAACCCACTAACGTTGAAAAGTTAGGGGATGACCTGTGGCTAGGAGTGAAAGGCTAATCAAACCGGGAGATAGCTGGTTCTCCCCGAAATCTATTTAGGTAGAGCCTCGGACGAATACTTACGGGGGTAGAGCACTGTTAAGGCTAGGGGGTCATCCCGACTTACCAACCCTTTGCAAACTCCGAATACCGTAAAGTAATATCCGGGAGACACACGGCGGGTGCTAACGTCCGTCGTGAAGAGGGAAACAACCCAGACCGCCAGCTAAGGTCCCAAAGTCATAGTTAAGTGGGAAACGATGTGGAAAGGCCCAGACAGCCAGGAGGTTGGCTTAGAAGCAGCCATCCTTTAAAGAAAGCGTAATAGCTCACTGGTCGAGTCGGTCTGCGCGGAAGATGTAACGGGGCTAAACTATGCACCGAAGCTGCGGATTCATCTTAGGATGAGTGGTAGGGGAGCGTTCTGTAAGCGGTTGAAGGTGTACCGGGAGGTATGCTGGACGTATCAGAAGTGCGAATGCTGACATGAGTAACGATAATGCGGGTGAAAAACCCGCACGCCGGAAGACCAAGGGTTCCTATCCCATGTTAATCAGGGTAGGGTAAGTCGACCCCTAAGGCGAGGCCGAAAGGCGTAGCCGATGGGAAACGGATTAATATTTCCGTACTTGGTATAATTGCGATGGGGGGACGGAGAAGGCTAAGCAAGCATGGCGATGGTTGTCCATGTGAAAGTGAGTAGGCTAGCGACTTAGGTAAATCCGGGTTGCTGTTAGGCTGAGACACGAGACGAGCACCCAAGGGTGTGAAGTTGCTGATGCCATACTTCCAGGAAAAGCCTCTAAGCTTCAGATTATACCGAATCGTACCCCAAACCGACACAGGTGGTCAGGTAGAGAATACTAAGGCGCTTGAGAGAACTCGGGTGAAGGAACTAGGCAAAATCGTACCGTAACTTCGGGAGAAGGTACGCTCCTATCTGTGATGAGACTTGCTCTCTAAGCGGACGGGAGCCGCAGTGACCAGGTGGCTGGGACTGTTTATTAAAAACACAGCACTGTGCAAAATCGCAAGATGACGTATACGGTGTGACACCTGCCCGGTGCCGGAAGGTTAATTGATGGGGTTAGTTTTCGGACGAAGCTCTTGATCGAAGCCCCGGTAAACGGCGGCCGTAACTATAACGGTCCTAAGGTAGCGAAATTCCTTGTCGGGTAAGTTCCGACCTGCACGAATGGTGTAACCATGGCCACGCTGTCTCCACCCGAGACTCAGTGAAATTGAAATCGCAGTGAAGATGCTGTGTACCCGCGGCTAGACGGAAAGACCCCGTGAACCTTTACTACAGCTTGGCACTGAACATTGAACCTACATGTGTAGGATAGGTGGGAGACTTTGAAGCAGCGACGCTAGTTGTTGTGGAGTCGTCCTTGAAATACCACCCTTGTAGTTTTGATGTTCTAACGTTGGCCCCTGAATCGGGGTTACGGACAGTGCCTGGTGGGTAGTTTGACTGGGGCGGTCTCCTCCCAAAGAGTAACGGAGGAGCACGAAGGTTGGCTAAGTACGGTCGGACATCGTACGGTTAGTGTAATGGTAGAAGCCAGCTTAACTGCGAGACAGACACGTCGAGCAGGTACGAAAGTAGGTCATAGTGATCCGGTGGTTCTGAATGGAAGGGCCATCGCTCAACGGATAAAAGGTACTCCGGGGATAACAGGCTGATACCGCCCAAGAGTTCATATCGACGGCGGTGTTTGGCACCTCGATGTCGGCTCATCACATCCTGGGGCTGAAGTCGGTCCCAAGGGTATGGCTGTTCGCCATTTAAAGTGGTACGCGAGCTGGGTTTAGAACGTCGTGAGACAGTTCGGTCCCTATCTGCCGTGGGCGTTTGAGAATTGAGAGGGGTTGCTCCTAGTACGAGAGGACCGGAGTGAACGAACCGCTGGTGTTCGGGTTGTCATGCCAATGGCATTGCCCGGTAGCTACGTTCGGAACTGATAAGCGCTGAAAGCATCTAAGCGCGAAGCAGGCCTCGAGATGATTTCTCACTAGACTTTTAAAGTCTCTGAAGGGCCGTTGAAGACTACAACGTTGATAGGCAAGATGTGGAAGTGGTGTGAGCCATTAAGCTAACTTGTACTAATTACCCGTGAGGCTTAACCATACAACGCCAAACGCGTTTTGTGACAGAAACAAGCGACAGAAGTTAATAGCTAGAGTAGATAAATACTTAGACTTAAAAAATATTATCAGATATTTTCCAAATTAATGAGGTGACTCTTAGCGCGTAGCGTTAACATTGAGGCACCTTGCGCAAAGAAAATAATAGCACTACGTGCTTATCATTACTCCTTTGCACCTAATTTGCTTGGTAACCATAGCGTTTTGGACCCACCTGACCCCATGCCGAACTCAGTAGTGAAACGAAACAGCGCCGATGATAGTGTAGCATTTGCTATGTGAAAGTAGGACATTGCCAGGCTCCAAATAAGAGAAACCCGTTACAGCGATGTGACGGGTTTTTTGCTATCTGGGTTTTAATAAATAGCCAATAGCCCATGCCAAGCTCAGTATTCAAACAAAACAGCTCGAAGGGCGAGCCCAGCCAACGATAGTGTCCCATTTGCTATGTGACTCTCTACCGCTGTGGGCACTACGACATCGCCAGGCTCCAAATACAAGAAAGCCCGACTCGAAAGAGCCGGGCTTTTTTACGTCCGCAGAAAAGTGAAATGCGTACACGTAATACACACTCTGATCAACACCTATCACGTAGGTTGGGTGAGCGAAGCGACACCCGACGCTAAAAAACATCGATTTATAGTGTTCTTATTTCATGAGTGGGATTACCAGATATTACTCACAAAGTCTCCACCACCACCGTAGCGTGGGTTGAGTATCACGAAACCCGCGGATAAGGCTCACCTCACCAATAACAACCCATTTTACATATAGCTAAGTAGCAGTTTATTTCTGTATTTAAGCTTTAAGATGAACAATATTTATTCAACATAGCTGGATTACAAATATAATTTTGCTTTGTTACTGGCTTTGATTTAGGATCAAAATAGTTTAAAACCAAGAACTAATAGCCAGTGTATAGATTATTAATTAGTGCCATATCATTTATATTTTGTTTCTCTGTGTCGGCAGTTGAAGTAACTGATCTGTATCAAGATATATTAAAAGTCGATGATAAAAGTCGAGACACGCGTTTAGCCGCTAGCCGCAAAGCATTACTCAATGTATTAGTAAAGGTAAGCGGGGATGAATCTGCTGATCAAAATAGGCTTGCTCAACAACGCACCAAAAACATTTCAGATTACATGCTCAAGTTTGAATACGACGAAAAAGCGAATGGACAGCTTAATCTAGTTGTTAAATTTGAAGCGCGTAAAATAAATGAATTAATTAAAGAATTAAATTTACCTCTTTGGGGCGTCCAGCGCCCATTAGTTGCTATTTGGTTAGGTATTGAAGATAACTGGCGTAGAGAGCTTGTTACGCAAGAAAGCTACCCTCAGTTAGAGCAGCTTATATATGACAAAGCCGGTCGACGTGGTTTACCCGTTGTAGTGCCGCTATTAGATTTACAAGACAGACGTTTGGTTGGCATTCCTGAAGTATGGGGTAATTTTTCAGAGCCTGTTGAAGAGGCCTCGCGCCGTTATAGTGCAGAGCGAAGCATTACAGCAAGAATGTATCAAGAGCCCGACAGCGAAACCTGGATTTTAGACTGGCGTTTTACTAATGACGATTTATTTGATTCAAACCGACTTGAAGGTGATAAACAACAAATAGTAGGCCAGATGATAGACAGCTTAGCGTTGGGGTTAGCCAATGAATACGCTATCGACCCTAACGCGTATTATGAACAGGCAGCGGCTACGTTCACCTTAAAAGGCACTCAAAGCTTTGTCGATATAGAACTTGCAAAGCGTCGTCTACAAAGTTTGAGTGTAGTGACGCAAGCAACAATAATGCGCAAAACCCCAGAATTTGTTGAGTTTAAGCTTAACCACACCGGCAGTGTGGGCGATCTTAAAAAAGGCCTTGGCCTTGATAGTGCCTTTAGAGATTATCTTGACCCTCGCGCATTTTACCATGTTGTAGATAAAAACAGTCTTGAGTATCAGTGGGTCGGTGAGTAATGCTAAGTGCTGAGCCTATGCAAATGGCACTTCCAGTCACCTTGCCTGATGATGAAACATTTGCATCTTATTTTGGTGGGGAAGACTCTTTAGAGGTAAACCACCTTAAAGCGAGCTTTTCAAAGCTTGCCAACAAATTTCAGTACACTTATTTGTGCGGCTTAGGCGATTCTGGTAAATCCCACTTATTGTACGCAACCTGCATACAAGCCCAAGAGCGTGGCTTGTCAAACATGCTGTTGTCTATGCGTGAAGTTATCGACTTTGGCCCTATGGTGTTAGATGGTTTAGAAGCACTTGATGTACTATGTATTGATGATGTGCACTTAGTCGCTGGCAATGACGCATGGGAAAAAGCTCTTTTTAACTTTTTTAATCGCTTTAACGAGCCCGGAAAAATGTTAGTGGTTACGGCCGATTTGCTCCCTGACATGCTTAATATCACCTTGCCCGACTTAGAGTCTCGGCTAAAGTGGGGAACCACCTTTCAAATTCGTTCAATGAGTGATGATGATAAAGCACAAGCACTGGTTAAGCGAGCGCATATGCGTGGGCTTGAACTAAGCGATGAATGCGCGCGCTTTTTATTGACTCGCTTGAGTCGTGATATGCGTGCTTTATTAGACGTATTAGACAAATTAGATCACGCATCAATGGCCGCTCAACGAAAATTAACAATTCCCTTCATAAAATCAACGTTAAAGCTGTAGTAGGTCTAGAATCTAGACCCTGCTTTCAGTTATCATTAGTCAACAAAATTGTAATCACCTTCTGTGAAAGATCAGGTATCGAATGAACTTAGAAAATATTTTAGCGCAAGCACTTGAGGCAGTTGCCAGTGCCAGTGAAATCGCGCAACTAGAAGAGATCAGGGTTAATTACCTTGGTAAAAAAGGCGAAATCACAAGCTTACTTAAAACACTGGGTAAAATTGCTCCTGAAGAACGCAAAGAAGCAGGCCAAGTAATTAACCAAGCTAAGCAAGATGTACAAGCTGCCATTAACGAAAAGCGTGAGCTTTTAGCAAGTAAAGCGCTTGAAGAAAAGCTAGCAGCTGAAACAATTGATGTAACTTTACCAGGGCGCGTAATGCCTACAGGTGGCCTTCATCCGGTAACACGCACAATCGAGCGTATAGAAAGCTTTTTTGGCGAGCTAGGTTTTGAAGTTAAATCAGGCCCAGAAGTAGAAGATGATTTTCATAACTTTGATGCGCTAAATATTCCTGAGCATCACCCAGCGCGTGCTGATCACGATACCTTTTATTTTAATCCTAAGTTAGTACTGCGTACCCAAACAAGTGGTGTGCAAATTCGTACTATGGAAACAGAGCAACCGCCACTGCGAATTATTTCGCCAGGTCGAGTATATCGTAACGACTACGACCAAACGCATACTCCAATGTTTCATCAGGTAGAAGGTTTAATGGTTGATACTGATGTAAGCTTCACAGAGCTTAAAGGTATTTTACACGACTTCTTACGTAACTTTTTTGAAGAAGACATGGAAATTCGTTTCCGTCCTTCATTCTTCCCATTTACAGAGCCTTCAGCTGAAGTAGATGTTATGGGTAAAGACGGTAAATGGCTTGAAGTATTAGGTTGTGGCATGGTTCACCCTAACGTACTTAAGTCAGTAGGTATTGACCCAGAAAAATACACAGGTTTTGCATTTGGTATGGGCGTAGAGCGCTTAACCATGCTGCGCTACGGCGTAAACGACTTACGTGCATTTTTTGAAAATGACTTAAAATTCCTAAACCAGTTCCGTTAAGAGTGAAAATATAAAATGAAATTTAGTGAAAAGTGGTTAAGAGAGTGGGTAAATCCTGCTATCGATACGCAAGCTCTTTCGGAACAGCTTTCTATGGCTGGCCTTGAGGTTGACGCAGTTGAGAGCGCGGCAGCGGATTTTAACGGCGTAGTGGTTGGTGAAGTTGTTGAGTGCGCACAGCACCCAGATGCAGATAAACTTCGCGTTACTAAAATCAATGTAGGTGGCGATGAGCTACTTGATATTGTGTGTGGTGCGCCAAACTGTCGCCAAGGCATTAAAGTCGCTGTTGCAACAGTGGGCGCTGTTTTACCGGGCGACTTTAAAATTAAAAAAGCCAAATTACGCGGTCAGCCATCACACGGTATGCTGTGTGCCTTTGTTGAGCTAGGTATTAGCGAAGAAGGCGACGGCATCATGGAATTGCCAAGCGATGCGCCAATTGGTACAGACCTGCGCGAATACTTAGGCCTTGATGACAACATAATTGATGTTGATTTAACGCCAAACCGTGGTGATTGCTTGGGTATAAAAGGCCTTGCACGCGAAGTAGGTGTATTAAACAGCGTTGATGTAAACGAGCTACAAATTCCAGCTGTTAGCGGCACTATTGACGATGAAGTATCTATTGAACTTGTCAATTCTGACGCGTGTCCGCGTTACTTAGGGCGTGTAATCAAAGGCATTAGCCTTGATGCAGAAACACCGCTTTGGATGGTTGAAAAGCTTCGCCGTAGTGGTATTCGCTCAATTGACCCTGTTGTTGATGTTACTAACTATGTATTACTAGAACTTGGCCACCCAATGCATGCATTTGATTTAAATGCAATTGAAGGCGGCATTAAGGTTCGCAGTGCCAATGCAGGCGAGGAGTTAGTATTGCTTGATGGTAATACTGCAAAACTGAACGAATCAACACTTGTGATAGCCGATCATAATAAAGCACTTGCAATTGCCGGTATTTTTGGCGGTGAGCAATCAGGTGTTACAGAAAAAACGTCTGATATTTTATTAGAAAGCGCGTTTTTTAACCCAGTCGCAATTGCAGGTCAAGCCCGTAGTTACGGCTTACATACCGATGCATCACACCGCTATGAGCGTGGCGTAGATTTTACCCTGCAACACGATGCAATGGAGCGTGCAACCGCTTTATTACTTGATATTGTTGGCGGTGAAGCAGGCCCTGTTGTAGAAGCTGTAGCTGCTGATAAACTGCCAAAAGTGACAGAAGTACGCCTACGTCGTGCGCGTTTAGACCGTGTAATTGGTCATCATATTGACGATGCGAAAGTGACTGATATTCTGACTCGTTTAGGGTTAGACGTTAAGTTTGAAAACGATAGCTGGAGCGCTGATATTCCTAGCTACCGCTTCGATATTCGTATTGAAGAAGACTTAATTGAAGAAGTTGCTCGTGTTTATGGTTACAACAGTATTCCAAATGTTGCGCCAACCGCAAAGTTAAAAATGACCACACATGACGAGTCAACAATTGCGCTAAGTAAGTTTCGCAATACGTTAGTGACACGTGGCTACCAAGAAGCAATTACGTACAGCTTTGTAGACCCTAAAGCACAAGCTATTATACACCCACAAAGTAATCCGCTTATACTGCCGCACCCAATTTCAATTGAAATGTCGGCTATGCGTGTAAGCTTAATGCCAGGGCTTTTAGCATCGGTTGCGTATAATCAAAACCGTCAACAACCACGTATTCGTTTATTTGAGCATGGTCTTAAATTTATCAGCGACGACAGTGCAGAAAATGGTCTGCAGCAAGTCCCTGTCATTGGCGGTGTGATCACTGGCCTTGCACACGGCGAGCATTGGGTTGAGCAAAAACGCAACGTTGATTTTTACGACTTAAAAGGTGATGTTGAAGCCTTATTAGCAATCACCAACGATACAAGCCGTTTTGAAATTAAAGCAGAGCAGTCAGACGGTTTACACCCAGGCCAATCAGCAGTTATTTATGTTGAAGGTAAAAAGGTAGGATTTTTTGGTGCTCTTCACCCTCAAGTGCAAAAATCGTTAGATATCAATAACGCAACTTTTGTATTTGAAATAGAAATGTCTGCAATAGAAAAAAGAAATTTACCGCAAGCTGTAGGGGTTTCAAAATTCCCATCAAACCGCCGCGACATCGCGATTTTAGTGGCTGATAGCGTTAATTCAGGTGATATTTTAAGCACAATAGAAAAAGTTGGCGGAAATCAATTGGTTGACCTAAACTTATTCGATGTGTATAAGGGCAAAGGTATTGAGCCAAATTATAAGAGTTTGGCGATTGCTCTAACACTGCAGGCGGTTGATAGAACACTCGAAGAGAAAGATATCAATCTGGTAGTTGATAACGTGGTGGCCACATTGGCCGAAAAGTTTAATGCATCGTTGAGGGACTAGATATGGCGCTTACTAAAGCCGACATAGCTGAACACCTATTTGAAAAGCTCGGGATCAATAAAAAAGATGCCAAAGATTTAGTTGAAGCGTTTTTTGAAGAAATCCGCTCAGCGCTTGAAAAAGGCGAGCAGGTTAAGCTCTCTGGATTTGGTAACTTTGATCTTCGTGATAAAAAAGAAAGACCAGGCCGTAACCCGAAAACAGGAGAAGACATTCCTATTTCGGCGCGCCGCGTGGTGACCTTTAGACCAGGTCAAAAGCTTAAAACCCGTGTAGAAGTGGGCACAAGCAAAGCAAAATAAAAAAGGGCAGCGTAAGCTGCCTTTTTTATTTAAAAAACCATCTGGCATCATGTTTTAAAACACATTTATTGCCAGGGGGTTTTGCTTACCTAAAATTCTCGCGGCGATACAAACTCACCGTTTTGTATTTGTTCATACGTTTGTTGAGCAAGGGCATCAAGCGCATCTAAATTTTTACCATCGCTCATCAGTTGGTGCTCAATGGGTAGTAAATCTATATTCTCAATGCCAGCGCTTTGCGCCACTTTCGAAAAAATGTAAGCGTGCTTATATTTATCATGTTTATAAAACAAGCTGATTAACGAGGTATACACTTCAGGGTTTGGCTGTTGCCCTTGTTTATTTAGCTCAAGCGTTTTATATAGCAAATCAATTGTTTTTTCATCGTCAAACTTAATGTAATAAGAAGCTAGATAAAACTGCATTTCTGCACTGTTGGTTACGCTTTCATCATTTTCCATTGCAAGTAAACGAGTCAGCGCACTTTGCTCATTGTTACGTGACCAATGATAGTAAAGCAAACCTGGGTGGTTAGTGTTTTTTGTGTCTTGATAAAGTCGGGTCATCTCTTTAATGCTAGTAAGCTGACCTTCAATACGCGATGTTGTTTTAGACTTTAGTTTAATATGTTCTATTTTTGCGGCTAAAGTAATACATTGATTATACGACTCAAATCCCTTAAGCAATTGGTATTTGTTTTCATCTGTGGGTTTTTTATATTCTATATAGCGTTTTAAAATAACCTCAGAGCGCTCATTTTTACAATGGCTATCTTTATTTAAATCACTACAAAAGCCAGGTGTTTCTTTACATACCTGAGCGAGAGTCAGTGGTTCTTCGCATCCTGTTAACGCTAGCATTGTTAGTATTGCGCTTGCTCTTAAAACCATCCCTTAACCTCAAATGAATATATACATTACTATTCTAGCGCAATCATTTGTGCGCTAACAGTAGAGAATAACTTTAGATTAACTTAGAATAGCCCTGCCTGAAGTGCATTACTCTCAAAATCTAATGCATTTTTAAAGGCTATCCGTTCAAAATGATTAAATTAGGTAAATAAAATGACCTCATCTCACGAATTAGAATATACAAATAGTTGGCAAGAACGCCAAGATTACGCTGAAAGCATGCAACCTATCATTGGTAAGCTTTATCGTAACCGTGGCATAGAAATCGCTGTATATGGCCGTCCTCTCGTTAATGCCAGTACTATCGATATTATCAAATCACACAAAACTGTAGCGCAATTTGAAGGCACTAAATTACGTTTACGCGAAAGCTTTCCGTTTTTAGAGGCCATTAGTAAAATGGAGCTAAACTCAGCACGTATTGATATTGGTAAACTTGCTTATAGCTATTTGTACAGCGATGCTGCTAATGGCCGCACAGTTGATGAATTTGTTAAAGACGAATTAGCCGAAATTGCAGACTCACCAGCCAAAGAGCCGCGTGATGTTGTATTGTATGGCTTTGGTCGTATAGGGCGTTTGTTAGCACGTTTACTAATCGAAAAATCAGGCCCTTATGCCGACTTACGTTTACGCGCAATTGTGGTGCGTGGCGGTAAAGAAGGCGACCTTGAGAAACGTGCAAGCTTACTGCGTCGCGATTCAATTCATGGTCCATTTAATGGCTCAATCACAATTGACACGCAGCGTAATGCAATTAAAGCGAATGGCAGCTACATCCAAGTGATTTATGCTAACTCGCCAAGTGAAGTTGATTACACCGCTTACGGTATCGAAAATGCACTCGTAGTTGATAACACGGGTATTTGGAAAGACGAAGCAGGCCTTGGTCAGCACTTAGAGTCTAAAGGGGCTGCAAAAGTACTATTAACAGCACCGGCTAAAGGCAACATTAAAAACATTGTTTATGGTGTAAATAACCAAGACATTAAGCCTGAAGATAAAATCGTGTGTGCAGCAAGCTGTACCACCAATGCGATTACGCCAACCCTTAAAGCATTAAACGATAAGTTTGGTATTAATAACGGCCACGTAGAAACCGTACACTCTTACACAAACGATCAAAACCTTATTGATAACTACCACAAAGCAGAGCGTCGTGGACGTGCTGCTGCACTCAATATGGTAATTACCGAAACAGGCGCAGCTAAAGCGGTATCTAAAGCGCTTCCTGAGCTTGAAGGTAAGCTAACAGGTAATGCGATTCGTGTGCCTACACCTAATGTGTCGCTTGCTATATTAAACTTAAACCTTAATAGCAGCACCTCTGTTGAAGAGCTAAATGCGTTTTTACGCGAAACAGCACTGCATTCAGAACTGCGTGACCAAATTGATTACACCGCATCAACCGAAATCGTATCTACCGATTTAGTCGGTAGCCGCTACGCAGGTGTTGTAGACTCACAAGCAACAATTGTTGAAGGTAACCGTGTTGTTTTATACGTATGGTACGACAATGAATTTGGCTACAGCTGCCAAGTAGTTCGTTGTATGCGTGATATGGCTGAAGTTGCTTTCCCAAGCTTACCTCGCTAATTTAAACGCAATTATACTAAGCCAGCTTTTTTGCTGGCTTTTTTAGTCGCGTTATATTTTTAAAGTGTACCCTGTGTGGTAGGCTTTAATTATTGAAATGCTTATTTGATTTCATTCAATAATGCATTTTACTATTTAACCTGCAATCTGCTTGAGATAGCTCAATTATCCACAGTACAGGTTTTAAATAGTGTCAGTTCTGCACTTTTAGGCCGCTCTTTTTTGTAATTTAGTGACCAAAAATAGAGTCAATTTAATCCAAAATATCAACGTGCCTAACAAAGCAGATAAACTTATTCTACCTTAAGGTTTTTTCATGAAAATCAGCAGCAATTTTGATAGTGGTAACATAAAGGTTATCGAAGCCAACGATCCGTTAAATATTCAATTAGAGATAAACAACGATCACCAGTCTGAATTTTACCAGTGGTTTCACTTTCGTCTAGAAACAACGCCTTATCAACTGCATAAGTTAAACATTAATAATTTAGAAAATTCTGCCTACCCAGATGGATGGGAAGGCTACCAAGCTGTTGCCTCATACGACCGCCAAACATGGTTCCGTGTGCCTTCAAATTACGAAAATGGCACGCTTACCTTTGAACTAGAGCCTGAATGCCCCAGTGTATATTTTGCTTACTTTGCGCCATATAGCTACGACCGTCATTTAGATTTATTAGCCTGGGCGCAAAGCGAAGAGCTTTGCCAATTACAAACATTAGGTGAAACACTTGATGGCCGTGATATGAGCGTGCTTAAAATTGGTCAGCCTAGTGAAGATAAAAAAACAATCTGGATCACAGCGCGCCAACACCCAGGCGAAACTATGGCAGAATGGTTTGTAGAAGGGCTATTACACAAACTACTAGATGATGAAGACCCGCATGCCGCTGCTCTTTTATCAAAAGCTGTATTTTATGTAGTACCAAACATGAACCCAGATGGCAGCGTACGTGGACACCTTCGTACTAATGCAAAAGGTGTTAACTTAAACCGTGAATGGCAAACGCCTAGCATGGAAAATAGCCCAGAAGTGTATTTAGTACTGAATAAAATGCGCGAAACTGGCCTCGATATGCATTTAGATATACACGGTGATGAAGCTATTCCTTATAACTTTGTGGCAGGCAGTGAAGGTATTCCAAGCTACGATGACCGCTTAAAAGACTTAGAAGATAGCTTTAAAGCAGCGCTACTTACTATAACGCCAGAGTTTCAAGATGAGCACGGTTACGATAAAGACGAGCCGGGCAAAGCTAATTTAACAGTTGGCTCATCTGCAACGGCAGAAGAATTTAAAGCACTTACTTACACAATTGAGATGCCTTTTAAAGACAATAACGACTTACCAGACCCAGATTACGGCTGGTCAGACCGCCGCTCGTATCAATTTGGTCAAGATACTTTAGCGGCAATCGTAAATGTCGTTGATAAATTAAGATAAATTAGTATAAGGTAAGGGCAACATTAAAATGTTGCCCTTTTTTATTACAAAATTAACAAATAATAAAAGTGCGCAATAGCTTAGTTATCGTATTACCTAGCTCTGAGTAAGTAATAAACAATCAACAGTCTCAAATAAAATAATAAGAGGTATTTAGCGTGGATGCATTCGGACAACTTTTAGATAGCCTAGATGGCATGTTAGGGGGCGCAGTTTGGTTTCCCTATGTGCTGCTAGGAGTCGGTCTATTTTTTACTATTTATTTAAAGTTCCCACAAATTCGTTATTTCAAACATGCGTGTAAAGTAGTTACAGGCAAATTTGATAAAAAAGGCACCGAGGGTGACACAACTCATTTTCAAGCACTGGCTACTGCGCTCTCTGGTACGGTAGGTACAGGTAACATTGGAGGGGTAGCCTTGGCTATTTCTATTGGTGGCCCCGCGGCATTATTTTGGATGTGGATGACGGCATTTTTTGGTATGACCACCAAATTTGTAGAAGTTACGCTTTCACATAAATACCGCGAAAAAACCCAAGATGGCACCATGGCGGGTGGCCCTATGTATTACATGGATAAACGCCTAAACATGAAGTGGCTTGCTATTTTATTTGCCGTTGCCACTGTAATTAGCTCTTTTGGTACGGGCAGTTTGCCACAAATTAATAACATAGCGCAGGGTATGGAAGCCACATTTGGTTTTGCACCTATGGCAACCGGTGCTGTGTTATCTATTTTACTTGCGTTGGTTATTTTAGGTGGTATTCGTCGTATTGCTGCTATTACATCACGTGTTGTGCCCATTATGGCCGTGATTTATATCATAGGTGCGTTAGGTGTTATTTTTTATAACATTGAAAACATCGGCCCTTCGTTTGCGTCAATATTTGTTGATGCATTTACAGGCTCTGCTGCAGCCGGTGGCTTTTTAGGTGCCTCTTTTGCGTATGCATTTAACAGAGGTGTAAACCGTGGCTTGTTCTCAAATGAAGCCGGTCAAGGTTCTGCACCCATTGCCCACGCATCTGCAAAAGCTGATGAACCTGTGTCTGAAGGCATGGTGTCAATTTTAGAGCCGTTTATCGATACCATTATTATTTGTACATTAACAGGCTTAGTTATTTTATCGTCGGGTGTGTGGAATGAAAAATTCGAAACACATTTTGAACGATCGTCAATGAGCATTATTAAAGGTGACTACTCAGAAACCAACGAAGCGCAGCGCCAAGAGCTATACAATTACCTAAACGGTAACGATAGCAAGGTAGAGCTATTCAACGGCAACATTGATGTAGTTAATGGCGAACCAACAAGTAATGGCTTTACCGTATTACATTCACGCTCAATTGGTGAAGACATACGTTTTGGTATTACCGACAAACATAAGTACACAGGTATTGTTGAAGTTAAAAGCGGCATGCCAACCGACGACAGCATTAGTTTAATAGGTAAATCGTTAGTGCACTCAGCAGAGCTGACAACTAAAGCGTTTACCCGAGGCTTTTTTGGTGATAGCGGCCAATACATAGTATCGATAGGCTTATTGTTATTCGCGTTTTCTACTGCCATTGCGTGGTCGTACTACGGCGACCGTGCCATGATTTACTTACTTGGTAATCGCTCAGTTATGCCGTATCGCGTATTTTATGTTGCTGCGTTCTTTTGGGCTTCGTTTGCCGATACCACTTTAGTATGGAAATTAGCAGCCGTTGCAATTGTAGTTATGACCTTGCCTAACTTATTTGGCATTATGTTATTGCGCAAAGAAATGAAACAATCCGTAGATGACTACTGGGTTAAATTCAAAAAAGACAACGAGCAATAAAACAAGTACAATAAAAGGCGCCGCAAGGCGCTTTTTTTATGCGTAGTATGGAGAGTAGTATGGCGATTATTCATTGCCCCAAATGTGCAAAATCAATTTCAGATAAACATCAGCAGTGTCCGCATTGCAATAGTAACATTGGCGCGCTTAACTCTGAGCAGGTACAACAGCTTCAGCGCGAACAGCGAATTAAAAAACAGCAAATGTTTATGAACCATTCTTTCTTGGCGCTCATACTATTTTTAGGTGGCTTTTTTTGCTTATACTTTTTACAACCCGCAAAAGAAACCCTGCAATGGTACGCGTATACAGTAGCGATTGGTGTTGGCTGTATTTGGTACTTAGTAAACCGCGTTATTTTAGTGACTCTAAAAAAGAAAAGATGACATGAATATTGACAACCTTGTACAAAATATAACCCCAGAATTATTTGAGCGTTTACAGTACGGTGCTTCAACCGGTAAATGGCCCGATGGCACGCCGCTCTCAGATGAGCAAAAGCAACAAACGGTGCAACTTGTTATGCTTTACCAAGCTAAAATAGCGCAATCAAACGAGCAATTTACCATTGGCGCTAATGGCGAAATGATCCAAAAGACAAAAGCACAACTACAAAAAGAATTTAAATCAGAAAACGAAATAGCTAGGTTTAGTGAACATGATCTTTAAACACCTTTTTACACCTAAGTGGAAACACCCAAAGCAGCAAGTTCGTCTAGACGCAATTGAAAAACTTGATGTAGAGCGCGACGCATCAATTTTAAGCACATTAGCGCTGGAAGATAACTCAGCCGAAATACGCCGCAAAGCATTACAAAAAGTAAATAACTTACCACTGTGGTGGAAAGCCTATAAACAAGATCACGCGCTAAAAGATGTAGCCGAAATACAAATTTCAAACGCAGTGTTAAACAACGAAAGTGCACTGAGCACGCAAATTAAAAGTGAGTATATAGACCGTTTTGCACCGGTTAAAACACTAGAAAAACTCGCCTTTGCAGAGAAAGAACTACAAGTACGCGTTAAACTTTTAAAGCGCTTAGCTAATCCTAAATTAATTGAAAAAGCGTTTAAAGAGGGCAGCGAAGAGCTTCAAAGCCAACTTGTAGAGCTCGTTATAACGCATCAACTTATTAAGCCATTAGTAAAGCATGCTAAAGGCGATGCCAAGCAGCAGCTTGAGCAACACATTGAAAACGAACGCTTAGCGATTGAAATGCCCGCTCAGGTAGAGAGCGCAACGCGCGTTATTTTAGCTAAGCTAAACGCCCTGCGAGATAAAAACGATTACGCCATAGTAAACCCACAAGCCGGCGAATTAATGGCGCAGTGGCAAGCACTTGAGCTTAAATGGTTAAGCGAAGAGCACGTTAAAGAGCTAGATAAAAAATACATCAGCATTACCGATAAACTCGATGCGCATATTGCTACGTTAAAAGCTCAGCACGAGCAACAACAGCAGCGTTTAGCCGAGCAACAACGTCAATTATTAGCCCTGGCAACACTTGAGGCATTGAGCGAAGAAATAGAAAACGCGTTGCAATTAGGCTTAGAAACCCCGGAGCAAATTCAGCAAGATTGGTTAGAGGCTAAAGTAGCGCAAGCTAAGCAAACGTTAACCGATGCCCAACACGGCGATAACGCACAAACTAAGCAAGTTATTACAAAGCTTGAAAAACTATTCAATCAGGTGGCTAAACTACCAGAGCTTAGTAGCGCAATTGCACAGTATAAAATTGCTTTTGAACAGCTTAAAGAAATTGAGCCTGCACAGCAGCTAGCTGATTACGATGATGTTTTAACTCGTTTTAATAACGCATTTAAACATACTCGTAGCCATTTAAATGTGGTTGATGGAGCATTGCAGCAAAACTTTAAATCGCAATTAAATACGCATAAAAAGCAGTTTTTAGCGCAAATGAGTGAGCTGACAAAACCGCTTGAAAAAAATCAAAGCACAGCCAAACGTAAAGCACGCGATGTAAAACGCCTTATTGAGCAAGGCCGCTTTAATGTTGCTTTTGGTGTATTTAAAGGCTTTGAAGAGTTGTTTGATAAGTTAACACCGCAATTTCAGCAGCCACTCGTAAACTTAAAAGCCGATTTAGAAGCACAACTTGCAGAAGCAAAAGATTGGCAAAAATACGCAGCCGCACCAAAACGCGAAGCCTTACTTGAAGAAGTGGCCGGATTAGTCGACCAACCGTGTGACGACCCACAACATCGCGCTGAGCAAGTTAAAGCATTTCGTAAGCGTTGGAACGAGCTTGGCCGTTTAGATACAGAGCAAGAAAAACAACAAGGTGAGCAGTTTGATAGCAACATAGAGCTGTTGTTTGCACCGTGTCGTAGTTACTTTGCCGAGCAAGAAGTGGCGCGCGAAGCTGCAAAAGCCCAGCGTGAAGTACTGATAAACGATATGCAAGCACTAAGCGAGCAAGACACCGCTATTGAAAGCTTTGATTGGAAGCAGTTTGAAAGCCAATACAACCGTTTAAATAAAGCGTGGCGTAGCGTAGGTAAAGTTGACCCTAAAACATACCGCGTATTAAACGAAAGCTTTAAAACACAGCAGCAGAGCGTACTTGCTATATTAAACGCGTACCATAAAGGTAACGCAGCACAAAAAAATGCCTTAGTGGAGCGCGCCTCAGCGCTTTCGCAAAGTGAAGATTTAGCTGCAGCATGCCAAGAGTTAAAGCAATTACAACAGCAATGGCAAAGTATAGGTTTTGCAGGTTTAAAAGCCGAAAATGCGCTGTGGCAAAAGTTTCGCCAGTATAACGATGAAACCTTTAGCAAACGTAGCAGTGAGTTTGAGCAGCAAAAGCTGGCTCAAAACGAAACAGATAAACAAGCTGCAATAGAACTGGCTGAGCTAGAAAGTGCCCTTGAGCAAGTAAATCAAAAAGCCCAATTGCATGACCTAGAAACCAAAGTAAAAGGCTACGCGCAATATAAATCGCTTGCGTCAAAAGTGGCAGCATTATTAAGTGCTATTGACGAAAAGCTAGCTTTACTTACAAGCCAAGCGCAGCATGCGCAATTTGAAGCGCTGATCACTGCACTTGAAAACAACGATGTAGTGCCAAGCCAATTTCAAGCTCCGTTAGCGACGTCGCTTAGTAGTGAACAGCTTATTACAAGAATGGAAATTCTTGCCAATGTAAGCTCGCAAAATGCAGCGCTTAGAATGGCAGAGCAAGTAGCCATGCTTGATGATAAACACCGTGGTGAGCATGCTGATTTAAACTATTATTTAAAGCAGCTATTAGCGCTCAGTAAGGGTTCAGTTGAGCCTGACACACTAGCTAAAATTAAAACTATTTTTACAGCATAATATGTAATTAACTTGTATTAAATACAGGTATTACATAATAAAAGCCGCTGTTTAAGCGGCTTTTTTATAATTACAACGAGGATAAAGGTTAGCATGAGAATTTTATTACTGTTTTTAACCACACTATTTTTAAGCGCATGTAATTCTACACAAGGCGTGTCTGTTTACTCATTTACCAGCTCAGAAGTAGAAAGTGTGCTAGGTAAACAGTTGCCTAAGTTAAGCGAAAAGGTGAGCTTAATGGGGCTGCCAGTGCAGTTTGATGTAAACGATTTAAGTGTAAATATTGGTCCAGATAACCGTGATGTAGTAGTACTTGGTGCAGACTCAAGTGCAGAAATAAATGCATTTGCACTAAAATACCCAGTACGCTTAAAGCTGCAAATTGAAGGCAGCCCGTTTTACGACAGTGAAAAAAAAGCCGTGTTTTTACGCAATGTTAAACTATTAGATTCGAGTGTGGATGCTGGTGGCTTTAAAGGTAATTTAGCGGCGCTTGATAATGAAGCAATGGAAGTAATTAATGCTTTTTTAGCCCTCAACCCTGTTTATACATTAAATATGGATGACCCTAAAATGATGCTGCTAAGCAAATTACCCCTTGATATGAAAGTGGTTGAAGGGGCAATTAAATTAGTACCGCGCCTTTAATATACAGCACACTGCTTGCGATAGTTTTATTACCAAAACGTTTGGTTAATTAGATCGAGCCCAGTAAAATATACGTATTAATTAGCCTGTTTCTAAGGCTAATTAGGTTTTTATAATGGCAGCTTCGCGCAGCATACCTACCTCAAGACTCTCTCGATTTGCAAAGCTTGGCTCCTTAGCCGGTGGTGTTGCAACCAACATGCTTATAGATGGCACTAAAAGTGCGCTCTCGGGTAATGGTTGGAATAATAAAGCTTTACTCTTACAACCTAAAAACATAGAAAAACTAGCTGTTCAGCTAGCACACCTTCGTGGTGCTGCCATGAAACTAGGGCAATTATTGTCTATGGATGCTGGCGAGCTATTAAGTCCTGAGCTTACTCAATTACTCGCATTGCTTCGCGCTGATGCAAACCCAATGCCGCACAATCAATTAGTTAAGGTACTTAAAAGTGCATGGGGTGAAGAGTGGCTTAATCGTTTTTCGCATATTGAACTTAGGCCATTTGCAGCGGCGTCTATTGGCCAAGTGCACTTAGCTTATCAAGAAAATGGTGAAAAGCTGGCGGTAAAAATTCAATACCCAGGTATAGCGCAAAGTGTACATAGCGATGTAGACAATGTTATTGCACTATTAAACATTGCGCGGTTAATCCCTAAAGAGCTTGATATACAGCCACTCATAAATGAGGCTAAAGCGCAGCTACTTGCCAGGCTGATTATGAACGCGAGGCACACTACCTTAAAAGATACGGTGAGTTGCTAAGCCAGCACGTTAATTTTAAAGTACCTAAAGTATATGGCGTTCACAACACTAAACGCATTTTGGCAATGGAGTATGTGCAAGCAACGCCTATAGAAGCGCTTAGTAATTTACCTCAAGGTGAGCAAAATAACATTGCAGCTAGGCTCATAGATTTATTTTTTAAAGAAATGTTTGAGTTTAAGCTAATTCAAACCGATCCTAACTTTGCTAATTTTCATTATCAGACTCAGAGTAAGCAAATTGTGTTATTTGACTTTGGGGCAACCCGAGAGATCTCGAGTAAATTGAGCAAGGCTTACCTGTCACTATTTATTGCAGGCACTGAAAACAATAGGGCGGGCGTGTTAAGCGCAGCTCGCGAAATAGGTTACTTTAAAGATACCCTACTAGATTCTTACAAAAGCCATGTTATTGATTTGTTTTTAATGGCGTGTGAGCCGCTAAGAACCACTGGCGAGTTTGATTTTAAAAACAGCCCATTAGCAACAAATATTAAAAGTGCAGGGCTAGAGCTGAGCGCACAGTCACAGCAATGGCATACACCGCCCGTTGATGCGTTGTTTATTCATCGTAAGCTAGCTGGGCTTTATTTAATTGCGGCAAAGTTAAATGCAAAAATAGATATTAACGCTTTATTTAAGCCTTATATTAAAGGCCACTTTATTTAACTGTTTAGCGCGTCACTTTATGGCATAATAATCGTGATATTTCGCGAGGATGATGCAATGATAAAACAATTTTTAAATGACCCCAAACTTTTACTTAATGCAGTAGGAGAGGGCATTTACGGCTTTGATTTATCGGGCAATGCGGTGTTTGTTAATCCAGCCGCTGAACGAATGACAGGCTGGAAAGCCCAAGAATTGTTGGGCAAAAAAATACACCAGTATCATCATCACAGCCACGCCGACGGCTCTCCTTATCCAGCCGATGAATGCCAAATATATTGCACCATGTTTGATGGCAAACGCCGCGAGGTTAAAAACGAAGTATTTTGGCGCAAAGACGGCACCTCGTTTGCAGTAGAATACACATCAACCCCCGTTTACAGGCAAGGTGAGTTAATTGGTGCGGTCGCGGTATTTCGCGATATATCGGCGCAGCAGCAAACCCAAAACGAACTTAAGCAAGCGCTTGAGCAAGTTAAGCATTTAAGTGAGCAGCTTCAAGATGAAAATAACTACCTAATTGCAGAGCTTAACGAAGACTGGCAAGACTCAGGTTTAGTTGGCCAAAGCCATGTTTTTCAAGCTATGTTGGCGCAAATTAAACTCGTTAGCGAAACCGACAGCACAGTATTAATTTTAGGTGAAAATGGAACAGGCAAAGAGCTGGTGGCGCGTAACTTACACCGGTTAAGTAAACGCAGTAATCAAGCTTTTATAAAAGTGAACTGCGCAGCGTTTACGCCAAGCTTGTTAGAGTCTGAATTATTTGGCCACGAGCGCGGTGCGTTTACCGGTGCAAACGAGCGACGTAAAGGCCGCTTTGAACTGGCCGACAAAGGCACACTGTTTTTAGACGAAGTTGCTGAGCTGCCATTAGAAGCGCAAAGTAAATTGCTACGGGTATTACAAGAGCAAGAGTTTGAACGGGTTGGCGGTAGTACTACGCTTAAGGTAAATATTAGAGTATTGGCAGCAACCAATCGCGATTTATGGCAAATGGTGCAAAAAGGCACCTTTCGAATTGATTTATATTACCGCCTTAATGTGTTTCCTATTAAAGTGCCTGCGCTTAAAGAGCGCAAAGAAGACATTCCTTATTTATGCACCAATTTAATTACTCAACTAAATAAACGCTTAGCAAAGCAAATAAAAGGGGTGAGTAAAAAAGCGATTAGCCAACTACAAGCTTATGATTGGCCTGGTAATATTCGCGAGTTACAAAACGTACTAGAGCGCGAAGCTATTTTAACTAAACATACTGTCCTTAAACTGAGTCAGCCATTGCATGGCGATGCAAGCACAACTGTAAATACATCACTTACGCTTGCAGAGGCGCAAAAACAGCACATTATTGCGGTGCTTGAATTGTCACAGTGGCAAATATCTGGCGATAAAGGCGCTGCTTGCAAATTAGGCCTGCCCGAGAGCACTTTGCGCTCAAAAATGCGCAAACTAGGAATAAGCAAAAATACGTGATATATCGCGGTATTCGTTAAATATCGCGAATGAATTTTATTGCTAATTTATAAATATATTTAATATCAATTGCTTAATTAAAGTTTCAGCTTGGTCTGAAAGTTGCAAAAGTAGCATTAATACCGTCACTATTAAGTAGCTACTATGAAGTTTGATATTAAAGAAGAAGATATGATCATCAAGCCCTATAACACACCAGGGCCTATTTATATTCGTGAGCAAAAAGGCTTTTACCAACAAATACGCCGTAACCTTGGTTGGTTACTTATGCTTATGTTTATTGCCATTCCTTGGATTCAATACAAAGGTGAGCAAGCCGTACTACTTGATGTAGCCACGCAAAAGTTTACTATTTTTGGTTTAACCTTACTGCCGCAAGACTTTATGATTTTAGCGCTGCTATTTATGGTAGGCGCGTTTGCTTTGTTTTTTGTCACGAATTGGCTTGGCCGCGTGTGGTGTGGTTATACCTGCCCCCAAACAATCTGGATGTTAATGTTTAGTTGGGTTGAGCAACGTATAGAAGGTACTCGTAATCAGCGTATAAAGTTAGATAAATCGCCATGGAGTACATTAAAGTGGCGTAAAAAAATAACAAAACACGCTGCGTGGCTTGTTATATCGCTGCTTACTGCAACGTCGTTTATGGCGTATTTTATTCCCGCTAAAAGTTTATACCTTGAAATGTTTACCTTACAGTGGTCGGGCATTACCAGCTTTTGGGTGTTTTTATTTGCATTTTGTACTTATGGAAATGCCGGCTTTTTACGCGAAAAAATGTGTAATGTGGCGTGTCCGTATTCTCGCTTTCAATCGGTGATGTTTGATAAAGATACATTGGTAGTGAGCTACGATGCAAAGCGCGGTGAAAACAGAGGCCCTCGTAAACGTAAAGCTGATCCTAAAGCCCTTAATTTAGGCGACTGCGTTGATTGTAATTTATGTGTAGAGGTATGCCCCGCGGGCATAGATATTCGTAACGGTTTGCAATACGAGTGTATAAATTGTGGCTTATGTATTGATGCCTGTGACGACACTATGGATAAATTTGGCTATCAAAAAGGGTTAATTAAATATGCCAGCGAAAAACAGCTAGAAGGTAAAAAAACCAATCCATTTAGGCTTAAATTAGTGGGGTATGGTGTATTAACAGGGGTATTACTTATTTCTATGATTGCGTGGGTATTGCAACGTACGCCAATAGAGGCATCGGTACTGCGCGACAGAAACGCATTATACCGTGTAAATTATGAAGGCTTGATAGAAAACCCATACACACTCACTATTATCAATAAAACCCAGCAGCCATTGCACTACGGCGTAGCCATTGAAGGCCTACCTGTGGCCACACTTAGTGCGCCAAGCTCTATTTTGGTATTGCCAGGAGTGATGAAAAAAATTCCGGTTACAGTCACCGCCGATGGCTACGACATAGCAACAAAAGTGACCCCAGTTAGCTTTGTTATTACCGCTGTAGAAAACCCTGATATAGCGATTACTAAAACAAGCCAGTTTTATAAAAACTAGCAATGGCTTGGGCTAAAGTTAGCTAACGCCATTATTTAATTGCGATGAAATAAAACGTTTTGCAGCATCTAGGTTATCAAATAAACATTGGTTAAAATCTACATCGCGTTTAGCGTTTTGCATTATTCGCTGCATTTGGCTTATAGCAATAGGGGAGGTGAGGACAAATGCACTTATCAAGCAGTTAGTGTGCTGCATATGTGTGCTTATGGCGACCATTTCTTGCTCTGCATCGGGCGTAGCTGCAAGTACACACGATGAGTCGCTTATGTAACCCCATTGCTTACCTTCAAATTCAGCCACTTTATCAAAAAGGGCGGTTTTAAAGTTGGCCAATAGCTCTAGGTCTAAATTTCCGCTAAATTGGGCAATAACTATATTGCCCTCAACGGATAAAGTTACCTCAGCATGCTTATTTTTATACTTCATTGTAGGTTCCTAATTTTAATTAGTTTATAACTTATACCAATTTGCTTAATTAAGTTAGCTTTCTTGAGGCTAGAAAACGGGTTGATAGCTTGGCAAAAAATTCGCTATTTAGTTGTTCTTGGCAATTGATCCTGCATTGCTATACCTTCTGCATCCATGCAGTCGTAAATGAGCATTTTGTAACGAAGGTAGCGACACGTTCAGCCCCGCAAAATGATTAAGTATTATTGCACATGGGTATTAAAAGCCACTAAAGTGACTTTAAATAATCTAACGCGCCGGTAATAACAGCAACTTGCGCTTGAGTACACTGCTCATCTGAGGCACTTGGGCTATCTGGGTATACTTCGGTTGTCGTTACATAAGGGGCATTAGTAAAGCCCATGCATAAGCCCAATTCGCGAGCGGCGTAATTTATAACGCCAAATTGCTCCTGCGGTACACCAATTAATTGATTGTTTTCGTCACTGGGGGCAATGTGCGTCACCTTCTCAACACTATTTAAAATGGCTTTTTGAAACTCAGGTGCTGGTTTTTTGCTATCAGCCACTAAATAAAAACCATCTGGTATGTTCCAGTTGGTGTTAATTTTACCATCGCGCGCCGCCAAAGCGGGTCTAAATTCACTGTTGTCTGTGTCTGTGGTTTCGTGCAGATCAATATGCGCAACTAACTCAGTGTTAAGCGAGGCTACATATTTCATTATAGCTGCAGATTCTTGGGCAGGGCTGTTATCGTAAAAAGAGCGATTTGGATCAATAGCTTCTGGGTTCCAGCGGTTTATGGTTTCAAAACCCCACGGGCTAATACAAGGCGCAATAATAAAGTTAAAACGCGTTGTATAAGGTGCAACAGCGGTTTGAGCAAATGCCAGCGCACCCATAACGCCGCTTGTTTCGTAGCCGTGCACACCCCCAGTAATTAACACGGTAGGGCGATCACTTTGCCAATTTTTACTTTTAAATAAATAAAGTGCAAAGCTAAGTGGCGAATAATTTAATTCGCCGTACTGCTCAACATCTAAAAACTCATTAGGCTGGGTAATTTTACTTACTATGAGCTGGTTATAATCGCGCTTTTTTTGTTGAAGTTGTAACCATGCTGCTTTGTCACTGTCGTTCCATGGTTTATTAGGGGTACCAATTGGGTATAAAGTGTCGCTCATTGTGTGCCTTTAACTTGTCGCTTTATAAAGGCGTTAGCTTATCGCTGCAATTAACAGCCTGCAACTAGAAATGCTCAGTTACACCAGCCGTGTTTTCGTACAAGGTGGCGTTTTCACGTTTATGTTTTTCAAATAAATACTCACGTAATGCCTCTTTACCACTTTTGATACTGATAATTTTTGCGGCATAGCCTAAATTAGTTTTACGGACTAAATCTATAAGTAGAGTGACTTTTTTCTTATTGGGTAGTTTAAACGTAATATGTTGCGCGTGGGTAAGGCTATAGCGATGATCGCGCGGCTTTAATAGCACGCCACTGCTAGAGAGCGAAAGCACATAAAAGCGCTCGCTTTGTAAATGCAGGTCTGAATAACGCCAGCTTCTGTCTACACCTTCGGTATCAATTACCTCAGGCGCACTCAGTACGGGGTTTAAGTAGCCGTCATCGTTGAGCTTAAACTCAAGCGGAAACCACAACTGATAATGGCCCACCTCAGCTAACATGGTTAATTTAGCGTGAGACAACAAACCTTTTAGTGTATCTGGCAAAGCCGTTTTTAAGCTAAGCTGCGAGTTATCGTTTGTATTGTCCTTGTTACTGCCTACAACAGACGAAATAAAACTTAACTCTTCCTTAGTTAAATCCATATTATTTCTCGTTTAATAAAAGCTTCACATTAAACCAATAGTGCAATTTGTTCAATATTCAAACGTAAAGTTTAAGCAAATTTAAACACCTGTTTAGAGTAAATACTTAAGGCCTGTTGATTGTTTTAGGAGGAGTTTACCGCAGTTTAAACACCCAATGTACACAGCCTTTGGGCTATTTATAAGGCCTGCTTGTACATGCTTTGGTTAACCAGGCTGCCACTTTTAAGGCGCGGCGCGCCTTGGCGTTTAAACTGTGATAAAATTTATTTTTAATTTTAGTTTATTCAAGGTTTTATGGCGCAGTTTATTGCCACTCCAAGCTGGTTAGGACGTTTTTTTACGCGTATTAGCACCGTTACTATTAAGCAAAGTTCACTCGTTATACATTTTAAAAATAATACTTCACGCGCCTATTTAATTAGCGACTTTACTAATTTTACACAATTTAAAAAAGGCCTGTTTAGCGGGAAAATAACCCTCAATCATAGTACAAAAACGGTAATTAGCTTTTTAAATAAACAGCAGGCTCAAACGCTTAGTGAGCAGCTAAACAGTGTTTTTGCCAATCACCTAGAAGAAAAAGTGAATACAGCAAAAACGCTTGTAAAACGTTATGCAACAAACGAGTATCTTCGCGACTCAAACGTGCCGTTATTAAAATCGGCGGTGTTTTCACTGGCACAGCAGTACGGCGCAATACCTGCACTATGGCAGCAGCATTTATCGGCCATTAATATTAAGTTTTTAACTATTTTAAGTAGCTCACCAACAGTAGCGCATGCCACAGAGCAGCTACGTAAAAGTTATGAGCAAAAAACACTAACGGCAAGAGCCGACTTTTATAATGTGGTTGAATCAAACCCGCTTACACACGAACAACGCCTTGCTGTTATACGCAATAACGACAAAAATTTAGTGCTAGCGGCCGCAGGCACTGGCAAAACCTCAGTAATGGTTGCAAAGGCCCTGGATTTAATTGCCCACGGTGGTGTAAAGCCCGAGCAAATATTGATACTTGCTTATAATAAAAATGCGGCAAACGAATTAAATCAACGCTTTAATTTAAGGGCGCAGCAAGCAAACTTAAACGTTACGCCGCCTACTATTTTAACCTTTCATGCGCTGGGGCTTAAGTTACTGCAAAGCGCTAATAAAACACGTAGCTTATCGCCTTTTGCAAACGATGCTATGGCGCTTAATAAATGGTTTACCCAGTGGCTTAGTAATACCCTAAAAACAGACTCACGTTTTTGTAAAACCTTTGTTGAGACCCTGTATGAACCTACTGATAGCCTCAATACCGAAACTAGAACCGCAACTAAAACCACAATAAAAGCACAAACCTATCAAACCCTATCGGGGCTAAAAGTAAGCAGTTATCAGCTCTTATTAATTGCCAACTGGCTTTACATGTATGGTATTGAACACACTTACCAAAATGATGACACCGCCGATTTTTACTTGCCACAGCACCAGGTTTACTTGGCGCATTTTGTGACAGATAGGCAAGGTAATTCAGTGCAGCACGCGGCTAACTTGCACAATAGCGAGCATATTAAATATGTTCGCGCGCACCATAAAAAACAGGGCCATGCATTGGTACAAACATTTCATTATAACTGGCAAGAAGGTCAGCTTGAGCAGTGTTTAAAAGCACAACTACAAAAACATAAAGTACACATTAACCCCGTAGATAACCACGCAGTGTACGAGCGTTTATCTGCAACAGGGCTGTTAAAGCAAAATATAAATAAATACTTAAACTGCCTAAGCGCAATACGGGGTGAGCAACTATCTAACGCTCAAATAGCAGCGCGAATAGCTAAAAGTGGCATTATAAATCATAAAAGTTATGCAATATTATTGGTGGCAATGCAGCGTGCATACTACGAAAAATTAAAAGAGCAAGATGCTATTGATTTTGACGACATGATTGCAAGCGCAGCTCAGGCGGTTAAATCGGGGGAGGTAAGTGTACCTTGGCGCCATATTTTAGTTGATGAATTTCAAGATATTTCATGCGCACGCATGGCGTTTTTAAATACGTTAATAAAGAGTGGTCCACAACCTTGTTTTACTGCGGTTGGCGATGATTGGCAGGCTATTTATCGGTTTTCAGGCGGTAATTTGGCGCTTACCACACAGTTTAACGATTTAATAGGCAGTCACTCACTCACGTTATTGCAAAAAACGTTTAGATATAACAACAGTATTAGTGAGGTAGCGGGGCGCTTTGTAATGCAAAACCCTGAACAATATAAAAAGCACATAACCACACATACGCAAGTAAGCACCCCTCAAGTTGTGTTACTTGACGATTTACACCAAGGTAAAAAGTCAGTAGCACTAAAAGTGCAGCAAATCATAGCCACAATTAATAAAAATAATAACACAGCCAGTATTGCCGTATTGAGCCGTTATCGGTTTATGCTTAATGAAGTAGAGCAGCACTTAGCAGGTAACAACTTTGCTAACTCACTGCATTTTTGGACGCTGCATGGCTCTAAAGGACTCGAAGCCGATTACTGTATTATTATAGGTTTTGAGCAGGGCAAGTTAGGTTTTCCAAGCAATAACCCTGGTAATTTACTTGTTGAGGCATTATTGCCCGCACAAGATACCTTTAATCATTCAGAGGAGCGACGTTTATTGTACGTAGGGATCACGCGCGCTAAGCATAAAAGCTATTTAATTGCTCCGCCATCTGCGTGTTCTGAATTTATTAGCGAGCTAATAAACGATAATTACCCTATTGATATAGCCCCTAATTTGTTTGTAAAACAGAGTAAGCACAATAAGTAAGGTTAATGATTAAATGTAAGAGTATTGGCTGCGTAAAACGCACATCGCGCTTTTGTAACTAGCTTTATACACTAATGCCATGTGTCGCAATCATTGAGACCCACATTTACTATTTAGCCTGCCATTACATGCTGTTAAACTTAACGCCTATTTAGATCATTTTTGAGAGCGTTATGCGTACCCGTGCTTTTTTTACTAAGCGAGTGAGCTTTATATTCGTTTTATTTACTTTATTTTCATTTAAAGGGGCTGCCCAGCAGCAAGAGCAAACCCTTATTTTAGCCGGTAGTACAATTAATAGTTGCAGTGCTAATGCGGCGCAAAGTTGCAATACGCAAAATAACTCAAAGTCACAAAGCGTGTTTAAGGTAACCAATACTAATATTGAGAAAATAAAATTAAATTGGCCGACTAACAATACAAATAACCAAGCAAATGTTTTAAATACCTTACGTGCCCTTAGTAGCAAAAATGCAAACGCAGTCTCTAAAAGTGAGCTGCTTTGGCAATGGCGGGATATAAACAACGAGCAACTCAATAGCCTAACAAAGCAAGAGTTTAACTTTGTGTTTGATATGCTCGAACAACCTCATGCAAACACCACCCCAAAAGCTGAGCCACCAAGCAACGACATATTGCAATTTATAGCGGGGAGCTTAAAGGTTGCTAACCCAACACCCACCTTATTAATTATTAGCGCAGCCCAGCGCGACCCATACGCACAGGTAGAGGCGCTTAAAGCGCTTTTACCAAAAGGTGTAACTAGCCAATGGTTACCGCTTACACCTGCACTTGCTAAAGCAATTACTAACAATACCTGTAGTGATTTACCGGCGCTGCGTCACTCACAAATGAACCTGTATAATCGCAGCAATGTATACCCCGAGCTCACAAAGGCTGAGCAAACACTTTGTAATAATGGGGTTGAGGCGTTAGTTAATTTAATAAACACCAGTACTGGTGTTTTATTTAGCGACGGCACGGCTAAAAATGCTTTAAAAGCACTGTATGATGAAAATAATACTGCCTACCCTTGGACTAACGCGCTTAAAACTCGCCCTGTTATTGTAGGGCTAGGTGCAGGAAGCAAAATACAAAGTGAAAACGTCTATCTCTCACAGCACCAAAGCGAAGCGGTATTAAAAGCAAAGCTTGCCCCACAGCCTAATGCACTTAACGGGTTAAACACGTTTACCTATGGGCCACTGAGTACCCGCTTTAGTGAGCAAAATCAAACGCTAAACCTAGCCAGTACATTAAATACCGCAAAGCAAAAAAACGGTGGTAATAAGCACGGTTTTGGTATTGATGAAAACACAGCCCTTGTTGTTATTAAATCCAACAAAGGAAATTTAATGACCGTAATAGGGCAAAGTGGCGTTGCGCATTTAAGTACGCAGCAAAAAGCAAACAGCTATAACTACTCGTACTGGCCTGCTCGCAGTGTAATAGATATTACTAATGCCGGGTTTGAACTTAGCGAGCGCACCATTAGCCAAGCATTAGCGCCTATTAAAATACCGCCTTTACCGGTGCTGCGTTTTGCCAATATATTAACCGATTCAAAACTACGCTCGCTCACGCAAGCTATGTGCCTAAGCCAAGAGCAAAGTGCGGTAGGGCAACAAGATGACCTTTTAATAAATTTAACTGCCACAAAAAATACGCATTATTACCGCGTTAATACCCAGCCGTATGGTTGCGCGTTAAGTAATTTGTCACTGAATGTAGAGCGCTTTTAACCTTAAGCGCTAGTACTAAATATACTTAATAACCCGATACAAAGGTTTATGTTTATTTTAATGGGCTATAAAATAGCGCCCAAGTAATTTATACCTATTCACTTAATTTAGTGGTTACGTTTTGCGAATAGGCATTAACCAAGCAGATTTACAGAGAGCAGTTTATGAATAACGAGCACGACATAATCGACAACCTAGCAGAGCTAGAGAACTTTTTAGTAATGGTAGAAAACGGCGGCTTAGGCTTAAAAGGTGTATCGGGTGTAGGTATGGCTACAAGCAATAAAGACGGCAGCCATTTTGTTGCAGTATTTGACGACAAACAACAGTTATTACTGGCGCGTGGCATAACAGCCGAGGTATTTGAAAACGGTAAAGACATGGTGCGTAATGGTGTAGGGCGTACACACTAATAAAAACTAAAAAGCGCCGTATGGCGCTTTTAACTGCTTAAAACTAACTCTAATATATTTAAAGCCTGTCGACTTGTTTTGAACTAATACTGGTCACAATATTATTTTCAAAACGGATCAATACAATGTACATCCCACCAATCGAGCCTTTTAGTTTATAAGTAAACTCTTCTGTTTTAACTAAATTGTCGCCATTACCAATATCAACAGCTTCATTAAGCACATCTTTATAAAGTGGTGCGCCCACTACAGCTACAATGTCAGATTTAGTTTTACCCACACTTAATAGATTTCCGTTTTTAAGTCGAAAACTACCCTGAGCAAACGCAAAGCTTGAAATAAAAAGAGATAAAAGCAGAGGAAACACAATACGTTTTTTCATAAGTCATCCTTAAACACATAGTATTTAATGCTAGGTATACAAGGTAATACAGAAAAATGACAGTGAAAAAGAAATAAAGAGGAGGTTAAATGGTCGGTATGGCAGGATTTGAACCTGCGACCCCTGACACCCCATGACAGTGCGCTACCAAGCTGCGCTACATACCGACGTTGTTTGCAATAGTACGTATATTTTATTAAAAATCAATAAGTGATTGTTTGTTTGCGTGTTTATTGTGCAAATGAGCTAAAAAACTTTAAGCTAAGGGCGTATCGCCCTTAGCAAGCATCCGGCGGCAGCGCATGTTAAGCCACCAAACAACACGACCTAATCTTTATTTAGCCATTGATTGATCGAGTCATACATTTCATCGCGTATCAGCGGTTGTGCTTCTTTATTTGGATGTAATTGATCCCTTTGCATTAAGTTTGGCTTATCTGCCACATTAAGCATAAAAAAGTTAAGTAAATGAGCATTTGTTTTTTCACTTACTTGTGTAAAACTGTCAGTGAACATTTTACTGTAACGCGGCCCGTAATTAGGGGGAATGTAAATTTCCATTAACGCGACCATGGCATTTTCAGCTTGGCTTTTTTCGATTAAATCCGTTAAGTTGGCCTGCATTTTTGTTACCGGAAAACCACGTAAACCATCATTAGCACCAAGCTCAATAAGTACATGGCTTGGTTGGTATTGCGCTAGTAAGGCATCTAGCCTGCGTAAAGCGCCACCGGTAGTCTCGCCACTAATACTGGCATTAATTAGCTCTATATTACGCTGCTCTGCATCGTATTTATCTTGTAACAATTTAACCCAGCCTTGCTCTTGTTTAAGCCCATAGGCTGCACTTAAACTGTCTCCAAGTATTAAAATCGTGTTGTCGGCCGCCGCACTAAGTGGTTTGATAACTAAAAATAAAACGAATACAAAACGTAGGATTGAATGAGTCATATGTCAGCGCTTTCTCAATTAAATATTATTCAAGTAAATGGTTTGTCTAAAGTAGTTTCTACCTTCGAAGGTGAGTTGCCCATCCTCAGCGACATCAGCTTTAATGTCAAGCATGGCGAGTCAGTTGCTATTGTTGGCACCTCTGGCTCAGGAAAATCCACGTTATTAAGTTTATTAGCGGGGCTAGATACTGCCAGCAGTGGTGAAATTACCCTTGATGGCGAGCCGCTACATAAATTAGATGAAGAGCAACGCGCGGCATTGCGTGCTGAAAAAGTAGGTTTTGTATTTCAATCTTTTATGTTGGTACAAAGCTTAACCGCACTTGAAAACGTGATGTTGCCGGCAGAGCTCGCTGGCGAAAGCGATGCCAAAGAGCTAGCTCTAGCCCTATTAGAAAAAGTGGGGCTGAGCCATCGTATTGATCATTACCCATCGCAACTCTCTGGTGGTGAGCAGCAACGTGTAGCCATTGCCCGCGCTTTTATTGGCACACCTAAAATTTTATTTGCCGATGAGCCCTCTGCAAATTTAGACAGTAAAAACGGCAAAATGGTGGAGTCACTATTATTTGATTTAAACCAGCAGCACGGCACAACGCTAATTTTAGTAACTCACGATGAAGCACTCGCGCAAAAGTGCCAGCATATTGTACAAATTGAAGCGGGCTGCTTAGTTAAAAACTCAAAAGAGGACGTAGCGAATGTGGGCTAAGTTAGCACTTAAATTATTTGCGCGTGAATTTCGCCGCGGCGAACTAACGGTAATTAGTGCCGCCATTGCGCTGGCGGTATTAACGGTGCTCACACTGTCTATGGTCACTGAGCGAATAGCACAAAGCATAGCGCAAAAAAGTAGCGCGTTTATCGCCGCAGATAGAGTACTGGCAAGCGCCCATGAGCTAGATACGGCGTTTATTAGCAAAGCCAAACAAGAAAACTTACAAACTGCGCAAATGATCTACTTTGATACCATGTTATTTGCCAACGACGAGATGCAATTTACCTCGGTAAAAGCGGCGTCTAACGAATACCCGTTAAAAGGCGAGTTAAAAGTAAAATCATCATTGCTTGGCGAAACACAAGTAGCGCAGGGCGGCCCAAAGCCTGGCAATGTGTGGCTAAGTGAATCGGTTTTTTACAGCTTAAATATTGATATTGGCAGCCAAGTAGAGCTAGGCGCAGCAGTATTTAATGTAGAAAAAGTGGTGGTTGAAGAGCCAGATGCGCCGTTTAATGTATTTTCGAGCAGCCGCAGAGTGCTTATAAATATTGCCGATGTAGCAAAAACTGAGGTTATTCAACCTGGCAGCCGAGTAAATTATCGCCAGCTTTATGCAGGCGATGAATCAGATATAACCCGGTTTTATGAATGGTTAAAGCCGCAAATGGCTGAAAACCAACGTTGGTATGGCGTAAAAGATAGGCAGTCGCCCATATCAAATAGCTTAAACCGTGCCGAAAGCTTTTTATTACTGGCAGGTTTGCTGGGCATTATTTTGGCTACGGTTGCTATTGCTGTGTCGGCAAAGCGTTATTGTGAGCGCCAATACGACCCCGTAGCAATGATGAAAACACTTGGCGGAAGCCGTGCATTAATTCGTAAAATATATTTTATGCACTTACTCATGGTGTGTGCTTTAGCGGTTATTGTGGGATTAGCCATAGGCTACGGTTTGCAAGAAATAGCCACTGGTTATTTAGCAAAAAGTATGGATATGAGCTTACCTGCCGCCGGGTTTAAACCTTGGCTGGTGGCCATTAGCACAGGCGTTATATGTGCGGTTATGTTCTCTATTAAGCCACTGCTTGATTTATTTGATATTCCACCGCTTAGAGTATTACGCCGTAATTTAGGGGACAGACTAGCGGTAAGCCGTGTGCACTTAGGTTTAAGTGCGCTTACGGTGTTTTTATTAATGTGGTTATTTAGTAATAACATTAAAATAACGCTTATTTTATTTGTCTCTACGCTTGCTTTGATTGCGGTTTTGTTTGTTATTTCAAAACTAATATTTGGCGGTGGCCGTAAATTAGGCTTAAAACCAGGCAACAGTTGGTCGTTAGCTATTGCTTCTATACAAAAACGTGCCAACGTAAATGCAGTGCAGCTTATTAGCTTTTCATTGGCGATTAAATTGCTATTGTTTTTGATTGTGCTTAAAAATGACATGATCTCAGATTGGCAGTCTCAATTACCCGCCGATGCACCTAATGCATTTTTAGTTAATATTACACAAAACGAACTTGAGCCTGTAAATAATTACTTAGCAGAAAACGATATTTTAGTATCGGATTTTTATCCAACCATTCGTGGGCGAGTAAATGCGGTAAATGGCGAGCTTGTTGCGCGTAAAGTGTCGTTGCAAGATAACGAGAAAAAAGATGAAGAAGCGCGTTCAGGCATTGGCCGTGAGCTTAATCTAACCTGGCTTGATAATGTGCCAGCCCAAAACGAAATTGTGCAAGGCCAGTGGTTTGGCGAAGGCGCAGTGGGTGAGGCATCGGTTGAGGAGTCTATGTTGGAGCGCCTAGACGTAGAAATAGGCGACACCTTAACATTTTTAATTGGTGCGCAATCATTTGACGCCAAAATTACCAGTGTGCGTAAAGTAAATTGGGCTACGCTAAAACCTAACTTTTTTATTATTTTAAGCCCCGATGTGCTAAAAGATTTTCCGGCAACGTATATTTCATCTGTGCGTATAGAGCCAGAGCAAAAGAAAGCGTTTAGCCAGTTACTGCGCACTTATCCAACCATTACCGCCATCGATGTAGATAACTTTGTTAAGCAAATACAATCAACAATTGAGCAGGTGTCGTTAGCTATTGGCTTTGTGCTTGCTATTGTGGTTTTGTGTGGCGCATTAGTGCTTATATCTCAGGTGCAAGCGAGCCTTGGCGAGCGAATGCAAGAAATAGTAATACTGCGAACTTTAGGCGCTAAAGGGCGGTTAATAAAAAATGCGACGCTTTATGAGTTTTTGCTATTAGGTGGCTTAGCTGGGTTTGTAGCCGCATTATTTAGTGATGTAGCCTTATTGATTGTTCAGCAGCAAATGTTTGACTTAGCCGGTAAATTGCACCCGGCAATTTGGCTAATAGGGCCAGTGTCTGGCGGGGTGTTTGTAGCCGCGCTTGGCTACTTTATGATTGCCCGTAAACTTAAACAAAATACCCAAGGCTTAGTACGTGCTTTAGCCTAAGCTATACTTTTAACGCTAAACGCCCGCACTAAGTTGCGGGCGTTTTTGTTTTTACTCGCCACTGGTAATTTATACAGTGCTCTGGCATTATTACCGTTATTGAAAAATAACAATAATGAGTGTGCTGTTTGGCCATTATTTTAGGGATAGACCCAGGTTCTCGTTTAACCGGTTATGGTGTGGTTGCGCATCAAGGCGCTAAATTTACCTATTTAGGAAGCGGGTGTATTAAATTAGCCGAGCATGAGTTCCCCATACGATTAAAAATGATCTACCAAGGGATCACGCAAATAATAGAGCAGTTCTCCCCCGAAACCTTTGCCATAGAAAAAGTATTTATGGCGCATAACCCGGATGCCGCGCTAAAACTTGGTCAAGCCCGAGGAGCCGCGATAGTGGGAGCCTCTATGGCCGACTTACCCGTATTTGAATACTCAGCCCGGCAAATTAAACAAGCCGTGGTAGGTAATGGCGGCGCCGATAAATCGCAAGTGCAACACATGGTAAAAAATATTTTAAAATTACCTGGCACACCGCAAGCCGATGCGGCCGATGCGCTTGCCATTGCAATTTGCCATGCGCACTCAGAACAAAATTTAATAAAACTAGCGGGTAGCGCAAGCAAAACCGTTAGAGGACGTTTAAGGAAATAAGTATGATTGGCCGTTTAAATGGCATTTTAGTTGAAAAGCAGCCGCCCGAAATTTTATTAGAAGTAAGCGGCGTAGGCTACGAAGTACAAATGCCCATGACCTGTTTTTACGACTTACCCAATATTGGCGAAAACGCCATAGTGTACACGCACTTTGTAGTACGCGAAGACGCACAACTATTATTTGGCTTTAATAATAAAACCGAGCGCGCGCTTTTTAGAGAACTATTAAAAGCAAATGGTGTGGGCCCTAAACTAGGCTTAGCTATTTTGTCGGGCATGTCGGCGCAGCAATTTGTTAGTTGCGTAAACAACGAAGATGCCACAACATTGGTTAAATTACCGGGTGTAGGTAAAAAAACCGCTGAGCGTTTAGTGCTTGAAATGAAAGACCGCTTAAAAGATTGGGGTAACGATTTATTTACGCCATATAGCGATAATGCCGTTATAGAGCCCCCTAGCGATGCAACAATTGCCAATAATGCTGCAGACGATGCCGTATCGGCACTTGTTGCGCTTGGTTATAAATTGCCACAGGCGCAAAAAGCAGTAAAATCGGTAAGTAAACCCGATATGTCTACTGAGGTTCTTATTAAAGAATCTTTAAAATCAATGTTGTGAGTAACCCATGATTGAAGCTGATCGTTTAATTGACGCGAGCGAAAAAACCAACGAAGACACCATAGACCGCGCAATAAGGCCCAAGCTTTTAGCCGACTACAAAGGTCAGCCGCATGTTAAGCAGCAAATGGAAATATTTATAGAGGCAGCGCGCAGCCGCGGTGAAGCGCTCGATCATCTATTAATATTTGGCCCGCCGGGCTTAGGTAAAACCACGCTTGCTAATATTGTTGCCAATGAGCTTAATGTAAGTATTAAAACCACTTCAGGCCCAGTACTTGAAAAAGCCGGCGACCTTGCTGCATTACTTACCAACCTTGAAGAAGGCGATGTGCTGTTTATTGATGAAATACACAGACTCAGCCCACAAGTTGAAGAAATACTTTACCCCGCAATGGAAGATTACCAACTCGATATTATGATTGGTGAAGGCCCCGCTGCACGCTCTATTAAATTAGACTTACCGCCGTTTACGCTTATTGGCGCGACAACACGCGCAGGCTCACTTACCTCACCACTTAGAGACCGTTTTGGTATAGTTCAGCGCTTAGAGTTTTACTCGGTAGCTGACTTATCGCATATAGTGGGGCGCTCTGCACATTACCTAGATTTACAAATGTGCGACGATGGCGCTACCGAAATTGCAAAACGCTCACGAGGCACACCGCGTATAGCAAACCGCTTATTACGTCGTGTGCGCGATTACACGCAAGTAAAATCAGATGGTACAGTAAATGCCTCAGTTGCCGAGCTTGCCCTTGATATGATTGACGTAGATAAAAGCGGGTTTGATTACATGGACCGTAAATACTTACTTGCCATTATCGAAAAATTTATGGGTGGGCCTGTAGGGCTTGATAATTTAGCCGCCGCCATAGGCGAAGAAAAAGAAACCATTGAAGATGTAATAGAGCCGTTTTTAATTCAACAAGGTTTTATACAGCGCACACCACGCGGGCGAATTGTGTCAGACAATGCGTATCATCACTTTGGTTTACTCCCCAAACAAGATTAACCCCTCTTTAGCCTGTTACAGAAAATGTAGCGGGCTACTTCCTCTGTTAAATGTAATACCAATTTGCAATAACACTTAATCATGTTGCGAGGCAAACGTATCGCTACCTGCGTTAAAAGCTCTCATTTACGGCTGCAAGCATAAGGTAGAGCAATGCAGGAGCAATTGCCAAGAACAACTAAATAGCGAATTTTTTGCCTAGTTATCAACACGTTTTTCCAGCCTCAACATAGCTCACTTAATTAAGAAAATTAGTATGATTTTTTAAAACTTACTCAGCTTTCATCCACTTTGTTGCAAATGTAACCAATAAATTAAAATCGTTTTGTAATTCACTTAACGTTAAGACTGGCGTGGCTATGCTGCGTACCATTAAAACCAGTTAGCTTTAAAACAGTATCAACATAAGAGATTAGGCGTGGCGCTAATTGTGTTAATAAGTTTTACCTTGTTATAAACATGCTTTTTACTGAAAGTAGATAATTTAATGATACAAACGGGTAAAAAAAGATAGTAAATACACCGTTGGTAATTAAACAGATTGTGTAATTTATACTTATTGCATGCCAAGTTGACGGTAAAATTTAGGTAAAAAAAAGCCCGCATATAATGCGGGCAAACAACAAGTTGAAGGAAGTAATCCAGGGAACTACGTTTTACTTAATCAGGTTTTATCCAAAAAGAGTAAAACAATGTAATACGATTAAAAATCCTATTACTAAGAACTTGGCTTAATGAAAAATGTTTCATTCAGTGCGTAAGCTCGGTATGGGAGAATAATACGGAATAAGCATTTTTTGTTCAAACTAGAAAATTTAAAATTTCAGATAAGAAAAACTAATCTGATGAATTTTTTTGTTGTTCGAAACTTGTACGTTAATTATTCGTTAATTTTATAAGTATCTGAAAATTAATAAATAACTGGTCTGAGCTGTATTGTTACAGTATTAGTTATATTAGTACATGCAAAGTGGCGTGAATCGCTTTTGCGTGCTTATGCACTTTTTATGAATAAACGGTGCGTTTTATTAAGTTTACTGCGTATATTTACGCACTTTTGTAGTATTAAGTTGTGTTTTACTAAACGCGGTAGTCGCGTTTTAGAAACAAACAAGCGATTAAGCGTATGTTTAACGTTTTTTGTTGCCAATTCATAGCAATATCGTTGTCAGTAAACCCTTGACTCGATACACTAGATGCAACTTATGGCCGTTACAATGGTCTTATTTACACAAAATAACCAAATTGACGTTTTTTGAAATTATTTAGGAGTTTAACGTGGGATCAGGGCTTAATTTTTTAGATCTAATTCTAGAAGCCAGTTTGCTTGTGCAGTTAGTAATGCTAGCGCTAGTAGCAATGTCTGTTATGTCATGGGCAATTATTTTTCAGCGCAAAAAAGCAATTAGCGACGCCTTGTCTGATGCAAAAAAATTCGAACAAAAATTTTGGTCAGGTATCGACTTAAGCAAACTATACAACGAAATCTCATCACGTAGCGGTCAATCTCATGGTATTGAAGCGTTATTTACATCAGGCTTTAAAGAGTTTGCACGCCATAAAAAGAACACCTTTCAAAGTGCTGGCATTGTAATGGAAGGTACGCATCGCTCTATGCGTGTGGCACTGTCACGTGAAATTGAAAAACTAGAATCGAGCTTATCGTTTTTAGCAACAGTGGGTTCAATTAGCCCATATATCGGCTTATTCGGTACGGTGTGGGGTATTATGAATGCCTTTATTGCACTTGGTGAAGTGAAGCAAGCAACATTACAAATGGTAGCGCCAGGTATTGCTGAGGCACTTATTGCAACGGCAATGGGCTTATTTGCGGCTATTCCGGCTGTTATTGCATATAACCGCTTTGCTAATAAAGTTGAAAAACTAGAATCACACTACATCAACTTTATGGAAGAATTTGCCAATATTTTACACCGTCAAGCAGCTACCCAAATAGAGGCTAAAGCGAATGTATCAGCGTAAGAAGCGCCGTCCGGTCGCAGAAATTAATGTAGTACCTTACATTGATGTAATGTTGGTATTGCTAATTATATTTATGGCAACAGCACCGCTTATTACTCACGGTGTAAAAGTTGATTTACCAAAAATGGAAGAGTCGGATTTAGTTGATACTAAAGACACGCCACCTATTATTGCCTCAATTGACTCGGCAGGTAAGTACTATGTAAGCATAGGCACTGATCCAGAGGAGCCAATGGAAGCACTTGATGTGGCCGCGGTTATTAAGCTTCAGCTAATGAAAAACCCTGATGTACCAGTAATGATTAAAGGCTCTGGTAAGGTTTCTTACCAAGAAGTGTTGTTATTAATGGACTTTTTAAAGAATGCTGGCGTACCATCTGTGGGTTTAATGACAGAATCCTTTGAGGGGACACAGTAGTAACATGAATAGTTCTATAATCAAGTCAGTACTTTTACATTTAGGTTTAGGGGGCTTTTTGTGGGCAACTGCAAATATACACCCACCGGCACCTAAAGTAATGGAAGTGACTCTTAATTCGGCTATTCCTGAGCCTGATAATGCGGTTTCGGCGGTCACTGTTGATCAAAAACAAGTTGAGCAAAAAATTGCTGAGCTACAAAAAAAAGAAGATGCTAAAAAACGCGCTGAGGATAAACGCATTCGCGACTTAGAACGCAGAGCCGCCAATGCGCGTAAACAGCGTGAAGCCGAAGCGCGTAATATTAAAAAGTTAGAGCAACAGCGCAAAGCAAAAGAGAAAGAAAAAGCACAAGCTGAGGCTGAAGCTAAAAAAGCGCGCGAAATTGAACAAAAAGAGCGTGCTAAAGCAAAACAAGCTGAAAAGCAAAAGCAAGAGGCTGAAAACGCCGCTAAAGCTGCTGCAGATAAACGCAAAGCAGAAGAAGAGGCCCTGAAAAAAGCCGAAGCAGAGCGTAAAAAGCGTGAAGCAGAAGCTAAAGAACGTGCAAAAGAAGCCGAGCGTAAACGTCAGCAAGCACTGCAAGAGCAAATGTTACAAGAACAACTTGCTAAAGAGCAGGCTGCACGTAGTAAAATACGCCAACAGCAAGTAGTAAGCGAAGTTGATAAGTACCGTGCTTTAATTATGGCGCGCATTCAGCAAAACTTACTGATTGATGAAAAAATGAAAAACCAACAGTGTCGAGTAAATATTCGTCTTGGGTTTAATGGTTTAGTAACGCAAGTTAAATCGTTAGGGGGTGATAAGCTAGTGTGTGAAGCTGCACTTAGAGCTGTGCGCATGGCCGATACATTACCTGTATCTAAAGACAAAGACGTATTCGAGCAACTTAAGAATATTAATTTAACAATCAAGCCAGAATTTTAAAGGAATGATATGTTCAGCAAAATTAAAATAGCCTTTGTAGTTATATTATTAGGATTTCAGGGTGTAGCAAATGCGGCACTTGAAATTGTAATAACTGAAGGTGTAGACGGCGCACGTCCTATTGCCATTGTGCCTTTTAAATACAACGGTGTTGGCTCAATTCCACAAAAATTGAGCGATGTAATTGCTGCCGATTTAATGCGCAGTGGTAAATTTAAACCGGTAGATGTAGCACAAATGCCACAGCTTCCTAATAAAGACGGCGACATTGACTACGCAGCATGGGTAAACCAAGGTGTAGAAGCGGTTGTAGTAGGCGAGGTAGAGCAGCAAACTGATGGGCGTTACTTAGTACGCTACGAATTAGTTGATGTTATTCGTGGGCAAATTACCGGTGGCCAAACTCAAATGATGAGCAGCGGTAAACTAGTAAAAAGCCAAGATCATATTTTAGAAGCGCGCGAAAGCGTAATTGGCGAAAGTGGCTTTCGCCGTTATTCACACCGCATAAGCGATGTAGTATATGAAAAGCTAACCGGTGAAAAAGGCGCGTTTTTAACTAAAATTGCTTATGTAATCGTACGTGAAGACCAAGCTAAGCCATACCAATTAGTGGTTGCCGATTACGATGGCTTTAACGAGCAAGTATTATTGCGCTCAAAAGAGCCGTTAATGTCGCCAGCTTGGTCACCAGATGGTACTAAGCTTGCGTATGTAACGTTTGAAAACCGCCAAAGCCAAATTTACATTCAGGACCTATACTCAGGTAAGCGTGAGCTGATCACTAGTTACCGTGGTATTAACGGTGCACCGCAGTTTTCACCAGATGGCAAAAAAATGTTATTGGTGCTTTCTAAAGATAAAACAGGTGCAACCGAAGTTTACGTTTTAGATTTAGCAACCCGTAAAGAAACACGCCTTACACGCCACCGTAGTATAGATACTGAACCATCTTGGTATCCAAATGGCCAGGATATTGTGTTTACATCTGAAAGGGGTGGTAATGCCCAGATTTATAAGTTAAATTTAAGAACTGGTAGGTCACAACGATTGACCTTCGACGGCGATATGAACCTAGCGGGTTCTATAACGCCAGACAGTAAAGAATTAGTGATGGTTAACCGTACCAACGGGCAGTACCATCTTGCTAAGAAAGAGCTGGCTACAGGCGCGTTTCAAGTATTAACGCGAACTCGCCTTGATGAATCACCGAGCATAGCGCCAAACGGTTCGATGATCATTTATAGCACGCTTCATAATAATAAACAGGTACTCGCGCTGGTATCGATGGACGGTCGCTTTAAAGCACGTTTACCCGTGCTAGACGGACAAGTAAAGGCACCAGCTTGGTCGCCATATTTACAGTAATATTTGCTGGTTTACTCAAAAATAGGAATCTACTCAATGCAACTTAACAAAGTACTTAAAGGCCTGCTAATCGCTGTGCCAGTAATGACATTAGCCGCTTGTAGCTCATCTTCAGATATTGATGAAGGCGCAGCTAACCAATCAAATCAAAGTGCAGTTGAGCAATCAACAAACACGGATACAGTTGAAGTAGCAACAATTTCACCTGAACAACAAGCAGAAGAGCAACTTCGTCAAAAGTATGAAGCGCTTCGTCAAGAACAAATTATTTACTTTGACTTCGACAAAGCAACTGTTGAGAACAAGTACGCAGAATTACTTCGTGCACATGCTGAGTTTTTAGTTCAGAACCCTTCAGTAAAAGTATTAATTGAAGGTCACGCTGATGAGCGCGGTACGCCTGAGTACAACATTGCACTAGGTGAGCACCGTGGCCAAGCTGTAGAAAAATACCTACAAAGCTTAGGTGTTTCTGCTAGCCAAATGTCAGTAGTTAGCTACGGTGAAGAGAAACCAATGGTTAAATCTCGCACTGAGTCAGCTTTCGCTAAAAACCGCCGTGCGGTACTAGTTTACTAAGATAAGAGATATTATGAAGCCGAAAATTATTTTGGCAGCCATGATATTGAGCGGGAGCACCCAAGTTTTGGCTGCTCCCGCTCCTGTTTCAGAAGCTGCAAGTTCACAGTCGAGCATAGAGAAGCGTTTAGCGTCACTAGAAAACATGATGCAGTCGCGAAACTTATTACAAGTTGAATTACAGCAACAACTTAATCTACTTCAAGATGAAGTAAGCCAAATTCGCGGTGTTACTGAAGAGCAAAGTTATAAACTTGAAAAAGTACTTCAGCGCCAGCGTGAGCTTTATCAAGAAATAGAAAACCGCGTAAGCCAAGCGTATACACAACCCGCTGCTGCGCCTGCAACCGATTACACGCAATCGAGCGACGCACAAACCTATAGCAGTGACTTATCTGAAAACGAAGCGTATGAGCGTGCAGTAGCGCTAATAATGAAAGATAAACGCTACGACCAAGCTATTCCTGAGTTTCAAACATTTTTAACAACCTATCCTAATTCTGTGTATGCCTCTAATGCACATTATTGGCTTGGGCAGTTGCTGACCATTAAAAATGATGGTGTAAAAGCAAGTGAGCATTTTAAAGTTGTGGTTAATGAGTTTCCAAACTCAAATAAACGACCAGATGCCATGTTAAAGTTAGGCACGCTTTTACAAGAGCAAGGCCTGAATCAAGAGGCACAAAAAATATTGGGTGATCTAATTAACCAATATCCAAGTACAACTGCTGCAAAACTTGCAACCGAGCGTCTAGCTAATTAGGACGCATTTAAGCGGTGTATTTAAAGCTCAAACTACATAGAAATACTCGGCGAATCTTGTATTTGCATGTAGTTTGAGCACAAACGCTTTAATTTTGCTCACCTAGGCATAAAAACTGAAAAAAAGAGACATTTTCGGTTGCACTCATTTTATAAATAAGTATTATAAGCGCCCGCAGCAAACGAATGGTTACCCCACTCAAAATGCGGCAAAAAGAGCGGGTCATTAGCTCAGTTGGTAGAGCAGTGGACTTTTAATCCATTGGTCGATGGTTCAAGTCCATCATGACCCACCATTCTTTATTTAGGTAAAGATTGGTTCAATCGGCGGATTTACGCAGCTCACTTAAATAGTAAGCACACAGAGCGGGTCATTAGCTCAGTTGGTAGAGCAGTGGACTTTTAATCCATTGGTCGATGGTTCAAGTCCATCATGACCCACCATTCTTTATTTAAGTAAAGATTGGTTCAATCGGCGGATTTACGCAGCTCACTTAATAGTAAGCACACAGAGCGGGTCATTAGCTCAGTTGGTAGAGCAGTGGACTTTTAATCCATTGGTCGATGGTTCAAGTCCATCATGACCCACCATTCTTTATTAAGGTAAAGATTGGTTTAATCGGCGGATTTACGCAGCTCACTTAAATAGTAAGCACACAGAGCGGGTCATTAGCTCAGTTGGTAGAGCAGTGGACTTTTAATCCATTGGTCGATGGTTCAAGTCCATCATGACCCACCATTCTTTATTAAGGTAAAGATTGGTTCAATCGGCGGATTTACGCAGCTATCTTAAACAGTAGCACACAAAGCGGGTCATTAGCTCAGTTGGTAGAGCAGTGGACTTTTAATCCATTGGTCGATGGTTCAAGTCCATCATGACCCACCATTCTTTATTTAGGTAAAGATTGGTTCAATCGGCGGATTTACGCAGCTATCTTAAACAGTAGCACACAGAGCGGGTCATTAGCTCAGTTGGTAGAGCAGTGGACTTTTAATCCATTGGTCGATGGTTCAAGTCCATCATGACCCACCATTCTTTATTAAAGTAAAGATTGGTTTAATCGGCGGATTTACGCAGCTCACTTAATAGTAAGCACACAGAGCGGGTCATTAGCTCAGTTGGTAGAGCAGTGGACTTTTAATCCATTGGTCGATGGTTCAAGTCCATCATGACCCACCATTCTTTATTAAAATAAAGTTTGGTTTAATCGGCGGATTTACGCAGCATGTTAATTCTACACAGAATTTAGAGCGGGTCATTAGCTCAGTTGGTAGAGCAGTGGACTTTTAATCCATTGGTCGATGGTTCAAGTCCATCATGACCCACCACTTCTAAAAAATCTCAACTCTCCCCTTATTTTATTTAAATCAGTTTCTTATTTTTATTTATAAACAGCATGCCCAGATAGCTGTTATTTGCCCGTGTATTCTCGTATAATTTGCCGTAATTAATGCACTGTAGATGAAGTGGTCGAGAACATGAGTCTAGCTCAAACTATTATGCCTGAAGGTTATATCTTTCCTCCTAAGCCAGCGCCGTTAACTAAAGACGAGCAAGGCGAATATAAAGCACGTATTAAACAACTACTGCAAGATAAAAATGCAGTGCTGGTAGCCCATTACTACACAGATCCTGAAATTCAGGCACTTGCCGAAGAAACAGGGGGCTGTGTTGCCGACTCATTAGAAATGGCACGTTTTGGTGCTCGCCACGATGCAGACATGATCATCGTTGCAGGCGTACGTTTTATGGGTGAAACCGCTAAAATTTTAACGCCAAACAAAACGGTTGTTATGCCAACGCTAGAAGCAACGTGTTCGTTAGATATTGGTTGCCCTATTGATGAGTTTTCAGCGTTTTGCGATCAGCACCCTGATCGTAAAGTTGTAGTGTATGCAAATACCTCTACAGCGGTTAAAGCCCGTGCAGATTGGATTGTAACCTCATCGTGCGCGCTTGAAATTGTAGAGCACCTAGATGAGCAAGGTGAAAAAATTATTTGGGGCCCAGATAAACACCTTGGTAGCTACATTCAAAAAAATACTGGCGCCGATATGATCATGTGGAACGGCGCATGTATCGTACACGATGAATTTAAAACAAAAGCGCTTAAAGATATGAAAGCCCTGCACCCAGACGCGGGTGTATTGGTGCACCCAGAGTCACCTGCAGAAATAGTGGCACTAGCAGATGCGGTTGGCTCAACCAGTCAACTAATAAAAGCTGCGCAAACAATGGATAACGATAAGTTTATTGTAGCGACAGACCGCGGTATTTTTTACAAAATGCAGCAGCTATGCCCTGAAAAAGAGTTTTTTGCAGCCCCAACAGCGGGTGAAGGCGCGTCATGTAAAAGTTGTGCACATTGCCCGTGGATGGCAATGAATGGCTTAAAAGCGATTGAAGAAGCCCTGATAGACCCTCGTGGTAAAGAAGTGTTTGTAGATATGGACTTACGCGAAGGCGCGCTCAAGTCACTTAATCGCATGTTAGACTTTACAGCTAGCATGGCTAAGTAATTAGCCTAATGCATAAAAAACGGTTAAACCTTAAGGTTTAGCCGTTTTTTTATGCCTAAAGTAAATTGCTGATTGATTATTAGACACTTAACAGCACAAATTTAAAAAGACCTTGCACCTGTGTAACCTATTTCATACTATAACGCGCTGTTGCTAAGCAACACCGTGGAGGAATGGCTGAGTGGCTGAAGGCGCACGCCTGGAAAGTGTGTTTAGGTTAATCCCTAACGAGGGTTCGAATCCCTCTTCCTCCACCATCATTCTTGAACCCAGTTATTGAATATCAATAACTGGGTTTTTTAATGCCTGCTGCCCAAACCTTAGTTATGCGCTAATAGGCATGTATTTAGTGGGTAATCTCAATCGGCTCTTAAAGTCGTCCCTTTAAATACGTGATATGTTATAAGCCCCGAATTTATTGGTACTCAAATAACGCGTTTTCCCATTCTTGAATGATTATTTGGCGCTTCATCTGATCGTCTATCACTAATATTTCTATGCCAAGGGGGACGGGGCGCAGCTGACCTTCTGATATATCAAGTAAATGTTTTTGCTTAATTCTTACTTCGTTATTTATAGGCTCAAAATTAGTAAAGTTGGCCATGTCTGTTTGCCCTTGTACAGACACTAAGTAATCAATAAACAGCTGTGCGCCAATTACATTTTTAGCATGTTTAGGAATAATGGCGCTGCGCATAATAACCGAGGTGTAGTCTTTAGGTTGCACCACAATAATATTAGGGTGCTGCGCCGCCCATGTGCGCGCATAAGAGCTTAATATGTTATAGCCAACAGTGAGCTCGCCCGTTGAGAGTGCCTTGAGTATGTCGGCGCTGCGTCTAAATACCCGCGTGCTGTGATAGCCAAACGATTCAAGCATTCGGCCATAGCTTGAGCTTTGCTCGCGGTCATGAGCCCACAGCAAATAGCCTATGCCCACTTGAGTAATATCGTAAATGCCAATGCGGCCTTTAATTTGCTCACTGCGCCTACGAATTAGCTCTAATAATTCGTTGCGGCTACTTGGTGCGACCTCTTCGCCTAAAAATTCTTTATTAAATGCAATTACCGCTGTTTCATAGGTAAAGCCAAATACTTCATTTCGCCATTTAGCCCATGCAGGAAGCTTATTTGTTTGCTCAGAGCTATAAGGCTGTGCGTAACCGTCGTTAACTAACTTTACCTGCAAGTTCATTGCTGAACTTAATAATACGTCGGGCGGGTTTTTAACGTCGGCTAAAAATTCGCTATACACTTCGAAAGTACTCAGCTCGTAGTAGTCAATTTGTACAAAAGGGTATTTTTTTTGAAAGGCCGATAAAAAAGGGGCAATTTCCATTTTATCAGCGCCGCCATATATTTTAAGCACGGATTTATTTTCACTTTGTGCCGGAAATACTAAAGGGGTTTTTGCAGCAACGAATGGCGAGCCTACAAGGCACGTTAAAACAACGGCAATATAAATCAGCGATAAAAGTTTCAATGTTCGTCCTCGGTCAGCATTAACGGAAAGTTTATTTCAAAAATAAGCCCCGACGGGCTGTTATCAAGCAGCTTAATAGCAGCGTTATGATGCTCTGCTACCTCTTTAGCAATGCTTAAGCCTAAGCCACTGCCGGCACGTGGGTCGCCTTTACTTTTGTAAAACCGCTCAAACACATGTTGTTTTTGCGCATCGGGTACACCTACGCCTTGATCAGCCACGCATAAACGGGCTATGTAACCACTGTCTGTACTGTGAAGCTCGGTAGACACATTTACTTCTTTATTTTGCGGGCTAAATTTAATCGCGTTTTCTAAAATATTGCGTAGCATTTGGCTAAGTGCAAACGAATCACCATTGATCATTAAATTATCGTCACCTTGATATGTGATGATCACGCCGCGTTGAATCGCCGATACCGCTACATCTCTACACACAGACTTTACCAGCTCCGGCAACGAAAGCGTTATTAAAGGCTGGCTATGAAAGCGGTGCGCAAGAGTGGCTTGGTTTAACAGTTGCGTAACGGTGCTGTCGAGTAAATCTGTTGAATATAAAACACGATTTAACTGTTCTGTTCTTATTTTTTCATCGCTTTCTTCAATGGCATTTTGCGCCTGGCTTTTAAGGCCTGCAAGGGGCGTTCTTATTTGATGGGCCACTTCGCCGGTAAAGCGCTTTAAATGATTAAGCGAGACTTCTAATTGCGATATAAAATGGTTAATGGTTGAAATTAAATCGGCCATTTCTTTGGGGACCGACATATCAATAGGGCGTAGATCAGTGGGGGAGCGCCGACGTATTTTTTTATTTATGCTGTAAATAGGGCGCAAAATTTGATTCACTCCCAGTAATATAAGCACAATAGCTATTACAAACGTTAAAATAACCATTTGTATTACATTTAAATTCATTTCATAGGCGAGCTGATCGCGAGCTTGGGTGGTTTGGCCTATTAAAATATTTACATCAAACGATTCGCCCACTTCATAAAGCTTATCTGAGAGTAAAATAAAGCGGTAGTTTTCGCCTTTGTAATCACCTTCCCAAAATTGTATTAGTAGGTTATCTCGTGGGTCATATTCTGCACGTTGCCACTGAGTGTCGGCTTTTTGTAAAATGTGTTGATATAAGCCATTGTAACCGGTTAAGTGCTGCCCTTGATTTTGTGTTATTTGATACACCAATCTGTCATTTGAGGCCATCGAGAGAGTTTCGAATGTAGCGCTGGGTAAATCAACAATAATTTCGTGGTAATCAATGTGGGTATTTTCAAAAATTTGTAAAGCAGCACTGGCAAGTAGTCTATCGTATGAAATTTGGGCGGCGTTTTTACTGTAATTATTAGCCATAAAATAGGTTATAAGTGTAATTATAACCATTAAAGCAATGGTTATTGTAAGCAGCTGTCGGCGAATTGAGGGGAGGGTTTTGCTACTCATTAGGCTCTGCTAAAAGATAGCCTAAACCACGCAGTGTTTTTATATCAACACTGCTATGTACCAGCTTTTTACGAAGCCTTGCTACGTAGGTTTCTATGGCGTTGGGGCTAGGGGAGTCGTCAAACGAATATAAGTGATCGAGTAACTCATCTTTATTAAGCACTTTGCCTTGATGCGTTAAAAATATTTCTAGCAACCTAAATTCTCGTTGTTTTAAGTCAATAAGTTCTTTAGCAATAGTGACCGTGCATGATTTTCGGTCAAAATCGAGATTGCCATAACTTATAGTGTCTTTACCTAGGCCTTGGTTACGCCTAAGTAGGGCGCGGCAACGGGCTTCTAATTCGCCAAAATCAAAGGGTTTAGTGAGGTAGTCGTCGGCGCCTAAGTCGAGTAATTCTATACGGTGCTCTACTTGGGCACGTGCCGTTAAAATTAATACAGGCGTATTTGATGAGCGAGCCCTGAGCTTTTTTAATATTTGCTCACCGTTTAAATTGGGCAAGTTTAAATCAAGTAAAATAAGGTCGTACTCATGGCGTTTTAACAGCGAATTAGCCACATCACCACTGGTTACAAGGTCTATACCTTGGCCCATTTTGGTGAAGCGTTGGCAAATTGCTTCTCCTAACACTTCGTCGTCTTCAACTGCTAAAATTCTCATTAAGCACACCCGCAAAGTCGCAATTAAAAAATATAATTTTAAGTTGTGCAAGACACTAAACAATTACTGCAACGTTTACAATACGCAAATGCCTTCGTTTATAACAAGATAAGCTATAGTTTTAATTTAATAGCTAAAAAATACAATTGCCTAAAATGTAATTATCTTGTGACAGGTTTGTGACAGGTTTGCCATGTAAATTGCAACATGAATAAACTGATACACACTACACACAACTATAAATTTAATTAAACAAGGTAGCGGAGACAACTATGGCTCAACAGTTCTCTAAAATATTTGCAGTAACAGGCGCAGTATTAACTTGTGTTTCTATTCCTTCGTACGCTTCTTTTAATGGGTTTACAGAGCAAGACGAATTTAATATTAAGCTAAGGTCAATCTACTTTGACCGCGATTACGATAACGACGCCAGCGACGACTCAACGTTTGCACAAGGCATAGAGCTCAATTATCAATCGGGCTATTTTAATGACTTAATTAGCATGGGTGTCTCTACTTATACGGTACTTAATTACAACTCAACCGGCAGCGCACAAAATAATATTTTACCCGCAGGGGATGAAAAAGGCGGCGTTGACGATAGTTTTTCTAAATTTGGCCAATATTTTATCGACGTTAAACTTGGCGACAATGGCCATGTAAAAATAGGCGGGCAAAAAACCAAAAGCATGCTGTTAAAAAGCTCGGGTAGCCGCGCAATTCCCAATACTTTTAGAGGCGTATTTGGTGACTACAAGTTTGGCAATACCAAAGTATATGGTTACGCCTACGATAAATGGAGCCGCCGCCACGATGACAAGTGGGAAGATTTTTCTACCGATCAGTCAGATAACGGCGCGATTAGTGTTATTTGGGGTGTGGGCGCAAGCTACAAAAAAGATGCGCTAAAAATAGACGCAGAATATTTAAACTCTCATGACTACTTATCAAAGCTTGGGCTTAAAGGCAGCTACGCTATTAAGCTCGATCACAGTAAGTTAACCCTTTCAAGTGGCGTATTTACCTCACAAGACGATGGCGATTTATTTGTAACCGGCGCAGAGGGTGGCGATTTAGATGATGAAGATGCACTCGGTGCGGTTTCAGGCGTTACTAAAAGTGAAAACGATGGTTTTGCCTATTACCTAGATGCCAATTGGAAAAAAGATATTTGGACACTAGGCGCCGCATTTACCAAAGTGAACGATGCTTGGATTGAAGATAACTTTAGCGGCGATCACGGGACTAACCCGTTTCCCACGCGCTCATTAATTGGTGCCGATTTAACAAACCAAAATGAGTCAACTTGGCAGGCTCGCTTAGGTGTTGACCTAAAAGCAGTGACACCGGGTTTAACCACAAAATTTTATTACACCAGCGGCAGCGATGCAGAAAATTCAAGCTTAGGTAAAGCAGGTGGCACAGCCGATGAAAAATACTGGGCCATTGATACACGCTACAAAGTAGCGGCTGTAAAAGGCTTAAGCCTACGTTGGTTATTTTTAGATTACACCACAGATGAAACCGGCAGTGTTGATGGTGTAAAAGGAGATAGAGCAGATCACCGTGTATATGTAGATTACACCATTAAGTTTTAAACGTCCCTTCGATTGGCTTTTAACGCGCAGCATGAAAATGCTGCGCGTTTTTTAATGTTTAAAAGTTATTTTTTAATCAATTTTTATTTCGTGACAGGTTAGTGACAGTTTGGCTCCTTACTCTTAAAAAAAGGGCAACGTTTTGATAACGACGTTACTTGTTTTTAATTGCATTGAAAGGGCGAAACGATGAACTCAACACACGCTACACCTCAGTTAAAACCTACGCCGAGAGCCATTCACTTTCGTGCAAATAGCCAACAAACAGCCACGGCTGCTAGTGCAACAAGTAATACTAATTTTGCCCCTCAATCTTTGCAAAGTAAGCAAGAGCAAGTGCAAGAGTGCGTGGTTATTTTAAGTAATAACTAACCCGTTACTGCTCATTTAAATTGATTTAGAAGCTGGATTATTATGACTATTCAAAAAAAAATACCTTGTGTCATTATGCGCGGCGGAACGTCTCGCGGGACTTATTTTTTAGCCAACGATTTACCGAGAGAGTGGGATAAACGCAAAGAAATTTTAACTGCAGCAATGGGCTCAGGCGACCCGCTGCAAGTAAATGGCGTAGGTGGAGGAAACTCACTAACCAGTAAAGCGGCCATTATTTCACGCTCAACCGACCCCGATGCAGACATTGATTACTTATTTGCGCAAGTTGCCATTGAGCAAAATGAAGTCGATATAACCCCTTCGTGTGGCAATATTTTATCTGGTGCAGCACCTCTGGCAATTGAATACGGACTGGTTACTGCAAACGACGGTGAAACAACGGTACGGGTTAAAAATGTAAATACCAATACCCTGATTGAAGTTGTGGTACAAACGCCTTACGGCTTTGTAGAGTACGAAGGCGATGCCACCATTGATGGCGTACCGGGCTCTGGGGCGCCTATTTTACTTAAGTTTTTTGATGTGTGTGGCACTAAAACCGGTGAATTACTGCCTACTGGCTCTGTACGCGATACCTTTGATGGCGTAGAAGTAAGTTGTGTCGATGCTGCCATGCCAATGGTACTAATACCTGCACCATCACTGGGTGTAAAAGGCTCTGAAACTAAACAAGAGCTTGATGCAAATACAGAGTTACTGCAAAAAATAGAAAGCATTCGCCTGCAGGCGTCACTAAAAATGGGCCTTGGCGATGCAACCGGAAAAGTCATTCCTAAAGTCGGTTTACTGTCGGTGCCGCAATTTGGCGGTACGATAACTTCGCGCTACTTTGTGCCGCAAAACTGCCATACCAGCCATTCTGTTACTGGGGCAATTTGCGTGAGTGTTAGTTGCATGTTGCCAGGCAGTGTGGCGTACGACTTAATTACCCCACAAAGCTCAGAGCAGCAAAATATAGTGGTTGAACACCCAAGCGGTAAAATAGATTTACTCCTTGAGGGGCGCTTTGAAAACGACACGCTAGATATAAAGTCGGCGGGGTTAATGCGCACAGCCAGAATGTTATTTAAAGGTGAAGTACACATACCTGCAAAAGTATGGGATGAAAGCAAAATAGCTTAACTTATACCAATGGGCAAAATAGCTCACTTAATTAAGCGAATTGGTGTTAAGCCTTAGTAAACCAACCGAAAATGCGATAGCAGATTGTCTGTTATCGCTTTTTTTATGCTTTAAATAAATAAAACTAAATTTATTTTTATTTAAAAACAATGGTTTATAAATAATTTTAAATTAATGGATAGTTTGGCATCGATGACAGGTAGATGACAGTTTCGGCTATTAGTCTAGCTGTTGTTAACTTCTTTTAACGAAATACTTTCATCTACGTAATAGATGCAATGACGTTATTAGGACCTATTTAAATAATTGCAGCGAATAACAGAGGTCAAATTATGAAGATTAAATTAAGTACTTTTGCACCTAATCGACTAAAAGCAATGCTTGTTGTGTTAGCAGCAAGCACTTGTATCAGCTCAGCTTATGCAAACAATAACGACGAAGTAAGCTTTGATGGTGAGCGAGTAGAGTGGGTTGTGCCTTTTAAAGAAGGTGGCGGCTCTGATACATGGGCACGTTTTTTTGGTCCGCGTTTTTCTCAGCATTTAAATGGTAAACCTGTGGTTGTAGTTAAAAACATTCCAGGTGGTGGCTCTACCAAAGGTGCTAACCGCTTTGAGCGCCGCGCTATAGCAAATGGCTTAAATGTATTTAGTACTTCTGCCTCTACACAAATCCCTTACTTACTTGGCGACTCACGCGTTAGATACGAAGTAAAGCGTTGGAACGTAATTATGGCCACACCGACAGGTGCGGTGGTATATGTGCGCCCAGAGCTGGGTATTAAAAACGCATCAGAGCTTGCCAAATTGCAGGGTCAAAAACTTAAATTTGGTAGCCAACGCGCCGCGTCAATGGACCTGGTTGGGTTATTAGCCTTCGACATGCTTGATTTAGACATTCATGCCATTTTTGGTATGAAAGGCCGTGGCAGTGCGCGTTTATCGTTTGAACGTGGCGAGGTGGATATCGACTTTCAAACTACCTCTGCCTACTTAAAAAAAGTACAGCCGCTAGTTGATGAAGGTAAAGCGATTCCGCTTATGTCGTTTGGCGTACTTAATAAAGAAGGCAAAATTGTACGCGACCCAACGTTTCCTGACTTACCACACGTAGGCGAAGTATACGAAATGATCCATGGTAAAAAGCCAACAGGCGTTGAATACAACGTATGGAAAACCTTTTTTGTAGCCGGTTTTGCCGCGCAAAAAGGACTGTTTTTACCTAAAGGCACCCCAGATGACGTTATTGCAGAGTGGCGCAATGCAGCACAGCGCGTCATTGATCAAGACAATTTTAAAGAAGAGTCTGAATTAGTACTTGGCCAATACCCACAACTTGTAAACGAAGATGCAGTAAACACACTGAGTTCAGCACTGACAATTTCTGAAACTGACAAAAAATGGGTAAGAAATTACCTAACCGAAAACTACAACGCGCGTTTTTAAAAACCCATGTTGATTTGTTGTACACACAGTGGCTCGCATTTAGTGAGCCACTTTTTTAATCTAAGGAGAGCAGTATGTTAGATGCATTTTTAATTGCGCTACAAACTATTCTTACCCCCACACACTTAATGTATTTATGCGGCGGCGTTTTTTTAGGCTTGCTGATTGGTATTTTTCCGGGTTTAGGCGGCATAGCGGGTTTATCGTTATTACTGCCATTTTTATATGGTATGGACCCAATTTCAGCGCTTGCTATGCTTATTGGCCTAGTGGCGGTTATTCCAACCTCTGACACCTTCACCTCTGTATTAATGGGTATTCCAGGCTCCAGTGGCTCACAAGCCACAGTGCTTGACGGCTTCCCACTGTCTAAAAAGGGCCAAGCAGCGCGTGCGCTTTCAGCAGCGTTTGCTTCGTCATTATTTGGTGGTCTTTTTGGCGCCATTATTTTAACGCTGTTTGTACTGATTGCCCGCCCCGTTATTTTAGCGTTTGGCTCGGCCGAATTATTTATGCTTACTTTGCTAGGTTTAAGCATGGTGGGTGTATTGGCCGGTAACAGCCTAGTAAAAGGCTTAAGCGCATGTGGCTTAGGTTTATGTTTAGGCTCACTTGGCGGTGCTCCTGCAACCGGTGAATACCGCATGGTATTTGATAACGGTTACCTTATGGATGGGATTCCGTTAGTGGTTGTTGGTTTAGGTATATTTGCATTACCAGAAATTATCGATTTACTGCGTCAAAACCGCTCTATTTCAGAAGCTTCTGAGCTGGGTAGTGGATGGTTTGAAGGCGTAAAAGATGTTGTTAAAAACAAATGGCTAGCTACGCGCTGTGCTGCCATTGGCTGTGTTGTTGGCGCACTACCTGGCCTAGGTGGCAGCGTAGTTGATTGGATCTCTTATGGTCATGCAGTGCAAACCTCTAAAGACACCGAAAACTTTGGTAAAGGCGACATACGCGGTGTTATTGCCCCTGAGTCATCAAATAATGCCAAAGAAGGCGGTGGCTTAATTCCTACCTTATTATTTGGTATTCCAGGTTCTGGCAGCATGGCTGTATTTTTAGGTGGTATGGTATTAATTGGCTTAGAGCCAGGCCCTGCGATGATCACCACTGACCTTGATGTTACTTACACCATTGTATGGTCACTGGCACTTGCTAATGTAATTGGCGCGGGTGCGTGTTTACTAATTTCTAAATGGGTAGCAAAGGTAACAACTATTCCTTACACGCTCATGGCACCATTTATGGTTATGGTGATCTTTTTTGCGGCGTTTCAGGCAACCCGTGATTTAGGTGATTTAGTCGCACTTATTGGCATTGGTATTTTAGGCGTATTAATGAAGCGCTTTGGATGGCCACGACCGGCATTTTTAATTGGTTTTGTACTGGCAAGCGGCATGGAAACTTACCTTTATCAAGCTATTCAGTTTGACGGTATAGAGTTTTTATTAAAACCGGGTGTGATTATTATTGGTGCATTAACCGCGCTTTCTATTTTCTTTGCAGCACGCCACTCTATTAAGGCTGCTAAAAAAGAAAAAGCCAATAAAAATACGGCTAATGCTGAGGTAAAACCAACTAACCTTAAACCACAAATCGCGTTTTCTGGCTTTGTTTGTTTAGTGTTTGCATACGGTTTGTATGACTCGTTCCAACGCACATTCTTAGGTGGAGTATTTCCTGCTGTGGTGTGCTCGTTCATGTTAATACTCTCTGCGGTTGTGCTGATCAAGCTGCTACTTAATAAAGTAGACGATGCTGTAAATTACGATAATGAGGTCTCTGCGGGGTATGTAAACGACTCAAGTGTGACTGGCCTTTGGCATTATGTATTTTGGCTGTGTGGCTTATTAGCTGGGTGTTTTTTACTGGGCTATGTGATTTCTATAGCGTTGTTTTTCATAATATTTTTACTTGTAAAAGCACGTATATCAATTGCTAGAACATTAACACTGACAGTGTGTGCGTTAGCATTCTTACTTACTTTATCGCACTTTATGGTATTAGATTTACCAAGCGGTTACCTACAAGAAGTGGCAAGCTTTACGCAGCTGTAAACGCCGCCGTGCTAAGCAAAACAAGCAGCGCTTAGCACGGTTTACATTCGCTCTAAAAGGCACTGGCTTAAGAAGGATATAATTATGATTTCACCTAAGCTTATTTTAATGCCGCTTTCTACAAGTGGGCATGTAACAGAGCGCTTAAAAGGGGGCTTAGCCGTTGCTAAGTATTTTAATGCGCACCTTGATGTTTATCACACGCACTTAGACCCAAAACGCTTTTTGCCAACAGGGCAGCTTGGCTTACCAACTAAATTGGTAAAAGAGTTAGACTCTGTAGCAGGGCGCTTTGCAACAACCGAATCGGCAAATTTAAAAACCGAATTTGTTAGTTTATGTGCCCAGCATCAAGTTAAATACACTGACGACAGCGCAGAGCATCCCACGCACCCAAGCGCTTCATGGCATATTAATATAGGTGTGCGCAGCGAAATAATTGCAGAGCAAGGCAAAGTCGCTGATTTAATTATTATTCCGCAGTCTAAAAGTGGTAAATCAACCTCGACCTTTGAGGCATCGGTAATGCGAAGTGGTAAACCTATATTATTGGTACCACGGCAAATGACCCACTTTGATATAAAAACAGTGGTGATTGGTTGGAACGCCAGTACCGAGGTATCGCGCGCGCTCACTTATAGTTTACCGCTTTTAAAACAAGCTAAAAAGGTTGTTATTTGCACCAGCGCAAGCAGCGCCGATAAAATGCCAAACGGCCATGAAGTGGTTAAATATTTAGCCCAGCACGATATTAAAAGTGAGTTTGTAACATTTAATAATGGCAGGCAATCGACCGCTAAAGCGTTTATGTCGGTAGCACAAATGCATAACGCTGATCTAGTGGTGATGGGCGCATTTACTCACAGGCGAATCCATGAGCAAATTTTTGGTGGTATGACTAACTACATGCTAGCAAACACCACCTTGCCAATACTTATGGCGCGATAACACTTAAAGCTTAAAAACGAAATTTTACCCAAAAGCCGATATTTACGTTCAATATCGGCTTTTTATTAAAGCTCAATGTGATAAAACTAACCATTACAATAATAAAAATTAATGGGTAGCAGCCTATGTATACGCTTTCGCAGTGGCAATCAAACGGGCAGTTTATTGATATAAATGCCAAGCAGATTTTTACTCAAACAGCGGGGAATGCTAATAACCCCGCGCTCCTTTTGATACACGGCTTTCCTAGTGCAAGCTGGGACTGGGAAGGTATGTGGGATGAGCTCAAAAAACACTACTTTTTAGTTACACTTGATATGCTGGGTTTTGGCCTTTCGGATAAACCAATAAATGCGGCTTATAACATTACAGAGCAAGCTGATTTATACACGCAATTTTTAAAGCGTTTAAATATTACCAATGTACACCTATTAGCTCATGATTATGGCGATACCGTGGCTCAAGAGCTATTAGCAAGGCAAGTTGCTGCTCAAAGCGACATACGCATACACAGTGTATGTTTTTTAAATGGCGGGTTATTTCCACACATACATAAACCTTTATTTATCCAAAAGCTGCTACTTTCAAAACTTGGTTGGCTAGTACCTAAGCTAATGAGCAAACAAAAGTTTGCTAAAAATTTAATCACTATTTTTGGCAAAAACACGCCACCAGCCCCTATGGTAATTGATACCCTTTGGGCGTTGTTAATTTATAACAAGGGTTTACGTGTGATGCCCAAGCTAATTAAATATATTACACAGCGAAAACAAAACGAACAGCGCTGGGTTGGGGCAATGATTAATAGCGATATACCGGTTACGTTTATTGCAGGTGAGCAAGACCCAATATCGGGTAAACACATGCTTGAGCACTATAAAAAAACAATACCTAATGCGCGCGTACAAGGGTTTGGTGAGCTTGGGCACTATCCACAAATAGAAGATGCCAAGGCTATAACTGAGGCTTATTTAAATTTTAGAAAGCAGATATAAAAAACGCGGCTATTTTAGGCCGCGTTTATAAACTAAATAACGTGATGCTGGCTACTTAGTACTTTCTTTTTTTAGGGATTTTTAACTGGCTTTCAAATTCATCAGGAAAAAGCACCGTGCCGTCGTCCTCTTCGGTAGGGAACACCGCAATCAGTAAGTCGTCTTCTTCAAGGCCGGGTGTCCAGCGGCTAAACCAATCTTTAGTCGGAATGGCTTTTGGTGTACAGCCTTCCCATTCGCCCGTGGCCCAAGCTTGTGCAAAATCGCGGGTTGGCCACACTGGTACACAGTCGTCATCTTCGTTGGCAAGCATTACGCAGCCATCATCATCGTTTAAAATCCATACTTGTTTGTACTGTTGTACGGTTTCAAACATAAAAGCGAGTCGTTTTTTTGCCCCTAGCCCTAAAATTACGGTTTGTTCTTCAGTCGCATTTGCAGTTGTCATAATTGGCTCACTCTTTATTGCTTCAAATTTGAATCTTACTGTTACAAGTATATCGAGTTATGTGACAGTGTGTTGAAAAATTATTATTTAACCTGAACTCTGGATAATAAATCTATCTCTAGCAGCTATTTTAAGTGCTAACTGCGTTGAATTTACTTGCAATAGGCTAGCTATGGACGCGTAAATTCGCCTTGTTTTTACTGAAAATCTCTGGCTAGAGATAAAATAAGCTTAACTATCATCATGATAAAATATGTTAGTAAATCTCTTAACCAGAGTTCAGGTTATTTAATTTTGTAATTCAGATCTGTTTTGGTACTCCCTGAGTATATTTTGAGCGAGCATTCAAAATTACCCTTGAATGTTGTTAAAAAGGCCGCATCTCATATGCATACTCTTAATGAAGGATTTAACAATGACCACAGATTTACTGGCCCCGTATACATTAAACGACTCACTTGAACTTAAAAATCGCGTTTTTATGGCGCCTTTAACCCGTTGTATGGCTGATGATAATTTAGTACCCACGCAAGATATGGTCGAATATTATGCGCGCCGTGCCGATGCCGGCTTAATTATTAGCGAAGCCACTATTATTCGCCCAGATGCACAAGGCTACCCAAATACACCGGGGTTATTTACCAGCGAGCAAATTCAAGGCTGGAAAAAAGTAACCGACGCCGTACATGCAAACGGCGGTAAAATGTTTGCACAGCTTTGGCATGTTGGGCGTGTTGCTCACCCCCACTTTTTTGACGGCGAAGTATTAGCGCCATCGGCAATTGGTGTTGAAGGCTCTGTACCACGTATGCGCGAGCTGACGTACATTACGCCAAAAGCGGCCACCAAAGAGGATATTAATTCACTGATAGCAGACTTTGCTAAAGCGGCCGAAAACGCCATTGAAGCTGGTTTTGATGGTGTAGAAATTCATGGCGCAAATGGTTATTTAATTGATCAGTTTTTACATTACGCTGCAAATGAGCGCACAGATGAATATGGCCAAACACCTGAAAATATGGCGCGTTTTGCAATAGAAGTGACCGATGCGGTTATTAATGCAGTAGGTAATGAGCGTACGGCAATTAGGTTATCGCCAGGTGCTTATTTTAATATGGAAGAGGATAAGCGTGATAAAGCGGTATTTGATTATTTATTAGCGCAGCTAGATGACAAAAAACTGGCTTACATTCATGGCGGTATTTTTGATGACAGCACTCAATTTGACTCTTTAGAAGGTAAAACAACCTCGCAGTATTTGCGCGCTAACACTAAAACCAGCCTTGTAGGGGTAGGTAGCTATAGTTTTGATGATGCAAAACAAGCAATAAATAATGGCCAGTTTGATTTAATTGCGATTGGTCGTCCATTTATTGCTAATCCAGATTACATTAGTAAAGTGGCTAATAATGAAGAACTTGTTACTTATAGTGACGAGATGTTAGCTAAACTATTCTAATGAATTAGTGTTTATATATAAATCAGCCTAGGTTTTTGTGCTTAGGCTGACTTACAAATGACATAACAAAGCCATAAAAACCCCACATTTTTTTAACACCCCTGTAAATAAACTTCATTTTTGTTGTCATAATTCGAAATCATACTGTGCCCGCTTTCATAATTACTTTAGATAATTAAAACCAAACGGGATCACAATGTACGCTTTAACTAATAAATCGATTTTGAGCATGGCAATTGCTATGGCTGTATCAACGTCAGCTTATGCGAATGACAACGAAATAGAAGAAATAACCGTTACTGCAAAACCAACCAGTTACGCAAATAATGTGATTGAGCCTGCAATGCTTGATCAACAAACAACGGTTTCGAGTGTGTTATCGGTTATCGATAACTTACCTGGCATTAGCATAAACGAAGGCGATGCATTTGGTGGCGATGACTGGTCTACCACAATTACTATGCGTGGTTTTAGTATTGACTCAAACCAGCAGCAATTAGGGATGACCGTTGATGGTATTCCTAACGGTGGCTCAAACTATGGTGGTGGCGCTAAAGCAAACCGTTACCTAGACACTGAAAATTTAGCCACTGTAGAAGTAGGCCAAGGCACCTCAGATATTAAATCGGCATCGCTTGAGGCACTAGGCGGTACATTTAACTTTGTAAGTAAAGCGCCAAGCCTTGAAAGCAGCACCACGTTTGCTTACACCTCGGGTAGTCACGATGCGACCCGCTTTTACGTTAAGCACGAAACGGGTACTTTATTTGATAATACACAAGCGTATGTAAGTTACTCGCAAACTGATACTAGCCGCTGGATTGGCTCGGGTAGCAATGGCGGAAAAGATAACCAACACGCAGAGCTTAAATTTGTAACAACGCTTGCTGATTTAACAATTACAGGGCGTTTATCTTACGATGATGTAAGCGAGACTAACTACAACAGTGTAAGTCTTGCGCAATTTGAACAAACGCCAGAGTGGGATCAGTTAACGTGGAACTGGACAGGCGTTCCACATTACGACCAAATGTTTGCTGAGGGCTGGGGTACACTGCGTGAAAATACACTAGCGTATTTAAAGTTTGAGTATGCGCTTTCGCCAACATCGCTTATTACAGTGAGCCCTTATTATCATAAAAACTCGGGCCGTGGCGATTGGATCCCACCGTATTTAACTACTCCAGTAGATGAAAACGGCAACCCAACCACAGAGGGCGGTACTAACGCAGGCTCTTACGGTTTTGTAGATAGCGCAGGTAACGCACTGGCACCAAACGAAGGGTGTACGGCAAGTTTAAGCTGGCCGTGGGAGTCGGGCCCTGGTTTAAACCCTGCGTGTTACGATGATACGGCAATACCTGTAATGTCGTATCGTCATACGCATTACAAAAAAGACCGCTTAGGGGTTACTGCCAACTACCAAGCTACATTTGGCATGCACGACATAGAAGCCGGTTTTTGGTATGAGCAAAGCGACCGTGACGAGTCGCGCGATTGGCACAAAGTAATTAATGCCAGCATTTACCACCACTTTGATAGCACGCCATACTGGACCCAGTATAAAAACACTTTTGAGACAGACACCCTTAAATGGTACGCGCAGGATTCAATGGCCCTTGGCGATTTCACGCTTAACGTGGGTGTTAAAAAGTACCTTGTTGATATTGAAAAGTACGACCATTATCAAAATGCCACAACCGCTAAAGTTAATAGCGACTCTGATGTGCTATTTAGTGGCGGTATTTTGTATCAATTAAATAACTCAACCGAGCTATTTACCAGCTACAGCGAAAACTTTGCAGCTATTAAAGACGGGGTGCTTGAGCGCGACAGCTCTGATTTATCAGCCATTGAAGCTGAAACCGCTGAAAACATCGATTTAGGTGTACGTTATCAAAATAACGCGTTAAACCTGACCGCAACAGCGTATTCAATCGAATTTGATAACCGTATTACGTTCATTGCCCCAGGTAGTGACACTGGCGGTATTGATTACACCATAGGTACTAATGGCTCTTACTTAAACGTAGGGGGTATTGAATCGCAAGGTTTAGAGCTGTCGGCAAGTTACATGCTAAGCCCACAATGGAGTGTATATAGCTCGTACACGAATAATGACTCAGAGTACAAAGGCGATGCACCCGGGTTTGAAGCCGGTGAAAAAGTAATAGACTCAGTAGATGACTTATTTGTGCTATCGACCGATTACTTTAGCGGTGATTTCCGCTTTGGTTTATCGGCTAAATACACCGGTGAGCGTGGCGAAGTTGATGGCTATACCGTGGTTGATTTAAACGCAGGTTACGCAACCGATATAAACGCAGGACCATTTAAAACTATTGATGTTGCCTTTGTTGTTTATAACGTTACCGATAAAAGCTATTTAGCGGGTGGCACGGGCAATGGCAGCACTTACTTTATTGGTGCACCACGTACAGCAGCACTGACGTTATCGGCTACGTTTTAATAGCCATAATGTACAGTAAATAATTAAAAGCCCATCTTTGATGGGCTTTTTGTTAAATGTACACAGTAATTAGGTACACAGTAATTATGAACTCAATTATAAAAGCCACGGTATTTAGCATCATTGTATTAATCAGCAATACCGCAAGCGCAGCGCAAAATGTAGTGCTAGTGACCCTTGATGGTGTGCGCTGGCAAGAGGTGTTTAGCGGCGCAGATAAAAACCTCATTAATAATGCCGATTTTGTTAAAAACCCAACGCAATTAAATAAGCAATTTTGGGCGCCTACCGCCAATAAGCGCCAGCAATTACTCATGCCATTTTTAACTCAGCATGTGGCTAAAAATGGCGTAATTGTAGGTGATAGAGCAAAAGGCTCTAATATGTCGCTGAGCAACCCTTGGTATTTTTCATACCCTGGGTATAACGAAATTCTCACCGGCGAAGTAGATGAAAAAATTAATAGCAACAATAAAGTATTAAACGCGAATAAAACCATTTTAGAGCGCCTAGATGAGCGTGCAGACTTTAAAGGCAAAACCGCTTTGTTTGGGAGTTGGGATGTATTTCCTTACATTGTGAATACTCAGCGTAGTAACGTGTATGTGAATGCGGGTTTTATGCCCATAGAAAACGATTTATTTGCTGATGCTAAGCTTTTAAACGCGTTGCAAAATGAAATTCCAAGCCCATGGGAAAACGTACGCTTAGACAGTTTTACTTACCGATTTGCTAAAGCGTATATGCTGGCAAAAACGCCGCGCTTATTAGTTATTAGCTTAGGTGAAACCGATGACTTTGCGCACGATGGCCATTACGACCAGTATTTAAAATCTGCAAGGCAAAGCGATGCGTTTATAAAAGACTTATGGAGCACAATTCAAACTACACCGGGCTATAAAAACAATACAACGCTTATTGTTACGACCGACCACGGCCGCGGAAGCAGTGCAAGTGACTGGCAACATCATAGCTCTAAACGTGCGTTGGCTGAGCTGCATTTAGCGGGTAATAAATTTCCTGAGGGCATTGTCGGCTCTGAGCATATTTGGCTTGCTGCCATTGGCCCTACAATAAAAGGGCACGGTTTAATTACAACACAAAATGAGCTTAAACAGGCACAGGTTGCAGCCACTGTTTTAAGCGCATTGGGTATAAACCCAAAACACCTAAATTCAAACATGGCACCGCCAATAAGTGAGATTTTAAAATGAAGCAGTTAGTAAAACCTATTACACACGCCGTATTAGCATTAGGGTTAGCGTTTAGCGCAAACGTTATGGCAGCCCCTTCAAAAATTTTATTTGGCTCGTGTGGGCATCAAGATAAAGACATCCCAATATTTGACACCATTAATAAAGAGCAGGGCGATTTATTTATATTTTTAGGTGACAATATTTACGGCGACACCAACGATATGACGGTACTTGCCAATAAATACCAAAAATTAGGTGCAAAACCAGGCTTTAAAACACTAAAAGCGAATACGCCAATCATTGCGATGTGGGACGATCACGACTTTGGTCAAAACGATATTGGTAAAGACTACCCACATAAAGAGCAATCTCGCCAAATTATGCTCGATTTTTGGGGCGAGCCAAAAAGCTCACCCCGACGCACCCGCACGGATGGTATTTACACGTCGTATATGTATGGTGAGGATGAGCAAACCGTACACGTAATAATGCCCGACTTACGCTGGAACCGTGATGCGCTTAACCACGTAAGCGAGCTTGAATATTACACTAAGCGTAAGCTTAATAACCAAGGCCCGTATAGCCCAACAGAAGTGAAAGGCGCCTCTATGCTAGGTGAGGCGCAGTGGCAATGGCTTGAGCAAGAGCTTAAAAAGCCTGCGGCTATAAAGCTAATTGCTTCAAGCTTGCAGTTATTACCCGATTTTACAGGGTGGGAGTCGTGGGCTAATTTCCCAGAGGATCGTAACCGTTTATTTGCGTTAATTAAAAAGCATCAAGTGAATGGGGTTATTATCATCAGTGGCGATACGCACTGGGGCGAAATATCAAAGTATCAACAAAACCTTGATTACCCTTTAATAGAAATGACCAGCTCAGGGCTCACTGAAAAGTGGAAAGACGTAAGCCCAAATAAACACCGTGTAGGTGATTACACCCACAATGTGAATTACGGCGATTTAAGCATAGATTGGCAACAAGCAGATCCGGCCATCTCACTCAAGCTTAAAGGGATAGATGGTAAAGTGATTATGCAAAGCGCATTTAGCTTATCAAGCATTAGCCCTTATAAATAAAATGACCTGACAAATAAAACGCACAGTGATTAAAATTAACGCTGTGCGTTTAAACTCCCTGCTAACTCGCTGATTTATTAGTGCCAATTTGCTGATTGCGCTACCCCTATAAATGAAAATATCTTAAACTGGTTTTACTTCAAGTAAGGACTCCAGTTGTATGCTCAATATTATTCAATCAAACCGTATGGAAGCGCTGCAGGCTCAGTTTAATCAGCTGTTAAAAGTAAACCCGCTGCAAAGCCCATTCGATAAAGAAGTGGTATTAGTGCAGTCGCCGGGTATGTCGCAGTGGCTTAAAATTGGTTTAAGCGAAAACCTAGGGTTAGCCGCGCAGGTCGATTTTCCGCTGCCATCGAGCTTTATATGGCAGTTGTATCAGCAGTTACTGCCCAATGTACCTAAAGAGTCGGCATTTAATAAGCCTAACCTTGCTTGGAAATTATTTGCAATACTGCCCAGCTGTATTGATGAACCGCTTTATTTGCCCTTAAAAACCTATTTAGAGGGCGACCTAGACGGGCAAAAAACCTTTGCCCTGTGTGAAAAAATTGCCGATGTGTACGACCAATATTTAATGTACCGCCCGCATTGGATTGCCACTTGGGATAGCGGCAAAGATGAACTTGACGATGTTGATGTAAGCATTGCCCCGTGGCAAAGCGATTTATGGCGAAAGCTGGTGGCGCACAGTAAAGCGCTTGGACAAAGCCAATTTCATCGTGCCAATATGCAAGGGCAGCTACTCGGTGCCCTTGAGAATATGGATAATAGCTTACTACCTAAGCGCATTAGTTTATTTGGTATATCGGCGATTGCGAGCTCGCAGCTTGAGGTGTTTGAAGCGCTGAGCAAAAAAACAGAGGTGTTTTTATTCTTTTTTAATCCTAGCGAGCATTATTGGGGCGATGTGGTTGATGAAAAAGCAGCAGCCAAAATAAATGCCAAATACGCCAAAATGCCGCTTTTAGAAGCGCAGCAAAAAAAACAAACTAACCCTGATGAAGAGTACTACTTTATAGGTAACCCGCTTTTATCGTCATGGGGAAAACTAGGGCGCGACTACTTTGAGCAACTTGTACAACTTGATGCGCGTTGGATTGATGGCTTTATAGATGCGTTTGACGATAGCTTACTGGGCCAAATTCAAAGCGAGATTTACCAACTTGCATTTAAAGGTGAGTCGCTTACCGATAATAAGCAGTGGTTTATTAATGATGAGGGTAAACTGCCCATTAGCGACACCGACACCAGCATTACTTTAAGCGATTGCCACACACCGCTTAGAGAAGTAGAGCGCTTGCACGATTACTTACTTACTTTGTTTAATCAAAACCCGTCGCTCACTCCTAAAGACATTATTGTAATGATGCCTGATGTAGGTACGTACAGCCCGTATATTGAAGCGGTATTTGGCGGCGCGCAAAACACCAGTCGCTTTATTCCTTATGCATTGGCCGATTTAGCCATAGAGCAAGAAAAACCGGTGCTGAGCTCGTTTGCCAGCTTAGCCAGTTTGCCGTTTTCGCGTTTTGGTGTCTCGGATATTCTTGATTTACTGCAAGTAACACAAATTGCCGAAAAATTTGCGCTAGAGGCGCACGAGTACGAACAAATTCAATATTGGCTTGAGCGTGTAGGGGTTAAATGGGGTATAAATGCTGAGCATAAAAGCAGCTTTGATTTACCCGCAATAGATTTAAATACCTGGCAGCATGGTTTAAACCGTTTACTGCTAGGCATAGCCCAGCGCGATGAGCAATGCCCGTTTAACGGCATTTACAGTGCCGATGAAGTAGAGGGCATGGCGCTTGATACCCTTAATAAACTGGTGCATTTTATTGATGTACTGCAGCGCTTTAAAGATGAGCTAACCCCTGATGATACCCTTAGCAATAAAGCGGATATTTTATCTGAGCTAATAAATGCTATTTATTACAATGAGGGCGAAGACAGCTGGGATTTACTGGTACTGCAAAATGTTTTAGAGGAGCTTAAAAAGCACCACGATAATGGCGATTACGATAAACATGTATCGCAACGAATTGTAAGCTACCTGATAAAACAAGGCATTCAGGAAAAAGGGGTAGGACAGCGCTTTTTAGTGGGGCAAGTTAACTTTTGTACACTAATGCCTATGCGCGCCGTGCCGTTTAAAGTGGTGTGTATGCTTGGTTTAAACGATGCCGATTACCCACGTACGGTGCAGCCAATAGGGTTTGACTTAGTGCCGTATTCTAAAAAACAAAAAGGTGACCGATCACGTAAATTAGATGACCGCTACTTATTTTTAGAAGCCCTCCTGAGTGCCCGCGAAAATTTATACATAAGTTACATTGGCCGCTCGTGTTTTGACAATCAACCGCGTATGCCCTCAACCTTAGTAAGCGAGCTTTTAGAGTACATAGGCCGCAGCTTTACGTTAGCAAATAACAGCGAAAAAACGCTGCCTGAGTGTTTAATTAATCAGCAGCACTTACAGCCTTTTAATCGTGCGTATTACACAGCAGACACTGAAGCTGATGAAAAGCTGAGTAATCACAGTTTTAATCCTATTTGGCTACCAAGCGAGCGTATAGACGCGCAGCCGCTAACAGCCATTGATGTAACAGCGCCCGCGCAATTAGAGCTTGATGTATTTATTCGCAGTGTGTGCAACGCACAAGAGAGCTTTTACCAGCAAACATTAGGTTTACGCCTTCCTGAATTTAACGAAGTAGCAAAAGATGAAGAGCCTTTTAGCCTAGATGCGCTGCGCCGCTACTTTTATTTAGACGAAATACTGCAAGCCAACATTAATGAGCAACCTTTAAGTACAGAGCAAATATTGCAACGGGGAGAGCTGCCACAAGCCAATGTGGGCAATTTAGTGTATGAGAGCATGGCGCACCGAGTAGATGCACTATCCGGGCAAGTAAAAGAGCATATTAAAAGCGGCAAAACCGACCCGCTTGAGGTGTCTTTGCGCATAGAAAACACCACTATTGAGGGCTGGCTTAATCATATTTACCTTCAAAAACAAGTGTTTTACCGAAGTGCCAGTATAAAGGCCAAAGATTTAATTAAAGGCTTTATATATCATATTGTTGCACAAAGTATGGAGCAAAATGTTGAAACCCTTTTACTGGGGCTCGATAAGCAAATTAGCTTTGCACCACTGAGTAAAAATGAGGCCGATGCCTTACTCAATGATTGGTTTTCGTTATACCAAGCCTTGCGCAAAGAGCCTGTGGCATTTTATCCGGTAAGTGGCTATGAATACGTTAAAAGTGGTGGCGATATTGGTAAAGCCATTAGCAAGTTTAACCCACAATACATAGGGCGCGGCGAGGGCGAAAACCCGTATATTCGTTTAACGGTGCAATCGCTCAATGACTGCCAAGAAGAATTTATTAAGTGGAGCGAAAAATTACTCTCCCCATTACATGCACATGCAAAGGAGAGTGACCATGCAAGCGCTTAATCCGCTAACAATGCCGTTAAAAGGGCAAAGTTTAATAGAAGCCAGTGCGGGTACGGGTAAAACCTACACCATTACCGGGCTTTATTTACGCTATTTATTAGGCTTGCAAATACCAGGGGAGATAAACCCCCCGTTAAGTGTTGAGCAAATATTGGTGGTTACCTTTACCGATGCTGCAACGCAAGAAATTAAAGACCGCGTACGCAGCCGTATTATTGCTGCGCGCGATGCATTACTGGGCCAAAACCCAAATGATGAATTAATAGAAGGTGTAATAGCCGCAGTAGATGATAAACACCGCGCCTTTGATTTACTCGATGCCGCCGCTAAATCTATGGACGAAGCCGCTATATTTACCATTCATGGTTTTTGCCAACGCATGTTAAAGCAGCATGCGTTTGAATCGGGCGTTGCTTTTAACCTTGAATTTATTCTAGATGAGCGCGACATACTGCTCGACACAATTAAGGATTTTTGGCGCGCCTTTGTATACCCACTTAATAAAGAACGCACGGATGCTATTTTAGAGGTGTTTGCAGCCCCTGAATCGCTATTTAGCCAAGTTAGTAGTGTGCTAAATAAAGCCAATGCGAACATAGTGCCGCAAATAAACTTAGATGACGTATTTAAAGCTCGCGATGAGTACATTGCTAAAGTACCCGCTTTTAAAAAAGCAGTGCTGGAGCAAGAGTTTATAGCTGCAATAAAGGGCTCGGGTTTAAGTGGCTCTAAAACACCTGGGCGAAAAGGCAGTTTAACGGCCCTTGAAGGATTTTGTTTAGGTGATGAGTTATTTTTTGAATTTGGCACCAATAAATACTCGTTTGAGGTGTGGAGCAGCGAAAACTTAAGTGATGCCAGTAATTATAAAAAAAATCAGCCATTATTTAGCCACCCTCTGCTTAGCCTGTTTGATGAGCTCAGTGCACTTAATACTAAAATTAATCAGGGCCTTAAAATTGCCGTTGTACAAACCGCAGCTCGGTGGGTTAAACAGGCAATTGTAAAACGCAAGCAAGAGCAAAGTGTGATCACCCCAGATGATTTACTGACTAATTTACACAGTGCTTTATATGCCGAGCAGGGCGAGGCTTTATCGCAAAAAATAGCGCAGTTATTTCCTGTTGCCATGATTGATGAGTTTCAAGATACCGATCCGATTCAGTACGGAATTTTTAGCAAAATATACGGCCAAGAAAAAACGACGCTTGCCATGATAGGCGACCCAAAACAGGCTATTTATGGCTTTAGGGGCGCTGATATTTTTACCTATATTGGCGCAAAAGAGTCGGTAGAGCCTGAGCAGCAATTTACTTTAGGTACTAATTTTCGCTCAAGCACCGATATAGTAAACAGTGTGAACAGTTTGTTTTCTAAACATGTCAATAGCTTTATTTATAACGATGCCATACCGTTTAACGCAGTAGCAGCAAAAGGCAAAAAAGCCGATGAAACATTTACAATAGATGGCAAACCTGCCACCGCGTTTGAGTTTAATGTATTTGTAGATGAAGCTGCAGATGAAAAAAACAAACCCACCAGCAAAGGCGTTGGGCAAGGGCATTTGGCCAGCTATTTTGCCAATAAAATAGTGACATTGCTTGAGCAAGCCGGGCAAGGGCGAGCGTGCATTGGTAAGCATAAGGTGACCGCTGCCGATATTTGTATATTGGTGCGCGACCGTGTAGAAGCGCAAATAATGAAAAAAGCACTGAGCAATGCCAATATTGCTAGCGTGTATTTATCGCGCGACAGTGTTTTTAGCCAAGAGCTTAGCCACCATTTACTTAATTTTTTAACGGCATTGCATGGGCAATACAACGAGTCGTTACTGCGCGGCGTATTAGCCGGGCCATTATTTTGTTTAAGCTACAACGAAATTTACGCCCTTGCTGATGATGAAAATAAATGGCAAGAGCACTTAAACTTTTTTGCTCAACTTAGCCATATTTGGAACAAGCAAGGCGCAATGGCCATGCTTGAGCGTTTGTTAAGCCATAATCAGCTGAGCGCTAAGTGGCAAGGACTTGGCTATAACGTAGAGCGCTGGTTAACCGACTTTAGACACTTAGGTGAAATACTGCAGCAAAAGCAAATAGAGTTAGAAGGCACTTTGCGCTTGCTACGTTGGTTTGCACAAAAAGTAAGCCAGCAAGATGGCGAAACCGTGCAAGTACGCCTAGAGAGTGACGCAAACTTAGTTAAAATTGTGACTATGCATGCCTCAAAAGGGCTCGAGTATCCGCTGGTATTTATGCCTTTTGCCAGCGGCTATCGCGAAACTAAAGAAGCGCTGTATCATCAAAACGGCCAGCTAGTTTACGATTTAAGTAAAAACGAAGACGCCTTAGCACAAGCCGAGCAAGAACGCTTAGCTGAAGACTTACGCTTACTTTATGTTGCCCTTACCCGCGCGGTACATTTTTGTGCACTTGGGGTGTATAACATAGGGCAAGGGCAAAGTAGTCGCTTGGCTATACAAAGTAGTGCATTAGGGCATGTGTTATTTGCAGGGCTTGAGCTTACAAGTAGCCAAACGTGGCGCACCCATTTAAGTGAATTCTGCGACGCTCACACCGAAATGCACTATCAGCAATTTACGGCTGAGCAATTGGCCGAACAAGGCCAATTAACACTCAATAGCGCAGTGCAGCAAAGCCAAGCGTTAAGAGTTAATACGGTTACAGCCAACATAGAGCGAGATTGGCGAGCAACCAGCTTTAGCGCGCTGAGCTTTAAAAAGCACACCGATCATATTGAGCCTGGGCGCAGCGATGAAGATCATGAAAAAGATAAATTTGCTAACAGCCAAGATGAAATACCATCGCCTTACAGTTTTCCCAAGGGGGCGAAGCCCGGAAGCTGTTTGCATGAAATATTTGAGCAAATAGACTTTACCAGTGCACAAGTACACCCTACAAATCCAGAGCAAAATTTAGCAGAGGTAGTTAAACATGCGCTGGATAAATACCATATTAGCGAAAGCTGGCAACACGTGACCGAGCAATGGGTGCTTGATTCGTTAACCTGCCCCTTAAACAATGAGGGATTAAGCTTAAGTCAATTAGCCCCGACAGACTGCCTAGTCGAAATGGAATTTAATTTACCTTTAGATAGTTTAAGCGCGCCCAAATTAAACGAAATACTGGTTAAGCATTTTGGTTTTACCCAAAGCAAACTCGAGTTTTCTCATGTAAAAGGCCTGTTAAAGGGATTTATAGATTTAATTTTTTGCTATCAAGGGAAGTATTATATTTTAGATTATAAGTCTAATTACTTAGGCAATACGCCCGCTGACTATGAAAGCGACCTGCTAGAGCAAGCCATGAATAGCCATCAGTATCATTTACAGTATTTAATTTATAGCGTTGCGCTGCACCGATTACTCAAACAACGCATCAGTGATTATGCAATAGAAACCCATTTAGGCGGGGTTTATTATACGTTTTTACGCGGCATGCCGGCGGGCAAAGGGGTGTATTTTAATAAGCTTAGCGCAGAGCAAATCACACTATTAGATGGCTTATTTAGCCAAGGAGCCATGTTATGAGTGACTACCCTATGCAGCAAAGCTTGTTTGATGAGCCGCCAGCACCTGCCCAACCGTTAAATACGGTGGAGCTGCTTGACTACTTATTAGATGAAAAACGCATAAGAATGGTAGATGTAAAGCTTGCCTTAATGCTGTGCGATAACCAGCAAAACGACGTGTTTTATATAGTGTTATTGCTGTGTTTAGCACAGCAAAGCCAACATAGCTGTTTAACATTAAAAGAAGTCGACTGGCAAAACCCGTTTAATTTACGCCAAAGCGACTTTACTAAAACCGAGGGCAATGTACCAAATATTACATCGCCTTTTAACGAAGCCTTTAACTACCTCGATGCGCTTAGCTGTTTAAGTGCCCATAACAGTGTGGGTAAGGCCAAACCCTTACAGTTATTTAACGAACGGCTTTATTTTGCGCGCCTAGCTGATTATGAGCACACCTTAGCTACACGTTTACTAGCGATGAGTGAGCGCCATTTAAATATAAATACCCAGTTACTCAGCCAATTATTAAATGACTACTTTGTTGATAATTCAGCGCTTGCGATTGATTGGCAAAAAGTAGCCTGTGCTATTGCCGCAACAAAAGGCTTTAGCGTTATTACGGGCGGGCCAGGGACAGGTAAAACCACCACCGTGACTAAGCTATTAGCTATTTTACAGTCGCTTTATAAAAGTGCACCTTTAAGCATAAAGCTGGTGGCGCCTACAGGTAAAGCGGCAGCTCGTTTAAGTGAATCAATTTTAGGGGCAAAAGAGCAACTTAAAATTATTCCTGAGGATATAAAGGCCTTAATTCCCGATAGCGCGCAAACTATTCACCGGCTTTTAGGGGTTAAACCCTTTACTAATAAATTTAAGCATAACAGCACCAACCCGCTGCATTTAGATGTACTTATTATTGATGAAGCCAGTATGGTTGATTTATCACTCATGGCTAAATTAATAGAAGCACTGCCTGCGCATGCGCGTTTAATATTGCTTGGCGATAAAGACCAACTTGCCTCGGTAGATACCGGCAGTGTAATGAGTGATTTATGCCAAGGGTTAGCATTGGGTGAAACGCCTAATTACTCGCAAGCACGATGTGATGAGCTCAATGCTTTATGTTTTAAAGGAGAGGCTAAATTAGCGGCGCCTGGACATAGCGAATTTAAACTAGCTGATTGCATTGCGTTTTTACAACACAGTTACCGGTTTGATGCACAAAGTGGCATTGGCCAGCTTGCGCTGGCGGTTAATACTAACCATAACGGTATTTTAAAATACGTAGAGCAACAAAGCACACAAGGGCAATTTAACGATGTTATTTTAGATTATGACTTTGTTGCAAAACCCATAGAAAAATTAATAAACAGTGCTGCTAAGCATTACGCTCATTATTTAAATTTAATCGCCCAAGGGGCAAGTGTTGCAGATGTTCACGCGGCGTTTTCTCAATATCAATTATTAGCGGCCGTGCGTGAGGGTGATTACGGCGTAAATAGCTTAAACAGCCGCATTGAGCGCGCACTTGTGCAGCAAGGGTTAATATCGGTAAGCCCAAACCAGCGCCATTACAGTGGTATGCCCATTATGGTGAGCCAAAACGATTATCAACTTAAGTTGTTTAATGGGGATATTGGTATTTTAATGCCCGATGAAAGCGGGCAGTTAAAAGCATTATTTATTGATGAGCAAAACACGGTACGGGCGTTTTCACCTGCGCGCCTGCCTGCTCACGATAAAGTGTATGTAATGACCATACATAAATCGCAGGGCTCGGAGTTTAGTTATACTGCTATGGTTTTACCGCCGCTTAAACATGCCAGTATGGGCGTAAATAGGCAGCTGGTGTACACAGGCATAACACGTGCTAAAAACACCTTTGAGCTGGTGGCCGATAAAAAAGTACTGCAATTGGCCATGAGCAAAAGTGTATCAAGAGCCTCAGGATTGTATGAGCGTTTAAAATACTAATACCTGTTTATATTTAAAGGTTGGACTAATTACTAAAAACCTAACGTATTTTTATGCGTTAGGTTTTTTAGCTTTAGTACTGCCGACTACTAGGTGTGTGTAAATAATACTAAATATTGCAATTATTTAAATTTAAGTAATTGAATATACAGTCAATATAGATTTAGCAGAATTTAAATGATAATAAATTGTTGCATTTTTGAGCGTTGTTCCTAATACTGGTCAATGCATGTGCGCCTGCACATGTGTAAATGAATACCTTAAGTACATAGGCATAAAAATAAAACACTGAACACATTAAGGATTTATATGAACAACTCTAAACGAACACACACACTTAAATATCTACTTTTTGCCAGCGCTGCGTTTTTAATGAGCTTTTCTGCACTGAGTAAAGATCACAAAATTATACTGATCCACGGCTTACAGGTATCGCAAATAACCAATAAGTCGGGCAGCGATGTAATAAACGACGGTGAAACCTATTGGCAAACCTATTGGAATAACCGTGCTGATGAACGTATTGATTGGCCAGCCTATGAGCGCATTGAAGGTAAAATTGCGACCGATTGGGTATGGCCTAAATTAAAGCAAATATCGCGTTCTAACTTATGTGCTGATGGCTGTGTGCTAGTAACGCATTCAACAGGCGATTTAGTTGCTCGCCATATTATTGATAACCAAGCTAATTGGCTTGAAAATGCAGGCCTTACGCCACTTAATATTGTGGCGACCTTTGATTTAGCGGGAGCAGGGGGCGGCAGCGAGCTTGCCGATATTGCTGTAAGTGCTTTAACTGGCGCAGCATGGAACTTTGCAGTGGATGCTGCACTCAAATGGTGGTTAGGCAGCGATGTGACAGAAGCGGTGGGCGTATTACACGATTTAAAAGTAAATAACGCACGCAAAATTTCGCCGTTTCCAGATGCGCGTACGCCGCGTTTACGTTTTGTAGCCGATGGTAATGAGTACCTAGGTTTAACGGGCGGGTTTTTAAAAGGTAATGATGATTCGGTGGTGGCATCGCATTCATCGTGTGGAGCAAGCGCGGCTAAATCGTTTGGCAGTTGTAGTAGCAGTATTGATACTAATGGCCAGTTAAAATCACAAGGCGATGCCGTTAATAGCTTTATGCCGAACCATTATCCAATGATGATGAGCGACAGCTACAGCCACAACGAGATCCACAATGCGCAACGCAAAGGGAATGTCACAATTGCCATGAACAATATAAATGTAGATGGTCAAAATGTTGGCTTTAATACATTTGATAAAACAACGGGTACTTGGTTTTGGAAAAAACACTACCGCTATATTAAGGATTCAAACACGCAAAGTGCCTCGGCACTTATTTATAACGTGATCCCTTAATAAGTACCTAAATTTTTAAACGCGTTAGGTATTAAATGCTAGAGCGTGTAGTTATTTGCTGCACGCTTTTAAAGGATTGATGCAACATGAAAAAGTTTTACATTGGTGCCGCTGTAGTCAGTATTGCGATGTTTTTACTGTGGTTTACAAATAAAAATGAAGTTAAAACGCTTGAGCCTCCCGCTGCACTGGCAATAAAAAACAAGACAGATCCAGCAAGCCCAGATAAAAACACCGTAATAACCATTGATGTGCCAAAACAAAAACAGGCAAAAAGCCCACCCAAAATACATTATGATCAGCACTTGGCCAGTGCCGCAGAGCATGTGGCAATGCAATACCAAAGCGCACTCAAATACCCACCTTATTCGCAGCCCTTAAGCGCACTTGATGAAGACCGTTTAAAGCCCAATCAGTTTTACCCAGTTACAAGCCCCATTGACGATGCGGGTAATGCCCTCGTTGTTAGTTTAGATAAATATCGGTTTGTATACCCGCAAGAAATAACCGTTCATATTGCTGCGCAAAACCTAGCAGAGGTAAATGTAGCGCTAAGCAATACCGATACCAAAGCGTCAATCAGTTCAAAAACCACCACAGCTCAGCAGGGTGAAGCCACAGTAAGCTTTAAAGCCAGTGAAGACTACCCGCGAAATTTACAGCTATTTGTAGAGGCAAATGTTGCAGGTAAAAAGGTGCCTGCAGTTGCGCAAATACAGTATATGCCACCCAGTGCGACGCTTATTGATTTTGATAATGCCTATGTACAAAACGAAAACATGATAGCCACAGCCCATTTAAAGGTGCTTAAAAGTGGCTTATATAGAATTAGAGCTAATTTATACAGTGATACGACCCCACTTGCACATTTGGTGACTAAAAAGAAACTTTCACAGGGCAGTCAAACGGTGGATTTAAAGGCGCATTGGTCGGTATTACCACAAGGGGTGGTTAACATGCGTTTAAGTGACTTTGTGATAGAGCGCATGTCGCCAAGACCAGGTGAGCGTAATAGTTTTGGTAGCAGTGACATTACTGAGTTTGAAATTACAGATTTTGCCTACGATAGTTTGCAACAGTTGCCTTATCAAGCAAACGAGCAAGAACGAATGAGTTTAGAGTTTTTAAAAGGGTTAGCTGATAAAGGCGCTTAGCAGGATTAATGAGTATAAAAAAAGGGGCGAGTAGCCCCTTAACTGTATTTTTAAAACCGTTAGCTTAGGTTAATAGTAACAACATCAGCTTGTTGCTGTTGGTTTTCATCTTCATCGCTTACAGGCGCGTTAGGTATATCTGGTTTATCGAGTGCTATATCGCCGCCATCAATAACGTCGCCGGTTTTTAGGTTTTCAAAGTCAAATAGTTCTGTATCGGCTAAATGCGAAGGCACCACATTTTGCATTGCAGTAAAAATACTCTCAATACGCCCAGGGTGGTCTTTATTCCATTGCGCTAGCATGTTTTTAGTGTGTTTACGTTGCAGGTTTTCTTGTGAGCCACATAAGTTACAAGGAATAATAGGGTAGCCTTGGCTAAATGCGTATTTACTTATATCGGCTTCTTTACAATAAGCGAGGGGACGAATAACCATATGCTCGCCGTTATCGCTCATTAATTTAGCCGGCATGCTTTTAAGCTTACCGCCGTAAAACATGTTTAAAAAGAGTGTTTCGATCATGTCATCGCGGTGATGGCCAAGGGCAATTTTAGTTGCACCCATTTCTTTGGCTGTACGGTACAAAATACCACGACGTAGGCGTGAGCAAAGCGAACACGTGGTTTTACCCTCAGGAATTATATCGGTAACAATGCTGTAGGTGTCTTCTTCTACAATTTTGTATTCAATATCTTGTTTATCAAGGTACTCAGGTAAAACGTGTTCAGGAAAGCCTGGTTGTTTTTGATCGAGATTAACAACAAATAAATCAAATTTAATAGGCGCCACACGCTTTAAATGTTTAAGCATATCAAGCATGGTGTAACTGTCTTTACCACCCGATAGGCATACCATTATACGGTCGCCTTCTTCTATCATGTTAAAGTCCATGACGGCTTGGCCAGTAAGACGGCGTAAACGCTTTTGTAGCTTATTTAAGTTGTATTGAGCTTTGGCTTGAGCTGAGTGAGACACTACGCCCCCTTATAAAACAATGCGGCAAATTATTTGCTGAAAATAAAGGGGCGTATTATATACCCAAGTACTATGGGTATTAAAGCGCTAGTTAAGGCTTTGTTTAACTTTTGGCAAGCGGGCTTACGTAGCCATCAGGTTTTAATGCCAAGACATCGCAGTCTAGGCTATCAATTACGTGCTCGGCAGTGTTGCCAACCAATGCGGCACTTAGCCCCGTGCGCCCTACGGTGCCAATCACCACCAGTTCGCTATTTAAGCGATTTGCTACATCGGGGATCACATCCTCCGGTAGGCCTTCTTCTATAAAGCATTGCTCATTAGTTAAACTAAAGGTTTTAGCAAGCTCGTTGGTAGATTCTATGTGGTGTTTTTTTACAGATTCGTTATAAAGGCCTGGGTTAAATTCTGGTATCTCTATGGCAATATTAATGGGTGTAGCAGGGTAGGCATTAACTAAATTAAGTTTAGCGTTGGCAAGTTCACATAAAAATTGTGCATCTTTAATAATGCGTTTATTAAGGGCTACATGCTCATCGTTTTCACTAACCGCATTGACTGCGGCTAAAATATTACCTTGCTCAGGCCAGGCCATTTCTTTTACAAATAACACAGGTGTGGGACATTTACGTACTAAGTGCCAGTCGGTAGGGGTAAAAATAACCGATTTTAGCGCGCCATGCTGATGGGTACTTTTAACCACTAAATCGTATTCTTGTTCAATCACGGTATTAATAATGGCTTCAAAAGGGCGGTTATGCCAGACCACTTGGGTGGTGATATTTACATCTGGGTAGGTAGAAATTATATCCTTAAGCCATAATTCTCTATCGCTTATAACGGCTTTTCGCATTGCTTCGCGCTCTTCAAACGACAGCATAGTGGTCATTTCGTAAGAAAAGTCGTAAACAGTCATAAAGGCGGTAATACTCGCGCCTGACTTTTTGGCTAAATCAATCGAGCGAGCTAAACCGTGATGGTCATCCTTAGTGGGATCAATAACGGCTAAAATACGTTTAATAGTGTTCATATGCTACTCCCTTTTTAACTTACTTTCAGTGTAACGTAAATACACAGCAGTTAAAGGGGTAGCACACAAATTGTTGTTCTAAATCAAAGTTACAACACCTGTTAGTTTAGCAAGGCTTAATTATTGCTGCCGTTTTGGCGAGTGCGTCGCTGTCTAAAATAGTAATAAATTTACCTTCTACTTTTATTAAGTCCGCTTTTTGAAAACGACTTAATAAGCGGCTGATGGTCTCAACGGTTAGCCCTAAGTAGTTACCTATTTCACCACGAGTCATGGTAAATCTAAACTCTTTACGCGAGAATCCGCGCTCGCCAAAGCGCTCCGAAAGGTTATAAATAAAGCTCGCTAGGCGCTCTTCTGCCGATTTTTTATTAAGAAGTAGCAGCATTTCTTGATCGTAGGTAATTTCGCTACTCATTAAACGCATAATTTGTTGGCGAAGTTTGGGTAATTTACCTGCTAACTCATCGAGTGTATTAAACGGGATTTCGCAGACCATTGATGTTTCTAGTGCTTGCGAAAAGCTCTGGTGAGCCATTTTGCTAATGGCATCAAAGCCGACTAAATCGCCGGCTAAGTGAAAACCGGTAATTTGCTCATCCCCTTGTTCAGACAATGTGTACGATTTAAATGAGCCTGAGCGTACTGCATAAATTGCATTAAGCGCAGCACCGGATTCAAACAAGTAGTCGCCTTTGTGCAGGGGCTTTTTGCGTTCAATGATTTCGTCAAGTTTATCCATTTCTTGGCCATTTAACGAAAACGGCAAACACAATTGGCTGATGCTGCAGTTGTTACAGCTAATTGCACAATTACTTTTAGCGCGACTTTGAGAGAAATCCATAATTTAATCCGTTTTAATTTTTATACACAGCAGTGAAAATAAACCGAGTGGCTTAATGCCGCTGACGATTAATGTACTAGTTTGTCGGTGGCAATGATCAATAGGTACATACCATACCAAATTATAATACTGCCTAACACAATTCGCGTCCATGGGTGGTTAATAACACTATTAAGTTTTTGGGCGGCCAGGCCTAAGGTGATCATGGCCGGAAAGGTGCCAAGCGCAAAGCAAAGCATCACTAGGGCACCATCAAATGCACTAGGGCTGGTCATTGCCCATGTGAGCGCTGAATAAACCAAACCACAGGGTAGCCAGCCCCACAACGCGCCGTAACCCAATGCTTTAGCCGTTGAATCTACAGGCATTAAATATTTATTAAGCTTAACAATATGCTGCCAAATAAGTGTTTTGCCTATTTTTTCAAGCCATTGCAAAGTGGGGCCTAAGCGCATTATATATACGCCTACCAGCAGCATAAAAATAGCCGCAATGAATGAAAGGGTTACAGAAAAAAACGTATTTTGCTTTGCAAATTGGCTACTTATACCCGCAACGAGTGCGCCAGCCAGCATGTAGCTACACGCTCGGCCAATGTTATAAGCAAATGAATAAATAACAGATTGGCGCTTGTTAATGGCCAATTGCAATGAGCTGGCAATACCACCGCACATGGCAAGGCAATGCCCGCTACCAATTAAGCCCATTAAAAAGGCGCTGGTGTAAAGTGGGTCAATCATTACTTTTGTTGTGTTGTTCTTTATCATCTTCAAACAAAATACTATGACCTTGTTTGTTTAAATCAGAGAATTGCTCGCTTTTAACGGCCCAAAAAAACACGCCAATGGCAATAATCACAAATAATATGGCAATCGGGATTAAAATATAAATTATGCTCATAACTTTAAAAGCCTTAGTGAATTACTAATCACAATAATTGAGCTGGCAGACATACCAATAACGGCCATCCACGGGGCTACAAGCCCAAGCGCTGCAAGCGGTAAAATAGAGGCATTATACAACAAAGATAGCGTTAGGTTTTGCTTAATGATTCGCCTGGTTTGCTTAGCAACATTGAGTAGGTGCGCAATTGAGGCTAAATCACTGTTTAACAGCACTACATCGGCACTGTTTTTAGAAATGTCGGCACCGGTTTCCATTGCAATGGATAAATGGGCACTGGCAAATACTGGGCTGTCGTTAATGCCATCGCCTACCATGGCAACCACTTCGTTTTGTGATGACCATTGCTCTACGGCGGTTTGTTTATCTTTAGGCGACAGGGCGCTTTGGCTGCTGTTGAGCTTTAACTGTTTTGCTATTTTTTGTCCGGCGTCTGATGCATCGCCTGTGAGCATATGACAGCTCAAGTTTTGTGCTTGTAAGGTACTTATAAGCTCACTGGCACCGGGTTTTACTTTATCTATAAAGTAAAAACGAGCAACTACGCGTTTATTTATAAATAGGCTTGCTTGGGCATTTGTTTTTTTACTGTCAAACCAGCCGCTTTTACCAATAGCGTAATGATCATCTGCGCTTTGTGCACTAATGCCCATACCTGGGTGTACAGTAATGTTTGTAAGGGCAAGCTCGGTGGTGGCGTATTTATTAAATGCGCTGGCTATGGGGTGCTCAGAATAACGCTCTAACTGGGCTGCAATATTTAGCGCTTGCTCTTTAGAGATTGTGTCATCGAGTATATCAATGGCATCTAAGCTAAATTTACCTTGTGTGAGGGTGCCTGTTTTATCAAAGGCAAACAGCGTTAATTGCGAGAGGGTTTCGAGCACATGCGCTTGTTTAATTAACACCCCTTTGCGGGTAAGCGTGGCTACAGCGCACGTTAATGCGGTAGGTATAGCAAGGCTAAGCGCGCAAGGGCAAGTGGCAACCAATACAGAAATAGTGATCCAAAACGCGTGCTCTGGGTCAATTTGGTACCAGCCAATGGCCGTTATAGAGGCAAAAACTAGCAAGCAGGCAATAAACCACTGGGCAACTTTATCGGTAATTTCTACCAGTTTAGGGCGCTTGGTAAGCGCTGTGTGTTGTAAGTGTATAATTTGGTTTAGTAGGGTGTTTTGGCCAATTTTATTTATTTTTATTTCTATTACGCCATCGTGATTAACACACCCAGCATACACATTGTGGCCAATAAACTTATTAACGGGCTGATGCTCACCGGTCATCATCGACTCATCAACACTTGTTTGCCCCTTGATAAGCTCTCCGTCAGCGGGGATAGTTTCGCCAGCCTTTATGAGTACAACATCATTAAGCTTAAGCTTTTTAGCTGCAATAATATGCTCTTGGCCGTTATCATCAAGGGTGCGGGCGGTTAAAGGCAGCAGCTTTTGTAAGTTGGCAGTAAACTCGCTGGCTTTTAATCGAGCCCTAAATTCAAGGTATTTACCTAATAATAATAAAAAGGTAAACATACATACCGATTCAAAATACACTTCGCCTACTTGCATAAATGTGGCATAACAGCTGGCGCTATACGCACCAAAAATAGCCAGCGAAACGGGTAAGTCCATATTTAACTGTTTTGCTTTTAAGCCATTTATAGCATTAGTTAAAAAGGGTAATGCGCTGTATAAAATAACGGGGGAGGCAAGCACTAGGCTTATCCACCTAAAGTATTGCTCAAAGTTATTATCCATACCCGAGAACATGCCAAAGTACATGGCAAAGGCAAACATCATCACTTGCATGGTCATCAGCCCTGCAACACCTAAGCGGCGTATATAGGCTTTTGCTGTTTGTTGCTTTTGTTGGGCTTCGTCATCGGCTTGAAACGGGTAAGCTTTGTAGCCAATTTTGGCTAAGGAAGTAATAATTTCGCTTAGCGGGGTTTGGGTTTTATCCCATTGGATCATGGCACGGTTAGTTGAGGTATTAACATCAACGCGCTTTACCGTTTTTAAGCTAAGTAATTGCTTTTCGATAAGCCATGCACACGCGGCGCAGGTAATGCCTTCAACACTTAAAAGTACTTGGGATAAGTTATCGGTTGTGGCTATAAACTCATCTTGTATGTCTTCGTTGTCGTAGCTTTTAATAAGCGCGAGTTGCTCAGGGACTAACTGCTCTACTTTACCAGCGCGTACGGTGCGGTATTTGTAATAGTCGGTCATGCCTTGGTCAACAATGTTTTGCGCAACTGCTTGGCAGCCAATACAGCACATAGGCTGTGGCGTGTTATCTATTGTTACGGTTGCGCGAAATCCATTTGGCACACTTTCAAGGCAATGAAAGCAAGAAACGCTCATAGTGGTGGCTACTTATAATTTGGGGTAACTAACAAAGGCTGCTCGGTAGGAAGAGTGATGTTTTCTTTTAACTTCCAACTACCATCCACCGGCTCTATAAATACAGAGTAAGCACCTGGTGTGTAGTTATCTAAAAGGGCAGTAAATTCTTTATTTGCATTAGGGGTAAGCGTTGCTTCAAAGTCATGCGCTTTGATGGTGCGATGATAAAAAGACAGCTTTAAAGCGTGTACTTTACTATAATCGCCTTTAGTAAAGGCAAAACTGGCACGCTCGTTTGTAACATTAAGCTTGCCATGTAAAAACAGTGCTTTGGCTTTTTCAAACTTAGTAAGTTCTAAGTTTATTGCTTTGCCTTTTTTATAGTAATCATCAACCACCATATCTGGGCCGTTGCCCACAGCAGTAATAATCAAGGTTATGCACCCGATAATGGCCGCTAGCGGAAAAAAGATTAAAAACCAAGGCCAAAAATTTTTATACCACGGAGTAGGTTGCATAGTTGCTCTAAAATTAGTTTAGGTAGGGCTATTTTATAGCAAATATTTGTAAAAGACTAAAAAAAAGCCTCCGACTGGAGGCTTTTTTGATCTGGATTAATCTGTTGAAATAAAAAGATTAATTAATAGTTAACTGGGTGTTTATTTATCTTGCGATAAACTGTAAACATAGGCAGTTAACAGGTGAATTTTATCTTCACCTAAAATGTCTTTCCATGCTGGCATTACACCGGCGCGGCCATGGTTAAGGGTTTCTTCAACAGCGCGTTGAGAACCACCGTATAACCAAATGTTATCTGTAAGATTTGGTGCACCAAACGGTAAGTTATGTGCAACAGAGCCTTTACCATCTGCACCGTGACACGCGGCACACATCGCAAACTTAGCTGCACCTGCAGCGGCATCTTTTTGGTTAACAGTACGACCAGACAAGCTAAGTACGTGCGCTGTCATTTCTTTAACGCCTTGCTCACCAAGTGCTGCACTCCAAGAAGGCATTGCGGCTACACGACCATAAAGAAGCGTTTCTTTAATTTTGTCTGGTGAGCCACCGTATAACCAATCTTTATCAGTTAGGTTAGGGAAGCCAGTTGCACCACGTGCATCTGAACCATGACATTGCGCACAGTTTTGCGAGAATAAACGCTGACCAATTTCAAGTGCTAACTGGCCGTCTGTTTGTTCATGCTTTTCGCCATTTTCAAGGGCTACTTGCTGCGCTGCATCACCTTCAAATTTAGAGTTAACTAAATCTAATACTGGTACTTGTGCAAGCTTGTTAAAAATAGGACCAAAGCGCTCTTGTGCTGCTTCGTATTCTTTATCAAGCTTTACATAGCGGCCTTCTTCTTTTGCTTTAGCCGTGGCTTCTTTAGATTCAGCTAAAGAGGTAATACCTTGGTTAGAGCTTGTCCATTTACCTAAGCCTTCCCAGTTACCTAAACCTGGATAAGCTGCTAAGTAATATACCGACCAAATAAATGTTGCGAAGAACATGTACGTCCACCATTTTGGTAGTGGATTATTTAGTTCGGTAATGCCGTCATATTCATGTCCGCAGTCTTCACCTTCTTTTACGCCCGCATAGTTTTTAAGGTTCCAAACTAATAAGCTAAAAATGATGATTAAGCAGGCTAGGGTTAATACAATAACCCAAATACTCCAAAAGCTAGTCATTTTTCAGACTCCTTTTCCTCGTTAGAGAGTGTGTTGTTATGTTTTTTTTCATCTTCGAAAATGGCATTAGCAGCGTCATCAAAACGATTTTTGCTACGCTTGCTGTATGCCCATACAACAATCACAATAAACAATACTAAAATTACCAGAGTCAAAATGCCTCTGTATGTTCCGTAATCCATAATAATTACTTCAAGTGGGTGCCAAGTTGCTGTAAATACGCGATTAGGGCTTGCATTTCTGTTGCGCCTTCGCCGTTATTCATAGCGTTAACTTTATCAACATCTGCTTGTAGCTCTTCGTCGCTGCCATAACCTAAACCCGGGTGTTTAGGGTTTTCTGGGTTAATAGCAAAAGTATCACGGAAAATTTGTAGTTTTTTCAGAGTCAGGCTGGTATCAACCTTAGTCTCTGCTAACCAAGGAAAACCTGGCATGTTCGACTCAGGAACCACGGCGCGTGGATCAACTAAGTGTGCATAATGCCAATCGTCCGAGTAACGGTTACCTACACGTGCAAGGTCAGGACCAGTACGTTTAGAACCCCATTGGAAAGGGTGATCCCATACTGATTCGCCCGCTACAGAGTAGTGACCGTAACGCTCAACTTCATCACGAAAAGGACGAATCATTTGTGAGTGACAGTTATAACAACCTTCACGTACATAAATGTCACGGCCTTCCATTTCAAGCGCGTTAAGTGGGCGCAAACCTTCTACAGGTTTTGTTGTATCGTCTTGGAACATTAGCGGAGTAATTTCAACTAATGCACCAAAACTAATAGCAAAAACAGTCAGAATAGCCATTAGGCCAACGTTCTTTTCTACTATTTCATGTTTGTTTTGTGAATTTTTATTGCTCATCATCTCACTCCGTTATGCTAATTGTGCTTGCGCGTCTAACTTCAGTGATTCTTTCTCAGCTGAAATTGTACGCAGAACGTTGTAAGCCATAACTAACATACCTGTAACGATGAATACACCGCCTACAAAGCGCATAATGTAGAAAGGATGTGATGCTTCTAAAGACTGAACAAAGCTGTACATTAATGTACCGTCAGAGTTAACTGCACGCCACATTAGACCTTGCATAACACCTGAGATCCACATTGCAACAATGTAAAGTACAACACCTACTGTGTGTAACCAAAAGTGCGTGTTAACCAATTTAACGCTGTACATACGACCTTGTGCGAATAACGCAGGAATAAGGTGGTAAATAGCACCAATTGAAATCATCGCAACCCAACCTAGTGCACCTGAGTGTACGTGGCCGATAGTCCAATCTGTGTAGTGAGATAATGCATTTACAGATTTAATTGCCATCATTGGGCCTTCAAACGTAGACATACCGTAGAAAGACAATGAAACAACTAAGAAACGCAGTACTGGGTCGGTACGTAGCTTATGCCAAGCGCCAGAGAGCGTCATTATACCGTTAATCATACCACCCCAAGACGGTACAAATAGGATAATAGACATAACCATACCTAAACTTTGCGTCCAATCAGGAAGCGCAGTGTAGTGAAGGTGGTGAGGACCTGCCCAAATGTAAAGTGAAATAAGTGCCCAAAAGTGAACTACCGATAAACGGTAAGAGTAAACTGGGCGACCTGCTTGCTTTGGTACAAAGTAGTACATCATACCTAAGAAACCAGCCGTTAGTAGGAAACCTACAGCGTTGTGACCGTACCACCACTGAACCATTGCATCTACCGCACCTGCGTAGATTGAGTATGATTTAGTTAACGACACAGGCACTGCCATGCTGTTTACAATGTGTAGCACTGCAACAGTAATAATAAAGCCAGCGTAGAACCAGTTAGCAACGTAGATGTGCGATACTTTACGTTTGATCAGCGTACCAAAAAATACCACTGCGTAAACTATCCATACTACCGCGATTAAAATATCGATTGGCCACTCAAGCTCTGCATATTCTTTAGAGCTAGTAATACCCAGTGGTAATGTAATTACGGCTAATACAATAACAAGCTGCCAACCCCAAAAAGAGAAAGCGGCGAGTTTGTCTGAGAAAAGGCGCGTTTGACAAGTACGTTGAACGACGTAATAAGACGTCGCAAAAAGTGCACTGGTACCAAATGCGAAAATTACTGCGTTCGTGTGTAACGGACGTAGTCGAGAGTATGTTAACCATGGTGTATCAAAGTTAAGTGCTGGCCAAGCTAATTGGGCAGCAATCAGAACCCCAATACTCATGCCAACGATGCCCCAAATCACTGTCATAATAGCGAATTGGCGTACAACTTTATAGTTATACTCAGTTTGTGATGCTACTGTTTGGCTCATTTTCTGGCTTCCGCTGCAATAAATGCGTTTAGAAATGAATTACCCACCGTTTAAAGTGGGGCCTACTATTTTCCCCAAGCGTATTACCTAAAACGTTCAAAGCCTGAATGCTTCAGAAAACAAACTCGAGAAACCCTTATTTTTTGCGGGTGAAATGATAAATTTTTTGGCCTAAAAAAGATAGGTCAATTACATAAAATTATGACATCAATCAAAGTTTGTGAGTTTGTTGTTTATTTTTTGATACAGATTGTACCTATATTAACCAAACATCACACTGGCTATTGTTATTTCAAAGCATGCTAATTAAGATTTGTTTTTATTTAGCGCGGATTTGTTATGCATATATATAGATTATCTTTGTTTTTAATGCTGTTTTTTGTATTAACAGGCTGTGACAATGCCAATCAAAAAGATCAAAAAGCACTGTTAAAAACAAATTGCGACACGAATCAGCGCTGTATTTATAATACCGGTGTTAAAGTATGGTTAAGTGATAAAAATATTACCCCCGAAACCCCCTTTAATATTTACCTTGATTTACCCGCCCACCTAAAAATAGATAATGCTAAGCTTGAAAGTATAAGCATGTATATGGGTTTTATTCCGCAAAAGTTCACTAAAGAAGCAACTATTTATAAAAGTGACACTATGGTGGGCATATGCTCTGAGAAAAATATGCTGTGGCAACTGGTGCTTAATTTAAGCAATGTTCAAACTGGTGAGCAAATCACTCACTTTTATAATTTTTATGTAACGTATTAAGGTACCTTTTTCCTGCTAATCATTTTTTTAGCTGGCGCATAACAAAAGTCAGCTATTAATAAGGTATTACTATAATAAGCTATTCCTATAATAAAGCAGTACTATTAAGCGGACGTCTTTTATATGCAGAGCTGCAATAGCAGGAGTATAAAATTGTATTTAAAGCACTAACACATTTAAACCTCTTTGCTGCCTTGTATGCTGTAACCTTTTTTTTCATTCTCATCTGTTTATGTTGGTGTGCTTGCTCGTTCTTGTTATGGAGTGAATTGCCTTACGCCAATAGGGGGCTCCGTCATATTTATAGTAAAAGCGTATTACTTGCATTACTGAGCATGTAAAAAAGTAAATCCTGCTTACTTTCATGATAACTATTTTAATAAGGCTAAACGCCCTCAAATTAAGACCCTCTAATGATTTGCTAAATCAAATAACTCCTCCCGATCCGAGCAAACGTTGAAGTCTCGCTGAACAAAAAATATTACCAAAAAAACTAAATAAATAGCTTAATAAGACTATTTAAGCGGTAAATCTGCATATTTATGGTTCTTAATTTTATTACAGCTTTACGGTTTTACTAATGCGCTGTGATTAATATGTTAATTTTTCTAAAAAGGGTATATTTATCTATTAATTACATTTGATTACAATCTGCATAACTTTGATTTCAGGTGTGTTTTAATTGCTTTATTCTTGTTGTATGGCTATGATTTTTAATTGTTTTTTTTAGTTAACACTGCAACAAGTTATAACCTTTGTACCTTTTTTGGTTATTCTTTTTTGGTGTTGTATATATAACGATCTCTCATTAAGTTTTTGTTCAGTTAACTCAGCCTAAGTTGCCCCCCTGACTCACAATTCTTATAAAAAGTGAGCATTACCAATCAAGGTAAATTTCCAACAAGTAGGGTTTATTCATGAAAAAATCAACTCTTGGTTTAGCTGTAATCGCAGCAATCCCAATGTTCTCAAGTATGCAAGTAGTAGCGGCCGAAGATGGCGCAAACGCTATTGAAAAAATTCAAGTAACGGGTTCTCGCATTAAGCGCGCAGATATGGAAACCGCTAGCCCAGTTACTTTAATCGGTGCAGATGACATTGCTGCAACCGGCGCAGTTTCGGTTGATGCCGTATTACAAAAAATGACTGCTACTGGTGGTGCAATGACCAACCCAGGTATCAATAATGGTTCTGGTGGTAATGCTTCTATCGATTTACGTGGTTTAGGTTCACAACGTACATTAGTACTTGTAAATGGCCGTCGTATGATCAACTCAGGCACAGGTGCTGCCTCTACTGTTGATTTAAACACTATTCCTGTTTCGATGATCAAGCACATTGAAGTACTTAAAGATGGTGCATCTGCAGTATACGGTACTGATGCGGTTGCAGGTGTTGTAAACATCATCTTAAAAGATGACTTTGAAGGTTTAGACTTAAATGTTAAATCTGCAATCACTACAGAAGGTGATGCTGATGAAACGTCTTTCGATATCACTATGGGTGGTAGCTTTGGTCGTGGTAACGTTGTAATTGGTCTTCAGTACACTGACCGTGGTGACGCATCTCAAGCAGATCGTAGCTTCTCTGATTGTCCATTAACTGAAGATGGCGACGGCAGTGCACCTTACTGTTCTGGTTCTTCATACACGCCAAATGGCCACGTATGGTCAGGTGATGAATCACTACAAGGTCAAGCAGACAACGGTTGGCATGACTTTGGTTCTGATGATGCGTACAACTACTCATCAGACAGCTACCTATACACGCCTATGCGTCGTTTAAACCTTACAGGTATTGGTAGCTTCGATTTAACAGATGACACGCGTTTATACTCAGAATTCACATACTCTAAGCGTTGGTCAGAGCAACAAATGGCACCACAGCCAGTATGGTTTGACTTTGATTACACTGAAGAAATGGGCGATTCACTAACAAGCCACAATATTAACTACGGTGATGAAGTTTCTTACGGTCGTCGTATGACAGACACAGGTACTCGTGATTTCTCACAAGTTGTTGACACTGTGCGTACTGTAGTAGGTGCTGCAGGTTACCTTGACAGTGGTTACGATTGGGATGTGTCTGTAATTTTTGGTCGTAACGATTCAGTTGACCGTTTAAGCAACCTTCACAACATGGGCTCTATCCAAGATGCAATCGAAGCGGGTGATTTTAACCCACTTATGCAATCTTCTTGGTCTGCTGAGAACTTAAGCGATTACGTTTACACTGAGCAAAACTCAGGTGGTAGCCAATTACTAATGTTCACTGCATCATTAGCTGGTGAAGTAATGGAACTTCCTGCAGGTTACGTAGGGTTTGCTGCTGGTGTTGAGCGCCGTGAAGAAAAAGCATGGTACATCCCAGATTCAATCACATCACAAGGTCTTGCAAACGACCCACGTGTTGAGCCTACAAGCGGTCGTTTTGACGTAAACGAAGCGTACTTAGAGCTTGCAATTCCTTTAGTTAGCGATGCGTTCTTAGCGCAAAACGTTGAACTAAGCACTGCAATCCGTGCTTTCGATTACAGCACTTTTGGTTCTGACGAAACATGGAAACTTGGTTTAACTTGGCGTGTAAACGACGAAGTAATGCTACGTGGTGTTCGCTCTACAGCATTCCGTGCGCCTACAGTAGCTGAGCTATACTCAGGTAATTCACCTTCGTTTGAACAAGTTAGCTTCCCTGGTGCACAAGACCAAGCAGAAGTAACTGTTGGTGGTAATGACCAATTAACGCCTGAAGAAGCTGATACGCTAACAGCGGGTATTGTGTACGAGCCAGAGTGGTTTGAAGGTTTCTCAATGACGTTAGATTACTACGACATTGAAATTGAAAACGCAATTGCTACTGTTAACAACCAATACATTGTTGACTCTTGTTTAGCAACAGATGGTTCATTAGCTAACCAAAGTACTGCGTTATGTAGCTCTGCTGCGGTATCGTTTAACCAAAGCACTGGCCGTATTGCCTTTAATAACCAACTACAAAACGTAGGTTACGAGCAAACTAAAGGCTACGACTTAAACTTAAACTACACATTTGATGCAGCTGGTCTTGCGTGGAATACATCACTAGATGTTACTTACCTAGACGAGTACCTAGTAGATGTTGTTGAATCAAGCATTGATTACGCTGGTTTAATTACTTCTGGTATCGGTGGTTATGCAGATGTTAAAGCTAACTTTGAACTAACTGTGAAAGGCGACGCTTGGAACGCAAACTACAAAGCACGCTACATTGCAGGAATGGATAGCTACAGCTGTCAAGGTGATGAGTCATCATGTTATGCGCCTACAACGCCTTCAGTTGTATACCATGACATAAGCGGTGCTTACATCTTTAACGAGACTGTGTCAGTAACAGCAGGTGTTAATAACTTATTTGATAAGCAACCACCTTACTACACAGGTAACAACGATTCTAACACTGACCCGTACACATACGATGTACTAGGTCGCCGTGTATTTGCTGGTGTAAACGTTAAGTTTTAATTAGCACATTAATTGTATTAAGGCTCAGTGTTTACTGGGCCTTTTTTATTGAACAAAATTAAGGAGACCAGTACACTTATACACTCAATAAAAGGAGAGTTGTTTGATAAAACAAGACGAAAATTTATCTTTTGTCATAGAACCAGAGTTATCCCCGCGCTCTGAGCAGCGTATCGACCTGTATTTTTCTATACCCAATGAAATGGGTATAAACGTGCAAACCCTCAGTGAAGAGTCTTATTTTAATAACCACTTTAAATCGCACTTAGCTTATAACGCTAAAAACATACACTTACCCTTAGTGCGTAGCCGCTTTGTTAGTAAAAACAAAGGTGAGCAACAAGATTACCGCCAAAACCTTAATTTGTACTGTTATCAAGTGCGTTTAGCGCTCGACGCTGATATTAAAGATGCATTAAAAATTCAAGAAGTGGATGCTTTTTATGCCCGTGCACAAGAGCTGTTTGAGCAAAGTGAAGGGCTGCTAAAAAAGCTGCGCAGATATACCCCCGATGATGAAAAACTGGTGCCGTTTTACACCAATGCCGATAACTATTTAAGTTGGCATGTGGAGCAGTCGTTTTTAAAACTATTAGATGAAGGCCCGCGCAGCAGTGACTTTGCGAAAGAGCGCAACGACTTACTGCAATTTTGTAAAAACGAAAATACATACCGGTTTGAGCAAAATTACAACTCAGAAACCACGTTGCAAGATGGTAACCGCATTACAAATAAAATGCGTTTACTGCAGCGCCTTATAGAGCACGGCGTTATTTTGCATCGCAATACGCGTTATTTAAATAGTTACCTAAAGCGTTTAGTAAAAGGCACGGTTACAGCTGTCATTATGGCATTTGTAATGGTGGTTATACTTAATGCGCGCTCAACCTTTACCGAAGTGACCGCTACCCTTATTTTAATATTAGGGGTTATTTACGGCTTGCGTGAGATATTTAAAGAAGACATTACACGGGTAATTTGGCGCGCTATTGTGCGGGGGCGTCCTAAATGGCGGTTTGTATTTAAAAACAGCATCACTAAAGACCGCGTTGCAAGTCAGTTTGTGTGGCTTGAGTACATGCGTTTTAAAAAAATCCCTAGTGAAGTAAAAACAATATTTTCAAAAAGGCGTCAGCAAAACAAGCTAGCCGCGCAGTGGCTGCATTTTGCTAGTGAAACACGTGTTTCTGCCAAAGAGTTTTTACCAGGCTACGATACTCTGCAGCAAAGTATGCGCTTTAATTTGGCGCCCTTTGCACGGTATTTAAAACGCGGCGAGGGCAAGCTGTATCATTTAGATGGTAATAAAATATCAAAGCAAGCGGTTGAAAGGCGCTACCAGTTAAATTTGGTGATGGTATTAAAAGACGAGGAAAGAACTTTATACCAGCGTTACAAAATAACCCTCAATCGCAGTAAAATAGTTAATATTGAACTTATTTACTCTAAAAAATAGAAAATAAAAAGGGATAGCAACGGCTATCCCTTAGTGTCATGTAAATTTACCCAATTTAGCGCAGTATTACTGTGTAATACCGTGCTTAGAATAAATAGTTACCTTGTCTGAAACGAGTGTTATTTCAATGTTTTTAGACTCATCACCCCATACACAATTAGTATGTAGGGTTTTTTCTACGCAGTTATCAGCAGAGCCTAAAATAGCTTCTACTTCGGCTTTATCCATGCCAACTTCAATTTTTTCGTAGTTTTCTAGGCTTACTTTTGAACAAGCTGCCAGGCTTAGCGTTGCTGCGATGATCAGGAGTTTTTTCATTGTTATGTCCTATTGATTTAGTGTTTATACTTTCGTATTTGTACAATCATGCCCATACGAGGATGATCAAAGTAATGGATTTCACCACTAATTACACGTTTAAATTGTGAAAAGCGGGCCGATTCTATATCCCCATTAGGTAGTTTTTCGTTTACGTCAAAATCAGCGGTTATGTAAAGGTAGTGGCGTAAATGTATTTTAAATAAACCATCTAGCTCCCAATAGCTTAGGGGCTGCTCTGAGGTATCAAATAGCTGTGGCTTACTTTGTACTAGGCTAATAAAGTCGGGATTTGAATAATTAGGCGTAGTGTTAACGTCGCGTTTTATATGATCACCAGAAATTAAATGTACGCTTGGCGCACGCGATTTACTTGCCCCTTCAAAGCGCCAACCGGTATGTAGTAGCGGGGCTAAACCTTTTCTGTCTAAAGCGCGGCGCTGGGCAGTAAATTGTAATTGCTCAGGTGCGAGTAAATAGGGCTCATCCATTGTATCTTGTGCCGGTGCTAATGGCGTAACGGGCAACTTGTCGTAACTTTTCATAAAGTCGATACTGTTATCACACACACCCGATTGTGGGTTGGCATTAACTAAAGAGTCGGTAAACGAGCGTTTTTGAAAGCGACTATCGCCATCTATACATGCCTGCATAGCTTGCTCTGTGTATAAAGGGGTGAGTAGCTCTAACGTATTTTTCGCCTTAATGGGCTCGTGCTTTAAGCTAAAGTCTTCTTGTAAATAGGGGGCAGGGCGCTGTTTAAATACCAGCACTTCTACTTCAAACCAGCGTTCTGCAAATGCGGTGCTGCTAAATAAGCAACATAACACGATAAGCGATTTTTTTAGCAACATTAATGGCTAACCTTTTTTTCGAAATCTGCAATCATTGCAGTGACCATTTTTAAGCGTTCACGAGGGTTTACCTCATTAATTGCAAAGCGCAATTTATTTGCGCCATCCATTTTGTACACATGGGGTGCACTTTGTATCAAGCCTATGATGAAGCTAGGATTAACCTTCGTATTTTGGCTAAATTCAAAGTAGCCCCCTTTAGGGTTTGCCTCTATTTTTGTAATTCCTAAATCGCTAGCACGCATTTTCAGTTGCTGCATACTAAATAGGTTTTTAGTGGCATCAGGTAATAAACCAAAGCGGTCTATTAGCTCTACTTGTAATTCGTCCATATCGGCAAGGTTAGCACAACTTGCAATGCGCTTGTACATACCTAAACGCGCATTAACATCGTGTATGTAATCATCAGGTAGTAAGGCAGGGAGTTTTAAATCAACTTCAGTTTGCTGCTGAAGCAGGTTTTCAAGCGTTGGCTCTTTTCCATTTTTAAGGGCATTAACCGCTTGCTCTAGCATTTCCATATACAAGCTAAAGCCAATAGTTTGCATTTGCCCTGATTGATCGTCGCCTAATAGCTCACCCGCACCACGTATTTCTAAATCATGTGTAGCAAGGGCAAAACCTGCGCCTAAATCTTCCAACGACTCGATTGCTTGTAAGCGTTTGGTGGCATCTTTAGAAAGTGCTTTAGCATCGCCGGTTAATAAATAAGCATACGCTTGGTGGTGGCTTCGCCCAACACGACCGCGTAATTGGTGTAATTGCGCAAGGCCAAGTTTATCGGCTCTGTCCATAATAATAGTATTAGCAGTAGGCACATCAATACCGGTTTCGATAATGGTGGTACATACCAGTACATTGTATTTTTGATGATAAAAGTCTGTCATTATTTGCTCAAGCTCTTGCTCGCGCATTTGCCCATGAGCAGAGGTGACACTAGCCTCTGGCACCCAATCGCTGATCTCTTGCGAGACTCGCTCAATAGTCTCAACATTGTTATGCAAAAAGTACACTTGGCCGCCGCGTTTAATTTCACGCAGTATGGCTTCGCGTATTAAGTCGCTGTCGCGTTGGCGTACAAAGGTTTTAACCGCTAAACGCTTAGCAGGTGGGGTGGCAATAATTGATAAATCACGCATGCCGCTCATCGCCATATTTAAAGTACGCGGAATAGGCGTTGCAGTGAGCGTTAATATATCTACATCAGCACGTAATGACTTTATTTTTTCTTTTTGGCGTACACCAAAGCGGTGCTCTTCATCAACAATCAGTAAACCTAAATCGTTAAATTTAATATCTTGCTGAATTAATTTATGCGTTCCAATAACGATATCAAGTTTACCGTCGGCCATTTTTTCAAGCGTGTCTTTTTGCTCTTTAGTTGAATTAAAGCGCGACAACACTCCCACTTCGATAGGAAAATCGGCAAAGCGGTCTTTAAAGTTTTCATAATGTTGCTGAGCCAGCAGGGTGGTTGGTACTAATACGGCTACTTGTTTGTTATCGTTAACCGCTACAAACGCGGCACGCATAGCCACTTCTGTTTTACCAAAGCCTACATCACCACACACTAAACGGTCCATAGCAAGTTTTGATTGCATATCACCAAGTACGGCTTCAATGGCATTACGCTGATCGTCGGTTTCTTCAAATGGAAAGCTGTCGCTAAATTGGCGATAACTTTGCCCATCGAGTGCAAATTTATTACCTGGTTTTGCTTGGCGCTGTGCGTAAATATCTAACAGCTCCGCGGCTACATCACGTACTTTTTCGGCGGCCCGTTTTTTGGCTTTCTCCCACGCATCTGAACCAAGTTTGTGAAGCGGGGCGCTTGATTCTTCACCGCCCGAATAACGGCTTAGCATATGCAGTGCCGATACCGGCACATACAGTTTTGCTTCACCGGCATAGGTAATGGTAACAAACTCAGTGATTACACCTGCTGCGTCAATTGTTTGCAGGCCTTGATAGCGTCCAACACCGTGATCAAGGTGCACAATTGGCTGGCCCTCTTTAAGCTCGGCTAAGTTGCGTATTAGCGCATCTTGGCTTGCTTCGTATTTATGTTTACGGCGCCTGCGTTGCGACACCTTAATACCTAACAGCTCTTGCTCGGTAATAATAGAAAGGCTCGGTTTTGTACCCAGTACAACACTTTGCTCAAGAGGGCTTACAATTAAGCCTACATCGCTTTGGCTTTGTGTAAATTGCTGTAAGCTTTCAAATTCTTTAAACTTTAAGCCGCTTGGCTTAAGCACGCTTAATAAAGACTCGCGGCGACCATCAGACTCAACACTTAATAAAATACGGCTTTTATTCTTTTTTTGCTCTGCCACATAGTTAATAAATGCGCCGTAGGGTTCGTGTTGTTTATGATCGATTCTTACTGCGGGCAGCTCGCTCACATTTAAGTTTTTATTGCTTGCTTTAGTGGGTAATTTAGCTTGCGATAAACGTATTCGTGAAAACTCACCTAAATTAGAAAACAACTCATTAATAGGTTGATACAACTCGCTGGGCGCCAGTAGTGGACGCAGGGGATCTACTTTTCGGTTTTCGTAGCGTACGTTTACATCGTGCCAAAAGGTATCTGCGGCGTGTTCTAAATCACCTAGTTGCATAACCGTAGTGGTGTTTGGCAAGTAATCAAAAATGGTGGCAAGCTTTTCAAAAAACAGCGGCATGTAGTATTCAATACCCGCAGGCCAAGTACCTTTGCTTACTTGCATGTAAACAGAGTCTTGCTCTGAGCTGGCCCCAAATTTGTCGCGATAATTTATTCTAAAACGCTCAACGTCTGCTTCGTTGGTTGGAAATTCATGCGCGGGAAGTAACTCAATTTTATCAACTTTTTCATCTGAGCGCTGGGTTTCTACGTCAAATAAACGAATAGAGTCGAGTTCATCATCAAAAAAGTCGAGCCTAAATGGGTGCACGCTGCCCATCGGGTACAAATCAACAATAGATCCACGAATTGCGTATTCACCGTGCTCCATTACTTGTTGTACGTTTAAATACCCTGCTTGTTCTAAATTACTGCGCAGGTTATGGGTGTCGAGTTTATCGCCTACTTTAAAATTAAGGGTAGAGCCATAAATAAACGAAGCAGGCGCAGTACGTAGCATTAACGTAGATACAGGCACTATAAGTACGCTTTGCTGCTCGTTTTTTAAAGTGTTTAAAGTGGCTAAGCGCGCTGAAATAATATCTTGGTGCGGAGAAAAATGGTCATACGGCAAGGTTTCCCAATCAGGAAATACCATTACCGGGTTATCTGGCAATAAGTATTCGAGCTCGGTTTCAAGTCGCAATGCGCTTGGCGTATCTGGCGTAACAATAAGCACTAAATCGTTTTGCTGTTTTACACCTTCTGCAATGGCTATACTTAGTGCACTGCCAGTTAGCTGCCCCCATTGAATTTTATCTTTTTGAGATTTTACCCACGGCAAGGCTGCCCATTGCTCAAACGCCATTTAGTGCTCCATTTTTTAGTTGGCGTTTGCTCACAAACGCCATGCAGTTATTTAGTCTCGGTAAATTTTTGTTAAGTCTTGATAGTGATCAATTCTGCGGTCGCGTAAGTACGGCCATATACGTCTTACGTTTTCAGAGGCTTTTTGATCAAGTTCTACTACTAAAATTTGCTCATCAGTATTGTTCGCCTCTGAGAGCATTTCGCCTTGAGGGCCTGCAATAAACGAGTTACCCCAAAATTGTATACCTTCGCTTTGTCCGCTAGGGTCGTTTTCGTGCCCTACACGGTTACAGCTAATAACGGGTACGCCGTTCGCAACCGCATGCGCACGCTGGCTTATTACCCATGCGTCTTTTTGGCGTGTTTGCTCTGCGTTATCATCACGTGGGTCCCAGCCTATTGCTGTTGGGTAAATTAATACCTCTGCGCCAGCCATGGCCATTAAACGGGCCGCTTCAGGGAACCATTGATCCCAGCATACTAAAACACCTAATTTACCTACTGAGGTTTGAATTGGCTCAAAGCCTAAATCGCCTGGGGTAAAGTAAAATTTTTCGTAAAAGCCAGGGTCATCAGGAATGTGCATTTTACGGTATTTACCCGCAATGGTGCCGTCTTTTTCAAGTACCACCGCGGTATTGTGATAAAGCCCAGTGGCACGTTTTTCAAACAGTGAAGCCACAATAACGATGCCTAGCTCTTTAGCAAGCTCGCCCAGTGTATTTGTGCTTGGGCCCGGAATTGTTTCGGCTAAGTCAAATACATCCACATCTTCTGTTTGGCAAAAATACAGACTACGATGCAGCTCTTGTAATACCACAAGCTGTGCGCCTTGCTTAGCAGCATCACGAATGCCAGCAATCGACTTTGCCATATTTTGGCAGGCGTTATCACTGTTAGTTTGTTGCACTAAGGCAACGGTTAATTTTGCAGGGCTTGTCATTGTGCTGCTCCAGCTAAAAATCCACGAGGTAACTGCATGGTAATGCAATGTAAACTACCAAATTGTTCAATAATAGGTAGGCAATTAACGCCAATAATAGTGTGCGCTGGGTATGCTTTTTGAACTTGCGCTAGCGCCAGTGCGTCGTTGTCATCGTTATACGTAGGGACTAAAACCGTATTATTGATAATCAAGTAGTTTGCGTACGTTGCCGGTAAACGGGTGTTGTCATCATCAAACACAGGTTTTGGCCACGGCAAATCAATTAACGTATATGGGGTATTATTTTGCGTTTTAAAGCTTTGCAGCTGCTTTTCCATCGCATCTAATGCGTTAAAGTGCTCATCTTCTTTAGCATCGCACTTAACATACACAAGTGTATTATTGGGGGCAAAACGGACCAGTGTGTCGATATGGCTGTCGGTATCGTCACCGGCTAGGTAGCCATGATCTACCCATAAAAAGTCAGTTGCACCTAAATGCGTTGTTAAAATTGACTCAATATCGCCTGATGATAAATCGGGGTTGCGGTTTTTATTCAGTAAACATTCGCTGGTTGTAAGCAACACACCGTGTTCGTTAATTTCAATGCCGCCACCTTCAAGTACCACATTTTGGGCTTGGTAATCAGTGTTTGGATTACTTAGCTGGTTTACCAGTACTGCGTTAATTTTATTATCGAGGGCACTTTCGAACTTATTACCCCAGCCATTAAAGATAAAGTCGTAAATTTTAAGTTGGCGAGCGTCGTCAATATTTGCGCAGGTAATAGGGCCGTGATCCCGGGCCCAGGTATCGTTTGTTGGTGTAACAACAAAGTGCACGTGGCTTAAGTTTATATTCGCTTTTGTAAGCAAGGCAGTAATGTGGCTTTTAAGCGCCGTGTTATGGGCAACAATAACAAGCTGCTGCACGGCTGTGATATGCGTTGCAAGCTCAACATAAACAGGCTCTACGCGTTCAAGCGTATCAGCCCAGTCGGTCTGTGCATGGGGCCAGGTAAGCATAACGGCGTCTTGCTCAGCCCATTCAGGTAAAAGTCTAAAGTTCATGAAGTTTTGATACAAATTACGGTGGCGCTAGTTTAGCATTTTACATGCATATGTCAGCTATTTATCGCCGCTAGAATCATCGTCAATTTGCTCGAGTTCTTGGCGTTTTTTTAGCTGGCGTGTTTGTGCATGTAAGCTGGCTCTGACAACTAATTCTTGGTCTGTGGTTCTTATTGCAGTAAACAGTAATGTGTATTGGTAGTGTTCGCTGTCTTGTTTTTCAACGGCCACAACTTCTGTATAACAGTAGACGGCTGAGGCTTCGTGGTGCAAAAATAGCTTTGTTCTAAATGCTTGGCCTATTGCGTATACATCAGGCGAAGTAAAGCGAATACCGCCTCCGCCGTAGCTATCGCACTGTATGGCGTTATCTTGAGCTTGCTCTGATGCTAAAATGTGGCTCATTATTAAATCGATTTTACGCGACTGTGCTTGTAAAAAAGCCGCCAGCTCTTGTGCTAAATCGCCTAGGTTTCTAAGGGGTCTTAAAGAGGCCTGTTCAAGCTCACTGACTTCGTTAGCTAGCTTAAATAGAGGAGGTATGTCGTCTTCAAGCGCGAGTTGAGATTGCGGCACTAACTGATTTTCTACAGCAAATAAGTTTACTCGAATGCTTTCATTTATTTGAAAGTATTCTTCAAATTCGCTTAATCTTTGACTGTTCATAAATATCTCCACTGCGTATTCATTAAATAGTAGCGTTGTGGGGAGTAAATTGCTAGCAGATAAAAATGCTAAATAGTTTGTTTATAAGCCAGTTTTTAAGAATGTTGATTAGGGCGTGTTGAACTTTGCGGATTGAAATTTGTTTAATCTAGGGGCGATTAAATTGCGGCGCGAGGTTTGTAACCTAGTGGACACGATAACTGCTCCTGCGTTTCGCTTATTTATATGGAATAACTACACTTGATAGGCTCTGCCTTGCCTAAAAACCAAACACACTGCTGCAAATTTAACTATCAAAAATCAACACACCCTAATAAAAAAGCGGCCAATGTCATCCTAACATCGGCCGCTTGGGTATTGATTAATTAGCGCTGGGAGAGCTTATTTAAGTAGAGCGGCTAATTCATGTAAATCTTTCACAACGCGGTCTGGTTTTTTTGCCAGTGGGTAAAGTGTTTTACCTGGGCGGGCGATAAAGGTTGTTTGTAACCCGGCTTCTTTAGCTCCTGCTACATCCCAACCGTGCGCCGCTACCATCATTGCTTCATTTGCTTTTACATTTAATTTTGTCAGCACCCACTCATAGGCACGTAAGTCTGGTTTATAAATTTTAATATCTTCAATGCTGTAACGCGCATCAAAGAACGACATTAATCCAGCGCTCTCAAACTGGGCTTTAACGCCTTTGTTTGAAGAATTTGTCAGACTTACTAACTTATAGCCCTGTGCTTTGAGTTTTGCCAGTCCTTCTTTCACATCTTTGTGAGGAGGTAGGGTTAAAAGCGGGGTGACAATGGCTGTTTTTGCTTGTTCATTAGTAATGGCTATGTTGTTATTTTTGGCAACCATGCGCAGCGACGCAACGCCAATTTGCCCAAAATCGTGATAATTGCCACTTACGGTATCAACGAGTGAATGATGCAACATGGTCGAAAACCAAAGCGGTAATAAATCCTCACGCCCGCCAAGCGCTTTACCAATAGAGGTGCGCATGGAGGTTAAATCTAACAAGGTTTCGTTTACATCAAAAATAAGTACTTTAGGTTTCACTTGTGCCTGTGGCTCCTCAGCCATAGCGTAGCCAGAGGCAAGGCTAGAACCAACAAGTAGTGATAGGGTAAGGGTTTTTAACGATTTTAAAATAGACATTAGTGTTGCTCCGATTCAAGGGCTGCCAATACATCAGTAGGCTCTGCGCGTAGGGTATAGTCTTCGTTTAAAAAGGCATACGTAATTATGCCTTTTTGGTTAATTACATAGGTTGCAGGTAAAGGTAATTTATAACTTTTATTGCCGTAGTACTTTTCAAAATCAATTCCAAACTGGCTATAAAGCGCCACAATACGCTCGTCTAAAGTAAACAGTAAACCAAATTGCTCGGCCACCTTGTTATTAATATCTGAAAGCACATCGAATTCAAGGGCATTTTTTTGTGCGCTAGATAACGTTTCGTCGGGTAATTGTGGCGATATCGCAACTAACTGCGCATTGTGGGTTTTAAATTCGGGTAAGTGATCATTAAGTGCTTTTAGCTCTAAATTACAATATGGACACCAGTTACCACGGTAAAAGCTAATTATTACCGGGCCATTATTTAATAAATCAGCGAGCTCAACTTGCTCAGCGCTATGATTGTTTAAGCTGAAATTGCTTACTTTAGCGCCTACCTGTAGCGCATTATTTTTTATATGCTGAGCAATGAGCTCTTCATTTGTCTGCGCCATAAGGGCTAATACATCGCCAGGTAGCTTCGCTTCTTTTTGCACGTTATAGGCATCAATCTGTGATTTTAAACTCATTATTAAATCTCGAATATAACTGTATGGCGATTATGGGTGTTTTAGTTATTTAAATATATATTGCAAAACTGAAAGCTTCATTCGAAAATATTAAACACCAAAAACTGCCTAGCCAAATGTATGTATAATTTAAGTGACCTAGAAACATTTATTGCCGTAGTAGAAAATAAAGGGGTGCTTGCAGCTGCGCGTGAGCAACGTTTGTCGCCGGCAACAGTAAGCCACAGGCTAAGCAAGCTCGAGCGTGAGCTTTCAACCGTGTTAGTGTTTAGAGACAGCAGACGAGTAAGGTTATCGCCCGCCGGTGAGCTATTTTATCATCGCGTAGGGGCTATTATAGAAGCCTTGCACGATGCAGAGCACAGCATTGGCGCACGAAGCTCTTCGGTGAGCGGGTTATTACGTGTGACTATGCCACCGTGGGTGTTTTCAAAGTATGTTATGCCTAAGTTGACCGAGTTTGAAACCCAATACCCACAGCTAAAGCTCGACTTTTTAATTACTGATCATTTTGTCAATGTGGTCGATGATGCACAAGATGTGGCAATTAGAGTAGGGCAATTAACCGATTCTGGCCTGCTTTCTCGCAAAATTGTCAACAACTCCCGTATTTTATGTGCAGCGCCAAGTTATATAAAAAAGCATGGTATGCCTTGTACACTAAGCGAACTGAGCACGCACTATTGGGTGTGTTTACCCTGGCAAAGGCAGTTAAAGCTGTATGATGAAAATAATAAAATACACACCTTTAATGCCAAAACGCGCTTTACTATTTCTAATTCCGATAACATGACGCAAGCAGCGCTTGCCGGACATGGCATAGCTATTAAATCTAAAATAGCAATTAACGATGAGCTAAGTGCCGGAAACTTAGTAGAGGTGATGCCCAATGTAATGGCCCAAAGCGACGCGCCGGTGTGGTTTTTACGGCCTCAAAATAGCTTAACAACCCGTAAAACCGAGGTGTTTTATGAGTTTATGAAGTCTTTATTTGCCAGCTATGAATAAGCGGTAATACCCGCGCTTAATAATGAACAAGGTTACAAAGCCAATAAGCTCAGCAAAAATAGCAATAATAATGGCGCTGACAAGCGCTGCTATTATGGAGTCTTTTTTTAACACTATTTGCCCTTCAAAGCGTTGCCATACTTGCTTTTTAATGGTGAGAAAGTCGCTGGTTAAAGTAAATAAATAGGGCGATTGGTTAAAGTTATTAACTGCCACTTGTAAAGAGTGCTGGCGATTATTGAGGCTTTTAATATGGGTAGCCCCTTTACCAACAATATCATCACCAATATTTTCATAGTGGGCAATTAACTTGTTTAAATCGTTGTTAAAGTAGTTTTGAGCATCTTTTTTAAACGGGGCTAATGCGTTATTCGCTTCAATTAAATGTGCATCTAAAGCGTGCCCAAAGTCGCTTACAAAGGCTGGTATTTGTACCCCTAATAGTAAACCTGCTGCAAAAAAACTGAGCCTTATGTAATCTAATAATTTACTCATTTGATCTCCTGTTTACTCAAAACCCACCTAAACAACGCTAAATTAACATTTGCGCTTGTTTTTATGCCAAAAACTCGTAATCTATCGGTAATAAAAATAACAATAGGCCTATGTTAAGGATGACTACCAAAGTAAATATGACATCAACGTTTGTTGATATCACTAAGCAGTTAAAACGCTTTGTGTCGCGTATTGTACAGCCCGATGACGTAGAAGACATTGTGCAAGAAACCTTTATTAAAAGCTACGAAGCTGATTTAAAACAAGATATTCAGTTTAGACGCAGTTACATGCTTAAAACTGCAAAGCACTTAGCGCTTAATCATATAGCCAAGTGGGATAACAAGTTTAATGACTCGTTAGAGCACAACGCAGAATTACCCCCGCTGCTTAAATCCTCACAACTTGAGGATGAGTACACCTCAAAAGAGCGTTTTTTACTTTTTTGCAGAGCAACGGATCAACTAAATTCTTCTATCCGTAAATGTTTTATATTTAAAAAAGTGTACGGTATGAGCCAAAAAGAAATCGCCCAGCACATGCAATTAAGTGAAAGCACAGTAGAAAAACACATTGCCAAAGGTTTATTACAAACCATGTTATACATGAAAGAACATGAACAAAATCATAACCAATCTGCGGCACATAATTCTGCTTGTAATTCGGCTCTATCAATTGAGAGGGCAGCAAAATGAGTAATGTTCATCAATTTACATCAAAAGATTTAATTTTAGAAAAAGCCTGCCAATGGATCAGCGCAATTGATAGGGGCTTAAGCGAAATTGAAAAAGAGCAATTTAAGCTTTGGATGATGCAAAGCACCGCCCATCAAGATGCCGTCTACGAACTTGCGCAGCTATGGGATGAATTGTCCGTATTAAACGAGTTAAGCAGTTTATTTCCGCATAGAAGTGTAAAACAGCCCCAGAAAAAAAGATGGGCGTTTTCTAGTGCGATTGCCGCGAGCTTATTTGCAGCATTAATGGTGTGTAGTTACTTATTAATTAACCTTGAAAACGGCTACAACGAAGAGCTGGCTAAAATAAATTACACCAAAATATATACAACGAAGGTGGGCGAACAAGCCACGTATGTTTTACCCGACGGCACCATAGTGCAATTAAACACGAATAGCCTATTAGAGGTAGCTTATAGCAAAGGGCGTCGTCAGTTATTACTGAGCAAGGGTGAAGGGCGTTTTAATGTAGCAAAAGATGCATCGCGCCCATTTAGTGTGATGGCTGGCGATAAGAGCTTTACGGCACTTGGTACTGTATTTAATGTACAACGCAATACCTCTTCTGATTTAGAGCTGGTTGTAACCGAAGGGAAAGTGATGATCACCGACCCAAGTGTTGCGGTAAGTGCCAACGATTTTAAAGACTACCAACTGGCTGATAATAACGCTAAAAAAGTACGTAAAATCAATGCCAATATTGTTATCTCTGGTGAAAAAGCAATTATAGAGCAAAGCATTACTAAACCTATCACACAGCTTTCTGTGGATGATGTACAGCGTGATTTAGCGTGGCAAAATGGCATGTTAATTTTTAATGGCGAGCATTTAAGCGATGCATTAAATGAAGTGAGCCGCTACACCTCTACCCGTTTTGAGCTTTCAAGCGATGAGCTTGCCAATATAAAAGTGGCGGGTGTATTTAAAGCTGGCGATGTTGAGGGGCTACTTGAGAGTTTACAGACTAACTTTGCAATTGAGCATGAGCGTTTAGGTGAACATATGGTGAGCCTAACACAGCAAACTAAATCATAAGAAATGTTATGCATATCAAACAAATGTTAGGTGAAGTTGCATCTTTAAATGTTATTAGTAAAAAAAAGTTTAAAAAAAAGATAAAAAACTATAGAGGAATTTTGTTTGTCAGCTGTTTATATAAATTGCGCAGTAACCAAACGCATTTATTTAGTGGTTTAAGTGTACTTGCTCCGGCTATTTTTAGCTTGAGTGTGCAAGGGGCAACACAGACCACTGGGCAAATGGTGCAATTTGATATACAAGCGCAGCGAGCAGACAAAGCCTTAATAGAATTTGCTAAACAAACAGAGCAAACCGTGGTGTTTTCTTATGAGTTGGCAAAAAATTACCAAGCAAATTCGGTTTATGGTTTTTATACCCAATTAGATGCACTGCAAGCATTATTAAGTGGGACTGAGCTCGATGCGGTTGTTGATCAAAATGGTTTACTGAGTATAAAACTCAAACAAATCAATAGGAAAGATAACAACATGATGAAGCTTTCAGGGGTTAGTGCAGCTGTATTACCAGCATTGCTTGCAGCAAATTCACACGGTGTGAATGCAGCAGAGGATGTTGCACAAGAGAAAATAGAAAAAATTGCTATTGTAGGTAGCCGCGTAGCAGGGCGCTCAGTAGAAGATTTACCCGTACCCGTTGATATTTTAAGTGCTGAAGCACTTGAAAACACAGGCCAAACCGAAGTTGGCCGTATGTTGCAATCTATTGCACCTTCATTTAACTTTTCAAGCTCGTCAATCAGTGACGGCACTGATGCCTTACGACCTGCAACACTGCGTGGTTTAGGGCCTGACCAAACACTTGTGCTTATTAATGGTAAGCGCCGCCATCAGGCAAGTATTATTCATATCAATACCTCAGTAGGGCGTGGTACCGCAGGTACCGATATGAATGCCATTCCAGCCTCAGCTATAAAACGTATAGAAGTTTTACGAGACGGCGCAGCAGCGCAATACGGCTCAGATGCAATTGCCGGTGTAATTAATATTGTACTAAAAGATGGCAGCGAAGGCGGCAAAGCAGCGGTTAATTACGGCCAATACTCAGAGGGTGATGGCGAAACAGTAAACGTTGATTTTAATAAAGGGTTTGCCCTAGGTGATAGCGGCTACTTAAATGCAACACTTAATTACCGCGACCGCTCGCCTACTAACCGCGCTGGTTTGCACGGCTCGTGTCAGTTTTATGGCTGTACAGAGCTTAGCGACGGTACTTTACTGGCAGGCGATCCGCGTGAACTGACCGCCGACAGAGACACTTTTCGTATTGGCGATGCCGACTCACAACAATTTGGCTTAACCGTTAATACAGGGTATGAGTTAGGTGATGGCGAGCTGTATGGCTTTATTACTTATTCAACGCGCGATAACGAATCAGCAGCGTTTTTCCGTCATAATGCAAATGCGGGCGGTAACCCTGTTTTACAAGACAACGACGCAACTATCCCGTTAGGCTTTTTACCTAAAATTAATACCACAATTGATGATATTTCTTACAACTTTGGTTACAAAACCGACTTTGATAACGATGCAAGTTTAGATGTATCGTATACCTACGGTGAAAACAGCATTGATTACACAACAAGTGACACAATCAATGCCTCGTACGCTAACTTTTTACGTTACGAGCAAGGTTTAAGTGCCGCTGATATTCGCAGTACTATTCCGCGTGAAGCCTATGCCTATGGCATGGAGTTATCACTGCAAACCATTAATATAGATTTTACACAAAACTTTGATGACTACTCACTGGCTATGGGTGCAGAAATTCGTACCGATGAATACCGTATTTTAGAGGGCAGCGAATATGCTTATCGTGATTACGACACCCTTGATGGGGTAAGTATTTATAGTGGTTTAAGTGGCGGTGTAGGCTCTGAAGATGCCTCTGGCGGTACGCAAGGTTTTGGTGGTTCTTCGCCGGCATCATCGGTTGATGAGTCACGCGATGTAATTTCGTTTTACCTTGATGCAGAAACCTACCTAATTGAAGATGTCATTTTATCAGGCGCACTGCGTTACGATAATTACAAAGGCTTTGGCGACACGGTAAACTTTAAGCTTGCGGGTAACTGGGCAATTACTGATGATGTGTCACTGCGTGGTGCATTAAGCTCAGGCTTTAGAGCGCCATCAATGCAGCAATTGTATTTTAACAATATCAGCACACAATTTGTTGTGGCTGAAGACGGCTCATTAGTTGCTGAAGAAGTAGGTACATTCAGAAACGATTCAACCCTTGCACAAAGTTTAGGTATTCCAAAACTTAAAGAAGAAAAATCGCAAAACCGCAGCTTAGGTATTGTCTACAACGTAACGGATAACATTAATGTTACTGTGGATTACTACTCAATTGATATTGACGACCGCATAGTAATTAGTAACCGTTTAGGTAAAGGGCTTTCTTCAAGCCTAGATGCTGCATTAATCAGCTCAGGCGCAGGTGCAGGGCAGTTTTTCTTAAATGGTGCAGATACCGAAACTTCGGGTATTGATTTTGTAGCTACTTGGAATACCGAAGGATTAGGTGGCACGCTTGATTTTACTTTAGCAGCTAACTTTACTGAAACTGAGGTGGTGTCGTTATTTACGCCATCGGGCTCAGGGCTTGAAACCGTACCTGTTGAAGATGTTTTCTCTGATCAAGAAATTTCAATTATTGAAGAGTGGCAACCAGAAGATCGCATCAACTTAAGTGCGCTTTACCAGCGTGGAGATTGGACTGTGAACCTTTCACTTAACCGCTTTGGTGAATACACAGTAGAAGATGGCGGACGCCAAACCTACGGTGCAGAAATTTTAACTGACGTTAAAGTTAATTACTTCGTGACTGAAGATTTATCTGTAAATATTGGTGCAAATAACTTATTTGACGTGTACCCAGATAAAAACACCATTGGTAACTCACGCTCGGGCACAATTGTAGATTCAAATGGCAATACGATTGTAAGCAGCGATGGGGTATTTGAATACTCTCGCCGTTCAGCGCCATTTGGCTTTAATGGTGCTTATTACTATGTAGGCGCAGAATACCGTTTTTAATAAATAACACTCCCTTATGTTATTTAAGTTCAAAGGGCCGTAAGGCCCTTTTTTTGTATTTAGGCTTTTTAGTATTTATTTCTCAACCGCGATTTTATTGTGTTGCGCCTTACCTCAGCGTTAAATTATACCAATTCGCTTAATTAAACATTATTACGGATTGGTTTAACCCCTGTATGGCTTTGATAATACTAAATGTGGCATTTTGGACTTGGCTATACATAGCAGGGTTTAAACTGGGTGTTGCAATTATTGGCTTATAGCCTTAAACCTTTTAATAATAAAAAACCCAGCGGCTAGGCTGGGTTTTAAATATATGCATTTGAAAATTAATGCTTTTGCATACGGCTCATTTCGGTGTGGCAGCTTTGCATCGTTAGCAAGGTTTTCGCTAAGGCTGCTTCACAGTCGGCTGGCTGTGGTTTATCCATCGCTGCTTTAATTTCTTCAAGGGTTTTATCTTCTACCTCTTCAAGCTCTTTAACGTATGTTTTATCGTTATGAGAACTAAATGAAGTGAGTAGGGCTGTGTAAGCTCTGCGTGCTTCTACAGCAAAAGAAGAGCCGTCTTCACGCTCACCTTTTTCGTTAACTGCATAAGGTTGTAAGCGCTCAACACTTACTTTTCGTGCGTCAATCATGCGTTGAAATAATGCGCCAATGGCTGGGTCTTCAACTTTCTCTTGCGCTTTTTGATAAAAATCAATGCCACTGTTCATTACTTGGATGATGTCAGTAATATGAGTTGCTTCTGTTCCTTGATGGGTATTCATAATGACCTCTCTTTACATGAATTTAAGTTTCATAGTAAATAGAGCAAAGGCCATTCCAGTTTTATTTTAATTTTTAACATGCTGAAATAGTTAGCTATTTTATTTATATTCAAACTGCAAGGCTATTTAAAATAAAACAACCTCGCAAATTTTACATGGCTTTTGTAATAAGGTTATTTAAGCTCATCCGCCACTTCGGCTACTTTTTGGCGTAACCAAATATGACTTGCATCGCGATGCAGTAAAGGGCTCCAGATCATATCTAGTTCAAAAGGTGGTATAGGAAATGGAGGCTCTAAAATTTTAAGGCCTGCATCATCTAAGTAAATATTGGCAGCCTTTGAAGGTAAGGTCGCCACTAAATTTTGCTCTTTTGCTAAATGAATGGCTACGTGGTAATTACGGGTAAACGTGGCAATATTTCGGTGTTTACCAAAATGGGCAAGTGCTTCATCTACCCAACCTAGCTTTTGTACATCTTTAGGGTCCATACCTACGCCAACCCCAAAGCCGGTTTTACTGACCCATATATGGCGGGCTTTTAAATAGCTGTCTAGGCTAAAGTTTTCGATAATTGGGTTGTCGGCTTTTACTAAGCAGCAAAAGCTGTCTTTCCATATACGTTTATGATGAAAAGATTGCGGAAGGTTTTCAAAGCGGTTAATTGCCATATCCACTTTACCATTTTCAACATCATGAAACGTTACATCACTAGGCGTAAGTATATCTAAGGTTGTATCGGGCGCTTCTTCATGAAGTTTACTTAAAAGCTTTGGCGCTAATGTACTGGCTGCATAGTCACTGGCCATTATTCTAAAAACACGTTTACTTTGGCTGGCTTCAAATTCGCGATTAGGTGCGAGGGTTTCTTCTAGGGTCATTAATATACCGCGAATAACCGGTTGCAGCTCTATAGCACGCTCTGTGGGGACCATACCTTCACTGGTACGTACCAAAATTGGGTCGTTAAACAAGTTTCTTAAACGCTTAAGGCCGTTACTCATAGCGGGTTGAGTAATACTTAACTGGTTAGCGGCGCGGGTTACGTTACACTCACGTAATAGGGTGTCGAGGTAAACCAGCAAATTTAAATCTATTTTACTTATGTTCATTGTGTGTCCTTTAACGCTTACCAGTGATGAATAAAGCGTTGTGCTGTCGGGTATGGGTATATGTGACTAACATGACCCTTTTTTATATTTTGCTGAGCTTGCTTCCAAAAACTAACATCAACAAGCTCGGGGTGTGTACTGAGCAAAAACTGTTTGTACTTTGGGTTTGGCATAACAAAGGTACAAAGTTGCTCAGGAAAAACATCTTGCGGCGCAACTGAGTAACTTTGTTCATCAGTTAAGTAATCATCATAGCTTTTGGCCTTAGGTAAGGCCCTAAAGTTCATATCTGTTAGGTATTGAACCTCATCGTAGTCGTAAAAAATAATGCGCTTGTGTTTGCTTACCCCAAAGTTTTTAAGCAGCATATCGCCTGGGAAAATATTTACCGCAATCATTTCTTTAAGTGCTTGGCCGTACTCTTCTATTGCATCGGCAGCACTTTCTTCGCTGGCGTTTTCTAAAAATAAATTAAGCGGTGTCATGCGCCTTTCAATATATAAATGCTTGATAATAAGCCACGGGCCTTCAATTACCATAGATGAGCCAATGGTTTTATGTAGCTGTGCCAGTAAATTACTATCAAAGCGTGCCAAAGGAAATACGACGTTAGAGTATTCTATGGTATCGGCCATGCGGCCAACCCGATCATGGCTTTTTACCAGTTGATAGCGTTTAAGGACGGTATCGCGGCCAAACGGTTTGCTTTCGCCAAACTTATCTTTAATTACTTTAAATACATAGCCAAAAGAGGGCAGCGTAAATACCATCATAACCATGCCTGGTGTGCCTGGCGCTATAATAAAGTTATCGTCTGAGTGAGACAAGTGATGTAAAAATTCACGGTAAAACTCAGTCTTACCTTGTTTATGAAACCCAATGGCATTATAAAGCTCAGCGAGTGTTTTATTAGGCATAAGTTGATTTAAAAATCGCACCATGGCTGAGGGCGCATGGGTTTCAACCATAAAATAAGCCCGTGCAAAGCCAAAAATCACCCGCATTTGCGATGATTTGGTTAATAGCGCATCGAGGTATAAGCCTTTATTTTCATGGTGCAGTACTGCAATAATAAAAGGCTGCACACCACTTTGAGAGACCACACGGCCGACTATGTAAGCAGCTTTATTACGATAAAAAGGGGTGTGCAAAATATCAAAGCGCATTTGCCAAGGCTGGTGGTGAGTGTCGGGCGCTTGTTTGTAAAATGCCTTTACGAGCAAACGTATATCCCGCTCTAAATTTACAAACGGGGCTTTAAAATCAAAATGCTCAATAATGCGTTTTATTGTGGGCTTTAAACCATCAACCACTGGAAAGTAGCTGCGGTACTCTGCCTCAACAGGAATGGCTGGGGCATCTTTTAATGTGGCTTGTACAAATATAAAGTCGTTATGAAAATAGCGTCTGTGGTACAAACGGCAAAATACTGAGTTATAAAATGTTTCGGCAAGTTCAGCTTGAGGGTGAAAGCATAAAAAGCGCTGGAACAGTATTTTTACTTCAAGCCAAAGCTGCTCATCTAATTGCTCAGTTAACTGTGCTTGTTTTAATGCTTTAGTGGTTTCGTTTACTCTGTCATCGTAGTAACTAATACGCAGTTTACTAATTTCATTAATTTGCTGCCAATCGCGCTTTGCAAAGGCAAGCGGGGCTTGGGCGGTGGTTTTTTGAAACAGCTGATAATGCTTTTTAAAACCTGTTAAAATTAATTCAGCTATGTGGCGTGGCTGCATAAACACTCCTTAAAAAAGTGTATATAACGATTTTAGTACAGCATTTATAAATGTTAGTGGTGCTGTAGTGTTATACACGTTAGAGCTTTAACTCTATAGTTGTTAAGGTTATGTTATTTTAAGTTTAAAACCAAGGTAAATATTCTCAGTTTTTATACTTTTAGCTTAAAGCATAATTGAGTGTGATGGCAAAAGCTAAGTTATTGGTAGGAAGCTATTTTTTTCTCTAACTTTTTAATGCGCTTTTCAATTTCGGTGGTTTGCTTTTTATGATCTTTATTTATTATTTTTAATTGCTTGGTAATATCTTTGCTAATTAACTTTTTGTCCTCGTCATCTAAAATACGGTTGAGGCGCTGTTGCTGGTTGTATTCTGCGCGGTCTTTTTTACGTTTTATAATCGCTAATTTATTAGTATTACTTCTCAGCTCAGCTTGCAGGTCAAGCACAATCCGTTCGCGCTCTAATGCGTTTAGCTCTTTTGTGTAATCTTGTGCCGGTGCAGTATTAATTCCCGATACAGTATTAATTGTGTAGGCGGTAGCGTTATCGTTACAAGGGAATTGCGAAAAGATAGTGCCGTTTTTTGTCACGCATTTATAGTAAGTTGTGGCATTTTGCGCATGCAGAGAAAGTGGGCATACCATTACTGCGCATAAAAAAAGTGTGTGTTTTTGCATTAATTTCATCCCTGAGCGTTTACTATGATTTAGTAAATATAACCTAGCTTGGTGTTATAGCAAGCTAGGTTAAGGGATAGGGCTATTGTGTGTAGGTTTTTAGCTTTTTAATACTTTGTACTAAAAACGGGATATCGAGGCTTTGCTCAATAGAAAAACCTTCAGCGGCAGATATATTTTTATAGTTACCGTCTGAATCTATTAGCGTAATTCTATCTTTTTTGTAAGCAATTACTACGCCTTGCGAGTAATTAACGCCAGTGTCCGTTTTTTTCTTATACAGGTTTTCACCTAGCATGGTTTGTTTAACCACAGACTTACAGTTTAAGTATTGGCCTACACTGGTTGCAATAATATCACTGGGTTGAATAAGTCCATCTACCTTGGCTATTCGCTTATCTGAGCTGTATAACACCGATGATGTAACTACTTCCGAGCTATTATTAGCTAAGCTAAACGCAAAAATATGGGTATCGTCACTGCGAGGAGACGGATTATCTTCACCTTTAATGATTTTAATTGCGCTGTTTGAATGCGCTTGATCGTTTATAAAGTTTAGCTTTTCAATTCCAGCAAGTTCTATGCTTCTGCGCTGACTTTGCCACGCAGGTAAGGTTCGCTCTGATAAAATAGCCATTTTATAAAAAGAAGGTAAGCCATACACTAAACTAAACAAGCTATCGCCATGGTGTGTTGGCTGTAAGAACTGATCAGTTTTATGTAGGTTTTTATGCTTGGCAACAAAGCGTTTTAACTGCTCGTTGCTATCAAATACAAAAATATCGACTTGCTGCGCAGTGTAATCTTCACATTTTTGCATTGGCGCAGGTATTTGGTAATTAATATTTTGGTTATTAATTCTTACATTGTGAGCTTGTTTATAGCTTTCAATGTCGAGCAAATCATTTTTTGCTAATAAACTTTTAGCGGTCGTAGGGTACGACAGCGGTAGAACGTTATCTTGCTTCGTTATATCAAACTTTAAATTTGCATCTGCCCAAATGTGAATACTGTGGCTAAGTGCAAAACATAATACTAAAAACGAGCTGGCAAAACGGGCAAACTTAAGTTGTTTTAAACGCGCTAAGTGCTGCCACGTATAGTTACTTACAACTAACTGGAAGCCTAAAATGAGTAAAACAATCCCCCCGGCTAACAAGGTAGTAAGGGCGGGCGAGCTAGTTAGACGATGCCACAGTAAGGAAATGATTTCCGGTAGCGCAGAAGAGCTTAAATGATAGCCCAGATTAACGTATACATACGCATCAAGCGTTAAAATAGACGCCCCAAGCGTAGCAATAACGGCAGCCATACCTCGAATATGTCGAGGGTAGGGAAACACTAAGCTTAAAGGAAATACCGTCAGCACAAATGCTAAAAAAGCGATAAAGCTGGTATGGCTTAACCACGTCACTAACATATAGGTAATACCCATAAAGCTAGTTGGCGGTGAATCTGCAAATAAAAAACTTAGGCTAATAAAAAGCGCTAAACCAATATTTGCAAAAGTGAACCAGTGGCCCCAACTTAATAACTGACTCGCTTTTGACGAAAACTGATTGTGCTGCGATAAATTCATATAATTTATTTAACCGACTGAGCAAGTGCTTTTGCAAAGTTCTCAGTTACGGCTTGTCTTTTCCCTGCAGGTACATGCTCTTTTAGGATATGCGTGATAGAATTTCCTAAACACATAAGGCTTAAATCAACCGGCGCATTGTGTTGCGTTAGCACATCAATGAGCTGATCGACGATTTGTTCTACTTCTTCATTAGAGTATTTTGATAAGATTGGCATCAGTTGGTTCAATAAAAGAGTTATATTCTCGTATTTTAACACCAGAGGCGTGAAAAACAAAGATGACAACAGACGTTAAAAAATTAGTCGTTCATTATGTAGACAAAAAAGACGACGATACGCAAATTCACCTACGAAACGATGAAATGGTGATAAACGATAAAGTCGCTGTTTTTATCGAACAACTTCATCATGCATACAACTCAAAGCCAGGTAAAGGTTACTGTGCATTTAGTGGCGATAAAAACAGTGTTGTAGCCTCGGCAATGCAAAGCTATCGTAATGACGAGTTAGGCTTTTGGCACATGACCGAGCAGGCATCTACTGTTTTAAAAGAAGAGTTAGATAAATATGCCTTTAGCGAAACAGGCTACTTAGTATTTTGTCATTATCAGTATGTGGCTACTGATTACATGCTAATAGCTATGATCAATATTAAAGAGCACTACAGCATGACCTCTGAGCTTGATTTAGCAGCGTCGCGCCACTTAGACATATCGCGCATGCAACTAGCTGCACGTATCGATTTAACCGCGTGGGATACTCAAGCTGAGGACAATCGCTATATCTCTTTTATTAAAGGGCGAGCAGGTCGAAAAGTGGCAGACTTTTTCTTAGATTTTTTAGGTTGTGAAGAGGGCATAGACCCTAAACAGCAAAGCCAAGTGATGCTTAATGCCGTTGAAGACTATTTATCGGAGCAATCATTCGATAAATCAGAAAAAGACGAATTACGTAAGCAAGTATTTGATTACTGTAACGATTGCGTGACCACGGGTGAAGATGCAAGCGTTACTGAGCTCTCGGCTACGCTAACGAAAGGTGACGATAGTCCGTTTGATAACTTTTGCAAAGAGCAAAGCTACGATTTAGAAGACTCTTTCCCGGTCGATAAAAAAACGGTGACCAGTATGGTTAAGTTTTCGGGTTTAGGGGGCGGTGTTAGTGTTAGTTTTGAGCGTAAACATTTAGGTGAGCGCGTAACTTACAATGAAGCGACCGATACACTGGTTATTAAAGGCATTCCACCAAACTTAAAAGATCAGTTACAGCGCTTTATGGAAAATGAAAGCGAATAAACTCATTTGATCTAGTTAAAAGCCGATTTAAGAGCGCGATATTTATATCGCGCTTTTTTATTACCTTTAATTTAGTTTTATTAATGCTCTAAAGCGCAGCGCCTCTAAATCTCTTCGAGGGTAAATCCTTTATTACAGGCTTTGCCCGTCACGCCAACAAGTTGTGCGTCTACAAGTTAATATTATTCACGGTGTTAAAGTTCTGCTGTAGGCGCAAAGCTTGCTTGCGCGAGAAGCAGCGCAGCTATTTATTTTTGCAAATAAAGATCTATTGCACAAAGAGAAGTGAATGAGAAGAAAATGAGAAAACAACACCAATTCAAACAATTATTTTTTCATTTCTTCTCTAAAGCGCAGCGCCTCTAAATCTCTTCGAGGATAAATCCTTTATTACGGGCTTTGCCCGTCACGCCAACAAGTTGTGCGTCTACAAGTTAATATTATTCACGGTGTTAAAGTTCTGCTGTAGGCGCAATGCTTACTTGCGCGAGAAGCAGCTATTTATTTTTGCTAATAAAGATCTATTGCACAAAGAGAAGTGAAAGAGGAGTAAATGAGAAAGTACAAGCTATTGTTTATTAGCTGAGCCCTTCAAATTAGCTTGTTTAGCTTTATTACTCACTCTAAAAGCGCAGCGTCTCTTATCCTCTTTGTGAATATGCGTTTATTACGGGCTTTGCCCATCACGCCAACAAGCTGAGTGTACAATTTAAAATTCACTGTATGAAATTTCGCCCGTAGGCGTGAAGCTTGCTCACGCGAGAATCAGCGTTTTGGTTTTTTCAATTTTTTACTAATAAAAAAATGAAGATCTATTGCACAAAGAGAAGCGAAAGAGGGGTAAATGACAAAACATATTTCAGGACAAGACAGGTATTAAAACAAAAAAGCCGCGCTATTTTTACATAGCGCGGCTTTTTAATGAGGCTAAGGGTTACTCAGCGCTCATTGTTTTAGTCATGTCTGAACTAGCACGACCTGCAGGTTTAATTGACCCTGCGCGTAAGCCACTATCAGGAACTAACTCACGTTTATCGTGTGCCATGGCAACTGATGTATGCTTTACGTCGCTATCAGCAACTGGTGTCGGTTGAGCCATAGGTGCGCTTGCCGCCCCTTTGCTTATAACCGTTTTTGCATTGGCATCTTTTTGTTCAGCTGCTTTTGGCTCTGCTTTAACAGGCTCTGGTGTTGCTGGTTGCTCAGCTACTTCAGGCTCTACTTTAACAGGTTCAGGTTTCGCTGGTTGCTCAACTACTTCAGGCTCTGCTTTAACAGGCTCTGGTGTTGCTGTTTGCTCAACTACTTCAGGCTCTGCTTTAACAGGCTCTGGTGTTGCTGGTTGTTCAGCTACTTCAGGCTCTGCTTTAACAGGCTCTGGTGTTGCTGGTTGTTCAGCTACTTCAGGCTCTGCTTTAACAGGCTCTGGTGTTGCTGGTTGTTCAGCTACTTCAGGCTCTGCTTTAACAGGCTCTGGTGTTGCTGGTTGCTCAGCTACTTCAGGTTCTGATTTCACAGGCTCAGATGCTGTTATTGGTTGCTCAGTAACAACAACTGGCTCTTCAGCTGTTTCAGGATCAACAGTTTGTACTGCATCGTCATTGGCTGTTGGTTGCTCTGCTTTAGGGGCAGCTTCAACTTTAGCTAAATCTTCTACAGCTAACGCTTGCTCAACATTTTCTGTTGCATCGTTTGAGGTTGGCTGTTCAGCTTTTGCTTTTAGCTCTGCCTCATACTCAGCGGCAGCTTGATCTGCTACTGGCACAAATGCCGGAGCTTCATCTGCTTTTTCTTCTGTAGCTTCACTTTGTTCAGGACGACGGCGACGCTGCCCCGAAGCGCGAAGGTGACGAGGAGAACGGCGTGAACGCGTACGTGTTTGCCCTTGCTCATCTTCAGAGTTTGCTTCGTCAGTTGACGCTGCAGCTATTGGCTTTTCTTCTTGCTCAGGTTGTGCCTTAGGCGCTTGCTCTTTCACAGGTGCAGGTTTTGTTTGCTCTGACTTTTGCTCATTTGTAGTTTGCTTTGCTGCTGGCGCTTGCTCTTGCGCTTTAGGCTGCTCTACTTGAGCTGTTTCAGTGCTTTGCTGCGCTTGCTCAGTAGTATCAGATGCTTTTACTTGCTCAGTATTTTCATCTTGGATACGTACTTTTTTGCGAACATTACGACGTTGACGGCGAACTTTTGGCTTTTGCTCTTTAGGCTCAGTGCTTTGCTTAGCCTCAGTTTCATTCGCTTTTACGTCCGTTTTAACTTGCTCTTTGTCTGCGGTACGATTGTCGTTATTACGGTTATCGTTACGCTTACGCGAGTTAGGATTACGACGGCGCTTATTGCGGTTCTCGTTTTTCTCTTGGCTTTCGTTCGCGGTAGACTCAGTTTTCACTTCTTCTTCAGCAGGACGTTCACCACGAGGTTTAGAGCGAGAGTTATTACGACGACGCTGGTTGTTATTGCGGCGACGGTTGTCACTGTTACCACGGCGATTGTTATTACGTGTTTGCTGTTGCTTTTCTTGCTCAGCTTTTTCTTTTGCTTGCTTTTCTTCTTCGCTTTCACCAGCAAATAACGACTTAAACCAATTACCAATAGCAGCCAATAGGCCACCTTCAACCTTAGGTACAGCAACAGGCGCTGCTGGTTTGTCTACTTTAGCTTGTGGCGCTGGCGTTGAAGGCATAACAACACCTTTAAGCATCGGCTCTTCACGAACAGGCGCAGCTGCTGGTTTAGCCATTTCGAACGATTCTGGCTCAGGTGCAACAACTTGCTCGTAACTTACTGTTTCTAGTGTTTCGTCTTTACGTAAACGCATCACTTCGTAGTGCGGTGTTTCCATGTGTTGATTAGGAATAATAACCACATCACATTTATGATGCTTTTCAATACGATGAACGCTTCTGCGCTGCTCGTTTAATAAATAAGCGGCAACCGCTACAGGCACTTGTGCATTTACTTGTGCTGTGTTGTCTTTAATTGCTTCTTCTTCAATTAAACGCAAAATAGACAAGGCGATAGACTCGTTAGAACGAATAGTACCTTGGCCGCTACAACGCGGACATGGGCCTTGGCTTGCTTCACCTAGTGAAGGGCGCAAACGCTGGCGCGACATTTCAAGTAAACCAAAGCGCGAAATTTTACCAATTTGTACACGCGCACGATCTGGACGAGCGGCATCTTTTAAGCGGTTTTCTACTTCACGCTGATGGCGTGGCGGTGTCATATCGATAAAGTCGATAACAATTAAGCCACCTAAGTCGCGAAGACGTAATTGACGCGCAATTTCATCAGCCGCTTCTAAGTTAGTATTCAGTGCTGTTTCTTCGATATCTCCGCCTTTTGTTGCTTTAGACGAGTTGATATCAATAGAGGTAAGCGCTTCTGTTGGGTCAATTACAATTGAACCACCTGAAGGTAAGCGTACTTCACGTTGGAACGCAGACTCAATTTGGCTTTCAATTTGGTAATGCGTAAACAATGGCGTGTCGCCTTGATAAAGCTTTACGCGGCTCATAAAGTCAGGGCGAAAACGCTCAATGTGCGCTTTAGCTTCTTCAAATACACGTGGTTTATCAATTAATATTTCACCAATATCACGACGTAAATAATCGCGAATAGCGCGGAAAATTACATTGCTTTCTTGGTGAATCAAAAACGGTGCTTTAGCACTGTCGGCTGCTTGTTGAATTGCTTCCCAATGTACTAAAAGTGCTTTTAAATCGTAGTTTAATTCTTCAAACGATTTGCCAACACCTGCTGTACGAACAATTAAGCCCATACCTTTAGGAAGTTCTAAACGGCTAAGTGCTTCTTTAAGGTCTGTACGCTCATCGCCTTCAATACGACGAGAAATACCGCCTGCACGAGGGTTGTTTGGCATTAGCACTAAGTAGCTACCCGCTACACTAATAAAGGTAGTAAGGGCCGCGCCTTTTTGGCCGCGCTCTTCTTTATCAACTTGTACAATTACTTCTTGGCCTTCTTTAATCACGTCGCGAATATTTGGGCGACCATGAAAAGTGTAACCTTGTGGGAAGTAAGTACGGGCAATTTCTTTTAAAGGAAGGAAACCATGACGATCGGCGCCGTAATCTACGAAAGCCGCTTCTAAAGAGGGTTCAATGCGTGTGATTTTGCCTTTATAAATATTGGCTTTTTTCTGTTCGTGACCTGGGCTTTCTATATCTAAATCATATAGGCGCTGGCCGTCAACCAGTGCTACGCGCATTTCTTCTTGCTGCGTTGCATTGATTAGCATACGTTTCATATTGTTACTCTACTTATTTTTTGTCGCTGACATGACGAAACGTGTTCGCCTGTTCAGTTGTTCCTTTTTTTAGAATGTGCAGCCTCACGACTGGGTCTGTAACGGAACGCTCTGTAATGTGTATGCAGTATTTTTTAAATGCTGGCTAACAATAACGTACGCTTACGTTATTAAATTCTTTATGGTGCTAAAACTGTCGGCTCTTACGCTCTTTACAAGTTTTACCCAGAAGTTGGCCTGTCATATCAATCTTTTTAGTACGTTTATGTTAGGCGCGTAGGGCTCGTTAAGTAACTTAAATACGATGAGTATTTTCTAAGTACTTGCGAGCAAAGTTCGCTGCCGAATGTTAATAAACGCTTATTTACTAGATTTTTAGTTCTAAATAAGCTGCTATACGGTACTACGTGTGAGCAAATGCTGAACAACGTTTTTACGTCGTCACTATCAAACAAATTATTTGTTCATTGCTTTTATTTTTACATTAAATGTAAATTCATGTTCAAACTTAACCAGTAATATATTACGCGCATTACTGTTAGTTGATCGCACGTGTTAACTGAGTAGGCATAAAAGCTTTGGAAAACTTAACTCGGATCTGTATGATCGGCTACCCAGAATGTGCATCACGAATGTTTTAATGTGTTAAAAAGCACCGTTGTTATTTGCAAATACTAAATATTTGCGCTGCTGATTATCCCACTATTATAACCGTGTTAGCAACTAAATTATTTTACTTAAATCAGTGATTAGGCAATGTCAGAAAAAACCGGCTTACAAGTAACTTTTGTCACAATCAACGAAGACCATTTAGGTCAGCGTATTGATAACTTTCTTATTACCCATTTAAAAGGGGTGCCTAAAAGCGCTGTTTATAAAATTTTACGCAAAGGCGAGGTACGCGTTAATAAAAAGCGTATTAAGCCAGTTTACAAATTACAGCTTGATGATGTAGTGCGTATTCCGCCAATTAAAGTAGCAGAGCGCGAAGAGTTTGTGCCTAAAAAGCTTGATAAAGTAAAGCAATTAGAAGACGCTATACTCTTTGAAGATAAATACCTTATTGTAATTAATAAACCCTCGGGCATGGCTGTACATGGCGGCAGTGGCTTAAGCTACGGTTTAATAGAAGCACTACGCGTATTACGCCCAGATGAGCGCAGTTTAGAGCTAGTACATAGGCTTGATAGAGACACATCGGGGTGTTTATTAATTTCTAAGCGTCGCTCGGTACTTACCGCATTGCATGAGCAGCTGCGTGAAAAAACAATGGAAAAAAATTACTGGGCGTTGGTAACAGGGCAGTGGGATTCGTCGGTTAAAAATGTAACTGAAGGGCTGCGTAAAAACACCCTCAAGTCGGGCGAGCGCGTGGTGCGTGTAGATAATAACGAAGGTAAACCTTCACATACTCGCTTTAGAGTACTTGAGCGTTTTAACGAGTGCTCGTTAGTGCAAGCCTCACCTGTGACTGGACGTACTCACCAAATTCGTGTTCATACACAGTGTAAAGGCCACCCTATTGCATGCGATGATAAATACGGCGACCAAGGGTTTGATGTATCAATGCGCAAAATAGGCTTAAACCGCTTATTTTTACACGCCCACGATTTAAGCTTTTATCACCCTAAAAACGAAACTACCATGCGTGTAGAGGCACCGCTTGATAACGCACTTAAAAGTTGTATTTTAAAATTAAGAGATGCTAAAGCGTAATGACCACCGCTGTATTAAAAAAATATAAACTGGTTATTTTTGATTGGGATGGCACTGTAATGGACTCAATTAGCAAAATTGTTAATTGTATTCGTCACAGTGCGCTGGCGCTTAATATTGAGCCGCCGAGCGACACTGCAATTAAAAATATTATTGGTATGTCGCTTGAACTTGCTATTGAGGTGCTATTTCCTGACGAGGTAGCGCATCATCCCGCATTAGTTAACGGCTATAAACAGCAATACCGTGTTGATACGACTGCCACTCCTGTATTTGATAATGTAGAAAATGTACTAAGTGCGTTAAAAGCACAAGGGGTTATTTTAGCGATTGCCACCGGTAAAGGGCGTGATGGTTTAATGCGTTTATTAGAGCAAACTCAATTAGGGCATTACTTTAGTGCCACGCGCACAAGCGATGAAGCGCGCTCTAAACCTTCCCCCGATATGCTTGAACAACTATTAGCTGAATTAGCAATAAATGCCGACGAAGCACTCATGATTGGGGATACCAAAATAGATATGGCCATGGCACAGGCAGCCAACATAGATAGAATTGGCGTTACCATGGGCGTACACAGTGCAGCGCAGTTAAGTGAGTTTAGCCCCGTTGCAACCGTTGATAATTACCAGCAGCTGCAACGCATACTACTTGGCTAAGGTTGAGCGGCGAGTATGTCGAGATTAAACTCAGCCAATAGCTGGCTGAGTTTAATAAGAGGCAAGCCTATTAAGCTATTAGGATCGTCTCCGTTTAATTTTTCAAATAAGCAAATCCCTAATCCTTCACTTTTAAAGCTCCCAGCACAGTTATATGGCTGCTCTGCATCGCAGTAGGCTTCTATTTGCTCTTTGGTGAGTGTTCTAAATACTACCTCAAAAGGCTCTATTAACGTTTTTGCTTTATCGCTAGCAATATCGTAAACACACAGGCCAGTTAAAAACGTGACAGTTTGGCCGCTAAACAAAGAAAGCTGCTTTATGGCGTTTTCTTTATTATGAGGTTTACCAAGTATTTGCCCATCAAATACGGCCACTTGGTCGGAGCCGATTGCAAGGCCTTTAACAAAATGATCGCAAGCGGCACGCGCTTTGCGCTCGCTTAGGCGCTTAACAAGTTGCTCAGGGGTTTCGTTTGGTATAGCTGTTTCGTCAATATCAGGCGAAAAAGTACTAAATGGCAGATTAAATTTTTGCAATAAAGACTGCCTAAATGGCGAGCTTGACGCTAATATAAGCGGGTGCTTCATAAATTATTATCCTAATTAAAATTAGTTTGAGTTAGGATAAATCAGATCCGTAATGAAAACACGTGAAAAACCATGTAAAAATGCTTTTTTGCTTTGACTAACCAATTAACTATCTATATGATGCAGCCCCTATGCAAAAGGTAAAAATTCCCATCACTCTTCATCCTGGGAAAGCAGCGCAACACCGTTTAACTTACGATGGTATTGTACCGCTTGAAAAACTTGCTCGTTTACGAGGTGTTGTACAGGAAGAAGTAGGTGAAATAGCGGTAAAAATTCAGTGCAAAACCGATGAGCAAGGTTTAGTTGTGATTAGTGGCAATTTGTCTACACACGTAACTGTAACTTGTCAGCGTTGTAATGATGATTTAGGGTTGGATTTGGATCAAGACTTTATGTATTCGCCTGTTGGTTTGGATGCTGAGTCAGATGATCTTCCTGAAGTCTACGATGAAGTAGCGCTTGATGAAAACGGTGAAATTAACGTGTTTGAGTTAATCGAAGACGAGCTAATTTTAGCAGTGCCATTAGTGCCTACACACAACGAAGCTTCGTGCAATTACTCATCAAAGCCTGCTAGCTTTGGTGTACTAAAGGCGGAAGATGATAAACCAAATCCATTTGATATTTTGAAACAACTTAAGAAAGATTCTTAGGAGAAGACTAATGGCTGTACAAAAAAGCAAAAAGTCTCGTGCAAGACGCGGCATGCGCCGTTCACACGATGCGATCAACGGTCCAACTTTAACAGTTGACCAAACTTCAGGTGAGACTCATCGTCGTCACCATGTAACTGCTGACGGTTACTACAAAGGCGTTCAAGTAATTTCTAACTAAGAGATTGCTTTATGCTGACTAATCTAACCATAGCGTTAGATATGATGGGGGGCGATTATGGCCCCCGTTCATCTATCCCCGCTGCCGTTTGCGCAGTAAATGCTCATGCCAATTTAACACTCATTTTATGTGGCAACGAGCAAGTAATTACTAATCAATTAGAATCCCTCGATTCACTTTCACACCCACGTTTAATTATTCGCCATTGCAGCGAAGTTGTCACTAATGCCTGCGAACCCGCTTTAGCTGTGCGTTCTAAAAAAGACTCCTCTATGCGTGTCGCCCTTGATTTAGTTAAATCGGGTGAAGCACAAGCCTGTGTAAGCTCGGGAAACACCGGCGCTTTATTTTTTATGGCTCATTACGTATTAAAAATGCTGCCTGGCGTTAAACGCCCTGCATTGATATCGGCCGTTCCTACAGAGCGAAAAAATCCAGTTTATCTGCTTGATTTAGGCGCTAATGTACATTGTGATTCAGAAATACTTTATCAATTTGGCATTATGGGCTCGGTAGTAGCAGGCCAAGCTCTTGGCTGCGACAACCCTAAAGTGAGTTTACTTAATATTGGCTCTGAAGACATAAAAGGCCATGAAGGCATAAAGCAAGCAGCGCAGCTTATGCAGCAAAGCCCTTATATTAATTACACGGGTTACAGTGAAGGCAGTGATATTTTTTCGGGGAAAGCCGATGTCATTGTGTGTGAAGGGTTTGTCGGAAACGTTGCATTAAAAACCTGCGAAGGCATTGCTAAACTGATCATGAAAAAGTTTACAAGCGCCCTAGAAAAGCACTTAATTTACAAATGCATGGCGTTTATTTTAAGTCCTATCATAAAAAAACTCTATAATCGGGTGAACCCCGACCAGTATAACGGTGCTTCTCTGGTAGGATTGCGCGGTATTGTCGTTAAAAGCCATGGAAATGCATCAGCAAAAGCATTTCAAGCAGCAATCGATGAAGCGGTAAAAGAGGTTGAACGTCAACTTCCAGATAAAATAGCCGCTATTTTCGAAAAAACACATTCTAAAAACTCGGCGGCCGAATAACGTTTAGGTGCCGTAGTTACACTAAATTTTTGTTTAATTAAAAAGAGCAAAGTATGGCACAAAAAATTGCACTTCTATTTCCTGGTCAGGGCTCACAAAGCGTTGGCATGTTAAGCGAGCTACTAGAGAGCTCTGACATTGTAAAAGCAACCTTTAGCGAAGCGTCAAGCGCACTTGGCTACGATTTAGCAGCGCTTGTACTAAATGGCCCAGAAGAAGAACTTAATCAAACTCACCGCACTCAACCTGCTTTATTAACAGCAAGCGTGGCAATTTACCGCCACTGGTTAGCTGCAAACCCAGATGTGGATGTGGTTATGGCTGGTCACAGCTTAGGTGAATACTCTGCATTGGTATGTAGTGACGTTATTAGCCTAGGTGAAGCGGTAAAACTTGTTGAAAACCGTGGCTTATACATGCAAGAAGCTGTGCCTGCGGGCGTAGGCTCTATGGCTGCCATTATTGGTTTAGGTGATGAGCAAATAAAAACAGCATGTGAAGAGTCTGCACAAGGCGAGGTTGTTTCACCGGTAAATTATAACTCACCAGGGCAAGTGGTTATTGCAGGGCATAAAGCTGCTGTTGATAGAGCTTCACAAGCGTGTAAAGATGCCGGCGCAAAACGTGCCTTACCACTGAGTGTAAGCGTACCTTCACATTGTGAACTAATGAAACCAGCGGCTGAAAAACTTGCCAACGATTTAGCCGCTTTAACATTTAATACACCTAAGTGTGATGTAATTAATAATGTTGATGTAAAAGCACAAAGCTCGGCTGATGCAATTAAAGATGCATTGGTACGTCAACTATACAGCCCAGTTCGTTGGACAGAAACAGTACAGGCTTTAGTTGCTCAAGGCATTACGCAAAGCTACGAATTTGGCCCAGGTAAAGTATTAACTGGCCTTGCAAAACGAATTGATAAAGCAATGGTATGTGGCTCAGTAAATGACGCTGCTGCTATCGACGCTGCAAAATAAGAGAATATAAAATGACTAATTTATTTTCATTAGAGGGCAAAGTTGTCCTAATTACTGGCGCAAGCCGTGGTATTGGTAAAGCAATTGCGAACACTTTAGTAGCGCAAGGCGCAAAAGTAGCAGGTACTGCTACGAGTGAGTCAGGCGCGGCTAAAATTAGCGATTACTTAGGTGATAACGGTAAGGGTTATGCTTTAAACGTAACCGATCCTGCATCGATTGAGGCTACATTAGCAGCAATAAAAGCCGACTTTGGCGATGTTGACGTACTTGTAAATAACGCAGGTATTACCCGTGATAATTTATTAATGCGTATGAAAGACGGTGAGTGGGACGATATTATCGACACTAACTTAAGCTCTATCTTCCGTTTATCTAAAGCGGTATTACGCCCAATGATGAAGAAAAAGAACGGCCGTATTATTAATATTGGCTCAGTTGTGGGCACTATGGGTAATGCAGGCCAAGCTAACTACGCGGCAGCTAAAGCGGGTGTTATTGGCTTTTCTAAATCGCTTGCACGCGAAGTTGCATCGCGCGGCATTACAGTAAATGTAGTAGCCCCAGGTTTTATTCAAACTGATATGACCGATGAGCTAACAGAAGATCAAAAAGCGGCCACCCTTGCTAATGTACCAGCAGGTCGGTTAGGTCAGCCTGATGAAATAGCAGCGGCAGTGTGTTATTTAGCATCTGACGCGGCTGCGTATGTATCTGGCGAGACTTTGCATGTAAATGGCGCGATGTACATGGTTTAACCGCCATTGTTAAAAGTAAATGCTAAAAATAACTTAAGTAAGTGACCTCAAAAACATTGAAATTTTTATGATCTTGCTTTAAACATACTTGAAATCGCTGTGAAAATAAGCGATAAAAGACAAAACAAACACTCAGAGGTTTGACCAGACAATTATTTATGGTCAAATCATTGAATCAGAGAATTATGCGGCGTAAACTACGCCGCAATCTGAAAATAACGCATTGGCGTTTTTAATAAAGGAAAGAAGAATGAGCGATATCCAAGAACGCGTAAAAAAAATTATCATCGAACAGCTAGGTGTTAAAGAAGAAGAAGTTAAAAACGAAGCTTCTTTCGTAGACGACCTAGGTGCAGATTCTCTTGATACTGTTGAACTAGTTATGGCTCTTGAAGAAGAGTTTGATACTGAGATCCCAGATGAAGAAGCTGAAAAGATCACTACAGTGCAATCTGCAATCGATTACGTATCAGCTCACGCTGAGTAATTAATCGCATATTAAAGGCAGCATTCGCTGCCTTTAATCTATATATCCAAACCACCTCAAAGTTCATGATTCAAATTCACCCGCTTTTACTCTCTACTGCATTCATTTGTAATAGCACATCTTTAGTTGAATTTGAGACTCGCACTTTGAGGTCGCTTGGGTATGAATTCCCTTTGTAATGCCAATAGATTTAAACTTAGTGAGTTAAACGGCTTACTAAAATAATACTATTTTAATCAATTGGTTTAAATATCCCTTATTGGAGGCAAACCGTGGCTAAACGTCGAGTCGTCGTAACTGGCTTAGGAATGTTGACGCCGCTAGGTAATGATGTGCAATCTACCTGGCAAGGCTTATTAGATGGTAAAAGTGGTATACAAAATATAACCCACTTTGATACATCAAAATTTGGTACTAAATTCGCTGGACTCATAAATGACTTTGATGCAACTGCATACATGTCAGCGAAAGATACTAAAAAAATGGACTTATTTATTCAGTACGGCATTGCAGCGGGTGTTCAAGCCTTTCAAGACTCAGGCCTTGAAGTTACTGAACAAAACGCAACACGTATTGGTGTAGCAGTAGGTTCAGGTATTGGTGGATTGACCCTCATTGAAGAAAACCACATAAAACTGCTTAACAGTGGCCCACGTAAGCTTTCGCCATTTTATGTGCCATCAACAATTATTAATATGATCTCGGGCCATTTATCAATGATGCATGGTTTACGTGGTCCTAATATTTCTATTGTGACGGCATGTACTACAGGCCTACACAATATTGGCCATGCAGCGCGTATGATTGCTTACGGCGATGCCGATGCGATGGTTGCCGGTGGCGCAGAAAAAGCCTGTACACCGATTGGTATGGGTGGCTTTAATGCTGCACGTGCGCTTTCTACCCGTAACGACGACCCACAAGCTGCGTCGCGTCCGTGGGACAAAGACCGCGATGGTTTTGTACTATCTGATGGTGCAGGTGTTGTTGTAGTAGAAGAGTATGAACACGCTAAAGCCCGTGGCGCTAAAATTTATGCTGAGCTTGTTGGCTTTGGTATGAGCGGTGATGCGTATCACATGACCTCGCCACCGGAAGACGGTGCAGGTGCGGCACTTGCTATGCAAAATGCATTAAACGATGCACAAGTAAATGCAGACCAAGTTGGTTACATTAACGCACACGGTACATCTACTAATGCAGGCGACAAAGCCGAAACGCAAGCTGTTAAAACTATTTTTGGCAGTGCAGCGCAAGATGTAATGGTAGGCTCGTCTAAATCGATGATGGGGCACCTATTAGGTGCAGCGGGTTCTGTAGAGTCTATTATTTCTATTTTATCGCTGGCCGATCAAAAAGTATCGCCCACCATTAACCTAGACAACCCAGATGAAGGCTGTGACTTAGATTACATAGCCCACACTGCACGTGATGCAAAACTCGACTTTGCATTGTGTAACTCATTTGGTTTTGGTGGGACTAATGGCTCGTTGCTATTTAAAAAGGTATAATCCTTTTTAACAACGAACCACATTATAAGAGCTCAGTTGTTTAACTGGGCTTTTTTTATGCAAGCCATTCAATATGCAAACAATAATAACAACCGATGATACAAGTGCGATTAATACACGCGATAGAGGCCTTAACTACGGTGATGGTTTTTTTACCACAGCCAAAGTAATTGCTGGGCAAGTAGAGCACTGGCAGTACCATAAAGCACGTTTGGTAGAATGCGCAGAACGCTTAGCGTTTCCTGCAATTAACTTTACTGAGCTTGAGCAACATATTGCAAAGGCGATTACTGGCTGCCAATTAAATGTGCTTAAAATAGTGATCACCCGCGGAGAAGGTGGGCGAGGCTATGGATTGCCGCAACACACCCATTTAACCATTTTAATTACCGTGTTAGAGTTTCCACAAAGCTACCCAGCATTAGCTAAAACAGGGGTGAGTTTAGCCCTAAGCCCAATAAAATTAGCAGCCCAACCTTTATTAGCCGGTTTAAAAACACTTAACCGACTAGAACAAGTGCTGATTAAAAATGCCATGGCAAAACAGCAATGTGACGATGTTTTAGTACTCGATCATCAAAACAATGTGATTGAAGCCTCGGCAGCTAATATTTTTGCTATTAGTGATAATAAGGTATATACGCCAAGCCTTGAGCAATGCGGTATTAAAGGGGTTTATCTGCAATCGTTATGTGATAAATTAGCGGTTGAATTTAAGCAAGTAAGCCTAAATGAATTAACCCAAGCTAGTGCTGTATTTATTTGTAATAGCTTAATGGGCGCTGTGCCCGTTAGTCGTATAGAACAACATACATTTAATGTTGAGCAAAGCATGTGTTTATTAAATGAATTATTAGCCAAGGAGGCTAAGTGTTAAAAGTTATTTTATCGGTATTATTGTTAGCTTTAGTTACAACGCTAGTAGGGTATCAGCAATTACAAGCAACAATAACTAGCCCGCTAAATATAACAACGCCTACCCAGTTTGAAGTTAAAAAAGGCATGGGCTTTAACCAGCTATGTAAACAATGGCAAGCTAATAATTGGTTAAAAAGCTGCTGGCGTTACCAAGTAATTGCAAAGCTTGACCCAACACTAACCGACTTAAAAGCCGGCTTGTACGAGCTAACGAATACAAGCGTTATTAATAATATAAAAAAAATAAACAACGGTGAGCAAATCAGTTTTAGCTTTACTATTATCGAAGGGCAAAACTTACGCGAAGTGATAGCAGCCATTAGTAGTGCGCCGCATCTAACTAATAACTTAAATACAGAGCAACTGGCGCAGCAAATAGTAGGAGAAAAAGGCCATTTAGAAGGGTGGCTGTTTCCAGATACGTATCATTATCACAGCGGTGATACTGCCAGTAGTTTATTAAAACGTGCGGCCGTTAAAATGCAGCAAACACTTGAGCAAGCATGGTCACAACGTGCAGAAAACCTACCGTATAAAAACGCATATGATGCACTTATCATGGCCTCTATTATCGAAAAAGAAACAGGCCTTGCCAGTGAGCGCCCGTTAATAGCCGCCGTATTTATAAATAGATTAAACGCAAATATGCGCCTACAAACCGATCCCACCGTAATATATGGCCTAGGGGAGAGTTTTGACGGTGACATTAAGCGAAAAGATTTACGCGATTACACACCCTATAATACGTATCGCATTAAAGGGCTGCCGCCAACACCCATTGCCATGCCCTCAAAAGCGGCTATTTTAGCAGCGCTTAATCCGCCTAAAACACAGTATGTTTATTTTGTGGCGAAGGGCGATGGCAGTCACCAATTTTCAACCACGTTAAAGCAACACAACGCGGCAGTTAAAACGTATATATTAAATAAAACGAATTAAACTTTATATGAAACCAAAATTTATTGTTATTGAAGGCCTTGAAGGCGCAGGTAAATCAACGGCTATTTCGTTATGCCAAGACTTTTTAAATAAAAAACAAATAGACTTTATTAACGTACGCGAGCCTGGTGGTACACCGCTTGCCGAGTCTTTACGTACTTTAGTAAAAGCCGAACATGAAGAAGACATAGCCTTTGAAACCGAACTACTTATTATGTACGCAGCTCGCTCGCAGCTTATGCATAATGTAATTAACCCGGCGCTTGATAAAGGGCAGTGGGTATTAGCAGATCGCCACGATTTATCATCTCAAGCGTATCAAGGTGGTGGGCGTGGCATTAGCGCTAATACGTTAGCGTCTTTGTCGTCTATGATATTAAAAGGGTTAAAACCTGATTTAACAATTTACCTAGACATAGACCCCGTAATAGGCCTTGAGCGTGCTAAAGGCCGTGGAGAGCTTGATAGAATTGAGCAAGAAGCCATTGAGTTTTTTCAGCGTACGCGCATGCGTTATGTTGAGCTGGCAAATGACGATAGCTCAATAAAAACCGTAGATGCCAACCAAAGCATTGATAAAGTACACCGCGATATAACCAATGTACTGCGCACCTTTTTTGAAGGGTTAAAATAACATGCCATTGCCATGGCTTAATAACGTAGAGCAACAGCTTGCGCAAAGTTATAAAGCGCAGCGTTTTCATCACGCGCAGTTGTTATGCGGGCCAAAAGGCGTTGGTAAGTTTGAGCTAAGCGAGCAATTAGCTAATAGCTTATTATGTCAAAATATTAATACCCATATGCAAAGCGAAGGTAGCAAGTTAGCCCCGTGCGGGCAGTGCAAAAGTTGCTCATTAACACTTGCGGGTAACCACCCTGATAAACGGCTAACGCAAGTTGAAGGGCAAAGCATTGGTGTTGACGATATTCGTGCGATAAGCGATTTTATGAACCACTCTGCTGCGCAAAATGGTAATAAAGTGGCCATTATTGAAAACTGTGAAAAAATGACCACGGCAGCAGCAAACGCGTTATTAAAAACCTTAGAAGAGCCCAGTAATAGCCGTTTTTTAATTTTAACCACAAGCCACACTGCGCAGTTACCTGCCACCATTTTAAGCCGCTGTGCTAAAACAGACATAAAAGTCGTAAACCCAGAAGCGGCTAAAACCTGGTTAGCCGATTTAAATATTAGTGACTATGTGTGGCTGCCTTTATTTTATACGCAACCACTTTTAATTAAACAGTGGCAAGCGCAAGAGCAGCTTCAACACATTGATACTTTATATAAATTTGCAACTGAGTTTAAACAAAGCCATAATTTTAGTCCGCTTGTAAATATTATAAACAAACAACCTGAGCTAATACGCATTTTTACATTATTTTTAAGCGAGCAATTAAAACAGCAGCTTATAATGGGTTTAAGCTTTGACGCGTACCAAAGTGCTCAGCAAGCGTTGAATGAATTTTTACAAAATAGCACAGAGGTACTCGGGCTTAATTTACCTCTAGCAGTGTCGCGTTTAGCGCATGCCCTGCGTAACATTTAATAGGAATACATATGCAAGAGCTTTTAGTTGATGTAGATAACCTTGACGAACTTTATCGTTGCTACATGCCTTATTTAAAAAAAGGCGGCCTATTTGTACGTACCAATATGCGTTACGAAATCGGCTATTCTTTAGCGCTCAGAGTGACTTTACCTGATGCGCTAGAAGATGACGTGGTAACGGGTAAAGTTGCCTGGATCACACCACAAGGCGCACAAAGCTCTAACCCACCAGGTATAGGCATTAGCTTTTTAGATGATAAAACAAATTTAAACGCTAAAATCGAAAAGCTATTAGGCACTATGTTAAACTCTGGTAATCCTACATATACCATGTAGTTTTAAACGCATTTGCTTAATAGTGATATGCATAAAGCAGCCGGTTAGCGAGCGCTTAACCCTCGTTAACTTGCAATACTAACTTGCTTATTCCAACTCGTTTAATACCCATTCGCTTACTTAAGTGATTTACTTTGAGGCTGGAAAAACGTGTTGATAGCTAGGTAAAAAATTCGCTATTTAGTTATTCTCGGCAATTGCTCTGCATTCATGCAGTCGTAAATGAAAATTTTTTATCGCAGGCAGCGACACGTTTAGCTTCGCAAAATGATTAGGTATTATTGCAAATTGGTATAACTAAGTATTTTGCAGGTTAGTATAATTTAACACCCAAAACCATACAGGCCGTATAGTGATTGTAGATTCTCATTGCCATTTAGATCGTCTTGATTTTGACAAATTAGATTTAAACCTAGATCAAGTACTCGACAACGCCCGCGCAAAGCAAGTAGAGCACTTTTTATGTGTAAGTGTAACGCTTGATCAATTTCCAAGCATGCTTGAAAAAATTAAACATTACGACGATGTATCGGCATCGTGTGGCGTGCATCCGCTTGATCAAAAAGATGCCCTTAATAAACAGCAACTCATTGATTTAGCATCGCATGAAAAAGTAGTCGCGATTGGCGAAACAGGCCTAGATTACTATTATTCAAAAGACACGCATGCAGTACAACAAGCCAGTTTTGTTGGCCATATTGAAGTAGCAAACGAACTACAAAAGCCACTGATTATTCATACCCGTGACGCCAGAGCCGATACCATTAACTTAATGCGTGAGCACAAAGCAGAAAACTGCGGTGGCGTACTGCACTGTTTTACCGAAGATTGGGATATGGCCAAAAAAGCGATTGATATGGGGTTTTATATCTCAATTTCAGGCATTGTTACCTTTAAAAATGCCGTAGAGCTTAAAGAAGTTGTAAAACAAATCCCACTCGATAGATTACTCATCGAAACAGACTCGCCTTATTTAGCACCTGTGCCGTACCGTGGAAAAACAAATCAGCCTGCGTATGTAGAAGATGTTGCCTACTATATTAGTGAGCTTAAAGGTATTAGCTTTAACGAGCTTGCAAAAGCAACAACGGATAACTTTTATTCACTTTTTAAATTAGCAGCAAAAGGCTAACACATGACTACTCAATCGGCGCAACTCCCACTTTTATTAATGGGGCCTATGGTGCGCCGAGCTGAGCAAAGTGGTATATGTATACAGTTTGCTACTTCACGCCCTGGCAATTGCCAAATCACACTTGAAAACCAACAAAGCTACAGCGAGCAGCAAAGCATTGCATTAGGTAAACACCTTTACCTGCATTTTATAATTATAAAACCTGTTGATAGCCAGTTTCCGCTCGACACATTATTAGCTTATACACTGCATATTAACGAGCAAAAAATTGACTTAACTCCTTGGTGCTTTGAAGGGCAAGCAGCGCCTTCGTTTGCAATTGCCAATAAGCTTACGCATATTTTACATGGCTCGTGTCGCAACGCACATCACCCCGCAAAAGACAGCTTAGTATCAGCAAGTGAATGGCAAAATGCCCAGCGCAGTAATAAACTGCAGGGCGCACAGCTTTTACTGCTTAGCGGAGACCAAGTTTACGCCGATGATGTTGCCGGCCCTATGCTATTGGCTATTCATCAGCTAATAGATGCATTAGGACTTTATAAAGAGCAACCGCTTGAGCTCAATTTACCAGCAGATATAAATGAGCAGCTTTTTAACCGCCATCATTACTTACCAAAAACGCCATGGCAAAAACGTTCAAAATTGGGCGTTGGGTACTGGCTAAAAAAAGACGAGCCTCATTTTTCTAGCGTAAAAGCGCATAATCACTTAATTCACTTTGAAGAATTTATAGCGCTGTATTTACTTAACTTTAGTGCCGCCGCGTGGCAATGCGTTGATATTAAAAATAGCCATTACACACAAGGCAATGAAAAAAATAACACCATTTTTAACGCCGAAAAAAAGGCGTTAATTGACTATGCAAAAGGCTTAAATCGCGTAGAGCGTTTATTTGCTAATGTATCTACCTTGATGATGTTTGACGATCACGATGTTACCGATGATTGGAACCTAACAGCAGGGTGGGAGCAAGCTATAAATCAAAACCCAAGTAGTAAACGCATCATTAATAATGGGCTAATAAGTTATTGGCTATTTCAAGGGCTGGGCAACGACGCGCTACATAAAACCGGCGCGCTTATAGATGATTTTAAACAAAGCCGTAACGCCAACAATAGTTGGCAGTTTAAAGATTTTGATAAGCCTCTGAACGAATTTAACTATTGGCATTATGAGCTTACCACCACGCCTAAAGTAGTTGTGCTTGATACCCGCACACACCGCTGGCGTAACGAAAGTAACTTTAATGAACCCTCAGGCTTACTTGATTGGGAGCGCTTAACAGAGCTTGAAGAAAGCCTGCTGAGCCACAGCAAAGTAATTATTGTATCGCCAGCGCCAGTGTTTGGCGTTAAATCAATAGAAGCAATACAGGCGGCGTTTAATATGTGCGGCCAGCCGCTTATGGTTGATGTAGAAAACTGGATGGCACACGAAGGATCGGCCAAAAAACTGCTTGATACCTTTAGGCGTACAGACACACCTAACGAAACGCTTATTCTATCGGGTGATGTGCATTATTCTTTTTGTTTTTCGGTGCAAAAACGCTTTGGCGATCACCCAAACCGCATATGGCAGCTCACCGCCAGTGGTATTAAAAACGAATTTCCGCGTAAGCTAATTAATGTACTCGATAAGCTCGACTCAATATTATACGGCCCCAAAAGCCCGCTTAACTTTTTCACCAAACGCTGGCATATGGAAGTAGATAAACACCAAACCAAAGGTGAAGGCCAAAAGTACCTAGTAAGCGACTCAGCTATTAGTTTAATTACACTGAAGCAAGGAGACTTAGCGCGTTATCAACTAATCCACGGCGACGGCCACACCACCGAGTTTGATTTAGAAGAGCAGTAAAGCCGCGAAAAATTTGTTGAGTGAATTAAAAACCTTAATTGCACAAAGAGAAGCGAATGAGGAGTAAATGAGAAGACACAACTAATGCAGACATTTTACTTTGTTTATTACCACTCTAAAGCGGAGCGTCTCAAAACCTCTTTGTGAAAAATAACAAATTTCAATTGCACAAAGAGAACTGAATGAGGAGTAAATGAGAAAACACAACTAATCCAGGCATTTTATTTATCACGACTCTAAAGCGGAGCGTCTCTAAACCTCTTTGTGATTAAAATAATATAAAAATTTGCACAAAGAGAAGAGCATAAGGAGTAAATGAGAAGACATAACCAATCTAGGCATCTATTTATCACGACTCTAAAGCGGAGCGTCTCTAAACCTCTTTGTGATTAAAATAATATAAAAATTTGCACAAAGAGAAGAGCATAAGGAGTAAATGAGAAGTCACAACCAATCCAGACATCTTATTTATCACTGCTCTACAGTGGAGCGTCTCAAAACCTCTTTGTGAAAAATAACTAAGTTCAATTGCACAAAGAGAAGCGAATGAGGAGTAAAAGAGAAGACACAACTAATGCAGACATTTTACTTTGTTTATTACGACTCTAAAGCGTAGCGTCTCTTCACCTCTTTGTGAAAAAGTAACTTAAGCTAATTGCACAAAGAGAAGTGAATGAGGAGTAAATGAGAAAACACAGCTAATCCTGGCATTTTATTTACCACTACTCTAAAGTGGAGCGTCTCTAAACCTCTTTGTGATTAAAATAATATAAAAATTTGCACAAAGAGGAGTAAATGAGAAAACACAACTAATCCTGGCATTTTATTTATCACTACTCTAAAGCGCAGCGTCTCTAGACCTCTTTGTGCAAATATTTTTAAAAATAGCTATTTAAAATCACGCCCTCGCTTAACAACTATTTTATTACTTAAAATCGCCAAACATAATATAGCCATAAACAACATTGAATTAGCGCCTGCTTGGAGCGAATAATCTACCGACGAATGTAACAGCATATCTACAATAGCGATAGCACAACCAAAAGCCACGCCCTGAAATAACGCTGTTTTGCGTTTTCGCATGGTTTGAATACATAACCATAAGCAATATAAAATAAGCGCCCCTAAAGCTGATGTTACGGGTATACCTAGCTCTACAGCAAATTGAATATAGTCGTTATGAGCATTATCGTAATAGCCAGAGTACGGCTCAGATTGATACGCAGGGAAAGCTGTATAAAACGTACCGCCACCTGAACCCAATAAAGGCTTGTCGAGTATTAACGGGATTGAATCACGAACTACTTCATCACGTGTTTCAGATTGAATACTGGTTTCGCTTATACGTTGCTTTACTTTTTCTACATCAAATATTGCACCAATAATGATCAAATCAATTATAAAAAAACTAATAATAAGTAACTTAAACGCTTTAGGTTTTTTATTGTAAACAAACAAAGCCAACAAGCTAACAGCCATCAGTGCTATAAAAAAGGCTGAATTACCCATTCGACTGCGCGTTAAAATTAGCGCAATAATTATAATAATTAACGATATACGCAAAATTATTTTTGAGCTTAATAAAATCTCAGTCCAGGCGCGCAAAGTTTGTTTAAATGTAAGATCACTTGCATGACTACCTCGCTTTAATTCACTCACTAATACACCAATACCCAAACATAAGCATAGCGCTAAATAGTTAGCTAAAAAATTAGAGTAAGTAAACGTACCTATGGCGCGTTGCGTGTGCCTATATCCAAAAATAGGGCTAAGCATGTCAGGCGAAAGATTTAGGTAAGTTGCATACAAAGCCTGAAAAACACCCGCTGCAATAATGGTATAAATAAGCTTTTTTATACGCTCACTATTATTGCAATAAATAAATATAAGCCAACAAAAGCAAACCATAAAGCTCGTTTTTAACAGCATTTGTTTTGTTTGAAAGGGGTCTAAACTCACAGTAAAAAATTGCAAAGTACACATAGCGCATACTAATAATAAAGCAGAAATAATGGGTAAAGAATAGCGAGGAGGGTACAACGTTTGGTTATTTACAGCGCTATTAACTAGGTGAAAAACAAAGGTTATACAAATTAAAATACCCATTGCCATAATGGCCCAGGGTCGGTAGCTACCTAAAGGAAGGGGCAGCAAAAAAACAATTGCACACAGCAAAAAAAATATAAAACGATTCACAGCTTTCTCAAAAAAAACGAGCTAATAGTTAAACAATAGTGTTTAAAGTAAAAACGCAGCCATTAGGCTGCGTTTGTATTATAAAACTAGTTATTATTTAGTTGCCAACTTCAGAAATACCAGCGTCACCACCGGTACCGCCTGCGCCTTGAGGAACGGTTGTTGTAGGCAAGGTTACAATTACAAGGCCAGCTGGTGCTGTAGGCTCTGTAGGACCAGCTGCTGTTGCTTCTGACGCAATAGTTGCATCAACTCCAGCTGTTATTGCAGCAAGCGTTACAGCATCGCTATCAACGCCTGCAGTAACTAAGGCAGCTAAAAAATCAGAGATAAACGGGCTATCTGCGCCAATGGCTGCAATAACTGCATTCATAATTATATCAAGCTGCTCAGCAGAACACGTTCCATTAGCGATAGGTGAGTCTAAATCGACTGGGCCGGTATTTTGGCAAAGTTGCTCAATGGCTACTACTAGTTCTTCTTGTAACTCTTCTGAGGGGGTGTCAGCAGTCGCATTAGTTAAAATATTTATTAAAGTATCTAGGTTATCTGTTTGCACAATTACATCGTTGTCTGCTTGAGCATAAACAGGAAATGTTACAAAGCTCGAAGCGCCAACAAACAAGCTAGCAAGTATAAGTGATTTCATCTTGTGTCCCTTTAAGAGATTATCTAATTACAGAATTTTAGCGTATCAGCACAAAAAGTAAACTGTTTATTCGTGCTACTTTGTGTGGTTTTTATAACTTTCGAAGGCGGCATAATCAAATTACCTTGTACACCGTCACACCCTAGGTTTTCAAGCATGTGTAATGTTTCAGGTTTTTCAATTAAACAAGCTAGCACCTTTATACCAAAGCCATGACAAATATTATTAACTGTTTGAATAAAAAATTGGCTTTGGCTGTTATCTAGTAAGTCTTGTATGTAACTACCGTCTATTTTTACATACTCAATATCTAAGCCTTGCAAGTATCTAAACGAGGTAAGGCTAGTACCAAAATGTTCAACACATACATTAATGCCTATGTCTTTTATTATGTCTATATGTTGTGAAGCAATATGAACATTATAAAGCAAGCTAATCTCATGTAGTTCAAATAACAGATTAGTTTTTAAAACAGGTTTAGTATGGGCGTAAAGTGTTAACCATTCAATAAACTCAGTAGAGTATAATGATGCTTTACTTAAATTAAGCGCAAATACATCGTTTGGATATTGCTCTTTAACATTAACAAAATTACGAATTATTTTTTTGTCTAATTCTTCAGTCAAATTAAGCTTTTCGGCCATAGCAAACAAATGCCCGTTATTCACTTTCTCGTTTTCATGAATAAAGTGAGCAAATACCTCAAAATAGCATTGCTTATTTTGTGAGTTAGCACGTTTTACAGGTTGCACTGAAAAACTCACCTCACCTGATGCTAAAATAGACTGAATAAGTGAGCGCCACTGATTAACACTAAATAAAGTGTCTTTATCTATTTTATTATTGTTTGTGTCACCAATTGTACAGCCCGTGTCTAACGCTGATAATACGCGACCTACAGGCATTCCTTTTTCTACACTTACTAACGCAAAGTTAGCAAAGCCATTAACATGCAAACTATTTTTTTGCTGGCTAAATGCATCAGTAATTTCAAGGCGAGTTCTATTTAAAAAATCACTATCGTAGGGGGCAAGGGCAATAAAAGTACTGCCATTTAACCTAAACACTTTTGCATTAGTAAGCTCGCCAAACGTGGTTTTGAGTATGTTTGCCACTTCGTTTACGTGTTCATCACCGTCTTGATAACTTACCGTTTTATTAATGTTTGCAAGCGAGGGCAGGGTAATCATCATTGCAGTAATAGGTGTCTCGTCACTTATAGAGTCAACTACCGAGTTAAAATGGTTATCAAACGACTTTCGGTTACCTAAACCAGTTAAAGGGTCTATATATACTTCTTCGGTCAGGGCTTGTGTTTGCCTAGTAAGCGAGTCAAACGTACTTTGCAGGTTCATAACCATATTGTTAATGGCTTTAGTTACAGTGCGCAGCTCGCGCGCAACAGGTATTTCATCGTTGAGTGTAAAGCGCTTACGTGTAACTAGGTGGGCTTGGTTTTCTACAGCTCTAAGTGGTTTAAAAACAGCACGCAGTATTAAAAATGCAACAGCCAGTGACGCTACTAATAATAAAAACGATCCATAAAAGCTGCGTTTAGTATGCTCCCAAAGGGTTAGATACGACTGCCCAACATGGCTTGTTACTTCAAGCGTGCCCGCCATAATCCAGCCATTGTTTAGTTCAGACAGCCTAGTTGGCGCGTTTAGTTTAACTGCACTTATAAACCAATTAGGTACCGATTCAACACGCTTAGGGTTTACAAGTTCAAAAACCACCTCAGCCTGGGCATTAGTAAACTTTATTTGCTTATAATAACCTGAGTCAAAAATGGCCGTTGCCATTGTTTGAGCAATCATTATGCTGTCTTCTTCAAGGTAGGGCGAAATAGAAAGCCCTAAACTTGTGGCGGTATCTTGAGCGTGGCTGCCCATTTGGGTTTGCAAATACTGGCGAGTGGTATCTACATCGGTAACTACCCGAACACAAAATGAAATCAATGAAATGACTATAATTAACCCATAAACTTGCGTTTTTAAACTCAAGCCATTTTTAAAAAAAGACGACATAACTAATAGTTCCTTTAACGTTATTCTATATGGGAGCTAGCTCACCTTGTTCAATTCGCTCTAGCATTGTATTCCAAGCAGATACACCACGGCTGTTTTTTACTTTGTTACCTAACCCCTTCGATTTAGCTAACCATAAACCTTGGCCATTAAAGCTGTATATTGGCGTTAAGTCAGGGCGCTGAGTGGCAGGCAAAAGCTTAGTATTAAAATTACCAAGTACATAAGGTACTTGGTTAGGTTGTTCAATGTAAATTAATACCATATGAGGCTGGTTAACCGTTTTTTGACGAACATACATTAACCGTATTTTTTCTTCAGGTAGGCCAAGGGCAATAAGTGTAAAATATTTGGCTATTACATAGTCTTCGCAGTCGCCCATACCAACACCTAAGCTTTCTAATGGTGTGGCCCAGTAATCTTTTTTTTGCCACAGTTCATCGTCAGATTTGTATTTAATATTTTTATTAAAAAAGTCATTAACGAGGTGGATTTTTTGCCACTCACTTTTATCGGCAGAGTCATCAATAAAGGTAAGCCAGTTTTTTATACGATTATGCCCGCTACCGCCGTATTGTTGTTCTGCACGCGCAATTATATCGCTATTACGTAAGTATAAAAGCATATCTTGTGCGCATACAAAAAACGACACTATTAATACAAGGCAATATTTTATGCGCACATGCTTCCTATAACAAAAATACCTTAAACAAACACACAGCAAGTATAGTGTTTTTAAATTTAAAAAGGTAGAGAAGGCGTATTTATATTTAAAGCCAAATAACGGCTTAGTATTTGCTAGGTATTTACAAATGGCTAAGCCGTATGCACTAAGTGCTATTTTAAGCAATAAAGCCATTTAATTTTGAGCTAAATGTTAAGGCTAATGTTTTAAAACAAGTTTATTGTTAGTGATAAACTTTATACTTTAAAAATATAAATGGTTGAGCTAAACCAAGCTTACATTTTTATAAAATATATACATATGTTTATATTTTAATCTTGCATCATAATAAAGCATGTTTTGTTTATTTTGGTGCAACATAAAGTTAACAAAAAAACAAGCTCAAAGTACGCTTTTATTATTGAGTAGATTATTGTGTTGTGTATAATAAAAAAATCACACGGTGAGTGAAGTACGTAAGAAGGAGTTTAGCTTTTGCTAGCCCATTTTATGTGCTTTTACAAAGCAGATTAAAAAGGAATTAAAGTGAAAGTTTTAAAAGCAGTATTACCGGTTGCAGGTTTAGGTACGCGCATGTTGCCAGCGACCAAAGCCATCCCAAAAGAAATGCTACCATTGGTAGATAAGCCTCTCATTCAGTATGTAGTTAACGAAGCCGTAGCGGCGGGTATTAAAGAAATAGTACTTGTTACTCATGCATCAAAAAATTCAATAGAAAATCACTTTGATACCAGCTTTGAGCTAGAAGCCACGCTAGAGGCACGTGTAAAACGCAGCCTATTAGAAGAAGTTCGCTCTATTGTACCAAAAGACGTAACAGTTATTTCTGTACGCCAATCAGCGCCCCTTGGTTTAGGCCACGCAGTACTTGCAGCGCGTCCAATAGTGGGTAATAACCCGTTTGCGGTAATGTTACCCGATGTAATTATTGATAAATATAAATCTAATTCAAAAACTGACAACTTAAGTCAAATGATCGACCGCTTTGATAAAACAGGCCATAACCAAGTTATGGTAGAGCCCGTACCACAAGAGCAAGTGCACCAATATGGTGTAGTAGATTTAGCGGGTAAAAAAATAAAAGAAGGCGAAAGCGCCGCCATTAAAAACATGGTCGAAAAACCAAATAACGACGAAGCACCAAGCAACCTTGCCATTACGGGGCGTTATGTTGTATCTACGGCTATTTGGGACTTACTAGAATACACACCACCAGGTGCGGGCGGCGAAATACAGCTAACCGATGCACTACTTCAACTTCGTCACCTAGAAACATTAGAAGCTTATCACTTAAAAGGTAAATCACACGACTGTGGCTCTAAACTAGGTTATATGCTGGCAAATGTAGAATACGCTATGCAGTCTAGCCACATGGGCGAAGACTTCACTAAGCAAGTTAAAGAGCTACTTTCAAATTAAAGTAATTGTTTAACAAACTAATATCATTAGCAAAATCATATCAATAACAGAAGTAACTAATGTTTGCTTCTGTTATTTAGCGTGTAAAAACTATGTAAGTTGAGCATAGTAGGGATATATCAAATGAAATTTTTAGTAACAGGTGCAGCGGGCTTTATTGGCAATTTTGTGGCAGAGCGTTTATGTGATGCAGGGCACGAAGTTATTGGCCTTGATAATTTAAACGATTATTACGATCCCGCATTAAAATTAGCCAGGCTTGAACGCATTAAGCACTTAACAACCTTTCGTTTTGTAAAAATGGATTTGGCCGACAGAGATGGCATAGCTAAACTTTTTAGTGATGAAAAATTTGACCGCGTTATACATTTAGCTGCACAAGCAGGTGTTAGATACTCCATAGAAAACCCAATGGCCTATATAGATTCTAACTTAGTGGGTACAGCTACTATTTTAGAAGGCTGCCGACACAACAATGTTGAGCATTTAGTGTATGCATCATCAAGTTCTGTGTACGGTATGAACGAAAAAATGCCATTTTCTACAGATGATGCGGTTGACCACCCTGTATCGCTTTATGCGGCTACTAAAAAGTCGAATGAATTAATGGCACATAGCTATAGCCATTTATACGACCTACCAACAACAGGCTTACGCTTTTTTACTGTTTATGGCCCATGGGGTCGCCCAGATATGGCGCCATACTTATTTACCGACGCAATATTAAACGACCGTGAAATAAAAGTGTTTAATAACGGTAAAATGAAACGCGACTTTACATACATAGACGACATTGTTGAGGGCATAATTCGTATTCAAGATGTAGTACCAGTTCGCAATCCTAATAATAGCAACACCTCTCCAGAATCAAGCAAAGCGCCGTACCGTGTATTTAACATTGGTAATAACGAGCCAATAGCGTTAATGACCTTTATAGAGTCAATTGAAAAAGCGGCAGGTAAAGTAGCAGATAAAAACTATATGCCAATGCAAGCAGGTGATGTACCGGCAACATTTGCCGACATAGATAGCTTAAATGCAGAGGTAGGGTTTAAGCCTAATACTAATATTGAATACGGTATGCAGCAGTTTGTAGATTGGTACCGTAGCTATAATTCTACGAAATAATTATGAAATGCATATTTATAGGCGGAGCAGATAGAAGCGGCACTACAATGTTAGCGTCGCTGCTTTCAAATATTGAACAGAGTGTAGTAACACCTGAGTCATTATTTAAAACTGAAATTCCATTTCAGCAGCCTTTATGCACAAAAAGTTACTGCAATAGCTTAGAAGAAAACTTAAGGTTTAAACAATGGCAGCTCGATATTTCAGAGCTTAAAGCGCAGTCACATAACGGGTACCGAGATTTTTATAAAGACTTAGTTAAACTGTATCAGGGAGGTGAAAATGTTCATTACTGGATTGATCACTCTCCAAATAACCTTGCACATTCAAAACTATTAAACTCTGTTTTTGATGACTGTTATTTTATTCATATAGTTAGGGATGGAAGGGCTGTAGCGCAATCTCAAATTCCTTTGGAGTGGGGGTCTAATACGTATTTAGATGCAGCAAAAGCATGGCAAAATAAGCTTTTATATGGATTTATTACCCAAAGTTTATTCCCAAGTAAAACTATTATGGTTAGGTACGAAGACTTACTCACTAATAGTGAGGCCGAACTTAAAAAAATACACACTTTTTTAGGTAATCCAAACACAAAAAACGAATTAAATATTAAAAATAACTTTTTACCAGAATTTACTAAAAATCAGCATTCTTTGGTGGGGAAAAAACCTGATGTAACCCGAGCGTATGCGTGGAAAAAAAAGCTTACTCTGCAAAATATAGCTGACTTTCAATATTATGGTCAGAACACGTTAGAACTACTCGGCTATGAAATTGTTAGAACAGATAACGTAAAAGTGACAAAGCTGAGGGTCGCAAAGGAATATTTAAGAGAAATGTGGATAAAAAAAATCTTGAATCCTAAAAAATACAAAGAAAAAAGAAATATATGTCCTTAAATAAAAAAATAATTAAAGGCTCGCTTTGGAGTTGGATCGGTAGTGTAGGTTATCAGTTATCTGGTTTAATTATTTTTATAATACTATCAAGGATGTTGTCTCCAGTTGATTTTGGTACCGCCGCTTTAGCTATTGTATTTGTGGAGTTAACTAAAGTATTAGTCACATTTGGCCTCGACCAAATTGTTATTCGTACTGCTGCAAATGAGGAAAACGAAGTACAAAATAACGTGTTTAAAAGTACACTACTTTTAGGTGTTATTACTAGTTTAATTTTTATTATAGGCGCGCCTTATTTAGAGTTAGCCTTTGAAGCACCAGGGTTAGCCGTATCTTTACATATACTAAGTATTATACCTATTATGCAGTCGCTTACGACTGTACCAAACGGTATTTTGAGGCGTTTATTTAAATTTAAGGCTTTAGCTTTAAGATTACTGGTTTCTTCACTTATTGCAGGTGGGGTGGCTATATATTTAGCTTATCATGGCTACGGTTTTTATAGTTTGATCATTCAAAAAGTAATTACAGTAGTGTTAGAGCTGATTTTAGTATGGAAGTCTGTTAAATGGCGCCCTAGCTTTACATTTCATTCCGTTAAAATATTATCTACGCTCAAACAAGGTAAGCCAATTGTCTTAACCTCACTCATTGGTCAAGGCATATTTCGGTTTGTAGAATTATTAATTGGGTATTTTTTAGGGGTTGCAGCGCTAGGTATTTTTAAAATAGCAGGTAAATTACTTGATGCGATTGTGCAGTTTACGATTAAGCCTATAGTAGATGTATCATTTTCTGCTTTTGCTAAGTTAAAAGATACACCCGATAAATTACAAGACTGTTATTTAAATTTTATTTCTACGTGTGCTCTGTTTTCGTTTCCGGCGTTTTTTGGAGCGTTAGTGATTGGCCCTGAAATGGTAAATTTGATTTTTGGTGCACAGTGGGAAAAAAGCGGGGTTGTTTTTTCAATTTTATGTTTAAGTGGTATTAGTGCTTCGTTAAATTACTTTTTTTCTCAATATTGTCACGCAACAGGGAACTCAAACATTCCATTTAGAATACGCATCTTTGAGTTTTTTACAGTTATATCCCTTGTCGGTATATTTTCGCAGTTGTCGATTTATTACGTGGCGTATTCCACTGTAGCTGTTGCAACGGTAATCTGTTTAATAATGATGGCCATTTTAAGGCAAAAGTTCTTGTTTTCCTTAACTGACGTTTTTAACAGACTTTTTCCATCGTTTGTTTCATCTTTATTTATGGCCGGTATTATTTATTTTGGTGTAAAAAATCAGCTTCATAATTTTAGTCCATTAGTAAAAATTATAGTAAGTGGTAGTGTGGGGGCTATTACTTATATACTTATATATAAATTACTCTTTCCAAAGGACGTTTCGAATTTAATGCAAAATATAAAAAAAATACGCTCTTAAAATTAAGAATATAATTCCAACTAATATATTTTAATAGGAAATAAAATGAGGTTAACGAGCCTAGATTTTTTGAGGGCAATGGGAGCGATTTTTATAGTTGTGTCGCATTCACACGGTCTAATAAGAAAGCGTTTTGAAGCATTAGGTTATAATGATCATTTTTGGCAGGTTGAACAAGGCTATACAAAAATTTTTGGTGCTATGGGTGTGGGTTTGTTTTTGGTTTTATCGGGTTTTTTTGCTTTTTATACCACTTGGAATAAAAGTAATAATGGCTTAGATTTTATTAAAAAAAGAGTAATACGAATTTATCCAACCTGGTGGTTTGCATTATTTTGTGTTATTTGCCTTTCTCTTGTACCTGGTAGCTCGGCAAGTTATAGCGCATATCAAATTTTTAACTCTATTCTATTAAATCCAATATATATAGATGGTGACATAAAACCAATATTAGAAATTGGTTGGACACTACATTATATTGTTTTTTACTATGCGGTAATTGCTTTATTAATGCTTTTCAATATAAGTTCCTTAAAAATTTTATCTCTATTAACAGTGCTATTTATATTTTTATCATTAATAGGTTTATTAATAGATTTTAAAACTCCTATATTAGCGGTGATTACAAATCCTCGCACTTTGTCTTTTGCTTTAGGTGGTTGGCTAGCATTTTTTGTAATTACCAAAAAAGAGGGCTTAGCTTGGATCCCAGCATATACCTATATCACGCTTAGTTTGCTTCTTGCTTTTATAATTGCTTTTGTATTTATAGATGCGTGGCGCTTAAATATGCCAACCTTAATCAGTCGAAGCAGTATTGCTGTATTAATCATTGCTTTATTTGTTTTTCATCCAAGGTTAAAAAATATCCGCTATGGTAAATTTTTTAAAGTTATAGGAGAGGCATCTTACTCAATCTATCTTTTTCATATGTTTCCTTTAATGGTTCTTTCTGGCCTTTGGAAGCGGGGAATTTTGCTGCCTCCAAGCTCTATTTCTCCTGTTATAACTTGGGCTGTTATTATAGCTTTAGGGGTAGTAGGGGGGGTTGTGGCACATTATATTTTTGAAAAACCCGTATTTAATTTACTAAAGAATAAACTTATTACAAAAAGTCTTAATAACAAGGATGTAACTAAAGCTATATGAAAATTTTAATGCTTACTTGTCAATATATGCCAGATGTATTTGGCGGGGCTGAAAAACAGTGTGGGCGCGTTTCTAAAGGGATACAAGCACAAAACTTGGATGTACAAATTTTAACATCTCGGCAAAAAATCGCAGGTAAAGCAAAAGAGGTAATGAACGATGTACCTGTAACACGTTTATATTCACCTGTAGGCCCCGATTTACTTGGGCGTTGGCTACCTTTTTCGATTTATTGGCTATTAAGAGTACTTATTTGGGCGGCATTTAATAAAAATAGTTTTGATATTATACATTGCCATCAGGGGAAGTTTGGCGCATTTGTAGGTTGTTGTATAGCACGTTTATTTAACAAACCCATATTAATAAAAGTAGGTAACTCTAACCAATTTATGGATTTTAATGCGTTAAAGGCCAAAAAGGTTGTTGGGCCTTTAATGGCCAAGTTTGTACTTAATACCAACCCCACAGTTGTTGCCATATCTGACGTAATTGCTAAAAACTGCAAAGCATTCGGCTTTAAACACATTGTTAATATACCTAACAGTATAGATAAAAGCTTATTAAGCAGTGATTACAGCGAAGTTAAAAGTGTAGATAGCTCAAAACTAAACCTATTTTATCATGGCCGGTTAGAGCAAATAAAGAAAGTAGATGTATTAATGGAGTCGTTTGCTTTGCTTGCATGTAAAGACGAACAAGTACATTTTCATTTAATTGGCAGTGGTAGCTGTTTAGAGCCAGCAAAAAAATATATTACCGCTAATAACTTACAAAATAGAGTAACCTTCTACGGCGAAGTACAAGACCCCGTAAACTTTATAAGGCAGTTTGATATTTTTGTTAATGCATCAGAGGCCGAGGGTTTTTCTAATTCATTATTAGAGGCATTATTAGCAGGAAAAGTGTTAGTGTCGACCCCTGTAAGTGGGGCTAGCGATGCAATTTTTACAGAAAAAAACGGTTATATTGCAACTGGATTTAGCGCGCAAGATATCACTAAAGCAACTGAGTTAGGAATAAAGTTGCACAAACAAAACAAAGGTGAGGTTGCAGCTTTTTCAGAGCAATTAATAAACGCTAATTTTACTGTTGATGTTATTGCAAAAGAATACGTAAAACTTTATAAAAAAATATATGGAGCTTCTTAATGAAGGTTTTAATAGGGATGACCCGTTCAGATACAATAGTATCTGGCTCGTTTAAACATATTTGCCAAATAGGTGAAAAGTTTAGAGACGAGGGCGCAGAGGTTGTTTATGCCTTAGGTGGCAATGGCGAGGCTATAACAAAATTACGCACGGCTGGTTTTAAGGTACATGAATTAACAAACTTAAAAAGAGATTTAAGCCCGCTAAGCGATTTATTGTCGCTAATTAAACTAATGTGGATCATTATTAAAGAAAACCCCAAAGTTTGCTCTTGGCATACAGCTAAAATAGGTGCCCTGGGGCGAATTGCTGCTATGTTTACTTTTAAGCGCTCTTATTATGTTCCTCATGGTGTGCCTTTTGTTAATACACCTGAAAATAAAGGCTTTAAAAAATATCAGTGTCTTGAAAAACTTCTGTCTTATTTACCTTCTAAAATTATTGGCGTGTGTGAGTTTGATAAAAATGAATATTTACGTATTGGCGTACCCAATAAAAAATTATTGGTAATACGTAACGGCATGTTAGGGAAGTCGAGCGATATGTGGGAGCTAAATAATAACCCGGTACATTTTATCACTGCTGCCCGCTTTGAAGACCAAAAAGATTACACCACGTTAGGAAAGGCCTGCGACACCTTATTAAAGCAAAACAAGCCGTTTAAATTAAGTATTTATGGCGATGGCCAGTACGAGGCTAAAGTTAAAGCGTTGTTTGCACATTTTCCTGAAGGGGTTATAAATTTTTGCGGTGTGGTAGACAACTTTGCCGAAAAGTTAGCATTAGCCGACGTATTTATATTATCGAGCTTTTGGGAAGGCTTACCACGCAGTATTATTGAAGCCATGGCGTGTAAAAAGCCAGTGATAAGTTCAGACGTAGGGGGCTGCTCTGAGCTTATATTAGAAGGTGAGTCTGGCTTTTTAGTCCCAATACGTGACAATGCAACAATGGCAAGCGTAATGAGCGAATATATAAGCGATAAACAAAAAACGGTAGAGCATGGTGATAATGCTTATAAGTTGTATATGCAAAAATATTCTCTACCAGTAATGCTAAATAATTATGCACATGAATATGGCGTAATAAATATGAGCGAAAAAAATTAATATGGCTATTAAATTAACGCTAATATGCCCTGTTTATAAGGTTGCTGAATTTATACCTGAACTGATGGATAGCTTAGTTGCAGGGGTTAATACTGAAAACGTAGAAGTTATTTTTGTAGACGACTGTTGCCCAGAAAACTCAATTAAATTATGTGAAGATTTTTTAGCTAAAAATAAAAGCATTATAAAATTTAGTACAACAATAATTAAGCAACCTATTAATAAAGGGCAGGCCGCAGCTCGCAATGCTGCTTTAATTGTTGCCAATGGTACTTATATAGGTTTTATTGATTCTGATGATGCTATTGCCCCTAATTATTGGGAAGCACTTTCGACTCATGTCGGCTCTGCAGCTAATGATATTATTGAGTTTGATTTTAAAGAGTTTACAACACTGCTACCAACTCCTGATTGGGGAAAATATAGGGATGTTGAGCTAGTTAAAACGGATTTATTTAAAAGTGGTTTTTTTGTTTGGACCCGACTTTATAAAAAAAACATCTTAGATAAATGTCGTTTTCCAGAAGGTGTTATATATGAGGATATTCACTTTAATATACAGGCTTTCTCACATGCTTCGAGTATTGTTAAAACACCAAAAACACTTGTTTTTTACCGAAAACGTTTAGGTTCAACTACGAGTAAGAGAACATCATCTTATTCTGATTTGCTGCTTAATATGGTGAATTCAGTAAAGGAAAGTATAGATAAGTTTGATGATAAAAAAACAGTAGTAGCGCAAGTTGCAAGATATTCTTTACTTGTTAGTCTTAAGGGCTACTCGATAGAGGATAAAAAAGATCGCAAGGTGTTTTTTAAGCAATGTAGGAATATAAATTCTATTTTTAAAAGTATATTTAAAGAATATAATAAATCGATAGTTGCTAAACTTAAATTCAATTTATCTAATATTATTTGTATTAACGGAAAGCGATAAGATGAAGTTATCTGAGATAAAAATATATATAAAGTCTGATCTATATCGTTTTAATGGTAATGATAAGCAGTTTTTAAAAACCTTATTTAAAAATAGCTATTTTAGGTTTCAAGTTTATTTAAGAATGGCAAAATCCGATGTATATGCACTTTCGTTTGTATTTAGGTTTTTAAAAGCAAAACTAGGAAAAAAAGTTAATATTCAGCTTAATCACAATGTTGCTATAGGTTACGGGTTATATATACCCCATGGAAATGTTGTTATAAATTCTCAGGCAAGCATAGGTAACAATTGTAGCTTTTTGCAGTTTGTTTCGGTTGGGGCTATCCATTATGGAAAGTCAGCTGATATTGGCGATAACGTTTATATAGGACCAAGCTCTTGTTTAGTCGGGGCAATTAAAGTTGGCAGTAATTCAGTGTTAGGAGCCGGCACCGTTGCCGCTAAAGATGTTGAAAATAACTGTGTTGTAGTGGGTGCCCCAGCTAAAGTGATAAAGAAAGTAGAAGATATCGCGATGTATAGCGATAACTTATGTGACGATAAATGGGCAAGGATGCTAGGTAAATGAAAAAAATTGTTCATATAACTAACGACTTACAACGTTTAGGTGGGGTGCAGCGCCTACTTGTAGACTTAATGAGTCTACAAAAAAACGTATTTAAATTTGAAGTTATTTTAACTCGCGGTGAAAATGAATACGCCGATGAGCTAAAAGCGCTTGGTGTAGATGTTTACCACAAACGTGACTTGGGTTTTTTTGGTGTAATAAAAAGATTAAATAAAGCTGATTTAGTGCATACGCATTTGTATCCGTCTATTTATATTGCTTACTTTACTCGTACGCCGACTATTGTTACCGAGCATAACCCGCATTACAGAAGGCGAGATATTCTTTTTGTAAAAACATTAGAGCGTATAATTTATAAAAAATTTAAAAAAATAGTATGTATCTCTGATGGTGTTAAAGAAAAATTTTTAGAAAGTATTAAAGTAAGCCCAGCTTTAACTAAAGTGATTCATAACGGTGTTGATTTATCACGCTTTGCTCAACAGCCTAAAGCTATTACTGCAGAACAACCTGCAATAAAGTTAGGCATGGTAGGGCGTTTTGCAGCACAAAAAGATATTAAATCACTCATAAAATTAATGACCTTACTTGATTCTCGCTTTGAGTTGCACTTAGCAGGTGATGGAGATTTACGGGCCGAGTACGAACAACTAGCTAAAACACTCAAAGTTGACAATAAAATTGTTTTTCATGGACAAGTAAACAATGTGCCTTCATTTTTAAATTCATTAGACATTTACATACAGTCTTCGCACTGGGAGGGCTTTGGTATTGCCGTGGTTGAGGCTATGGCGTCTGGTTTACCTACATTTGCAACTGACGTAGAAGGCCTCAATCATGTAGTAGATAAAACTGCTTTGTTTGAGGTCGGAAATGTTAAAAAATTAGCAGAAAAAATTAATGCTTTACTGAATAATATAAGAAATTATAACGAGCAATCTGCTTTATGTATTAAAAAAGCTCAATGTTTTTCAATACAAAGTACGGCTACTGAACATACGAAAATATATAAATCAGTGTTGGTAAGCAATATATGATGTTTTCAAGCTATAATTACTCAAAAAAAGAGATGTTAGGCTTTCTGGTTGTTTGCGCTATATTACCTTTATATTTTTCTATGTTTAGGTATGGCGTGGCTGGGGCACTAATTAGGCTCTCCGATTTGTTATTGTTAAGCTTAGTGTCGTTTAAGTTAATTACAACACCTAAAGTTTTTTATAATTTTGCGCAAATAAGAATATTACCATTATGGTTTTATATTTCTTATATCTTATTCAATGGCTTATATAATGATAACATCGCAGCATCTATAAAGGAATGTATACAATTAGTATGGGTAGTAACCTACTTTGTTATTGCTTCAGAGTATGCAAAAAAAAATAGTAAACTATTTTTAGATTTAACAATTGCATTTTTAATATTGTCAGCTCTATATACGGTTTTATATCATTTTTCATTAGGTCACCTTACTCGGTATAAATCAGCAAACGATGGTAAATATGCCTTTGGCCTTTTATCCTTATTACTCTTATTAAAGTCGAGTATGTTTAATGATAAGCGTACGTTTAAAGTGTTTTTGCTTAGCTTAATCCCTTTGTTTATGTCTATGGAACGTAAAGGCATATTTGGAGTGTTGCTGATTTTTTTATTGCTTCTTTTTATAAGACCCATCAGGGCTAAAGCGTCTGCTGGTGAGGTGAAACTAATCTTTGTTAGTTCTTTAACTCTACTTTTATCCGCTTTCTATTTTTTCGATATCCAAGGTTTTATAGATGAGAAAATTTATCAGTCTAATTTTTTAGATGAATCAATTGCCTTATATACATCTAATGTACACAGAGAAAACCTATTAATAAATGCTATCCAAATTATTAAATCGAATCCTTTGCTTGGGGTGGGGTCTGATCAAATTGTGTATTATATGTTTGACTATTATTGGGATGAAAGGTTAATTAATGGCGCTCATAATTTCTATCTTGATATGTTAGTTCAATATGGAGGGGTAGGGCTAACTTTACTAATTAGTTGGTCATTATATTGTATATACTCATGTTATGCATCAAATCGTTATCATAAAGAACTCTTTTTGTTTTATATATATTGCATGTTTGTTGTAACGTTTATGGCTGTTGGACAAGCAGTTATGTTAGTTTTTTTTATGCCTTTTCTTAATCCATATATGTTTTTAAATCATGATTAACTCTATTCAATACCTAAGAGGTTTAGCTGCAGTTTTAGTGGTGTATTATCACGCTACCATAAAGTCAGTACAAAATAACTTACCTGCAGCTGAAGTATTTAACTTTGGTCAAGCTGGCGTAGATTTGTTTTTTATAATATCTGGTTTTATAATTTGCTTCTCTACAGATAAGCACACGTTTTCTGCGGGTAGGTTTTTAAAATCTCGAGTCCTGAGAATTATCCCTTTATATTGGTTTTTTACATTGTTAGCCTTATTGGTATTTTTAGTTGTACCCAACTTGGTTAATAGTAGCGGCGGAGAAACCGTGATCTGGAAGTCATTTTTTTTAGTACCAACTGAAGATAAATACTTGGTAAGAAATGGCTGGACACTAAGCTACGAATTTTATTTTTACTTTATATTTGCTTTATTTGCTGTATTTTTTATTAAAAGAAGTTTAGTGTTTTTGCCTTTACTATTGTTAGCGTTGATAGGCTGCTTTAATAATGCGCACTTTTACTTTGATAGCTACCTTATCGAGTTTGCAATGGGTGTTATATCTTTCATTATGTATAAAAATAAAGTCGCTGTTAAATATAATCTAATACTTTTGTTTTTTATGTTTTTTTCTCTTTTGGCAATGCATCTTTTAGAGGTGGATTCTGTTGTATTTTATTATGCTTTTATAATGTGGTTTATATTCCATGGCTCTCTAGTTTTAGAGCAATTAATTAAAGTTAGTAAATTACAAAGCTTTAAAAATCTATTATTTAAGCTAGGAGACTCATCCTATTCGTTGTATTTATCTCATGCGTTTACCCTGGTCGTGTTGAATAAAATTATGCTTTTGATAATGCCGAATGTTGGTAAAGAGCTTTACCTTTTTTTGTTAACATTTATATCAATAATTGTTGGGCATCTGGTGTATGTTTTAATTGAACTCAAACTTAATTCTTACTGCAAAAAACTCTTTAACTAAAGAGATTTTATAAATGCTTTAACAAAAATGAGGAACAAACTTGCCTAGTATTAAATATGACCCTGCTGTTCAAAATTTATTAAAAAGAATGCCTAAACATGTACAAGCAAGCTTTAGTGATGAGCAACTTAGCCATTTAAAAGTTGCGATAGGGGCTAGGCAGTGGGGTGAACATGCCCTTGATTGCCGTGGTGTAATAAGGTTTTTCAAATATAGGTATTATTTTGTAGTGCTGGCTGGGCGAAATAGGCGACAACTTAGCCAAGCTGAAAAAAAAGCATCTAGAGTAGCACAAGCCATCGTTGTGACTATTAGTTTGTTTATAATTTTGTTAATACTTTATTTAATTAAGTCGGCACTGGGGATAAACATATTTCAGGGCTTTTCGTTTGGTATTTGGACATATTTTAAAGAGTTGTTCGTTTAGTTGGTTATTGGTTTGTTGCATATTTATTAAATATTTTGTTTATTGTGTTTGTGTTTGTTTAGCGTGTTTGTTTTTGTTTTGCTTTTTGCAATTAAAGGCGCGTAGGTATTTTATTTGTTATAGTTGATCTAGTTTAATAGGTCAGCGGCATTGAATACTTAGTAGCAATACGTTATTATTTATTCATAGTTTTGTGGTGCTTTATCCACTTTTAAGATAGCTATAAGGAATAATAGTATGACATCTTCAAGGACGTTCAAACCTTCTGGTTCGTCTGATGCAAATTTTTACCGTTTATTCGATATTTTTGCGCTTTTTTTAGCCTTTCAGTGCTCTGCTTTATTTTACGGCTTTGAGCTAACTCCATTTTATATGGTTGCAATATTAAGTGTTGCATTAAGCTACATGTACAGCGCTGAGCTATTTTCTACGTACCGCTCTTGGCGGGCTGGCAAGTTTAAAACCATGGTGTTGTGCGCTTGGGGATCCTTGGCCGTTGCTTTTACGTTTTTATTTTTTGTATCGTTTGCGTTTAAGTTTACCGATGATTTTTCGCGTATTGGTTTAGGGTTATGGTTTTTACTAAGCGTTACATTTTTATATGTTTGGCGCTTAGGTGTTCATGCCTATAAAAGAAACCGCCGAAAGCTAGGTATGAACCTTCGTAATGTTGCAATTATTGGCGCTACAGAATCTGCAGTTTACTTGTACGATGAAATAACCAAAAATGACGAGCTAGGCTTTAAATTTTTAGGTTTTTATGACGACCGTAAACCAGAGCGTTTATTTGAAAATTCAAAAAAGCATGCACTTGAAGGTAAAATACAACATGCTGTTGATGCGGCCAGAAGCGGTGAGATTAGTGTTTTATACATAGCACTCCCAATGAAAGCCGATAAACGTATTGCTGAAATATTATCGCAGCTTGGCGATACCACGGTTGATGTACATATTATTCCTGACTTTTTACTTTCTAACCTGATACATGCTCGCATAGAACATGTTGGTGATGTAGATACGCTAAGTGTTTTTGAATCGCCGTTTATTGGTGCGCGCGAATTTATAAAGCGCACAGAAGATATAGTTGTTGCCTCTATTATTTTATTATTGATTTCACCTATATTAATTGCCATTGCAGTTGCAGTTAAGTTTACCTCGAAAGGACCTGTTATTTTTAAACAAGACCGCTATGGTCTTGATGGCAGACGCATAAAAGTGTGGAAATTTAGATCGATGACGGTAACTGAAAACAGCGATGTAGTTACCCAAGCCACTAAAAACGATGCACGTATTACACCGCTAGGTGGTTTTTTACGCCGTACTAGCTTAGATGAGCTTCCGCAGTTTATAAATGTGCTAAAAGGCGATATGTCGATTGTTGGCCCACGCCCGCATGCGGTAGCCCATAACGAGGAATACCGTAAAAAAGTAGACTTTTATATGTTTAGGCACAAAGCTAAACCCGGTATTACTGGTTGGGCACAAATAAATGGCTGGCGAGGCGAAACCGACACCCTAAATAAAATGGAAAAACGCGTTGAATTTGACCTGCACTATATTAAACATTGGTCACTTTGGTTAGATGTAAAAATTATTTTTATGACAATTTTTAAAGGATTTAAAAATGATAATGCCTACTAAAAATATCGCAAAATCAATCTTGTGCCTTGCAGTGTGTGCAGCTTCTCCGGCTTATGCACAGCTTGAGCCAGGCAGTTTTATGACCCAAGATGGCGCTGAAATAACGCCTACCCTTACACTTGGCATGAGCAGTAACGATAACTTTTTTAACACTCCAAGTAACGAAGAGTCGCGCCTAATTTGGACTATTACGCCTAAGATTAAAGCCGCTATTGATGATGGCCCTGATTCTTACACACTAAACTTGGGCACCAGTAGTTCTTTACATAATAAAGATACCGCCGATAACTTCACACAAATTAATATTGGCGCCGGCGTTCATAAAGAATTTACTAGCCAGCATAGGCTTGATATAAACGCCACTGCCGATTGGCTTTATGAGCCACGAGGCACAGGCTTAACAGAAGGTTTAGCCGATATTGTTGATGAGCTAATAAAATATCAACAACAAGAAGTAATAGCAGGTTACGAGTATGGTGCGCCATCGTCTAGAGCGCAGCTGGCACTTGAAGCTGGCTTTTACAATAAAAAATACCAAAATTTTAGAGAAACATCGCAATACCGCGACTACGATAAATCGCTTGTTGGGGCAACACTATACTACAACACTAAAGCCGCAACACGTGTTTTAGCAGAGGTAACCAGTGAAGACTATAATTACGATGTTATAGAGCCAAGCGGTGTATCGCGCGATTCCAAAACACTTACTGCCTTAATAGGTATGGAATGGGATGCCACGTCTTTAACGTCTGGTTCTTTTAAAGTGGGTTATCAAAATAAAGACTTTAGTAACTCTCAGCGTGAAAGCTTTAGTGGCCTTAGTTGGGAAGCTGGGGTGACATGGCAGCCTTTAACGTATTCTACCTTTGAATTTACTACCAGCCGTGCGGCGAAAGATCCGCTTCTTGAAGGTGATTACATTAAAGAAAGCACTTACAGCGCCAACTGGACTCACGATTGGAACGACTACTTAAGCACACTTGCTGGCTTAGGTTACATTGATGAGCAGTACACTGGTGATGTTGGCCGTAAAGATACCACTAAAAGCGCTCGCTTAGGTTTAAATTATAACGCTAGTAATTACGGTATGATTTCTACTTACATAGATTTTATTGATAAAAACTCTAACCAACCCACAATCCCATTTGACCGTGTCATTGTTGGCATTAACTTTACGTTTGCACTTAGGGCTAATAATTAATGAAGTTGAAGTATATTTTAGGTATTGCCATTGTTTTATTGAGTAATGCCTGTTTTGCACAAACAGCAAAAGATTATGTGTTAGGCCCAGGCGATAAAGTAGAGATTAAAGTATTTGGCGAGCCTGATTTAGAGGTAAGCGCTTTACTTGGTAACCGTGGTGAAATAAATTATCCGTTTTTAGGTAAAATTACACTAACAGGGCTAACTATTTCGCAGGTTGAACAAACTATAAGTAGAGGTTTAAAACCAGACTACTTAATAAACCCTAATGTGTATGCACAGGTAGTTGAATATAGGCCTTTTTATATTCACGGAGAGGTAAAAGCACCAGGAGCCTACCCTTATCAACCTGCTATGACCGTTAACCAAGCGGTAGCGCTTGCAGGGGGCTTAACTGAGCGCGCTTCGGTAGATAAAATCTTTATTTTTAAAGAGCAAACTAAACAGCAGCAACAAAAAGGCACTTTAAATAGCCAAATTGCAGCAGGCGATACAATAAAAATAGAGCAGCGCTTGTTCTAAGCAGTAAAGGCACAGATTAAATGAACGAACAAAAAACAAATATTATAAGCAGTAATGAAGAAATTATTGATCTTAAAACTTACTTTACTGTAGTTGCTAGATCAAAATGGAAGATCATATTTTTCTCAACTATTGTAGCTATATTAGCGGCAATGATTACACTCACTATGCCACCCGTTTATACTGCTACCGCTACATTGTTGATTGAGTCAGAACCGGCTAAAGCAGTTAGCTTCGAAGAAATATACGGCTTAGATTCTAACCAACAAGAATATTATTTAACTCAATTTGAAGTTATGAAGTCTGATAGTATCGCAAGGGAAGTAATCACTAAACTTAACTTGGCAAACCATCGAGATTTTAAAGCTGAGGCTTCTATTTCATCCGATATAAAAAAACAGGTTATGAAGACATTAGAGTCTTACTTACCTTTTTTAAATCAAAAAAAGCAAGAAAACTTTTCTCCAGAGGAGTTAAAAGAACGCAATATGCTTTTTTTGATAGGGAATTTTAAGTCACGTCTTTCAGTATCTCCAATCAGAAAAACGCAACTTGTAAACTTAAGCTTTGAATCGAGTGATCCAAAGTTAGCTGCTTTAGTTGCTAATACTGTTGGTGATGTTTATATAGAAAGTCAAATGAGAGCAAAGCTAGGTATAACTCAGCAAGCATCTAACTGGTTAAATACTCGCCTTTCACAGTTACGTATACAATTAGATGACTCTGAGGCACGCTTACAAGCATTTAGAGAAGCCCAGCAGCTTGTTGATATAGAGGGTATTGCAGGGTTAGCTACTCAAGAGCTTGAGCAAATATCGCAACAGCTGGTTGAAGCACGTAATGAAAAAAATAACTTACAAAGTATTAATCGTGTGATTAACGAGTTTGGCGATTACGACATTGACACGCTAGGAAGTATGCCAGAAATTACTAACCATAGTGTTATTCAAGATGCAAAAAGAGATGTTATCGCCGTGGAACGTAAGCTGAGTGAGTTAAACGAAGTGTATGGTCCTAAGCATCCTAATATTATTTCTGCTAAGGCCGAACTTTTAACCGTTAAAACCAACCTTAATAATCAGGTTGCGGGTTTAATTACGGGCATAGAAAAAGAGCTTAGACGTGCAACGCGAACTGTTAATACATTAGAAAACGATGTAAAAAAAATACGTGCCGAATACCAAGACATAACTCGTAAAGAAACCGAGTATAACCAGCTAAAGCGTGAAGTAGAAACTAATCGAAATATTTTTAATACATTTTTATCTCGCTCTAAAGAAACAGAGGTAACTAGTGACTTTAGTTCTGCAGTAGCGCGGTTTAGTGATCGAGCATATGCCCCGAACGTACCAAGCAAGCCCAATAAAAAAGCAATAGTAGTGGTTTCATTTATTTGTAGCTTTATTTTTGCTGTAGTTATGAGCTTAGTGTTTGATTCACTCAATGATACAGTTAAAAATAAGGCCGGTGTAGAGGGCCAGTTAGCTCAAAGAATGTTAGGTTTATTACCTCAGGTAGCGCTACCAAGAAAAAGTGTACTGCCTATTCACGCCTACCTTGACGACACATATAGGCGTTTTGCTGAGTCAGTACGTACATTTAGAACTAGCTTGTTATTAACCCAGCTCGACAAAGCTCATAAAATTATTGCGGTAACTTCTACCTCACCAGGGGAGGGTAAAACCACTACAGCCTCTAACCTCGCTATTTCTTTGGCTCAAATGGGTAAAGTACTTTTAATTGATGGTGATTTACGTAAGCCAAGTATAGCTAAACGTTTTGAAATACCTGTATATCACCCTGGGTTAACTAATTTAATAACGGGCACAGAGCAGTTTAGTGAATGTGTTCATATTGATGGGCAATCTGGGGTGGCAATTATGCCCAGTGGTCAAATACCGGGAAACCCTTTAGAGCTTTTATCTAACTCTCGTTATGTGGAGTTATTAGAAATACTTAAAACTAAGTATGATCATATAATTATTGATACCCCGCCTACACAAGCAGTGAGTGATGCGCTTGTTATTTCACAAAGTGCTGACTCAGTAATTTATGTTGTAAAATCGGATGTTACACGTATTAAGCCTATTAAAGCAGGGCTAGAAAGGTTATTTGAATCTAAAGCTCATGTTGCTGGCGTTGTATTAAATCAGGTTGATATGAGTAAATCGGCTGATGAGCATAGTTATGGGTATTACGATTACCACGATTACTCTCAAAAGCCTGAGCAACCTAAAGCGTAATATAAGTTTGTATGATTGATATTCATTCGCACATTTTACCTGAGATTGATGATGGCGCTAAAGACTTGTCTGAGTCTTTAGCGTTATTGCATATGGCTCAGTGTGATGGAATTACGCACATGGTTGCTACACCGCATATACACCTAGGCCGATTTAATAACTTTGCCCCTAGTTTAAAAAAAAATCTAAGCTTTTTACAAAATGAAGCTAAATCGGCTGGCCTTAGCATTAAAATTGCGCTGGCGGCTGAAGTAAGGCTTGATGTAGAGTTAATGAGTCTTATTATTGACAATAAACTTCCTTTTATAGGGCAGGTTAATAACACTAATTACTTATTGTTAGAGCTGCCACATTCGCACGTACCCCAAGGGGTTGAGCAATTTATAAAATGGTTACATAAAAATAATATTAAGCCAATTATTCCACATCCCGAGCGAAATCGAGATATTCAGGCAAACCCGTATTATATTGATCGCCTACAGCAACTTAATTGTGAGTTTCAGTTAACCGCTTCGAGTATTCAGGGTGAGTGGGGCGAGCAAGCCCAAAAAATTAGCATTGATATGCTCAAAAGAGGCTGGGTTAGTTATGTTGCAAGCGATGCCCATTCAGTTAAGCGCAGGCCACCTATATTAAGCAAAGCCAAGCAAACAGTATGTGATTTACTTGGGCCTGATAAAGCACATGATTTATTTGTAGCTAACCCTGCTAAGCTTACAGAGGCCCTATTTAGTGGTTAACTTAAAAACTATTAAGCACTTACATATTTTTTTACTGGCGCTTTTAATAATGACAATATGTTATTCATCGGTGCAGAGTATGCGTGCAAACTCGTGGTATTTTAATTCATTAAACCTAGCTCACGCGGTAGTAGAAAACCCAACTCCTCTCATAGATGTACAAAATGCCCAAGTGGAGCAAGCTACAAAAGCGATAAATTTAGCTTTAACGTTAGAACCACATCAAGCCCATTACTGGCACTTTTTAGCGTATCTTAATCTGCTAAGTTTAGATAATGAGCAGGTTGGTGTTGTAAACGCTTTATCTGTGTATAAAAGCGCTGAGGTTAGTTTATTAAATTCTGTTAAATTACGTGGTTCGTGGGCTGAATCGTGGATATTATTGGCACAAGTGGTTAGTTATCAGCAAGGCCCTAGCAAACAAGTGTTTGAGTACATAAATAAAGCTTTAAATACAGGTCCATACAAACTAGAAGTGCACCTAGGAATTATACAAATAGCATTAGCCAATTGGCAGCAGCTAACCCCCCAATACAAAGCACAATACGTTAAATCGCTAATCAAAGCAGCGCAATATGGCTATAGGTTTAATAAGGTTTATAAAATAGCGAATGACCTAAATGCGATGTCTACTCTTTGCCTATCACTACAATTTGGTAAATCGTTTGACCATATTAAAGAGCGCTATATATATAAACAAAACTGTTTATAAAAACGCCCAGAGCCATTGTATACGCTCTGGGCTACAAATGGCTCTTAGTTGAGCCTTGCGCTAACTAAATACACTTTCGCAATTCTTAGGGAGAAGAAGAAAGTACCTTTAAGTGTAGTTAACTAATTTGCAAAACTCTAAATTTTGTTTGTTTATTAACCGCAAATGATAACAAAGACTTAATAATATTGTGCACAGGTTACCCTTTGTGTTGGGTGCTTTATGCCCAGCTTATTAACTGGGTGTTTTGCACTAGATCGCGTGGCAAAGAATTTTTGACCTTATTTTTTTGCCACTTCCCCAGTCCTATCGGGCAGCCACATAAGGTTAGTACTACTTCGCCGCTGGCTTTTGTAACGTCTTCTAGGCGTATATCTTTACCATTAAAGTAGTCGCTTGCTTGCTCGTTTGTTAAAGCATATGTATTGCTTTTGCATTCATTACCAAACACGGTAGCAAACTCGTGAGTTAGTCTTACGCCGTTTTTATGAATAATACCTAGTTGAATACCTAAACGTGCGTATTTTATTTTGTTTTGAACGGCTTCAAACCCATCAGGGAATAACCACAGTTCTTTATCGCGCTGCATTAACTTACCTGGCAGTGTTTTTAAGCCAAACTGTTTTTTAAGCTCGCTCATAAAAGAAGTGGTTTGTTTTTTATCAAACTCGTTAAACGGAAACGCACCTTTTTTAACGCTTTGGGTTGGGTTATTGCTGCTTGCAAGTTTTTTAAACTTAGCGATAAAAAAACCTTCGCTGTCGAATGTTTGCGGCCATACATGTAAATAGCCCTCGGCGGTTGTGGCTTTTTCTGCCCCTTCAAATAAATCACTTAGCGATTGCGGCTCAATATAGTCGCCAAATTCATTCAGTAGGTAGTTGCATACTTGTTGGTTTTCGAGCGGGGTAAGCGTGCAGGTTGAATACACCAACGTACCGCCTGGTTTTAATGCGTAAAAAGCGCTTTTAATTAAATCTTTTTGAACTTGAGCAATTTCTATATTTGATTCTATTGACCAGTTTTTAAGTGCATCGGCGTCTTTACGTACGGTACCTTCGCCAGAGCAGGGTGCATCAAGCAAAATGCTATCAAAGCATTCAAACATATAGTTACCAAATATGACGCCATCAAAGTGCGAAAGCGCACAGTTACCAACGCCCATACGTTTAAGCGTAGCGCTAAGTACTTTTAAGCGTGATGACGAAAGCTCGTTGGCAACAAGTACGCCTTGGTTATTCATTATTGCGGCAAGTTGCGAAGTTTTAGAGCCAGGCGCTGATGCCATATCAAGTACGTAATTATCTTGTAAATCTGAGTTTTCAATACTTTGTTTTAGTGCCATAGGCGGCAGCATTGAGCTTGCCTCTTGCACGTACATGGCGCCGCTTAAATGTAAGTCGGTATTGCCTAATGCTAAGCTTTGCTCTTCATCGCTTGGGCGTTCTAGCCAAAAACCCTCACTACACCAAGGTATTGGTGTAAGTTGCCAGTTTTTTTTCTCTGCACGGTGTTTAAATTCGGCAACGCTAATTTTTAATGTATTTACACGAATAGATTTTCTGAGAGGGCGACGGCACGCGTTTATAAAGTCGTCTAAATTGAGGTGCGCAGGTAAATAGGTTTTTACGTCGTCAATAAAATGCTCAGGAATAAAAGTGTTGGCGTTCACGCGTTGGCTCGTACATTAAAAAATAAAGCGCGATATTAGCACTTTTAAAGCACTATTTCAGTGTTAAATAGCGGCTTTATAATTTATTGGTGTGTCGACACATTGTGTTTTTAGTTTAATTTTAAAGTAATTTTATACGACTTTAGATTAACAGTGTCGACAATGAGTGTGTTTTTTACTCATTTTCACCTTAGGTGGGGTTGACATGTTTTTTTATTAAGCACATAGTTAACCCATCAATTGTCGACAATTTATTTATAAAGCCATGACGCAACCTTTTTTAAACGATACACCTATTACTACAGCATCTGATCAAGTGTTTGTTGATATGCGCCGTGAAATAGTAGAAGGCAGCATACAGCAGGGCAGCAAAATATCGGAGCCTGAGCTTGCAAAGCGCTACGGTGTAAGCCGTGCGACGCTTAGAGAAGCGCTTAATCGCTTAGAAAGCTGTTACTTAGTGGAGCGTAAAGCCAATGTAGGTTGCCGAGTAGTGGCGCTAACCGCAGAGCGTTTAATTGAAGTATACCAAGTACGCAGCTCGCTTGAAGGCTTAGCATGTAGGCTTGCTGCCGACAATATGGCAGCTGACGAAGTTAAAGGCTTAAAGCAATTACTTAACCAACATTTGCAAACGCAACGCGTTAAAGAGGGCGAGTCGTACTATCAAGAAGCGGGCGATTTAGACTTTCATTATCGCATTATTAAAGGCAGCAAAAACGCTCATTTAATCCATTTGTTATGTAACGAGCTTTACCAATTAATACGTATGTACCGTGTACAAATGGGCATGGTAGGTCCGCGCGTATCAAAAGCGTTTGACGAGCACTTAGCTATTATTAACGCGATAGAAAACCACGATGGTGAACTTGCCGAAATGCTGATGAAACGACATATCAGTGCATCGCAAGCAAATATTCAAACCAAATTTGATGTATACCAATCAATATGAGTATTCGAACAATTTAACTGATTAAACCGCTCTATAACGTTGTTAAGAATTTTTTATTTAGAACCACTAAACATAAAAATTATTGCCTAGTTACAGAACGATTTTCTTAGCGTTAAATAGACCTCATACACATACAGATTGGTATTTGTCATAAACAAAAATTTTATAAAAGCTAAAAGCTAAAGCTAGTAACAGTTAAACAGTCTCAATGTCAGATTAAAAATATAAGTTACTCCATGTAGCAACCGTTCAAAGTGAGGAGAAAATAATGTCAGCAGGATTAAAATTTAAACAGGCCATTGCGAATAACCGCCCATTACAAGTAGTGGGTACTATTAATGCCTACACAGCCATGATGGCTGAAAAAATGGGCCACCAAGCTATTTATCTCTCAGGTGCCGGTGTTGCGAACGCCTCTTACGGTATGCCCGATTTAGGCATGACCAGCCTTGATAATGTACTTGAAGATATTCGCCGTATTACTGGTGCCAGCGATTTACCACTACTGGTAGATGCCGATACAGGCTGGGGCGGGGCGTTTAATATTGCGCGTACCGTTAAAGAAATGACCAAAGCAGGAGCAGCGGGTTTTCATATTGAAGACCAAGTAGCGCAAAAGCGTTGCGGCCATCGTCCTAATAAAGAAATTGTAAGCCAAGGTGAAATGGTCGACCGTATTAAAGCCGCAGTTGATGCAAAAACCGATAGCGATTTTTACATTATGGCGCGTACTGATGCGTTTCAAAAAGAAGGTTTAAGCGCCGCGATTGACCGTGCAGCTGCCTGTGTTGAAGCGGGCGCTGACGCTATTTTTGCAGAAGCCGTGCACGACCTTGCCGACTACCAAGCATTTGCAAAAGCGATCAATGTACCAATTTTAGCTAATATTACAGAGTTTGGCCAAACGCCTATTTACACCAAAGAGCAGTTAAGTGAGGTAGGTGTTGAAATGGTGCTTTATCCACTTAGTGCGTTTAGAGCAATGAATAAAGCCGCGCTTAATGTGTACTCTGCCATTTTAAATGAAGGCTCGCAGCAAAGCGAAATTGAGAACATGCAAACACGCGCCGAGCTTTACGAATTTTTAGATTACCACACATACGAAAACACACTCGATAACCTTTTTTCATCAAAATCTGACAAATAATAACTATTAAAATAGATAACACACACAAATTTAGATAGGAGAAGATCATGGTAGATAAAGCATTAGGCGGAGCAGGTTTACGCGGGCAAGTTGCAGGGCAAACAGCATTATGTACAGTAGGGCAAACAGGCTCAGGTTTAACGTATTGTGGGTACGATATTAGCGAACTTGCCGAAAAAGCACAGTTTGAAGAAGTGTCTTTTTTACTTTCACGTGGCGAACTACCTACAGCCAATGAACTAGCCGAGTATAAAGCTAAATTAAAAAGCTTACGAGGCCTGCCAGATGCACTAAAAACCGTGCTTGAAAATATTCCTAAAGACGCGCATCCAATGGATGTTATGCGTACCGGTTGCTCAATGCTGGGTAACCTAGAAATGGAACTTGATTTTAGCCAAGCAAACGATGCGATTGACCGCATGGTTGCAGTATTCCCAAGTATTATTTGTTACTGGTACCGCTTTACTCACGATGGCGTGCGTATTGAAACAAAAACTGATGACGACTCAGTGGGCGCGCACTTTTTAACCCTCTTACACGACAAAGCACCGAGCGAGCTTTTTGCGCAAGTAATGAACGTCTCGCTAATTTTATACGCAGAGCATGAATTTAATGCCTCTACATTTACTGGGAGAGTGTGTGCATCAACGCTTTCTGATATTCATTCTTGTGTAACGGGCGCTATTGGTACGCTACGTGGGCCACTGCATGGTGGTGCAAACGAAGCCGCTATGGATATGATTCAGGGTTTTACAAGTGCAGATCACGCTGAGCAAGAAATCATGGGTATGCTAGAGCGTAAAGATAAAATAATGGGCTTTGGACACGCTATTTACCGTGAGTCAGACCCACGTAACGTTATTATTAAAAAGTTCTCTGAAAAACTAGCTAAAGAGGTGGGCGATGATGTGCTTTACCCAGTGTCGGTTAGGTGTGAAGAGGTTATGTGGCGCGAGAAAAAACTGTTTTGTAATGCTGATTTTTTCCATGCATCGGCGTACCACTTTATGGGTATTCCAACTAAGTTATTTACGCCAATATTTGTGATGAGCCGTGTTACAGGCTGGACGGCACATGTTAAAGAGCAGCGCGCTAATAACCGTATTATTCGCCCAAGTGCTGATTACACAGGACCAGAGGCGCGCAGCTACACGCCAATTGAATCAAGAGGCTGATTAGTTACACATAATACCAACCCGTAATAATACTTAATTAAGCGGATTGGTATAGGGTGAGCAATACGCTCACCTCTTGCCTTTTATTTCCCGTCACCTATTAGCGAACAGATATTATGACCATAATTAATAACACCCAATACCGAAAACCATTGCCCGGCTCAAATGTGGATTACTACGATACGCAAGAAGCCGTTGATGCAATAAAGCCTGGTGCTTATGCCACATTGCCTTACACATCGCGTGTACTTGCCGAAAACTTAGTGCGCCGCTGTGAGCCAGATATGCTAACCGATGCGCTTAATCAGCTTATTGAGCGTAAGCAAGATTTAGATTTTCCGTGGTATCCGGCGCGCGTGGTGTGCCACGATATTTTAGGCCAAACTGCATTAGTTGATTTAGCAGGCCTGCGCGATGCAATAGCTGCAAAAGGTGGGGATCCGGCAAAAGTGAATCCGGTTGTGCCAACACAGCTAATTGTTGATCACTCATTAGCGGTTGAGCATGCAGGCTTTGACCCTGACGCGTTTGAAAAAAACCGTGCAATAGAAGATAGACGCAACGATGACCGTTTTCATTTTATAAACTGGACTAAAACCGCCTTTAAAAATATTGATGTTATTCCGCCTGGTAACGGCATTATGCATCAAATTAACCTTGAAAAAATGTCGCCTGTTATTCAAAACCGCGATGGCATTGCATTCCCCGATACCTTAGTTGGCACCGACAGCCACACCCCGCATGTGGATGCACTTGGCGTAATTGCTGTAGGTGTTGGTGGGCTTGAAGCCGAAAGCGTAATGCTTGGCCGCGCCTCTTACATGCGCCTGCCTGATATAGTAGGAGTTGAGCTTACAGGCACTCGCCAGCCAGGGATTACCGCAACCGATATAGTGCTGGCTATTACAGAGTTTTTACGCGCTCAGCGTGTTGTATCGACCTATTTAGAATTTTACGGCGAAGGCGCTGATGCACTAACCCTTGGCGACAGAGCAACGATTTCAAACATGACACCAGAATTTGGTGCCACTGCAGCCATGTTTTATATAGACGATAAAACAATTGATTATTTGCGTTTAACAGGGCGTGATGAAGAGCAAATAGCGCTTGTAGAAAACTACGCTAAAACGGCTGGCCTTTGGAGCGATAGTTTAAAAACCGCAAAATATGAGCGAGTGCTTAAATTTGATTTATCAAGCGTTGGACGTAACATTGCTGGGCCTTCAAACCCACATCGTCGTGTATCCACGAGCGATTTAGCCAAAGAAGGTATATCAGGCGTTGTTGAAAACGAAGAAGGCTTAATGCCAGATGGCGCCTGTATTATTGCCGCTATTACCAGTTGTACTAACACCAGTAACCCGCGCAACGTAATTGCTGCCGGCTTACTTGCGCGTAACGCAAATGCCAAAGGGTTAATGCGCAAACCGTGGGTTAAAACGTCATTAGCACCGGGTTCAAAAGCGGTGCAATCATACCTAGAAGAAGCGAAATTACTCCCTGAACTTGAAAAACTTGGCTTTGGTATTGTGGGCTTTGCCTGTACTACCTGTAACGGCATGAGCGGCGCGCTTGACCCTGTAATTCAACAAGAAGTGATTGATCGCGACTTATACGCAACAGCGGTACTTTCGGGCAACCGTAACTTTGATGGGCGTATACATCCGTATGCTAAGCAAGCGTTTTTAGCGTCACCGCCATTAGTGGTGGCTTACGCTATTGCCGGTACTATTCGATTTGATATTGAAAAAGGTGTACTAGGGAAAGATCAAAATGGTAACGATATAACGCTAAAAGACTTATGGCCAAGTGATGAAGAAATAGATGAAGTAATCAAACAAAGTGTAAAGCCAGAGCAATTTAAAAAAGTGTACGAACCTATGTTCGATTTAACCGTAGATTACGGTGAAGACAACGACCCGCTATACAATTGGCGCGAGCAAAGTACCTATATTCGCCGCCCGCCATACTGGGAAGGCGCCCTTGCAGGTGAGCGAACCATGACCGGCATGCGCGCCCTTGCTGTACTTGGCGATAACATTACAACGGATCATTTATCGCCTTCAAACGCTATTATGGCAAGTAGTGCTGCGGGTGAATACTTAACTAAAATGAATGTTCCTGAAGAGGATTTTAACTCGTACGCAACGCACCGAGGCGATCACTTAACAGCGCAGCGCGCTACATTTGCAAACCCTAAATTGTTAAACGAAATGGTGCGTGATGAAAACGGCGAAGTTAAACAAGGTTCATACGCACGATTAGAGCCACAAGGTACTAACACACGTATGTGGGAAGCAATCGAAGCTTATATGCAGCGTAAACAACCACTCATTATTGTAGCCGGCGCCGATTATGGTCAAGGCTCATCGCGTGATTGGGCTGCAAAAGGGGTAAGGCTTGCAGGCGTTGAGGTTATAGCTGCAGAGGGCTTTGAGCGTATTCACCGTACTAACTTAATTGGTATGGGTGTTTTACCGCTTGAATTTAAACCGGGCACTACCCGTAAAACGCTTAACATTGATGGCAGCGAAAGCTTTGATGTAAAAGGTGAGCCAACACCAGGTGCAACGCTTGATTTAGTGATTACACGTAAAAATGGTGAGGTTCTAACAGTACCTATGAAATGCAGATTGGATACCCAAGAAGAACTTTCTATTTATGCCGCTGGTGGTGTATTACAGCGCTTTGCGCAAGACTTTTTAGAAGCTACGCAATCAGCATAAGGGGCGTGCATTATGTTTAAACCACAAATTAAAGTACCAGCAACTTATATGCGCGGCGGCACCAGTAAAGGTGTATTTTTTAAGTTAACTGACTTACCCAAACCTGCCCAAGTGGCAGGTGAGGCGCGCGACAATTTACTGTTACGCATAATTGGTAGCCCCGACCCATATGGCAAACAAACCGATGGAATGGGCGGTGCAACATCAAGTACTAGTAAAACGGTTATTTTAAGTAAAAGCGAGCAACCTAACCACGATGTGGATTATTTATTTGGCCAAGTGGCAATAGATAAACCCTTTATAGATTGGAGCGGAAATTGCGGTAATTTATCCAGCGCAGTAGGTGCGTTTGCTATAACGAACGGCTTAGTTGATAAAAGCGCAGTACCCGATAACGGTGTAGCTGTGGTACGTGTATGGCAGGCTAATATTAAAAAAAGCATTTTAGTTCATGTGCCTATCACCAACGGCGAAGTGCAAGAAACTGGCGATTTTGAACTTGATGGCGTGACCTTTGCTGCTGCCGAAGTAAAGCTAGAGTTTTTAAACCCCGCAGATGGTGAAGGGGCGTTATTCCCGACAGGCAATGTAGTGGATGACTTAGAAGTACCAGGTGTTGGTACTTTAAAAGCCACCATGATAAACGCGGGTATTCCTACTGTATTTATTAATGCCGCGGATATTGGCTATAGTGGCACTGAGCTGCAAAGCGATATTAATAACGATACTGACGCACTTAAAAAGCTTGAAACTATTCGTGCCTATGGCGCAGTCAAAATGGGGTTAATAGCTAATATTAACGAAGCGCAAACACGCCAACATACACCTAAAGTAGCCTTTGTGGCTGCGCCATTAGATTATAACGCGTCAAGTGGTAAGTTTATTGAAGCTACAACAATTGATTTATTAGTACGTGCTATGTCTATGGGCAAGCTTCATCACGCTATGATGGGCACAGCCGCAGTCGCTATTGGCGCAGCCGCCGCTATTGAAGGTACGCTTGTTAATGTGGCCGCAGGTGGCGGGACATTGAACGAAGTTAACTTTGGTCACCCCTCTGGCACGCTAAAAGTAGGCGCAGAAGCTAAAAAAACAGCTGGAGATTGGCAAGTTACCAAAGCAAGTATGAGCCGTAGTGCTCGTGTGCTTATGGAGGGCGTAGTTAGGGCTTTGCAATAAGCCGATTTTAACGTTTTATATTGAGTCATTAACGCTACCCCTAGTGGTTATTGACTCTTAAAATGTTTAGTTTTAAAACTAAACAACGCAAACATTGTGTTTAACAAATCCCCCTTCCAAAAAGCCTACAAAACTAATTCTTTTTCATTATATCAGCGCTTAGATGGTTTTTTTTTAACGTATCTGACGCATTTACTTGAAGAATATTATTAACAAACTAAATTAAATGTAATATTCACTTAATATAGTGGATATATGGTACGCCAGAGCGATGCTTCTTAATGGTTTTAACATATGTTATTGAAAAATAGTAAAGCCTATGAAGAAGCGTCGTTTAAATTTAGGTAAAAATTTGTACTTGAAATGTATAAAAATGTAGCAAAAACTCATTACTTAATGTTACTTTAATCAATAAGTAACAAAGGTTGTTATTGTGTGTCTGTTTATGTTTTTTTGTAAACTTTCACGCGTATATTTAATAAAATAATTTTCTGATACTCATTGCAGGCTATCAAGGAGAAATAAATGGCACAGCGTATGACTAAAATTACCCCAATTGCAGCATCTGTTGCACTTACACTAGGTTTAGCGGGTTGTGGTTCAGACAACGACAGAAACACTTACGTTCCTCCAGTTGAATCTGTTACTTCATCTGATGACGCTCAATTTAACGTAGAAATAACAGGTAAAGCTGTTAAAGGTGCAATGAAAGGTGCCGTTGTTAGCGTGATGACACTTGATGAAACAGGGCAAAGTGTTCCAGTTGCATTTAGATTAGAAGCATCAGCAGAAGCTGAAACGTTTACCGGCGAAGCAACTTCTCAAGATGCGGCAGATGCGGCAGTAGAAGCTAGCAAAATAGCAGGTAACCCAGATGCGCTAGTAACCGGCGATAATGGTAGCTACAGCATTTACCTTGAAGATGACTTTACAGGCCCTGTATATATTACAGTGACTACTGCTGAAGAAGGCGATGATAGCTTCTTACGTTGTGATGCTTACGTTGGTTGTGGAACTTACGATGATGCGCCAGAAGCAGATGACGTAAACGATGGCGATACTAACATTGAGTTTGGTGAATGGTACAAAGCCGACTTAGAGCTTTCTGTTGTTAAATATGTAGCTGCAGCAGAAGCCGACTCATCTGATACGAGCGGCGCAGCAGGCGATGCAAACGTAGCACGTTCGTTTAAAGCGAATGTAACATTTTTAACTACGCTGGTTGCTCAAGCCCTACTTGAAGCCGAAGGTGAAGTTGACGCTGATGCTATTGCATCAACAAGCTTAAATACAGTGATCCAAATTTTTGGACCAGATGCAGCGGTATTATTATCAGCGCTTATTGGTGACTTATCAAACGGTGGTGCAGTAGATTTAAGTGATGTAGACGGTGAAGAAAGCCTTTCGCAAGGCGTGTTGATGATTGCACAGCTGTCGTCTTCGGTTCAAGGTTTACCATCAATTTCTGATACTATAGCGGGCATTAAAGCTGGTATTGCAGCAGGTACTTTAAGTACAACTGATATTGCAGCAACCTTACAAACAGCCGTTTCTAGTACTGCAAGCGTGTTTGTAGCTATTGCAACGGGTGATGAAGATGCTATTAAAGCGGCATTAGAAGCAGCCTACTTAGCAAATAACCCTAATGCATCAGCTGCTGATATTGCTACATTTGCACAAAACTCCGCTGGTATTGCAGCTAAAGCAAAAGAAGCAAAAGACAATGCAGTTAAAAATGGTGCGGCAACCGATGCAGAGCTGGCAGAACTTGCAGGTACTGTGCAAGAAGCTCTAGAAGAGCTGGGTTGTACTGGCGATGAGTGTGTTGCAGGCGATGACTTTTTTGCAGATTTAGCAGTTGCTTTATCAGCGCAAATTGATGCATCTTCTACTGAACTTTCTGCTCTGCAAACATCTATAGATACTGCTGAAGAAATGCTTGCTGATGTTCAAGACATGGGTGATGCCGTAACTGACGCAGCTACTGCAATTGAATTTGTTGCGGCTGTAGCTGCACTTGAAAATGAAGCTGAAGCAGCGGATTTAGCAACGGCAACAAACAAGGTTTATGTGCAAGCACAAGGCTATGTTAGCACTGCGTCTTTATTAGTAGCTCAAAGCTCTGATTACCAAGGCATAGAGGATTCTGCAACTGCACTACAGGCATTAGCATTAGTAGAAGTAGAAAACGTAAGTACATACGATGCAGCACTTGCGCAGTTAGTACTTGATGCAGAAGCCGCTATTACTGAGTATGAGATTGAAGTAGAAGCCGCTAAAGAAATTGCTTTGAATACTGCAGATGTTGCAGATGAAAAGAAAGCCGCTGCAGATACTGCAGAAGCTGCTTCAACAAGTGCACTTGCTGATGCGCAAGCTGCTGTTGACTCGGGTGACGATGCACAAGCAACTGTTGAATTAGTTGATGCTGCGGTAATTGCTGCGTCAGATTTTTCTGCTGCTGTAGATGCACTAGAGCTTGCGATTGAACAAGCACTAGAAGCAGCAACTGAATATAAAGCTGTAGCAGTAACTGAAGCTGATATGGATGAAGCTGCTGACTTAGTTGAAAGTGCAGAAACGATGGCAGAAGCTGCTGAAACTCAGGCTGAACTTGCAAACGAGCAACTTGTAACTGCGCTTAGCCTTCAAGCAGAAGCAGAGCTGGCGGTTGCAACGGCATCTGTTAAAGAAACATCAGAATCTCTTTCTACGATGACAGTATTAACAAGTACCGGTGGTGATGCACTTTACGACACAGCTGAAGTGTTATTTGATGTATTTGAAGAGCTTGCCGATATGGGTAACTCTGGTGAAGGTACTTCAACAACGCATCCTGAATGGGCATACGACTACAGCTTAGATGATTTAACGCTAATGCTTACTAATGCGACGACCGGTAGCGAAATTACAGCGTCTGCAGCGTATCAAGATAACCAATTGGTTGTTGCTTGGGGCGGCATGCTAAATACCGAAACCGATGCAACTGTTGAGCTTGTTACGGGTGATGTAGCCGCAGATGCACTTGAAGAGTGTCAAGCATTTGCTGATGGTACAATTACTGACTCTACGCAAATTGATTCGTGTTTAGTATTTACGTTTGACGGTGATGTGAGTGCAGATACCGTTGATGACGCTGAGCTTACGATGACGCAAGCGTGGAACCGTGTTGAAATTATGGACGGTGACTCAGACTTTATGGGTACACTTAACTTAAGCGGCATGGAAGAGACAGACATGGCTATGCTAGAACTAGCAGGTATGTCTGGCGACTTAGACTTTAGCGTAATGTCTGAGGTGGATAGCAGTGGTGATGAAGACATGACCATGCTTGAAATTAAAGTAAATGGCGACGCTGCAATGGGTTACACGCTGTCTATCTCGGGTACTGAATCAGCTGGTTACATGGGCGATGTTAAAGCTATGTACGATGGCATGATGATGACCTTTGGTACAGCAACTAAGGTAACAAACGGTGTTTCAATTACTTACATTGATGATGAAGTAATTGAATACACAGATGTGACTTTAATTGACTCATCTAACTAATACTTAAACTATAAAAGGGAAAAGCTGTGTGCTTTTCCCTTTTTTTATAGAAAGCGATTAAATTATGAAAAAAAAAATTCTCTTGTTAGGATTTTCAACTGCTCTACTTTCACCTCTAGCTTCTGCAAATAATCAATTTCAAATATTTACTCACTTTGACGCCGAAATTTACACTGAGGCACAGCCAGTACAAGCATTTGTAGATGATTTTGACGAGCCTATTAAGTCTGGCGATAGTGCATTTACTTATAATATTTTTGAAATTGGCGTGGGTTACAACAATTTTAAAGTTGGTTTGCAGAGCCGTTATGACTACGTACTTAATTTTGATCCCGATACTGCACTTTATACTTATTTAGAAAAAAACGATTTACCCTTTGAAGAGCGTTTTTACACGTATCAGCTAAATGCTAAGCAAGTGACCTCTAATGGGGTGTTTGTTTCATACGATTTTAAATTTTTAGATAAAAACGCGCTAACTATTACACCAAAAGTGTCTGTTTTTGCCAGTACACATTTTCAAGATGCCTCTGTAGATGGGCGAGTGTTTAGTGACGATGTAGAAGGCAGCATTACTGCTGATTATAATTTTTCGAAAGATATTTTATTTAAAAAATTTACTCCCTCGCAAAACCCTGAAGGCCTAGGCTATAGCTTAGATATTTTTGCTGATTGGCAAGTAAATGACGATTTAAAAGTAGGGCTAAGTGTAAAAGATCTGCTTTATAAAACTGACTTTGATGATACCGGCGCGGTAAAAGGGCAAACAACAGAAATCCCTTTCAGTGAAGATGAGAGTGGTAATGTTACCTCTACTCCGACTGTTTCTCTTCAAACATCTGCTTTTGGTAATACTCAGTCACACACACTTGATATGGAAATGCGTATTACCGCCTTTGCCGATTATCGAATCAACCGCCGGTATTCAACGGCGCTTACAATCAAGCAGTACGACGAAGATACATTTAGTCAGCTAAAAGGGCGTATCCATTTTTGGGAACATTGGAAGGTACAAGCTGGCTATGAAACAAAAAGTGAGGCGTTTTTAGTCGGTATTGAAAACGAGTACTTTGGTCTTAATTTACAAACCGACAGCTTAGATTTAGATAAAGCTTATTATGCGAATGTAAATTGGTACATGAACATTAAGTTTTAAGGAATGAAGATGTTAAAAAAACTTTTACCTTTGTCAGTTACTCTAGCGCTTAGTGGCTGCGGTGGCTCTTCAAATGACAGTAGTGACGAAGCGGTTGAAATAAGCGTAGCATCTACCTCTACCGTAAATTTTTATGTACCTCAGTGGCAATCAGCCAAAGGTACGCTTAATCAATTAGACAGCCAAGGCAATGTGGTTGAGTCTGTCGCGGTCGAAAACATAAATACCGCCAGCGTGAGTGTATCGCCTCTTAATTTTTATACATTTGAATTTATACCTGACGATAGCGCCTTGCCATGCCCACGCTTTACAGGCTGCGGCAGAACGCTTCGCGGCGATGTAAACGATATAAACGAAAACCGTTTAATTGATTTTGAAGAGATAACTGGCGTTAATTTAAACTATGCCGCCCGTGCCTATGTTGCGCCAGGCGTTAATGAGGTGTTTTTCTCGCCATTGAGCACCGCAATTACGAATGCAAATGTTGACGCGACCCTTGCAAGTTTATCTGCGAGTCCTTTTTATCAGCTTACACATAGTAGCTTGAGTAATACACTAGAGGCAGAAATCGTTGCTAACGCATTTACGTATAGCGCTATCATCGCTGGTGTGTCTGTTGAAGGATTTGATTTAGCCACTGCATTTGATGATTTTATCACCCAGCAGGATGATACAAGTGCTTGGCAAACTTACAGCAGTTTAGCAGATCAATACATCGCAGATAACCTTTACAGTGAACAAGGTAATGGTTTAATTCAAAGTGTAGCCGGGCAGGTTAAGCAAACTATTGCGAGTGTGGCTAGTTATAACAATTGGCAGCAAAAAGTTGAAACTGAGCAAGCATTAGAGTCACGCGAATTACTCGAAAATATAAGAGATGCGCTAGGTGTTATTCGCTTACAGGACACAACCTACGCTGATGATTTAGACGCGAAGCTTGAACAACTAGAAAGCGCACTTGATGATGATACGCAGCAAACTATTACTGTGCTTGCTGAGGTGATTAATGAGGTACTCATAAATTACTCTCCACTTGCAGAAGTATCTGCGAGCGAAGGGCAGTACACGTTACGTAATCTTGATATTAGCTATTCAACCTCACCCTACGAATGGCTAATTACCGGTACCTATGAAGGCCTCCCAGTAAATATAGACATGTCTATCCCCACATTTAGAATAAGCGGTGTACTTGGTGATAAAATAGAAGGGGTAATGAGCGCTTCTGTTATTAATGGCGATACGCGCTTAGATGTAGATGTAAGTGAACTGCTGGTGGAATTTGATGGGGTAAGTGAGCAAAGTGAATTATTACCCGATGCACAAACTGGCATTGCTAATATTACCACTGACGTAGTTATTGCTAAGCAATCAGGCGAGCTTACTGGTGAGATATCATTAGATCTAAATCGATTTGTTACTGCGTTTGCACAGGAAGTTACGTCTTTATCTGCCTTTGATTTTGCTGGCCAATATCAAAGTGATATTCAAACTACGCCTTTCCATATTACAGCATTAGAAGCTTCGCCACTGACGGGTGAGGAAAACGATGATTTAATGTTTGGCCTAGAACTGGCTCTGCCATTAGGTGGTGCGAGTGACTTTAGCTTAGCGTATGTAGGTGATGTTATTGATTTATCGCAGCTTACTAGTAGTGATGTATTTATTAGCGTAAAGCAAAAAGCCTTAGATTTACGCATTAGAGAAGTAAATAGCAATATTAGTTTAACCGCAAAAGGTGAAAACGGTCGCTGGCTTGATGTAAAACAAGCTGGCAGCAACTACAGCGGTGGCTTGTACTTAGGCGATACAAAAATTGCGGATGTAACCGCAGTACGTGGTATTCCTGGGGTATTATTTCCTAATGGAGATTTTGAGTCGTTATTTTAATAGCGGTTTAAACCTAAACTTAAGCCCAGCAAGTTGCACATACTTGCTGGGCTTTTTTATTACTCGTGCTTATATACTACCTAACTAAGCAAATTGGCATAAGTTATAGTAGCTCTATTTCTACGGTTTCGTCTTTTGCAATATTGCCACTTTCTGCGGGCACCACAATAAGGCAGTTAGCGTGGCTAAGCGATGAGAGTACCCCCGAACCTTGCTTATTTATAGGCGTTACCAACAGGTTATTGTTTCCGTCGGTACTGGCAATACCGCGTTGAAAGTCGGTACGGCCGGGGCGCTTTTTAATCAGCGCTGTGGTGGTTGCTTTTAAACGTAACTTAGCAGTATGTTCATTTCCTGAAAGCTTTGTAAGGGCTGGCTTTACAAGTCGCTCAAGCGTAACAGCTGCCGATACGGGGTTACCTGGTAAACCAAAAAAGTAGCTGTTAGGTAATTTACCAAAAGCAAAGGGTTTGCCCGGTTTCATGGCAATTTTCCAAAAATGGATATCGCCAATTTCATTTAATACTTCTTTAGTAAAATCGGCTTCACCAACCGATACACCACCAGAGCTTATTACGGCATCGGCTTGCTCGTTTGCTTTTAAAAACGTGTTTTTAATGAGCGTTTTATCATCGGCAATTATCCCAAAATCAATCACTTCTATACTGTTATCATTAAGCTCGCTTAATATAACAGCGCGATTACTTTCATAAATAGCTCCTGCAGGAAGTGCATTGCCAGGCTCTATAAGTTCATCCCCTGTAGAAAAAACCGCGACCTTTAGTGTTTCATATACACTTACTTGGTTAATACCAATAGAGGCAAGTAAGCCTACATCTACCGCTTTTAGTTTTCTGCCCGCTTTAAAAACAACACTATTTTTTGCAATGTCTTCACCTGCAAAGCGCACATTATTATTGAGCTCAATATGACCTGTAAACGATATTTTGTCGTTATCTACGCTGGCGTTTTCTTGCATAACTACCGCATTAGCGCCAGGGGGCAGGGCAGCGCCGGTCATAATTCTAACGCATTGCCCAGGTGTTAAGGTGTTTTTAAAGGTTTGCCCAGCAAATACACTGCCTACTTGCTGATAAGTTGTTAGCCCTTCGCTTAGGCAAAGTGCATAGCCATCCATTGCCGAATTATCGTGAGCAGGCACATTTATATTGGATTTAATATCGTTTGCTAAAACACGGCCAACACTGTGCATTATTGAAATGGTTTCTGCGGCTTTATCAAAGTTAATAGCGCTTAGCATGTTACTAATTGCGGTTTCTACTGGTAATAAACCAGGTGCATTGCATACATCGTTCATATATATTGTTTTTTATAATGTGTCTGATTTTTAAAACAATACTTATAATGTTAAAGCTTTACAATACATGGTGTGGTTATTTGTTATTACTGTTAGTGGTATTTAGCAATCCTCTCAACGCAAAAGAAACGCTGCACATAGCCGTTGCGAGCAATTTTAAACCTGTGCTGCAAACGCTGGTAACTAACCCAGCCCTGAAAAATATTAATATTAAAATATCAGCTGCTTCTAGCGGCGTATTGCACTCACAAATTATGCATGGTGCACCGTACGATATTTTTTTATCAGCCGACGCTGCACGCCCACACGCACTGATCAAAGACGGCTTTGCACTTAAAAATAGCTTAACCACCTATGCGATAGGTTTATTAGCGCTGTGGCAGCCAAGCAACTCAGTTATTAATCATAAATTAGCCATTGCTAATCCAAGGTTTTCGCCATATGGGCAATCATCGGCGCATTATGTTAAAAACTATATAAAAACACCGTATGAATTTGTGTATGCAAATAATATTACCCATGCGTTTCAATTTGTAGAAACAGGCAATGCCGCTAAAGGCTTGGTCGCGCTATCTACGTTAAAGTCGGCGTATCGCAAAACTAAAAATAAAAAATATTTAAATTACACGCTTATCGAATCTGAAAAATACCCTGAAATAACGCAGCAAGGCGTTATCATAAGCGCTACTAAGCATTTAACGGCAGCTAAAAAATTTATGGCTTTTTTAAATGCCCCCTCAACCGCAAAAACATTATTAGAGCTTGGTTATAAAGCAAAGGAAAGTGATGTTAGCAAGTGATGTAACAGCGCTGTGGCTTACAATTAAACTTGCCTTTATAACGGCTGCTATTTTGTTGATTATATGCATTCCGCTTGCATGGCAGCTAGCCAGTTACAAAGGCAAATTTAAGCCTATATTAGAAGCACTAATAGCAATGCCTTTGGTGCTGCCGCCTACGCTAATGGGCTTTTATTTATTGGTATTGTTTTCACCTACTCATGCGTTTGGCCAGTTTTGGTTTTGGCTCACGGGTACGCAGCTCGCGTTTAGTTTTCAAGGGGTGGTTATTGGTTCGTTATTTTACTCTCTCCCTTTTGTGATGCAGCCATTACTAGCGGGCTTTAAACAAATAAATACTACTTATAATCAAGCTGCTATTGCCTTAGGAATAAGTCCATTTAAGCGTTTTATGTATTTAACGTTACCGCTATTAAAGCCAAGCATAGGCAGTGCCTTTGCACTGGGCTTTGCCCATACATTGGGAGAATTTGGTTTAGTGCTAATGATTGGTGGCAATATACAAGGCGAAACCCAAGTGGTGTCTATTGCGTTGTACGACCATGTAGAGTCGCTTAATTATGGGGCTGCGCACCAATTGTCGTTGGTATTGCTAGCAATCTCGTTTGCGTGTTTAGTGTTGTTGTTTAAATTTAATAAAACCGTGATAAACGGAGCTGCTAATCGTGCTTAAAATACAGTGTCATCAACGTTTGGACGATTTTGAATTACATGTTGATTTAGCTATAAATCAATTTGATATTTTAGGGGTGTTTGGCCCTTCGGGCTCTGGCAAATCGAGCTTATTACAGGCGATAGCGGGGCTTACGACGGCGCAAAATGTGTGTATAAATAATCATAATATTACTCATTTAAAGCCCGATAAACGCCTGCTTACTTTACAGCTGCAGTCGTGCCCGTTATTTCCACATTTAAATGTAATGGGTAATTTACTGTTTACTCACAAGCATTGTAAAAATAAAAGTAACAACCTAACGCCTGATCAGGTAATTGATTTATTAGCACTAAGCCCATTACTAAATCGTGATGTGTCGGGGCTTTCGGGCGGGGAGCGCCAGCGCGTAATTTTTGCAAGAACACTACTAAGTGGGCAATCTGTTGTTTTACTTGATGAGCCATTTAGCGCCTTAGATTGGTCAACGCGTTTTACTATGTTGGGGGCTATTCAGCAACTTAATAAATCCCATGGTATTAAATTTATTATTGTCAGCCACTCTTTAAAAGAGCTACTTTATTGCAGCGATACATTACTTCATATAGCGAAAGGCAACGTGCTCCAGTGCGGTGCAACACAAGAAGTGGTGCAAAGTATTTATACAAATAAGAGCCAAACGCCACTTAGTATACTTAGTTATAGTAAGCCTGAATTTAATGAGGCTTTTGGTCTTTACCAGCTTACTCTTAGTAATAGCCAACAGCATTTATATGCAGTGCCTTCGCTGGTAAAACAAAACCATAAGTTAATTATAGAAAGCAGCCAAATAGCCTACAGCAAAGTAAAACAAATTAACGAGAGCAGTGCAAACGTGCTAAAAGGTATGCTTGAAAATGCCCAGCAGCTTGATGAGCAATGGCTGCTAACTGTTAATGTAGATACGCAATTACTGTATTGCGCGGTGTCTAAAAGGCAATGGCAGCAAAGTGCTGTAAACCTAGGCGAGCAGATTTACTTGACAATAAATAACCTAGAAACGCTAAATTAGGCTTTTAAAAGCAGTCATGTATTTACCATGTACTAAATTAAGCGCTGCAAACAGGGCAGTGCTTATTTTTAACAATGTTAAAACGGTTAAACTCCATACTCAAACCATCTACAAGTAATAGCTGCTCGGTGAGTTTACTAGGCAGTCCTGCAATAATTTTAAGTGCTTCAGCCGCTTGAATACTACCAATAAGCCCTACAATAGGTGAGAGCACGCCTGACTCTGAACAGCTTTGAGTTTGTTCGCCAAAGAGCTGTGACACACAGCCATAGCAATGGCTATTAGGCGCCATTGTAAAGCAAGCTACTTGTCCCTCTAACCTTATGGCAGAGCCCGAAATCAAGGGCGTACGGGTGTTATAGCAGACGCTGTTGAGCAAATTACGTGTTGCTAAGTTATCAGTGCAGTCAATAACTACATCTACTTTGCTAAGTAATTGTTCAAGGTGCGAATTTTCATTTAAAAATTCATCAATAGTATGGATCTCTATTTCATCATTTAACTGGGTTAACTGTTTTCTTGCACTGTGGGTTTTTAAGCACCCAACATCACTTTGTTTATAGAGCACCTGCCTTTGCAAGTTAGTTGCATCAACCACATCGTTATCAACAAGCGTTAAAGTACCTACGCCCGATGCCGCTAAGTACTGCGCAACTGGGCAACCTAATCCACCTAACCCCACAATAAGAGCATGACTTTGCCATATTTTTTCTTGTCCATCTATATCTAGCTGAGGAAGCATAATATGGCGAGAATAGCGTAATTGCTGCTGATACGTTAAAGGGGGTTTTTGCATTAATGAGTTCTCATAATTTTTTTTAACAATACCAATTAGTTAAAACCTAGAGCAAGTAAAGCTTAAAAATTCTTTGCACTGTTTACGCCCAACAAAGCTGCTTAAATAGTGCAAAGCGAAATAAACATTAATTCCTAAAAATATAAGTGACTGAAAAACCTACCTATTAATTGTTGGCTTAGTAATTGCTGAAAGCGGTTAACGTTAATTTAACAATCGTCGCAGTGTTATTACTACCAAAGTCGTACTCACTGCTTAAAATAATAATCGTTACAAGGAAAAAAACATGCAACCGAGTTCTGGGTTTAATCTCATATCGTTTAGCGGGAAAATGAAAATACTACATTTAAGCTGGATGGTGTTTTTTATCTCTTTTTTTGTATGGTTTAACCATGCTCCATTATTAGGGGCAATAGCGGGCTCGCTAGGTATAACTATGGCACAGGTAAAAACGCTGCTCATTTTAAATGTGGCCTTAACCATTCCCGCACGTGTTGTTGTTGGCATGCTAACCGATAAGTTTGGCCCGCGTATTGTTTATGCCGCTTTACTTATTTTATGTAGCATACCGTGTTTTATGTTTGCTATGGCCACCACGTTTGAGCAAGCCGCTATCGCGCGTTTTGCACTAGGCTTTATTGGTGCAGGCTTTGTAGTGGGCATTCGTATGGTGAGCGAATGGTTCCCAGCTAATGAGCTTGGTACAGCAGAAGGTATTTATGGTGGCTGGGGTAATTTTGGCTCGGCTGCCGCTGCCATGTTACTACCTGTATTAGCGCTTATGTTTGGCGGTGACGATGGCTGGCGCTATGCCGTTGGTTTAACGGGCGTACTTAGCGTTATTTTTGGTGTTATTTGGTACATAAACGTAACCGATACACCAAAAGGGGGGACGTACTTTAAGCCTAAAAAAGTAGGCGCAATGGAAGTAACCAGTAAAGGTGACTTTGTATTATTGCTTATTATGAAATTACCTATGTATGGCGCACTGGCTTTACTTACTTGGAAGTTGTCTCCTACAGGCGCTAATTTAATTTCTGCCAATTTTGTTTTAGCCGTTTATGCATTTTTAGTGCTGTTATACGCTTACGAGGTATATAAAACCTTTAATATAAACGGACATATATTTAAACAACCCGTGCCAGAATCACACCGCTACGAATTTAAACAAGTAGCTGTACTTAATATTTTATATTTTACCACCTTTGGCTCAGAGCTGGCCGTTGTATCTATGCTGCCATTATTTTTCATGGAAGTGTTTGGCCTAGATATGGTGTACGCAGGTTTACTGGCCTCTGCTTATGCGTTTATGAATTTAGCCTCGCGCCCAGGTGGTGGTTGGATCTCAGATAGAATGGGTCGTCGTAAAACACTTATTGTCCTTACCTCAGGGTTAGCTGTTGGCTACTTTGTTATGGGATTAGTTGACGCTAGCTGGCCACTTTGGCTTGCAGTAGCTGCTGCCATGGCGTGTTCGTTCTTTGTGCAAGCAGGGGAAGGCGCTGTATTTGCCGCTGTGCCACTTATTAAACGCCGCTTAACAGGGCAAATTGCAGGTATGACAGGCGCTTACGGTAACGTTGGCGCGGTGGTGTATTTAACGGCGCTCTCATTAGTGGATTACCAAACTTTCTTTATGATTATTGCTGCCAGTGCATTGTTAGGTTTAGGGGCGTTATTTTTCATGAAAGAGCCAGATGGGCACATGACAGAAGTAAACGAAGATGGCTCTGTTGAACTTATTTCAGTGACTTAAGGCAGCGTTAACCATGTTTGATGAAACCCAACACGCTCAAGTTCGTAATAATGCGCTAGATGTTTCTTTTGGTGGGCACAGTGCCGCGGGCATAAAAGATGAAAATCAAGATGCGTTTGCTGCTTTAAATACTGAGCACGAACAACAAGAAACAAAAGGCGCTATTGCGTGCTTAGCAGATGGGTGTTCATCGGCTAAAAATGCCAAACAAGCATCGCAGCTCAGTGTTACTCATTTTATAAATGAGTATTTAAATACACCCGACAGCTGGGCGGTCAAAAAATCGGTTTCTAAGGTTTTAGCTAGCTTAAATCAGTGGTTATATTCGCAATCAGTCAACTATAACCACTTAGGGCAACGCCAAGCAGATTGGATGACAACCTTTACGGCGCTTATATTAAAATCAGCTGCGGGGTATATATTTCATTTAGGCGATACTCGCATTACGCGTTTACGCGATAATCAAATGGAAGCGATAACGCGGGATCATAAAGTAAACGATACGCTCACTCGTGCTTTAGGCGCGCAGTCACATCAAGAAATTGATGTTTACGAAGTTGACCTAAAAGCCGGTGATATTTACATACTGACTTGCGATGGTGTGCATGATGTATTGCCTTATAGTGAAATTGCCAACGAAATAAACACCCATAACAACTTAGAGCAGGCAGCAAGTGCCATTACCTCACGGGCTATAGCACAAGGCAGTGATGATAATGTGAGTTGTTTATTAGTGAAGGTAAATAGCATTGCGCAGCAAAATCTAGATGAGCTTTATCAATCGTTAACGCAGCGCAAAATACCACCCGCATTAGAGGTTGGTCAAATAATTGATGGATATACGGTTATTCGTAAAATCAACGAAAGCAGCCGATCTCACATTTATTTGGTACAACAAGCACCTGATGCACCGCCCGTTGTATTAAAGGCACCCTCGGTTAATTTTGAAGACGATATACACTACCTTCAAGGCTTTATACGCGAAGGGTGGGTAGGGCAACGTATTAATCATCCTAATGTAATGAAGGTTTTAAATACGCAATCGCAAAGCCGATTTTTATATCATATTTGCGAGTACATGGACGGACAAACCCTCAGTGACTATAAGCACGACGTCCCTTATTTAGAAATAGCGCAAGTGCGCAGTATTGTAGAGCAAATAGTGCATGCGCTAAGGGCATTTCAGCGATTAGATATGGTACATCGTGATTTAAAGCTCGATAACGTGATGATAGATGCTCACGGTAAAGTTACGTTAATTGATTACGGTACTGTAAGTGTTGCGGCTATGGATGAGTCGGTTAAGCAAATAGCCGATGACTGCCCGCAAGGGACTATAGATTATACGGCTCCTGAAACACTTATTTCGCTGCATGCCGATTTTAAAAGCGATATGTTTTCGCTTGGGGTGATTGCTTATGAGTTATTGTGCTCGAAGCTGCCTTATAAAACATTACCGGCAAGTCATACCCCTATTGATTACAGCCACTGGCAATACACAAGTATTCGCAAGTACCGAGCCGATATACCCTTTTGGTTAGATCAGGCTTTAATGAAAGCACTTGCGCCAAAACCAGCGCTCAGATACCAGGCATTTTCTGAGTTTTTAACAGATATTAGTAAACCTAATCCACATTTACAGAGCTCAGCCAACAAAATTTCAATAATGAAACGCGATCCAGTATTACTCTGGAAGAGCATTTCGCTGTGTTTATTTATCATTTTATTGTGCGTGCTCATAATTAAAAACTAAGAGACCAACATGTTAAATTATAAAAATAACTTACCTATTATTTTAATGATAGGGTGCATTGCTGCGCCTTCAATTAGTGTTGCAGCGCAAACCGACCTTAATTTTAGGTTGCGTTATGAAAGTGCAGAGCAAGATAACGCACTAAAAGATGCCAGTAGCTTAACGCTGCGTACACGCCTTACTCATAAAACGGATGAAGTGAATGGCTTTTCTGCTTTATTAGAGGTCGAAGATAGCCGAAGCCTATTAGGTGTAGACGATTACAACAATACGCTGGGTAAAAATACTAATTACTCAGTAATAGCTGACCCTGAAACCACAGAGGTAGATCAGGCTTTTGTTAAATACGCAAAAGATGCGTTATCAATTAAAGTAGGTAGGCAAGTAATAGCGCTTGATGGACAGCGCTTTGTAGGCCACGTTGGCTTTAGGCAAGACAGGCAAACCTTTGATGCTGCAACAGTAAATTACACCTTTAATGATATTAACTTGCACTATAGCTACATAAGTAAGCGCAACCGAATATTTGCCGATAGCAAAGATATTGATGCATCCGATCACCTTATCAATGCAAGCTTTAAAACAAGCCTAGGTAAGGTGGTTTTATACAGCTATTTATTAAGTGACGACGCAATAGATAATGACAGCTTAGATACTTATGGCGTGTCTTTTAATGGTAATAAAACGCTCAGCGATATTAAATTTTACTATAAAGCACAGTACGCCACGCAATCTGCATCAACGAGCATGAGTGATTTTGACGCTGATTATTATGCATTTGAAGGGGGGATAGATTTAGGCGGTTTAGGCATTGAAACCGTTACATTAAAAGCTGGTATTGAGTCACTGGGCTCTGATAACGGCGATTATGGTTTTGCCACGCCGCTTGCCACAATGCATAAATTTAATGGCTGGGCCGATACCTTTTTAGCAACCCCAGCACAAGGGCTTGATGACACTTATGTAAGTTTAAATGGTAAAGCATACGGCGGTAAATGGCTGTTTGCGTATCACAGCTTTGATGCCAACGATAGCGCCAATGGCGTTGATGATTTAGGCACAGAGCTAAACGTACAATACGTAAAGCCTATTAATAAAACCTATGCCGTAGGCGCTAAATATGCCGATTATTCAGCAGGCGATAGCGCTGCAGGCAAAGTCGATACCCAAAAACTGTGGGTATGGGTAAGCGCTAAATTTTAAGTATTTAACCTAAACCCTCGTTATTTAATTTAAAGCGTTACAAGTTGGTGCAATAGCGCCAGCTTGTGGTGCTTTCACTTCTTTTTCACCGTATTAACTTAGTTAAGCTATTGAAATATAATGTTTATATATCTGGCTTGCATATTGCTATAACCAACACATAATAAATTATACATTTAAAGTACCCATTTAAAGTTAAGTGTATTTTAAATCAAACAGGTGATTTTAATGCCAAGCAAGCAGCGTGTTGTAGTTGTCGGAAATGGAATGGTTGGCCATCATTTTGTACAACAGCTAGTATCACAACAAGGTGATACTCAAAATATGGAGATTACCGTACTCAGCGGTGAAGACCGACTTGCTTATGACCGCGTACAGCTTTCGTCTTTTTTTAAAGGTAAAACCGAAGACGATTTAGCACTTACCTGCAGTAAAACCTATCAAGATTGGCAAGTGTGCTTTCATACTCATTCTAAAGTGGTTGATATAAACCGGGATGCAAAAACAGTCACTACTGCAAAAGGCAAAACATTTGAATACGACAAGTTAATATTGGCTACTGGTTCATTTGCATTTGTACCCCCCATTCCAGGTAAAGACCGTGAGCATTGTCTAGTTTACAGAACCATTAACGATTTACACGCCATAAAAAAATCTGCACATGCCAGCAAAGTGGGCGTAGTAATTGGCGGCGGTTTATTAGGGCTTGAAGCAGCCAACGCGTTAAAGCAGCTTGGCTTGCAAACCCATGTAATAGAATTTGCACCACAACTTATGGGCGTACAAATAGATGGTGCTGGTGGTCGATTGCTTAAAAATAAAATTACCGAGCTGGGCGTTACTGTGCATACATCAGTGGCGACAGAGCAAATTATAGAAGGTGAAAACAGCCGTTATAAAATGTGCTTTAAAGGGGGGCAAACCCTAGAAACCGACATGATTGTATTTTCGGCCGGTATTCGCCCATACGATAACCTAGCTCGTGAGTTTAATTTAGAAATAGGTGAGCGCGGCGGCATCGTAATAAACAACCATTGCCAAACGAGTGATAAAAACATATACGCCATAGGCGAATGCGCCCTTTGGAATAACTTTATTTTTGGCCTTGTAGCACCGGGCTACGCGATGGCAAAAGTAGCGGCGGGGCATGTTTTACAACAGCTATCTTCAAACAAAGATTTACACACTACCTCAAACAATTCCTCAAATAGTGCTGATGAATTTAGCGGTGCCGATATGAGTACCAAGCTTAAATTAATGGGTGTTGCAGTAGGCTCAATTGGTGATGCCCATGCACGCAGTGAAGGCGCAATTAGCTATTACTTTGAAGATCAGCCAAACGGTATTTACAAAAAAGTAGTCACTAATGAGCAAGGCAATAAGCTCATAGGTGCTGTACTGGTTGGCGATACCAGTGATTACGATAATTTATTGCAGTATCACTTAAATGGCATTGAGCTTAGTGTGCCGGCAGAATCATTAATAATGCCGCTTGCAGGTGACGCGGGCGAGCTAAGCGCTGATGATTTGCCACAAGATGCCATTATTTGTGCGTGCCACAAAGTGACAAAACACACTATTGAACAAGCGGTTATACAAGGTTGCAGCGATTTAAATAAAGTGCAGCAAGCCACTAAAGCAAGTACGGGTTGTGGAGGCTGTGAAAAACTAGTGCAAAGCGTTATTAGCAGTGCACTTAATAATAAAATAGCCACGTTAACCCCAGTAGATAAGCCTGTATCACAGAGCGCTTAACGCAAATAATAAGAGAGCAGTATGGAAACTTTAAACACATGTGCAAACACACCTTTGCTTAAACAAACCACCTGCGCTTATTGTGGTGTAGGCTGTGGGGTTGATATTTCATTATTAAATAATACCCCAACAAAACTTGAAGGCACGCGCGAGCACCCCGCTAATTTTGGCCGTTTATGTGTTAAAGGCACGCATCTGCTTGACACCATTGGCACTGATAATCGCTTAACATCGCCCCTTATTGATAACGAACCCGCCAGCTGGGATACGGCAACTGACTACGTTGCCAAGAAATTTAACGCCATTATTAAAGAGCATGGACCGGAGTCGGTTGCCTTTTATGTATCAGGGCAGTTACTTACTGAAGATTACTACGTTGCCAATAAATTAATGAAAGGCTACATAGGCTCAGGCAATATAGATACAAACTCAAGGCTGTGTATGTCATCGGCGGTTGCCGGTTATAAACGTGCGTTTGGTGAGGACGTAGTACCATGTACCTACGACGATTTAGAGCAAACGGAGCTACTTATTTTAATTGGCTCAAATGCAGCGTGGACTCACCCGGTGCTTTACCAGCGTATGGAGCGCGCAAAAAGGCTTAATCCAAACATGAAAGTAGTGGTTATCGACCCGCGAAAAACCGATACAGCCGAACTTGCCGATACCTTTTTAAATATAAAACCAGGCAGCGACGGCGCACTTTATAACGGCTTACTTACTTATTTAAGTGAACATAACTATTTAGATACGCAATTTATTAACGCGCATACAAACGGCTTTGAAACAGCGCTTGCAGAGGCGAAAAAGTGGAGTGTAAAAGCGGTAAGTGATTTTTGTGATATCGACGCGCAGCTAGTCAGTGACTTTTACGCCTTATTTGCAAAAAGTCCAACTGCTATTAGTTTTTATTCAATGGGTATTAACCAATCAAGCTCAGGGGTTGATAAGTGTAATGCCATTATAAATGCGCATTTAGCATCGGGTAAATTGCTAAAACCTGGTTGTGGCCCGTTTTCAATAACGGGGCAGCCTAATGCTATGGGTGGGCGTGAAGTAGGGGGCTTGGCAAATCAATTAGCAGCACATTTAGACATTGAAAACGACGCGCACCAACAGTTAGTGCAGCGTTTTTGGCAATCGCCAACAATAGCTAAAAAAGCAGGGTGTAATGCGATTGATATGTTTGATGAAATCGCCAAAGGGAAAATAAAAGCTATTTGGGTAATGGCAACCAACCCGATGGTGAGCCTACCTAATAACGCAGCAATACAACATGCACTTGAGCAATGTGAGCTGGTGGTTGTGTCTGACTGTATTGCTAAAAGTGATACGCTAAAATTTGCTAATGTGGCGTTCCCATCAACCGGATGGGGCGAAAAAAACGGCACAGTGACTAATTCAGAACGCAGAATATCGAGGCAGCGCCCGCTAGTTGAGCCATTTTCGGGGGCTAAAAACGATTGGCAAATAATGTGTTTAGTTGCCCAAAAAATGGGTTTTGAAGGATTTGACTTTACAGACCCCAGTGGCATTTTTGAAGAATGGGCACAACTTACTGATTTTGAAAATAACGGTGATAGGCTATTAAATTTATCAGCCTTAGTAGGGCTTTCGCAGCAGCAATACGATAACTTAAAACCCGTTATGTGGCCGGTACTAAAAAATGAGCCATATAAAAATGGGCAGGTTTTTGTTAATAAACAATTTAGCACCGCAGATAAAAAAGCCCGCTTTATACCTATAACGCCTAAACTTCCTGTGCAGCAAACATCAAGCGATTACCCTTTTGTAATGAACTCAGGGCGAATACGCGACCAATGGCATACAATGAGTCGCACCGGAAAAAGTACAGCCCTTTCTACTCATATAACGCGCCCATACATTGAAATAAACCCCATAGATGCCAGCAAATTAAACATAAAAGCAAACGATTTAATAACCGCCAATGCTAAAACAGGGCAAGTGACGGCTCATGCAAAAGTGACAGAGGCCGTGCGAAAAGGCGAATGTTTTATGCCTATTCACTGGAACAAGCAATTTGCCTCATCCGCTACGGTAAGTGGGCTTTATCAATCGGTTGTTGACCCTATTTCGGGCCAGGCTGAGTGTAAGCATGGTGCTGTTGATTTAGTTAAAGCGCAATTTGCTCAATACATGCAAATTTTTAGCAAAACAGAGCTTAAAATAACCAGTGATTTTTGGCTTAAAGTTAACGCAAGCAAATGTATTAACTACCAGTTAGCGTTCAATGAGCCGCAAAATGATTTGCTTTATTATTGCCAAACACTGACAGGGTTACAAGGGCAGTGGTCGGCAATGGGCAGTGCAAAAGCGATGCATGTTCAATGTATTCAAAACCAGCAGTTAGTGTTTGTTGCAGTTATTTCGCCAGCTAAAAAAGACATATCACTTGAGTGGATAAATCATTTATTTGCAGAGCCTTTAATAACCTTTAGCCAATTACAGTCATTGCTGTATGCCACGCCCGATGAAGAATTTACCCAAGGCGCGCAAGTATGTAGTTGCTTTAAAGTACGTGAGCAACCCATTATAAACGCCATTAAAAGTGGTGAAAATACAGTAGAACAATTGGGGTCTAAACTAAAATGCGGCACTAACTGTGGGTCGTGTAAAACCCAGTTAAGCCAATTAATAAAGCAGCATACTACGCAAAACGCTAACAGTATTGATGTTGCAGTTGAAATGTAAATAAACAAGGAAGCATATGCTTAATGATCAATTTGGTCGGCAGTTTAACTATTTGCGCCTCTCAATTACCGATGTGTGTAACTTTAGTTGCACCTATTGTTTACCAAACGGGTATCAGTGCGATACCCCGCGTAACTTTTTAAATAAAAACGAAATAAACACCTTAGTTAATGCATTTGCTTCACTTGGCACAAAAAAAGTGCGCATTACGGGCGGTGAGCCGTGTTTACGCAGTGACGTAACCGAGATTATAAAGCAATGTAAAAACACCCCAGGCATAGAAAAAGTCGCCATAACAACCAATGGTTTTAACTTATTTAATAAAATTGATGAGTTTTACAGCGCTGGCCTAGATGCGCTAAACATTAGTATAGATAGCTTAAACCCGAGCATGTTTAAATTAATTACAGGACACGACAAGCTAACTCATATTTTAAAAGGGATAGACCGGGCAATTGAGCTGGGCATAAAAGATATAAAAATAAATGCAGTGCTGGCTAAGCAATTTAATAAAAACCAATTAAATGATTTTTTAGACTGGGTAAAACATAAAAAAGTAACGGTACGCTTTATTGAATTAATGGAAACAGGTAATGGTGCCACCTTTTTTGAACAAAATCATTTAAGCGGGCTAAGTGTTAAAACGCAGCTTTTAGCACAAGGTTGGTTACAGGTAGTGAGAGGTAAATTAAACGGCCCTGCAGAGGAGTTTTGTCACCCCGACTTTGAGGGGCGCATTGGCTTAATTATGCCCTACAGTAAAGATTTTTGTAAAAGCTGTAACCGATTAAGAGTATCGTCATTAGGCAAATTACATTTGTGCTTGTTTGCCGAGCAGGGAATAGACTTACGCCCGCATTTAAATGTGCAAGATACGCCAGCCACTGTAAATGCGATTCAAGCAGCAATGGGCAATAAAACCATTAGCCATGAGCTTGATAAGCGCTTAACGGGCGCCACAACCCATTTAGCTATGTTGGGCGGCTAAAATGAGTAATAAAGCCGTATTTACGGGGGTTGTACTCGCCGGAGGTCAATCATCAAGAATGGGCAGCGATAAAGCCAACCTCATTTTAAAAAATAAAACCTTACTGCAAAATGCATGTGAGTTATTAACAGCAGCAGGAGCAAGTGATGTACTTATAAGCCGTAATGTACAAAGTGCTACTGCGCAATACATTGCAGATATATACCCAGATTCTGGCCCGCTTGGGGGGATTTATTCAACCTTAATGGCTACAGAGCAGGATATACTTATCACCGCTGTTGATATGCCATTGCTTACTTGCACGTTATTATCGCAAATTGCATCTGCAGCAAGCGATAACCCTTACTTTCAAACAAATCAGCCACAAATACATGCGTGGCACTTTGAAAATGAACCGTTACCCCTGTATATTCGTAACACCCAAAGCGTTAAACGTCATTTAAAACAATTACTCATAAACGCAAATAGTCATAAGTCAATTAAACAGTTTACCCGTAGTATTGGGGTGCAAACGCTAAAATGTAATAAAGCGCACGCACTTGTTAATACCAATACACCGGCGCAATTTAAAGCTGTTAACGAGCAATTTGACCAACACAAACCTAATTTATTGAGAACAACCCTATGAGCCACACAACTGAGTCACAAATCGCATTAAACATTGCCGTAATGACAGTAAGCGATACACGCGATGAAATTACGGATACTTCAGGCCATTATTTAATTAAAGCCCTTACTGAAGCTGGCCATCACTTAGCGGATAAAGACATAGTTAAAGATGATGTTTACCAAATGCGAGCAGTTGCATCGCAGTGGATTGCCGATGACACCATTCACGCTATTTTAGTAACCGGTGGTACGGGCTTTACTGAGCGCGACTCAACACCAGAGGCATTTGCACCGCTGTTTGATAAAAGCGTAGATGGATTTGGCGAGCTATTTAGACATATTTCGTACGGTGAAATTGGTAACTCTACTATTCAATCGCGTGCGTTGGCGGGCCTTGCCAATAACACCGTTATTTTTTGTATGCCTGGCTCTACAGGCGCATGTAAAACAGCCTGGACAGGTATTATAAAAGATCAGTTAGACTCAATGCACAAGCCATGTAACTTTGCACCGCATATTACTATTGGTAAAAAATGCGAATCGCGAGAGCAATAATATGCTGAGCCACGTAGACGAAAATGGCCAAGCAAACATGGTTGATGTATCGCTAAAAGAGGTCACTCTGCGCGATGCATCTGCCGAGGCCTACATTAAAATGAGCAAACAGGCTTTTGAGCAAGTGTTGCTTAATCAAAATAAAAAAGGTGACGTGCTAGGCGTTGCCAGAATTGCGGGTATTCAGGGCGCTAAAAAGTGCGCTGATTTAATTCCGCTTTGTCACCCGCTGGCACTGAGTAAAGTAGCCGTTGATTTTGAACTTGATGAAGCAAATAGCCAAATTAAAGTCACCAGCTACTGTAAATTAGCAGGTAAAACGGGCGTTGAAATGGAAGCGCTCACCGCTGTATCTGTGGCGACCCTTACATTATTTGATATGTGTAAAGCCGCCGATCCGCTTATGGAAATACACGGTATGCGTGTAACGCAAAAAGCAGGAGGCAAGCATGGTAGCTGGCAGCGAGACTAATTTAAATGATACTGATGCAGCTGCAGGGCATGTAAACGTACTGTTTTTTGGCCAACTTAAAGAGCGCCTAAAGTGCGATAAGTTAACCGTTGAGATAGCGACCCCCCTTAGCATTAAAGCGTTTAAACACATGCTGGTTGAGCAAAACCCACATTGGCAGGCATGGCTTGAAGAGCGTGATGTATTGTGTGCGCTTAATCAAACTATGTCATCAAGCGATGAGCTTGTAAAAGCAGGGGATGAACTTGCTTTTTTCCCACCAGTGACAGGTGGCTAATGAGTATAAGTATTAACGTACAAACGCACGATTTTTCAGTAGGCGAGCAACATGACGCACTTTGCAGTAATAACAAAAGTGATGGTGCCGTAGTGACGTTTACAGGGCTGGTGCGAGAATTTAGCAGCGGCGATAACGTAATTGCACTTGAGCTTGAACACTACCCAGGGATGACTGAGCAACTACTGCAATCGATAGCCGAACAAGCGCAAACACGCTGGCAACTTGCCCGCATAAGCATTATTCATCGAGTCGGTTATTTAGCCCTTGGTGAGCAAATTGTATTTGTTGGCGTAACTAGCCGCCACCGCCAAGCCGCGTTTGAAGGCGCACAGTTTATTATGGATTACTTAAAAAACCACGCCACGTTTTGGAAAAAAGAGCATTTTAAAGACTCCTCAAACTGGGTTGAGTTTAAACAAAGCGACAAGCAAGCATTAAACAAGTGGAAAAAGTAGGCCTGTGTAAGCCTATTTAAATGCGTTTATAAAATATTAATGAAAAAGCTTATCTCAAAAAGAGAATCAATAGAGTCTGCTTACCTTTGGGTAGCGGCTCTACTTATTTTTATAATTATGTTAGAGCTATTAACTGGCTGGTCAATGGGGTCCAAAAGCTCACCGAGTCAATCTTTAAACATTAATCCGGAACAGTTTTGGTTTGAAATAAAACTTCACTGCAGCTTTGTTTCATGGGCAATTTTTAGAGCTTTTATTACATTCCCACTTTTTAGAGCGACTTACAATGGCATGCTTCGCTTTAGAGAAAAACACAAAACCATAGCAAATATCCTTTTCTATGTACTTACCCCTGTATTTGTAGTGTTTCTGATTTTAACTTTGTTATATATTTTTGACTTATAATCTTACCTTGTTGATCTTCAAGGATGAATGATGAAAATTTACACTCTCTTACTATTGGCTATTTTTTTACAGCCGTTTTGTATTTACTTTGCGTTGTACGCAAAAGCCAAATATTCATCAGAAAATAAGCCAATTAACCAACTTGTATTAGGTGTAACGCCGAGTCTTGCATATCTATCGGCAGACGATTTTTGGGGGTCATTCGTTTTACTATTTATGGTTAGCATAGTGTCACTTGTTTTATCGTTATCACTAAACTTTAAATATGTGATGACAAGAAAAATAAATACGAGCACTATCCTCACTTCAACTGTTTCATTTCTTTTGGCATTTGGGTTCTTTTATTGGTTAATTGGTCATTTTATAGTTGAAAACTGGTATGAAACATTTTGGCCCTCATTTTATTTTTTGGGACTACTTGTTAGTGTTCTTATTATAAAAATCATCGAAAAGAAGCGACAAATTGAAGACAGACTGAGTAATATGCTCGTGCTAGCTTTATGCGTTGCTGCCTCAGTTATTTCTGCATTTGGGGATGCATTTATTTTATGCACATTTATTAATATATTTTTACTTATTCCAATAGGTGGAGCTATTGTGAGTAGTGGAGTTGATAAAACTTCTGCTGGTGGTATCGCCTTTTTTTATGGTTATGTTTTTATTATGAGTTTGCCTCTTTCAGGCCTACTGTATATAGCGCTTAGCTCTAGTTAAAGCATGTTAATATAGATTTTGAATAATAATATAAATTAGCTCTGAGCTGTTAAAGTATTAATTAAAGGTTTTATATGAAAATAATCTCTACCAATATCTCTAAAATAAAAACGGTTGAGCATAACGGCAAGAAGGTTAAAACGGGCATATTTAAAACGCCAACCAATGAGCCGGTTGTTATTGAAAAGCTGAATATAATAGGTGATGAACAAGCCGATTTAGTCAATCATGGCGGGGTGGATAAAGCGGTTTATGCGTTTTCGCACAATCATTACGATTTTTGGAAGCGCACCCTTAAAAATGATGATTTAGCAGTTGGTGCCTTTGGCGAAAACTTCACAATTTCAGACCTTGATGAGCAAAATATTCATATAGGCGATCGTATTCGTATAGGTACTGCACTACTTGAAGTAAGCCAGCCCCGTGTGCCGTGCTTTAAATTGGCTATTGCACTTAATAATAAACAAAGCCTAAGATTGTTTACTCAGTATTACCACACGGGTGTTTATTTTAGAGTGCTTGAGCAAGGTGTTGCTAAAACGGGCGATGTCGTGACTATTGAACATAAAGCTGAGCATAACATTTCGGTTAAAACGTTGTTTCAGGCCTTTTTTGATAAACAATACCCAGATTATGAAAACGTATTATTAGCAGCACTTGAACTACCTGAGCTTGCACTTGAGTGGCAAACTAAAATCAAAAAGAAATTGGGGAGTTAAAAGAACGCTATTAAAGCTGTATTACCCTTAATAAAAGCTCACTTTTAGCTGTATTATTTAGTTTGTTAAGTGAGCGACCGCTGATATGTATTTACACACCAATTGGCTTAATGTGTCGTATTGCTGTTTGTTATTTACCGGCTTACTAAAATCGCTACTTACCGCCACTGCGCATGCCCCCGCTGCAAACCAATGTGTTAAGTTGTCTAAATTAATGCCGCCTACGGGCATTAATGGCACATCAGAAAAAGGCCCCGTTAGCGCTTTAAAGTAATTAATCCCCATACTGCCTGCAGGAAAAACCTTAATAATATCGGCGTTATACTCTATGGCATTAGCAACATCGGTAGGGGTGAGTGCGCCCATTATTACAGGTAAACCATGGCGGTGGGCAAGCTCTACCACGGCTCGATTAGTATTTGGTGTAACTATAAATTGCGCACCGGCATCAATGGCTTGTTGCGCAAGAGCGGTGTTAATTATTGTGCCAGCGCCAATGAGTGTACTTTTATAAGCAGCCCGTGCTTTTGCTATTTCTTGATCAAAGCCAGGTGTATTTGAGGTGATTTCTAGCGCGTTAATGCCTGCATTGACTAAGCAATTAATTAAAGGGGCTACATCGCTTTGTTGCTTTAAGCGAAGTATAGCAACTAACTTATGTTGCTTTATTTGGTTGCTTATTTTTATTCTGTTGGCATTTAAAATTTGGCTCATAATGTCACTTCACTTTATTTAATACAGAGTCACACGTGTAACAGCAATCGGCAATAATACTTAATTATTTTGGGGTTAAACGCGTTAAAAAGCTCTCATCTTAATCATTTTGAATAACTAAATAGCGAGTTCTTTGTCTAGTTATCAACACGCTTTTGCACCCTCAAAATAGCACACTTAATTAAGCGAATTGGTATGAACGTTTTTTCTCATAAAAAAACCGCTGAAATATCAGCGGTTTTTTATAAGCAATAAATTACATTACACGCATGCCTGGCTCTGAGCCATCGTCTGGGTTAAGAATGTAAATTTCTTTACCGCCAGGGCCTGCAGCTAATACCATACCCTCTGACATACCAAAGCGCATTTTACGAGGCTTAAGGTTTGCAACCATTACAGTCAGTTTGCCTTCAATGTCTTCTGGTGCGTAAGCCGATTTAATACCAGCAAACACTTGGCGTGTTTCGCCGCCTAAATCCAGCGTAAGTTTAAGTAGCTTATCGGCGCCTTCTACATGCTCTGCTTTAGCAATTTTAGCAACGCGTAAGTCAACTTTTGCAAAGTCATCAAATTCAATTTCATCCGCAATTGGCTCTTTTGCAAGTGGGCTATTAGGGTCAATTGTTACTTTTGATTCTAAGCTTTCTTTTGATTCTTCAACCATTTTGTTCACTTTATCCATTTCTACACGTTGCATGAGCGGCTTAAATTTATTGATAGGATGTGCAACAAGTGCGTTTTTAACGCCATCCCATGCTAAGTCGTCATTTAAAAAGGCTTCTACGTTTGCAGCCATACCTGGTAATACAGGTTTTAAATAGGTAATTAAAACACGGAACAAGTTAAGGCCAAGCGAGCACACTTCGTGCGCTTCTTGCTGTTTTGCTTCATCTTTAATGAGTACCCATGGCGCTGCGGCATCAATAAATTGGTTTGCTTTATCGGCTAGGGCCATAATTTCACGAATCGCGCGGCTGTATTCACGGTTTTCATAGTGGGCAGTAATGCTCGGTGCAGCAGCTTGAAATTCTTCAAGTAATTCAGGCTGCATAATTGTGCTACTTAATTTACCGTCAAACTTTTTAGTAATAAAGCCTGCACAGCGGCTTGCTATGTTTACTACTTTACCTACTAGGTCTGAATTTACACGTTGTGCAAAGTCTTCTAGGTTTAAATCAAGGTCAATAATACCGCTGTTTAATTTAGCTGCGTAGTAATAACGTAGGTACTCTGGGTCTAGGTTATCAAGGTAAGTACGTGCTTTTATAAACGTACCCTTTGATTTAGACATTTTCTCGCCATTGACGGTTACAAAGCCATGTGCAAACACGTTAGTTGGCTTTCTAAAATTAGCGCCTTCTAGCATGGCTGGCCAAAATAAGCTGTGGAAGTAAATAATGTCTTTACCAATAAAGTGATAAAGCTCAGCATCAGACCCTTCAGCCCAAAATGCATCAAAGTCGAGGCCTTTTTCGTTACATAGATTTTTAAAGCTTGCCATGTAGCCAATTGGTGCATCTAGCCATACGTAAAAGTATTTGCCCGGTGCATTTGGAATTTCGAAACCAAAGTAAGGCGCATCGCGGCTAATATCCCACTGTTGCAGGCCATCGGTAAACCACTCATCTAACTTATTCGCCATTTCTTGCTGAATAGAGCCCGAGTGTAGCCATTCTTTAAGCATGCCTTCAAATGCTGGCAGGTCAAAAAAGTAATGCTCTGAATCTTTTAAAATTGGCTCTGCACCTGACATTACCGAGCGCGGGTTTATTAATTCGGTAGGGCTGTAAGTTGCGCCACACGAGTCACAGCTATCGCCATTTTGGTTTTCAGACTTACACGTTGGGCAAGTGCCTGTTACAAAGCGATCTGGTAAAAATATACCTTTTTCAGGGTCGAATAACTGTGAAATAGTGTGCTTTTTAATATGGCCCGCATCATTAAGGCGGTTATAAATAAGTTCACTCAGCTCTTTATTTTCTGAGCTGTGGGTGCTGTGGTATTTATCAAACTTAATGTTAAAGTCGGCAAAGTCGCGCTGGCGTTCAATGCTTACATTTTTAACCATTTCTTCAGGCGTGATCCCTTGCTTTTGCGCATTAAGCATAATTGGTGTGCCGTGAGCATCGTCGGCGCAAACATAATAAGCTTCGTGGCCTTGTAGCTTTTGAAAACGTGACCAAATATCAGTTTGAATATATTCCAATAAATGGCCTAAGTGAGTAGGGCCATTTGCATAAGGTAATGCGCTGGTAATGAGGATCTTTCGCTGCGTCATAATCATTCCGAATTGAGGATAAACCACCATTTTTACTACAAAAAAGGCGGTTATCATTAATTTATCCATAAGCTTTGGACTAACGGTACGCGCAGCTTATGGATTTTTGTTAATTGACTGGTGTTAATGCCCTGAATGTTACATAATTCTGTGGCACTTTTCATCAAAGAAACGCTATTTAATTGCTATGTTTGGACTGTCGAAACTATTCTCCTCTAAATCGGTGCAAAAACAACCGATTATTACTGCCTTAGCGGCGTATCGAAGCGCGGCATTTGCCGTAGGTATTGATGAAAGTTTTATTGATACCATTTCGCAAAATGACGATAAATCAATACACATTAAAATAACGCTGCCATTTGCGGCGCAATCAGAAATGCCGTTAGTTGAGCAGCACGTAAGTGAAAGTATAAATACACCGGTTACCATAGACTCTGTGGTGACTATAAAAGAGCCTGCAAAATTTAAAGCCATTAAACACATTGTGCTGATTGCCTCAGGTAAAGGGGGGGTAGGAAAATCCACGACCGCTGTTAATTTAGCTGGGGCGCTTAAAAGCGAAGGCGCAAAAGTAGGGATTTTAGATGCTGATATTTATGGGCCATCTATTCCTATGCTTTTAGGGCTTGTGGGTGCAGAGCCACAAACCAAAGATAACAAACTACTACAGCCATTTGATGCCAACGGCATTAAAGCGCAATCAATCGGCTTTTTAGTGCCAAGTGATGACGCAACGGTATGGCGAGGGCCAATGGCATCGGGAGCGCTCAACCAATTATTAAACGAGACAGATTGGGGCGAACTTGATTACTTAATCGTTGATATGCCACCGGGTACGGGCGATATACAGCTAACAATGAGCCAAAAAGTGCCTGCCAGCGGCACTGTTATTGTGACTACTCCACAAGATTTAGCCCTTGCTGATGCGCAAAAAGGCATTGCAATGTTTAATAAAGTTAACGTACCTGTGCTTGGGCTTATAGAAAATATGAGTCACTACATTTGTAGCCACTGCGGTGAAGCCAACCATGTGTTTGGCAAAGATGGCGCAGAAAAACTTGCTCATAAACACGGCGTACCGGTGTTAAGCCATATTCCACTTGCCATAGATATTCGTGAATACTCAGAGCAAGGTAAATTAATCGCCAGCGATACCAGCGCGGCTATTAGCAACACATACAGCGCAGCGGCAAGACTGATTGCCAGCACGCTTTTTTATCAGCAGCACCAACACAGTGTTGAGATAGTGATAACGCAGGACTAAGAAAAAATGAGACTCTCAGATACCCATATTAAAGAATATTTAAGCGATGGCCGCATAGTGATTGAGCCTGCGCCGACTAATGAAATGATTTCGGGTGTGACAGCCGATTTGCGTTTAGGGAACAAATTTAGAACCTTTAACGCACATAACGCAGCGTACGTAGATTTAAGTGGCCCTAAAGATCAGTTAAATAAGGCTATGGAATCAATAATGAGTGAAGAGATTGAGCTTGCCGACGGCGAAGCTTTCTTTTTACACCCAGGTGAACTGGCATTGGCCATTACCCATGAAAAAGTAACACTTCCTGCCGACATAGTAGGCTGGTTAGATGGTCGTTCATCACTTGCCCGCTTAGGTTTAATGGTGCATGTAACAGCGCACAGAATTGACCCAGGTTGGAGTGGTAATATTGTTTTAGAATTTTACAATTCAGGTAAGTTGCCACTAGCGCTGCGCCCAATGATGAAAATTGGTGCAATGAGCTTTGAAATGCTTTCAGGCCCATGCGAAAACCCTTACAACATTCGTAAAGATGCTAAATATAAAGATCAAAGTAGTGCGGTAGCAAGCCGTATTAGCGACGATAACCTATAACAATATAAAACTATTAAGCGTTTAAATAGCAGATTTGTTTGCTAGCTTAAACGCTTAATAACTTATATCAATGTGCATTATTGCTTACACTGATATTAAATGTGTTTTTTATTTCTGTTTTTATAAACGAGTAAAAACTCGACTAATATAGATAATAAAATAACTATAATTACAATACCTTGAATAGTGTGTAGCCTTTTAACCCTGTCAACACTCTCTTTTTCGTACTGCATAACTACCGTATTAAACGCTTTTAAAAGCGGCTCTTTTGCTAAAGAAAAAAAGCTTTCTTGCGCTGTATCTAAATTAAGTGTTTGTGTTTTTAACTTTAGTACTTCTTCAACTCTATTTGAAAACATACTTAATTTTTTATCGACATTAATAGGCTCTTTAAAATACATTGCTAACAACTCCTTAGATAGCGGGCTTTCATCGCCTAATACTTGCGCCCCATAATGCTCACTTAATAAGTATTTATGATTATTTTTTAAAGAGTTTAAAGCATTAATGGCCAGTAATTTAGAATCCTGCGAGCCATACATTAAGTACTCTAAAGTAAACATACTCACCCGTTGCGAAAGCATTCTTTGTTGACCACTTACATTTACGAGTTTTCCAGTATCGGTTTGCGCGTCTATTACTTCATCAAGCATAAAGTGAATACAGATAGATAAAACTGCAATTACAGTTAAGGGAACAATATAAACAAAAGAGATAGCGCCATGCTTTTTATTTGTAAAATCAGTATTTACCATTTAATTGCTACTTAATTTAAAATTATTAATGCTTTAGGATAGGATAGATTAAATATAAGATTTTTCACGTAAATAAAGTTTACAAGGTAGTTTGTGGCTTATTGAGATTTATGAAGTGCATAACCTAGTAGTTCAAAATACTTATTAAGGGCTTTGTTTGCTTTATTAATATGCTGAGCACTTGGGTATATCAAGTTACTGCTTTTTAAGCCACTAACCAAAAAGCTATTTTGTATCGTGCTGTGGGCATCTATGCAGGCTTCAAAGCAGCGAGCGGCAAGCTCCTCAGGCATACTCATGTAGTTCATGTTATGCGCTTGGTCGTGTTTTATGCACGTTTGTACAAATTCATTCGCATCTTCCCCATTTAAATCTAAAAACACGTTTTTGTAAAAATCGTTTAGCGCACTATTAAGTGGGTGCGATAAATTTGGCGTATTTGCAAGCCACAGCTTTGAGGCAAAACTAAAACGAGGTTTTGCATTGAATAAATGCTCGCTTATATGATGATCAAAGGCATGAAACCATTCGTGGGCTAATGCGCCACCGCCCGCATTTTTAGCTAAAGCAAGGGTTTGTGAAGCTGCGTTATAATGCGCTTGTACGCCTTTTTGACCGCCATGCCCAAAGGCAAAATTTAGTTTGCCGCGCAGGCCAATGGCTTTAGGCGGTAAATGTAATATTTGAGCAAGGTCGGCGAGGGCATCGTAAATTAAGTTTGCACTAATAAAATGCTCTTCTTTGGTTACCCATTTTCCTACAACCATAGATCTAAAGCCAAAGGTGTCTCTAATATCACTAAAGTCAACTTGGTCGTCAAAGCGGTAGTCTGGCCCTTTACGAATGAATCCGCGTTTTAATCTGTTTGGGTAATTACGCATTTACGTTTAATCGTGGCTAATTTAAGTAACGTACTTTTACGTGTTCGGGCATGTGTTGGGTTTGTTTTTGTATTAATTCGTCTAATAAATTGTAAAGCGGGGCAGGGTTTAGCTGCTCTATTAACAACAAACTATGTGCAACGGCCTCAAGTGTTGAAAGGCTATCGGCTCTAGGGGCTTTTCTAATAGCGTAACGGTTTTGCGGTAACTGCTTAAAGCTCACTGTTTTAAATTTAGTGAGTAGCGGGGTCAGCTGCAAAATTTTATAGGCTTTTTTCCAGGTGCCATCAATCACGATTAAGTGCGTAATTTTACTTAAGGCTGGCTTTGGGTTTGTATCATCTAAGTTGGTGGCGTGCTCGTTAGGGTAGAGCAGTACCGTAGACTCCACAGGTAAAGAGTTGAGCATGGCAAAGTCTGTGTTATTTTCCCCTTTGATTATTTTGCAGTCAGTTAGGCTCAAATTCAGCAATTTTGCCGTGTTTTTCGCTATTTTTTCTTCACTGGGGTGTTGTAGAATAACCACGCTAACTTTATTTGTTAAACGTTTAATGGCCCCGCATATACAGGTAGAGGGCGTAAACAAACAGCGTTCACAAACTTGGCGAGTCATTAATTAAACTTTTTATTGCGAGTGTATTTTGATAATTATACATTTATAAAGTAATAAAGTTGGATTTTTTTACGCATAGATATACAGTAATACTATTAATTATAAAATGACACGGAATGTTTAGAAGGGCTAAAAATATGACAGAAGTACAAATAGATGAGGCTGCTTTAGAAAGTATGCAGTCGTTACTTGGTGAGCAGTTTAAAGATACACTTGAATTTTGCTGCAGTGAATTTGAGCGCCTTGGTAATGAAGTAATTGCAACCATTGGTAACGATAAAGAAGCGGCGATTCGTCATGCCCATAGTTTAAAATCGAACGCGGCTCAGTTTGGTGCTACGAGTTTATCTGATGTAGCCCGTGATATTGAGCTTAATCTCAATCAAGATAACTTAGCGCAAGCTGTTACGGCATCTACAGATTTATTGGCGCAAGTAAGTGGTTCGCAGGCCCAATTAAGAGCGTGGGTAGAGTCTAATTAATATTATTTGTTAACGTGAATTTATTTCAGTATTAAGCAACTAATTACGCTGGCATTTTACGCCTTTACTAGGGTAGTCTTAGACTTTACTAGGGCGTGTTTGGCCTCTCGATAATAAATTTGATCACGCATTGCCCAAGGGCCACCCTTGGGCTAGTAACACAATTTTACCGAGCCCATTAGGTTATAACCCTCGCATTGTATAAAACCCACTCCTAGTTAATTATTTTTTTCCATAAAGCCAGTTCGCCCCAAAGAGGTAAAAATGTCAGATATTAAAAAGAGTCACAAATTAGAAGGTGTATGTTATGACATTCGTGGACCGGTTTTAGCACAAGCCAAAAAAATGGAAGACGAAGGTCAAAAGGTACTAAAGCTTAATATTGGTAACCCTGCGGCGTTTGGTTTTGATATGCCAGAGGACATGCACCGCGATATTATTCGTAATTTGTATTCGGCCCAAGGCTACTGCGACTCTAAGGGGTTATATTCAGCCCGTGTAGCGGTTTATCAGCATTACCAGCAACGAGGTTTACATAACCTAGATGTAGATAATATTTATATTGGTAATGGGGTGAGCGAGCTTATTCAAATGATCACCCAAGCGTTATTAAATAACGATGATGAAGTGCTTATTCCTGCGCCTGATTACCCACTGTGGACCGCGTCAGTTAAATTAGCAGGTGGCAACCCTGTTCATTATTTATGTGATGAAGAGCAAGATTGGTTTCCGGATATTGCCGATATAAAAAGTAAAATTACGTCTAAAACAAAAGCGCTTGTACTAATTAACCCTAATAACCCAACCGGCGCGGTTTATAGTGACGATTTACTTTTAGAGTTAATTAATGTGGCGCGCGAGCATAAGCTGTTATTGCTTAGCGATGAAATTTACGAAAAGATTTTATACGATGGCATCACCCACACCTCAATTGGTGCGCTATGCGACGATGTGCCCATTATTACCTTTAATGGTTTAGCTAAAACCTACCGTGCGGCAGGTATTCGAATGGGCTGGATGGTACTAAGCGGGCGCACCTCAGCAATGGAAGATTTACGTAAAGGGCTAGATATTTTATCGTCTATGCGTTTGTGTGCCAATGTACCCGCGCAATATGCGATACAACAAGCGCTAGGGGGCGTGCAATCAATAGATAGCTTAATCGACCCAGGCGGGCGATTATATGTTCAGCGCGATATTGCTTGGCGTGGGCTGAATGCTATTGAAGGGATAAGCTGTAAAAAGCCAAAGGGGGCGCTTTACGCCTTTGCTAAAGTAGACACGGCTCATTTTAATGTCACTGATGATGAAAAAATGATGTTTGATTTACTAAAAGCAGAAAAAATATTATTAGTGCATGGGCGTGCATTTAATTGGCCAGAGCCTGATCACTTTAGGTTAGTGTTTTTACCTAACAAAGACGATTTATCGAGTGCGATGCTTAAAATGCAGCGCTTTTTTAAAGACTATCGCCAAGTTTAGTTAATTCGAACTAACGCGCTGTAAATAAAAAACGAGCTTAAATAGCTCGTTTTTTATTTACACGATAATGCTGATAGGGCTTATTAGTACGCGCGGTCAACTCTTACGGTATTATCACTTAAATAGACCAACCGTACGTTATCACCTTTACTAAAGCGCATTGACTGGTCTTGGTCTTGTACCACCATGTATTGATCGCCGTTTTCTACCTGAATCAATAACTCTACGAGGTGTGTTTGCTTATAATAGCTTTTTTGCTGATTATTATGCGCCACGCTTCCGCCAATGACTGAGCCTAAAATAGTGGCGACGGTACGACCGCTCCCACCACCAAATTGATTACCGACAACCCCCCCGAGTAGGGCGCCGCCAAAGGTTTTCCAGCCATTGTTTTTGTCTTGCACAAGCTCTTGTTCGGTAATTTTACGTACAGATTTTACATCGCCAAATAAAACCTGTTGTACAGGCACGGCTTTGTTTCGCTCATAGTTAGCAAAACTTGGTGCACTGAGTGTAAGCAATACACACATTGCTATGGTTAAGGCTTTCATAGATGTCTCCTGTTGGTGTTACGCAAAGGCGATATTTTGCCTTGCGTGGATATGTATACCAATGCGCAAAAATACTTAATCATTTTGCGGCTAAACGTGTCGCTAACTAAGTTAAAGATTCTCATTTAAAACAAATAAATAGCAATTTTTCCTAGCTATCAACGCGTTTATTCCGCCTCAAAATTGATCAGTTAATTAAGCGAATTGGTATTATTACCAACCAAATGTCGATTTTTCTTTCGTTTTACGAATTTCAGTTTCGTCTGCCCACTCGACTAGGCCGCTTTGCATATCCATTAAGCGCATTGTAAATTTGTAATACACATCTGATTTATCAGCATTTGATTTAACAATGCTCGATAAGTTGCCGTACAACATGTATTGCGCACCAATTTGTTTACCAAAGGCAACTGCGGTGGCAGGGTTTACAAGGGCATCTTCGTTTTGAAAGTTAAGCTGCTCACGTACTGATTCAACACGGGTCATGTCAACAAAACGAAACTTACCGCTGCGCAACAGTTGCGTAGAGATTGAGTCGGTAATAGATTCAGTGTCTATGTGTTCACTGGTTTTATTTTTAATGCGCTCAACAAATACCACAGGGCGTTTGTTTTGGGTCATTGTACCAATAACCGGCGAGCTGAGTAGTGAGTCGGTCATTTGGCTGGCTACTTTTTGTAAATCGGTAGAGCCAAAGTTTATATCGGTGGTTTCTACTGCTTGCGCGTCGCCATAACTAACTACGGCTTTATTGGCACACCCGCTTAAAATGAGGGCGCTGAGGCCAATAACTGCATAACTCGATAACGTTTTAAATTGTGTAGTGATCATCTTTATAACCCTTATTCTTTAAATTCTTGTGCGTCGGTAGACACTTCTCTTACAGCGAGCGAAAATGTAACCGCATCCGGTGTTGGCGCTAAGCCGGGTAATTGTGTTTTAGAAAAACCAAACAGTGTTAAGGCTTGCCAAGGTGAGTGGTTTCCTTTAATTACAAACCCGTCTTTGTCGTACCAATTAAACTGATACTGTAAATATTGCGACTTTTTATATTGGCTGCTTAGTGTTACTACCACGTCGGTTAACTGGTTTGTTTGGCGTGTTTTAACATCGGTAATGGCAAGCTTTTCACCTAGAGCAGGATTATCAACATGTAACTGCTCGTTAAATGTATTTTTGCTTTGCTCAACCGAAATGCCTGATGTATCAGGTTGGCTTGCACATGCCCCAAGCATTAATGCAGCCACTAATGGCAAAGTATATTTCATGATGACTCCTAGAGTTGAACCACATGGTAGTTAAAATAGTTATTAATAGAGGTTAGGTAAATTAAGGTTAACCCTTGCTTACTAACGGTAAAATTAATAGGCGCATGGTTGCCTATTAAAAGTGTATGCGACCCTGCATTTAAACTGCTACGAGCCATGCTTATTTGATTAGGTAAAGTAAGCCAGCTGCGTGTATCGGCCTGCTCAGACGCCAAATTATAAATATTAGCAATAATATTGCCTACATCACCTGTGCTACGTGCAAGCTCTGCGCGCACTTTTTCTTTGGCTACTAAGCGTAATACTTGCCTAGATACGCGAGCCGGTATTTGTTGCTCTAATGTTTTAGCCGCTAATGCTTCTATATGCACTAATGGGTTGAGCTCTAAATTCTGAGAACCTATATTTACGCCATTAATATTAGCTATAAACGCATTATCTTTATAAACCGGCATTGCTAAACTGTAAAAACGCGCATCGCCACCTGAGGTATAAATAGGCAAGCGTAATTTAAATTCATCTTGTTTAGGCACTAAGCCTTGTTCAAACAATATAACCACTTCACCGTGATTAGCACGAAGGGGCTTTAATGGGCTAAAGCGGCGCTCAAACTCTTCTAAATCTTGGTTAAAACCTTGCTTTTTAGCTAATCGCATTACATCTTGCTGTAAGTAGTGATTGTCAGGTTGAATCTCTAATGCTTTTTTATAATCAATGTAGGCATCATCGTATTGTTTATCACTTTGGTACAACAGCGCAGATAAATAAAACGTAAAGGCATTTTGAAAACCATTTTTAATACCTCGTGTCACATTACTCATACTTGGGTAATGCTGTTGTGCTTGCTCTATTGTGTCGTTTATTTGTGTTTTATTATCTGCAAGTGCATCGACTTGTACTTTGTTAGCGCGACGTATTTCAACCAAGGCGCCTTCTAAATCACTGTTGTATACATAATTAAGTGCTTTGTAGCTATGTAGCATGCTCATTTCATATGCTGGTGGTACATAGGTAATGGCAGAGTCGTTAGTAAATAAGGCGTTACTTTGTTCAAGCCCTGCACTTAATTGAATTTTTGCTGCTTCTCGTTTTGTTTGTACCTGGGCGTATACGTTTTCAAATTGTTGTTGTGAAAGACTTTGCTCGTTAGCAAGGTCTTTTAAACGGGCTTGCTCTAATTGGTTAAGTAAATAGCTACTGTGTAACTTACTATTGTTGGCAATAAGTGATTGAGCCTGTTCAATATTGTTATTTTGAATTGCGTTTCTTACAGGCGTCATTTGGCTTGCATAGTCGTTAAATAAATCATTAAAGCCTATGGTGCTGCATCCACTTAATATAAAACAAACACTTAAAATTATACTTTGGCGCACTGAGCACTCCTATATAGTTAGGTTTTAAAGATTAACATACTCTGGTTTTGGATTTGTGTGAAATAGTGTAAAAAAGCGTAGCCTACTTTAGGGTATATAGACCTGTGAGGATTTAAAAATTATTCTCCCTAAGGTAGCCACGCGTTAGTTAAATTACGTGTATTTAAGGTAGGCATATCATCATGAATAGCTTGTGAATACCAGAGGATAGACGCTTAATTACAGCAATTTAGCAGTATATAAAGTTATAATGCTGCGAATAAGATTAGAGTAATTACAACAATGCCGCTTTACAGCTAAATGGCTCAGCTGTTTAAATACAGCGCTGGCTGAGCAAGCCAATTTAAAGCATCTCATTATAAGGTTTTAGTTAAGGAGCGATTTTGAAAGCCACTTTATACACCCTCGTTGCATTAATAGCCTTTGCGGCAAATTCTTTACTTTGCCGTATGGCGTTAGCGCAAGGTTATATTGATGCGTGGAATTTTACAATTATCAGGCTCGTAAGTGGTGCCGTGTGTTTAGGCTTAATTATGGCTGTATATACGTATAACCTTAAGCGTAAGGGCGCGCTTAATAACGCTATTTTAAGTGATACCGGAAGTTGGCGAAGCAGTATTAGTTTATTGGTATATGCACTTTGTTTTTCTATTGCTTATATAGAGCTAGATACAGGCACCGGTGCGCTTATTTTATTTTCGGCGGTGCAACTTACCATGATTGGTTGGGGCATATATAAAAAAGAGCAGCTGAGTAAATTGCAGTGGGGGGCTTTTTTTGTCGCGTTAGCTGGATTTGTTTATTTAATGTTGCCCTCTGCCGCTGTGCCTTCTTTGTTAGGGGCCTCGCTTATGGCGTTAAGTGGTGTTGCATGGGGCGTTTACAGTATACGCGGTAAAGCGTGTGTATCGCCGCTTCGTACCACCGCCTTTAACTTTATAAGGAGCTTAGTGGCTTTTCCTGTTTTATTACTTGTAGCAATAGGCTATTTAAAAACAGTAAGTATGCAAGGGGTGCTGCTAGCGTGCGCTTCGGGCGCCATTGCATCAGGCATTGGTTACAGTATTTGGTATGTGGCCATGCCACTACTAAAAAGCACGCAAGCGGCGGTTGTACAGTTATGTGTGCCTGTACTAGCTGCTATTGCAGGTATGTTGTTTTTATCTGAGCAGGTAACAGTGGAGTTTATTATTGCAAGCTCACTAATACTTGGCTCGGTATTGGTGTTTATATTAAATAAGCATACAGCGCGGTAATGCCAATAAAAGTTGCCACGTTTTATCAGTACTGATGGCTTTTAAAGTGAATAAAAGCCCGCTATTAAGGCGGGCTTACATTTGTTATAAAACGTTTATATAGCGCGGGTAAATTATCTAAAATGGCTGACTTACCCTCTAAATCGCTGTTGCTTATACATTCGTAAAGCATCGCTTCGCTCAATGTGTTTACTAACCGCTGAGATTGCTTAATATGGCTAATATGCCAAAGTTCAGGTGCTACGCCGCCTAAATCCTGTTTGTAGGGGCGATAAAAACCATATTTAGCTAGATTTTTATCAAGCCACTGGCTGAGTGGCGCAAATGGCCCACCATGTTGGTATTCATCAGGGGTAAGTTGCAGCTTATAGTCATCGTTAATTGCAGCGGTATCATACACATCAAGGTCGGTACCTAAATGATGCCGACTAGCCCCTGGCAAGGCAGAGTAGAGCATAATAGCCGTGCATTTTTCCAGCTCATTTAGCTTGCTTAAATCCACTATCTGTTGCTGTTTATTAAAAACAGGGCGTATACCTAAAAACTTGTTATTCCAAATCATAGCTTGGCGATTAAAATCGCGAAAACTTGAGGCAATAGTCAACTCAAAACCAGCATTTTTAGCGCCATTTTGCAGGGCTATAAAGTCATCAATAATATCAGTATGTAACCGATGCGATTGAATCTCAGTGAGGTGTGTATCACTTTGTCCAGTGATACACATTGCTAATGTATTGGTATCGAGTGCCATTAGGTCAACAATTGCTCTAAAATTTGCTCGTAAATATCTGCTAAAGCGATTAAATCATCGGTGCTTACACATTCATCTACTTTATGAATAGTGGCGTTACGCGGGCCTAGTTCAATCACTTTTGCGCCTGTTTGCGCTATAAAGCGCCCATCTGACGTACCCCCGGTGGTTTCGAGGTTAGTAGTTAACCCCGTGACAGATTTAATCGCATTTACGGTGGCATCAACTAACGGGCCATGCTCGGTAATAAACGGCAAGCCGTTTACTATCCAGCTTAATTCGTAGTTTAAGTCATACGTTTGTAAAATAGCATTAACCCGTTCTTGTAATTGCTGATGAGTTACTTCGGTACTAAATCTAAAATTAAATTGCACCTCAAGCTCGCCCGGTATGACATTCCCGGCCCCCGTGCCACCATTTATATTTGATACCTGGAAGCTGGTTGCAGGGAAAAATTCATTGCCGTTGTCCCACACTGTTTGGCTAAGTTCAGTAATGGCGGGGGCAGTCAAATGAATTGGGTTTTGTGCTAAGTGGGGGTAGGCTACATGGCCTTGCACACCTTTTACTTTTAAAAAGCCAGTAAGGGAGCCACGACGGCCATTTTTTACTACATCACCGAGTACATCTCGCGATGAAGGCTCGCCCACTAAGCACATATCAATTTTTTCGCCACGTGCTTCAAGCGTGTCTATTACTTTGGTTGTGCCGTTGATAAAGGGGCCTTCTTCATCAGAGGTAATTAAAAATGAGATTGAGCCTTTATGATCAGGGTTTTTAGCCACAAAGCGCTCAGTAGCAACAAGCATTGCTGCCAGAGAGCCCTTCATATCAGCTGCGCCTCGGCCATGCAGCAAACCATCTTCAATTAAGCCTGAAAATGGCGGGTGCTGCCAGTTTTGTGCAGGTCCTGTAGGGACTACATCGGTATGGCCTGCAAAACAAAAGTGTGGCGACTGGTTTCCTTTTCGGGCCCATGTATTGAGTGTATCGGTAAAAAATAATGACTCAATATTAAAGCCTAGGGCTTTTAAACGCTCGTTCATCATTGATTGGCAACCCGCATCTTCAGGGGTTACCGACTCGCGCTGAATAAGCGCTTGTGCAAGTGCAATTACTTCATGTGTCATTATTTAAATATCTCATCGTATTGCGCAGCTTTAAAGCCTAAGTGGTAGCTGTTGTTATTAACAAGCACTGGGCGCTTGATCATAGCTGGTTGCTCTACAAGTAATGTTATAGCCGTGTCTTTGCTTAGGTTTTGCTTTTGCTCATCAGCGAGTGCGCGATAGGTTGTGCCACGCTTATTAACTAATTGCTCCCAGTCAATATGCTCAGCAAATTCGCTTACAAGCTGCTCGTTTACACCGTCTTTTCGGTAATCGTGAAAGGTAAAATCTATGTTGTTGTCGGCGAGGTATTTTTTGGCTTTTTTAATGGTGTCGCAATTACTAATGCCGTAAAGAGTGATCATAGGTTTAGTTCTTCTTAATAATAGTTAAAAGGGGGTCTACACCCGCATTTACTTGCGTGTGTGAATAATGAAAAGTGCCTAAGTTATGGCCATTTAATAGCACCAAGCTGGCCAGTAAGGGCGATTTAAGTTCGCGTAAATCAAAGTAAGCTAAGCGCTGCCCTTTGCTTATTTTGCTGCCATTTAGCTGTGCAATATGTGTGTGTGTAATAGGCTGCTGCGCCGGCAGTGACAAGTTAATGAGAACCTTTAAACCGTTATTTGCTTGGAGAATAAATTCACATCCTGCATTTTTAACCTTCACTAAAGTGCCATCAAAGGGCGCTAAAATTTTATGATTACTTAGTGCAACCAACATAGTTGGCCCAAGGGTAGAAAATTTAAAAAAGGGCTCAGGGTGCAGGTTCAAATCAATGACTTTGCCGCTAAAGGGGCTGGTAATTTTTAATGCGCTGGCGGGGAGCTTATTTTGCGCTAAAAACTCGATAGAGGCTGCTCTCATTTATTGATCTACTACTAAATTGTAGCCATCGTTTTTAAGTGCAGTGATGGCTTGCTGCGCAGTGTGTTTTTTTACCAAAATATAATCTGTGTCGTAGGTTGAGATAGAAAAAATAGAAATATTAGCCTTTGCAAGCACGCCAGATATATTGGCCATAATCCCCGTTAAAGAAAACCCCAACGGGCCAACCACTTCAAGTGCTTGCCAATCAGGCTCTGTATCTAAACACTCAATAGCAAAATGACTAGGGCAAACAATAGAAAGCTCATCATGAGTTTTAGAAATAAAAAATAGGGGTAATTTTAATAGCGCTACAGGAATGTCTGCATCCACTTCTAAACTATGAATTGACAACAGCGTGCTGTGTAATTGTAATGTTTGTTTTGACATTAATAACCTGCAAACAGCGTATAGAGTCAGTTAATAGTATAGATTATTGGCTTTAAATTAAAGGTGTAACAGCCACTAAAATAAAGGCTGTGTGACTGTGGGTAATAAGGATTTAAAACTTACCCACAATTTCTGTGGATAAGTATGGGAATTGGTAGGTATAAATAGCCTAACTAACTAATTAATAAGTAAATATTAGCTAGGCTATAAAAAGCACTAGTTTGATTTAGGCGTTTTCGAGCGCTTCAACTTGAGCTGCTTGAATAGCCGTAAGTGCAATGGTGTACACTATGTCATCGACTAATGCGCCACGGCTTAAATCGTTAACGGGCTTTCGCATACCTTGTAGCATAGGCCCTATGCTGATTAGATCGGCACTACGTTGTACGGCTTTGTAGGTTGTGTTACCGGTATTAAGGTCTGGGAAAATAAATACCGTAGCTTTACCGGCTACTGGGCTATTTGGTGCTTTTTTAAGAGCAACATTTTCCATAATCGCAGCGTCGTATTGCAATGGCCCATCAATAATTAAATCAGGACGTTTTTGTTGAGCAATTTGCGTGGCTTCACGCACTTTTTCAACATCGGCGCCAGAGCCAGAAGTACCTGTGCTGTAGCTTATCATGGCAACACGTGGCTCTATGCCAAACGCGGCTGCAGAGTCGGCTGACTGAATAGCGATATCTGCTAATTGTTCTGCATTAGGGTCGGGGTTAATTGCACAGTCGCCATATACCAGTACTTGGTCAGGCAGCAGCATAAAAAACACAGACGATACAAGTGATGACCCTGGAGCAGTTTTAATTAGCTGTAGCGGTGGGCGAATTGTATTAGCTGTTGTGTTAACAGCGCCAGATACTAAGCCATCGACTTTACCTTGCTCAAGCATCATAGTGCCCAGTACAACATTATCTTGTAATTGCTCTTGTGCTACGACTTCTGTTAAGCCTTTGCTTTTACGAATTTCGACCATAGGTGCAACATAGTCGTTAATCACCGATTTTGGCTCAACAATACTTACATGTTCGTTAAGCTCAATACCTTGTTGCTCGGCAATACGCATTATTTCATCGCGATCGCCAAGTAATACTGTTTTGGCAATACCACGTTGTCCACAAATAGCCGCGGCTTTAATAGTACGCGGCTCATTTCCTTCAGGAAGTACCACTGTTTTAGCTGCTTTACGGGCTTTATCTGTAAGTAAATAACGAAACGCAGGAGGAGAGAGCTTACGTGTTTTACCAACATTTTTTGCAAGCGTATCGAGCCAATCAGAATCGATATATTCTGCGTTGTGATCTTTTACTTTTTCAATACGTTGGTCATCATCGCTTGGTACTTCCATATTAAAATTATGCAGTAGTAATGATGTACGCCAAGTATCGGCCTCTGTGGCTAAAATAGGCAAGCCTGTTTGCATTGCTTGTTCACACAGCGCCATTATACGCGGCTCTGGTTCAAAACCACCGGTAAGTAAAATAGCACCAATTTTAGTGCCGTTCATGGCCGACAAACACGCAGCGACTAAAATATCTGAACGATCGCCCGGGGTGACTAATAATGCGCCCGGTGTAAAGTGGTTCAAAATGTTTGATACAGTACGCGCACAAAATGTAATACGGCGTAAGCGACGGTGTAGCATGTCGCCTTCGTTAATTATGGTGGCTTTTAAATACGCGCTTAAATCTTTAACGCGCGGCGCAACTAATTCAAAGTCCCACGGGATGGCGCCTAACAGCATAAATGGGTTTTTTCTAAAAATAGGTAAAGAAGCTAAACGGTTTAATTCGTTATCGAGCTCTTCTGCTTTGTATGAATCGACCAAATCAGCGCGGGCGCGGCCTTCTTCATCAAGCGGGGCATTCACTTTGTTAAAAATACAGCCTAAAACACGCGGGTGATCAATGCCACCATAATACCCAGCAGCAATTTCTAAACGGTCTTCAATTTGCGTAATGGTGTAATTACCAGGGGTTAATACAAATACAATATCGGCACCCAGAGTTTGGGCTATTTCGCGGTTTACACGCCCTGCATAAGGTTGGCGGCGAGTAGGCACCATACCTTCAATAATAGCCACTTCGTCATCGTTAATTTTACTTTCAAAGCGCTCTACTATTTCTTCAAGTAAATCATCGCCCTTACCATCGCCAATCATTTGCTCTGCATAGCTTAATGCAAAGGGAGTTGGTGGGGTAATTGATGAGCCTTGCATAATAATTTGAGTTGATTTTTCAGGGCCTGTTTCACCCGTACGTGGCTGGGCAATTGGCTTGAAAAAGTTAACTTTCACGGTTTTTTGCTCAAGCGCACGCACTAACCCGACAGAAACAGATGTTAAACCAACACCCGTAGAAACCGGAATTAACATAATACGACGTGCCATAATTAAAGCTCCTTCACAATGTTAGCGGCATCAAGGGCAATCACCCATTCTTCATTAGTTGGCATTACAACCGCTTTAGTGGTCGCGTTGTCAGAGCTAATAATGCCTTCATTACCAAATCGCGCATCTAAGTTGGCTTGTTTATCGCAATCTAGGCCTAAAAACGCCAGTTGTGTGATTACTTTTTCGCGGATAATATCTGAGTTTTCGCCTATACCACCGGTAAAAATAAGCGCATCTAACTGCTGTAATGGCACCATGTAGGCGGCAATTTGTTTAGCAAGGCGGTAGCAAAAAATGTCAAGTGCAAGGGCGGCTTTTTCATGGCCAGCTACAGCGGCTTCTTCTATGGTTCTGCAGTCGTTAGACAGTTCACTAATACCTAACAAACCACTTTCTTTATTAAGTAAGTTGTCGATTTGTTTTGCATCATAATTAAGTTGTGTTGTTAAAAAGTTAAATAAACCAGGGTCGATATCACCACTGCGGGTGCCCATTACTAACCCAGCAAGCGGGGTTAAGCCCATGCTAGTATCTACACTTTTACCGCCTTTAATTGCACACACAGAACAACCATTACCTAAATGCGCACTAATAAAATTGCTTTGCTCAACAGGCTTATTAATTAATTTAGCGGTTTGGCCTGCTACATAATAGTGGCTTGTGCCGTGCATACCGTAACGGCGAACACCGTGCTCTGTGTATAGCTTGTAAGGGAGTGCATATAAGTAGGCTACTTTATCCATGGTTTGATGAAATGCAGTGTCAAAAACAGCAACCTGTGGCAAACCAGCAAACGAAGCCTGCGCTGATGAAATACCCAGTAAGTTTGCATGGCCATGTAAAGGGGCAAGGCTTGAAGCATCTGAAATACCCGCAATGACTTTTTCATCTACTAATGCAGATTGAGTAAAGTGCTCACCACCGTGTACAACACGATGGCCTACGGCAATTAAATGCTCATCTAAGTGGTGATCTTTAATTAGGCTCACAAGCGTATTAATTGCTTCACCATGCGCTTGATTAGCAGCTAAGGTGATAACGGTTTTATCACCTTGGTATTTATATTTAATAGATGGATTTTCTGAACCTAGGCGTTCAGCTAAGCCCGAAATAATTTCATGCCCGTTATCAGCATCAATAATGGCAAATTTTAAACTCGAACTACCACAGTTTAATACTAAAACGTGTTGTGATTTAGAGGGCGTAGTTGGCATAGATACAGTTTCCATAAACAATAAATTTAGTAAGTGTACGTTAAGATATGAACAATACACTTAAGGTGCAAATTAAAGGTAAACTTAGCCACCATATAGGTGATAAAAAAGCGACTAAAGTCTAATTTATAAGATGAGTATTTTAACCCAGTTAATAAATTTAGTTTAGTGTTTAGTTGCTTATATATACAAAAACAATAACTTTTACTGCTAAAGTGTGAAGCTATTTATTTGTGTTACACTTACAGGCAGTGGCAAGCAGGCGCTACGGGTTTAAAAGTTTAGATGTGAGGAGTCATGATGCAAAAAAGTGTGATGTCACAATTACAAACGGGTAGGTTATATGCAAAAAAATGGCCTATGCGTAAAGAGTTAGCACCGTTGTTTAACGAATTTAAAGTAATTAAGGCAACCGAGCTGGCAATTACTGTAATGCCAATATTAGCCATGCTTACGTTATTTTTTCAGCTTAACTATTTAGGCCCCGATTTTTTACCGCAAGCGATTGCCAGTGCATTGTTTTTTTTATCGTTGCCGTTGCAAGGCTTGTTTTGGTTAGGTAAGCGAGCCGAAACACCATTAGAACCGAGCATGCAAAAATGGTACAACGAGTTATATACCAAAATGGTGGCAAATGGCTACCAAGCCCAAATAAGCGAAAACAAGCCCCGTTATATGGAGCTTGCACACTTATTAAAAGACATGTTTGATAAAATGGATAAAGCGTTTACTAAAGAACAATTTTAGAGCGCGTTTATCTATAAGTGTATGAGCAGAGCGCACGCTTTGCTCTGTTTATTTATAACACTCCCTCTGGCATATGAGCTGACTCAATATAGCCAGTCAGTAATCTCCTCACAAACACTCGTTATTAAAACATCAATCGGCTTTACTAAACTCGGTAATGTAAAACGATAGGGTGACGCTTTGGGCGTCTTTTTCTTCAAGAGTTTGCCAATGTTCAGGTCTAAATTTCCACGCAAACGGTGTCATCATTATTAAATTTTTAATATCTGAAAAATTAAGCGTAACCTGTTCTGTAATGAGCTTTTGATCTGCTTTTATAAAGCCGCTTGGCGTGTCAATTTCAGTGTGTTTTGCTACATCTGCATAAATATATTCTTTGAGCTCTTTTAAATGCCACGGCCCTGGGCTTGCAACTACTAATGTGGCATTTGGCGCTGCTAAACGCGCCAGCTCTTGCTCAAACAAAGGCGCAAAAACACTCAGCAATACGTCAGCAGTGCCTGACTTAAAAGGCGCCTGGCTAATTGATGCAACGCTAAAATGACATTGTGGGTATCGCTTCGCTGCATATTTTACGGCTGATTTAGAAATATCGACGCCGTATACCTGCGCCTCTATTTTATCGGCAATGGCATGAGTATAAAATCCTTCGCCGCAGCCTAAATCTATTAGCACGTTTGGTTTGCGCTCACTAATTATATTACTTAATGCGCGCTGTAAAAATGCGTAAAAGCCTTGCTCTAAAAAAGCACGCCTTGCTTGTACCATCTCGAGCGAATCACCCGGTTGCTTTGAGTTTTTGTGTTGCACCGGTAATAAATTTACATAGCCTTCTTTGGCAAAGTCGAAGGTGTGATTATTGTCACATCGAAGTGATGAATTATGTTTTAAAAGTGCGTGGTTACATAAAGGGCATTGGTATTGCAGACTCATGAGTCTAGGTAGTCCTTATCATAAAAAGTTTTGACCCAGTGTGGCCGATAAGTGATCAAAAGCGTAATGGCCATACCGTTGAGCATTGCCTCAGGAAACCAAATGATAGCACTTAGGTATACGTAATTATCTGCCAATTCCTGCCAATTATATTGCCCTATAAGCAAATAAAACAAAGCCCCTAAGCTTATTTTTAGACATGCAATAAAGCCTGCCAATATAAAAGAGCATACAAAAATATAAACAAAAAAGTGACGCGGTAAATACTGATAACTCATTATAAAGCCAAGGTAGCTTAATAATGTAGGAATAAATGCACCAAACAGTATTTGCATGGGCAAAAGGTTAAGATCAATGTTTGCAAAAGCCGCCAATAGGGCACTGGCCAGCAGGCTACTTAAAATAGCAAGACGCCACCCTAAAATTAGCGTTGCGGCAGTTACACCTAAAATGTGTAAATCAAGACCGCTTAAAATACCCGCTTTAATTTGCCATAACATGGCAAACACTAACGCACACGCAAGTACCCCTATTTGCCGTGCAGGCGTATTATAAAGTGCTTTATAGGTATTTTTTTCTACGCTTATAAAGGTAATAATTAAAACAAGGGCCCAAAGTAGCCCTTGCATTTTAAGCGTTAACATAGCAATTATTTAAAGGTTGACCAAATTGGCGCATGGTCAGAGGGCTTTTCTATGCCGCGTAATTCGTAATCTATGCCGGTATCAATACATCGCTCGGCAAGGGCATGGGTAGCAAGTACAACATCAATGCGTAGGCCACGATTATCTACAAACCCTTTAGAGCGATAATCAAACCACGAGTATTTGTCGCTTGTATCAGGGTTTTGCTCTCTGAAGGTATCTTTAAAGCCCCAATTTAATAATTTAGCAAGCCATTCGCGCTCCTCTGGTTGAAACGAGCACTTACCTGTTTTAAGCCAGCGTTTAGCGTTTACTTCACCAATACCAATATCTAAATCGGTAGGCGAAATATTGATATCGCCCATAACGATAACGTCTTCATCGGGCGTGTGGTTTGTTTCTAAATGGGTCATTAAATCTTTGTAAAACTGGCGCTTATAAGGGAATTTTGTTTCGTGATTTATATTATCGCCTTGTGGGAAATAACCATTCATTACCGTTAGGTCGCGGCCATTTTCTTGCTCAACTGTCACACTTATCATGCGTTTTTGTGCTTCTTCAGTGTCGCTGGCAAAACCTTTTAAGACCGATTTAGGCTCATTTTTGCATAACATTGCCACACCGTAGTGCGCTTTTTGACCATGAAAATAAACGTGGTAACCCATTTTTTGTACGTCCTCGAGAGGGAACGCCTCATCATGAACTTTAATTTCTTGCAAACCAATAATGTCTGGCTGGTGTTTATCTATAATTGCTTGTAACTGGTGTAAGCGAGCTCGCAGACCATTGATATTGAAAGAAATAACCTTCATAAAATTTACCTTTAATTAGACTCTGTTTTATAACTAAATTGTATCAGTAAATAAGCCTACATAACATGATCGAAATGAGAAAATAGCTGCGCAAATGTTGATCAATTGGTGCGTAAAGTTTAAACATTGTAAATGCTTTATTAATTATTTAAATAAATAAAAAATTCAATTGATCTCGTAATTATTGAATATATAATGCGCAAAAATTACTTGTTTAGTCGTTCAAATAGGATCTCTCTCATGAAAACACAATTACTTTTAGCTACTGCTTTATTAGCCTCTGCGTCTGTATCAGCAAAAAGCAACACTTACTTTAGCCAAGATAATAAACTTGAATCTAAATTATGTGTATTAAGTGCAAATGAAGGCTTTAGCGCAGCGCGTAAAGAAGCAGCACAACACGGTGTATACTTATCGCGTTTTTCTAAAAGTGTTTTATGTAATGGTCAAGATATTCGTGACATTGCTAAAAAAGTAACGTCTAACCAAGCTGCTGAATTAAAAGTTGAAGTGTTTGCAAAAGATGCACACCAAGAAACACAGTTATGTATCACAGCGTTAAAGCAAGGCCTTGCGCCTGTTCGCCAAAAAATTGGTAACTTAAACTCGTTAAAGTGTAACGGACAAAACGTAACTGAATTTGTAAAGCGTTACCAAAACGCAGCAATCTAATTTCGCGGTAACATATAGATTAAAATAATGCCCAGTTTGTACTGGGTATTTTTTTGCAAAAATTACAAGGTATGCAGCAATCATTGCAAAGCTAAGTAATTGATTAATGTATATAAAATAAGCTGAATGCACATAACTCATTGATTGTTGGCGGCTTGTGCACTTTGGCATTGAACTTGTATTAGTTAAAGTGACATTTACTAACTACAAGGATACGTCTTATGAAAAAGTTAACACTCGCAACAACTATTTTAGCTTCGTTAAGTTTAGCCGCTTGTGCCTCAAACCAAGGCCTTGAAAAAATCGATAGCGATTTTGCAAGTTTAGATAACGACAGTGATGGTTATATTTCAAAAGTAGAAGCAGATGACGATAGCATCTGGGGCCACTTTTCAAATATTGATACCAATATGGATAACGAGATCAGTCGTAAAGAATTTAACACTTACATGCAGTTAAATACCGGTAAGGTAGCGACTGACAGCGAAGTAAGTGAGTCGGCATTTAAAGCTAAAATAGCTAAATTTGATAAAATCGAAAATGATTTTAGAAGTTTAGATAACGACAAAAATGGTTACATCTCAGTAGAAGAAGCTGACGATGATGATATTTCAAATCATTTTGGTTACATGGATGGCAACAATGATAAACGCATCAGTAAAGGTGAGTTTAAAGGCTACATTAGCAAATACGGTAAAGCCGTTGCTGAAGATGATGCGCTAAAGCATTATAAAAACAGCTAATATTAGCTAAATACGCTACACATAAGAGCCAGCATTAATTGCTGGCTTTTTTGTGCATTTAATTTGTTTTAAAAGCAGATATATTTTCCCCCTTTTGCGATGTTCTGTCATAATAGATGGCTACGTATTTTAAAGGGCAAAGCAAAATATTATGGTGGGTCGTCGAATTAGTGATGAACAATTAATTGAGATCATTGAAGCGGCTATATTTGTCGCAGACAAACCTGTTAGCAAACGCCACTTAAAAGATACTGTATTGGCTGATTTAGCTATTTCTATGTCACGAATTAACACTGCAATAGACGCTATACATACCCACTATCAAACACGTGGCATTAAGCTAGTTGAAGTAGGCAGTGGCTATCGCTTTCAAGCGTGTAGTAGTTTAAGCCCTTGGCTTAGTAATTTATGGCAAGAACGGGCACCTAAGTACTCTCGCGCACTACTAGAAACATTGTCGTTAATTGCCTACAGGCAACCAATAACGCGTGGTGAAATAGAGCAAGTACGAGGCGTAACAACCGGATCAGCAATTATTAAAACCCTCCTTGAGCGAGAGTGGGTTAAAGTAGTAGGGCATAAAGAAGTACCTGGTAAACCAGCGCTTTATGCAACAACAAAATTATTTTTAGATTATTTTTCGTTAACCGGTTTAGATGAACTCCCTGCATTGCCAGCGCAACAGGAAAGTAAAATAAACCAGTTATTAAGTGATCCTTCTGTGAGAGAACCATCCGAATGAGTATTCAAGGTGAAAAGTTACAAAAAGTCCTAGCCCGTGCAGGGGTAGGCTCACGACGTGAAATGGAAAAATACATTGATGCAAACCGCGTTAGTGTTAATGGTAAAGTGGCTAAATTAGGTGACCGTGTTGAGGAAACAGACTTAATACGTGTTGATGGCCACAGCGTGAAAATTGAAGAAAAAGCCGACCGTATTTGTCGTGTAATTATGTACAACAAGCCAGAAGGGGAGTTAAGTACACGTAAAGACCCAGAAGGACGTCGTACTGTTTTTGACCGTTTACCACGCATAGACGGTGAGCGTTGGATTGCTGTTGGTCGTCTAGATATTAACACGGCAGGTTTAATGTTATTTACCAACGATGGTGAGTTAGCGAACCGCTTAATGCACCCAAGTTATGAAGTTGAGCGTGAATATTCAGCCCGTGTATTTGGTGAAGTGACCAATGAAACCATTAAAAACCTAACGCGTGGCGTAGAGCTTGAAGATGGTCCGGCTAAGTTTTTAACGGTTAAATCACTGGGTGGCGAAGGCATTAACCGTTGGTACAATGTAACGCTAAACGAAGGGCGTAATCGCGAAGTTCGCCGCTTATGGCAATCGCAGGATGTAGAAGTATCGCGACTTATTCGTATTCGTTACGGAAAATTAGAGCTAGATAAGCGCCTTCCTCAAGGTGGCTGGGCTGAACTTGATTTAGAAACCGTTAACTATTTACGTAAAACAGTTAAATTAGGCCGCGAAACACAAACTAAACTGTCGGTTATGCCTGAAAAACGCAAAGACAAGCGTGCTAAAATTAACCAAATTCGTAAAGCGGTTAAAAAGCATAACCAACGTGTTAAGCAAACTAAGCGTAAGTAATACCAATCCGTAATAATACTTAATCATTTTGCGGGGCTAAACGTGTCGCTACCGAGGTAAAAAAATGCTCATTTAGCACAGCTAAATAGCGAATTTTTTGCCAAGCGAACAACACGTTTTTCTAGCCCAAAGTAGCTCGCTTAATGTAGCGAATAGGTATAATTACAAAAGATTACCGACAAAAAAGCCGCAATAAATGCGGCTTTTTTTATAATTAAAAATGTAGTTTACTTTTTTTGTTGCGCATCGAGAGATTCACCGTTTACATTGCTCGAGTCATCACTCATTAAATATAAATACGTTGGCATTAAATCTTCGGGGGTAGCAAGTTTGTCGCGATCCTCCCCTGGATACGCTGATGCGCGCATAGAGGTACGCGTTGCGCCAGGGTTTATACAATTTACACGGATATTGGTTTTACCTACTTCGCAGGCCCATGTTTGCATCATTCCTTCAACTGCAAATTTAGATATTGCATAAGGCCCCCAAAATTCGCGCCCTTTACGGCCAACGCTTGATGAAGTGAAAACAATAGAGGCATTTTCTGATTTACGCAGCACAGGGAATAGCGCTTTGGTGATCATTGCTTGCGCAGTAACATTCACTTTCATGATGTTTTCAAACGTAGAAGAGCAAAAGTGCTCAAGTGGCCCTAGCGACCCTAAAATACCGGCATTATTTAATAAGCCGTCTAATCGGCCAAATTGACTTTCGATTGTAGCTGCTAAATCGCGGTAGTTTTGTTTTGTCGCGCCTTTTAAGTCCATTGGCACAATAGCAGGCTGAGGGTAACCAGCATTGACAATCTCATCGTAAACGCATTCGAGCTTATTTGTTGTTTTACCAAGTAAAATAACTGTCGCGCCATGCTTTGCGTAGGTAATTGCTGCTACGCGGCCAATACCATCGCCGGCACCTGTAATTAAAATTACTTTATTTTGAAGCGCATTTGGAGTTGCTTGATAAGTTTGCATATAAATACCAATTTATAAAATTTTTTTGATTTTAACATAGCAAATCGTCAAGTAATCGAATTTATTGAAAATTTAGGTGGCGGAATTATAAACTTTACGTTAAGTTTAACTGGTCTAATGTCTCATTAATAAACTGATTACATTGTTTTAACTTTACTACACTGATTAAACACACTTACTTTGAACGAACACACTATAAAAATAAAGATATGTGCGGAGCCAACAATATGAAAAAAATGCTACTCTCACTCTCGGTTACAGCTGCGTTAGCAGGTTGTGGCGGCGGAGAAACATTAGAAGATGTTAAAAACGATAATGCAACCATAATACCTAATGTCACGGTGACCTTTGACCCTGCGAATGGGGTTTTATCTGTCCCTAACGATTTATTAATGAGCGGCACTCAAGACGGCACAATTAATATTCCAGGTGAATTAGACGATGATAACGTCTCTGTGCCTCGCGCTGCTTATGCAGATCCGCAATTAGCGCTAGGTGCGTTAGATGGCTGGTCATCGCAAGTGCCTTACAAAATTGATTTAACTTTCCCTACAGGTGTATCGCTTGATGAAACCTCTGCAGCGTCGCCTGGTACAGTAAGAATTTTTGAAGTGGTTATGGGCGCAAGCTTAACTGATGCAGAATGTGCTGTTGTTACAGCTGGTTCAGCGTGTAAATTGGTAGGTGAATTAACCTACGGCGTAGACTTTATTTCTCAAGCCTCTGGCGATGCAGTTGCTATTATCCCATTAAAACCTTTCACACCAGGAAGTTCATACATAAATGTATTAACCACTGGATTAAAAGACTCTCAAGGGCGTTCTATTCAGCCTTCTTCTACTTACGCTTCTGTAAGTGAAGAAGCTCCATTGATTACTGATGCTCAGCTTGGTCTTCAAGCGGCAGTAAATAGCTATGAGAATGTGGTTGTAAGCTCAGGTGATATTACAAAAGATGATATTATATTTTCTGCTGCTATGACCATTCAATCAGCAGGTCCTGTGCTTGGCACAATTAAAAACTTACTGGCAGCTAGCTTACAAAATGATGCTTTGCCAACACCAATGGTAAGTGTACCTGAACAAGCAATGGTAAATGTGCAGCAAGTATTTGCAGCTGCGGGTGTTAGCGTATCGGATGCGTTCTCTGGTGTGCAATATTTAAAAGGTAGCGTTATGTTACCTATGTATTTAGGCACCCCAACAGGCACTGAAATAAGCGATTTAAATGATACATATTGGCAAGGTATGTGTGACAACGCGGTAGCTGTTTTAGGTTACAAAGCTGCAGCAGGCGAGGCTTTCCCTGCAGAGCCAATTAGCGATAATGATGGGCTTTGTGCTGCGTTAAGTGACGGACAGTTGCGTGATTTAGGTTTAGACACTACGCGCCATTTAACTAAGTATAACTCTATTCCTAAAGTGCAAAGCATGGCGAATGTGCCAGTGCAAATAACCAAACCTATTTTACCGGTTATTAATTTTATTCGTGATTCACAAGGTCTTGATCCAATTGAAATGCCAGAAACTGGCTGGCCAGTTGTTATTATGCAACACGGTATAACAACAGACAAAGAAAGCATGTTGGCACTCACTGCACAACTTTCAATTCAAGGTTTTGCCACAGCGGCGATTGACCATCCTCGCCATGGTGAGCGTGGTGTAGATGTTGATGCTGATGGGACAGATGACTTTAATGCAACGACGGGCTCAGTACTAAGTTACATGAACTTAAACTCATTATTAGTGGCTCGTGATAGCTTGCGTCAATCATCAGCAGATTTATTAGGCTTACGCTTAGGTTTAAACTTTATTAATGATGCGACAATTAACGCACAAGATGTAACCTATGTAGGGCATTCTTTAGGCTCTATTGTTGCACCTGCATTTATAGCTCAGGCTAATACTCCGCTTGCAGATACAGTTGACCCATTATTTAAGGTAAACACGGTAGCACTTGCCAGTGGCGGTGGCGGCATAGCAAGCTTCTTACTTGAATCGGCTGCGTTTGGGCCATTTATTCAAGGCTCTGTATTATCGCAAGCTGGTACAGCAGAATCGCAAGAGTTTAACGAGTTTTTACAAGCGGATGCTATTTCAAACTGTGGTACATTATTACCAGATATGGAAGCTTTTTTAACTTGTGGCTATCAGGCGTATGTAACCTCACTTACTACGGCAGGGGAAACTACAAAACTTGCTAACATTCAAGCGGTAATGACCGAGTTTGCTTTTGCAGCGCAAACCGCACTTGATAGCGGAGACCCAACAAATTACGCAGCAGCGGTAAATGCATTAGGTACACCTGTATACACTAATGTAGTTGTAGGCGATGGCGCAGATAACAAACCAGACCAAGTTATTCCGCCAGCGGCAGCAAATAACCCTATATCGGGCACAATTCCGTTAGCAACATTAATGGGGCTTGAAACAGTAAGCACTTCACAAGCACTAAGTGAAACCCCGGCGAGTTATTTGGTGAAATTTACAAAAGGGCACCATGGCTCAATTTTAACGCCAGCACAAGACGATGCCCAAGCGGCAACAGTTGAGGGCAGTGCAGCAGCAAACGCTGAAATGCAGCTCCAAGTAGCTACTTATTTAGCTGCACGCGGGCGTATGTTATTAGTCAGTAACCCAGAGGTTGTGACTGATTAATCAGCAACAACCTTATTAACCTTGAAAAGCCACTGTTTAGTGGCTTTTTTTTGTTATAAAGCATGATAAATTAGCTTAAATTTATAAATGGAGAGACCAGTTGGAATTTTTATACGAATACGGTTTGTTTTTTGCTAAAACGGTTACCTTTGTTATTGCTATTGCAATTATTTTAACCCTTATTGTGGGTTCAGCAGTAAAGCCTAAAGCTAAAAAAGGAGCCATAGAAATAGACGATTTGTCTGAGCAACTTGATGACTTAAAACACAGCTTTTTAGAAAATACTTTAACTAAAAAAGAGTTAAAGGCGCATCATAAAGTGCAAAAAGTCGAGTCTAAAAAAGCGGCAAATGATGAGCCGAAGCCACGCCTATATGTTATTGATTTTATAGGTAGTATGGACGCTCATGAAGTTGAAAGCCTACGCGAAGAAGTGACCGCAATTATTGCCATTGCTAATCCTGAGAAAGATAAAGTATTAGTTCGCTTAGAAAGTGGCGGCGGCGTGGTGCATGGCTATGGTTTAGCTGCATCGCAATTACAGCGTTTTAAAACTGCAGGTATTAAGCTTTCGGTTTCTATTGATAAAGTAGCAGCGAGTGGCGGTTACATGATGGCCTGTGTGGCCGATGAAATATTAGCGGCTCCTTTTGCTATTGTTGGCTCTATTGGTGTAATTGCACAAATACCTAACTTTAATAAAATTTTAAAGAAAAACGATGTAGAGTTTGAGCAAATTACAGCTGGCGAATTTAAACGTACGTTAACCTTGTTCGGCGAAAACACAGATAAAGCCCGCGAAAAGTTTCGTGATGAAATAGAGCAAACACATGGTTTGTTTAAAGAGTTTGTAAGCAGCCAACGGCCAACACTTAATATTGATAATGTGGCAACGGGTGAGCATTGGTTTGCAACACAAGCAATTGAAAAGGGCTTAGTTGATGTAATTAAAACCAGTGATGATGCGTTATTAGAGCAACAAGCTGAGCGTCAAATATACAAAGTAAAATACAAAATTAAGAAAGGATTAAGTGATAAGTTAGGAATTGGGCTAAGTAGCTCTGTAAATAAAGCAGGCGTTAATTTAATGTCGCGTTTTAAAGCAATGAACCCATAAAACGTTATTAAAGGTAATAAAAAACCCTTGCATAGCAAGGGTTTTTTGATGGGCTTTAATAATTACTCAGTAGATTTGTGGTAATCTTCTAAGTCTTTAGCTGCGTTCGGGTCGTTAAATATTGTTTCATCTAATTGACCTTCTGATTTAGCAACCACACAAGTTACCATACAGTCACCCGTTATATTAACGGCTGTACGCGTCATATCGAGTAACCTGTCAACACCAATAATAATTGCAATACCTTCTACTGGTAAACCTACTTGGTTAAGTACCATTGCAAGCATAATTAAACCCACACCAGGCACACCTGCGGTGCCTACCGAGGCAAGCGTCGCGGTTAGAATAACCATTAAGTAATCAGAAATCGTTAAATCAACAGCAAACACTTGTGCAATAAATACTGTTGCCACGCCTTGCATAATAGCTGTGCCATCCATGTTAATGGTAGCGCCTAGCGGAATAGTAAAAGAGGCAACCGAGTTATTAGCGCCGAGTTTTTTGGTCGCGGTTTCAAGTGTAATAGGCATAGTCGCGCTTGAGCTTGAAGTGCTAAAACCAAATAAACACGCGTGTTTCATTTTAGCTAAAAAGGTAAGTGGGTTAAGGCCTGTTAATACTTTTAAAATGATACTGTAATTAATAAATGCGTGAATTAATAACGCTGCCACGACTACAAGGAAGTACTTAGCCAGACTGAGTATTAACCCCATTTCGATAGTGGTAAAAAGTTTAGCCATTAAAAAGAACACACCGTAAGGTGCAATGTTCATTAGTAGCGTTACTAGTTTTAAAATAACCGTGTTTAAATCTTCAAATACTGCGGCTACACGTTTACCTGCTTTGCCACTTAGCGCCATTGATACACCAAATAAAAGCGCAAACACAATAACTTGCAGCATGTTCCCTTTAGCCATTGCTTCGAATGGGTTAGTAGGGAACATATCGATAATAACTCGCGCTAAGGTAGGGGCTTCTTTAGCATTGAAGCTTGCATCTGATGGCAGTGCAATGCCTTGACCTGGGTTAAATAATAACGCCAGTGAAATAGCTACGGTAATTGCCACGGCAGTTGTAACTAAATATAAGCCAATCGATTTACCACCTAAACGGCCTAATTTTTTAGGATCGCTCAAGCTACACGTACCACATACAAGCGATACAAATACCAGCGGCACAACCAACATTTTTAAGCTGGCAATAAAAATTTGTCCGCCAACATGGAAAAGGCCATCTACAAAAAAAGCTTTAATTGGCAAAGAGAATAACCCAAGAGGAATTAGATAATCGTCTTCACCAGCTAATATAGCCTGAAATAAAAAGCCTACTGCAATACCCAGTGCCATGCCAATCATGATACGGGTAGTTAAACTCATTGAACGTATTTTAGACATATTCCCTAATCTATTTTTTCAAATTTGCCATAGACTACCAGCAAGGAAATATTTACTACAGAAAAAAATAGCCTTTGCGGAATTATTTACATAAAAAAGTGACAAAAAACTGTGATATTAGACTAAGTTATAGGTTAATATTAGGTAAACAACTATTAGTAAATAATAACAACGCTAGGGAGAGGTCCATGCCTTTAACGCGACTACTCAGCATTACACTATTTAGCATTTTGCTTTGCGCTTGTGGTGGTGGTGGAACAATCGAAAAAGACGGCACCATCGGAGATGATGACGATTCTACTACAGAAACATCCACTTACACGGTAACTTTAAAAGGTTACTTACAATCTAGTGACACTGAGTCAAACACGGTCACAGCGGCTGCTCCTTTAGAGCTTAGAGCTACTTTAGAAGATGAAGATGGCGGTGCAGTATCAGGTGAGCGTATTACTTTTACCCTAGCAGATGATGTTGGAGCTTTAAATCAAGCTTCCGCACTTACAAACAGTGATGGCATAGCTATTGTTGAACTGATGGCTGGTACAGTTGATGGAGCTGGAGAAGTTACTGCAACTTTTACTATCGATAGTACCTCATATACAGATAGCTTCAGCTACAGTTCAACAGGGGATTCAGACAGTGATGTTGAAAATCCTTTCTCAGTAAGTGTAGCAGGGTATTCTCAAACAGACGGTAGTGAATCTAATATTGTATCAAGCGATTCGCCGTTAAATATAACTGCCACACTACTAGATTCTGATGAAACCCCTATTTCTGGTGAGCGCATAACATTTACACTTGCAGATGAAGTCGGTTCATTGACTCAATCATCAGCTTTAACTCAAGCAAATGGCCAAGCGACTGTAGAGCTAAGCGCGGGTACTACAGTAGGTGCTGGTGAAGTAACAGCTATATATACACAGAACGATGTTGTCTACAGTGCAACGTTTGCATTTCAATCACAGGGCGATGAAGACAATCAATCTGATTATAGTTTAACCCTTCAAGGTTACACTCAAGGTACCGACACTCAATCAAATTCTACAACTTCTTTGGTACCTTTAGAGTTAAGAGCTACATTGCTTAACGAAGGTGTGGCTGTAATCTCGCAAAGTGTTAATTTCTCATTAGCTAGCGATATAGGTATTCTTAACCCAAGCTCTGGAAGCGTTTTAACAAATGATGAAGGGGTGGCTACTATTGAATTACTAGCTGGCGATACAGCTGGTGCATCAGAAGTTATAGTTTCATATACAATCGATGGTGAAACAATCAGCTCAGAAGCATTTGATTTTGAATCTATTATTATTGAACAAGCAGAAATTACAGTTAGTTTACTATCGAGTGATAATATAGAAACTAGAAGTGTTGATTTTCAAAATCCTGCTGTAGCACAAGCGCAACTATTACTTGATGGTGAGCCAGGGGCTTATAAATTAATAGAGTTTAACTTATCTGGTTTGGGCGTTATTAACCCTTCAAATGGTACTGCAATGACCAATGAGGAAGGTATAGCAAAAATTGATTTATTAGCCGGTACTGAAGCCGGAGCTAGTTCAATCTCCGCTACTTACAATGATGAAGATAGTAATTCTTTTACTTCTGAATTTTTTACTTTTACAACAGCTGGTGATGCTCCTGAACAAGGTGATGATGACACTTACACTCTTAATTTAAGTTTGATTTCCTCAACAACGTTAACTCAAACAAGCGAAGTTAGTGCAAATGACAACGCTTTAGTTCAAGCCACGGTTTTAGACTCAAACAATGAAGCTGTAGTAGGAGCTGTTGTGAGTTTCAGCTCAACATTAGGTAACTTATTGCCAAGTGCTGGTACCGCCTTAACAGATGAAAATGGCTTAGCAACATTAAATCTTGCTCCTGGAACAGTGGAAGGTGCCGGTACGGTTACTGCTGTATATGAAGCTGCTCAAGCGACAATAGGGTTTTATACACGTGGTGACGCGATTGACCCAAATCAGAGCTCTGCAGATATAGACTTTAAAATTTTACAAAATTGTCCATCTGATTTTTCAACTTCACGAAACTCATCATTGTGTGATGAGGTAACTAGTATTTCGGGTGACTCAACAGGTATTTTATACATTGAGGTGACGAACGAAAACTCAACAACTCCACTTGCACAAAGATTAGTTACTGCAACTACAACGATAGGATCTGTTACTCCTTCAACAGGTACTGCTATAACAGATTCAAATGGCGTTGCGCTACTAACAATTGTTCCAGGTCAAGATGTAGGCGCCGGTGAAATTACTGTGTCAGTGCTCGATAGCGATTTAACGAAGGCATTTCAAATTGCTGCTGTAGATGTTGAAATTGCTATTAGCAGCTCGGTTGCAGACGATGAGCTATTAGCTGCAGGTGCAACAGCACTTATCTCAATTGAAATCTCAAAAGACGGTGAGCTATATACCACACCACTTACTGTTGAATTTTCATCTGGTTGTGTTGGCTCTGGCCAAGCACTTATAGATGAAACAGTAACCAGTATTGGCGGCTTTGCACGCTCTACATACCGTCCGCTTACTTGTGTGGGTGGGGATATAATTACGGCTACCGTGATCACCGGTGGCGATACGGTTTCTGCTAGTACTACTATAAATGTATCACCTGCCAATATTGGCTTTTTACAATTTGTAGAAGTGACTGAGCCAGTAATTGCATTAAAAGGTACGGGTGGTGCTGACAGAACTGAAATCTCTGAAGTAACATTTAAACTTGTGGATTCAAATGGCAATGATTTAGCTTCAAGAACGGTTAACTTTGAGCTGTCAACGGCAGTCGGTGGTATAACGTTAGGCACAGCCAGTGCAATTACTAATGCCAGCGGTGAAGTGACTACCTCAGTTCAATCGGGCTCAATTGCTACGCCTGTGCGTGTTATCGCATCTAGCGAAGAAGACGTAGATGGCGATACGGTTATTGTAACCGCCCCTTCAGATATTCTTGTAATTAGTACAGGTATTGCTGATCAAAATAGCTTTTCGCTATCGCGTTCTATATTTAACCCTCATGCGTTAAATGTTGATGGTAATACCGTATCGGTTAATGCTCGCCTAGCTGATCACTTTAACAACCCTGTGCCAGATGGAACAGCTGTTAGCTTTATCACAGAAGGGGGCGTAATAGAGCCAAGTTGTACAACAACCAATGGTACGTGTAGCGTAACGTGGACCAGTAGTAACCCACGCCCGTTTACTGACTCTATGTATGAAAATACCATTACGCAAAAGTGTGATGGTGGCTTACCATGCCCATTAGGAATTTTAAATAATGACTTAACGGTGGATTTACCGTTAGGTGGACGTGCCACTGTACATGCTTATGCAATTGGTGAAGAAACGTTTTCTGATTTAAATGGCAACGGCTACTTTGACAGTGAAGACTTTTTTGATGATTTATTTGATATTCCAGAAGCCTTTATCGATAACAATGAAGATGGCACCTATGGCGGTAAAGACTGTAATGATGGAACCGACCCCTGTTCACGCGATAACTCAACCGGTGATGAGTTTGAAGAATTTGTCGATTTTGATGGCAATGGTACATGGACCACAGAAAACGGCCTATACAACGGCTTACTGTGTCGTGAAGAAGACGAAGCTGCAGGTATTTGTAGTCGTCAAATGGTTAATGTATTTCAAAACCAAGAAATCGTTATGTCGGGTGATACTGCATACTTTAGGCTAGTTACATACGCGGATGATTGTTCTGCTATCGCGGGTGCAACCGCTTCAGAGGTACGTGTAAACAGCGACCCTGCAAGTCCACTTGTTCGCCGTGTGCAAAACGACCCCACTAGCGCAATAATGTGTCAGGTTGATGCAATAGATTTAACACAAACTGCATCAGGCACTGCTAGCCTAGGGCTTACGGTATTTATAGCAGATATATATAACAACCCAATGCCTGCTGAAACAACCATCTCTATTGACACAGACAACGGTATTTTAACAGGTAGTGATAATTACACTTACCCTAATACAACAAGTATTGTGCCTGTTGGTTTATCGTTTGGTATTACGCGTGAAGACTTAGATGGAGGAAATGAGCAGTTTAGTGGTATTTTAACCGTTACTGCCGAAGCGCCTTCAGGGTTAGAAAGTACGCTTTCTGTTAGCGTAACCGACGATTTATAATCGGTAGAATGTAAAAAATGCCAACCTTAAGGTTGGCTTTTTTATTTGTGTTCTATATATTCCACAGCAATTATTTTAAAAACACCGGTTTGTATAATTTAACAACAAAAATTGTTTGTTTATTCAGTAAATACTGAAAAGTTTGTATTAAAAGCTTGTAACAATAGGTGTTTGTAGATATACCTATAAATATTCGCGCCGTTTATGTCGGCAAAACACATTTAAATATTTGGTTAGAAATAGGCAACTATGGGCAAATCGCTAGTAATTGTAGAGTCACCTGCTAAGGCTAAAACAATTAATAAATACTTAGGTAAAGACTTCATCGTAAAGTCCAGTATTGGACATGTGCGTGATTTACCTACTTCAGGTTCGAACAAAGCTAAAGTACCGGCGACTAAAACGCCAGCTGAAGTTCGTAAAATGGAGCCTGAAGAAAAGGCAGCGTATAAACAGCAACGAGATTACACTAACTTAGTTGCACGTATGGGTATTGATCCTGAAAAAGGGTGGGAGCCACATTACGAAATTTTGCCAGGTAAAGAGAAAGTAGTTCAAGAGTTAAAAAAGCTGGCCGAAAATGCAGACCAAGTTTATCTCGCAACGGATTTGGATAGAGAAGGGGAAGCAATTGCTTGGCACCTTCAAGAAATTATTGGTGGTGAGCCTGAAAAATATAAACGCGTTGTATTTAACGAAATTACAAAAAATGCGATTCAACAAGCGTTTGAAACACCTGGTGAACTAAATACCGACATGGTATATGCACAACAAACACGCCGCTTTTTAGACCGTGTAGTTGGCTTTATGGTATCGCCGTTATTATGGGCTAAAGTAGCGCGTGGGCTTTCTGCTGGGCGTGTGCAATCGGTTGCGGTACGTTTATTAGTAGAGCGCGAACGTGAAATCAAAGCGTTTATTCCTGAAGAATTTTGGGATATACACGCCGATGTTAAAAATACCGATTCACAATTACGCTTAGAAGTCACCAAGCAAGCAGATAAGCCATTTAAGCCGGTAAATGAGGCTCAGGCTACAGCCGCAGTTAAAAGCCTTGAGACAGCCGAATATAAAGTAATAAGTGTTGAAGAAAAACCCAGCAAAAGCCGCCCAAGTGCGCCTTTTATTACTTCAACCATGCAACAAGCCGCCAGTACACGTTTAGGCTATGGCGTTAAAAAAACAATGATGCTTGCACAGCGCCTCTACGAAGGCGGTTACATTACTTATATGCGTACCGATTCAACTAATCTATCAAAAGATGCAGTTGAAATGTGTCGTGATTATGTAACCCAAGAGTTTGGCGCAAAGTACTTACCTAAAGACCCAATTAGCTACAGCTCTAAAGGCAACGCACAAGAAGCGCACGAAGCGATCCGTCCTTCAAGTGTCACTGTACTTTCTGGACATGTTGAAGGTGTTGATGCCGATGCCAAAAAACTGTACGAATTAATTTGGCGTCAGTTTGTTGCCTGTCAAATGGTGCCTGCAGAGTACGATTTAACAACGCTTACTGTGACCGCTGATGAGTTTCAATTAAAAGCAAAAGGGCGAGTACTTCGCTTTGATGGTTGGACAAAAGTGCAACCTGCGGTACGCAAAAAGAATGAAGAAGATCAATCTCTGCCAGCAGTAAAAGAAGGCGAAGTACTTAGTTTAATTGAACTTGACCCTAAGCAGCACTTTACTAAACCGCCAGCGCGCTTTAGTGAAGCAAGTTTAGTAAAAGAGCTTGAAAAACGTGGTATTGGTCGTCCATCTACGTACGCATCAATTATTTCAACAATTCAAGACCGTGGTTATGTACGGGTAGAAAACCGTCGTTTCTTCGCTGAAAAAATGGGCGAAATTGTTACCGACCGTTTGGTTGAAAACTTCACTGATTTAATGAACTTTGACTTTACAGCAAAAATGGAAGGTCGTTTAGATGATATCGCCGAAGGCGAGCGTGTATGGACCCAAGTGCTTGATAAGTTTTATGCTGATTTTTCTACGCAATTAAACATAGCCAAAGATGAGCCAGAGCAAGGCGGAATGCGCCTTAATCAAATGGTTGAAACTGATATTGACTGCCCTACGTGTGGCAGAAAAATGGGTATTCGCACGGCATCTACAGGGGTGTTTTTAGGGTGTACAGGTTATAACTTACCGCCTAAAGAGCGTTGTACAACCACTATGAACCTAGTATCAGGGGATGAAGCGGTTGCGGCAGATGTTGAAGACATTGAAACTGAAACATTAATGCAAATGAAGCGCTGTCCAATCTGTGAAACGGCTATGGACTCTTACCTAATAGACGAAACCCGTAAATTACATGTTTGTGGTAATAACCCTGCATGTGAAGGGTATATCGTTGAGCAAGGTACCTTTAAAATTAAAGGATACGATGGGCCTATTATCGAATGTGATAAATGTGGCTCAGACATGGAGCTTAAGTCGGGCCGTTTTGGTAAGTATTTTGGCTGTAACAACGAAGAGTGTAAAAATACGCGTAAGTTACTTAAAAACGGCGAAGCTGCGCCACCAAAAGAAGATCCTGTGCACATACCTGAACTTGAATGTGAAAAGTCAGAAGCTTATTTTGTTTTACGTGACGGGGCTGCAGGTATTTTCTTGGCGGCTAACACTTTCCCTAAATCACGCGAGACGCGAGCGCCTAAAGTGGCTGAGCTAAAGCGTTTTAGAGAGCGTATTTCACCTAAGTTTTATTACTTAGCTGATGCGCCAGAAAAAGATCCTGATGGTAATTTAGCCGTAGTACGTTATAGCCGTAAAAATAAAGCGCAATACGTAATGACTGAAGTTGACGGAAAAGCCACAGGCTGGACTGCTCACTATGAAGCGGGTAAATGGGTAGAAGAAGCGAAGAAAAAAGCAGCACCTAAAAAGAAAGCGGCTGCAAAAAAATCGCCAGCTAAACCTAAAGCAAAAAAAGAAGCTGAATAAACGTTAAAATTTATTTAGCCTAAGACAAATAAAAGCCGGAATACACAGCCTGTGTCATTCCGGTTTTTTTATGATTATATGCGTCGCAATGGCTTTATTAGCCGCATATTTTTTATTGTTTAGATTTGTACAGTAGATACTTTTTTGTAGCCTTCAGACTCTAATTCATCATTAACGCATTGAAGAACATAGCCAAATAGATCGTCGTTACTTACATCATCATCTTTAGCCCAATTTACACACATATCTGTGTATTCTTTAATTGTTTGTGCAGAAGCTACTGGTGCATCGTCTGCGATTGCAACCGTTGCAGATACAGCAAAAAGTGGTGCAACTATTAATGCTAGCAATGCTTTATTCATTTGTTGATTCCTAAATAAATGGTTTAACGATTTAAATACATTTTAAAGCTGTATTTAAATAGTGCCCAATGCAGAACAACTCTGTTGGTGTAGTGATTTTTAATCGAAATTAAAATAAAAGATAACGAAAAATTTTTATCGTCAAGATGAGTAAATTACGCTTAAATAATAATATAAGTAATTGTGTTGTAATAAATTATAAGCTAAGGTCGCTTTTTTATAAAAAGATAAGTTAATGTCAGAACACCAAGCAAAACCAACCAGTACGCCTCGTAAAATACACAAAGTAGAGCAGGGCTTAGAGTCGTTTATATTTAAAGGGCGCTGGTTATTAGCCCCGTTTTTTGTAGGCCTACTATTTGCTGTAATATTGCTATTAATAAAGTTTTTTAAGCAACTTTATTTAATGGGTATTGCCACTTTTAGTGCAACAAACCAAGAGTTATTAGTGGGTATACTTACCCTCGTTGATACCGCTTTACTGGCTGGTTTATTACTTATTATTATTTTTAGTGGTTATGAGAACTTTGTTTCAAAGCTTAATATTGAGGGCCACGAAGATAGGCCGTCATGGATGGGAAAAGTAGGTTTCTCTGGCTTAAAAATGAAGCTTATTAGCGCAATTGTTGCCATATCTGCAGTTGAGCTTTTAAAGGTATTTATTAATTCTAATATTCATTCAAATGATGAGCTATTTTGGAAAGTGATTATCCATGTCACCTTCGTAAGCTCTGGCGTGTTATTTGCGCTCACTGATTATTTAAATAGTAAAACACAATCACATTAGAAAGGTTAGTGGTTTGGTGGCCTGTATTTCGTCTTAATACCGGCTATAGCAGCCCCACTATTTGAGCGCACAAAAAAGCCCGATAAAATCGGGCTTTTGAGCATCATACGTCAGGGCATTCTTATTTTACAAAAGCAAAGTAACAGTCAAAACCATTCATGTTTAGCTTATTACCATCTAAAGTAGCATTACAATGAGATAGTGAGTCATGCGCCTCAGTCACTGTTTTAGTCAACTCAAATGTTTGATTGGTATCAGCTAAGTTAAACACACATAACATAGTTTGCTCGTTTAGCGTTCTGTAAAAAGCGAGGATAGGCTCAGCAGTATCAATAAACTTAATATCGCCTGCTAATAACACAGTATGCTGTTTACGCCATGCCATAAACTCACGATAAGCATTAAGTATAGAGTTTGCATCTTTATCTTGTACAGACACAGCCTGCTGCGTATGCGCGCTATCAACCGGTAACCACGGTTTAGCAGCACTAAATCCTGCGTTTTGTGTGTTGTTACCTTCCCATGGCATTGGCGTTCTACAGCCGTCGCGACCTTTAAAGTTTGGCCAAAAGGTAATGCCATATGGGTCTTGTAGGTCTTCAAATGCTACAGAGGCTTCACCTAGCCCCAGCTCTTCACCTTGGTACATACATACGCTACCACGCAAAGAAGCTAATAAAGCAGTAAGCATTTTGCATTGTGCTGGGTTTATTTCACCATTTTGGCTCCAGCGGCTCGCAACACGCTCTACATCGTGGTTGCTAAACGCCCAGCACGGCCAACCTTCAGTCATGCGTTGCTCTAGAGTCTGTACGGTTTCTCTTATGTATTCACTTGAATAATCATCAGTGAGTAGCTCAAAACTATAGCCCATATGCAGCTTATCACCGCCTTGGGTATATTCTGCCATTGTTGCCAATGAATCTTCCGATGAAATTTCACCAAGTGATACAGTACCCGGGTATTTATTAAGTAGTGCACGTATGTCTTGCATAAACTCAATGTTTTCTGGTTGGGTGTTATTATAATAATGGTACTGAAACGCGTATGGGTTATCTTCACTAAAGCCACGGCCTTGGCGTTTATCTTTAGGCTTTGCAGGATTGTCACGTAATTGTGCATCGTGGTAGCAAAAGTTAATAGCGTCTAATCTAAAACCATCTACACCTTTTTTAAGCCAAAACTCTACGTTTTCTAAAACAGCTTTTCTTACATCTGGGTTATGAAAGTTTAAATCAGGCTGTTCGGTTAAAAAGTTATGTAAATAGTATTGACCGCGACGAGGCTCCCATTGCCAAGCACCGCCACCAAAAATAGATAACCAGTTATTAGGCGCTGTGCCATCTTCTTTAGCATCTGCCCATACGTACCAGTCAGCTTTATCATTGTTTTGGTTTTCGCGGCTATCTAAAAACCATTGATGTTGGTCTGATGTATGGCTTAACACTTGGTCAATAATAATTTTAATGTCGCGTTTATGTGCTTGATCTATTAACTCATCAAAGTCGTTTAGGTCACCAAATATGGGGTCTATATCGCGATAGTCACTTATGTCGTAGCCAAAATCTTTCATTGGAGATTTGAAAAAAGGAGAAATCCAAATAGCGTCAACGCCTAAGCTTTTAATGTAATCAATGCGATTAATTATCCCTTTAAGATCACCAATACCATCGTTATTGCTGTCTTGAAAGCTTCGCGGGTAAACCTGATAAATAACCGCACCTTTATACCACTGCTGTTGGGCCATGCTTTTCTCCGTCGTTCCACACAGTATTTATATTGTTATTAGTTTGATTGAAACAATCACTAAATTTTCAAAAAGCATACGTGAAGGGTGCTGCTCTGTAAAAAGTCTGCATACGTATGCAGCTAATTTACTTACATAAAAGCGGTTTTAGCTAAGCGGAAAGTTACCCATAAAAACCGCTGCAGCACTTTTACCAATCATGTTTATTTATGTGTAACTAAAACAACTGGCTATTTTGGTGCTTATTTTTAAAGGGCTGCACAGCTTTGGTGATTTCATTCTTTGGTCAGACCAATTTAATCTGATGATTTTTACAAAAGATATGCGTGTAAATTTATAAAAAACCTCTAATTAACGCTATTTACAAACGATGACACAGGGATTTCAGTTAAATAATTGATGTATTTTTATAATGATAATAAATCACTAGGTTGCACCAATATAAAACTATTTAAAACAGTGGGTTAAAGTTTTATTTGTGAACTCATTGTTAACTTTTAGCCTTTTGCATAGTACTGAATACGTATGCATAAAGTTGTTAATAAAATAATTCGAGCGTTAATATTGATGCTGACAACAAAATTAGCTCGCCTGTTTGACTATCACTCAAATAAAGAAGCGAGTATCACAATATGGGTAACGGGAAAAACATCATGTCTATGTTCAAACCAAGTATATTAACGTTGGCAATGGCTACTGCAGGATTAGCAAGCTTTGCCTCTGTAGCAGCACAAGAAGATACAGTTAAAAATGATGACGTTGAGGTTATCGAAGTAAAAGGCTTTCGTGGCAGTGTTGTTGAATCAATCAACACAAAGCGTTTTTCTACTCAAGTCGTTGAGTCAATTTCAGCTGAAGATATAGGTAAACTTCCTGACTCGTCTATTGCTGAGTCTATTGCACGCTTACCAGGTTTAACGGCGCAGCGCCTAGATGGTCGCGCAAGTAGAGTATCAATTCGTGGTTTTGGTGAAAACGAAAGTGGCACCACATTTAATGGCCGCGAGCAAGTATCTATTGGCGATAACCGCGGCGTAGAGTTTGACCTTTACCCATCAGAAATTATGAGCGGCGTTACCGTATATAAAACACCTAATGCAAGTATTGAAGCAGAAGGTATTGCCGGTGTTATTAACATGCAAACCGTACGTCCTTTAAGTAAAGGCGAGCGTGTATTTCAAGTTAACGGCCAATACGAGCAAACTAGCTTTGATAAACTAAACCCAGACGGTAACGACGATGGTTACCGCGGTACTATTTCATACATTGATCAATTTGCAGATGACACCATAGGTGTTGCGTTTGCACTAAATACCATGAGCTCTCCAAATCAAGAAAAACGTTGGAACTCTTGGGGTTACCCTGAATTTACTGCTGATGATGGTCAAACGTACTCTATATTAGGGGGTGCAAAACCATTTGTACGTTCATCAACCCTTGAACGTGACTCAGCAATGCTCGTACTAGAGGCCGCGCCTACAGACAAATTAAATATGACGTTTGATGCGTTATATGTTGATTTTACAGATGAAAAAATCTTACGTGGTATCGAAATTCCATTCGCTTGGGGTCAAGGTTCGATTGACCCTGCAAGCGTAGCTGTAGATGACGCAAGTGGTTTTATTACCAGTGCGGTAACAAATGGCCAACGTGTGGTTGTTCGTAACGACTACGAAGAGCGTGAAGCAGAGTTAACCGCGTTTGGCTTTAACACGAAATACGATATTGATGACTCGTGGTCAGTAGAGTTTGACGCAAGTTACTCTCAAGTAGACCGTAAAATTTGGAGCCTTGAGAGCTACTCTGGAACAGGTCGAGGCGATGCTCGCGGTGTTGCAGATAACCTAGGTTACACATTTAACGGTGGTAATACAGGTGCTACGTTTACTCACGATTTAGATTACAGCGATTACAGCTTAATGCAATTAGGTGGTCCTTTATCATGGGGTGCGAGCTCTGCTTTAAATGATAAATATGGCTTAACGGGCACCGAGTATGAAAACCAAGCGCAAGATGGTTTCATTAATGCACCTACAATTGAAGATGAGTTATCTACGTTAAAACTAGCGGCATCTAAAGTATTAGAAAACGAATACTTCAGCTCAATTGAATTTGGTATGTCTTATAAAGAGCGCGAAAAAACCAAAGATTCGCAGGGCTTCTTTATGACGTTATCTGGGTTTTCACTTGATAACCCGGGTTTAGTTACCGTGCCAGAGCAGTATCGAATGGGCAGCGTTGATTTAGACTTTATTGGCATGGGCGATATGATTGCCTACGATGTAAATGGTCTTGTTAATGACGGCTACTACGACTTACTAGATGAAAGCTTAACAAATACGAGCCATTTAACTAAATCGTGGACTGTAAAAGAAGAAATTACCTCTGCGTTTGCACAAGCTAATATTAATGCAGAAGTAAGCGGCTTAGCGTTAACTGGTAATATAGGTGTACGTTACGTTCACACTGATCAGTCATCGCAAGGTAATGCATTTAGTACTGTAGATGGCATTGTTGTGGCATCACCTACCAATATTAGCCACGATTATTCACACGTTTTACCAAGTTTGAACTTATCACTTGCGATTGATGAGCAGCAAACAGTACGTTTTGGTGCAGCTAAAACAATCTCACGCGCCCGTTTGGACGAGATGAACTCATCTATTGATGCATCATACAACACAACGCCTGATGAAAACGGTAACTTTTGGTCTGTATCGGGTGGTAACCCTAACCTAGAGCCTAAAGAAGCAACTGGTTACGATTTAACGTACGAAAACTACTTTAGCGATGAAGGTTACTTCTCTGCTGCGTTTTTCTATAAAGACTTAACCCAGTGGATTTTTGACGGCACATACGAAATTGATATGTCGGGCGTTGCTGACCCTTCAACAGGTGAAATCCCAGCTACTTCTGAAGGTACTGGTAGTGGTAAAGTAAATGGCGGTGGCGGCGATCTATACGGTTACGAGCTATCTCTCGCATTGCCATTTAAAATTTTCCACCCATCACTTGAAGGCTTTGGTTTAATTGCAAGCCATACCGGTATTGAATCAGACATTGAAGATCAAAACGGCAATGAATACGAGCTACCGGGTCTGTCTGACAAAATTCAAAGCTTAACGGTTTACTACGAAATGAATGGTATTCAACTGCGTACCAGCATGCGTAAACGTAGTGCCTTTAAAGGTGATGTATACGGGCTAGGTTTTGATACCGAGCAAGTGGATATCCTAGGCGAAACAATTTGGGACATTCAAGCTGGCTACGACTTTAGTGAGGCCGGTGTTGAAAGCCTTGAAGGGTTATCAATTCAGTTCCAAGTTCAAAACTTAACAGAAGAGCCGTTTACATCGCTTTCTGGCGATAACGCGCTACAAGTTCGTGACTACCAAGATTACGGTCGTACTTACTTGTTAGGCTTTAGCTACAAGCTATAATAAAGGTTGTGTGTAGGAGCCCTTGTAAATTGTTTTACAAGGGCTTTTTTATAGCTACTTTATCTAAATTTTATCAAACTTAACAAAGCTTTAAACTGTAAACGTGGACAATAATATGAAACCAATAGAACACGTCGTAATCGCAGGCGGGGGCACGGCTGGGTGGATAACAGCCGCCTTGCTTAATAAAGTGTTAGGTAAAGTAATTAAAATAACCCTTATCGAGTCAAGTACTATTGGTACTATTGGTGTGGGTGAAGCAACAATTCCGCCTATTATTCAACTTAACAATGCACTGGGTATAAACGAGCAAGATTTTATAAACGCAACAAATGCATCTATAAAATTAGGAATTGAGTTCGAAAATTGGAAAACCCCCTCTCATAGCTATATGCATGCTTTTGGCTCATTTGGGAAAGACTTCCCCTTTTGCGATTTTTACAATTTTTGGGTAAAAGGACATATTAGCGGTGCAGAAGAAAGCTTATGGGATTTTTCTCTTAACTACCAAGCGGCTAAACAGCATAAATTTGCACCCTTAAATACCCTACCTAATACACAATTGCCTGGCTTGAGTTATGCGTATCACTTTGACGCAACCTTATATGCTGAGTTTTTAAAAAACCTCGCAACATCACGCGGTGTTGAGCATATTGATGCCAAAATAGAGCAGGTTGAACAATGCCCTCTATCAGGGGATATAAAATCATTAATCCTTGATAACACACAGCAGATAAATGGCGACCTTTTTATAGACGCTACAGGCCAGCGCGCCTTACTCATAGAGCAAACCCTTAACACCGGTTTTGTCGATTGGTCTCATTATTTACCGTGTGATAGTGCCGTGGCGGTGCAGTCTCAAGGTACTAGCGAGCTAAAACCTTATACGCGTTCAATTGCACACAGCGCAGGCTGGCAGTGGCAAATACCGCTGCAAAGCCGAATAGGTAATGGCTTGGTGTATTGTAGTCGTTATTTAACTGACGATGCGGCAACGCAGTTATTAATAGATAATTTACCCGCTGAGCCAATGACTGAGCCGCGGGTTATTAAATTTAAAACAGGGCGGCGGTTAAAGCAATGGCATAAAAATGTGGTATCGGTTGGCCTTGCCAGTGGCTTTTTAGAGCCGTTAGAGTCTACCAGTATTCATTTAATACAAAGTGCCGTAACCCGTTTAATAAAGCTGTTTCCACACAATGGCATAAGCGATGCTTTAGTTACTGAATTTAATAAGCAAAGCGTGATAGAAATAGAGCACATTCGTGATTTTATAATATTGCATTACACACTAACAGCGCGAGAAGACTCTCCATTTTGGCGACAATGTAAGCAAATGGACATTCCTGACTCATTGGCCCATAAGCTCAAATTATTTAAGCAAACCGGTAAAGTAGTGCGCGAAAACGACGAATTATTTGCCGAAGTTGCCTGGCAACAGGTGTTTATTGGCCAAGGACTTATCCCCGAAGATTACAACAGCATTGTTGACTCACTCAGTAGTGAACAACTAAACGATTTATTCTCAACACTAAAAACGCTTATTACCTCAACGGTAGATCAATTACCCACTCATAAAGATTTTTTAGCAAAAATTAAAAAGGCCTGATGATGCAACTTTTAAAAAAACTTTTACTTGTAAGTGCCTGTACTTTACCAACCATTAGCTTCGCACTTGACGTTGAGCCAGCTAATTGGTGGGTTGGCATGAACAAAAACACGATTACCATCATGGTTCATGAGCAAAACATTGCAAACGAGCAAATTAAATTAGCTAAATACAACGGCGTTAAGTTAAATAAAGTAACCCGTACCGATAATCCAAATTATGTATTTTTAAATATTACCATTACCGGCGCCGCTAAAGCCGGAACGCTTGAGTTTAATAGTAGCGAAACGAGCAATAACTTTGAGTTTCCACTTCTTGAGCGAGATAAAAACAGCGCTCAGCGTAAAGGGTTTACATCAGCTGATACGCTTTATTTAATTAACCCCGATCGCTTTGCTAATGGTGATAAACAAAACGATACCGTCCCAAGCATGTTAGAAGCGGCAAACCCGAGTATAAAGGGTGGGCGCCACGGTGGTGATATTCAAGGCGTTATAAACGCGCTTCCCTATTTAAACGACTTAGGGGTAACACAGCTATGGCTAACGCCTGTGCTTGAAAACAACATGCCTAACTATTCTTATCATGGTTATGCAATTACAGACTTTTATAAGGTTGACCCACGAATGGGCTCAAACCAGCTATACAAAACGTTATCAGTAAAAGCAAAAGAGCAGGGTATTGGACTGGTAATGGATATGGTCCTTAACCATTTTGGCTCTGAGCATACTTGGGTTAACGATAAGCCAACTAAAGATTGGATTAACTTTAATGGTGAGTTTAATAAAGGCAAAAATGCCACCAGCCATGCGCGCCAAACCATACAAGACCCACACGCCAGTGAATACGACAAGCGCCAGTTTAACGATGGTTGGTTTGTAGAAACCATGCCTGATTTAAATCAGCGCCAACCACTGTTAAGTGAATACTTAATTCAAAATGCGATTTGGTGGATAGAATACGCCGATTTAAGCGGCATACGTGTTGATACCTACTCTTACTCAGATAAAGCATTTTTGAGTGATTGGACAAAAGCCATAATGCAAGAGTACCCAAACTTTAATATTGTTGGAGAAGAGTGGACGTCTAACCCTGCTATTGCCTCTTACTGGCAACGTGGCAAGCATAACCAAGATGGCTATATATCAAGCTTACCAAGCGTGATGGACTTTTCGTTGCAAGAGTCGGTAATTCAAGCGCTAAATGAAGATGAAAGCTGGAACACGGGTTGGGTTAAAGTATATGAATCGTTAGCTAATGACTTTTTATACCCTGATACAAATAACATTATGGTATTTGCCGATAACCACGATATGAGCCGTGTTTACACTGAGCTTGGTCAAGATGTAGCCAAAACAAAAATGGCGATGACCTTGTTTTTAACTACACGTGGCATAGCGCAAATGTATTACGGTACGGAAGTACTATTAGATAACACCCCAAGTAAAGACCATGGTGATATTAGAATCGACTTCCCCGGCGGGTTTGCAGGCCAAACTCGTAATGCCTTTACCAAAGAGGGCTTAACAAAACAGCAAAAAGAGATGCATAACACCATCAGTACGCTGCTTAACTTTAGAAAAAACAGCTCAGCATTAGATAAAGGAAAGCTTGTACATTTTACGCCTCAACAAGGGGTTTATAGTTATGCGCGTATTAGCGATGAGCAAACAGTGTTGGTATTTATGAATAAAAACACACAAACGCTACAAAAAAATATTGAGTATATGCAAGAGGTAATGCCTAACAGCACAACAGCATTTAATTTATTTACTCAAAAAACACAAAAGCTTGGCAAAACCATTGAATTACCAGCGATGAGCGCAACGGTACTCGTTATAAATACGCCACAATAGTGACCTGAATACGTATGCAGCAACTGTATGGTTGCTGCAGTAATCTTTAGTATAAAGTTAATAACAATACTGACAAAAAAGACACACAATGAAAAAATCAGTTTATGTACCCGCAGTACTGTGTAGTGCACTTATTGCTATAGGGTGTTCAGAAAATAGCAAACCTGAACAACAGCAAGCACCTGCCCACACGCAAAATGAGCTTACCAAGCCGGTTGTATATCAAGTATTTACCCGTTTGTTTGGCAATACCGAAACAGCCAATGTGCCATGGGGCACTAAAGAGCAAAACGGCGTAGGTAAATTTGCCGACTTTAACGATGCAGCCCTCAAAGGCATTAAAGAGCTAGGTACCACGCACGTTTGGTATACCGGTGTATTACACCACGCGTTAGTGGGCGATTATACCGACTACGGCATTTCACAAGATGACCCCGATGTAGTAAAAGGCCGCGCAGGGTCACCGTACGCAATTAAAGATTACTACGATGTTAACCCCGATTTAGCCGTTAATGTAACAAACCGCATGGGGGAGTTTAGCCAGCTTATTGAACGTACACATAGCCACGGTATGAAAGTCATTATTGATATAGTGCCTAACCATGTTGCCCGAAATTATCAATCACTTGGAAAGCCTAAAGGCGTAGAGGATTTCGGCGCACAAGACGACACCAGTAAAACGTACGATAAAAATAACAACTTTTATTATGTGCCTGGGCAGTCATTTCAAGTGCCTACTTCTACAACTTATACCGTGTTAGGTGGAAAGGCTCACCCACTTGCGGATGGCTTTTTTGATGAAACACCTGCTAAATGGACAGGTAACGGTGCCCGTGCACCAAAACCCGACATTAACGATTGGTACGAAACAGTAAAAGTAAATTATGGCGTAAAGCCAGATGGGAGCTACGATTTTGCTCAGCTGCCAAACGATTACAAAGACAAGGATTACCGTGCTCATTATGCATTTTGGCAAGATAAAGAGCTACCAGATAGCTGGTACAAATTTAGAGACATTGCGCTTTTTTGGCTAGACAAAGGCGTTGATGGCTTTAGATACGACATGGCCGAAATGGTACCGGTTGAATTTTGGAGCTTTTTAAATTCGTCAATAAAAATGCAAAAAAGCGATGCCTTTTTATTGGCCGAAGTATATAACCCGTTAATGTACCGTGCCTATATTCAGCAAGGTAAAATGGATTACCTTTACGATAAAGTCGGCTTTTACGATACCTTAAAAGCGATAATGCAACTTAAACAACCTGCCAATAGTATTTTTGATGCGCATCAAAGTGTGCTCGATATAGAGCAACATATGCTGCATTTTTTAGAAAATCACGACGAGCAACGAATCGCAAGCCCAGATTTTGCGGGTAATGCCCAGTGGGGTAAACCTGCTTTAGTTGTTTCTAATTTAATTAGCCGCGCGCCAACACTTTTATATTTTGCTCAAGATGTGGGAGAAGATGGCTCTGAAAACGCGGGGTTTGGAGCGCCGACACGTACCAGTATTTTTGACTACATTGGCGTCCCAGCGCACCAAGCATGGATGAATAACGGAAAATTTGATGGCGCTAACTTAACCGCAGAGCAAGTAGCACTTCGTGATTACTACAAAGCGGTTATGTCACTTAATAGTTTACCTGCTGTAGTAGGCGGAGAAATGTCGGCACTTAACCTTGTAGGAAGTGAACGTGTAGTTGGTTTTACCCGCTCTTTAGGCCAGCAAAGTGTGTATGTGTTAAGTAACTTTAGTGAGCAGCCACAAACAGTTACGGTTAATTTATCAAAGGCACAATTAGGTGCAATGAGTGAAAATACGCTATTAAATGATTTACTTGAAAATCACACCACCGAGCTTAAAGCTCACCCGCAAGGCGCTACATTTAACCTCACACTTGATGCATTTAGCAGCGCAGTATTAACAAATAAGGCTAATAATGAATAATCAAAATAATAATACCGATAAGCCAAATTTAAGTTTTTGGCAAATATGGAACATGTGCTTTGGCTTTTTAGGCATACAATTTGGTTTTGCCCTGCAAAACGGCAATGTGAGCCGAATATTTCAAACATTAGGCGCACAAGTTGATGATATTCCCATTTTATGGGTCGCAGCACCGCTTACCGGTTTAATTGTACAGCCAATTATTGGTTACTGGAGTGATAAAACCTGGGGGCGTTTTGGGCGTCGTCGTCCGTTCTTTTTTATAGGCGCAGTGTTAACAACGCTTTCACTATTTATTATGCCGCATTCACCAACGCTTTGGATTGCCGCAGGTATGTTATGGATTATGGATGCGTCAATCAATGTGACTATGGAACCGTTTAGAGCACTTGTTGGTGATAACTTGCCAGAAAAACAACGCGCGACAGGTTACGGTTTACAAAGCTTTTTTATTGGTATTGGTGCTGTACTAGCCTCAGCATTACCATGGATGATGACCAACTGGTTTGATGTAAGTAATACCGCAGCCCCAGGGCAAATTCCTGAATCTGTTAAATACTCATTTTATTGGGGCGGGGTGGTGTTACTTGTTGCGGTGCTTTGGACCGTTGCACGTACTAAAGAATACAGCCCTGAGCAATTAGCGGCTTTTGAAAAGCAAAACGCACAACCTACAACAAGCAAAGTGGTTGATATTAACTTTAATAAAGGTGCCATTATTTTTGTGGTACTGGGTTTAGCAACTCTTGCATTAGTCATGGGCTTATCCCTTGAAAAAGAATTATACCTACTTGCTGGTGGTTTATTAGCGTTTGGTATTGTGCAGTGGGTTGCAGCGGCGCTTAAAAGTGCGAATAAAACCCAAGGTGGTTTTTACCAAGTAGTACAAGATGTATTTACTATGCCAGAGGCCATGAAGCAGCTTGCCTGGGTGCAGTTTTTTAGCTGGTTTACTTTATTTGCTATGTGGATTTATACCACCGCTGCAGTAACAAGCTTTCATTATGGTAGTAGCGATGCAACTTCTAAAGCATTTAACGATGGTGCAGATTGGGTGGGTATTTTATTTGCCGCTTACAATGGATTTGCCGCAATTGCCGCTATGTGTATTCCATTTTTAGTTAAAAAATTGGGTTTAAAAGGCGCACATTTTTTTAATTTATTGCTAGGCGCGTTAGGCCTTGCAAGCTTTATGTTTATACAAGACCCTAAAATGTTACTTATACCTATGATAGGCGTAGGGTTTGCGTGGGCGTCTATTTTATCACTCCCGTATGCCATGTTAAGTAACGCACTACCGAGTAACAAAATGGGCGTTTATATGGGGATTTTTAACTTTTTTATAGTTATACCTCAGTTACTTGCCGCCAGTGTTTTAGGGCTTATTTTACGCCACGTATTTTCTAATCAGCCTATTTACGCATTATTAATTGGTGCAGCTTCGTTTGTTGTTGCTGCTGTTGCAGTAATGCGCGTTAAAAATTCTCATTAAGGACACACAATGAAAAAATATAACCTTATAACCGCCTCTCTTTTAACGTTAGGTTTAACGGCTTGCGGCGCTCAAAACACAAGTACAACTAACGAAAGTACCACAGCACAAGTTACATCGGCACCAGGCGCTCCAGGCGCAGAGCCTTTTTGGGCTTATGCGGGTAAAACAGGTATTGGTACATCATACGAGCAATACCAAAACGGCCAATACACTGATGCAGCTGCAACGGGGGATGTGTCTAAAGTATGGTTTTCAATTGCTAAAGGTATGATTACCGAAACCATGTTTGGGCTTATTCACCAAGCACAAATAAAAGACATGCAATTTATAGTAACAGGTAAAGATTTTACAGTTAGTGAAGCGGATGATTTAAATGTCACCATTGATTACTTACATAAAGATGCACAAGGTCGCCCGTTATCGCTGGCTTATAAAGTAACAAGCACTGATAAACAAGGCCGCTTTAGCCTAGAAAAACACATATTTACTGACCCAGATGGGCAAACCCTGTTTGTACGCAGCGTATTTAATACTGAGCTTGAAGGTTTAAAAGCGTATGTGTCTGTTAATCCGTACATTAATAATAACGGCTTAGGTGACTTTGCTAAAACAACAGAGAAAGGGCTTGTAGCATGGGAAGATGATAACTATTTATCACTTCAATCCGCATCACCATTTAAAACAAAAACGGTCGGGTTTACAGGAAAAAGTGACGGCATTAATGCACTTAAAACTACGCAATCTATAAATAACCAATACACAAATACTGGCGAAACTGCTGGTAATGTAAGCATGCTTGCAGAGCTTGGCGAGATAAGTGCAAATACCACTTTTGATTTAGCCCTGAGCTTTGGTAAAACGCAGCAGCAAAGTATTCAGCAAGGTGAACAAAGTTTAGCTAAAGGGTACCAAGCGGTACTTGATCACTACAACGGCAAAGGTGAAGCGCTAGGCTGGGAAGATTACCTACAAAGCCTAAAACCACTTAATACCATGGTTGAACAAACAGCCGATAACGGTAAGCTTTTATACACCAGCGCCATGGTTCTAAAAGCACAAGAAGATAAAACACACGCAGGGGCATTAATTGCTTCTCTATCTAATCCATGGGGCGAAACGGTTTCGGCTAAAGAGGGCTCTACTGGCTATAAAGCAGTATGGGTGCGCGACTTTTATCAAGTAGCCATGGCCTTTATGGCGCTTGGCGATACTGCCACAGCAAAAACAGCGTTTGAATACCTTGAAAAAGTGCAAGTAAACAGCAAAACACCAGGTAATAAAGGCGATACCGGCTGGTTTTTACAAAAAACACACGTCGATGGTGAATTAGAATGGGTAGGCGTACAGCTTGATCAAACTGCTATGCCTATCATGCTGGCATGGAAGTTACATAAAGCCAACGTACTTAGCGATGAAGAGCTAAAAAGCTGGTACGGCAAAATGTTAAAACCAGCGGCCGATTTTTTAGTCGAGGGGGGACTTGCTAAAATTTTGTGGAACGACACACAAATTACACCACCGGCAACACAACAAGAGCGCTGGGAAGAGCAAAGTGGTTATTCGCCATCTACAACTGCGGCAATAGTGGCAGGCCTTATTACCGCAAGCGATATCGCAACGCTTAGTAGCGATGATAAAAACGCGCAGCGCTACCTTGCCACGGCTAAAAAATACAGCAGCGATATTGAATCGCAAATGTTTACTACCAAAGGTAACTTAAAAGGCGAAAATAGCGATGGCGAATACTTTATTCGTATAGGCCAAGATACCGATGCAAACTCAAACACTAAAATTAACGCTAATAATGGCCGCGAAGGGTTTAATAAAAAGCAAATTTTAGATGGCGGGTTTTTAGAGCTAGTACGCTATGGCGTTCGCGGTGCAAATGATGAAAGCATCGTTAAAACACTACCTGAGTATGACGACGAAACGCTTGAAGATAACCTACAAGTTAAATACAGCTTTAGTTTTGATGATGGCAGCGGCACTTTTGCAGGCTACCGCCGCTATGGCAATGATGGCTACGGTGAAGATGAAGTTAAAGGCACAAACTATGCTGAGGGTGGCAGCAATACACCAGGCCAACGTGGGCGTGTATGGCCATTTTTCACCGGTGAGCGCGGGCATTACGAAATCGCAGCAGCTAATGCAAACAACGCCCTGGATGATGCTAAACAGGCGCAAATTAAAAACAGCTATGTAAAAGGCTTAGAGCAATTTGCTAATAACGGCCTTATGTTACCAGAGCAAGTATGGGATGGTGTAGGGATTAACAAAGCAGGTTATGAGCTAGGCGAGGGGACTAATTCAGCAACACCATTGGCATGGACTCATGCCGAGTATATTAAATTAGTTCGTTCACTGAGCGACAAACAAGTTTGGGATCATTATCCCGTTGTTGAGAAAGCTTTAAAATAAGGCTAGTTCAAAATGTAAAATTAAAGCCACGGTTAACAGCCGTGGCTTTTTTGTATCTAAGTGGGGGTTTAATGTTTAATAAGCACAATGAAGTTGAGTGATAAATTCTTAACTAGACCCTCTGGCAATTAATACCGGCGGTAAAAGGGTGCTTTGCACTTCTTCTTCACGTATTAATTTAAGCAGGTTCTCTACTAACATTTGCCCTGCGACGGTGGTGTCTTGCGCTATGGTTGTAAGCGGTGGGTTTATGTAGCTTGCAATGGCTATGTTATCAAAACCGACCACGGCCACTTCGTTAGGAACATTAATATTGGCTTCTTTTAAAGCGCGAATTGCACCAATGGCAATTAAATCACTGGCGGCAAATAAGGCGTTAAATTTTATGTTATTAGCAATAAGTGAGCGTGTAGCATGATAACCAGACTCTTCAGTTGAAATAGCATTGGCCATTTTTCGCTCATTAATGGTTATACCATTAGTAAGTAGCTCATCTTTAAACCCCTGAAAGCGGGCAAAAAATTCTGGGCTGTGATCAGATGCATCACCGATAAACGCGCAATCGGTGCGGTTATGGGCAATTAAATGGCCAGCGGCTAGTTTGCCCCCGCCGTAATTGTCGCAGCATACAGTAAGATCTGGGCGGTTATCTACTGTAGCGCCCCAGCATACAAACTTAGTGTTTTGGTCAAGCAAGGTTTTAAATTTTGGTTGAAAGTCTATGTAATCACCATAGCCGAGCAAAATAATGCCATCGGCTCTGTGGCTGTCTTCGTAGTCGGCTTGCCAATCGGCGCTAGCTGATTGAAACGATACCAATAAGTCGTAACCTTCTTTTGCACACGCACGGGTAATACTGCCCAGCATTGATAAAAAGAATGGGTTTATTTGTGATTCATCTGATGTTGGGTCTTCAAACAACAATAACGCAAGGGTACTACTTTGCTGAGTACGTAAGTTGCTGGCATTTTTATCAACTTTATAGTTAAGTTGTTTTGCTATGTCGTGGACGCGTTTGCGTGTTTCTTCATTAACAAGGGGGCTGTTACGTAAAGCGCGAGATACAGTTGATTGTGAAACCCCTGCATAATGGGCAATGTCAAATGAGGTGGCTTTACCTTTCATTGTTACAACTTAATTAAATGCTAAATAATTGTGTCATTTTCGACTATTAGTGAATTATTTCAAGCTTTTTGCGATTTATTATTGATCTAATCCTGACACCGGTGTCATAATGCCAATGTTTTATCATTTTGTTGTCAAAACGTATTAGCTGCTATTTTATATAGCAGCCTTTTTTACTGTGATAGCTACTTTGAGGTGATAGCTCAAAGTGTATAAATAACAACGCATAGCCGTTGTAAAATAATAAGCATAAGCCGCTTACACAAAAGAGATAATACCATGAGCCAAAATTCTTCTGCCAAGTTTAACCCTATCTTAGTTGCCGATATTGGTGGCACCAATGCGCGCTTTGCATTAATTACCGACTTTAATGAGCAAACTAACCAATTTGTTATTGAGCATATTAACATATTTCCCAGTGCTAATTTTGGCTCTTTGGAAAGCGCACTTGAACAATACCTAACAACGATTCCCCATGTTACGCCAACTCAGGCATGTTTAGCTGTTGCAGGCCCTATAAAAGCAGGCCAAGTGCATTTAACCAATTTAGGTTGGCATTTTAGTGTTAGTGAATTTAAAGCACATTTTAATTTAACACAATTAGAAGTAATTAATGACTTTGCTGCTTTTGCTTATGCAGCGCCTTATTTAGACTCAACGCAAAACATTACTATTAAGCCTGGCCAAGCCGATGCAAATGCAAACATTGGTGTTATGGGCCCAGGTACTGGCTTTGGTGCTGCGTGTTTAGTGCGTACAGCGCAGTCAACTGCAGTATTAAGCTCTGAGGGCGGGCATATGTCGCTTGCTCCTGTAAACGAGCTAGACGCTTTATTAATTAACGAGCTTCGAAAAGAGCACCCTCATGTATCTATAGAAACTGTTTTTTCAGGCCCAGGTATTGCCCATTTATACAAAGCAATGGCAGCCGTGAAAGGGGTTACAGCTAAAAATTTAGACGCAGCACAAATTAGTAGCCTTGCAAACAGTGGCGAGTGTGAAGTGTGCGATGCAACGCTTAATCAGTTTTGTGACTGGATAGGCAGTGTGGCAGGCGATTTAGCGGTAGTATACGGCGCATTAGGTGGCCTATTTATAGGTGGCGGTATTTTACCGCGCATGCAAACCCGATTACTTGAAAGCCGCTTTGTAGAGCGTTTTTCGCAAAAAGGTGTTATGTCGCAATATGCAGGGCAAATTCCAGTTACTTTAGTAACACAAGATAACATACCGCTAATTGGGGCGGGTGCGTGTTTATATAACAGCAAGTAAATTTGCTTAATGGTTGTATTTGGATAATGAACAAATGAAAAAAGTAACCATAAATAGCGTAGCAAGCCATGCAGGCGTTTCTAAAAAAACCGTGTCGCGGGTTTTAAATAATGAGCCTAACGTGAGTGCAGCTACGCGCGAAAAAGTACTTAAAGTATTTAAAGAGCTTGATTACACGCCTAACCCAATAGCACGCGGACTTGCGCAAAATCGCAGCTTTATTATTGGCTGCTTATATGACAACCCCAGTAAAAGTTATATAACACGCGTACAAACGGGTGCGCTTGCTGCCTGTAAAGAAAATAACTACAACTTACTAATACACCCGTGTGAATTACGTGGCGATGATTTAATTAACGATATAGAGCAGTTATTACAAACCTCGCGTTTAGATGGCGTAGTACTTACCCCGCCATTTGGTGATTTTGAAAAACTCGCTAATTTTTTAAAAGCTAAAAAAATACCCTATGCACGGGTTGCATCGGCACTGCTAGAAGATGATTCAATTTCAGTGCGCAGCAACGACGAGCAGGGCGCCTATGAAATAACCGAGCACTTAATTTCGCTTGGTCATAAGTCGATTGCTTTTATTAAAGGCCACCCTGATCACAGTGCTACGCAACAGCGCTTTAAAGGTTACAGACGAGCGTTGGCAAGCCACGGTATAGAATTTGACGAGCGGTTAGTAGAAGAGGGTAACTTTAGTTATCACTCAGGTGTAGACAGTGCGCGCAGCATTTTAGATTTATCGCCACGTCCTACCGCGGTATTTGCATCAAACGATTACATGGCGGCGGCGGTATTAAAACTTGCCACACAGCGCCAATTACGCGTACCCGATGATATCTCTATTGCAGGGTTTGATAATGCACCAATTGCTCGCCATATATGGCCGGGCTTAACGACTATTGCACAACCTGTAGAAGAAATGACTAAACAAGCTGTTACGCAGCTTATATCGCATATTTCGCAGCCACAAGAGCAGCCGTATCAGGTAACGCTAGAATCACGCTTAATTACCCGCGAGTCTACTGCTGCAATAAAATAACCCCCTTTTTTGTTTTTCACAGTAACCCGAATTTGAGTGACGCTTATTCGGGTTTTTTTTGTGCGGATTTTAGCAAATAAACTAAAATTAGCATGGTCATTAATTGGTCACGTTAAAATTTTACACTATTTTTGTTACTCAGGGTTGACACCGGTGTCAATGCTATGCGTTAATACAGTGACACCGGTGTCAGGGTTGTTGTGAGAGGCTCCCTGGTAGCGTACCTTTGAACGGGTAAATCAAAGATGCTCAGTGCAGTTATTTACGTGGAGTCTGTAATTGCTACTGAGCCTTTTTCCTCTAACTAATAGAGATGAGCTAAATTATGTTGCACCCTCGCATTGAAGAAGTCACCCAACGCGTTATTGAACGCAGTAAACAAACCCGTCAAGATTATTTAGATCGTATTTCGCACGCAAAAAAACAAACAAGAGTCCGTGCCGGACTAGGCTGCGGAAACATCGCTCACGTTATGGCTGCGTGTAGCAGCGACGACAAAGCGCGCTTAAAGGCTGATGAGCAGCCAAATCTTGCTATTATCAACTCATATAACGATATGCTTTCGGCCCATGTGCCATACAAAGATTTCCCAGATTTAATCAAAGACCTTGCTACTAAGTACGACGCAACTGCCCAAGTTGCAGGCGGTGTACCAGCAATGTGTGATGGCGTTACGCAAGGGCGTGACGGCATGGAATTATCGCTTTTTTCTCGCGACGTAATTGCTATGTCTACTGCGGTATCACTATCGCATGACGTATTTGACGGCGTTTTTTGTTTAGGCGTATGTGATAAAATTGTCCCAGGTTTATTAATTGGTGCCTTATCTTTTGGTCACTTACCGGTATTCTTTTTACCTGCTGGGCCAATGCAATCTGGTATTCCTAACAAAGAAAAAGCACGTATTCGCCAAAAATTTGCACAAGGCTTAGTAAGCCGTGAAGACTTACTTGAAGCTGAAAGTGCCTCGTACCACAGCGCAGGTACATGTACGTTTTACGGTACCGCTAACTCAAACCAAATGTTAATGGAAATAATGGGCTTACACCTTCCAGGTAGCTCGTTTATTAACCCTTACACTGAGCTTCGCGATGGTTTAACAGGTAATGCTGTAGAAACCATGCTTAAGCAGCTTACAGATGATAAAGAAAGCCCGTGTTTAGCAGATGTAATCAGCGAAAAAACCATTATTAATGGTTTAGTTGGCTTGCTATCTACAGGTGGCTCAACTAACCACGCTATTCATATTGTTGCTATCGCAAAAGCGGCGGGCATACAAGTAACGTGGAAAGACATGTCTGACTTATCAGAAGTTGTACCACTACTTACGCGTATTTACCCTAACGGCTCAGCAGATGTAAACCATTTCCAAGCCGCAGGCGGTATGGGCTTCTTAATGCGTGAATTAGCCGGTGCGGGTTACTTGCATACTGATGTTAAAACAATGCTTGGTGAAGGCTTAGCGCCTTACATGATGGAGCCGCGTTTAGATAAAGACGACAGCTTAATTATGAGCAACTCAACAGGCCCTTCAAAAGTGAAATGGGTAGATTGCCCAGAAAACTCACTCGATGAAGAAGTACTGCGTCCAATTAGCAATCCATTTAGTAAGCAAGGTGGCTTACAACTACTTACAGGTAACCTAGGTAAAGCAGTCATTAAGGTCTCTGCTGTAGCCACTGAGCATCAAGTAGTAACAGCCCCAGCTAAAGTATTTAGCTCACAAGGCGAACTGCAAGAGGCATACAGCCGTGGCGAGTTAAACCAAGACTTTATTGCCGTGCTTAAAGAGCAAGGCCCTAAAGCGAAAGGTATGCCAGAGCTGCATAAATTAACGCCTGTAATGGCAACACTTCAAGACGAAGGCTTTAAAGTAGCTATTGTGACTGATGGCCGTATGTCGGGCGCATCAGGTAAAGTGCCTGCAGCTATTCACTTAGCGCCAGAAGCTGTTGAAGGTGGCATTATTGCAAAAATTCTTGAGGGCGATTTAGTAACCCTGGATGCGCCAAACGGAATATTAAAAGTACATGTTAGCGACGAAGAGCTTGCTAAGCGTGAACTACAACTTAGCCAACCAAGCTTAACCTTTGGTACCGGCCGAGAGTTATTTACTGGATTTAGAAATATTGTAAGCAGCGCCGATTTAGGTGCGAGTGCTTTTGGACTTGAATAATAATTGCCACACACTGGGTAATGAGGAACAAGTAATGAGTATTGAAAAAATCTTAGCGTCGGCACCTGTGGTGCCAGTGGTTGTAATCGAAAAACTAGAAGATGCAGCACCACTCGCTAGAGCGTTATACAACGGTGGCTTAAAAGCCCTTGAAATTACGCTACGCACGCCTGTTGCAGTGGAAGCTGTAAAACTAATGAAAGCAGAAGTTCCAGAAGCATACGTTGGTACAGGTACAGTGGTTGATAAAGCAAGCTTTGACGCTTCAGTAGAAGCAGGCGCTGATTTTATGGTAAGCCCAGGTGTAAGTGATGAATTATTAGCATTAGCTAAAGATTCAGACATTCCCTTTTTACCGGGTGCAGCAACTGCAAGCGAAGTAATGCAGTTAGCAAGCCATGGCTTTAAGTATTTAAAATTCTTCCCTGCAGAGGCTGCAGGCGGAACGGCAATGCTTAAGTCGATTGGCGGGCCATTGCCGCACATTACTTTTTGCCCAACCGGTGGTATTAGCCTAGCAACAGCCCCTAATTACTTAGCGCTTAATAACGTTATTTGTGTTGGTGGTACGTGGATGCTAGATAAACAACTAATTGAAAACAAAGACTGGCAAGCCATTGAAGCGCTTGCTCGACAAGCAAGTGAAGTTAAATAGGAGTCTAAAAATGATTAATGTAGCAATTAATGGCTATGGCCGTATCGGTCGCAACGTATTACGTGCACTTTACGAGTCAGCACAAAACAGTGAAATTAAAATTGTAGCAATTAACGATTTAGCACCGGCTAACGTAAATGCGCATTTAACACAATTTGACTCAGTTCACGGTCAATTTTCTCAAAAAGTAACGTTATCAGATAACACTATGCTGATTGGTGATGACGTAATTACTTTGACTCAAGAGCGTGACCCAGCAAACTTACCGTGGAAAGAGTTAAACGTAGATATCGTTCTAGAATGTACTGGTTTTTTCACTAAGCGTGAAGACGCAGCTAAGCACATTACAGCAGGTGCTAAAAAAGTAATTGTGTCTGCTCCTGGTAAAGATTTAGATGCAACGGTAGTACACGGTGTTAACAGCGATGTAATTAACGCTGATAGCAACATTATCTCTAACGCATCATGTACGACTAACTGTTTAGCGCCAATTGCAAAAGCAATTAACGACACAGTAGGTATTGAGCAAGGTAGCATGACTACAATTCATGCTTATACAAACGATCAAAACTTATCTGACGTTTATCACCCAGATCTATACCGTGCACGTAGTGCAACTCAGTCTATGATCCCAACTAAAACAGGTGCTGCTGCAGCTGTTGGCTTAGTACTTCCTGAGCTTGCGGGTAAATTAGACGGTATGTCGGTACGTGTACCTACTATCAATGTTTCTTTAGTTGATTTTACGTTTATTACTAAGCGCGAAACAACTGCTGAAGAAATCAACGAAGTAATGAAAGCCGCAGCAACAGGTTCAATGAAAGAAATTTTAGAGTACAACGAGCTTCCGCTTGTTTCTATTGATTTTAATCACAACCCTGCATCATCAATTTTTGATGCAACGCAAACTAAAGCTGATGGCAAACTAGTTAAAGTAATGGCTTGGTACGACAACGAGTGGGGTTTCTCAAACCGCATGTTAGACCAAGTTAAAGCATTAGGTCAGTACTTATAATTGACCCTGTAAAAGTTTAGCTTTATCCAACCAAGCCTGCATTATGCAGGCTTTTTTATTTAGATTAATTTATACCCGCTCGTTTAATAGAGCGCTTAGCTCTTTAAAACTAGGCCGCGATGCAATATCAGTATTTATAGCACGCGCTGCTATATCGGACATTTTATTAAACAGTTCGCTTTGCTTATCTGCAGTGCTAACAGTGCTTAGCAAGTCCTCAATTAAGCAACCAAAAGCGCGGACTTCTATTAACTGTATTTGCTGTTGCTGATATTCGCTAAGCATGGCTAAATTTGTTGCTGCACCAAAATCACCAAATAAAACGTCATATTGTTCATTTATCATGGTGTTATGGGCGTAAATATCGCCATGACTTACGTTGTTAGCATGTAAGTGGGCAAGTGTGCTTATCATTTGCTGGGCAACTTTATAAATTGCTTCAGGCGAATAGTGACAGTGTGTATTAAATGTATCGCGCGTACAGGTTTCTAAACTTGGCGGCAAACCTAAATTAGTAAAGCGTGTATCTATTAGCTCCATAACTAAACCAAGCTGTGTGCTTTGCTCTATGTAGCTTAATACGTTAATTAAGTTTTTATGATAGCCTGCTTGTAAACAGCAGTTTACTTCATCAAGTGGGTAGCCATCGCTTGTTATTGCCCCTTTAAATAATTTTACCGCCACATCGTGCTGTGCTGTTTTAGCTAAATGAATAACGCCCGATGCACCTTGGCCAATTACTTTTTTAAGCTCAAAATTTTCAAGTGGCGTGTTTTGCAAACGACTGTTAGTTAAGCACTGAGCTTTATTAAATGCATTACCCGCAAAGGCAAGCCAAGCAAGTTTGGGGAGTTCTAATAGCCAATTATCAAGTTTTGTTAGGTTATTAGCAGAGAGCCTAACTAGCTCTAAATTAGTACAAGAAGCCATACTCGCGGGTAGTTGTTTTAGGTTATTTCCTGCAAGGGCGAGCTTTTTAAGCTGTGTGTAATTACCAAAGTCACTTGGCAATGCGCTTAATTTGTTATCAGTAAGTATTAACCATTCAATATTTTTAGGTAAGCTGTTTAGTGCAAACTCTGTTATTTGATTGCCTTTAAATGCAACCATAATTAAAGCAGGGCACTTAGCGAGTACTTCAGGTATATGTTTAAATTGGTTAAACGATACAAACACCCGCTTAAGCTTTGTTAAGCATGCAAATTCATCTGGCAGTGTAGTGAGATTATTGTTTGATAAATCGAGTACTTCTAGGGTATCTGCAAGGGTTAAAATTTCTAAAGGAAACTCAGTTAAGCCTTCAACGAGTTGTAAGCGAGTAACACCATTCAACCTACCAGCTCTAAGCTCTGCAAGGGTATTCATAAATTTTCACAAGCCTTTTAAAATAAAAAAGCCAACATCGCTGTTGGCTTAAAGTAAATACGTTTAGTAAAGTTTAAAATTGCGCGTTATGGTAAACGTTTTGCACGTCGTCACAATCTTCAAGCATGGCTAAAAAGCGCTCCATTACTTCTACGTCTTCACCTTCAATAGGGGCTTCAACTTGTGGTACAAACGAAATTAAATCTACTTCAAAATCTGTAATACCCATTTCTTCAAGCGCTGTACGGGTGTTGTTGTATTCTGTATGTGGTGCAAAAACCGTCACTTTACCGTTTTCTACTTCTACATCTGTTACATCAACATCGGCCATCATAAGGGCTTCTAGTACAGCTTCATCGTCATCGCCATCAAAAACAAAAATAGCGAGGTGATCAAATAAATGTGATACTGAATTTTGTGCGCCTATTTTAGCGTTTGCTTTGGTAAAACAAATACGCACATCAGCAAACGTACGTTTGTTGTTGTCGGTTAAACAGTCAACAATAATCATACAGTTACCAGGGCCGTAACCCTCATAACGTGTGGCTGCGTAATCTTCACCGCCGCCGCCTTTGGCTTTGTCTATTGCGCGCTCAATAACGTGTGCGGGTACCTGGTCTTTTTTAGCGCGCTCGATTAAACGGCGCAGCGCAAGGTTACCATCTGGGTCTACGCCACCATTTTTAGCGCAAATGTAAATTTCTTTACCGTACTTAGAATAAACTTTAGTTTTAGCACCCGCAGTTTTAGCCATTGAATCTTTTTTGTTTTGGTAAGCTCTTCCCATCTGCGTTTCGCCTTAATATATGTAAATTATTGAATAAAATTGCAAGGCCGTATTCTAAAGGTAAAGCCGCAGTATCGCCAGTAAATGGCGTTAATTAATCATCTTGCTGGTGTAATAGATACCTATAAAAGAGCTAATACAACATTCAGTAGGCGTGTAGCCGTGCATTTACCTATGTTTTAAAAAGCAGTATAAGCTGTCAGGTAATACATACCTAAGGTAGCGTTTTCTAAAACCAGCTTTCCATAATGAAGAGGAGTACTTTCTACGAAATTTTAATGGGTTAAAGTACATCTTCCATGGTGATGATGCCTTTGCAAAACAGTTTTCATAACTGTTATCACCAACGTATTCAGAGTGCTTTAAATCACCAAAATGTATTGACTCATTGTAGGTAGGATTATTTAATAGCCGAGAGATAGGCTTGATAGCAAATTCAGGGTTAATGTGAATTTCTTTAAAGGCTTTTTCAACCTCCTTAAAGTCTGAAATAAAATCAAGTGCACCTTTTTGAAAGTTATTGATGATTATAATTTTTTGATCAGAAGACTCATTAGGCTCACAAACCGGCACTATTTTATCTCCTTCTTCACGAAACTTAATGACAGAGCCATGAGGTGCGGAAAAAATAAACTCAAACATATGAACGCTTTCCGCCAAAATATTAAAATTATTTTTTGGGACCGACAAATTACACATATAACCTGACATATTCATGCCTTTGTCAATAAACTTGGCAGCCGTTTGAAAAGTGCCAATATAGTAACCATCGATTTCGACTTTTTCATTTGCAATATTCATTAGCTCAGAAAGTGAATTTTGAATAGTTCCTTGCCAACCAATATCAACAATCGCTACTTTTTTAGCCCCAATGAATTTAATTTGCTCTAAGTATTTAATTAAATAACACCTTTCTATTACTGAAACTTTAGTAACATCTGCAACAAGCAAATTAAATAATAAAGCAAGTTTTTGTTTATCGTCATTGTTTAAAATAATTTGATCTTTATCATTAAAACCAACTTGATGAATTTCTTTTGTGTAATTAGAGGCACATAAATCAACCCTTTCAAGATAGTTTTTAACACTTAAATTTGGGAAAGTATGACAGAGAATTTTAATCGAGCTTTCATCTATCTTATTTCGGATAGTGGGGATGTTTATAGCTCTTCTTGATGCGTACATGTATTCGCTTAGAGGGGCGCTACTGTCGCTATTTAAAAGCTTATATGTTTGATGCATTATATAACCATCGCGCGCCAAAAATAGAACTTTATCTGGTTCATTGTTGGCTAGCTGAGCTGTTAGCCAGCGTATAAAACCAAAGTAAATTATCCCGCAATATATATAGCCAAAATCGTACCAAAAATCTGCTTTTTTAGTATTCCTTTTTGAGTATGCTTTATTCGTTATTGTTGCAAAATATAATGACTCTTCAATAGATAAGTTTTTATTATAAAGTTCTCTCAATCTTTTAAAATGGGTGTTTTTTAATGCGTAATCACTTACTTTTTTATAATAAAAAATATTTATATTATAATGTTGTGCATTAATTATATCTTCTTTGAAGTTGGCACCTATATGTAATATTTTTTTTGATTTGCATTTTAATTCTTTTAATATGTACTTATATAACCCACCTTTATATTTTGATTTTCTTATTTCTCCAGATAAGTATATATTTTCATATTTTTCATAGCCATTATTTAATAATATTCTTTTTATAATATCTTTAGGTAGGTACATGTCAGAGGTGAATATAACCTTTTTATTTTGCGCAATACATTGCTGATAATATGAAAAAATATATTCATTTCGGGTGCAGAACTCTAATTCTGTTTGCATTTCTATTGATTTAAGAATGTTTAATTCGCGTTTACTAATGTTTAGTGATTCATGTATATAATCATAAATTTCATCTAAGCAAATCGATTCTGTGTAGTTTTGTTTAGATATTAGTTTTGCCGCTTGCGGCTCTGCTTTAGTTCTAACATCTTTGAAATTAAAACTCAGTGCGCCATGCTTTTCAGTATAGACTTTTTCAGTTAGGTAAAATATATCAGACGGTGAGTATACTTTCCTTAGGATAGCAGTATCAAATATATCAAAAGATATGATGTCATTTTTGGTAATGAGGCTGCATAAATCTTTATTGTTAAAGACGCTATACTTTATCTTAAAAATTTTAGTGTAAAGTCTTGAGTAGATACGCTTTAGTAAATTATTTTTCATAATGACTTCCTGCACACATTATTAGTTATCCATAACAAAAATAACGAAACAAATAAATATTTTGTTATATTCAGCTATTGTACATAATTTATTATTATTTGTGCAATGATAAAAAACACACCGTTACTATATTTTTAAAATAACAATCACCACAAATTTGAAAACTGTACCTACATTTAATAACTATCCTTTTAAATTTATTTAAATACCTCGCGGTATAGTTTGATTTTAAAATGTCCATAGTTAATTAATGCCTTTTTAATACACAAGTGCAGCACTAAAGTGCTGGTTTTTGCTGTTCTATAATTTCTACCTTTATTTTTGCTTCAATAGATTTATAGGTGCCTCTTTGGTACGTCCGGCTTAGAAAGTGCATTTAAAGAAGTCTATATTCAAAAAAAGGAACAAAAAATTGCACAGACATATATAGTTTTGGCTTTGCTAATCAAAAGTATCAATAGCTCAGTAGGGGGAGTCTCAATAACTCTAAATTAGCAAGTACGAGGTAAGTTTTGTGTTGTAGTTATCTTACAAGATAATTTCTGTAATGCATTGTATTTTAAATACTTGCCCATATATACTACGCATCCCCTATTTTAGTTTGACGCAACCATGTTTAACGTTCGTGTGTTTATAACTGCTTTTTTACTGTTTTGTGCGCTTTTTAGTGTTCAAACTAGTGCGCAGTGCGCGACACATAAATTAAACACCGCAACCACCTCATTCAATGTGTTTGCTGATAGCGTTGAGTTAGCTAAAACGCTGCCTATATCAAAATCGGTAAAGGGGAGTGAGCACAAAAAAACACATCAAACAGGGTTTAACGCACATCAACCTAGGTTAACGGCTAGTAATTCTTCGCTATTTTTACATGTCGCGCAAAGTGAGCCTGAATACGACGTTGTATTTGAATTTTTTGCACACACCCTTTTTAGAGAAATATACCTAAGCCCCAACGCTTTTATTGCCCAACAGCCATGGTATACACTTGTAACACATAGCAAAAAGTCGCGACTCAGCGGCTGGAAAGACGCTAATTTACTCTATACCGCTGTAAGTACCTACCACGCTTAATTTTCTTATTTAATTTTTATTAGGTTTTAACGTTTTACGTTTAAGCCTTGAGATTAATTGTGCTTTTAAAAAGTACGTTACCGGTTCTGGTAATAAGGAAACACCATGTTAAGTGTAAAAAAAGATCACAAGCCGTTTATGGCTAAATTTAAATTAAGCTATATAGCCATGCTTATTGTGCTGGTTTTATTAGCCATTAGCGCATTACCCAACTTATACCCAAATAAATCGTGGTTACATGTAAGCAATGCACCTCATAGCGAAACACAAGCTGTGCCAAGTACTAATACATTAGTTACTTTTTTAAATAACCAAGGCTTAAAAGTTGAGCAAGGGCTAAATAATCAAACATCTATAAATATTTTGTTAAACGAGCCAACTAAAAGCGCACAAGCCCAAGTGGCTATAAAGGCGCAGTATCCAAACGCGCAAGTTAAAATTGTAGAACATGCAACGAGCCCACTTTGGCTGCAAGAGTTTGGTTTATCGCCAATAAAATTGGGACTAGATTTAAACGGCGGTGTGTTATTTGTACTCGACGTAGATTTAGATAAAGCAATTGATGAGCAATTAGTCAGTGCGTATCAACAAGCAAAATCAATTATTATTAAGCAAAAAGCGCACGGCCTTAAAGTGCTGCAAACAGGGCACGGCTTTGAAATAAATGCACACCCAAATGGAGCGAAAAAGCTTACCCCGGTAATCAATGAGCTACAAAGTCGATTTGCTAATTTAGCAGTTTCAACAACCAGTAATGGTGATATTAAAAATGCAAAATTCACCTATTCAGAGCAAGGGCGAAGTAACTTTGATAAAGAAGTTATGAGCCAAACGCTCACAACGCTTCGTTCACGCATAGAAGAATTAGGCATTACCGAAGCCGTCACTCAGCGCCAAGGTAAAAACCGTATACGCATAGAGCTACCTGGCGTGCAAGACCCAACAGAGGCAAAGCGCATTATAGGTGCAACTGCATCACTTGGGTTTTATCAGTTAAAAGAAATTGGTGGGCAAACATTTGATATGCAATCGGGCGGGACCATAAAACTTGACCCAGTGCCAATTTTTACCGGTGAGCATATTAATAACGCCACCATAGGGCGCGACGATTGGGGTAAACCCCTTGTGCAACTTAGCCTTGATGGACAAGGCGGCGATGCCATGTCAGCGTTTTCAAAAGCAAATATTGGTAAACCTATGGCCACGGTTTACTCTGAGTACTCTCAAAACGCTAAAGGTGAAACGGTTAAAAAAAGCGAAGTTATAAATGTGGCTAATATTGCGCAGCATTTAAGTTCACGTTTTAGTATTACCAATATGAAAAGCCAACAAGCAGCAGCCGACCTAGCGCTATTATTACGAGCAGGCTCGCTAACTGCACCGGTTACTATTGTGCACGAGCAAACAATTGGCCCAAGCCTAGGTCAAGAAAATATAACTAACGGCTTGGCCGCATTGATGCTGGGAATGGGTATTACACTTGCCTTTATGGCAATGTGGTATCGCCGCTTAGGACTTATTGCAAACGTAGCGCTATTATTAAATTTAACGTCGCTTGTGGGGCTAATGTCGTTATTACCAGGGGTTGTGTTAACACTTCCGGGTATTGCCGGGCTGGTACTCACCATTGGCATGGCGGTAGATACCAACGTTATTATATTTGAGCGAATAAAAGAAGAGCGTAGAAAAGGCCGCTCTGCTTATCAAGCTATTCAAGAAGGTTACAAGCAAGCCGTTAACACCATATTTGATGCCAATATAACCACCATGATCACCGCGCTTATTTTATATGGAATAGGTTACGGCCCAGTTAAAGGTTTTGCCATAACATTGGCACTTGGCTTAATAACCTCGGTATTTACTGGCGTGTACGTATCAAAAGTACTAAGCCAAACGGTATATTTAAAAATGGCTAAAAAAGCAGGAGTAAATGCACATGCTTAACACTTTTTTAAAGGGCGAGGCGGGTACACGTCTGCGTTTTTCGGGCATGCTTTTGAGCGCCATACTTGTATTGTTATCGGTATTTACGCTTAGTCAAAAAGGGCTTAATTTTGGACTCGACTTTACCGGTGGTTATCTAACAGAATTTACCACCAGCCAAGGTGTTGAGCTAAAACAACTTGAGCAATTTATTACTAAAAATCACAATGGCGAGTTTGAACTAACCGCACAAGGGAATAATCACTTTCAACTACGCGAAGCGCCCAGCGGTTCAACAGCAAATAGTAGTGATTGGCAAAGCGCCATTACACAAAATGCAGACATTAACGCCGAGGTTTTATCATCAGCGTATATTGGCTCGCAAGTGGGTGATGAACTGTTTGAACAAGGTTGTTTAGCGCTATTTTCAGCCATGGTTGCAGTAATGCTTTATTTAGCGGTGCGGTTTGAATGGCGTTTAGCCGTAGGCTCTGTGGTTGCGCTAGTGCATGATTTATTACTGGTACTGGGGCTATTTTCGCTATTAAGTATTGAGTTTAATTTAACCGTACTTGCCAGTTTGCTGGCGATTATAGGTTATTCACTTAACGACTCTATAATAGTGGGCGATAGAGTACGCGAGCTTTTACGTGTTAAATCTAATAATGCGCTTAGCCCCGCAAGTATTATTAACAACGCCATAAAAAGTACCTTAGCACGTACGCTTATTACATCGGGCACCACGCTTGCAACGGTTGCCAGCGTTTGGTTACTCGCAGGCGCACCATTACAAGGCTTTGCCATCGCGCTATTTACAGGCATTGTAGTAGGTACGTTCTCGTCTATTTGTATAGCGGCTACTTTACCTGAGCTTTTAGGGTTAAGTGCTAAAAATTACGAAGAAAAACAAGATGCAGAAACGCAAGCGTTGCTCGATATGCCCTAGCAATAAATGCTTATAAAAATCTGCATTAAAACACAGGCGTTTAAAATAATGGTTTTAAGCGCCTTATAACGGTAAAATTAATCACATAGTTTACCGTATTGGTTATTAGCGCCTTTCATGAATAAATCCCACGTAACAGAACACCTTAAATTTGCACTCGAAGCACAATTAAACAGTGCAAAACAAGCAGCAAAAGCCGCGCACGACGCCGCCACTCACGAAGAAAGCGTTGCAGAAACGCAGTACGATACCCTAGGACTCGAGGCCGCTTATTTAGCACAAGGCCAAGCCGAGCGTGTAAACGATTGCTACAAAAGCATTAAACAGTTTGAAGCCATTTTTAAAGAGCCCACTCACAAAAAAGTGATTATAAGCTCACTCGTTTGTTTAGAAGATGAAAACGAGCTACAAAAATGGTTTTATTTAGGCCCAGCCGCAGGCGGGTTAACGGTTGAAGTAAAAGGGCAAACTATTCAAGTTGTTACACCCGAAGCACCCCTCGGTAAACAACTTTTAGGCAAACAGCTTGATGATGAAGTAATCCTAACCATTGCAGGCAAAAACCATGAATATGAAGTGGTAGAAATTTTATAAACATTGGTTTTATATGTAGGTCGGATAAGCTAAGCGCCATCCGACAAAGCCATATCAATACAATAAACGCTTATACTTATAAATTAATTGTCGGATGGCATGGCTTCGCCATTTATCCGACATACGTCAATGTTGTATATATCCTAAATTTGCGCTTTATTTGTCTAATGCGTAACAAATAATACAATGGATATGCAATGCAATATCGTCGTAATTATGTAAAAGGTGGGACGTACTTTTTTACAGTTAATTTGCTCGATAGGAATAAATCGTTGTTGGTTGAGCATATCGATTTATTAAGAGAGTCTATCCGTTTTGTTAAATCTCAAAGGCCATTTTATATAGACGCATGGGTTGTGCTGCCCGATCACCTTCATGCAGTTTTAACTTTACCAGATGATGATGTGGATTATTCGAGTCGCTGGCGAGAAATTAAAAAGCGATTTTCAAAATCACTCCCAAAGACAGAGTTTTTAACTCAAACACGGAAACGTAAAAATGAACGTGGAATTTGGCAGCGCCGTTTTTGGGAACATACTATTAGGGATGATAATGATTATTGGCATCATGTTAACTATGTTCATTTTAATCCGTTAAAACATGGCCTAGTTAGTCAAGTAGCTGATTGGCCTTATTCAAGTTTTCATAGAGCCGTTAAACAAGGTATTTATGCAAATAATTGGTGCGGATAAAAAATATAAATATTTCGTAGGTCGGATAAGCGAAGCGCCATCCGACAAAGCTATAGCTTCATAATACACTTTAGTTTTGTACAAAAGTTTTTGTTAAATGAAATAATTTCGGCCTTTATTACGCTTCGGATGGCATGGCTTCGCCCTTTATCCGACCTACGAATTAGCTTTTTTCACAAACTTTGCTGTTACCATCATTTCGCCAATGCCATCTACTTTGCAATCTAGCTCGTGATCTTTTTTATCAAGCACACGCCTTACGACTGCTTTTGTGCCAATTTTAATGACTTGTGAGCTGCCTTTAATTTTTAAATCTTTGGCTACGGTTACTTTATCGCCATCACTTAGCATAGTGCCATTGGCATCTTTAACTAAAATTGCGTCTTCATCGTTTGTACTGTTTGGGTTCCATTCATAGGCGCATTCAGGGCAAATAAGCAGTTGTTGGTCTTCGTAAACATATTCAGATTCGCACTGTGGACAGGCAGGGTGTGACATTTTTAACGCTCATAAAATATTAATTTTACGTATTTTAATCTGCATTAATAGGAAAATATAGTTAATCAATATTTTTTATCTTCACGCTAAAAATATCTCGTTTGTGTGGTTTTTAAAAAGGGCATATAAAGCAGATGTCGCTTAAGCAATTTAAGCGCTAACACTTACAGTAGGTATTTGTTAAAGCACCCATCGTATTAAGTGATACGCGCAATGCCCACTTAGTACGCTGGGTGTTTCTATTTATAGTGCTGAGTATTTTATTAGGCATGCTTTTTATATTTCTGACTTAACTAGGAAAAGTCGTGTTTAAAACCTTAATAGTGGTTGATAACAACGAGCAAACACTTGCTCAATCGTTCGACAATGTAATTACGTTTAATAGTTACTTACGTGATTACCCAAAACATAATGAACCTAAAACCCGCATTATTAATTTATGCGACTCAAGCCAATACTTGAGTAAAGGTTACTATTGCTCATTACTTGCAGAGGCCCGTAAACACCAAGTATTACCCAGCGTTAAAACAATAAACGCGCTTCGAAGCGGTCAAGCTCCTATGTTAAATATTGGCTCTATTGATGGCGAAATTTACTTTGGTAATGCCTTAAACGAGCTACAAAGCAAAGCGGCTAAATCGGTATTTAAGCAATACCCAGCACCTATTTTATATGTAGATGAGCAAGGCTTGTTACAGCAAGGTTCGCTTAGCACTTTAAACGACGAGCAATACAGCAATTTTGTAGCGAAACTAAATACGTTTACTCAAACCCAATGGCGCATTGGTACTGTGCAGCGCCGTTTTAGATGGGATATGGCAATCCTTGTTGATCATAACGAAAAAGTACCACCGAGCGATAAAGATGCCATAGCCCGCTTTATAAAAGCAGCGGCTAAGCATGGTATTAATGCTCAAGCATTAAGCTTTGAAGAAATAGACAACATTGCCCAGTTTGATGCGTTATTTATTCGCCAAACTACAGCAATTGACCACCCAACGTATCGCCTTGCAAGCAAAGCACAAAGCCTAGGTTTAGTAGTAATTGATGATGCTGAATCTATTTTACGTTGTTGTAATAAAGTGTATTTACACGATGCGTTTAATTATCAAAAAGTGCCGAGCTTAAAAACGGTGGTAGTGGCTGATCAATCAGCGCAAACGCTTGAGCAATTAGAAGAGGCTTTTACCTATCCGCTTGTTTTAAAAATGCCTGAAGGGTCGTTTTCTAAAGGGGTATTTAAAGTTGCAAACCGCAGTGAGCTTGAAGCTAAACTAACCGAGCTGTTTGAATATAGCGCATTGGTACTTGCACAAGAATACATGTATACAGAATACGATTGGCGAGTAGGTGTATTAAATGGCCGCGCTATATATGCGTGTCGTTACTTAATGGCGCGTAATCATTGGCAAATTTATAATCATGATGCTAAACGGTTTTTCTCTGGTGGTTTTGAAACGCTACCTACCTTTGAGTTACCAAAAGTTGTTTTAGATGCCGCTTTAAAAGCATGTAAAACTGTGGGCAAAGGCTTATATGGCGTAGATGTTAAAGAACATCAAGGCAAAGCATACGTGCTTGAAGTAAATGACAATCCAAGTATTGATCACAAAGTAGAAGATGGCTATTTAGGCGACGAGCTATACATGATCATTATGGACGAATTTAAACAACGCCTAGAAGCGCGAGGCCGTGGCTAATACATGAGTAACCTTGTTATTCGAAAAGCACTTAGCAGTGATTTAACCGCACTAATAGACCTTGAAAACGCTTGCTTTAATAACGACAAATTGAGCCCACGCAGTTTAAAGCGTTGGCTAAGTGCTAAGCACGGTATTTTGCTCGTTGCAGATAACGGCGAGCAAGTATGCGGCTATGGGCTGGTGTGGTGTCATAAAGGCACACGTTTAGCGCGTTTATATTCGCTTGCTGTAAAACCCATAATGCAAGGTAAAGGCATTGCCAAAATGCTATTAGCTGAGCTTGAAAAACAAACCAGTGAGCGTGGCCGGCTTTACTTACGATTAGAAGTGGCGGTAAATAACGAAAGTGCGATAGGGCTCTACAAAAGCTTGGGTTACAGAGTGTTTGGTCAATATAGTGATTATTATGACGATCATAGTGATGCACTGCGAATGCAAAAAAATATTCGCCAAACGTGTGAGCTAAAAGTAGCGCGGTTAACGCCGTGGTACCAACAAACTACCGAGTTTACCTGTGGGCCTGCGGCGTTATTAATGGCAATGGGGGCACTTAAGCCAACAACCGAGCTTAGCCAATCACATGAGCTGGCACTTTGGCGCGAAGGCACCACCATTTTTATGACATCGGGTCACGGTGGTTGCCATCCGTTTGGTTTAGCGTTGGCGGCTAATAAACGCGGCTTTAAAAGCGAGGTAATGGTAAATACCACAGAGCCTTTGTTTTTAGATGGCGTACGTAATGAAAATAAAAAAGTGGTGCTTTCAACAGTACACCAACAATTTGTAGAGGGTATAGCGCAGGCAAATATACCGCTTAGCTATAAAGATGTTGAGCTTGAGCATATTGAGCAGTGGTTAAGTCAAGGCTTTAGTGTGCTGCTACTAATTAGCACATACCGGTTTGATGGTAAAAAATCGCCCCATTGGGTGTGCGTTACCCACCTTGATGAGCACTGCGTGTATGTTCACGACCCGTTTTGCGAGCCAGGAAGCGATAAACAACTCGCAATAGATTGCCAGTACGTGCCTATAGCGCGAAGTGATTTTAGTAAAATGTCAGCATTTGGTAGCCAACGTTTAAGAACCGCAGTAGCCATTGCTAATAATTAATAGGTTTTAAGTAAAGAGTGACTTTTTTAGATTTAATTGATGTAGCCCCTTATTCGTGGGCGGCCATTAGTACCGCCGCTTTTTGCGGTGCCATAATTGGCTTAGAACGGCAATTGCGCGGTAAACCTGTGGGTATCCGTACATCTGCGCTCATAACGCTGGGCACGTATTTGTTTTTATCGACCGCGTTTAACTTACAAGGCGATGTGATTGATCACTCTCGTGTAGTGGGGCAAATAATTACAGGCATTGGCTTTTTAGGCGCTGGCGTTATGCTTGCAAAAGACGGCGCTGTAGTAGGGGTAACCTCTGCTGCAACCATTTGGGTGCTTGCCTCAATTGGCGTAATGATAGCCACCGACAATTTAGGTGCAGCTATTAAACTTTCGGTGCTGGTGGTTGGTATTTTATACGGTGTAGATGTACTGGAGGCAAAATTTAAAAGCCTAAGCAAAGGCGTGCACACTAAAGTAAAAAATTATCAAAAACGTTACTACCGAAAAGACTTTAACGACACAGAAAGCCACTGATTTAACGCCACTAATTTAGTGGCGTTATTATATGAGTGTATTAGCTAAAGCGTGACTGCTTGGTACTCTATTGCCTCGTTAATAGGCGCAGGGCGACCAATAAAGTAGCCTTGGACGTTATCTACTTTTAGCTGCCTCAATGTGAGAAGCTCTTCTTTATTTTCGATACCTTCAGCTACAATCGTACAATTAATTGCTTTTGCAAAACCACATAATGCTTTTGCGAGTAAAAACTTTCTTTGATCGTTATTTATATTTTCAGTCAGGCTTATATCAAGTTTTATAATATCGGCTTCTAGCTCCAGTATGTGCTGAAAAGACGAAAACCCAGCACCTACATCGTCAATAGCTAATTTTACGCCTTTATTTCTCAATGGCTCAAGTGCAGCGCGCATAGCTTGGTAATCTAAAATAGGCGAGTGCTCTGTGACTTCTAATATACTGCGGGTGCAATCAACATTTTGTAATACATTATTAATTGAGCCCGATAATATATGTGCAGGGGATGTATTTATAGTCACGTAGGCATGTGGGGCAAGTTCATCCATACAATGTAGGGTGTTTTGTATAGCAAGAATTTCTAGGGCTTCACCTAGTCCTAAGTTGTCGGCATCTTTAAACCATACATCGGGGGTTTTGTAAGGTTGAGTAAAAAAGCGTGAAAGCGATTCATAACCCGATAGCCGATTCGTCGCTAGGTTAAAAATGGGCTGAAAATAAATAGTGATGGCATTTGTTTTTATAATATTTTCAATCAGTATTTTTGTTTCATTACTTATGGTGTCTGATTGTGATCTTTGTTCAATGAGCTCGGTAGCAAGCTCTGAAATTAGTTTTAAAAAAGCCAGATCTCTATCATTTAAATCGTCATCAAATGTGGTTTTATAACAGCAAAAGGTACCATAGGTTTTACCTGATGCTAAAACAATCGGTACACCTATGTAAGCGCCTATATTTAACTTTTTGGTGACCGGCATAACCTTAGTAATAGGGTGTTTATGTGTGTTAGGAATTATTGGTTCAAGGTCGTTGTCTGAAATTTTTTTACAGTAAGTCTCACAAATAGGATCTGAATTACCTACTGATACGCAGTGGTTATCGGTATGATTATCGACCACCTTAAAAACCCGATCTGTTTGTGTAAATTCTGATATAAACGCCACATCCATTGTAAGATGTTTGCGCACAAGCGAAAGTAACCTTAATAACTTTTCGTCCACTGAGCCATTATTTTGTTGTTCAAAAAGGTGCTGTTTTATTTCATCGCTCATACAATAACCTAGCTAGGATTTTAGCTAATAGTGTAATTTATATAAGGAAAAAAGCCACTTAATTGCAGCTTTGTATTAGCCAAATAGTTTTCTTCGTACTACTTTTCTGTACTCGCTTGGCGTTTGGCTAAGCACTTTTTTAAATACGCGGGTTAAATGACCTTGGTCGTTATAGCCGACCTCAAGTGCCACCTCTTGAATCGTTAAATTAGATGAAGCTAATAACTCTTTAGCGCCTTCTACCCGTAATTGTTGCCAATATTCTATAGGGCTTTGATTAGTCGCAAGCTTAAAGCGGCGAGTAAATGTACGGTAACTCAAACTAAATTGGGCGGCTACTTCTTGTAAGTTTAACTCGCTGGCTAAATTAGTTTTAAGCCAAAACTGAATTTGCGCTATGAGTTCATCTGGATGGCGGTCAACCGCGCCTTCAAGGTAACGCTGATCTTCGTATGGTTTACGTACTTCATGCGAAAAGTTACGCTCTACATGTTGAGCTGCTGCTTTGCCATAGTATTGGCTAATGATATGAACGATTACATCGGCAAGGGCATTTAAACTTGCCACCGTATACATGCGCTCAGACTGGGTGATAAAAAAGTCGGGCTTTAAGCGCACTAACGGGTAGTCGTTGCTAAATTGTTTTGCATAATGCCAGTGGGTTGTTGCAGGGTGCCCATCCAGTAAGCCCGCTTCTGCAACTAGGCAATTACCCGTACCTACACCAATTATATGACTGCCGGTTTCAAAGCTTTCTTGTAGCCATTCAACCACTTCTTTATTAGTACGAACGACAGGGCGAGGGTTTCGCCAAATCCCAGGCACAATAATTAGGTCGTTGTAGGGCGCGTTATGGGTGGTGCAGTCGGGAACTATGGCAAGCCCAGTGCGGTTTTGTATTGGCTCATTATTTTTAGCAATCAAATTTATACTAAGCGGTCTAAAATCCGTGTGGCTTAAATGGCCTTTTGCATAAACCTCACCCGCTCTTAGCATTTCAATAGGCAGTGTTAAACTGGTAATAAGTAAATGCGGGTACACTGCTATGGCAATATTTAACGCTGGGTTTACTGATTTTTTATGCATGTGAATGCTCCGACCAGTACTTTTTGGCCTTTAATGCTGAATATTTGGCTATTAAAGCACAAAGCGCTTTGGTTAATCCAATTAAACTGTTTGCTTCTCCTATAACACGTTTTAAAGGTTAATTATGACAGCATTACCCGTAATAGTAGGCATGGGTGGTATTAACGCCGCTGGCCGTACTTCTTTTCATCAAGGTTACCGCCGTATCGTGTTAGACGCATTAAACGCACAAGCTCGTAGTGAAACATTTTTAGGCCTCGCCACATTAATGAACTTAGTACGCGTTGTTGATGGTCAATTACAAGACACAAACGGTAATGATGTTGAGCAAAGCGACATAGAAGCACGCTTTGGTGAGCAAATTATTGCTGGCACACTTATTCGTAAAATTGAAAAAGAACATTTTGACGCAGATGCCACGCCTTGGCAGCAAAAGATGACGTTAAAGTCCTCTGATGAAAATGCAATTGTATTTGAAACGCGCGCACGCGACTTACCAACCCCGGTGCCTGCCAGTTGGAAAGTTCAAGAGCTTGAAGGCAAAAAAGTAAAAGTGACTATAGCGGCAGAGCTAGATGTAAAATTAGATTCTACCCGTGATAACCCAATTAAATCGGCAGGGCAGTTTCCTACCGGGTTTGATCCATCAATAATGTATAACAGCCGTTACCAGCCACGTGGTTTGCAAGCCACTATATTTGCAGCAAACGATGCCATTAAGTCAACTGGTCTTGATTGGCAACGCATAATGAATAGCGTAGAGCCAGATAAAATTGGTACTTATTCAGCCTCGGTTATTGGCCAAATGGACGACAAAGGATTAGGCGGTTTAGTTAAAGCACGCCAGCAGGGCGATCGTGTTAGTACAAAGCAATTAGCACTTGGCCTAAACACGATGTCGACTGATTTTATAAACGCATACGTTACAGGTAATGTAGGTACTACGTTTTCTACCTCGGGTGCATGTGCCACATTTTTATATAACTTACGCGCTGCAGTAAACGATATTCAAGCAGGGCGCACCCGTGTTGCGGTGGTAGCAAGTGTTGAATGCGCTATTACGCCTGAAGTAGTAGAAGGCTTTGGTAATATGAGCGCCCTTGCCAATGTTGAAGGCCTGCGCCGTTTAGATAATTTAAGCAGTGAACAAGAGCCAAATTACCGTAAAAGCAGCCGCCCATTTGGCGAAAACTGTGGTTTTACATTAGGTGAAGGCGCACAAGTGGCCATTTTAATGGACGATGCGTTAGCACTTGAACTAGGTGCAGACATTATGGGCTCAGTACCTGATGTATTTGTAAATGCCGATGGTATTAAAAAATCAATCACCTCACCGGGCCCTGGTAACTACATTACAATGGCCAAATCTGCAGCGCTTGCAACAAGTTTATTAGGTAAAGAGGCGTTACAAAAGCGCAGCTTTATTTTAGCGCACGGTTCTAGCACGCCGCAAAATAGAGTAACAGAGTCACTTATTTATCATAAAGTGGCACAAACGTTTGCCATTGATAGCTGGAAAGTGACGGCGCCAAAAGCTTATGTAGGGCATACAATTGCTCCCGCCAGTGGCGATCAGCTCGCTATTGCACTGGGTGTATTTAGCCATAATATTATGCCGGGCATTACTACCATAGATAAAGTTGCCGACGATGTTTATGCTGAACACTTAGATATACGTAACAGCCACTACGATTGTGGCGACATGGACATAGCCTTTATAAACTCAAAAGGTTTTGGCGGTAATAACGCCACTGCTACTGTACTAAGCGCTAAAGTAACACTTCAAATGCTTGCTAAACGCCATGGTGAAAAAGCGCTGAGTGATTACGCTGATAAAAACACATCCGTTGTTGCTGCGCGAAATACCTATAAAGCGCAAGCTGACCTTGGAAAGTACGAATTAGTATATCGTTTTGGTGATGGCGCCATTAACGATAACGACATTGTAATTGGCGAAGACGGAATAGAGCTTCCCGGTTTTGATAAAGCAATTTCGTTTAATACAACCAACTCCTATCAAGATATGTTTTAGAAGATGAGTTTTGCATAGGTTAGCATAATTTTATACCCCCCGTTTTTGCTGGGCTGTAGCGTAGACATAAGTTATCAAAGCTTATAATCGGTACAGACCCAACATGGACCCATCCCCAAAAATAGACCCGAAATGGACCCACAGTGGACCCACTTTTTTATTCTAAAGTTATAAAGATGAAATATAGTTTCTGTATTGTTTAGGTATGAGCTGAATATAACCTTGAACTAATACTCCGCATTACTTACTATGTACAAAAATGTTAAGGGAAAGATAACGTGAGAGAAATTAAGAAACCCGCTTTTAATATAGGCAACGAAAGTGTTGAAGTATATCTTACAGCTATGACAGCAAAAGAAATTTTTAGTTTTTCAAAAGTATCAAGAGTAAACGAGAACCCTGATAAAGGATATCAAAGACATCTTAATGAGAGTCGTGCTAAATCTATTGCTGAATATTTAGACTCAGGAAATATCATTCCCGGTGCAATCATTTTGAGTACACAACAAGGCGTAGAAATTAGCTATGAAAATAACGAATTGTCTATGACTTTAGACAATAACTCTCTTTTTGTTATTGATGGGCAACATAGACTATATGGGTCACATATAGCAAAAACAGATGTTCTACTGCCTGTTTGTATTTTTAATGGGTTAGATCAAAAAGCTGAGGTGCAATATTTTATTGACATTAATTCAACCCAAAAGGGTGTTCCTAAAACACTAAGAATTGAATTGATGAAGTTTCTAGCTGAAGACGAAACTTCCATTGATACACTTCGAAGTAAACTTTTCTCTGAACTCGGTTCATCTCCTGAGTCACCGTTGTACGGAAGAACGAGCGCAACAGCTTCTGCTCGTGGGAAAGTTACTTTAGTCCCTTTTAAAGATGCAATTGATCCATTACTTGAAGGCGATGTTTTATCTCAGTTCTCATTTGAAGATAAGAAAAAACTATTAATTAATTATCTTTCAGCGACAGAAGGTGTTCTAGAAGAAATCGATGGGAATAATGATAGGTTGACAACATCTGCATTTTTTCAGGCAATTTTTAAAATTTTTGATAAAGTATGTCGTATGTCATTGACCCACCATAAAAGTTACTCTAGCTCTTCAATGAAAAACATATTAACTGGAATAAAACCAATTGACTTTTCCAAGCACTCAGGTTCAAACCAAGCCACGGTAAGTGGTATGGCAAAAGAGTTTTCTGATTTACTCGATATTTATAGTAAAAGGATGGGTGAGCCAACAGATCTTCTCTAAAATGATTTCACAAGCATTAACAAATAAAGTACTCAAAAGTTTAAGCTCACTGAACTATACATATGGTGATAACCCAACTAGGTATTCATTTTCAGGAACTTTTAAGGAATCATTAATTAACAACCATGTTGATAAAGAAGTTTCTGTCATTAGTTCAAGTGTACTTGAAGTTAAAATGAAAAAGTCAGATTATTTATCAGCTATAATTACAGATTTATTTTTTGGTAAAGAAAGAGTTGAACGGCAGAATCAAAATATTCAGTCCCAGATAGAATCAGATCAACAAGCTGCATGGATACTTGTCTCAACTTATTACGCTTCATATTTTCTTGCGTGTGATATAGCAAAGTTAAGCGGCCAATTTATAACTAACTTAACAGCTAGTAATATTCAATCATTATTGTCAAATACAGTTGAAGGTAATCCTAGTTCATTCAAATCAGATAGTGATGCAAGTCTTGCTATCACTGTTTCACTGAGTGAATTTCAAAATGAAGTTTGTTTAAGGCTTGCTAGGACTGCAGCAAAACCTCACAAGGTGGCTTGGCATAACTTATATGGTGTTTTTCGAGAAGTTAAAGTTGAATCTAACGAGATAAGTTTACATCGTTTCAAGGATATTATTAGCTCTGATAGTACCAAATGGAGGCTACCAAGCACAGTAAGAAACGAATGGAATTATAGTGCGATTAACCTCTATGGGGTAAAGGGAGATAAATTAGCTAGTGATTTTATAAAAATGCTGAAAAGTCCAGGTTCAAGTATCAAGAGGTTTAGTAATAACACTCTACATCCTAGTGAAGAGAATATTACATCTAGTATCGGTTATGTTTATGAGGTTTTAAATATATCTTATACGAACATCATAAAGAAGATATTTAATGTTTGAAAATAGATTTTAAATACTTACTTCTCTGGATCGATTGATATACCAAGTCATAGTTTATGCCCTAATATTTTATTATAAATACAGACCCAGCCTGGATCCACTTTTTTGACCATAAAGACTCAAAAAGCACTGAGTCTTTTACCCCAAAGCTCAATATTTTTAATCATCACCACACGACAAAAGTTGCAAGTTTTAAGATCTTAACTTAAATTGGTACAAAATAACGAGTTAATATCATTGAGAGGTCGCGTGAGATTATTCGCTTTATTACTTTTGTTGTCCTTCACAGCTAACGCTGAAAGTATAAGAAACAAGAATCATGGCACTTTGATAGTCTCAGAAGTAACCTCAATCTATGACGGCGATACCTTTAGAGCTAACATAAGAGGACTTCATTCCTTAATAGGGGAGCGAATCGGCATTCGAGTAGCTGGTGTCGATACGCCAGAGATGCGCGGCAAGTGTAAGCAAGAAAAAGATCTAGCTCGCCAAGCAAAGCAAGTAACCGTTGAAGCTTTACGTTCGGCAAAGGTTATTGAGCTTAGGAATACAAAGCGTGGTAAGTATTTTAGGATAGTTGCTGACGTATACGTGGATAACAAAAGCCTGACTGACATTCTAATCAAGTCAGGCTTGGGTGTTGCTTACGATGGTGGCACTAAAGCTCGTAGCTGGTGCGTTTAGGCAACGAACCTGTTGGTTGCTTCGGCCCAAAAATAGGTGATAAAAGCTCCTGTTCCATGGTATTAGGAGTATGAATACATTGAGTTATTTTCATACTTGATAAACTACTTAGATATTGTGGCCCTAATATATTCAGCAACCTGATCAACTGGGAGCGGTTTTGAAAAAAAGTATCCTTGGATTCTAATATCTTTGTACCTAGATAAATGGTTAATTAGCTTTTCATCCTCAACCCCTTCAACCACTACATTCTTGCCTAAGTCGTAACAAATAGTGATTATAGTATCTAAAAGCTTTTGTTCTTTAGTATTTTTATCGGCTCCTAAAGTGAACTCCCTGTCTATTTTAATAATGTTTGCTGGCTGGTTAGCTAGGTAAGATAAGCTTGAAAAACCAGTCCCAAAGTCGTCGATAGCAACATTAAGGCCCGAGGCGATTAGTTGAGTCAATGTTTTTTCTATCGTGGTTTTCTCTTGAAAGGCAGACTCAGTAACCTCTATTGTAAATTTACGGTAATCGATATTGTTTTGTGTAAGCTGGTACTGTAAATCAATTGCAAAATTTTCTTTAATGAGTTGTTTGGTTGAAAAGTTAACAGCCACGCTTATTTTTTGTAACTCAGGGTAATGACCGATGTCACGAATAACTTGATTTAAAACGTATTTACCTACTTGTACTATTTGACCTGTAGTTTCAGCTATGGGTATAAACTTCGCTGGGGAAATCCATCCATCTTGGTGAGGCCACCTAACTAGCGCTTCAACCGCTACAACTTGGTTCCCACTTAAGTTATGTATAGGTTGATAAAATACTTGTAATTCGTTGTTCTTGAGCGCTGAATCTAGCTTATTACGGATGGTAGTCTTTTCATTAAATTTATCATCCATAGATTGTTTATAAATTTGTATTTGATTACCTCCAAGTTCCATAGACCTTTCAAGTGCGATGTTGGCTTGTTGTAAGTTTAGTTTAAAATTAAATGATTTAGGGCTATCGTAATAAACAACTCCAGCGCTTGATGTTAGGTTGAGCTCAAATTTGTCAATGCAATAAAATTTCGATAATTCAAGTAGTATAGCTTCAACTTTGTGTGTAAGAAAAACTTCTGAAGTATTGATATAATATAAAACAAAACTATTATTAAATCCTTTTGATATTAGCACATGATTGCCACTATTAGCCTTTATTTTTTCAGCAGTTTGTTTTGTTATTTGATCACTAATTTCATAGCCTAAAGAGTTTTGTATCTCATCAAAAAAGTCTATTTTGATTATAACTACTGCAAAATTATTGCATTTCTTTATTGAACAATACTCTGAAAACTTATCTTTTAAACTTTTTAGTTTTAAAAAACCAGTTAATTCATCGTGATTTGCATTAAACTCTAAGATTCTTGAAGAGTCTGCAACTAGTGTAAAGATAAATACGAATAGGAAAGTGAGCCATAATATTGATTGGTCAATTATTGTGCTTACATGTATTGCCTTATAATCACTTAGAAAGTTATAAACTTTATGTTCTACTAAATCCATTACGTTTATCTTTTCCATAATAAAGTTAATATAACGACTAGTTAGCTCGCTCAATTCAACTCGAGTTTTATTTTTATAATCGACTGAAAAGTAAGTGCCTGGTGTCAATTCTAAAAATGCATCAAATTGACCAAGATATTTTAAATAATTTTTCTCTATCAGTAAGTTCATATCTAATAAATTTAATACATAGTAACGATTTTGATCAGCGAGTGTAACGCGAGCCAGAAACATTAAAATTGGTGTATCCGAGTCCAAGCTGAGAGAGTTGGCTGCGAATCGAACTTCCTCTGAATCGCCTTTTATCCACGAACTTATCGTAGGTTTATTAATCATTCCTTCTGTGAAAAAATTTGTGGAAAAACTATCAGTTGCGATATGCTGGAGCTCATCATCAAGTACTAAAACCCCTTTAATTACATCATAATCCGCTTTATAGTTCATTGCATCTATTCTAATTAGACGTCTGAAATCTTCGAAATTAACTTTTTCTACCCTGTTTTTTAGTCTAGCTAGAGCTTTTTTCTGTGCGAGTAAAGAGTTGTTCAACATAGATCCGACTAGGTGCACTTTTTCTCTTGCACTGGCATCTTGAGATTTGACTAGTTTTAAAGATACCTGATGCCACACTACTGATCCAGTTAATACAATTATTAATATGATTAAATTTAAGTTGTTGTTTTTTATTGCTTTTACATTTCCGTGAAAAGCTTTGATAGTAAATGCAGAAAGTATAGTGAACGTAAAAATAGCTGATAACGATAATGTAAATGGGCTATCATCGATGCCCCATAGGTCATAGTTAATCTGCATGTGAAATAAAAAAGAAAATTGTACAAATAGAAGGCACAATGCACTTGCAGAAGCTATAGCGGCGCAAAACTTCTTAGTACTTAGGTCAATTTTCTTCGTTATTGATAGTACGGCCGCAATTATTAATGAGTTTACCGCCACTGTTGGGCTAATTACCTCCATTAACTCATACCCAAGAAAAGTAGATTCAGCCATTCCCAAGGCAAAAACAATACAGTGGAAATACAGAATTGCATTATACAGTATGCTAGACGCACTTCTTGAAACATTAAATCTCATAAATATCCATTAAATTCATTAGCATGCTCCACTTAGTTTAGAAGGCAGATATCCATAATTCAATTAAACATAAAGTAAAAATAATAATTAAAGTCACTATGTTAATAGGTACTTAATGTGTATTATGTACTACTTAATGGTTGTTGTATTTATATTGTATAGGAATAAATTATTACATGGAAACTATTAAAAATACTATTAATAGGAATTGTAATGATTAGAAATTTACGAATAGGCTTTAGAACTCTATCCACTTTCGCCGTAACAGCAATAATTACCGTGCTTGTCGCCGCAGGTGCTTTTGCACAGCTATCGAAACTTAACCAAACTACCGAAGTGATAGCCTCCCATAGGTTGCCCGCTATAATTACTCTAAGTGAGCTCCGAAGAGACGTACTTCTGATGCAGGTTATAATCAATGAATTATCTGATGTCAGCACAACAGAAAAAATTTCATATCTTAAAAATAGAATGAGGAAAATCAATCTGCATTACACCGAGTATGAAGAAGAGATGTCTCGTTACTCAAAAACACCTGAATCAAATATAATATTAAAAAAAGTAAAGGCTTTACATAATGAGATGTTATCTCAGCTCCCAGCTCTATATTCACTAGTAGACAACAAAAAAATAGAAAATTTTGTATCACTTCGGGAAGAGTCATTCATGCCTATAGCGAGAGAGTTGCGCCTTGCTTTAGATGAATTTTCAGACTTTCAAAGAGCTAGAGCAAATGAAAACGGTCTAGAGGCAAAAAGTACTTTTGTTTCATCCAAAAGACTTGTCGTCTTCAGTCTATTTTTGTCAGTTTTGGCTACGTTGGTTTTGGCATACATTTATACAAAAAGTTTAGTTCTACCCCTTCGTAGGGCCGTTGCCATAGCTGAAAAAATTGCAAGTGGTGATTTGACCCAGGAAATTATCGATCCTGCTAGGGACGAGGCCGCTGACTTATTAAGAGCTCTTGCTGAAATGCAAAATAAACTTAGAGATGCTCTATCGCGCATCGGAACTTCTTCAGAGCAATTAGCATCTACCTCTGAAGAGCTAAATGTTGTAACTGCTCACTCCTCAGATACAGTTGATAAGCAAAGCGACCAAATAAATATGGCTGCTAGTGCTGTTAGTCAACTTAGATCTGCAATTGAAGAGGTAGCTAAAACTGCATCATATACTAGTAACAGTGTCGAAGTAGCAAACAAGAAAACTGTAGCTGGAAAAGAAAAGATATTAGATACAATAAACTCAATTAAATTATTGAGGTCTGACATCAAAATATCTGGGCAAAGTGTACGCCAGTTAGTCAATAACATAAAAGATATATCAACCGTTTTAGAAGTAATACGTAGCATAGCTGAACAGACTAATTTATTGGCATTAAATGCAGCTATTGAGGCAGCAAGAGCTGGTGAAAATGGGCGTGGTTTCGCTGTGGTAGCTGATGAAGTCCGTGCACTTGCTTATAGAACCCAAGAGTCAACAAAAGACATAGAAAAGATGCTTAAGTCAGTGGATGAGGTTACAGTTAAAACTGAGAGCAGCATGAATAAAAGCAGCGAACTTAGCACGTCTAGCCTTAGAGTCGCGGAAGATGCCGGGGCTGCTTTTGAAGAGATTTTATTACTCGTAAATGACATTAATAGTCAAAGTGCAACGATTGCAAGTGCTGCGGAAGAGCAAGCCACTGTCGCTAAAGAAGTAGACACAAACTTAAATCTCATTAAAGTATTATCTTCGGAAACTTCAGAGGGCGCGGACCAGACATCTGCATCGAGTACTGAACTTGCAAAATTGGCGGATCGTTTAAACGAGCTTATACTCAGGTTTAAGCTTTAGAGGCTTATTATTGTTTGAGTACAGTATTTACTTTTAGCTCGTAAGTTAAGAACCTACATTTATATTAAAATGCCAAAATTATGAAATGAAGTACCAAAAGAATGGTTATACATTTATACTGTGTATATATACAGTATAAATTTGGTGCTTATACAATGCTAACAGAAAACGCCCAAGTTGGGCCTCAACTTACAGACTTAGAAAGCACGCTAGATTCAGCTTTTATCAAAGATTCTACGTTTATTGGCCGTGCCAGCGGTCGAAGCATGGAGGGCGTAGGAATATATGACGGTGATATATTAATTATCGATAGGGCACAAAACGTAAAGCATTATGATGTCATCGTAGCGTGCTACAACGGTTTATTCATATGCAAATTAGCGGATATGAAGAACAATCAGCTTGTGTCCGCTAGCCCAGATTATAAGCCAGTTAAAATCAAGGCAACCGACGAATATTGTGTAGAAGGGGTTGTTACGCAGTCGATAAGGATGCACAGGGGCAGTTCTAGGTTGGGGTAGCTCGAAATTTTATTGGATCGTATATTTTGTTGTAAAAGGGAATAGGCTTTAAACTTCGCAAAAAACTGTATACTGTAGTTTTATTTTATGTTCAGGTTTAAATATCTATGAGTAGTAGCGGTAGCTTATATTTCGTAATTGTTTGTTTGGTCTTGATTGCGGGGGTAATAATTGGTCAAGGCTTCGAGTTTAAAGTAGAGCTAAAAGATCTACTTACACTTGGCGCTACGCTCGGTACTTTATGGTATGCAAGTAATGGTCTAAAACATAATAGAAAAATTTATATGAGTTCAATAACGCCTGTGATTGAAAGGTTCATAGCGCTTGATGAGGACAAGTTTGCATATAAGTTTAGTCTCAAAAACTATGGTACTGGTTCTGCAATTAATTTTAAGTATACGGTTACGCGAGGCGAGCAGGAGCTCACAGTTAAAGTTCTTCAAGAGCAAATTTTAGCTATAGGTGGGTGGATTAAATTAGAAATTGGTTCTGAATTAGGTATTTCGGCAAATTCTTCCTTAAATATACTCAGCTTTTCAACGAAGAAAAAAGAGGTATATGACAGTATACTAATGCAATTACGTGAATACTCTTTGGAGCTTAGCTATTCGTCTATACAGGGCGATGAGTTTAAGAAAGAGTTTTCCTTAGTTCCGTAACAGGTAGTATGTGTGATGTGCCCGCAAAAAGCGGGCGTAATCTGTTAATCGATAACTACATGCCCCTTAATGAGCTGTCTATGCTGAATCCAACCACGGAAGTTACCTGACCAGCGAGCACCATCTACGTCAAAGTGCGTAACACCAATACGTTTAGCTTTGGCCTTCGTTAGCTTATGGTAATTAGGAATAGGTGTAGCTTGATGCTCGAAAGGGGAGGCATGAACACGGTCGCCCGAGGTCAATGACTCAAAGATACGCAGCGCCTTGTCTAGTGACATATCAAGCGTACGGTAGCTAACCTGCGCGCAGCACGAAACAGAAATGATAAGTAACTCTTGTAGCTCATACTTCTCACGCATTTCATCAGTGATGTATGGTAAGTGCCATTCCTGATAGCCTAGTTCATTAGGAACACTGTTATTTAAGGCCGTGCTTATTTGACGTGCGAGTTCACGTATCTCTGGTTGTGCGTCTTTGTGGTCGCGTAACCATAAGAAATTCGCCCACCCCGTCGATGTAACCACAACCTTCATTGTTTGGAAGGCCTCTAATATACGATTCGAGACTTGTTTGTGTAGCTTTACCTTTTCCATCCCCCAATGAAACATACATGCCGCTTTCGATGCACCTTTCCACAAAGCGCGTGCTAAGGATGACGGGAGGGTCTTTAAAGTCGTTTGGGCTTGCATACCACTCTGGTTCGCGCCCCAATGTATTGGCAACTCTGGCGTATTCCATACTTGCTGTCTCACTTTCTTTGTTGGTATAGCGCGCGAGCTTGCACTGTTTCGTGAAAAGACACGATGAGTCATAAGCTCAGCGTGAATGAATCTAGGGTACTCTAGTTCTGCTGTTGTAATACGTACGCCATTTGCGATTAAATCTGCAATAATCTTTACTGTTATCATATTTATTAGTGTTACTGTTTAAGCCAGTCGTTAAAATTTTCTACATGTATGAGTAAACGCCCATCTTGCGCTCTGCGCCAGTGCTTTTCCTCAAATAGCTGTCCACGCTTAATTTTGCTACGTAGGGCGGCAACGGTGTAACCCGTTGCCTTAGCCATAGCGTTAAGCGTTACCCACTCAACGTTAAAAGCCATATTAACCCCCATTTAGTAGTAGGTGTTCTGCGGCGATAGGGAACAGCTCAAGCTGTCTAGCACGCGCGATTAACATTTCGTAGTCACCCATAGAGGCAGATATAAGGGCAACTAAAAGCTCGAATTGTTCTCTTTCAAATTCTTCAGCCATTGCTGATAACATGCGAATCATGCAATAGCCAACGTCCTCAGATACAAAGTTGGGTCTGTATATAAGAGCGTTCTTAATGTAATAATTTCTTTTTCCGCGTTCCAAGTCGGTTGTGTCTTTCAGGCCATAGCGCCAAATGTATTTAAACGCGTTACCTGTTGCAAAATCCATATGCCTAATAAAGTGAATAGCCTCCACTGAACGGGTATTGTAGTGGGGCGATTTTTCTATAATGTCGTGTTGTTGTGCTGAGTCAGGCATTTAAATTCCTTTAGTACACACTCGTACTCTATCTAAATTTTCTCCCCCTAGCTTGCGGATTATATACAGACACGACTCTAAAAACGTCGTCTTTAGGGTCAACTAAATAGCGTCTTCCACCTTGCCAGAGTTGTTCCAAGATCTCCCAGCCTTCTTCGGTTTCTGATAGCTCACCAAACACAATTGGTTGTCCCTTCTTACGAAGGTAAACCACTCTGTCGCCAGCTCGTACGTTACCCTTTGGGTTAACGAGCAGCATTGACCCTTTTCTTAGGCCGAAGTCGTCGTAATCCACTTCTATGAAATACGACTCGTCGCATTCGAGTATGGTTTCTACAAGCACTGACGGGTTCGTTGGTTTACGACCCGACAATGTTGCTAATACCCGTAACGGCTTCTCGGGAACAGTGTCCGAGGAAGCACCGAAGTCAGATAGTTCTAGCCCTGTAAAAGCAGTGAACTTGGTCAAAAAGTCAGTGTTAAGCGGAATCGTCCCTCTCAGATATTGACTGAAAGCCGACTGGTTCATGCCCATAGCTTTTGCTGCTCTGGCCTGACTTAGCGCCGTAGCATCTTTATGGGATGACCATGCAAGCTGTACTTTCTTTAGTACATCATTACTGTATTCCATCTTAAAAATCCCCGTTGTGGTTGTGTTGCTTATACATAATTTAACAGTAGCACTGTTACATGTCAACGCATATGTTAACGTTTGCTAAGACATGAACACCACATTCGGAGTGGCCTCCAGCCGATCTAGCCTCCTTATAATCGATGGTCTGAAAGCCCCCCCTCTAATGTAGTTTCCTCAATAAATGCTGCTATAGCTGTGTAGTTTAATTTTTCTGCACGATTGGCAAATTCTTCGGCGGTTATGCCGTTAACCCATTCGCTAGGGTCAGTTAGGACAACACCACAAACTTGTCGTTGATGTTTTATGGCTTCGCAGCCGATGATCACTACTGCAAGCTCATTGGCCTCTACAGCTTCATTAAGCCACAATAGCTGCTGTGCAGATAAGTTGGGCTTAACGAACGTCGTAGGCCGCTTGGGTAGTGTCTTTATGAATTTGTACTCAGCCCATAATGGGCGTTTTCCATTGCGGTGCCGATAAAATGCGTCAGGTACGCCACCCGCGAAATTATCGTTGATTTTCCACGTACGCATTATGTCAGAACTCAGCTTCTTGCCGACGTTCGCTGTGTACTGTGACTCAATCATTACAGGCCTAACGCCTCTAGTCGTTTGAATAGAGTAAGTGCTTGTGCCTCCGCATCGAATAATGCGTGATGAGCAACAGTCGGCTCAACTCGCTCAACGTGTGGTGTTAGGTTTTTGATAGTGCGGTAGCACATGTCACCTCGGTATGACCAAGGGCGGGGGAGGCCACAAATCTTGTAGGCTTCGGCTATCAGCACATTGTCCATCGTTGCGCCATTACCCCACAGGCGAATTTCGTCGGCAGGTACATCTTTCGATTGTTCAGCGATAAACTCGCTTAGCTCGATTAGTGCGTCTTTAACTGGCTTATGTGCGTAGTTACCCTTGAACTCGTCACGCGCTGCTTGCTCTTGCTGTAGCCACCATAGGACGGTGCTCGCGTCGATGCGGAAACCCGCTTTTTGGCTATCTTCGAGGCTAATACGAGTGTAGTAACCTTTGCGTATCTTTTTGCTTTTTAAATCCATTGGAACAATGCCGATTGACAGAATCGCGTCACCTGCGTTCGTGCCCATAGACTCGATGTCCACCATGTAATCGCTGACCATTATATTCTCCTTTTACCATTGGCCACCAAAAATTTAAGGCGCTAATGTAAAGTATTGTAAAGGTGTTTTGAGGTGTTAATTTTATGAAATCTAATAAAAAATTAATTGTTAACTAAAGATTCAAAAAATAGTAAATTTTTATGATCAAACTTTAAACATTCATTCATTTTGTTTTAATGTTTCACACAAAAAAGCCGACCCTAAAACGAGTCGGCCAATGCCCTAAAGTGGTAGGGCTATTATGCTGCTTCGGTCTTTGAAGCAAATAAAGCGCTATACATTTCAACAGCTTGATCGTATAACTCGTCAGGAGCATGAGCTACAAGTGATACGTCGTAGTTGAAGAAATTACCTGAGCTATTAGACTCAGACACAACGCCTAATTGCCACACACAACCAAAGCGAGGGTTGCCTTGTTTTTCTTCGTCATTAATCAGGGTATTCCAGATACGTGACTTTTTGACTTTAACCCCCGGCATATCAAGTAGTGCAACAGATTTCGGATTACCTTCGTCGTCTAGAAGTAATACTAGGTGAGTAGGGTTCTCAGAAATATCATGGTCTTTAACCGCTAGACCTTGTTCTTCTAGTGCGTCTAGGGCTTCTTGTTCTGTGTCATATGAACCGACCATACCGCCACCTAACTTACGCTTACGCCATACAACGATTTTCTTCGTAAAGCTTAAATTGATTAGAAAAAGCGACGTGTACAGTTCTTCTGTAACGCTATTCATGATCATACCAGCTTGCGCACCTTCAACTTGTTTAGGGTTGCCAGGCTCTACTTCTGGGTTGATCATTTGTAACAGTTTCAAGCGAGGAATGGCTAAATCGTCTGTGGTTACATTCTCTGAGCCACGGCCAACGTAATCGCCACGTTCTTCGATAGTTGCTACACCGCCGAATTTTTCCGCTTGAACAGCTACGTTAGTGTTATTCGCCATGATGGTATTCCTTATATTCGTTATTTGTTAATCGTTAATGAGTCATTGGATCAAATAGTTTGATCGAAAAACCCCCAACAACTGACTAGGAAGTAGGGGGTTAGCAAGCAACCACAACAAGTACATAGAGAGAACCAGTTGAGGCCGCAATATTAGTATCACTGTTAATTCAAGTCAACAGTGTTACTAATTAATTTTTTCGTACCGATAGTTTTCGCACTTGTACAGGTTGTACCCCCGCTAGTGTGTCGCCCATCGAGATAAGCTCTCTAAATGGTGCTGCATTGACTTTACGCTGTAGAAGGTAAAACGCATCATTGTCTTTAATGTGCTCGTACAATGCGTCCCAATCCGTAACAGAGGGTTGTGTTTCTTCGCTCATAGATACAGCGCCTACGCCAACGTAAGCCACTTTTTCGCCTACTTCTAAGGTTGCCTTTAGGTAGTTCTCAAGCTCGGTTTTACGCTCTTTCAGGGTTTTTAATTGCTCTGCTTCAATTAGAGCTATCTCGCGACGAACGCGAAATAACTCTGTGACTACAGCCTTGCGGTCTGGTAACTCGCTAGCTGGTACATCTGATAGGTCAAATTCTTCATTTAATTTCTCTGCTGCTGACATTTTATGCTGCCTCTTGTTCTGTGTTTTCAGTTAATTCCTTTGGGGCACGGCAACCCGCGTCGAAGAATGCGTATAGTTTGTCCATTGCTTCGTCGAACGCTTGTACTTTTGTTACTGGTGTAGTTTGCAACTTGGCTTTCAGGCGTTTGCACTCGGCGGTTAGCTTCGTTATCTCGTCAAGGTTCAAGTCGGCCATAGCGCTTTTTAAACCTTCTTCGGCTTCGACTAACTTCTCACGTGTTTCTTCGAAGTCGCTACCGAACTCAACAACTTGCTTGCGCGTGTGGCGAACGTCTTTAACGGCCTCGTTGAACGCTTCAAGGTCAAAGTCTGCTGCTGTGATTTGGAATTTGTTTAAAGGTAAGTTGCTCATAATGGTTCTCTCTATAATGTAAAAGTTGTGGTTAGGCTGCTTGCGACAGTCCTGCGATAGTGTTTAGTAGTCCAATCATGTTCATCTGCTTGTCGAGCATCTTCTGGTAGACTTCTTCTTCTACCGTCTCCTCAGCCGCAATATGAATAATCTCGGTCTTACGTTCTTGGCCTGTTCGTACGATACGGTGGTTAAACTGCTCGTAGAGGTCGGCACGATAAGTAGGGCTCGCCCAAATAACACGGTTCGCCATAGTCAATGTCAAACCGTGACCCGCTGATTGCGGGTGAGCGAAAATCACATGTATGTTGCCCTGCTGAAATTGGTGAACGATTCGGTTACGCTCCAATGACGGTGTGTCGCCATCTATTACCGCGTAAGAAATCTTTCGTTTTTTGGCCTCAGCTATCAGGCCATCACGTTGATGCGTCCAGTTGAACGCAACAAGCGCGTGGTCTGTCTCCTCAACCAAATCAAGCACCAGCTCGTAGCGCTCTTTGTGTACGTTAATGACTGATCCGTCTTCGTTGTACACGCCACCCGACAGCGTTTGCAGTAGCTTCTGCATGCGTGAACCCGCGTGGATGGCATTCAGCATTTCGCCACTCTCCAACGCTAAAACTGACTCACGTTTTAGGAACTCGTAGTCACGGCGTATCTTCTTAGGTAGCTCAACCGTTACCTCTCGGTAAATGGTCTCTGGTAGCTCTTGAACGTCATCAAGCGCAACGCGGGAAGTAATGTCAGATAACATAAGTGTCACGTGGTCTGCGGCACCGGCTTTATCAACCCATTTCGTTGCTCCAATTGGCGCACCTGCAATGACTTGTGGGTCACATACTTGTTGACGAAAGCCAAAGAAGTTTTTGCCAAGGCGCTCACCTCGGTCTATGAGGAACGCTAAGTGCCAAATGTCGAGAATGGTATTAGGGGAGGGTGTACCCGTCATAAGTGCCATTTTCTCAATGTCACCCGCAATACGGTTAATTGACTTGGAACGCATAGACGTTCTGTTTCGGAAGGCATCGCCCTCGTCAACAATGAGGACATCGAATTTAGGCGCGTAGCCTTCGTTGTCGATCATCTTAACCGTATCATGGTTCGTGATTACCCATTGGGCGTTACCTTCGAAGGCTTTACGTTTTTTGGCAGCAGTACCCGCAGCAATAGCATAGGTCGCTTCGGGCCAGCCGAAACACAGGTCTTTAGCCCACGCTGGCGTTAAAATGGAAAGTGGCGCGAGTACAAGAACACGCGCATCAGGCCAGTACGTTTTTACTGCATGAATGCAGGCGAGCGTTTTGCCCGTCCCACATCCATCAAAGTTCAACACGCGCTCTTTATCGCCCCACAGGTTGGCAAATGCCTCTTGGTGGGCGAACGGCTTAAATGTCGGTTTCTCTTTTTTATGCAACATCTAAACCTCGATAGTGGTCAAAACCACATGCGCCGTTACCGTATGCTTTACCATCACGGTTAGTGTTGCAGCCGTACTCACAGAAACGACAAGTATGCGCGTTAGCTGTAGGTATGAAGTCTTTGGACGTTGTTAGTTTCTTGGCACGGTTATGGTAGCGAAGTAACAACATGCCCAGCTGACGACGGTTGAACGTGCGAACCATCTTGGTGCCGTCGTCTAAATACCAAAACTCGACCTTAAACACGTCAATCTCAGGGAATCGGTGCATCGTGTGCAGCGCGTAGCTCAGCCCTTGGTCTGCGTGCTTCATTTCGTTGCCAAACTTCTGACCTGTTTTATAGTCAATGATGCGGCATGAGTTTTCATCCTCACGGATAAACACGTCAAGTTTCGCACGGCCCCAAAGCTCGTCGTCATCCCAATCGCACGGCGACCAATCTTTGCGGATACCCCAGTTTTCTTCCATTGTGATTTTACCTTCACGGTAGTCATCACGCAGGCTAGAGAAGTCCGCAGAGAATTGGTCAAACTTGGTTCGGTTATCCGCTGGCAATTCTTCTATGTCACCACGAACCCATGCCTCGCAGCCATCGTGAATAACCGTACCACGTTGCGCAGCCTCACCAGACTCAACAGGTATTTTGTCTACTTTGCCTAGTTTGACTGCCCATTGACAGTTTTCGAATTTCTTGAGCGTTGAGAACGACCATGCTCTAACGGCTGCTGTTGGGAAGTCGACGACCATTGCGCCGCGTTCATCTTCTCGCGTTTGCTTTGCTTGTTTAAGTGCATTCGATAGAGCATTCAAATCTCCCGCTTTTTTAACTGTGTTACTTTTTGGTGCTTGCGTGATAACTGCTTTTTGTTTTGTTTCTTTAGCACGAGCGCCTAGCATTGCTGCTAGACCCTCCTTGCTATCAGCTTTCACAGCGTCCGAAGGCTTGGGCGTACTGCTCTTGCCTTGAATTGTTTGTTGACCAGACTCAGCGGCCTTGGCCTTAAGCTTGGCAGCAAAATCCATTACGCGGCCTCCTTCGCAAAGCGGCGAATGAACGCCGCACAATCGTCTATCCCTATGTAAATCTCACCATTATGCTCAATCGCTGGCGCTGAACGAAGGCCATGTGGATTACTTTCCGAAAGGCGAACAATATCAAGTTCTAAGCCAGCTAACTCAGCGTATGATTTAACGTCAGGGCAAAATTTACATCCTCGGGTTGTGTATAAGATTGGATTTTTCATAGGTCGTATCCATTATTTGAATATATTTCGGGTTCAACGGATTGTTCTAGCTCAGCTCTGGCCTCAGCCATAGCCCGCTCGAAGTCCTCGCTGGTTCTTTTTTCTGGGTCGATTGACGAAACGTTGCTCGGCAGGGTGCTGTTAGCATCTTTGATAGCCTCTAGCACTTCCTCGTCGTTGTAGTTCCAGAACACTTCTACACATCGTGGGCGTGATGGTAGGGGCGCTCTTGCACCTACAGGACGTGATTTACGTTTCTTCTCAACATCGTGCGTTGATAACATTCGTGACAGGGCGTTTTCAGATATTTCCTTACCCGCCAAATAGCTGTAAAGCATGCGTAAATCGTCAGGCAGCAAGTAACATGCTTTACCCGTATTTATGTGCTCTAGGTTGGCCGTCAGGAACGTCTTAACACGCGTCAACTGTGCAAACTCTTTAGGCTCAAGGTTCGCTGTCGACTTATCAAGAATGCCAATGAACGCACCAAAATCACCGTCACGTAGCGCAGTAAAGAAGCTGTCCGATGCGCTCATACCCGCTTTCTGCGTGTCGATGCGTGCTTGGTTCATGATGATTGAACCTGATTGGTGAGTGTCTACCTTGAATGAACGTAGGTAAGTCGCAAAGGCGTGTAGCTCGCCCTTAATTAACTCGTCCGTATGCTCACGATGCGATTTGATATACTCAAGTCGCGCTTCAAGGTTTCTCTGCTGCCTCGGTGCAATGTTGTAGCGTCGTTTGTCGGTTACAGGCATTGCGTCCAAGTCGTTTGTCGCGAAGATGAAGTTCAGACGTTGAACAACCTCTCGCTGTTGCTGCTGCATCTTACGAAGCATCATGGTTGGCTCAGTAATGCGCGTTTTTAACAGTGACGCTGCTTTTGTTAAGCTCGCCGCCCCGCGCATGTTGAACTCGTCAACCATCAACAACATTAAATCTTCCATCCAGCCGTTAAACTGGTCGTCGGCTATCCCTTGCAGCGTGTTCTGTGCCACGTACTGCTGGCCGATTAATGGGCGTAAAACTGACTTAAACAGTAAGCCTTTACCCGTACCCTCTGTACCATGCACAAGCCAAGCGGTCTGTGTCTTGTCTCGTTTCTGCATGATGAACGCGAGCCAGTTAATGAAATGCTCGAAGCAGTCCATATCATCACCCAACATATTTAAGATGATTTCACTAATGACTGGGCAGTCGTAGTGCAGCATCCAAGCGTTGCCATATGTTAGCGTCTCAGGGTAGTCATGCGTCGTTTTGTCACGCATGTAAACCGATGGCTTGAAACGGTTTATGTAGTCCTTGTCACCTATCGCGTAACGTGTCTCACCTCGGTTCGGGTCCAAGGTCACATGAATAGCTGGAACAGGGTCAGGAACAAGTTGGCCGTAATGCTTTAGCCACTCCGCAGCAATTTGCGCGTTCTTACGCTCTTTGAGTTCAACTACTTCGTCGTTCTCTTTGTCGTACTCCATCGTCATATACATGTCAGATGTTTGGTCAATAAACATCGAACGTTGAACCTTGCGAACGATACCTTCATCGTCCTTCACTTCCTCGTACGCTTCACCATATCTCTCAATATGTTTGGCGTATGCCTCTGCGTCGGCGCTTTTAAACAAGAAAGCTGGCTCGTCAGGTATGAAACAACGCACAACCTCTGGGTTAGAGCGAGCTACCCAATATGCGTTGTTCTTACTACCACCTACGTTATAACGAACAAACTCGTCGTCCTCGTACGCAAACTCCATACGAACAGTCGGCGGGTTAGCCATAACATTCATTGGACGACCATCGACGTTTATGCGCGTAAACTTCGGTTTGTGTCGTACGATCCCCGCTTCTTGTTGCAACTCCTTAATCTTGGTATCACGTATCTGGTTGATCGCATCCATCTTGTCGTGAACGGCCTCAAGTAAAGGGTCAAGGTTAAGCAACTCTTTACCTTTTTTAACCAGCACAAAACGCTCGTCATCGTTGATAAACGGATTACTGCGCTTAGGACCAAAACTAGGTGGGGCGATATAAATTAGACGGGCAGGCTCCGCTAGACAGGGGTCAATAACACTCTTTAAACGTGTCTTTGTCTTTGTCAGCTTCAACCTGTTGTAAATGTCAGACTGCGAGTAGTTCAGCGACGTTAGCCACTCTTTCAACGCACGAGGCGACACTGAGTTTTCAAGCAAAAAGTGTATGTGTACCGACACTTCATCTTGGTTCAGGCCAAATGAGCTTGAGGCCATAGCTACGTACGAAACGTCATGCAGCGCGGTAGGTAACATTTCAATCACCGACTCGGCAACTTGCTTAACATCTGACGAGCGGTAGCGCTCTTTCAGTTCACCTTCTAACTTCAAACCGTCAACGTCCAGCACCATAAACTCGGTGCGAGCGTCTTGGTCGGTCATGTTCCGACGCGATTCATGTGCTAAAGGGCGAATGAACAAACCTTTGTATAGCGCACGACCGTATCGGGCATTCTCCAATAGCAACTCTCGGTAGCCTGCTAAGCCTTCTTCCTCTACGTTCAACTCTGCTTCGTACGACGTTAATTTTGCAGCAAGCGGGTACGAGCGTGAGCTACCATCAGCTAGGCCAATCGTTTTACGCATCGGACCTATCTTGCTGTGCGCGGAAACAAAGTGTAGTTTCATCGTCTTTATGCCTCCCTTGGGTATTTTTCGAAATCGTCTGCACAATCTTTGTCACAGAACAACCTGCCTGGCTCATGCACTAGGGGTTCATCACAGTTGTAACAGGCTTCTTTAGGTGTTAGGCGAGGGGTCTTAACCTTCGCATTTGCGAGCTGAACAGCAAGCATTAACTCCTGCTGCTCAACTGATTTGTCTATGTAATCGGGCATCTCGTTAAATTAAATTATTAGTAAACAGGTCGTGTATTTTAACAGTGCTACTAATTAAATTCAGCGGTATAAAACTGATTTTAGTAGTATCACTGTTAAAATTCGCTCTGCTACAGTTTGATATTTAATCCAGTCGGGTCGTAATCCATTTTCCTTCGTCTTGAATGGCAACTAATGCATATGGGTAGACAAAGGCCCGCTGTTGTGTGCGGGGGTTAAGTATCATTAGAATAGGCGCTAGAGGCTCATCTTCTGGGTAGTGGTACATACCCTCATCGTCAACCGTTGCTCGGTCTCCCCATCTGTGACCATAAACGTAGTTGTTGTCCACGTTCTGCTTAAACGTATTACCTTCGTCACCGTTGCATAGTATCTGCGGGATAAGGCCAGCGTACTCAACAAGGTCAGAGGGCGTTAGCTTAGGGTCAAAGCCCTCGTAAAGCGTCGGGTTCGTCACACCTATGAATGACAGGCCGTCAGCCGTTACGCTCGTAAACTCTTGATGGTTGTTCATAGCTACTCACCTAAGTCGCATTTCGGGCAATCTAGCTCTGTAACGGCCAGCTCTGAGCCATCTGGCAACACCGACTTAGTTTGACGGTAGCTAGGACGCAGGAACTCGTTGCACTTCAAACAACGGCGATTGTTCGTCTCCTCGCGGTCGCCAGCGCCCATCATAGGTTTTTCGTTGGCGTACTCAATGAAAGGGTGGAACTCAGGCTCTACCTTGTTCGCTACGTGCTTCTGCGCTTTACGTAAGTTAGGGAACACCATGACTTCGTTTTTTTCGTCTTTAAGTACTTTAGGCTCATCGTCAGGTAGCACTAGTAGCACTACCGTAGGTTTAGTCGTTGCAAAGTTATTTGGTTTAGCCATCGTTACGCCGCCTTCTTAATGTCTTTGATGAATTTCGTTGCCACTTTATTGCGTTTGCAGTAGTCCATAATGTGGTCTTTCGCTATTTGTGAATCTATCTCGGTAGGTGATGAGTTTTGAGCCATTGCCCAATTAATTTCACCTGTTTTTAGCAGTACGCCTTGTCGTGTGATCCCCCGCGCTCTATGGTGGAACTCAAGGACAGGGGTATCAGGCACACCGTTGTATTCGTTGTCTTTGCTCACGTACATGTGTGGAATGACGCGAATGCTATTGCCCGTTTCAGGGTCTTGATAGAATGGGGTGAAGCCCTCAGCTTTCATCGTACGCGCAAGGTCGGTGGCTTTCTTCATAGCCTCAACCTTCTGCTTTCTAGCCGCTTCAACGTCCGCTTTAAGCTCTGCAATTTTCGCTTTCTGGGTCTTGTTAACCTTTTCAAGACGCTTAGGATCAAGGCGTTGCAACAGCTTAAGCTCAGCGCGTAATTGTTGTATCTCAGCTCGGTCCTTCTCTTTGTGCTCGATAGCTTTGTCGATCACTTCACTCTGCTTGTTCAGCAGTCGATTCTTTTCGTTAATGACAGCCTGCATGTCCTCTACCTGTGCCTGTAGAGCTTCAATGTGGTCAACCGCTTCGTTAAATTCGTCCACAGTTTTGTTGTGTGCTTCTGCAACAGCTACGATGTCCTCAAGTATCTTAGTTGCGCTGTCTGCTATGGCTTGTACTGTCATTTTCTGTCTCTCTGTTATCTGTTTGTGAAAAAAGGGGGCAGTAAAATATCAAAACCCGTCCCCTTTGCTTTTGAACGTTCGTTACTTAGAATATTCTTTGGCGTAACCGCCTTCATTCGCTAGCGGTAGCCCGATAGCCCATTCAGGGGCTTTTGACATGTTGCGCTCCATTATTGAAAACGCTTCGTCCTCGTTGCCTTCCTTCAAAGCGGCAAGTAGCTCATCGTGAACGCTACCCATTACCCAGCCCAGATACTTCTCATCTAGCTCTCGGTCTACGTTCACAAGCTGCTCGGCCAGAATGTCACGCGCTGTTGCTTGTGCAATGTTCTCGATAAGCAGGCCGTGCCATAAGTATTTAGGAACAGGCTTGCCCCAGCGGTCGTACTTGTCAGAGTCAAACACTACCTTCATCGAAACACCTGACTGCGTTTCTTCGCCCTTATAACGTGCATTGCTATACTGCAGAACGCGACCGGACGGCAGAACCACTTGGTCTTTACGTGCAAGGTACGAGTCGTTTGGCCCAAAGCGAAGCTCACCACCGTTCACAATCACCGGCATGACTGTGTTCGCTAAGAAGTGCCACATCGCCTTAATTGCGTAGTGCTTAACGTCATACGCATTCTTTACGTTGCGACAAAACTCATCGTCTTTGAACATCGGCTCCATGCCCAGCGGACCACTGGCTAGGTACTGCTGGAAGCCAAACCAACCCATTGAGAAGCCAAGGCCAAGTGCTGCGGCCTTACCCATTTGACGCTCGTCAGGGTGTGTTTTCTTAGCTACCTTGTAGCCAAATATGTCCGTCGCAATGTCGCTGTATAGGTCGAAGTTCGGGTCGTTGCGGAAGTTCTCCAACAAGTCCTCTTGGCCGCAGAACCATAAGTTCACGCGCAGCTCAATGTTCGATAAGTCACACACGCCAATTTGGTACCCATCAGGCGCTAGCATCGACATGCGGTGCTTACCACCACGAGTATTATTTTGCTGGTTTAGCTTCTGCCCACCCGACCAGCGACCTGTCTGTCCCGCACCGTAGTAATTAAGGAAAAACGGCATACATGCGTCAGTAAAACCATGCTTGCGGAAAGTTGATGACACGCTAATCATTCGCTCTGCACGGCTCTTGGCGATAGTCGACTTCATACGCTCACGTGCTTTGTACAGCACCGCATGCTCAGGGTTGTCTATCTGTAGGCGAATGTACTCAGGGTCGCCTTTACCAAGGGCAGGGGTTAGCAGGCCTGTCGACTTAGAAATTTTCTTAGGAACGCGAAGTTCAAGACCCGCAAGCAATGTCGCGTACTGCTGATTTGAGCTGAAAGTTTTCGGTGTAATATCATCAAACCCTTGCTCGTAACAGTATTCAATGGCTTCAACAACCGCCTCGCCATCTTTGATTTTTTCTTCCTTGATAACCTCCTCAAGCAAGTCGTGGCGAATATCAAACTGCGGTTCAATGTTTCCACGTAACGTGATGTGCATGGCGCGTAGCTCTGTGCTGTTCGCCAGACCGATACGGGGTATGTAAGCCAAGAACAAACGGCGCATTAGGTTAACGTCTTGGCGGCAATACTTAGCCAGTGACGCGTGCTGCTCCTCACTAATGTACTCATACTTGATACCGTCAACGTCCGCTAGGTCGTTACCTTTACGAAGGGCAGGGTCGTCAGGCCATTCGTCCTTCGCACACGCATTTAGACTGCTCGGTCTATGCGCCGCTAGGTACTTACGCATCAGCATTGTGTCGAAGTAAAAGTCGAACTCTAGCCCATAGCGCCAGTTACAGATTGCACCGTCGAATACCGTGTTGTGAGCGACAAGGCCGATACGTAAACCATCAGCACGCGCATCTTTTAACTTCTGCATCTGCATGTTGTAGAACGTACCGCCATGACCGTAATCAATGTGCTCGTCTAGGTCGATAACTAAGCCTAAGCCCGTCTCATGAAAACGTGGGTCGTAGATGTACTCAGGGTATGTCAGTGACTTTAAGCTAAATGACTTAGAACCATTGTTCGCTTTCGACTTGTAGAAGGTCTCCCAATCAAGGAACACAATTATGTCTAGGTCGAACGCCTTTTTAATGACGTTCAACGCTAGCTTGTCGTCTTGGGTGAAGCAACTCATGCCACTTCACCTTGTAGGATGCTGTCTAATGACTTACCTTCTTTTTGCTCCTCGCAGTATTCTTCAGGAATAATCTCAGCGAGCCCTGGTGTTTCTTCAACAGCCGTTCGTAACGTTTTGTGGGTCTCAAGGTATTTGATCATCTTAAGCTCAATCTCTTCCGCTTGCTGCTTAACAAGGGCGCTCTTAGGGAATAAGCCCATGATGCGCTCCTCAAACATTGGCAGGTCGTTAAACAGCGTGTCGTTCACGTTGCCAATCTGGTAGCAGTAAGGAATTGGTTTCTCGCCACCAAAGTCCAAGTTCATAATGTCGGCCTTGTCAGCGCTTGTAACAGTGATGTGAGGGGCAACGGGTAGTGTGCCGTCCATAATGGTTGATACGTCCTCACCGTCAGCGCACAAGTTGCCTATGCCGTACATATCAAACAGGGCGGCATATACGTCGCGGCCTAAGTCAGCCAGCTCTCGGTTAAGGCTCTCGATGCGTCCACCTATCTGTGCGTTAACAACGGCAAGGGCTATCTTGCGACGGTTATAGGCGTTAAGGCGTAAGCCCAGCTTTAGTTTTTTCATGGTCAAATACCTGTGTTGGTTAGAGGGTGAGTAGCGCTTAGCACTACTCGCTAAATTATTAGTGTTACTGTTATCTACAGCGATTCTAAAACAGCAATAGCTGATTGAATGGCCTTTAACTTGTCATGTGCCTTTAAGCGCTCGGCATGTGTTGAGCCTTGTGAGTCGCGGATAGTCGCTAACTCCTCGGTTATCGTTTCAAGCCCCAGCGAAAGCCCATCAATACGTGCTTTGCGGTTGGCTTGGCGCACCAGCTCAGACTCGTCCTCATCGTCAGTGATACAGTTCGATAGGGTGGTCGCAAAGCGGCGAGCAACGTGTGATTGAGTGCGCTCGTTGAACATGAGGTAAAGAGCTTGGTCGTCAACATGGCTTTCGATGAAGTCAACAGCGAACTCCATTTGGTTGTCGTCGCTCACATCACGTAAGATTTCTCTAATGTCGTCGCCATCTTCCACTGCACCTTCAACAATGCTTGAAAGGTCGATTGCCAACTCTAGGCGCTCTACGTCGTGTGACTCTAAGGTGTAATTTGAAAATCGTGACATTTAAAATGCTCCCATATGTTGCTTTAATACTTGATAGTCGTCATAGCTCACACGCTCCGCGCTGTGGACAACGTAGGTGAATGAGTCGTCAATGAACGTGTTGTCTCTGTACGGGTGGTCAGTTAGCTCATTGTGCGCCTCGGCAGCTAAGGCAGCAGTAGCTGCCTCGTCCGCGTTGAATGCCTCACCGACAAGAGGTACGTGCTTTTCGTAGCCGTCGACTGTCATTCTGATATTGACTACGTAAGGGTGCTTGGTCATGCCGCTTGCGCCATACGATGTTTAGTGACGAACAATGACTTAGGACGTGTGCCACTGGCTATGTCTTTGTGGATTTGCATGTAATCCCACATACGGCCACCTTTCTCAAAGCTGTGCGAACGCATACCGGTGTAGTGCTCAATGTTCGCTGTGCGTAGGTTGGCTTGGTCGATGCGATTGTGCGCCTTGTTTGTGTTACGCGCTAACGCTCGCACTTGGCCTTGTAATTCAGTGATTGCTTCTTCTAATTTGATTAGTTGGTCTTTGTTTCCAAACATGACTGGTACTCCGTGTTTTGTACTCTAATGCAGAGGGCGAACAGCGTCTGTATCGCGCTTTGCTTTTTCAATTTCTGTTGCTAGTTGCTCGAATAGGGCGTGTATTGGGTGGTTCGCGTCAACCTTCTCGACGGTCACGCCTTCATCATCTTCTGGCTCGTCGCCAATGTCCTTGTAGTCGTTCTCATAGTTGCGCAGCACAATCGCTTTGAAGCTTTCGTCATCTTCAATACGGTCTCTTAGCTGGCTGATAATGTTGATTGCTTCGTCAAATGCGCCCGAAATAGCCTCTTTTACTTGCTCTGGCTTGAAGTCTTTGTAGGCGGGTGCAGTCTCTGAGACAAAGCTCGTGACGGTCGCTGCTAACACTTTCGCTCGGCGGTCCATTGTGTGCGCATCGTCCATCAGTATCGAGGTGATTGGTACATAAAGCGGCATCTTGGTAAGCAACGTAGGGTCGTCCTCGTGCTTCTCCATCGCATTCTTAATCTTTGCCATTACTGCAAGGTTCTCTAACATGTATTTCATGGGTATATCCTTCTTTTATGCTCGTGTTTAAAGGGTGGTTATTAGTATTTAGTAGCAAATGCTAACGCGCTGGTTAACAGTATTACTACTATAGCGGCGCACGACAAAACGGCGCGCGTAAGACGTTGCTCGTCGCGACGGTGGTACCTTGATTTCATAGTGTCTCCGCTTAAAAAAGTGGCCGCATAATATAAACACTGCTAACGCATGTCAACAGTGTTACTGTTAAAAATAAAGTGGTCTAAGCTGCCTGCAACTCGTTGGTAAACAGGGGAACAGCTCTGTCTGGCGGTAAGAAGTTGGGCAGCGGCTCTAAGCCCGATTTCGTAAACTCTACTAATACCGTACGCCCGACAAGCTCGCCTAAATCAGACAGGTCTCGAATGCCTAAAGCACCAAGTAGCATGTCCAATTTTCTCTCCCACAAGGCTCTCGACTTAGGGGTGGTTGCTGCAGTAAGGTGAAAGTTACGGTAGTAGTACACGCCAACCCGACGGCCATCGAATGACTCTACGACTTGCATGTTAATCGCTGGGTCGCCTGCGCCATTCAATGATGCGCCTTGGATTTGGAACTTGTACTGACCAACATCAAAGTAGGGCTGCTGGTACTGCCTTGTTCGACGAAAGGTCGTTGCGCTCATGCTGCCTCCTCAAGCGCTACAGGCTCTGCGACAGAGGGTGCGCGTAATGTACGTGCGAAGGTCAACAGGGCTTTCACTTCCTTGCGATAGCTCTCGTCAGGGTGCTCGTCAACCAGCTCCTCCCATACGCTGTGTACCGCGATTTCTTCGTTCACTCGCAGTGTAGTCGGTGTCAACAGGGCAGTGATTGGCTCGCCATTTGGCAGCGCGCGGTCTAGCACATAGTAGTTGGCAGGCAGTCTCGCTGCTCGTAGGTCGACAGACTTCACATCGCTTGGGTCAAATGTTGATGACTCAAGGTTCGCGCTGAACATACACGCGGCAAAGACGTTAACACCTGTCAGGTCTGAGTGGCGGAAGGTGGCCGACTGCACTGTGGCAAAGGATAAGTCAGCCCCCTTAAAGTTACAGTTGATGAATGATGAGTCTTTGAGGTTGGCGAACGACAAGTCCATGCCCTCAAAGTTACAGTCGATGAACACCGCTTTCGAATAGTCGTTGTTCGCTGTCTTTAGTGTCGTGAAGTCTACGCCGTGCTCTACGCGTTGCATGTTAGTTTGTGCTTGTTCCATATCGGTCTCCTAAAGTTATGGTTTTATGGTGTTTGCCCGTCAGTGGGCGCTAAAGAATAGAATTTAGTAGTTACTGGCCATTTGTTGATCGCTGGTACGACCTGTGGTTACGTTTTGTACAAAGTGTCCAGCTTTAGAAAAGGGGTGTCCAAGTTTCAAAATAAAGGTGGACACTTATTTTTAATTTTGAGTGAGTGCTCATTAACCCCCACACCCCGTTAGGACGAATGTGTGAGAATATAGCATCGTCGCCCGACAGGGGGCTGTCCACCTTGTCCATGTTGTCCAACATTTTGATACCTAGCATTGAGAGAAAGTTTTTTGCTATTACTCTTTAATAAGTATTAATTAATAATAAATATATAATAAGAGGTATGGACAAAGTTGGACAAGATGGACACTTTGGCCTAGAGTCAATAATGACGGTGCTTCCGAGCGTCCAACCCCCTTGGACAGTGCCGAAAAAAGGTGGACAGGTGGCCTAAAAAGGTGGACACTTTTGCCAATACCCAACCTCTGTCCACCATCCCCCAACAACCGCCAAAGAACGCCCGTCCGTAGGCCACTCATTTGTCGTTAAAGGCTCATAATCATAAGTTTTGTGTCATAAGTCACTGATAACTAAGCGCTATCTGCCACTCGTTTTCCAACTTTTGCCATCGCCTACCAATATACAGCACCCGACCGCGCCATCAGCTGTCTGCACTCCTTCGCAAATCGTACGGCCTGCTCCGCGTGATGCCTAGCCCTCACCGGTAATCCCTCGTTCATCGCCCGTCGCCATGCCGCCCGTTGTTGCTCCGCCGCTAGCCGTGCCGTACCCGCTCGCTGTCTCATATCCTGTGTACTCATGCCCATCGCTCTGTCTCCTATGCCGCTCGTTGTAGGTTAATCTGCAAGTGTTGCTCAATCTCTCGCAGTTGGTATGTAATGTTCAGCACCTGTTGTTTAAGGCGTGCCGCAAGTCGAAGGTCTCCCAACTCCCGCGCTAGGTCGGTCGCTAACTCATAGTCGCCAACCGCATGCCAGCTCAGCGCTATCCCGTCCAGTATCGAATGGCCGCTCGCCAGTAGTCGTCGGTGTAGTGCGTTAATCGGTTGCATCTCGTTCTCCTGTCTGTAGTGGTTGCTTTGTGTTGTGTGGTAGTCGCCGCTCGTCAAAGGGCGGTCGATGAGTGTTGGTCGATGAGTAGCGCGCGCCCCCCGTTGAATGGCCTCTGTCGTTCGGATACCTCTTAATTTCTGTCGTCTAAGACCCCCGTAAAAATAAATTCAGCATCGGAACCCGACTCCGGCTTATGTGCAGGATTAAGGGTGATTGCTTGGACTTTCGTGTCAGTCGTGGAATCTACCTTGACGCAGGACGCAGGACATGCGGAGCGAGGAACGAGCGTAGGAGCGTAGCGGGCTGTACTAGCGTACTAAGCGTTGAGGTTAAGTGGAACGTCTGTAAACGAAATCTAAGCTCCCTTAATCCCAACATCAGCCCATTCTCCAAACAGAACGCAATTCAATCCTGTCCACATTGCGCTATCGAACTCTCCTAGCCGTCTTATCCGTGGAATCTGATTGATGACCAACATCTGCTATTCGTCCTCTGCCATTCGACGCTCGCCCTTTATCCTTTGACGATCCTCACTTCTCACATCCTCACTTCTCACTTCTCACTTCTCACTACTCACACAAAAGGTCTAATCTCTTCACCTTCCTCACTTCTCACTATGTAGGGGATAACAGAACAGCATACTTCTAGGCCATGTGGCGCTGGGGCTGAGTGTTGTCAGGGCAGGGCACTCGGTAGGGGGTCAGAAGAGAAGGTCAGGCGTTAGTGGCTAAAGACCAGGGCTCACCGTCACACTAATGATTAGTGTAGGTAGTCAGTGTGACTTGCGCTCATTGCTAGACCTTTAGCACGACGTGCTGCGTATGCACGGCTACGTGCTTCGTCAATAGCTGTCACTTTGCCTTTACCAGCACACTTTGCGCATGGAATGTCTTTGTTGTACTTATGGATGCGGTATAGACCTGTTCCGTTACATGCTTTGCAGTGAGTGCCTGTCACAGACTCAATTATCGCCTCCACAGCGTTAATCTCAGGGCTTTTCTCAGGTGTAGGTATACGTTTGCCTATCCACTGGTAATACTCTTCGCTGTATGCGCGTATACGGATTTTCTCTACCGTTTCCTCCTCCGTTTCAGCAGGTGCGTCTAGCGCGTTTAGTGTTGCTTCATAGGCAGCAGCGCTACCAAATAAGTCGTCAGTGTCGAATAATGAATCAAGTGATAATGTGTTGGTTGACATAGTTATTTACCTCTTTTATATTTCAGAAATGAGCAGGGTGCTGGAACACCCTGCTCGTAGTTTCTTAGCTAAGTTATATTAGAAAAGAAATTTGTTTGTGATAGCCTCTAGCTCTAACGGGCTAGTAGGCTTTTTATTGCGCATTGCTGTTGACTTCGTTAGCTTCTCAAGCTTCGCAGCTCTTGCGGCCAACTCGTCTTGGCGGTATTGGATTGCGCGTACTTTGCCTATCTCTTTAGCAGCCTCGGCCAATTTCTCCTCGCTACCTTGTGTGAAGTGAACACCCCAGAACTCAACACCGTCGTCAGTCGTGAATGACTCGATTGTTGTTGGATTGCCCAGCAGTCGGTAAGCGTCGGCTTGGAACTCAGCGTGCTTGCGTGGACTAACGCGTGTCCCTGTGTAGCCAGCCTTCTTAACCATCTGAGCCACTAAGAACTCGATAGGGTCGAAGGTCATGTATGATGAGTAGACGCGGATTGGTGTGTCTAACTCTACAAGGTCTAGCAACTTGCGGAACTCTGTTGCGTAGTGCTCTAGGTAGGCGTGTACGATACGTGTCTCACGTAGTAGCTTTTCAACCTCTGTCACCTCGTCGTCGCGAACTGCGTTAGACATTGCAGCGATTGTTAGCTCCTCGCTTGTGTTATCCATTTTGTGGATTTGGTCAAGCACGTATTGCTTTCTACCTTCAAGGCGTTCGATTTTGTTTGAGAGGTCGATGGCCTTGCGCATGCACTTGGTAGCGAATGGGATGCTCTTCTCAGGCATATCACCGATGTGTTCAACCACAAGCCCGTAGTTCTTATCCGCAATGGCTTTACCACGTAGCTGCTTCATGATTGCCCAAGCACCGTATTGAGCGCCTTGTGTCCACTCGTCAGGTGTTCTGTGTAGGCGGTCTTCAATCCATTCCTCTTTTGTTACGTCCTCGTACACAACCTTGCGTTCACTGTCCATCGCTTGTGTTACGTTGACCTTTTGCTTGCGTAGGTCGTGCTGTTGCATATCATGCACTAGCTCGTTGTCTGCCAGCCATTGCGCAGCCTCGTCGTCCTCTTCGTAGAACCCAAGGTCTGCAAGGTCGTTAAGCTCGCCATCTTCCATGAACCCATCGTCAAGGTCGTTGTTGACCTCGAATGTAGCCTCGATAGCGCGTTGGAATGGGTGAAGCTCGAACACGTAGTCACCTAGCGTACTAAGCACTTGAGCATGGCCTTGGTACTGTTTGAATAGCTCCTCAGCCCAATCAGCTACGCCACTCACTGCGCTGCTCATCTTGTGTATTCTCGTGCTGTCTGCGTCCTTGATTGCCAGTGCCATTGACGTTGCGATAGTGTTGTCCGCTTGGCGCACCATCTTGTTTAGCTCTGACTTAATAGCCCATGCAATACCACGTACAACGTAGTTCGTGCGGTGGCCGTATACCGTTGACAGCTCGTCTATTGCTAGCACTGCTTGTTTCGTTAGCTCTGAGGTTGACATGCTTAGCGCTGCTTGGCCGTTAGCTGTGAAACCTTTAGTGTCTGCGTTAGAGATAAGTACGTTTTTCATAATGTTTACCTTTTATGTTGTTGGGACTCCTAAGTAGGTTCAACGTCCCGATTTATGAATGACTCGAATCAAACTCGATCCGAACCGACCGCGCCTTCTGAGAGAAAGCACATACATATGAATAACCAACCACTGACACAGAAAACGCGGCAAGCGACGCAGGACAAAAAACGAACAGGGGGCGGGGGGGGGGTAACACAGGGCGATTTGCTATATATTTTTTCTAAATTTTTTGCGGTGAATCCTAACAGTGTTACTATTATAAAAAATAACAGTGAGGCTAATAATAATGAAAACAAACGCCCTTGTTGAATCGTTGCGTAACACCGCTGTAGAGCTTATGAACACTGCCAGCGAGCTTGAAACAAAGTACGTGGTTACGCCACGAAGCAACCCCCAAGAATTTAAACTCATTATCCCGCTAGGTATGTTTGCTGGAACGGCGGTGGATACGCTAAATCTTAAGAACCCGCCTAACGTTGTGTACGTCGGTGAGTGTCGCATGGGTGGTGTTGACTACAGCTCAGTGCGCATCCTTGTACGTGAACCATTCGATATTGATATTGCTCAATGGGAACTTGTTGGAGACAACACGTTAGTTTGGAGTGAGTAAATGTCGGGGGAATATTCACTATCAACGCTTAGCGGGAGTTATGCGTCGCTCGGCATTGCCCGTCTAACCGCACAAGAAGAAACATATGTTCAACGCCGTACGCAGGGGGTTAACCCTTCTGCGGCGGCAAGGGCGGCTGGCTATAAGTACCCAGCAAGAGCGGTGGCTGAGTTATCTGAACGTGAGGACATAAATCTAGCAATCTCTTACATGCGCGAAATGCAAAGGCAAGTTGCTGTCCAAGCGGGTGCTATCGAGTTCACCAAGGACGATGCAACCGCACTCTACCTTGAGGCGCACGCTAAGTCGGCTACAGCGATGGAAGAAATACGCGCGGTGGATTCGCTCGTTAAGCTGCATGGCCTAGCAACACCTGAGAAAGTCGAAGTCAATATCACCAACCGGTCGCAAATGGAAACGATGGACGATGAGCAGCTACTCAAAATGGCGGGGCAAGATATTCAATTGTCGCCTGATGAGTATAAGGTGACGCGTGATGAGGACTGAGCATTGCCATGAATGTTTGCGCACCGTTCCTCATTTTGAAATGTATGACCAAAAACACTGCTTAAGTTGCGCAAAGCAGCTAGGAACGTTTGTAAGGCCATCTAACAAAGAATCAGTGGAACGAATCGAACACGAGTTTAAACGCGTGCGAGAGGAGGAATTAGAGGCGTTTAACGTAGAACTTGAGGCGAGGAAAGAGCTTGCTGAGCGTGAGTTGGTTCGTCGTAGGCTGTTGCCATTCATCAAACGCCACAATGACGCTTATATGCCCGGCTGGGTTCATGCTGATATTTGTATGCGGCTGGAAAAGTTTGCGCAGGACATTGAGAACGGCCTATCGCCACGGCTGATGATTACGATGCCACCGCGACACGGTAAGTCTGAAATTGGCTCTAAAACATTCCCTAGTTGGTACTTAGGCCGTAACCCTAGTCATGAGGTAATCACCTGTTCGTACTCAGGCGACTTGGCGGAGGACTTTAGCCGTAAGTGCCGTGACTTACTGGATACCGACAAGTTTAAGGCGGCATTCAAAACACGCCTATCGCCAGACACCAAGAGCGTTAAAAAGTGGATGACTACCGAAGGCGGTGGCTTTACTGCGGCGGGTGTTGGTGGTCCGATAACGGGTCGTGGTGCTCACTTAGGTATCATTGACGATCCAGTTAAGAACCGCGAAGAGGCAGAGTCGGAAGTTACGCGCCAGAAGGTAAAAGATTGGTACTCGTCGGCATTCTACACACGTCTTGCACCAGGGGGCGGTGTGCTGATAATTCAGACTCGATGGCACGATGATGATTTGGCGGGCTGGCTGCTAAACGTATTCGAGGAAGCTAAAAAAGAGGCTGAGGAGAAGGGCGAACCTATCCCAGAGGACGTTGACCAATGGGACTTAGTAGAGTACCCAGCTATTGCGACACAGGACGAAAAGTACCGTAAGAAGGGCGAGGCGCTTCACGAAGACCGCTACCCGTTACCTGCGCTACGTCGTATAAAACGTGCCATGATACCGCGAGATTGGGAGGCGCTTTACCAGCAAAGGCCAGTGTCTGAGGACGGTGACTTCTTCACGCGTGATATGTTCCGCTATTACAAGATGGGCGAGCTACCACCGTTGGAGGATATGCGTCTGTATGCTGCGGCTGACTTGGCTATCTCTACTAAACAAACGGCGGACTACAGTGTGTTTGTGGTGGTCGGTATTGACCGTAAGCAGAATATTTGGATTGTCGACCTGATACGTGGCCGTTGGAACTCGTTGGGTATCATTGACCGAATGTTTGAGATACAGACGAAGTACAACCCTGAGCTGTTTGGTATCGAAACAGGGCAGATTGAGCTGACGCTTGAGCCATTCATTCAGAAGGCCGAGCAGGAACGTGGTATCAGTTTACGCTACGAAAAGCTTAGAACACGTGGCGCGGACAAAGGAACACGTGCTAGGCCGATTCAAGGTCGTATGGAGCAGGGCAAGGTTATATTCCCTACCATCGAATCTACGCCGTGGATGAGTTCGCTACAGAATGAGCTACTAAAATTCCCGCTAGGCGCTAATGATGACCAAGTAGATGCGCTGGCGTGGATAGGTCAAATGCTTATGTTGTTCGGTATCCGTAACGAGAAGAAGGCTAAACCTAAGAAGTCATTTAAGGATAAATTACGTAAGTTTGGCGGAGGCACTAGGAGCCGTCATAAAAGTGGTATGGCAGCTTAGCGTTTATTGAGAATTAACAGTGCTACTGTTATTATTGTATAACAGTAAAATAATAATAACAACAGGTCGTGAACTTGGACGCTGAAACTATAAAACAGATAATCGCGCTAGGCTCGCTCTTTGTGGCCGTGATTGGGTTGTGGCATAAGCTAGTCATTTTGCCAATCAAAGAGGAGCTAAAGCTGAATGCGACCAGTATCCGCACTCTTGAGATTGACAGTGCTAAGCTGGACACAACGCTCACCGCGCTTACAAACGCAATTGATCGACTAACCGATAGGTTGGACCGTGAATGAGTAGAAATAAGAAAAGAGACCCGAAGGTTGTTGCTCGTGATAATCAGACCCGTTTTGAGGAGGCGAACAACACCAAGCACAAGGACTTTATCAAACGCGCCGTACGTAATAACAACTTTTACGCGGGTGAACAGTGGGATAAAGAAGATAAAGCTCGCCTAGACCGCGAAGGCCGACCAGCCTTAACGCTTAATATGATCTTATCAACGGTGAACGCTATTATCGGTGAGCAGCTTGAGCGTAAAGTTGAAGTTGTCTACCGTCCACGCGACTACGGTGATGAGGAGACAGCGTTTGCGCTCAACGCCATTACCCGCAGTATCCTATCGCTAACGCACTTTGACGACACCGAAGAAGATGTATTTGCTGACGGCCTAATCACAGGCCGTGGGTACTATGACGTTCGCATGAGCTTCGAGAAGAACCTACAGGGTGAGGTCACTATCACGTCGGAGGACCCAATTGATGTTGTCCCCGACGGCGAGGCGAAAAGCGCAGACCCGTCTACGTGGAACGAGGTGTTTATCTCACGCTGGCTAACGCTTGACGAGATTGGCGCTACGTACGGCTGGGAGAAAGTCGAAGGCTTAGAGCGTCTAGTTGATACTAGCAGCTACAACACGGACGATAACTTCGAATACTTTGAAGGTACGTTCGGTGGCACAAGCCGCACGACAACGATGGACGAGAAGGACAGCCGACAACTACGACGTGTTCGTGTTATCGAGCGCCAGCACTTTGAAGTTGATGAGCAGTTCCATTTTGTCGATATGAAAACGGGCAATATGCGCCCAGTTCCTTTCGGCACTGACAAAGAGGAAATGGAGGCATTCGCAGAGCAGTATGGCCTTGAGCTAATCAAACGCAAAGGTCGTCGAGTGCGAATGACTGTTACAGCGGACGACATTCTGCTGCATGATGATTGGTCAATCTACCGCTCGTTTACTATCGTGCCGTTCTTCCCGTACTTCCGCCGTGGTAATCCGTTCGGTCCAGTAGATAACCTAATCGACCCGCAGAACCTGCTTAACAAGACCAGCTCGCAAGAGTTGCACATCGTTAACACAACAGCTAATAGCGGTTGGGTAGTGCAGGAGGACTCACTGGTTGATATGGACGCGGAGGACTTGGAGGAACGCGGTGCTGAAACTGGCCTAGTGCTACAGTACAAACGTGGCTACGAGAAACCAGATAAGATTCAGCCTAACCAAATACCAACAGGTATCGACCGTATTTCGCAGAAGGCCGCTGCGACTATCCGTGAGATTTCGTCTGTTAACGCGTCAATGCTTGGTACGGCTCGCGCTGACCAATCAGGCCGTGCGCAGGAGGCCGCTGTAAGTCGCGGTCAAATCCAAGTGTCGGTGATCGTGAGTAACCTAAAACGTGCTCGTCGAATGGTTGGCCGTAAGATACTTGAGCTGGTTCAAGACTTCTACAGTGAGACTCGCTACTTTAAAGTGACGGGTAGTAGTATTCTTCATGGCGAGGAGCGTACAGAGGAAGTCGGTATCAATATGCCGGACGAGGACGGAAACATAATCAATGACGTGACCGTTGGTGATTATGACGTTGAAGTGAGCTTTAGACCTTCGGGCGGTACTATGGCCGACCAAGAGTTTGAGGAAGCACTGCGCTTACGCGAGATTGGTGTGGCTATCCCAGACCATGTAATCGTTCAACACTCGAACCTTACTAAGCGTAGTGAAATCGCAGAGTTCCTTAAAGAAAGCCAGGGCTTTGGTGAGCCTAGCGAAGAACAAGCGGCGCTTGAACAAATGCAGGTTCAGCACCAAATCAACATGCTGCGCAAAGAGCTTGAAAAAGTGGATGCAGACATTGATGTGGCACTTGCGACTGCTAAAGAGAAAATGGCTAAGGCTGACTCATTAAGCGGCTTCAATCAGGCTCAAATGGAACTACGTCGACTTGAACAAGAACGCGTGGCTAAAGAGCAAGAGCTATCACTTCGTATCGCTTTGGCGGCTAGAGGCCATCAGAACCAGAACGCTATGAATGATAAGCGTATTTCTAGCCAAATCGCTATGAAATCTATGGATATGGCGTATAATGCGTCGAATAAAGATAACAGTAACGCTAATAAAAACAATAACAGAGGTGACTAATAATGGCTGCAAACCGTAACCTTGATGGACTTAACGCAACATCGGCAATCTTTGATGATTACACGCCACCTACGCCAGAGGAGCGCGGTGACTTCGTGGAGGACGATGAACCCCCTGCGGACGATGTTGTTGATGAGCTTGAGGACGAGCACGAAGAAACAGATGAACTCGAAGAAACAGACGAAGAAGACGAGGGCGAGTCAGAAGAAGATGACTCTGAGTCTGAGGGTGAGGGCGACGTGGGTGGTGATGAAGGCGAGGGGGACGAGCCTGCTGAAAAACCTTCTAAGGGCACTAAAGGCCGACGTGTCCCACTCGAACGACTGAACAAGGAAATCGAGAAACGTCGTAACCTTGAGACTGTTGTGCAAAACCTACGTACGGAAATTGACGCGTTGAAAGGGGCTGGTAGCCAAGAACCGAAGGGCGAACAGCAAACCGACCCTGTAGGCTTCACCCGCGAAGAGTTCGAGGGTATGCAGGAGGCTATGCTTGACGGCGAGACGGATAAGGCTTTTGAGCTATTCGGCAAAATGATGGCTAGCCAAACTCAAGCAGTACAGGCTAAGGCTGAGCAAGAGGTGTCAGAACGTGTGCGCAATGAGCTTAACCAAGACCGTGCAATGTCTGAGCTGCAACAAGCGGCACAGTCACTAGCTGAAAAGTACCCAGAGCTTGATAGTGCGGGTGACGAGGCTGACGAAGGTCTGATCGAAGAAGTGGTCGAAATGCGTGACCTGTATGTTGAGCGTGGCCTTACGCCAGCCGAAGCCCTTAAGAAGTCGGTTCGCTTAGTTGCTCTTGAAAATGATTTAGTTGACCGTACAGCTAAACCTAAAGCGGATATGGCTAAGCCTACTAAGAAAACCAATACCAAGGCTAAGCTAGCTGCGGCTAAGAAAGAGCGTGGCAAGTTGTCGGGTACAGGTGGTGGCAATAGCCGACCTGATATTGATATTTCGCGTATGTCAGACGACGAGTTTGCGGGTCTTAGTGCTGAGGCTAAAGCGCGTGCAAGAGGGGACTACGTAGAGTAATGATAGAGTTTAATCAGTGGCTACTGCCGATATACGTGTGGTTATTTGCAGTAGCGCCGATGGTTGTTCGCTATTTAGACCCATCGGTCGATAGTTACGTAAAGCGAGTCGCTATAGGTGGGATACTCACGGGCTGTTTGGCCGTCGTGATGTTCATTCTGTCCTTAGTGGTCATCTTCATTGGCCTAGTGGCCTAACTAAAAAAGCCGACTTAATTGTCGGCTTTTTTGTCCTCCTCCAAACGCTTTTTTCTCGCTTGTCGTTTCGCCCTCGATTGCTCTAAGGTGTTAAAGTTGCGAGCAAGTGCGTCTATGTCGGAGGGTATTGTTTTACCTTCGTCCTGTGGCACTGTCAGTACCCCCTTGTAATTTAATGTCACTCCCCTAAATCATGTTAGCAGGTGCAAGCATTAGTCGTACCTCGTTTTAACAGTGTTACTGTTTACAATGTATATTAGTAATTGCTATAATCACTAATATTCAAGGTGATGCCTTGTCAATCAATCCTGCCCCACAGCTCAGTTATGCCGTGCATTCATTTCGATAGACCCACGTTACGGGACGACTCAAAACATTTGGATTTAATAAGTCCACTGTTAGTCGTTTCGCGACAAAGCCAACGGCTCAGGGACTAACGAAGGGTATGCTTTAAATGGCAAAGACTAATTTCTCAGCGTTAGACGACGACGCTAAAAAAGTATGGTCACGTGATACGTGGCACCAAGCACGCGAAAAAATGTTCGTGTCGAAGTTCATGGGCTCAGGCCAGAACGCAATGATCCAACGCATTACCGAGCTAACTAAGTCAGAGCGCGGTACAGAAGCGATTGTGACATTAGTACCGGATATGCACGGTGACGGTATCGTTGGTGACAACGAATTAACTGGTAACGAGGCGACGCTAACAGCTCACCAAGATAAGGTTGAGGTTGACCAACTTCGTAACGCGGTTAAAAACACTGGTAAATTAAACGACCAAAAAACAGTTGTTAACTTCCGTGAACAAGCTCGTGACCAGCTGGCTTACTGGCTATCAGACCGTATGGACCAAATGACGTTCCTACAATTAGCTGGCCTAGATTTCGCGCAAACCAACGATGGTCGAGTACGTCCTGGTCAGGGTGCGAATGACGACAACCTTTCAGACTTAGCGTTCAACACTGCGGGTGGTTTAGCACCGACTTCTGAGCGTCACTTAATGTGTCTTAAAGGCGGTCAAGTTGTTGATGCTGATACGACTGCGATCACCGCTGACGACAAGCTGGGCTACGACCACATTGTGCGCCTGCAAGCAATTGCTAAGACTCGCTATATTCGTGGTATCCGTGGTAACGGCGGTTCAGAAGTGTACCACCTGTTCCTACACCCAATGGCGTTAGCAACGTTGAAGCTAGACCCAGACTTCAAAGAGAACGCGCGTCACGCTGGTGTTCGTGGTGATAGCAACACGCTATTCGCTGGCGGTGAGTCATACATTGTTGATGGCCTACACATCCATGAGTTCCGCCATGTACCGACTACTTTAGGTGCAGCTAGCGGCTCTAAATGGGGTGCTGACGGCAGCGTAGATGGTTGTATGGGTCTGTTATGTGGTGCGCAAGCATTAGGCTTCATTGACCTAGACACTGCGTCTTGGGATGAGCGCGATCACTTCGACTACGGTAACAACTACGGTATTGCTTACGGCAAAATCTTCGGTATGAAGAAAATGCAGTTTAAGGACGCTAAGAAGTCTTTAGACCGCAACGTTAAGCAAGACTACGGTGTTTTACGTATCGACTTCGCTATCTAAGTTAGGCCAAGGGAGTGAGTCGACCACTCCCTTTCAAATGCAAGAGATTTATAAATGAAAGTTAGAAATTTTACACGCCAAACAATCCGAGTGACAGCACCAATCGGGGGTCATGTATTACTCGTTCGTTCAGGTGAAACTCGTGATGTTCCAGCACATCTTGAAGATGCGGCTATCCGTGCTGGCCTAGTTCCATTAGAAGATATTGAGCTGCAATCGGAGCGCGAGGCAGCGATTCTAGCGGAAGAAAAAGCTAAAGCTGAGGCACAAGCCAAAGAAGAGGCGAAAGCTGCTGAGGAGCAAGCTGCGGCGCTAGAAGAAGCGGCTCGTAAGGCGAAAGCTAGTGAAGCTGCGAAGAAGGCAGCTGCAACACGCGCAGCGAATAAAGCGGCTCGTAAGTAATAGAGGCATATTGTCATGTTAACCGTAGGAACAATACTAACAAATCGCGTCCGTGTCCTTCTACGAGACATTGACGAAGGCGGCGTACAGTGGCGTGACCCAGAGTTGATCCAATGGTTCAACGAGGCATGTGCTGAGGTCGCAAGAGTTCGCCCAGAGGCGTGTAGCACTACAGGCCCATTCCAACTACAGGCTGGCTCAAAGCAGAGTGTGGCAACGCTAGGTGCGTCACGTGTGCTTGAGGTTATTTGTAACATGAAAGATGGTGCGGAAGGTCGCGCTGTTCGTCACGTTGAGCGCTCTACGCTAGATAACGAAGACCCTAATTGGATGGCGGGGAGCAAGACTGACACCGTATTTCGTTACAGTGTGAGCTTAACTGACCCACGTTCGTTCTACGTTTACCCCCCGGCTGACGGCACAGGTAGCTTGTTGATGGTTACAGGTACTACGCCAGATGAGGTTGAGTCACTAACCGACGCGTTTCCGCTACCGTCGATGTATGCGGCTTGTGTGGCTAACTACATTCTGCACCGTGCGTTTGCTAAGTTCACTGAGTCGGAGTCTATGCAGGCTCGGGCACAAAACTACTACAACGTATTTATGGCGCAGATTGGTGATACTCAAGCAAGCATGGAGAATGACAATGCCAAGACCCGTGACCCAATAGGGGCGTAGCATGGCGAACGTTCAAGAATGGGTTGATAGCATCAGAATGGACGTGCCTGAGCCACTAGATACAACGGTGGCTCGCCAAGTTAGGTACGCTATTCAAGAGTTTTTCAGGGCATCAGAGGCATGGCTACACACGGAGCGCATCGAGCTTGTAGAGGACAATGCGCCACTTGAGAACATGCCTGATAAAACGTATGTCGCTGCTACCAAGTATGCCTACTTCGAGCCAGAGGACAGAGATGGGCGTTACAAGCTTGTGAGTGAGCTACCCCATCGGTTAACACCCGCAACACGCGTAGGGTGCTTTGCGCACAGTGGCAATAGAATCCTTTTAGACGCTTTTGAGAAGGGTACGCTTGAGGTGTCGGTTGTTGTGCAGCCCAACCGTAATATCGAGAGCGTACCTGACTCGCTAGGTGATAAGTGGTTCGACGTTATCCGACGTGGCGCTGTTGCTCGTCTGCTGTCTATGCCTGAAAAGGAGTGGTCAAACCCACGTGCTGCGGCCACCTATGAAGCGCACTTCCGCGAAGGTATCGCAAAAGCCAAGCGTGAGGCGCGAGACGACCGCAGTAGGCCAAAGCGTTCTGTTAGGTTCAATAAGGGCTTCGCATGGTAACTGACCCATTTGCAGTAGATGATATTGAAATGGTGTTCCCTGTGATAGAGCCGTATATCGAACGGCTCTATCGTTGTTTTGGCGGATACCCTGTGGAGGAGGTTAAACGCCTTCTTACTGTTCGAGCTGCAACGCTTCATCTAGTCGGTGATAACGCGTTTTTTATAGCACAGTGGATTGACGACAAGGCGCATGTATTGTGTGCCGCAGCAATGAACGGCCACGCTGGTAATTGGCCTGAAATAATGGCAAGTGTGTCCGACTACCTTAGAAAGCTGGGGTGTAAGAAGTTCACCTTTACAAGCCCACGTAAAGGGTGGTCGAAGGTAGCGGAACAGGTTGGTTTTAGTGTTGAATCTGTAACGTATGTGAAGGAGCTTTAATGTCTAGTCCTGATAAACCTAAAACATCGGAAGGTGAAAAACTACAGGTCGAGCTTGCGTCAAAAATGTTTGATGAAGGCTCAAAAGTAAAAGAGGCAACGCGTGACTCGTTCATGGCCTCGAACAGACGCGACAATCGTTCACAGCTTATGGCTCGTGTTGGCGCGGAGTCCGCGAAAGTGAGTAAAGAGCGGTTGCAAGAGTCCCGTCGACAAGGGTCATACAAGACCGTAGACGGCGGAGTCGATGTTAAATCGGCTGGTATTGCGGCAACGGGCAAAGGTGGCCGTTCGTACGATACGGAGGGCGATATTGTTCGTCGTGATACGTCAAGCACAGAACGTGTGGCTCGCAGCATGGGTGCAGAAGGCCAACAGCGTTCAATGAGCGACTTCGTTGAGGACAACAAGAAAAAACAAGCAGTCTTTGACCTGATCGGCGCGGGTGTGAGCGCATACGCGTATAGCAAAGATTCAGGCGAGAGTGGTAAAGGTGACACGGGTAAAACGTCAGGAAATGATGCTAACGCAAGTGTCGCGGATATTTTAGGAGCGCTTAACTAATGGCTACGACTACAAGCGAAACTAGCACAAACGATACCCAGTATTCTAAGTTGCCTTGGAATGCGAACAGTATGAGCAGCATATCTCAGTCGTCTACTGCTTCGGTGGTCAATAATATGATCAACAAGGCTAAGGCTCAGGCTTCTTCTGAACTCGATTATGAGGCGGAGTTGGAGCGCATGTACCAGAACCAAATCACTGATTATGAGCAGAACACTCTCCCGATTATTAATGACTTGCTGGACGAGTCTGAAAGCACGTCGATTGTAGATAGGTCTAGGCAACTAAGCGCTGGCCTTAACGCTAAAACGTCTGAGGTGGCTAGCCGTCAACTAGGGTACAGCATGGGCGGACAGTTGGCCTCGCAGCAGAACGCGCTGGCACGTAGCCAAAACAGAACGGTAGCGGCTTCACGTTCGGCTACTATGACTCAGGCTTACGAAGATCAACGTGTTAAACAACAAGCGGCACGTACGCAGCTTATGTCTATTAGCGAACAGTTACAGTCATCGGGTACAGCTTCAATGTCACAGGCGTACCAAGCTAAAGAGCAGCGCGACGCGGCTTACAAGGCGGCTAAAGGTGGCTTTATGTCACAAGTTGGTGCAGTGGCCGGTGGTGTTATCGGTGGTGTGTTCGGTGGCCCAGCGGGTGCGGCGGCTGGTGCGTCAATTGGTGGCGCGGCAGGCGGAATGATAGGAGGTTAAAATGGCAGGTTATGGAATGCGTGATGGCTCGGCCATTATCAATGCGATAGGCCAGTACGCGCAATATGCGGAGCGACGCGAGGAACGAGAGTACCAACGTGATCGGCAAGAGCGCTTAGACGCGGAGAACATGCGCCGCCAGCGTTTGGCAGATGAGCGCAGTAGTGCTTTGTTTAAGCGCCAGATGAGCGAGTACGACTATAAAGATGCTGAGCGCCAAAGAATAGCTGATGAGCGCAAGCGTTTACAGGACGCGCGACAGGGCTATGTTGATGATGTTGTATCTTCGGTGGACGAGCAGGAGCAGGCTGAGCTTAGTAGGTTTAATCGAGCGCTAACGCGTGATGGTGGCAACGTTGAAATCGCTAGTAATGGGGATGGCACTGTGTCATTTGGTGTACTCAAGTCTGACGGCCAACGAGCGCCATTGACTGTGAACCCGAATGACAATTCGAGTACGCCCCTTCGTGCAAGAGAAGAGGACTTAGAACGCCTACAGGCTCATGCGGCGAACAGTATTCGTGTAGCGGAGCAAAACGGTGTAGACCCTGAACATCATGCAGCGTATGTACGTGCGGGTTTTACAGCTGATGAGAACGGTATCGTGCGCGAGGCTTCGGGAAATGAGTTCATGAACAACCTCAAAAAACAAGGTTTGCTTGATGTTATGCGAGGCAAACAGGTTGGGACTGATAGCGATGTGCCTACGCAAGAGAACCTTGACCGTTCAGCTGCGGGACAAGAGGCCGCTAATGAGTCTAAGCGAGAGGGCACTCGTCGTTTAGCGGGTGTTAGTGGTCGTGTCGCTGCGCTGGAAAAGGCTTTCGGTAAAAAGGCCCATGGTGAGTCTGCTAGATCATCGTTCAAGGGTGATGTTGCAACGGTTACGCCAAGCAACAAGGTAAGCACGCCAGAGGGCGCTGATGACTTAGCCAAGACTAAGGCTGCGATTGATCAATCAGGTGAAGAGCCGCCGAAGGTGAATCGTGCCCTAGAGCCAATAGCACAGGTTGAGGACGTTGAGCAAAAGATGCAGGCCATTAAGGACAAGTACGCGGCTAAACGCAAGCGTGCCGCTGTTGTTGGTGAGCTTTACTTGACGGGCAATATCAACGAAAAGCAAATGCGTAACTACATGGATACGGGTGATATGCGTTTTAGCACGCATGATATTGAAAAGCATAGAGCTGATATTTATGAGGCGCAGGCTAGTGCTAAGGCTAAGGTGATAAAAGCGCGTAAAGAGTTACTTAACGCTCAAGTGGCGGCGGCAAAAGCTACAACCACCAATGTAGAGTCACAGCAAAAAGCGCTTAAAGACACACGTAAGTACCTCGGTGATGTTGGCGCGTCGGTCGCTGGTTATATTGGTAGCATTCGAGGCTACAAACCTGCGCAAATCAAAGGGCTTGAGGCACAAATTAATATCCTTGCCGACCGCTTTATGGCTAATGGCCGCTACAGTGTTGAGGCTATGAGTACGCCAGAATTTGCTGCAATGTGGTCGCATGGCATTGAGTCTTACCTTCGTGCTGAACCTAACGCTGACTTAACGGTGATGAGTGTCACGCCTTACATAACGGCGGTTGAGGCTAAGTATAAGCCAGAAACGGCTAATACGATCAAAGCTGTTAGCGCGTACTCAGGCCGTGGGATTAGTGAGGTGAGAGACGCGTACAACAGCAAATACAATGAAAATCGTATGGAGTACGAGAGTAAAGGTGGTGAGTGGAATGCTGAAACTCAGCGCGATTTCGACGAGCTGTTCAAGGAAGAGTATCTTTATAAAAAGTAGTAACACTACTAAAAAAGCCAACAGTATTAATGTTAAAATCCCTAGCACTAAAGAGTGTTAGGGATTTTTTTATAAGTATGAGTAATTTCCTAGATGAGTTAATCCGAAGGGGCGAGGGCAGGGGTGACTTTGCCAAGAACAAACCAGAGGGTGCGATTGATGATGTTGAGCTGCGGGATGGTGACAGCGGTGGTATTGGGGAGCAAAAAGACGCGCGTTTTGAGGGCTTCAACACCGTTGAAAAACCGCATGATTGGCGTAGCGACAAGCACCCGAACGCAGATGACGCTCAGGCCTTAACGCAGGGCGTGCTTGATGAAGGTGGCTACGTTGTAAGAGGTGAGAAGCGAGGTGTTTACGGTCGTCCCTTGTCGTATGTGTATGACAAGAATGGTCATGACATCGCGTCGCGTATGGTTGAGTCGGGTGCAGCAGCGCCAGACAGAAGTGTTGACGGTACGCAGGCTGAAATGCTTGGTATCGCCCGTCGAGCGTTGGGCTATGCTCCGTCAAGCGACGAGAAGATGAATGAAGTAGGCCAGAAGGTTCGTGAGAGCAACGATGAGTTCAAGCCGTGGGAAAACGCTATCCTTGAGTCAAAGGTGTATGACCGTCGCTCAACGTTTGAACGCGCGTTCGAGCGTGGTACTGACGAGACTAAGGCTGCGCTAGGTGGTGCGCTTAACTACATTGGCGAAATGGTGGGTAACGACGAATGGGTCGAGGAAGGCCGACAAATTGCTCGTAGGCATGGTGTAGATGCGGCCTTAAACAAGCGTAAATTTGAGTCTGTTGACCAAGTTGAGGGTTTTGGTGACGCTTTAGACTATGTGGTGGAAACTCTTGGCGAAGCCGCCCCTGGTCTTATAGTCGATGCGTTAGCTACTGCGGGTACTGTGGCAATCGGTGCAGCGACAGGTGGTACAGGTGCTGCTGCGGGTGTCGGGCTAATGGGAGCTATGCGAGCTACCGCTGGTCGGGCGCTCATGAAAGGTGCGAAAGCTGGCCTATACGCTGGCCCTGCGTTATCGGGTTTCGTACAGTCTGCGGGTGCTATGGAAAACCGCTTAGATAGCACTGGCGAAGGTGAACATTCAGCAGCTTCAACGTTGTCAGGTGTCACTGGCGCTGCGCTAAATGCACTGCCTTTTGTTGCTGTTTTTGGCAAATCGCTAAAAGCTACTGGCCTATCTGATGAGGCGGCGAAACCAGTTCTGGATGCCCTTGCTAAACCGTCTGTCGCTAAGCGCCTTAAAGACGTTCTAGGCACTACAGCAATCGGTGCTGCGGCTGAGGGTGTAACTGAAACAGCACAAGTGATTACAGACGAAATCATTGCTACGGAAGTGGGTGATGATGAGTGGCGACTAGAAACGCGTGATGCTGTTGAAGCAGGTATCCGAGCTGTTATCGGCGGTGGTGCTATGGGTGGTATCGCGTCTACAGCGGGTAATACCGTTGGCTTTATGCGCGAGTACAACCAAGCACGTAAAGGCGCTGATGCCGAGGGTGAAACAGTAGATGCCGAGGGCTGGAAGGCTGACACAGTGGAAGAAGTTGAGGACGACGGCGTACCGTTCTCAGGTGATGATGCACTTGAGCAGAGTGTTGAACGAGCAGCTAAGAAACGCCCTAAGAGTAAGCCCAATGCGAAGGAAGGTGATGATGAGCCAAGCGTTGTAGGCCAAGGCCAATTTGATTCCCTCACCGCACGCGATGTACCTAACCTAAGTAGCGACCGTTACGACGAATTGCGCGAAATACTTGAGCCGAAGGGCAAGCCATTATCGGAGGCTGAAATAGGTGCGCTTGTGGATAATGGGACACTTACTGACGAAGAATTGGCGCGTTACGCAGCTGATAGTCACTATGGCGCAAGTACACCGCTAAGTGGCGGTTACGATAAAACGCGTGGTGATGAGGCGCTTGCTCGTGTGTTCAAACAGGTTGTTCGCCTGTCTCGTGATGGCAAACTTAAGCTAACTGAGCAGGAACGTAACCGTTTAACCGAGGCTGAGGAAGAAAGCACAGACACCGCGTTAAGAGCGGCACTTGGCGCTATTAACCCAGAGTTCAACAACATTGTGTACCGCAATGCTAATCAGTTCGATGGTCGCGCTATGTTCCGTGACTACGCCAAAATCAAACGCGACCGAGTTAAGAACCGTGAACGTATCAAAAAAGAGGCGCAAGTTGAGAAATCAATCGAGAACGCGCCGACTGTTCAGATCCCAAAAGGTGAAGCACCAAAAGAAAAACCAAAAGGTGTCGTAAAAAGCGCACCAGATTGGATTAAAGAAGGCCGTAAGCCGAGTAAAGAGGAAGTCGATGAGGCTATGTCTATGCTTGATAATGCAAAGGACAAGCTCAAGGTTAGAATCAGAAGTGTCATAGAGGGCAAGGGCAAAAATACTCAGGCCGCGCGAGACATTTTCGCAGTCGAGGTGGCTAAGAACGCTAAGCAGTTAGCCGAGGTAGGCCAGCACTATGACTTTGAATCGACGGGCTCTATTGAGGCCGACAAGCTCACGCTACTTAACAAGATTGTTGATAGCAGTATCGCTGGCACAAAACCCGATGCGGCTAAGCCTAAGAAAAAGGCGCAGAAGCCCACTACCACTGAGGGCAAGGTGGAATACCTTAAGCGAGAGCTTGGTACACGTACAGCGAGTGACGGGGATATGGGCAAGCTGCTTGAATCACATGAGCAGTACGTTAAATTCGTCAAAGATGGTGATGCGGTCGACCCAGCTAAATTGTCCGATACTGCGCTCAACACGCTAAAACAACGTGAGAAGTTCGCTGATAATGAAGCGATAACTAAGCAGATCGACGAGCTACAGGCGCGTGTTGATAAGTTTGAGTTCATTCAATCATTCCGTAAAGCCGTTGACTCTATGTATGACGAAACCGCAGCAACTAAGTCGCAGCGTGAGTTAGGCGAAAGAACAGACCAGCAAGTCGCCTACGCTGAGCGTGATGAAAATGGTGATGAGCGAAATGTAGGTGACGTTCAAAGTGTTGTGGACACCGGTGATAACGACCTAGAAGTTGCGGCCAACTACACCCGTAGAACGCAAATGGCCGAGCGTGTCTACAAAGAGCTAAAGAAAATCAAGGGCATGAATAACGCTGCACTTGTTAAGTTCATGCGTGAAACGGTTAAGCCTACAGAGCGCGAGGCAGCACTTGGCGACCGTCTACCTAAGCGAACACGTAAGCGTAAGCCTATTGATAACCAAAAAACGACGAAGGACAGCCAGTTCGATCAGTTCGATACAAGCAAGCCGTTGTTTACCTATGGCGACCAAGAAAAGCGACCAGATACCCGCCACTTGTCGAAAGGCACGGTGAACCGACTTAAGGAGCACCTTGAGAATGAAGATTTTGAGGCGTTCGGTAAGCTACTCGAAAAGACGGGTATTATGCCTAAAGAGGCCACTATTGGTGAGGCCAAGATGACACCTAGCGAGCGCCTAGCATCGGTGGCTCGTAACTCGTTCGCCAGCAATAAGCTATACAGGGCAGCTCGCGCACGTTCGGGTGATAAACGAAGTGATCGGGGTCTTGTAGTCCGTGACAACGAATCGGGCAAACCGTTGAATGTCGACCTAGACGCAGTTACACGCTGGGCATTACGAGAAGATAAAATCGACTTAAATGACAGCGACGCAAAAGTGAACGAGGAGCTTGCAACTGCGGTGTTAAGTGGTATCTCAGCGTTGGCCGAGCTACGCCTTAACGATGGTCGCCCTATGTTCAGCTTTAACCTAGACACTATCCGCGATAGCGCTGTTGTGTACCGTGTCGATGGCGATAAGTTGGCGTCGGTTACGATGGGGTCTATCCGAAACGGTATAAACTACAAGGGGAAAAAACGCAGCGAGAAAGTTGATGTTGTGCAGCCTAAGCACGTTGACAGAGAACAGCGCTCTACGCTTCGTAGAATAGGTATTAAGCTATCAGATAAGCCAGAGTTCAATTCTATCATTGCAGCGGCTGAGAATGCCGTAGCGGTCGGTGATTTGTTGCCTAAAGAGCTGGTTGCCCTTACTTCGTCAATAGAGCATAACCTAAGAGCTAACCGTACGCTGTCTGACTTGATGCCAGAAGATATAGGCAATGTGTACCGTGATGAAGTGTCTTACGATGATATTGCTTCATTGATTGCCGACTCAGTTAATGAGGGGAAAATCACTGAGGAGCGCGGTGATGAGTTGTTGCTTGACGCTAAAAACCGTGTGTTCGACAAAGAATACGAACAAGCGGCGAAAGACGGTGGTGAGTTGACGATCAAAACCCAGCGCATTGATGACGAATTGGCTAACCGTGATGACGTGTCTACGGTGAGCAGCACTCGCGGTGTTTTGCATAAAACTAAGCGTAAGGACAAAAGCAACAAGAAGGCCGATAATAAATCTATAACGCGCAAAGGGCTAGAGCAAGATGTTAGTACGGCCAAAGAGCAGTTGGAACGGGCTGAGAAATGGGCTAAAGGCGATATGGACAAGCTTGTTGCTGATGCGCAGTCGGAGCTGAATAGTGCGCGTAAACGCATGAGTAAAACACTTGTGTCCGCTATCCGCAGAGGCGAAATTGAGGGCGTTACAGTCGCGCAGCTTAAGGAAGATGAGAAAAAGCTACTTAGCCTTCTTGAGTCGCCTACCGTAAAGGGTGAACCCTCAACTAAGGGCACTACGAAGCAAAAGGCTGAGAATACGGGCGAGCGACAGCCTGTAAAAAATGGCCCCCTCGTTGTTAATGGCCGCTCGCTTGATGCCATACGCCAAGCTATCAAAGAAGGTGGCGTGAAAGGGGTGTCTGTAGCCGAAATGCGTAACGCGCACGGTGACATTGATAGCGCAAGCCCTGCGCTGCTAAAGGCTGTGGCAGACCGAGAGGTTCGTGAGTCTAAGCGTATGTTTGTTAATAAGGGTGACTTTGGTGAGTCTCAAAGCGCGTATGCAGCGCTGCAAAACGCAAAAATGCGAGTCAACGAGGCTAAGGCCATTAAGGCCCGTGCTGTCGACTCAGGTAGAGAGGCAGAGGTTCGCGCAGCTTTAGTTGATGAGGCACGCCGCAAGTTGGAAGTAGCTGAGATTGCACTTAAAAGTTATAAGGCTACAGAGGTTGGAAAAGGCACGGATATGAGCAAAGGCCGTAAAATCCAACTTAACCGCAAGCTGAAAAAAGTCGTGCAGCGTAATCGAGGGCTAGCGAAAAAGTCTATGTTCCGTTTCTTTGAAATGACGCGTACTAGGCTAAACCGTATTCACCCAGAGGCCGCAGCGAGGGCGGATAGCTTCACGTCGATTCAGAGAAATGATACGGAGTATTTTGCTTCACGTATTGGCAAAGAGGTCGGCAATAACAAGGCTATCCAAAAGGGCTATGAGGACTCACTGAAAAAGGTTAAAAGCCCAGAGCGCGACAAGTACGAAGCTTTTATCTCAAAACTAAATACTTACGTTAAGAAACACGACAAAAACTTTAAACCGGTATCGTCTAAGGTTCATTTAGACTTGCATGCTGTTGAGCGGAATAGGGAAGGCTTCTTGTCGATACTACGGGAGGCGGACGTTAAGAACCCAGAGTCGGTGCTTGACTCAATACTTGATGGTCGAGGCTATCCAGAGTTCGCCATTAGGCCAGAGCTGTCTAACCCGCCAAGGTCAGGCCGCAAGGTGCTAGAGCCACTTTACCATAAGTTGAAGGAAGGGGGGTTCGCGGATACTGATGCGCCTAGACACCTACTGCGCCTTGTTAACTCGTCGACTAGCTGGGCTGCGTGGAATCAAACGCATGGCGGCACTAAAAATGGCAAGTGGGATTCAAATGCTGAATTTGAGCGCATTCAGGGCGAGGTGCATTCAGGCAATCGTCAGGAGTTCGCTAAGTTGTACCAAGGCGTAACGGGGCGTTTAGGTATGAATATGTCGCCTGTTTTACGTAGCTTAAACTCTGCGGCGTTGGCATTCCAGTCGGCTACGGTATTGTGGTTCACTGGCCTAGCGAGTGTGCCAGAGGTTGCAGCGACTTATGCACGTATGCGCGGTGATACTAATGGTATGCTGGACGATGCAAAGAGCGTGTTGACTAGCGTTGGCCGTGAGAAAATGTTTAAGGTCGCACGAGACTTTGACATTATCACTGATGATGCAATCGAGCACTCGCTACAAGAAATGTATAATATGAACGACTTAACAATGGGGCGTGTGTCGCAGAGTGTGCAAGCGTTCGTGTTCAAATACAACGGCCAGAATTACGTAACCAAAATGACGCGTGCAATAGCGACTAAGGCTGCTGAGCGCTACCTTGTGCGTGCTGTAGAGGACGGGGCAGACGGTGAAAAACGATTAAAAGAGCTAGGTGTTACTGCGGCGGATGTTAAAGCGTTCGCATCGGATGCGGACATAACAAGTCCTGCTGGCAAACGCTACCGTGATGCAGTTCACAAGTTCGTTAATGAGGCCGTGACTAACCCACGTTCTACGCAGTTACCGCTTGTGGCGAACGACCCGCGTTTCTTGCTTGTTACTACGCTTAAAAAGTTCTTCTACGGCTTCTACGACAACGTACACAAGTCGTTGGCTAAAGGCTTCAAGGACAAGAGTTCAAGTGTCGACCCTTGGAAAGCGGTCGCTGTTACGGCGGCGGTTGCGCTCCCATTAGCACTTGTTGCGGAGCTTACACGCGAGCAAATCAGATACCCGTTTGGTCGCCCTAAGTGGCAGGGTGAGCGCGATATAGCTGATTGGGGAGGCAGTGTCCTCGCTGCTACTGGCTTACTTGGCCCCGCAACGATGGCCGAGTCTATCTACGCGGGTACAACGTATGGTAATCACCCCGTAGTGGCGGCTTTGGGTCCGACTGCACAGTTCGCTGTCGATGTGGCTACGCTGGAAATGCAACCGAGTCGTGTTGTCCCGCTGGCAAACCAGATACCTTGGATGGCTAAGCCTATCAATGAGTCGGTCAAGAATTTAATTAAATAAAACAGTAATACTGTTATAATGCCACATAAGTAATACTAATATTTATGGGGCTTTTTCATGGCAGAACCAAGAACAAAAAACTTCAAGCCTTCGGAGCTACGCTGTAAATGTGACTTTTGTAAGGGTGAGGTGCCAAATGAATGTGATCCGTTTGCTTTGCGCATGTTGCAGAGAATACGTGATGAAGTTGGACCACTTGGCCTAAGTAGTGCGTACCGTTGCGCAAGACACCCAGAAGAGGCAAAAAAGGCGAGTCCTGGTCAACACTTCAAAGGTGTCGCTTTTGATATTCGTGTGCCGTGGGGCGTAAAACGAATGCAGATTGTCGAGCTTGCTCTAAAGCTTGGGGCTAAAGGCTTCGGCTTTGCCAACTCGTTCCTGCATATCGACTGGCGCGTGTCGAGTGAACCTGTTAGTTGGACGTACCATTAATGAAAATCTTGTTTAATGCTTTTCTAGGCACTGCGCCTAAGTTTGACGAGGAACAACTACCAGATGGTTACTCTGTGGTGTCGAATAACACCAAGTCAGAAAGAGGCATTCTTGAACCGTGGGCGCTCCCTACGTCGTTGGGCAGCTTTGGCCGTAGCGACACGAAGTCTATGCACAAGTACCGCGACCAATGGTTTACGTGGCCTGAGATCACCTACGCGGTTAATGCACCGCTCAAGAATGATGCGTACGATTACGCACTGTTCGCGTCGGCAAATAGCGAGCCTAGAGTGGTTTACAACCTGAACGCGGAGGAGGGAGTCGGTCCTTATCCTGCGGTAACGTACCCGCTTAATGTGCCTGTGCCAGAGAAAATAGATTCTGTGATCACCGGTGACGCGGAACATTGGTACTACGAGCCACAAGAGGAAGGCGTAGACTCAACGGGTGACACTGATGGTGACGGCATCGTTGGCCTAAAGCCGTCCCAAGACCCAGAGGACAGTGAGTATGACTACTCAGAAGTTGCGTACTCGTACTGCTATGTTGATGCTTGGGGGCGTTTAAGCGCGTTGGCCGACCCTACGGATATAGTGAAAATCCGTGAATGGGAGTACGTCAATACGACTGCGGTTACGCTTACTTTCCCAACACCGCCAGATACGCTGTTGCTAACTGACCCGTTGCGTGGGACAGATGCCAAAATCCGTGTATTCAGAACCAACTTAGCTAGCTCGGGTACGGCTGTATACCAGTTCGTTGCAGAGATACCAGCGACGCAGAGCACATACACAGACACCACATACAGCGGTGACTTGTTGGACTCGCCTATCAACGAGGATTGGGTTGGCGCACCAGACTTGAATGCGGAACTTTACCCGAATGGACCGATGCAAAAGGTCGTTGTTATGGGTTCAGATATTCTCGTAGGCCACAACAAACGAATCTTGTGCTTTGCTGAACCAGATGCGTTCTACGCGTGGCCTGTCAAATACTACAAGGTGTTCCAAGAGGACATTGTGACGATTGAGACTTCGGGTTCAAACCTTGTTGTGCTGACAACTGGCGTACCTTACGTGGTGCAAGGTGTTCACCCTGAGTCGATGGACGCAGCGAGGCTGGCAGACCCAGTTCCCTGCTCAAGTCCGCAGGGGTCGACCGAAGTTGCGGGCGCTGTCTACTTCACCAGCGAAACGGGGCTACACCGTATCGAGGGCTATTCAATAGCTAACGTGAGCACCGGTTTCATTGACAATGATGCGTGGCGCAAGCTTGACCCTAGCACGATGATACTTGGTAACTATGACAATAAAGTCTTTGTTCGTTGCCCTACGGTGGATAAAACGCTCGTGTTTGATGCGTTAGACCCAAATGCAGGCATCAGAACGGTTGACCTAAGAGCTGAGTCGTTTGTTGAGTTAGAAGAGACGAATGACCTAGCTTACGTTGACAGTGATACCCGCGAGTTGATGCTTTTCGATTCGTCAGAGGACGGGTTCATGGAGTTAGGCTGGGAGTCAAAAACATATCTGTTCAATGACCCTGTTTGCTTCAATATCGCTAAGGTGCGTGCTAACACTTACCCCGTTAAAGTTCGTGTGGAATATGACCATGCCTCAACAGGTGAAACGGTTGGCTACACAAAGCTTGTTGAAAGCCCTTCGTTCTTCTACTTGCCGTTCAATAGCCGTGCTTTTCGTTGGCGTACAGTCGTTGAGCCGATTAGCCAAGCGGCCAAGTTAGAGGTTCGCGACATTCAGCTTGCGCAATCACCGGAGGAGCTTGTATGAGTCGAGCTTTACCACCTGTACCTAAAGACGTATCCCGCTCTGTTTCGCAGTTCCTTAACTCGCTGCGTGAGACTGTCCAAGTGCAAGCGGGTATGGGCCGTGGTAACGCGCTAGACCGAGCTGTTACGTTCAGAGACTTAAAAAAGTCGATAGGGACTGATGATTTATCGTCTATCGCTACAAAGTCGGCTACAGGCGTTGTTACGGCGTTTAATGACCCTATGCCGACGAAGCCGACAAACTTCGCGGCGTTCGGTATGTTCAATATGGTGGGTCTTGAGTGGGATAGGCCAAAAGCCGATTGGTACGCGGCCACCGAAATATACCGTGTTGACGTAACGGATGACCCAACGGCCACGCCTGTATTCAGTGAGGCTGAGTACGTTGGCGCGTCGGCAACTGGATTCTTTTCAGATTTGGCTGAGCCTGCTAGGTCTTTTGTTTATTGGGCTAGGCACTTAAACCGTGATTACCAAGCGGGTGACGTAAGCTCGCCAGAAGGTACACGGGCGAGTACGTCAGAAAGCCCAGAGCAAGTGTTGGTCAAGTTCAGTGAAGAGATTGCGGATAGCAATAACTTCAAGTGGCTGCGCAGCGACCTAAGCATAATGGACACGATCAACCGAACGTTGCAAGGCAGTGGTTTAGGTGATTCAGGTCTTGCAGATTTGATCAACGGGAGCGCTTCACTTAGCGATATGCTTGCCGAACAAGCCATGAGCGAGGCGCTGTCTAAACACACGCAGACAGAGAGCATCCAACAGCAGTTCGCAAAGAATTACGCGCGTTTGTCGGGCGGCATTCATGCAGCGGTAAACGCTGACGAGGCTTATGTACTGCGTATCCAAGAGCTTGAGTCTAAGTGGGAGAATGACCTTGGCAACATAGTCGACTCAAAAATCAGTGAGTTCGATACGGTGCTAAGTAGCTCGGAGGGTGCTATCGCACAGGCGATTAGAAACTTCACTGTTGACTACAACGGCACAAACGTAAGCCTACAGCAATTGGCGAGCACTACAGCGTCGCAAAGCGGAGCTTATGAAGCACAATGGGGTGTGAAAACAAATGTTGCTGGCCTACAAGGTGGCGTGGGCTTCCTCAATGATGGCACTAAGACAAGTTTTGTTGTTGATTCGCAGACCTTTGCGGTAACGGGCGGTAATGAAAACGTGTTCCCGTTCATCGTCAAAGATGGCAAGACGGTTATCGACAAGGCGTTCATCCAAGACGCAGAGATATACAGCCTTCTTGCTTCAAACATCGTTGCAGAGCGCGTAAAGGTCGGCCTTTCGTTCTCGTCGCCCAGCATTACGGGTGGTTCGATTGATGGGGCTACGTTGACGATTGGTGACAACTTCTCTGTTAGCCAAGATGGGATCATGCGAACACGCGACGGGTTTTTCGAGGGTAACTTAGCGGCCAAAAGCGGATACCTTGAAAATGTGCGTATTGATGAGTCTTGCAAGATAGAGGGCACGCTATACGCGCAGAACATCGAGGGCGACATTGTTGACCGTACGGTAATTGTTGTTGACCGTGAGATTGAAGTTGGACCGAGCGAGGTGTTTGTTTTAATCGAGGGAACAATCGCCCCAGGTCTTTTAGGCGCAACCGAAGAACGCGTGCTTGTTGTCAGTGGCATAGCGCTAGACCACCAAGGCGGCGGTGGCTCTACGAGTAACTTTGACGTTTATCTACGGCTCGACGGCTCAGTTGTCCAGAAGTTCCATTCGCACAATGTTGAGGAAGAGGGCTCAGTGACAGTGCAATTGGGCTGCCATATCCCTAAAGGCACTGCGGAGCATACGTTTGCCGTGGAGCTTAGGCCAGACGTAAACGATCACATTTTAGTGCAGCAATCAGCGATTGTTGCGGACGTATTTAAGACGGGTAGCACGTTTAAGGACGTGTCCGGCCTTCACTACTAGAGGTAAAATTTTATGAGTAAATGGTACAGAACAGGTGTTGTTAACCTAACCAAAGATAGCGATATTATTGAGGGTATCGGCACATATTGGGCGTCGGCTGCAAACAAGCCTTCTGAGGGTGATATGTTCGTCCTTGATACCCGTGTTTATGAGGTAATGGAGGTTATTGATGACTCGACAATTCGCATTGATAAACCATATAACTTAGCTACAAAAAGCAACGTGCTATATGGTATTATGCGCAGTGTTTCAGCAACCACAAACACACGACTTGCAGCGCAAGTCAGTGATACATTAGAGAAGCTAGGTAATCGCGTTACTGTCTCTACTACAGCCCCTAGCGCGGGGCAGGGTAAAGATGGTGACATTTGGATTGTCGCAGCCCCCTAATGGAAAACCGCAATGTCGGCTATAAAAATAAACGGGACTTGGCAACGAGTCTCGTCAATAAAAATAAAACAAAACGGGGTGTGGAACGACCACATCGCGTTGTATGCGAGGTTAGACGGTGCTTGGCACCTGATAGACCTAGCTGCTGAGGCTCAAGGTCCAGCCTACCATGTCTGGAAGGCATACGCTGATGATGCACTCGGCAATGGTATTAGCCTTTCCCCAGAAGGCAAAGAATACATAGGCTTTGCTGTAGGTCAACGAACGGAAGAACCTGACCTATCAGACCCGTCGCTTTATGATTGGTCTCTAATCAAAGGTGCAGACGGTAAAGACGTAGACCCCGAAGTCTTAGCAGAAATACTAGAGAAACAGGACGGGTACAATAGTTCGTTATTTAATGTTAATGATGGCCTGTCTACAGTCGAGCAAGCTTTGGCGGACGCTGATTCTCGCTTAAAAGCTGCTGATGTGGCGCTCAGCCAAGCCCTCCAAACCGCACAAGTAGACTTCTCAAGCTCAGTGGATTCGTTAAATGAGTCTATTGGCGAGGTCGAGAATGACCTGCTAAATCTAGTTAGCCTAAGTGGTGAGCAAGGTTCGTCTATCACGCAGCTTGAAAATACTACTGATGAACAAGCGCAAAAAATCGCTGTGCTTGAGACTAATGATGGCAGCACTCGTTCACGTGTAGCTTCGTTAGAGTCAACGTCGGACGAACAGGCTACACGCTTGTCTAGTCTTGGTGTTTGGGACGGTGAATCGTTCGCTTCTATTAAAACGCTGGAAGAAGCCGATGCTGAGAATGCTAGCTTGATCCGAACACTTGAAGCACGAGGTGAAGAAGCGGATTCTAAGATAGCGTCACTTGAGTCTACGTCGTCAAGCCATGCTTCAAGGCTATCTACTGTAGAAACGAGGTCTACCAATGCTCAGAACCGTGCGGCTGCTCTTGAGGAGACGACGCGAACTCACGCTACTCGGCTTACGAACGTTGAAACGAAAGCGGACGATACCGAGTCTAAGGTATCTACGTTAGAGCAGACGAGCGAAGGTCATGCGACGCGCTTAACAAACGTTGAAACCAAAGCTACAACGGGTGTTAATAAAGCTAACGCCGCCCAAGCGTCTGCTGATGTGGCGAATGAAAGCGTTAGCGAAGTAGCTAACCGTGTTTCTACGCTGGAAGAAACAAGCGAAGGCCATGCGTCACGTTTAAATAATGTTGAGACGAAGGCCACGACTGCTGTATCAAAAGCAGATGCAGCGCAAAGTACAGCAAATAGTGGTGTATCAAAAGCGAATGCTGCGCAAACTTCGGCGGATAATGCTCAGGACTCGGCGGACAGCGCGAATACAAAGGTTACAGCGGTAACTAACCGTGTCTCTACTTTAGAAGAAACTAGCGAAGGACATGCGTCACGTTTAACGAATGTTGAAACTAAAGCGACGTCAGCGGTCACTAAGGCCAATAATGCACAGAGCACTGCAAACAGCGGCGTTAGCAAGGCGGACGCAGCGCAGTCGTCTGCAAACGAGGCCAATACGAAGATCACGTCTGTCACTAACCGTGTCTCTACACTAGAAGAAACTAGCGAAGGCCATGCGTCACGCCTAAGTACAGTAGAAACCACAGCTAGTAGCGGTGTTAATAAAGCAAATGTAGCGCAGTCTACGGCGAACTCTGCAACTACTAAGGCTAACAACGCGCAAAACACCGCGAATAGTGGGGTGAGCAAAGCAAATGCTGCACAGGCTAAAGCTGATTCGGCTTACAGCAAAGTTACTGCGGTTACGTCGCGTGTCAGCACCCTTGAAAGCACAACGGAGACAATGGCAACAAAAGTCGATGAGGTTAGCTTTAGCCGTGCGAACCTTGTAACCCGTGGCGTGTTCGGCTCTAACCTAAGCCGTGGTGGTTGGACTTCTGGTAGTGTTGTTTCAACGCAGGCCGTTGGTATCCCTACATTGTCGGGTCGCCCGTACGTCCTAAAACTTACGTCTCGTGATTGCTACGACTACAACGCTAAGTTCCCGATAAGTGTCGGAGACAAGGTGTATATATCAGCATGGGTATATACTACGGACACTAATGTTTCGTTTAACATTGGTTTTAGGCAAGTTCTTGACGGCGTGGAGCAGTCAAGTTGGCCTACGATTATCCGCACGTCTGACCGCTCAGGTAAGTGGGTATACGTAGAAGGAACGTACACGCATACAGCCAGTGGCTACAATGGTCTAGCTCCGTTCTTGCAACTTGGTGGTAGCGGTACTATGCCACCGGTATATATTAGCGACATTGTTTACAGTCGTAGTAGCCATAGTGGTGCGCTAGCTGCTGTCACTGATGAGTCTAAAGCCTATGTTGACCAACAAACAGGTGAGCTAAAGGCTGAACGTGTGATCAAGGCCGACGCTAACGGTAAGGTTTCGGGTGTCCACCTTCTAGCCAATGGCAGCGGCGCGGAGGCAGGCGGCAAGCTGTACTTCCAAGCCGACGAAATAGCGATAGTACCGCCTAACTGGAACGGTAGCTCGGAGCTTAATAAGCGTAAGTTCCCTTTCTACTTCTCAGAAGATAGAAACTACATGTACTTGGACGAAGCGACTATCCAACGTTTGTCAGCGGAAACGATTGACAGTGGTAGCTTAGCTGTTGATGGCCTAACGCTACTAACAGATAATCTGTCTCTACCAGCGGGTTCGGTTCGTGAGCATATGATTGACCCGGCGTTTTCAGACGGTATTGTTCGAGTTAACCCTGATGCTGAGGTCTTGGGCGGTACTAAGTCGGTGTCGTCAACTGGTATAGGCCAAGGCAAGAAAATCACCGTGCCTGCGTTGAAGTCCGGTGGTAGCGCGCAAAAGATGACTATTAGCGTGGTAGGTCCGAATGCGTCAAACCGCAAGGACGTGCGATTCGACCTAGAAATGAAGGTAAACGGCGCGGCGCACAACTTTAGCTCGGGCACGGCCAAGATAAGGCTAGCGTCGACTATTTCGTACTCAGAAGAAGATGAAGGGTTTAGAATATATCGAACATCGTTCAACTTCGAGGACGAGGTTATTCTACCTGCGCCAACGAAGGGCAATCAGTACACCTATGAGTTCATCATTACCAACATGAGCTTTAGCCCAGCTAGTACGTCAACGTATAACTATGCGGACAAACTTAAATTCTCAATCTCTGTCTCGGAGCCTACGGTATCTAGCGGTGGCTTCATAACTGATGTTCGGTGGTCTGAGGTTAAAGATCAGCCTAGTTTTGTTGCGCTTGATACGTCGGGCGATTCTGATTACCCCCGCATGCTGGCTGGGAACAATCCTGCGAGTTCTAATGCTTGGCTGCGAGTGCCAACGTCAAGCGGTGGATTGCTGCCCTACAGCAATGGCAATAGTAGGCTGGGGACGAGCGCATGGAAGTTCAAAGAAATGCACTCGGTTAACTTCTACGAGAATGGCGTAGCGTTGTCATCTAAGTACTTAGGTAAGAGCGCTAGAGCAGTCAACGCGAGTAATGCTGATAAGCTAGATGGACTTAACTCAAGTCAGTTCCTGCGGAGTGACCAAGGGGGGGCAATTGAGGGGCCGCTGAGTATTAGGCACACTAATGTTCAGTTAAATCTTGTAGATACTACTTACAGCGATCACTACTGGCAGTTTGACCACCAAAACGGTGTACTAGGGTTTAGATATGATGGTGGTTCTATAGCTTTCCAACTGAATAGAACAGGGGAAGCTGTGTTTAACCACAACGTGTCTGCGCCTAGTATCACTGAAGGCGGTACAACATTGTCGTCTAAATATCTTGGTAAGACGGCTACCGCAGTCAACGCGAGTAATGCTGATAAGCTAGATGGCCTTCACGCCTCCTCATTCTCGCGTAGTAATCATGGTCATACTGGGCTAGGGGCTAACACGTGGGGAGGTATACGTTCAATCAACCAATATGGTTATATCGATTTCGGCCCCGCAAACGAGTCGTATGCGCATATCTACACAGACCGCCCAAGTTTCTACTTCAATAAGGACTTGGACGTTAACGGCAATCGTGTTTGGCATAACGGCAACACAGGCTCGGTTGCTAAAAAGTCTAGCGCAAACGTGTTCACCACAGGGCAAAAAATAGACGCAACAGGTACGGTTCTTACGCTTGGCGGTTCTACTAAGCAAAATAGCGCCGACGTTAGCATGTACATAGGTAACTCCATAGGTGACTACGGGTTCTACTTCGTGTACCAAGGCTCTAAGGGCGGAAACGATAATGCGCTACTCATACAGTCGACTAATCAGGGCGCACCTAAGAGTATATTTAGCGCAAAGCAGGACGGTTCAACAACCCTGTACAGCACCACAACCTTTAATTCATCTATTGTGTTCCTTGGGTCTATGTACGTTAGAAACATCATACGTATATTTTCTAGCAATGGCGCTAATCAGCGAGTAGACACACGGGACGAGGGGGACGAAGGTAGAGCGCATTGGTACGGCCAAACTACATCGGGAGGGACAAGGGCATTCAAACATGCTTGGTACGATGGTTCTGATTACGTGAACGTGGACGTAAGTGGTCAAACTGTTAAGTTCTCAGGCGCTGTGGACGCCCAAGGAGGGCTGAAACAGGACGGCCATACCATACTAAATGGTAGCGATACTTGGGTGCGCACTAAAGGTGATCAAGGTATCTACTTTAGTTCCTACGGTGGTGGCTGGCGCATGACGGACACTAACTGGATACGCGCATACGGCAATAAAATGCTGTACATCACTAATGGCAGCACATCGTCTATCCGCACCACAGGTGGAGTCCATGCCAACCAAGGATTCCGTAGGGATAACAACGGTAGCTCATGGATCTCTCAGCGTGACAGTACCCAAGTGGCTGTCTACAACTCTGACGCGGTAAAAACGGACTCGTATGCTGCCGCGATAAGACAGAGGCACGCTAGCTATACATGGTCAGTAGGCGGGTTGGGCAACCGTTATTTCGGTTTCTTTTCGTACACCAATTCGCGGACTAGCAATGGTACTGATGGCTATTTCCGCATGGATTATAAAGGTAACTGCACAGCGAGCGGTAAGATGTATGCACCTGACTTCGTAGCGACTTCTGACAGACGTGTTAAGGACAACATCAAAGTTATCCCTGACGCCCTAGAGAAAGTCTGCAAGTTGACAGGTAACACGTACACTCGTAATGACCTAGAAGATAAACCGTCTGCGGGTATCATTGCGCAGGAAGTGCAGGAAGTGCTACCAGAGGCAGTGACGGAGACAGAGGGGCGATTGCAGGTCGCACATAATGGTGTGATTGGTCTTCTCGTTGAGGCCGTAAAGGAGCTCAAAAAGCAGCTCGGTACGGCCTTAACGGCGATAGAGGATCTAAAGGAGGTTAACAATGGCTGATACCATTGAAATTGAGATTGATAGAGGGCGTCTGAACGACGTCCCTTACACCATCTACGTTGAGCGCGGCACTTACGTCAGGTTTGCGAATATTAGCGCCCTAACGGCGCTGCATGTTCGTGGGTTTTCTAGCAGCTATTGGACAAGCACGTCCACGGCCGTAGTGGAGAATGGTGCGCCTAAGACGTATCAGATCAAAAGTAACGCCCCCATTAGCACTGACCAGCTAGAGGTGTATGACCCGTCGAACAAGTCGACACGGAGTTTCACAATACAGGTCGTCTCGTCAATAGATAAACCTAACCCCTATTGGATGTCGCCAAGCACTATAGATACTTCTTACTCAGGGCTTAACGCAAATGAATTCGTTGTGAGCCAAACGTATAGGCTTGCGACAGAGGGTCGGACAGTGGTGCACTTGCGCAGCGATAACCCCGAAGTGCGTTTTAGGCTCATAGACGGCGACTTCGAGGGTAATTGGGTGACGGATTTGTTCATGAACTCGGTTTATCGGCGTGACTTCCAGATTGCATACAGAGCGCCCACCGAAGCTTTGGCAACCAAGACAGTAACGGTTCGAATAGGTAGTCGTACTTACTCTGTCAGCTTAAGCACCGACCGAGAGCTTGTTCCTGCTAGCCATCATGCTATAAGCCTTGGACACACATCGGGTAATATATCTCTACTTAATATTAAAAACTTCTTCGGGGGCGGCAGCAATCTTAGGGACTATTTCAGGAAGGGGCGTAATGTCCCTGATATGGCGGCTAATTCTGGCATACCTACATCGGGAACCCTGAGAATCACAGACTTTAGGGGCTCGGCTACAGCGTTTTTTATTGCTTTCCACCCATCCGAGAAACCTTTCCGTCAGCTGAGTACTTCTTATGGCACAAGAAGTGTGGGCGTAGGCTGGAACATATGGAGCGGTGAAGTTGACGATTGGGACTTAGGGTATAGTAAGTTCATCAAAGACAACGCGGAGTTTCGGTACACACTGAGCTATCAGTTCGGCAGTGGCTATGGAACGACTAACCCCGCTGTAAAACCCAAGTTATCGTCAAATACTGGCAGCCCAGGCACTTGGTCATCATCGAATAAGTCGGTGAGTGTCACGGTTACAGCACAAAAACGTGAAGAATTTAGGGTGACTTGCACAGTGAGAATGTACGCTAGGCACAAGGACTACCCAGATAAGACACTAAGCACTACGGCCAGTGTTACGGTACGCGCAGTAGGCACGTAGCTATATTTTATTTTAACAGTGATACTACTTTTTTAATGAGTAGTAGCGCGTTATAATCGTGGCTCACTAATAATAAGAGGCTTAAAAATGTTTACAGCAGCATTTACAGACCCACAGGGTACTGAGTTCGAGGCAGCCGTGTTTCAAGTACTACGCTCAGGTTTCACCGCTAACAAAAGCGAAACATATGCATACGACATTCGTGAGGGTAGCGGTGACGTTGAGGCTGAGACGGCTAATTTCTCACTTAACTACCGCATTGGCTACTGGCCGACGCAAACATCGAAAAACAATGGTGCAGCGCCGTATATCCTTATCGACACCGAAACGTACAATGCGGATTTCGCTAGCTACTCGTTACCTGCTGAGCAGTACAGTGGCCTGAGCGCAGAAGAAGCGGCTGAGCTTCACTGTAAGACAGAAGTGATCGGGGTTGAATAATGGACGAAGTACAAAAACTGCGAGCTGAGATTATTCAACTAAAGGCACGTGTTCTTGATGCGCAGGACGAGCAGCGTGGGCTGTCTGAAGTTCTAGGCGCAATCGCAAAGCGTGTCGGGTTTACAGGACAGAGCTTAACCGAATTGATTGACGCTGTGCCTGTTGTCGAGCAAACGAGTGAGGTTGAAAGTGCCTAAATTTTTCGCATTTCTCGTAGCGCGTCTATTAACCACCAAGTTCCTAACTAAGCTGTTCCTAACGCTGTCAGGAATCCTAGTCAAAAAGACAAAGGTTAAGTGGGACGACAAGCTACACAAAATTGTCAAAGAAGCGCTAGAAGCCGAGTAGCGCAAGAAGATGATAACCCCGCCTAGAATACTAGGCGGGGCTTTTTTATGCCAAAAACGTAGACACACAGATCCCCGTACTTTAATCTAATTAGCGGGGGGTAATCACTGTCAGGAGTATAGCCATATGAGTGATTTAGAATTACCCAAGGGTATAACAATACACAGAGACAAGCTGCGTATTGCTTTTCGCCCACCGAATGAGAAGCACCAGTGGAAACGATCATTAGGAATACCACCGACCAAGGCAAATATCAAGGCCGCAGAGCAAATGCTAAATGCTATAAGGCGAGATATTAGCTTAGGCCAGTTTGATTTGGCGCAGTATTTCCCTAATGATCCAAGTTTGAAAAAAGATGAGCGATTGCTGGGTGCCGTTATACAAGAGCACTTCATCAAAGCTAAAAAAGGTAGGGTCAAAGGCTCTACCCACAATACCTACACAATTCGTGCTGAATGGGTCATAGAATACTATGGCCATATAGATGCGGCTAACGTTACGCCTAAAGAAGCTATGGAGCTCAGGGAGGGCATTATTAGTCAGTCACCCTCGGCAGAGTTGGCATCTTTTAGACTTTGGCTTATACGTTTTGCTGTGACTCGTGCCGTGAGAGCACTTGTTCTTGAGGAGGACAGATTTGGTCCTATGCTAGATTCCGTTGAGTCAAAGTCAAAAGCGCTAACGCTTGAAGGTCTGCATAAAGGTATAGATTCCAATGAGGTGTTCACGATTGAAGAAGCAGAGCGAATTGTGAAAGCTTGCACCAGCGAGAGCCGAAAACGCTTAGTTACATTTCTTTTCTGGTCTGGTTTGAGGCCAGGGGAGGCAGCAGCATTAAGGAGAGAGGACATATGTCTACCCTATATAATTGTGAAACGCACTTTAACCCAATACGGCGAAGAACAATCGCCGAAGAGTGGCCGAGCGAGAAAGATATACCTTCCGTCCTCCGCGAGATTGGCCTTAGAACAAGAATTGCTGACTCACGATTCAGACAGGGCTTGGGTGACGAGCATGGGGAAACCTTACACGTCGTCAAGACTGTTCACGACCAAACATTGGAAGGGAATACTTGATAAGGCAGGTTTAGCTTATCTTGCGCCTTACACAACTCGACATAGCTTTGCCAGTTGGATGCTAAAAGCTGGTGAACCGGAGTCGACAGTGGCAGCCCATTTAGGGCATACTGATACCGCAATGATTCGTAAGGTGTACGGGAAATTCATTCCAGATGCTAAACCAGTTTGGACCCTTGATGACCCCACTAAAATTGAAATTGTTAAAAACTCAATGATTTCAAATATCTAGCGAATCTACTCCTAAAAAGATATGTTTTAAGCACACATACTTGAATCCAAAGGCGCTGTTTAAAGCGCCTTTTTTTATGCCTATGATTTTTTATTATAAAAGCCATAATAATACCAATCCGTAATACTCAATCATTTTGCGCGGCTAAACATGTCGCTACAAGCGTTAAAATTCTCAATTAGATTAATTAAATAGCGAATTTTTTCCTAGCTACAAACACGTTTTTCCAGCCTCATAATAGCTCACTTAATGAAGCGGATTGGTATAAAGTTGATTAAAAAATGACGTGTTTTTTATGGATTAACTTGCATTTATGGAGTACCTTTGTTTTTATAATAGAAACATAATCTAGGATGGATATATCGATGAAAAAACTTTTACTAGCACTTTCTCTCGCTTCAACCTTTACTCACCTATCAGTATCAGCAGATGATTTTGTAGCTGCTGAAATTATTAATAAAAATTACGACCAACTTACTAATACCTCGCCGCGTGCATCAAGGTTAGAAGGGATTAATTTAAGTAGCTACGTGGTTGATGAAAACGGCCAGGTGAGTGATATCGAAATTGTGGCTTCGCTTGGTCAAAAAAAATATCAACGAGAAGTTCTCGATTATGTTTCTAAGCTTAATTATAAAAGTGCACAGATAAATGGCAGCGCCGTGCCTACGGCGAAAACTATTACGGTAAGCTCGCAAAATGTACATGCTAGTTTTTCGAACGATCAGGCATCCCCGGCGTTTTTTGACGATTATGAGAAAGCCAGTCAGCTTATTGATGATAAAAAGTACGATGAAGCTAAAACGTATATTACTGAACTTGAAAACGAACACACTAAAAACACAGTCGAAATAGTTTTACTGGCTTGGCTTAAAAGCCAACATAGCTACTTTGTGCAAGATTGGAAAAGCTTCGATAAGTCTATTTATGAAGCCTTTTTGTTTAGAGATAACTTACCGGATCAAATAAAAAAACGTGTTATTAAAAATGCCTTACAGTGGTTTATTTCAAAACAAGACTACGTACGTGCTTACGATGCAATTGATGCATTAGGCGATATTGAATCAATAACGTTTAGCGAGGAAAATAGAGCGCAATTACTTGCACAAGTGAATGACATTTATAAAAATTCTGGCGCTATAAATCAGCAAATAACGCTTGAGTCTGAAAAAGCGGTTTTACCTTTACTTTCTAAAGGTACGGTTGAACTTAGTGCGAGTAAACCGTTATCTAAAGTACAACTTCGCTGTGAAAACAAAGTCGTTGATTATAATACCAACGAGATTGATAAAATATTAATTTCAAAAAATGATATTCGTTGTGGGCTATTAATTAAAAGTGCACAGGCGCAAACGGTTACTTTAAAACAAACTGGTGAAAGCTTTTTATAAAAAGTATTTTATTGGTAATAAACACTTAAATAAAAACCCCACATTATTATGTGGGGTTTTTGTTATATATATTTAGCAATTAGAGTGTGTTTATTATTGCGCTTCCAGTCTAAATAGCGTTTTGCAAGTAAAGTGGTTAAGCCTATAACAACAGCTATAAATAACAAAGTTGCGCCATAACTCATACCGTACCCCGGTGGAAGGCCTACTAATGTGTCGCCGTAAGTCATATCGCTAAAACTAAGCCCTAAAACAGGAATAAGCAACCAAGCGACAGCGTGCAATAAATACAAATGTGCAAGGTATGAGAACATACTGGTTTTACCAAGCACTTGTAAAAAGTTGCGAGAAAAGTCGGCTTTAACATGGCTTAAAAGTTTAAGCGCAATTAGCCCAAGGCCCACGGTTAGCAACATAAATTGTAATGAGAGTGGGTATTTAGTCGGATTTAAAAACGACATAACAGTATTAATAGTATTGGTATGAATAGTAAATACTGAAGTGTCGCCGTATAAATTAAAACCGCGCAGCACAGTGTATAAAGCAAGGCAGCTTGCACCTAATATAGCTGCATAATTCATCACCTGAGCTTTGTACTGGTGTTTTTTATAATATACCCCCGCGCAGTAGGCTAAAGCCATTAAACCTACAATGGGCGCAACTGGGTAAGTTGTTCTCATTTTTAAGCCCAAAGGTAGTTCAAGTACATTTTTTTGATGTGCAATAGACCAAAGTGTATGTGCAAGCGTATTTGGCTCAAAGCTTACGCCATCAAATAGGTTATGGCCAAACACCAACAATAAAGCACTTATTAGTACGCCGTAAATGCCTAATAAACGTAATAAGCCTAATATGACAAATCCCCAGCCTATCGCCCAAATGACCTGTGCGTATAACATTGGAAAAGCGGGGTTAAAGCTCCATGACCAGGAAACAATGGTAAATTCAAAAATGATTAGCACCAAACCACGGACAATTAAATTGTAAGAAAATGCCTTAGTTGAAGCGTATTTATGCTCAGTAACAGCTGTTGAAAGGCCTGCTAAAAAAACAAATAAAGGGGCGCAAAAGTGCGAAATAAAGCGGGTGAAAAAAGTAACAGGGCTGGTACCCGGAACCACCATAGGATCGGTTACTGAGTAATTAAGGCAATAATACATACCATGGTCAATCACCATAAATATAATGATAATGCCACGCAATAAATCAATATGATGCAACCGAGGGGCTGTAGAGTGAGACGACATCATTAAGCTCAAATACGTTGTATAAATTTGGCGATATTATATGTTATATAGTATCGCCATGCGAGCTTGAGCGCTTTTAAGCGCCTTGATTTATTACATTAATTTAGGTTGCAGTAGTTACTCACAATTTATCTTCTTTTTAGTAATTACATAATGGTACACCTTAGCATTACTTAAACTTTTTAATGTACCTCAGTGTTATAAAATTAATGATAGCTAATAAAATAGCAATTTCGTAACGGCTGTAGGCAACCGCTATACCAATTAAACCCATATTCCATATGCTTGCTGCTGTTGCGGTACCTGATGTAGATTTATTATTTTTTAAAATTGCACCACCGCCAATAAAGCCTATGCCGGTAATAATTCCTTGTAGCATTTTAGATTGCGCTTCTGCACCTTCTAGCACTGACATAGCAATTACCGCATAGCCACATGAGGCAACTGCCACAAGCGGAAAAGTCCTTAACCCTGCACCATGGTGGCTTCGCTCCCTGTCGTAAGCCATAGGCAGTGCGAGTATGTAGGCAATGCCAAGGTGTACTAAATTATCGATGATTTCGTTCCACTGTAAATCAATTTCCATAATGGTCTCTATTGGTTAAGGGTGTAAACTAATAGCAACCTACAGGCCAGCTTATTTTATTATTTAAAATCAATGTTTTAAATTTAAATGTGAGATGCATTCATTAATTAATTGGTAACATTTACATAGTTAATTTACGCTTTTACAGATAAACGCTGCCTATTCGTTTAATTAATTATGCAAAGTGCGTATTATTTTATTATTAAACATAAATAAACAGTATTTCACTTGCCTTTACATACAACCAAGCTTGAAAAAACAGCGTTATTACTTTGCCTTACTCTTTGTGCTATTGCATTTTTGGCGCCTCAATTACTCACCAATCATTTGCAACCGCTTATAAATAACGCTTTAAGTTTTTTAGGGGCGCCATTTTTTTTATTAGTAAATTTTTTATTAGTTGCAGTTATCGTTATTGCCATAAGCCCGCTTGGTAGGCGAAAAGTAGGCGGTGACAATGCCCATATTGAATTTGGCTTATTTGGTTGGCTTTCTATGCTTTTTGCCGCAGGGATGGGGTCGGGTTTAATTTTTTGGGGAGTTGCAGAGCCTGCGTTGAATGTAGTCAACTCTCCTTTAAAACATACACTTTACCCTGACAAAGTAAGTAGTGCTTTAGCGCTGACGTTGGTTAACTGGGGGGCGCATGCGTGGGCTCTTTATGCTGTATTTGGGCTTGTGTTAGGTGGCTTAACAAAAAACAGTCATTGCAGTGGTGATATTAGCGCACCGGTAATCAGTGCATTAAAAGGCGCAATAAATATAAAATACCAAAACAGGCTTACCTTTATTGTTAAATTAGTGGCCGTGCTCGCCATTTTTTTTGGTGTGGTTGGGACAATTGCAAACTCTACGTTATTGCTACGCAAAGGAATTGAAATAAACTTAGGGATAGAGTCCGCGCTTGTATCTGGTTTTATCATAATCAGCTTAATTGTATTGCTGTATACAATATCGGCCAAGCTTGGGCTTAAAAAAGGTATTCAAACGCTGAGTAAGTTTAATGTTTGGCTAGCTTTTTTACTTTTATTGTGGCTGCTTTTGTTAATGCCCATACAGCCTATAATGGCTATTGCCATTGATGGCACAAGGGATTACTTACGGCTTATTTTTACAGGGGCATGGCAATTACAAAGCCAACTTAATAACCCCGAGTGGGCAAATGGCTGGACCTACAATTATTATTTTTGGTGGTTAGCGTGGGGACCTTTTGTTGGCGCGTTTTTAGCTAAAATTAGCCAAGGCCGGCCAGTGTGGCAATATATATTGGGCGTAGTTTTTCTACCTACGCTTGTGACTATTGTGTGGTTTAGCGTGTTTTCGGGCTCGGCTATCGCATGGGATAAAACCTACCATGCCGGTATTTTAGATGCCATTAAAGCCGACTATACTCAAGGGCTATTTATATTTTTTCAGCAGTTAGGCTGGCAAGGCGCCGTACTTATTTGGTCAAGCTTGTTACTGTTACTTATTTTTGTGGTTACCTCAGCCGACTCGGCCATATTAGTAATACGTGATTTAACAAATAGCAAAAAGGCAAAAGCATGGAGTATTTATGGTTGGTCACTCGCGCTTGGGCTTTGTGCCTTTATATTACTGGTACAAAATAATGAGCCACTAAACAGAACCATTGCTATTATTGGCGCTTTACCGTTTTTAGTTATTTTTATTTTGCAGCTGGTGGGCTTTATAAAAGAGTGTATAAGTGAATTTAAGTATTAGGGCTTAAACCCATTTTATTAATAAAAGGATGACGCACTGTATTAAATTGTACGCTTAGGCCGTTCAAAATTAAGTATATAGAACCGGTATACATATTTTTACAATACTATTTTTAAAGATGTTTATAATTTAGGTAATATTTTTGATCGGGATGAGTCATGAGAGCGCTAACTTTATGTTTATGTGTTATTTACCTAAGTGGCTGCACAGTCGCTGGGGTTATAATTGATGGGCAGGCACAGTCAAATGCACGCGCCAATAAATATAGTAATAGCCCAGCTCGCTCTGAGCCTTATAAAAATCCACTCGAACCTGTACCGAAAGACGAAAATGGGTTTAGTTTTACCGATATAGGGTTAAAAATAGATTCATTGCTGTTCAATTTAGTAAAAGGTGAGGGCAATACGGTACAAGTGTGTAGGCAAGTGAGTAAAGTATTGAAAGAGTGTGTAGAAGTAGATAAGTCTGATCTACACACTAATGAGATTACGCAGTTAAAAACTGACTATGAAATGATAAGTGTTGGTCAATAAAGCTGCTTATAAAAAAGTAACTATGATCGTAGCCAGCTTGCATTTCAATGCTAAGCGGATAGCCTTTATTTTTAGCAACAGCCGCTAAATTTTGTGGCTTAAGTTGCTCCTCTAAAAACCCATCGGCATCGCCCTGTGTAACAAGCATAGGGAGAAAATCAGTCTGCTGCGCTTTTTTCATCAACTCGCACGAATCGTATTGAGCCCAGAGCTCTTTGTCAGTGCCTAAGTAACCCGTAAATGCTTTCACGCCCCATGGGCAGTCAATTGGGTTAACAATAGGGCTAAAGGCCGAAGCGCTAACAAACGCTTTAGGGTTTTTAAGTGCCACCATTAAAGCGCCGTGCCCGCCCATAGAGTGACCACTAATTGCTTTAGTACTGGTTACTGGGAAGTGTTGTTCAATAAGCATAGGTAGTTCATCAACTACATAGTCATACATATTAAAATGTGTATTGAACGGTGCTTGTGTTGCGTTTACGTAAAAGCCTGCGCCTTGGCCAAAGTCGTAGCTGTCATCATCAGGGACATTATCACCACGAGGGCTTGTATCAGGCGCTACAATTGCAATACCCAGCTCAGCCGCTTTTTTAAATGCGCCGGCTTTTTGCATAAAGTTTTCGTCTGTACAGGTTAAACCCGATAGCCAATAAAGCACTGGCACTTTATTTGTTTCGCTTGCGCCTGGGGGTAAAAATACCGCAAAACGCATTGTGCAATGGGTACTTGTTGCAGTGTGGGTATATTGTTTGTGCCAACCACCTGCTACTTTTGTACTTGAGATATTTTCTAACATAAAAATCCTTAAAAGCCGCAAACAATTAAGTATTACGGCTTTTTAATACATAGGTTACCAATAGCGTATTAGTAGTGAATTACTGTACGAATACTTTTACCTTCGTGCATTAAATCAAACGCATCGTTAATTTCTTCAAGGCTCATGGTATGCGTAATAAAGTCGTTAAGAGCAAATTCGCCTGCCATGTAACGCTCAACTATTTCAGGTAATTGTGAACGGCCTTTAACGCCACCAAATGCGCTACCACGCCATACACGCCCTGTTACTAGTTGGAAAGGACGGGTTGAAATTTCTTGGCCAGCACCGGCTACACCAATAATTACCGACTCACCCCAACCTTTATGACAACACTCAAGTGCTGAGCGCATTACATCAACGTTACCAATACACTCAAACGAGTAATCAACACCGCCATCGGTCATATCAACAATCACTTCTTGGATAGGCTTGTCGAAGTCTTTAGGGTTTACTAAATCTGTTGCGCCAAGTTTTGTTGCAAGGTCAAATTTGCTGGTATTAATATCAACACCAATAATGCGACCCGCGCCTGCCATTTTTGCACCAATAATAGCCGATAAACCAATGCCACCTAAGCCAAAAATAGCCACGGTATCGCCAGGTTTTACGTTTGCAGTGTTTGTTACCGCGCCCATACCTGTGGTTACGCCACAGCCTAATAAACAAATTTCTTCAAGCGACGCTTCTTTGTTTACTTTTGCGAGTGAAATTTCTGGAAGTACTGTGTACTCAGAAAAAGTAGACGTACCCATGTAGTGATAAATTGGTTGGCCGTCTTTAAAAAAGCGTGTAGTGCCATCTGGCATTAGGCCTTTACCTTGTGTTTCGCGCACTGCTGAACACAGGTTAGTTTTGCCTGAAGTACACATTTTACATACGCCACATTCAGCGGTGTAAAGTGGAATAACGTGATCGCCTACTTCAACACTGGTTACGCCTTCGCCCACTGCATACACAACGCCTGCACCTTCGTGGCCTAAAATTGCTGGGAAAATACCCTCAGGATCTTCACCTGATAAAGTAAATGCATCAGTGTGACAAACACCAGTAGCAGTAATTTTTACCATTACTTCGCCTTTTTTAGGCATCATCACATCAACTTCTTCCACGCTTAATGGTTGGTTTGGACCCCACGCAATAGCTGCTTTTGATTTTATAAATTCAGACATGTGTTTATCCTTTGTAGTGGTTTTAAATAACAATTGTAGACCCAATTTGTTTGGGTGATGGCTCTATTGTATTTGTTTCTCAAATAATGATAATCTCTGATTTATTAAAACACTTTTACAGTATGGTAATAATGGCGCGTTGGGATGGCATAGACGAATTTATAGCAGTGGGGGAAGAGGGTAGTTTTACAGCAGCGGCTAATGTACTGGGGTTGTCGGTTGCTCATATAAGTCGCCATGTTACGGCGCTGGAGCAGCGTTTAAATACCCAGTTACTTACCCGTACCACCCGCAAAGTGGTATTAACCAAAGAAGGTGAAGTCTTTTTACATCAAACTAAGCAATTACAACACGCTATGGACGATGCCACGCAAAGCTTAGCAACGCAGCAAACAACGCCTAAAGGTAAAATTAAATTAACAGCACCGGTTATGTATGGTGAAACTTTTATTATGCCCATTGTGCACAATTTTATGCACGCTCATCCTGAGGTCGAAGTAATTGCTACGCTTTCTAACGAGCAAGAAAATTTACTCGAAGGCGGGTTTGATTTAGCCATTCGGTTAGGGCATTTAAAAGATTCAAGCCACAGAGCACGGCGTTTAAGTGCTAGGCGCTTTATAATGTGTGCCTCCCCAGATTATTTATCCCGAGTAGGTGAGCCCCATACCCTAGGCGAGCTAAACCAACATCAATGTTTAATTGGTAATAGCAGTTACTGGCGAGTAAACGAAAACGGCCGCGATAAACACATTAAAATTGCAGGAAGGTTGCGCTGTAATAGTGGTTGGGCATTAGTTGATGGTGCAAAAAAAGGCTTAGGAATAGTGCAGCTGCCTAATTATTACATTGAAAATGAGCTAAGAACGGGCGAGCTTGTGCCAGTATTAACTTCTTATCAGCCAGATCAAGAAGGCGTGTGGGGAATTTACCCGCCGCGCCAGTTTGTTGCCACTAACGTAAGAGTATTACTTGATTATTTAGTGGCCGGGCTTGAATAAAGCGCGTTTAAAATATAGCCAAGTATAAGATTTATAAATTATTTCTTACATTTATGGTCATATTCAATTCATCTTAGTTCGTGCTACTATAGCCGCACACTTTTAGCATAAATGTTTTAAATAATATGTTTCAACCGGTTAGCTTATTTATAGGGCTCAGATATAGCCGCTCCTCCAAAGGAAATGCGTTTATATCGTTTATCTCGTTTTTTTCTATTGCCGGAATAGCCATAGGGCTAATGGCCTTGTTCACTGTAAGCAGTGTAATGAATGGCTTTGAAAACAGTTTAAAAACAAATATGTTAGGGCTCATTCCTCACGTAGAAGTACAAGCCAATAAACACACCAGCGCACAAATGACAGCGTTAAAAGCCGATTTAGAGCGCTCAGATTATGTAGATCACGTAAGCCTTTACCGCCACGGCGAAGCCATCTTGCAAACCAATAAAGACTTACACGGCGTATTACTACAAGGCTTGTATGGCGATAATGGATCGCTATATAAAATTACCGATAAAGTTGTACAGGGCAATTGGCAGAACGTTTTAAATAATAGCTACAACATAGCTATTAGCCGTTACTTAAGCCGAAAACTTGGCGTTGGTATGGGAGAAAAACTGCGCGTAATTATGCCTAATGCCTCAACTTACACGCCACTTGGGCGCGTACCTAGTCAGCGTTTATTTAAAATAGCCGCAATATACGAAACGGGCTCAGAGATAGATATGAGCCTTGCATTTACCAGCGGCGCATCTTTACAGCGGGTATTAAAGCTTAACAAAAATACCGCGCCTAACTTAAGTGTGTCGTTACATGAGCCCTTTGAATTAGCGCAATTTACAACGGACAGCCAGCACATTTTACGCGATTACCAAGTAAGTGACTGGCGCAGTAGCCAAGGTACTTTATTTGCCGCGGTTGCCATGGAAAAACGTATTATGTCTATGCTGTTAGGGCTGATTGTATTAGTGGCTGTATTTAATATTGTTTCGGCACTGACTATGATGGTGAGTGAAAAACAAGGCGAAGTGGCAATATTACAAACCTTAGGTTTAACGCCTTCACAAGTACAAAAAGTGTTTATGGTGCAAGGCTTGTATAACGGGGTTATTGGCACCGCGATAGGGGCACTTTTAGGTGTATTGTTTAGCTTATATATTAATGAACTACTCGCTGCTGTAGGGCTAAACCTACTAGCAGGTGTAGAGCTTCCGGTAAAATTTGATGTGTTAAGCCTCGTTATTATTGCGCTTAGCAGTATTGCAATGAGCTTTTTAGCCACTTTATATCCTGCGCGCAAAGCCGCAAAAGTAAAACCAGCAGAGGTATTGCGTTATGAATGATTTAGTTATTAGCTGTCAAAACTTAAGTAAAGTTTATCAAGATGGCCAAAACCAAGTAGAAGTATTAAAAGGGGTGGACTTATCACTTAACCAAGGTGATATGCTGGCTATAGTGGGCAGCTCAGGCTCAGGGAAAAGTACCTTATTGCATATTTTAGGAACCCTTGATACGGCTACATCGGGTAGCGCTAAAATAAAAAATCAAGACGTTGCTAAATTATCGCGAACAGAGCAAGCGGCGTTTAGAAATAAAAACTTGGGCTTTATTTATCAGTTCCACCATTTATTAATGGAATTTAGTGCGGTTGAAAACGTGGCTATGCCGCTGTTAATTAAAGGGCTCAACGCAAAAGAGGCGAAAGAGCAAGCCCTGCAAATGCTAGATAAAGTAGGCCTAGCGCATCGCAGTGAGCATAAACCTTCGGCGCTGTCTGGTGGAGAGCGCCAGCGTGTTGCTATTGCTCGTGCTTTAGTGACTAAACCCGCATTAGTATTAGCCGACGAACCTACCGGTAACCTTGATAAGCAAAACGCGATTAAAATTTACGATTTAATTAATGAGCTAAATAAAAGCTTAAATACTAGTTTTGTGGTGGTTACTCACGACTTAGAGCTTGCAGACAAGCTAGGTAAAATTGCGTATTTAGATGATGGGAAACTTGCCATTAAAGAGCCGCACCATGTTGCTTAGTTTATTTTTAAGTGAACGCTTTAGAGCGTATTCTGGTCATAAAGACGAAAAAAACGCATTTGTAAGCTTTATTGCCAAAGCCTCTACCGTTGGTATTTTATTAGGGGTGGCGGTGTTAATTGTTGCGCTTTCGGTTATTAATGGCTTTGAGCAGCAATTAGTGCATCGTTTATTAAGTGTGGTACCGCAAGTTGAATACGTAGCGCCTAGCCGACCGATTGCTGATTGGCCTAACAAAGTAGAAAAACTTAAAGCAGAGCCTCATGTTACAGGTGCTGCGCCATTTATAGCAGTAAATGGTATGGCGCAATTTAAAAGCCAGCTAAAAGCGGTAGAAATACGCGGCGTTGAACCTAGCTATGAAGGGAATGTATCGGCCATAAATCAATTTACCAAAGGCACACTGGTTAGTCAGCTGCGCACGGATGACGTTATTTTAGGCAAGCAAATTGTAAAGCAATTAGGCGCTAATATAGGCGATAACATTACTTTACTCATTCCTAAAATTAGCGAGCAAGGCAAGTCTCTATTAGCCCCTAAGCGCGTAACGTTAACACTTGCGGGCATTATAGAAATGGGTGGGCCAATTGACAGTAGCGCTGCATTTATTCACTTAAATAAAGCACAGTCAGTTTTAGGCTACGACGCCAGCCAAGTGACAGGTTTACGATTGAGCGTAGATGATGTGTTTGCTGCGCATCAAATTGCACTGCGAGTAGGGCAAACTATTAGTGATTATGTATATGTTTCTAGCTGGTTTAGAACGCAAGGTAGCCTGTATCAAGATATTCAAATGGTGCGCACAATTGTGTACATTGTGGTGTTTTTAATTATAGCGGTAGCTAGCTTTAACATTGTATCGTCGCTTGTAATGGAAGTGCGCGAAAAACAAGGCAACATAGCTATTTTAAAAACCATGGGCGCTAAAGACAGTACTATTTTAGCGACCTTTGTCATGCAAGGTTTAACGCAAGCCTTTGTTGGCGTGTTACTTGGCACACTAGTTGGGGTTATATTAGCGCTTAACATTAGTGAGCTGTTTACATGGGTTAGCCAGTTATTTGCAGCTAATCCGCTTGAAGGTGTTTATTTTATTGAGTTTTTACCCAGTAAATTAGTACTCAGTGATATTGGAATAACAGTTATTGTTACCTTTGTTTTAGCTGTACTTGCTACTATTTACCCGGCGTGGCAAGCAACTCGAGTCGACCCTGCCAAGGTACTGGGTAATTAACAACTCTTTATAGTGTAAATATCAATAGGGCAGCGTGCCTTAAGCTGCTAAACTGCGCGCTCATTTAACGTGGGCGCTCTAATTTAGCCTCGCTCTCTACTCAGGAAATTACTTTGACAAATAACGATATTTTACGCCGTGTTCGCTATACCTTTAATTTAACCGATACTGCCATGGTCGGTATTTTCGCCGCCGCAGAGGCTACAGTTACCACTGAGCAAGTCGTTGCATGGTTAACAAAAGAGGGTGAGCAAGGGTTTGTTAAAATGTCAGACACTGAGTTTGCTACGTTTTTAAATGGCTTTATAAATACAAAGCGTGGCAAGCGCGAAGGCCCACAGCCGGTGCCAGAGGCTAAGTTAAATAATAATATTATTTTTATGAAGCTACGTATTGCTTTAAACATGAAAGCAGAAGATGTAATAGCAACACTTGCAAAAGTTGACTTTGAATTAAGTAAACATGAGCTCAGTGCGTTTTCTCGAAAAGTAGAAAATAAACATTACCGTGTGTGTAACGATCAGGTTTTGCGTTTGTTTTTAACAGGTGTTCAGCAGCAGTATCGCCCTGCAGAGTAAATAAATTATTTAATGCTAAAAGCTCAGCAATTGCTGAGCTTTTTTGTAGTTAATGTTTGCGGTTAAGAAAAGGCCTTATCAGTAAGAGATTGCTGCATTTGCTCTCGCATTTTAAACTTTTGCAGTTTGCCTGTTACTGTCATTGGGTAACTCTCTACAAAGCGAATATAACGGGGCATTTTAAAATAGGCGAGCTTGTCTTTTAAAAATGCACGTATTGCTTGCTCATCAAGTACTGCATCTTCTTTTGGCTGGATCCACGCACACACTTCTTCGCCGTACTTCTCATCACTAATACCAAATATAGCGGCATCTTGAATACCTGGGTAAGTGTAAAGAACCTCTTCAATTTCGCGTGGGTAAATGTTTTCGCCACCTCGAATGATCATGTCTTTAATGCGGCCAACAATACTCACAAACCCTTCGCAGTCCATTACCCCTAAATCACCAGAGTGTAACCAGCCTTCGTCATCTATAGTGGCTTTTGTTTTTTCTTCGTCATTCCAATAGCAGCGCATTATACCGGCGCCCTTACTGCAGACCTCACCAGGTACACCTATTTTTTGAATGTTACCCAGTTCGTCAATAATTTTAACTTCAGTGTGAGCAAGGGCACGGCCAACGGTTGTTACTTGGCGCTCTATTGATGAGTCGGTTTCGGTTATATTGTTGATTGGGCTGCACTCAGTTTGCCCATACGCAATTAATACTTGATGCATGTTCATTTGTGTTTGGACTTTACGCATGACTTGCTCAGGGCACGTTGAGCCCGCCATTACACCAGTGCGTAAAGTGCTGAGGTTATAATTGGTAAAATTAGGCAGCTCTAGTTGGCTAATAAACATAGTCGGCACACCATGCAGCGCGGTGCAGCCCTCTTGCTGGACAACATCAAGCGTGGTTTTTGCATCAAACGCATCGCTTGGGTATATAGCTGCGGCGCCTTTACTTACACATAGCAGGCTGCCAAGCACCATCGCAAAACAATGATACAGAGGCACAGGTATGCACAGTTTATCTTGCGCTGTAAAATGCATAGCCTCTGCAACAAATAGCGCATTATTAAGTATGTTCTTATGGGTGAGTGTAGCGCCTTTAGGGTTGCCCGTGGTGCCAGAGGTAAACTGTATATTTATGTCTTGATCCGCGTTTAAATTTGCTGAAATCGCATTTAATTCAAGCTTGTGAGCCGGGGTGGCAAAATTCATCACATCAGCAAACGTAAACATACCAGGGCTTTTTTCATTGCCAATGCGTATTACATTTTTAAGGCTAGGTAGGGCATGTGCATTTAGCTCACCGGGTTCACATTGGGCAAGTTCAGGCGCTAAGCTGTTAAGCATATCTATATAATTACTGCCTTTAAAATGTGACGCAGTAATTAGCGTGCTGCATTCTACCGAGTTCAAAGCATAGGCTAACTCGTTTGGTCTGTAGGCAGGGTTAATGCAGACCATAATGGCACCTATTTTGGCGCTCGCAAATTGGGTTAAACACCACTCAATGTTATTGGGTGACCATATTCCTACTCTATCTCCTGGTTTAACGCCTATTGCTAGTAGCCCCATAGCGAGTTGATTAACTTCATTTTGAAACGCTTTATACGTTAAGCGTACATTTTGATGGCTAACAACGACAGCGAGCGAACTAGGGTGTTTGTCGACAATAAAATCAAAGTACTCGCCAATTGTTTTATCCGTTAGCGGCGTGCTTTGCGCACCTTTAAAATAGCTTTTTGTGAGCGGTAATGTGTTTATTTGTTCTACTTCTTTTACCGAGCGCGATGGTGTGTGCATGTGCTTCTCCGTATTAATGTGTGTCAGTTACTTATATCAATCCGTGCTGATAAGTCAGTATTCATTTGCTTAGCCACGAATAGCTGTATAGCAAAATAAAAAATAGTTAAGCGAATTGTTATAGGCTGTAGTTAAAATAAACACAAATTGTCGACAAAGAAAGGGTGGTTAGACTAATGTACTAAGCATAAAGAAAAGTTAAATGGAACGTTTTACAGAGGGGCAATAAAAACTAACTTTTATAAAGGCATAAAAAAAACGCCACTAAATGGCGTTTTTATAGTTTGTTTTAATCGCTTTGAGACTTATAGCTCGTCACTGCGGTAGGTTTTTTTCATAATGTATACATAGGCATTAACAAAAGCGTTTTCTTGGTACTTTTTAAGGCCTGTGTCTTCAAACGCAATAGGTATAGGGTTGCGTTTAAGCTGTTCTTTAATTTCGGTCGTTGAGAACACGCGAACGTCTAACTCTTCAATTAATTGAATCGCTGTTTCCATTTTAAAGCCCTTTGCACTGCCTGCAAATTTACCTTTAGGTTGGCGCTCACGAATGGCAACAGAATCAATTTGGTAATCTTGCATTAGTTTTGCAAAATCAAATTGAAATTTACGCATTATTTCAGTGTCGTTACCGTTACCTAAGGTAAAGCGTGTTTGGCGCACATCGCGAATATCAAATACGTCGTTATCTTTACTTAAAATACAAAGTAGTACATCACTACCGGTAATTTCTACACCACATGTTCTCATTGCTGTTCTCTAATATAACTTAATTGCTTGGTATTATACCCAACATCTAATAAATTGCGAGAGCAAGGCGGCGCAGGTGCATTTTAATAATCAATAAACTCAAGTTGTCACATGCTTAATTTAAATTAGCGAGCGAAAAACAAAAAAATGACAATTTTAGGTAAAATTTCAAGTAATGAGCGCGCTTTAATCTTGTAATTGATACTCTATCACGCGACAATATCTTTTTTGTAGTTGAGCAGACTCAGCATCTACATTAGTCATGTATGGCGAAAAATAGTCAATGCTTATTCGTAAAAGCGTTGTCGAGTCATTCTCATTTAATTTATTTAAAAATACACGTGATACATTGTAGGTGTCACCACTGTATGTAAGGATTTATAATGCCAGTTATTACTCTTCCTGACGGCAGTCAGCGTAGTTTTGAAAACCCTGTAAGTACTCTTGATGTAGCTAACGATATTGGTCCTGGTCTTGCTAAAGCAACCATTGCTGGTCGCGTTAATGGCGAGCGTGTTGATGCGTGCGATATGATCAACGAAGATTCGCGCCTTGAGATCATCACCGCAAAAGATGACGACGGCCTAGAAATTATTCGTCACTCGTGTGCTCACTTAATCGGTCACGCAGTTAAGCAGCTTTTCCCAGACGCTAAAATGGCTATTGGTCCAACTATTGATAACGGTTTTTACTACGATATTGATATGGAACACTCTTTGTCTCAAGAAGACTTAGACGCCATTGAAAAGCGTATGTTGCAACTTGCAAAAACAAACTACGACGTAGTGAAAAAAAATGTAAGCTGGCAAGAAGCACGCGATACGTTTGAAGCGCGTGGCGAAACATACAAAATGGAAATTTTGGACGAAAACATCGCAAAAGATGATCGTCCAGGATTATACCACCACGAAGAATACGTAGACATGTGTCGTGGTCCGCACGTACCAAACATGAAATTCTGCCAAAACTTCAAAATAATGAAAGTAGCTGGCGCTTACTGGCGTGGCGACTCTGAAAACAAAATGCTACAGCGTATTTACGGCACAGCGTGGGGCGATAAAAAGCAGCTCAAAGCGTACCTTAAACGCTTAGAAGAGGCTGAAAAACGCGATCACCGCCGTATTGGTAAAGCGCTTGATTTATGGCACTGGCAAGAAGAAGCGCCAGGTATGGTATTTTGGCACAATGATGGTTGGAGCATTTACCGCGAGCTTGAAGAATTTGTTCGTGAAAAACTGCGTGAGTACAGCTACGAAGAAGTTAAAGGTCCAATGATGATGGACCGTTCTTTGTGGGAAAAATCAGGTCACTGGGAAAAATACTCAGACGCCATGTTTACCACAGAGTCTGAAAAACGCGAATATGCTATAAAACCAATGAACTGCCCAGGTCACGTGCAAATTTTTAACCAGGGTTTAAAATCGTACCGTGATTTACCACTGCGTATGGCTGAGTTTGGTTGTTGTCACCGTAACGAACCATCAGGCGCTTTACACGGCTTAATGCGTGTACGTGGCTTTACACAAGATGATGCTCACGTGTTCTGTACAGAAGAGCAAGTAATGGACGAAGTTTCAGCGTGTATTAAGATGGTTTATGATACATATGAGACATTCGGTTTTGACAAAATTGTAGTTAAGCTTTCTACGCGTCCTGAAAAGCGCATCGGCGATGATGAAATTTGGGACAAAGCAGAGGTTGCATTAGCCGATGCACTTAAAGCAAACGACATTGAATTTGATTACCTGCCAGGTGAAGGTGCCTTTTACGGACCTAAAATTGAATTTACTTTGTACGATTGTTTAGACAGAGCGTGGCAATGTGGTACAGTGCAACTCGACTTTGCATTACCGGGTCGTTTAGGCGCTACTTATGTAGCAGAAAACAACGAACGACGCACTCCAGTTATGATACACCGTGCTATTTTAGGCTCAATTGAGCGCTTTATCGGTATTTTAACTGAAGAATACGCTGGTTTATTCCCAACGTGGCTTGCTCCAAAGCAAGTGGTAATTATGAACATTACCGATAAACAAGCAGATTACGTGCACGAAATTGTACAAAAATTAAATAAACTTGGAATTAGAGCCGCTGCTGACTTGAGAAATGAGAAGATTGGCTTTAAAATCCGAGAACATACACTTAAGCGTATTCCTTACTTACTCGTTGTCGGCGATAAAGAAGTTGAACAACAGGAAGTAGCAGTACGTACCCGCACAGGTGAAGACCTAGGCAAATTTAATGTTGATGATTTTGTAGCTAAAATTAGCGAAGAAATTAAAAATCGACAGTAAAAATCGAGCGTGTAGGGCAATCACAAACAGCCAACTACACGCTTATATTATTGATATTCTTGGAGGAACGTACCATTAGAGGCGGCAAGAAAGGGCAACAAACAGCTCAAAAAAATCGTATTAACGAAGAAATTACAGCTCAAGAAGTTCGTTTAATCGACATCGAAGGCGAACAAGCTGGAATTCAGTCATTAAAAGACGCACAAGCTATGGCTGATGCAGCGGGTGTTGATCTTGTAGAGATTAGCCCAAACGCTGAGCCGCCTGTTTGTAAGGTTATGGACTACGGTAAGTTCATCTTTGAAAAAAGCAAAGAACTAAAAGAGCAGAAGAAGAAGCAAAAGCAAATCCAGATTAAAGAAATCAAATTCCGTCCTGGCACGGATGAAGGTGACTATCAGGTTAAGCTGCGCAACTTACGTAAGTTCTTAGAAGCTGGCGATAAAGCTAAGATTACTATCCGCTTCCGTGGCCGCGAAATGGCTCACCAAGAAATTGGTATCGAATTATTAAACCGTGTTAAGGCTGATTTAGAAGAACTTGCAGTAGTCGAGTCTTTCCCAAATCGTGTTGAAGGCCGCCAAATGGTTATGATGATGGCGCCTGTTGCTAAAAAATAATTTTTAAGCGATAATACGCACCGAATTTAGCTCAGGTACCCAAGTAATATGCAAATATTCACCTGTGCTAACCGGTTTTAAAGTAAAATTGCGGCATTTTTGCTGGGTTTTCACCGGAATATGGCAGTAAGTTAGGCCTAAAAGTGGAGCTATAGAAATATATCTCACGCCTGCTTACTAATTTTTAAGCAATACATTTGGAGTTATTGCAATGGCTTATAAGCTAAAAAGTCACAGAGGCGCTGCTAAGCGTTTCAAGAAAACTGCTTCTGGCGGTTTCAAGCGTAAACAAGCGCATCTTCGTCACATTCTGACTAAGAAAACTTCTAAGCGTAAGTTACACCTACGTCCTAAGATGATGGTTCATAAAAATGACCATGGTCTAGTTTCACGTATGTTACCATTCGCTTAATAGGGGTTTTTAGAAATGGCAAGAGTTAAACGCGGTGTTGTCGCACGTGCACGTCACAAAAAAGTTTTAAAGCAAGCTAAAGGTTACTACGGAGCACGTTCACGTGTTTACCGCGTAGCTTTCCAGGCAGTTACTAAAGCGGGTCAATACGCTTACCGTGACCGTCGTGCTAAGAAACGTACTTTCCGTCAATTATGGATTGCACGTATCAATGCAGCTTCACGTCAAAATGGTCTGTCTTACAGCCGTTTTATCAATGGTCTTAAAAAGACTTCTGTAGAAATCGATCGTAAGATCCTTGCAGATATCGCTGTTTACGACCAAGTTGCATTTGCAGCGCTTGTTGAAAAAGCAAAAGAAGGCCTAGCGGCAGCTTAAGCTTTTTTAAATAAGTAATAAAGAGGAGCCCTAGGCTCCTCTTTTTGTGCCTGTAATTTAAGATTCACCGAGCAATATCCTCCCGCAATAATACTTTATTATTTTGTGGGGCTAAATATGTCGCTATATGCGTTAAAAAGCTCTCGTTTAGAACAACTAATTAGCGAAGTTTTCCCTAGCTCTTAACACGTTTATTCATTCTCAAAATAGATCGCTTAATTAAGCGGATTGGTATAAACAACGAATTTTTTAGCAAGCTATCGACACTTTTCCCCAGCCTTAAAATTAACTACTTTAATAATCACTTTATTAAGTGCATGGGTATAAACGGGCTTTCTTTTTTGTTGAATCACCGCACTTTTATAATATCGCTATGTTTACTTGGTATAATTTATTTTATTAAAGCGTTTGTTAGAGAAAACTATGTTTGCAAGCCTGTTATTTTTATCTGCAATTGTGGCAGATAACAGTCATTTACCGCCTCTTATTCCTTGGCAAGGTGATAGCGTTTCGTTATTACAACAGCAAGGCCCGTTAACCACTGATTTTGAGTTATCACAGGGCAAAGCCTCGCCAAACTATGCCGACACAATGGCGTTTGTAGATAGGCTTGTAGCGGCAAATCCCACGCAGTTTCATTCTCAAATAATAGGCTACAGTAATAGTAATCGCGCTATTAAAATGGTGGTTGCCAGTGAGCAAGGTTTTTTTGAAGCTGGGCAAATGGCCAACAGCACTAAGCCAACCGTTTTTATCCAAGCCGGTATTCATGCAGGTGAGATAGATGGTAAGGACGCCATGTTTATGTTGCTGCGCGATATTGCAACCGGTAAGCGCCGTGATATTTTAAAAAAGGTAAACATACTTTTTATTCCTATTTTAAACGTAGATGGGCATGAACGCAGCAGCGCATTTAATCGCATAAATCAGCGCGGCCCTGAAAAAATGGGCTTTAGAACCAATGCAAATAATCTAAACCTTAATCGCGATTTCACTAAATTAGATACACCAGAGGTGAGAAGTGTTTTAAAGGTTATTAATGATTACAACCCAAACTTATACATTGATGTGCATGTTACCGATGGCGCCGATTATCAGTACGATGTGACCTATGGTTATAACCCTGTATTTGCAAGCGAATCGCCTGCTATATCTGATGCATTAGATCAGTATATAAAGCCGATTATTGACGAAACATTACAAAAGCAAGGGCATATACCTGGGCCATTGGTGTTTGTTATGGATAAACGCGACTTTAAAAAAGGCCTTGCAGGTTGGGTGGCTACACCGCGTTTTTCAAACGGGTGGGGCGATTTAAAATCATTACCAACAATTTTAGTCGAAAACCATTCTTTAAAACCTTATCAACAACGCGTATTAGGCACCTATGTATTTTTAGATGGGGCAATAAACGGGCTTTCTCAGTACAGTCATGAGCTTGCGAACGCCGTTAAAAAAGAGCAAGAATTTGTACCTGAGAAACTAATTGTTAAACGAGCTTATGCTAAACAAGCAGACACTATTAGTGAGTTTAAAGGGGTAGAATACACATCAAGTGTAAGTGCGCTTTCGGGGCAAACTGAGGTTAAATATTTAGGTAAAGCCTATACCTACACTGACTTACCGATTTATTGGCAAAAAGAGGTTGAACGAGTTGTTGATGTGCCCCAAGCGTTTTTTGTTCCGCCTGTATATAGCGATATAATAGAAAAGCTTAAGTTACATGGGGTGTCAGTTAACAAACTTAAAGGCGCGAATACGCAACCTTTAAAGCTTGCCAAAGTACTTGATTACTCGTTTGATAAAGCCCCATTTGAAGGGCGCTTTAGAGTCTCTGCAAGTTTTGATTATGTACCAGCAATAAATGTAGATTTAGACGGATGGTATCAAGTAAATACGCAGCAAAAAGCAGGGGAGTTAGCGGTTCATTTATTACACCCAGAAGCTCCTGATTCATTTTTTGCGTGGGGTGAGTTTAATACAATTTTTCAACGAACAGAGTACATGGAAAACTACGCGTTAATCCCTTACGCAAGGAAAATGCTTAAAGACAACCCAAAACTTGCTCTCGAGTTTGATAAAAAACTTCAAGATAAAGCATTTGCGCAAGATGCCAATGCACGTTTGCACTGGTTATATTCACACACGCCATTTTATGACGAAGCGTATTTGAAATATCCAATTTTAATGTCGTATGAGCAAGTAGCCGTTATTCCCGATCAAAAAGATAAAGAAATTTAATATGCACGTTATTACGATACCCGTGACTGCTTTTTCTCAAAATTGCAGAATTATTAGCTGTACAGAAACAAAGCAAGCTGTGGTGATAGACCCAGGTGGTGACACACAAAAAATTATAGCCACGCTTAGTGAGCACAAATTAGTACTGAGCGCTATTTGGCTTACACACGGGCATTTAGACCACGTAGGTGCGGCCGATGAATTACGCTCACACTACAATGTGCAAATTATTGGCCCGCAAAAAGATGAGTCATTTTGGTTTGATAACCTGCCTATGCAAGCACAAATGTTTGGTTTTTCAGCTATTGATGCTTTTTACCCTGACATTTGGCTTAATCATAATGATGTATTAACGCTTGGCAAACTTAGCTTTAGTGTTAAGCATTGCCCCGGGCACACACCGGGTCATATTGTGTTTTATGAGCCTGAACAGCAATGCGTTATTGTTGGTGATGTTATTTTTAAAGGAGCTGTAGGGCGTACAGATTTCCCTAAAGGCAATACAGAGCAGCTCATTGAGTCTATTAAAAGCCATATTTTAACACTTGATGACCACACGCGTATTTTAGCTGGTCATGGTGAAGATACCACTGTAGGCCACGAAAAACGCACTAATCCATTTGTAAGTGGCCAATTTGGTTAATTAAAATCCATGAAAATGCAAAATTATTGCAGACGGAATTTTAAATTGGCTGTATAATTTAACCAGTTTATTAGATAAATAAGAAATAAAATGTCTCTAAATCACGTAGATCGCCAAATTTTGGCACTTTTACAACAGGACGCAAGTCTTTCAACTGCTGAAATTGCAGACAAAGTAGGCTTATCTCAATCACCTTGTTGGCGACGCATTGCAAAGCTTGAACAAGATGGCTATATCAAAAGTAAAGTTGCGCTTTTAGATGAGAAAAAGCTTGGTTTTGACATGCTTGTATACGCACATGTGCGCTTATCAAATCATGGCAAGAAAAACTTAGCTGAATTTGAAAAGCTAATTATGAGCTATGACGAAGTGACAGAATGTTACACAATGGCCGGCACCATGGACTTTATGCTGCGTATAATTTCACAAGGTATAGAAGGCTATGAGCACTTTGTACGTGACAATTTACTCAGCTTAGAATACGTTCAAGAGGTACACTCTAACGTAACCATGACATGTGTAAAACGCAGTACATCTCTTCCTCTATAAAATAAACGACACAAAGTTAAGCTATACTAAGAAAGCTAATAACGGTGTGTGCGAATTGTTAAATGAGCGCTAATTTGGTAACATTTAGCGCTTTTTCGATCCTAACCTAATAACCCCCTGAGGAACTCAATGTTTAACTTACTCAGCAAAGCGCCTAGCTCTGCTAAAAACGATATTTTATCTGGCTTAACTGTAGCACTTGCTTTAGTTCCAGAAGCTGTTGCGTTTGCTTTTGTAGCAAATGTCGAACCTTTAGTTGGTCTCTACGCCGCGTTTATCGTTGGTTTAATTACGGCTATTTTTGGTGGTCGCCCTGGTATGATTTCGGGCGCAACCGGTGCATTAGCGGTTGTAATGGTAAGTTTGGTACTTGATCACGGTGTTGAGTATTTATTTGCCACGGTGTTGCTGATGGGGATACTGCAAATACTCGCGGGAATATTTAAGCTCGGTAAGTTTATTCGCATGGTCCCTCATCCTGTTATGCTCGGCTTTGTAAATGGATTAGCGATAGTAATATTTTTAGCGCAACTTGGGCAGTTTAAAGTGCCAGATGGCGCAGGTGGCCAGCAATGGATGACAGGCAACCCGCTTTACATTATGTTAGGTTTAGTTGCATTAACTATGGCTATCATTCACTTTTTACCTAAGCTCACCACTGCAGTGCCTTCTTCTTTAGTGGCTATTGTAACGGTAACCGCGTTAGTAATAGGCCTTGATTTAGACTCGCGCACTGTACTTGATTTCCTAAAAGGGATGACAGGTAATGAAGCGGCTACCATTGCTGGCGGTTTACCTGAATTTCACATTCCTATGGTTCCATTTACCCTGGAAACTTTTTATATAATTTTTCCGTATGCATTAATCTTAGCGGCTATTGGTTTAATTGAGTCGTTATTAACGCTTAGCTTGATTGATGAAATTACCGAAACCCGTGGCCACTCAAATAAAGAGTGCATTGGCCAAGGTGCTGCTAATGTAACCTGTGGATTTTTTGGCGCAATGGGTGGCTGTGCCATGATTGGGCAATCAATGATCAACATTAATTCGGGCGGGCGCTCGCGCTTGTCGGGTATAAGTGCTGCACTATTGCTGCTTGCATTTATTATATTTGCTTCAAGTTTAATTGAAATGATCCCACTGGCTGCGCTTGTAGGTGTTATGTTTATGGTTGTACTTGGTACGTTTGAATGGGCAAGCTTTAAAATGATGAAGCGCGTACCACTGTCTGATGCCTTTGTAATTGTATTGGTATCTGGCGTAACCGTAGTAACCGATTTAGCGATTGCCGTGTGTGTTGGTGTTATTGTTTCTGCCTTGGTATTTGCTTGGAATCATGCAAAACATATCTACACAACTAATTACATTGATGAGCAAGGTGCTAAAGTTTACGAGCTTCACGGTCCGCTATTTTTTGGCTCAGTTAAAAACTTTTCTGAGTTATTCGATGTTAAAAACGACCCTAAAGATGTAATTATTGAATTTGAACACAGCCGTGTTGCGGATCACAGTGCCATAGAAGCCATCGACAGCTTAGCTGATAAGTACACTAAAGCAGGTAAACAGCTTCACTTACGTCATTTAAGTAAAGACTGTAAGCAGCTGTTACACAAAGCGCGTGACTTAGTTGAGGTAAACGTAATTGAAGACCCAACTTATAAAGTAGCCTCTGATAAACTTGCTTAGTTTATAAGGTGGCTTTGCCCATACGAGCTGATTGAATCGGCATTTTAAAAGCGAAAGGTTAAAGCCTTTCGCTTTTTTATTGGCTTAACTTTGCGGTAAGGCTCTTAAAAATTAAGACAGTTGGTACTGCTAACACTTTGTAATAATCGATATAATAACCAAACCAGTGGTTAAATTAGCTAACGTAATTTTAACTTATTGGCTAACTTATACGGAGTTGTATTTTATTTTGAATTGGCAATCTTTAGTTGATAACAGGCAACGCTTTTTTTGGCTATTGCAAATTGCAGGCTGGATTGGTTATGCGCTTGTAAATTATATCGGCTCTAAAGTATTTGAAATGCGTGATATTTACGTGTTCGTTATATTATTAAATGCCTATGCGGGCTGTTTAATGACAGTCCCACTTCGTTATATTTATAGAAAAACCTGGAATGCATCGCCGTGGATATTAATGGTGGTTGTATTTGGTGCCTCGTACATTACAGGTACGTTGTGGGCAATTGTACAAAAATTCAATTTATGGGAAATATACCGCCATGGTTATCGCCCAGAAGATTGGTTTTACTATTTACAGCATGGCTTAGACTCTGTTTACATAATTTTATGTTGGAGTGGCTTATACTTTGGCATAAAGTATTACCAGCTATTACAAAGTGAGCGACAAAAAGCGCTTAAAGCAACTACAATGGCCCATGAAGCGCAATTAAAAATGCTCAGATATCAACTTAACCCGCATTTTTTATTTAATACGCTTAATGCTATTTCTACATTAGTTTTGGTAAAAGAAAACAAAGATGCTAACTTAATGGTGGCAAGGTTAAGCGACTTTTTGCGTTATACACTAAATACCGATCCCATTAAAAAAGTGCCTTTAGAGCAAGAGCTACACGCATTAATGCTGTATTTAGAAATAGAGCGGGTTAGATTTGATGAGCGCTTAAAAGTAAATGTAGATGTAAGCGAGCAAGCAAAAGAGGCACTTGTGCCAAGCTTAATTTTGCAACCGATAATTGAGAACGCAATTAAATACGCCATTGCGCATATGTCACAAGGCGGTGTGATAGACATAAAAGCACAGGTTTTTGCCAACGAGCTACTACTTGAAGTAGGTGATAATGGCCCCGGTACCGAATTAATAGACGGACAACTTGTAAATGCACAAGGGGTAGGGGTGGCAAATACCAAAGACAGATTAAAAACGCTCTATGAAAATAATTATTCGTTTGTATTATCACATAATACGCCAAGTGGATTGAAAGTTAATCTGCGAGTACCGTTTGAGAAGGCTGTGAAGAAATGACTAAAATTAAAACCATCATTGTTGATGATGAACCATTAGCAAGAAAGGGCTTAGCAGTAAGACTTGAAGAATATACTGATATAGAAGTAGTTAAACTGTGTAGTTCAGGCTCTGATGCAATAGAAGCATGTAAAGAGCACCCAATAGACTTAGTTTTTTTAGATATACAAATGCCAGGAATGAATGGCTTTGAAGTTGCCCGTGCCTTAAGCGAAAGCACTAAAGCGTTACCCGCGATTGTGTTTGTTACTGCATTTGATCAATTTGCAGTAAAGGCATTTGAAATACATGCTTTGGATTACATTTTAAAACCCGTTGACGATAACAGACTAAAACAGGCGGTAGAAAAAGTGCATAGTTACTTAAAAACACAGCAAGACAACGCCCATAAGAAAAAACTAGCGAGTTTTGTTGCCGGTATTACAGGTAATAACTGTGAAGAAATACTTAAAAAATTAGCCACAGGCGATACCTTAACCGACAAACGTTACCCAGAATCACTGGCGGTAAAAGAGCAGGGTGAAATTATTCGTGTCCCGGTTGCGACAATTCAGTGGGTTGATGCCGCCGGCGATTATATGTGTTTACATTGCCAAGATGGGCAAACACATATTTTGCGCAAAACAATGAAAGAGCTTGAGCAAGAGCTCGACCCACATTTGTTTGTGCGCGTTCACCGCAGTGCAATTGTAAATACAAAACAAATAAGCAAGCTGGTTACACAAGTAAGCGGTGAGTATTTATTAGTGCTTGAAAACGGACAAGAGCTTAAAGTAAGCCGAAGCTATCGCGATAAAGTAAAAGCAGCGCTAGCCAGCTAGTTTGGTATTTTACAGGCATAAAAAATGCGAGCTTAGCTCGCATTTTTTATATAAGGCAGAAATTACGCTACAGTTACAATTTTCATTGTGTTCGTTGCGCCCACAGTTTCCATAGAGTCACCGTGAGTAATAATTACTGTATCGCCAGAGTGTAATGAACCTTGTGCTACAAGGGTATCAAGTGCGGCTTTAACCATTCCGTCTTTTTCAGTTTTTGTAGAATCAAAAAACACAGGGTAAACACCACGATAAAGCGCTGTTTGGCCTAGCGTGCTTGCATGGCGTGAAAGCGAGTAAATAGGTAAACCAGAGCTGATACGCGACATAAGTTTAGCGGTGCTACCTGACTCAGTTAAGGTAACAATGGCTTTAACCGAATCTAAGTGATTAGCAGCGTACATAGCTGAAAGCGCGATAGATTCTGCATTGTTAGAAAAACGGCTGTCTAAACGGTGCTTAGATACGTGGGTTTCTTTTTGCGATTCTGCACCTAAACAAACACGTGCCATTGTAGCGACCGTTTCTTCAGGGTAATCACCGGCAGCGGTTTCTGCTGAAAGCATAACTGCATCAGTACCATCAAGTACCGCGTTTGCCACATCCATAACTTCTGCGCGTGTTGGCATTGGGTTATCGATCATCGATTCCATCATTTGTGTTGCGGTTACAACAGTACGGTTTAATGAACGAGCGCGACGAATAATGAGTTTTTGTTTACCCATTAGCGCAGCATCACCAATTTCAACACCTAAATCGCCACGAGCAACCATTACAGCGTCTGATGCTAAAACAATGTCATCTACGGCTTCTTGTGTTTCTACGGCTTCTGCACGTTCAATTTTTGCAAGTAGTTGTGCTTTAGAACCTGCAGCTTCTGCTAAAGAGCGTACATAACGCATATCATCGCCACTGCGTGGGAACGATACTGCAATGTAATCAACATCTATTTCAGCGGCAGTGATTAAATCTTCTTTGTCTTTTTCTGTAAACGCAGGGGCTGTTAAACCACCGCCTAAACGGTTAATGCCTTTATTATTTGATAATACACCACCTACCGTAACCGAGCAGTGCACTAAGTGACCTTCTACTTGCTCAACGGTTAGTTGAATAAGGCCATCGTTTAATAGTAATAAATCGCCAGGGCTTACATCTTGTGGTAATTCTTTGTAATCAATACCTACCGCGTTTACGTCGCCTTCACCTTTTTCCATTTTTGCATCTAGGGTGAATTTAGCGCCTACTTCAAGGTTTACTTTACCTTCTTTAAACGTTGAAACACGAATTTTAGGACCTTGAAGGTCTGCAAGGATAGCAACATGTTTACCTAATTTTGTGGCTATCTCGCGTACAGCTTGTGCACGGTCTTTATGATCTTGTGCAACACCATGTGAGAAGTTTAAACGTACTACATTAGCGCCAGCGCGAATAATTTTTTCTAGATTGTTATCTCGATCTGTTGCAGGCCCAAGTGTAGCGACTATTTTTGTGCGTCTTAGCATCAAATTCTCCTGTGTGCTTAGATGTGTAAGCAGGTTGACGGTTATTTTGTGACTTCAAAATACTTATAACTTATGTATAAACATTTTTAGTTATAGGCAAACTAGTTAGTATTGCCACTATTTTATACAAAACGAATATGTCATCATTATGACACCGGTGTCAAAATCCGTCAATGATCTTAAATTCAAAATACGCAGAGTATTTGTAACCGCACAGCCCTTATATTTGATACAATTGCAGTGCTTTTTAATAGCGTAATAAAAAAGCATGCTGTGTTAGCTCAACGTTCGCATTTTATGACGGTATGAGTATAATGCACGCGGTATTATTTAATGAATTACTTAGTTTACTAACCAAATAGTTGTTACCGAGGAGGACACTAAATGCAAGTTGCATTAGTCGGGTTAGGCGTTATGGGCAAAAATATTGCCTTAAACATGATTGAAAAAGGCATAACGTTAGTCGCATATGATAAAAACCCACATGCGGGTGAAGAGTTATTAAGTTGTGCTAAATCGCAAGGCATGGCCGATAGACTTCATATTGTTTCTGATTTAGGAGACATGGTAAGGCGTTTAGAAGCACCTCGCTCTATTTTATTATTAGTGCCTGCAGGCGAACTGGTTGATGCTGTGTGTAATGAGCTTGTTGAAGCTGGCGTACAGTGTAACGATATGATTGTAGATTGTGGTAACAGTAACTACAAAGACGGCATTAATCGTAAACTTAAGTATCAAAACAAATTTGAATTTGCCACCATGGGTATTTCTGGCGGTGCCGAAGGCGCTCGTCATGGTCCTGCAATGATGGCAAGTGGCTCAGAAGGCGGTTGGGAGCGAATCGAACCATGGTTTGAAAAAGTAGCCGCTAGCTACAATGGCGAGTCGTGTTTTGCACGCGTTGGTCAATCGGCCAGTGGCCATTTTGTAAAAATGGTTCACAACGGCATTGAATACGCAATTATGCAGCTTATTGCTGAAGTGTATCAACTACTTCGTATTGGCACAGGTCGCTCACCAAAAGAAGTGGCTGAAATTTTTGATGACTGGTCTACCGGTCACTTAAATAGCTACTTACTTGCTATTTCTAGCCATATTTTATCTCTTGAAAACACCAAGCAAGAGCCGCTTGTTGATTTAATTGATAATAAAGTAGGCGCAAAAGGCACAGGCCTGTGGACTGCGCAAAATGCACTTGAGCTAGGTATTGCTGTTCCTTCACTGGTTGCCGCGGTGCAAGCTCGCCACTTAACCAATGTATGTGACACCACCGCTGCACAAGAAATGACATATGCCGCTAAAGCTACAAACAAGGTTGATATTGACCTTGAAGAGCTAAAAGATGCATTTACATTGGCGAGCTTATTAGCGTATCGCCAAGGTTTAGCGTTAATTAAAGGGGCTTCTCGTACCCATCAGTGGAAAGTAGACTTGTCTAAAACACTGCAAACATGGCGTGCCGGTTGTATTATTCGTGCTGACTACCTAGATAGTGTAGCGCAAGGCGTTGAATACATTGATACGCTTGAAAATGAATCTAATGCGCTACGCAAAGTAACTGGGCAAGCTGTAATGACTGGCTTAGCGTTCCCTGTACTTGCATCAACACAAACGTATTTAGCAACATTAACCACACCAAGTAATGGGCATTTAGTACAAGCTCAGCGTGATTACTTTGGTGAGCATGGTATTAAAACTCACTCAGGTGAAGTGTGCCACTTAACTGACTTAGTGGGTATAGACGCGAAAGTAAGATAATTAACGCGTTTATAAATTAATAAAGGCACGCTATTTAGCGTGCCTTTTGCGTTTTGGTCACTAAAATTAGCGGCTTAATTCACCGCGTAAATTGTCTTGCATTAAATGGCGAATCGTTTCAATTTCTAGGTTTTGGCTAAACAAATAATGCAGCTTTGTTAAACACGCCTCTAGTGTCATATCGTAGCCACTTATTACACCAATATTTAATAACGCGTTACCCGTAGCATAGCCGCCCATATTTACATGGCCTTTTAAACACTGCGTTAAATTAACAATAACCATGCCGCGTTTACTTGCCTCACTTAGCACGTCTAAAAAGTCGGGGTCTTGTGGGGCATTACCTACGCCAAAGCTAAGCAATACCAGTGCTTTTATATTGTCATTCACCAAACTTTTAACCACGTCTTTACTAATGCCCGGGTATAAATAAAGTACACCAATTGGCTGAGGTGTAATGGTGGTTACCTGTAGTTCGTTTTCTACATAAGGGCTTAGCTGACCTTTAATTAGCTGAATATTAATTCCAGATAACGCTAAAGGCTCTAGGTTAGGAGATGCAAAAGCATTAAAACCATCGGCATGTGCTTTAGTGGCTCGGTTACCTCTAAATAATTGGTTATTAAAAAATAAGCTCACTTCAGCAATGGGGTAATTAGCCGCTAAAAACATGGCGTTTAATAAGTTAACTTGGCCGTCAGAGCGTAATTGCGATAAAGGAATTTGTGAGCCAGTAACAATAACGGGTTTAGTTAAGTTTTCGAACATGAACGACAGGGCAGAGGCTGTGTAAGCCATTGTATCGGTGCCATGAAGTACCACAAAACCATCGTAATCGTGGTATTTGCTTTTAATGTCATCAGCTATTAGTTGCCAATGCGCTGGCGACATATCTGATGAATCGATTAATGGGCAGTACTCGTGAATATCAAAAAGGGGCATTTCTTCACGGTTAAATTCTGCGTTATTGACCACTGTTTCTGTTAAAAAACCTTCAGCCGGAATGTAGCCACGGCTCGATTTTTTCATACCTATGGTACCGCCAGTGTATGCGATATAAATGCGTTTACGTTTCATAAAAAAAGCCCAGTAAAAAAACTGGGCTTAGTATAACGTTAAGTTGTTTTAAATACAGCTGCTTGAGTAAATACGTGCACTTTTATTGTGCAACGCTACACTCTAAACAACGTGCGTATACACCCTGCGGATCGTTATAATCTTTCAGATCAGCGACTTCACTACTTAGGCGCTTTATCACCGTATTAATATTAGCTTGAGTGGCTAAAACAGAGGCTGTATTTGTATTTAAGCCAAGCATAGATTTAACGGATGCACTGCCAAAAATATCTTGCAGCATTTTTTCTTGCGGGCTTAGGTCTTGCTTAATTGTTTTCACTTCGTAGTGATTAAGTTTGGCAAGCGCCGCTGCAGCATCAATCGCATCTTGTTTATCACCAAGCTTATCAACTAGGCCAAGCTCTTGTGCTTGTGAAGCAATCCACACACGCCCTTGTGCAATTTTATCAACTTGCTCTGGTGTCATATTGCGCGCATCAGCAACAACATCTATAAAGCGGCTATAAGCTTCTTCAACACTCATTTGAATAACTTGCGCCATTTTTTCATTAAGCGGGCGAGTAATAGAAAATCCAGCCATTTCTGACGTTGCAACACCATCTGAGTACACACCAATTTCAGATAAAGTATCTTCAAAAGTCATAAATGTACCAAACACACCAATAGAGCCGGTGATAGTACTTGGTGCTGCCCAAATTTCGTTAGCTGCTGAGGCAATCCAATAACCGCCAGATGCGGCAACTGAGCTCATCGATGCGATTACAGGTTTGCCTGCGGCTTTAAGTGCTAATACTTCAGCGCGAATAACCTCAGAGGCAAACATGCTGCCGCCACCTGAATCAATACGTAAAACAACCGCTTTTACTTTATCATCAAGGCGTGCTTTGCGAAGTAATGCTGCGGTAGAGTCGCCGCCAATTTCACCTGCTTTGCGCTCACCATCAACAATCGTACCTTTAGCAACAACTACAGCAACTTTTTCTGTAATTGGGTTATCAAATTCGATAGGGGGCTTAACTAAGCTTAAGTATTCACGAAAAGACACTTGCTTAAATGTTTTACCGTCTTCTTGTGCGCCAACTAAATTAATGAGTTGTTGGCGAATTTGCTGAGTTGTTTTAAGCGAGTCGACCCATTGATGGTCAAGTGCATATTTACCTGCATCGCCATTTGCAGCCTTCATTTTAGCAAGGTAAGCATCCATGGTTTCGTCAAAGTTCGATTCATCAAAAGGGCGAACTGCAGCAACATCTTGCTTATATTCGCTCCATAATGCACCAAGCCAAACACGGTTTGCTTCTTTAGCAGCATCAGACATATCGTTACGAATAAACGGCTCTACCGCCGACTTAAACGTACCGACACGGAAAATATGCTGCGTTACTTTAAGTTTTTCTAGTGCTTCTTTAAAGTAAAGTGGATACATTCCATAGCCTTCAATGGCTACCGAACCATAAGGATGCATTGCAATTTCATCGGCATGCGATGCAATATAATATTGCGATTGAGTGTAATAGTAGCCCGATGCAATCACTTTTTTACCCGCTTGCTTAAAGGCATCTAACGATTTAGTAATACGCTTTAGCTTATTTAGGTGGGCTTTCGGCATTTCTTGCAAATCTAGTAAGATAACGCTGATGCGCTCGTCATTAGTGGCTTCATCAATCACTTTGACTACATCATCAAGTAAAATTTCACTAGGTGCTTCTGAATTAGACGTAGCATCATTAATAGCTGCTTCGACAGGGTCTATATATGTTTTTTCTTCCACAATAGGCCCATTAAGATTAAGCCTAAGTACAGAGCCATCTTCTATTATTATTGTATCGTCATCGCTTGATAGCGACATAAAAAATACAACAACCAGTAATAAAAACAAAATGTTGAGTATTAAACGACGAGAAAAGTTTATTCCAGCCCAAATACCTCTAAATACCTTTGCTATCAAAATAGCTCCTTAATTTGGTACAGCTAATACATTAGTTCCATCTTAGCCTAGAATAAAAATAATTTTAACTGCTAAATCGTAACGAAGTGTTTATGAGGTTACATAAATATACGTTTTTAATCGTATTTTTAATTAAATGCAGGCACATATTGCTTATTACTTGCCATTAAAGCAGAATTAGCTACTGTATACAGGTTAGACCAGTTAATGGGGCACAGGATGTTAGAACAACAATTACAATTAAAACACACACAATTACGAAACCGCTTGGTAATGGGCTCAATGCATACAGGCCTTGAAGAGGGCTGGCACAACCGCAAAAGGTTAAGCGCTTTTTACGAGGCGCGTGCTAAAGGCGGCACGGCCATGATCATTACCGGGGGATACAGCCCTAACTTGCGCGGTAAATTAACGCCTATTTCTTCATCATTTAACAGTTATTATGATGTATTTAAACACCGTGCATACACAGGCGCCGTTCATAAACATGGCGGAAAAATATGTTTGCAGCTTTTACATGCTGGTCGGTACGCTTATCATCCGTTTAACCAAGCCCCGAGCGCTATTCAAGCGCCTATAAATCCATACAAACCTAAACAAATGTCGTTAGGCTCGATTAAAAAAACCATTAAAGACTTTGCGCACTCTGCCTATATGGCAGAAAAAGCAGGTTACGATGGTGTTGAAGTAATGGGCTCTGAAGGTTATTTAATTAATGAATTTATGGCGCCACACACCAATAAGCGCGATGACGAATTTGGTGGCAGCCTAGAAAATAGAATGCGATTAGCGCTTGAAATAGTTAAAGCCGTTAGAGCTAAAGTATCTGATACGTTTTTAATTATTTTTAGATTATCTGTTATGGACCTAATCCCGAATGGCTCAACCCCTGATGAAGTCACTATTCAGGCAAAAGCACTTGAGCAGGCCGGTGTTGATATTTTTAATACTGGCATTGGGTGGCATGAAGCACGCGTGCCAACAATCGCCAGTATGGTGCCTCCTGGAGCATTTAAAGAAGCTTCAAAACGATTAAAGTCAGTGGTGAATGTACCTGTTATAGCTGTAAACCGTATCAACACGCCGGATATAGCCAACCAAATCCTTAATGATAATGAAGCCGATTTAATTTCAATGGCGCGCCCTTTATTAGCCGATCCGGAGTTTTTTAACAAATATCAAAATCAGCAAACTAAACAAATAAATATTTGTATTGGCTGTAACCAAGGCTGTTTAGACCACGTATTTAAAAATAAACGTGCAACCTGTTTAGTTAACCCACAAGCCGCCTTTGAACTTGATTACCCGTTAGATAAAGCTTCTAAAGCTAAAAATGTATTAGTTGTTGGCGCGGGCCCTGCTGGGCTTTCGGCAAGTTGTTATTTGGCTGAAAAAGGGCATACAGTAACGCTTATCGATCAAAAAACACAAATGGGTGGCCAATTTAATCTAGCCATGCAAATTCCAGGTAAAGAAGACTTTAATCATACGCTTAGCTACTTTACTGATGAACTTGAAAGGCTCAACGTAAATGTAGAGCTTGGTAAAGCCTACGATGATGCAATGTTACAAAAATACGATGACATCGTATTTGCCACAGGTGTACGCCCGCGTGAAGCTGCAATTGAATGCGCAGACTCTAAGCGTGTATTTGCTTATGATGAAGTTATACGCGGTGAGGTCGAACTGGGCAAATCAATAGCCATTTTAGGTGCCGGCGGTATTGGCTTTGATATGGTTGCTTTTTTAAGTGAGCACAAATCGCAATCTATTCCTGAGTTTAAAAAGCAGTGGGGTATTGAGTGCGAGGCAGAGCCGCACAAAGATGAGCGACAATTATACATGCTAAAACGCAGTGCAGGGCGCTTTGGTAGCGGGCTTGGTAAAACTACAGGCTGGATACATCGTCAAGTCGCTAAGCAACATGGCGTTAAACAAATTGCTGATTGCCAGTACCACAGTTTTGATAAAAACGGCCTTACAGTTACTGTTGCCGGAGAAAAACAAGTACTACCGGTTGATACGGTTATTGCGTGTATAGGGCAGGTTTCTAATAATGAAGTGCTTGAGCAACACCGCGAAAATGCAAAGGTACATGTTATTGGTGGCGCTAAATTAGCAGCAGCAATTGATGCAAAGCGTGCAATTTTTGAAGCGCTTCAAGTGGCCAGAGCCATTTAACAGTGTTAATAAAATGAAATAATTTACAGTGCCCTCAGGTCTTGTGTGTATAGAGTCCATAACTTAAAACACTGACAAAGCAGGCCACACATGAGTAAATTATTTCGTTTGTATAATAAAATCATGGGTAATCTATCGTATGCCGACGGATTACCTGCGTTACTTTTTCGCTTAATTTTAGCCCCCGTAATGATTATTGCGGGCTTTAATAAATTAGCCCTAAGTGGAGAAACCGACGGCTTTTTTAGCTATTTTCTTGCTGATGCAAGCGTTGTACAATGGTTTGGCAATAGTGAATGGGGTTTAGGTTTACCATTTCCAGACTTACTTGCCTTTTTAGCAGGCTGGAGTGAATTTTTAGGCGGGTGGTTTTTACTCTTTGGGCTATTTACCCGCTTAGTAAGCATTCCGCTGATGTTTACAATGGTTGTGGCAGCAACAACTGTGCATTGGCATAATGGTTGGTTTGCTATAGCGCCATCAAACCCTACAACCAGTTCGGCTCAAGTACTTGATTGGTTATCAATTCCTGGGGCTAAAGAAAGCCTTGAAAACTCACTAGAAGTACAAGAACGTATAGGTAAAATTAGGGGCATAGTTGAAGAGCACGGATTTACTGATTACTTATATGAAAAAGGTAAACCTTACATAATAAATAACGGTATTGAATTTTCTGCTATTTATTTTGCCATGTTACTTAGCTTGTTTTTTGTAGGTGGCGGTCGCTTTGTTAGTGTTGATTATTGGCTCAGGCGTGCAGTAGTAAAAGAGTAGCAAACAAATTGGTTTAAAAAGGGCGTATAAATATTTTTTATACGCCCTTTTTGTTTGTAACGTGTGTTAAACGCATCGCGCCTCTCTCGGATTTATACAGTGGTATATGAATATTGTTTACGCAGTAATGGCGCTGTAATACGAGAGAATAAGTAGGGTTTTAATAAAATTGATAATTAAGCAGAGTTTATTTTTTAAAGGCATAAATGGTACTCTAACGTTTTGAATTATGAGAGTACGCTATGGATGCTATTGAGCTTTTACTAACCCGCCAATCTGACGCTAAATTAACCGCCCCAGGGCCAAATTCAGAGCAGCTCGATATAATAAAGCAAGCCGCGTTACGGGTGCCTGATCACGGATGTATTGCGCCTTGGCAGTTTATTGTCGTTCAAGGTGATGCTCGCCATAAATTAGGTGAGATATACCATCAAAGCGCCGTTGCTGAGCAGCAAGAAGAAAAAGTGATTAAACGCGCAAAAGAGCTTGTGCTGCGCGCACCGATGATCATTATTGCTATTGCTAAGTATCAAGCCCATCCAAAAGTGCCGCGTATTGAGCAAGTACAAAGCGCCGGTTGCAGTGTACTTGCCATGCAACAAGCCGCATTTGCACAAGGTTTAGGTGGTGTATGGCGTACAGGGTATTTTGCACAAAGCACAGCAGTCAAAAATGCCCTTAATTTAGACGAACAAGATGAAATCGTTGGGTATTTATATTTAGGCACCCCAGAGATTGAGTGCAAAAAGGCAGCTAAGCACAAACCAGATGATTACTTCACTTATTTATAATAAATAATGAACTATTGCAGTTTTGCGCAGTCATATAGCATTAAGGTTGCTGCTGTTAGGCTCGTCCTTTTTTGATTTAGCTGTGAGAAGCGCACGGAAGCAATATAGGTTAACTTTTTCTTCTTCAGTTTGTTTTTTAATCGGTTGTTTTTTGTTAAAGTATGGAAAGTCTTAATAAAAATAACGATAAAGAAGACGAAAACGATGGGAAATTTATTTTTACAAGAAAAAGAGAATTGGCTGGCATGGTCAATTTGGGGAATAGTGGGTGCTTTTATTACACTTTATGTGGCAATGAGCACGAATACTGCACATTTTATAGCTGGCTCTGCTATGGGAATGCTTGTTTTATTAACCTGGTGGATGCAGCAGTCTAAAAGGTTTGATTTTGGTCGGGCCTTTAAAATTTGTTTTTATGTGTTATTGCTTAGTGTATTACCTGCATTTTTATTTGTGGTAGTACCAAGTGATGATTTAAACCGTTTTGATTTAATCTTTCAAAGCGTTACATTTTTAGCACTTAGTTTATTACTATGCTTAATTTGTTCGTGGATTGCACGCAGGCCAAAGCAATATTATTAATAGGGCAATGAGCAATGTAGGTTTTTAGCTATTTGTGGTGGTTTTTTGAACCAAATGCTGTTTTTAGCTAATTATTTACATTTAGGTCTTTACAAGTTGCTCAATACCCCCTATTATTCGCGCCGTACGGAGAGATGGCAGAGTGGTCGAATGCACCGGTCTTGAAAACCGGCATAGGTTTGTAGCCTATCTAGGGTTCAAATCCCTATCTCTCCACCATTATTTAAAAAAACCGCCTTATGGGCGGTTTTTTGCTTTGTGGAGTTTAATAAATGTCAAAAGAAGCAAACCTTACAACATCGCAACGCTTAGTAAAGCATGTACTACTGTGGATTGTATTTGGCTACTGTTATCAAAGCGCGATTAATTTATTAATAAAAATGGCAGCAGATGCACAACCAGACGCAACGCTTATCACCGCCTTTGTGTATGGTATTGGCTTCAACGTATTAACTGCGCATCTTATTACTAAATACGATACGCATTGGCCTGTTATTGGCGCAGCTTTTATTGCTTTAGTTGGTTTAGTATTAGTGCCATTGGTGCTGTTTGGCAGTGGCGGTTTACTAGCGTGGCCATTGCTTGTTGGATTTTTATTCAGTTTACCCCTTTGTAGCTACATAGTTGGCAAAATTAAGGTAAAACACAGTAAAAACTAGCCCCAAACCGGTTTTATTTTATGTTAGCATGTACGCGTCTTTTAACTAACAAAACGTGAAAAACACATTATGTCAGATAATTTTACTACAGATGCTGAAAAAGCAAGTTACGGTATTGGCTTACAAATGGGTGAGCAACTTAAGTCTAACCCTTTTGAAGGCTTAAACCTAAATTCAGTATTTGAAGGCATGAAAGATGCGTACGCTGGTAGCGCTTTTCAAGTTGAGATCCCTGAGATCCAAGCTGCATTTGAAAAAATTAACGAAGAGATCCAAGCGCGTCGTGAAGAAGAAGCAAAAGTACTTTCTGCTGAAGGTATTGCATTCTTAGAAGAAAACGCTAAGCGTCCTGAAATCACTGTTACCGAGTCTGGTTTACAATACGAAGTACTAGCAACAGGCGAAGGCGAAAAGCCAACTGCTGAGTCTACAGTACGTGTTGATTACCACGGTACATTAATTAACGGTACAGTATTTGATAGCTCTTACGAGCGCGGTCAACCAGCTGAATTCCCAGTAGGTGGCGTGATCAAAGGTTGGACTGAAGCTTTACAAATGATGCCAGTAGGCACTAAATGGCGTATTTACGTTCCTCATGAGCTTGCTTATGGTGAACGTGGCGCAGGTGCTGCAATTGCACCTTTCTCAACGCTTGTATTTGACGTTGAGCTACACGAAATCCTTTCTTGATTTAGTTATTAAGTCAGTATTTAAAAAGCCGTGGTCTTGACCGCGGCTTTTTTGTGTCTTGTGGTTTTATACCAAGCTTTAAAAACGTTAATAATGTAGGCCAATCCGCATAATTAAGTGAGTTATTTTGGGGGAAAGATAAACTTGCTACCTGCGCTACAAACGCTATTACAACAAGTAAATAACCTAGTTAATTAAATGAGTAGGCATAAAAAAACCGCATATAAAATGCGGCTTTAAAAGTAACTAAATAAATGCCAAAGCGTTATTAAAAATAACCTCTAATACCAAAGCGGAAGTTTCTACCAGGTAGTGGGGCTTTATCTTTTATAAACGAGCTGTGAACAAAGCCAAGTTCGTCTGTAATGTTATCTACATTTAAGTATAACTGCGTATCTATAGCGCCTAAACTTAACTGATAATTAGCTTGAGCATCAACAATTGTGTAGCCATCGGTTTTAGTTTCATAGGCGCTAATATTATCTTGCTCAAAGTAGTGCGTACCTGTGAGTGTTAGTTGTAAATCGCCTACATTGTATTGTAATTCAGATCCTAATTTATTTGCTGGTATGCGCGGCAAGTTACCTTCGTCGTCTTTTAGCTTAGCGCGTGTTGAATCACCAAATACTTTAACCATGGCACTAGGGTCAATTTGATAGTGTACATCAAATTCTACACCGTAGAGTTCAGCATCTTTGCTGGCAAATTGATATACGGCAACCGCATCATCATGAGCGCCAATTGCAGACTCTAAACCATCTCCTTCGTCGTAAACTAATCCAGTGTTTTGTTGATAATAAAAGTTTTTAATATCGTTATAGAAAAAGTTAACTGTGTAACCAAAGTCACCGCTAAAACGTCTAAAGCTAAAATCTAAATTGGTCGATTTTTCTTGTTTAATGTCTTCTGGCTCAAAGTGAATCTCGTTATCTTCAATATGATAGCCAAGGCCTAACTCGTAAGTACCTGTAGCAATGTGTAATCCGTTTGATAAAAGCTCAGCAGAAAGGGGCGCACGCTCAGAGTGAGATAAGCTAAGTGCTACGCTTTGCCCTGGTGTGTATTGCCAAATAGCACCGGCAGAGGCGCTTACATTAGTAAAGCTTTCGCTGTATGCAATGCTTTCTTCTTCGCCTTCGTCATGATCTTCTTCTTCATCGTGATCATGTGCGTGCTCGCTTTCGGTAATTGTGCTTGTTATTTCGTAATCTTCAATACGCGCACCAAGCTCTAGTGTAACATCACCAAATTCACGTTCTTCAAGTAGGTATAACGCATGTGTAGTGGTTACACTTGCAGGGGTAAATGCTTCTTCGCCAATTGCGTCGTAGTCCGATTCGCTATAATGATAGCCCATCATACCGTGCCACTGCGCTAACTTGTGCTCTACATTTAAGCGTGCTTCAGTTGTTTCGTTTTTAAAGGTGGTGCCAATTTCACCGTCTTCAATTTCACTGTGTTTGTAATCAGTGTAGCCAACACGAAGGTTAATATTTTCAATCCAGTTCTTATCAAGCGCATAGCTTATAAGACCTTGCCAACGATCTTGCTCTAGATGTGCATAAACAGACTCTTCTTCCTCTTCATCTGCGTGCTCATCGTGTTCTTCTTCGGTTTCACCTTCATGGTCATGATCATGATGCTCATGTCCAGGAATACCGTAATCGGTTTCAATGCTACCGTAAGAAAAGCCAACCGTTAAATGATCGCCCACATAACTCGTACCCACATTAAATGTGTCGCTATCAATAAAAGTGTTTTCTACAGAGTTATGAGTTTCAACATCACCATCTTCATCTGTAATGTTAAATGTAGGCGTTTCATAGTCATCACCGCTGCGTTTAGTCCCATCAAAATGAAAGTTAAATCCGTCATTTCCTGTTTCTAGTTTTGCAGCCACGGTATTTGAGTTAGAAACCGTGTCATGGCTGTATTCAGCAGCACCGGTTAAATCATCTAAATTGCTCGTTGGAATACGGTTATCAACCACATTTACCACACCACCAATTGCACCTGAGCCATAAAGTAGGGTGCTTGGACCGCGCAATACTTCAATTTGTTCAGCTGCTAAGCTGTCACTTGATGTTGCATGGTCAGGGCCAATGCGTGATGCATCGCTGGCATCTAAACCGTTTTGGGTAATTTTAACGCGAGGGCCATCTAAACCACGGATAATAGGGCTTGATGACACCGGACCAAAGTAACTGGCATTAACACCTGGTAAGCCCTTTAGTGTTTCGCCAAGAGTCGCTTTTGATTTGTTTTTAAGCTCATCACCTGATAAAACGCTCACCGGCGAAATCATTTCTAAGCTATTTTTATGCAGTGCAGAGGCATATACAACAACGGTTTCTACCGAGGTAGGTGTAAGCGAAACCGTTACATTGTTTGAGTTTTCATTTACCGCAATACGCGAGTCTATAAAGTTGTCTTTACTTACATGCAATTGACTTTGAGAGTCTACATCAATAGAAAACTCGCCCTGTGCGTTGGTTCTTACACCTTGGTCTTTACCATGTACGTGTACAGCTGCGTTTTCAATAGGTTGGTTTTTATCGTCTGTTATTTTACCGGTAACGGTAGCAGCAAGTGCTGAATGAGAACATAAAACAGAAAAAACTGCAGAGGAAATTAATGTTAACTTTGTCATTGTCTTAAAGGTTCGCGGTTACTATGTTGTGATATAATATAACACCGCGTTTTTGACTTATCAACAATGTTATACTATAGCTTAATGTTTTTCGATGAATAAACACGCAAATAAGATAAGCTGATTAATAGCGGCTATCAAGCATAATTATATTAAGCTTATGTTGTGCTCTAGTTTGGTTTTTTACATCGATAGGTTCTATCATTTCGCATTCATCACGTATCATTTCTGACACTAGGCTTGGATAATGGCGGCAATCTTCTGGCCTATCTAGGTAAATGCTACAGGTATACATTGTTTTATGGGAGGGCTCTTTTTTGGGCGCTATTTCTAAAAAGGGGCAAGTGGAGAGTCGCATTTGCGTTTTTGGATCAAACCAAATTTCATCATCTTTAACATATTGATAAATCTCTGGGTTAAACAGTGCCCACATTTCAATTTCTTGTACGGTTGCACTTAAATCGCCCCCACCGTATTTAATACAGCATTTACCGCATTGGTTGCACTCTTTCATTTTTAGCCAGTATATTAGGTGTCCATTAGTTTCTCAGTGTATCACTGTAACTAACGTGGATTACTTTTTTATATATAATTTTAAAACCACACTTTTAATTCCAACCCGCTATCTATTAATAATGTATTATTACACCTAAATAATTAGCCGTTCTAATAAGATTAGGGCGCCTCTAAATAGTTAGTTTAGTGACCAGTTAAGGATAGTTCCTGATGATGAACACCAAAGTATATAAAGCAGTACATGATTTAGCAGAGCAACTGATGGAAGCTGCAAATAGAAACGACCGTAAAAGGTTTGAATTATTATTTTCTAGGCTCAAAGCTATTTGTGAAGAAAACGAGAATACTTCAAAAGATCACCCTGTACAGTGGGAAACCTTAGCTGACTTTACCGAAGAACTTGAAGAGGCAATTACCACATACGAAAAAGCGCTACAAAAGTCGGTTGCAATCAATAATAAAGATCATATGTCGTCGGTTGCTTATTCAATGGCAACTCTACAAATAGAGCTTGGACAAAAAAACGAAGCGATTAAAAGCCTAAAAAATGCCAAGGTAAGCGCTAATAAAATTGAAGATAAAGCGCTTAAAGCCGAAATTCATGATTTACTTGAGTCACTGACTGAAGAAGAAGGTTAATTAAGCCTAGTTAGTTGCGATTGTAATGAGGTTTGGAATATGGATATATTAACCGCAATCGAGCAATGGATTGATGAGGTAAATCATAAATATAAATACAAACGGATGTGCTGTACTCAATTTGCATCACAGTTTGCAGGTTTTTACCCAACTGAATTTTTGGAAAATGCCTTTTATGTTGTAATCGATGAAATACCCAAGCCCGATTTTACTGCTTTACGTGCCATGGGGCTGGGTGATTTTATTGATATGAAAGTCAGCGGCATAACTTATAAAAATACTTACTACTTGTTGCCGACAAGTGTTGATAACTTGCGCGTACATTTTCATGAATTAGTGCATGTATTGCAGTGGCAAAATCTTGGTGCTTTAGCCTTTATAGAGCGCTATATGAATGAAATTAAGCACTTTGGTTATCACAATGCACCGCTTGAAATTATGGCTTATTCGCTCGATACTCACTTTATAAATTCAGGCGAGGAAATAAATGTGCCTGAGTATGTACTGGATGCATTATAAATTTTTTACAAGGAACAGAATATGGCTAATGTATGGTTATATTTTAGTGTATTAGCGCACTTTTAGTGCGTTAGCTAATTCATTTGAAGAAGACATAACTGCTGCATTAATACAGCGAACAACACACCAAGTTACGTATGATGGGAGTTATCGTTCAATAAGTTACCCAGGTGGTGACGTGCCAAGTAATATTGGTGTGTGTACCGATGTGATAATTCGTGCTTATCGCCAGTTAGGTATAGATTTACAACAGTTAGTACACGAAGACATGCGTGACAATTTTACTCTGTACCCCTCAAAGCGTATTTGGGGACTGACCAAACCCGATAAAAATATAGACCACCGCAGAGTGCCTAACTTACAAACCTACTTTAAAAGACAGGGTCGTGCGTTAGTATTATCTGATGGCCCTGAAGAGTATAAAACAGGTGATATAGTGACTTGGATGTTACCGGGTAACCTGCCACATATAGGGATGGTAGTTAATGAGCGTTCAGTACAAACTGGCAATCCATTAATTGTACATAACATTGGCCGCGGGGTAGAAAAAACCGATATGCTTTTTGATTATAAAATCATAGGGCATTACCGGTTTGAACCACAGCATTTGAATAAAACGCAGTAAATTTATTTTAAATTAATACTTATATTACCGTTTGGCTTACAGCAGCACAGCAGTATTTCCCCCTCGCGTACAAACGCTAAAGGCTCTTCGTTATAGTGCACTTGGCCAGAGACTAACGTGGCTCTGCACGCGCCACAATAGCCTTCGCGGCATTGATACGCTACGTCTATTTTTTGGTTTTCTAAGCAATGTAAAACAGAAGGGCAGCCAGTGCTAAATTCTATACACTGGCTGTTATCTGCAAGCGTTATACTTGCAGTGGGTTTGTCACTCATTATAAATCAAAGTCACCAAATTCTGAGGCATCTACTTGTGAGTCAATTTGACCTACAAGGTATGAGCTAATTTCAGCTTCTTGCGGTGCAACTTGCACGTTGTCAGACACAAGCCATGAGTTGATCCATGGAATCGGGTTACTGTTGTTTTCAAATTGCGCAGGCAGGCCAATGGCGGTCATACGTGCGTTAGTAATGTATTCAACATACTGACATAAAATGTGTTTGTTTAAACCAATCATAGAGCCATCTTTGAATAAGTACTCTGCCCATTCTTTTTCTTGCTCTGCGGCTTCAACAAACATTTTAATGGCTTCTTCACGGCACTGCGCGGCAACAATCGCCATTTCAGGGTCATCTTTACCATCTTGCATAATGTTTAAAATATGCTGCGTACCCGACAGGTGAAGCGCTTCATCACGTGCGATTAGCTTGATGATTTTAGCGTTACCTTCCATTAATTCACGCTCAGCAAAGGCAAACGAACACGCAAAGCTGACATAAAAACGAATGGCTTCAAGAATATTTACCGACATCATGGCAAGGTAAAGTTTCTTTTTAAGCTCAAATAAGCTAATTACAACGGTTTGACCGTTAATTTCGTGCTTGCCTTCGCCATACAGGTTATAAAGCGATACACCATTGATTAAATCATCGTAGTAGGTGGTGACCGCATCAGCACGTTCGCTAATTTTTTCGTTACTAACTATGTCATCAAAAATAAGTTCTGGTGACTGTGTAACGTTACGAATAATGTGGGTGTAAGAGCGACTGTGAATAGTTTCACTAAATGCCCATGTTTCTATCCATGTTTCTAGCTCAGGAATAGACACAATAGGAAGTAGGGCAACGTTTGGCGAGCGGCCTTGTACACTATCAAGCAGCGTTTGATATTTTAAGTTACTTAAAAATATGTGCTTTTCGTGCTCTGGTAATGCTTGAAAGTCTAAACGGTCTTTACTTACGTCTACTTCTTCTGGACGCCAAAAAAACGAAAGCTGCTTTTCAATCAATTTTTCAAAAATAGGGTATTTTTGTTGATCGTAACGCGAAACGTTAACGGTTTGGCCAAAAAACATTGGCTCTTGCATTTGATCATTATGGTTACGACTAAAAGTAGTATAAGACATGTCTATCACTCAAAAAACTATCAGGACAAAGCGGGCAAAGAGCCCGCTTTAAGTTTAACTATTAAATTTTACACGCGCCGCCTGCACAATCATCATCTTCCACTTCTGGAGTGTCGTCTTGTGCATCTGATGCGCCATCACGGGTGTTATGGTAGTAAAGTGTTTTAACACCAAGCTTGTATGCACCTAGTAAGTCTTTTAATAAGACTTTCATAGGTACTTTACCGCCTTCGTATTTATTTGGATCATAATTAGTATTGGCCGAAATAGTTTGGTCAATAAACTTTTGCATTATGCCCACTAACTGTAAGTAACCATCGTTTGATGGAATATCCCACAGTAGCTCGTAGTTATCTTTTAAGCGTTCGTACTCAGGAACTACTTGTTTTAAAATACCGTCTTTACTTGCTTTAACGCTAATGTGACCACGTGGTGGCTCAATACCGTTAGTTGCGTTAGAGATTTGCGACGATGTTTCTGAAGGCATTAATGCGCTAAGTGTTGAGTTACGCATGCCGTGCTCTTTAATGCTGGCACGTAACGAATCCCAATCTAAGTGCAGTGGCTCATCACAAATTTTATCTAAGTCACGTTTGTACGTATCAGTTGGCATAATACCTTGAGAGTACGTTGTTTCGTTAAACTTAGGACACGCGCCACGCTCTTTAGCCAGCTCGTTTGATGCCTTCATTAGGTAGTATTGAATTGCTTCAAACGTTTTGTGAGTCAATGCATTAGCACTGCCATCTGAGTAACGCTTACCATTTTTAGCAAGGTAGTAAGCGTAGTTAATTACGCCTATTCCTAACGTACGACGGCCCATAGTGGCATTACGTGCAGCCGGTACTGGGTAGTCTTGGAAATCAAGTAGGTTATCAAGTGCACGTACTGCAAGCTCTGCAAGCTCTTCAAGTTCATCAAGTGACTCAATAGCGCCTAGGTTAAATGCAGATAGCGTACAAAGTGCAATTTCACCTTCTTCATCGTTTACGTTATTTAACGGCTTAGTTGGCAATGCAATTTCTAAACATAAGTTAGATTGGCGAATTGGCGCCACTTTAGAAATAAACGGGCTGTGCGTATTACAGTGATCCACATTTTGTAAATAAATACGACCTGTGCTGGCACGCTCTTGTGCGAACATTGAGAAAAGCTCAATCGCTTTAATACGCTTTTTACGAATAGACTCGTCTTGCTCGTATTTTACGTATAACGCATCAAACTCGTCTTGGTCTTCAAAGAATGCATCGTAAAGGCCAGGCACATCTGATGGGCTAAATAACGTAATGTAGTCGTCTTTAATTAAACGAGAATACATTAGTTTATTAAACTGTACGCCGTAATCTAAATGACGAACACGGTTATCATCAACACCACGGTTATTTTTAAGTACCAGTAGGTTTTCTACTTCTAAATGCCAAAGCGGGTAGAATAACGTTGCAGCACCGCCACGTACGCCACCTTGCGAGCAGCTTTTAACCGCTGTTTGAAAGTGCTTATAAAAAGGAATACAACCTGTGTGGTACGCCTCGCCATTACGGATATGGCTACCTAAAGCACGAATACGGCCAGCGTTAATACCAATACCTGCACGTTGTGAAACGTACTTAACAATGGCAGATGATGTGGCGTTAATTGAATCAAGGCTGTCGCCACATTCAATAAGTACACACGAGCTAAACTGACGCGTAGGCGTACGCACACCCGACATAATTGGCGTAGGTAAAGAGATTTTAAACGTTGATACTGCATCGTAAAAACGTTTGATGTAGTCAGTACGCGTTTCGCGCGGGTAGTCAGAGAATAAACTCGCAGCCACTAAGATATATAAAAACTGAGCGCTTTCGTAAATTTCACCCGTTACGCGGTTTTGTACCAGGTATTTACCTTCAAGCTGCTTTACTGCTGCGTAGCTAAAGTTAAGATCGCGCGAATGATCAAGATAAGCATCTAGCTCATCAAGCTCTTGCTCTGTGTAATCAACGAGTAAATGAGCGTCGTAGCGTTTGTCTTCAACCATTTTTGTAACATGATCAAATAAACGTGGTGGCTCAAACTGGCCATACGCTTTTTTACGTAAGTGGAATACAGCTAAGCGGGCAGCTAAGTACTGGTAGTCTGGCGACTCTTTTGAAATTTGATCGGCTGCTGCTTTAATGATGGTTTCGTGAATGTCTTTTGTACGAATACCGTCGTAAAATTGAATGTGTGACTTTAATTCAACCTGTGAAACCGATACGTTGTTTAAACCTTCGGCGGCCCATTCAATAACGCGATGGATCTTATCAAGATCTAAAGGCTCTTTACGCCCGTCACGCTTGCTTACAGATAACTGTTGGTTCATAGCTTTGCCTGTATTCCTTGGGAATTGTGTATTTTGACCAATGCTTTATACCTCGCTAAAGCAAGGTACGTATTCATTTATTATAAGTTTCACCGTATTGGCGAATTTAATTGAATAACATTTGGCCACAATATCTGGTGTTGTTCAATTTAGAGATCACAAGATAGTGTGGTCTGAGCTGATTTGCAAGGGACATAATTGCCCCTATTTGTGGATAACTTTGGGATAACGTATTTGTGTTAGTAGTCACTCACCTTCGAACAATCATTTAAGTTGAAATAGCTAAAAATCAACTAATGATCTGCTAAATTTATGCATTTTGAAAATAAATTTCGACTGCTTTTTTTATCAACAAGCTTTGCATAAAAACTAACACAATCACAATATATAGTGTTTAATAATTTACATGGCACTATATATGGTTAAAAGCATCAATAGGGCTGTGCCAGTCAAAATCGGCTTCCCAGCCCTTGGCCTCATCAATACTTGGTATATAGCCCCAAAGCGCTGTTGCTGTGTGCATACCTGCGGCTTTACCTGCTTCTATATCACGTTGAGCATCACCTATGTATAAGCAACGTTTAGGATCTACGTTCATCAGTTTTGTACAGTGTAGTAAGGGTAAAGGTGATGGTTTAGCCTCGGTGAGGGTATCGCCACTGATCACAACGTGTGCATTTTTTAAAGCGGGTATAGCAGCCACTAATGGATCGGTTAAAAACCCTGGCTTATTAGTCATTATTCCCCATTTTATACCTTGGTTATCAAGGGCTATGAGTAATGACTCTATGCCTTCAAAGCAGCGGGTGTGTGTCGCTAGGTTTTGGCTGTAGTGGCTGACTAATTGTTTTATTCGTTCAGTTTGTGGTTGCGATGCCCATTGCGCTTTAAAGCCAAGTTCAAGCAATGCGCCGGCGCCATTAGACGCTACTTTTCTATAAGCCTCAGGCGTAACTTGCGCAACACCTTCACTTTTAAGTACAGCATTTAAAGCAGCACCTAAATCGTCTGCTGTATCAAGCAAGGTGCCATCTAAATCAAATAAGAAAGCGTCGTACTCAAAAGGAGTTAAGGGGGTATGAGAGCTAGCCATTATGCTAACTTCTCAAAATGAAGAATGTAATTAACACTCACATCTGTATTTAATGAATACTGCTTAGAAAGCGGGTTGTAGCCCAGGCCAGCACTGGCACGTACTTTTAAACCGGCTTGTTCAGCCCATGCAATAAGTTGTGCAGGTTTGATAAATTTGTTGTGATCGTGTGTGCCCTCAGGCACCATTTTTAACAGCTTTTCAGCACCTACAATAGCAAACAAGTAAGCTTTAGGCGTTTTATTTAGGGTTGAGAAAAACACATCAGCCCCTGGCTTGGCAAGCTCTGCGACTGCATGAATAATAGAAGCAGGGTCAGGTACATGCTCTAGCATTTCCATACAGGTTATTACATCAAAGCGAGCAGGGTGCTGGGTTGCAAATTCTTCTGCAGGTACTTTTATATAGTCAACATTTACACCGGTTTCTAGGCTATGAAGCTTTGCTACGGTGAGTGGCTCTTGCCCCATGTCTATACCGGTTACATGTGCGCCCATGCGTGCCATGCTTTCGCTAAGAATGCCGCCACCACAGCCTACATCGAGTGTTTCTTTATCAAATAAGCCTTGGGTTTTGTTAGCCACAAAGTCTAATCGTAATGGGTTAATTTCGTGAAGAGGTTTAAACTCTCCGTCTTGGTCCCACCATCGCTCTGCAATGGCTTCAAATTTTGCTATTTCTGCGTTATCTACATTTTGATGTTCGGTCATAAAATACTTCCTCGTCAATCTGAGGCCATTATATAGGGCTAAATTGATAAATCGCAAAGTTTTGCGCCTGTAAATTTAAATTAATTGTGATAGCATGGTCGCTTAGAAATAATAACAAATACTCTTGGCGCCTAATACCGGGTTGCTAAGAGCTGATACTGAAGGAATGTGATATCAAATGACTGATCTCGCCAATGAAATTCTGCCAGTCAATATTGAAGACGAGTTAAAAAACTCCTACCTTGATTACGCAATGAGCGTAATTGTAGGACGTGCATTACCAGACGTACGTGATGGTTTAAAACCTGTTCACCGCCGCGTTTTGTTTGCAATGAACGAGCTTAGTAATGACTGGAATAAGCCTTACAAAAAATCGGCCCGTGTGGTCGGTGACGTAATCGGTAAATACCATCCACACGGCGACAGTGCAGTTTATGACACCATCGTGCGTATGGCACAGCCATTCTCACTACGTTATATGCTTGTAGATGGCCAAGGTAACTTCGGTTCGGTTGATGGTGATTCAGCAGCGGCAATGCGTTATACAGAAGTACGTATGGCAAAAATGTCGCATGAGTTATTAGCCGATCTTGAAAAAGAAACGGTTGATTTCGTTCCTAACTACGACGGTACCGAACAAATTCCTGACGTTTTACCAACCAAAGTGCCTAACTTACTTGTTAACGGTTCTTCAGGTATTGCGGTAGGTATGGCAACAAACATTCCACCACATAACTTAACTGAAGTGGTTAATGGTTGTTTAGCGCTTATTCAAAACCCTGATTTAACGATTCATGAATTAATGGATTACATTCCGGGTCCTGATTTCCCAACGGCTGCCATTATTAATGGTAAAAAAGGCATTGAAGATGCTTATTTAACCGGCCGTGGTAAAGTGTACATGCGTGCACGCGCCGACATCGAAACCGATGAAAAAACAGGCCGCGAAACCATTATCGTGCACGAAATTCCTTATCAGGTTAACAAAGCACGCTTAATTGAAAAAATTGCTGAGCTTGTTAAAGATAAAAAAATTGAAGGCATTAGCGCACTACGTGATGAATCAGATAAAGACGGTATGCGTATCGTTATTGAGATCAAACGTGGTGATGTAGGTGAAGTTATCCTCAACAACTTATATTCACAAACTCAGTTACAAACTGTGTTTGGTATGAATATGGTTGCATTAATTAACAACCAACCTAAGTGTTTCAACTTAAAAGAAATGCTTGAAGAGTTTGTTATTCACCGCCGTGAAGTGGTTACACGCCGTACCGTATTTGATTTACGTAAAGCGCGCGACCGTGCTCATACCCTTGAAGGTTTAGCAATTGCGCTTGCCAACATCGACCCAATTATTGAGTTAATTCGTAAATCGCCAACCCCAGCTGAGGCTAAAGTAGCCTTAACAGCTCGCCCATGGGATTTAGGTAACGTACAAGCTATGCTTGAAAAAGCAGGCGAAGACAACGTAGCACGCCCAGATTGGCTGGCAAGTGAGCTGGGTATTCGCGATGGTCAGTACTATATTTCTGAGCAGCAAGCACAAGCAATTCTTGATTTACGTTTACACAAACTAACCGGTCTTGAGCATGAAAAAATCTTAGCAGAGTACCAATCGCTGTTAGATTTAATTGCTGAGCTACTACACATTTTAGGTAGCCCTGAGCGTTTAATGGAAGTTATTCGTGATGAGCTAGTTGAAATTAAAGAGCAATATGGTGATGAGCGTCGTACAGAAATTAACGCGGCAGCGCACGATATTAGCCTTGAAGATTTAATTAACGAAGAAGATGTTGTTGTGACCCTGTCGCACGAAGGTTACGTTAAGTATCAGGCATTGTCTGATTACGAAGCGCAGCGCCGTGGTGGTAAAGGTAAGTCAGCAACGAAGATGAAAGATGAAGATTTCATCGAGCGTCTTTTAGTGGCTAATACCCACGATACCATTTTATGTTTCTCTACTGCGGGTCGTTTGTACTGGCTTAAAGTATACCAGTTACCACTGGCTAGTCGCGCCGCTCGCGGTAAGCCGATTGTTAACTTACTACCACTTGAAGATGATGAACGCATTACTGCTATCTTACCTGTACGCGAGTACGAAGAAGATAAATACATTTTCATGGCAACTGCATTTGGTACTGTGAAGAAAACACCACTAACGGCATACAGCCGTCAACGTGCAAGCGGTATTATTGCGGTAAACCTTAACGAAGGCGATAGCCTAATTGGGGTTGATATTACCGACGGTAGCAACGAAATTATGTTGTTTACTGATGCAGGTAAAGTGGTACGCTTTAAAGAAGCGGAAGAGTCTGCTGTTGTTGATGAAAACGGCAACCCGGTACTTGACGAAGAAGGCAACCCTGAAATTCGTTTCAAAGGTGTTCGCCCTATGGGTCGTACTGCTACCGGTGTTCGTGGTATTAAGATGGCCGACGACCAACGCGTAGTGTCGTTAATTGTGCCTAAGTCTGACGGTGCTATTTTAACTGTGACTGAAAATGGTTACGGTAAACGTACTCAACTTGAAGATTACCCATCTAAGAGCCGTGCAACACAAGGTGTTGTATCTATTAAGGTGAGTGAGCGTAATGGCGCAGTAGTTGGGGCTGTACAAGTTGACGACAACGACGAAATAATGATTATTTCAAACCGTGGTACGCTAGTACGTACCCGCGTTAATGAAGTATCGACGGTTGGACGTAACACCCAAGGTGTTATTTTGATCAGAACTATTGACGAAGAGCAAGTAGTTGGTTTACAACGTATCGAAGAGATTGAAGTTACAGACAGTGACTTAGTTGATATTGAAGACGTTGAAACGGTTGATACAGTAAATGAAGAAGCAACGGATGATAATCCACCTTCTGAATAACTGAAATTGAAAAAGCGGCTAAGGCCGCTTTTTTTAATCATGTTGAAAAAAATTAATAATCCTTTTTTGTTTATCAAAAGAGTTTAAATTACTGGAATGAGGCAAAGGTAATGAGTAAATATAATTTTTGTGCGGGGCCAGCTATGCTTCCACAAGCTGTTATGCAAAAAGCACAAAAAGAATTTTTAGACTGGCAAGACTTAGGCGTATCTGTGATGGAAATAAGCCATCGTAGTAAAGATTTTTTAGCGCTTACTGCAAAATGCGAAGCCAGCCTTCGTCGTTTAATGAACATTAGCGATGAATTTGAAGTGTTATTTATGCACGGTGGTGGCCGCGGTCAATTTAGTGCTGTGCCTTTAAATTTACATCAAAATGGTAAAACAGCGGTTTACTGCGAGAACGGCGTTTGGTCTAAAAGTGCCACTGACGAAGCTAATAAATTTACTCAAACCCACTCAATCAACGTTAGAAATGACGCAAACGGGCTGTTTTCTATAAAAGAAGTGGCGCAGTGGGAGTTACCTGCAGATGCATCTTACATTCACTACTGCCCAAATGAAACGGTAGACGGATTAGAGATTTTTGATGTGCCTAGTCACCCAACAGCGCCTATTATTGCTGATATGTCATCGACTATTTTGTCGCGCGAAATTGACGTAAATAAATTTGATTTAATTTATGCTGGTGCACAAAAAAATATAGGTCCATCAGGTATAGCTATTGTTATTGTTCGCAAAACATTACTTGAGCGTGACGGTTTAGCTAAACCTGGCATTTTAGATTACGCACTTGAAGCAAAACAAGGCAGCATGTTTAATACACCGCCTACTTTTGCATGGTATTTAGCGGCCGAAGTATTTGAATGGCTAGAGCAAAACGGTGGCGTTAAGGCAATGGAAGCACAAAATATTGCTAAAGCTAAGCTGCTTTATGACTTTATTGATGAATCGCCTTTTTATACTAATAAAGTAGCGACGCATTGTCGTTCGCGTATGAATGTACCGTTTTGGCTAAACGATGAAAGTTTAAACGAAAAGTTTGTAACGCAATCTAAAGAAGCCGGCTTACTTGCCCTAGAAGGACACAGAATTGTAGGCGGTATGCGCGCAAGTATTTATAACGCAATGCCACTTGCAGGTGTGCAAGCCTTGGTTGACTTTATGGCGGCATTTGCACAGGAGCACAGCTAATGGAACAACTTCGTTTAGAGCCTATTTCTCGTGTTAATGGCAGTGTTACCTTACCAGGGTCTAAAAGCCTATCAAACCGTATTTTATTATTAGCAGCGCTGGCTCAAGGGACTACCGTTGTAGAAAACCTGTTAGATAGCGATGATATTCGCCATATGTTGGGTGCATTAAAACTACTAGGTGTTAACGTAACGCTTAATGATGATCGCACTGTGGCAACCGTAGAAGGGGTTGGCGGTGTGTTTCAAACCCCAAGTGAACCTTTATTTTTAGGCAATGCAGGTACTGCTTATCGTCCTTTAACCGCGGTACTCGCTGCTGTAGCTGGGGAGTATGAGCTTATAGGTGAGCCGCGAATGGAAGAGCGCCCTATAGGGCACTTGGTCGATGCGCTACAAGCACTTGGCGGCGATATTACCTACACAAAGCATAAAGACTACCCACCACTAAAAATAATTGGTGGGCAAATTAAAGGCGGTACTGTTGAAATTGATGGCAGTATTTCTAGCCAATTTTTAACAGCATTGCTAATGGCTGCCCCTTTATTTAGTGGTGATACGCAAATTACCATTAAGGGTACTTTGGTATCTAAGCCTTACATTGATATAACGTTAGATGTAATGGCGCGTTTTGGGGTGACTGTTGAGCACAGCGACTATACAACATTTAAAGTTAAAGGCGGCCAACAATACCAATCACTAGAGCGTATTATGGTGGAGGGTGATGCATCATCAGCGTCTTACTTTGTTGCGGCAGCGGCTATTGCCGGTGGCGAAATTGAAATTAAAGGCGTGGGCGCTAAATCAGTTCAAGGTGATATTGGTTTTGCTAAAGTGATGGAACAAGTTGGCGCTGAAATAAAATGGTATGACGAGCGTTTAGTTGTTCGTAAAGGTGAATTAAAAGGTGTAGATATTGACGCTAACGCTATCCCTGATGCGGCAATGACACTTGCTACGGTTGCTTTATTTGCTAAAGGGCCTACGGCTATTCGCAATATTTATAACTGGCGTGTAAAAGAAACCGACCGTTTATATGCTATGGCAACTGAACTTCGTAAAGTGGGTGCCAAGGTTGTAGAGGGTGAAGATTTTATCGAAATTACACCACCGAGTGCATTCAATGATGTGGCTATAGATACGTATGACGATCACCGTATAGCGATGTGTTTTGCAATGGTTGCCGTAGGCGGAAAGCCTATTACAATCAACGATCCTAAGTGTACATATAAAACTTTTCCAACCTTTTTCAAGGTTTTAGCATCAGTGAGTGAGTAGGCTTTTTATAAATAATTATAAAAAGTTACACACTAAAGCGGATCTATTTGCAGAAGTGACGTATAATATCGCGGTTTTATTTAGGTGTGCATTGCAGGAGGTTTTAAATGCAGGCGTTATTAATGCCCGTAATCACCGTTGATGGCCCAAGTGGTTCAGGTAAAGGAACTGTTTGTCGCTTGTTAGCCGACAAATTGGGGTGGGATGTATTGGATAGCGGCGCAATTTACCGTGTATTATCCCTTGCCGCACTTCATCACCAAATAGCATTAGACAACGAAGAAGCGCTTGTCCCGCTTGCTGCAAACTTAGATGTGCAGTTTTTGGTTGATAGCCAAACTAATGCTGGAAAAGTTATTTTAGAAGGCGAAGATGTAACCTCGACAATTCGTAATGAAGAGGTTGGGGCAGCTGCTTCAAAAGTGGCTGCATTACCGCGTGTACGTGAAGCGTTACTTCGACGCCAGCGTGCGTTTAAAACCGAACGGGGCTTAATTGCTGATGGCCGAGATATGGGCACCGTGGTTTTTCAAGACGCACCATTAAAAATATATTTAACCGCTAGTGCACAAGAACGCGCGCGCAGACGTTATGTTGAGTTGAATGAGCGCGGCCTTGATGTTACACTAAGTGGTCTATTACAGGACATTCAAGCTCGTGATGAGCGCGATATGAATCGCACCGTTGCGCCGCTTGTTCCTGCTGATGATGCAATTGAAATAGACACAAGCGAGCTTAATGCTCAGCAAGTGTTTGATAAAGTTATAACTTTAGTAGATATTGCTATCTCACAAGGCAAGCTTCCTAAACGAAGCTAAACACATTTTATGCACCAGCAGGACGCCAGTGCTATTTTAACAACCCCATGCAGCATGGTTGCTTATTGGTATTAATATATGAGACGTATATTCGTATGTCAGAAAATTTTGCGCAGTTATTTGAAGAAAGCTTAAAGGGTTTTGAAGCAGAGCAAGGCTCTATTGTTAAAGGTACAGTAATCTCTATCGAGAATAACATTGTACTTGTAGATGCTGGTCTTAAATCAGAAAGTGCTATCCCTGCAGAGCAGTTCAAAAATGCTGCTGGTGAACTAGAAGTTGCTGTAGGCGACGAAGTAGATGTTGCACTAGATGCAATCGAAGACGGTTTCGGTGAAACTATCCTTTCTCGTGAGAAAGCGAAGCGTCACGAAGCGTGGATCCGTCTTGAGAAAGCATGTGAAGAGCAAGAGACTGTTACTGGTGTTATCAACGGTAAAGTTAAAGGCGGTTTCACAGTTGAAGTTGATTCAATCCGTGCTTTCCTACCTGGTTCACTTGTTGATGTTCGTCCAGTACGTGACACAACTCACCTTGAAGGCAAAGAGCTTGAATTTAAAGTAATCAAGCTTGACCAAAAACGTAACAACGTTGTTGTTTCACGTCGTGCAGTTATCGAATCTGAAAACTCACAAGAACGTGAAGAGCTTCTTGCTAACCTTGTTGAAGGTCAAGAAGTTAAAGGTATCGTTAAGAACCTTACTGACTACGGTGCATTCGTTGACCTTGGTGGTGTTGATGGTCTACTACACATCACTGATATGGCGTGGAAGCGTGTTAAGCACCCTTCAGAAATCGTTAATGTTGGCGACGAAATCGCAGTTAAAGTTCTTAAATTCGACAAAGATAAAACTCGTGTATCTCTAGGCCTTAAACAGCTTGGCGAAGATCCATGGGCAGCTATCGCTGGTCGTTACCCAGAAGGTTCTAAGCTTTCTGGTCGTGTAACTAACCTTACTGATTACGGTTGCTTCGTAGAAATCGAAGAAGGCGTTGAAGGTCTAGTTCACGTTTCTGAAATGGATTGGACTAACAAGAACATCCACCCTTCAAAAGTTGTTTCACTAGGTGACACTGTTGAAGTTATGGTTCTTGAAATCGACGAAGAACGTCGTCGTATTTCTCTTGGTCTTAAGCAATGTATTGCTAATCCTTGGCAGGAATTTGCTCGTCTACAAAACAAAGGCGACCAAGTTACTGGTAAGATCAAATCAATCACTGACTTCGGTATCTTTATCGGTCTTGACGGTGGTATTGATGGTCTTGTACACCTTTCAGACATTTCTTGGAACACGCCTGGCGAAGAAGCTGTACGTGAATTCAAGAAAGGCGACGAAATCACTGCTATCGTATTGCAAGTTGACCCAGAGCGTGAACGTATCTCTCTAGGTGTTAAGCAAATCGAAGCTGACCCGTTCAATAACTACCTTGATGCAAACAAAAAAGGTGCTATTGTTAAAGGTAAAGTGACTGAAGTTGATGCGAAAGGCGCAACTGTAGAGCTTATCGAAGGCGTTGAAGGTTACATCCGTGTAGCTGATATCGCTCAAGAGCGCGTTGAAGATGCAACGACTGTTGCTTCTGTAGGCGACGAAATCGAAGCTAAATACGTTGGCGTTGATCGTAAGAACCGCACTTTAAGCTTATCTGTTAAAGCTCTTTTCGAAGCAGAAGAGAAAGAAGTACTAGAGAAGCTTAAGAAAGAAGAGCCAGTGTTTGAAAACGCAATGGCAGCTGCTTTCGCAAATGCACAAAAAGACTAATTACTAATTAGTTTTTAATTGGAAGGGCAGTTTTGCCCTTCCACTATTCTCTTTAAGGAAACGCTATGACTAAGTCAGAACTGATAGAAACACTTGCCGAACAGCACGCACACGTTCCAGTGAAAGATGTTGAAAATGCAGTAAAAGAAATTCTTGAACAAATGGCCGGCTCATTATCTACTTCCGATCGTATTGAGATCAGAGGTTTTGGTAGTTTCTCTTTGCATTACCGCGCTCCTCGCACAGGTCGTAATCCTAAGACTGGCGATACAGTAGAGCTTGATGGTAAGCATGTACCTCATTTTAAACCAGGCAAAGAATTACGCGACCGCGTAAACGAGAGTATTGCCTAGTTAACCAGTTGGAGTAGTTACTTGTTTAAGGTATTAAAAATTATTCTGGTTGTACTATGCCTATTTTGCGCATTTTTATTGGGTTCTCAAAATCCACAATTAGTACAAATCAATTATATTATTGCCAGTAATACCTTGCCACTCGCTGTAATTATAAGTATCTGCTTTATACTGGGTGTAATAATAGGGTGTTTTATTAGCTTTAAATTGTTTTCTAAATTAAAGTGGCAAAATTACCGCTTAAAAAAACAATTAGGGCCAGAAAAAAATAATAGTAAGCTTATTGCTAATAAAGACACCTAATCATGATTGAGCTTTTGTTTTTACTACTGCCTGTTGCTGCCGGTTATGGCTGGATTATGGGCAAAAATAGTGCAAAAAACCAAGCTCATCAACTCAATCGTCAAATCACTTCTGAATACAGTAAAGGCCTAAAGTTTTTACTAGACAGAGAAGAAGATCAGGGCTTAGAGCACCTAATAAACCTATTAGAAGTGGCTGCTGACTCTGTTGACCACTACTCAACCCTTGCTACCATGTTTCGCCGAAGAGGTGAGCTTGACCGCGCAATAAAAATTCATGAACTCCTTTTAAAACACCCAAGTTTAAATGAACAACAAGCCGCAGCTAGCCGTCTAGAATTAGCCGAAGATTATATTATGGCCGGCTTATTAGACGGTGCAGAAGAGCATTTAGTGTGGCTTGTTAAGGCTGGGCATGAACAAGCACTTGACCCAATTATTACTTTATACTCGCAAACCCGAGAGTGGGAAAAGGGCATAAATATGTTCGAAGCCCATAGTGAGTTATTTGTTAAAGAGCAGCATTTTAAAGCAATTGCTAATTTTTACAGTGAAGCTGCCTTAAGCGAAAATAAACCGCAATTAATGAATAAAGCCATCAGCTTAAATTACAAAGCGGTTCGCCCTTTATACGAATTAGGCTTATCGGCTTACACTAGTGAAGACTACGTAAAAGCAATTTACTATTGGCGTGAACTCGTTTGCCAATTTACGTTATTTGCGCCTTTGTTTATTGACCAGCTTGCACATAGTTATAAGCAGTTAAATTTAACACATCAGTTTCATGATTTATTATGTGACTTGCTCGATAAAGGTGGGGTGCTAATAAAAATAAAACATTGCCAAGCACTGTTAGAGCAGGGAAATACTAAACAGGCATTTGAGTTTTTAACCGACAGCTTAAAACGTCAGCCTACAATTCGAGGTTTTAGCTTTTTACTACAGCTAATGGGTGATAAAAATCCAAATACCAAAGAAGTACTTGATGAAATTGATAAGCTAGTTACGTCGTATATAGCTACAAAACCAGACTTTCAATGCCAACATTGTGGTTTTACAAGCCACACTATTTATTGGAACTGCCCATCTTGTAAACATTGGGAAACCATTGTGCCAAGTAGAGGCCTAGACGGATTTTAATAACCCCCAACTATTTATAACTTTACTGCCATTCATTAGGATAGTTATGTCTTTAGAAGATACAAAAAAAGTTCTTATTGCCCTAGATTACGATTCACAAGACGCGGCTCTTAATTTTGTAAAAAAACTCTCACCAGATACGTGTCGCTTAAAAGTAGGCAAAGAAATGTTTACTTATTTTGGCCCTGCATTCGTTAAACAGTTAATCGATTTAGGCTTTGACGTATTTTTAGATTTAAAATTCCATGATATCCCTAATACAGTGGCAAAAGCGGTCACCGCAGCGGCTAATATGGGCGTTTGGATGGTAAACGTTCATGCATCAGGTGGTTTTGAAATGATGAATAAGGCAAAGCAGGCACTTGAAAAGTTTGGTGATAAAGCACCTTTATTAATTGCAGTGACAGTGCTAACCAGCATGGACGAAGCTGAACTAAAGCGTTTGGGTGTTGAAAAATCAGCGCAAGAACAAGTTATTCATTTAGCTAAATTAACAAAAGAAGCAGGGCTTGATGGCGTAGTATGTTCTGCCCAAGAAGCGAAAGCGCTAAAAGCGCAATTAGGTAGCGAGTTTAAGCTAGTTACTCCTGGCATTCGCCCTGCTGGTAGCGATGTGGGCGACCAAAAACGCATTATGACACCTAAGCAAGCTATTGAAGCGGGTAGCGATTACTTAGTGATTGGTAGACCGATCACACAATCGTCAGATCCGGTACAAACTTTAGCCGATGTTAATAAATCACTAGTTTAAGTTAACAAAAAGCAATTATTTAGTGCTAAACCCCTTTTATGAATACATTTTTATGCTACATTAGTACTAAGAATGCAGTAAGGGGTTTATTTTGAAGTTAATTTTTGGATCTATTTTAATTGTTGTTGCAGGTTTTTCAGTAAATAAATATGTTTTTTCTAGTAAAGCTTATGATGGAGTAGCGACGATTACTGACTTAGTCGCAAATTACCCTGTCGATTTATTTGAATTTAAGCAAACCATGCATGGCTACGCACACCACTTATGCTATAAAAATGAAGAGCGCTTAACGCGCCAAAACGTAACTACGTCAGATTGCATTTCAAATCACGACGACAAACAAAGTGAATGTGAAAATAAAGTATTTAGGTTGGCGCCACTAAGCTTAGAAACCAAAGCTGAGATACTTGATTATTCAAAGCAATATACAGAATGTACGTTGCCGTATAAGAGTATTATGGGCTAATGCCTATTAGTAATTCCCTTATTATTTTTGAAGGGTAAACCTAGTATTAGCTTTGTTTAAAACTTTCATTTACGCGAAGGTGAGGGCAGAGAATAGGGCAATATAAGTGCCGTTAGTGATAAGAGCTAAATAACGTTTTTTATTCATCAAAACGTTATATGACCTTTGAACAATCATTTAATTAAACTATTTAGAAACGTTTTAACTATAAGCGCCAACATAATGTTAGCGCTTATAAAAAGTGTACAACTATTTTAAGCGGATAGATTTGGCTTCTATGTCTATCAAGCCTTGCTTAAATAAACCACCAATGGCTTTTTTGTAGTTAGCTTTACTGGTTGAAAATACTTTTTTGATAAGCTCAGGATCAGATTTATCACCAATGGCTAGTATGCCGCCTTCGTTTTTAAGCTTTTCCATTATTTTATCGCCAAGTTCACTTACTTTACCCATGCCTGGCTTTTCAAGTATAACGTCGATTTTTCCGTCTTCACGTACTTTTTGAACAAACCCTTTAAGCTTTTGCCCTACAAATAAGTTTTTAAATACCATGTTGTAAAACACAACACCAAAGTGAGACTCTTCAATAAGCACTTTGTAGCCAATATCTGTTTTACCAGCAACAATTAAATCAACTTCTTGAAGATGTGTGTACTCAGGCTCATCTTTTGATAAAAAGCGATTAAAGTTGCTTGATGCGCAAATACGTTGGCTCGCATTATCTAAATATAAGCGAACTAAGTAAGAATGACCTTCTTGCATACGTGGTTTTTGCTCGTTAAATGGAGCTAAAACATCTTTCTCAAGACCCCAATCTAAAAAAGCGCCGATGCTATTTATTTCTTTAACACGAAGCAGTGCGTATTCACCTACTTGGGCATGGGGTTTTTTTACTGTTGCTGTAGGTAAATTGGCGTTATCTAAAAAGATAAAAACGCTTATGCTATCGCCAGCTTCAAGTTCATCTTTAATTTCGTGTTTTGGTAAAAACACTTCCCCTAAATCGTGGCCATCAAGGTAAGCACCTTCATTGCTCACTTCTTTTACAAATAAGGTTTGTGTTGTTCCTAGGTAACTCATAATTATTCCTGCTCAGGCTTTTTTTTACGGCGCATTGGTGAATTGCCATCAATGTTCATTGGGGCTTTTATAGGTGCTGCTGGTTTTTTAGGTTTTGCCTTGCGTTTTACTTGCGGCTTTTTCACCTGTGCAACTTTTTTTGTTTTTACAGCGGCTGCTGCAGGCTTTTTCTCTTTTATACCTTTAAATTTAGCTTTAAGGCCATCAACGCTTGCAAAAGCCAGCTCGTCGTTCAAAAACGACTTAATAGCTAAGTAGCTTGCCCAGTCTTTAGGGCCTACTAGCGATAATGCATTACCTTTAAATCCGGCGCGGCCTGTACGACCTATACGGTGTACATACTCTTCAGCGTGTTTTGGTAAATCAAAATTGATTACATGCGTTACACTTAATAAGTCCAATCCTCGCGAAGCAACATCAGTGGTGATCAAAATTTTAAAGTTTTCGCGGCTAAACGAGTCCATGATCTCAAGGCGTTTGCTCTGTGTTAAATCGCCAGCTAAAGCCACCGATTTAAAACCTTTTGCATTTAATGCTTCACTTAAACGGCTGGTATCGGCACGGGTTGCTGTAAATATAATACATTGGCCAACATCATCTTGTTTTAAAAAATGCTCAAGTAACGCTTCTTTATGATCAAGGTGATCGGCCAAATAGAGTGTTTGTTTAATATCACTGTGTTGCTCGTTAGCGGCGCTCAGTGTAATTTGTTTTGGCTTTTTTAATAAATTACGCGATAGGGCATCGACTTGAGCGTGATCTAGTGTCGCTGAAAACAACAATGTTTGGCGCAAGCGATGATTAGCTTGCTCGTTAATCATTTTCAGCTGTTCAGTAAAGCCTAAGTCTAAAATACGGTCGGCTTCATCAAAAATTAATAGCTCTAACCCACTTAATTGTAATGAGCGTTTTGTGATGTGATCGGCCAAACGCCCAGGGGTTGCTACAACAAAGTGCGGGTCGTTACGAAGGGCTTTAATTTGATCGTTAAAGTTCTCGCCACCGAGTATTTTTACAGCTTTAATGTTTGTGCCCGCAATTAATAAACGCAATTGCGTAAATACTTGCGTTGCAAGCTCACGGGTTGGTGCAACGATGAGGACACGTGGATCGCGTTTACTGAGCGCTTTTTGTTTCATAACTCGCTGAACAGCAGGTAATAAAAACGCTAATGTTTTGCCCGACCCAGTTTTAGACTGAGCAAAAATGTCATGCCCTGCAAGTGCGGTAGGCACTGCATGTGCTTGAATATCTGTGGGCTGGGTGATCCCTTGATGTGCTAATTGTGTTTCAAGGCGAGTATCAATCCCAAGATCAGTAAAGTGCAAAGTCGTGTTCTCCAATGTGCAACTTAAATTAATGGCCGCATTATAGCTTACACAAGGGTTATGCCGACAGTAAAAACCATTCTAACGCGCTATTTTTTGCAATTAATTATAAAAAGCGTAAAATACGCGCCCCATATGCGCCGGATTTACGATTCGGTAAACGCCACTTAAGGCTATCAAAGCAAAATAGGAAGTAAAATGACTGCTGTTCATAAAGATGATGTAACAAACGAGCACTTTGTAGTGTGTGCAATGTACAAATTTGTAGGTTTGCCAAATTTTGAAGCGCTACGTAAACCTCTTTTAGATGTGATGGAAGCAAACGAAGTACGCGGTACTTTATTGCTTGCGGCTGAAGGTATTAACGGTACTGTATCAGCTAAGCGCGAAGGAATAGATAACTTACTTGCGTGGTTAGACACACAAGAAAACCTAAAAGACATAGTGACTAAAGAATCATTCGATGATGAATGCCCGTTTTACCGCACTAAAGTAAAGCTAAAAAACGAAATTGTTACTATGGGCGTTGAAGGGGTTGACCCACTAAAAGTAGTGGGAAGCTATGTTAAGCCTAAAGACTGGAATGCATTAATATCAGACCCTGAAGTGATTTTGATTGATACACGTAACGATTACGAAATTGAAATTGGCACTTTTCAAAATGCAGTCGATCCTAATACCAAAACTTTCCGAGAGTTCCCTCAATGGGCTAAAGAAAATTTAGACCCAGAAAAACACAAAAAAGTAGCCATGTTTTGTACCGGTGGTATTCGCTGCGAAAAATCAACGGCTTACATGAAAGAGCAAGGGTTTGATGAAGTTTACCACCTTGAAGGCGGTATTTTAAAATACCTAGAAGAAGTGCCAAAAGAAGAAACAATGTGGGAAGGTGAGTGTTTTGTTTTTGATAATCGTGTAGCAGTAAATCATGATTTACAAAAAGGCTCTTACGATCAATGTCATGCGTGCCGTATGCCGATTACAGAAGAAGAAAAGCAAAAGCCAGAATACATGGAAGGTGTTTCGTGCCATCACTGTATTGATAATGTAACCGATGAGCAGCGTGCTCGTTTTGCTGAGCGTCAAAAGCAAATAGAATTAGCACAAGCACGTGGTGAAGGGCACATTGGTAATGAAGCGCAAGTGGTTTTACAACAACGTAAAGAAGCTAAAAAAGCACAAAAAGAAGCCCAGCGTGGTAAATAATCTTTAACTACCTATTATCTACATAGCCCAGTTTATACTGGGCTTTTTTATTTATATAGCCACTTTTTAGTTTAATCCTGCCTGTATTTGTATAAATGCTCAGCCTTTAGGCGCCTTTTTCAAAAATTAATTGGTATTACCAATTTAATTTCATCTTATAGTTTTGCTAATTTATCGTTCTATCCTACCTATTGATCAATCAGCTGTTAGACTTCGTAAGGTAATGGAAATAATAATTAATTAAGGTGTTACTTTGAAATCGCAAAACTTTTTAATCGCTGTGCTCAGTTCGCTGCTGTTTTTCAGCCTTCCTGCAAAGAGCGCGAACGTTGTTGTACAAAAAATTGCCCTCGAAAGTGCTAAACAACAAGTGCAAGCGGTAGGAAATACAGAGGCAATTCATTCGGTTGTAATGTACCCCGCAGTAGGCGATAGAGTCACAGGCGTTTTTTTTAAGCCAGGTGATAAAGTAAAAAAAGGCGATACTTTACTCGAACTTGATTCTCGTAGGCAAAAAGCAGCGCTTGATGAGGCTAAAATTAAACTTGCCGACACCCAGCGAATACTAAAACGATTAGAACAAAGTCAGGCCAAAGGCGCAGTGCCTAAAAGCGATGTTGATGATGCTAAAACCGTTGTAGAGCTTGCCAAAGTCACCCTTATACAGGCTCAAACTGAGCTTGAAGACAGAAAAGTAATTGCGCCGATAAATGGCATTATGGGTTTAACAGATATTGAGGTAGGCGATAGAATAACCGAGCTAACCCCCATCGCCACAATAGATGACACAACAAGCTTGTACATAAATTTTAACGCACCGGAGTCGGCTATCAGTATGCTGCGAAATAAAAGCAGCTTAATTGTGTTTCCTTGGCAATCAGACACTGCCATTAACGCTGATATTGCCTATTTAGACTCACGCGTAGACCCACAAACCCGTACTTTACGTGTTAAAGCCAAGCTAAATAATGAAAAACAACAATTTTTACCTGGTATGAGCTTTAGAGTACATATTGAAGTGTTAGGCGAGCATTTTGCTGCAGTTCCTGAGGCTGCATTACTGTGGGGGGCAACAGGCCCGTATGTATGGACCAGCGTTGATAAAAAAGCCACACGTGTTGATGTAAAAATAGAGCAGCGCTTGGCGGGGCGATTATTGGTTTCTGGGTCGTTAAATAAAGGCGATATTTTAGTAATTGAAGGGGTACAACGCTTACGTGCAGGCCAAGAGCTAAGCTTTAATTTACCCGCGCAAGATACGCAGGAGTAGGTATGAAACAGCAACCTATGATGCAAGACTTACCCTCAATGGCGATTCGCCGCCCAGTACTTATTGTGGTGCTTAACTTATTAATTATTATTGCAGGTATTGCCGCTATTGCGGGTGTTGAAGTAAGAGAGCTTCCTGATGTAGATAGACCACGTATTACGGTTTCGGCGCCATTTCCTGGTGGCTCGCCTGAGACCGTTGATACCGAAGTAACCAGCAAATTAGAAGGCGCAGTAGCGCGTGTAAGTGGCGTTAAATCGATACGCGCACAAAGTGAAGAGGGAAATGCACGTATTGTGGTCGAATTTAGACCAGGCATAAATTTAGATGACGCCGCGAATGAAACGCGTGAGTCTGTTGCACGTGTAGAGCGAGACCTTCCAGAGGAAGTAGAGCGTGTTTCTATCATTAAGGCCGACAACGACGCCGAAGCAGTTGTATCTCTGACTGTTTCAAGTGAAAGTTTATCGCTTGAAGCACTTACCGAGCGGGTAAATGTTGACTTAGCGCCGCAATTTTTAACTATTCCAGGTGTCGCAGATGTTCGCTTAAACGGAGATAGAGAACGCGTATTAAGAGTACGAATAGACCCGCTAAAACTAAGTAGCTTTAATTTAACAGTGCCCGATGTAGCACAAGTGCTTAGCCAAGCGCCGTTTGATGTGCCAGCAGGGAGTTTAAAGTCAAACGATCAGCAAATTATTGTACGTGCCGATGCAACCTCTATTACTCCAGAGCAAGTTGGCGATATCATAATACAAGGCGATACCCGAATTAGTGATATTGCGGCTGTGTATTTTGGCCCTGCCGATCCGCGCTCTATGGTAAGGCTAAATGGTAAGCCCGTTATTGGTATGGAAATTATTCGACAAGCACAATCAAATACAATTGAAATATCAGATGAAGTGCTCAAGCTTATTACAAGTATGCAAACACGCTTTCCAGAAATGGAATTTACACTTACCTCCGATGACGCACAATTTATAAGAAGCTCAGTAGATGAAGTAATTTACTCTTTATTACTTACAGTATTGTTAGTGGTTGTGACTTTGTGGGTATTTATTGGCTCTTGGCGCGCCACTTTAGTGCCTGCTTTTGCTATTCCTGTTGCCTTAATAGGTTCTTTAGCACTTATATGGGCACTGGGTTTTTCAATAAATATTTTAACCTTGTTGGCGCTTGTATTAGCCACTGGCTTAATTGTTGATGATGCCATAGTAGTAAGTGAAAATATTCAGCGCCAGCGGGGGCTAGGTTTAGGGCGTCGGGCAGCTGCTGTAATAGGCACGCGCGAGGTATTTTTTGCTGTTGTAGCAACCACGGCTGTACTTGCTGCTGTATTTATACCTATTGCGTTTTTACCTTCTACTGCCGGTCGCTTATTTAGAGAGTTTGGTGGAGTACTTGCCGGTGCGGTAATTATATCAAGCTTTGTGGCACTTTCATTAGTGCCTGCTCTTACCTCCAAATTAAAGTTAAAGCACGGCGGTTTTCACCCATTTGCTAAACTAGGCCATTGGTTGGGTGGTATTTATACAAAAACAATTCATAAAGTGCTTAACCATGCGTGGCTTACGTTTGCGCTCTGTTTATTGGTTGCAGCAGGATCCGGAGCGTTGTACGCCAGTTTAGACAGTGAGCTTTTGCCCACAGAAGACCGAGGGAAAATTCGTATATTTGCACGTGGCCCAGATGGTGTAGGGCTAAACTTTATGGATAGGCAAGCGATAAAAATGGAAGATATTTTACTTCCGTTTGTCGATAGCGGCGAAATTGAGTCTATTTATACTGTGGTAGGCCAATGGGACCCTAATATTGTGTTTATTACTGTGCCATTAAAGCATTGGGATGAGCGCCATTTTAGCCAACAGGAAATTATTAATAAGATACGCCAGCCACTTGGCGATATTCCAGGAGCACCGGCTTACCCAGGTGGGGCTAATAGTTTAAATCTACGTGGTCAAGGGGGAGGCGTTGAAATAGCGTTGCTTGGGCAAGATTATTTGCAAATATTTAAAGCGGCTCAGCAGTTTTCTGCGGCATTAGAAAAAGCCGTTCCTGAGGTGGCACCTGTGCGTATTTCGTATCAGCCATCGCAACCACAACTTAGAGTAAATATAGACAGACGCCGTGCACAAGAGCTCGGTGTATCGCTAGACGACATTGCCATTACCTTGCGCGCAGCAATAAATGGCGACGACGTAGAAGATTTAAACATTGGCGATCAGTCTGTGCCAATTATGCTACAAGCGCAAAACCAAACCATAAACAGTCCAAGTGATTTGGCTAATTTATATATCAGAGCGGGTAATGGCAGTTTAGTACCATTAAGTAGTGTGGCCTATATTTCTGAAGAAGGCGTGGCTGCAGAGCTTGAGCGTCATGCCCAGCGCCGCTCAATAGAGCTCAGCATGGAGTTGCCAGAATCGTTAACCATTGCCGCTTTAGTAGAGCAAATAAAAACGGTGTCTGAGCAATCGTTAGAGCCAGGTATTGCACTTGCGTTTAAAGGCGAAGCGCTAACGTATGAAGAAACATCCAGTGAAGTACTTGTAACTTATGTACTTGCTTTTTTAATTGTATTTTTAGTATTGGCTGCTCAATTTGAAAATGTAAATAGTGCCATTGTGGTTATGATAACCGTTCCCTTTGGTATTACCTCGGCCATATTAGCGCTTTATTTAACCGGCACGTCGTTAAATATTTACTCTCAAATTGGTTTAGTGATGCTGATAGGCTTAATCGCTAAAAACGCAATTTTGCTTGTTGAATTTGCAGACCAATTACGCGATCAAGGTTTAACGGTCAGAAAAGCCGTCGAGCAAGCTGCGTTGGTACGTTTACGCCCAATTACGATGACCCTTATATCTACTCTACTTGGAGCATTGCCGTTAATTCTCTCTACAGGCGCAGGGGCTGAAGCCCGAAATGCAATTGGCTGGGTGGTGTTTGGCGGCTTAGCACTTGCGGTGTTGTTTACGCTTTATCTTACTCCGGTAATTTACTTGGGCTTAGCACGCTTTACCACGCCAAGGGGGGATGAATCTAAGCAGCTCGCACAAGAGCTTGAAAAAATAGACTAACCTTAAAGCCATGCCCAGCAACGTTTTTAAATTAAAAGTGTACTGGGCATGGTTATGGCTTGATTGGCACTACTTGTTTGTTAAGATAGCCACTTAAGCATATACATGCCTTTTTGTGTGGCCACAAGGAATCCCCAATGCAAGCCGAACAAGTTGAAATTGCGCAGTTTTTAGCGCAGCACCCGCCATTTGATGACTTACCGAAAAACGCTTTAAACGAGCTTGCGCAACAAGTTGAGGTAGCTTACTACCGCTCGCAAACTGATATTTTAACGTTAGGCCAAGACATCGCTGATTTATTTATAATTCGCAGTGGCTCTGTGGAAATTTATCGTCGTAATAACGAGCTTTATAACCGCTTAGATGTGGGCGGTATTTTTGGCCAAATGGGCTTATTGATGAATCGTAAAGTGCGCTTTCCTGCAAAGGCGCTCGAAGACACCCTAGTGTACTGTATTAACTTTACGCTGTTTAACCGTTTTTGTGACGAGTTTGACGGCTTTGCTGATTATTTTGAAGCCGATGGCAATGTACGCCTTCGCCAAGCGTTAGTTGAGCAAGCCGACAGCAACGATTTAACAACCGCCAAAGTTAAGTCGCTCATTCACCGCGATGTGGTAACGCTAAGTACGCAAACCACCATACAAGATGTTGCTAAAGTAATGACAGAAGAAGCGGTATCTTCTGTGTTAGTTACCGATTTAGACAAACCAATAAGCGACGACCCAGAAGAAGACGATGGGCAAATTGTAGGCATTATTACCGACCGCGATATACGTACAAAAGTGGTAGCCGAAGGCCTAGGGCTTGATGTTACCGCAGATAAAATTATGTCGACTAATCTTGTACTGCTTGATTCAAATGCTTATGTATTTGAAGCCGTCCTTGCCATGCTGCGCGACAACTTGCACCACTTACCTGTGGTACAAAAGCGCCGACCTATTGGGGTTATTTCACTATCCGATATTTTAAGGTACGAGTCGCAAAGTAGTTTACTCTTGGTGCGCGGTATTTTAGCGCAGCAAACCATTGAAGATTTAGCACATTACGCGCGCCAGCTGCCCAATGTATTTGTACGTATGGTAAACGAAGATGCTAATTCACATATGATTGGTACGGCAATGGCGGTAATAGGGCGTACTTTTAAACAGCGCTTATTAGTACTGGCTGAAGAAAAATATGGCCCGCCGCCAGTACCTTACTGTTTTATAGCGTTAGGCTCTATGGCGCGAGATGAACAACTTATTGTAACAGATCAAGATAACGCGCTTATTTTGGATGACAATTACGATGATGAAAAACACAACGAGTACTTTCAAAATATTTCTGATTTTGTGTGTGATGGCTTAGCGCAATGTGGTTATACCTATTGTAGCGGCGAGATAATGGCCTCGTTCAAAAAATGGCGTAAAACACGCTCGCAATGGTTTGATCAATTCTCACAGTGGATAGCCTTACCTAAACCACAAGCACTGCTTAATAGCTCAATATTCTTTGATTTAGATGGGGTGTGGGGTAAAACAAAATGGGCTGACGAGCTTAAAATTTTTATTGCTAAGCAAAGTAAACAAAACCGGGTGTTTTTAGCAAATATGGCTGCCAATGCCCGAAACCGCACACCGCCACTTGGGTTTTTTAAAGGCTTTGTGCTTGAACATAACGGCCAGCATAAGCGCTCAATGAACTTAAAACGCAGAGGCACCGCGCCGCTTTCTGATGTGATAAGAGTGCATGCACTGGCGATAGGCTCTCGTAAGCAAAATTCGTTTGAACGCCTTGAAGATATTATTGAATCGCGCCTGTTACCTGAGGGTAAAGCACAGGATTTACGTGATGCGCTAGAATACATTGCCATGATGCGAATTCGTCATCAAGCATGGCAAATAGAGCAAGAAGAAGAGCCCGATAACGACATAGACCCGCATTTGCTTTCGCCGTTTGAGCAACGCAATTTAAAAGAAGCGTTTGCCATACTCGAAAAAGCACAAAGCTACTTAAAGTTTAGTTACTCAGCCAATGCGGGTGTTAAGTAGCGAATGGCTAAGCAATCATATTTTGACTGGCAGGCTCACTATAAATCACTGGCTAACAACGCTAAAAATGAGCATTTAAAAGCGTTTTATCAGCACGCTTATGGTGATACGCACACGCCCATTAAAGACATTTCGTTTGTGGCTCTTGATTTTGAGACAACCGGTCTAAATAGTGAGGTGGACGATATAGTCAGTATTGGCTTAGTCCCCTTTACAATGCAAAGAGTATATTGCACACATGCTAAGCATTGGGTAGTACAGCCTCGTAAAAGCTTAAGCGAGGAGTCGATTGTTATTCATGGTATTACGCATTCAGAAGTGGATGATGCTCCCGATTTAACCTCTCGACTAGGGCCGCTACTTAATGCACTTAGTGGTAAAGTGGTGGTGGTGCATTATGCAGCGATAGAGCGGCACTTTTTAAACAATGCATTACTTACGAGAATTAACGAAGGGATCCAGTTTGCATTAGTCGATACCATGGAAATTGAGCAACGAGCGTTGCGCGCCCGCCAAGGCTTAATAGGGCGTTTGTTTAATCAAAAGGTAGGCTCACTTAGACTCACAGATTGCCGCAGTCGATACTCTTTACCTGCCTATCATAATCACAATGCGCTAACTGATGCATTAGCCACAGCAGAGCTGTTAATGGCACAGCTGCAATACCATTACCGCGATGATACGCCATTGGCTGAATTACTAAGTTAAATCTATTTTTAAATTTTAGCGAGTGCAATACAGGTTTAAACTTATTAACCAAAGTTTAGCTTAGCTAATAAAAACGCCGCATATTATGCGGCGTTTTTTTGTTTACTGGCAAGCGACTAATTATTTAACAGCGCGAGGCTCAGTACGTAATCCTAATAATAGGCTTACACACATTAGTAGTAACACTAAAGTAAACGGAAGACCTGTTGAAACAGCCCCCGCTTGTAATGCTTGAATCGCCTCTGTACCGCCAATCCATAATAGAGCAGCAGCAATAGAGCCTTCAACCGTAGCCCAAAAGATGCGTTGTGGTACTGGCGCATCCACTTTACCGCCTGCTGTAATTGAGTCGATAACTAATGAACCCGAGTCAGAAGAGGTAATGAAAAACACTAATACTAAAACAACAGCAAGGAACGAAAGCACGCTCGACATAGGTAGTTCGTCTAGCATTTGGAACATCGCCATAGGTACATCGGTTAAACCGTTTACGCCTAAGCTACCTACACCTTGAACAACTTGGTCTATTGCAATGCCGCCGTAAATAGACATCCATAAAATAGTAACCGCAGTAGGAATTAATAATACAGCGATTAAAAACTCTCTAATTGTACGACCACGAGAAACACGCGCAATAAACATACCTACAAACGGTGACCACGAAATCCACCATGCCCAGTAAAATACAGTCCAACCGTGCATCCATGTTTCGTCTTCACGGCCATGTGGGTTGCTCAGTGGAATAATATTTTCAACATAACCCATAACCGTATTTGGTACGTTACCGATTGCCACAGCAAAGCCAACTAAACCAACAAACAGAAGTAAGGCAAATGCAATAAGCATGTTTATATTACTAAGGACCTTTACGCCGCCATCAATGCCGCGTACTACTGAGATAATAGCCAGTAAGGTAACGCCAATAATAACCAATAATTGTGCGCCTACGCCGCCATCAGTTCCAAATACATGATTAATACCTGCAGAAGCCTGCTGCGCGCCTAAACCTAACGAGGTTGCTAGGCCAAATAAAGTGGCAAGCACGGCAAGAATATCAATAATATGACCAGGCCAACCCCAAGCTCTGTCGCCTAATAGTGGATAAAAAATTGAACGGATTGATAAAGGAAGACCTTTATTATAAGTAAAAAACGCAAGTGAGAGCGCTACAACGGCATAAATAGCCCACGGGTGAAGACCCCAGTGAAACATGGTTGCACCCATTGCCACTTTTGCAGCCTCTGGGGTATTTGCGGTTACATTAAGTGGGGTTTCGTACCAGCCAGTAAAGTAAGCTACAGGCTCTGCAACACCCCAAAACATTAACCCAATACCCATACCAGCGGCAAATAACATGGCAAGCCATGACATACGCGAGTGCGTTGGTTTAGCACCTTCTCCGCCTAAGCGAATATTACCATAGGGCGATACAATTAATGCCAAACAAAATATAACAAAGAAGTTTGCTGCCCACATAAAAAACGCATCAAAGTTATTTATTATATCGAGCTTAATACCATCAAGCGTTGCTTTGGCTGTTTGCGCATCCGAAACGAGAATGGCGACTAAAAAGATGACAATCAAACCGGCACTAATACCAAAAACAGGATTATGTATATCAAATCCCCATTTTTGCACGTTATCTTGACCTACGGTGTAGTCCGTATTATCAATACTATACTTGTCATGATTTTCGCTCATGAATACCTCTTATGTTGTCCTAACAAGCCAGAGAGTTCCGGCATAACACTAAGTTAATTAGCCACAAAGTAAGTTGCATTATTTACAATAAAACTTATTTGAGGACTAACTAAATTAATCGCTGATCATACCCTTAATAGTGTATGAGTTAAATCGTAAATGTAAAACTATTTGGTTATATATGCCTGATTACTTAGCGCTAAAAGCTATTTATCACTAAAAAGATAAGCTATTGTTAATTCAGTGAGTGTTAAAAATTAGTTTGTTATTAAACTAAAATTAAAGCAGCGCCACCAAACTCGTTTAGTCGTTAATACATTAGTCTACGTTTTAAATGGGTAGAGGGTTTGATTTAATCATTATGTAACATGCATAAAGGTAAAATCTGGGGTAGGCTTTATTTAATCGCAAAGAGTGAAAAGGACTAACTTTAATATGCTAAACACGAAAACGAATGAAGCGCACAGTACTGAAAAAATACACGCTCAATTTCAGTCAATTCGCCAACATAGTCTCACACTTATAAAAAACCTCAGCGCAGAAGATTGCCAACTACAAGCAATGGATGATGCAAGCCCAATGAAATGGCACTTAGCTCACACCACGTGGTTTTTTGAAACATTTTTACTTTCTAAGTATCTGCCTAACTACACGCTCTTTGATGAACAATTTAAGGTGCTTTTTAACTCCTACTATAACGGCATAGGTGAGCAATTTAAGCGCGCTAATAGAGGATGTTTATCTCGCCCCAGTTTAGAGGTGGTGTTGCGCTACAGAGCCTATATTGATAATGCACTAAACGAGCTGCTTCAATTGGGCACTAACCAAACACTGTGTAATATTATAGAACTTGGGCTGAATCATGAGCAGCAACATCAAGAGCTCATGCTAATGGATATTAAATATAATTTTTCGGTTAATCCAAGCTTTCCTGCCTACAGCCAAAACCTAAATGACTTAATAAAGGTGAGTGATTCGTTAGGCACTTTAAAATATACCGAATTTAGCCAAAGCATAACCAATATAGGGGTTGATGCTAAAAACGGCTTTTCGTACGATAACGAACAACCTAAACATCAAGCCCTTATCCATGCGTTTAGTTTTGCTAACCGATTAGTGACTAATAGAGAGTACTTACAATTTATAGAGGCGGGCGGGTATAAAAACCCTTCATTTTGGTTAAGTGATGGCTGGGCTAATATAAACACCGAGCAACTTAGTCACCCTTTATACTGGCAGTATATTGACGGGCAGTGGTTTGAATTTACCCTCTACGGACTTCAGCCTTTAAATTTAGATGCGCCAGTGAGCCATGTAAGTTATTTTGAAGCGGCAGCTTACGCTAATTTTGTAAATGCGCGCCTACCTACTGAGTTTGAATGGGAGTATGTAGCGCAGCAGCAAGCACTTAAGCAACAGCACAACGATTTGCTTACGCCAAGTGTATGTAAAAACCCAGATGTTATCTCGCAGTTAAGCGATACATGCTGGCAGTGGACTAATAGCGCCTATTTACCTTACCCAGGCTTTAAACCCTTTAGCGGAGCCGCAGGTGAATACAATGGTAAATTTATGAATAACCAAATGGTTTTGCGTGGCGGGTGTGTGTTTACCCCAAAAGATCATTTAAGACAGACCTACCGTAACTTTTTTTATCCGCACCAAGCGTGGATGTGCAGCGGCATTAGACTAGCAAAGGACATACTATGAGCCAAGTAACAGCAATTAATCAGCAATCAATCACCGATCTAGACTTTTTAAATGATGTATTACATGGACTTGCTCAACAGCAAAAGTCGCTGCCGTGTAAGTATTTTTACGATGATAAAGGGGCGGCTTTATTCGAGCAAATAACCTCATTGCAAGAGTACTATGTTACCCGCACTGAACTTGCCATATTAGAAGATTACTCAAAAGCTATCGCTAATAGACTGCCTGAGAACCTATCAATTATTGAGCCAGGCTGTGGCTCGGGTAAAAAGGTCGCGTATTTACTCGCCCATATGAGCAATGTGAAAACCTTTGTTCCTTTTGAAATATCATCAGAGATGCTTAATTACTCGTTAGCGCATTTATCACCGTTATTTCCGGAGTTGGCCATTACGCCATTGCTAGGTGATTTTACCCATAGCCAAATGGTTAAGCAGTTAACAAAAGACACCGCCTTAGACAGCCAAACAAATTTAGTTTATTTTCCAGGCTCTACACTGGGTAACTTTGCGCCAGTAAAAGCCATTGAAATAATGAATAATTTCCACCGTTTATGCGGTGTTGATGGCTATGTATTAATAGGTATTGATTTAGTAAAAGAGCGACAAGTGTTACTTGATGCTTACGATGACAAAGCCGGCATTACCGCCGCTTTTAATAAAAACTTGCTCCAGCGTATAAATAACGAATTAAATGGCACGTTTATTTTAGATAATTTTAAACACGAATCGCGATTTAACGAAGTGCATAGCCGCATTGAAATGCATTTAGTGAGCAAATGTAATCAAAGCGTGGTCATTAACGATAAGCAAATAGACTTTGTAGCGGGAGAGAGCATTCACACTGAAAACTCGCACAAATATACGCTTGAGTCGTTTAAAAACCTTGCTGCTCAAGCTAATTTATCGCTTGAACAAACATGGCAAGACGAGAAAAGCTACTTTGCACTTTGCCTACTAAGGCCAATGTAATAGCTTAACTTACAACTACCTGATTGCTGCTAAACGTATAGTTTAGCAGCGCGCCCTTTGGTGACTGCTGCAAAAGGGTTACTTTATTTAAACCATGTAGTCTAAAAATAAGTGGCGCAATAACCGACACGGCAGAGCCTGTAGCCGTATCTTCATTTACCCCAAATTGCGGCGCAAAATACCTAAAATATGCGCTTGCGCTGTTTTTATTAACACTATGTATTTGCAGTGCAATTACCGCATTGTTATGCACATTTACTAAATGTGTAAAATTAATCTGTAAATGCTTTAAATCAGCCATGTTTTTAAACAGTACAACGGTATAGCCATTTTTATAAGCTGTTGAGTAAGTTGCTTTTATAGAGTGCGAAAACACATCACTAAGGCTGTTAACCTCATCACTCTTTTTAGAATTAATAGCCGCTAGCTGAAGTTGTACCCGGCCTGTAGCTCGCTTGATTTTAAACCGTTCTTTATCGTTTGAAATAAAGTGTGAAGGGCAAAAACCAAAGTGTGCTAATAAACATTTTGCAGCAGCAAGGGTGCCATGGCCGCAGCGCTTAATTTCTGATGTTTGGTTAAACCAGCGAATGTTACATACACGGTGAGAAATTTCACTTTCATTTAAAAAAACGCTAGCAGGGTGCTGCGAATTTGATGCAATTTTTTGCATTACACGCGTACTTAACCCTTGCGTATAAATAACAATTAACGCACTTGAACCGGCTAAGTTTTGCTGTGAACTAGAAAATACAGGAACTGAATAAAGGTACTTTATATATCGCAACCTAGGCTGTTGTAGCCTACGTTGCGATAAAAGGGCGCGTTTAGCCTTTGCTTGCATACGCGTCGTTGTGAACGCCAGCAGCACGGCCTGAAGGATCAGCATTATTTTGAAATGATGCATCCCATGCAAGTGCTTCAGGGGTTGAACACGCAACCGACTTACCATGCGGTACACATTTAGCTGATGCATCACCTGGGAAGTGTGATTCAAAAATAGAGCGATAGTAATACGCTTCTTTAGAATCTGGCGTGTTAATAGGGTATTTAAACTTAGCGTTAGCAAGCTCTTGGTCGCTTACTTGCTCGTTCACAAACTCTTTTAACGTGTCTATCCAGCTGTAGCCAACACCGTCTGAGAATTGCTCTTTTTGACGCCACAGTACTTCTTCAGGCAGGTAGCCATCGAAGCCTTCGCGTAAAATGTGCTTTTCAATTTTGCCATCTTTACACATTTTTGCTTCAGGGTTGATACGCATAGCCACATCAACAAACTCTTTATCAAGAAACGGTACGCGTGCTTCTACGCCCCATGCAGCCATTGACTTATTGGCACGTAAACAGTCAAACATATGCAGCTTTGACACTTTACGGTTTAGCTCTTCATGAAACTCTTGTGCGTTTGGTGCTTTATGGAAGTATAAATAGCCACCAAATAGTTCATCAGCGCCTTCGCCCGATAATACCATTTTAATACCCATAGCTTTAATTTGGCGCGCCATTAAATACATTGGCGTTGAAGCACGGATGGTGGTTACATCGTACGTTTCAATGTGGTAAATAACCTCACGAAGCGCATCAATACCTTCTTGAATGGTAAAGTGAATAGGGTGATGTACTGTGCCAATCATATCCGCTACTTTTTGCGCAGCGGCTAAATCAGGTGAACCCTCAAGCCCAACAGAAAAAGAATGCAGCTTAGGCCACCATGCGTCGCTTTCATCGTTATCTTCAATACGTTTAGCAGCAAAACGTTGCGTAATAGCCGAAATAACCGACGAGTCTAAACCGCCCGATAGCAATACGCCATACGGTACATCACACATTAGCTGGCGTTTTACAGCGCTTTCTAGCGCTTCTTTTACGTCTTTCGCTTGTGCGCTGTTATCTTTAACTGCATCAAAGGTTTCCCAATCGCGCTTATAATAAGGCGTTAGTTCACCATTTTTGCTGTATAGGTAATGCCCTGGTGGAAATTCTTCAATGTGCTTACAAATTGGTGAAAGCGCTTTAAGCTCTGAGGCTACATAAAAATTACCATGCTCATCGTGGCCAGTATAAAGCGGAATAATACCAATGTGATCGCGGCCAATTAAGTACGCATCGTTTTCTTCATCGTATAAACAAAATGCAAATATACCATTTAAGTCATCTAAAAACTCAGGCCCTTTTTGTTTGTATAACGCTAAAATAACTTCACAGTCTGATTGAGTCTGAAATTCAAAATCAACCTCTAACTCTGCTGCCAGCTCTTTGTGGTTATAAATTTCGCCGTTAACCGCTAAAATATTTGTTTTTTCAGGGTTATATAATGGTTGTGCGCCGCTTGATACACCAACAATGGCTAAGCGCTCGTGCACTAAAATTGCTTTTTCAGATGAATACACACCAGACCAATCTGGGCCACGGTGCCTTAGTAGTTTTGACATTTCAATTGCTTGAGTACGCAACTGAGTGGCGTTAGATTTAATATCTAATACACCAAAAATTGAACACATAGTAACTCCTCATTCCTATTATGTGTGCAGCAGGGCAACTTTGCTGTGCTGCGAAACCTTGTTTTATCAGAAATAATTACTCAAGTCACACTGCTTTTACAATTAATTAAGAATAATTTATGCACCAACTGAAAAGTGCGCGCACCAAAGTAGTGCGCTGCGCACAAGTGCGGTTATATTTACAACACCTTTGGTGTTTAAAGTGTCGTTAATAGGGCATTTAGCGCAGTGTTTGCAAAAAAGCACACTGCACAAATGCACCAAGTATGTGCGAAAATTAAAGCAGAGCTTAAATTGCCTTATTATAATTTTTTACGTTAGCGTGTTTTTATTTTATGTGCTTAATTAACCAATCTACGCCTACCTATTGCAAGTTAAGTAGAGCGCCGCTTGTACTTTTATTAGCTCCTTGTAATAGGTTTATAGCTCACCTTAGAGTTAACTATATTTAAGCGCCAAGCTTAGCTGATGTAAGTGACCTTTAAGCTTTTGTTTTGCTAAGCTAGCTTGCTCATGGGTTACTTGCTTAAATTCAATTGAGTCACCGGGCCTAAATTGCGCAAATTGATGTAAATCAGCCTCTATTACCGTGCCAAGTAATGGGTAGCCACCGGTTGTTTGTGCATCGTTAAGTAATACAATAGGCTCACCACTGGGCGGTAATTGAATAGAGCCTGGGCCTGTACCAAGAGAGGCAAGTGAGTGATTATGAGTTAGGGGACTTTCGTTTGTTAGCCTAAGGCCCATTCTGTTACTGTTATGGCTTACTTTAAACGCCGTTGAAAAAAACTGTTTAAGTAGCGAATCACCTAAAAGTTGTGCATGTGGACTTGCATGTACTCTAATCACCTTTAGTTTAGGTGGGGTAATAGCGCCGCGCTGTATAAAGCGCGTTATTGGCATGGGCGATGTTTTAATAGGAATCATGTCGCCCTCGCTAAGTGCTTTACCTGCTAAACCACCAAAGAGCGCGTTTAAATCGGTGGATTTTGAGCCCATGATATCTTTAACATCAATACCACCTTGTACGGCTACATAGGCACGCAAACCAGCGCGGCCTGTATCAAAGCTTAAAGTTTGTTTGGCTCTTACTTGGTAACTCCAGCCAGGGTACAAGGGCGTTTCATCAAGCGCAGCGTTTAAATCAGCACCTTGTAGGGCAATAATAGTATCGGTTTCAAACTGTAACTCGCACAGGCCTAACGTAACCTCAAGGACAGCTTCATTATCGTTGTTACCGACTAATTTATTGGCAATGATTTGTGCGTAAGGGTCTAAACAACCCGCTTGGCTTACACCTAAATGACGATAACCGCAGCGCCCGCCATCTTGAATTGTAAGTTGTACGCCGGGTTTAAGAACTTTTATCACTTTATGCTCCTTGCACTGTGTTTATTGAAACGAACGATAGCGTGTCGCCGGGTTTAAATAAGCAAGGATCTGAGTGTGTGCTATCAAAAAGGGGCGTGTTTGTGTGGCCGATGATATGCCAACCGCCAGGTGTTTCTGCGGGGTAAATGGCAGTTTGCTCTGCGCCTAAAGCAACGGCACCTTTAGGTACTTTAGTACGCGGGGTGTCTCTGCGTGGGATATACAAGCGTGAATCTAATCCATGTAGGTAAGCAAACCCGGGCTGAAACCCTAAAAATAAAACGTGGTAAGTGGCTTGGCTATGTATTTGAATAATTTGCTGGGGTGTTAAATTAGTTTGTTTGGCAACAAAATCTAAATCTTCTCCTTCATAAGTAGTGTGTATTTTATGGTGAGTGCCTTTAAATGTTGTTGCTTGTACTTTGTCCCATAAATCAGGCAAGGCGTTTTGCCATTTTTCTAAATTACTTGTCGATTTTAAATAAAGCGTTAAAGAGTTCATGCCTGGGACTAAATCGATAAATTCGTTACTTTGCTTTAGCTGCTTAGTGAGTGCCCAAATTTTTTTTTGAGTGTCTAACACATTGTTTTGTTTATGCTGTGTGGCATCTAATAGCAAACTGTTATTTGTTAAAGTAAATACCTGTAAAAATGCAGTCATAATTTAATCTTTTTATACAACGTGCAGCAAAGCTAACATAGTTTTGTCAATTTATTCAGTACCTAGCCATAAGAAAAATAAACGAAAAAGAAATGCAGACTCAAACTGTATTCAAATTTAGCACGTATTTATTTACTGAAATTAAAACAATGGATGTTGGGTCTTAATTAAAACACGCAGGTATTAAGAGGTATTTATGACATTTTCTCGCTCAGTTTATTTATTAGGCGCCGCTATTACATTTAGCGCCGGCTGCTTTGCTATATCAACCGAAAAAATAGAGCACAGTAACGTAGAGGCCACAATGCATATAAAAACCATTGTGTTAGGTTCTGGCTGTTTTTGGGGAGCCGAAAAGCGCTACGAAGCACTAGAAGGGGTTATTGATGCAGAGTCGGGGTATGCAGACGGGCACGGCTTTAAAGCAAGCTATAAAAATATCACCGACCAATCTCGCCGGTTTGACGAAAACAACTACGCTGAAGTAGTGCAAGTGATGTACAACAGCAATATCATTTCTTCTAAAGCGCTATTACAAAATTACTTTGAAAGCCACGATCCTACACAATTGAATCGCCAAGGTAATGATATTGGCACGCAGTATCGATCAATTATTCTTACTACCACTAAAGAGCAAGCGCAGCTTGCAGAGCTAGTTAAAGCCGAGTATCAACCGTTATTAAGTGAAGCCGGTTATGGGGCAATTAAAACAGTTATAAAACCCCTTGAGGGGTTTGTATCTGCTGAGGAGTACCATCAAAATTATTTACAAAAGAACCCAAATGGCTATTGCCCAGATCACGCCACGGGTGTGGTATTTAATAAAACTAAAAAAGCAGATGTAGACAATAACGTTTTACTCACGGGCAAGCAGATTGTGGTACTTGATTCGCGCGAATACTGCCCTTACTGTGAAAAATTTAAAAAAACAGTCGCTAACAATTACAAAGGTTCAATCCCACTGACATTTCGCCATGCTGATGAGCTTAATGGCCTAACTATAAAATCGGCAACTTGGGCAACCCCCACCATTTTGTTTTTAAAAAATGGAAAAGAGGTGTACGCGCGTCAAGGCTATGCAAGCCCCGCTGAATTTTACAAAGCGCTTGGCGCCTTTAAGCTAGGCGATAGTGATGCCTACGAAGTCGCATTTAATGAGCGCACCGACAGACCTTACTGTAAAGAGTATAAAGAATTTAAAAACACTCCCGATGGCGTATTTGTTGATAAATTAAGTGGTGAGCCATTATTTGATACTCGCGATAGATTTAATTCGGGCACGGGGTGGCTGTCGTTTAAACACCCAGTTAAAAATAGTGTTACTAAGCATAAAGATACCAGCTGGGGGATGACTCGAATTGAGCTTAAATCAAAAAGCACAGGTATACATTTAGGGCATTTATTTAAAGGTGAGGGGCCAAGAGGCACAGATAGATACTGTATTAATGCTACTGTGTTAGAGTTTATACCTCGTGACAAAAGCTAATTTATAAGAGCGATTAATTCGCTCTTTTATATTTAATAAATCTAAACTTTAATTAACAGTGATTATGATATATAAATTAATAATCCAAACGATATAAACGGCATTTTACTATCAAATTGATTAACACGTTAGCACTTGTATCAGGGCTTATAACTATAGGCCCTGTATTAGCACAGCCAACCGAAAAATATGTAATAGGGGTAGAGAATATAGAATACCTACCTTATTACGATGGCAGTGGCACTAATAAGCGTGATTATTTTGGTTTTAGTAAAGAGTTACTGGAACTATTTGCAAAACAACAAAATATTAAATTTGAATTTTACACTTTGCCTATTCCGCGCCTTTATAAAGAATTTATAGAGCATCACCATGTTGACTTTAAATACCCCGACAACCCTAATTGGCAAGTAAGTTATAAAAATCAGCATCAACAAGATATTAATTATTCTGTGCCTTCATTAGTTACACATACAGGGATAGCGAGCTTAAAGGACAATATTAAACTTGAAGATTGTAAATCACTTGCAAAAGTGCGTGGCTTTACATTGCAAGGGCTTGAAAAGTTAACCTCAATGCCAGGCTTGCAAGTACTCGAAAATGATAACGTTATTGAGATGATTTATTTGCTGCATAAAGAGCGAGTTGATTGTATATATATTTCACACGATGTACTTAAATACAATATAGAAGAATTTTTTGATACTCCCGTCCCTGTGTTTTTTCAACATCAGTTGCCTGTTGATCACCAAGCATTTATGTTATCGAGCATTAAACACCCACAGCTCGTTAAAAAGTTTAATGTATTTTTAAAAGACAATGAAAATGCCATTGAAGAGCTTAAACAAAAGCATAACTTTATAGTTGAATAATACTAAATTTAAGCGAATTGGTATAAAACGGTGGGGCAGGTAATCGTGTTTATAAAACAAAAACGGCCCATATAAGGTCACCACCTCACATGAACCGCTTTTCACACTGACAACATCTTACACACACAATATAAGATTTGGTTTGCTACACAGTAGCTAATTTAGTTATTGCTGCGTGTTGCTGGTGGAATAAAAAACAGTTCAAACCAAGTCACCACCTAACTTGAACTGCTTTTTCACACTGACAACATCTTACACACACAATATAAGATTTGGTTTGCTACATAGTAGCTAATTACGTTATTGCTGCGTGCTGCGGGTGGAATAAAAAACAGTTCAAACCAAGTCACCACCTGACTTGAACTGCTTTTTCACACTGACAACATCTTACACACACAATATAAGATTTGGTTTGCTACACAGTAGCTAATTACGTTATTGCTGCGTGCAGATGGTGGAATAAAAAACAGTTCAAACCAAGTCACTACCTGACTTGAACTGCCTTTTCACACTGACAACATCTTACACACACAATATAAGATTCTTTTCTTACCTTGTTAGAGCTATCACATCTAAAAAGGTTGCATTTATTTGGTGCAAAACAGTAAATAATGTCTAATTAGTAAATACGTTTAGCTGTTTGCTTGCGATGAGTTAACTTTAGAATAATCGTAAAAGTCAGACAAACGATAAAAATAAAACCAATAAGTGAAAAAAATTAAGCTATAGACTTTAGTCTAACCTGCAGTGTTATTTTATTGATTTTAAATGTTAAATTTTTATTGATTAGCTTGTAGGGCAAAAACGAATGATTAAATAAAAATATTTAATTAATAATAAATCACTAAACGGTGTTGTTAAGCTGCAAGAAAGTAAAAAAGAAGGAGCTTTACAGTTTACTGTGTGCAGCTTTAGCACTTGCTACGTGCTGCACACATTAAAATTGGCGTTATTAAACCAAAATGTAAATTGCATTCACTAAGGCAACACTAACCTTGAATGTTGCTAAATGTAGATACAACCCATTTAGCAAATAAATCTAGCGCGGGATTTGGCGAATTAGCTTCATGCTGTACTAAATAGTATTTATCTTTGGTGGTAAGGGGCTGTTGAAATAATTTATAAAGCCATTTTTCATCAAACCAGCTTTGGCTAATAGGCAGCGGTATAAGTGAAATGCCAATGCCCTGTTGCGCTGCACGAGCGACCCCAAACATACTATCAATTTGTATAATTTGCGTAGGCGAAAAGTCATCTATACCCGCTTTTTCAGCCCATTGGTGCCATGCCCACGGCCTTGCTTTGTGAAGGATTAATGGTACTTGGTTTAATGCTTGGCAGTGATCGTCTTTCCACTGTTTTAACAGTTTTTCGTTACACGCCGGTATATATTCAAGATTAAATAGCTCTGTAGTAAGGCCCTCAGTGGGTTTACTTGAGGATAAAACAATCGATAAATCACTGTGGCGGGTTAGCTCTTTACGGGTTTTGAGCGTATCCATTTGTAAATTTATATTAGGGTGCTCAGATGTCCACTCACTTAATTTAGGCATAAGCAGTTCACTGGCAAAAAATTCAGGCAGCGTAATGGTTATATTAGTATTTTGCTGCAATTGACTGAACTCGTTGATGGTGTTTTCAAGCGTATAGATAATAGGCGAAATGGCATCAAAAAAGTTTTTACCCGCAGCCGTTAAACTAATGGATCGGGTTTGGCGTTGAAAGAGTTCAATGCCCAGTTGTTCTTCAAGTTGTTTTATCTGATGGCTTACCGCAGAGGGCGTTAAGTACAGCTCTTTAGCTGCATGTTTAAAACTTAAGCTTTTTGCTGCAAAGCAAAAAGAGCGGAGGCCTCGAATAGGAGTTTGCATGTTTTCCAGAATTGTTTAATTAATTTAAGACGCCTTTAATAGGCAATAATCGAACCAATAATTTAATATAATAATATCAATAGTTTAATTTTAAATATAGCACTAGTTCACAAAAAAGGTGCAGACAATCCACAAATTAGTGCAAATAATCTAAGCGCTTACATTAAAAGCTATTTGTATTATAGATAATATTTACTACAACTGTATTAAAACTGAAAAAAAGTTTATGGCAGGCAAAAAAAATCCCTCTTGCGAGGGATTTTGGGTAACTCAGCGCCATTGGCACTGGGAATGAGGTCGGTACATGGTAAAGCGTTAAAAAACCATTTCTGGTACTTCACCGTCAACAAGTAATTTACCTGCTGTTTTACTAATGATTTCATCAACCGATACGCCCGGAGCGCGCTCGAGTAAATGAAATGCGCCGTCTTTAACTTCAAGTACGGCCAAATCTGTTACTATTTTTTTAACGCAATTAACGCCCGTTAGCGGTAATGTGCACGACTCTAATAATTTAGAATCACCATGCTTACTGGCATGGGTCATAGTAACAATAATATTCTTTGCCCCAGCGACTAAATCCATTGCGCCCCCCATGCCTTTTATCAGCTTTTTGGGGATCATCCAGGAGGCAATGTTGCCGCTTTGGTCTACTTCAAATGCACCCAGAACGGTTAAGTCTACATGACCACCCCGTATCATGGCAAAACTATCTGCACTATTAAATATGGCTGCACCTGTGGCAGCTGTCACGGTTTCTTTACCCGCGTTTATCATATCTGCGTCTAGCTCGGCTTTTGTTGGGTAGGGACCCATACCTAAAAGCCCATTTTCTGACTGTAACATAACTTCAATACCATCAGGTACATAGTTTGCGACGAGTGTCGGAATTCCTATGCCCAAATTAACGTAAAAGCCGTCTTGTAGTTCCTGTGCAACGCGCATTGCAACTTGTTCACGTGATAATGCCATAACCTATGCTCCTGCTTAATCTCGTGTTGTTACACGTTCAATGCGTTTTTCAAAGTCGCCTTTTATAACGCGATTTACAAAAATGCCGGGGGTATGAATTTGGCTTGGCTCAAGTTCACCGGGCTCTACTATTTCTTCTACTTCGGCAACGGTAATCTTACCTGCTGTTGCCGCCATTGGGTTAAAGTTCATGGCAGTGTGCCTAAATACTAAATTACCGTATCGGTCGGCTTTCCACGCTTTTACAATGGCAAACTCACCGGTGATCGACTCTTCTAATATATATGGGCGTCCGTCAAATTCTTTTACATCTTTACCCTCTGCAACGGGCGTACCGTAACCTGTAGCGGTATAAAATGCAGGAATACCTGCACCGCCTGCGCGCATTTTTTCAGCAAGCGTGCCCTGCGGAGTAAGCTCTACATCTATTTCACCGCTTAGTAATTGCTGCTCAAATAGGGCGTTTTCGCCCACGTAGGAGGCAATTACTTTTTTAATTTGTTTATCTTTAAGTAAAATTCCTAATCCAAAGTCATCTACACCACAGTTGTTAGAAACCACGGTTAGCTCTTTGGTGTTCATTGCCTTAATTTGTTTAATTAAGCCCTCAGGAATACCGCATAAGCCAAAGCCGCCAGCAATAACGGTATCGCCGTCTTTCAACCCTGCCATTGCAGCTTCGTAACTAGAAACCACTTTATCAAAACCGGCCATGAGACTCTCCTCATTGTGTTAACTGCCATTTGGCAAGTTAAGCTATTATTTTTGTGTGTTGCCTAATGCAATTGAAACTTTGCTTACAGGCGTTTTGCCAAGTGCTTGTGTAATTTTCCAACCAGCGCTACTTAACCTTTGTAAATCAATTCCATGTTTAATGCCAAGCCCATTGAGTAAGTAAACCACATCTTCGGTGGCAACATTTCCTGACGCGCCTTTGGCATAAGGGCAGCCGCCAAGGCCTGCAACAGCGGCATCAACCGTTGCTATACCTAAGCTTAACGCTGCGTAAATATTTGTGAGCGCTTGCCCGTAGGTATCATGAAAATGCACCGCCAGTTTTGATTTATCAATATGCTCAAGCAAAAGTGTTAAAAGCTGGGTAACTTTATTTGCAGTGCCAACACCTATGGTATCGCCAAGGCTTATTTCGTAGCAGCCTAAATCTAAAAGCTTTTGCGAAACGCTAAGTACTTTATGCGGGTCTATTTCACCCTCATAAGGGCAACCGAGTACACAACTTACATAACCGCGTACACGTATGTTATTGGCTTTTGCAAATGCCATAACGTCGCTAAAACGCTCAATACTCTCATCAATACTGCAATTTATATTTTTTTGACAGAACGATTCGCTTGCCGCGGTAAATATGGCAAATTCTTTTATGCCAACGGCATGGGCTACTTGGGCGCCTTTTAAGTTGGGTGTAAGCGCACTTAAATTTACATGGGGTAAATTAAGCGCTGTTATCACCTCGGCTGAATCGGCCATTTGTGGCACCCATTTAGGCGATACAAAAGCACCGGCTTCAATATTTTTTAAGCCTGCGTCACTGAGTGCATTTATTAATGAAATTTTATCAGCTGCAGTGACTGATTTTTCGTTTTGTAGGCCATCACGCGCGCCTACTTCAACAATTTTAACTTCAGTTGGAAAAGCTGCCATCACGATGCCTCCTGCGCCGTGGTGTCTTCTACAATCGCTAATAAAGCGCCGTGCGAAACTAACTCGCCTTCATCAAAGCAGTAGCTTTGTAAAATACCATCGTGCGGGGCGTTGAGCGTGTATTCCATTTTCATGGCTTCAATAATCACTACGGCATCGCCTTTGGTAATGGTGCTGCCTACATCAACTAAATGCTTAACCACAGTGCCATTAAGTGGCGCCGCAAGGGGCAGGGCGTCGCTTTCATGGCTGCTAATGTAATGTTTAGTGTTTAAAGCAAGCTTAATTTGCAGCGCAGCAAACATCACGCTAATACTATTATCAACGTGGCTAACATGGGCGGTAAACTTTTCCCCATTAATAAACACATTACATACGTTTTGGTTTACAGAGCCTGCTATATCGAACGACTTATCATTATGCGTTACAACATAACCCGTTTTAGTTTTAACGGCGCTTATAGCTAAGTCTGTAAATGGTACATCCACTTTTTGTGGTGCGTTAAGCGTAAAACCACTGAGTTGTTGCCACGGGCTTACGCTTTGCTGAGTTGCCTTTTTAGCACCAAGCGATTCAAGGTAGGCAAAGGCTGCAATTAGTTGTGCTTTTTCAAGCGCGGCGCTATCAACACTTACCAACGCATCGCCTTGATCGGCAATAAAGTGGGTGCTTGGCGCACCTTGAGCAAATGTAGGGTGGCTTGCTAAGTTGTGTAAAAAGCCAATGTTAGTGCTAAAACCCGCTAAGTGAAATTGCTCAAGTGCTTGGCGTAAACGCGATAATGCCTGCTCTCTGGTATCATCATGTACTATAAGCTTTGCAATCATAGGGTCGTAAAACGGGCTTATTTCATCGCCTTGTGCAATACCGGTATCAATACGTACAAACTCACTGTTAAGTGGTGTGCTTAATGCTTCTATTGTGCCCGAGCAGGGAATAAAGTCGTTACTTGGATCTTCTGCGTAAATACGCGCTTCAAAGCTGTGGCCTTGGAGTTGTATATCTGATTGCGTTAACGGCAGTGTTTGCCCAGCGGCAATATTAATTTGCCAATTAACTAAATCTACGCCGGTTACCATTTCGGTTACAGGGTGCTCTACTTGTAGTCGCGTGTTCATTTCCATAAAGAAAAACTCATCGCCACACAGTAAAAACTCAACCGTACCTGCACCTCTGTAGTTTATTGCAAGGGCACAGCGTACTGCGGCTTCACCCATTTCTTTACGTAGTTCGTCAGACAAACCCGGCGCTGGGGCTTCTTCAATTACTTTTTGATGACGGCGCTGCAGGGAACAATCCCGATCCCCTAAATAAACACAGTTACCGTGGTTATCAGCAAAAACTTGTACTTCAACATGGCGAGGCTGGTTAACATAGCGCTCAAGCAGTACTAAGTCGTTACCAAAGCCCGCAATTGCTTCGCGTTGTGCGCCTTCAAGCGCACTTATAAAGTCTTTGGCATGCTCAACGACGCGCATGCCTTTACCGCCACCACCAAAGGCCGCTTTAATGAGCACGGGGTAGCCAATTTTTTCAGCCTCAGATTGTAAAAAAGCAGGATCTTGGTTTTCACCGTAATAGCCTGGCACTAATGGTACATTTGCCGCGGCCATAATTTCTTTGGCGCAGGTTTTAGAGCCCATGGCTTCTATGCTGCTTGCAAGAGGGCCAATAAACGCAATGTTGTTAGCTTCACAGGCTTTAGCAAACTCACTGTTTTCAGATAAAAAACCGTACCCAGGGTGTATACAGTCGGCACCGCTTGTTTTTGCAACCTGTAAAATTTTATCTGTTACAAGGTATGAGTCTTTACTTGGTGCAGGGCCAATGTGGTAAGCCTCATCAGCCATTTTTACATGTTGGGCGTGTTTGTCGGCCTCAGAGTAAACTGCCACCGTTGTTAAGCCCATTAGCTTTGCACTTCGCATTATACGGCATGCAATTTCACCACGGTTGGCAATGAGTATCTTTTTTAATGTGTGTGTGTTCATAATTAGTCCTACAGTTGCCAAGCGGGAGGGCGTTTATCAAAAAAGGCGCTTAGTCCTTCTTGGCCTTCGTCCGATACCCGAATATTTGCAATACGTTCGGCCGTGAGTTCAATAAGATCATCATTAATAGGCTTATTTGCTACATCGTTAATTAATGATTTAGCGGCTTTTACAGCGACTGGGCCGTTATCGATTAATGTTTGCAGCATGTTATCAAGGGCGCAGTCTAAATTACCGGTCACCTGATGAACCAAACCAAGTTGTTTTGCTGTGTGAGCATCAAACACCTCGGCAGTTAAAAAGTAGCGGCGCGCAGCACGCTCACCAATGGCTTTAATTACATACGGGCTAATTACCGCAGGTATAAGCCCTAGCTTTACTTCGCTTAAACAAAACTGCGCATCGTCTTTACTTAGGGCAATATCGCAACATGCAATTAAGCCCAGAGCGCCACCAAATGCAGCGCCTTGTACAGCACATATAGTTGGGTGAGGAGAGGCGGCTAGTACCTGCATTAATTTAGCGAGCTGCATAGAATCGGCCAGATTATCGGCGTAGTTGTTATCAGCCATTGATTTCATCCAGGCTAAATCGGCACCGGCAGAAAAGTGCTTGCCTTCAGTTTTTAAAACCAAAGCGCGAATATCGAGCGTATTTGCATGCTCTATGCACTGAATTAGCTCGTGTATCACTTCACTATTAAATGCGTTACGTTTTTCAACTCGGCTTAAAACAAGTACAGCCACATTAGATTTTGTTATTTGTAGTGTTACTGACATTTTTACGCTCCGGTTACATTCTAAATACGCCAAACTTAGAGTCTTGCTGTGGTGCATTTTTAGCTGCACTTAAGGCAAGACCTAATACGTTACGGGTATCGGCAGGGTCAATAATGCCGTCGTCCCACAAGCGTGCGCTTGCGTAATACGGATGGCCTTGCTCTTCGTACTGATCAATAATTGGCTTTTTAAAATCGCTAACTTCTTGCTCGCTCATACTATGGCCTTTACGTGCTAAGCCATCTTGCTTAACTTGCGCCATTACACCGGCGGCTTGCTCGCCACCCATTACCGAAATACGGGCATTGGGCCACATCCACATCATGGTAGGTTCAAATGCGCGGCCACACATACCGTAGTTACCAGCGCCGTAAGAGCCACCAATTAGCACCGTAAATTTAGGTACATCGGCACACGAAACCGCCATTACCATTTTAGCGCCGTGCTTTGCTATACCTTCAGCTTCGTATTTTTTACCTACCATAAAGCCGGTAATATTTTGCAAAAACACTAAAGGAATATTGCGCTGTGCACATAGTTGAATAAAGTGCGCGCCTTTTTGCGCCGACTCACTAAATAAAATGCCGTTATTAGCCACTATGCCTACAGGGTTCCCGTAAATGCTGGCAAAGCCTGTGACCAGTGTTTCACCAAAGTAGCGTTTAAATTCATCAAACGATGAATCATCCACCGTACGGGCAATAACTTCACGCACATCAAACGGCTTTTTAAGGTCGGTGCCTACAATACCGTAAAGCTCGTTTATATCGTATCGTGGTGGTTTTACATCCTCTAGCTCTTGTTTAAGTAACGGCGCTGTAGGGCGCGTGTAATTAATACGCTCAATACATTGGCGCGCAATAGACAGCGCATGCTCGTCATTTTCAGCAAAGTGGTCAGCCACCCCCGATGTTTTACAATGCACATCGGCGCCGCCTAATTCTTCGGCGCTGACTATTTCACCAGTCGCTGCTTTTACAAGCGGTGGGCCGGCTAAAAATATAGTGCCTTGTTCTTTTACTATTATGCTTTCATCGGCCATAGCGGGTACGTATGCGCCACCGGCAGTACATAACCCCATTACCACAGCAATTTGAGGAATACCTTTACCCGACATACGGGCTTGGTTATAAAAAATACGCCCAAAATGTAATTTATCAGGGAATACATCGTCTTGCTCGGGCAGGTTGGCACCGCCCGAATCAACCAAATAAATACACGGTAAGTGACAGCGCTCGGCTATATCTTGCGCGCGTAAATGCTTTTTGACGGTAAGCGGAAAGTACGTACCGCCTTTTACCGTGGCATCATTTGCAATGATCATGCATTCAATGCCTTTAACACGGCCAATACCGGCAACTACACCTGCACAGGCAATTTCTTGCTCGTACACACCAAAGGCTGCAAATTGTGAAATTTCTAAAAACGGTGAGCCTTCATCTAATAAAGTGCTAATACGGTCCCGTACAAATAACTTACCTCGGCCTTCGTGGCGCTCTTTTAACGCAGCGCCACCGCCTAAGCTAATGGTGGCTACTTTACTGTGTAAATCATCAACCAAAGCTGCCATGTTTTTGTGATTTTGCACAAAAGTAGGATCGTGAGGATTAACGCTCGATTTTAATATCGTCATAATTTAATCCTTAACGGCTTTCGGTAAAGAGTTCGCGGCCAATAAGCATGCGGCGTATTTCTGATGTGCCAGCACCAATTTCGTATAGTTTGGCATCACGCAGTAAGCGCCCTGTGGCGTATTCGTTTATGTAGCCGTTACCCCCTAAAATTTGAATGGCATCAAGCGCCATTTTAGTGGCAAGCTCAGCGGCATATAAAATGGCGCCGGCGGCATCTTTACGGGTGGTTTCGCCGCGGTCACACGCTTTTGCAACGGTATAAACGTATGAGCGCGCTGCGTTCATTTGCGTATACATGTCGGCTACTTTGCCTTGAATTAACTGAAATTGGCCAATAGGGGTGTCGAATTGTTTCCGTTCATGAATGTATGGTACAACAATATCCATACAGGCTTGCATTATGCCAAGGGGGCCTGCAGCAAGTACTACACGTTCGTAATCTAGGCCGCTCATTAGTACCTTAACGCCTTCGTTTAGGTTACCTAAAATGTTTTCTTCGGGTACTTCGCAGTTTTCAAACACCAGTTCACACGTGTTTGAGCCACGCATACCAAGCTTGTCTAGCTTTTGTGCGGTAGAAAAACCAGGGAAGTCTTTTTCAACAATAAATGCGGTAATGCCTTTAGCGCCGGCTTCTAAATCTGTTTTTGCATAAATAACAAATGTGTGTGCATCGGGGCCGTTGGTGATCCACATTTTATTGCCATTTAAAATGTATTTATCGCCTTTTTTTTCAGCTTTAAGTTTCATTGATACCACGTCAGAGCCTGCGTTTGGCTCGCTCATGGCAAGGGCACCAATGTGTTCACCACTAATAAGTTTTGGTAGGTATTTTTCTTTTTGTGCTTGGTTACCGTTACGGTTAATTTGATTTACACACAAGTTTGAATGCGCACCATAGCTTAAGCCAATTGATGCACTCGCACGGCTAATTTCTTCCATGGCTATTACATGCTCTAAGTAACCTAAGCCTGCACCGCCAAAGTCTTCAGAAACGGTCATGCCTAGTACACCCATTTCGCCCATTTGCGGCCAAAGCTGATTAGGAAACGCGTTATCCATATCGGTTTGTTCAGCCAGTGGCGCAATTTCTTGGCTTGCATAGCTATTTACGTGGTCGCGGATCATATCGGCGGTTTCGCCAAGGCCAAAGTTCATCTCTTTATAAAGTGAAATAGTGCTCATGATTCATTCCTGTGTGTGTTGTCAGTGTGTTTTTATTATTAAAATAGTCTACTCGTCTATTTTATTGAGTGTGTCTCTGCAGCGGCGCTCCGCTGTCACTAATTCCATAAGCACAACTTTTATGTCGTCCATTTGCTGAGAAAGGTCGGCTTTTTTCTCTGCTATTAAATCGAGCATAGTCACCAGCTGTTTAGCGCTTGATTTATCAGCATCGTACAGTTCAAACAAACGGCCTGTTTCAGCCAACGTAAAGCCTAAGCGTTTGCCACGCAGTATTAGTTTTAAGCGAACTTTGTCGCGTTTTGAATAAATACGGGTTTGGCCATTGCGCTCAGGGCTTACTAAACCTTGGTCTTCGTAAAAACGAATAGAGCGGGTGGTAATATCAAACTCTTTAGCTAAATCGCTAATACTAAAGGTTTGATCGTTACTGCTTGGCGCTTTTGCAGAACTTGCAAAGTTTGTTTGGTTATCTGGTTTCATAGTTGTGTTTACCTCATTCGAATAACTCCAATATAAGTGAAGTTTACGTAAAGGTAAAGCTTGGTGTGGTATGAAACTATTTATAAAGGAGTGTTGATGTGAAATGTTAAATTATATTATTAATATTCAATAGTTTATTTTTATTAATTGTTCACTTCGCCGTTACTGGAAAATAATGCTTACACTTTTAAAACTAAAAATTAAACGCTTTTTAGTTGACGTTAGCGTAAACGTTAGTATTGTGTAAGGGTGTTAAACAATAAATGAATACTAAATTAATAGAGCAAATATTCTAACAACTATTTGCATATAAATACAACGGAGTTAATTATGACTTTAGAATCAGTGGTAATTGTAGCAGCAAAGCGTACGCCAATGGGCGGGTTTATGGGCGCATTGACCGATGCACAATCTACCGAGCTTGGCGCAACCGCCATTGCAAGTGCGCTTGCACAAACTGGTTTAGCAAATGATGCAATAGATGAAGTAATTATGGGCTGTGTATTGCCAGCGGGCCTTGGTCAAGCGCCAGCACGCCAAGCAATGTTAAAAGCAGGCCTTGCTCTGGGCACCAGTGCTACCACCATTAATAAAGTATGTGGCTCTGGTTTAAAAGCCGCTATGCTCGCAAACGACTTAATTAAAGCGGGCTCAATTAGCAGCGCAATTGCTGGTGGCATGGAAAGCATGAGTAATGCACCGTATTTTATACCTAAAGCACGTGGCGGTATGCGTATGGGCCACGGCGAAATTAAAGATCATATGATGAGCGATGGCCTAGAAGATGCTTACGATAACAAAGCAATGGGCTGTTTTGCACAAGATACTGCCGATGAGTACGGCATTGGCCGTGAGCAAATGGATGAGTTTGCACTTAGCTCGTTAAGTAAAGCCAATGCGGCAATCGAAAACGGCAGCTTTGAAAACGAAATTGCGCCGCACACCATAAAAACCCGCAAGGGCGATGTAACCGTATCGGTTGATGAGCAACCCGGTAATGCCCGCCCAGAAAAAATACCAAGCCTGCGTGCTGCCTTTAAAAAAGACGGCACCATCACTGCGGCTAATTCATCGTCAATTTCTGATGGTGGCGCAGCGCTTATATTAATGAGCGAATCAAAAGCTAAAGAGCAAGGCTTAACACCGCTTTGTAAAATTGTAGCGCACAGCACGCACTCTCAAAAACCAAGTGAATTTACAGTAGCACCTGTGGGCGCTATGAACAGTGTGCTTGAAAAAGCAGGCTGGACTACCGCTGATGTAGACCTGTGGGAAATTAACGAAGCCTTTGCCATGGTTACCATGCTTGCTATTAACGAATTAAAACTTGATGAAAGCAAAGTAAACGTAAACGGTGGGGCGTGTGCACTTGGCCACCCAATTGGTGCCAGCGGCGCGAGAATTTTAGTCACGCTTATTCACGCACTTAAAAACCGTGGCCTTAAAAAAGGAATTGCGTCTTTATGTATTGGTGGCGGCGAAGCTGTAGCCATGGCTGTAGAGGCTTACTAACAAAAAAGTTAATTAACTAACAGCAACTAAAATGCACCGTACTCATACTAATAACAAAACGGTGCCATTTTTTAAAAGAACACACTAACAACAGGATTTACCCATGCACCAAGTTCCACTACTTATAAATGGCGAATTTGTTCAGTCGGCTTCTGAAGAGCTTATTGATGTAATTAACCCAGCAAACCAAGAAGTACTTGCGCAAGTGCCATGCACTACCGACTCAGAAATGGATGCAGCGATTGCCTCGGCCTCAGAAACATTTAAAACATGGAAAGATGTGCCCATTACCGAGCGTGCCCGCATTATGATGAAATACGCGGCGCTGTTAAAAGAGCACCACGATGAGCTTGCGACCATTATTTGCCACGAACTAGGTAAAACGTTTGAAGATGCAAAAGGCGATGTATGGCGCGGTATTGAAGTAGTAGAACAAGCAGCTAACGCACCGTCACTAATGATGGGCGAAACAATGGAAAACGTTGCCCGTAAAATAGATACCTACTCTTACATGCAGCCCCTTGGCGTATGTGCAGGCATTACGCCGTTTAACTTTCCGGCGATGATCCCACTTTGGATGTTTCCGCTAGCTATTGTATGTGGTAACACCTTTATTTTAAAACCCTCTGAGCAAGACCCACTCACTCCAATGCGTTTAGCTGAGCTATTTATTGAAGCCGGCGCACCAAAAGGCGTATTACAAGTGGTTCATGGTACAAAACCGCAAGTAGACCGCCTACTAGAAGACAAAGCAGTACGTGCAATTTCGTTTGTGGGCTCGTGTGGTGTAGGTGCATACATTTATTCTAAAGGCACACAAAACCTTAAGCGCGTACAAGCGTGTGTGGGTGCTAAAAATCACATGGTTATTATGCCAGATGCGAGCAAATCGCACGTGGTAAATAACCTAGTTGGCGCATCGGTTGGTGCTGCCGGCCAGCGTTGTATGGGTATTTCGGTGGCTGTGTTTGTAGGCCAAGCAAGTGAGTGGGTAGATGAAATAAAAGCAGGCTTTGAAAACGTACGCCCAGGCGTGTGGGATGACAAAAACGCAGCCTACGGCCCACAAACATCAAAAGCAGCAAAAGAGCGTATTTTATCGCTTATAGCAAGCGGTAAAGAGCAAGGCGCCACCTGTTTAATTGATGGTTCAAACTACACAGTAGAGGGCTTTGATCAAGGTAACTGGGTTGGCCCAACTCTATTTACCGATGTGACAAAAGAAATGGACTTATACAAAGAAGAAATCTTTGGCCCTGTGCTTGCCTGTATGTTTGTAGATACGCTTGATGAGGCAATTGCTCTTATTAACGAAAGCCCGTACGGCAACGGTACCTCGTTATTTACCTCAAGTGGTGCTGCGGCTCGTAAATTTCAACATGAAATTGAAGTAGGCCAAGTGGGTATTAATGTGCCTATTCCGGTGCCGCTGCCGTTTTTCTCGTTTACGGGTTGGAAAGGCTCGTTTTACGGCGATACGCACACCTATGGTAAGCAAGGTATACGTTTTTACACAGAAACTAAAACCATTACCTCACGTTGGTTTGAAGACGACATCGCTTCAGGTCCAAACATGAGCATTAATTTAAAATAAACACACTCAAAAATAATAATAAAGAAGGGCGCAAAGGCTAAACCCGCTGACAAGCAACTAGAACACACACATCAGCCTTTGCCGCTCTTCACTCATTTACCCTAATGGGACACACTAACAACACAATTAAAGAGGTCTACCATGGACTTTAACTTATCAGAAGATCAACAAGCCTTTGCAGAAACTGCACGCCAATTTGCAGAATCAGAACTTGCTCCACATGCAGCAAAGTGGGATCGCGAGCATATTTTTCCTAAAGATACAATTAAAGCAGCGGGCGAGCTTGGCTTTTGCGGTTTATACACGCCAGAGGAAGCCGGCGGCCTTGGTTTATCACGTTTAGATTCAAGCATTATATTTGAGCAGCTTGCGATGGGCTGTACCGCTACAACGGCCATGCTAACTATTCATAATATGGCCACGTGGATGGTAGCAAGTTTTGGTACAGATACAGTTAAAGATGCATACGTAGAGCAATTAGTAATGGGCGAGCTACTTGCCTCTTATTGTTTAACAGAGCCAGGGGCGGGCTCAGATGCAGCATCACTAAAAACAAAAGCCGTACTTGAAGGTGATGAGTACGTTATTAACGGCTCAAAAATGTTTATATCGGGCGCAGGCGAAACCGAAGTGCTAGTGGTAATGGCGCGTACAGGCGGCGAAGGTGCTGCGGGTATTTCGGCATTTGTAGTCCCTGGCGACGCACAAGGCGTTGAATACGGTAAAGCAGAAGAAAAAATGGGTTGGAACGCACAACCAACACGCTTAATTAGTTTTGAAGATGTGCGTATTCCGGCGCATAATTTATTAGGTAAAGAGGGCGAAGGCTTTAAATTTGCCATGCAAGGCTTAGATGGCGGGCGTATTAATATTGCCACATGCTCAATTGGTACTGCACAAGCTGCGCTAAACACAGCAAAAGAGTACTTAAAAGAGCGCACTCAATTTGGTAAGCCCTTGGCTGCGTTTCAGGCGTTGCAATTTAAAATTGCCGATATGAACACTGAGCTTGTAGCTGCGCGCCAAATGGTAAGGCTTGCGGCATTTAAACTTGATACCGGCGATAGTGAAAAAACTACCTACTGCGCCATGGCTAAACGTTTTGCCACCGATGTTGGCTTTAACGTGTGTAACGAGGCACTGCAAGTACATGGTGGTTACGGTTACATAAAAGAATACCCGCTTGAGCGCCATGTACGTGATGTACGCGTTCATCAAATTTTAGAAGGTACTAACGAAATTATGCGTGTAATTATAGCGCGCCGTATTTTAGCCGAGTCTGCAAGCGACGTTTTATAAGGAGCAAGTTATGTCACAATCTAACCCGAGTATTGAACTGACTACCGAAGGCCATGTTGCTATTTTAACTATGTCTAACCCACCAGCTAATACCTGGACAAAAGACACCTTAATTGATTTAAAAAACAAAGTTAACGAGCTTAATAACAACAAAAACATTTATGCCTTAGTGCTTACTGGCGAAGGCGAGAAGTTTTTTAGCGCCGGGGCCGATTTAAACGTATTTGCTAGTGGCGATAAAGGCGTTGCCGCTGATATGTCGCGTGTATTTGGTGAAGCCTTTGAAGCACTGACTAATTTTACAGGGGTGTCGGTTGCGGCCATTAACGGTTATGCCATGGGCGGCGGGTTAGAAGTAGCGCTTGCGTGTGATATTCGTATAGCAGAAGAGCAAGCACAAATGGCACTGCCAGAGGCAAAAGTGGGTTTATTACCGTGCGCGGGTGGCACGCAAAATTTAGCATGGCTTGTAGGTGAAGGCTGGGCAAAACGCATGATTTTATGTGGCGAGCGCTTAAAAGCCGATAAAGCCTTACAAATTGGCTTAGTAGAGGAAGTAGTCCCACAAGGCGAAAGCTTTGCAGCGGCGTTAAAACTTGCCAATCAAGTAAGCGAGCAAAGCCCAAGCTCGGTTTCTGCGTGTAAAACATTAATTCAAAAAGGCCGCCATCAACCTATGGTGAGTGTATTACCACTTGAGCGTGAATTGTTTGTTGGGCTGTTTGATACACAAGATCAACAAGAGGGCGTTAATGCCTTTTTAGAAAAACGCCGCGCAAATTGGGTAAATGGCTAATGAGTAATTTAACGTTATTAAATAATGCCGACGACCCCGTGCTATTTGAAACGGCAAGTGCAGCAAACGGCAGCTTAATCGGAGTTATTACACTCAACGTACCTAAAGCATTAAACGCCCTTAATTTTGACATGATCAAATTACTCGAGCCGCAATTGCGGGCTTGGCAAAGCGATGATGCAATTGCAATGGTATTGTTGAAAGGCGCAGGGGATAAAGCATTTTGCGCTGGTGGTGATGTAGTGAGTCTTCATCATGCAATGGCGCAAGGTAAACCAACAAGCTTAGTTGAAGATTTTTTTACCCTAGAGTACCAGCTTGACTACCTTATTCATTGCTACGAAAAACCACTTTTAGTGTGGGGGAATGGCATTGTTATGGGCGGTGGTTTAGGCCTAATGGCTGGTGCTAGCCACCGCGTAGTAACCGAAACATCGCGCATTGCTATGCCAGAGCAAACCATAGGCTTATACCCAGATGTAGGTGGTAGTTACTTTTTACATAAAATGCCACAAGGTGTGGGGCTATTTTTAGGGTTAACATCGGCCTCTATTAATTGTGAAGATGCACGCTTTGTATCGCTTGCCGATCACTTTATCGACAGCACTAAATATGATGCCATGCTAGCGCAAATTTTAGCGGCTAAGTGGGGCAAAACCGCAAGCTTAAATCATGAGCGTTTGACTAAATTATTAACCGATTTAGATAACCAATCTGCGCGTATGCCCAAAGGCAATATTAAAGCTAACTTAGCAACCATTCAAAAATTAGCTGAATTTAATACGCTACAAGAACAAGTTGATTATATTTTAGGCCTAGCTACTGACGATAAATGGCTGCAACGCGCCCAAAAATCACTTAAACATGGTTGCCCACTAAGTTGCGCGCTAGTAAGTGAGCAGCTAAAAGCCAGTAAAGGTAAAAGCTTGCTAGCGTGCTTTAAAATGGAGCTGGGTATGTCGGTACGCGCTGGCGAAGTAGGTGAATTTCAAGAAGGCGTAAGAGCACTATTAATAGATAAAGACGGCGCGCCTAATTGGCAATACAAAACACTGAATGATGTACCACAAGCCATAATAGAGAGCTTTTTTGCTAACCGTTTTGGCGAAAATCACCCACTCAATGGCTTAGACACCCCAACACACATATAAAGGAAAGACGATGACTAAACTCAATATTGGTTTTATCGGCTTAGGTAATATGGGCGGCCCTATGGCGGCTAATTTAATTAAAGCCGGCCATAATGTTACAGCATTTGATTTAAACCAGTCGGTCTTAAATGAACTTGCAAGTAAAGGCGCACACGCAGCTGATAATGCAAATGCATGTGCTACCAATGCCGATATACTTATTAGTATGTTACCTGCGGGCAAACATGTTAAATCACTTTATTTGGGCAATAACGACGATAGCGGCTTAATTAATGTGCTTAGCAACAACACCTTAGTAATAGATTGCTCAACAATAGATGCAGAGTCGGCCCGTGTGGTTGGCAGCGCACTTGGCGAGCAGGGTATTAGCTTTGTAGATGCACCGGTATCGGGCGGTGTTGCTGGAGCAACCGCAGGCACGCTTACGTTTATTGTTGGTGGTAGTAAAGCCGCGTTTAATACCGCACAACCTGTGCTTAATGATATGGGTAAAAACATATTTCATGCAGGCGATATTGGCGCAGGACAAGTTGCAAAAATATGCAACAACATGCTTCTCAGTATTTTAATGGCAGGTACGAGCGAAGCCCTGCAAATGGGTATTAATAATGGGCTAGATGCAAAAGTACTCAGCGACATTATGACTGCAAGCTCTGGCCGTAACTGGACCCTTGAACTTTACAACCCATGCCCAGGTGTAATGGATGCAGCCCCTGCAAGTAACGATTACAAACCTGGCTTTATGGTCGATTTAATGGCTAAAGATTTAGGGCTTGCCATGGAAGCCGCGCAGCAAAGTAATTCTTCAACCCCAATGGGTTCAATGGCTAAAAATTTATACACTATGCTACAGCACCAAGGTGCTGGCAGTGATGATTTTAGCGCCATTTTTAAACTGTTTTCTAAGTAGGAGCAAGGCGTGGAAATTAAAAATAACACGGTAGTAATAACCGGTGGCGCACAAGGTTTAGGCTTTGCAATGGCGCAAAAATTTGCCCTTATGGGCGCTAACATCGCACTTATAGATATGGCGCAAGAGTTATTAAACACAGCGTGCGAAAAACTCACACAGCTGGAAGGTATATCTGGCACTATTAAAGGCTATGCCGCAAACGTAACCGCTGAGAGCGAAGTAGAAAACGTATTTAATACCATTAATAGCGATTTTGGCCACATTGGTGTGCTTATAAACAACGCCGGTATTTTACGCGACGGCATGTTTATAAAAGCTAAAGACGGCAAAGTGGTTAAAAAAATGTCTCTTGAGCAATTTCAATCAGTGATTGATGTAAATCTCACTGGCGTATTTTTAGCAGGGCGCGAAGCTGCAAGCCACATGATTGAATCAGGCATAGGCGGCGTAATAGTGAATATGTCGAGTGTAGCGCGCGCGGGTAATATTGGGCAAACAAACTACGCAGCTTCAAAAGCAGGCGTAGTGGCACTTACCACCACGTGGGCTAAAGAGCTTGGCCGTTTTGGTATACGCGTAGGCGCTATTGCACCAGGTGTAATAAGTACCGCCATGACCGACGCCATGAAACCCGAAGCCAAACAGCGCATGCTGGCAGTAACACCCGTAGGGCGTTTAGGCGAAAGCGACGAAATTGCCCATACTGCACAGTACATAATCGAAAACGACTTTTTCACCGGTCGCGTGGTTGAAATAGACGGCGGTATTCGTTTGTAAACCGAACTAGGTTAAGATTGATTTAAAAAGCATGGCGCTTGTGGGCTGTGCTTTTTTGTTTTAAAAAATACCTAATAAGAGTGGCTTTTGAATCACCTCTTTAAATAATAAGCTCAACGCATTTAAGGCTTGGTTTGAGTGTTAGGAGCCACTTTTTTTGGTTGACTAAGTGATTCAAAATAAGTTCGGCCTCATTATTTCCCATTGTTGTTGGGTGCCTCATAGAGTTAAATCGAATAAACGAAGCTATCCAGTATAAATACGCTTTAATGGTACTTTTAGCATAACGCTTTAGATACATTTGTTCGGCTATCATAGTTAAAAAGATGATTTCATGATATGAATCTCTAGTAAAAATTAACTGTATATATAGACAGTTCTTGTTGTTTTGTCCAATATTACTGATCTCCACCATTTCGGTGTATTTGTGCATTGATTAAAAATATTCTCCAGTTAACTAATTGTTTACAGGTGTTTATTTGATGGTTAAGATAAATGCACTGTAATATATGGACATTTGTCGGTTTATAAAACGACAAATGTCGTAGACAAAATTGTTATGCGATATCGTCGATTAGGGAAGGGTGAATGAATAACATTATGCAGGTTTTTACCTCTGCCAAGGATATGCCTAGATTATTTGCATTTTTGTATCTTCTTAACGTAGTAACATTCTTTCCCTTATTGGTCTTCATGTACTGGCCTTGGCCAAGCGCTACTTATAGTTTAAATGGTGATGAACTAACTTATAGTGAGTTCTGGATATCCGGATTCGCTCCCATCGCAATACTAATAAACTTGGCTATTTGTATGCTTTCTATTTCAAAAAGGCATGTTATTTCAAAGTATCTATTTTTTGCATATTGGGCAGGTATAGTGGGCCTTATGTCCTTTGGTAGCTTAACTGGGCTTGTAGTTGGTGGGTGTATTGTTACAGCTTGGGGCCTCTATATTTTCCAAAATACAAAGCTTAAGGCGTATTATCAAAGTGCAAGCGCATAACAAAACAATCAACCGGACTCCGCATTGCGTGGTTCGCTTCGCTCACTTTACCACGCAATGCTCCGCTCGGTAATTGTGGCGTTATGTGAATCGTGGGTTTCTACATGAGTGAGAAGTTTTCAAAAATAGAACATTACGTTATAGCTAGTGACACTGGTGCTCGCGATGGTATTGGCGTCGAAATATATGTAGGTAACAATATGGTCATGGAAATCTTCCGGGACGACACCAAAAAGAAAAGAGAAGTTAGTCTGTTCCAAGATCAGCTAGATTTAGAACTAATCGAACAAGCAATCACTCTTTTCAAAGAAGAGATACCCGAGGACTTTCAAGATTAAATCAGAAAATTCACATAACAACCCAATCAACACACTCACTTCGTTCGCTGGGACGCATACACGCGGGGCGGCTTCGCCATTATTCCCCACATGTCTGCGCCCGTTATTGGAAAGTTGCAAGTCAAAGGAGTAAACCTTGAAGTATTTCTTATCATATCTCGCTGGTGTTTTTTCAACGCTGGCTGTGGGTGCACTTATAGCCTATTCAAACGGTGATACTGGTCCCGATAAAGAGCTTGTCTTTGTACCATTTGTTGAGAAAGCATTGGATCAAATTGACAGCTGGAAGGTTGCGGACTTTAAATCTCTAATGACAGAGGAAGGCTTCTCTCAGCAACCAGAGCAACAGTGGATTGCAATGCTTGAGCAAACGAAAAAGCTAGGCCAGATGACTTCGCATGAGGCACCAGAATTAGTTAATTGGACACACTTTAATTCATTTAATGGCAGTGACAAGACAGAAGCAATTTATACTACTGTTGTGCAATATGAAAATCGTAAGCTATCTGTGAAATTAACTTTGATTCACAAAGATGGTGTAACCAAAGTTCATGGCATCAGGTTTGATGATGCATAGGGTAGAAACTTGTAACAAAGCCAGCCAGAGGGACGCATTCAGCGCCCCTGCTGGCAGGCGTTATAAGCCTAGGAGAATTCAGTGTCTTCCGAAATAGCATTAATAATGACAAGTGCCGCCGGGATTGGCGCAATAGCGTCTGCAATTGCTGCGGTCTTTCAGTCATTTAGATACAGAAAAGAAAATAAACAAGAAACATTAGAAGATCGTATTAATAAATTAACTTCAGCGTTAAAAGAATCTAGCCATCTTGTTACAGAAGTAGAGCAAGAGATTCAATCTAGGCGACATTTAGTTGTAGAGTTAGAAAAAGATGCAGAAAAATATCAAAATTTGGTGTCTATGAATAAGGAGCAGGTTGAAGCTGTTGCTCAATTGTTACAAGGTGAATTACGAAAAGAAGTTGATAAATCTTTCTGGAAAGGTATTTTAGCCAACTTTGTGTTTTTTATTTTAGGTGCAGGTGTGTCTTTGGGAATATCTTTATACGGCTTATAACAAGTCACTCAAAGAAATAAATTAGACACCCATCTTAAATTTTGCTCTTTGCGTACTGCCAGATTCAAGGTCGAAGTGCACCACCTTTACTAAACTATAAGTTCAGGAGGTGTGCCATGGGTACCCAATATTCACATTTATCTAACTTTGAACGTTGTCGTTTATTTGAGTGGTATCATTACCAGAAAAAATTAATACGAGAGGTGAGCCGATTACTAAATCGCTCACATAGCACTATTAGCCGAGAGCTAAAGCGTAATAAATATGATTATTACGTACCAACTTATTACCCTCATCCAGCTCAAATGTATTATGAAGTAAGGGTAAGGGAGAGAGCTAAGCGAGTTAAGCTTAAGTCTGTTGAAGCTCAACGCTATGTGGCAGATAAACTCAAACTTGGGTGGAGTCCTGAGATCATAGCTGGACGAATAAAATTTGATAAAACCTTACCCAGCGTATCTCACGAGGCCATTTATCAATATATATACAAGAATGAAACATCACTTATTGTATATTTAGCTAGGCAACATAAAAAGCGTAAGAAAAAATATCCAACCCGTAAAACGAAAACAGTTTGGGGTCAAAGATGTAGTATTTTAGACAGACCAGATGACATTAATCTCAGAAAAAACGTTGGGCATTGGGAAAGTGACTCTGTTGAATCTAGCGACAGAAAATGTGCGCTGAATGTGTTACTTGAACGAGTTTCTAGAGTGTGTCACATCACTAAATTATCATCTAAAAAAGCTCTAGCGACATCGAATGCAATATGTAAAAAACTATCTATTTACCCACCAAGCTCTTGTTTATCGATAACTTATGACAATGGCTCTGAAAATACGGAGTTTAAAAAAGTAGAAGCCATTTTGAAAAATAAATCTTATTTTTGTGAGCCTTATCACAGTTGGGAAAAAGGTGCTGTAGAGCAAATAAATGGGTTAATTAGAAGGTATTATCCGAAGAAAACAAACTTTAGCAAAGTAAGCCATCAGCAATTAAAAAAGGTAGAGGAGCAACTAAATAATCGCCCTAGAAAATGTTTAGGATTTAAAACACCAAATGAAGTCTATAATGAATTAGGTGGTGCACTTCCAATTAGAATCTAGGCATAGTTCAGTTCGCTGATTTATAGTGGGTGTCAAATTTAATAATTCTCTCTCGGAGGGAAGCATGAGTGAGCCAGATTATTCAACATATTCAATGGAAGAGCTTCTTGATTGCCAAGAAATGATCGACCGAGAAAAGTGGCCTGAACGTTACCGAAGCATTAACGCTGCTATAGATGCAAAGATGAGCTCAAGCCCAGAGGAAAAAGCCACAAATAAGCAGATTAGGTTTACTAAATTTTGCTATGAAATATCAGGCGAGCTCTACTGGAGCCTAAGCGACGAATTCCTTGCATTTTGTTCAGCTTTTTCTCGTAAAAGCAGTGGGCAATTACCGAGCGCTGTTGCAGATGAAAAATGCCCTATTTGTCAAGGAAACATTGTCGGCAACAAAGCATTGTTGGGCTGGATAGTTAGGTGTGAGGCCTGTGAAGTGGCTGGTAGGATCCTTGATTACAGGAAGTACATTTGGTAACGAGAGCTAACAAGCAAATTAACACGACGCTCAGCGCTAAGCCAGTGTGTGCCTGGCTCGCAAGCTCGCAGTTTGGCACACACAGTCAGCGCGCTGTGCGCGCATTATTTGGGCGTAGGCATACAAGGAGGTTCAGTGAAATCTTTAGAGTGGTTACAAAGAGGTTTGAACCATGATGATCCAATGGATTGCTTGAGCAATTGTTGGATGGGCTTCAATAATTTATACAGTGCTCATCAATCAAATTCAGAAATTCAAGCAATCAAACAATTCATTGATGCTAATGTTGATGTGGGTACAGCTCAGAAATTAATCGACAACCACCAAACAGAAATCACATATTTCATGTCTAGACCAATTATAGATATGCGCGGTAACGGAAGAAACTCTCAAAGAGATATAGATAGTTATAATTCTTCAGACTGTCCATTAGCCAAACTTAAATCTATATTGATGTTCATTTATCAAGTACGTTGTAATCTCATGCATGGACAAAAGTCTCCATCTAGAGATCGCGATGTTGAGCTATGTAAGCATTCTTGGCCTTTTGTTGCAGAGCTAGTCGATAAGTATGCCTGACAAGCGCTTCCAGTCTGACGCCAAAACCTCCGCGTTATAGCGATAATGGAGTATGCAATTTGATGCGAAAGTTTGATCCTAAAACTATATCCGATGACTTACTTAAAAGAGCTGGGTTAAAGTATTTATCTCCTATTGCAATTGAAAGGCAAGAATACTCGAAAGAGTTAAATTGCTTAAAAAATACTACAAAGTACATTGAAAATCATGGTGATGAACTTCAGTTTGGTTGGTTAATAACTGTTATAGGTAATGTAGCGATACAACTTACCGCACATGCTTTAGTTAAAAAAAGTGACAACTCTTTTTTATGTGTAACTTTAAATGAAAATAGGAAAAATACTGCTAAGTTTTCTCCTGACAATTCAATAGATCAACTTATTCAAAATGAATATTTGCCTAGCAGGTTCATTCCGTTGGTAGACGATGAAGTTTTAGATAATTACCTAGACCTACATAAAAGACACGATGAGCTTAGGTTAATGGGCTTTGATAATTCATGCTCAGAAATTCAAGATATTAATGGCAGTTGTCAGGCTTTATACCCACAAATCCAAGCACTTGCTGTTAAAAACACAGGGCGCAATGATTATTGCTATTGTGGCTCTAGTAAAAAACATAAAAAATGTTGTGGCTGAAATTGCTATAAAAAGGCGTTTAAACGTCACAAAAACAGTGGGTTATGTTTCGCTTCGATTCGCTACACATTTCAACCCACAATTTTTGTCCGCTTTACGATCTTAGAGTGATTGCTGAAGGTGTTGAAACCGAAGCACAAATGACTTACCTCAAAGAACTTGGTTGTGATTGGGCACAAGGCTACTATTTATCGCGGCCATTACCGTGGGATGACTTTTGCGTGTTACTTAAATCCTAAAATAATTAACTCAACCAGCGCACTTAATTTTAAAATAAGTGCGCTGGTTTTAATTACATAGCTAGTTTTTAAAGCAAGCTTTACTGCACTAATAGCTCTTTTCTTACTATTTCCGCCCCTTTACTCAATGCATTAAGCTTAGCGTTTGCAACTTCGCGCGAAAGCGGGGCCATGCCGCAGTTTGTGCAGGGGTAGAGTTTGTCGGCATATACAAACTGCAGGGCTTGGCGTAAAGTAGCGGCTACTTGACGCAACATATTTAGGGACACAGTTCGGTTCGTTAAATTATAGTGGGTGTCGAGTCTAATTTGTGCCTAGAGTCTAATTTGTGCCGCTACAACTTATGAAGTAAATGGTCTCACTTTGGACAACTCAGAATACTTAATAACTGATTCTTAGCATACTCATGCTATTTTTGTAGTTTTAGATGAACGGCTATAAATACATGAAATAAATGGCGCTGCTGCAGTTGGCTTATTTGAGTCAGGGTGTTGAAAGAAACAAGAAAGCGTCATAGGTTAGTCTTACACAGAATTTTGTACGCTCTCAATAAACTCGTTAATTTCGCTAAAGCCTCAAATATCTTTTTTTGAGTCCGGCTTTCCAAACTGTCGAGTAGTATATTTTTCTTGTTTTTATTGGGTTAAGCATGGCCCACCAAGGCTCAGTTACTTTAGCAAAGTATCTATCATAATTTTTTGTTCCTATGTATTCAGTATGTGTTAGGTTACCAAAATACACTGCTTCGTTATAAGTAGGGGAGTTTAATAGTCTTGAAATTGGACTTAAAGCCGACTTTGCATCAATATCAACCTCAATAGTGGCTGCTTCAACCTCTGTAAAATCTCTTACAAAGTCCTCAGCCCCTTTTTGTAGCTCACTTATCATCTGAGATTTTTTGGCTGATATATTTGCGCTTTCGAATACAGGTTTGATGGCTCCATTATTCTCTTCAAAGTTAATAACTGAACCGTGTGGCGCAGAAAAAATAAACTCAAACATCTCTACGCAGTTATTCAAAACATCATAATTCCACTTTGGAAGAGATAAATTGCAGCTATAGCCAGACATGGCTAGACCTTTATCAACAAACTCTTTCGCTTTGCTAAATGTTCCTAAGTAATACCCCACTATTTCTGGTGACTTATCCATGAAGGACATTAACTTCTCTAACGAGTGTTGAGTTGTTCCTCGCCACCCTATATCAACAATGGCGATTTTTTCAGTTTTAGTAAAACCTATTTTGTCTAAATACTTTACTAAAACATCTCTTTCGATGGCGGTGTTTTTACACACTTCAGCTGATAAGCTTTGAAAAAGTGTAGCTAACTTTACTTTGTCATCTTCAGTTTTAATTATATGCTTTTTATCTATAAATCCAGCACGTTGTATTTTCTCTATATGTCTGTCAGCGTTAAGATGAACTCTATTAAGGTAGTCTTCTACATTTAAATTAGGAATAAAATTACAAAGTATATTCATTGAAAATGAATCTAAACTATCCTGTATAGTCGGTATGTTAATTGCTCTACGTGAGGCATACATATATTCACTAGGGGGCACATGGCTTGATTTATTAATAATATTATATATTTTATGCATCATGTAACCATCACGAGCGAGAAAAAACACCTTTTTAATACCCTGTTCATTAACTTGCTTCGTTAACCATTTTATGTAACCTAAATAGAGTATCCCGCAATATGTGTAACCAAACTCATAAGAGGTAATTTCTTTTTTAGTCGCTCTATGTGTAAAGTGTTTATTGAATATGGTTGCAAAGTAAATCGAATCGGAAATTGATAATTCTTTATCATAAAGTTTCCTTAGAATGTTGAACTCATTTTTTTTAAAGCCCAATTCGCTAGTTTTTTGATAAAAATATGGAGTTATACCAAATTTAGAAGAGTTTATTACATCCGCATAGAAGTAATCTCCAATATGTAGAATCTGAGATGCTCTACAGGAGAGAGAGTTGATGATATGAGGGTATATTGCACCTTGTGACTTTGACTTACCTATAACAGATGAAACAAAGAGTGAGTGGTATTTTGTGTAGCCGTTTTTATGAAGGATTTCACCTATAACGGTCTCGGGAAGGTACATGTCAGAAGTGAAAATGATTTGTTTATTACATTCAATGCAGTACTGATAGAATGAGAATATATATTCATTTTTCGTACATAGCTTTAGCTCAATATCTATTTCTAATAACTTTAGCTTGTTGATCGTTTCTATATCTAAGTCATAAGAAGACCTAATATATTCGTATATTTCAGATAATCCTATACAAATTTTATCTAGTTTTATTTTCGCTTTTGATTCAGCTTTACTTCTTATTTCTGAGAAGTTAAAACTAAGCTCTCCATATTTTTTTTTATATATACTTTCAACTATCCTAAATATATCACTGGGGCTAAGTATTTTTCTAACAATAACAGTGTCAAAAATATCAAAAGAAATGACATCCTTACTATCAATTAATTTTTTAAGATCTTTTTCAGTATTTAACGTGTTTAAAGTTTTTGCGTACTTATGATGTATTCTAGTTTTAATTTTTTTTAGATTTTTAACATTATTCAGCATAACTAGTCCTTTAATCATGATTTATGTAAAAATATACTTACTTTGTACTGCTTAAAGTAGAGACTTAATGTTACATACTAAGTATTACAGTATGATTATTTGTAATTCAAGTGTAGAAATTTGAAATGATGTAGTAGTGGGGGGGGCGATAGTGTAGCTCTTTATATTATATTTTGTTTTATTAAATAGTTAGAAGTGATTTTTAGTAATTAATGCAGTTTTTTATAAATATGAGTTAAGCGCATTATTTATAAAATTTAATAATGCGCTATAACTAAATTTACTACTGCACTAATAACTCTTTTCTTACTATTTCCGCCCCTTTACTCAATGCATTAAGCTTAGCGTTTGCAACTTCGCGCGAAAGCGGGGCCATGCCGCAGTTTGTGCAGGGGTAGAGTTTGTCGGCATCTACAAACTGTAGGGCTTTGCGTAAAGTAGCGGCTACTTCTTCGGGTGTTTCTATTTCATTGGTGGCAACATCAATAGCGCCTACCATTACTTTTTTACCTCTGATCAGTTCAAGTAAGTCCATAGGTACGTGTGAGTTGTGACACTCAAGTGAGATAATATCAATATTTGATTGCTGTAATTTAGGAAAAGCTTCTTCGTACTGGCGCCATTCATTGCCAAGTGTTTTTTTCCAATCGGTGTTGGCTTTAATGCCGTAGCCATAACAAATATGCACAGCAGTTTCGCATTTTAACCCTTCAATTGCGCGTTCTAAACAGGCAATGCCCCAATCGTTTACTTCATCAAAAAATACATTAAACGCGGGCTCATCAAATTGGATAATATCTACGCCTGCGGCTTCTAGTTCTTTGGCTTCTTGGTTGAGTATTTTGGCAAATTCCCAGGCTAGTTTTTCACGGCTTTTGTAGTGGTCGTCATAAAGTGTATCTATCATGGTCATTGGGCCGGGTAGTGCCCACTTTATAGGTTGGTTAGTTTGCGAGCGCAAAAACTTAGCGTCTTCTACAAACACAGGTTTTTGGCGGCTAACAGGGCCCACTACGCTTGGTACACTTGCATCGTAACGGTCGCGTATTTTTACGGTTTTTCGTTTTTCAAAATCAACACCGTTAAGGTGCTCTATAAATGTAGTTACAAAATGTTGGCGTGTTTGCTCGCCATCGCTCACTATGTCAATACCAGCGAGTTGTTGTGAGTGAAGTGCAATGCGCAGGGCGTCTTTTTTGCCTTCAATGAGTTCGTTGTTTTGAAGCTTCCACGGCGACCAAAGGGTTTCTGGCTCTGCAAGCCATAAGGGCTTTGGTAAACTGCCTGCTGTAGATGTAGGTAATAATGTTTTCATAATAAGAGTGACCCTTTATTAAAATAAGGTTAAACGTTTGCTGTTGTAAATTGCTCAAGCACTGATTTATACGGTTTTATAAAATGCTCTTCAGCAAACTTGCCTTGTTCGGCGGCTAATTTACTGCGCTCATCTCTGTCGTAAATAATTTGCGTGAGTGAATGGTCGGCATTTTTTAAATTAGGCTTAAAGGCATTACCTGCTTTGGCATTGGCGTTGTATATTTCTGGGCGATAAATTTTTTGAAAGGTTTCCATAGTGCTAATGGTGCTTATTAGCTCAAGGTTGGTATAATCGTTTAGTAAATCACCAACAAAAAACAATGCAAAAGGGGCTGCGCTATTAGCAGGCATAAAGTAACGCACCTGTAAGCCCATTTTTTTAAAGTATTGCTCTGTTAACGAAGATTCGTTTGGTTGGTATTCAATGCCTAATATAGGGTGCTCGTTAGCGGTGCGGTGATAGGTTTTGTTATCTGACACACTGAGGCATATTACCGGTGGTTTTTTAAAGTGTTGCTTATAGGTGTTTGAGCTTACAAACGATTGAAATAACTTACCATGCAGCTCACCAAAATTATCGGGAATACTAAATTGTGGTTTATTTTTATTATGTTGCTGAAGTAACACGCTAAAGTCGTAGTCGCGAACGTACGATGAAAAGTTATTACCAACAATACCTTCTATGCGCTTGTTTGTTTTGGTATCAATAATATTCGTTTTTAATATTTCTATAGAAGGAAAGCTTTGGCTGTTTTCATCTAAACCAATATCTACAGAAATAATCTCAAGCTCTACACTGTAGCGCTCAGCGGTTGGGTTATCCCAATTAGCAAGGGTGTTAAAGCGGTTGTTGATCATATTTAGCGCTTTTCTTAAGTTTTGTTGGCGGTGTTCGCCTCGTGCTAAGTTTGCAAAATTAGTGGTAATACGGGTGTTTTCAGCGGGTTGGTAGTTTTCATCAAGGCGCTGACTTTTAATATTGAATGTAATGTTTTTACTCATGGTGACTCTATCCATATTGAATATTTAAAACCTGAGCTTTTAGCGTGCTCAAAGGGTGGTTTTGTAATAAACAGGCTTAATGCTTATAAGCGCTGGCCGATGGATAATTTATACGTTGATTGGTGCTTTAATAAAAACGGTTTAATTTCACATAAAACATGAGTTTGATTCATTTATATAGATTAAATGTGTTACTGAGAGGATATAAACCTGTGTTTAGGCATGTAAAAAAATAGTGCAGCGTATAATTTATAGGTGTTCAGACGTCTAGATGTGTTTATTGTGGTGATTTCACGTTGCGCATTAATAAAATTCAGGCACGGCTGTAGCCCTTATTTTAATTAACGCTTAAAGTTACAGTTTTAAAAATTACTGTAATTTTACGGCGAGTTATAGGCACTTATTAATTAAAAAAGCGGTTAAAAGGGAGTGGTTTTTTAATGCAACAACTAACAATAATACCTGCAGGCATCTATGTGTTGTTCATCTACGCTTGGTTACACTGACTTAACTAACTTGATAATAATAAAGTACATTATGTACGGACACTAAAATAAATGAACAAACTAAAAAATCTCATTACTCAATTTATAGTTGCAATGCAAAAGCGACCAGGGCTATTGGCTGTATTGGCGTTTTGCTCAGGTGTTGCAAGCTATGTAATGGTCGATAGAAAAGAGTCGTTCTCGCAGGTTATTGCCATTGTTTTACTGGTGAGCTGGTTTTGGTTGATCATCGACAATTGGCTACGCGATAAAGTACAAGAGCGCTTTGGGGTAGCCGTATCTCCCAATGTAATGCGCTTTGCACTGCAAATGGTGCAGCAAGAAAGCCTATTTTTTGCGTTACCGTTTTTTTTAGCGGTTACCCAGTGGGATCACCCACAAGCACTCTTTACATCGCTGATTATTATATGTGCCTTTATATCGGTAATAGATCCATTTTACTATAAAAAGTTAGCTAAAAACCGCACGCTGTTTACAGTATTTCATAACTTTGCATTATTTGTGGTTTTGCTTGTTACGTTACCTATTTTATTAAACCTAACTACGAGCCAAAGCTTAGCAATTGCGCTTGTAACCTCAGTGCTTATTACTTTACCTAGCTTAACAAACTTAATGCCTGATGCGCGCTGGTGGCGTTTTCCTATTTTAGTTTTAATTTTATGCGCAATAAGCGCCGGGGTTTGGCAGCTTCGCAGTTATGTTCCGCCAGCAGCCCTGCGTTTAACCGATATTACCTTGGCGCACAAAGTAGATGTTGAGCATAAAAAACCACTAGGTAGCATTGATACTCTTGATTTATATACACTTCATCATGAAGGGTTATACACATGGACCGCAGTAAAAGCGCCAAGAGGTCTAAACGAAAAAATATTTCATGTATGGATACACAATAAAAAAGAGGTCGACAGAATTACGCTCAATATTAATGGCGGGCGAAAACAAGGCTACAGAGCATGGACTCATAAAGTAAATTTTCCGCATGATGCTAAAGGTAAGTGGCAAGTAAAAGTGGTAACTGAGTCGGGGCAATTAATAGGCCTTACGAAATTTATTGTTACACCTTAACGCTATAAATACGCTGATAATCAACTATAGATTTGATACGCTGTTTTTACATTACTTAATGGATGAGTGTTATGAGCATTGCTTTAGATATTGTTATGTGGCTAATGATAGAAACCATTTTAGGGTTTATTTTGTACTCTACCGGCTGTGCAATTTTAAACGTATTCACCTTTGGTAAGTTTAAAGCTGACATTAAAAATTATGTGAGCTTTAAGGCAAATAAAGCTAAAAATGTTTACCTAATATGTTTACTTGGCTTTAGCTTTTACGCAGCGTTAATTGGTTTTGTTGCTTACATAAGCCAATAACTTAGGTTTATAAGTATATGAAGTTTAATAAGCTATTGGTTATAGCGGGGGTTTTAAGTTTTATAGCGTCACTTTTACATATTGCCTGTATTTTTGGCGGCCCTGATTGGTATCGCTTTTTTGGTGCTGGTGAACACATGGCGCAGTTGGCTGAGCAGGGAAGTTCGTATCCTACCTTTGTTACTTTAATTATATCAGCCATACTGGCTATATGGGGCATGTATGCGCTCTCTGGCGCGGGTGTTATTTTAAAGCTGCCTTTTTTAAAAACGGCTTTGGTATTAATAACAGGTGTTTATTTACTAAGGGGAATAGCAGGATTAATCGCTCCTTTTGTAACAACCAGTCAGTTAATTCATCACAACTCAATTGTATTTTGGATTGTAAGCTCAATTGTATGCAGTATTTATGGGCTGTTTTATTTATTAGGTACGCTTAAACTTTTCCGAACACATACCTCATTAACTGTATAAATTAAACATTGTGAGCGCTAGAAATAGATTTCTACAGCTCAGGTAAATTAAGTTATTTACTATGTAAGGAGCAACATGAGTCACGATCACAGCCATCATATTAGTCACTATAATCGCGCGTTTGCTATAGGCGTTTTACTCAATCTTATATTTGTCGTGATAGAAGCAGGGTATGGATTTTTTGCCAACTCCCTCGCGCTTTTAGCCGATGCAGGGCATAACCTAAGCGACGTGGTTAGTTTATTACTTGCGTGGGGGGCAAATGTTTTGGCAAGTAAAGCCGCTACCGACAAGCGCACCTTTGGCTATAAAAAATCAACGGTGTTAGCGTCTTTAATGAGCTCTGTTTTACTTATGGCTGCCCTTGCTAGCATAGCCTGGCATGCCATAGAGCGTTTTGAAAACCCTCAGCCGGTTACAGGCATGACGGTTATAGTGGTTTCGCTTATTGGTGTGGTAATTAACACCTTAACTGCGTTGTTGTTTGTGCAAGGGCAAAAGCACGATTTAAATATTAGAGGTGCCTTTTTACATATGGCGGCCGATGCAGCGGTGTCTTTAGGTGTGGTAATTGCCGGCATTGTTATTTTATTTAAAAACTGGCAGTGGGTAGACCCTGTTGTAAGTTTGAGTATTGTCGTGATTGTGTTTATTGGCACATGGGGATTATTTAAAGACTCGATCAATTACGCTACAGACGCCGTACCCAAAAATATTAGTATAGAAAAACTAAAGCAGTATTTTTTAAGCATTGAGCATGTAACAGGTGTGCATGGGCTACATGTGTGGCCACTAAGTACCACAGAGTCTGCGCTTATTGTTCACTTAGTAACTGACAACAACGCATTAAATAACGACTTTTTAATTGAAGTACAGAGCCATTTACATGACCACTTTGACATTGAACACGCCACCATTCAAGTTGAAAGCAGCCACGGCAGCGCAGGTTGTATGTTTAACCATGGGCATGCCCATGGTTAAACGTAATTGGTTTTAAAAAATTAACCCTGATAGCTTGTAACAACTTAACGAAAAAATGAGTAGTAGCACGGGTAATATAACCACATTTAAAAGTGTTGAGTTGGTGTATTTTCCCATGACTGATTTTTGATTCACTAACCACACCAAATATGCGGTAATGATGGGTAGTAGTAATCCATTTGCAGCTTGTGCAAATATAATTACTGCAACAGGGTCAAGCCCCAGTGAGGCCACAAATGCACCAAAAGCTAAAATTGTAATGGCGACTGTTTTAAAACGGGTGTTACTCATTTCGCTTGACCAACCAAGCATGCCACATACCGCATACGCGCCTGCTAATGGGGCTGTTATTGCGCTGGTTAATCCTGCGGCAAATAAGCCAATAGCAAAAAAGTAGTGCGCTGCTTCGCCAAGTAATGGCTCAAGTTGCACGGCCATATTTGCTGCACTAATTTTACCGGCATCGGTGCCATAAAAGGCAACAGATGCGGTTGATAAAATGGCAAGGGTGATCACCCCACCTAGCGTAATTGATAAACCTGTATCTAAGTTAGTTTGTTTAATAACAGTGTCTTTATCACTTTTAGAATGATCTTGCGCTGCCAAAACACCAGAGTGCAAAAATAAGTTATACGGAACAATGGTTGTGCCAATGAGGGCCAATACCGTTGTAATTGAGCCACTTGGGATTGTAGGTATAAACCCAGCGAGTACTTTAGCCATTGGTGGCGCAGCCATAATTAGGGTAGATATAAATACCAGGCTCATAAGGATCACCAGCAGTATTAATGCATTTTCAACCACTTTGTGCTTACCACTGTATAAAAGAATAGCGCTACATACAGCAATTAACGGCGTCCATATTTGTGCACTTACCCCAGGGAAAATACCAACTAGCCCCATACTTGCACCACTGAGGTTTCCGGCTTCATATGCAGCGCTACCCACACCAATAGCACTTATTACTAAAAAACTAGCAAGCGCTTTAAGATAAGGGGTTTTAATGTGTGCACGTAACGCTTGTGCTAAATCTTGCCCTGTTGCTACTCCTAATCGAGCAGCCATAGACTGCAACAAAATAGTGGCAATAACCGAAAAAAGTAATGTCCAAATTAATGCAAACCCAAAGTTTGCACCGGCAACACTTGCCGTTGTGATTGTTCCGGGGCCAATAAATGCGGCTGTTACAAGTAATCCTGGGCCAAATCGCATACTGTTACCTTAATATTTGCTTTTAAATTTAGAACAACGTTTTATTACGTTGAACCTAGATTGCTGCCACTTTACGTGCCATGCAGCGAGAGCCCCACCTTGGCTAATTAACCTTAAACTCTGGGTAATTATTTTAATATGACTATCAAAAAGCCGCGTAGGATACCAACTTATATATAGATTTAAAGAGCCAAACGATTACCTGCTTGTTAATTGCACAATATGCGCGAGTTATATTTATAAATCAGCCATGTGCGTTATTGGTTTCTCATTTTTATCCTACCTTATAGATTATAAAATGAGCAAGTTACTTAGTTTTTTAATGATGTGAGCCATTTTTTAAATAAATTGTTTAAAAAGGCATCTTTTTATTGCTGAGCTTCGTTATATAGCACTACTATGCGCAACTTTTTGGTTTTGGACCTTTTAATGAAAACTAATTTAAATATCTCTCACTTGCTCTGCATTATGTCGCTGGCTTTAGGTACGGGTAAAAGCGCTGCGAATGAATCGCTACACGAGCTTGAGGTAGGTGTAGGCGGGAATATAAAAAGCGTTGCACACTCTGACCACGCAAATGAAAAATTAAATATTCATATTCATCCTTTATGGGAAAGCCATTATGTGACAGAAGGGCGCGATAACTTGCCCGGTAGCGCTTTAGTCTCTATTGCGGGCGAAATAAATTACAATGACTTTACGTTTATCCCTTGGTTAGCAACAGGCACTGATAATGACTACGATGAGCTAAATTTAAATGCTATTTATTCAACTGAGCTTGCAGAGCACCTAACTTTGTATGCAGGTTACAACCATATAAAAGCACGCGAGGAAGGAGTAAATTCCCATGATAATGAGCTTAGCCTAGATATAAGCTATGCATATGATTGGGATATACATGCAATGGCGAGTATTTACCACTCGTTATCGCTCAGTGGCTCTTTTATAGAGCTGGCAATTACAAAAGAGTATGCATTTAGTGATTTAATGCGATTGGAACTGCAAACTGCGGCGGGTTTTAATAGTGGTTATGTAAGTGATGGCCACAATGGCCTTAATAACGTAAAAATTGCTGCTAATTTATCTTATCAACTATTAAATAATGTCATGCTATCTGGCTATGCCAGTTACAGCGTTGCAATAAACAAAGATGCTGCACACTATAGCGGTGATGAGCATTTACGCTCCTTATTTTGGGCAGGGCTTCGTGTTAGTTATCAATTTAATTAAGGGTAGATTAGGCGTTAGCATTAAAGCGTAAGTGATGGGGCCACACTTATTAATTTTTGTTTAGAGTGCTAAAAATTGTGCAAACAAATAAAAGCCTCGCATTTTTAATATGTTTTAGGTTTAAGGTATAGTGGGTACAACACTCAATTAAGGAGGCTTTTATGAAATTTTTAGTTTTTTTAGGCACCGTTAGAGATAGCACACCCCCTAAGCCAGCACGATTAGGAGAGCGAGTGGCTGAGTCATGCCTCAATTGTTTAAACCAGCGCTACAGCGAGCACGAGTTTGAACTTATAGACGCGCTCGACTTTCCTTCAGAAGATGTATTTAAACCTCATTTTGCCTATGCAAAAAGCCAAGCTCCAGCACATTTAACAGCCTTAGCAGATAAAATTACCCAAGCCAATGGCTATATAATGGTAAGCCCAGAGTACAATCATAGTATGAGCCCGGCATTAGCTGATTTGCTAAACCATTTTGGCAGCTCGTTGTTCTCGTACAAGCCAAGCGCTATTGTCACCTATTCGGCAGGGCAATGGGGAGGATTACGTGCGGCAATTAGTTTACGTACCTTTTTATCAGAACTTGGGTGTTTGCCAGTCTCTGCAATGGTTCATGTACCAAAGGCGCAAGAGGTGCTAAATAGCGATGGTTCAATGCAAGAGGGTGAAGAAGAAAAATCGTGGTTTAATTATTATTCGCGTACTTTTAGCCAACTGATGTGGTGGGCACAGGCGAGCAGCCAACATAGTAAAAACGTAGATCCCCACGCTATGTTAAAAAGTTTTAAAACAGCGCCATCTCAGCGAAATGCACCTTAAAAAATGTATTAAAGTGCGCTTTTATATGTGTACTGTTTTTATATACAGTATTTTGCTCGATTAAAACAATAAGCTAATTGATAAGCGGGCTGTGCGAGGCTCTATTGGATGAAAGTGGTTATCTTCTACACCTTGTGCAGGCTCGCCAGGTAAGCGCGAAGCGTAGTAGTAATCTATATCGTGATCGGTACTATCAAATAAATTCAGTAGTTCAAAATCGACTTTCCAGTGAGTTTGTTTATAGCTAATAGCACTATTAACTACCGTTAATGGTTCAGAGCGAATATCACCAGAGTCAGAAAGCGTACGTTTACCTATGTGGCGTACTCTAAATGATGATTGCCACATTTTACTCATATGCCAATTTAAACCTGCACTTGCAACAACAGGTACTGCGCCTTCTATATAGTTTTTGTCAGAGTTTATATTTAATCTTGAATGAGTAAACGAGGCTTCCATGTCTAGGCTAAAGCGTTCATTAATCCAATAATACGCGCTTAGCTCTAGACCATAACGTTTTGATGCATCACTGGGCTCTGTATTACCCGCATCACCTACAAATAAAAGCTCTGAGTCGAGTGTAAGCCACCATAAAGCGGCTGATAAATTAACGTTTTGATCATCGGCAAAACGCAGGCCTAGTTCAGCACCTTCACTTTTTACCAGTAAATCTACTTTTTCGGCATTTTGTTGGCTAATAGGGTCAATATTAATGGTAGTGCCACGGGCATCGTTTGAATGAAAAGACTGCCCCCAGTTTGCATAAGCGACTAACAAATCGGTAAATTTATAATTTAAACTGCCTTTAAAGCTTACTAAGTCATCGTTTGCTTTTCCCGAGTTTACCCGTGTAATACTGCGTACATCGGTATCAAAATAATCGTACCGCACGCCTGCAGTGGCCTCTAATTTAGGTGTGAAAAGTATTTTTGTTTGCCAATAACTCGAATAGCTTGTTTGTTCTATGGTATCTTGTCTTATTGTATTGAGTCTCTCTCGCGCTTTAGTGTTATAAAGTCCTACCTTGTCTATATCGTCATGGCGAACCTCAAGCCCTGCAGTGTGCTGCATATTTAAACCAGCAGTAAGGGAGTCAAATTGATAACTTAGCTCACCACCATAAATAGTGCGGCTATCTTGTTGGTTAAACTGATCGCCATTTATAGGGTCGTTTAAAAAATAGCTAAAGTTAGAAAACAGCGTTAAATCATAATTTATGGCATAAATACTGGTTTTTATATGCTTGCCTTGCCAAACACTTGATAGGCTATAGCGACTCGAACTCCCCCCAAGGGTGGTATCAAGCGACCCTAAGGGTGACGTTATATTTTGTGACACTGCGCGCTGTGGAATTTGATCGGCTGATTGCCATGTATTGTCGTAGGCCATTGCTGTAATAGATAAATCTCCATTTAAAGCTTTGCCAACATAACGAAGTAGGGCATTTTTTTTATTTACGTTTTCGTTTATATCATCCCATGGGCCATCGTAGCCTTGCCACTCAGCTGCTGCTATTAACTTGGCATTAGATACATCAACCGCACTAAGCAAAACTGCACGTGTATAGTTATCTTCACCAATGCTTAGCTCTATTTGCTTGTGCTTTAAGTTATTAGCTAAATTAAATTGCGCACTACCAGCACTTGAAAAGTCCCCTTGTGTAGCGCTGTATGATCCTTTTTGGTAATTTATAGTTGAAATAGCTTCTGGAATAATAAAATTAAGATCGGTATAACCTTGCCCGTGTCCATGGCTTCGCATATTTATGGGCATGCCCTCAATGCTGGTGGCAAAGTCGGTGCCATGATCTAAATTAAAGCCTCTAATAAAGTATTGATTAGCCTTACCCGAGCCACTGTGTTGTGTAACCGCCATGCCTGGAATAAGCTCTAACATTTCGGCGCTTCTGAGCATGGGGCGCTGCTGTATTTCTCCTTGACCAATGATACCGCTTGAGGCACTGATAGACTCGCCAATTAAACCATCTCTATGCCCATAAACAGTAATGGTCTCTATATTAGCGTAGGTGGTAATGCTATATAACGTGCTCAGTGTAAGTAAAGCTAATCTCTTCATCGCTAAATCCCTATGTATTTACTATCTAAAATAAGCAGATAGTTTAAATACGGCTTAGCTAATCGATTGGATGCAACATTTGTTAGCAAGGTGTAATAGCGCATATTAAACACTAAGCTAGTGAGCTTTTTAGGTATGAGTAAAAACTACTTAGTGAGTATTGTAATCTGCCTATATAACACTAATAATCATGTGGCTAACTCACTATTAAACCTATAAAACAAAGAGCCTGTCTTGAAAGCCAAAGAAATTCGCAATTTTTATATTAACGAAGAGCAATCTGTTTATTTGCTGTCACATAGAGATGCCAAAAAACACCGTCAATGGCTTAATATTTGTATTAAACAACTGAGTGCGCTTGGGTATAAAAATGTAGAGATGATTGGCTCAGGCGCGTTTGGGTTTGTGTTTGCTGGCAATGACGAAAACGCCTTACCTTGGGTGTTTAAGTTCTCGCGTATAACGCTTGCCCAAAGCGTGCGCGACCGCCTAGAAGACGAAGCGTATATGCTCTCGCAAATTAATAACCCGCTAGTGCCCACCTTTTATGCTTTTGAGCGTATAAAAAAGCAAGGTATTTTAATGATGGCCCGTGCCATTGGCGAAGACCTTGAAAAAGTATCGCTAAAAAAAGGGCGTTTTAGTGCCGCCCATATTATGCAATTAGCGGTGCGGCTGCGTAATGTATTAATTGACCTGCGTAATCATAAAAATGGTTTAACCCCTCAACCTATAGTGCATGGCGATATTAAACCTTCTAACTTAGTATGGGATGAGCAAAGCGATGCGCTGTCTTTAGTTGATTGGGGAAGTTCTGTTTACGCACAGGTTGATAGTAAGGGTGAGCCTATAGCCAGTAATTTTATGGATTTAATGTCGGGAGATTTAAGTACTACTAATGCCAGAATGGGCGATGTGTATTTTATAGGTGATGCGCAAATGTCGGGTGAGCAGTCATCCCCACGCTTTGATGAACAAGGTGTGGCTTCTACCTTATATGCACTTGCCTCCGCTCAGTCGTGTCGTTTTGGTGCGCAAGCCATTCCTGCAAGCTCGCTTGGCTTACCCAAAGAGCTTGCCAATGTTATTGATGGCATGCTGTCTAAAAATAAAACCATACGTGATGGCGCTGGTGATTACTTTATGCGTAACATTACTAAAATGGCTAAGGCGTATTTACCTGAGCTTAAAAAAGCGGAGCCTCGTCCTGCTATACCTTATTGGTTTGGCAAAGGCGATAAGCCCGACACCGTAGTATATAGCTCGCGCAAACAGTTTTTACGACAAGCCGATCATAATCAGCAGCTGCTAGATGTTAACGATGCTCAATTAGACCGTTACTATAAAGAGTTTTTGTTTGATACCGGCGATACCGAAAAAGCCTTTTTGGCCTCAATTAGCCGCCTAGCTAAATACCCGGTAGTGGGTGGATTGAGTTTTCATTGGAAAGATGAGTCGTTGTTCGTTGAGTCATCGCTTATTATGCATGATGAAAGTTTAAAAACAGCCTTTACCGATGCCATTAATAATACCGTGATGCTTGCTCAAGCAATAAGTCAAAAAGGTTTATTTAAGTGTTGTTTATTTGATGCGCGTAAAACCATTCAATTAGAGCGAGATGGAACCGGAGCGTTTAAGTTTGATAACCTCCCTGAGCTTGATTATGAAGTTGTTAGCATGAAGGCAAACGAAATTGCACGTCCACATTCTTACTTTGAAGATGGTAAAGATCCTGATGAGCAGCTGCAACTTCCTAAAAAAGTGATTAGATGCGTGTTTGAGCTAAACCAAATTCATCATACTGGCTGTATTATATTTGAAGCCCTGCCAGATAGAATGAAAATACACCATTACTATCGCTTACTCGATGAAAGCAAAGAAGTAGAGTTTAAACGGTTACTTAATAAATTAATGCAGTATGCAGTTAATATTACTGATGTGGGAGTAGCAGGATTTATGAAGCTTCCTTATAAAAACACCCGCGAATTTTCGCTTTGCAAAAAACAACCAGAGAATTTTTTTCCTAAAAATCCAAAATTATTAGCGCAGTAAAAATAAAAAAGGGCAGCTTAATATTAAGTCTGCCCTTGGCTACTTAATTGTTAGTTTAAAACACTGTGCTAAAAGGCGTACGCGGTGTTAAAGCAAACTGATGAGTCATTTTTTGCTGCTTGTTAGTGGCGGTAATGTGGTACTTATTAAAATCAGAATTTTGACTAAATAACCTAACGTTTAATTTTAGCTGTGCGCTTATATCGGGCACTGTATATCGGCCCGTAATGGTTATGTACTCAATGTTATTAGTATCAGTATGCGACACTTCAGGGTTTAGTAATAAGCCCTCTAAAGAAAACTTATAATGATGATCGTTTAAATAAACCCCTCGCATTATGGTTTTGCTGATTTGCTTTTTATGGGCGTTAAATTCATCCATAGATACTTTTTTATTTAAATCATCATCAAGGTTATTAAATGCAGAAATAGGCAGCGAGAGCACAATAAAGGCATGGTTATCAATCACGTTTAATGTTCCGTGTTGAGCCACCATTAAATGTGCATAAACAACCGGTGCTATAACAATGTTGGCCACTAAAATAAGCGCAACAAGTGCTTTTTTATGTAATTTCATCATGCTCACTTTGCCTATAAGTAAATTTATAGCTCGCCTTTAACACAGCGTTGAAAAAACGGATAAGTATCGGTTGCATAATAATGGTATATGCCTTGTGGAAATTCAGGGGTAACACCAAAGCGCCCGTTACACTCATCTAAATCTCCAGAGCCAGCTACATATTCCCAATCTTGTGCAAAAGTTCCCAGTGGATAAATATCGGTAGAAGGGCGGTTATCGCTTACAGTACTAATATGTTGGTAGCTACCTGTCATCACTTTAAGTGACGAACTTGCATCATCCGCGGTGCTATAGCCATAACGCGCATAAATAGGAAACCCATCAGCCGCCCATGCAATTAGAGTCATTGTTGAGCTGTTGCCGCCTCTAAGGGAGATAAATCCCTCAGGCATGCCATGATAATGATATGTGCCATCGGGCTGTACGTGTGCGTTGTTATCGTCAGTACCAAAACTAAAGGTATCTTGGCTTAGTGCTTCAATACTCCAGTTGCCACTGTTATCGCCAAGCGAGCAATTATCGCCAGAGTCATCACAACTGCCGCCGGTACCAGCATCAATTTTAACGCCATTTAGTACTATGCCTAACACGCCTCGAGGGCCGCCCATTAAGGTTGCGGTATCGCTTTGTTCAGGCGTTAACGTAAAGCTCTCACTCACAGTTTGCTCAGAAATGGTGTTTGGATTGTCGGGGTTTGGAAACGTGCCCACATCATGATCTGGAATGCCATTAGCAACTACATCGCGTGTTGTACCTGTGCATGCCCAATCAGCAGAGCTGGTGGTTTGCACTGATGTTGAGTCGTTATATTCATTGTAACTGTATTCACATAGCACTTGCTCGGTTGAGCTGGTGCCACTTGTTGCTGTTGTACTGTCACTGCTTGAACTTGTACTTTCATCAGTGGCGGTTGTTAGGTTTTGCTCATCACTGCCACATGCAACAAGAGAAGAAATTGCCGCGCTTAATAACAATATTTTTAATAGTTTAACTTTATTACAGAGAGAGTGATTCATCATACACAGCCAATTAAGTACTAATTGACGCTATTTTTGATCTTAAATGTGCAAGCAATGTGCAAAAATAAATCAACATTGAGTATGTTTGTTAATCAGGTGATTTTACTTAAGCTGCATGTATTATAAGATCAGTGCATTAACAGCCTAAAGTAAAGAATGGTGTAATGGCAAAATCAAAACCTGAGGTGTCGATTCAAAGTTGTGGGATTTATTCTACATGGGATAGCAAAAGTAAAGCATTGCCACAAATTGAGCAGTTTACAACCAATGTAATTGCCAAGCTTGATGTTGAATTTGGTTTAATAATTAATATCAAAAAAGCAAAAGGCGAAAAACTTCACTTTTGTATTTATCACCCCGATATACCAGACAGTAATGGCGAAATAATGCCGCCCTTTGAAGGCGTTGAATACATTAAAGAGAACGACTGGCAGTTTTATTTAGGTGATACGCTGTGGGAGCCTATTGAAAATAAATTAGGTGATTGGCGAATGACACTCACCCTAAATAATAAAATTATTGCCGATAAAACATTTAACGTTGCACTTGAAGAGCAAGGCTCTGTTAATGATTTTTGGCGTAAACGAGGTTACTAAGTCCTAAAATTGTCGAGCTAAAAAAAGCCAATATACATTGGCTTTAAAAATATAACTTAACCTGAACTCTGGTTAAGAGATATACCAACATAATTTATCATGATGATCTTTAAGCTTAATTCTCTAGCCAGCGGTTTTCGGTGAAAACAAGGCGAATTTACGCGTCAATAGCTAGCCTATTGCAAGTAAATTCAACGCTGTTAGCGCTGAAAATAGCTGCTAGAGATAGATTTATTATCCAGAGTTGAGGTTAACTTAGTTACCCCACGGGTTAGTTGCATTTGAGCGTTGTTTTCGTGCCCTTGCGCGTTGTTTAGTGGCCTTTTTTTCCATAATTCGCTTTGCATCACTAAAACTTAATTCGCACGGCTCCCCCGGTTTATGATCCGCAGGAATAACTCTATCTCGTGGTGGTAACTCGTATTGCACATCGTCGGGCTTAGGTAAGTTTTTAAGGCGGTATAGGTAAAAGTTATCTACTTTTTCTTGTGCCCATTGTGTTTTACGTAAAAACTTAACCGCCGATTTTACATCAGGATTGTTTTTAAAACAGTTTAATTGCAAATAAGCGTGTAGTAGCTCCCACCCATATTGCTCAACCAGTTCTTCAACCACTTGCTCTAATTTTACGCCTTGCAGTGGGTTATTACTGTAAAGATCTTGGTTGCTCATAGGTGTTGCCTCATTAATAAAAATACAAATGCCATTATAAATTTAATAACGAGGCTTTAATAGATAAAATTGCTTAACTTTGGCAATTAACAACTACGCGGCCGCGAATTTTACCTTCCATAAGTTGCTCGGCATTTTCGATTACTTGTTCAAGTGTAATTTCGGTTGATATTTTATCAAGGTAATCGGATTTTACTAAGCTTGCTAGTCTGTCCCATGCTTCTACTCTGTCTTTTTTAGGGCGCATAACGCTGTCTATACCAATTAAAGATACACCACGTAAAATAAAGGGCGCTACTGATGCGGGTAAATCCATGCCTTGGGCTAAACCACACGCAGTAACCACACCACCGTATTTAAGCGATGCACAAATATTAGCAAGCGTGTGGCTGCCTACCGAATCTACAGCACCTGCAAAGCGCTCTTTTTGAAGTGGCTTACCTGGGTTTGAAAGCTCATCTCGGCTAATAATTTGTGACGCACCTAGCTCTTTTAAGTAATCGCTTTGCTCCATTCTACCTGTTGCAGCGGTTACGTTATAGCCCAGCTGATTTAATAAATAAATGGCAAAGCTGCCAACACCGCCGTTTGCACCGGTCACTAATATTTCGCCATCACTTGGAGTGATGCCTTGTTTTTCAAGGGCAATAACACTTAGCATTGCAGTGTAGCCCGCGGTGCCAATTTGCATTGCTTGTTTTGGCGAAAGCGCTGCAGGGAGGGGGATTAACCAATCACTATTAAGCGATGCCTTTTGTGCAAGGCCCCCCCAGTGTTTTTCGCCCACACCAAAGCCATTTAAAATTACATTATCGCCAACAGTAAATTCATCCGTACTTGTTTCACTTACTTTGCCCACTAAATCGATGCCTGGCACCATAGGAAAACTGCGCACAACAGGGCCTTTACCAGTAATGGCTAGCCCATCTTTGTAATTGAGCGTGCTGTAAAGTACATCAAGTTGCACGTTTTGATCTGGTAGGTCACTTTGCTGCACTTCACTAAGCGCCGCAGCGTAGTTTTCGTCTTTCGTAATTACAATAGCTTTAACTGAGTTACTCATAACATATCCTTTTAGACCGATCGGTTTTTAATGGCTAAATAAAATGCGCACTAGGTAAGTAATGCGCGTAAAAACATTTCTGTATACAACGTAAGGGGTTTACTTGATTGGGTAAGTTTAGCTCGCATAACGGCGCCTTCCCAGCCAATCCAAAAATATTCACTCATAAGCTGCGTATCAACAGTTTTAGCAATCGTGCCTTGTTGCTGTGCTTCATTTAAACACTGCTCCACTTGCTGCTGCCATGCTACGTAGCTTTGTAGTAGGCGGATTTTAAATTCATCACTTAAATGATTTAGCTCTTGATTTAAATTGCCGACCAAACAACCGCGTTTGTACTGGTATTTTTGCATGCCCATAATGGCACTTTGCGTAAAGTGAATTAAGCGCTCGAGGGGCGGGGTAGTGCTATCGGTTAAATATTTTTTGAGCTTAGTAATAAAGTAGTCATCGTAGGCATTTACTAACGCAATACCAAACGCTTCTTTACTTTTAAAGTAATGATAAAACGAGCCTTTAGGCACGCCGGCTTTTTTTAAAATGGTATCAAGGCCAGTTGCGCTAAAACCAAATTCAGTTAAGGTTTCTAGGCCAACCCTAATAAGGTGCGCTTTGGTATCGGCGTTTTCGCGAGGTATTTTAGGGGGTCTTCCGCGCCGTGCAGGTGCCTGAGCAGTGTTCATTATAAGTAACCCCTAATAGCCTTTTTAAAGTTAACCCATATTAGACCGATCGACTTTAATTAATCAAGCATAAATACCAATTGTTTAAAAATAAATCGTTAAAGTTGTTTTTTAAACAAAAGGGCAAATTGCAATAAAATCGTCATGATTACATTTTTGTTTGGAACTTAGCCAAAAAAGGTGTGTCGGATAAATAGGTCGTGTTGATTTTTGCTGGTTAAATTTGCAGTGGTGTTTGGCATTTAGACAAGGCGAGAATGCACCATAAATACCAACTATATGCTGCCCATTAGGTGCTTTCATTAAATAGTTATTTAAGTGCTTCAATGGAGATATTTAAATCAGCAAAGTAGAACACGCCTTAGCACATAAGTGCATTTAAGCGGTTAGATAGCCGTATTGTAAATTAAAGAAGCAGTAAGAAATGAAGTGGTACGACCACTGTGTTTTTATTAATGTTAAATTATTTTTGCATCAGCATGTTACTTAATGTCAAACGAATTAATTAATTTTGCTTTTTGAATTTAACATTTTTATTAACTATTCATTAAATGTAGATTTCACTAATGCTACAAAATTTATAATTAAAAAAGGTGAGGATATTACCGATGAAGAGACAAAAAAGAGATCGTTTAGAAAGAGCTCATTCTCAAGGTTTTAAAGCAGGTTTAGCCGGGCGCTCAAAAGAGCTATGCCCTTATCAGCAAATCGATCCTAAGTCCGAATGGTTAGGCGGTTGGCGTGAAGCAATTGAAAACCGAAACATGTATAAAACCTAATTCATCAGATAAGAATTAAAGTAAAAAGGCCTCCAACTGGAGGCCTTTTTGCATACATTACTAACTTTAGAATGCGCTTGTATCTTGAAATAAGCCCACTTTTAAATCTTTTGCTTCGTAAATTACGCGGCCATCTACTTCAACTGTGCCATCAGCCATACCCATAAATAGTTTACGCTTAATTACACGTTTCATATCAAGGCGGTACGTTACTTTTTTAGCGGTAGGTAAAATTTGACCGGTAAATTTAACTTCACCCACACCTAAAGCACGGCCTAAACCAGGCCCACCAGACCAGCCTAAGAAAAAGCCAACGAGTTGCCACATAGCATCTAGCCCTAAACAACCTGGCATAACTGGGTCGCCTTTAAAATGGCAATCGAAAAACCATAGGCTTGGGTCAATATCAAGCTCAGCTACAATTTGGCCTTTACCGTGCTCGCCGCCATCAGCAGTGATTGAAGTAATACGGTCCATCATTAACATGTTGTCGCTTGGTAAACGGCAGTTACCTTCACCAAACATTTCACCTTGACCACATAGGATCAAATCTTCTTTTGTATAGCTATTTTTAGGTTCCATAACACTTATCTTCGCTTAGAAATTGCCAAGTACTTTAGCGTACACTTGTACGCTAAACAACTCGGAGCAGTTGAAAAAAACACTTTTTTGCGTGATTTATCGCCAATCAGTAGTGGCGATTGCTTTTTGCACTATAAAACCGCGCAATTACAATCAGAAATCATTATAATTACCCCTGACTTATAACCAGTTTAAAGGAAGTTTATGATCCTTTTTGTTAACTCACTAACAGTGATTGATTTTTCTTACTTATGTAACAAACGCGGCGCCGTTGGCGAGAGCTGGATTGTTGACTTAACGTTGCATGGCAAGCTAAATGAAGAGTCTATGGTGTTAGACTTTGGCTTAGTTAAAAAGCAAATTAAAGGCATAATTGACGACTGTTTAGACCACAAACTAGCAATTGCTAAAGGTTTAAATGGCACAGTACAAGAATTTGATTCGCACAAAACGCTTGATTGCACATTTGGTGATAACCACCATTTAGCCATGAGTGCTCCGCATCAAGCTTATTGCATGATAGACGCGCCAGAAATTAGCGTTGAATCAGTGACTGAATTTTTAATAGACACTATTTTACCAAAACTGCCAGGAAACATTGAAAAAATTGAGTTGTCGCTTAAACCAGAGCACAGCCAAAGTTTTTATTACCATTACAGCCATGGCCTTAAAAAGCACGATGGTAACTGTCAGCGTATTATTCATGGCCATCGCTCGCAAATTGGTATTAGTTTAGATGGTATGTCTATGCCACGCTTACAAAAGCAATGGGCAGAAAAATGGCAAGATATTTACTTAGCCACGCGTGAAGACCAAATCACAGCAAGCGAATTAAAACACATAAGCGCTAAAAACGATGATGTGTGTTTTGCTTACACCGCTGCACAAGGTTACTTTGAAATGGCGATTAGCGAGTCACGCTGTGACATTTTACCTGTTGATACAACGGTAGAATGTATTGCTCAACACCTTGCTGAGCAAGTTAAGGCAGAATACCCAGACAAAGACGTAAAAATTACCGCCTATGAAGGCGTAGGAAAGGGATCGATTAGTTATGCTTAAAACTCTTTTAGCCACAGCGCTTGTTACCACAACTAGCTTTAGTGCATTAGCGCTTGAGCTAAAAGGGCACCTAACCCAGGGCGGCTTAGTGACAGGCAAGCTTGAAAATGTAAAGTCGGTATCGCTAGATGGTAAAACATTAAAGTTATCAGACTCTGGCGATTTTGTGTTTGGCTTTGGTCGCGACGCGAAAGTAAAACACGCCCTTACGTGGGTAGATAATAACGGTAAAACACACACGCAAGATTTAATGATCACTAAACGTGATTATAAAATTGATAAAATTACCGGTGTGGCTAAAAAGTATGTGTCGCCTCCTAAAGAAGTAAGCGCACGTATTAGCCGTGAGGCGCAAGCAATACGTAAAGCGCGCGCGGTTAACTCTGATTTACAGTACTTTTTAGACCCGGTATTAAAGCCTGCACAAGGGCGTATATCGGGTGTTTATGGTAGCCAACGTTATTTTAACGGCGAACCGAGACGCCCACATTTTGGTTTAGATATTGCAAATAAAACCGGCTCGCCTGTTTATGCACCGATTAGTGGCACCGTGGTGTTTGCTGATCCCGATTTATACTACTCGGGCGGTACGCTTATTATTGACCACGGCCATGGCGTTACCTCTACATATATTCATTTAAGCAAATTAGATGTAAAAGTAGGCGATACAATAAGCCAAGGCGACAAAGTTGCCGAAATAGGTGCGACAGGGCGTGTAACAGGCCCACACCTTGATTGGCGTTTTAACTGGGAAGGCGAGCGCCTAGACCCAGCATTATTGATGCAAGATAAGCTTGCTAATAAAAAGTAGATACTATGACAGACATTAACCGCGATGCAATTATTGCAAAGCGTATTGAAGACTCAACGACCTCGGTCACTAAAACGGTGTTTCCTGGGCGCACTAATCATCACAACACATTGTTTGGTGGCGATGCGTTAGCATGGATGGACGAGGTTGCTTTTATTGCCGCCACTCGCTTTTGCCGAAAGCCGTTAGTGACTATTTCATCTGATAGAGTTGATTTTAAAGAGGCTATTCCAGCGGGTACTTTTGCTGAGCTAATTGCTAAAGTTGTGCATGTGGGCAATACATCACTTAAAGTGGATGTGGATATTTGTTTAGAAACCATGCATAAAGATGATAAGCACTCGGCTATTTCAGGCAGCTTTACCTTTGTAGCCGTAGATGATGATCACAGACCGACACCGGTGGTATGCGATAAAATGATTTACGGTTTTGATAAGTAAATATTAAGGCAAGCGGCCTTTAAATAAGCACCTTTATTAGGTGCTTATTTAATTACAGTAAAAGAACACATCATACTAATTAGTTGTAAAAGCAATCTTAGCAGGTATAAAAATATATAGATTAGATCAGCAAAATAGGGAGGTATAAAAAAGGCATGGAATGCATGCCTTAAAAATAATGAATTTTACACACTGTAAGTGCAGAGGTGTTAAAGCACCATAGCAGCAATCCAACCAAATATAAGTAATGGAATATTAAAATGTATAAAGGTGGGGATCACTGAATCTCGTATATGGTCATGTTGACCATCGGCATTTAAACCCGAGGTTGGCCCAAGTGTAGAGTCAGAGGCAGGAGAGCCCGCATCACCTAATGCACCCGCAGTACCCACTAAAGCGGCAGTTGCCATAACCGAGAAACCTAAATCTAAACATAATGGAACAAATAAGGTAGCTATAATTGGCACTGTAGAAAACGAACTACCAATACCCATTGTTATCAATAATCCCACCAATAAAATAGAGGCCGCAGCGAGGGGCTTATTGCCATCAAATAACGCCGCGCCACTGTGAACTAAACTTGCTACATCACCGGTTGCTTTCATTACTGAGGCAAATCCTTGAGCCGAAATCATAATAAAGCCAATCATCGCCATCATGGCGACGCCTTTACTAAATACGTCACCGTTTTCTTCCCACTTAACAACACCAAATACACTAAATATCATTACGCCAACAAGGCCGCCTAATATCATAGAGCCACTTAGGTTTTGAGCAACCAAGGATGAAAGCACAGCAAACAAACCTACTATCATTACTTTTTTTGGCTTCTCAATGTCGGTAGCTTTGCTTTGTGTTGTTAACGGTTGCGCTTGGTAGTCACGGCGCTTTGCGTAACTTATAAACACCGCGATAATTAACCCAACCAACATACCGCAGGCAGGAATAATCATTGCCATAGGTACTTGGGTGTTAACTATGTCTAGGCCGTTATCAACTAAGTTTTTATGCAAAATAGAGTATAAGTAAATGCCACCAAATCCATAAGGCAATACCATGTAAGAGGTAGCTAAACCAAACGTTAATATACAAGCAATGGCGCGGCGGTCTAAACGTAGTTGATTAAACACAACGAGCAAAGGGGGGATTAAAATAGGTATAAAGGCTATGTGCACAGGCACTAAATTTTGAGATGAAATAGCGCAGCCTAATATAATTAATAAAATAAAATAGCTTAAAAAGGTTTCGCTGCCTGCACCTTGTGCATTCACTTTGTTTAATAGCTTTTCGGCGAGGATACGGGTTAATCCCGATTTTGAAATAGCCACTGCAAAGGCACCTAACATTGCGTAACTTAGTGCAATTTCAGCGCCGGCCGACAAGCCAGAATTAAATGCATCAACACTTTCTTTTATCCCTAAACCCGCTGTTAAACCAGCTACAAGTGCACTAATTATCATAGCTACAATGACATTTACACGGGCTAAGGAGAGCCCAAGCATTAAAATAACGCCTATAACAACCGCATTCATAGTATTCTCTATTTTGAAGATTTAATTAATTTTATCAGATCTTTAGCCTGATTTTTACGTTCTTTAGTAAAAGGTTTTTTAGCGTAGCGCACTTGGTTAAATAAATAGCTAAATTGGGTTAAAGGTTCCGCAGTATCAGGGCTTTGCTCAGCAAAGTATATTAACTGCTGATTAGGTGAATAGTGACTAGGCGCCGTTATGTCGTTTTTATCTGCCCAGTGCTTAATTGCCTCAAATTCTGAAACTAACGGCGGGCGTTTACTTTTATTGCGTGGCCAATTTAAATAAATAAAGTAAGCAGCAAAGCTAAAAGCAAGTCCTAAAATAACCGCTAAAGGGACCAGCCAAAGATGTTTACTACCAAAAAGTGATTTTAAAAAGTTGCTTTGCTTTTCTTCGTCAAAGCCAAGTACCCAGCTAGTCCATTGGTAATCAAGGGTTTCTAGTTTGAGCCTTAACCAATTAACGGCTGCAAAGTTACTTAAACTCACTAAGCCAAAATCGAGATTACTTTTAAATTCATCATTGAGTTCTTCGTTTTGCGAAAGTGAACCATTTAACCGCTCGGGGGCGACCACCGCAGTGGCATCAAAAATTTGCCACTGATTATTAATATACACTTCAACCCAAGCGTGGGCATCGTATTGACGAACCGATAAATAATTATTTGTTTGGTTTTTTTCACCACCTAAATAACCGCTGGCCAAGCGTGCGGGAATACCGGCGCTTCTAAAAATATACGCTGCTGCACTGGCGTAATGGCCGCAAAAGCCGCGCTTTTTATCAAATAAAAATTGATCAATAGTGCTGTCACCGGTCATTGGCTCAGGGGTTAACGTGTAACTAAATTCTTGTTTAGCAAAGTAGCTAAGCAATGCATTATAAAAGTCACTTTGCGAGGTTGTTGATTGTTTAAGTTTGGCAGCAAGCATGGATGCTTGTTGGTTTGTTTGGTTATTTAAGCGTGTGTAATAAGTGGTTTGCCAATTTGAAAGTTGCTCTGTACTCAGTGCTGCACTTGATACCTGATACTGCAAGCTTTTAGCTTGATATTGTTTTTTTCGAAGTAACCCTAGCGCATTACTTTCAACATTTTTATTGTTACTGGTTGCGTAATCAAGCCCATATAACCATTTTTGATTAGCAGGCTCGGCAATAATAGTGTAGGTGTGTTGTATCGTAATTTGTTTATTGGGATCAGCGCTTTGATTATTATATTTTAATAAATCAGATGTTTTCCACGCTTTACCATCAAAAGTATCGTGTACAAGTGCTCGCCAATAATAAGGCGAGGCGGGCGTGTTGTTATCAAAACGCGCTCTAAAAACCAGTTCATCAGAATTAGACAGCTTTGCAATATCAAACGGGTCAACCTGTTCAGAGAGCCCTGTTTTAGCAAGCTTTGGCCCAGGTAACTGCCAAAAAGCGGGCATTTTAGGTAAAAACAACAGCAAAAATATTGCTAAAGGCAAAGCAATAAATAACAGCTTAGCACTTTGTTTAGAGGCTAATTTTAAACTATGAGAAGATTCAATTAAGCTCAATACAGCAAAGTTGAGTAAAAATAGGGCGCTCATGGTTAAGGTGGTTATTATGCTTTGGTTAAACAAATACGCCGATGAAATAGAAAAAAACGTGAGTGTGACAATAATATGGTAATGTTTTTTTGTTTTAGCCTGCAGTAATTTAAAAATACTAGAGAGCAATAACATAGCAACAAACAATATGACTGTATCGCCTATACCTATGGTGTAAATCATTAATATTAAAGCTAATCCAGCCAAAATATTTGCAAGCCACGCGTTTGGTTTAGGGTTGTTAGTCAGTGTTAAGTACACGTTCCAAAGGCATAAAAGCGATAAAACCCCAATAAACAGTATGGGCATATGCGATAAATAAAACGCAAATAAGCAGGCGTATATAAAGCTCATTGCTAAATTAATTGCCCGGTAATTTAATAGCTCAGTCATTAGTTGCTCCGCCGTATTCGCTCAGAAGTGCTAAACACTGTGATTTATCGTGCGTGTCGTTAGTTGCTTTGTAACTTGCTGAGGGCAAAATTAGTGTAAACGGCGTGTTGTTTTCGCATGCATTACACACTAAAAAGCAAAGCTGACTCAAGCGTTGCTCGGTGTTACCCGTTAGCAGGTTAAAATCAAAAACAATATCGGACTTTTTATAATCTATAAATTCTTTTACGAGTAACTGCTGCGATTTAGCGTAATGTTTCCATGAAATTCGCTGCAATCCCATTTCTGGTAAATGCGTAACTAGCTCATCAAACTCTTCGCTGCCGGGCTCTTTAATACTGCCTGTTTGCGTTGTGTGTTCAAACGTACTGTTGTAAGTGTCGTTTAGTACATGCTCCGGCGCAGGGTAAACGTAAACAGAGTCATTGGGTTGTATATAACTCCACACGCTTACCAGCCCAAATGGGTAATTACTGTGTATTTTAAATCGTTCAAGGGTATATTTACCGCGGGCATTATAAGGTAGGTTAATAATTAAAGCGTTGTCTTTGGATGTAACTTGCGTTAAGTGCTTTGCGTATTCTGGGTCACTCGAGTAGCTAAGCGATACTGATTGCGTAAGTGTAGGGGCTTTTAAAATAAACTTAACCGAGCCTTTATTTGGTGAGAAGCTGGCAAAACTTTTTATATATTCAACTTTTAGCCCTTTGGCGTTTGTATAACCAAGCAGCACAGCAATAATCATCACCACAAACATTAAATAAGCCATCACCAAAATTAAGTTATTTTGATAATTAATGCCCATAACAAAATTTAAAATAGCCACAATAATAAAGTAAAAGCCGAGCTGCGAGGGCACTACATAAATATTGTTATGAGCCAGCGTTATGGATTGCTTTGAATGCTTGTTTTTAAGTAGTTTATTAAGTATGCGCTTTTTTAATGCGCCTAATATACTGACCTTTTGGGCTTTTTTTTTAAATAACACGTTAAACTGGCACAGCAACGGTTTTTAAGATTTCATTTACTTGTGCTTCTCCCGACTCGTTATGCAGTCCTAAGCGGTGTTGGCACACACTTGCAAATACTGCTTGTACATCGTCAGGGGTTACAAACTCTCGCCCTTCAATAAATGCCCACGACTTAGCCGCTTTGGCAAGCGCCATACTTGCCCGTGGAGACAGCGAGCCTGCAAATGCTGCGCTTTGACGAGTATGCGTTACTAATTCAATAATGTAATCGATTACAGGGCTACTTATCACAATTTGGTTAATCAAGGTTTGAATTTGTTGTAGCTGCTTAGCGTCTATTCTTTGTGGTAATTGGCTGTAGTCTCGCGGTTTAATGTTTAAAATAAGTTGTTTTTCAGCCTCTTTAGGAGGAAAACCCAAACTTATGCGCATTAAAAATCGATCTAACTGCGATTCTGGAAGTGGGTAAGTACCCGACTGATAAAGCGGATTTTGCGTGGCAATTACAAAAAATGGATTTGGTAACGTGTACTTAGTACCATCTACTGTAACTTGTTGTTCTTCCATCGCCTCAAGCAATGCACTTTGCGTTTTAGGGCCCGCGCGGTTTATTTCATCTGCTAATACAACTTGGCTAAAAATCGGTCCTTTATGAAATGTAAACGTGTGCTCATTAGCGTTAAATACATTGGTTCCTAAAATATCGGCAGGTAAAAGATCGCTTGTAAATTGTATACGCTGATACGACAGCCCAAGCACAGCAGCAAGTGCATGTGAGAGCGTAGTTTTGCCCATACCGGGTAAATCTTCTATCAGTAAATGTCCTTCACTGAATAAGCAGGTGAGTGCTAGTTTTATTTGTTGTTTTTTTCCAAAAATAACACTCGATAAATCGTCGATAATTGCCGTAACAGTGCTTTGCATACTGACCTTATTTTATTCGCTTAGTTCGAGGCGCTTCATAACAGAATTAACTTTTTTAGCGTTAAAAGGTTTTTCTATAAAGCCTTTAGCGCCTAATTCCCATGTATTTTGCACGTTTTCAAGGGTGTTATGACCCGAGCACATAACAACGTGAGCGTGAGGGTAGCTATCATTAATATGTTCTAGAATATCAGAGCTTTCAGAATCAGGTAAGTCCACATCCAAAAATATGACATTGGGTGATTTTTTATCAAGAAGGGGTTTTGCAGAAAGGTAATCGTTGCTTTCTAAAATATCTTCAAAGCCTAGCTCTGTTAATATTTGGTTTAGGTAGTCACGTATTTCCTTAACGTCATCAATAATAAGTATAGGCTCAAGCGGGCGCACAAATTCCATATGTTAATTACTTCTATTTTTAATACATCTAAAGTAATTTAATTTTATGCTAAGCACTGTATAAGCTCAAGAAAGTAAATCAAAAAACAACCAATTAGCGCTTTTACGCGCCTAAACCTGCCGTATTAATTAAACGCCCACAACATTTAATTGGTTAATAAATGTTAAATAACGCTCTTCAATAGCCCTCTACAGAACATTTTAAATAAGACTTTAGTCATAACTGGCAATTTTATTTTGGAATTCAAAACTATTAAACCCTTGTTTATAAATGTAAATTTTTATAAGTACGATTTCATGTAAATGTTTTGTAATAAAAGATGTTGACGTTACATTATTCATTTGTGATTATGCTCACTAGCTGAGCCAATGCCCATTAAGAAGTTTAAAAACACATTAAAGTAAAATGCTCATTCGCTTTAGCTGCACACTGAAAATACACAACACACTAAATAGAGAGTTCATTATGTTAAATAATAAGAAAGCTAAATTTGCGCTAACTTTAGTAGCAGCAGCGTTGGCGGCGCCAGCACAAGCAGAAATGTCAGATTACTTTGACCGCCTTGACGTTAACTTTCTAGCAATGCAAAACTTTCAGTCTATTCAAGCTAAAGACGGTGCATTTCGTCCTGGAGATGAAGAGCAATCATCAGGTTTTGGGCGTATTAGAGCTAACTTAATGCTTAAGTTTCATATAAATGAATACATTACTGCCGACATTGATATAGCCGAAGAGCCAAACGATTTTGGCGGCGGCGACCGTGATTTTTCGTTCCATAACGACTTTGCAGGTATTGAATTTGATTTACTTGGCTTATACGGGACACCAAACGAAAACGAAAATTTAACGCTTCGTTTAGGTAATATTGGCGCGTCTCCATTTCAGTTTAAAGGTTTTCAAGACGGCGCTGATAACCAAGGTAATGCCTTAATTGGTAACGGCATTAACGACTACGCAACCGCAGAAAACGGTGCACAATTAAGCTACACAGAAACTTTTGATAGTGGTGTGCTTCGTTCTTATAACGTAGCGGGTCATATTACTACATCAAGCTTTGGCGAAGCATTTCAGGAAGATAGAGGCTTTAATTACCGCTTACAAGGTACATTAGAGTTTGAAGGTGGCTTTAAAGTTGGCTTAAATTACTTACAAGCAAACCAAGGCGACCAACTTCGTTTTGAAAATGGCGTAGCGAGCTTAGATGGACTCACAACAACAAATTACCGTTTTGGTGATGGCGAAAACTATAACTTTTCGGCTTCTCCTTCAAGCGAACGTGATACTCACGTAGGTGTTATGCCAGGGCTTGATCAGTCTATCATTCAATTAAATTTAGCGTATCAGCCATCAGATCAAACCAGCATCATTTTAATGTTGGGTAAATCGTCTGACGATTACACCTTTGCAGACTCTGCAGGTAACGCAGTGGCAGGTATTACCTACTTTGGTACAGATGGTGTGGCAGACGAAAACGGTACTACGTTTGATTCTAACAGTGTAATTAAAGGCGAAAGCTCAGTAGAATATTACGCCGTTGAAGCACAGCAATATATCATTCCTGAAAAACTTTACGTAGCCGCGCGCTATGCAGAGTCAGAAAACACTTCCGATTTAATCAGCCAAAACGATAACACCGTTGAGCGCTTACAAGTAGCCGCAGGTTACTGGTTTACAGATTCTACACTTTTAAAAGTTGAGTATGTAAACCAAGAAGAAGGCGCAAACTCAGGCGGCCAAATTGGTCGTGGTTTTGACGGTTTCACCTCAGAAATCTCAGTTAAATTTTAAATAGCTTACTAACTTACTGTTTGGTTTAAAGGTAATTTCAGCGCTGTAATACGTTGAAATTACTCACCGCTTTATTTACTAAGGCGCTTTACAGTTATTTTTTAAGCGTCATTTAACATATTTATGAGGGTTAACCCGATGAAAACTAAATTATTAATGCTCGCGTGTTCAGTTATGGCTATTAACGTAGCCGCTAAAGAAACCATAACCATTGCCACTGTTAATAATGGTGACATGATCACCATGAAAGAGCTTAGCAATCATTTTGAAGAACAAAACCCAGATATTTCATTAAAATGGGTAACACTAGAAGAAAATATTTTACGTCAACGTGTAACAACTGATGTTGCCACAAAAGGCGGCCAATACGATGTAATGACAATTGGCACATATGAAGTGCCAATTTGGGGTAAACAAAACTGGCTAACTGAGCTTGATAACCTAGGTGAAAATTACGACGTTGATGACTTACTACCGGCTATTCGCAGTGGCTTAACGATAGATAACAAATTATACGCGGCCCCATTTTATGGCGAAAGCTCTATGGTTATGTACCGTACAGACCTAATGGAAAAAGCCGGCCTAGAAATGCCAAACGCGCCTACGTGGAGCTTTATTCAAAAAGCTGCAAAAGCGATGACCAATAAAGATGAAGGTGTTTATGGCCTTTGCTTACGTGGTAAAGCTGGTTGGGGCGAAAACGTTGCTTTAATTACTTCAATGGCAAATTCGTTTGGCGCTCGCTGGTTTGATGAAAATTGGAAACCACAATTTAACACCCCTGAGTGGAAAGCCACACTCCAGTATTATGTAGATGTTATGAAAGAGTCTGGACCTGCGGGTTCGTCAGCGAATGGGTTTAACGAAAACCTAGCGTTATTTCAAACGGGTAAATGTGGTATTTGGATTGATGCAACGGTTGCTGGCGCATTTGTAACCAATAAAAAAGATTCTGAAGTCGCTGATAAAGTAGGCTTTGCACTTGCACCAGATAATGGCCTAGGTAAACGTGGTAATTGGCTATGGTCATGGACACTTGCAATTCCTTCTAGTAGTAAAAAATCTGATGCTGCAATGAAATTTATTAGCTGGGCTACATCAAAAGAGTACAGCCGATTAGTTGCCGATAACAAAGGCTGGGCAAAAGTACCGCCGGGTACTCGCGCATCACTTTATGAAAACGAGCAATACATGAATGCAGCACCGTTTGCACAAATAACGCTTGATTCTATTAATTCGGCCGACCCGAAAAACCCTACTGTTAAACCCGTGCCTTATGTTGGCATTCAGTTTGTAGCTATTCCTGAATTTCAAGGAATTGGTACTGCTGTTGGGCAGCAGTTTTCCGCTGCACTTACTGGGCAAATGACTGTTGAGCAAGCACTTAACACCTCACAACGCCTAGTTGAGCGCACAATGCGTAAAGCGCGCTACCCAAAATAAATAAGTAGGCGGGTAAGTTTAACGCTTACCTCGTATTTTTCGTCAGCATTAGCATGTTATCTAGTAGCCGTTTGTCGTTGTTGCTAAGGTTAATGCTGACTTTTTGAAGGTCACTGATATGGCAACTACACAGTCTCGTACGCTTGCACGCATAATGCTATTTCCTAGTGTAATTTTATTACTAGGATGGATGATAGTGCCGCTGTGCATGACACTCTATTTCTCGTTTGTAGATTACAACTTACTTATTCCTGGTGAACGTGAATTTGTAGGCTTTTTAAACTACGAGTTTTTTTTAACAGATCCCGCATTTGTTGAATCCTTTTTTAATACCCTTTATTTAGTAACGGGTGTATTAGCTATCACAATTTGTGGTGGTATCGGTTTAGCTGTTCTCCTCGACCAAGCAATATGGGGGCGAAACTATGTTCGTATTATGGTTCTCGCCCCATTTTTTGTTATGCCAACCGTATCGGCTTTGGTGTGGAAAAACATGTTTATGAACCCTGTAAACGGATTATTTGCACACTTTGCAATTTGGCTCGGGTTTGAACCTATCGACTTTTTTGCGCAAATGCCTTTGTTTTCAATCATTATTATTGTTTCTTGGCAGTGGTTACCGTTCGCAGCGTTGATATTACTCACGGCAATTCAATCCCTTGACCGCGAACAACTCGAAGCTGCCGATTTAGATGGTGCAGGGCCTTTTAGTAAGTTTTTTTACATCGTGCTGCCGCATTTATCTCGCGCTGTTACCGCTGTTATTTTAATTGAAACTATATTTTTACTGTCTATTTTTGCAGAAATTTTAGTGACAACCAGTGGCGGGCCTGGGTATGCATCAACCAATATTACTTACTTAATTTACACCCAATCGTTATTACAATTTGATGTAGGCGGGGGCTCAGCAGGGGGCATAGTTGCAGTAATTATTGCCAATATTGTAGCCATATTTTTAATGCGCCTTATTGGTAAAAACTTAGAGGGTTAATCATGGCTAGTGCAGCAAATAAAAAATCAAAACTAATTTATACCCTGGCAGCATGGACCATCAGTGGGATGATATTTTTCCCAATTTTATGGACATTAATCACCAGTTTTAAAACCGAAGCAGAAGCAATATCAGCCACACCAGCGTTATTTGCTTTTGATTGGACACTGGAAAACTATCAAGATGTGTTAGCCCGCTCGCCGTATTTTGATCACTTTTGGAACTCGGTGGTTATATCACTAGGCTCAAGTTTATTGGGCTTATTAATAGCCGTACCAGCCGCGTGGTCAATGGCGTTTGTGCAAACGAAAAAAACTAAAAACCTACTTATGTGGATGCTTTCTACAAAAATGCTCCCGCCGGTAGGGGTGTTAATTCCTATTTATTTACTCTTTAGAGACTTTGCTTTATTAGATACAAAACTGGGCTTAGTTATTGTTATGACCTTAATAAACTTACCGATTATGGTATGGATGTTATACACCTACTTTAGAGAAATTCCGGGTGAAATTTTAGAGGCGTCACGAATGGATGGTGCAACTATTGGCGAAGAAATATTTCATGTATTACTGCCAATCGCATTACCTGGCATAGCCTCCACACTACTGTTAAACGTAATTTTGGCATGGAACGAAGCATTTTGGACACTCATTTTAACTGCTGCAAATGCCGCACCACTAACGGCATTTATTGCCAGTTACTCAAGCCCTGAAGGGTTATTTTACGCCAAGTTGTCGGCAGCATCTGCCATGGCCATTGTGCCAATATTAATTCTTGGTTGGTTTAGTCAAAAACAATTAGTGCGCGGCTTAAGCTTTGGCGCAGTAAAGTAGGAGAACACACATGGGCAGCATCACACTAAAAAAAGTAACCAAAAGTTTTGATGAAGTTAACGTAATTAAACCGCTTGATTTAGAGATAAAAGACGGTGAATTTATTGTATTTGTAGGGCCATCGGGCTGTGGTAAATCAACATTACTACGTATGATTGCCGGATTGGAAGACACAACCAGCGGCACAATTGAGATTGATGACCAAGATGCAACACAGACGCCACCGGCAAAACGTGGTTTAGCTATGGTCTTTCAGTCGTACGCTTTGTACCCGCACATGAGTGTACGCAATAACATTGCGTTTCCACTAAAACGCGCAAAAGTAAGCCCTGCTGAAATTGAAAGTAAAATAGCAAATGCCGCTAAAATACTTAATTTAACTGATTACCTAGACCGTAAACCAGGGCAATTATCGGGCGGGCAACGCCAACGTGTAGCAATAGGGCGCGCAATTGTTAGGCAACCGTCGGCTTTTTTGTTTGACGAACCGCTTTCAAATTTAGATGCATCACTACGTGTAAATATGCGCTTAGAAATTTCTGAACTACACAAAAGCTTAGCTACAACAATGATTTATGTAACACATGACCAAGTTGAAGCGATGACAATGGCAGACAGAATTGCAGTATTTAATGGGGGGATTATTGAGCAAGTCGGAACGCCACTTGAGCTGTATCAGCACCCAGTAAATAAATTTGTTGCAGGCTTTATTGGTTCACCAAAAATGAACTTTATTGAAGTAGATAACGATAGCCATGCACAAACGCACAGTTTGGGTGTGCGTCCTGAGCACTTTGAAATCTCAACTGAGTCAGGAACTTGGCAAGGTACTGTGGGCGTAATCGAGCATTTAGGTTCTGAAAGCTTTTTACATGTAACTATTAACGATGGCAGTACGGTTACGGTAAAAGCAGATGGCGATTGCCCACTACAATATGGCGATACAATTTATTTAAGTGCGCCTGAGCACAAGGTACATAGATTTGATAAAAATGGGTTAACGATTAAAAACCCAACAGTTTAATCCGCCGTTTTAAGCCAATACTTTAGGAATAGCAAATTTACCTAAAGTATTGGCTATTAAATTAATGTGACACTTCGGCATTTTATAAATGAATGATATATTTGCAAATATTATAAAATGATTTATCGCTAAACTAAGCGGCTTATCAAAATAAGAGGTTTATGTGGCAAAGCTATCAAATACAGAAATACGTAAGCTCGATGATGCAGCTAGAGCAGGGTGGCTCTATTATGTTGCGGGTAAAACACAAGACGAAATTGCCAAAAAACTCAATGTATCTCGTCAATCGGCTCAACGTATGGTGGCATTATCTGTAAGCCAAGGGCTTATTAAAGTAAGGCTCGATCATCCTATTGCTAAATGTATGGATTTAGCAGAAAAAATTAAAAGCCGTTTTGGCTTAGACTCTTGTGAAGTAGTGCCTAGCGATGGCTCAGATCCAAACTCTACAGTGGGTTTAGCGCAAGCCGGTGCAGCTGAAATACAACGCCATTTAAAATCAGAAACACCGAAAATTTTAGCTATGGGTACTGGGCGCGTATTACGTGCATGCGTTGATGAACTGCCAACGCTAGATTGTAGCCAACACAAAGTAGTGGCGATGCTAGGTAACATGGCACTTGATGGGTCGGCTTCACCTTATGATGTAGTCGTTAGAATGGCCGAGCATATAAATGCAAAGCATTACCCAATGCCGCTTCCTGTATTACCAAGAAGTGTTGAAGAAAAACAGCAATTGCATTCACAACATAATATTACCAGTAACTTAAAATTGGCCACCCAAGCCGACGTAACGTTTGTGGGTGTAGGTAGCCTAGGCGAAAAATCGCCATTGCATATTGATGGCTTTGTTGATGAGCAAGAGCTAAAAGAGCTACAAAGTTTAGGGGCTGTGGGCGAAATGATCAGCTGGGTTTACGACAAACGCGGCCAATTAATTGACTGCACTGTAAACCAACGTGTTGCCAGTACGCCATTAAGAATTGAAGGTAGTAAACAAATTTACGCTATAGCCGCCGGTGAAGATAAAGTACTTGCGATACTTGGTGCAGTTAGATCGAATATGATCAGCGGTTTAATTACTAACGAATACACAGCAGAGCGTATTTTAAGTATGGATTAGCTAAGGTTGTTTTAGGTAGCTTTTTAAAATCTACGGATAATAACTGACTGAATGAGCCTTTATTTTTCAAAAAGGAAAACTAACAGGCTCATTTAAAATACCAATAAAGTTTTAATAAATTTAGGCTTTTTATAAAACGTCTTAAATAGCGCCGCAATGAAAGAACGTTGATGAAAATAGCAAAACAAAAACTGATGTGGTTAAAATTTTAAAGTAGCCAATGCTTAAAGTTCTTTGTAACTAATATAGCTAGTAAAGTTTTAAGTGTAATTAATAATAAAACGTAATGACCAGGAATAAACTAAAAATACATAGCAAAGTAAGGCTTGGTATAGCTTGAAAAACAACCTTAATGTCCGATACCGTCTAGTATTGGACATAGTAGGAGTGTAATACGCACTCCTTGTTATAATATAGATAACTACCTATAATTTATATTATGTTAAATAAGTTAAATTAATACATAATCAAAGTTAAGTAGCTTCTATTATTTACGTATAAACCCCTATTTCTGGTGTTTTGTAATAGTCTTTTAAAGTTGGTCTTTCAGTTAACCGTTCAAATTGTTATGTACAGTAACTTTTAACAACAACTTACGCACTAGATTTTACACCGATATTTTCGCTAATATTTATGTAGTCTTTCAATCTTATAAAGCCTAACAATTACAAATTTCATATAGCAGCCTCTATATTCCCTTTATAAAAATTAATTACCTTTTTTAAACAGGCTCAAATTTTGTAATCGTCGTTTCTATCATTTTATTTAGAGCTAACTTACTGCTACAAGCATTTATCGAACCTCATATCAGGTTTAATTTAAAGCCTTAGATTTAAGTTCTTCAAAACCTAAGGCCTCACGCAAAAATAATATGACTTAGTTACAACCTAGTTCAGACCTTAAACCATACACTGATGATTCAATTGTTTGTGCACTGTTATATGATAAGTTTGGCATTACATTTATACCTGAGCGCGATTCAACTTCATCAATACTTACTTCGGTATTACAAAAGTTATCACTGCGACTTGCTGTTTGCTCCATAATAAATGCCGATGCTTTAATTGTGCTACCAGTTTGCTGCATAATAATTTTAAAATAGCCACTTGGAATGGTATGCGCTTCGTTAGCTTGTGGTAACTCTGCAAAATAATATTCGTATAATGGACCTGTTACTACATATAAATCATTTCCATTTCCTACGTGATTTCGCACTGCAGATTCAAGCCTAACCCATGGGCCTTGATTTAATGCGGATGATTGCGGCGTAATATTAGAAAGTAAGTTTGTTAGTTTCCAATCAGCCGTATTACTAAAAGATGCTAATGGAACTTGATGGCCTCTATCGGTATTTATTGTTGCATACGCATCGGTATAATCAGCGGGTTCTAACGTGTAATGTGAGTATAAATCTGGATCGGCTTTCCAACTTCTGCTTCTCGATGGTCCACTCATAGTGCTAGTTGTAACATGGTAAGCCACCCAATCTGCAAACTTTGTATAACGATTATTTTTTAAAGTATAAATACTTCGCTCAATTGTATTGCCATTATCTAAACCTGTTGGGCAACCTTGTAAACAATTGTCTGCACTTGCACTGTGCGCAAAACAGAAACCTGTAAGTACTATTGATGCCTTTATTATTGTCTTCATTGTTTTATCCTCAATTAAATGAGGGTAAAAATTAGCAGTACATTATTACAGCAATATGTATCTAACTAATTGTTTATAAATACAATAATATCGTCTTAGCCTTTTGGTATTACTAATAAAAGTCGCGAGTGTACAGTTACCCTCAGCTTATATTAAACGTAGTTACGTCACTTGTAGACCTAGCGAATAAAGGGGTTTTTATATACCTATATGCATTATGTTAAATTAGCTCATTTATAGTTTCCCATGCGTAATCACCCTAATATAAAGCGTATGCGCACAATTTTAATGTATGAATATTGAGCTATTAATAGCGGTTTATACTTAAATGGTTTAATACTAAAAAATAGATGAATAAAAAAGCCGTTTGAGTAACTAATTCTATAAAAATTAATACAGCTCAAACGGCATGGTTTTATATACATGTTATCCAAAGTGGCTAACTAGGCCTTTAAAACTAAGGTGTTTTAAAACTTTTTATCAGCCAAAAATTCACCCATTAACGAAGTTACTCGTTCTGGTTTTTCATCTATAACCCAGTGCCCTGCTTTTTCTATCCAAGTTAGTGTTGCATTTGGTAAGGTTTGAGCTAACTGAGGTGCATATTTAGGTTTTTGAAAGTTATCTTCATCACCCCATAAAATGAGGGTTTCATGCTTTAAGCTTTTAAGCTCACCGGCAATTGCTTGTGTGTACTCTTTATTAAGTCGGCGCATATTATTAAATAACGCTGCTTTACCTTGCTCATTACTCCATTGCTTTAAATACTGTTTTTTAAGTTCGTCGGTCATTATGCTTTTATCGTATACACCTTTTGGCATAAATTCATTTAGCGTATCAACAAACTCATCAACCGATGTTTCTTGCTCTACACCAGGCTCAAGCAAAGGTTCAAACTCGGGTATTGGCCAAGAATCAAAGCAAACACTATCAATTAATATTAAGCTGTTTACTTTTTCTGGGTAATTTACCGCCATGAGTTGTGCTATTCCGCCACCTATATCATGAGAGGCAATGTTTGCTTTAGCAATACCTAGCTCATCCATAAATTGACTGATTATTTTGCATTGGGCATTAATTGATACATCGGTATTTTTTGGCATATCCGATTCGCCGTAATTGAGTAAATCAGGTGCAATAACACGATGTTGCTCACTCAGTGTTGGCATAACATTTCGCCATAACGATTTGTTAGTCGGAATACCATGTAATAATAGTAGCGGTGTGCCCTCGCCCATTTCTTGATACGCAATTTTGTGGCCTTCAACGGTAATGGTTTGTGTTTTACTCATACTTACTATCCTCATCAATATTTTAAATTTAGTCTAAACCTGTGTATGTATAGTGATGAGCAATTATCATCCCAGCTTGTTTTTTAAATAATTTTTTTTGATGTTTTATAATTACAAAAACCTGAGAGGGCTTTAAAGCGCGGTCTGTGGCTATTAATAGTAAGTAGGGTTTATTTTGAGTTAAGCGAAAAGAGTAAAATATAAAGAGTTATAAAATAACCTTCATTTTTAAAATTATGAAATAAAGTAGCAGCTACATGAAATAATTACTGCCAGTTTGGGCCTATTAAAAATAATAGGCCCTGTGTATTTTACAGTTTTAAATTGTTTAATTTGGCCTAGCTTAGCAAATGCTTAATTTTATTAATTAATACTTGCTGCTTTACTGGTTTTTCAAGCATGTCGTCAAACCCAAGCTCAACATACTTAGCATTACTATTTGTTTCAGAATCTGAAGTGTGGGCAATAATTTTGGTTTGCTTGTCTGCGTTATGTTTTTTTATTTTAAGCATCGCGTCTGTGCCCGAGAGTTCTGGCATAACAATATCCATTAAAATAATATCGTAATTATTTTGCGACACCATCAACATAGCTTCTATTGCATTGCTTGCATAATCTATTGCTACGTTTTCATCTTTCAGCATGGCTTTAATAACCATTTCTACGAGCGGTTCATCATCAACTAATAGCAACGATTTGGTGTTGTTAAATTCTGTATGCGTTGTAGTTTCAGTAATAGACTCTTGCTTGTTTGCACTTACGGGTAACAATTCTACCGTGTTAACTAATAACGATAAATTAATAGATGTTGTTTTACCGCGTTCGTGCACAGTAATATTTTTACCGCCGAGCATTTTAAAAATTGACATAAAAAACCGCAGCTCTAATGTAGCATCAAAATTAATATCGCTTTCAAAAGACCGTTGTTTGCATACCATTTGTAACTGACTATAAAAATTCCCCTGATTTGCTAAATTATTTATAGAAAAATCCAGCGACAAATAATGTTTACCTTGCTCGTTAATCAGCTCAGAATTTAACGACAATTTGCCTTGATGTGTGCTTTCTATAAGCTCACTAGCCAGCTGAATAATTAATTGCATAATCAGTTTTTCATCACTGCTTATGCCTTTATCTATGGGCATATTGTTATTAATGATTATATTTTTATCATAAGAGTCTTTATTAAGAATATCGGCCGTATTTTTAAGTAAGTCAGCTAAATTAATAGCGCTCATTTTAAGCTTTAATTTACCGGTATCGGTTTTATTTATATTAACCAACTGCTGCACAACACAACTTAACTGTGTGCATGCATTTTCTAACTCATTGTTAAAATTGCCTTTACTGTTTTTATAATTAAGCTCTACTATAGATTGCAGTGAACTAAGTGGTGCTTTTAATTGCATTGCTAAGCGTGCTACAAATTTATCTTTTAGCTGGTTAGCTTGCTTAGACTTTTCTACTACTTGGGCAAGTAATAACTCTTTTTGATGCGCTTGTGTTTCATCTCTAAAGTAACAAACAAAGCCACCAAAGTCGGTATACCTTTGCACAACGGTGATCCAGCGGCCATCGCTAAAGCCGATATCTATTAATTGGCTATGTTCATTAGCTAATTTATTATGCTCTTGATAATGCGTAATAATATTATTTTGTTGAGATATACTCATTATTTGGCTGTAACTTAATTGCTTATTGTTTTGAATAACATGAGAAAACAATTCGTTAAATGCCTGATTAGTTATTACCGGAAATTCGTTACTATTAAAAATGGCAAAGCCATGCGGCAGCGCATCAAGCGAGCTTGAAAACAGCGATTCTCTATTAAGTATAAGGGTGTTTTTTTGTTTAATTTCGTCATGTAATCGCCTTGGTAAACGTAAAAAGTAATAAACAAATGCAAATATAGCTAAGCTAATTAATGCCAGTTTAAATAAGTCGAACCTAGATACATTAGCAGGCGTTATCGGTTTGATGGGTTGCACATGCAAGCGCCACGTAGCAGGAAAACGACTACTTGCTGCGCTTATGCTGTTAGGGATAGCTTTAACATTTAGCTCCCCCCTACTTCCTAATATAAACTGAGGGGTTGATATAAATAAATTATAATTTTGCGTATTTAGCTTACCTATTATGGCATTTAAAAACTTACTTAAATCAAAGGCTGTGAGTGTATAAATAGCGCTATTACCCATGTTTATTTCTGAAATTAAAAACGCTGTATCGGCAACAGTAAATACCTCTACTGATTGTTTATTTGCGCGCATTGAAAATGCGTTTAGCGAATTAGTAAAGCCATAAGCTGCTAAATCAAAGTTGTTTTTAGACCATATGGCAAGTTGTTTATAGTCATTATCAAATACAACAAAACCTTTATACGTTAAACTGCTTGATACCTGTGTTTTTACTAAATCACTTAATTGTTGCTGAGTATAACTTTGTTGGCTTTTTAAAAAGCCTGCGACAATTTTATCTTTTTGAGTAATGTAAAGTGCTTGGTTGTCAAAGCGCTCTAATGCATCAAACAGCGTTTGCCTTAACTGTTGAGTTTGTATGGCATAGGCACTTTTTTTGTCTTTTTTATCTAACGTATATATAAGCAAAGCCGAGAACGAGCAAATAACCAGCGCAATTAAAAAGGCCACCGGTGCTAAGCTAAATAAGTGAACAAATCGATTTAGTGATTTTGTCTCGCTCGGTTTAATTGTCTTAGTTGGGGAAAAATGTTTGTTAAGCTGGGTTTGCAGTAATTGCGCAAAAGATACAAATTGCTCTTTTTGAGAGCCAATAAGTGTTTTAGGTGAAATATCGGCAATGATCAGTACGCCAATTAAGCTGTTATCTAAATTATAAATGGGATATTGAGAGTAAAAGCGTACCTGTTGGCAGCGCCCTTTTGTTAGTGGGTCAAATAAGGTGTCTTCAATTATGTAGAGTTTTTCTTGTGTGCACGTTTGTGCCAAGCTATTTAATTCACTGTCGGCTTTGTATGGGTCATCGCAGCTAATAATTTGTTGCGTATACAAGGCATTATAATCAACGAATTTAACAATAGAAACATCATAAAACTGCTTCATTAGGGTCAGCGTTTCGGTTATTTCTTGTTTTATTTCATCTATTTGTGTGTTGTTAAATTCATTTATATTATTTGCATATGAGCTGTTCATGGGCGCACTCCTTCACCTTTCGGCGGTGTAGAAATCCAACGCGTGCTGTTAGCACTTGTATGTGATGGAAGTTTTACTCTAAATGGCGGAAGTAAGTTATTTAAAGCAGGTTCGCCTTGTGCATTTAACACCGGCTCTGCCGAGGTTAAATTGAGCGAAGCCTCGCAGTACGTTACGCCAGGCTCTATGCCAATAAGGGCCAGCGTTTGAATAATTATGTCGTTATTTATTAAATCGATACCTAGCAGCTCAAAAGTTGTTTCTAAAATAGTAAAAACCAGTGTTTCTACTATATTTTCATCTTCTTCTAGTTGCGTACCTTGTGGGCAGCAAATACTGCCTAGCTCTACATCTACACTGCTTGCTACACCTATGAGCGAAAGTGCATCAAGCGCGGTTCCTAATAACACTTCAACTTGTGGCAAATATAAATCAAGAATATCGCCTTGCGGCTCATACCCTGTTTGGCAACTATTGCACGACTGCGATAATTGCTGACTGTCTATGCCTAGTAACGGATTCCCAAGCGCAGTTACACCAACCAAACAACTACTATCGGCTTGCTGTTTGGCAATTGCAAAGCTTTCGCACGGGTTACCAGTAACTACCTTTTGAGACATATAGCGCGATACAATTTCGTCACCTGTTGCGGGGCACGCTAATGCTGTACTTTTTAGTAATTTCCCCATTACGGAGTTACTTAATTGCCCAATGGCATAATTAGGGCCTTGCTGTAGCGCATTGATATAACTTACATTGCCACTATTAGCGGTGTTACTAACTCCTAAACTATCTGAAAACTCATCACTTAAACTTTTTATACACGGGTTGCCTTGGCAATTAGGCGCATCGTAATAAATGGCTTCTCGTGAGGTGAACCTGTCATCGCGTATCCCAATTAAAGCGCGATATGTTGCATTTGCTTGGCGGTCTGTGTAAAAAATTAAAGGCGCTTGGTGCTCATCAAACCCAATGGCGATACCTAAGGGGGTGTTATTAGCATCAACAACTGTTATTTGGTTATCTACCTTTGTGTGATAGCGCTTAATAAGTGCATCGCGCACTAAAATAACACCACCAATTGAGCCAATAATTAAAATGGTAATAATTAAAATCAGCTCAATAGTGAGTATGTAGCCCTGTTGGTATTGTTTATTCATAGAGCGCTCCTATAGCACTTCAACCAGCATTTTTAGTACATTCATTACCTGCAACGCCGCAGGAAAAAACACCAGTACTAAAAACATAGGAAAACAAATTAAGATAATGGGAAAGGTGGTATGCAGTGCTTTTTTATTTACTTTTTTAGCTAATAAAATATTTTTTTTAAGCGCAAAGCTCTCTAATTGTGACTCAACCGCTTGTATTAACGGAGTGCCAAGTTTAGAGCCTATAAGCATTAAATTAGCTAATTTTTTTAAACCCGAGACCCCTGTTCTGTCATATAACGAATTAAAGGCTGTTTCGCGGTCTTTACCGGCACTGAGCTCAAACAAAAATAGTTTAAGCTCTTTATATAAAGGGTGTTTTTTACTTAGCCCATGATCAACTGCTAAAGCAAATGCGCGCTCTAGCGAAAAGCCTACGCGCATATACACTAACAGCACACTTAAAAAAAACTCTAAGCTATTGTTTATTAGTACTTTACGCTGGCCTTTTTTAAATAAAAACCACATATCAGGCGCAAAAAAGCTAATAAAACAGATAATGGCTACAAGCGGTGTACTTAATACATAACCAGTGATCTCTATGGCAGTATAAGTACAAAATGTGGCGGCCATTTTAAAGCAGTACATGCTCAATAAAATTTTATTTAACTGATACCCTGCTTGTCTAAATTGGCTTTTTGAAATAACAATTAATGGGTACCAATTTATATTGGTTTTGATAGGTTGCTGAACCTCAGCTTTTAATGACTGCTTTTGAATATGGATAAATGCACCCATACTCACCAATAAGCCAACAAATAAAAATAGGTCTATCATAGCGTTACCCTCAAGCTTAGGCGAAGCCATAAAAAGCCAAATAACTGGCAAAGCACAGCAACGGTAATAAAGGCCATGCCATTGGGGTTATTTAACAGCGGATCGAACCAGGTTGGATCGGTGTAATTAAATAAAGGCACTAAAGCGTAGGGTAAAACGCCACTAAACAGCGCAGCGTATTTAGTACCAGAAAGCTTAGCTTTGAGCTGCTGGCGATCTAGCGTTCTTAACGACATCATTTTGCATACACTTTTAAGCATGTCAGTTAAATCGCACTGGCTTTGTGTATGAGTAATTATGCTATGTGCAAATAACCGCACGGTTTCGCAGTTGTAGCGTTTAATTAAAGGGGCAAACGAGCCTTGTATATCACTGCCCATATTTAAGCGCTGCAGTAATAAATGACTTTGCGGTTTAATGTATTTATCGGCGTGTTCGTCGGCAAATTGCATAGCCTGAACAAGTGAAAGGCCAGTAGTTAAACACGATTGTACGGTTTCTATGTACTCTAAAAATAAGTGCTCAAACTTGGCTAATTTATAGTGCGCTAAATCAATAATCACAATAAAGCAGGTTATAAATACAACCAAAGAAACGATTAATGCACTTGTAGTTGCTTGAGGATAAAAGTACTGTGCAACATACCAAGTACTGGTGGCAAGCGAGCAAGCAACGCTTATAAATAAAGCATTACTGATGTTAATCCCAAGTACCCGCAGTGATACTGTGATAATGTCTTTTTCTTCAAGTACATCGACCTCGTGCTTAGTATTTGCAGCGTGTGTTTTTACTTTAAGGGTTATAAAAACACTCAGTGCTAAGGTAAATGACATAACACTTGCTATGGCCAGTAAGTAATCAAGTTTATTCATAATTACGCTCCCTGGCCGGTTGCAGTAATGCACTTATTTCGTTTGCGTTAGCACCTTGGCTTTGCATAAAGCTCACCACGCTTGAGGTACTAATTGCCTTATCATTTACTTGCTCGGTATCGCTTACGCTATACAGCGCAGAGTATTGCGCACGTCCGTTTACACGCTTTATTTCACCAATACTTTTTAGGGTTCTTACACCGTTTGTATTTCGAGAAACATGCACAATTAACTGAATGCTTGATGCGATTAATGCGCTGGTGTGGGTGTCGCTTAGCTGCGCGTTATGTAATTGCACTAGCGTTGATAATCGGGTTACCGCATCGCTTGCACTATTAGCATGTACGGTGGTCATTGAGCCTTGGTGGCCGCAGTTCATGGCTTGCAGCATGTCTATTACTTCACCTGCGCGTACTTCACCTACAAGTATTCTATCGGCGCGCATTCTTAGTGCCGCTTTTACTAAATCACGCAGGGTAACGGCGCCTTTGCCATCGCTGTTGGTGTCGTGCGCCTCTAATTGCACCACATGATTATGGTGCAAATTTAGCTCTGCACTTTCTTCTATAGTTACTACCCGCTCGTTAGTATTTATTGAATTAGCCAGTACATTTAATAAAGTGGTTTTGCCTGCGCCGGCATTTCCACACACTAAAATATTAACCCCTAAGGCCACCGCGGATTTTAAAAAAGTGAGGCAGTTTTTGCTTAAAAACTTATTGTCGATTAAAAAATCATCGTTAATTTTTTTGTGGTTAAATTTTCTAATCGAAACAATAGCAGCACTGGTGCATGCCGGTGGCACTACAATATGTACCCTGCTGCCATCTTTTAGTTTGCCATCTACAATGGGATTCAGAGCGTTAACTTGTCGAGCGCAACTATCAAGTAATCTATCAACAAAACGACGTAAGTGACGTTCATCGTCAAACTTACTGGCTGTACATAGCAATTTACCTTGCTTATCTATCCAAATATTTTGCGTATCGTTAATTAAAATATCGCTTACTTGGTCATCCAGCATAAATTGCGCTATTGGTCCTAAACCTTGTATTTCGTCGTAAACGGCTTGTACTACTTGAGCTTGTTGATGGCTGTTAAATGATGATTGTGCAAATTCGTCAATATCACTGCAAAGGGCGGATATTTTTTCAAGCAGCGCATCATTCAGTAAAGCACTTGGGTCTTGCTCGTATTCTTCAATTACTGCATCGTGGAGAATTTTTTTAAGTGATTCAAAGGTATTTAAATTGGTTTGTACAGACTCTGGTTTACTTGATAAATTAAACATAGCGCCTCACTTAGCTACATAAACAGCTTGGTTTTTAACGCCTTTAACCACTTGAATTGTTCGGCTAGTTTGTAATTGGGAGAAATTTTGTAAGCGCCCTTGTTCAATGTCATAAGCGCTGTGCACAATTATCGATACCTTATCTTGGGTATCAATTGCGGCTAACGAATACACATCTTTAGGAAGTACAGCCAACACTAATGACACACCCGCGCTGGTTGCCGGCTCTTTTTTTGCTAGGCTGTCCATCACGCCATTTTTTTGTGCTTTACTGCCAGGACCTTTTGAAATACCAATAAGCTGCACATCGCGCGCAACGGTTCTTACAAGCCGTTTTGTTTTAGCAACAATATCTAAGCGGTCGCCTTTGTGCACCCGCGATAATGGAATATCTAAAGTGGTTAATTTTAATGTATACAGCACTCTGCCTGCGGGGATCGCCTCTGATAAATTTTGGCTTTTAACCTGCATAAAATCTGTTTCAAATAGTGGTTGTTCACCCATTTTATTAGTGGCTAATTGCTTACCAATAAAGGCGCGGGGATTTTGTATACTTAGCGCCATATTTGCATAGTTACTGGGGTTTACATCTTTTTGGGCAATGTCGTGCACACTCACTACTTGCCCCGCCGACATATTTTTATTTACCACCCAGGCAGTAACTAAGTCTTGTTCGTTTACTTGTCTGATGCCAAGCGCTGAGGCCAACATGCCAGAGGTGATAAGTAAGGTGAGTGCAGCGGTAGTCGCCCCTTTATTATTTTTACTTTTCATAATTTCCTCCTGACAAATTTCACTGCCACACGGTTGTGGCAGTGTGATTTAGGTAGTTATAATTTTAATTACCTTGTGAACCACCTGCTGCTGTACGTGTTGCAGCATCGCCGCTTGGCGTTGCATTAATAAGTGCAGCACTTTCACTAAAGTCAGAGGCAACAAAAGTAAACGAGCTACCATCGCCTGCGTAAACATCTACTGCATCAACATAGCCAGAGCCTGAAATTTCTGCAGTACCTTCGGCGTTAATCATGCCATCAAATACATAGCTTTGATCTAACGAGCCAATTGCTTCTGCTACATCTTCAAGCTCGCTGGTTACAGAGTCTCGTAAGGTTGATAAACCAATTACCAGCGCTGCCACCATAGAAGTTGAAAGAATAATTAGCTCAGACGTAAGTACAAAGCCTTGTTGTTTTTTACCGTTTAAGTTGCTTTTCATAGTTTTCATAATGATCACCTTAAATGTGTTAGAGCTTATGCCCACTTTACATATTGCGAGGACCATGCCATTAATTAAGCCTATAAAAATCAATTATTTATTTTTGTTATTTGAAATATGCTTTGCTTATCCTTGTTATGATTCGCATTTTGCAAATCATTATTAAAGTTCGTTACAAGGCAAGCAGAGATTAATTCAAAGGCAGCTGTTAACTCATTTATGGCAAGCTTTTAAAAGTAAGAGAGACGAGCAATTTGATGGGGGGTATTCATAAAGTGAGATAGGTTTAAACAACGACGAGTAAGGCTATTTTAATTGTTTAGGTAGGTACGTTGTTTTTACTTTTTATGAGCGGGTTTAACTAAGGAGTGCGCAGTTTTATAAAATAAAAAGGCCTTGCGGCCTTAACTTTTACAATTACCAAGTACCGAAAGTTTCGCGTAGCGCGCTGTGGCTTGGCTGTGGTGCGCATCAAAACCTATTGCCTCATTATAATAATGACACGCCAATGCGTTATCAGGTGTCGCCTCAGCTATTAGCCCTTTGTGATAGTAATAATGGCTTTTATGCGTGCCAAATTTATAGGCAAGCTCTAAATAATTAGCTGCGATAACATAATGCCCTTGCGCATAATAAATAGACGCCATTTGTAAATACGGTGAAGCCTCAGTACCAAATTCATCAATAGCGTATTGGGCAATTTGTTTTGCTTTGGCTAAATTGCCTTGCTCAATAGCTAAGTTAATGCTTAAAGACAGCGCGTTTAAAGGCGGATTAGGTAAATTAAGAAGCTTGTTTATTACCGATTGCGCCTGATTAGCACGTCCGCTTTTATACAGCGCATAAGCTGATACAGATAAAATAACCTTATTGTTTGGGTGCTCAAGCATTAACTGATTAAGCTCATGCACTAAGGCTAAACAATTAACCGCGCTTACCCCTTCACAAGTTAAAGCACTGCTGTTTAGTGCATACTTAGTAACAATTTCACTTAGCGCAGTATGTGGGTTTACACTGGGCGCATAATCTATATGTGCGCAGCCCGATATACTCAGTAAAATAACGATATATATTATTTTCATAACCCTTGCTCCTGTATAAAACTGGCCATTTGGCTATCTAAATCAACTGTTTGCCATACGCGTAAATTATTAACCGGCTCGCGGACTAAATTAGGGGTAACCACAATAATCAACTCGCGGTTGTTTTCGCTTTTACTGGTTGTTTCGCTTAATTTACCAAACAGGCTCTCGCCGTTTGCATCAGGTACAAAGTCGTGACTGGCGTTGTTATCTGTACTAATTAAGCCACCAATAATTAAAGGTTGCCCGTCTTGTAAACGGGTAGAAGTTTGCATGCTGCGCGTATTAAATGCACTGCTGTTTAAACTGCTGCCGGTGCTTTGCGCTATTTCTGCTGTAAGTGTGGTGTCTGGCAATGAAATAACCGGATTTAAATCAAGGGTTATGCGGTCTTTGTCATCCACTAAAGCACGTACATTGAGCTCAACGCCGAACGATTTAAACTCAGTACCACTAAACACAGAACCGCTGTTACCTTGTTGCCCGCTGGTAACGCCAGATGGGCTGTAGCTTGTAGGTACTGGCACTTCGCCGCCCACTTTAAATACCGCGCTTTCGCCTGCAAGCACGGTAAGTGTAGGTCGCGAAAGGGTTCTTGAAATTCCCTCTTGCTCTAGCAAAGAAAACAACATATCAATGGCAAATTGCGAGGTTGATAACTGCAAGTTATTTGTTAATTGTCCGCCAATTAATTGCAGTGCGTTTTCTATTGATGCTGAGCCAGTCTCACGGGCATTCATGCCTTGTAGGCCAAATAAACCTTGCTCGTTGTTATACCCATTCGAAAGCACACTAATATCTGGACGCCATTGTTTTAAGCGGCGCTGATTAACTTCATAAAGCTGCACCGACACCCTCACTTGAGGTAAGTCTTCTACTTCAATGCTTGATAGCACTTTACCTTTAGCCACCGAAAGCAAAGTTGCCCGCGCTACGTTTGAATTTACATTACTTAAAGTCAGGCCAGAATCGTCATTTAGTAAGCCGCCAGACTCATTTGCGAGTACTTCAATAGCGCTTGTTTCGTTTTGCGTTGTACTACTGATAAGCCCGTTTGGATCTAGTGCCGATGTGGGTGCTTGGCTTGCTTGCTCTGGTTCAAATAATTTATTGATGGTATTTAACAAACGCACCAGTTCAATTTGATTTTTAACCGTGCCGCTGAGCATAAACACATCGTTATCATCGTTAGATAACTCATCAACCGAAATACGTTTTACAGTTACTTTGTCAGCCCCCATCGATTTTAACACCTGCGCTATGCGCGCTTCCTTAGGCTTTGGCGCTTGCGTAACTTTAATAAGGTTAATAATTGCTACTTTACTTGAACTTTGTGCTAAACCATTGTTTAAATTACCCATGCCCTGTAAACGCTGCGCTAAAGAATTAAACATTCCTTGGTTAGGCGCAGAGGTAATAACGGGTTGCGCCGATTGCGAGCTACTAGCATATAAATAGTTTTTTGCCGCTTCGTGGGCTGCATGGCGATAATTAAGCGTAGGTACTTCGCCGCGTAGAACTACCGCGTGTCTATCAGGTGCGATAGTGAGCGCTAAGTTAGGATGAATATCGTTAAGGGCATTTTCAAGTACACTGTAGTCTTCGGTCACGCCCAGTAAAAATGTTTCTGATGTGTTGTCGTCATACCACACCATCATAGAGGTGCGGCCCAACTTTTTAGCTAAAATTAATAGCTCGCGTCCGTTTACTACGTTTACATCGAGTGTAGTTTCGTGGCCTAGCGCAACACGTGCTATATCGCGGTTAAATACAAAGCGAGTATGGGTCCACTTAACTAAGTGGGATACTTTTTTTACTCTATCGCCATTGGCGTTTTCTATGTAATTTAAATTGCTTTGCTTGGCGTATACACAGCACGGTAAAAAAAGTATTACAAAAATAATGGCTTTAAACATATGCGCGTCCTCAAGTATGCGTTGAATTAACAGAGCAAGTTTAAGACCAGCAAATATTTAGCTTTAAATTCAATAAATTAAAATAATTGGAGATATAAGCACAGACGGCTTTAGTATTTTGATTTGCAAAATGCAAATGAAGTTAGGAGAGAAGGCACAAAGCAGTGCTTTGTGCCAAAAGTATTAATGCAGTGCGGCAGTAAAAGGAATGCTTTTACAAATTTCGGCTTCAGCGACTAGTAGCTCTTCTAAACGAACATCAACTTCTTCTTTATCAAAGTACTCGTACGCTAGCTCTACAAATAAGTTTTTATGTTTTTCTTCTGATTTAGCAATCGCCACATAAAAGTCTTTTTCTTTACCCTCTGGTAATGCTTGGGCAACCAATGAAAAACGCTCGTGGCCGCGGGCTTCAATAACGCCGCCAACCAGTAATCTATCCATTAAAAATCCATCACGGCCATGTCTAAATAAAGCGCGTATTTGTTTTATGTATGGATCTTTTTTGTCATCACCTAAATTAGTATCGCGTTCAATAAGCAGTTTAAGCACTTGTTTAAAGTGGATTAACTCCTCAAGCGCTAAATCGGTCATGGCTTTTACCAGTTTACGCTTGTCTGGGTAATGAGACAGCATAGAAATAGCCATGCCCGATGCCTTTTTCTCAGCAGCAGCGTGGTCTTGTAAAAACGTATTAAAGTCGGCTAAAACCGCTTCGGTCCATTCAAAGGGGGTGTTGTATTTTAATTCAAACATTTTTTGTACTACTTAAAAAATAATGCGGGGATTTTAGCGTATTTAATAGTAAAAATCTTGCAGCGAAGAGCAAAATTAACGCATATAAGGTAAATGCTTATCTATGCGCCCTTTTGCTGTTGAGTCAATTTTTAACGGGTGTTTAATATCGTTCCATGCGGTCACTTTGCCGCCTATGTTCATTTTTTCAAAGTCTGTAAGCTCGCTTTTAACGCCCAAAAACGCAGTAAGCTCGGTAAAACTTTGTGGCTTTGCTATATCAATTTCTAAGTAGTCGTTACTGCGGTGCTTAAAATACTCACGCGCGTTGGCTAAATGTGTGTTGTAGCACTTTGCTAAATAATCATCCTGGTTAATATTATCAATCGATAAGTCAGTAAAGGTCGTTAAGTAACACCGTTTTATATGAATATTAAAACCACCGTCTGGGCGCGTTAAATTAGTATGCATTCGCAGCAGCAATTGCCTAATTGAGGCAATCCAGGGTGTTTTTTCACGCGCTAAATATATAAATTTAGCGCCGGGGTAATGGCTATCTAACGCTGGGTAGTCATTAAATACAGGGGTATCGGCTATGGCTGTAGCGTTTTCAAAACAATACGAAGTGTACGCGGTGTGCGCCGTGGCAATGCCAAACTCTAAAAAAGCGTGGCATACACTGGTGGTGCCTGTACGCGGAAGCCCTATTATAAATATTTTACTCATAACAGCTATTTCTAACTATTGCGTGTTACAAGCAACAAAAAGGCACTAATAACCATCACTAAAAAGGTGGCAATGGTACCAATTTGGCGATACTTAAGGTTGTTTTCAACAATGCCTAAATTGTGAAAAACACGCCCTATTAATAATGCGCCCCCTAAAATATTACAATAATGGCTGGCAAGGCCTTGGTATTCGGCTAAAAAAAGCAAAATAATCGCAAAAGGTACGTATTCCATAAAATTAGCATGGGCACGCACAGCACGTTGTAATTTAGGGTTGCCGTTATCGCCAAGCGACACTTGTTCGCTGCGGCGCACTTTGATCACATTAAAACTTAAGTAAATATAATAAAACGCTAAAAGCGCAGCATACGTAGAAACTATCACGGTGTTGTCCTGTTTTATTTTTGGCAATAATAACATAGTTTTGCACAATCATAAGTTTACTTAGTAACTATGCTACAGTGTGTATTAGTTGAATTTTATAACGCAATGAAAGGAATTTATGTTTGTCCCTCGCAAAGTAGCCGACCGCTATCGTGAAATGATCAACAGCATTGGCTTTTACCCTTCTGTACTTTCGGTTGGTTTTTTACTTTTTGCTGTAATTACCATGTCGCTTGAATACATAGCACCTGTAGAGCAGCTCAAGGCGTTTATATCTGTTGTGCTGGTAGATAGCGCCGAAAATGCCCGCACCATTTTAAGCACGCTAGCAGGCAGTATTATATCGCTTACGGTGTTTAGTTTTTCTATGGTGATGGTGGTTTTAAATTCGGCCAGTGCCAGTTTATCTCCGCGGGTTGTACCTGGGCTTATTACCCGTAAATCGCATCAAATGGTATTGGGTTTTTATTTAGGCAGCATAATTTACTCAATTATTATGCTCATTAATATTAATAAGCTTGAAGGTGGCGATACCGCTATCCCATCGCTTGGGGTACTGCTGTCATTGGTGTTTGGTTTAGTGTCGCTTGGCTTGTTTGTATTTTTTATTCATTCAATATCTAAAGCTATTCAAGTAGATAATGTACTTAACGGTTTATTTAGCCAAACTAAACGCGAAATTAAAGCCATTATTGATAGGCAATCAGAAAAACCATTCACTGACTTTCCTGATTTTACTCAATGGCACTCAGTTAATAGCACCACCGAGGGTTATTACAAAGGGGTGCATACAGATAAGTTATGCGCCATATTAGCCGAGGAAAATATTCGGGTGTATATCTCGGTAAACCAAGGTTACTTTACCGTTAAAGGCTATCCGTTTTTAAAATGCGATAAAGACATTTCTAACAACGAAGAACTTATCGCTAAAATTTTAGACTGCTTTATTTTTTATATAGAAGAGTACATTAGCGATCATTACCGTTATGGATTAACGCAAATTTCAGAAATTGCCGTTAAAGCAATGAGCCCAGGTATTAACGATCCTGGTACAGCGGTTAAATCGATAGATATGCTGAGTATTTTATTAATTGAGCGCCTGTCGCTTAGCGATACAAACTATTCGTTTAAACACAGCGACAACGCCCCGCTACTCTTTATACACGAAACCAGTTTTGATGAGTTACTGCACGATAACTTTACGCCACTGCGTAATTACGCAAAAGGCGATGCGTATGTAATGACGAACGTTTTAGAGGCATTTAAAAATATATTGTTTGTAGCGCATGGCAATGATGCAGCCCGAAACAGCCTATTTAATTACTTAAATGCCATTGTAGATGACATAAACGAACATGTAAGTAACGAATACGACAGACAAGAAATTACCAACATGCTTAACGCGATTGCCCGCATTAGCAAGCCACAAGGGGATAAACTAGTGGCTCGTTTTACCTGCCAGCACACTAGTCAATAAAGTAAACCGCATAGCTAGACGCTGTTACTTTAATTTCTCCAGCATGATACGCATCTGGAACAAAATTACCGGGTGCGCTATCTGCCACCATCATGGTTTTTTCTGAGCGTGCATAAGGCTGAGCAGGTACGTTCATTGGGCTTAGCGATGCCGTATATAACCCTTTTAGCTCAACGCCGTAATCGGCACTTAATTCTTTGGCGGCTTTACGGGCATCTTGAATGGCCAATTTTTGCGCTTGTTTGTGCAGCTCTTCATAGTTACTTGCTAAAAATTGAGTTTGATTTATTTGGTTAATGCCGTTATTTACCAGGTTTTGTAACAGCTGAGGGTATTTTTCGATTTGCGAGAGTTTAACGCTTAACGTGCGCGACACTCTAAAGCCTTTAAATTCTTGCTCGCCAGAGCTTCTGTTGTATTGGCTTTCGCGATTTATAGAAATATGCCCTGCATTAATATTACCGTCTTTAATGCCAAGCTCTTTTACTAATTTGATCGCTTTAGCCATGGTTTTATCGGCTTTGTTTTTAGCATCAATTAGGTCTTTATCTATTTCTACAATGCCTACGCTTAATTGTACGTAGTCAGGCATAGTGGTTACGGTTGCTTCACCTTTAACATAAATATGAGGAGCGTTAGGTGTTGAGTTTGCATGCGCATCAAGGCTCAAGGTACTTAAGGCAATTGCGCTACTTAATAAAAGAATGTGTGTTTTCATTGCATTATCCATTGTATTTTTGTTGTCACCATTAAAGAGCCTACGTGGTTAACAATAAATGAACAAGCACAAAAAAACAGGCAATTGCCTGTTTTTTGTAACTGGCTGTAACGCAACGTACAGCCTTATTTACTTTACGTTACTCAGCGTAATTAAATGCTGCAACGTTTGTAGTTACGGTATTTAGGTAACCAGTAATTTCTATCAATAGCAGCCCAGAGTGCATCGTCGCTAATCTCAAGAGCTACGCCCTCTTCAATTGCTTTTTTAGCCACTGCAAATGCAATACGCTTACTTAACGTTTCAATTTCAGTCAGTGCAGGTAATAAGCTGCCTTTACCGGTGTTTGCACGGGGGGATGACTCAGCAAGCATTTCGCTCGACATACTCAGCATTGCATCGGTAATGCGTGTTGCTTTTGCTGCAATTACACCTAGGCCAATACCTGGGAAAATATAACTGTTGTTACACTGTGGAATTGGGAACACTTCACCATTAAACTCTACTGGTTCAAATGGGCTACCCGTTGCTACAAGTGCTTTACCTTCAGTCCATTTAATAACATCAGCTGGGTGTGCTTCAACCTGCTTAGATGGATTACTTAATGGGAAAATAATCGGTTGTTCACAGCCTGAATGCATAGCGCGGATAACTTGCTCGGTAAATAAACCCGGTTGACCCGATACACCAATTAAAATATCAGGTGCTGCACAGTGCATTACATCTAATAATGAAGCGTATTCGCCGCTGTAAGTCCACTCGCTTAATGCAGCTTGTGGTTGCGCTAGTGCTTGTTGGAAATCGCGTAAGCCTTCCATGCCTTCAGTGAGTAGGCCAAAACGGTCAACCATAAACACTTGGCTGCGCGCTTGTGCTTCGCTAATGCCTTCAAACACCATTTGGCTAATAATTTGCTCTGCAATACCACAACCGGCTGAGCCTGCGCCAACAAATACCACTTTTTGCTCGCTAAGGGTTGAGCCTTTAACACGACACGCAGCTAATAAAGAGCCCACAGTTACCGCTGCAGTACCTTGAATGTCATCATTAAAGCTACAAATTTCGTTACGGTAGCGTTTAAGTAATGGCATAGCGTTTGGCTGTGCAAAATCTTCAAACTGCAGTAATACATTTGGCCAGCGACGTTTAACCGCTTTGATGAACAAGTCTAAAAACTCATCGTATTCATCTTGCGCAATACGCTTATGACGCGCGCCCATGTACATAGGGTCATTAAGCAGTTTTTCGTTGTTAGTACCTACATCAAGCATTACAGGTAATGTGTACGCTGGGCTAATACCACCACACGCTGTGTAAAGTGATAATTTACCAATAGGAATACCCATGCCACCAATACCCTGATCGCCTAGGCCTAAAATACGTTCGCCATCGGTAACCACAATTACTTTTACTTTGCCTTTGGTGGCGTTACGTAGAATGTCGTCAATTTGATAGCGATCTTCGTACGAAATAAATAAGCCACGTGCACTGCGGTAAATATCTGAGAATTTTTCACAGGCATCACCAACCGTTGGCGTGTAAATAATTGGCATCATTTCTTCAAGATGATCGCGCACTAAACGGTAGTAAAGTGTTTCGTTGTTATCTTGAATGGCACGCAAGTAAATATGCTTGTTTAAGTTATCGTTAAAGCTTGAATACTGCTGATAACAACGCTCAACCTGCTCTTCAATTGTTTCAAAACGTGGAGGAAGCAAACCCGCAAGGTTAAAGTTTTCGCGTTCTTTTTTACTAAACGCGCTGCCTTTGTTTAAAAGCGGAGTTTCAATTAGGCCAGGGCCAGAGTAAGGAATATAAAGGTAGTTAGGATCAGTATTAGTTGTCATATTTCCAGGCTTTAACGGAGTCTTAAGTTATGATCTGCCATTATCATTGTAAAAGGTTAAATTGCAATGACAATTAAGCTTGTCAGACCATTGAGAGAAAACACATGCAGGCTTCACTGCCTGCATGGCTATTATACATAAATTAAAATTTGATAGTGGCGTTTTTGTCAGTTAAATCCGACAAAGCAACCCCTTCACGGCGCGGATCGGCACCGCCATACAATTTATTGTTTTTAACCTCTACGGCATGTAAGCCAGAGTTTAAATCAAGTACGCGTACCGCATGGCCGCGTTTAGTTAATTGTGGGGCTATGGCTTCAAGCACAGTGCCTTTTTCAAGGCTCGTGTAATCGTTACGATTGGTGGTTCTTGGCAGGTTAATCGCCTCTTGCGCCGATAAATTCCAATCCAGTACACCAATAACCACTTGCGCTACGTAATCAATGATACGGCTGCCACCTGGCGAGCCAACCACTAAGCGTAAGCTGCCGTCGTTGTTAAACACCATTACTGGCGACATAGAGCTGCGTGGGCGTTTGCCCGCCTCAACGCGGTTAGCTACTAATTTGCCGTCAATGCGTGGCGAAAGCGCAAAATCGGTTAATTGGTTATTTAAAATAAAGCCATTAACCATCACAGTTGAGCCAAATGCCATTTCAATTGAACTGGTCATTGATACGGCATTACCAAAGCTATCTACAATGGATACGTGTGATGTTGATGGCAACTCAAAAGAATCATCTTTTGCGTAACTTAAATAGCCTACCGGATTACCTGCTACTGCTTTTGTGTCTTGCTCAGTAATAAGCTTGGCGCGCGATGCAATGTACTTTTTATTTAACAGCTCTTTGGTAGGCACTTGTGTAAAATCAGGGTCACCCATGTACATATTACGATCGGCAAATGCTATGCGTGAGGCTTGGCTAAAGTAATGAATTGCCTCTTCGCTATTAGGTTTAAGCGCGCTCATGTCTTTGTGTTCAAGCAAGCCCAAAATTTGTAATACCGCTACACCACCACTACTAGGAGGTGCCATAGAGCACACATTATAAGCACGGTATTTAATACATACTGCGTCGCGTTGCTTGCTTTTGTAATTAGCCAGGTCTGATTCGCTTAATGTACCCGGTGCAATTTTTGAATTTTGCACTGCGTTTACCATTTGCTTAGCGTTATCGCCTTTATAAAATGCATCAATGCCTTGTTTAGCAATGTCTTTGTATAAATTTGCTAAGGGCTGATTTTTTTTAATAGTACCAGCTTTAATTAATTCGCCATTAGGGTAAAAATACTCGTTAATCACCGGCATACTCATTACACCTGGGTTTAATTGGCGTGCCAATAAACCGTGTAAACGTGGCGACACCTCAAAGCCCTGCTCGGCAAGTTTAATAGCGGGTTTAAATAACTCGCTCCACGCAAGTTTACCGTATTGATGATGTGCAGTTGCAAAGGCATGCAAAATACCTGGCACACCCACAGAGCGACCGCCAACAACTGCTTCAATCCACTTAACGGCTTTACCGTGTTTATCTAAAAACAGGTTTTCGTCTGCATTTTGTGGCGCGGTTTCACGGCCATCAAAGCTTGTAAGTGTGTTATCGGCTTTGTTGTAGTACATCATAAATGTACCACCACCAATGCCCGATGATTGGGGCTCAACTAAGGTAAGCACTAATTGCGTCGCAATTGCCGCATCTACCGCGCTTCCGCCTTTAGCTAAAATCTGTTGTCCAGCTTGTGAGGCATAAGGGTTGGCCGCGGCCACCATGTATTGATCACCGGTTACTAATTGTTTTTGTACAATTGAGGTGGTGGCTTCTGGCTCGCGAATTTCTAATTTTGCAGGTTCTTTTGCTATTGTTGGCAGCGTTACTGCAAACAAACCAATAGTAAATAATGACTTAAGTTTAAAATGCATAAAAATACTAAAAACACTTAATTACGTAGTTGTATTTGGCATCTTAAAGTTAAACGGGCACAATATGCAAAAATTTTGACTAAAAAAACATAATAAAATGCTTAATTTACCGCTACAACCTCGTTATTTACTTCCGCCATTATTTTTGATGCTTTTTAGTATTGTTTTTGCTGCATTTGATTTAAATAATTTACTTGAATTTAACCGAGCGCTCATTGAAAACGGCGAAGTTTGGCGAGTGTTTACCAGTCAATTTGTTCACGCTAACTGGGCGCATTTAGGATTAAACGCATTAGGCATATCTTTAATTTGGTTACTGCATGGCGAATACACGTCGCCTGCGCGTTATGCCTTTAATGTGTGTTTTTTAGCACTGTGGTGTGGGCTCGGCGTATTATGGTTTTGCCCTGCTATATCAATATACACGGGGTTAAGCGCCCTATTGCATGGTGTCATTATTTGGGGAGCGGTGAAAGACATTACCCTGTCGCTTAAATCGGGTTATTTATTATTTATAGGCGTGTGGATAAAAATAATAATGGAGCAAGTAAACGGCCCCGATGCCAGTATTGGCCAATTAATTGATTCAACCGTTGCCATTGATGCGCACTTAATTGGCGCGGTGGGCGGCACATTGCTTGGCATACCTTTAGCAATTAAATACTTAAAAAATAGCGATTAAGTTTTCAATATTAATAAAAATGCCGCGTTAGTTAACGCGGCGCTTTTGTTTTTACACTTTAATTTTTAAATTTAAGATTAAAGTGTTTCTTTAAATAATTTATGAATACGGCGGTATTCATCTAACCAGCTTGACGGCTGTACAAAGCCATGCGGCTCTACCGGGAAGATGGCCGTTTCAAAGTTTTGCTTTTCAAGTTCAATTAATCGCTGTACTAAACGTACTGAGTCTTGAAAAAACACGTTATCGTCAACCATAGGTGCGTTAATTAATAAGCGCTTGTTTAAGCCCTCAGCGTAATAAATTGGCGAGCTGCGCTCATACGCTATGGGATCTACATCTGGGTGATTTAAAATATTAGCCGTGTAAGCGGTGTTGTAATGCGCCCAATCGGTTACTGGACGAAGTGCTGCCCCCGATTGAAATAGCTCAGGGGCAGTAAATAGCGCCATAAAGGTCATAAACCCGCCGTATGAGCCACCGTATGTGCCTACTGCGTTAGTATCAACATTTGCGTTTTGCGCCATCCATTTAACGCCATCTGCTAAATCTTGCGTTTCAGGTGTACCCATTTGGCGATAAATCGCAGTACGCCAATCGCGACCATAACCTTTAGAAGCGCGGTAATCCATATCCATCACTATGTAACCTTCATCGGCAAGTAATGAATGAAACATAAACTCACGAAAATACACAGACCAACCCATGTGTGAGTTTTGTAAGTACCCTGCTCCGTGGTTAAAAATAACCGCTTTACGGGTTTTGCCTGTTTCACCTTCTACATAGTCACTTGGGTAATACACCTTGGCATAAATAGGTTGCTCTGTGTGGCTAGATGGCACGGCAACAATTTTAGGTGCGGTGAGCTTTTTAGCTAAAAATTCATCCGACACCGTATGGGTGAGCTGTGTAGCCGTGGTGTTAGCTTTAGCATCGGCAACAAAAAGCTCTGTTGGCATTGTTATTTTAGAGTGCTTAAGCAGTAATTTACTTTCGTCTGGGCTTAACGTGTAGTCGGTCATACCGTTAAGGTCAGTCACTTGCTCGTTTTTACCTGTTTGTGGATTAACACGGTAAATTTCGTAAAGGCCTGGGTGCTCTACGTTTGCCTTGTAATAAATAGCACTATTATCATGAGTTAACGTAATGTCCGATACTTCAAACTGGCCACTAGTTAATGCGGTTGCTTTGCCGTTAAGCGGTTTTTTGTAAAGCTGACTATAGCCCGACTCTTCTGATAAGTAATACAGGGTGTTTGAATTATGTAACCAGCCAAAATTGTTAAACGCGTAAGCTATCCAAGCATCATCATGCAGGCGGTGCTGCGACACAAGCTCGTTTTTATCAAAGTCGATTGTGGCTATCCAGCGGTCTTTGTTATCCCACGCCTCTAGCATAATGGCAACTTGCGTGCCGTCATCGTTCCACACTATGGGAGCTTGGTTTAAACCCCAATTAGTAATTAAGTTAATACCGCGTGGCGCTTTTTTAGATTTATACGTTTTACCATCACGCGCGTAGTTTTCTTTTTTAACCTCGGCTAAAACATCTTCATCAAAGCCCGGTAGCGTATCAAAGCTCAGTGGCGTTTGTGTTTTATCTACAAGGTTAATGTGTATCACCGATGATGTTTGCTCTTTTGCATCAGCCACACGACGACGCACTTTTTTAGGCTCTATAGTGGCATCATCGGTGATGTAGTTAGGCATAATATCGCCTTTATCACGCCACGATTGCTGCTTTTGCAGCACAACAATTAAAGCATCACCGTTTGACGATAGTTGCGCTTCTTTAATTACATTGCCATCACCTAAATAAAAAGCGGTGTTAGCAATGGAGCTATTTTGCGCGTTTATTTGCTCATTGCGTGTTTGTGTATCCTGTTTGTTTTTATGTTGCAGCGCCACAAACTCAATCAGTTTATGCTGCTCTTTTGCTATGTAACTAGTTGGCTCTTGTAAGCCTTTTGGCTCATCGGCCAATTTTAAGTTAGCAAGCTCTGTACTTAGCCCTGTTTTTAAATCAACTCTAAAAAACACATTAGCTTGGCGGTAAACTAAATCGCCATTGTTTAAAAACTGTGGTTTAGACTCATTAGCTGAGGTGGCTGTTATTTGTTTAAGTTCACCCGTTGTTAGGTTTTTAACAAATACATTGCCTTTAAACGTATAAGCTTGAAGTGTTCTATCTGATGAATAAACCGCTTTAGAAGCACCTACAGTATGCAGTTTATCAAGTGAAACTTGCATCGCTTTTTTGCTGTTAATTGGCTGGCTATAAATATCGTTTAGGTTACTGCCTTGCTGCTTTTGAGCATAAATAATGGTGGCTGAATCACTTGCCCAGTACGCATTTTTAGGCTGGTTGCCTATCCAATCAGGATTTGCCATGGCTTGTTCTAGCGTAATATTTTGCGAGCCAGCATCAGCAGGTGTGTTTACAACCGCAGCAACGGGAGTTGCTGGTAAAGCGCTTTGCTGTGATGAAGAGGTATTAGCGGTAGCACTACAACCTGCAAGCATAATGCTAGAGGTTACAGCAAGCGCTACTAATGTTTTTGATGACGATAGGTTAAAAATCATAGTGCTTCTATACGGTTATTATAATTGAGCCGTATTTAAGCAGAAGCACTTGAGTTATTGCAATTTTTTAAGATAAATAACACATTTTCACGGTAAAGATGAGTTTACTCTATTAGCAAATCGAGCCACACCAATCGGTGATCGCTCGATGCGTTTCTATCTTTTATTAATCTATATTGCTCGCTGCTTTTAGTGGGCCAAAACACCCCGCCATCTTGTATTTTAATCCCATAGGTAGAGGGTAATACATAATCTACACGCGCTTGCCAGTTAGCGGTAAAGTGCTTTGCGTATGGCTGCGGATATTGCTCTTTAGCACCGGCGCTTTGCGGTATAAATTGCGAATTTATAAGTGGGTTATTTAAAATTTGATTGGTGGTTTCAACCCGTGCTTTATCCCCTTCAGGCGCAGCGTTTAAGTCACCTAAAATAACAAACCGCGAGTTTGCTTTTAATCCGCCTTTTTGTCCGTTATCGTCGTAAATATAGGCTTTATTAGCAACATAATCGGCAATTAACCTAACTTCGTCATGATTACGTTTGCCGTTTCTGTCTTCGTCGCCATCAAACACCGGCGGTGTTGGGTGCGAGGCAAGTACATGCACTGTTTTATTGTTTACTACAACAGGTACATCCCAAAACGATTTAGAGCTAAGCCTAAGCGCTTGCCATTCTTGCGTGTTATACCAATTCTCTTTTGTTTTAGGGTCTATTGGCATTTGCGCATTAGGCATATCTTTATATTTAAACGTTTGAAGCGTGCGCAGTTTCTCAAGGTTAATGGGGTATTTAGATAAAATAGCCATTGCGTAATGCCCTTCAAAAAAACCAAAACCTTGCGCATCGCCCATTACAGCGGTTTTTTTACCGTTGTTATCAAGGTCAAACTCAGTAGCAAGACCTGTATTTACAGGGGCAATAAAGCTGTATGGGTAATCAATGGGGGCTTGTTTATTTTGGCTTACATTTAAAAACTGGCGTTTAAAATAATCTATACCTTGCGCTTTTGGTACGTAGTCAAACTCGTTTAATAAAATAATGTCAGGGCGAACACGCTGAATTATTTCGGCTATATTTTTTATTTGCTGGTGGTTTGATTTCAGTGCATTAACTAGCGCATCGGGGTTAACTTGCTCGCCTTTTGGCGTGTGATTAGTTGCATCCATACTCACATTAAAAGTGGCAATACGAAGGCTTTGGCTGGCTGTAGCATTTAAACTAAATGAAGCGGCAATGGCTAATGCGCCATAAAGTATGTTTAGTTTCATTTTTTTACTTCAAAAAATTAAAAAATAGACTTTACCAGTATTACACAATTAATACCTATTTTTATGACAAAAAAATACCGGCTTAAGCCGGTATTTAATTAGTTAATTGCAGCCTTTACTCACTTAGCATAAGTGCAGTAGCAGCTTTTATAATGCCGGGGTACGCTTGCTCAGGTAGGTAATCGGTAAGTTGCCCAAGCTTATCGGCAAGGTTATTAATGTTATCTGCAGATACATTAATATGCCCCATTTTACGCCCAGGTTTTGCCGTTTTTCCGTACCAGTGGCTGGTTACATCACTGACTGTTAAAACCTCGGTAGGAATACATCCTTGGCCCAGCACGTTAATCATAGCGGTAATATGCTTAAGCTCTGTATTACCTAGCGGTAAACCCACTACAGCTCGCATGTGGTTTTCGAACTGCGAACAATGGCAGCCTTGCTGTGTCCAGTGCCCTGAGTTATGAACTCGCGGCGCAATTTCGTTAACCAGTAAAGTACCGTTTACATCAAAAAACTCAATGGCAAGTACGCCAACATAATTAAGCTCGTTGGCAATTTTTGTAAATGCACTATGGGCCTGCTCCTCAACCAGCGTGTTATTTTTACCTGCAATCGACAAAGTAAGCACGCCGTTGGTGTGCTCGTTTTCAGTAATTGGGTAAATAGCCACATTACCTCGCTTATCGCGTGCACCAATAATAGAGACTTCACGGTCAAACGGGATCATTTTTTCAGCAATAATGCTGTGTGGCGCATCCTGTGTGCCAGAGGCAATAAAATCAGCCATTTCCGACCAAATTTGCTCTATTTGGTCATCTGATTTTAAACGCCACTGCCCTTTACCATCGTACCCTGCTTGGCACGTTTTAATAACCAGCGGTTTGCCTAGGGTTTTAACCGCTAATTCTAAATGCGCTTTTTCTGTGATCAGTTGATACGGCGCACATGCTACGTTTGTTTTATCTAGTAACGCTTTTTCTAATGCGCGGTCGCCACCAGTTTTTATGGCAGCTTTCCCTGGGTAAAATTTATTACTGTTGCAGCACAGTGTAAGTACATCATCGGGGATATGCTCAAACTCTGCGGTAATCGCATCAGCGTCACTAATTGCCTGCTCAAGTGTGCTTGTGTAAATTTCACCGGTTAGCGGATGCATAATTTTTTGGCTGCCTACATCGTACGCAACCACATTTAAATTAAGGGGGGCGCCTGCTAGGCTCATCATTCGCGCAAGTTGGCCGGCACCTAAAATTAAAATTTTCATTTTTACTCTGCAGGATTAGGGTTAGCTAAAATAGTCTCGGTTTGCTCTTTACGAAATGCTTCAATTTTTGCAAAAATTTCTGGGTTTTGGCACCCTAAAATTTGTGCAGCAAGTAAACCTGCGTTAGCAGCGCCTGGCTCACCAATAGCAAGTGTACCTACGGCTACGCCTTTTGGCATTTGGCAAATAGATAACAATGAATCTACACCGTTTAAGGCTTTAGATTTAACCGGTACACCAAGCACAGGAAGCGATGTAAATGCCGCTGCCATACCCGGTAAATGCGCAGCACCACCGGCGCCAGCAATAATCACTTTTATGCCACGATCTGCGGCTGAATTTGCATAATCTGCAAGGAGTTGAGGAGTGCGGTGCGCAGAGACCACTTTTGTTTCGTACTCAATACCAAATCTTTCGAGCATGAGCGATGCGTGTTCCATGGTTGGCCAATCTGATTTAGAACCCATAATAATGCCAACAGTCATAAATACTCCTCAGTAATGTATTTTAAAAATAGCGGACTTATGTCCGGTTTTAGGCGGGTATTATACCCAAACCAAGTTTAATTGCGACTCACAAAAACAAAAAAAGCCACGTTTAAACATGGCTTTTAAAGGGTTGCAGTTACAAAGTGCTTATACTTCTTTGCTTGCTAGGTATTCGCTGTAGTTGCCTCTAAAGTCAATCACCTGGCCGTCTTTTATCTCCCAAATACGGGTGGCAACCGATGATACAAACTGGCGATCGTGCGATACAAACAGTAATGTGCCTTCGTACGCTTCTAATGCAAGGTTTAACGCCTCGATAGACTCCATATCCATGTGGTTTGTTGGCTCATCCATTAACAGTATATTTGGTTTATGCATCATAATTTTACCAAATAACATACGGCCTTGTTCACCACCTGAAATAACCTTTACAGACTTTTTAATATCGTTTTGCGAAAACAACATGCGTCCTAAAAAGCCACGAACCACTTGCTCGTCGTCGCCTTCTTGTTGCCATTGCTCCATCCACTCAAACAAGTTCATGTCTTTTTCAAACTCGTCAGCATGATCTTGCGCGTAGTAACCAATATTGGCATTTTCAGACCACTTAAACTCGCCCGACTTAGGTGCTAAGCGCCCAGCAAGAGTATTAAGTAATGTTGTTTTACCTACACCGTTTTCACCGATAATAGCAATGCGCTCGCCTACTTCTACTAAGCCTTCTAAATTTGAAAATAGCGTATTGTCTTCAAAACCTTGGCTTAGGTTAGTCATTTCTAGTGCGTTACGGAATAGCTGTTTTTCTTGCTCAAAGCGAATAAACGGCGATTGGCGAGAAGAGGCTTTTACTTCTTCTAGCTGAATTTTATCAATACGTTTTGCACGTGACGTTGCTTGTTTAGCCTTTGACGCGTTTGCAGAAAAGCGCGATACAAACTGTTGTAGTTCAGCAATTTGGCTTTTCTTTTTCGCGTTTTCACTTAATAGGCGCTCACGTGCTTGTGTTGCGGCAAACATGTACTCATCGTAGTTACCTGGGTAAATACGAAGCTCGCCGTAATCAATATCGGCCATGTGCGTACATACTGAGTTTAAAAAGTGGCGGTCATGCGAGATGATGATCATGGTGCAGTCGCGTTGATTAAGCACATCTTCCAACCATTTAATGGTGTAAATGTCCAAGTTATTGGTTGGCTCATCTAGTAGCATAATATCAGGGTCAGAAAACAGTACTTGCGCAAGTAACACACGTAGTTTAAAACCGGGTGCTATTTCAGACATAGGGCCGTAATGCTGCTCTGTCGAAATACCTACCCCTAATAAAAGCTCACCCGCTTTAGACTCAGCTGAATAGCCGTCCATTTCGGCAAATTCAGTTTCTAAATCAGCTACTTTCATGCCGTCTTCTTCACTCATCTCTGGTAATGAGTAAATGCGATCGCGCTCTTGTTTAATATCCCATAATTCTTTATGGCCCATGATCACAGTATCAATTACAGAGTATTCTTCGTAAGCAAACTGGTCTTGGTTTAGTTTAGCCACTCGTTCATTTGGATCTGTACTTACGTTACCTGCAGAGGGCTCTAGTTCGCCACTTAGGATTTTCATAAATGTAGATTTACCACAGCCGTTTGCACCAATTAAACCATAACGGTTTCCTTCGCCAAACTTTGCAGATATGTTTTCAAATAACGGTTTAGCACCAAATTGCATGGTGATGTTAGCTGTACTAATAATAGCGCTACCCTCCAAGGGGACATGATGTATTTAAATTGCGCGCAGTTTAAACTAAATATAGCTTTTTTTCTATGAAAGTTTAAGGTTGAAAGCGCGTGAACTATGCCCTATTCCACTCATTAAAGGCGTAAATTAATGCCTAACAAATAGTGCCTAAAAACGCGATTAAGCCAGTGAATGCTTATTCAACTAAAAAAATGCGCTTAGCTAAAATAATAGCGCGATTTGTGTGCCATATCAGGGTTTAAATTTTAATTAATAAACCCGTTTAACTTAATAAGTCGATTGTTTATCGCAAAGCATTTTAAAAAACAGATAACTGGGTATATATTTATGATATAAAATGCTTTTTAGAGTTTTTGCACTAGCGTTTTATTTTTATCCAACATGAAAAAAACTCAATTTAAAACCCACTTACTTGCGCTATTTTCAGCACTATTTACGTAGTTTTTAATCAAAAAAAACATATCCCTTAACAGATAAAAAACACCATTAACCTCCAGTGAATATTTATTCATTTTTGGCGCTAATTTCATTGATTATTTTTCACTTTTGAGCCCACTAGGGCTTTGCTAGTCTTCATGCCTTCTAAATTTAATGTCACTTTTTAAAGTTAATACACACAAGGCATCACAAATGATTAAAAACTTTGTAACCCTACTATTAGGAACAAGCATAGTAGTTGCGCCAGCTGCTTCAGCAGTAGAGCTCTATAAGGATGAAAAGAACACTATTAAAGTAGGTGGTTACCTTGATGTGCGCGTTATTAATACGCAAAACCAAACCGAAGTGGTAAATGGTACATCGCGTATAAACTTTGGCTTTACTCGCCAACTTAAAAAAGACTGGTCGGCACTGGCGCTAGTTGAATGGGGTGTAAACCCTGTTGGTAGTAGCGACATTATTTACAATAACCGCTTTGAATCTATTCAAGATGAGTTTTTATATAACCGTTTAGGTTATGCTGGCCTTTCGCACGAAAAGTACGGGCAAATTACCATTGGTAAACAATGGGGTGCGTGGTACGACGTAGTTTATGGCACCAATAACAGCTTTGTATGGGATGGTAATGCTGCGGGTGTTTACACATACAATAAAGACGACGGTGCAGTAAATGGTACTGGCCGTGGTGATAAACTAATTCAATACCGTAATAGCTACAAAGACTTTAGCTTTGCAGTTCAAGCGCAACTTAAAAACAGCGAATTTTATACCTGTGATGTTGATGACATTTCTGAAGAAGCGTGTGAAGCCCTATGGAATACTGGCGACAGTGCAGCTCAAGAAGTAGAATTTAACTACACCTTTGGTGGGTCTGTAACTTATAACGCAACCGACATGCTAACGTTAACAGCAGGCGTAAACCGTGGTGAATTTGATGTAACGTATGGCGATGGCACAACACAAACTGTTGAAGACTTAATTTTTGGAGCGGGTGTAATGTGGGGCAGCATTGAAAAACCAGGTTTATACGTTGCCGCTAACATAAATAAAAGTGAAAACCACGATACCGATAACCTAGGGCGCTTAATTAAAGACTCTATTGGTGTAGAAACATTTATGTCGTACCGTTTTGATAACGATGTGCGCCCTTTTGTGGCTTATAACATTTTAGATGCCGGTGACGATTACGTTATTCAACCTAACTTTAATACCGATCCTAATGATGTATTCAAACGTCAATTTGCTGTGATTGGTGTTCATTACTTAATTGACGAAAACACCATTGCCTACGCTGAAGCCCGTAAAGATTTTAGCGACTTTGAAAGTGATGACAAAGACCAGCAATCACAAATGGAAGCGTCAGAAGACGACGGGATTGCATTTGGTTTTAGATACAAGTTTTAATTTCCCACCATAACAACACACAAAGCCCAGCTATATGCTGGGCTTTTTATTTTAAACGTTAAATGATGAAAAAAATTAAATGTTTGAAGTCGTTAACAATCGCTATTATTTGCTATAACACTTTATAAAAGCTGTGTGCGCTGCGTATTAATAACGCCTGTAAACATGCTTACAAATTCACCCGTAACTTAATGGAGAGAAAATGAGTTCACTCAAAACCGCCGGTAATTTTACTCTACTGTGTATTGCCAGCTTAACCATAATGGTTGGCACCTTGTTAGCGCCGGGTTTAGTTACCATTGCTGATGGCCTAGGCATACAAAGCAACAGCGTATTATTAATTACTTTACCTTCTTTAGGTGCGGTGGTGTTTGCCCCCCTAGCCGGAAGATTAATAGACAAGTACGGCGCATACCCTTTACTTATAATAGGTTTATTTTTATACGGATTAGTGGGTGCACGTGCTTACTTTTTACATGGCCCAACCTTAGTATTTATTAATCGTTTTGCATTAGGTGGTATTACAGCAATAGTGATGGCAAGTTGCACCGTATTAATTTCAACGTGGTACAGCGGCGAAGCCCGACTGAATATGATTGCCAAACAAGGTATGGCGATTGAGCTAGGTGGCGTTATATTTTTATTTTTAGGCGGTGTTTTAGCGTCTATGTATTGGGGATTACCCCTTGCTTTGTATTTAATTGCTTGGGTATTTTTAGCTATGTTGCTCATGTTTGTCCCCCGTAAGCAGCAATTAAACGCCCATAATACAGAGCAAACTCAACAAATAAAAAAGAGCCATTCAAACGCATTAACGCTTAAAGGGGTGTATATAGTATCAACCCTAGCTATGACCATATTTTTTACCTCTACCGTGCTTTTACCTATTACCTTGCACGCACTAAATTTTAACGAGTCTGAAATAGGCCAACTATTGGCTTTTATATCGTTAATTGCGGTATTTACAGCGGGATTTATGCCTAAAGCAACTAAACGCCTTAGTGAGAAAAATGTATTAGCAATCGCATTTTTTGCCTTTGGTTTATCATACCTTTGCTTTATACAATCAAGTACATTGATATTAGTATTAGGCGCGCTATTAATTGGTATTGGTATTGGCTTTGGTTTTAGCATTCCTCTTTTAAACCACATGACCGTAGAGCTAAGCCCAGAAAATGTTCGCGGACGTAACTTATCGTATTTTACAATGGCGGTGTTCTCCGGTCAGTTTTTTACCTCTTTTATGGAGTACATACCTGGGGGTGAACATAACGTATTTATAATATGCAGTATTTTAAGCGCCGTTGTAGCTATCGCCCTTCTTGTTAAACCTAAAGCGCACTAAGTAGCAATCAATAACCGGTAAAATTATTAAATTAAGTAGCCAACTATCCCCTTTTTATTGGTTACTTTTATTCTTATCCACTCTTTAGCTAAGTTAAGCATTTAATAACAACTTAGTATGATGTGTTCTTTTACTATAAAGCCACCAGCAATGGTTGTTGCTTTAGTTAATTGCGTTGTAAAGTCAGTTTTTTAGCCTTAGCAAACAAGTATTAATTAAAGCGATTATAAGTAAAAAAGGCATATACTGTATATAAATACAGTATATGCCTTTTTTATAACAAACCTTAAGGTTGATCAGGGCCCTAGTGTTACCCACTGCTTAACTTCAAGTGCAGTCATTATCAGCTCTACAGAAAAAGCGGCCAGTATCATCCCCATTACACGCGTTAAAATAGACGCACCGCCAATACCAATTAGCGTTATAATTTTGCCCGACAGCAACAACAAAATTAGGGTTACACCCAACACTGCCAGTGTAATTAACGCAGTGCCTATTTGGGTTGTAATTGGATGAATGTGATTATCGGTAAGTAATATAACGGCTAAAATAGCCCCTGGTGTGGCAGTAGCAGGTATAGCAAGCGGAAACACTGCAATATCGTGCCCTGGGTCTTGTTTTGCTTTGTTAGAATCATTGCCAAATATCATTTGTAGGCCAAACAAAAATAAAATTATCCCGCCCCCTAACTGAAACGATACCAGCCGTATACCCATCGCATTTAAAATAAGCTGCCCTATTAAAATAGAGCCAAGTAACACAGCGCCTGCATATAGCACAGTTTTAAACGCAGTTTTACGACGTTGTTGATCAGTTAAATGAGAAGTGAGCGCAGCAAAAAGCGCCATAGTCCCTATTGGGTCAATAGTGGCCCAAATAACGAGGGCATCTTGAGATAGTTTTTCTAGCATATAAAATCCTTGTTAAGCGAACACGTTTTAAAAACTCGGGTAACAAATTCATTTGCTTACGCTTAACTATAAGCCACATTGGCTATTTTTTATATTGCATTTGTTCCTCTTATGATGAAATTTACTAACGTGTATAATGCAAATGCAGCACTAATACATGACTAATGCAGTACTAAACGTGTTTATACCAAATAGAATGCTCACCCAAGCTAAAGCCTAATTTAACTAATAAGTTATGCGAACGCGCATTATGGGCACTTACCTGCGCCGCTAAGTAATTAAGCGGTATAGCCTGTTTAAGTGTTTTAACAAAGCCGGTTATTACCTCAAACATAATGCCCTTATCCCAATACATAGGATCAAGCTCAAACCCAATAAACGCCCTACTTTTACAAGGCGATAAATTATAAAGCCCGCAGGTGCCCATAAGTTTGCCATTTATATTATGTTCAATAGCCACTCTTATCACTTCGCCTTCGTAATAGGCGGTAATATCGTCTTGTATTAATTGCTTAATTTGGCATTTACTTAAGGGGGTTTTATAGTCGTTAAATTCGCTCACTTGCGGGTGATTCAAAATAGAAGATAACTGCGGGGCATGCTTATGGGTAATTAAACGCAATGTAACGCGTTCAAGCTGAGTTGTTTTAAACATTTTATACAGGAGTTAAAATAGCGCTTTATGGTTAAGCATTATTAACTTACCATAGCGTATTCACAAGCATTATCTTTATAGCCAATATTGAGAGCAATAATGAGCGACAATTTTAAAGTAATTCAACCTACCACAACCGTATACTGCCCTAAACGTGGTGAGGGCTGGACCCTAACAGGCATTACTAATATAAACGAGTTTACCTCGGTAATGTTTGACGGCACACGTTATACACTCCCCGCACGCGAAATAGTAGAAGAGCTGTTACCAAATCAACTAGCCCGAGAGCAAAATAATAGCTAGCGCCCGTGTATAAACGGAAGTGGCTGCCACTGTGCAGCCAACTATATAGAGTAACGAAGGATTAAAATGTATCGTCTTCACTGTATACATTTACTTTTAACTCGTCTTCATCTTCAAAAACAACAAACGAAATAGGCTTACAACATACTTGGCAGTCTTCTATGTATTGCTCACCAATATCTGCAGCGTCTAATAATACTTCTATGCTTTCGCCGCAATACGGGCAACTTATCGATTTTTCGGTTAACTGGTTCATTTAACACCTGCTACTTTTATCTCAATGCTTTCACTTTAATAAACACACTCTAATAATACAACATTGTGCTACAGAGGTTAGCTAATGTACGTATGGCCTTAATTAAATACCATTACGTATATTACTTTTTCCGCTATTCACGTTAGCCTACTAAAAATAATGAAATAGGTTTTACAGTTAAAGGGTCTAACTATTAAGAATATGTACTTAAACTCATACTAGAGGTAGATTATTATATGAAAAAATCACTTACGCTTGCATTAACATCTGCCGCAATTTTGTTTAGCACCTTTTCACATGCAGCTAAAACCGAGAAGGCAGTTTTAGCCGGTGGATGTTTTTGGTGTATGGAAAGCGACTTTGAAAAGCTAAAAGGCGTAAAAGATGTTATATCGGGTTTTACCGGCGGTAAAATTAAAAACCCGACCTACAATGGTAACCATCAAGGCCATTATGAAGCAGTACAAATTACTTACGACCCTGATGTAGTAAGCTACAAAGGCATACTTGATCATTTTTGGGTAAATATTGATCCCTTTGATGCCAAAGGCCAATTTTGCGATAAAGGCCCAAGTTATTTAAGCGCCATATTTGTAGCTAACGAGCAAGAGCGCAAAATAGCAGAGCAAACCAAACAAGCCGTAATAGCAGAGTTCCCAAATCAAACAGTAGTCACGCCAATACTTAATGCCAGCACTTTTTACCCAATTAAAGGTAAGGAAAGCTACCATCAGGATTATTATAAAAATAACCCCATACGCTACAATACCTACCGCTGGCGCTGCGGACGCGATAACCGCCTAGAAGAAATTTGGGTCGATAGAGTCACACATTAAAAATCTATAGTCAGAACAATTGATGGGTTTACACAAACCCATCCCCATTACAGCTAACAGCTAACAGCTAACAGCTAACAGCTAACAGCTAACAGCTAACAGCTAACAGCTAACAGCTAACAGCTAACAGCTAACAGCTAATTCTATTCATCCCGCCCCTAATTATAAACATTATTTTGATACTGTTTCCTAAAACAGCTTATTTATCTAACTTTATAAATATAATAAATTGCACTCCTAGATTGATAAAACCTAATTCAACAACTGGAGTTACACATTATGTCTGCCACCCAATTACAACTTGCTCGTGCTCTAGCGTTACCTTCAAGAGAGGCCATGTTAAATCGTGAGCACTCTGTACAGCATTTTTGGTACAACAACGACCAACTACTTACACAAGCCTGGAAAGAGTGGGAAGAAACCGAAGTAGATACAACCACCTTTACCCTTGACGATTCATTACTAGATAAAAACTTACGTGAAGCCGTTAATGCTGCAAGGCAAGATCCATCAAAAGAGCATTTAGTAAAATCACTACTGGAAGAAGTAGCGACTGATGTGTATCAATTTCAATTTTTTGATCCTGAACGCCTAGCAGTTTTACGTGGTTACCTAGAAAAAGTATGGAATGCTAACATTCCTATGCGTCCACCGTACGGTATTGTATTAAACCGCCGCGGCGCCATGCTCGACAAACGCTCAGAGGGCTATTTAGCTGCTCCTAGTTTTCAGGCATTTTATAACCAAGTATTAAATACATACATGCGCCCTATTTCACGTTTATTGTTTCCTGAGATCATAGGTTACGATACGCAAACATTTGGGTTTTCTATTTATTACGACCCAAGTACAGATGCGTCTATTCGTCCGCATACTGATGCATCATCAGTAACATTAAATATTAATTTAAACTTACCTGGGGAAGAATTTAGCGGATCAGAGCTTGATTTTTACGACCAAGTAAACGCAAAAGTTGTACAACTTAGCTTTAAACCAGGCACCGCCATGATCCACAAAGGCAATGTACCACACGCGGCAAAACCTATAACCAGTGGCGACAGAACAAACCTGGTGTTATGGCTTTTTGGCGATAATGGCCGTATACCAGCGCCGGGTTCAAAACGTACAGATATTGATGCAAAAGAGCGTTGGACTACACCAAAAACAACGCCAGACGGCTACGCACCTTTTTAAACGGTGCCAAGTTTAACCTTTAGTGCCTAATACTTGCCCATTAAAGGTATTTAATCATACTTTAATGGGCTATTTACTTGTTACATAACCACTTAGTTACTATCTTTTTAGTATGCCAAGTTAATTTAAACAGCCTAATGAAGTTAAACTTTTTTATAATAACTACACTGCTTGTATCCTCTTTTGCCTGTGCATCGCCTACTAAACAAAAATTAGTTGTAGGTTTAGGCGAAACCCTACCGCCTTTTGTAATGTCACATACCAACAGCGGGCTAACCCTTGATATTATTAAAGCCGCATTAACGCCATTAGGTTATCAAATAGAGCCACGCTATTACCCCTATACGCGCCGCGCTAAAGGGTATGCAAAAGGCAGAATAGATATTTTAGCCGACATAAACTTAAACACCGCTAACGGAAACCAACTCAAAGGGTATATTTCTGATGAGGCCTATGTATACGAAAACGTAGCGATAACCCTAAAAAGCAAACAGTTTAACTTTACTAAAATTGCAGATTTAACACATTACAGCTTAATTTCGTGGCCCAGCGCCGCCATACACTTAGGCGAAGAATATGCAAAAATGGCAAAAGCCAATACGCAATATTACGAAGTTCACGACCAATCTCTTCAAGTTAAAATGCTTTTTTCAAACAAGGTAGATGTAATTCAAATGGATAAACAAAGTTTTGATTACTATCGCTCAACCCTTAAAGGTATTGATACAACACAATCTGTAGATCGCTTTGCGCTGTTTGGCAAAAGCCCAAATGGCTATTTATTTAAATCAAAAAGACTCCGTGATGACTTTAATATTCAGCTACAAAAACTTAAAAATTCAGGTCAGTACAACAAAATTTTTGAAAAATACAAACACGCCAAATAAAAAAGGTCGCTTTAACTAAGCGACCTTTTTACGTTTACAGCGCAAAATACCAATTAAAACTTATAAGAGGCAGAAAATTTAACGTTACGCGGTGTACCAGGTTGTACCCATGCATCGGCAAACGAGTTTGTGTAATACGTTTCATCAAACAGGTTATTTACCTCAGCCGTAACACCAATCGCGTCTGTTACATCGTAATTTACAAATACACGCGCGGTTGTATAACTGGGTAGTTTAAAGTCGGTACCAAAATAGCCATTGCGTTCGTCTACAAATAATAGCCCGCCACCAAATTTAATTGCATTGCCATATAACTCGCCCGATTTAACAAGCTGCAAGCTAAGTTGATGCTCTGGTACATTTAAAAGTGACTCGCCGGCCTCTACTGTGTAGCCAAAGTTAGCATCAAAAAATGAGTTTTCTATTTGGGCATCTACATACGCATACGACGCCCAAATTTCTAAACTATCGCTAAGCTCACCTGTTAGGTCTATTTCTATTCCCTTACTTTGCGCTTCACCAATGGCGGCATAAGTAAACGCTGTTGGGTCGTCTACTACTAGCATGTTGTCTTGATCTACTTTAAATACAGCAACGGTACCAAATAACGCGCCATCGTTAAGGGTAAATTTAACACCTAGCTCAGCAGAGGTAGATTGGTTTGGCTCAAAACCATCGCCATTGGTATCAGTGCCCGACAGCGGGCGAAAGTTTTCGCCATAGGCTGCATAAACAGATACATAATCACCGGCTTCATACACCACACCAAACTGCGGGCTCACGCGTGACTGCGTTTGTTTAGTATTAGTGCCTGCTAAACGGTTATTTAAACGCTGCTCGTAATCATCAAAACGGGCACCAATACGAATATCTAACTTATCGGTTACGCTTATTTGGTCTTGAATAAATACCCCTACCGACTCTTGAATCTCTACGCGGTCGGTATTAGATGTAGGCGTTGGTAATTCATACGCGCCGTATACAGGGTTAAATACATTAATGTATTGATCGCCCCGTACACGTAAAATAAATTGATCGTTTTCAAATTTATCAGCGTCAACACCCATAATTAAACGGTGCTCAAAACCGCCCAGCTCAAGGCTGCCGCTTAGCTCTGCACGCAATACATGGTATTGAGCATCAAAATCGCGGTAGCGCCTAAAGCGATTTACTTCGCCATTGTCTACGCCGCCAAAACCGGTTTCGGTTGCAAAGCCTTCCATAGAGGTATCACGGTAGTTTGCACCAAATAAAATGCTCCAGTTATCATCAAAGTCATGAATGTACTCTAACTGATGCCCTAGTACATCGGCTTCAATTGGGCCATCGCCCGGCTCACCTAAAAAACGGCTTTGTGGAATAAGCCCAAGTTCGCCATCTATGGCTAATACGCCTCTATCAAACGGCACTTCTTGATCGCTGTATTCAAGCTCGTAAACAAGTTGGCTGCTGTCGTTAATATTCCACACTATTGACGGGCTAAAACCGTGTTTAGTGGTTTCTATGGTGTCTCTAAAGCTCTCGGCGTCTTCGTAAAAACCAACCAGTCTAATTGCAACGTCATCGTTAAGCGCCGTGGTGTAATCTACATCGGCGCGGTAAGTATCAAAACTCCCTACCGAGAGCTTAATTTCACCTTGCGTATCAAACGTTGGGCGTTTAGTAACTAGGTTGACTGTACCACCTGGCTCACCACGGCCAAATAAAGCCGCACGCGGGCCTTTTAAAACCTCAACCGACTCAATACCCGACAAATCACGCGAGCCACCAAAACCGCGCCCAGCATTAAAACCATTTACTAAGTAGTTACTCGGTAGATTTTCATCACCAACAAAGCCACGTAACGAAAAACTATTCCAAAGCCCGCCAAAGTTATTTTGCCGTGCAACAGAGGCCGATAAATCAAGCGCTTGGTCAAGGCTTACTGCACCTGCATTTTCAAGGGCTTCTAAATCAATTTTAAGCTCTGATTGTGGAGTTTCTAGTTGGCTAAAGTTACCTTGGTAAGCTTGGCGCGTAGCAACCACAGACAGCCTTTCAATATTTGTGTTAGCACTGTGTGTTTGCTGGTTTAGCTCAGCAGCCAAAGCGTGGCTGCTAAATAAGCTTACTAGGCACGCACTTAAATAGGTGAGCTTAAGCCCTGTTGTGTTGGTTTTCATTAGGAACCTTGTTAGTAATATAAGTATTTTATAATTATGGTGTTGTTACTAGGAGCGCCAAACAGCGGCGGTTAGCGCACCTAGTAAGGATTACTTTGCTATAGCCTCAAAGCGTGGCATGTTATTGAGAACTGATTTAGGCGGGTTACCCTTATAAAATAACCAAGGGTAATAAAACTCACGTAATTGCTGATGATAATCACGAATTTGCTGCTCGTATGCATACGCTGCGACTGAGTCGGTTTGGGCGGCTCGTGTTAAACTGCGCTGCAATAACAGCGGTGGCGAAAACCACGACACAACGCCTGCTAAGTCATATTTTTTAGCGGCTGCGTCTCGGTATGCTTTTGAAAGCGGCGCTGCTTTTAAATCGCCCATTTGCTGAAATGCGTAATACCATTTCCACTCAAACTCACTGCTCATAGCAATGTATGGCGCAAGTGCTGGGTACTCTTTAATAAAAGGCTGCATAGTGGCAGATTTAGGTAAATCCCAGGCATCATTTACCGCCTCACGCTGAGTAAGCATAATGTCGCCACCCTTAGGCGAATGCACCGACTTGTTTATAGCAAGGTCGCCTAAAATAGGAATAATAAAAGCAAATAATACCCATAAGCCAATTAGGCCAGAGGCAACGCGCGGGGCACTAGTTGCGTTTTTTCCCCACCACACACTCAGCGCAGTCCAAAATGCAAGGTATGCAATACAAAGCAGTGATACATACGTAATTTCAAACGCGCTTGCCCCAGCTATAAATGCACCTATAAAAAATGGCAGCATTAAACACACTATTGCTGCTAAAAACCTTACCGTTATACGTGCGCCCCACAAAGCAAAGTACGATTTAGCCGTAGTAACCAGTAAGTCGTGCCTGCCGCTAGTGCGCTCATTTGCAAATAAGTCATGAAACAGCAAAATAATAACCAGTGGTGCTAAGGCGCTAATTACAAATACAAAATCAATTTTACCGGCCTGTGCCAGCTCGGCATTTTGCGCATCGCTTTCGTAAATTTGCCCCTCTATGGCCAATAAATTAATACGGTGTTTCCACGGGAATATATCGCGTTCCCCTAATGCTGCAAAAGCAAGGTTAGATGGCTGAGAATACGTTAAATGAAAACTGTAATAAGCCAGCATGCCCGGATCGTCTTGCTTTTTCTGCACTTTAGCGCGATCGCTTTGATCTGCCTCTTTTAAACGCTCTATTGTTTGCTGCTGCGCACTTACTTCGCTGAGCCCGCTGTATATTGCAAAGCCCGATAAAACAAAGCTACATAACAGCAATACCACAAGGTACTTTTGACGCAGTAAAAAGCCCCATTCTCGTGTAAGTTGTGTAATTAAATAACTCATATCAAACGTTTTCCTACCAATTTAATACCGCCTACAAGTACTACAATCCACAGTATTAACTGTAAAAAAGCAGGTACACTTCTTTGCGCGCGAACATCAGCGCTATCTACATCAAAGGTAAAGTTTTGCAGTATTTGCCAGTTCTCTGATCCTACGCGCGCTTTTTTAGTAGCCTCGGTATTGGCGTTACGGTTCATATCAACTTGGTAATCAAGCTTTTCAATGTGTACTTTGTTAAGCCCTTGCACAAAATCAAAGCGCAGCTGTTCGGTTTCGCGTAAAAAGCGATGATGGGTTTCTATGCTTGTGCCGACTACAATCATCGACAGCGAGCGAATAGCCACCATAGGCGATACCCAACCAAAGTAACGCGATACCTGCGTTTGTTTAAGCTCACTTTGCATGCGCTGCTCGGCAAACTGGTTTAATACCTTAGTTTGTTTGGCCTCTGATTCACTGGCCACTAACCCTCTAAAGTTTACTGGTAGCTCATCAATGCTGCTTACGTTGTATTTTTTAAGCAGAGATTGTTTAAATTGCTTAAAGGCGGGATCGTTGGTGTTATGGCCATCACCTAGTTTTCTAAGCTCAGCTTTTACTGCAAAGTCGGTTTCTATTTTTCCGGCCGATGGCACAGCCGTAGAGGCACTGGTACTTGCTACGCGCGGCATAACAATGCACAGTAAAATCCACACAAACGCAAGCGCTGTAAAGCTGCCACTATTTTTACTAAACACGCTCGATGCTAATAAAACAACTAACACCCACACGCTTAAATACAATGCATAGCCCACAATAAAACTAACAACTGCTAAAAGGCTCTCACCCGCGCTAAGCGTAAATAACGCCGACACCGCTAATGGCGCAATAATTAACCCAACAACACACAAAAGGGCCAGCCCTTTACCCGCAATCAGCGTGCTGCCTTTGGTGCCTTGCGCCAATAAATACGAAAGGGTTTGCGATTCGCGCTCACGGCTAATAGAGCTGTAACCAATTAAAATAAGCAGTAACGGCGCTAATGTTTGCACTATAAAAGCTGGCGTTAAGCTACCAAGTTTTGTTAAAGCTGTGCCTTGGCGCTGCTCGGCAAACATTGCACTATTTTGCCTATGCCCTTCTAAAAATATTGAGTTACCTGTGTAAGCATCAATCCCCGGATCTAGGGTACTCAGTGGGGTTGGTGTTCTAAAAGCGTAATGCCCGTAATGCACCATTCTGTGTGGGTGGCGATCGGGTTGCTCAGCAAAGCTTTGCTCTGCATTGCTTTGTAATTCATTACGAGTGTGGCTAAGTTCGTGCATTGTAATGGCAGTAACCACCACCGATGAAAGCGTAAGTAATAAACCTATGGCTAAAACAGTCATCGCCAGTTTAGAGCGAAGCCAATAGCGCCACTCATCTTTGGCAACTATCACCACCTTTGAAAAATTATTTTTGCTCATTACGCGCCTCTTTGTGCAAACGCGGCATGAACTTGCTCGGTATCAATACGGCCGTTTTCTGGCGCGTCAAATTCGCCCACCAGCTCGCCCGCTCTTAATAAACCAATTCGGTTTGCAACTTGGCATGCGCCGTATACATCGTGCGTTACCATTAAAATAGTAGCGCCGGTTAATGCAAGCTCACGCACTAACTGGTTAAACTCATCAATAGCAACAGGGTCAAGGCCCGATGTAGGCTCATCGAGTAAAAATATCGGGGCTTGGCGTAAAATAGCCAGTGCAATCGCGGTTTTTTGCCTCATGCCTTTAGAATACGTTTGCATAGGACGCTCCCATGCAGCTTGTTGCAGCGCTACACGGTTAAACGCAGCATTAATTTGTTCATCGGTTTTTTTAATATCAGCAAGCGATAAAAAATACGCCACGTTTTCGCGGGCAGTTAAATGCGGATATAACGTTGCCGACTCTGGCAAATACGCCGTTTTACCGCGTACAAAATCAAGTGCGTGTGTTACCTCTTTGCCCGCTACTTTTACAGAGCCTTGAGTGGGTTTATTAAACCCGAGCAAAGTTTTTAACGTGGTTGATTTACCCGCCCCGTTTCCGCCAAGTAACGCGTAAATTTCGCCCGAGCCTACGCTAAAGTTTAAGTTTTTTAAAATGGCGTTGTTTTTAATGCTAAAACTTAACGAGTCCACTTCAATAATGGCTTCGCTTTTAACTGTTTGAGCAGCGGCTTGTGTTGTATTTAGGGCTTCATTACGTGTTTGTTCCACACGTGGAGATTCTTTCAGTGATGTTTGATTAACAGCTGTAGGTGTACTCACATTCAAACTCTATTAAGGGAAATTAGAATGCGTTGAATGTTATACTATATCAAATACATATTGCAACACTATAACATATCAATAATTAACAAATGATGCAGGAGTTTTAATAGTGTTACCTACGTTGATTTATTCAACGGGTTTTGCCTATTACAAAACACATAGCCATTTAGGCTAAAATCATTTCAAACGCAGCGTTTAATATTAAGTACTTAAGTTATTTACGCCTTACCTTTAAAGTAAATTGAACTATTAAGTTTTCAATTGCTAGAATGCCAACCTATTTTTCTATCAAGAGATACAATGGCAAATTTCAATACTCATCTTAATACTGCAGTCATCATCACAGGTTTAGGCTCGGCCACTTTATTAACTGCAGGCCATATTGATTTAAACGGCGCACTTTGGTTATGGTTTTTAGGCTCAATTGGCGGCTTATTACCCGACATAGACTCAGATAACTCAACCTCGCTCAATACTATTTTTAACTTATTCGCACTAAGCGCTGTATTACTTGTGCTGCATTACATAACCACCGAGCTAATAATCGAAATTAGCTTTATTGAGCTAATCGTAGTGCCGTTATTAGTGTACGGGTTTATGAAATACATTATTAGGCCTATTTTTGAATGGATCACTGTGCACAGAGGCAGCTGCCACTCATTATTATTTTTAGCGCTATGCGCGCTGTTAACAACGCAAGTAACGTGGCAACTAAACGAGCAAACAACCACACAAGCAGCCACCTTTGCCTGGTTAACAGGAGGGTTTATTTTAATCGGCGGGTTAATTCATTTATTACTCGATGAAATTTACAGTGTAGATTTAAGCAATGTCACCATTAAACGCTCCTTTGGCACCGCGTTAAAAATAGCCGACTTCGACAATAAATTAATTACCTTGGCATCAATAATTGCCATTGCAGGTTTAATCTATGTAGCCCCGCCTACAGAGCAAACTATTATCGCATTAAGTGATTGGTCTCATTTTAGGCTTTTATCTTAATAAATAACATTTATAAAAATACCCATAAACATTGTTTATGGGTATAAATGCTTATTTAAGCGATTGTTTTAATTTGCTTTCTAATAAAAAGCCAGCTTAGTTAGTCGAAATCACCCCAACATTTAATTTAAAAGTTAATTCACAAAAAGGATAAGAGGCGCATCTCTTTTAAAGGCTCAACAGCTTAACTCAATGCGGCTTTGCCAATTTAAGTTTCATTAAAAGCGCAAGTTTTAGCCTATTTGATATTACTTATTATTTTTATTGGTTTTAGTGAAATAATTACTCCGCTTTACCTGTCTTATAGCAGCAATACTTTCATCTGTTTGATGTATGCAAAGAGACTGCAACTTTTAAAGCGTCAAATATAAAATTATAAGAGGTACATAATGGAATTTACACATAAGCGCACCACCCTAATTACAGCATCGTTATTGTTGGCGTTGGCAATAACCCAGGCTATTTTTACTGCCCTTTACAGTGCTGAAATTAGCTTTTCAAGACAGTATGCATGGGGACTAGAAGCCGTGCTGTTTACTGTGCTTGTGGCCTTTGCAAGTACCACTATGGTGCAAGCTAAAAACGCTCAACTAGGTTGGTCGGCTATCACATTTAGCGCAATATTAAACATAGTACAGGTAAGCATTGGCCTAACGTTGTTTTCAACATTTGGCAAAGTAGCGGGCGCAGTAGAAGGCGCACAACCTTTAATTGGTGGCGTGGTGTCTTTATCATTCATGATTTACTACGCAGCTAAATTATTATTAGGCTTAGCAGCCCTTGTATTTGGCCTATCTTTTATTGCTAAAGGTGGCAAAGCCATTGGCGGCCTTACAGCCCTAGCAGGCGCAGTTGCAATGCTTGCCAATGCTATATTAATTATTGCTGGGCGTGATGGGTTATTACCATCAGGTGTTGCTGGTGCATCGGGTATGATTGCAACGTTACTTTTAGCAATCTGCTTATTTAGCCTTAACCGCAAACAAGACTAAGGCTTAGTGCCTTTTTAGTAAGGCAGTTACTTAAATAGGTTATAAACATCGGCGTGTATTAGAATGCTAATTCGCCGATGTTTTGCGTTTAAGTGTTTATATTTAAAGTGCCAGCCACCTTAAATATTTATAGTTAGTTCACAAAGAGGCTCTGAGGCGCTTCGCTTTTAGAGGGTAGAAATAGCTAATATCAAAACCTTTTAACCGATTTATGTTTTGATGTATGAAGACTAGATTTGAGCCCAATTACTTTTAGCCATTAATACCCCTTAATATATGCAAGATTATAGTGCCTAACTCCTCCCACTAACGGCGCAAGGTAGAGTGTCCGCCGGCCGCTGGGAGCGTATTTGATGACTGTGTTAAGCATTTTTTATCCTTTTAAGTTCGTTAGAGAATACAGTTAAATCCTCTTCAGGAATTGGTAATATAAAGGCCAGTTTATTTCCATACCCTCCTAATGAAGTACCAAGTAAAACTGCATCACAATCATTTTTTATAAATACCCTATCGTGTATCTCATTTGTTTCCACAAAGCGTACTTTGATTTTTCTAGAACTGATCATTTTATTAAATTTACTAAAAATTCTGCTATTTGGCCCAGGCAAATGAAATACTTCTAAGTATTTAACAGATAAAGGAATTAACTGTAGAATAAAGTCCGTGTATTTGCTTTCCTTATCGAATATTTTATTGGGGCCACTCCATGAGAAAAAGTATGGATCAGCAATTGTTAGGCTTTCAGCACCATGAAGCTGACGGTCTAAATATTTTCTTTCTTGTTTTATCCGGTTTGGAAGCCCAGTCAGAAGTTCCATTACTCCTTCATAGTTTTTGCTTTTATAAGATAATGCACATTTTGTTCGCCTATTAGCAAGCTCGCCAACTTGTTTTGAAAGTTGATGTACCTGTTCCTGCAGCTCCCTCATCCTGTAGTAGTCTCTACCAAAGCAGAAATCCCTCCTTCTATACAACTTTTCAATAGGAAAATCTGCTTCTTTTAATAAGCTAATTTCTTCTTCTAAATGCGCTATTAGCCTTTCACGATAACGATCCATTATGACTCTCTAAATTTTTACCTAACGCTACATTAAGATGTGAGCAACGCTACCACAAGACCTAACCATACAATCATAAACACGTAACCCAACGATGGAATAAAAATGCCAATCGTTAGTAATCACCCACAAATACTTTGTTATGGGGCTAGTTTTAGATGATCTAAGTGCGGAGAACAAAGATTTAAAAACACACTTTTCCAGCGTTCTGGTAATACGTTAAACTCTTCACCCCAGTTTTGAGAAATGTGCTCATATGCCTTATATGGTTTTTCACCTGATGGTGCATCATAACCTAACAAATCTTCGATACACTCTTCGATCATGATTCTGCGTTCTGCGCCTGTTTGAGCAAGAATAGGCGCATTCATTGCTTCAGCCCTCTCAGTCCCAGCATCTCGATCGTGCATAAAGATATAATTAACATCTAATGCATTTAGGTATTTAGCTATAGAAATCAGCACTGCTTTACCACGAGCTCTCAGGAATTCACAATTTCCTATAACCCTAGCTTTATCTTCAGAGCTTAAACGTTTAATTGTTTCTCTGACGACAACTTCTTCTGTGTCTCCTTCCACAAATATACATTTTTTTGTAAAGAACATTCTTGAGATATAGTCATCAACTTTTAAAAGCATCTTCAAATTTTGCTTTTCATCCCGTTGAAGATCAGAGAACGCATTTTCAAGATTGAATGATGTAGTTCCAGTAAACCCACCATCGACATATGAAAACTTAGTTAAGCTAATGCTCTTATCTGTACCAAGGTTTACCATATATGGAGAATGAGTAGTCGCTACAATTTGACAACTAGGTCCAGCTAGTTCGTACAACGAATCCCTGAGTTGATTTGAAGCCGAAGGATGCAAATAAATTTCAGGCTCTTCAAAGCAGAAAATTGTACTTCTAGGGTTTTCTGCATTTTTATTCACAAATTCCTGTACAAACCTCAGTAATTGGAACGCTGTTGCTCTGATCATGCCGTGACCTTGGTATGAGACTTCTGTTTTTACATTGCTTTCTAGTTCGACAGAAAACTGAGGTTTAATAGTTTTCTCTGGTTTATCTAATGCAGCAGATACATGGACAGATGAATCTGGGAACAAGTTGTGAACCATACCATTTAGTTCTTGGATTAACTTACCAAAGTCAGTTTCAGTATCACTTGGATTTAATTCTGACGCTAATTCATTTAAAAAACGCTGTGCTTGTTCATAGTTTTCCGACTGAGACCGCACCTGTTCAAATAAATCACCTAAAAGAGAATGCAATGCTCCGTTGCTTGATGTTAATTCAGATACGCATGATTCAGCTGGTACAACAACTATACGAGGTAATTTAGAAAGCACGTTACCAGGAATACCACCTGGATTTTCAACCCAACCTGGTTCTTGATCTTCCTGCACTTCCCAGTATTCAGTTAAATCTTCAAGTTTTTCTTTTACTGCTTTAATAGTTAGTTTTTTTGTAAAGTTAGCCTCCTCGAAGTATTCTTTCAAAAACTCTTCAGTGAAGCTATCGCCTACCAACTCAGATACTTGCGTTGCAGCAACAAACTGGTCTTTAGGTACTTTGGGATATTCAAGCATGTAAACTTTTGGTTTTGACAGTTTGATAGACCAAACCTTTTTGTAAACTATGCTGTTCTCGGTTTCATCTGGTAAAGGGGCTTCAGCCCTAATAATTCTTCCTTTAAAACCGACCCACTCTTTAGCTTCTTCTGGTAAATTGTGGTATTCCGCAACTATTTCAATTTCTTCGGAATATTCATACAAATCTTCATCTTCATTGTATGTTTTCGAATAATCTTCTCTCAGTGCATTTTTAGCGCTATGTAGAAGTTGAATTGCTGAAAAAACACTAGATTTACCAGCATTATTTGCACCAATTAGAAAAGTCGAGTCTCTAAAGCCAATCGTACAACCTTTTAATTTGCGAAAATTATCGATCTTGATTTCATGTAATCTCACCTAGCCACCTTATTATAATGTAGTACTGAGTTTAAGCCCCATATACCCAATTAAAGGGTAATAATATAGTTGGTTAAAATGTTGAGGAACTAAACACAGCAAGCTGTATTTTGTCCCGTTTTAACAACTAGTTTTAATCAACTTTTTACTTGTAGATTGCAACGTTAATAAAATTACCACTAGGTAATATAAACTCTTGGAAGTTCTTATTCCCAGCAACAACTTTTAGCGTTTTGGTATGTTTAATCTGTTTTACTTCACCTCTAAAACATTCGCTTTTATCATAGTCATTATATTTTGAGGCGTCGATTCCGTACTCAGTAAACTCGACAAGCCCTTTTTGAGGCTCTACTGAATAGCTATACCCAACTATGAATTCTTTACTTTTAAAGGATCTAGTTTTCTTTTGTAGCGTTTCTAAACATTCAGTTATTGCGTATGACTTACTACTTGTTTGACTATCATATCCAGTATCTAACATTAATGATGATGAACTAAGAATTTCTTTTTTCTCTGAATCAAGGAGTTGCAGAGAAACGGTATAGTTGTCATCGGCATACACATTTAAAGATGGTAGCAATGTACAAGTAACTAATATTGATAGAAGTTTTATTTTCATTTAGGTAATTCCTTTCATAGATATTAAATGATATGACTTTGGGGAGTAATAAGTGCCCAAAAAGCGTATTACTTTTTCGATAATTACGCCACACAACTCGTTTATGATCAGACAATAACAATTGCTACTCAGTAGCCTTTGTTATTTAACCCCAAAACGACTTTTAATAATGTTATGGGACAAAACTCAAATCACTGTATTTATACACAGCGATTAATTGATTCTATTTTTTTAAAGCTGAAAGCTTTATAGCCCTACCCTTTAAAACCTTGTATCGTTCTCGCATGGGTCACCATCTCTATCGCCATCCATTTTTGTATTCGGGCAGTTATTTATAAAAAATACCGCCTCTGCTCGGGAAGTCATTTGGCTACAGTGCTGCCTGCCGTCACAGGTAAAATTTTGCGTGCTTTTTGGAATCACGATTTTTGGGTATTGCTCATCAAAGGTGGCTAAATCGCCGTTGGTAATAACGGGAGTGTGGTTATTAAACTGCTCACTACTTTGATAATGGTTGTATTTATTTACTGCAACAAAACCAAGTACGGCGATAATGCTAATTGAGGCGACTTTGCCTAGAAAGCTGTTGGTAAAATTAGATTTAGCAACACGATGATGGTTTGATTTTTTAGGCGTGACTTTAATTGCAGCTACGCCTTCTATTCGGCAATTAACGGCTTTGGTTTTACCATCGGGCTGTGTAGCGACTTCAAAATAAATGGTGTCGCCCACTTTTGGCTTGCGGCTCATGTGTTTGAGCGCTGAAATGTGTATAAAGGTGTCGTGAGCTAGGGTGTCTGATTTAATAAAACCAAAGCCCTTTTCGTCATTCCACGCTTTTAACAATCCTTTGTTCATGTATTTACCTGTGCTGATTAAGCTGCGATTACGCAAATTCCATTTAAGTTAAGAGTTGTTAGTATACGTTCCTAAATTGCAACCACGCAACCAAATATTCATATTAGGTTAATTTAAGCACACTTATTACTTGCCAAAACACTTAACCGTATAGGGAAAATACCGAGCTTTGAGGTTTAAATGCAGCAATAAAATAGCCTGTTTTATTTTATAAATTACGGCCATTTGTCCTTTATTCTACTACTGCTGACTTTTGCAAAGCGATTAGCTTAACAGCTTGTTTACACTAGGTTTTGTTATTAGTTATTTCTATCTGAATTAAGCGTTTTTAGTGTGATTTTTCATTCGTTATTTACTTAATTTATCTATACAATCCACACCTTATTTTTACGTGCAATTTTCAAGTGATTATCTCATGCTATTAACCGTTGTTTATATTATTGGTATTACTGCAGAAGCCATGACCGGCGCACTTAGCGCTGGGCGAATGAAAATGGATTGGTTTGGCGTTGTACTGGTTGCCAGTGCAACAGCAATTGGTGGTGGGAGCGTGCGAGATATTTTACTTGGCAATTACCCACTTACTTGGGTTCAGCACCCTGAATACCTTTTAATTACTTGTATAGCGGGCATTGTTACTACGTGGCTTGCTAAGTGGGTGGTTAAATTTAAAGGCATTTTTATGCGCTTAGATGCGCTAGGGCTTGCGGCGTTTAGCATTATTGGCTGCCAAGTGGGGCTAAATATGGGCCTGCATTACGGTATTTGTGTAGTGGCCGCAGTTGTAACCGGTGTATTTGGTGGCTTACTGCGCGATTTAATATGTCGCCAAGCGCCTTTAGTACTCCATAACGAGCTATACGCGAGTGTATCGTTACTGGTTGCCTGCTTATTCTTGGCACTGCACCATTACAATATTGATGACAACATCAGCATTATTGTAAGCCTTGTTGCGGGATACTTAATACGTATGGCGTCAATTCGCTTTAAGTGGCGATTACCTACCTTTAGTTTGTTAGAGCAGCACGCTAAATAAATTAGGCTTTAATACAATTTAAGGCAGGTATTAAACCTGCCTTAATTAATATAAGTATAAGTATAAGTAATAGCGCCTTACTTTATTGCTCGCTAACATCACTCAGCGCCGTTTTTAAACCACTGTTATTTTGTTTTAGTACGCTAAAACTGCCGTCGGTTTCTAGCACTACAGCGGCTACATCTTCTATGGCTAATATACCCGCCCCACGAATGGCAGCGCGAATTTCTGATTTAGTTACCCGCTGCGATTTAAGTGCCGCCGTACAATATTCACCATTACTCAGCAATAGCGTAGGCTCTGCTTTTATAAGCGAAGCAAATTTAGATGAGCGCACACTTAGCCACGTAATAAAATATTGCAGCCCTATTAATACAACAAACGCGAGCATGCCCTCTAGCAGCGCAACGCTTTTTGTAATGATCACCGAGGCTAAAATAGATCCCAGCGCAATAGTGACAATAAAATCAAACACGTTCCATTTAGAAAGCGTACGCTTACCCGATATACGCAGCCAAAACACCAGCGCTACGTAACCCAGCACGCCAATAATTAGTACGCGTATTAAGCCCTGCATATCATCAAAAAACATAGTTACTCCCTGTAGTTAAAATTACGTATAGCCTTTAGTTAAACCGTACATGCTTACAAATTAAAACTGTATGAATAAGATAGGCAATAGTAATTTAAAGCAGTTTAAATTTAGACGATGGTTGATTATGATAACTTAAGCATTATATCTAAGTTTTCGCTTCTTAATTTATACAAAGGATTACCATGTCTAGCTATAACGAATCGCCAGAGCAAATTGAACAGGCCACTAAAGGTTATGTGATGCAGCAAACTATGTTGCGTATTAAAGATCCCAAACCGTCGCTCGAATTTTATCAAAATGTATTAGGTATGAAGCTGTTAGGTAAGTATGACTTTCCTGAAATGAAGTTTACGCTGTACTTTTTAGGCTACGAGCCAGAGCAGCCGCAAGGTGATGATAAAACCAAAGCTAAATGGGTATTTGGTCGCCCTGCGCTAATTGAGCTAACCCATAACTGGGGCACAGAAGACGACGATAGCTTTGAGGGCTACCACAGCGGTAACCAAGAGCCTAAAGGCTTTGGCCATATTGGTATTAGCGTACCCGATGTATACGCCGCGAGTGAGCGCTTTGCAAAGTACGATGTAGAATTTGTTAAAAAGCCAGATGATGGCTCAATGAAGGGCCTAGCATTTATAAAAGACCCTGACGGCTACTGGATAGAAATACTCTCACCTGAGGGCATTACCGATATTATTTTTGGTAAATAACTTTAACGCTTGATAAACCCGTTACCACATACTAAAAAGCCAGCTAATTAGCTGGCTTTTGTGTTTTTAAATAAGGGTTAGCTTATTTACGCAGTGCGTCTATTCGCGCATCTAGCGGTGGGTGAGATGAAAACAGTTCAGCCATCCCTTTACCACTTGCTATACCAAAGGCCATCATTGAGCCTTGTAATTGCGACGGGTGGTTTTGCTTTAATCGCTCAAGCGCTGAGCGCATTTTGTCTGCACCTACTAATTTAGCTGCGCCGCTGTCGGCTGCAAATTCACGCTTACGGCTGTAACTTGCTACCACTATGCTTGCAAGCACACCAAATACAACTTGGAATAACATGTCGAATAAAAAGTAAGACCAGCTACTACCGCCCTCTTCTTCATCGCCATTTAAAAAGTTATCAACTATGCCTGCCAGTACTTTTGCGGCAAATATTACAAAGGTATTTACCACGCCTTGTATTAGCGTAAGTGTAACCATGTCGCCATTAGCAACGTGCGATACTTCGTGGGCAAGTACGGCTTCGGCTTGGTCTTGATTCATGTTATGTAATAAACCTGTGCTAACCGCCACCAGCGAGTTGTTTTTACTTGGGCCAGTTGCAAAGGCGTTCATTTCTGGGCTGTCGTAAATTGCTACTTCAGGCATTTTAATACCTGCTTTTTGCGCTTGTGCTGATACAGTTTGTACAAGCCAGTGCTCGGTTTCGTTGCGCGGTTGAGTAATTACCTGTGCGCCCGTTGATTTTTTAGCAATCCACTTAGACATAAATAACGAAATAAACGAGCCACCAAAGCCAAATACAGAGGCTATAAGTAATATTCCGCCAAGGCTACGATGGCTTAAACCCAGCGCGCTCATTATTATTGAAAGCACTACACCTAATACCAACATAACCGCTAGGTTAGTTAATAAAAACAAAAATATACGTTTCATATTGTCCTCACAAAAATAGGTTTGATCACCGAACATAAAATAAAATTAGGTTAAAGCAATCATTACGTCATGACACACTATGTCATGGCGTTGAGGCTATTCTGTGACAAACTATGTCATAACGCAAGGGTTATTTGCAGGTTTATTAATAAATTTTTTGAGGAGTTTAAAAAGGAAGTAAAGTGTGGCGTAACGCAGTTATTAAACCTCGTTACGCCAATAAAAACAATTAGTTGCTGGTTATTCCGCTACTTGTAATGCAATTATTAATTGTTGCCATATCTGTAGGGAAACCGCGCTCTTTTGCGAGTAATTGTGCCACCTTGGTTATATTTGCATGGTTGTGTTGTTGAAGATACGTCCACTGGTGATGAGTACGATGCTCATTTATGTGCGCATCGTCGCTTATTAGGCCAAGTTTAGTAAATTCAGCCACTATTTCATCGGCAGCGATTAAGGTAGATGACGCTTTTACGTTTTCGGCACGTGCGTAGCTAATATGCGAATATAAGCTAACATCTGCAACGCGCAAGGTGTCGTCTTCTCCTGGGATTTGCTGGCCACCAAACAAGGCATTGTTTTGCGTGTTGGCGTTTTTAAATGCAGGAACAAACTCGGCAACATAATCAATCGCTTTTTGGCTACGTGCTTTTAGTACCTGCTGATCCCAGCCATTGTTTATGTAATTTAAGTATTTAGCTGGCAATTGCGGCTGTGCACTTTGCTCGTTGGTATCGGCTAGGCCATCGTTAAACAAGGTAATTGAGTTGGTCATACCATGAATTTGATAATAGCCATTAGGATACGGCGTTAGCTGTGCCATGCCCTCTGGCGTGCCACGGTTACCATAAATAATAATTTCTGGAATTTGCCCGCCAGCACCTTGCCAATGCGTAATGTAAGAGGCTTTAAATTCGACCATACGTTTGGCCTCTACACCTACCATGTCATCTACAATACCGGTTTGAAAGCCACAGGCATTAATAAGGTAGTCTACCTCTAGTGTTTGCGTAGTGTCACTTTGGTTAATTTGGTATTCAATTTTCCAGATTGGCGATTGGTTATTGGCACTGGTTTGCTCAGCTTGGCTAACTTGCTTTACCTCTGTGCTGGTAAGTACATTAGCGTGTTCGTACTGGGCAAGCGCAAGTTGGGCGCTGGCCGATAACCTAAAAATATTCCACCCGTATTCTTGAGCAACAATTAGCGGGTATTTTACCTTGTTTAAGTTAAGGTGCTTAGCAACGGGGATCATCCACTCATCTAGCGTTTTAGGCTCTGCAACCTGCTCTTTTTTACTCAGCGCTATCATTTGCTCATGACTATACAGCTGGTAGTAATTGTCGGGCTCACCAAGTACTTTGTTGTTAGGGTCTTGCTCAACTAACTCTTTATACGCGTTGGTGATTTTATTTAATCGTGGTAGTAAATCATCGGGTGAGTCGTCATCGCGCGTTGGCACTGCAAACACGGTTGGGCGTACATCTATGGTGTAGGGGTATAGCCGTAAAATATCAATACATTGTTTGAGTAAATTTATGCAATCTTCGTCTGGTATCTCACGGTATAAATTACCACCGGCATGTAAATGGCACATAGGTGGGCCATCTATAAGTGACTTTTTTTTCTCAAAAATAGTGGTATGAATCCCTAGCGCTGCCAATCGAATAGCTATTGTTGCCCCTGCTGTGCCGCCACCTAAAATGCCCACACGGATTTTAGGCTGAGCAATTGGCTTTACCTCGGGTTCCCCCGTTACCTGTGTGTTTTGAGCGAAGCGTTTAATATATGGGTGCGTCATGTAGCGGTTTATTTCCTTAGTAACAATAGCTTTAACTTGTAATATGTGTACTAAAGGGGGTAATTTCAAGGCGTAAATACAATTAATAAGCTCATGTATTTAATATGAAAACTGCTTTGCATTTAAAAACGCAGAGCAGCCACAATTAGCTCTGTATATTGAGGGTATTAAGCAAGGTTTTGTATATTTGCAGTTTAGGGGTTTGCTCGCTGTATGGGCTTATAGCCAAAATAGGAAATGGTAAGCGTGCCTTTAACGAATCAAGGTTAGCTTGGTATTCGTCCATATTTGGGTCAACTTGGTTGGCAATCCAGCCTACGCAGTTAATACCTAAACTTTGCATATGGGCAGCGGTGAGCAAAGCATGGTTTAAACAGCCTAGTTTCATGCCTACTACTAAAATTACGGGTAGTTGCTCGGCCTTTACCCAGTTATATAAATAATCGATGTTATTAATTGGCAGTGCCCAGCCACCAGCGCCTTCGGTTAGGTGGTATTCGGCACCTTGTTGTTTAAGTGTTGAGTACGCTGTACTTAGTTTATCGAGCGTAATGTTTACCCCTACTTGCTCTGCGGCTATGTGTGGCGCAATAGGCGGCGCAAAGGCAAAGGGGTTTATTACATCGTATTTGGCACTGACCGTGGCACTTTCCATTAGCATTAGTGCATCGGCGTTTACTAGCTGATCAAACGCCATTTCGCAGCCTGCGGCAAGTGGCTTAAAGCCAATTGCGTTTTTTTTATGTTGGGCAAGTAGCTTTAATAGCAAACTAGTCACGTGGGTTTTTCCGGCGTCGGTGTCGGTACCGGTAATAAAAAATTCTTTCATTTTACTGCCTTGATTAATTTTAATATTAGCTACTCATGGCTTTTTTGTAATGATAACAATACCACATGGTAAGATACACACGCTTGATTGTTTAAAAGCGGATACGCATTGCATACCCGTTGTAGCGCCGACTTAGTTAATAACCCTTGGCGTGAATTAGCATGATTTTGCGTTGTAGCACCAATGGCTTTAATAGATTTAATGGCTTTTAACGGGCTTGAATAACAATCGGTATAAATTACTTTTTGTGAGCTATTAATACTAAACCCCGCATTTTGGACCGACTGGTTTATATAAGCGTGTGTATTAAAGGTATTTATATGGCTACGGTTATCAAGCGCTGCAAACGCTGTTTTAATTTCGTTAAGCGAGCCCGCCACTACGGTACTTATATAAGCCTGTCCACCAGGCTTTAAGCTTTTATAAAGCGCCTGCATTAATTTTTCAAAATTAGCCGACCACTGCACTGCAAAATTACTAAATATGGCGTCAATACTGCTTGCTTGTAGCGGCAGGTTATCCATATCGGCGCAAACTTTTGGGTTAGTTAATGCAGTGCTTTTAAGCATGTTTAAGCTTAAATCTATCGCAATTACTTGGCCGTATAGTTTGCTCAGCTGCGAGGTATTAACCAGTGGGCCAGCTCCTAAATCTACACAGCGCTTATTTTGGTTGTAAGGCTGGGAGTTTATTAATTTAAATAAATCGCTTGCTGCCTGTTTTTGTACATTGGCATGGCTGTTGTATTGCTCAGCTGCTTTAGAAAACTTATCACTCGCCCCCTTTTTAAGCGCTGTATGAGGGCGTACTTGCTCAGCACTTTGTATAAGCGCACGCTTTTGTGAAGCCCCATTTATAGGTAAAAGCGCGGGCTTTTTATTTAAAGCTTGCTTGTTGTGGGTATGAGCTAAAGCCTGCGCAATCATGCTATGGCGCCTTTTAAGTGCTCAACAAGCGCTGTTATATCTGCATGGGTATGCGCCGCTGTTAAGGTTACACGTAACCGCGCGGTATTATGCGCAACCGTAGGTGGGCGAATAGCGGTTAGCCAAATACCCTGCTGTTTAAGCCTTTGTGCTGCGTGTAACGTTTGCTCGGCGCAGCCAAGTACAATGGGCTGAATAGCGGTGTTTGACTCCATTACCGCAATGGCGTGTTGTTTACAAAGCTGCTTAAAAAAAGCAATGTTACTACTAAGCTGCTCGCGTTTAACATCTGCACTTTTAATGGCTTGCAAGCGCGTAAGCGTAAGTGCTGCCATAAGCGGCGACATAGCGGTTGAATACGTGTAGTCGCGGTTAAACTGCAGCATGTAATTAATAAATTGGTTATTTGCTAATACACAGGCCCCGCTGCTTGCTACTGCTTTTCCAAAGGTAATAACCAGTATATCGGGAAGTGCTAAGCCTTCATCTAATAATGCCTCACAGCTACCTAAACCGGTTTTACCTAGTGCGCCAAAACCATGTGCATCGTCAATCATAAGCCAGGCATTGTGCTCTTTAGCTAAAGCAAGCAGCTCTTTTATGGGGGCGGTGTCGCCATCCATCGAAAACACCCCTTCGCTAATAATTAGCTTATTGTGTGCTTTTGATTTTTCGAGCCGCGAACGTAAATGCTTTAAATCATTATGGTTAAAGCGGATCAATGCGGCGTTTGAGTGCATTGCGCCGTCAATCAAACTGGCGTGGTTGAGTTTATCTTGAAAAATAGCACTGTTTTGCGCAGCGCTTTTATCGTTAAACAACGCTTTAATTACACTGCTATTTGCACTAAACCCCGAGTTAAACAACATGCCAGCTTCGTAGCCAAGTGCACTACATAAGTATTGCTCTAGCTGTTGTTGCTGCGCCTGATACCCAGTAACTAAGGGTGAGCTGTGGCTACCGAGTACGTTGTTTTGCTCAAGGTTAATACTGCAATCACCAAAGCCTAGGTAATCATTACTGGCAAAATTAAGGTACGTTGCGTTATTTACCGTAATGGTACGTGCTGTGGCGCGCTGCACCACATGGCGTTTACGCAATAACGCATGTTGCTGTTGTTGCTGCAAATGCGTATTTAAAAATTCAAATGGCATAAAAGGTAAGCTTAGGCTTCGTAAAATAAGGCTGACGTTGCTTTATCGGCCACTTGCGATGACAGCGATGCGGCAACGGCTTCGTCTGAGTAGTCTTGGTGTTTTTCTGGGTTCATGCCTAATTTTTTAATTAGCTTCATGTCGGCATCGGCCTCTGGGTTTTCGGTTGTGAGTAGCTTATCACCATAAAATATTGAGTTAGCGCCTGCAAAAAAGCACATTGATTGCATTTGCTCGTTCATGGCGCTGCGACCTGCTGATAAACGCACATAGCTGTGTGGCATCATAATACGGGCGGTAGCTATGGTACGTATAAATTCAAAATGATCTAAATCGTCTACGTTTTCAAGCGGTGTGCCTTTTACTTTTACCAGCATATTAATAGGTACGCTTTCTGGTTGTTGTGGTAAATTTGCCAGCTGCATTAATAAACCGTAACGGTCGCTTGCTCGCTCGCCCATACCGACAATACCGCCTGAGCATACTTTCATGCCGGCATCGCGTACGTGATCTATGGTGTTTAATCTGTCTTCAAAGGTGCGCGTAGATATAATTTGCTCGTAATATTCAGGCGAAGTGTCGAGGTTATGATTGTAGTAATCTAGCCCTGCGCTACTCAGCTCATGTGCTTTTTCGTTAGTAAGTTTACCAAGCGTCATACAGGTTTCTAGGCCAAGTTCTTTTACTTCTTTTACCATTTTAGAAATATACGGCATGTCTCTGTCTTTTGGATCTGACCATGCTGCGCCCATACAAAAACGGGTTGCGCCTTTTTGTTTAGCTAGGCGTGCTTGCTCTACCACTTTTTCTACTTCTAGTAGGCGCTCGCGCTCTAAGTCGGTTTTATAATGCCCCGATTGCGGACAGTATTTACAATCCTCAGGGCAAGCCCCTGTTTTAATAGATAATAAAGTAGATATTTGTACTTCGTTAGGATTAAAGTTAGCGCGATGAACCGATGCCGCCTTAAATAATAAATCGTTAAATGGCATTTCAAATAATGCCTTTACTTGGGCGTGGGTCCAATCGTGGCGAACAGGTGCAAGTTCCATAGTAGTCTCTTATTTTTCTCAGTGGTGATGTTGGATTAGTCTACGTCTTGAAGTACCATTGTCAACGAAACCCACCACGTTAAAGTTTACATATGAATAAAAAACAAACGATTGACCTTGATTTTGATCGTGACCATATTTGGCACCCTTATACATCAATGACACAGCCTATCCCGGTTTACCCTGTTACTCATGCAAATCATAATTTAATTTACCTAGAAACCGGCGAGCAACTCATTGATGGCATGGCCTCATGGTGGAGCGCAATTCATGGCTATAATCATCCGGTATTAAATAACGCCATGATTGAACAAATTAATAGTATGAGCCATGTAATGTTTGGCGGCATTACCCATAATAGCGCGGTAGAGCTGTGTAAAAGGCTTATTACAATTACCCCAAAAAGTTTAACTAAGGTGTTTTTAGCCGATAGCGGCTCGGTAAGTGTAGAAGTAGCGATTAAAATGGCGCTGCAATATTGGTTAAGCCAAGGGTTTACAACTAAGCAAAAATTAATGACGCCGTATAAGGGTTATCATGGTGATACATTTGCCGCTATGAGCGTGTGCGATCCGGTTAATTCTATGCACAGTTTGTATAAAGGTTTTTTACCAGAGCATGTGTTTGTACCCGCCCCTGTAAGTAAATTTGATGGCGAGTTTAACCAAGCAGAAGCCCAAACACTTGAACAATACTTTAAAACGCACCACCACGAGGTAGCCGCCTTTATTATTGAGCCCATAGTACAAAACGCCGGCGGCATGAACTTTTATCACCCCGCGTATTTAGCCTGCGTTCGTAAATTATGCACGCAATATAATGTATTACTGATTTGCGATGAAATAGCCACAGGGTTTGGCCGCACAGGTAAATTATTTGCTGTAGAGCACGCTAATATAGAGCCAGATATTTTATGTATTGGTAAAGCCCTTACCGGTGGCTCAATGACGCTTTCGGCCACACTAACCAGTGATAAAATAGCCACAGGCATTAGTGAAGGCGAAGCTGGCGTTTTGATGCACGGACCTACATTTATGGGCAACCCGCTTGCCTGTGCGGTTGCGTGCGCCAGTATAGATTTACTTTTAGCGCAGGATTGGCAACAACGCATTAGCGATATAAACACTCAACTACAACAGCTTAAAAAGTGTAATGATTTAGATGCGGTAGCCAATGTGCGTACCTTAGGCGCAATAGGTGTTGTAGAGCTAACTGATGCCGCTGACAATGTAGATGTTGCTAAAATTCAAGCCTTTTTTGTAGAGCAAGGCGTATGGATTAGACCCTTTGGTAAACTTATTTACCTAATGCCCCCGTATATAAGTGACTCAGCCAGTATAAACACCTTATGTGATGCCATTTACACTGCAATTGCAGGTAAGCATTACTGCTAAGTGTTAAATTATACCTAAGAGGCATAGTCATTATTTGCCTGTTAGGTATTAATTTTGCTCAGGTTTTGAGCTTTGCATTGACGTATTTGTTATATTGATTTTAGTAAATATTACGGATATGATAATGTCTATCATTTACAATTACCTTTTCGGACTCTTTACTATGAAACACCTTTCTAAATCTGTAAAAACATTAGGTGCAAGCTTATTGTTAGCTTCTGCTTTTGTAACGCAACCGGCGCTAGCTAACGGCCCAATTGGTGAGCACGTAAACCATTTACAAGAAAACATTAAAGACTATTCAGAAGAAGTTGAATGGATGGTTGGTAAAGTAGACACCATGGTAACTGACTACAGCAAAAGCGGTGCAAAGACTGTAAACAGCGACGATTTAATTGAATATTGGGAGTCGGTTAAGTTTCACAGCGCTATTGAAACTAACTTTGTGCCTGTATATGCCTCAATTTGGCAAGGTATTTATGGTGTAAAAATGGCCATTGATAACAACAAGCCTGCCCAAGAAGTGCGCAATCAGCAAAAAGCCATGAACATAGCCTTGTGGCAAGGTCTTGGTGCTGTTAAGCTTGCGGCAAAATTCCAGCAAAAAGGCTTACTTGATACAGTTAAAGCCACTGCTACAGAAGGCATGACCCAAAGTGCCACCATTGACGAAATCAAGCACAAGCTTGACCGTGTTGTTGCTAAATTTGCAGAGCGCTTAAACGAAGAAGCCACTGAAATTGTTCACGATACGTATTTACACCTTTTTGAAGGCGTAGAAGGTACGCTTATCGAACAAGATGCAAAACTAGTAGAAGTGCTGGAAAAAGATTTTAACGTAACACTACCGCAAACAATTAAAAGCGCTAAAAGCGTTGATGAAGTACGTGACGTGGTAAGTGATATGCACACTAAATTAGACCGCGCTAAAACGCTAATAGAAAAAGCGGAGAAGTCGCGTAAGGATGTTTTTTAAGTGAAGCGTAGGACCTTTATACAAGGCCTAGCTGCGTTAGGGGTTGTTGGCGCTTTGCCACTGCCCCTTTCTCGCGCACTAGCTGCCGATATAGCAAACCCAGTTTCTGTTGATAATTTACCAAAGCTTAAAGGTGATTTAACCTTATACCTAGGCCGTGGTGAAGGTGGTTTGTATGAAAATGTATTACAAGCGATTCAGAAAAAAAATCCTGACTTTAACTTAGCAATTCGCCGCGGTCCGACTGCTGCACTTGCCAATACTATAGTGGCAGAGGCAAAGGCAGGTGTACGCCGTGCCGATTTATTTTGGGCGGTTGACTCAGGCGCTATTGGCCTAGTTACCGATGCAGGCCTTGCAAAGCCCCTACCGAGTGATTTATCTGCACAGTTACAACCACAATTTAGATACGATCAATGGGCGCCGGTTACCGGTCGGATCAGAACCTTACCGTATAACACATCGCGTTTAACTAAAGATCAAATTCCAACAAGCATAATGGACATTGCAGATAGCGATTTATCAATTGGTTGGGCACCTGCTTATGCATCGTTTCAATCGTTTGTTACCGCTATGCGTATTTTAGAAGGCGATGATAAAACCGCTAAATGGCTTAAAAAAGTTAAAAAGCGCGCTAAAACATACGCCGGTGAACTCGGTGTTGTAATGGCAGTAGAACGTGGTGAAGTAGATATTGGTTTTGCTAATCACTACTACACGCTGCGTCTTAAATCGGGTAAACCCGATGCTAAATTAGACTTAGCCTTTACCGAGCAAGATGCAGGTTGTTTAGTCAATGCCTCGGGTATTTTAACGCTAAACGATGACCCACTTGCTACTAACTTTATGCGTTACTTATTAAGCGAAGAAGTACAAGGTTATTTAGCCCGAGAAGCGTATGAAATACCGCTTGTTAATGACATTACTCAACCGCCAGGCTTACCGTCGCTGAGTGACATATCTCCACCAAAGGTTGATTTAACTCAACTTGCGGATTTACGCCCCACCATCAACTTGATGCGCAACAACGGCGTTTTATAAATGCGAATACCTGCTTCTTACCCAATGGCGCTGCTTGCAGCGCTCATTACGATTACCCCTGTTTATATTTTAATTACCCTTGCTAGCGACACCAGTACCCTTTTTGACAGTCATAATTTAAAAATACTGGGCAATACGTTATCGCTAATGGGCTTAACCGTATTAGGCTCGATTCTGATTGGGGTACCACTGGCTTTTATAAGTGCTTATGTGCATTTGCCTTTTAAAAAAATATGGCTGGTGATTTTTGCCGCGCCCTTGGCTATTCCAAGTTATATTGGCGCGTTTACTTTGTACGCTGCGTTTGGCCCAGGGGGTGAAATAAATAACCTACTTGGCTTTGAAACCCCACCCATGTACGGGTTAAGTGGTGCAGCCATTGTAATGACCTTATACACCTTCCCTTTTGTAATGATGACGACACGCTCGTCCCTGCTTAGTTTAGATGCCAGCATGGTAAACGCAGCGCGCACTTTGGGTATGTCGATGACACAAAGTGTGTTTAAAGTAATTTTACCCCGTGTAGTTAACGGTATTGCAGCGGGCTCATTATTAGTGGCGCTGTATACACTTTCAGACTTTGGTACACCCGCAATGATGCGCCTAGATACCTTTACCCGGGTAATTTATGTAGAATACAATGCGTTTGCATTAGGGCGCGCCGCGATGTTGTCGCTGCAATTAATGGTTATTGTTGGCTTTTTACTTTTAATAGAATCACAAATAAAAACCGCCTCTGAACGACACGGTCGTCCACTGGTTTTATTTCCAACTAAATGGCAAATAACCGCAATGATTGCTGCGTTTGGCCCTATTTTATTGTTAGCTATTGGTTTACCGCTGGCGATATTTTTTGTTTGGCTAGCACGCGATGGTTACAGCAATTTTGACTTTAGCATAGCGTGGAACTCAGCGTATGCCTCAGCCATTGCTGCCATAGTGGCGGTTATTGTGGCTATTCCTGTTGCTCATGCCGCATTAAGCGGAAAAGCCGGCAGAATAATGGAGCGTGTTACCTATTTTGGTTTTGGTATTCCTGGCATTGTCATGGGCACCGCGCTGGTATATGGCGGCTTGCAACTCCCGTTTTTATATCAAACATTAGCGCTTCTGATTATTGCTTACATGCTACGATTTTTACCGCTTGCCGTTGGCTCTATTCGCACCAGTACAGAGCATTTAGATCAAAGCTTAATAAAGTCGGCGCGCGTATTAGGCGCAAGCCCGCGTGAAGCCTTTACTCGCATTACCCTGCCGCTAACAATGCGTGGTATTATTGCCGGTGCTGCATTGGTATTTTTAGAATCAATGCGCGAGCTTGAAGCAACGCTATTGCTAGGCCCAACCGGGTTTGAAACCCTTTCAACCTATTTATGGCGTGTGTACGAAGCCGGTTATTTTGGCCGTGCTGCCATTCCCGGATTATTGTTAGTGGTGATTTCTGCCTGTGGCTTAGCTATTATGATGTCTGGCGAAAAACGTAACCAACTCGAACATTGAGGATTTAAAAACAAATGCTATCTGTAAGCCAGTTGTCTATAGATTACGGCAGTAACCGTGTAGTAAGCGATTTAAATATATCGTTAGGTGAAAATGAAATTCTCATGCTAGTAGGCCCTACGGGCTGCGGTAAAAGTACAATATTGCAAGCACTTGCAGGGCTTATCCCCATTAGTGAGGGTGAAATAAACGTAGGCAAATGGCGCGCAACACCAAAACGTAATGTGCCCCCTGAAAAACGCAGTGTTGGTATGGTGTTTCAAGACTTTGCATTGTTTCCACATTTAACGGTTGAGCAAAACATTTGTTTTAGATTAAAAGACACCGCCATTGCCGATCATTGGATTAAACTACTTGGTCTAAATGATTTTAGAGCAAAAAAGCCAGCCACCCTCTCTGGCGGTCAGAAACAGCGCGTAGCACTTGCGCGTACACTTGCTCACCAGCCAGATTTTGTGTTACTTGATGAACCACTTTCTAACCTTGATGCCGCATTAAAAGATATGCTGCGCTGGGATATAAGAAACGCCCTAAAAGAAGCGGGAGTGCCTGCCGTGTGGGTTACTCACGACCAAGAAGAAGCGCTTTCGGTAGGTGACCGTGTAGGTGTATTACAAAACGGTAAAATACAGCAACTCGATAGCCCTGAACAATGCTTTAGCATGCCAAACAACCGCTTTGTAGCACGCTTTTTAGGTGAGGCAAGCTTTATTGCTGGGCAGTTTGAAAATGGCCAAGCAACCACTAGCATTGGCGTAGCACCAGGCCAAGGTATAGACTGCGACAGTGGCGATGTAGATGTGTTGCTTCGCCCTGACGATGTACAGCTTATTCAAAACTTAAATCAACCTAACGGTGAAGTTGTTTGGGTACGCTTTGAAGGTGGCAGCCGTTTATGTGCGGTTAAATTAAGCTGTAATACGCTCGTTACTAGCCGTGTAAGCCACGAGGTTGTGGTTAATCCGGGTGACAGCGTTCATGTATCTATTGTTACTACTCACCCGCTGGCTGTGTATAAAAAACAATAATTAAACTATGAGGTAGCTATGTCTAAACAGGGCCCTAATCCAAATAACCCTGCCCCTGTTGAGGGTTTTCCTCAGGTTGGCTTTTTAAAAAACTTTATTACCTCGCCTAATATAGTTGTGGGTGATTATACCTATTACGACGATCCTGACGGCCCTGAAAACTTCGAAAAAAATGTCCTTTACCATTTCGATTTTATTAAAGATCGTCTCATTATTGGAAAGTTTTGCGCCATAGCTAAAAATGTGACCTTTATAATGAACGGCGCTAATCATCAAACCGCGGGGTTTTCTACCTATCCATTTTTTATATTTGGCAACGGCTGGGAAAAATCGGCCCCGCAGGCTGGCGAGTTACCCTTTAAAGGCAATACGGTTATCGGTCACGATGTATGGATTGGTTATGACGCAACCATAATGCCAGGGGTAAATATTGGCAGTGGCTCTATCATTGCAAGTAAATCGGTGGTTACCTGCGATGTACCCCCTTATAGCGTGGTAGGTGGTAATCCGGCAAAAGTAATTAAGCCCAGGTTTGATAGCAACACAATAAGTACGTTATTAGATATAGCTTGGTGGGATTGGAGCAATGAAAAAATCACTGCTCATCTAGATGCCATTACTCAATGTGATTTAAGCGCTTTAATAAAGCTTAAATAACCCATAAGTAACACTCACCTACCACTCAAACATGTACGCCATTTTACTAATGGTTTTTAAAGGTACGTTATGCGTGTTGCGCTTAGCGTATAAATGCTGCATAGACTTGTCTTTTACTTCACCAACAATAACTTCTTTAACTTGATAACCAAGTGCATGTGCTGCTTGAGAGTACGCAATAAACTCCCATTTTTTTATATTGGTGTTATCAACAATTACAAGCGGAATATTTTGCGCTAAAGCATTTATAAAGCGCGCTAAATTTAAATTATGATATTGCGGTAGTTTAAATTTATCAAAGTGATACTCGCCCTGTTCATTGACAAAGTAGTCATCGGTTGAACAAATTAAATACTGGCTTGTATCTACTCCACCAAGCTCATCGGCTAGGGTTTGTGCATAGTAAGACTTACCACTTCCTGGTAGCCCTCTTAAAATAAAAACTTGTTTCATAGCATCCATTTCTGGGTAATGGTAAATATTAAATAGTTAAAATTATGATGTGCTGATTTACCGGCTTAATTGTTACTTATTATTTCATCATTGTAAGCCATTAGAATAACGCTGAAGCAGTTAGCGCGCCCACTAGCTTACACATTTTGCTCGGTAATTAAATAGCCGCAAGGTTGGCTAATTTCAATCCGTAGAGACAACACGCAGTAATAATGCCACAAAATCACTAAATTTCAGAGCACCAAATAACAATAGTGGTAATTTAAAGCAAAAAACGCTTTAAAAGTAACCCACTTGCATAAAAACTTTTAAAGAGTTGCTCACAATAGTTTTTTTATTTTATTTAACTAGGTAAGATACACGGTTCAAGTTCAACGCACTAAATTTAACCGCTGCGTTGAGTAGTTAATATTATACAGTTAGGCAACTTATATCATTGGAGTGAAGATGAGCCATTTAGCGATTTCAGAGCTATTAAAAGGCAATGTTGCGGTAGACAGCCAAGTAACAGTAAAAGGCTGGATCCGTACACGCCGCGATTCAAAAGCAGGAATATCATTTTTAGCCGTTCATGACGGTTCGTGTTTTGATCCTATTCAAGCGGTAGTTCCTAATTCACTAAATAATTATGATGAAGTTACTAGCTTAACAGCCGGTTGTTCTGTGTCGGTTACTGGTGTGTTAGTGCAATCTGCAGGTAAAGGTCAGTCATTTGAAATTCAAGCTAATTCTGTAACAGTTTTAGGTTGGGTAGAAAACCCAGATTCATACCCTATGGCCGCTAAGCGCCACAGCATTGAGTATTTACGTGAGCACGCTCACCTTCGCCCACGTACAAACATGATAGGTGCAGTAACACGTGTGCGTAACTGTTTAGCACAAGCAATTCACCGTTTTTACCACGAGCAAGGCTTTTACTGGATCAGCACCCCAATCATCACAGCCAGTGACTGTGAAGGCGCAGGTGAAATGTTCCGCGTATCAACACTTGATATGCAAAACTTGCCACGCACTGATAAAGGCGACGTTGATTACAGCGAAGACTTTTTTGGTAAAGAAGCCTTTTTAACGGTATCTGGCCAGTTAAATGGTGAAACATACGCATCGGCTATGTCAAAAATTTACACCTTTGGCCCAACATTCCGTGCAGAAAACTCAAACACGTCTCGTCACTTGGCTGAGTTTTGGATGGTTGAACCTGAAGTAGCATTTGCTGATTTAGAAGATATTGCAAAACTTGCTGAAAACATGCTTAAGTACGTATTTAAAGCGGTACTTGAAGAGCGCCGTGACGATATGGAATTTTTTGCACAACGTATCGAAAAAACAGCGATTAGCCGTTTAGAAGAGTTTGTAGAAAAAGACTTTGCCCAAGTTGATTACACTGACGCCGTAGAAATACTTAAATCATGTGGTAAAAAGTTTGAGTACGCCGTTGAATGGGGTGTAGATTTACAATCTGAGCACGAGCGCTACTTAGCTGAAGAGCACTTTAAAGCACCGGTTGTTATTAAAAACTACCCGCGCGATATTAAAGCGTTTTACATGCGCCAAAACGAAGACGGTAAAACCGTTGCTGCTATGGACGTTGTAGCACCAGGCATTGGTGAAATTATTGGTGGTTCACAACGTGAAGAGCGCCTTGATGTGCTTGATGCGCGTTTAGATGAAATGGGCTTAAACAAAGAAGATTACAGCTGGTACCGCGATTTACGTAAATACGGTAGCGTGCCACACTCTGGCTTTGGTCTAGGTTTTGAACGCCTAGTTGCTTATGTTACTGGTATGGGCAACGTACGTGATGTAATTGCCTTCCCTCGTACTAAAGGCAGCGCAACGTACTAATCAAATTAATTGATTTTAAAAGCCAGCTTTTTTGCTGGCTTTTTAATGCCTGTTGTTTTTAATTATGGCTTTGTTAAATACTGTTTATAAATTAGAGATTTATAAATTTTGAACTATAGTTTTATAACGTATTCGTTATTTGGCTAATAGCATGATAAAAAACCTTATTTTAGCAGCCACCGTACTGCTTTCTTCCTCTAACATTGCAACATCAGTTTCTGATATTGCCCCCGATCACAAGCCTTTACTTATTGGCGGCTCTTCTTCGGTCTCGCACCTATTGCATTTATTAAAGCCCAACTATGAAGAGCAAACTAATACGGCCATGCAAGTCCGCTCTATGGGCAGTACTAAAGGCATTAAAGCCATAGCACAAAACATTATTGATATTGGTGCTTCATCGCGCTATTTAACCAATGAAGAGCAAGAGCAATACCCTCATGTACGTCAAATTGTTATTGCGCAAGATGCGCTGGTATTTTTTACTAACAAAAAAAATAACATTGATTCGCTAAGCGTAGAGCAGCTCAGCGACATTTATGCGGGCAAATATAAAACGTGGCAAGAAGTTAACCCAAATTATAAACCAGAGACACAAAGAGATAATAAAATTCTCCTGTTTAGTAAGGCCTATAACCATGGCACATTTGATATTTTATTAGAGTTTTTAAACCTATCTTTTATGCGGGTTCCAAATGGTAATACAATTAAACTAAAGCAGGCAGGTAACCACGGGTTATTTCCTAAAATGGAAGTGCAGATGTATGACGAATTTAACCAAGCCCTTGGCATAGTACAACGCATGCCCAATGCCATTGCTTTTGACTCTTACGGCGCAGTCTCGCAGCTGCAGGGCTCTAAAAAAATAAATAAAATAAATTTACTCGGTATCAATGGCGTTAACGTTTCAGATGAAACTATTAAAAATGGTGAATATACGTTTGTTCGCCCCCTAATTTTATTGGTAAATAGCCAATCTAGCCGCTCTGTAGAACAAGCAGAGCTGCTGCTCAATTTATTAAAAGATAAGCGTGTTTTAGATACTTTGTCAGCCCATCACTATTCTATGCTTGAGGTGGAATAAAAAAAGCCGCAGGAACCTAAGTTCACCGCGGCTTTACAACCAGAATATGTTTATAGCGCGTTTTCAAGCTGCGGTAATACCTCAAATAAATCAGCAACCAGGCCGTAATCTGCCACCTGAAATATAGGTGCGTCAGGGTCTTTATTAATCGCCACAATAACTTTTGAGTCTTTCATACCTGCTAAATGTTGAATAGCACCACTTATGCCCACGGCAATATACAGATTAGGCGCCACTATTTTACCCGTTTGCCCTACTTGCATATCGTTAGGTACAAAACCTGCATCAACGGCAGCACGAGACGCACCAATTGCAGCGCCTAACTTGTCAGCAATACCGTTTAATAAAGCAAAGTTTTCACCATTTTGCATGCCACGACCACCCGATATAACTACCTCTGCTGCAGTTAGCTCAGGACGCTCTGACTCGGTTTGTTTAACACTTACAAAGTCACTTAATTGAGTATCACTTAGTGTATCTAATGCATTTATGCTGGCAGGTGATTGTTGGCTTTGTAAGTCAAAACTACTCGCTCGTACGGTGATCACTTTTTTACTATCAAGCGATTTAACTGTGGCAATTGCGTTACCGGCGTAAATGGGGCGTCTAAATGTATCACTATCTATTACTTCTATTATTTCTGACACTTGCGCTACATCTAAAAGCGCTGCAACGCGAGGCATAAAGTTTTTACCTGTGGTGGTTGCACTGGCAACAATATGTGTATAATTATCTGCAATAGTTAAAACAAGCTCAGCCATATTTTCAGCTAACTGATGCTGATAAAGTGCATTATCGGCGGTGAGTACAGTTGTTACACCTTCAATACTGGCAACCTGTTCGCTCATTGCGCCTACATTTAAACCCGCAATAAGTACATCTATATCAAAGCCTAATTTACTTGCCGCATTAATTGTTTTTGAGGTTTCTGGTTTTAGTGCACCGTTATCGTGCTCTGCAATTACAAGTGTTTTCATTTAAATCACCTTTGCCTCTGTTTTAAGTTTCTCTACCAGCTGGGCTACATCTTCAACAATAATACCGCCACTGCGCTTAGCCGGCTCTTCTACTTTTATTAACTGTACGCGGGGTGTTAAAACAACACCTAACGAATCTGCTGCTATTACATCAAGTGGTTTACGCTTTGCTTTCATTATATTTGGCAGTGATGCATAGCGAGGCTCATTTAAGCGTAAATCGGTAGTTACAATAGCGGGCAGTTTTAGTGCAACAGTTTGCAAGCCACCATCTACCTCACGGGTTACATTCACTGTGTTACCGTTTACATCCACCTTAGAGGCAAACGTACCTTGGCCGCGCTTAGTTAAAGCCGCCAGCATTTGGCCTGTTTGGTTGTTGTCTGAGTCAATAGATTGTTTGCCTAAAATAACCAGTTCTGGGGCTTCTTGCTCAACTAATTTTGCTAATAATTTAGCAATGTGCAGCGATTCTAGTTTTTCATCGGTTTCGATGTGAATGGCTTTATCTGCACCTAATGCAAGTGCGGTGCGTAGCTGCTCTTGCGCTGCTTTTGCACCAATTGTTACCGCTATAACCTCTGTTGCTGTGCCCGCTTCTTTTAATCGAATGGCTTCTTCTATCGCAATTTCACAAAATGGGTTCATTGCCATTTTTACATTTGCTAAGTCAACGTCGCTGTTGTCAGCCTTTACGCGTGCTTTAACGTTGTAATCGATCACTCTTTTTATTGGAACGAGAACTTTCATAGGAACTCCATCTATATTTAAACCTACAAGCTAACGTGTACGTCAACCTATTTATTTTATGAATTCAGACTACTTCCTGTTGACGTAAACGTCAACCTAAAATAACCTTAAAGTATTCACAGCCTGTAACATTTAATGTGCAAGTATTAAAAAGGCTGCATTGCTTATCTAATTTAGCTAAGCCCGTCATTGATTAAGAGGTTATTATGGTCGAACGTGAAACCATGGAATTTGATGTAGTTATTGTAGGTGCGGGCCCAGCAGGCCTTACAAGTGCTATTAAGCTCGCACAGCTAGCGCAAGAAAAACAACAAGAACAAACTATCTGTGTAGTAGAAAAAGGCTCCGAGGTAGGCGCGCATATTCTTTCAGGTGCGGTATTTGAAACCAAAGCCTTAGATGAGCTTTTGCCTAACTGGCAAGAGCTAGGCGCTCCCGTCACTACACAAGTGACACAGGATGAAATTTATTGGTTTAATAACAGCGAAAAAGCCACTACTCTTCCTCGCTTTGCTACCCCTAAAACATTTCATAATGAAGGTAATTACATTGTTTCTATGGGCAATGTGTGCCGATGGCTTGCCGAGCAAGCTGAAAATTTAGGCGTTGAAATATTCCCAGGCTTTAGCGCTCACTCTTTAATTATTGAGCAAGACACCGTTAAAGGCATTATTACAGGAGATATGGGCGTTGATAAAGACGGCAATGAAAAAGATGGTTATATGCCAGGTATGGAACTTCGCGCTAAATACACTGTATTTGCTGAGGGGTGTCGCGGGCATTTAGGTAAACAGCTTATCAACGAGTTTGCGCTTGATAAAGATGTGTCACCACAGCACTATGGCTTAGGCTTTAAAGAGATTTGGCAAATAGATGCCAGTAAGCACCAGCAAGGTAAAGTAGTGCATGGTACGGGCTGGCCGCTAAGTGGCGATACCAATGGCGGCTCTTTTATGTATCACTGCGATAACAATCAAGTGGTTGTAGGGTTAATTGTTGATTTAAATTATTCTAACCCGCATTTAAGCCCGTTTGATGAGTTTCAACGAATGAAACACCACCCTGTTTTTAAGCAAACCCTTGAAGGGGGTGAACGCATTGCCTATGGTGCCCGTGCAATTGCAAAAGGCGGCCTTCACTCGTTGCCTAAAATGCATTTTGCTGGTGGCTTATTAATAGGTTGCGATGCCGGTACGCTCAATTTTGCCAAAATTAAAGGTAACCATACCGCAATGAAATCGGGCATGGTGGCGGCAGACGTTATTTTTAAAGCGCTCCAAAGTGGCCAAGCTAATACTGATTTAGCTGATTATAAAAACGCGTTTGAAAATTCTTGGGCTTATAAAGAGCTTTACCAATCGCGTAACTTTGGCCCTGCCATGCACACTTTAGGTAAGTTTGCTGGGGGTGCGTATAATACCCTTGATCAAAACATCTTCAATGGTGCACTGCCTTTTACCTTTAAAGACAACACGCCCGATTACGACATGCTAAAAGATGCAGCTAACAGCCCTCACATTGACTACCCTAAGCCTGATGGCCTACTTAGCTTTGATAAGCTCTCTAGCGTGTTTTTATCTAATACTAACCATGAAGAGTCGCAGCCTTGCCATTTAAAGCTTAAAGATCCCGCCATTCCTATTGCGGTTAATTTAGTAAAGTTTGACGAACCCGCACAGCGCTATTGCCCTGCAGGGGTATACGAAGTGCAACAAGTTGAGGGTGAAGATCAGTTTGTGATTAATGCTCAAAATTGTGTGCATTGTAAAACTTGCGACATAAAAGACCCAAGCCAAAACATTACGTGGGTAACCCCCGAAGGTGCTGGCGGGCCAAACTACCCTAATATGTAACTATTTTATGCACAAAGGTGCATTAAAAACCTATCTTTTACATATAAATTATAAACCTATCCTAAATTGCAGGGGCTTCGGCCCCTTTTTTACGGTATGCTCATAGGTAAGTTTAATAAAGTGAGTATTTAATATGCCGTCGTCAAATGTTGTATTTCGTTTTTTAGCAGAGCCTACCGATGTAAATTTTGGTGGGAAGGTTCATGGTGGTGTGGTCATGAAGTGGATTGACCAAGCGGGCTATGCCTGTGCTGCCGGATGGAGTGGTCATTATTGTGTGACTGTTTCTGTTGCTGGGGTTAAATTTAGACGCCCTATTTTGGTTGGGCAAATTGTCGAAGTTGAAGCAAAAATTGCGCACACAGGCTCAACAAGTATGCAAATATTTATTCAGGTACGATGTGGCGATCCTAAAACTCAAAACATGGTAGAAACAAACCACTGTGTTATTAGCTTTGTAGCAATGGACGAAACAGGTTATCCGGTAGAGGTTCCTGCTTTTAAAGCACAAACAGAAGAAGATATTAAATTGGAAAACTATGCAATTAAAATGAAACAAATTGCAATTGAGACAGAAAACTTGCTTCATAAAGTATAAAAGTACAATGTAAAATTCACATAGACCGTGTAAAAGGTACAACCTTTAATTAGAAAACAAAAAACTAAAAAAGTTCACTCTGCTTATAAAAAATACAAAATAGCCGTAAAAATGCCGTATAAGCCGTTTTTACGGCTATTTTGTAACCACATCCTATTATTGGCATGCTCACTGCAAATAACTAATTGTCGTTTGATAAGTTAAATCAAACATTTATTATTTTTTTAAAGGAGCTATACAATGATTAAAACACTTTCTCTTTCTGCAATTGCTTTAGCAACACTGGGTTTTAACTCTGCAGCACACGCTGACATTACGGATTTTGATTCTCCTCGCATTTATACAGGTGTTGGTTATGGCCAATACTCATTTGAATTTGAAGACAGCGAAAACGACACTGAATTTGATGACGATGCACAAATGCTAAAAGGTTACATTGGTACACAATTTAACGAACACTTTAGCGTTGAGTTAGCTTATCAAAACTTTGATGAAGTGAGCGACATCGACAGCAAAGCAGAAGTTGATGGTGTGTCATTAGCAGCTATTTTAGCGGCTCCGCTTTCTGAAAGCTTTTCAGTATATGCTAAAGGTGGTTGGTTTGAATGGGATGCAGATGTAGAGCAAGAGCTTCCTGTTGGTAGCATTTCAGCATCACAAGACGGCGGCGACGTGTTTTACGGCGCGGGTATTCAATACGCGTTTTCTAGCAATGTTCAAATGCGCTTAGAGTACGAACGCTACGAACTAGATGATGAAATTGACCCAGAAATGGATGTTGCATCAGTATCAATTCAATACATGTTTTAATTAGCATTTAAACCACTTAAGGGTGAGCCATGTGCTCACCTTTTTGTTGCTTATAAATAATATCCATCCGTAATAATGGCTAATTATATTGCGGGGCTAAACGTGTCGCTTAAGCCTCAAAATAGCTCCACTTAATAAAACAAATTGGTATAAACACTAATTACTATATTTAAAATCGATTAGTCTAATACTCGATTAAACCAGCCAGTCTAAAATATAACGCATTAACTGTACTGCTATAAATACTAAATAGAGGTAGAATAGCGCCCTATTTTTTAGTTAACTGAGCATTATGAGCGATTATAGCATTTCGGCTGTTGGCCACATTCAATCCCCTTATAAACAAAAGTTTGCAATACCTAGGCAACCACGTTTAGTGCCGCAAGCTAAAGCCAAACTTATTTTTACTGCTGAGTTTAATCGTGAAGAATTTGTTCGAGGCATTGAAGAATTTAGCCATATTTGGCTATTGTTTAGGTTTCATGAAACCGCCGATAAAGGCTATTCAGCTATGGTGCGCCCACCACGTTTAGGCGGCAATGAGCGCAAAGGCGTTTTTGCAACGCGTGCCACATTTAGACCCAACGCCATTGGGATGAGCGCAGTAAAACTTGAAGGCGTTGAGTATAAAAACAGCCAACTTAGTTTACTGCTTGCTGGCATTGATTTGCTCGATGGCACACCTATTGTCGATATAAAACCTTACTTACCTTATTCAGATGCAATGCATGACGCCAGTGCAGGCTTTGCCGATACGCGCCCAAAAACACAAATGAGCGTCGCGTTTTCACCCGAGGCAATTGACTTTATTGCCAAGCAAACACACTACCCAGAGCTTGAAGATTTTATTGCTAATGTACTAAAACAAGACCCACGCCCTGCCTATAAAAAACAAAAACAAGGCGAGCAAAGTTATGGTATGACACTGTATAATTATAATATACGCTGGCAGGTTAACGGCGAGCATAACTTAGTAACAAGTATAGAAAATAGCTAAAAAGTGCAGTTAGCGCTTTAGTGTAAAAGCAAGCGCTGGTAAACTTAGCGCCCTATTAAAAAGAACATATTACTTTATTTCGGAAAAATCATGCGTACCAGTCAATATATACTCGCAACACTTAAAGAAACGCCATCAGATGCTGAAATTGTTTCGCATCAATTAATGCTTAGAGCCGGTATGATCCGTCGCGTCGCTTCGGGTTTATATACATGGTTACCCTCTGGTTTACGCGTGCTTCGTAAAGTAGAAAATATTGTTCGTGAAGAAATGGACAAAGCAGGCGCAATAGAAATGTTGATGCCAGTTATTCAACCTGCTGATTTATGGCAAGAGTCTGGTCGTTGGGAGCAATTTGGTCCTGAACTTGTTCGCTTTAACGACCGTCATAATCGTGAGTTTGCGCTTGGCCCTACCCATGAAGAAGTGATTACGGATTTTGTTCGTAAAGAAATTAGCAGCTATAAACAATTACCTATTACTTTGTACCAAGTGCAAACTAAAGTGCGCGATGAAAGACGCCCTCGCTTTGGCGTAATGCGCGCACGTGAATTTACGATGAAAGATGCGTATTCATTCCACTTAAGTGAAGCGTGTTTAGATGCTACTTATCAAGCAATGCACAAAGCATATTGTAATATTTTTGAACGTTTAAACCTTGAATACCGCCCTGTGCTTGCTGACACAGGCTCTATTGGTGGTAGCTTATCACATGAGTTTCATGTACTTGCTGAATCAGGTGAAGACGCGATTGCCTTTAGTGATGCAAGCGATTATGCAGCTAACATCGAAAAAGCAGAAGCGTTAGCTCCAACACAGAGCCGCCCTGAGCCATCTAAAGAGCTTAAAGCGTTTCCTACACCGGATGCTAAAACAATTAGCGAGCTTAAAAAGCACTACGGCGTTAAACCACACCGCGGCGTTAAAACATTAATTGTGTACGGTACGCCAGATGAAAATGAACAACGTGGTTTAGTTGCACTTGTACTACGTGGCGATCACGAGTTAAACGAATTAAAGGCTGAAAAGCACCCACTTGTAGACTCTCCACTTGAAATGGCCACTGAGGCTGACATAGTTGCGGCTATTGGTGCAAAGCCAGGTTCACTTGGCCCTGTGGGTTTAACAATGCCAATTATTGTAGACAGAACCGCTAATGTAATGGCAGATTTTGTTGCCGGTGCTAATAAAGATGACGAGCACTTTAGCGGAATTAACTGGGATCGCGATGTTAAAGAATATCAAGTTGCTGATATTCGTAACATTGTTGAAGGCGATCCAAGCCCGTGTGGACAAGGTACTTTACAAATTAAACGCGGTATTGAAGTTGGTCATATTTTCCAACTTGGTACTAAGTACTCAGAAGCCATGAAAGCAGGCGTACTGAGCGAGTCGGGTAAAAACCAAGTAATGACTATGGGTTGTTACGGTATTGGTGTTTCGCGCATTGTGGCAGCGGCTATTGAGCAAAATAATGATGATTACGGTATTATTTGGCCGCAATCTATTGCCCCATTTGATTTAGCTATTGTGCCAATGAACATGCATAAGTCGCATCGTATTCCTGATATTGCTAATAATCTATATCAAGGTTTAAAAGATGCAGGCCTAGATGTTTTATTTGATGACCGTAAAGAGCGCCCTGGCGTTATGTTTAACGACATGGAATTAATGGGTGTACCTTATACTTTAGTGATTGGTGAGCGTAACCTTGATGAAAACAAGGTTGAGCTTAAAAATCGCCGTACCGGTGAAAAGTTAATGGTTGATTTAGACACCGCAATAGAGACTATTAAAGCGGCTGTTAAAGGTTAATAACACCTTCGCTTAAAACAAACTATAAGGCCGCATTTAAACATGCGGCCTTTTTTATGCGCGTTTAATAGTAATGTATGTAAAAACCGCTCACCTAATCTCCTTTCCATAACCATAAACTTTTAATTAGCTGGCTTGATATAAATTGTAATGGAGGCTTCGCTAAAGTGTCTCATAAGTGTCATTAGATTTATCTACAGTGTTTAATTATTACACTATGGATGACGGGCATGACAAACAATCAACAGCGTAAAAAACAACATTATCCAGCCGTTTGGATTTCGGATGTGCACTTAGGGTATAAAGACTGTAGAGCTGACTACTTATTAGATTTTTTAAACTCAATTGAATGCGATACGCTTTATTTAGTGGGCGATATAGTTGATTTGTGGTCGATGAAGCGCAGTTTTTATTGGCACCCATCTCATTACCAAGTGCTTAGTTGTATACAACAAAAAGCCCTTGATGGCACCCGTGTAATATACATACCTGGTAACCACGACGAAACCTTTCGTCACTACATAAATCAAACTTTATTTGGTGTAGAAGTCCACCAGCAGTTTATTCATACCACAAAAGCCAATAAACGCTTTTTACTGCTCCACGGTGATGACTTTGACTCGGCAACCCGCTACAACAAGCTCATAAGTATTGCAGGCGATGCAGGTTACGACTTACTGCTATTTTTAAATCGTTGGACTAACCGAGTTCGTAAAGTGTTTGGCGGTAACTACTATTCGCTTGCTGCATGGATAAAAGCACGCGTACATAAAGCCCGTGAAGCCATTGCGGCTTTTGAAGATGCCGCTATTCATGAGGCAAAAAAGCAAAAGGTCGATGGCATTATTTGCGGACACATCCATCACCCTAAAATTAAAGTAGTAGATGGCATAGTGTATTGTAATGATGGTGATTGGATTGAAAGCTGTACCGCATTAGTTGAGCAACCAAACGGTAAAATAGAGCTGTTGCATTGGTCTGATACGCAAAAAGTACTTGATACAGCCGATGTAACCAGCTTAGTTAAACCTATTCAAACTGATACCAAACCAAGTAAGTCAGCAGCGTAACTGCTGACTTTGCTCATTTAGTTTAACCAAGTTAGTAGCCTATTTTTAAGCGTTTTAGGCTTTATTGGCTTGGTAATATAATCATTCATGCCGGCGGTAATGCAACGCTCTCTATCGCCTTCCATTGCACTTGCGGTCATGGCAATAATTGGAATGCTAATATACTCAACCCCAGCTTTAGCATTTCTTATCTCGCTGGTGGTATCGTAGCCATCTAGGTTAGGCATTTGGCAATCCATTAAAATTAAGTCAAACGGTTGCTCTTGATTAAATTTAAGGGCAGAGAGTGCTTCTATGCCATCACTTGCACAGGTAATTTTTATCCCTGTGCGTTTTAAAATAGCTTTCGCTACCTCAATGTTAATCATGTTGTCGTCTACCAATAATACATGATACTTAGACAACTCAGGCTCTGGCTCTATGTCGTTTGCTTGTTTAGGCGCGGTTAAAACAAACTCATTATTAGCACCAAAAATACTGCCTAGCTTATAGGTAAATTGATCTTGCGTAAGTGGTTTGTGCAAAATGTGGCTATGCTCAGGAAACACCTTTTTAGATTGCTTATTAACTACCATGTCTCGCAATATAAGCACGTATTTTTTATCTGCCTTTTCGCAGTAGCTTATTAGCGCATTAACTTGCGGGTGTTCGTCATCAATAATCAGTAAATCGGCATCAAATTCGCTGTGTTCACTAAAGTAGTCGAGCCTTGTAATATGGCTTGTCTGAATTTTACAGGTTTGAGTTAATAATCCGCGTACATTTTTAAATACATTATCGCGGGCAATAAGCGCCGCCACACTGACCTCTTTTGAAAGCTCAATGCCGGTATTAAGTTTTTGCTGTTGCGCCACATGTAGCTCTACCGTGGCAACAAAGGTGCTGCCTACGCCCTTTTCACTGCTAACGGTAATATTACCGCCCATTAATTGCGCCAGTTTTTTACATATAGATAACCCTAAACCGGTGCCACCAAAATGGCGCGTTGTGCTTGGATCTTCTTGGGTAAACACATCGAACAGTTTATCGATATTTTCAGGGGCAATACCAATACCGGTGTCTTTAATTATAAAGCTCATTAAAATTTTACTGTCGGTAATGTATTTAGAGTTTAAGGTTAAACTTACTTCGCCTTTATGCGTGAACTTAAACGCATTATTTATTAAATTAATTAAAATTTGCTTAAGGCGATGACTATCACCAATAACCATTCTATCAACCACGTTTTGGGTATTTAAAAAGACCTCTAGCCCTTTACGTTGGCCCTGCAGCGCAATTGAATTAATCATATCGCTACAGACAGAGATAACATCAAACGAGTGATTATCAATATCTAGCTTGCCCGCTTCAATTTTAGAAAAATCTAAAATATCGTTAATTAAATTCATTAACGAGTGCGCACTGCTATTAGCTAATTTTAAATAATGTTGCTGTTGCTCTGTGAGGCTGTCTTCTTTAAGCATTTCAAGCATGCCTAAAACACCGTTCATGGGTGTGCGTATTTCGTGGGAAATATTGGCTACAAAGTCACTTTTTGCTTGGCTTGCGGCAAGGGCTTGGTCAATCGCTCGCTCAAGTTCAACAGTACGCTGAGATACCTTTAACTCTAACGTGCTATTTAAACCCTGTAACTGTGATTGAGTTTGCTTTAACGAGCTAATATTACGTAAAACAGCAGCAACCTGATAACGATTGCTAAATACATCAAATACGCTGGTCAGCGTGATTGAATAGTATTCTTTATTGCCATCATTACCAGTATAAACCGCTTCAAATGGCATTTTAGAGCCATGCTCTATGGTTTCACTAATGCAGTTTTTATCTTCATCTGCAAGGGTAAATAAGTTACTAAAGCGGGTGTTGTCATTACCTAGCCTACTTGCAAAAACTTTTTTAGCCGTTTGATTACAGTGAATAATAGTTTCATCACTGTCTATGGTAAAAATAGCGTCGAGTGAATTTTCAATCACTTTATTATTTTGCTCTGTTAAAGAATGTATAAGCAGCTTGCGATTAATATAACGCTGATATAACAGCGTAATAATTATAAATATGGTAAAAAATGTGGCGGTGATGGCGATAAAACTTTCGCGCCTTTTTGCAACGCGTTCCAATAAGGTTTCAGAATCAATAGAAACGGCCATCTCTAACGGCAGCATGGCAATATCGCCTTCAAAACTTACCCGTTTATTTAAAAAGTACTGTTTTGGTGCATCACCTATTAACAAGGTTTCGTGAGAATTCATGTTTTGTGTGGGGCTAAATTCATCACTCCAGGTTTTGGCTTGGTTAAATTCAAAACCAAACCGTAAATCAGGGTTTGGGTGGTATAAAAATTCGCTTTCATTATTAAGCAAATAAATATTAATCCCAGGTGGAAGTTCAAACGTTAAACTTTCAAATAACTTATCTGCGGAGTAGTTTGTCACTAAAATTGCAAACACTTGCTTTAAATGATCGAAAACCGGCTTAGCTACGCGGTATGTACTAACAAAGGGTTTTTGTATTTCACCGTTTTCGCGGTTGAAGTTAATAGGCGATATATACACACTTTTTTCATCAAGCATGCTGGCTTTAAGTACGTAGTCTCGCCCGCCTTTTTTTTGCAGTTGTGCGCCCTGTAGCCTAATTATGTCACCTAAAAAGCGGTCTACACGTACTATCTCTTGGCCATTTTCAGCAAGCATAATGTAACGTGCTTGCAAAATAGAATCGTCGGTTTGCATAAACCCGCTAAAAATATCAGCAAGGCGGTCTTGCCATACAGCAATTGGGGTTTGTAATAGTGGGTCGATTAATTGGTTATCGGTCGCTCTAGATATACCTTGAATAGGTGGAGTGGCGTTTAAAAAGCGAATAGCGGTAATACTGTCGTTTAAATGATTTTTTAAAGACGCGGCTTTTGTTTCAAGCTCACGATTGAGTTCACTACGAGCATCGTTATATATCTCTGCGCGCACTTTTTTTTCAAACACATACACCGAAGGCAATGCAATAACTAAAAAAACAATAATGGCAACCAGTAATAATTTATTACCTTTTGCTGCTGTTATAAATACATTCCTTTTTAGCATTGAACCCTCACTCCTCACTATTTTCTAGGTTAGATTATAGAGGATTATTTGATAAAAAATAGAAGTAAAAATAATTAGTTACTTAAAAAAGTGTAATTAAAGTTTGAACAAATACTCTAAACCAATCACTTAGTATTACTATTAAAAAGCAGTGTTAATTTAAGATGAATACCACTCTAAAAAACATACAAATTAATATAGACGGCAAATAAAAAATTATAAGCGATAACAATTAATGGGTAGAAAAGGTAAACGAGCAAGACAATACCCTGCCCGTTTATAAAACCTTAAACTATCTAAATAATACGTCTTCGCGGTTAAACCACTTAACACAAAAGGCAAGTAACGCGCCGGCAATAAGTGCCGTAGCCAAAAATATTAAGCCAACCAAGGTGTAATCTACCGTGCCTTTAACAATTTCTTTAATTGCGAGCGCTACATTAGTAACAGGAATAAAAGCAGTTTTAGCTGTTAGCTCTACATTAGGCATAATGGATACAATGATGGGAAAAAACACCCCCATACTCAAAGGTGCCATGTAATTTTGGGCCTCTTTAAATGTACGAGCATAAATAGATATTGCTAACGCCAATGCTGAGAATATCGCGGCAATAGGTAGTAACAATACAAAAATCATTAATAAATCGCTTACCGCTAATGAGCTAAATGCTGTTTTAATTACTTCTAGGTCTGCAAATGCAAGGGCTACCGCTATCCACCCGCCCATACTGAGTACAGTTATAGTTGTTGATGCAATTGAGGTTGTCAGTAAGGTTATAAATTTGCCTAGTACCAGCTCTGTACGCGTAATAGGTGTAAGCAATAAGGTTTCTAATGTACCGCGCTCTTTTTCACCTGCACCTAAATCTATTGCTGGGTACGTAGCGCCCATAAGAACTATAGGAATAAGTAGGTAGGGCAAAAAGCCACCTAGTTTTTCACCTAAGTTTTCACGTTTATCGGCGGTATCAACCTTTACTACTTCAATAGGGGTTAAAAGTGCTAAATGGGCTTCTTTTTCAATACCAAAACTGATTAATTTTTCTGTTTGTAATGCATCGCTATATTCTTTGGCGAGCTCTTTTACACGCTGAAATAAAAAGTTGATAGATTTAGCATCATTAAATACCACTTCCCACTTACTTTGCTGGGCATCATTTAAGGCTTGTTTAGCGTTAGTGGGTAAATATATACCCATGTCTATATCACCTGCGATTACCCCTTCTTTTAGCTCTTCAATGTTATTAAAGGTTTTAGCACCTTTATAAAGTTCAAAGCTTTTATGATAAAACACTTTTTCGGTAAACTCTGGCGCGTAGTCGCCATTAATAATGGCGTAGGTATGTACCTTTTGTTCAGCGTCGAGTGCCGCTTGAGAGCTAATAAACGCCATAACGGCAAATAATAAGGGAAACACCGCAACGGGTAGAGCGACTACAAACAACAATGTTTTTTTATCGCGTAGGAGTTCTGTTAATTCCTTTTTAAAAACTTCAAACATCGTGTTTCTCCGTTAATATGTTCATAAACGCTTGGTTTAGCTCTTCACTATTACCTGCCTGTTTGAATTCAGCAAGTGTGCCATCAAAGCAGCTTACGCCTTCATTAATTACCGCAACACGGTCACATAAAAGGGCGACTTCATCTAAATGGTGCGTTGAAAAAATAACAGGCGTGCCTTGCGCCTTTAAGCCTTTTATAAAGTTGATCACTGTTTGTGTGGTCATGATATCAAGGCCTGTGGTTGGCTCATCGAGTACCACCACTTCTGGGTGATGTACCACAGCACGGGCAATATTGGCTTTTTGCTTCATGCCGGTAGATAAGTTTTCTGCACGTTTATCAATAAATTTATGCATGTCGAGCAAAGTAAAAAGCTCTTCACAACGAGCCGCTATTTGCTCTTTGTTCATTCCATGAAGCTTTGCAAAGTATTCAATATTTTCTTTAACGGTCAGACGACCATACAAACCAGTTGAACCGGATAAAAAACCAATAGACTTGCGCCCTACTAACGGCTTTTTAATTATGTCGTTGCCGGCGATAGTTATTGTGCCTTCATCGGGCTTAAGTGCAGTTGAGAGCATACGCAATGTAGTAGTTTTACCTGCGCCATTAGGGCCAAGTAACCCTAACACTTCGCCTTTTGCACATTGAAAGCTGACATCTCTTACTGAATGAAAAAAATCTTTATCTTCACGCGGGTCTATATCATCAACTTTATTTTTTTTATGATCCTTGGTTAACTTAAACTTTTTTTTAAGCCCTGCGACTTCTATCATTTTCGTATCCTTCGTTTAGCTCTAAAGTAGTCGGTATTATCATAGAACGATTCATTCTCATTTGCGTCATGCCACCCTGGTACACCTAATAATGGCAATGGAGAAAGCTGTTTGTTATCGGCTAAGCAATGCTCTATTTTTATCTTCTCATAAAGTACTTGGTCTAGGTACTGATATTGAGTAACTAAATCTTTACAAAATATTTCATCCGGTACACTTACAAATAACGCTTTACCCGTTAAACCAATATAGGGTTTTGTGAGCATTTCATAATTAGCGTGGCCAAACATAAAAGGTTGTATTGTTTTGCCCCACTCTTCTCGGTGAGTTATAAATGCAGTTTTCCATTGGTGGTCTGTTAAAAGCGTTTGCCACTTAGTATCACTAATGGCAAGCACCACGCCGCACTCGTCAAATAATGTGAGTGCATTACGATGTTTAGTACGTTGCTTTAAGCCATGTTGCGCTATTTCTTGTACGTGGCGCTGATTAATAAGCGCCTTGGTTTTTGGAAACAAACACCAAATAAAGCCACCAAATAAGTCGTGCCAATTTTTACTGCGTGTAGGCACTACGCCAGTTTCAAAAATGACTTGCTCATAATAGCGCTCACCAAAATCAACGTTTGCATCGTCTTCAAACGTTATTGGCAGGTTATTAGCATTAATGGCATTCAAATACACAGTGAACCAATCGGGGCTTGGCCAATCAGTTTGTTTATCAATATTAAACAGTGTTCGTAAGTGCTCAAACGCACCGCTTTTCAAACTACTAACTTGCCATTGCTCGGGCGGAGTAAAGCGCTTCATTTATACCTTTAACAATTTATGCTGTTAATTTGCGGGCAGTTTACCGCAAAAACTGGTTCTAATTAATAGAAGTTAATATACTAATCACATCTTAGAACAAGAATAGAGCTACTATGAAACGATATTTCTCTCTCACACTGATTGCTGGCGCTGTATTAGCTGGCTGTGCAACAACAAGTATTACACCTACCGATGTAACAAATGGATACAACAGTATTAAAGCAGATGAACTTGCAGCGCACATTAAAGTGCTTGCCTCTGATGAATTTGGCGGTAGAGCGCCTTCATCTGAAGGTGAAAAGTTAACGCTTGATTATCTGACCACTCAATTTAAAGCATTAGGGTTTGAACCCGGTAATGGTGATAGCTTTTTACAAGAAGTGCCGCTTGTTTCATTAGAAGCTGATTCAAATATGGTATTAAGTATTGGTGGCAAAGATTATCAATACAAAAAAGACATGGTTATGGGCAGTAGCCGCATTAGCGCACAAGAAGGGATTGAAAATTCAGAGCTTGTCTTCGTAGGTTACGGTGTAAATGCCCCTGAATATAACTGGAACGATTACGAAGGCCTAGACGTAAAAGGCAAAACTGTTGTTATGCTTGTTAACGATCCGGGTTTTGCTACAAAAGATCCTGCGTTATTTACCGGCGATGCAATGACCTACTATGGCCGCTGGACTTATAAATATGAAGAAGCGAGTCGTCAAGGTGCAGCCGGTGCTATCATCATTCACGAAACAGCCCCTGCATCATACCCGTGGTCAGTGGTTGAAAACTCATGGAGCGGTGAGCAGTTTGGTTTTCAAAAAGAGAACAACAATATGGACCGCGTTGCGGTTGAAGGCTGGGTGACCACTGATGTAGCAAAAGAGTTATTTGCTAAAGCGGGTCTGGATTTTGAGACTGCAAAAACCAATGCAGCTAAAGGTGCGTATAACGTTGACATGGGCGATTTAACTGCATCGGTTAATGTTAAAAATACAATTAAAAAATCGGTGTCGTATAACTTTATTGCCACGTTGCCGGGTAGCGAAAAAGCGGATGAACATATTATTTATTCAGCGCATTGGGATCACCTAGGTACAGATACAACCCGTAAGGGCGACCAAATTTATAATGGTGCGCACGATAACGCCACAGGCACTGCGGGGCTAATTGAGGTTGCAGAGGCATTTACTAAGCTGCCAAAGCACCCTACTCGCTCAATGACATTTTTAGCTGTTACGGCTGAAGAGCAAGGCTTACTTGGATCTAAATACTACGCTGCTAACCCGGTTATTGCTGCTGATAAAACAGTCGCCAATATAAACATGGATAGCCTAAACTTATTAGGTAAAGTAAAAGACATGAACGTAGTAGGTTTAGGTAAGTCGCAAATGGACGACCTACTAGCCAAAGCAGCAAAAGCGCAAGGTAGAACAATAGCGGGCGACCCTAAACCATCATCAGGTGGTTATTACCGCTCTGATCATTTTGCATTTGCAAACATGGGCATTCCGGCTATGTATGCAGGCGGCGGAACTGTTGCCGCTGATGAGGATACAGCAAATTATCGTAAACGTATGAGCTTAGTGCTACGTGGTTGCTACCATCAACCCTGTGACAGATACCGCGATGAGTGGGATTTATCGGGTGCGGTTCAAGACTTACAATTGTTTTATAAAGTAGGCTTTGATATTTCTGAGCAAGCACAATGGCCTGCATGGTACGAAAACTCAGAGTTTCAACGCAAATAATGTATTTCGCCTAAACGTAGGTTATTTACCATCGAAAAACTCAAACTGAGCTATCGATTTAAATAGATTCAAATGATATTGATTATCATTTGCAAAATGTATACAGTGTGTCCTAGTTAAAATAAAACTGGGGCACACTTATGATTTTACTCTCTCAAATAGGATTTATTACGCCAGCTTCCAAACGGTTTGTTAGCCAAAATAAACGCTTACTCCTACCACTTTTTTTATTGGTATGTTTAGCTGTTCCTAGTCTTCTCGAAATAACCATTACTGCTCTCAGTGATGCGTTTTTTCAGGTTAGTGTATTTGTAGCGGCTACGTTACTTATTTACTACTACGCAATAGAACATATCCCTCAATTAGAAATGAGCTACTTAAGCGCTAAATCTAAGTCACTTGAAGTGCTGTTTGCATCCGTTCTTGGCGCTTTACCCGGCTGTGGTGGTGCAATTATTGTGGTTACTCAATACACTAAAGGCCAAGCAAGCTTTGGGGCTATTGTTGCTGTACTTACCGCCACGATGGGTGATGCTGCTTTTTTACTGCTTGCTACGCGTCCCACTGAAGGTTTAACAATAATGGCTATAGGTTTAGTGGTAGGCACACTGTGTGGATTAATAGTTAATGCAATTCACAAACCTGATTTTTTACGTCCCAGCGCACAAGAGCAAAAACACCAAGTAAAAGTTTTGCCCACTAAAATAATAAAAATAAGCAAACCTGTGTGGATGTTTGCCATTATTCCAAGTTTAATCATTGCGTTTTTAATTGCCTTTAATGTCGACTTTGATCAATTTGGAAAATACACAGGTACAAGTATTAGTATTTTTGGTGCTGCAATGGCGTTATTTACTGTAACTATATGGGCGTATTCTTCTAAAGGCGAAACCTATAAAGAAGTAACCTCTGAAGACGATGAATGTAATCCGCCTACAAAGCTTATAAAAGTATTACAAGATACCCATTTTGTTACTGCATGGGTGGTGGCTTCGTTCATGCTGTTTGAAATATTAGTCAGTGTGGTAGGGCTTGATTTAAAAACCTGGTTTATGCACTACGCCTATTTAGCACCGTTAATTGCAGTCGTCATTGGTTTTTTACCTGGCTGTGGGCCACAAATAATTGTAACCACGCTTTATATACAGGGCATTATTCCTTTTAGTGCATTAGCTGCTAATGCGATTTCAAATGATGGCGATGCGTTGTTTCCTGCCATTGCAATGGCGCCAAAAGCGGCTGTAATTGCTACCTTGTATACCTCTATACCTGCTTTAGTTGTTGGTTACGGGCTTTACTTTTTAAGTTAACAGTTTAAAAAATCATAAGTACAAAAAAGCTCAGCAATTGCTGAGCTTTTTTAATTTTAGCGTATTATTTATACCGAAACAGGTTCAGCCGCTAACTCTTTTGGATTTGGGCCATAATCGTTCTCACCTTCATGTGAGTCTTGCGCAAGGAATACAATTATAACAATCCAGCCAATGATTGGCACTAACCAAAGTAGCTGCCACCAGCCAGAACGGCCAGTATCGTGTAAACGGCGTGCGCCAGCGCTCAATTGAGGAATTAACAGTGCCAAGCTATAGATAGTACCAATTACAGCTACACCCATTAGCTCATCAACAACACCTAGTACTATGCTGATTAATAAATTTATTAAGTAAAACATCCAAAATGCTTTACGGCGATTACGTCCTGAAAAATCTGCGTAGCTACGCAGCGCGTTCATATAATGTTCCATTACAATTCCTTAGTGTTAGTTTTTATATTCCCTAGCGGGTTAATTTTATTACCTTTTAGTAACATTTGTATCTTAATTAAAAACACCGCGCTTTAAAACAAAAAACCAGCAAATTGCTGGTTTTTTTATAAGTTTAATTTTTAAATCATAGCCATCATCATTGCCGATGGACTTTCTAGGTACGATTTCCACAAGTTATTAAAGCGAGCAATTGTACCGCCATCAATAACACGGTGATCGCCTGACCAACTCACTTGCATAATAGCTTTACTCACAACTTGGCCGCTTTCATCAAAGCGCGGTAAGTGTTGTAACTTCCCTAATGCTACAATAGCAACTTCTGGCTTATTAATAATCGGGGTCGCAATAGTGCCGCCAATTGCCCCAATATTTGAAATGCTAATGGTGCCCCCTTTTAAGTCATCTGGTGCTACGCGCCCCTCGCGTGCTGCATCAGTTAAGCTTGTTAAACTGTTTGCAACTTCAACAATACTCTTAGATTGGCAGGATTTAATATTAGGCACTAGCAAACCCACTTTTGAATCCACTGCTACCCCAATATTATGATCGTCAAAGTAGGTAAGCTCAGTGCAATCATCATTTACTTTAGAATTAAGCACTGGGTACTCTTTCATCGCAAGCGATAACGCTTTGATAAAAAATGGCATCATAGTGAGCTTTACACCTTGCGCTTTATACTGCTCTTTTAAACTCGCTCGCAGGGCAATTAATTGCGTTAAGTCTATCTCGTCACTAAAGGTAAAGTGAGGGATTGTAGAGACCGAGGCCATCATTTGCTTTGCCATAGCCGCTTTAATGCCTTTAATTGGCTCTGCACGCATACCACCGCTTTGTGTTTGTGGCGATTGTGGCTCTTTATTTTGAGTGACACTGCTTTTAGTAGTAGCACTGCTAAGTGGTGATGTATCTATTGTGTTAGGTACCTCACCTTTAATAAATTCTTCTATGTCTTGTTTATATATGCGGCCATTTTTACCGCTGCCCGGTACGCACGTTAAATCAACATCAAGCTCTCGGGCTTTGCGCCTTACAGCTGGTGAGGCAACCGCTTTTTTATTAACAACTTTGTTTGCTGTTGTCTGCTGCGTTGCTACAGATTTATCTGCCGCTTTACTTTGTGCTTTTACAACGGCTTCGTTTACATCTACATTTGGTTTTGCTGTACTGCCGGCTATGCTCATTTGAAATAACGGGCTGTGTACTTGGGCAATCTCACCTTTTTGATAGTAAAGTTTTTGCACTGTACCTGTGTATTTAGCCGGAATTTGTACCAGCGCTTTGTCAGTCATTACATCACACACAGCCTGATCTTCTTGTATTTCATCGCCTTCGGCCACTAGCCAATCAACAATTTCACACTCAACAATCCCCTCTCCAATATCCGGAAGAATAAAATCTTCTAAATGCTCTGACGATGCGTTGTCGCTTTGTGTATTTTGCACTTGTTCTGTGCGTGTTTCATCGCTTTGGCTTTGCTCATCGGCTACATTCATAGCAAACAAGGGTGCATGAACCTGCGCTATCTCCCCTTTTTGATAATACAATTTAGTGATTACGCCATCATGCACAGCCGGTATTTGCACTAGGGCTTTATCGGTCATCACGTCACAAATGGGTTGATCTTCTTTTACTGTGTCACCCTCTTGTATTAGCCATTCAACCACTTCGCATTCAACAATGCCTTCACCAATATCGGGTAATATAAAATCTTTAGCCATGGTATCCCCTAAAAATCCATTGATTGTTTAATTGCGGCCATTACTTTTAGCGCATCAGGCACATATTCTTTTTCAAGTGCTAATGGGTAAGGTGTATCTAACCCACATACTCGCATAATAGGTGACTCAAGGTGTAAAAAGCACTCTTGCTGAATAGTCGCCGCAATTTCGGCACCAAAGCCATTGGTAATAGGCGCTTCGTGGCTTATCACTAAACGTCCTGTTTTAGTGACCGACTTAGCAATTGTCTCAACATCCCAAGGTAATATGCTTCTAAGGTCAATCACCTCACAACTAATGCCTTGTTCATTGGCTTGTTTTGCTGCGTTTTCAACAATTTCCATTTGCGCGCCCCACGCAAGTACAGTGATATCTGTACCTTCTTGTACTACTTCTGCTTTACCCAGCTCAATGCTGTAATCATCCTCTGGTACTTCGCCGGTAGAAGCGCGGTATAAACGTTTAGGCTCGAAGAAAATAACGGGGTTATCGTCTTTAATACTTGCTCGTAATAACCCTTTTGCTTGGTACGGGTTACGCGGTACCACTATTTTTAGCCCTGGCGTATGGGCAAAGTATGCCTCTGGCGATTGTGAGTGATATAAGCCCCCCGCAATACCGCCACCATACGGTGTGCGAATCGTTAAATTGCCCACGTTAAATTCATTACCACTGCGGTATCTAAACTTGGCAGACTCATTAACTATTTGGTCAAATGCCGGGAAAATATAATCAGCAAATTGTATTTCAGCAAGTGCAGGCGCGCCAAACGCGGCTAAGCCATTGGCAAAACCTAAAATACCTTGCTCTGTAAGCGGTGTGTTAAATACGCGGTGTTTACCGTACTTTTCTTGCAAACCTGAGGTCGCCCTAAAAACACCACCAAAATAGCCAACATCTTCACCAAAAATACACGCCTGAGGGTGCTCATTCATGGTGATATCGAGCGCAGAATTAATTGCGTGTAGCATGTTCATTTTAGCCATTACTTAATTCTCCCTGCTGTTATTGGGTACGCATCTGGGTGCTGCTTTATATGTGCTTTTAAATCGTTATATTGGCGCTCAAGTGAGGGAATTGGCGTATCGTAAACATCTGATATTAGCTCTTCAAGCGCTGGCTTTTGCACTTTTTCAGCACGTTTAAGGGCGGCTAAAATATCTTCACGAATAGTGTCTTTCGCTTTAGCATCGTCCTCTTCGTTTAACCACTCTTGCTTGATCAACCATTTTTTAAATTTATCAATTGGGCAAACTTTATGCGTGGCCTCTTCATCTTTTGAGCGGTAACCACTTGGATCATCTGAGGTTGAGTGAGCACCTAATCTGTACGCTATTGACTCAATTAATACCGGCTCGCCCTGCGTTGCTGCAAGTTCGCGGGCCTTTTGTGTTGCTGCAAACACGGCTAATGCATCTGAGCCATCAACACGTATGGTTTTAATGCCATACCCTACGCCTCGCGATGCTATACCATCGCCTTTAAATTGCTCATCTGCAGGTGTTGATATTGCATACCCGTTATTACGTGCAAAAAATATAACAGGGGCTTTGTGTACCGCAGCCATATTTAAACCCGCATGAAAGTCACCTTCAGATGCTGCGCCCTCACCAAAGTAACAAATAGTCACATTATCTATGGTGCTTGCAAGTTCGCCGGTTTTTGCGTCAATGTGTTTTACTTTTTGCCCGTAGGCATACCCTGTAGCTTGAGGAATTTGCGTACCGAGGGGCGATGATATGGTCATATAATTTAATTCTTTTGAACCATAATGAATCGGCATTTGGCGGCCTTTTCCTAAATCTAACTCATTAGAAAACATTTGATTCATAAATTGGTCAAGCGTAAATCCGCGGTAATGCAAAGCGGCTTGCTCGCGGTATTGCGCCATAATCATGTCATCTTGATCAAGTGCGGCAGCAGAGGCAGTAACAGCGGCTTCTTCACCTAAACATTGCATATAAAAGCTTACGCGGCCTTGGCGCTGCGCCCCTTGCATCCGCTCATCGAGTAGGCGAATAAAACGCATTGTTTCGTATAGTTTAATCGCTGTGTGTTTAGAAATAGTCGGTGCGGTAGCACTAGGATGAATGTCGCCGTCCTCAGTTAAAATACTAAGGGTTGGAATAGTTAGCGCATGACCGTCTATAAACTCGAGGTCGTGGTTAATATTCAGCGATACGTTATTTGGATTACTCATAACCTACCTTCTCTTGTTGTCTGTGATACAGCGCCCCTTTTAAGTTTTTATTATGGGTGAGGCTTGCGAATAAACTTTGCAGCATCTGCGCTGTATTTAATTAAAGCTGCCACCACCTTACGTTAACGTAAGATGTTATTCAACAAGTGTAAGACGAAACAAAAGTAAAATACGATTAAAAAGATGGAAAGTTAACTGTACGCATTTATTAAACCAATAAAAACATACAGTTAAATATTTAAGGCGAGTGGTCTGATGAGTTTTATTAGACGAAATTACTATCTACTTGCATAGGAATAACGGTAAGCAGTGCCCTTTGCCCAAGCGCAACGTGCGCATTTGGAAAAATAATAGCTTCCCCTTCCACATCGGCATAATAAGGGGTATCGCCGTCTGTTGCTAGCAACTCACCTTTAGCAAACCCTGTGAAATTTTCTGCATCATCAGAAAACGGAAAGCTAAAGTCCTGCTGCGTTCTATTAATTGTGCGATGCACGGCAAACAGCTCAAAGTCACTTGCATTAAATTGAGGGTATTGCACTTCTTTTTGGCTAATTAATGCAGTTAGCGTTTGCTTGGTTTTTGCAAAGCGAGCCATGTCGTTTTCACCAAACGGTTTAACTTGACCCAGTTCAACGGTAAATGAATCAGCGCCATGAACAAACGAAGAATAGTAACTGAATGTGGTTGCCGGTGATTTCATCATCAATACGGTATTTACACCGCAGCTAAGTAAAAATTGTAACTGCGATTTTTTCCATGGTTTACCATGAAGATAAGGATACACAGCAAATTTTTCATTTTTTGAGCCACGTATAGCAGTATGTAAATCATAATGATAACGTGTACTGCCTTGCTCGCCCCGTGTAAAAAAGTCAGTTACATACTCTTCTAGTTTTGCTGCGCGTTTACGCTCATCATTCATTGGCACACCCTCAACAGTGTGGTGGCCATTAAACAAACGGTTTAGGTTTTCTTCTACAAAGCGCAGGCCAATATTTATTGATTTTGGATTACCAAATATAAAGAGCACACGCTGATTTAATGCAAGCTCCCCTTTTATTATGGTTTTTATTAGCTCGTCACATATTTCTATAGGTGCGGTTTCGTTACCGTGTACAGCGCTTGAAAGCACAACATCTTTTGTTGTTGTGCCCTGTGGTTGAAATTCAATAACACCTGTATCGTGAACGGTTACGTGCGTGCCATTTTCTAAAGCAAATTCACTTGCCTCTAAATGCCATTCATTGTCGCGACTGAGTGTTAAAAAATCGCCGCTATTTATTAGTTCATTTAAATAATCTGGTTTGGCTAACATGATAAGCCCTTTTATAGTGTGAGAGATACAAACAAAAACGGCTGAATAAATCAGCCGTTTTTAAATAGTGTAAGCCGTGTTAGCTGATCACAGAATCAACTAATTGCTTCGCTTCTTTTTCTAGTAGTGCTAAATGCTCTTCACCTTTGAAAGACTCAAGATAAATTTTATAAATATCTTCAGTACCAGAAGGACGCGCAGCAAACCAGCCGTTTTCTGTCACTACTTTTAAGCCGCCAATGGCCGCATCATTGCCAGGGGCATGAGTCAGTTTTTGTAAAATAGGTTCACCTGCTAATGTATCGGCTTTAACATCGCTTGCACTAAGTGCTTTTAAACGTGACTTTTGCGCACTGCTAGCAGGGGCATCTAAACGCTTATATAGTGGAGAGCCAAATTCTTGCTCTAGCTCTTTATAAAGCGCTGATGGTGTTTTACCTGTTACTGCGAGTATTTCAGCTGCAAGTAACCCCATAATAAAGCCGTCTTTGTCGGTACACCATACGCTGCCATCAAATCGTAAAAACGCAGCACCCGCACTTTCTTCGCCACCAAAGGCAAGCTTACCTTTGTTTAAGCCATCGACAAACCACTTAAAGCCAACCGGCACTTCTTTAACTTTACGCTCATTACGAGCTACTACGCGGTCAATCATTGAGCTAGAAACCAGCGTTTTGCCAATTTCTACACTGCTGTCCCAGTCGCGGTGTTTTAATAAATAATCAATCGCTACCGCTAAAAAGTGATTAGGATTCATTAATCCATCTGCGGTAACAATACCGTGGCGGTCGTAATCTGGGTCGTTGCCAATAGCAATATCAAAGTCGTCTTTTAATTTAATTAAATTAGCCATTGAGTAAGGTGATGAACAATCCATACGGATTTTGCCATCTTTATCAAGTGGCATAAATGCAAAACGCGGATCAACACTGTCGTTTACTACGGTTAAATCTAAATTATATTTTTGCGCTATTAATGGCCAAAAGTTAATACCAGAGCCACCAAGCGGGTCAATACCTACTTTAATACCCGCATCGCTAACGGCTTTTAAATTAACGATATTTTCTAAGTCGTTAATGTATGGCGTCATTAGGTCTTCGTATTTAATAAACCCTGAACGCGATGCTTTAGCAAATGGAAACAGCTCAACTTCTACTAAATCTTCTAATAGTAATTGATTTGCTCTGTCTTCAATCCATTTAGTTACGTCGGTATCTGCTGGGCCGCCGTTAGGTGGATTGTATTTAAAGCCACCGTCTTCTGGCGGGTTATGTGAAGGCGTTACCACAATACCATCGGCTAATTCGTTAGGATTTAATTTGTTATGGCAAACAATAGCATGGCTAATGACAGGGGTTGGCGTGTAATCGTGATTTTGCTGGGTGATTACTTGCACCTCATTAGCCACTAATACTTCTATGGCAGAGTTAAAAGCAGCTTCACTTAATGCATGGGTATCTTTACCTAAAAAAAGCGGACCAAAAATGTCGTTTTGCTTTCTGTAGTCACAAATAGCTTGTGTAATGGCTAAAATATGAGATTCGTTAAACTTAACATCGTAAGAGCAACCACGGTGACCCGACGTACCAAAAGCAACACAATGCTCTGGGTTTTGCTCTAAGTCTGGCTCATTTAAGTAATAAGCCGATACCAGTTTTGGTACGTTAACTAAAGTTGAATGTGGCGCAGTTTTCCCAGCACCTGAATGAATAGCCATGTTTATTTCCTTACAAGTAATCGCGAATTTCTTCTGCTTGCTCTGCTGAATAACCTAAGCACAGCGCAACCTCGTGTAGCATCATTTTTTTACGTGTCGTGTTTGAATTTGTCATTACCCAGTACTCACTGTCGGTAATATTTTTAGGGTTCATACTACTGCCGCTATTAACTAAGTCTTCTTTGCTGGTTGCAAAGTAAACGCGGTCGCGCCCTTTTATATCAAGCACAGCACTAAACTCTTTTTTATGCGTTCTATAAAAAGCACTTAAAATAAATAAAAACCTGCCTACCACCCCTTTTTGCATTGCTAGTTCTTCTTTATTTAGAATATTAAATACATTAGCGTTTGTTTGCTTCACTGGTGTGACAACCTCTTGCTCTTGGCTGTCGTTAGTAGCTGGCGTGTCGTCAAGTGGGGCTTGAGTAGCTGTTTGGTTGTTTTGATTGTTCTTAGCAACGGAAGTGTTGTCATCACCGTTTAGATTTAATAAACGACGTAAAATAGTGGATGCGCTTTCGCCAATACTTTGTGTATTGCTAGCAATATACTGATATAACTCGTCGTCTATGTCGATTTGTTTCATGTTGTTCCTGTCATTACGGGCCACATTTTTTCTTTCCCCGTGATTATACCCAAACCAAATATAAATGCGAGTTACAACAAGCACTCGCACAAACATAACCTATAAACGCGCTAATAAAGGTGTGTTGATTATTTGCTTATAAACCCAATGTAGTAATTAACAGCTTTTAAAAATACTACCCATATTTTTATCTCCATTAGGCTGGTAACACCAAATAGCCCATAATTGGCGTAAAAATAAACGGTGTTACCCCATAAAAGGCGCGTGCAGAGCATGTTAACCGTTATATCTTTTGCTTTTTAGGGCAATGCTCGGCAAACTAAGCCAAAATTTTAGGAGGCGGTCATGCTATTAAACTATAAACAATACGGTGAAGGTCCGGATGTAGTGATCATTCATGGTTTATTTGGCTCTTTAGAAAACCTAAATGTTATTGCAAAACCCTTGAGCGAGCACTTTAGGGTAACTAATGTAGATTTGCGTAACCATGGTGCTTCACCGCACAGTAATGAAATGAACTACCCTGCAATGGCCGCAGATATTGTTGAGCTAATGAACGCGTTAAATATTAACAATGCGCACCTTATTGGCCATTCAATGGGCGGTAAAGTGGCGATGGAAGTGGCGCTAATGCATAGCCAAAAAGTAAATAAGCTGGTGGTACTTGATATTGCCCCAGTGAGTTACCCTGCCCGCCACACACAAATTATTAATGCACTAAAAAAAGTGGCAACTAGCCAGGTTACTGATAGAAAACAAGCCGATGCTATTATGAGCGAGTACATTAATGAGCTAGGTGTTAGGCAGTTTTTACTAAAAAGCTTAGCTAAAAATGACGATGGACAGTACAAATGGCGATTTAATTTAGATGTACTTGATGAAAAATATTCGACAATCACAGCCAATGTTAATGAAAACAATTCTTGTTTGTGCGATACTTTGTTTATCAAAGGTAACGATTCTGATTACATACTGCCAGAATACCGCGATGAAATAACAAAGCGCTTTAAAAATACACGAGCAAAAATTATACACGGTGCTGGACATTGGCTTCATGCACAAAAACCCGCTGCAGTTAATAAAGCAATAAATGACTTTTTAACAGGGCTTTAATGCAATTTTAATCATGTGTTTTTGGTTATCCGTACTAAATTAATGCATATTTATATGCTATAGTACGCGCCGTTTAATTTAAAGGTTATACGTTGATGGTCAGTCAGTTTATTAACGAATTTGATACCCTAGGGTTGTACTTTGGCTTAGCCGGTATTTTTGTATTCATCGGCCTGGCAATTAAAGACGTACTTAATAGTGGTAACGTACCTAAGTTTGGTCGCTACATTGTGTGGGGCGTCCTCTTTTTAGGGTGTTCTGGCTTTATTGCGAAAGGACTTATACAAGTTTTTTGGCAAGGTGCAGGTGTAGGTTAGGCATGGCGAAGTCAGAAACAGATAGAACAACTCCCGATTTATTTGAATACGAAAAGCGCCCAGGCAGGCCTAAAACGAACCCTTTACCAAGGGATATGCAGTTAAAGGTTAATAAACGTAATCAAATAAAACGAGATAAAGCACGCGGTTTAAAGCGTGTAGAATTTAAAGTTTCATCACAGTTATATCAGGCACTGAGTGATATGGCAGATGCACAAAATATTAGCCGTAGTGCGCTGATTGAAACAATTTTACAAGAAAGATTGGCTATTGATAGATAAAAGGTTTGAAGTCCATGGCAAGTGTAGGCATTTTTTTCGGAAGTGACACAGGTAATACAGAACACGTAGCAAAAATGATCCAAAAAGAATTGGGTAAAAAGCTTGTGGCTGTACACGACATTGCAAAAAGCTCTAAAGAAGAGATTGCAGAGTTCGATTTAATCTTATTCGGTATTCCTACTTGGTACTACGGTGAAGCACAATGTGATTGGGATGACTTTTTCCCTGAGCTTGAAGAAGTAGACTTTGAAGGTAAGCTAGTGGCTATTTTTGGTTGTGGCGACCAAGAAGACTACGCAGAATACTTTTTAGACGCTATGGGTATGATCAACGATATCGTTACCGAGCGCGGTGCTATTGTGGTTGGCCATTGGTCGAGTGAAGGCTACGACTTTGAAGCATCTAAAGGTATGGCTGATGACACGCACTTTGTAGGCTTAGGTATTGATGAAGACCGCCAACCTGAATTAACAGAACAACGTGTTAAAGCATGGTGCGCACAAGTATATGATGAAATGTGCTTAAGTGAACTAGCAGACTAACCTCCCCCCTTTTATCGCTAACTGTTTAAATAATTATCAAACAGTTAGCGACTTTAGAATTAATAGCAAAATTGATCAATTGTTCTTTGCACTCAGTGCTTAGGCGCGTTATCCTTGTTATTGCTAATGTGTCGTGTGCATCTGTAAGAGATGTCTAGTATAACCAAACAAATTTGAGACAGATTTAATGACTGATCATAACTTGGAACTTAAAAAAGCCGGTTTAAAAGTAACTTTACCGCGTATTAAAATCTTAGAAATTCTACAATCTCCAGATAACCAACACATCAGCGCTGAAGATGTATACAAAATTCTTTTAGATTTAGGTGAAGAAATTGGTCTTGCGACTGTTTACCGTGTATTAAACCAATTTGATGACGCAGGTATTGTAAGCCGTCACCATTTTGAAGGCGGAAAGTCAGTATTTGAACTTTCTGGCAGCACTCACCACGACCACCTAGTGTGTTTAAAATGTGGTAAAGTTGTTGAATTTGAAGATGACTTAATTGAACGTCGCCAGTTAGAAATAGCCGAAGAAAACGGTATTACACTAACAAATCACTCTTTATACCTATACGGTGAGTGTCAAGACAAAGCAGCGTGTAAAGCATTTAGCGATTCAAATAGCTAATAACGCGCTATAGTAATAAAAAAACCTGCTATTGCAGGTTTTTTTGTGCTTAAAATTAAACATTTAAACTGTGTTTAATACCAATTTGCAATAATGAGATATTATGCAAATTGGTATTATAAAAGCGTTACTGCTTCTCGATTTTAGCCCATGAATCTCTAAGACCAACCGTTTGGTTGAATACTAAACTTTCTGACTTTGTATCACGTGAGAAATAGCCAGTACGCTCAAACTGAAAGCCTTGAGCCGGTTCGGCTTTAGCAAGCGATGCTTCAAGTTTTGCATTTTCTAATACAACTAACGAATCAGGGTTAAGTGTCGATTCGAACTCTTCAGCTGCACCTGGGTTTGGTACATTAAATAAACGGTCATACAATCTAACTTCTGCATTAACCGACTCAGGCGCAGAAACCCAATGAATAACCCCTTTTACTTTACGACCGTCACTTGGGTTTTTACCTAGTGTTTCGTTGTCGTAAGTACAGTAAATAGTGGTAATTTCACCATTTTCATCTTTTTCTACACGCTGTGCTTTAATTACATAAGCACCACGTAAGCGTACTTCTTTATCAAGAACTAAGCGTTTAAATTTATTATTCGCTTCTTCGCGGAAATCTTCACGCTCAATGAAAAGCTCACGAGTAAACGGTACTTCACGACGCCCCATTTCTTCTTTATTAGGGTGGTTAGCTACCGACAATGTTTCTACTTTATCTGCATCAAAGTTTTCTATTACCACTTTAACTGGATCGAGTACTGCCATTGCACGTGGTGCGTTTTCATTTAAGTCTTCACGGATACACGCTTCAAGCATGCCCATTTCAACCATGTTTTCTTGCTTAGTCACACCGATACGTAAACAGAACTCACGTATTGAAGCCGGTGTATAACCACGACGACGTAAACCAGCAATAGTTGGCATACGTGGGTCATCCCACCCTTCTACATAGTTATTTACAACTAAGTCGTTTAGCTTACGCTTAGACATAATTGTGTATTCAAGATTTAAGCGCGAAAACTCAATTTGCTGTGGGTGGCATTCAAGGCTGATGTTATCAAGTACCCAGTCGTATAAACGACGGTTATCTTGAAACTCAAGTGTACACAATGAATGGGTTATCCCTTCAAGCGCATCAGAAATACAATGTGTGAAGTCATACATTGGGTAAATGCACCACTTGTCACCTGTTTGATGGTGATGAGCAAAACGAACGCGATAAATAATTGGATCGCGAAGCACCATAAATGAGCTTGCCATATCAATTTTAGCGCGTAGAACACACTCACCTTCTTTGAATTCACCCGCGCGCATTTTTTCGAACAATGCGAGGTTTTCTTCTACTGAGGTGTCTCTGTATGGGCTATTTTTACCCGGCTCTTTTAACGTACCGCGATACTCACGTGCTTGATCGGCCGTTAAAAAACAAACGTACGCTAAGCCTTTTTCAATAAGCTCTACTGCATAGCCGTATAGGGTATCAAAATAGTTTGACGAATATTTTATCTCACCACTCCAGTTGAAGCCTAACCACTGCACGTCTTCTTTGATTGAATTAACGTAGTTAATATCTTCTTTTTCTGGGTTTGTATCATCAAAACGTAGGTTACATAAACCATCGTAATCTTTTGCAATGCCAAAATTCAAACAAATTGATTTTGCATGGCCAATATGTAAAAAGCCATTAGGTTCAGGTGGAAAACGTGTATGCGTAGTTGCATGTTTGCCACTTGCTAAATCTTCATCAATTCGAGTTCTTATAAAGTTACTTGGGCGATTCTCAATTTCCGCCATAGGAGTGCGATCCTCTGAATATTCGTGATAACAAAACTAATGCATTATTACAAAAACAAACACTAACATACAGCAATAGATGCGGGTTTATTCTAGTTATTATGGCAATGGTGCATTAGTTTATTACTTAAATTTGTTTTAGCGCAATATTTGAGTCATGAAAGGCATTTATAGTACCTAAACTTAAGCTCCTTAAAAGGATTCAAAGATGGCCAGTTCTACACAACACAGAGTTTATATTCCAACAAATGCGCGAGCTAATCACTATTTACTCGCTGAAATTACACCCACTGATGACTTTTACACTAGTTTTAGCGATATCGATAGTTGCTATACCCGCATTGCCAAGCAACTATTTGCAAGCTGTGATGAATACGAGCTACATAATGTACACCTACTCGCTAACGACAAATTACCCGTTGTCAGATTTCATGATGAGTCGTATCAATTAGAAACAGCAAAGCAAATGTTGTTTTTTTACAACCCGCGTTACCACGAGGCGCACAAACTACACTACACTCCTACTTTTAAAAGTAAAAAAATTCGCTTGTTATTTTTAGCCACCGGTGATGATTTACGCGCAAGCTCGGCACAATTTCACAGCAGGGTGCAAAAAGTGTTAGATAATTTACAAACACAATTATTTATTGAACAGGCCCAGTTTAAGCTTCGCGATCATCAGCATTTAACCTATGACTTATTTGCCAAGAGCAAAGGCTGTAACCAAAGTTACGGCTACAAACTTAGAAGCCTATACCCTCGTTATTTAGCTCGCCAATGTAAAATACCCGCCGAGCATGCAGAAATGACCTATGCAACGTTTTCTATACCGGTTTCGCGCGGCATTAAAACGCAATTTCAAAGCTTAATAAATAAAAATAATTACATTGAGTTTTATAACTACTTTGCCCAATCATTTAAAGGGTGCTGCGAGCGATACGAATTATCTCACGGCGCTATGGTTGCTAATGGTGCAAGGCCCATAGTGCGTAATAGCCAAATAGATAAAAATGATGGGAATGCAGAATTACAAAAAATAAGTTTTGATGTGAATGGCACAGCCACGCAAATACATATTTTTTTCAATGCTGAAAAATTAGTTGAGTCACTACATTTTGTGATTGTTGCCACCCGTAAAGATAAACATGAAATGGGCTATGGCCGCTTTATGAATCAAGTAGAAAAAACAATACACGCTATGTGCTCAGAGCTGGCAATAAATAAAGAACGTCAAGATTTATCAGTACGGTTTTTTCAACACATTAGTTACCCATACTAATTTTTAAGCCAATAACAAAAAGGCTCGCAAATGCGAGCCTTTTTAAAGATTAAGCAAACTGATTACCAGCCTGTTTTCTCTTTAAGTGCTTTACCGATATCAGCAAGTGAACGTACAGTTTGTACGCCAGCAGCTTCTAGTGCAGCAAATTTCTCATCAGCAGTACCTTTACCGCCTGCGATGATTGCGCCAGCGTGACCCATACGCTTACCTTCTGGTGCAGTTACACCAGCAATGTAAGAAACAACAGGCTTAGTTACGTTAGCTTTAATGTACTCTGCAGCTTCTTCTTCTGCAGTACCACCAATTTCACCAATCATTACGATTGCTTCAGTTTGTGGATCTTTTTCGAACATTTCTAGCACGTCGATAAAGTTAGTACCTGGGATTGGGTCGCCACCAATACCAACACACGTAGACTGACCAAAACCAGCGTCAGTAGTTTGTTTAACTGCTTCGTACGTTAAAGTACCAGAGCGAGAAACAATACCTACTTTACCAGGCTTGTGGATGTGACCAGGCATGATACCAATCTTAGTCTCACCAGGAGTGATAACACCTGGACAGTTAGGACCGATCATACGAACACCAGAGTTATCAAGCTTAACTTTAACGTCAACCATGTCTAGTGTTGGGATACCTTCAGTGATACAAACAATTAGCTCGATGCCCGCATCGATAGCTTCTAAGATTGCATCTTTACAGAACGGTGCTGGTACGTAGATAACTGACGCTGTTGCGCCTGTTTCTTTAACTGCATCGCGTACTGTGTTGAATACTGGAAGACCAAGGTGCGTTTGACCGCCTTTACCTGGGCTTACACCACCAACCATTTGTGTACCGTACTCAAGCGCTTGCTCAGAGTGGAAAGTACCTTGGCCACCAGTGAAACCTTGACAGATAACTTTTGTATCTTTATTGATTAATACAGACATTATTTGCCCTCCGCAGCAGCTACAACTTTCTCAGCAGCGTCTGTTAGTGATTCAGCAGCGATGATATCTAGGCCTGAGTTCTTAAGAACGTCACGACCTAATTCAGCGTTAGTACCTTCTAAACGTACAACTACAGGCACGTTTACACCTACTTCTTTAACTGCGCCAATGATACCTTCAGCAATCATGTCACAACGTACGATACCACCAAAGATGTTAACTAAAACAGCTTTTACGTTATCGTCAGAAAGGATGATTTTGAATGCTTCAGAAACACGCTCTTTAGTCGCGCCGCCACCAACATCTAGGAAGTTAGCTGGCTTGCCGCCGTGTAGGTTTACGATGTCCATAGTACCCATCGCTAGGCCTGCACCGTTAACCATACAACCTACGTTACCGTCTAGTGCTACGTAGTTAAGCTCGAAGCTTGCTGCGTGAGCTTCACGTGCATCTTCTTGAGATGGATCGTGCATTTCACGGATTTTTGGTTGACGGTAAAGTGCATTACCATCGATACCGATTTTGCCGTCAAGACAGTGAAGGTTACCTTCGTCTGTGATTACTAACGGGTTGATTTCAAGAAGAGCGAAATCAAAATCGTTGAACATGTTGCCAAGACCCATAAAGATCTTAACGAACTGCTTCATTTGTGTAGGGTTAAGACCCAGTTTAAAACCTAACTCACGTGCTTGGTAAGCTTGAGGACCCACTAATGGATCGATCTCTGCTTTGTGGATAAGCTCTGGAGTTTCTTCAGCAACAGTTTCAATTTCAACACCGCCTTCAGTAGACGCCATGAAAACAACTTTGCGAGAAGCACGGTCAACAACTGCACCTAAGTACAATTCGTTATCGATATCTGTACAGCTTTCTACTAAAATTTTAGCAACAGGCTGACCATTTTCGTCTGTTTGGTAAGTAACTAAGTTTTTACCTAACCAGTTAGCAGCGAATTCTTTTACTTCTTCGATTGTTTTAACTAGCTTAACACCGCCAGCTTTACCACGGCCACCTGCGTGAACCTGAGTTTTAACAACCCACATATCACCGCCAATTTTCTCGGCAGCTGCTGCAGCTTCTTCAGGTGTATCGCAAGCGAAACCTTGAGAAACTGGTAAACCATATTCGGCAAAAAGTTGTTTTGCCTGATACTCATGCAAATTCATGATGCTTTATCCAATTTTTTATACTAAAAGAGCTGAATATTTATGCAAATAAACAGCTATCCCAAATTGCGCACCTAGTATAGATCCCAAGGCTTAACATGAAAACCCCAGTAACACCAAAGGCGCAAAAAAAAAGCTGTGAATTGTCATTCACAGCTTATATTTCATACTACTCGATTAAACATCCAGTAATAAGCGAGTTGGATCTTCAAGTAACTCTTTAATAGTTACTAAGAAACCAACAGATTCTTTACCATCGATTTGGCGGTGATCGTAAGATAGTGCCAAATACATCATAGGAAGAATTTCAACTTTACCATTTACAGCCATAGGACGCTCTTGGATTTTGTGCATACCCAAGATTGATGACTGTGGTAAGTTAATAATAGGCGTAGAAAGTAACGAACCAAATACACCACCGTTAGTAATGGTAAAGTTACCACCTGTCATATCGTCAAGTGTTAGTTTACCGTCACGGCCTTTAAGGGCTAATTCACGAATACCTTTCTCGATTTCAGCAACAGATAGTTTGTCGCAATCTTTAAGTACTGGTGTAACTAAACCACGTGGTGTAGATACAGCGATGCTGATATCAAAGTAATTGTGGTAAACAATATCGTCACCATCAATTGATGCATTTACGTCAGGGAAACGCTTAAGTGCTTCAGTTACTGCTTTCACGTAGAAAGACATAAAGCCTAAACGAATACCGTGACGCTTTTCAAATACTTCTTGGTATTGCTTACGAAGGTCCATGATAGGTTTCATGTTTACTTCGTTAAATGTAGTTAACATTGCTGTTGAGTTTTTCGCTTCTAATAAACGATTAGCAATGGTTTTACGTAAGCGCGTCATTGGTACACGTTTTTGTGTACGGTCACCCATAGGTGCAGCAGGTGCTGAAGCATCTTCTTTTTTAGCAGCTGGAGCAGGTGCTTTTAAGAAAGTATCAACGTCTTCTTTAGTTACACGGCCGTTTTTACCTGTGCCTTTAATTTTAGACGCATCAAGCCCTTTTTCAGCGATTAAACGACGTACAGACGGCGTTAACACATCTGAGCTATCGGTAGACTCACTTGCAGCAGGCGCTTCTTCTGCTTTAGCTGCAGGTGCCGCTGGAGCGCCGCCCGCTTTAACGTTACCAATAACTTGTTCGCCAAGTACAGTATCGCCTTCTGCGTTTAGTTGCTCGCCCATGATACCGTCTTCTTGAGCTACTACTTCAAGAACAACTTTATCAGTTTCAATATCTACCAAGTTTTGGTCGCGAGTTACCGCTTCACCTGGTTGTACATGCCATGTAGCAATTGTTGCGTCTGCAACTGATTCTGGAAGTACAGGTACTTTAATGTCCACTTCTTTACCTTCTGATGCTGGAGCTGATTGCGCCGCAGGCGCGTCTTCTGATTTTTCAGGTGCGGCTTCTTCTTTAGCCGGAGCACTGTCACTTGCTGGTGCTGCATCAGCATCACCAAGTAAACCGATAACTTGGTCGCCAAGTACCGTTGCACCTTCTTCTTGTGATATTTCAGTAATTACACCGTCATTTTGTGCAACCACTTCTAAAACCACTTTATCTGTTTCAATGTCTACTAAGTTTTGGTCACGGCTTACTTTGTCGCCTACACTTACATGCCATGTAGCAACGGTAGCATCTGCAACCGACTCAGGAAGAACAGGAACTTTAATTTCTGTGCTCATTGCTTATCCTTTCTTTTGTATAGTAAGCGCGTCTGCAACGAGCGCTTGTTGTTCTTTAGTATGTACTGACATGTAACCACACGCTGGAGATGCCGACGCCTTACGCCCTGCGTAAGTCAATTTAGCACCCTGTGGGATTGCATCAATAAAGTGATGTTGCGAACAGTACCAAGCACCTTGGTTTTGTGGCTCTTCTTGACACCAAACAAAATCAGTAACGTGTTGGTAACGTTCCATAATCGTGTCCATTTCTGCATGCGGGAACGGGTATAACTGCTCCACACGTACAATAGCAATGTTGTCTTGCTCAAGCTTACGACGCTCTTGTAATAGTTCGTAGTAAACTTTACCACTACAAAATACTACGCGTTCTACTTTCTCAGGGTTAATATCATCGATTTCGTCGATCATATTATGGAATACACCTTGTGAAAGTTCTTCAAGTGAAGATACCGCAAGTGGATGACGAAGTAGTGATTTTGGTGTCATTACAATCAATGGACGACGAAGTGGTCTAACTGATTGACGACGAAGCATAGCGTAAACTTGTGCAGGTGTTGAAGGAACACATACTTGCATGTTGTGATCAGCACAAAGCTGTAAAAAACGCTCTAAACGTGCAGAACTATGCTCTGGACCTTGACCTTCATAACCATGCGGAAGCAAACATGTTAAGCCACATAAACGGCCCCACTTTTGCTCACCAGAGCTTAAGAACTGGTCAAATACGACTTGTGCACCATTTGCGAAGTCACCAAACTGGGCTTCCCAAAGGACTAACGATGTAGGTTCAGCTGTTGCATAACCATATTCAAAAGCAAGTACCGCTTCTTCTGATAAAACAGAATCAAATACTTCAAAAGTACCTTGGTCTTCACTTAAATTTTGAAGAGGGAGGTAAGTTGAACCATCCGACTGGCTATGTACTACAGCATGGCGGTGGAAGAAAGTACCACGCCCTGAGTCTTGACCGGTTAAACGTATATCTGTGCCTTCAGAGGCAATTGTTGCATAAGCAAGTGTTTCTGCCATACCCCAATCTAGTGGTTTTTCGCCACTTGCCATAAGCTTACGGTCATCGTAAATCTTTTTAACACGAGACTGTGCTTTATATTGCTCAGGGAACTGGGCAACTTGTTCGCCAAGTGCTTTTAGCTTATCTACCGGTACGCTTGCGTCGTACTCAACATTCCACTCATGGCCAACATATTTTGCCCAATCAGATGAGTGCGAAGTTTCTGGCTGAATTTCTTCAACAACACAGTTACCTTCATCTAAGCCGTTACGGTATTCATCAGCTAATGCTTTAATTTCACTCTCAGTGAATGAGCCTTCAGACATAAGTTGATCAGCGTAAATTAAACGCGGAACCGCATGCTTTTTAATTTTTTGGTACATAAGAGGCTGTGTTGCATTAGGCTCATCAGCTTCGTTATGACCATGGCGGCGATAACATACTAAATCGATTACTACGTCACGTTTAAACTGGTTTCTAAAATCAAGTGCAAGTTGTGTAACAAATGCAACGGCTTCAGGGTCATCAGAGTTAACGTGGAAGATTGGTGACTGAACCATTTTAGCAATGTCAGTACAGTAATCTGTAGAACGTACGTCGTCTTGTTTTGAAGTTGTAAAACCAACTTGGTTATTTACAACAATACGGATACTACCACCACATGAGAAGGCATTTGTTTGCGACAAGTTAAATGTTTCTTGTACAACACCTTGGCCTGTAATCGCAGAATCACCGTGGATAGTAATAGGTAATGCTTTGCTACCTGAACTGTCACCTAAACGGTCTAAACGCGCTCTTACTGAGCCCATAACCACAGGGTTAACAATTTCTAGGTGAGAAGGGTTAAACGCAAGTGCCATATGAACATTGCCACCTTTGGTCGCAAAGTCAGATGAATAACCCATATGGTATTTAACGTCACCAGAGCTTAACGTGTCTTTGTGTTTACCAGCAAACTCATCGAATAACTCAGACGGGTTTTTACCTAACACATTAACTAGTACGTTTAAGCGACCACGGTGGGCCATACCAATAACTGCTTCTTTTTGCCCGCTTTCGCCAGCACGGTGAATAAGTTCTTTAAGCATAGGAACTAACGCATCACCACCTTCAAGTGAGAAACGCTTAGCACCTGGGAACTTTGCACCTAAATATTTTTCAAGACCATCTGCTGCGGTTAATCCTTTAAGGATACGCAGTTTTTCTTCTTTAGAAAAAGTAGGTCGTGATTGAACAGATTCTAAACGCTGTTGTAACCAACGCTTTTCTTCTGTTGATGTGATGTGCATATACTCAGCACCAATAGAACCACAATAGGTGGTTTTAAGTGCCTGATATAGTTCACCTAAAGGCATAGTATCGCGGCCTACGGCAAACGATCCTACGTTAAATTCGCGGTCAAAATCAGCTTTAGATAAGTCGTGGTATTCTAGCTCTAAATCTCGAACACGCTCTCGTTGCCAAATGCCTAATGGATCTAGGTTAGCATTTTGGTGTCCTCGAAAGCGGAAAGCATTAATAAGTTGTAGTACTTTAACCTGTTTAAGGTCACCGCCACTACCCTCTGCTACCACTACCTCTCTATGCTTGTTTTTAGCAAGCGCCGCAAACTGTGAACGAACTTCTGAATGCTTTACTTCAACATCCACACCATCTACTTTTGGTAATTGTTCGAACACTTCTCGCCATTCTTCTGGCACAGAAGTCGCATCATCTAAATACGCTTCATAAAGCTCTTCTACATAAGCAACGTTGCCGCCGTTTAAATGTGAAGATTCTAGCCATGCCTTCATCACACCTTCGTGCATTTATAAGCCCTTTTCTTTAGCGCAGAAATTAATAGTTGTCATAACAAGATGGCTAATAAAAATATTAGCCATCTTACGTTACTAGGTGATTAAACCGCGCGGTTTAATAACATAGATTTAATTTGTCCAATTGCTTTGGTCGGATTAAGACCCTTAGGACAAACGCTAACACAGTTCATGATACTGTGGCAACGGAACACACTGAACGCATCGTCTAAGTCTGCTAAACGTTCTTCAGTTGCCGTATCGCGGCTATCTGCCAAGAAACGGTAAGCATGAAGAAGGCCTGCTGGACCAATGAACTTGTCTGGATTCCACCAGAACGAAGGACACGATGTAGAACAACATGCACATAAAATACACTCGTAAAGTCCATCTAATTTATCACGTTCTTCAATAGATTGAAGACGCTCACCAGCCGCTGGCTGATCGTTAATTAGGTATGGTTTAACTTTTTCGTACTGAGTGTAGAACTGACTCATGTCAATAACAAGGTCACGTACCACAGGTAAGCCAGGTAAAGGACGAATTACAATAGTACCTTTGCCGCCTTTTTGCAGCGTAGATAATGGTGTAATACATGCTAAACCATTTTTACCATTCATGTTAACGCCATCAGAGCCACACACGCCTTCACGACATGAGCGACGGAATGATAATGTTGGATCTTGCTCTTTTAATAATAAAAGTGCATCCAATACCATCATGTCCTGACCTTCCTCTGTTTGCAAAGTATATTCTTGCATACGAGGTGCGTTATCAACATCCGGATTGTAACGATAAACTGAAAATTGTACTTGTGCCATCGTCTCGCTCCTAGTAGGTACGTGCTTTAGGTGGGAACGCTTCACGCGTCTTAGGCGCGTAGTTTACGTCACGCTTACTCATTTCATCCGTTACCGGATTGAATACTGAGTGACATAACCAGTTTTCGTCATCACGATCTGGGTAGTCAAAGCGAGAGTGTGCACCACGGCTTTCAGTACGGAAGTTTGCAGCTACTGCAGTTGAGTAAGCTGTTTCCATTAAGTTGTCTAGTTCAAGACATTCGATACGCTGCGTGTTGAAGTCTGATGATTTATCATCAAGACGTGCATGCTGCAGACGTTCACGAATTTCTTTAAGCTCTTTTAGACCTGTCGCCATAGACTCACCTTCACGGAATACCGAGAAGTTAAGCTGCATACATTGTTGTAGGTCTTTTTTGATTTGAACTGGGTCTTCACCTTGGCCAGCCGTTGAATTTTCCCAACGGTTAAAGCGTGCAAGAGACGCGTCAATATCAGATGCTGTCGGTGCTTTAGTAATTTCAACTTCATTTAGGTATTTACCTAGGAAGTTACCCGCAGCACGGCCAAATACAACTAAATCAAGTAATGAGTTACCACCTAGGCGGTTTGCACCATGTACAGATACACAGGCAATTTCACCTACGGCAAATAAGCCTTCTACTACTTTTTCGTTACCGTTAGCATCGATTTGTAGCGCTTGACCATTTACGTTAGTTGGAACACCACCCATCATGTAGTGACAAGTTGGTATTACTGGAATTGGCTCTTTAGCAGGGTCAACGTGTGCGAAAGTTTTAGCAAGGTCACATACGCCTGGTAGACGTAAGTTAAGCGTTTCTTCACCTAAGTGGTCAAGTTTCAGCTTAAGGTGTGGACCCCAAGGACCATCACAGCCACGGCCTTCACGGATTTCAGTCATCATTGAACGTGCTACAACGTCACGAGACGCTAAGTCTTTAGCGTTTGGTGCATAACGTTCCATGAAGCGTTCGCCATCTTTATTTAAAAGATAACCACCTTCACCACGACAACCTTCCGTTACAAGTGTACCAGCGCCTGCAATACCCGTTGGGTGGAATTGCCACATTTCCATATCTTGCATAGCAACGCCTGCACGGGCTGCCATACCAACACCATCACCCGTATTAATGTGAGCATTGGTTGTTGATGCGAAAATACGACCAGCACCGCCGGTTGCAAGTACAACAGCTTTTGATTTGAAGAAAGTGATTTCACCTGTTTCAATCTCAATTGCTGTACAGCCTACTACATCGCCATTGTCGTTTTTAACTAAATCTAGTGCATACCACTCAGAGAATACATTAGTTTGGTTTTTAACGTTTTGTTGGTATAGAAGGTGTAATAAAGCATGACCAGTACGGTCAGCTGCTGCTGCGGTACGTGCAGCTTGTTCACCACCAAAGTTTTTCGATTGACCACCGAAAGGACGTTGGTAAACACGGCCATTTTCAAAACGAGAAAATGGTAAACCCATGTTTTCTAATTCAGTAATAGCTTCTGGGCCTGTTTGACACATGTATTCGATAGCGTCTTGGTCACCGATAAAATCGGAACCTTTAACGGTATCGTACATATGCCATTCCCAGTTGTCTTCGTGTGAATTACCTAGCGCTACTGTAATACCACCCTGTGCAGATACAGTGTGTGAGCGTGTTGGGAATACTTTAGATATTAATGCACACGTTTTGCCAGATTCGGTAATGGCAAGAGCGGCACGCATACCAGCACCACCTGCACCAATTACTACGGCGTCGAATTCACGAACAGAATATTTCACTTAAACACCCCATAAAACGATTAGACCAATAGCTACGTAAGCAACGGCCATCAGGTTTAATACAAAGCCTAAAACAGCGCGTAGTTTAGCGTTTTTAACGTAATCCGTTAAAACTTGCCAAAGGCCAATGCGGGTATGAACCATCATGCATACAAGAGTAATAAGTGTAAAACCCTTCATTGCTAGATTAGAGAATAGGCCTGTCCAGGCTTCGAAAGTGACTTCTGGCGTTGCTAAAAAATAGCCGATAATAAAAATCGCGTATGCGGTGATTACTAGTGCCGTGGTACGTAAAGATACGAAATCTTGTACACCATCACGTTTAAGAGTTGCTTGATTTAAGACCATATCCACACCCCTGCCAGTACGGCAAATACAACGCCAAGTGCCATTGCAATTTTAGCGCTAAGGTTACCTGATTCAAGTTCTTCCCAGTGGCCCATATCCATAATGATGTGACGGATACCACCAATAAGGTGATAACCCAATACAGAAAGTGTGCCCCAAGCTATGAATTTGGCAATGAATCCGCTAAACAGACCCTTGACGAATTCAAAACCTTCAGCTGAAGAAAGAGACTCAGACCAAGCCCAAATGACAAACGTTAAAGCAAAAAATAATGCAACACCGGTGACGCGGTGAAAGATTGATGCTTTAGCCGTTGCCGGCATAGATATAGTTGTTAGATCTAGATTTACAGGTCTTTGCTTTTTCACAGTTACTTGCCCATCTTGCTCACATTGGAGCTCATCTACTTGTTTTTCTAAAACCCACCAAAATTTCTGGTGGAACTATCAAAGTAAACGTGTCAATACAGCAAAAGTTCACAAATCTGCAAAAATTACGCTGTAAAAATATGTTTACCTAAATACAAAGCGGTTTAAAACCTCCGATAGTATATATACCCAAAGGTTGTTTTACAATTCTTGTTTAGTTAGAGACGTTTGCGAATTAGCCGATAGTATAATATTTAATTAATACCGAATATTTATTATACATATATGCATAATGTTTATAAAAATTGACTTTAACCCCCTCTTTCACGTTAAAATGCGAAGATGTGCTTAAAACAAGATTTCAGAACTTTAAAAATCTAAAAATCAGAATAGATATCTTAATAGGAGATACATAGATGGCAGATAAAAAAGCCACAGTCCATATTGATGGACTAGATCCAATCGAACTTCCAATTTATCAAGGCACTGCTGGCCAAGATGTGATCGACGTACGTACGTTAGGTTCACACGGTCACTTTACTTATGACCCAGGTTTCATGTCGACTGGCTCTTGTGAATCTGCAATCACCTACATTGATGGTGGTAAAGGTGTATTACTTCACCGTGGTTACCCAATTGAGCAATTAGCTGAAGACTCTAACTACATCGAGCTTTGTTACTTACTATTAAACGGTGAGTTACCAACTAAAGAGCAATACGATGTATTTGCAAAAGAAATCACGCATAACACCATGCTTGATGAGAAAATTGCTAACTTTTTCCAAGGTTTCCGCTTCGATGCTCACCCAATGGCAATGCTATGTGGTGTAGTAGGCGCATTATCTTCTTTTTACCACGAAGATCTTGATATTACTGATGCAAGCCAACGTAAAACAAGCGCGATTAAACTTGTCGCTAAATTACCGACTATTGCAGCTATGGCGTACAAAACAAACATTGGTCAACCGTTTGTTTACCCACGTAACGATTTAAGCTACGCAGAAAACTTCTTACACATGATGTTCTCTGTACCGGCTGAAGAATACAAAGTTAACCCTGTGACAGCTAAAGCAATGGATAAAATCTTCATGCTTCATGCTGATCATGAGCAAAACGCTTCAACGTCAACAGTTCGTTTAGCGGGTTCTTCAGGCGCTAACCCATATGCATGTATTGCAGCGGGTATCGCATCTCTTTGGGGCCCTGCTCACGGCGGTGCTAACGAAGCATGTTTAAACATGTTAGAAGAGATTGGTTCTGTTGATCGTATTGATGAGTACGTAGCAAAAGCAAAAGATAAGTCTGATCCGTTCCGTCTTATGGGCTTTGGTCACCGTGTTTACAAAAACTTCGACCCACGCGCTACAGTAATGCGTCAAACGTGTCACGAAGTATTAGAAGAGCTTAACATTCAAGATCCGCTTCTTGATATTGCAATGAAGCTTGAACAAATTGCCCTTGAAGACCCATACTTTGTAGAGAAGAAACTTTACCCTAACGTTGATTTCTACTCAGGCATTATCTTAAAAGCGATTGGTATTCCAACAAGCATGTTCACTGTAATTTTTGCAATGGCACGTACTGTTGGTTGGATCACTCACTGGGATGAGATGCTATCTCAACCTGGTCATAAGATCAGCCGCCCTCGTCAAATGTATACTGGTTACACTCAACGTGACTTCGTATCAACTGACAAGCGCTAAGCGTAGTTAGTTAAAAAAGGCCGCTTTTGCGGCCTTTTTTGTGCGCTTTGCTTGTCAATTTTATGAAACCGATTACAATTCCTGCCTAAATTTATAGATGTTGAATAGCCATGCCTTCTCAAGAGTTTGATATAACAAAAATTCGCAACGACTTCCCTACGTTAAACCAAACCCTTAATGGCAACCCTTTAGTATATTTAGACTCTGGCGCAACCTCGCAAAAGCCACAGAGCGTTATTGATGCAACCACTCGCTTTTATAATTTAGGCAACGCAAACGTTCACAGAGGCCGCCACACCTTAAGCGAGCGCGCCACAGAGCAATATGAAGCAGCAAGATTAAAAACAGCTGATTACTTTAACGTAAATGCTAAAGAAATCGTCTGGACTAAAGGCGCAACAGAGGCGCTAAATTTACTTGCTCATGGCCTCCAAAGGCAAATTACTGGTGAAGATACGGTATTAATTACACCCCTTGAGCACCACGCTAATATTGTTCCTTGGCAGGTATTAACGCAAAATACAGGGGCTACGCTATTTGCACTTCCCCTTGAGCAAAACGCGACGTTTAATATAGCGCGCTGTGTAGACATGATCACACATACTAAAGCAAAGGTGCTGTGTATCAGCCAAGCGTCTAACGCATTAGGTAATATTACCAATTTAGCCCCATTAATAGCTGCAGCGAAAGCAGTCGGCACGTTAGTTGTTGTTGATGGCGCACAAGGAGCCATGCATTTACGCCCTAATTTAAAGCAGCTTGGATGCGATTTTTATGTATTCTCAGCGCATAAAATGCTTGGCCCTACGGGTGTAGGGGGCTTATATGGTCGCTATGAATTACTTAATGCGCTTACCCCGTATCAAACGGGTGGTGAGATGATAGATACTGTAACGCTTGAAAAAAGCACCTACAGAGACGCTCCTGCTAAATTTGAGACTGGCACCCCAAATATAGCCGGCGTCATTGGCTTTAGTGCAGCAATTGATTATTTATCAGCCCTAAACATTCAAAAGTTACAGCGCCATGAGCAGGCTATTTTTAACTATGCAGCCACACAGTTGAGTAAAATTGACGGAATTACTATTTATAGCGACCTGAACAATAATATTGGCACCCTTAGTTTTAATTATAAAAGTGAACACCCCTACGATTTGGCAACTTTGCTTGACGGATTTGGTATTGCAGTGCGCAGTGGACACCATTGTACGCAACCATTAATGCACCATTTAGGGGTAAAAGGCACTGTTCGAGCAAGCTTTGCATTTTATAATACCCATCAAGATGTTGATAATTTCATCAATGCCTTGAAAGAATCGATTGAATTATTAGACTAATTTAGGATAACTCATGACAAATACGTTTAAAAACGTAGTAAAACCTATACAGCAGGCGCAATCTTGGCAGCAAAAATATCGCGAAATAATGCTTCTGGGCAAAACACTCCCCGCTTTAGCCGATGTACTTAAAACCGATGACGTGCTTGTGCCAGGGTGTGAGAGCAAAGTGTGGATGTTTATGGAGTTTGACGATAGCGAGAATCGTTTAGTGGTTATTGGCGACTCAGACACGCGCATTGTAAAAGGCTTATTAGCGATAATTTTAGCGCTTTATAATGGCTTAACACCTGAAGAAGTCGTGAATATTAATGCGTATGACGAATTTGAAAAGTTAGGCTTGATTAAACACCTTAGTGCATCTCGAGGGAACGGAATAAAAGCCATGGTCGAGGCAATTCAAAGCATGGCAACTAACAAGCTCAATTAAACTATTGAGCTTGTTGTAAACGCTGTTTTTTATCTAAATATTTACGTACCGCTTTAGCCGCTACAAAAAAGCCAAAACTTCCGGTGATCATAGTTACCGAGCCAAACCCGTTATTACAATCCATATTCATTGTACCATCAGCATTTTGTTTAGCATGGCATACACTACCATCACTGCCTGGGTAGACAAGTTGCTCAGTTGAGTACACACAATCAATATTAAATTTGCGTTTTGGGTTGTTACTAAAATTATATTGTTTGCGTAAAATATAACGCACTTTAGCAAGTAGCGGATCTTGCGTGGTTTTAGCCACATCACCAAATGTTATTTGGCTAGGATCTGTTTGCCCACCCGCGCCGCCAGTAGTAATAATAGGCATTTTATTGCGCTTACAATGAGCAATAAGCGCTGCTTTTTCTTTAACTGCATCAATACAGTCAATAACGTAATCAAAACCTTGAATATGCTCACGAATATTTTCAAGAGTAATAAAGTCATCTATCACAGTTACTTTACACGCTGGGTTTATCAGTTCGCAGCGGCTTTTCATTGCATCTACTTTGGCTTGGCCAATACTGCCGCTAAGTGCATGAATTTGCCTATTTACGTTCGTCGCGCAAATATCATCTAAATCAATTAAAGTGATTTTACCCACGCCTGTACGTGCTAAAGCTTCGGCGGCCCAACTTCCTACACCGCCTATCCCTACTACACAAAAATGGGCTTGTTGTAGCCAGTCAAATTTTTGGTTACCGTATAGGCGTTTGATTCCGCCAAAACGAATATCTGTTACTTTTTCGCTCATTTACCAATCCAGTTGCCACGGCGATTGCCATGCTTGAAATTCTTGATGATTAATTAATTGCTGGTACTCATCACCCGTAGTAGGTAGCAAAGAGCAATTAATTTGCTCCCCATGCCATAAAAAACTTAACGCATAGGCATGAAGATACGCCCGCACAGCTGCGCTGCCACTATAAAGTGTATCGCCTAAAATTGGCGCCCCTAAACTTTTTAATGCCACTCTAAGTTGGTGGGTTTTACCCGAATACGGCTTTAAAATATACGCTCTAAACCCCGGCTTATAACTAAAAGAATAAAAGCGGGTAATGGCCGGGTTTTGCAGGGTCGGTAAAAGCTTAAACATGCCCCTGCGAGACTTAGCCATATCACCTTTTATCCACCCTTGCTTTTTTTTAGGTTTAGCATTACTGATTGCTAAATAAAACTTGTTTATTGCATGCTCAGTGAAAAGAGACGTAAATTTAGCAGCGGCTTCTTTATTGCGACCAAGAATAATAAGGCCAGATGTCACTTTATCAAGGCGGTGAACAGCAAATAATTTTTCGCCGGTTTGCTGCTCAGCTAATACCACAAACCCTTTTTCACCTTCTGAGTGAAAATTAAGCCCCGCTGGTTTTTCAAATATATAAAAATCAGCGTGGCTAAATACTATGGGTAATTCACTTTTAACCATTATTAGGCTTGCTTAGCTTTTAGGTAGGCAATCACTTTTTCTAAATCCTCGGGCGTATCAACCCCAGCATGTGGCGTTACTTTGGCCTGCTCAATTTTGATAGCGTAACCATGGTACAACACCCTAAGTTGCTCTAGCGACTCAAGTACTTCAAGCGGCGATACACTTAACTCAATATACTGCTTAATGAAGCCCGCACGATAAGCATATATACCCACATGGCGCTGAAAAGGCGTTATATCTAACACACTGTCGCTATTTAACATTGCGCTTCTGTCAAACGGAATACTGGCACGTGAAAAGTACAACGCATTTTTATTAATATCACTAACAACCTTCACGGCATTAGGATTAAACACTTCGTCTTGCTCTTCAATGGCTACACTTAATGTTGCCATTGGCGCGCTTGAATTATTTAGTAAAGTGGCAACTTGCGATACGTTTTCGCTGGCAAGTAATGGCTCATCGCCTTGTACATTTACCACTAGGGTTTCTGCGTCTAGCTTAAGTAAGTCAACAACTTCTGCTAAACGTTCAGTGCCCGATTGATGATCTTCTCGCGTCATCAGCACATCGTTTGTGAACAATTTAACAGCATCAAAAACTTTTTGATGATCGGTTGCAATAACCACTTTACTTGCACCTGACAAACACGCTTTTTCATACACGTGTTGAATCATAGGTTTACCGCATATGTCAGCTAATGGTTTGCCAGGCAAACGGGTAGACGCGTAACGTGCAGGTATAACAACTACGAATTCCACTTATCAACCTCATCTTGAGATAGCTCGCGCGCTTCATTTTCTAAAAGTACCGGTATATCGTCGCGTACTGGGTATGCAAGTTTAGCTGCAGTACTAATAAGTTCTGCATTTTCTTTATCAAAACGAAGCTTTCCTTTACACACAGGACAAGCAATTATTTCAAGTAATTTTGTATCAAAGGCCATTGAGGATCCCTTTTTGTTTTAATAATAAATCTAATTTATGTATTACAGCGTCTGTAGGTTTTGCATTTACGGGTAGGTAGTACCAAGTACCTTTTGCAAAGTCTCTACATTTTACTGCATCTTTTTCTGTCATTAATACGTTATCATCATTAAATTGAGTAAAATCAGCCATGCTATAAGCATAGTGATCTCGATAATGATGAGTGGAAAGCAGCTGAATATTTTGACCCTTTAATGAATCTTCAAAACGTTGTGGGTTACCAATGGCACTTATTGCATGGCCTTTTTCAATTGTTTTATTAACAGGGGTATTGTTAGCAACGTGTTTAAGTGCACCAGTTTGCAAAACGTAGCTAAGGGATGCATCTCCCCCGTTTTCAATCACTAAATCAACGCTATTTAATCTGTTTGTGGTTTCACGTAATGGCCCTGCAGGCATAACAAAGCCATTACCAAATCGCCTTTGGCTATCAACAATGCAGCACTCTATATCGCGTGCCATTTTATAATGCTGCATACCATCATCTGAGATTATGACATCCACACAAAATTGCTGCTCTAATAATGTAATGTTGGCTTTTCTATCGGGTCCAACAACAAGCGGACATTTTAAGCGATTAAATAAAAGTATTGGCTCATCACCGGCTTGTGCACTTGTTACGCCGCGCTCTACCACCAGCGGGTAGCTGTTGGCTTTACCGCCGTAACCTCGGCTGATAATGCCCACTTTTAGACCTTGCTCTGACAAGTATTCGTAAAGCCATAACACAAATGGCGTTTTGCCATTTCCGCCTACACTTATATTGCCCACCACAATTACTTTAGATTTAGCTTTAAAAGGCGTGGCAAAGCCAACCTTAAAAAACCATTTCCTAATGCTTGAAATTAACCAAAAAAGCGCAGCTAATGGCAGTAAAAGTAGCGTTATAAAACTAAATGGTTTATACCAGCTTTGCTCTATTTTACTCACCCGTGCTCACCAAACTGCATTTTACATAGAGCTGAATAAGTACCATCTTTAGCTAATAAACTTTGATGATCGCCACTTTCAATCACCCGACCACCATCAATAACGTATATTTTGTCGCTGTTCTCAATGGTTGAAAGACGATGGGCAATGACTATAGACGTTTTGTCTTGCATTAGGGTATCAAGAGCTTGCTGAATTAGCTTTTCTGACTCTGTGTCTAAGGCTGAAGTTGCTTCATCTAAAATTAAAATAGGTGCATCTTTTAATATAGCGCGAGCAATTGCTATACGTTGACGTTGGCCACCAGAGAGCATCACCCCGTTTTCACCGACCATGGTATTGAGTTGCTCAGGTAGGTCTTTAACAAATTCCCACACGTGAGCTTGTTTAACCACCTCTTCTAGTTGCTGCTGTGTTATTTCGCGGCTTATGCCATAACAAATATTATTAGCAATTGTGTCGTTAAATAACACAACTTGCTGAGATACTAAGGCAAACTGGCGGCGTAAATCGGCCAGTTTATATTTCTCAAGCGCAACGCCATCCAATAAAATTTCACTTGGTGCTTCTAAATCATAATAACGCGGTAATAAATTAGAAATAGTCGATTTACCCGAGCCAGAGCGCCCTACAAGCGCGATGCTTTCACCGGCTTTTATACTTATTGATAGGTTATTTAAAACAGCCTCATCTTTAGTTGGGTATTTAAAGGTAACGTTTTTAACCTCGATTTCGCCCTTCACCTTATCTACGGTGTAGGTACCTTTGTCTTTTTCAATTTCTTCATCTAAAACTAAAAAAACACTTTGCGCTGCAGAAATACCGCGCTGCATATCACTGTTCACGTTTGCTAATTGTTTAAGCGGGCGTAAAAGCATCATCATAGAAGAAATGAGTACCATAAAATCGCCAGAGCTGATCGTATCTATCATTGAAGGCATAGATACAACCCACAAAATAACAGCCATTGCACTTGCTGCAAGCACTTGAATTACCGACACGCTTAACGCTTTAGTGGCATCCATTTTAATACGTTGCTGACGATTATGATTATTGATTTTTGAAAACTGGTCGATTTCTTGTTTTTGCCCACCAAAACCATGAATAACTTTGTGTCCACTTAGCATTTGTTCAGAGCTACGGGTGACCTGCCCCATTGCAGACTGTATATTTTTTGAAATGTGGCGAAATCGTTTAGACACAAACGTTACAATAATTGCCACTAATGGAATGATCACTAAAAAAATCAGCGAAAGCTGCCAGCTGGTATAAAACATAAGGGCAAGTAGAAAAACGACAAAAGCGCCTTCTCTTACAACAATTAACAGTGCTTTGGTGATTGCTTGCTGAACTTGTTCTGTATCAAAAGTAATTTTCGAAATTAAATCACCTGTTGAGTTTTTATCATGAAACGAAACAGGCAAATGTAATATGTGTTCAAATAACTGCTGGCGTAACGAACGTACTACTTGCGAGCCTACATAGCTTAGGCAATACGAAGACATAAAATTAAACAAGCCACGCCCTATTACCAGCGCAATTACCACAAATGGGGCATAAGCTAGCACTTCGCTATTACGTTGGTTTAGGCCTTCATCAATAAAGGGTTTCATTAATTGAATAAATAAAGCATCCATACCCGAATAGCCGATCATTCCAATAATAGCGACGAAGGCAACGCTTTTATAATCACCAACGTAAGAAATCAACCGTTTATAAATTTGTGTAGTACTTTGACTCATATTACTCTCGTTATACAATTACAGCCCTTATTGTATCCTTCAAACCGTTAAAACTAAACGTCAATCTTCTATAAACCAATAACTTTCGTGTTTGCGCGCCGTTGTCACTTTAAAGCTATCTTGATATATACTTACCGTAATTTGCCCATCACGTGCCGTAACATATTGTTTAGCATTTACTGCTTTGTAGCGCGAAACCACTTTTTCACTGGGAAATTGCCATTGGCCTTGAAAAGCTGTTGAGTGAATAACCGTATGCGGATTTACATGGTTGATAAATTCCGTGCTTGAAGACGTATCGCTGCCATGATGAGGGCTTAAAATCACATCGGCTTGTAATGAGTGAGTTTTAATAAGGCTCAGCTCACGTGCTTTAGAAATATCACCCGTTAATAACATAGTAAGTTGGGGTGATTTGATTAAAAGCACGCACGAATTATCATTTTCGTTATTAAATGTGCTATCGGCAAAGCTGCTAATGCGCAATCCATTAAAGTTATAATCTAAAGAGGTACACTGTGTGGTTGTGCCGTGTGGGTGAAAACGCTTAAAGCTTTCACTAAATCCTGCATTAATAAAATGTGCTGCGCCCCCTGCATGGTCGTTGTCTTGATGGCTTATTATTGCATCACTGACGGTTAAGTTATGTGTTTTCAAATAAGGAATTAACACACTGTATGTACGGCTAAAACGGTTAAAGTAACTCGGGCCAAAATCGTAAACCAGCGCTTGATTGTCTTTTTCGAGTAACGTCATTAATCCGTGCCCAACATCAAACACATGAAATTGCCAAATAGGTTTTGGTAAATACAGATAATCTATTAATGTAACGCATAGAGGAATGAGTGCTAAACGTTTAAAGGGGCTAAACCAGGCGATTAATATGCATAGATAAGCTGCAACTAAGTACAATGTACGCGGTTTAGCTATATCTAACCATCTGTAATGCCAAGGGATTGCATCCATATACTTAAACAATGTTATAAGTACACTATCGAATAATAAAATGACGGGCGTTATATCTACCACAGCACTTATTATCGTAAATAGCAGCAAAAGAGGCATGATCGCCACGCTTAATAATGGAATTGCCAATAAATTAATAACCAGCCCAGCAATACTTACCCCACTAAAATAAATAAGGGTAATTGGCAAAAGCCCAATAAATAAAGCAAGCTGAATAATACACAGCGTTATAAACACGCCAAGCCAATTATATTTAGTTTTAGGAAGGTGCTTTATAACAAGGAAAATAATTGCAACCGCAATAAAAGAAAAATATAAACCTGGGTTTAAAACATTAAAAGGATTGATGAGTAATACAGCGACTAAAGCATATAGAATGCTTCGCCAGCGCAGTGGCTGTTTGGCAATAAAGTAAAGACCTAATACGCAACTTAACATAATAAATGCGCGAGTCGCTGAGAGTAAAAATTCACTTAAATACACATATATAAATGCCGCTAACCAGCCGATAAAACTATAAATAATAGTTAAATTAATAGACTGTAATACATTAATTTTCAAAATGTATGCTGTGTACTTACTCAGTAAATAAAAACAGCTGAATATAAGCCCTATGTGCAACCCTGAAATGGCTAATAAATGGCTGAGCCCTAAACTTTGCATTGTTTGTTTATTTTCAAACGACATCAGTGATTTATCACCACTAAGCAATGCATAATAAAGCCAGTTTAGCGTTGTGTTTTGATAGGTGTGTTTTAAAAACGACCTGTATTTATAAATTATTGAAGGTGAAACCGCGTTAGTAATGCGCAATTGCTTATTAAGTACTTTGCCTTTAAATAATATGCGTTGTTTAAAGGCATGCACATTATTATCAAACACACCTCTATTTTTAATTGTTCTGAATTTTTTCAGCGCTATTGTTGCCTCAAACGTATCGCCCTGCTTAATAAGCTGTGCAGAATCGACACTTAACATGGCTTTAGGTGCTTTAAATTTGTGTATTTCATCCCCATTTAACTTTAATAACGTTGCTTTTATATACTGTGGTTGCTTTGCAGAGATAACGTCATCAACAAGAATTGTGGCAGGGTAAGCATAGTTATTTTCATCATTTGGCAATGTATAGCTATAAAACAGGTAAAAGTGCACAACAATGCAGCAAATAGCTAAAATAAACCCTAACAAAACATTCAAAAACGGCTTAAAATAGGCGCTCGCAATAAGGACAGATATTGTGATGACTGTAAATTCATGGGTTTGATAATAAAATACGGTTGAAATACAACCTATTACAAATCCAAGACTAATCCACACTGAAGTAAATGGTTGCTTGAAATGCCTAAGAAAACGATCCAACGATTTTTACCTGATCCTAATAAAATTAGGCATCATAAAACACTTAGAATATTCGGCCGCCTATTACAAGACGCCAACCTATGGCATTTAAACAGACGCTCTGCAAGGGGCGCATTTGCGGTTGGTTTATTTTTTGCGTTCATCCCTGTTCCTTTTCAAATGGTTTTAGCCGCTGCGGCAGCTATTGTATTTAGAGTTAACTTACCTATTTCTGTGGCATTAGTGTGGCTTACCAACCCACTGACTATGCCGCCAATATTTTACGGCTCATACCTTGTAGGTACGCTTGTTTTAAATCAACCAGAGCAGCATTTTGCATTTGAAGCCAGTTGGGCATGGTTCTTAAAAAGCCTTTCTACCATCGGTCCTGCATTTTTAATTGGCTCACTGGTGTGCGCTTCTGTTGCCGCTATTATTGCTTATTTAGGTATTGATATAATTTGGCGACGCTCTGTACGCAAAGCCTGGTTAGCGCGAAATACTAATACGTAATAAAGCCAACTATTAAAGTGTTCAAATAGAATGACTTAATTTAAGCAAATTGAGATAACTAATTAACGCCAAGCACTTTATTATAGACGAAAAAAAACCAACTATTATAAGTTGGTTTTTTTTATGAAAAGCATAAAGCTTAAAATCTAAATACTCTGCGTAAACCCACTAGCGGCAATAATAACAGTGTGTACCAAGGGAAGCTTGCTGAACTTCTTTCATAAAGCTCTTCTTCTATAGGTGTACAGTCTTCTACTTCACCATCAATAGGTGTTAGTTTTACTGCAACAGCAACACTTTCGTACTCAATATTACCTTCAATATCGGTTTCTACATTACCAAAGGTATCGCGCTTTTCAACGGTTTTGGTAGCTACACCAAAAATTTCATTGTCTTCATTAATGACTTTCGCTTCAGCCATTGTGTAGGCGTAGTCTGTTTCACCATCTGTTTCATAACAAGGTAGTAAATCGTTTAAATTGGTAATTTTATCGTCACCAATTTTATATATAAACGCTTCTTTACGACGGCTGTTTTCAGATGTACCTACCTCGCCTTCACCAACAACATAACCTTGGTTATTAATATCATTACCATAAGCGCTTGAGCTATTAAAGTAACCGGTAGGGAAAACGGTATTGCCAGTACTTATATCATGATAGAAAAACTGATCACGGATCGTGGTTTCAATACGCTTTGATGCATAACCAACAATTACGTCGTTGTCATTGACAGCAAGCGCTTTACCAGAAAGCCAATCATCTTCTTGGTCTATAAAATTAAACACGTCACCATTTTTAAAATAAACAGGCATTGTTAAAATAGTGTCGTCATTTTTATAGTAACGAGCATTTGAAGAGCCCACCACTGTGCCATTATTATTTAGCGCAAGAGCGGTACTTGTAAAAGCAAAGTCATCATCTTCTTCTGGCGTTAAGGCAAGGCCAAGTATTTCAGTAGAAGTGATATTAAATGCTTCATCAAGCTCCCATTTTACCGCGCGCTCATCAAATACGCCGGTGGTTACACTTGAATTTAATAATTCCACACAGGTATTGGTTGGCTCGTCTTCGTTATCACAGTTATCTTCAATATTATCAAGTCTGTCTTCAGGAATACCTGTAGAAACATAACCAACGACAGTGTATCCGTCATTTGTTTTAACAATATCGTTAGCTCGGCTAGTGCCGCCATAATCGTCAAAGTCTGGAACTAACTCAACCTTTCGCGTTCCATCTTCAGAAATAACTATTCCGCGCTCAATAAAATCATGGGTAAACCATGTTTCTTCTTCATCTTCATCATCTGGCGTAAATAAAACTTTATCATATGGAGCTGCACTCCAACCAACGCTCACGCCATCTTCACTTACCGCATTATAAAAGTTACTAACCGAACGCGTTAAACCATCGTAATCTACCGACTCTTCATCAAACAGTATTTGCTCAGTAACAATGCCATCTTCAAACTTAATACCAACTACCGAGCTTAACTTTTGGTACTCGTAATCCGTTGGTCTGCCAGCTAAAAAGCTAACCATAAATGAATGCGCATCGGCGTTATTAAAAACCGCATCGTTATTTTCTATATCATCAAGTGTAAAAGTAATTTCTTTATCACTTAGCTCAAAGTTGTACTCTTCACTATCGTACGCATTTTCAATAACGCTTTCAGTAAAGTCGATATAGCTAATATCGATTGGTAAATTATACAATCCGTTGGCAGTACCAATAATGTGCCCGCTTTCGCTTACGTCAGTCACGTAAGAATGTTTAGCGCCGTCAAGAGTACCTAGTTCTGTTAATTCATAGGTTGCACTTAATGCAGATGTACTCAATGTCGCTAAAATACTGGCAGCGAGTAATTTATATTTCATTTTAATCCTTACTACTGATTCTGTAATTCTTCAAGTTCTTCCCAGCGCACAAACGCGGCTTCAAGGTCAGACTCAAGTTTTGCTAAATGGTTCAATGCATTAGTGGTTACGTCGCTATCTTGTTTGAAAAAGTCAGGATCGCTCACTACAGCTTGCTGCGCTTCTACAGCGGCTTCAAGTTGTTCCATTTTATTGGGTAGTTGCTCTAATTCAAGTTTTAATTTGTAAGAAAGCTTAGTGCTTTTGTTTTCAGGCTTTGTCGCGGCTACAGGCGCAGGTTTAACGTCTTTTTTTGGTGCTTGTTGCTGTTTTTCCTGCTCGGCTAAATAGCTTAAATAAGCTTGGTAATCGGTGTAACCCCCTACCATATCAGTTATTTTTCCATCACCTTCAAACGCCCATACACTACTACACGTATTATCAATAAATTCACGGTCATGGCTTACTATAAGCACAGTACCCTGATACTGATTAATAATTTCTTCGAGTAACTCTAATGTTTCAATATCCAAGTCATTGGTTGGCTCATCGAGTACTAAAATATTTGAGGGTTTTAAAAATAGTTTTGCAAGTAAAAGCCTATTTTTCTCACCACCAGAGAGTGCTTTTACAGGTGTACGCGCACGTGCCGGTGGGAACAAAAAGTCTTGCAAGTAACCAAGTACATGACGAGAACGCCCGCCCATCATTACCTCTTGTTTACCCTCTGCAACGTTATCTTGAACAGTGGCCTCTTCATCAAGCTTTTGCCTATATTGGTCAAAGTAAGCAAATTCTAAATTAACGCCTTGTTTAACATGGCCGCTATCGGCTTCTAAATCACCAAACAGCAGTTTAAGTAAGGTAGTTTTACCAATACCATTTGGGCCTACTAAGCCAATGCGGTCACCGCGCATAACAAGGGTAGAAAAATCATTAGCAATCACTTTATCTTTAAATGCATGATTAAGGTGTTTTGCCTCAAACACTAACTTGCCCGATCTGTCAGCCGTTTCAATATTAAAATCGGTTTTACCTACTTGCTCTACACGGGCTTTGCGCTCAACACGTAACTGTTTAAGTTCACGTACACGGCCTTCGTTACGAGTACGACGGGCTTTAACCCCTTGGCGTATCCAGGCCTCTTCCTCTGCTAAACGCTTATCAAAAAGTGCATTTTGTGATTCTTCTACTTTTAAGTCATGCGCTTTTTGTTCAAGGTAGGTCGCGTAATCACCAGGGTAAGAGATAAGTTTACCGCGGTCTAAATCTAAAATACGTGTTGCAACAGCACGGATAAACGCACGGTCATGCGATATAAATACAATACCGCCTTTAAATTCTTTTAAAAACTGCTCTAGCCATTTAACACTGTCTACGTCTAAATGGTTTGTTGGTTCATCAAGTAACAATAAGTCAGGCTCACTCACAAGAGCACGTGCTAAAGCAACTTTACGCAACCAACCACCTGAGAGCGACTCTAATTTAGCATCTGGGCTAAGCTCTAAACGCGTGAGTACTAATTGAATACGCGAATCAAAACGCCAACCGTCACACGCTTCTAAATCGTTAGATAAACGCTCAAGCTTATTTAGCAGTTTGTCGGTACAATCGGTTTGTAACTGCGTGCTCACATGATGATAATCAATCAGCAAATTAGCAATATCAGGCATACCCTGAGCTACATAATCGAATACTGAGCCATTTGCTCCTTTAGGAGGATCTTGCTCTAAGCGAGATATTTTGATCCCGCCAAGCTGGTTAATTTCACCATCATCTAAAATAACTTGGCCATCTAGTACTTTTAAAAGTGTAGATTTACCCGCCCCATTTCGCCCTACAATACAGACGCGCTCACCGCTTTCTATCACTGCATCAGCATCATCAAGTAATGGGTGCGTACCATAAGCTAACTGCGCTTTTTGTATTCTAATTAAATCCATAAATACTGCTCTTTTATTCTTGCGCTAAAAATTTATGCACTGTTTGTGCATCAAACGGCCAATACAAATGGTGGCCGCTTTTGCTCTCAAATACCGGAATACTTAACTGAAAACGCGCTATTAGCTGCTCATCAGTGAGTATATCAATTAATTTAAGCTCACTATTTTTATCCAAAACCGATAATAAAACCTGCTCGGCTTGCTCACATAAATGACAGCCATCGGTGTGGTATAAAACATAATTAGCCATGGGTAATTAACCAACTGTTGTGTATTTTTTTATTACGTTTGAAATCAGGTGATAACGTTTTTTCTGAAATATTTTCAGCTTTTAACCCTAAGCCCATCAAACCTACTTCATCCATTACAAAACCACGTTTGTTATTAGAAAAAATTAATGTACCCGACGGACTCAAGATTTTTTTAACCCAAGTAAGTAATTTTATATGATCGGTTTGCACATCAAACGCGTCTTTCATTCGTTTAGAATTAGAAAACGTAGGCGGGTCTAAAAAGATTAAATCGTATTGGCCTTGTGCGTATTCTAGCCATTTTAAACAATCAGCTTGCTCAAAACGGTAGCGGGTATTGCTAATATCATTTAACGCAAAGTTATCTTGGCCCCACTTAAGGTAGGTTTTTGATAAATCAACGGTGGTAATTACTTTTGCACCCCCTAATGCCGCGTGCACAGAGGCTGTACCTGTGTAGGCAAATAAGTTTAAAAAGCGTTTATCTTTTGCATTTTGCTGAATATAACGACGCGCTAAACGATGGTCTAAAAACAGCCCTGTATCGAGGTAATCAAACAAGTTTACTTTAAACTTAGCGCCAAATTCTTCCACCACCATAGTGCGGTTTTGTTTAGCCATTGGGGTGTACTGCTCTTCCCCTTTTTGTTTTTTACGCACTTTAACAGCAATGTTTTCAGGCGCTATACTTAGCTGCTGTGCAGTTAAGCTAATCACATCTTGAAGACGCTTTTCTGATGTTTTTTCGTCAATTTCTTTAGGTGCTGCGTATTCAAAAATAACAGCAGAGTCGCCGTAAATATCAACCGCTACGTTGTATTCAGGAATATCAGCATCGTATACGCGATAAGCTTTTACTTCGTTTTGTTTAAGCCAATTTTTTAGGCCTTGTTTGTTCTTTTTCAAACGATTAGCAAAAGACATTGAGCCTTCAAAATTAAGAGCCGGTTTGTCATCGCTTGTCAGGCTTACCTGTTTATCATCTAACTGATATAAATTTAGTTCTACATCTAATGGGCCGTTTTTAAATTTATAACGCTTTTGTTTAACCAGTTTTAACAGCTTAAATAGGCTTTCATCCATGCCTAGTAACGCAAGCTTCCAATGATTAAAGTGCTTTTTAAACCCCACGCCCATGCTGCGGTGTAAGTTTACCAGCTCAGCCATAGAGCCAATACGCTCGCCGTACGGTAAGTTAGAAATAACCACCCCGGGTAATTTAGCAACAGAGGTAAGCTTAGTTGCATCACTTTGCTTAAACTTAATAACATTACCCAGCTCTGCTCGCTCGGCATTGGCAATGGCTTTATCAAGAACTTGCGCATCGTAATCGTGGCCAATTAACCACAATTTAGGATCGGTAATTTGCTCAATTAATTCTTCACGCAGTTGTTTAAATTTGGCCGCTCTAAAACTAGGTAAACGCTCAAAAGCAAACCCTTCTCTAAATAAACCAGGTGCTTCGTTACGCGCCATGCCCGCCGCTTCTATTAAAATAGTGCCGGCACCACAACATGGGTCAAATAAAGGCTGATTTACATTTTCAAGCCAACCACTGCGTTTAATAATCGCGGCCGCTAAGTGCTCTTTAATTGGGGCTTTACCTTGGCCTTGGCGATAACCGCGCTCAGACAAACGAGGACCCGAGTAATCAATGTACAAAGCCACACCGTGACGGTTTAAACGCGCCACAACACGCACATTGGCATCTTGCTTATCTACATTTGGGCGCTGTTCGTATAAATCGTTAAAGTAGTCAACAATTGCATCTTTAATTACCAAGCCTGAAAACTGGGTATTTTTTAAAGAGTCGTTGGTACCATTAAAATCAACAGCAAATGTTTGGGTAGGGCCAAACCATTCTTGCCATGGCTGAAAACGAGCAAATTTATACAGGCTATCTTTATCATTAACGCCTTCTTTTTCTTCAATAAGCATCAGCACACGTGTTGCATAACGAGTTGATAGACAAACCTTTTGCGCCAATGTTGAATCTGCCTCAAAGCGAACAGAACCCACAGTTTGTTTAGACACGACGGCGCCTAATTCTGTTAGTTCATCAACAAGTAAATTTTCGATTCCGATAGAAGTAAGTGCGATAAATTGCAAAGTAATAACCCTTAATAGCTAATTGCGCAGGATTATAACATAGGTTGGCTGACAAACACTTGATAAACGCAGCTCGATTTGTAAATTTGCTAAGCTGATTTAGTGTGATATTGCTCAAGTAATAGCGGGTGTACACGATTGTTTAAAACGCGGATAACTTCAAACTGTTCAAGAGACAAATTATCATCAAGTTTGAATGTTTCGTTAAGGTTTAGGCAAATTGAAGCATCAGGGCAATGTTCAACAATTAAAAACTCACCGGTTTGTGCTTTTGAGGTAAGTTTAACGATGGCTTCTGTACTTGGCTGGGTGCCTGTGTACTCTTCAAAAAACCAACTTTTAGCCAGTACCGGTTTTAAATGAAATTTTACAGCGGTGGCATTGAGCGCAATTTGGCAAATTTGTGCAGGCTTATACAGCTCAAAACCATCTAAGTAGTTATATACCTGTTCATAAAAAGCAGCATCTTCTAAGCTAAAACGCGGGTTTTCAAATACACAGTCGGTGAGTTGTCTTAATTTATACGGTGTACATAATTGCATATCGTCATTTAAATCAAGTAGTAAGCGGTTTTTATTTGCACATGCAATCCACTGCCATTGTTTTGTTGCTTGTAACATTTGCCTCCTCCTTGTTTAAAAATTTATTTTTAATTAAGACATTAATACTAGATTATAACGGCTTTTGACCATTTTTAAAACATTTTTTTAGAACATTTATTGAACGATCAAAAGCTTACATAACTGATCCTTATAAGGAATCAACGATCGATTTTACCAATTGTGGCCCTTTGTAGATGAACCCAGTATAAACCTGCACTAAATTTGCGCCTGCATTTAGCTTTTCTTGAGCAGATTGTGCATCATCAATACCGCCTACACCAATAATTGGTAATTTACCTTGTGTTAAACGTTTAAGTTCGCTAACAACGTGTGTAGAGCGCGCTCTTACTGGGCTGCCAGATAAACCACCCGCCTCATCGGCGTATTGCTGACCCATTACTGCACTACGTTCAAGCGTAGTATTTGTTGCGATTACGCCATCAATTTGATTCGTTAATAGTGACTCGCTAACCTGCTCAATTTGGATTTGATCAAGATCTGGCGCTATTTTAACCAGCATAGGTACTTGCTTATTATGCTTGGCAATTAAATCGAGCTGTTCATTCTTTAAACTTTGCAGTAAATCATCTAACGCGGCGCCATATTGTAAATCGCGCAGCCCTGGGGTATTTGGAGATGAAATATTGACCGTAATATACGAAGCATGCTCGAACACTTTACGCATACAATGAATGTAGTCGTCTTTCCCTTGCTCATTTGGGGTATCTTTATTTTTACCAATATTAATACCTAAAATACCGGTGTACTTGGCATTTTTTACGTTATTAACTAAATTATCGACCCCTTTATTATTAAAGCCCATTCGGTTAATAATGGCATTTGACTGCGGTAATCTAAAAATGCGCGGCTTATCATTACCTGCTTGCGGGCGCGGGGTAACTGTGCCAACTTCGACAAAACCAAAGCCCATTTGGCTAAAGGCATCAATACACTCTGCGTTTTTATCTAAACCTGCAGCCAAACCCACAGGGTTTTTAAACTCAAGGCCTAAAAAATTAACGGGTTTGCTTTGTAGTTGTTGTGACCAAGCTGCATTTAAAGGGGTGTGTGCAAAACGGCGTAAATTATTAAGCGCAAACTCATGTGCCCATTCAGCATCTCGGGTAAACATAAAACGGCGGGCTAAATCGTAAAACATGAATTGTTCCTCTTTAAATTACAGACAAAAAAATACCTCAGACTAGGCTGAGGTATTGTATAACAATTTTAACAATTAACTGATTATTTACTGAATAAATAACCAATTAAAGCTAAATTATTTTCCTGATGTATCACAGTTATGGCTTAACAACATTAATTCGCGCAGTGCAACTGAGAACTTAGCAAAGTCGTGACTTTGCGAGGTTTTAAATTCAGCTAACATTTGCTTCCAACGCTGTAGCAGCAGATCTTGGCTGGCCATCCACTGATCGATTTGATTATCAACATCGTTTTCGTCACCTTCAAAGCTGTTTAGCACAACATGAGAAAGCGTACGTTGTTGCCAATCAAGCTCTTCACGGTACGACGCACGGGCAAGTGCTTGCCAATGGTTAGAAACAGGCTGGTTAGTAATTTGATCTAAGAACCAGTGTAAGCCCATACGCGAGCCGAGTTTAAAGTAGGTATTAGATACCATCGCCACACTGCGGCCTGAATTATGCGCTATTTCAGCAATATCCATTACAGAGAACAGGCTAGAAAGGTCAATAATACGCTTAGCAATTTGCTTAGGTACACCTTTTTCAACTAGCTCATTTGCTTTACCAGTTAAACATTCGTGTTCTTTGTCTTGCATGTACGTATTTAAGTTTTCGCTTAAATCTTTAAACGTTGGTGCAAAGAACTCGATAGCTTGTTCAATTGTTTGTGCTTTATTACGATGACGCAAGAACCAGCGTGTTGCACGACGAACAGTACGACGTAATTGGTACAGCATTTCGGTTTGAACTGCTGCTGGGATTTTATTATCTAGCGCGCTGATTGATGACCAGGTTTCACGCATTTCAAAAATCTCACTCGCAATTGAGTAGCACATTGCGATTTCAGCTTCGTTAGCACCGGTCTCTTCGTTCATGCGTACCATGAAGTTTAAGCCCATGTCATTAACGATATTGTTCGCCAGTTTTGTTGCAATGATTTCTTTGCGCAGTGGGTGATTATCCATCGCGTCGTTAAATTTTTCGCGCAGTGGACGCGGGAAAGACTTAACTAGTAGCTGACGGTAGTAAGGGTTTTCAGTAATTTCATCTGTTACTAAAGACTCTTTAAGCACCATTTTAGCGTACGAAACTAATACTGAAAGCTCTGGACGTGTTAGGTCTTTACCTGCTGCAGCGCGCTCTGCCAACTCTTCATCAGTTGGTAAAAACTCGATTGCACGGTTTAGCTTGCCTTCTTTTTCAAGGGCATGAATAAAGCGGATCTTCTCTTTAAGAGTTGATGCACCTTTAGACTGTGTAATCGACAATGTATGTGTTTGACGGTAACAATCTTTAAGTACAAGTTCAGATACTTCGTCGGTCATAGAGTAAAGTAACTCATCACGTTGTTTACGTGTTAAATCCCCTTCTGAAACTAAGCCGTTAAGTAAAATTTTAATATTTACTTCGTTATCTGAACACGCAACACCGCCTACGTTATCAATAAAGTCGGTATTTACACGCCCGCCTTTGGCTGCAAACTCGATACGCCCTAATTGGGTTGCACCTAAGTTACCCCCCTCACCTAATACTTTAGCGCCTAAGTCTTTACCGTTTATGCGCAGCGCATCGTTTGCACGATCCCCTACATCAGCGTCTGTTTCGTGGCTGTTTTTAATGTAAGTACCAATACCACCGTTCCACAGTAAATCAAATTCCATCATTAATGAGGCTTTGATCAACTCGTTCGGTGTCATGCTTGCTTTTTTAGTGCCAAGCATTTTTTTCATTTCTGGGCTTAAAGAAATCGATTTAGCTGCGCGAGAGAAAATCCCACCACCCGCTGAAATCAGATCTTTATTGTAATCTTCCCATGATGAACGAGGCAGGTTAAACAAGCGCTCACGCTCTGGGTAAGAGGTCGCTGCATCTGGTGTAGGGTCTACAAATATGTGCATATGGTTAAACGCGACTTGTAAACGAATGTGCTTAGACAATAACATGCCGTTACCAAATACGTCGCCGGCCATATCACCAATAGCAACCACAGTGAAGTCGGTAGTTTGACAGTCAATATCCATTTCACGGAAATGACGTTTAACAGACTCCCATGCACCTTTTGCTGTTATGCCCATTTTCTTATGGTCATAACCTACTGAACCACCTGATGCAAACGCATCACCTAGCCAGAAGTTGTATTCGTTAGCAATACCGTTAGCAATATCAGAGAAGGTAGCTGTACCTTTATCGGCTGCAACTACTAGGTATGGGTCGTCTTCATCGTGACGCGTTACATTAGCTGGCGGTACAATTTCACCACGCTCAATGTTATCGGTAATGTCTAATAAACCACGGATGAAAATTTTGTAACACTCTTGACCTTCTTTAATAAAGGCTTCGCGTTCACTCGGTAGCTGCTTACATACAAAACCACCTTTAGAACCTACCGGAACAATTACGGTGTTTTTAACTTGTTGTGCTTTTACTAAGCCCAGTACCTCAGTACGGAAATCTTCACGACGGTCTGACCAACGAAGGCCACCACGAGCAACTTTACCACCCCGTAAATGCACACCTTCTACACGCGGAGAGTATACAAAAATCTCAAATGCTGGCAGCGGAAGCGGCATATCAGGAATTAAGCTAGGCTGTACTTTAAACGACACGTAAGATTTAAACTGACCTGTTTCATCTTTTTGGAAGTAATTAGTACGCAGTGTTGCGACAATCATATCTACGTATAAACGTATAATACGGTCATCATCAAGGTTCGCTACGTTTTCAAGCTCTAAGTAAATTTGTGCACTTAATTTCTCAAGTGTTTTAGGGCTTGCAGGGCTTTTTACTGAGAATTTTTTAGCAAATAAGTTAACTATTTGCGCAGCAATATGCGGGTAGTTTGCAAACGTGCTCTCAATGTAGGTCTGCGAGAAGGTAACCCCAATTTGGCGCATGTATTTTGCATAGGCACGTAATATAGAGGCTTCACGACCTGTTAAGCCACCCATTAATACTAAGCGGTTAAAGCCGTCGTTTTCAAGGCGGTTGCCCCATACATTAGTTAATGCAGCGCGAAAACGAGCAGAAATCTTATCAAAGTCAGCCATTCCTTTGCTGTCAATCAGCATAGAGAAGTCCATGATCCAATTGATACGACCATCACTTGTTTTAACAGAATATGGCGTTTCACCTACAACGCGTAAACCAAAGTTTTCTAGCATTGGCATAACATCAGATAAGTGAATTGGCTCATCTTTATGGAACAAGCTTAGGCGTACAATATTGCTGTTAGCTTCTTCTTGCGGACGGTAGAACAGCATTTCTAGCTTGTTCTCGTCGTTTAACAATTCTAGTTTCTCAATATCTACAACCGCAGCACTCGGTAGTACTTCATCTTTGTAAGAGCGTGCAAACGCGTTGCAATATTTACGATTTAGCTCATTACCGCGGGCTTCCCCTGCTGACTCTAACAGTGCAGATTGTAATTTATCTTCCCATGTACGAGCAGCTTCTACTAGGTTGTTTTCGATGTCTTTCACGTTATATTCGATATTGTTATCGGTCACACGAACGGTGTAATGTGTACGCGCCAGTGTTGACTCAGAGAAATAGGTAGTAAATTCGACTTTTTCGTCAGAATTAAAGGCGTTAGCTAAAATGTCTTGTGTTTCTCGGCGCAGCGCTGTGTTATATCGCTCACGCGGAACGTACACCATACAAGAGAAGAAACGTCCGTAGGCGTCTTTACGAACAAACAAGCGACACATGTCACGCTCTTGAATTTGTAAAACACCCATTGCTACTTCAAGTAACTCGCTTTCGCGAGCTTGAACTAATTCATCACGTGGGTACGTTTCTAAAATATTCAGTACCGCTTTGTATGCATGGGTGCCTTTAGCAAAGTCACACATATCCATAATGCGGTTAATTTTAGTTTTTAGAACAGGCACATCTGCTGCGCTGTTATTGTAAAAGCTTGATGAAAATAGGCCGATAAAACGGTCTTCACCAACCACATTGCCTTCATCATCGAAGCGTTTAATACCAACGTAATCTATGTACGCTGGGCGATGAACGCGCGATACAGAGTTCGTTTTTGTTAATACTAATAAGTTACTGCTGAGGGCTTCTTGGCGAGCAAATTCTGGTAATTCAGATAATAAACGTGTGTGTTCATCGGTTGAATTTTTCATCAGGCCAAGGCTTGTGTCCATTTTACCTTTTAACTGGTAATCACCCTGTACAGGGGTAAGCTCGTACTCGCGATAACCCATTAAAGTAAAGTTATCTTTAGCCAGCCAATCTAAAAACTCTACGGCTTCAGATACTTCGTTTTTATTTTTATTGTGCTTACGTTTGGGTACTTCTTTAGTAACAGAGACTAATTTTTCGCGAATTGGCTGCCAATCATCTACCGCAATAGAAACATCAACCAAGACTGATTCGAGCTCTTTTTTGAAAGAAGCAATAACAGATGCATCGGTTTGGCGGTCAATCTCAATAAAGAACACTGTTTTAGTAGAGGTCGATTCTTGCTCTGCTTTTAAATTTGATAAACCAGAAATTTTAGCGTTATTGTCACGCTGAATTTTTAGTGGGCAGTGAAGTAATAAGTGAGAAGCTATATTTTCACGGGTCATAGCCATACGAACAGAATCGACTAAAAATGGCATATCTTTAGCAATAATTTCTACAATTGTATGTGATGACTGCCAGCCATCTTTTGCTACTTCAGGGTTGAAAACGCGAATTACTGCGTCGTCCGTGGTGTTTTTTTCTAGTGCATTCCAAAGGCTGAGTGCAGCACCGTATAGGTCACTATCATTGCGATTTGCCAAATCCTCTTTAGACATATTGCTGTACAAGGCTTTGGCGAATTTCTCAACGAGTAACACATTATCAGCGTGAACTTTTTTCTGGATAAGCTTACAGACATTATCTAGGATAACCGAGGCTTGGCCTTCATTTCGTGTCATTGTATGTTCCTTAATCTATTACTGCTTTTAGTTAAGCAGAATATTTGTACAGCCATTTATTAGCGTGGAGTCAGTTAAATTCTAACCCTTTTAGCGCTAATAAACAGCCTTTTCGATGAAAACATTTTAAGCATTTCAGCTATTTGGTCATCTATTCACAAAATATAGATATAAATGACCATTACAGGTCATTTAGGAGCACAATTATTCACTTTATTTTTTCTGGTCGGTCCACAGCAGACTACCAATTGCGGGTAATAGCAGTACCGCACCTAACATATTTACTAAAAACATGAAGGTAAGCAGTATTCCCATATCTACTTGAAACTTAAGATCAGAGAATATCCACGTACTAACACCTATCGCAAGGGTAATACCGGTAAACAATACAGCACTGCCACGCTCAACAAGGGCATTACGGTACGCCACGCTCAGCGGTACGTTTTGCTTAAGTTGGCCCATCATCGAAGAAAGTATATAAATACCGTAATCCACACCAATACCTACACCTAAGGCTATAACAGGTAAAGTAGATACCGTTAAGCCAATTTCTAATTGCACCATAAGCGCTTGTGCAAGAGTTGATACAATATACAGAGGTAATACCACTGCGATTGTCGCTTTTACGCTCTTAAAGCTTAACAAACACAAAATAATAACTGCGCCGTAAACGTATAGCATCATCGGAATTTGCGCCGCAGAAACAGACTCATTTGTTGCCGCCATCACCCCTACAGGCCCAGACGCTAATTTAAAGGCTAACTTGTCTGTGCCTTCTTCTTGTGCAAATTGCTTAACACGTTGAATAACGGTATCGATTGTATTTGCTTTGTGATCATCTAAAAATATAATCACCGGCATGACTGAGCAATCACCATTGAGTAATCCTGTGCTTGTTTCTACACGGGCTGTTGATTGCACTAAGCTGGCTGAATTACGCGGTAAGCTTTGCCATTTTAAGTTACCTTCGTTGTAACCTGCGTTAACCGACTGCGCCACAGAGCTTAAACTAACCGCCGATTGTACGCCTGGCACGTTTTCTACCTTGTACTGAAAACGGCTAATGCGCGCCATCACATCGTGCTCTGTACACGCCGCTGGGTAAGCCTCAACAATCACTTTTAAAATATCCGACGAAATGGTGTATTTGTCCGATATTAAAAAAGTATCTTGATTGTAGCGAGCATCTTGATGCAGCGAAGGCGCACCTGCATGTAAATCACCAATTCGCATTTTATCTGCTTGCCAGTAACCTAATGCAAATAACACCAGCGTAAAACCAATAATCATTTTTGCGGTTTTAGGGTCTGTGGCTTTTACTAATAAATCGCGTATCGCATCTAGCATATTTGGCTTTAGCGAATCGCCTGATTGAATATGCACAGTGTTGGCAAAATTCATATACGAGGCCCACACTGGCAATAAAATTAAATTAGTAAATATAATAACCGCAACACCTAAACTTGCTGTAATCGCAAGTTCACGAATAATACCTATATCAATAGTCAGCAGGGTTAAAAAGCCCACCGTGTCTGAAAGCAGCGCAATACCACCAGGTACAAGTAATGCTCTAAAGCTTGATTGACAACAAATGCGGGTACTTTTACCCTCACCTACTTTTTTCCCAATGGCGTTGATCATCTGCACGCCGTGGCTTACACCAATCGCAAATACTAAAAACGGCACCAATATAGACATAGGGTCGAGTCCAAAACCCAAACTCGACAATAAACCCATTTGCCAGATTACGGCAATAATTGAACACGCTATAGGTAAAATGGTGAGCTTTAAACTGCCACAAAATAGCCATACCATAATAAAGGTAAAACCAATGGCAATAGCAAAAAATAGCACAACGCCTTTTGCCCCTTGAGCGATATCGCCGGCCATTTTGGCAAATCCAATAATATGAATACTGACTTTATCTGTACTTAAAGGCTCTCTTACTTGCGTTTCTAATTTATCTGCAAATGCGAGTGTATCTAGCTTTTGCTGAGTTTGCGGGTCGGTTTCGAGTAGCTGCGCGGTCACCATGGCACATGAATAATCGCTGGCAATCATTCGCCCTACTACTTTTGCTTTTTCAATGTTTTCTTTAACTACCGCTAAACCTTTTTGGTCAGCTTTAAAGTTTGCAGGAATGATTGGGCCGCCAGCAAAACCATCTTCAACCACTTCAACAAAACGCGCACTGGGCGCAAAAATAGAGTTAACTAATGGGCGGTTTACACCAGGAATAAAATACAGTTGATCGTGTACTGCTTTTAATTGGGTGAAAAATTCTGGGTTAAAAATGTTGCCACTGTCATCACACACCGAAATTAAAATGCTATTTGCGCCACCAAATTGTTTTTCGTGTTTGGTGTACACTTTCATGTATTCGTGATTTAGCGGAATATTTTTGTTAAACGAGGCGTCTAATTCAATATGAGTGGCTTTATAGCCTAAAAAACATGTGATTAGCGCAAAAGCGATCAACATGATAGTACGGTGTCTAAACACCGCCTTTTCTAAAAAATCTAAAAACGTATGCATTAAGGGTTCAACTCCTTCACTTTAATGCCATCTTCTGTTGCCATGACCAATTTATTATTAATTATTACGCCATCAAGAATAGCTTTACCATCGGGGCGTTGTTCATGTGTAAGTAAGCCGTCTTTTAAATGAAAGATCACACCACTATTTGCCAGCAGTAACCAATATTCATTATTATAATTTATAATGTTATTAACCGTGGCCGTTTTAACATTTTCAAAATGCTGCCATTGTTGTTCATTTTTATTTTTAGCAAATACATTTCCTCTGAGCCCTGCCACAATTTCTTGCTGCGGATCTGATGCTACCGCAAAAAAAGAACCTGGGTAAATTTCATCAAGGCGTTGCCATGTTTGGCCATTATCACTGCTTTTGGCCATTAACCCCATTTCACCGACTAACATCAAACCACTGTCTGTTTTTTCAATACGGTTAAAATGAGGCAGTATAGATGCTGTTTCGGCCTCGTAGCCTTGAGGATCATTTTCTTTTAAATCATTCAAATACTCTCTGTCTTCACTAAACAGTAAAGAGTCTAAAAAGCGTTTATGCCAGTGCTTGCCGCCATCACTGGTTTGATAAAACATGCCATAAGCGCCAACAGCAAAACCATTTGAGTCATCTTCAAAGTGAATATCTAAACAAGGCTTATCAAGCTCTGGCTTTGCTTGTTGTAATTGCCAATTTAAACCACCATCGGTGGTATTAATTATTGTGGCATCGTGCCCGCACGCCCACCCGTGGGTTTCATTAGAAAAATCGACAGCCGTTAACAATACCTGTGTAGGGACGCTTTGCGCTTGCTGCCATTGCTCAGCGTTTTTGCTTGTTATTACCGTACCGTGCTTACCTACAGCCACTAAACCTGCACCTGTATTGGTAATATCAGTTAGTAGGGTTTTATTTGAGTTGATTGCGCTAATAGCATACTGAGGTGCATCTTGTGCAATACTCGCACCGCTTATGATCAGGCTGGCATATACCAAATACTTCATAAATTTTAATCGCCTTGAACTGAAGAATTGTTTGTCTGTTTGCTGAGGAAAATCCTGCGTGTCGTATAGACAAACGCGATGAGAAAGAAAAAAGCAGCTAACGGGCTGTTAGCTGCATATTACGTTGTTATCTACCTTCACGGCGTAATGCGCTTGAAGTAAATTCGTTATCGTTAAACGACTCTGAAAAGTCGTACATTTTTTCTTGGTTATCTAAACCAATAGCTAAGTAACGGCGCGAATTTAAATCATGATACACTTCTAAGGTACTCCACTGCGTAGGTACTTCGTAGTAGTTTAAGCCATATGCCATTGCTACACGATAAAGCTGGTCGCGATTATCATAAATATCGGTCACTTGTACTTGCCAGCTATCTTCATCAATATAAAACACGCGTTTTTTATAAATATGGCGTGTATCATCTTTTAAGTTAGCTTCAACAACCCATACACGGTGCTTTTCATAACGCGTATGCTCTGGATTAATGTGGCCTGGTTTTAAAATATCGTCGTACTCTAGTTTATCACTGTGTAGCTTGTAGCTATTGTACGGAATATATAGCTCTTGCTTACCTTTTAACGTCCAGTTGTAACGGTTAGGTGAGCCATTGAACATATCAAAATCATCGGTAGTACGTAAGCTATCTGCGGCTGTGCCTGGTGCGTCATATGCAACATTTGGTGCACGACGAACACGACGCTGACCTGAGTTATATGTCCACGCTTGGCGAGGCGTTAAAATTTGATCCATAGTTTCGTGTACAAGTAGCGCTGTACCGGCAAGGCGTGCTGGCTCTGTTACCTTTTGCTTAAATTTAAACAAAATGTTTGAGTCTTGAAGCTCTGCAGGAGTCGCTTTAGGATCTGAATATTTAACCAATAGTTGTTCATCAAAGCCTACATAATTGTACGAACCCGATGCGGTGGGTGCAGCTTGTCCACCAAAACGCTCTATTGATTGTCCACGATAGCGTAATAAGTGATTCCAAATAGCTTCTAAGCCAGATTTAGGTATAGGAAATGGAATACCAATTGCGGTATTTTTTATTCCGTTGCCACCTTCAATAAGCTCAGCCGTTGCAGCAAACTCTTTTGTTGCATCGTATACAAACTGTGGGTAAGACGCAGAGCGGCGCGTTTCATAAACAGGCATTTTAAACGTATCTGGGTATGCTTCAAATAAGGCAATTTGGCCAGGGCTTAAATTAGCTTTGTACTTATCAAGGTTTGTTTTATCAATGGTAAACAACACTTTGTCCGCAGAATACGGGTCTAAATGGTGCATCCCTGGTTCATAACCTTCTGGTGCAGATGTAATACCGCCATTCCACGCTGGAATTGACCCATCAGCATTGGCTGCTTTTTCTGCGCCAAATGGCGTTAAGTCTTGTCCTAAACGTGCAACTTCTTCAGCGCTCATTTTTGCCATTGCCGCTGAACTTAAAAACATGCTACACAAAGCCGTAGCGATGAGGGTAGGTTTTTTAATCATACTAATATTACCCCTAAATTGAATATTTTAAATTGAAAGAAACGTAGTCACGATCTGAGAAAGTATTGATATCGCCACCACCCCAAAATGAGTTGTAGCTCACATCAAGTGACCATGCATTTTGGTAATTAAAGTTCATCGTTACACCCAACGATTTACGGTCTTCAATAAACAAGAACATAGGATCAGGTGTGTTACCGTTTACATCATGAGAAAATACAAATCGTGGAGAGAAGTTAATACCATTGTAAAGGTTAAAGTAATCACCTTTAGCAATTAGGCGGTAACCCCAAGATGATGCCGTTGCAAACGACTTTTCTTCTGGGCCATTAGAAAGGCCTAGTTGTAATGTTGTGTAGTCAGTCGTGCCTGGGCCGGTGATCACACCGCTTCGACCTGTACCCGACACATTTAAACGCATTTCGTCGTAATCAGGCATATCATGAATTTTCACAGCACCTACTTCACCTACTACAGCCCAACTATCAGCACCTAATGACGGGCCAAATAAATGTGTTGCAGTAAACTGAATTTGTGATGTGTCGCGTTCAATATAACCTTGTGCAACTTCACCTGCCGCTACAGAGCTAATCGCATCACCAAAACTCATTTGCGAAATACCCGCAAAGTCTGGGCGAATACCGGCAAGCGCCAATTGTTCAGGCATGGCGGTATAAAGTAGCTCTACATCGTCTATTTGTAGTGGTTCGTCTTTACGAAATGCAAACTCACCAGCAAACGCGGTTTCGCCAATTGTGGTGTTAAAGCTTAAACCGTAAAGTTTGATATCTTCCGGGTAATCATTTTCTGCTTTTGAAAACGCAACTAAATCTGCCACATTGTCATCTGTAATTTCTGTTGTTGCAATCATCGCTAGATCTTGTGCGATGGCAGCTTGCGAAAAGTTAGATACACGACCAGAAATTAGCGGACGTCGACTATGGTAGTTAACATGGTATAACGCCACTTCTGTGTCGTTCCACTCTGGTAAAAATACACCTAAACGTAAACCATATTGGCCGCCGTCATCTGGCTCTGTTTTACCGTTATCGCCTTTACCTTTAAGCGCAACTTTAGTTGGATGAGCTAAATACATGTTTGCAAGCAGGGCTTGGCCTTCAGCACTTGTTGGGTCAATACCCTGTGCAGCGGCTACCTGAGCAAAATTAGTATAAAGGTTATTAAGGCTGTCGGTTAAAAAGGCCACATCAATGTCAGGGTTAGAAGTAAAACCTAACTGTACATTTTGCTGATAGCCGTTTTCTGCTGCAAAGTCATTGGTAGAAAAATAAGTACCCGCAGCCGGTAGGCGTGTTTCATGCCATTGGTACTGATAAAAACCTTCTAAAGTAATATTTTCAGTGATCCCTAATGACGCCCAAAGCATACCTACAGGAATAAACGCTTCTTTAAGCTCAGCACCTGGCGCTTTTAAGCGGTCTATATCGACCGGGTTTACGTTAATACCATGAGAGATAAGTGTACTCTCACCCCAGTTAACTACTTGTTGACCAAGGCGAATTGACAGCGGGTTGTTGCCATCGTTTAAGTCAAAATTTGCCCAAACGTAGGCATCTAATAAACGAATGTCGGCACAGCTTTGCTCTTTTGTGTCGTCATCATCACATGGATCTACGCCTTGTCCTGAGGTTGGGTTAACGTAGGCTCTATCACCATCCATTAACTCAAAATCGTAAAAGTACATAAAACGTGTGAATAAGCCGTAGTTATCTTTACTAATTGAAAGGTCGTGTGTTCCTTTCAATAATTTTGAAAACGAATCACCGCTATCAAAATTAAGATTACCTGCATCGCCATTATTAGAGTAAGAACCTGGTTGAGCCCAAACATCTTGAGAAGAATAAATTGTATTTAATGAAGGATTATACCCAGTCCAATCAAATGCAGGATTATTGCTTTTACCAATAATGTCGAAATCTCTGTCTTCAACACGGACGCTTTGACCATAGGAAAAAGTTGAGTCGAAGGTGACATCAAAGCCCCCTACCTCAAAATTTGCTGCATTCGCTGCTGCAGATAAACCTAAGCTTGCGGCTGCTAAACCTATAGCTATTTTGTTTTTAACAAAAAGCGATCTTCTTATCATTGTGTATCCCCCCTGTCGTGGGTAATTATGTGTGATCAAGTTATTGTTTTTAGTGTAATCTTAACGATAGAAGCGATTATAAAAAATTACAAATGGTCGCGTTCAATCAATTTTTATATTTTTTGAGCTAACGTTTACGTATTGGTAAGACGTCATACCAGATAATTTATACACGCAAATTAACAATAGAACAAATTGAAATTAACAAAAAGATAATATTTTTATGTATCTATAACATAAAAACAGCAGGTTAGGCGATACGTTCGAGGCGAATAAATTTATTCTCGGGGGTAAGTAAAAGTCTAAAACGCCCTCTTATTCCAATAGATGAAATGTAAGGGCGTAAGTGCGAGGCGGCAAAGCGTATTGTTTTACCGTTATCCTCAACCACTTGTACTGAGCTAAAACGACCATGGTAGTAATCCATGCATTTGTTATAGCTCAGGTGTAAAGAAAAGTAATACTCAATCATTTAATTAAGCGCTTTTTCAACCTTTTCAAATAAATCAGCACTTAATCCTTCAAGGTTTGCTAAGCGTTGCAACTGTGCTTTCATTGCTTGAGCACGGGTTGTGTCAAAGCGTTTCCACGACATGAAAGGCGTTAACATTCTAGAGGCATTTTGCGGATTAATCGCGTTTAGCTTAATAAGTAAATCACCTAATAATGCGTAACCTTCACCATCTTTTCGGTGAAATTGTGCGGTATTAAAATGACTAAAGCTGCCCACTAATGCGCGTACACGATTTGGGTTTGAAAAATCAAAGCTAGGATGCGCGTACAACGCTTTTATATTCTCAATAGCATCATCACCGGATTGCATAGCCTGCAGCGCAAACCATTTATCCATAACTAAAACATCATGACGCCACTGGCTATCAAAATGATCTAACAACGTTGTTCTTAATGGGTGTGATGCTTTTACTACCGCACTTAATGAGGCTAAAACATTGGTCATATTCGGTGAATCTGCCGATTCTTTAATAAAGCGGTCAACTTGCACAGAAGGTATTTTAGCTAAGTAATGTAAACAAACACCTTTAAGCGCTCTTATAGCCACTGCATCTGGATTTATACTGCCATCATCTACTAACGAGCTGTAACAATGTAAAAGCTCAGCAGATAATTGCTCGGCAATCTGTTGCTCAAACAACCTTGTGATCGTAATGATTTCGTCAACAGGAATTATGTCAAACTCAGCGGCAAAGGTGTCAAAGCTTGGCAGTTTTATAAGCTCTGCTACCAGTGCTAAATCACCACTTTGTGCGCTTATTAACACACGTAGTGCATTAATAACGTTTTCACTTAATGTTGCGTGTTCAGGTGCGTTGACTGCTTGCTTAACTGCATTAATAAATAATTGCTGCTGCGCATCCCAACGCGAAAAATCGCTGCGCGCAAAACGCATAATATGCAGTAAATCAGGTTCTGAATTTTGCTGGCTTAAAATACAGGGCGCTGAAAAATCTTCAAGTAGTACAGCCACTGGGCGAGCAGGTATTTGATCAAAGTAAAACGTTTGCGTTGGCGCAGTTACGTTAAGCACGTGGTCGCGTTTTTCACCTTGATAAGTAAGTGCAATACTTTGCCCATTTTCATCTAATAATTCGATGGCAAATGGAATGTGAAGGCTCTTATTATCTGGCTGATTTAGCGGAGCTGATTGCTCAATTGTTAAAGTATAAAGTTGCTTATCGTGATCATAGTGTTGTGTTGCATTTAATAGTGGTGTACCAGATTGGCTATACCAACGCTTAAATTGCGTTAAATCTATGCCTGAAGCATCACTCATTGCAGCAACAAAATCATCACAGGTAACCGCTTGACCATCATGGCGTTCAAAGTAAAGCTGCATCCCTTTTTGAAAGTTAACCTCACCTAACAGGGTGTGCATCATCCGGATAACTTCAGCCCCTTTATCGTACACCGTCACGGTATAAAAGTTATTCATTTCGATAACTTTTTCAGGGCGAATTGGGTGCGCCATTGGCCCCGCATCTTCACTAAACTGATGTGTGCGCATTACTTTAACGGCATCAATACGGTTAAGTGCGCGTGAGCCTAAATCGCTACTAAATTCTTGGTCTCTAAATACTGTGAGCCCTTCTTTTAACGATAGCTGAAACCAGTCTCTACAGGTAACACGGTTACCCGTCCAGTTATGAAAATACTCATGACCAACAATCGACTCTATCGTGTGATAATCTTTATCGGTGGCGGTTTCTTGGTTAGCCAATACGCATTTACTATTAAATACATTTAGCCCTTTGTTTTCCATTGCTCCCATATTGAAAAAATCTACGGCAACAATCATGTAAATATCTAAGTCGTATTCTAGGTTAAAGCGCGTTTCATCCCAATGCATGGCTTTTTTTAATGAGTTAATTGCATGTGGTGTTTTAGATAAATTGCCTTTATCAACAAATAACGCAAGCTCAATTTCGCGCCCACTTTTTGTTGTGTAGGTGTCTTTTAGTACATCAAAATCACCCGCTACTAATGCAAATAAGTAACTTGGCTTTTTAAATGGGTCTTGCCATTTAGCAAAGTGGCGGCCATCAGCTGTTTCACCACTGTCAATTTGGTTACCATTTGACAGTAAATGCTTAAAGCTTTTATCAGCAATAATCGTCACATCGTATGTGCTTAATACGTCAGGGCGGTCTAAAAAGTAGGTTATTTTTCTAAAACCTTGCGCTTCACATTGCGTGCAATACGCTCCACCAGATAAATACAAGCCTTCTAAAGAGGTATTTGTATCAGGAGAAATTTCTGTAACAATTTTAAGCTGGCATGTGTGAGGTAAATCATTAATGATTAGGTGCTCACCTTCAATCTTATAATTAGTATAAGCAACATTGTCTACTTGCAGCTCCACTAATTGTAAGTCTATTCCATCTAACACAAGCGCTGAGTTTTGATTTGTTGTTCTTTTAAGCGTTAGTAGCGCCGTCACTTTTGTATTTAGTGGTTGTAAGTCAAAAGTGAGTTCAGTGTGCTCTATAGAAAAATTAGGCGCAGTGTAGTCTTTTAAGTATTGCGCTTTTGGCTTTGCTGAAACTGTCATAGTTACTCCAACTAAAGCTCCTTAAAAAAGGAGCTATTTAGATTTAAGCAGGTTGCTTGGGTTCAATGCGTAAAATTTTAATACCTACGTACGCATAAATAATGGCTAAGAAAGGGTTAATTAAATTAAAAAAAGCATACAAGGCATAGTCAAATGGGTTTATTAATAAAACGCTTTGCATGTACGCTCCACAGGTATTCCACGGAATTAGCGGGCTTGTTATTGTGCCGCCATCTTCTAAAGTACGCGATAAATTAACGGGCTTTAAGCCACGCTTTTTATATTCTTCTTTAAACATACGACCTGGCACTACAATAGCAATGTATTGATCAGCCGCTATTAAGTTTGTGCCCACACAAGTAGCAATGGTTGATGTAATAAGCGAGCCTGTGCTTTTTGCAATTTTTAAAATGCTCTTAACAAAAATATCTAATAAACCGGTTTTTTCCATAATGGCACCAAACATAAGAGCTGTCATGATCAGCCATGTTGTAGTTAACATCCCTGCCATACCGCCACCACTGAGCAATGAATCCATTTTGTCATCACCCGTGTCGATGCTAAAACCATCGAAAAAAGTCGTCCAAATAATTTTAAAATAACCAACCAACTCACCCTGAGAAAGGTCAATTTGTGTCGCAATTAAATCAGACTGAAACAACATTGCCCACACAGCACCAATCACAGCGCCAATTGAAATTGCCGGAAACGCTGGCATTTTTTTAATAGCTAAAACAAGCAGCACAATTAATGGAATTAACATTTCAAAGCCAATATTAAAGTTTTGCTCTAAAATCGCTGTTATTTCGTCAATCCTGCCGGCTTCGTTAGAAGCCGTTGCATTAAAGCCCATAAATATAAAAATGATCAATGCAATGACAAAGCTAGGAACAGTAGTCCATAACATGTGATGGATATGTTCAAATAAATCAGCTCCTACAACAGCCGGTGCTAAGTTAGTAGTTTCAGAAAGCGGACTGAGTTTGTCACCAAAGTAAGCACCCGAAATAACCGCCCCTGCCGTCACAGTTTGATCAAGCCCTAACCCGGTGGCCACCCCTAAAAGCGCCACACCTATGGTGGCAGCTGTGGTCCAAGAGCTACCTATACTCATTGCAACAATGCCACAAATTAAGCAGCTTGCGGCGTAAAACCAGCTTGGGTTAATAACCTGTAAGCCATAGTAAATGAGCGTTGGCACGGTACCCGACAACAACCAAGTACCAATTAAGGCGCCCACCATTAATAAAATTAAAATAGCACCCAATGATAAGGTAATACCTTCAATCATGGCTTCTTCAAGCTTTTTCCACGTGTAGCCATTTTTTAGCCCTATTAGTGCCGCAGCAAAGGTGGCAAATAATAACGCTATTTGGTTAGGGCCTGATGACGAATTATCGCCAAATAAATATACCGCTGCGCCTAAAAGGCAAATTAAAACAGTGATAGGAACAAGTGCATCAAAAAACGAGGCGGGTTTAATCGGTTTTTCTAAAGGCTTCAAAATAGTGACTCCTGCACACCACATATCGTGGCGTGGTTATTTATTATTTTTAGCGTATCAGTGCTTTTTTTAAGCCACAGTAATGTAACTCAATTTAGTAATTTGCGATTATAGCAATTTAGCGAAATTTAGGTAACAAAAAAGGCGCAAAAAGCGCCTTTTAAACGGGGTAAACACGTGTTTATTTTTTAGCGATACGGCCAAAGTTAATGTAATCTTGAGTGATCAGTGCTGCCTCTTCTAAGAAAGGGTCAAGCTCTTCAATTACCTCAGGTACATCATCTAGGTTTTCTATTGGCTCTTTACCTAAACGCTTTAAACGCTCATTAGTGCGCGCTAGAGTACGTGCTTCATTTTCATCTTTTTCTTTAATACGGTCTGCTTCAACTAAAGAAATAGTTTTGCGGTCTTTCTCTTCATTGTAACGGGCAATATCATCAAATACGTAACCAAACTCTGGCTCTGACTTAATACGTACTTCGTGCTGTTTTTCAAGATAAGTGATTACAGGCGTTAAATTACCCTGCCTATTATACTTAGCTCGTACTATGCTATCCCACGGCAATGCATTATCTTGCTTGCTCTCGCCCCATTCTGCTGGGTCTATCGCCGAAGGGAATGAAATATCAGGAATAACCCCTTTATGCTGGGTACTGCCGCCGTTTATACGGTAAAACTTAGCAATAGTGTATTGTACGCTACCTAAGTCATTGTCGTATAAATCGTACGCACGACCTAAGCCTTTGTGCTGCTGAACCGTTCCCTTACCAAAGGTTTGCTCGCCTATAATTACTGCGCGACCATAGTCTTGCATTGCGGCGGCAAAAATTTCAGAGGCTGAAGCACTATAACGGTCAACTAAAACAGTTAATGGGCCATCGTAGTAGGTAATTCCGTCACGGTCTTTTTGCTCTTCAATACGGTTATTTAATGTATGAATTTGAACAACCGGACCTTGGTCAAAAAACAAGCCTGATAGCTGTGTGGCTTCATATAATGATCCACCGCCATTTTGGCGCAAATCAATAATAATACCGTCTACGTTTTCTTCTTTAAGTTTAGCTAATTCAACTTTAACGTCTTTTGAAAGATTGTTGTAAAAGCCTGGGATCTCAATAACACCAATTTTTGAAGTTAAATTTGAATAACTCGCTTCAAATACTTCAGATTTAGCTGCCCTATCTTCTAAGCGAATTTTATCACGGGTGATTTCAACTACTTTAGGCGTGCCATGTGCATCAGAGCCTTTAAGATACTGTAAACGTACCTTAGTGCCTTTAGGGCCTTTGATTAAATCAACCACATCATCTAATCGCCAGCCAATAACATCAACAAACTCTTTTTGATCTTGGGCAACACCAATAATTTTGTCGTCAGCTTTTAGCTGCTCTGTTTTATCGGCAGGCCCGCCTGGTACTAAGCTACGAATAACGGTGTAATCTTCATCTGGGCTTAAAACGGCGCCAATGCCTTCAAGCTCTAGGTCCATATCCATTTTAAATTGTTCTGCGCGGCGCGGCGATAAGTACGACGTATGCGCCTCAATGCTTCGCGCTAGCGAGTTCATTACAATTTGAAATGCATCTTCTGAATTTGTTTGCACTAAACGTTTTTGTGCATTTTTATAACGCTTAGTAAGGACCTCTTTGATCCCTTCCCAATCTTTGCCTGTCATTTTTAAACGTAAGGCATCGTATTTAACGCGTTCACGCCAAATTTCATCAAGCTCAGCTTGCGATGCTGGCCATGCTGAATCTTCACGGTCAAAAAAGTATTCATCGTCTTTATCAAACGTCATTTCTTTATCGAGTAGTGATAAAGAGTAATCATAGCGTTCAAAACGGCGCTTTAAGCTTAAGTTAAAAATATCAAACGTAAAGTCAAGCTTACCGGTGGTAATAGCATTATCAAAATCGTTGCGGTATTTTTCAAACGCTGCAATGTCGCTTGCTAAAAACACACTTTTGTTAAAATCAAGGGATTCGATATAACGATCGTACACTTTGCTAGAAAGCCCATCGTTAAATCGAACCGGTGTATAGTGTGAACGAGCAAATAAGTTAGCCACTCGTTTGCTGGCAGTGCCATGTTGACTTTCTTGTTTAAGTACAGGCAAGTCTTCAAGTTTTGCCGCTTCTACAGAAGCGAATAAAGAACCCGAAAACAGGGCAGCAACTAACGGAATGAGCGTAAACTTTTTACTCATACACAACTCCTTAATTTATTTACAACTTAAATAATGTATAAGCTGTCAGCTTTGGTTTTAACTTGCATGCCTGTTACTAATTCAACATGAACTTCGTCTTTGTTTACTTCAGTAATTACCGCATTTACAAGTGCTTGGCCAAGTTTAACCTTAACCTTGTTATTAACCTTGACCTCACTTGCAGGTAAAGGTTCAACTTTTCCTGAACGTTTAGCTGGGGCTGCTTTAGCTGGTTTGTTAGCTTGTGCATTGTTTTTGCTAGCGTGGGCTGGTTTTTTCTTGAAAGATTTAGAATCTGATTCTTGGCGTGGACGCTGTTGTTTTTTGCGTTTTGCCATTTTAGCACGGCTTTCTTCTAGTGCTTTTTGAGCGTGGTCAATGTGCTCTTGCTCAACTTTTTCACCTTGATTGCCATCAAGATCAATACGAAACTCTGACTTAGTCACAGCTTCTAAATAACGCCAGTTAGACGTGTATTTTCTAAGCGCTTGACGTACTTGAGTCTTACTTACTTTTTCAGACCCTTCTATACGCTCGGCAATATCTTTAAAAATACCGACTTTAAGCGGTTTAATACCGTCTTTTTGTTTAAAACATTGTGGAAATTCTTGATAAAGAAATTCCAGCACTTCATTAATATCTTTTAGCTTGTTTGTGGTTTCCATTTTAGAACCTATTTTTCACATCTTTTCATCAAGGGACGAGTCAACGTAGTGTATTACCCAGTCGATTAACTCTTCGAAGTCGGCTTCAAGTACAGCCAAATCACCTCGAAGGTGTTCCCAAATACCATTTATTATTTCATCGATTGATTCACAATCTAAATCATCTGGAAGTTTATCCCAGGCTATGTGAATCAAATCATTGAGCGTTTCCGCTACATGTTCTTCTTCCCCTTCCCAATCGCCTACATCTTGTACTGCGAATAGGTAGTCTTGAACATTTAGCAAGTCTTTCATTATAAGCTTGCCTCTAAGCATTTAACTAATGCTTCAAGACCTGCTTGGTCATCAGTATCAAATCGACCAATAGTTGGGCTATCGATATCAAGAACAGCAACTATTTTATCATTTTTCATGATAGGTACAACAATCTCAGAGTTAGACGCTGCATCGCAGGCTATGTGGCCATCGAACGCATGTACATCTTCGATTAGTTGAGTTTCTAACGTTGCTGCAGCCGTACCACACACCCCTTTACCAACAGGGATACGAATACACGCTGGATTACCTTGAAAAGGCCCAAGCACTAATTCACTTGGCGAATCCATAAAGTAAAAGCCCGCCCAATTTACATCTTCTAATGAGGTAAATAATAGCGCACTTACGTTAGCCATATTAGCAATGACATTAGATTCACCAGCAATTAGTGATTCAGTTTGCTTAACTAATGACTGGTAAAAATCGTGCTTTTGCATACCAAACTACTTCTTATTAAACAGACAGTAGCTAAAGGTACTCTTTGTCGTGAAAAATTGAAACCTTTTACAGGCAAAAAAACAGAAATAGCGCCGTTTTTCAGCACGCTTGATTAATATTTCTGCAATTATTTTTTTGATGTTTTACGCAGGCCAAATAAAAATAGTCCTGCGGCAAAAGCGGCCATTACACTATTAATTAAAAATATCTCACCTGTTGTAGCACTGAGTAAATAACTAAATATTGTGCCACCGAGCAGCCCAAGAGTCAGTACACCTGAATAATTCACTTTTGCATACTTAAACATAAGCAAATAACCCGGTACGACAAAAGCGGCCATAGTAAGCCCAACAATATGTGCGTTCGCAATTGCACTCATCAGTAGTTGTAAAAAAATGGTAACCGCATCGCCATTCATAGTGAGCCCATAATAAAGGCCAAGTAAACTACCAACAATCACAGGGGATAATAAAGAAAGCGCGACACTTTTGGCTAGTTGATGTTTCATATAAGTTCCTAATTACACACTACAAACATTATCTTAAGCATGCACCAAGTTCTTAAGGTTAGAAATAGAGACTATGGTCGTAATTTATGATGGGAAAACAAGCACTCTTTAAACTGCTGTAACTAGGCATTTTAATTTTATAAAAAATATACCTTAGCGTTTATAGCAAAGGTATTTAACCCCCTTTGAAAGGTGTGATAATTTGAAGATTTAATTTATGTTGGGCTGTTTAGTGAGTGGGTTTAATAATGTTTTGCAAATGATTTTAATAAATGGTTTTGCAAACTAAAAGCAAACACACATTGAGCTGCCAGCCCACACTTACTTTGAGCTGCTTAGTCGCCTATAAGACAAAGTTCACTACCTTATAGGCGCTATCGTCAATAAAACCTAACCTTTAGATTTCAATATTAAATACGTTCTTCAATTAATGACTAATTTACGCATAGCCAGCGTCGTAGGTATACAGCACAGCAAAGCTGCAAAAGTGATGATGTATAGTTAATTGTGTCAAAAGGTTGAAATACAAATAAAACAAACAACGTTATCAATGAGAATCGTTGCACGATAAACAATAGGTTTTCTTGAAGGTAAATCATCCTTGAGCCACAACATACTATTTTAAAATCTAAAAAATAAAAGTAGTACATCAATATGTTAATAATCTATCAATAGCGGCTAATAGCAAACCGAAATGGGGAAATAAGCGAGGAAACCTAAGGTGGCCTGATAATAAAGCGTAAAAACAAAAAAGCCCGCTAAAAAGCGGGCTTTAATATAATGGTGGAGAGATAGGGATTTGAACCCTAGATGGGCTACAAACCCATGCCGGTTTTCAAGACCGGTGCATTCGACCACTCTGCCATCTCTCCGAAAGTGCTATAAATTACAAGTAAGAGTGTACTCATAATTATTGTAATAAGGTGGTGGAGAGATAGGGATTTGAACCCTAGATAGGCTACAAACCTATGCCGGTTTTCAAGACCGGTGCATTCGACCACTCTGCCATCTCTCCGCACGGCCTGCATAATAGGGAAACCCATTGGCTTTGTGAAGCTTTTTTTTAAAAAAATTGTTCAAGTGCTTAAAAAACAATTAATTTGTTTAAAGATAAAACAAATAATTTCTTTTTGATGCTTTAATGAACTTTAATTAAAAAATAACACTCTATTGATCTACAAAGGTTTGCCCAAACATATAAGAGTTGGTAATCTAATTTTAGTTAAATTATCGAAACAAACATGTTTCACTTAAAGGAGCTCTACAATGGCATTTAATCATTCGTACAATACCGCTAAACCGGTAATGTCGACCATTGAAACAAACAAGGTACTTAAAAACACCTATTTCTTACTGGCCATGACATTAGCATTTAGTGCTGTTACGGCGGGTATTTCAATGGCATTACAATTACCTTACTTTATGGGAATTGTGTTCACACTGGTTTCGTTTGGTTTATTATTTGTTGTAAACAAAAAAGCAGACTCAGCCTCAGGCGTGTTTTGGGTGTTTGCTTTTACAGGCTGTATGGGCGCAGGCCTTGGCCCACTACTTAACTATTATGCAGCTATGCCTAATGGCCCTATGCTTATTATGCAGGCGCTTGGTTCTACTGCATTAATATTTTTTGGTCTATCGGCTTATGCATTAAACACTAAAAAAGACTTCTCATTTATGGGTGGTTTTTTAACAGTAGGCTTACTAGTGGTTATTGTTGCAAGCATAGTTAACATCTTCATTGGCAGCTCGCTAATGTTTATGGTGCTTAACGCTGCTGTTGTGTTAATCATGTCTGGCTTAATCTTATTTGATACTAGCCGTATTATTAATGGCGGCGAAACTAACTACATTCGCGCGACGGTCGCTCTATACTTAAACGTATATAACCTATTTACTTCTTTACTGCACCTTCTTGGCGCAAGTGATGACTAATTAAATAGTTCTGTTAAAATAGCCCCTTTATTGGGGCTTTTTTATTGGAATTGTTTTGGCGCGATTTGTTCTTTCTTTACATACTCCTCCTTCAGATCATGACTCAACGCAACGTATTATAAAGTTTGCGAATGCATGTTTAGCACAAGGCCACACCATAGATGCGATATTTTTGTATCAAAATGGGATTTATCACGCGTCAGCTCACTTTGAGCTAGCCTCTGACGAGCTGCAAATTCCTACGCAATGGCAACAACTTGCAGATAAAAACGTCAACTTAATGCTATGTATTACTGCAGCAGAAAAACGTGGCTTAAACACAAGCCAAACAGGTGTATTTACTGTAGCCGGGCTTGCAGAATTTGCCATGCTAGCGAGTGATGCAGATAAATGGATACAGTTTAAATGAAAAACGTTTTAGTAATGAGCCAATCCAGCCCCTTTGATGAGCTTAATACCCGCGATGCCCTAGACATGTCACTGATATTTGCCGCAGTTGAGCAAAATATTAGCTGGCTATTTAGCGGCCCTGCTGTGCTTGCTTTAAAACATAATCAATCAACACAGCAACTTGGTATAAAAGATTTTTTTAAAAACATCAAAACGCTTGAAATCTATGAAGTAGAAAACATATATGTATGTGAAAAATCGTTACTAGATTATAACTTAAACAAATCTCAATTAATTATTGGTTCAACAAGCCTCAATTACACTGATCAACAGCAGCTGATCGGCCAGCAAGATTTTGTGGTGAACCTATGAGTACATTACACATTTTTTCAAAGCCACTGGCTTATTACGACTCTACTCAGCTTGAAAACTTAATTAAAGACACCGATAAAGTACTCCTTGTTGGTGATGCCTGTTATGCCGCTAAGCAGTATTTTCAATTAAACGATTCATTATTGTTGCTTTTAGAGGATGCGCAGGCACGCGCAGTTAAACTAAGCCCAGGCCAAACACTTATTAATTACGATGAGTTTGTTGCCCTTACTCTATCTACTAACCAATCTATTACCTGGTAATCCATGCTTGAATTTAATAATCAACAAATCGACACTGATAAACAAGGCTACTTGCTAGATTACACCTTGTGGACAAAAGAGTTAGCCTCCATTATCGCCGAGCAAGAAAACATTATCTTGAGCGAACAACACTGGGAAGTGATTAATTTTGTGCGCAATTTTTACTTAGAATATAACACCAGCCCAGCAATAAGAATGCTTGTTAAAGCCATGGCTAAAGCGCTTGGCGAGGACAAAGGCAATAGTATTTATTTGTATAAATTATTTCCCAAGGGGCCTGCAAAACAAGCCACAAAAATTGCCGGCTTACCCAAGCCCGCTAGGTGTATTTAATGGCGAACAAACCAATGCATAATCGCGCAAGTAAAAGTACCACTAAACGAACCACGGGTAGAACTTACTCACGCAATTCGCTCACTAAAAAAAGCACAACTTCGCGTGAAGTTAAACCCGCTATAGCGCCTAAAGATAGAAAAATTGTTTTATTTAACAAGCCTTACGATGTGCTTTGCCAATTTACAGACGATGCCAATAGAAAAACCTTGGCTGAATTTATTCCCATTAAAGATGTATACGCTGCAGGCAGACTCGACCGTGACAGTGAAGGCTTGTTACTTTTAACAAACTGCGGAAAGCTTCAAAATACCCTTACCGCACCGAGTAAAAAAACCAATAAAACCTATTGGGTGCAAGTTGAAGGTGAGCCTAGCGCAGAGGCCATTAATGCCCTGTGTAAAGGTGTTGAACTAAAAGATGGGATGACCTTACCCGCAAACGTAAAAATTATTGACGAGCCAAAACTTTGGCCTCGCGTGCCGCCGGTAAGAGAGCGAAAATCGATTCCTACAACGTGGTTAAGTATTACAATTAATGAAGGACGTAATAGGCAAGTTCGCCGTATGACCGCCCATGTTGGGCACCCTACATTAAGGCTTATTCGCTACAGTATTGGCAATTACACGCTAGATGGCATAAACAGCGCACAGTACAGTGTTATAAAAGGTGAGGTAAATGCATAAACCCCATGTAACGGTGGCTGCTGTAGTAAAAAAAGGAGAGCGTTTTTTACTGGTAAAAGAGCGAGATAAATTTACTTCTAATATTTGTTATAACCAACCTGCTGGCCATTTAGAAGTAAACGAAACACTGGCTCAAGCAGCCAGCAGAGAGCTTTTTGAAGAAGCAGGTTTGTCCCTAACGCCCACTGGCTTAATCGGTATTTATAACTTACATGCGGCTAATGGGGTGCATTACTTACGCTTTTGTTTTATGTTTGATGGCACTCAAATCACCACTGAGCCCTGCCCAAAAGATGCAGATATAATTAGTGCTAACTGGCACAGTTTAGGGGACATTAAAGCACTGCCTCTAAGAAGCCATTTAGTGTTAAAATGTATTGAAGACAGCCTAAACCGCCATATTCAAGACATAGACTTTATTTACGACGATAATTAAACATCTGCGCTTTATATAATTCTCAAAGCTATATAAATAGTCCAAGGCTATAAATTAACTTAATGCTAAACAATTTCGTCCTTGCCTTTTTGAATAATAAAGTGCGCTGTCGGCGGCCTTAATAAACTCTTTTTGATCGCAACTATCCTCTTTATTAATTGCGTGAATACCCATGCTCAGGGTTAAGTAACCGGTAAAGCTGTCTTCATGAGGGATGTGCAGCTCTTCAATTGCCTTTTGAATATGCTCAGCAATAAATAAGGCCCCTTGTTTATCGGTTTGAGGCAGCAATACAACAAATTCTTCTCCGCCATAACGCGCCACAAAGTCCTCTGTGCGGCTTACCGTACACGCTATTGCTTGCGCCACGTTATACAAACATAAATCACCTTCAACATGCCCGTAGCGGTCGTTAAAGAGTTTAAAGTGATCAATATCGATTAAAATAATTGCCAAATCGTCACCACACTCAACGGCTTTTTCGAACTCTTTACTTAGCTTTTCATCAAAACGACGTCTATTTGCTATTTGTGTTAGCGAATCTAAAAATGCCATGTCGCGTAAAATATTTTGATCTTCTAAACGCTTGGTCGCATCATTAAATACAGCAATATATTCATCGCCCAAATTGATTCCAGATACTTCCATAGTAATTGTATTACCGTTTTTACAAGTAACATGGTAATCATGCGCGGGGATGTCTTGCCCTGTTTCATTGCCAATTTCTAACGCCGATTGCCACGTTTTTTTCACGGCCACTCGATAGTGAGGATCTGGGTATGCATTAACCCACCACTGCTCTAAGTTAGGTAAGTCATCAACGGTATAACCAAATACATCTATAAAGCGCTGATTAACTCTAATAATATCGCCGGTTTTAGCACACACATTAGAGATAGGCATAGGCAAAATAGTAAATAAATGGGCGTAGTGGCTCATCTCGTGGCGCTTCATAGGATGATGCATTTTTTTAGATAGGAAACTGTATGGCACATCTTCTTTTTCGTGAGAAAGCGAATGCTCCATAGTTAATACAAAGTACCACTCGTTCCACCATTTTTGTGTTGTTTCAACTAACGCCACTTCAGATTGGTTAATTAAATCTAAAGATGCAGTAACTGAATCAAAAATAGCATCAACGGGGCTAGTCTGTTGAGAGTCTACGGGTACGCTGTGTTTAAATATTTCATGAAAAAGTTTGTAGGCAGATTGCTTAAACTCACTCGTCGGGTTTTCAAGTAACTGCTTTACATGAAAGCTTGAGTTAGTCGTATAAAACGTAATTAGGGTCGTAAGTTTTTTTACCTGAAAGGCGTAATTCATATATTCATTCCGTTGAAAATATTAAGGCAATAAAAATGCAAATTTAATACAAAAATCTTGCCTGTTCCTTAATTGTACAACAAACACAAGGTAATACGGACGCTATTATTATGCGCTCAGACAATAATGGCACCGAAATATCTTTTTACAATGGCTTATTTAAATTTTTCATCATTTTTTATGTTAAATGCGTTTCAGTCTTATTTGCTATTTATTATATGAATAAAATAACTACAAAATCGTGTGTTTGCACCACTCCTCCCTTTAAGCAAAAACAAAATGCGTGCTATAATCGCGGCCTTTCCAAGTTAACAGCAATCTGTATAAGCGAAATTATTCATGAGCGAAAATAGTCACATTAAAGTCATCGTTGGTATGTCCGGCGGTGTTGATTCTTCTGTATCTGCATATTTATTACAACAACAGGGCTACCAAGTAGAAGGCCTGTTTATGAAGAACTGGGAAGAAGACGACAATGACGAATACTGTGCAGCCGCTGAAGATTTAAAAGATGCACAAGCAGTGTGTGACAAATTAGGCATCGAGCTTCATACCGTTAACTTTGCAGCCGAATACTGGGATAACGTTTTTGAGTACTTTTTAGAAGAGTACAAAGCGGGCCGTACGCCAAACCCAGATATTATGTGTAACAAAGAAATTAAATTTAAAGCATTTTTAGAATTTGCAGCACAAGCACTTGGCGCCGATTATATTGCAACAGGCCATTATGTTCGTCGTGAACTACGAGACGACAAATACGTTATGTGCCGAGGCTTAGACGATAACAAAGATCAAAGCTATTTCTTATATACCTTAAGCCATGAACACATAGGCCAAACGCTTTTCCCAGTAGGCGATATAGCTAAACCAGACGTACGCCGTATTGCAGAAGAGCAAGACTTAATCACCCATGACAAAAAAGATAGCACCGGTATTTGTTTTATTGGTGAGCGTAAATTTAAAGACTTTTTACAAAAGTTTCTACCTGCTCAACCAGGTGTGATTGAAGATACTGACGGCAACAACGTAGGTGAGCATGAAGGGCTTATGTATCATACACTTGGCCAGCGTAAAGGCTTGTTAATTGGTGGCATGAAAGAAGGCTCTGGCGAGCCATGGTACGTGGTAGATAAAGACGTTGAGCGCAATGTGCTCGTTGTCGGACAAGGTAAAGACCACCCTCGCCTATACAGCAATGGCCTAAACGCCAATCAATTACATTGGGTAGACCGTGTTGGCCCTCAAGGCACGACGCGCTGCACCGTTAAAACCCGTTACCGCCAAGAAGATATTAATTGTACCCTTCTCGTTGGGGAAGATGGTATGGCACGCGTATTGTTTGATGAACCACAAAAAGCCGTTACACCGGGTCAATCAGCTGTATTTTATGCCGATGATGTGTGTTTAGGTGGCGGTATTATAGATTCGGTGATTAAGTAATGAATCAACACCAAGTCATGGCGCTTGCCGCCATGTGCCAAGTGGCTAAACAAGTACAAAAAATTGCGCAATACGGCAGCGCAAACGATTCAGACTTAGACGTGCTATTTACAAGTATTGTACAAACATCACCCGCATCGCCGGTTGATGTTTATCAAGGTACGCATAACTTGCGCGACGGCTATAAAACATTAATGGCGCAGCTTACTGCTGGCGCTCAAAAAGATGTTGAAATAGTTAAGTACGTAGGTGGTTTAATGCAGCTTGAACGTATTTTAAATAACGAGCCAAAAAGCTTAGCTGAACTTGGCCGTCGTATCGACGACATTCATCGTCGCTTAGATCACTTTGCCATAACCGATGACACCGTAGTTGCCGGTTTAGCAGATATATACTCGTCGGTGCTGAGCCCCCTTGGGCACCGAATTCAGGTTTATGGTAAACCCGAGTTATTAAAACAGCAGCAAACGCAAAATAAAATTCGTGCCCTTTTATTAGCAGGAATTCGCAGTGCTGTATTATGGCGACAAATGGGCGGTAAACGCCGTCACTTTTTCTTTGCAAAAAGAAAAATTCTCGCTATTGCAAAAACAAACATTTAATTATCGTTCAAAACTAAAATTTAGGAGTTATTATGGAGCTTTCAGCGTTAACCGCTATCTCTCCAGTGGATGGTCGCTACGGCAGCAAAACCACTGAACTACGCAGTATTTTCAGCGAATTTGGCTTAATCAAATACCGCGTAACCGTTGAAGTGCGTTGGTTGCAAGCCTTAGCTGCAGCAAGTGATATTAAAGAAGTACCTGCATTTAGCGAACAAGCCAATGCACTTTTAAATGCCATTGTTGATAACTTCAGCGAAGCTGACGCACAGCGTGTTAAAGACATTGAACGCACCACAAACCACGATGTTAAAGCGGTAGAATATTTACTAAAAGAAAAAGTAGCCGATAACAGCGAAATTAACGCTATTAACGAGTTCATCCATTTTGCCTGTACATCAGAAGATATTAATAACCTATCTCATGGTTTAATGCTAAGCGAAGCTCGTGATAATGTGCTCCTTCCATACTGCGACCAACTACTTAACGCTATAAAAGAAAAAGCCATTGAGTACAAAGCAGTACCTATGATGACGCGTACCCACGGCCAACCAGCTACGCCTTCAACAATGGGTAAAGAGTTTGCTAACGTATACATGCGTTTAAAACGCCAACGCGACCAAATCGCACAGGTAGAAATGCTAGGTAAAATTAACGGTGCTGTAGGTAACTACAATGCTCACCTGAGTGCTTACCCAGATTACGATTGGCATACCCACGCAAGCAACTTTGTAACTAGCCTTGGTTTAACCTTTAACCCGTTCACTACACAAATAGAGCCGCATGACTACATTGCCGAGCTATTTGATGCTATTGCTCGCTTTAACACTATTTTACTTGATTTTGATCGTGACGTTTGGGGTTACATTGCCCTAAACCACTTTAAGCAAAAAACCATTGCTGGCGAAATCGGCTCTTCAACAATGCCGCATAAAGTAAACCCTATCGACTTTGAAAACTCAGAAGGTAACCTAGGCTTAGCAAATGCTATATTTGCTCACCTTGCACAAAAACTGCCTGTTTCTCGTTGGCAGCGTGACCTTACCGACTCAACCGTTTTACGTAACTTAGGTGTGGGTATGGGCTACACGCTTATTGCGTATCAATCTACACTTAAAGGCGTAAGCAAGCTTGAAGTAAATGAGCAACGTTTACTTGATGAGCTTGATCAAAACTGGGAATTACTTGCTGAGCCAATTCAAACGGTTATGCGTAAATACGGTATTGAAAAACCATACGAAAAACTTAAAGATTTAACGCGTGGTAAACGTGTAAATCAAGAGATTATGGCCGACTTTATCGATGGTTTAGACCTGCCAGAGCACGCTAAAGTAGAAATGAAAAAACTAACACCTGCCAACTACATTGGCCGCGCTGTTGAGTTTATTGACGATTTAGTTTAAATACTAAATTGCGCATATAAAAAGCGAAAGGATAATCCCTTTCGCTTTTTTTGTACTAAAAATTATAGGCCAACTCTATGTACCAATTAAAAATAAACAACCTCTGTGAGCAAGAATTTTTAAACCAATACTGGCAAAAAAAACCGCTATTAATTAAACAAGGCTTTACAGACTTTCAAGACCCAATAGAGGCAGAAGAGCTTGCCGGTCTTGCTATGGAAGAAAGTATAGAGTCGCGAATTGTTACTAACCACAATAACGATTGGCAAGCATACCAAGGCCCATTTGAAGACTTTGAAAAATTAACTGAGCAACACGCTACTTTATTGGTACAAGCGGTTGATCATTGGCATAGCGATGCAGCACAACTGCTTCACCCTTTTAGGTTTATACCTAACTGGCGAATAGATGATTTAATGATCAGCTACTCAACCCCTAAAGGTGGCGTAGGTCCGCACCTAGATCAGTACGATGTATTTATTATTCAAGGCCAGGGTAAGCGTCATTGGCGTGTTGGCCTGCCTGATCCCACACTTAAACAATTTGCGCAAAATAAAAAACTACTGCAAGTTGAGCAATTTGAAGCCGTTATAGATTGTATTTTAGAGCCCGGCGATATTTTATACATACCACCTGGGTGCCCTCACGAAGGCTATGCAATAGAAAACGCCCTTAACTACTCGGTTGGATTTAGAGCGCCTAATCAACAAGACTTATTTTCTAGTTTTGCCGATCATGTTATTGATACCGACAGCGGCCAAAAACGCTATACCGATCACACTTTAGCCCTTAGGGACTCTAAAGGTGAGCTTTTACAGAGCGAAACCGATAAAGTTAAAACCCTTATGCAAGCGCTACTTAATAACGATGAGCTATTTAAGCATTGGCTTGGTAATACCTTAAGCCAAGCCAAGCACGAAATGGACTTAGCACCGCTTGAAGAGCTAATAACCTGCGAGCAAATTAGTGATTTTATAGCAAACAATGCAGAAGAATTTGAGCGTTTAGGCGGCGTACGTGCTATCTATCAGCAGCTAGAAGACACCCTATTATTAAGTATTAATGGCGAAAACTACCCGTTACCACTTTGCGACTTAAATGCCGTTAAACTATTAACAGATCATGATTATGTTAATACCGACGATTTAAACGCAGCGCAGCCCAGCCTAGTTTTTATTCAAACCTTTACTACACTAGTTAATGAGGGGATGTGGTTTAATTAGAGGTGCGCTATGGGCTATCAAATTAATAAGGTCGAGTGGGATAGGCAAAAAGACCAGCTACAACAAATACGTGAAAAAGTATTTGTGTATGAGCTACACATACCCAAACGAGTAGAATTTGATAGCCAAGACAAACTAGCACACCATGTGCTAGTTACTCACAACAGTAACGCACCCGTAGCCACAGGTAGGCTGTGTACAGATGGCTTAATAGGCCGAATAGCCGTTTTACCCGCACACCGTAATCGCCACGTTTATACTTCATTACTTACTTTTATTGTTAATCTTGCCGCTAACGATGGGCACCAAGTTATTAGTATTAATTGTATTTTAAACGAAGTTGAACGCTTTAAACGAAACGGCTTTATACAACAAGGCGGTGTTTTTATGGAAGCAGGTATACCTAGGCAGCGAATGCAATGCCAAGTGTCTGAGTTTGTCACTAAACCATTTACATTAGTACATTAAAAAAGGGCCGTTAATAGCCCTTTTTTACGTTTATACAAGCGATACCTTATTTTGGTTCATTAGCCCAAAGTTGCTCGTTTTCATGCATTTCGTATAAGCCGTGAGCACGGTTTATAAGTAAGTTAGCAAAGTCGACTTGGGTTTTATCGCGTGCGCCAACACTCATTATTTGATCTGCTTTTAACTGCCATTGTAATGAAAAATAACGCATAGCATCGCGCGCATCTTTTGCTGCACTTACTTCTGCATGATCAGTAGGTAAGCGCCCTGTTATTACCCAGTAGCTCTTGCCATTTTGCGCTTTAAATTTCCACATAGCACACAATGGCGCTAAAAAGCGGCTGTCTTTGTCTATTACTGATTTAGGCATAATGCCTTTTTCTGCTAAATATTTTTGGGCGTTTTGAAAACACTCGCGTTGCCAAGCAACCCGTTGTTGCTCTATTTGTGCTTGCTCTTGCGCTGTTAATGGTTTTTTTTCTTCTTGCTGCATTTTATTAACCTTTACTGCTTTTTTTTCTACACTCTAAGTGCATAACAAATAAGGTGCAAGCATAAAACACCTGCTTTGCACCTTAAATACACCATTTGATTTGTTTTTAATCACAATTGCACTTAAGCAATAGTAAATCGCTGTTATTTTATATTGTGATCAAACGAGCCTACATCACCTGGGAACACCACTGGCGATTCAATCCCGTCTTTGCTTATCGCTGCAACACCGAAATAGTAATTATCTATAACAACGTTTTTAAGTGTAGCTTTACTTACATTGCCCACATCTTGGCTAAATTGCCATTGCGGCTCACTGGTATAGCGCCAATAAATACGATAACCGGCAATATTATCATCATCTGAACTTTGCCACGAAAGCGTAGTGTCGGCCTTAACCGCGCCTTCAATTTTTACCTGTTTAGGGGGAGCTGGCGCCCAAGCCATTGAAGCCATTGTTACTGCGTTCAGTGACGTAAGCTTTGCTGTGTAGTCAAAATCAACGCCATCTATGGTATCGCCATAAACCACCCCATTTTCTGTACGTAAATCTTGATGTTGTCGGTCGTAATGCTCATTAGTTTCCATAATTCTGACTGCTGCAAAACCCGCATCGTTAAACGGTCTATGGTGCCCGCCCCGGCCAAATCTATCTAACCTGTAAACTAACATTGTATCTAAATTTGGAATGTACCTATCGGCAATTGTATCTATATAGCGCGCTAAATTACGACTCGCCGAATCGACTTCACCACCTGTAAAACGGCGCGTTCTTGCTTGTTGTTTCGTTTCTACTACACGCGTGCCTTCTGAGAAAATACGCGCCGTTGTATTGTCGGTAACGCCATTAATACCGGTAATATTGCCAATCATGTCGTTATTTAAAACGCCATGTACTTGCCAATTGTGCTCTTGCGCATACGCTGTGAGTATTTTACCGCCAAATAAACCTTGCTCTTCGCCAGACAACGCTGCATACACAACTGAGCCATTAAATTTATGCTTGCTTAGTACACGTGCAGCTTCAATAACCCCTGCCACGCCTGAAGCGTTATCATTAGCACCCGTTGAATCACTGGTAAAGTCCATTACATCGCTCACCCGCGAATCAATATCGCCCGACATAATAACCATTCGGTTTGGCTCAGTACTACCACGCTGAATGGCCACTATATTCACCACTTCAACAGGATTAGGAATTCGTTTTTCACCTGATATAGTGTCTTTAACTTCAATAACTTCTAGGCAACCACCACATTGCGCTGATATTTTTTCAAACTCTTTTTTGATCCAGCGCCGTGCAGCACCTATGCCCCGTGTATCTGACTTAGTTTCAGAAAGCGTATGGCGGGTACCAAAATCCACCAGCGTTTGTATGTCGCTCTCGATACGTTTAGCTGATACCTGCGCTGCAATATCATGTAGCTTTTGTTGTTCTTCATATTTTATGCTGGCATGAGCCTGTGCTGATAAGCCTGCCGTACAAGCAAAGGCTAACGTACTCAATTTAATAAGTTTAGTGGTAATAGAAAAAGGGGTTTTGCGCATTATAAGCTCCTTATTTTTTACCTTACCATTACTCAACAACCTATATAGTGCAACTATTTTGAGTTAAAGCTTTATACAAGTAAGCTCAACTGTAAAAATTAACCACACTTAAGTACTCCCCTCTTTTAAGAAACCGAGCGCATTACAAACCTTGTTACATAAATACGCTATATACATAGCGTGTTTTCGTGGCAAACTAATGGGGTGTTTTATTTGTATTTGTAACCTATGCGCCAGCTTAAAGCCGACACTGTCTCTGCCAATTTAATAGCCACTAGTAACAACCAATATGGGCCTATTTGTGTTTATCAAAATACGTCCTATCGCTGGTTAACACTTGCCCAAAATGCGCAAAGCGATATCACTATTCAAGGGGTGATGAGCCTTAATGAGAATGAACAATTACTGATTGCGGTTAATCAATGTATGCTGTTATTTTTACTCAAAGCAGCTGAGCCACTACGGGTTTTAAATTTAGGTTTAGGTACTGCGGGCATTGAACGAGCCATTCATTATTTACATAACAAAACGGCTTATATAAATAACTTAGCTGTGTTTGACAGTGTAGAAATAAACCCCGCGATGATAAGCGTTGCTAAGCACCATTTTAACTTGCCCGCTAATCATATGGTGCACTTACAAAATGCAGAGCTGTTTGTTGCAACGTGCACGCGCACATACAATGTCATTACAATTGATATTTTTAGTGGCGATGTACATCAAGACTTTTTATCTAACAGCGTATTTTGGCAAAACATACGTCGCTGCAGCGGGCTAAATGCGCAAATTATTATAAATTTAAACCCTAAAACAGGGAAAGAGCTCCAAGCTTTACTCGTCTTGTTTAGGCAACACTTTAGCTGTATTGCCCTTATAGAGTTTAACGAATACAAAAATATTGTCGTGATGCTTTCTCAGCAAAGCTTAGTGCACATTAATAAAGAAGAAATAGCCCATTCGCCATTATTTAAAACGTGGGCGCCCAGCCTTCACAGCGACATAAACAGCATTTACCACATAGAGTAATTTAGCGACCTGGTTCGTGTTTTTCATAGCACGGCAAATGGGTTTCTAATTGCTCCCAATTGGCTTTAGAGGTAACAAAATTATGCGATATTACCTGTTCAGTAATATCGTCATCTATCAACCCTAGGCGTATTCGCAAGCGAGATTTATCCTCTGCATTAGCACTGTAAATAGGTGAGCCACATGTTTTACAAAAAAAGCGCGCACGCCCAGGTTTGAAATTAAATTCAGTTAAATTATCTTCACCTTTGGTAAGTGTAAATTCGTGGGTATTTACAAAGCCATTAGTCGCAAAAGCAGTCCCGCTGTTTTTTCTGCATAGTGAGCAGTGACAATGAATAATTTGAGAAATAGCCCCTTTAATTTCAATGCTTACCGCTTTACATAGGCACGTTCCAGTATACATATAATCCCTTTTATTATTTTTAATTGCGTGTAGTTAGGTATTTTACGCGTTTAAAATATTAACGTCAGTAAAATAGATAAAATACAATATTGGTTGACTAATTTACGCTAAATTGGTTATATGGATTTTTGGTTTTAAAAATTAAATTCCACACATTGGTTTACCAATTTATATACTTACATTAGTAAAAGAGGGATTATGCGCGTTAAATACAGCTTACTGTTAGTGGCCTGCTCAGGATTATTAGCCTGTAGCCAAAACAATCAAAATGCCCCCTCTGCAAAGTGGCTATTAGTAGATAACTTTGAACAACCGCTAAAAGGCTGGACAAAGGCTGACACAGACAACCAAACTCAACCTTATGTCGCTAACCCACAAGTAACTAAAATAGAAGTTGAGGACACAGCCAAAGGTATTAACCACTTTTTAATTAAAAAGCCTGCCGAAAAGGGTATTGTCGGCAACCGCAAAGCCCTCAGCTATAAAAAGCTTCCAAAAACAGTGCCCGTTGGCGAAACCTACACTTTTTTTACCCGTATTAACGTCGCCTCTTTTCCAAATAACCATGCTTTTGGATTAAGTAACTTAGAGCCAGAGCAAATAAACGTTCACGGCTACGACGCCTTTGAAGCCACTCTACGAGTAACCGATAAAACCGAATCAAACGGCTTAGTCAATACCGGGGCGCTAATGGTCAAAACTGATAAAGGCTATAGTAATATCCAAAACTATGCACAAGCGCAATCGGCTAAACCACTTGATACAAACAGTTGGTACAACATTTGGTACGTTGTTAATAATGCATCGGTAAAAATGCAAGGCCAGCAATACAGTGTATATGTACAAGGCGGCGAATTTAAAAACCAAACCTTAGTGTATAAAAATGCCACCTTTAGAATGAAACGCGAACGCCCACTTAGCTATTTTTTAGCTAACTGTAATACGGGCCCACATAAAAAGCCCTACGGAAATGGCGGTTTACGCTATGACGACATTTACATGATTAAAGGCGTAAACCTCACAAACCCTATTCGATAAAAGTAGCAGTGTAAATTAGTCGCTAAAGATCTACAGCGCGCCACTTAAATGGTATGATCCTTTTCTATTTTTGTCATTTAAGTTTATAAAATGTATCGATTATTCGAAAAAATGACCAACGCATTTCCTGAGCAAAAGCCAACGCAGCCGCCCTCTACCTTATTTGCGTTTTGTCGTCATTACACTAAAGGTATGGAGCTGTCGTTAGTTTTAATGTCTGTTAGTGCTGCCCTGCTTGCCATTTTAGAAGTATCGTTATTTAGCTATATGGGCCAATTGGTTGATTGGTTGAGCACCTACACACCGCAAACCCTATTTGAAGAGCAAAAAGCCGAACTTATAAAAATGGCGGTAGTGCTTTTAGTGATATTGCCTATAGTGGTGTTTTTTCACTCGGCTATTTTGCACCAAGCATTACTGGGTAATTACCCTATGTCGATTCGTTGGTCGGCGCATAGATACTTATTACGCCAAAGTGTTAGCTTTTATCAAAACGAGTTTGCAGGGCGTATTGCCACAAAAGTAATGCAAACATCATTGGCCGTACGAGAAGCCGTAATGAAACTGCTCGATGTACTAATGTATATTGTGGTTTATTTTGGCGCTATGGTGTTTTTAGTTGCTGAAGCTGACTGGCGTTTAATGCTACCGCTTTTAGTCTGGGTAATTATTTATGCCGCCATTCAAATGTACTTTGTGCCAAAACTTAAAAAAATTGCCAGCTCGCAGGCCGATGCGCGCTCTGAAATGACCGGCCGTATAGTCGATAGCTATACAAATATATCAACCATTAAGCTTTTTTCGTACACACAACGTGAAGAGCAATACGCTAAACAAAGTATGGATGTATTTTTACAGCCTGTTTATAAGCAAATGCGTTTAGTAACCAGCCTTAACTTTGCCATAAATAGCCTAAATTACTTATTAGTATTTAGTGTGGCCGCACTATCCCTTTATTTATGGTCGCTAAGTGCAATTAGCGCAGGTGCCATTGCTGTTGCTGTTAGTTTATCGCTTAGATTAAATGGCATGGCGCAGTGGATCATGTGGGAAATAAGCAGCTTGTTTGAAAACATTGGTACCGCCACCGATGGCATGAAAACCTTATCTACGCCCATTAAAGTAGATGACAAACCCGATGCAAAAACGCTTAACGTTTCTAAGGGCGATATAGCGTTTTCAAATGTTCACTTTAACTACGGCAAAGCCGCTAACGAAACTAATCGCGGCCCGGTAATGAACGGCCTAAACCTACATATCAAACCCGGTGAAAAAATTGGCTTAGTGGGTCGCTCTGGCGCTGGTAAATCAACATTAGTTAATTTACTCCTGCGCTTTTACGATACCGATTCTGGGACAATTAAAATTGATGGCCAAAACATTACCGATGTAAGCCAAGAAAGCCTTCGCCGCTATATAGCCATGGTTACGCAAGACACCTCCCTGCTTCACCGCTCTGTAAAAGATAATATTTTATACGGCCGACCCGATGCCTCAGAAGCCGAAATGCTCAGCGCTGCCAAGCAAGCTAAAGCACTCGAGTTTATAAGCGATTTAGAAGATAGCAAAGGCAATAAAGGGTTTGATGCTCAAGTAGGCGAGCGCGGTGTAACCCTCTCCGGTGGGCAACGCCAGCGTATCGCTATAGCGCGGGTATTACTGAAAAATGCACCTATTTTAATACTCGATGAAGCCACCAGCGCGCTCGACTCAGAAGTAGAAGCCGCAATACAAGCAAGCCTAGATGATTTAATGACAGATAAAACTGTGATTGCTATTGCTCACAGGCTATCGACCATTGCGCAAATGGACAGACTTATTGTACTTGATGAAGGACGCGTTGTAGAGCAAGGCAGCCACGAAGCGCTCATTGCGCAAAATGGTATTTATGCTGGGCTTTGGGCCCATCAAACCGGTGGGTTTATTGGTGTAAATTAATCTCAGCTAAAAACTAAAAAGCAAAAGGGCTAATTACAGCCCTTTCGCTTTTTTTATACTAATGGCTAAATAGCCTTTAATCACGTGATATTAAGCCATTAATCTTAAGCCAATTAAAATTAGCATAACAATATTGGCTATAAAACTGATTAAAAAGAAGTACGTGCGTGGGCTTGGGTTTTTCTCTGTGGCTATAACGTAATACAGCGCCATATGAATTAATCGCGCTATTACATACACCCAAACACACATGGCAAATATAGGGCTTTGGTAATTTATAACAAATGCAAACAACACAGTACCAATAAATAACGCGCTGTTTTCTAGTGTGTTATGAAAAGTACGATGGGCTCTAAATATAAAACTGTCGTGCGATAAATCATCGCTAATTTTACCCGGTACAGCATTAGGCTGTTTAGCTTTGCTAAAGGTAGCTACCGACCACTGTACCACTAACATTATTAAGTAAACGTAAAATGCCATATAGGCAGAAAGCGCAACTTCAGTCATTTTTATGTCCTTAAAATTGTTTTAACTTAGTACTTACAGCAAGTTTTAAGCCTAAAATAAGTTTATTATAATTAGTAACTTATAATTTATAGGTTCAATAATAATGTAAAAGCTGCAAACCTATTTATAAATGTTACCCACGTATTAACTCCTTAACGTTAGCGTAATTGATACCACTGCGTGATCGGTTGTTAAATCGTCTCGTTCGTATTCTGGGTTTATTAAATGCCTGTCGTAAGTATGATAATCACTCACTTCATAAAAGCTATCATCGTAACTTGGGTCAAATTCACACGAGAGTAAAATATAATCAAGTACCGTACTACTCGTTCCATAGTAATGGGTAGGGCTTCGATTTAATAGCGGCGCAGCGGGGGCATTACTTTGTTGAGCATCTGCATGGCTGCCAGCGTTTTGCAGGGTGTTGTGCGCCGTAAATTGGCTCATTTTTAGTGTTTTAAATAACTGCCACGCGTCATTTAAACAATATTTAGCAAGGTATGTTTTAACATCAAACGCTGGGGCAAATCGCAATGTATTCGTTAGTAAATGGCTCAACACCCCATCAGCTAGGTCGTTATTAAAATCGCCCATTAACACCATAGGCTGTTGTGTAGCTTCGCGTCGGGCAATCATTTCTATCATTAGTAAAGTGGCTTCACTGCCGCGCTGAATGGTTGAGCCCCACGAGCCGGCCACATTTGCTTTAAGAGTGTCTATTATGTTTTTTTCGCTTGAGGGTGGCTCGGTTTTGGCTGAGCTAGTAGTACTTTCATCACTCTCAATCATGGCTCGTTTTGACTTAAAATGAACCACATAACAGTCGGTATTACCTACATGGGGTAATCTAATGGTGGCTCTTAACACCTTACGGCTAAACGTAAAATTACTATTAAGGCCAAGCATTTCAACAAGCTCCGTATTGTGCTTAACCGCAGCAACATCAACAATCTCAAATTTAGACGCTATTGCCACGACCGGGCGCTTAAAAATAAAATCATCAATCACCTCTGGCGTATCAACCACAGCAAAATATGTATAGCCTTGCTGCGCCATTAACGCTTTTAGCGATTCAATACTAAATACTTCTTGAAAACCTACTACATCAGGCGCGTACTCATTTAAATAATCTACAATCCAACGCTTTTTGCGTGCCCATTGCTCTGCGGTATAAATTTTTTCAAAATCGTAATACGCATTAGGCGGCTCAAGGTAGTTAAATAAATTAAACGTGGCTATTTTAAATTGCGTGTTTTTTACTACAGGCTCGTTTAAATCAGCGGCAGATTCAGCCTCAAGCGTAGTGTGATGTAAAGTCGATTCAAAATTACTGATAACAATAGCCTAGCGAATAAAAGTGCATTAATTATACCCTAAAGGGTTTAAAGTTCTAAACCGTGAATTATTCTCAACATGCAAATAAAGCCCTTTATTTACGCTATACTGCCCTCCTCGTTATTAGCGCACACATAGGTATTATGAACTACTCAAATTTTGGTACTAAATTTACACAACCCAACGGAATAACGCAGCTTATGGAAGATTTAGGCAGCGCTAACGCAAGCAATAATCCAAATATTGTTATGCTAGGTGGCGGTAACCCCGCACACGTACCACAGGTTAATGCCGTATTTTTAGATGAATTACAAAAGCTAGTAGCCAGTAATAAAGTATCGCAAGTATTTGGTTTGTACGACGGGCCAACTGGCAATGACGAATTTAGAGCGGCCCTTGCTAAACAGCTCAATAGCGAGTTTGACTGGGGCTTAACACCACAAAACATAGCACTGGGTAACGGCAGCCAAGCTAACTTTTTTGTATTGTTTAATATGCTTGCGGGCAAAATGAGCGATGGCACTAATAAGCGTATATTGTTTCCGCTTGCGCCTGAATACGTAGGTTACGCCGACCAAGGTTTATCTGATGATATGTTTGTGGCAATAAAGCCCGACATCGAAATTTTAAATACCTTCAATGGCTCTAAGCACTTTAAATATGTCATTGATTTTGACGCGGTAGAAAACGTATTAACCAACGATACCAGTATTAGTGCACTGTGCGTATCGCGCCCTACCAACCCAACTGGTAATGTCATTACCGATGAGGAAGTACGCCATCTAGATGCCCTTGCACACAAGTACAATATTCCCCTAATTATTGATAACGCCTACGGCGACCCTTTCCCAGGTTGTATTTACACCGAAGCAAACCTTACGTGGAACTCAAACATTATATTGTGTATGTCGCTTTCAAAACTGGGCTTGCCAGGCCTGCGCACTGGTATTGTGGTTGCCAATAATGAAATAATTAAAGCCATTGGCCGTGTTAACGGCTCTATGGTGTTATCGCCTAACGCTATTGGCCCAAGCTTAGTAACCCGCTTAATTAACGAAGGCGAATTACTGCCTTTGTGTAAAAATACTGTATTGCCTTTTTATAAAAATAAAGCAGAGATAGCCATAAACCTGTTTGATGAAATTTTTGAAGACTTGCCTGTCTATTTACATAAACTCGAAGGCGCGTTTTTTATGTGGCTATGGTTTAAAGACTCAAAAATAACCAGCGAAATGCTTTATCAAAAACTCAAAGAGCAAGATGTATATATAATTCCTGGGCATAACTTTTTTATTGGCATTGAAGATAGCTGGGAGCACAAACACCAGTGCGTACGCATTAACTACGCCAACGATGAAGCCACACTCAGAAAAGGCTTAGAGGCTATTAAGGCGCTTATTATGTAGCGCTTTAATTAACGTTATACATCGTACTTTAACGAGGTGGTTAACGCTTAGCATTAGCCACTGATTTTTTTATTTAACCTACTGTTTAAGGGCTAACGCCTTGGTTAACAAGGCAAACAACAAGCCACCAAAAGCACCTGCTAGTAATTGCAAATAAAATCCCCATCCACGTGCGCCCGCTATAATATGAATATTCATAATCGACTCAATGGCCGCTAGCACCAAGGCAAAAGCAGTGATACCCGATCCTACAAATAACACCATGCTGTATTTTTCAAACTTTTTAACAAGTAACACAACAGCAAAAAAAGCGATAGCCAAAGCAATGGCAATAATGGCGCCATAGGTAGGTAATAGCCCTAACCAATCATCTAGCGTTAAATTAATACGGTCGCTTAAGCTGACCACAACGCCCACATCAACTAATTGATTGACAACGTATTGGCTATGAAACAAGCTAGCAAGCGTAAAGGTAAATAACCAAGAAACTAAAAATATAGGGAGTAAACGTGTTAAAAATGGCATGGTTATCTCAACTTAAAATAAAGCTTTTTTCTTACAGTAGCAAAGGCTTGCAATGTAAACAACGACTCTCTCAATTAGCGCTATGGCTGTTTGTAGGGCTATTTGCTTCTGCAGCCAGTGCTGCTGAATTACCTAAAGAGCAATACAGCACCCACACACTCGCAGCACAATTAAATTCGCCGTGGAGCATGGTTAAACTGCCAAATGATACATGGCTAATTACAGAGCGCGACGGCCACGTTGTTATTGTAAAAAACAATCAGCAAACTAGAGTAAATTTAAACCTTGAAGGTTTATACGTTGCAGGCCAAGGCGGCTTACTCGATATAGTGCTCTCGCCTAATTTTAACACCAGCAAAGAACTCATTTTTACCTACGCACAAGGCACAGCTGAGGCTAATCGCCTGGTAATTGCAAAAGCTACCTTTAATGGCACCGGCTTTTCAACGCCTGTTATTATTTACACAGTAGTGACTGATAAAAATACCCCACAACACTACGCTGGTCGCGCCCTCTTTTTACCCGATAACACTCTACTGTTTTCAACTGGTGATGGCTTTGATTTTAGAGAGCAAGCACAAGTAATAACCAGCCAACTTGGCAAACTATTACGTATAAACCTAGATGGCACTATTCCAAAAGATAACCCATTTATTAATCACAAAAACCCCAATGCACACGCTGTTTACTCGCTCGGTCACCGAAACCCACAGGGCTTAGTGTATGATTACGATACCGAGCAAATTGTTAGCCACGAGCACGGCCCCGCCGGTGGCGATGAGCTAAATTACTTAACGCCAGCTACCAACTACGGCTGGCCGGTGATCACCTACGGTGACGATTATTCACAAGCACGTATTTCTCCTTTTAGAGATTACCCCGGCATGCAAAAGCCAAGCGTAGATTGGACGCCATCAATTGCCCCGTCAGGCATGGCATATTACGGCTCTAAACATGCAGCTTTCCCTTCACTTCAAAAACATGTGCTCATCACCACGCTTGTTGATAAAAAACTCTACAGCGTTAATTTAGCTAATGGAAAGTTTACCCAGTCACACATACTTCCAGAAGCAACAGGACGATTAAGGGGTGTGTATGTAACCACTGCGGGTAATGTAGCAATATTAATGGATGGGAAATATGCTGAGCTGATGTTGGTAAAGCCAGAGTAGTTCACAAAGGGGATTAGATGCGCTTCGCTTTTAGAGAATGATAGCGGCTTAAATAAACGGATTTCTTTAATTTAAGTTCTGATGTACGAAGTCTAGAATTGACTCTTATCGTTTAAATACTTACTTAATTCACCCAATAAGCTTGATACATCCAACTGCTTTCAATTTAAGTAAAGTAACATGCATAAAGAGTAAAAACTGATTAAATTACGACTCATCTGACCACTTTTATAGCAAACAAATCAGATCTAATAGTAATATGTTGATTTACCTTTAACTTATTGTAAAGTATCGCCCTTCTTAAGGATATCACTTAAGAATACAATAAAATAAAAAGGAAAGTTTTTATGAGAAATCAAATATTTTTAGCTTTGAGCATTTTAGCTTTAGCTGGTTGCGCTGCTACAACACCTACAAGAACAACCGAACAAGCATATATGGTAATAGACGTTAAAGCTGATGCAACAATAAGAGATGAGCTATTAGATACTATCATTGAAACAGCTCAAAGTAGTATGACTAGCCTATCAGTTAATCGAGGAATCCCACCTTCATCAATTCCCGAAAATGCTTCAAGATTTGAGCTAGTAAGCCCATTTGAAAATACCCAACTAGGCGGGTTAGTAAATGGATTTTCTGCTTTATCACAAGCTTCCGGTGGGGCAACTATGAAAATCCCTCAGTGTAAAGATCCTCTGTTGACGATGAAATCCGATAAATCTGCAAGTGGCTGGAGTGAAAGAACGACATTTTTTATATGTGTAGTTCAATATCAAAAAGGCTTTCAAGTTGATGTATACACGACATTTGAGCAGCAATCTGGCGGCGTATCAGTTAATGCTCTAAGCCAAAGTCTAGTTCGTTCTATTGCAGGCGATACAAGTCAAAGTATACCTACTACTATGGTTAAGATAAAAGATTCGATAGCTAACTTAAAAGCTCAGGTAAAGGTTATTGATAGTTACATACCAAGTAAGTGGAAAGGCCTCTTTGCTGATGATACAAAAGCTTTAACAGCTAATAATTAATCAAAGTATTAATTATTTAAATGGGGCTTTGTTAAGCCCTATTCTTCTTGGAAACTTTTTTGCATCATTACTAAGAATTCAATTTTATAATTAACAAATCTTAACTCGCTTCAATTAAACAAAATCGTTATACATTACCTCTCTTAAAATCTTTATTAATTCAAATTTATTATTCCTATATGTGAAGAAACCCATCTCATATTTGAAACCTTGAGCAATCATACTAATTTTTACTCAATAAAAAAGCCGCTGTTCATTTAAAACAGCGGCTTTTTTACTTAAAGCTAAAAACTAATAGCTAAACCTTAAACTTTCCCAATCACTTCAAGTCCACCCATGTATGGGCGTAATACTTCTGGTACTACTACTGAACCATCGGCTTGTTGGTAGTTCTCTAGTATGGCTACGAGTGTACGGCCAACGGCTAAACCTGAGCCATTTAGTGTATGTAGTAACTCTGGCTTTTTAGCACCTTCACGGCGAAAACGTGCTTGCATACGGCGCGCTTGGAAATCGACCATATTTGAACAAGACGAAATTTCGCGGTAGGTATCTTGCGCCGGTAACCATACTTCTAAGTCGTATGTTTTAGCTGCGCCAAAGCCCATGTCGCCCATACATAAAATTACTTTACGGTATGGTAGTTCTAGCGCTTGTAAAATTTGCTCTGCGTGACCTGTTAACTCTTCAAGCGCTTGCATTGAATCTTCTGGTTTTACTAGTTGAACTAGTTCAACTTTATCAAACTGATGCTGGCGAATTAAGCCGCGTGTATCGCGACCGTAGCTGCCCGCTTCACTTCGAAAACACGGCGTGTGCGCAGTTAAGCGAATCGGTAAATCGCTTTCTTCGTAAATTTCGTCGCGTGCGCTATTAGTCAGCGGTACTTCTGCTGTTGGGATTAAGCTAAAGCCAGCTTGTTGTTCACCGTCGTCGTTTACTAGGCCTAATGTATGGAATAAATCGCCTGCAAACTTAGGTAATTGGCTTGTACCGTAAAGGCTTGCGCTATTAACTAAGTACGGTACATACATTTCTGTATAGCCGTTTTTATCTGTGTGGGTATCTAGCATGTATTGCGTAAGTGCACGGTGCATACGCGCTACTTGGCCGCGCATTACTGTAAAACGTGCGCCACTAATTTTAACGCCCATTTCAAAGTCTAGGCCGTTTAGGTCTTGGCCTACGTCCACGTGATCTTTTACTTCAAAGTCGTACTTTTTAGGCGTGCCCCAGGTAAGTATTTCAACGTTGTCGTCTTCATCAGCGCCTTCTGGTACTGATTCATCTGGCAAGTTTGGAATTGCTAAAGCAATGTCGTTAATGGCGTTGAGTACTTCGTCTTGCGCTTTTTTAGTTGCGTCTAATTCGCTGCCTAAATTTGCCACTGCGTCTAGTAGTGGTTGTGCGTCTTCGCCTTTTGCTTTTGCTTGGCCAATAGCTTTAGCACTGGCGTTACGTTGACTTTGAAGCTCTTGCGTTTTTACTTGTAATGTTTTGCGTTGTTCTTCAAGTTCTGTCACTTTTGCAACATCAAGCTCGTAGCCACGAGCCGCTAAGCGTGCTGCAGTTTGCTCAACGTCTTGTCGTAAATATTTAGAATCTAACATGTTAGTTTTTTAACCTTTTTGCATTACCAGCTGAAGGCCCAGCCAAGCCATAAAAATACAGATCATCACATTTAAGATGATATTGAGGGCCATTTTAATAAAGTGACCTTGTTGTAATAACAACAACGAGTCCATTGAGAATGTTGAAAAGGTGGTTAACGCACCTAAAAAGCCAATACCAATAAGGGTTTTAGCGGGGCTTGTGGCGATAATTTCTTTCTCTATCAAACCGTACAAAATGCCCATTAACAATGAACCCAGAATATTAACCGTCAACGTGCCAAAAGGGAATCCCCTACCAAGGAGTTTTAGCATGGTTTCGCTAATAAAAAAACGTAAACAGGCCCCTGAGGCGCCACCAAGGGCGATCATCATATAAAGTTTAATCATTTTCGTATCGTTTAAGCGGGCTTTGCGCGTCGCGTTCTTTTAAGTAATCAAGCTTTTGCTTAATTTTTTGCTCAAGGCCACGATCGCTCGGTAAATAATAGTGTTTGTCTTGAATTTCTGGCGGTAAATATTTTTCACCAGCGGCAAAGGCGCCCTCTTCATTGTGTGCGTAGCGATACTCGGCACCATAGCCTAAATCTTTCATTAGGTTGGTTGGTGCATTGCGTAAATGCTCTGGCACTGGGTAGCTTGGCTCGTTTTTGGCATCAGCCTTTGCTTGGTTAAATGCCATATAAACGGCATTACTTTTAGGTGCGCTGGCTAAATATAAAGTGGCTTGAGCAATGGCGCGTTCGCCCTCGCTTGGGCCTACACGCTGAAATATATCCCATGCGTTTAACGCCACTTCCATTGCCCGTGGGTCGGCATTACCTATGTCTTCTGTGGCAATGGCAAGTAAACGCCTTGCTACATAAAGTGGGTCGCCGCCGCCGGCTAAAATACGGCAATACCAATACAGCGCGCCATCGGGTGAGCTGCCTCGTACTGATTTATGAAAAGCCGATATTAAATCGTAAAATTCATCGCCGCCTTTATCGTATTTAGCTAAATGGGTTGGCAGTACTTGGCTTAATACGTGCTCATCTACGTCGTATGTGCCGTTTTGCTCACTCGTTAAATCAACCGCTTGCTCAAGCAGGTTTAACACTTTACGGGCATCGCCGCCGCTTGCTTGGCAAAGCGCCTGTTTGGCGTTATCGGCAATAACAATATTTTTTTGGTTTAGTTGCTCATCTTGCTTAAGTGCGCGCTCTATCACTGTGTATAGGTCGGTATCGGCTAGCGACTTTAAAACATACACGCGTGCACGCGATAAAATCGCATTATTAAGTGCAAATGAAGGGTTTTCGGTTGTCGCACCTACAAATATAAAAGTGCCGTCTTCTATGTGAGGTAAAAATGCATCTTGCTGCGATTTATTAAAACGGTGTACTTCATCCACAAACATTAAGGTGCGTTGCCCGCGGCTTTGTAGGTTATCGTGCGCTTGCGTTACGCTGTCGCGAATATCTTTTACGCCTGCGGTCACAGCCGACATTTGTATAAGTTCGGCATCGGCGTGGTTTGCAATAATTTGCGCAAGGGTGGTTTTACCTACCCCAGGCGGCCCCCACAAAATTAAGCTGTGGCAACGCCCTGCAACAATGGCTTGGTGCAAGGGCTTGTCGCTACTTAGTAAATGCTGCTGACCTATGTATTCGTCAAGCGTTGTTGGGCGCATGCGCGCCGCAAGTGGGCGTACATCGGGCCCAAAGTTAAAGCCTAAATTATTCACCGTTACTCTGATCGTCTATTTCTACACCCTCTGGTGGGGTAAATTCAAAGGTGCTTGTATCAAGCGAGGTATTTACTTGTGCATTGTTAAAACTAAACGATGAAAGCTGACCAGAATTATCCGTCACAACTAACTTAGCAAGGCCTTGCTCGTTACCTGCAAAGGTAATATCAAGTTGCTCTACTTGGCTTTCTACGCCTTTATTTGGCGTTACACTAAAGCCAGAGTCTGTGGCTTGAACACTGTATTTTTCCCATTGTGCGGGATCTTTTGAAGTAAGCAGTACAAACGGTGTTGAATCTATAAGGCTATGGGTATCCATAATAGTTACTTGCTCAGTAAAGCTGTCGAAGTAATAGGTTTTGTCACCATTTGATACAAATAAGGTATCGTCTGGGTTTGTTTGCTGCCAGCGGATCATCATAGGTTGTTTAAGGGCAATTGTGCCCTCGCCTTGCATAACCGCTTGGCCTTGCGGATCGGTTACGTTTTGAGAAAACTGCGCTTTAAAACTTTTAAGGGTTGCGAGTTTGTCTTGCAGTGCTTGGCTGTCATCAGCAAAGCTAGGCGTGGCAATTAAACTGCCAAGCACTAATAATAAACTGTTTAACTTTTTCATTAATTTGCTCCATTAGGTACTAATACATCGCGAGCGCCGTTATGGCCTGGTGAACTCACGATACCCGATGTTTCCATTTGTTCTACTAGTCGTGCTGCGCGGTTATAGCCAACACGTAATTTACGTTGTACTGACGATACCGATACTTTGCCGGTTTCGATTACAAACGCAACGGCTTCGTCATATAAAGGGTCTGACTCTTCATCTGCGTTTTCACTGGTTTCACCTGGTAATAAAACATCTTCTGTTGCATCACCATTTAAAATTTCATCAATGTAATTAGGTTTACCGCGTGCTTTCCAATCGTTTACTACCGCATGTACTTCATGGTCGTCTACAAATGCGCCATGCACACGCTCTGGTACGCTTGTGCCAGGCGGTAAGTAAAGCATATCACCCATACCGAGTAAGTTTTCTGCGCCTTGTTGATCCAATATGGTACGCGAGTCTATTTTACTTGATACCTGAAACGCCATACGCGTAGGTATATTGGCTTTAATTAAGCCGGTAATTACATCTACCGATGGGCGCTGTGTTGCAAGCACTAAATGTATACCTGCGGCACGTGCTTTTTGCGCAATACGGGCAATAAGCTCTTCTACTTTTTTGCCTACAATCATCATCATGTCGGCAAATTCGTCTATTACTACCACTATGCTCGGTAGTTTATCTAACTCGTCTGGGCCTTCTTTCATGCCGTCGGTGTCTTTAAATAATGGGTCAAGAATTGGGTAACCCGCTTCTTTGGCCTCAAGTACTTTTTGGTTGTAACCTTTTAAGTTACGTACACCCAACGCCGACATTAATTTATAACGGCGTTCCATTTCGCCTACACACCAACGCAGCGCGTTAGCGGCTTCTTTCATGTCGGTAACAACTTCACACAATAGGTGCGGAATACCTTCGTAAACCGAAAGCTCAAGCATTTTCGGGTCAATCATGATCATACGGACATCATCAGGGCCCGATTTGTACAGTAAGCTTAATATCATTACATTAACGCCCACTGACTTACCTGAACCTGTGGTACCCGCTACCAGTAAATGGGGCATTTTACCTAAATCGGCACACACAGGTTGCCCTGCAATATCTTTACCTAACACCATGGTTAGTGGCGATGGATTTTGCTCAAATTTAGGGGCGTTAATTACCTCAGATAAACGTACAATTTCGCGGTATTTGTTAGGCAGCTCTATCCCTATGTAAGTTTTACCTGGGATCACCTCAACCACACGTACACTAATTGCCGATAACGAACGGGCTAAATCTTTTGATAAACCAGTAATTTTAGACACCTTTATACCCGGTGCTAAATCAAGCTCAAAACGTGTTACAACTGGGCCTGGGTATACGCCAACCACTTTTGCTTGTACGTTAAAGTCGAGTAATTTTGTTTCAACAAGACGCGATACACTTTCAAGCTCTTCTTCCGATATCGGGTTCTTTGCTTTATCCGGTCTGTCGAGTAAATCAAGCGACGGTAATGGCCCTGGCGGTGGCTCTTTATCAAGTAACTCTTCAAACTTTTCTTTTGCTGTTGGCGGAGGCTGATATGCAGGTTTTGGCTTAGGCATAGGCCTTGCTGGCGATACCACCGTTGTAACCGGTTTTTCAGGCTCAACAACTTGGCTTTGATCAAGCGCATTAAGTGCAGCCGCTGTATCCATTGGCTCATCGTCTATGGCGCTAAAGCCAATTTCTTGGTCGAGTATATCGTCTAGCTCATCAAATGGGCTGTAGTCATCACTAATTTGCGGCTCGCTAAAGGTAGGTTGCTCTTTAGTAATAGTTTTTTGTTTAGCTGGTTTTTTACTTTTAGCAGGCTCTTGTTCAAATTCTGATGATTGCTCGAGTGTGGTATCGCTTTTTTCATAAACGTCAACGTCATCATTAAATTGCGCATCGGCTTGCACCGGATTTGCCGCAATACGCTCTCGTTGCATCCAACCTTGGGCGTAATTAGCAATGTAACGGTAGCCTCTAACCACTAAATCGCCGAGGTAGTCTACAAATTCAACCCACGACACACCGGTTAATAAAGTAAGCCCAGCAAAAAAGAAGCACAATAATAGTATAGAGGTACCGGTAAAGTTAAATGCCGGCATCATGGCCGATGCAATCACATCGCCCACTACCCCACCGGATGAAAAGTTATAAATATCATCAAAGTTAATGCTGCTGATTGCCGTTGCTGAGGTAATAAATAAAGCAAAGCCAATAACACGCAAGGCAAGTGTGGTGTAGTCGAGCTGTAAAATACGATGAGGTTGTTTAAATAATAAATAGCCAAACAGCTGAATAGCGGCCGGCACTAAATAAGCAAGCCAACCAAATGACAGTAATAATATATCGGCTACCCAAGCACCGGCAGTGCCTGTAATATTTTTAACGTTTCTAAATTCACCCGTTTGCGACCACGCAGGGTCAGCGGGATCAAAGCTGATTAAAGCACATAAAATGAATATTGCCGCAAAGGTACTGATGATCAGCCCTGTTTCTAATAGTCTTTGCACACCGTTTAGGCGCATAACTTCCTATCCCTCTTTATTGTTCTATTGGCACTTGCTTGCAATCAAATACCTTAGCAGGAAATGCAATTTGATGCACTTTATCTTAATGTGTATGGCCTGATTATGAACAAGTTTTTATAAATTAGAGTGTGTTTATCTTTTGCGGTTAAATTTAGGCAATGTAAGGGCGAATTATTACGCCGTCTTCACCTTTTACTTCTTCCATTACTACATAGGTGCGGCTCTCACTCACGTTTGGCAGCTTTAAAAGAATGTCGCCTAGTACACCTCGGTATTCTGACATATCGTTTACGCGTGTTTTTAATAAAAAATCAAAATTACCCGATACCAAGTGACACTCTATTATCTCTTCGTGCTGTTTAACCGCCGCACTAAACTCATCAAATACGTCGGGCGATGTTTTGGTAATGGTTACCTCAACATACACAGATAAGCCTTGGCCAAGCTTTGCTGGATCAACCACAGCTTTGTAGCCAAGTATATAACCTTCACGTTCTAACTTTTTTACGCGTTCCAGACAGGGCGTGGCGCTCAGGCCAACTCGTCGGGCCAGTTCTACATTAGAAAGGCGGCCATCGTGCTGTAATTCCATTAAAATTTTACGGTCAATTCTATCTAATAACTGATGCATACACCCAACTAGTTTAATATTCTGTTTATTTTTATTATTTAGATGATAACACTGGTTAGCCTTTTAAAAAAGGTGAGACACACTGCCTTATGATGAATATAATAGTGAAAAATGTTAATCCGTTCTTAATAAGGCAAATTTTATGATTATTGGTGTACCTAAAGAAATTAAAAACCATGAATACCGTGTAGGTATGGTTCCTGCGAGTGTTCGTGAATTAGTAAATCACGGCCACCAAGTGATTGTTGAAACAGATGCAGGTATGGGCATTGGTTTTACTAACGAAGATTACACACAAGCTGGCGCTGAAATTTTAGCAACTGCAGCTGATGTTTTTGCAAAAGCAGACATGATCGTAAAAGTAAAAGAGCCACAAGCTGTTGAGCGTGCAATGCTACGCGAAGACCAAATTTTATTTACTTACCTTCACCTTGCACCTGATCTTCCACAAACTGAAGACCTTGTTAAAAGCAAAGCGATTTGTATTGCTTACGAAACAGTGACTGATGCACGCGGCGGTTTACCGCTTCTTGCACCAATGAGTGAAGTAGCAGGTCGTATGTCTATTCAGGCCGGTGCACAAGCGCTTGAAAAATCTAACCACGGCCGTGGCATGTTACTTGGTGGCGTACCAGGCGTTGAAGCAGCTAAAGTAGTTGTTATTGGCGGCGGCATGGTGGGTCGTAGCGCAGCGCAAATGGCTGTTGGCATGGGCGCAGACGTTGTAGTACTTGACCGCAACATCGATGTACTTCGTGCACTAGACGCGCAATTTGGTAACAAAGTTAAAGCGATTTACTCAACAGCTGACGCACTTGAAAAACACGTACTAGAAGCTGACTTAGTAATTGGTGGCGTACTAATTCCAGGTGCTGCAGCACCTAAACTAGTAACAGCCGATCACATTAAAGCAATGAAGCCAGGCTCTGCAATTGTTGATGTTGCTATTGACCAAGGTGGTTGTATTGCAACTTCTAAAGCAACAACACACGCTGATCCTACATACATTGTTGATGAAGTTGTTCACTACTGTGTTGCTAACATGCCAGGTGCAGTACCGCGTACTTCTACCTTTGCACTTAACAATGCAACATTGCCGTTTATTATTAACCTTGCAAACAAAGGTTACAAAAAGGCACTACTAGATGACGCGCACTTCTTAAAAGGCTTAAACGTAATTAAAGGCCAAGTAACTTACAAAGAAGTAGCTGAAGCGTTCAACATGGAATATGTTGACCCTCGTACTGCAGTAGAAAACGCGTAATTTTGCGTTTAGTCGTTAGGTGTTATTAAACAAAATAGTTACCTAACTACAAACAATAAAAAAGCAGCTAATTAGCTGCTTTTTTTGTATCTAAATTTTGACTATATAAATTAATTTATATAAAACGCTTAATTATAAAATCAACTTTTACGCGTTTAGCCTGACCAAGTAGCTTTTTAACCGGTTGCGGGTAATTTTCTACTGTTTCTAAATCATTTGGCCCAGTTAGACGGCGGCAGTGTTTTAAAATTTCCTGCTTTTCGTTATCTATGGCTTGCATAATACTTTGCTGTGGGTCTTCAATTAAAATACCGTTTTCGATATCAAGGCCCCACGCTCGTGGATTAAGGTTATGGCCGCTTAATAAGTGGCGTTGTCGGTCGGCGCAAATACCTTTTAAGTGAAACGAGTTACTCTCGTGCTTCCATAAATACACGTTTAAATTGCCGTTATCTATATGGCGCTTTTGCGATTTTACAAATTTATGCAAAATAGTTTCGTATAAATACGGGAGTGCACCAATTTTACTAAATGGCTCACTTGGCGGCAGATAAAAATCGTTTGCGGTTTTATCACCTACTACAATGGTTACTTGCTTACCTTGTTTTAATAATCGACGTAGTGAGCGCATAAGCGGCGCCGGAAAATTAAAATACGGTGTGTAAAGTACAAGCTCTTGCTCTGTGGTATCAAACAAGTTTTTAATTAATCGGTTAAGGCTATTATTACGACGCCCTAAACCTAAAAACAAACGCACACCGAGTGGGTCGGTATTGGGCGTAGTTGGGTTTGCATAACTGGCCGACTTGAGCTCGCGCATTAATTGCTTTTGTTCAAATTTAAAGTCTATTAAGCGCTTAAGCGGGCGTGTATCAATACGTGGCACGGCTTGCGAGCCTATTAGCTTAGACTCGATAAAATCAACCACAGAGTCGCACAGTGCTGCTTGGTCAACTAAAAAGTAACGGTCGAGCCTGTAGCGTTCGTTGTATTGTAAGTACACGTTATTTAAGCTGGCGCCGCTGTATAATAAAGTATCATCTACAACAAAGCCTTTAAGGTGTAACACACCAAACAACTCTTTGGCTTTAACCGGTACACCGTAAACTTGTACGTTTGATTTAAATTTTTCTAAATAGTCACAATATAAACTTGCGTTACCGTCTGACTTTTCCGCACCAATAAGACCACGTTGAGCACGATGAAAATCAACCAACACTTTTATTTCAAGGTTGGGGTTTGCCAACGACACACGATGCAGCGCTTCAAGTATTTCGCGCCCTGCTTCGTCATCTTGTAAATAAAGTGCCGTAATGTAGATTCTTTTTTTTGCATTGCTAATTAAACGTAGCAATTGCGTACGGTACTCTTGTGCGTTGGTTAAGACGTTAACGTCTTTTGAAGTCAACCCAAATGCGGGTTTTTCCTGCCAAAATAACATAGTTGCCTATTCACTAAGGTCACATAATCTATCAGTGACAAATAAAATTAGGTAAAACATATCAAAAAAATACTAACGGGTCATGAATTAACGAAGCTTTGTTGCTCATCTGTTTGTTTTTTAGCCTTTACGCGGGCTTTTTTATCATTCAAGGCAAAGTCAGTACATAATATTGCACAGCTTTTAATTTTGTCAGAAAAAAATATTCACATAATTTGTTTACTTGTGCCTTGTTTTTCTTAGAATCGAAGCCATTAAGTTCAGTATTAAACGTTTAGGAAAAGATCATGACTGAAGCAAAACACTCTAAGTTACTAATTTTAGGCTCTGGCCCTGCGGGTTACACTGCCGCAGTATACGCAGCACGTGCAAATTTAAACCCTGTTTTAATTACCGGCATTCAACAAGGTGGCCAATTAACGACCACAACTGAAGTTGAAAACTGGCCAGGCGATGCGCACGGTTTAACAGGCCCTGCATTAATGGACCGTATGAAAGAGCACGCTGAGCGCTTTGAAACGGAAATTGTGTTTGACCACATTAATAAAGTAGATGTGTCTAAGCGCCCGTTCACGCTTACTGGCGACCAAGGTACTTATACGTGTGATGCATTAATTATTGCCACTGGTGCATCGGCTAAATACTTAGGCTTAGAGTCTGAAACTAATTTTCAAGGTCGTGGTGTATCTGCATGTGCTACGTGTGATGGTTTTTTCTATAAAGGGCGTAAAGTTGCCGTTGTAGGTGGTGGTAACACTGCTGTAGAAGAAGCGCTTTACTTATCTAACATTGCGGATGAAGTACACGTTATTCACCGTCGTGATAGCTTCCGCAGTGAAAAAATTCTTGCTGATCGCCTTAACGAAAAAGCGCAAAATGGTAACGTAGTAATGCACTACAACCGAACGCTAGACGAAGTACTTGGCGATGAGATGGGTGTAACTGGTGTACGCATTAAAGATACACAATCTGATGCTACCGAAGAGCTTGATTTAGCGGGTGTGTTTATTGCTATCGGCCATAAGCCAAACACCGACATGTTTGAAGGCCAACTAGAAATGAAAGACGGCTATTTAGTGGTTGAGTCTGGTCTTAACGGTAACGCTACACAAACAAGCGTACCTGGCGTATTTGCCGCAGGTGATGTGTCTGACCACATTTACCGTCAAGCAATTACATCTGCAGGTACAGGCTGTATGGCAGCCCTAGATGCAGAGCGTTTCTTAGATAACCTATAAACGCTACAAAATTAATAAAGGCTGTTAGTTCAGCCTTTTTTTATGCCTAAAATATAGTTACACTTTTATAATAATTAATAAGTTAAGCCCTCTATGAGAAACCAGCTATACCAACTAAGTGAAACCGATATAGCATTTCCAAATCCCGAATATGCACTTACCTCCCCCGATGGACTGCTTGCCATAGGCGGCGATTTATCTGTAAAACGCTTAAGTAATGCCTATAAAATGGGTATTTTCCCATGGTTTAGCGAAGGTGAGCCCATTATGTGGTGGTCGCCAAGTGAACGCGGCATTGTAGAGCTAAATGACTTTCATATAAGTAAAAGCTTACGTAAACATTTAAAAAAACACCCTGTTAAAGTAACTGTTAACAATGCCTTTGCTGAGGTGATAGAAGCATGCTGTGAGCAACGTATAGACACCGAAGGTACATGGATAACAAACGACATGTTAAGCGCTTATATTGCTGCACATGACGCTAATATTGCGCATAGTGTTGAGGTATGGCAAGACGGCGAACTTGCCGGTGGGCTGTATGGCATTATGCAAAATGGCGTTTTTTGTGGCGAGTCGATGTTTCATCATCAAACTAATTGCTCAAAACTGGCCATGTGGGCGTTAGTTAATTGGTTAAAACGCCATAACGCACATTTTATTGACTGCCAACTAGAAAACCCATATTTAACCTCTTTAGGCGCAAAAGTGATCCCTCGCTCAGAATTTTTGACTAAACTTAAACGAGCAAATGCTTACACCCTCAACTCAACCATGTGGCAACCACAGGAGTTAACAGCAATTTATGAGTGAACACATTCCTGCACGCGTTGGCCTTAGCCAAGAGTTTGCTTGTAGCTATTTACCTGACAGGCAAGAGCAATTATTGGTAATACTTGACCCAACCTGTTACAGCACGCATAAATTTGAGATGCTTTTATCGCTCGGTTTTAGGCGCAGTGGTAATCAAATTTATCGACCGCACTGCCCTTCGTGTAGCGCCTGTAACTCGGTGCGCGTGTTAGCCCAAGAGTTTACCCCTTCAAAGTCACAAAAAAGAAAACTAAATAAAGTAAAAGCAAACTTTGAAGTTAAATACACACAAGCTAAGCGCGAAGAATATTACCCACTTTATAGTAAATACATTTCAATGCGCCACAGCGATGGCACTATGTTTCCGCCTAATTTAGAACAGTTTCAAAGTTTTTTATTTTGTAGCTGGTTAGAAATAACGTTTATTGAGCTTTGGCACCAAGACACTTTAGTTGCAGTGGCCGTAACAGATTGCATGGATAACGCTGTTTCGGCTATTTATACGTTTTTCGATCCCGACTTTGAGCACTACAGTTTAGGGACTGTGATGATTTTACAGCAGCTCGAATTTGCCAAACAGCAAAATAAAGAATTTGTGTATTTGGGCTACCAAATCGATGAATGCACCAAAATGAAATACAAAACTCAGTTTTTACCCGCGCAAAAACACGTTAATGACCAGTGGTTGGCTATTTAATTTGCAAAAATGCCCGCTGCGCCTTTACTTATTGGCGTATTTTGGGCAAAATCTGCAGCGTTTAACTATTAAAGAGGTGTTACGCTAAACATGGCGAAAGAAGACGTAATCGAAATGCAAGGGACAGTCCTTGATACTTTACCAAATACAATGTTCCGAGTTGAGCTAGAAAATGGTCACGTAGTTGTGGCTCATATTTCAGGTAAAATGCGCAAAAACTATATCCGTATTTTAACCGGCGATAAAGTAACGGTAGAAATGACTCCTTACGATTTATCGAAAGGACGTATCGTATTCCGTGCTCGCTAAGTGCGTAAACGAGATTTAGTTTTTGGCTAGTGAATAACTAGCTTAAAGCGTTTATTAAATGTAATTGATGGTACTGACTAGCAATTACATTTAATAAACAAAAAACCCAGCTTTTGCTGGGTTTTTTGTTGCCTATAAAAAAGCACAAAAAAGCCCACGCGTATCGCGCAGGCTAGTTTATATACCCATCCGCATAATTAAGTTATTTATTTTGCGGATGGGTACTATAAGTGAATACACTTATTTAAGCGGGTGTTAAATTACTTTCATAGTCAAAGTTAATTTTCTTATCTTTAACTGATACTTTAACTGTACCGCCATCAACCAGTTCACCAAAGAGTATTTCGTTAGCCAATGGCTTTTTAAGCTCATCTTGAATAACACGTGCCATTGGACGTGCACCCATTGCTTTATCGTAGCCTTTATCTGCTAACCACTCTCGAGCCTTGGAGGTCAGCTCAAGGTTAACTGACTTCTTATCTAATTGTGCTTGCAGCTCAACTACAAATTTATCGACCACTTGCAAGATAACGTCTTTTTCAAGGTGGTTAAACCAAATAATATTATCTAAGCGGTTTCTAAACTCAGGTGAAAATACCTTGTTAATTTCACTCATTGCATCGTGCGTATGATCTTGCTCGGTAAAGCCAATCGATTTACGTGTAGTTTCTTGCACGCCGGCATTGGTTGTCATAACCACCACTACGTTTCTAAAGTCAGCTTTACGACCATTGTTATCGGTTAACGTACCGTGATCCATTACTTGCAGTAATATGTTGTAAATATCTGGATGGGCTTTTTCAATTTCATCCAATAATACAACTGCATGCGGGTTTTTAATAACGGCTTCGGTAAGTAAGCCGCCTTGTTCAAAACCAACATACCCCGGAGGCGCACCAATTAAACGGCTTACTGCATGGCGCTCAACGTACTCTGACATATCAAAGCGGATAAACTCAACGCCCATACATTTAGCGAGCTGTTTAGTAACCTCGGTTTTACCTACACCCGTTGGCCCCGCAAATAAGAACGAGCCCACTGGCTTATCTTCGTTTGCAAGCCCAGAGCGAGATAAACGAATCGCAGATGTTAACGCGTCGATAGACTGATCTTGCCCAAACACCAACATTTTAAGATTACGATCAAGATTTTTAAGCGTTTCTTTATCGGTCGATGACACGCTTTGAGCTGGGATACGTGCCATTTTAGCAATAATCGATTCAATATCTGATACACCAATGGTTTTTTTGCGCTTAGAGCTTGGCTGCAAACGTTGGTTGGCACCGGCTTCATCTATTACATCAATGGCTTTATCAGGTAAGTGACGCTCATTAATGTATTTAGCGCTTAGCTCAGCAGCTGCTTTTAATGCTTTTTGCGTGTAACGAATACCATGGTGTTCTTCATAACGCTCTTTTAAACCATTTAAAATTTTAGTGGTATCGGCCACACTTGGTTCAAGTACATCAATTTTTTGGAAACGACGCACTAACGCACGGTCTTTTTCAAATATATTTTTGTATTCATTGTAAGTGGTTGAGCCCATACAACGTAACTGCCCGCTTGAAAGCAGCGGTTTAAGTAAGTTAGAGGCATCCATAACACCACCCGATGCAGCACCTGCACCAATAATAGTTTGTATTTCATCAATAAATAAAATTGAGTTAGGTTTTGCTTGTAACTCTTTTAATAAGCTCTTAAAGCGTTTTTCAAAGTCGCCGCGGTACTTAGTACCGGCAAGCAATGCGCCCATATCAAGCGAGTAAACAACAGCATCGGCAATTACTTCAGGCACTTGTTCATTAACAATGCGGTACGCAAGGCCCTCTGCAATGGCTGTTTTACCTACCCCTGCTTCACCAACAAGCAGTGGGTTATTCTTTTTACGGCGACATAAAACCTGCACGGTGCGCTCTACTTCGCTGTCGCGCCCTACTAATGGGTCAATGTTACCGTCTTTGGCTTGGGCATTTAAATTAGTGGTAAAGCTATCTAACTTACTTGCCTCTTCGTTTTGAACCTCTTGTACTTCTTCATGAATATCGTCAGTGTCATCTCCTAACTCATCATCCGTTTTAGAAATACCATGAGAAATAAAATTCACTATATCTAAGCGAGAAATATCGCTTTTCTTAAGTAAATAAACCGCTTGGCTTTCTTGTTCAGAAAAAATAGCAACGAGCACGTTAACGCCTGTAACTTCGTTTTTACCAGATGATTGAACATGAAAAACCGCACGTTGAAGCACGCGCTGAAAGCCCAGTGTTGGTTGGGTTTCGCGTTCTTCTTCTAAATCGGGAATAACCGGTGTGGTTTCGTCTATGAATTCTAATAGTTCGGTTTTTAAACCAGAAATATCAACACCGCAGGCGTTTAGCGCTTCGCCTGCTGAAGGGTTATCTAAAAGCGCAAGTAAAAGGTGTTCTACCGTCATAAACTCATGGCGGCGTGTACGCGCTTCACGAAACGCGGCATTTAACGTTAGTTCTAAGTCTTTGTTTAGCATTGGCAACCCCTTACTGAGATAATTATTTTATACCACAACAATGAGATGATTGATCACCTAATTGGTATTTATTCCTGCTCACAACTACAAAGCAGTGGATGCTCGTTATCCCGTGCATAACGGTTAACTTGTTCCGCTTTGGTATGGGCTACATCGGCGCTAAATACACCGCATATCCCTTTACCTTTTTCGTGAACTTGTAGCATCACATCAGTTGCTCTATCGCTATCCATATTGAAAAACGTCATTAGAACTTCTATTACAAAGTCCATTGGCGTGTAGTCGTCGTTATTTAAAACAACTTTGTATTTTCGCGGTGGCTGCAGCTTTTGCTTTTCACTATCGCGAACTGTGTCGATGACACCTGAATCTTTCATACCACTCATAATTAAATATAGTCTTGTCTTTAGAACTCAAGCAAACTTGAATAAAAAATAAATTAAATGTTAAAAAAATACCACAAAACACTTGACTGACTGGCCAAATAAACTACAGTCAGAAGTAGATTGATTAATCCTTAGTCAGTCTAGCAAATTATACGGTTTAGAATAACTAAATTAGTCAACTTATAGAAGGATGTAGAAGTATGGCTTGTGGTAAAGTCAAATGGTTCAACAACGCCAAAGGTTTTGGTTTCATCGTAGAAGACGGCTGCGAGAATGATATTTTCGCTCATTACTCAACGATTGTAATGGACGGTTATAAGACACTTAAAGCTGGTCAGGATGTAACATTCGAGCTAGAGCAAGGCCCTAAGGGCTTACACGCTAAAAACATTGCGCCTAACGGCGATATTTTAGAGTGATCAAAAATTTGTTCGACTAAAGCGAGCGACCTAATTTAGATCCTCGCTTAATTCCCCACTTACCATTCAACTCTCTTCTTATTACTAAATTGCTCCTGTACACGCTAAATTCAACCCTTTTCCTTGATTTTATTTTATATACCCCAATGTTCTAACAGTTACCTGCTAATTAAGGCTGTTCAAAAGCGCAAGCGCTAGCCCTTTTTAAACAAGCTTGTTACACTCTTGTTGCTAAATTACGCGGTTACATTTTAGCTTATGCTTTTACGCGGCTAAAATACGTGTACTTTGCAACCTATAAAAATCAGTTAGTCAGGTGTGACTATTCTGCCTTTTGGCATATTAAGAGTACCGACACCTAACAAACTGCTTGTTAACGCAACCATGCGCTAATGAGTTTCTTTGCATTGTTGAATACGGCCACTGCGGCCTACTATCTAGGAATGATGATGACATCAAAAATTATCTACACTAAAACGGACGAAGCTCCGGCGCTAGCAACCTACTCGTTGCTACCAATTATCCAAGCCTATACAAATGCGGCAGGTGTTGAAGTTGAAACTCGCGATATCTCATTAGCAGGTCGTGTAATTGCAAACTTCGCTGATTACCTTACTGAAGAGCAACGCATCGGCGATGCGCTTGCAGAGCTTGGCGAACTTGCAAAAACACCAGAAGCAAACATCATCAAATTACCAAATATCAGTGCGTCTGTACCGCAATTACGCGCTGTCATTAAAGAGCTTCAAGAAAAAGGCTACGCACTGCCAGAGTACCCGGCTGAGCCTAAAAATGATGAAGAAGCTAAAATTAAAGCCACTTACGACAAAATTAAAGGCAGTGCTGTAAACCCGGTATTGCGTGAAGGTAATTCAGATCGTCGTGCACCAGGTTCTGTTAAAGAATATGCACGCAATAACCCTCATTCAATGGGTGCGTGGAGCAAAGACTCACAATCATACGTTGCAAGCATGAGCGAAGGTGACTTCTTTGGTTCTGAGCAATCTGTAACTGTTGATGCAGCAACTGATGTACGTATTGAGCACGTAGCGACTAATGGCGATGTGACTGTACTTAAACAAAGCACGCCGCTAATTGCTGGCGAAGTAATCGATGCATCGCGCATTAGCGCAGCTAAACTACAAGCGTTTTTAGCAGCAGAAATTGATGCAGCTAAAGAAAAAGGCGTATTATTTTCGCTTCACATGAAAGCGACAATGATGAAAGTATCTGACCCTATTATTTTTGGTCATGCGGTAAAAGTTTTCTACAAAGACGTATTTGCTAAACACGGCGAGCTTTTTGAAGAGCTAGGTGTTGATGTAAATAACGGTTTAGGCGACGTTTATTCTAAAATTCAAACATTAGATGATGCTAAGCGCGAAGAAATTGAAGCAGACATTCAAGCGGTTTACGCTGAGCGTCCTGCTATTGCAATGGTTGATTCTGACCGTGGTATTACTAACTTACACGTTCCAAGCGATGTGATCATTGATGCGTCTATGCCTGCTGCCATTCGTTCAAGCGGTCAAATGTGGAACAACGACGGTAAACTACAAGACACTAGCTTTGTGATCCCAGATCGTAGCTACTCAAGCGTTTACCAAGCTACAATTGATTTTTGTAAAGAAAACGGCGCGTTCGATCCTACCACTATGGGTAGCGTACCAAACGTAGGCCTAATGGCTCAAAAAGCAGAAGAATACGGTTCTCACGACAAAACGTTTGAAGCAAAAGCGGATGGTTCTATTCGTGTTGTTGATGCAAATGGCACAACATTACTTGAGCACACTGTTGAGCAAGGCGATATTTGGAGAATGTGTCAGGTTAAAGACGCACCAATCCAAGATTGGGTTAAGCTTGCTGTAAACCGCGCACGTGCTACGGGCGTGCCTGCTATTTTCTGGTTAGATGAAAACCGTGCTCACGATGCAGAGCTTATTAAAAAGGTAAACAAATACTTACCAGATCACGATACTGATGGCCTAGACATTCAAATTTTAGCACCGCTTGAAGCAACTTTGTTCTCATTAGCGCGTATTAAAGAAGGTAAAGACACTATCTCTGTAACGGGTAACGTATTACGTGACTACCTAACAGATTTATTCCCAATTTTAGAGCTGGGTACCAGTGCTAAAATGCTTTCTATTGTGCCACTAATGAACGGTGGTGGCTTATTTGAAACTGGCGCAGGTGGTTCAGCACCTAAGCATGTTCAACAGTTCGAAAAAGAAAACCACTTACGTTGGGATTCGTTAGGCGAGTTTTTAGCACTAGCGGCTTCGCTTGAGCACCTAAGCGTGAATACAGGCAACAAAAAAGCACAAGTACTTGCTGACACACTAGATAAAGCAACAGGTACGTTCTTAGCTGAAAACAAGTCGCCTTCACGTAAAGTAAAAGAAATTGATAACCGTGGTTCTCACTTCTTCTTATCTTTATTCTGGGCACAAGAGCTGGCTAAGCAAGACGAAGACAGCGAGCTTAAAGCGCAATTTACACAAATTGCGAGCGATTTAGAAACGCAAAAAGAGCAAATCGTAAGCGAGCTTAACGATGCACAAGGTCCTTCAATGGATATTGGTGGTTACTTCCAACCAAATGATGATGCAGCGTTTAAAGCAATGCGCCCAAGTGCAACGTTTAACGAAATTTTATCTAAATTAGTATAATTTTAGATTAAATTAAAAAACCGCTTACGTTTAAAGTAAGCGGTTTTTTTGTGCCTTTAATAATTAACCTGAATTTTGGATAATTAAAGCTATATTAATTATTTTGTATATGCACGCGGCATAGATGATTCAGTGGTATAGCGCTCACGCAGTTTATCTTGGCGCGACTGCGTAGATACTTCTTCACCGTTAATAATCATTTTACTAACGTGCGAGCTTAGCTCAAACGGGTCGTTGCTCCACATCACTACATCAGCGGCTTTACCAACTTCAATGCTGCCGGCATTAATATTAAACACACTCGCCACATTAGATGTAACGGCCTCTAATGCGCCTTGTTGGCTCATCCCATATGATACGGCATTGCCTGCATCAAATCGAAGTTGATAAATATTATGACTGGCATCGCCACCCACAGTTAAAATAACTTTTACCCCAGCTTTTTCAAGCGCGGCTGCGTTATCTAAACTGGCATGTAAAGAGTCAAAGCTTGAAGGTAAGCTATCCATAGCACTCATAATTACTGGTACCTGCGCTTTAGCAATCTGCTCTTTAACAACAACAGCATCTTGTGCGCCATTGAGCACTAAATTAATACCAAATTGCTCTTTAACTTTAAGTAGCTCAATAATATCAGCCGCACGAGATACACCCACTACAAGTGGCATATTGCCGCTAAGTACTTTAACCATTACTTTATCTTCAGTACTTGGGGTGCTGTCGTCGTCTTTTTTAGGCTTTTTAGCTGCTTTTGTTTGGTGCTCTTCAAGCTTATTAATTAGCGTTTGCAATGTAAATGCGCGCGAGCCCTTACTGCGCTCACCTAAATAAACCACTAATGCAGCTTGTTTTTGTATGTCGCCTTGTAAATCACCGCTTAAATCAACAACGCTTGCTAAGCCCGAAAAAATACTATCGCCACCATGCGGGGTAATTACATCGCGGGTTACACCGCCTTTACGTGCATACGGGATAAGGCTTGAGTGAGCGTTATAAGCAAGGCTTACATCAAAATCAATGCCTGCTTTTTCTTCGCCTGCATCGCGTGAGCCTGCAACTGCACTTACTTCCACTAAGCCAAGTTGATTAATGCTAGCAATAAAACCTGGGGTTACAATTTGCCCATTTGCATCAATAACTTTATCTGCTTGTACTTGCTGTGGATTAATAGCGGTAATTTTACCGTTATCCATAACAATGCTGGCGTTTTCTAAAACGCCTTGCTCGGTTGCCGTATGCAGCGTAGCATTAATAATAGCAAGCGATTGTGCATTGGCTGCACCTGAGGCTAATAGTCCGGCAGCAACCAGAGATAGCGAAAACGAACGTGATAAATTTTTCATTCTGGGCTCCTTATTGTTGACCTAACATAAAATCACTTTGTGCTTGAAATGCGCTATCGTTTCTATCGTAAACTTTTGCGCCATCAATAAATACTTGTTCAGCTTTTGCGTAAACGCTAAATGGGTTTTGGTTCCAAATAACCACATCACCTTGCTTACCTGCTTCAAGCGAACCAGTTTTATCTTCAATACCTAATGATTTAGCCGCGTTTGAGGTGATCCACTTAATCGCGTGCTGCTCCGAAATATCAAAGCCATTTTCGTTTGCACGGTACATTACTTTACCCGCTTCTTGGTTTAAGCGCTGAATAGTGGTGTCTGAGTCAGAATGCACAATGGCACACGAATTTTTTACCGCATCAACAATAGCTACGTTTTCTTGAACCATGTCGTAGGCTTCCATTTTAAAGCCCCACCAATCTGGCCAAAGTGCAGCACACGAGCCATTTTCAGCCAATAAATCTGCAATTTTATAAGCTTCTACACCGTGATGGAACGTACCTGCGTGATAGCCAAATTCTTTTGAAAGGTCGATCATCATCGCCATTTCTTCAGCTTTATAACAGTGATTATGAATTAACACTTCACCTTCAATGACCGCGCGAAGAGTATCGTGCTTAATATCGCGAACTGGTGCTTCTGGGTTTAAACCTGCTTCATAATCGGCGTCGTACTTATCCCATGCACGTTTGTACTCTTGTGCTTCTGCCCATGCCATACGGTAACCGGCCATGTTACCCATACGGGTTGAAGGCAAAGTACCTTGGCGACCATATACGCGTTTTGGGTTTTCACCACAGGCCATTTTTAAACCATTAGGCGCATCAGGGAATTTCATTGCTTGCATGGTATGCGCAGGAATGTTTTTAAGTGTTACGCCACGGCCACCAAATAAGTTAGCTGAGCCTGGTAAAATTTGTAATGAAGTAATACCGCCTTCGCGCGCGCGGTTAAAGCCAGGATCTTGAGGCCATACCGAATGCTCTACCCACACCTCAGCAGTATTTGGGCTGGTCATTTCGTTTCCGTCTTGATGAGACTCAACTGATGGGCTTGGGTAAGCACCTAAATGAGAATGTACGTCAATAATACCTGGGGTAACCCATTTGCCCTGTGCATCAATGGTTGCATCTGCATTGGCCGATAAGTCTTTACCTACTTGTTGTACTTTACCATCAACAAGTAACACATCGGCGTCATCTAAGCGCTCGCCAGTGCCAGTTAGTACTGTTGCATTGGTAATTAGTGTGCTTTTACTTGCAAGCGGTGTGTAGGTGCTTGGGTATGGGTTTTTATTAATGGTGATTTTTGCATCTTGTGGGCCGTTTTCTTGGCAGCCAACAAGGGCAGCAGCTAAACCAACTGCTAACAATGAGGGAGCAAATTTTTGCATGTTGTTAGGTTCTCCTGTTTTTTTGCTACTTTAGCTAAAGCGGCGTAATAAAGCTAAAAAAACAGGTAAAAAAGCGATTAAATGAGTTAAACGGCTGTAATTATTTTTTTATATAATTGTTATACAGCTTTTCAAGTGCGCCTTCGGTTGTAAGCGATGGATCTTTGTTTATAAAGTGTTTTACGGTGCGAGTTACAAAGTCTGAGTTTTGCTTATGTTGCTTAGCAAAATCCTTAATTAATGTATTGCCATCGCTTGCTGCTGTTACTTTATCATGGCGATGACGATACTGGCTAAGAGCTCTATTAAAGTCGCCGTTATAATCCTCTACCAATATTTTATAAAAGTCACTTTTTTGAACTTTAAGTACGTTAATACAGTAATTTAACGCGTCTTTGAAGTCTGTAAAAACGGTGCCTTCTACATCAAACTCTTTGGTTTTTTCACGTACGGTCACGCGGGCTTCTTCGGTGGCATATGTAAAGCCTGTAAACGCTAAACGCTCAGATGCCTCTTTACCTAATTTCATGCCCGCTTGAATGCTGTGCGCAAATTCGTCACTCATTTCACTTAATTCGTTTTCTTCCCACATGTTATAAACACGCAGCGCCTTAGCGTACTTATTAGAGAGCTTTTTTTTAAGTTTTGTAAAACGCTCATCTATCGTCATTAGCCTTTCATTATGCAATAAGGCATGGCACTCATAACACGCGGCAATAGAGACAAAGTCGGCCTCTTCGCCTAAATCAATAATGCTCTGTAGCATATGTAACGGCGGGCAATGATCGCGCTCTGTGGCTTCGCATCCACAATAAAAACATTGATTAAAATGCTTGTGCTCGCAGGCATACGCTTGCTGGTAATAGCTGGCTAACGTTTTGCTCACTGGTTCTCCTAAAAATTAAGCGCGTAAATAATGGGGGCGATAATAGCAGGCTGAGAAAATATGTCAGTAGCTATAAAATAATTTTGCCTAAGTGTGTCAAAAAACACATTTATTAGGGCTTAAATTCAGTCACCTAGCTTAAGTGTGTATTTTTAAACATACCTGCTTACACCTTGTTGCGTTTGGTTAACAGCTTTTTAGTTTAAATCGCTCAATAATAAAGCTGAACCACAAACAATGAGGACTAATTATGAACACGTTAAAAGCTACTTTATGCACAACTATGGTACTAGGCGCAACTTTACTAATTGCAAAACCAGCATTAGCCACCCAATTTGTCGCGGCCGATTCATCGCCAGGTACACAGGCTTGTATGGCTGTTGCAGCAAATAAATCGTACGTAGTACGTAAAGCGTCACGCGATTTAAATATAAGCAAAGCGGTAATGAGCAAAAAGCTGCACTGTAATAACTTATCAATGGGCGATTTTGTTACTTTGTATAACCTTGATAAAAGCGCAAATTATTTAAATATTGATACCAGTACTCGCACATCAATTAAAGATTTAGCTAAATCGTACAACCCAGAAAAAGTAATCATCACAGGGCCAAAATAGTATGGAGTTAACACAAAATTAAGCCTGCTTTGTAAGCAGGCTTAATTTATTAAATAATGGCCGCAATTAATCCAAATAAACCGCCAAACACACCGCCCCATACTACTAGCCAGCCTAAATGCTCACGTATCATAGTTTGAATAATGTCTTTAACCATTTTAGGGGTGAGTTCATTTAAACGCTCATCAACTAATTTAAGTACCGTAGCATGCAAGCTTTGTGCGCTATTCCCTTGCGATAACGTATCGTTTACTAGCGCTTTAAAATCGTCTGTTTGGCTAATTTGTGCAAGTGATAGCTGCATTTTTTCAATAAACTTTTCTCGCATTGGCTCTATAGCCGCTGTGCCACCAAACATACCTAACATACTGCCAAACTGAGATTGCTCTATTACTTGAAGTAGGTTGTCGAATGCAGGGTTTAAATCAACCTTAGTAATAATGCCCTCAAAGTCGATATTAGGTTGTGCTTTGCTAAGTAGGTTATTAATTTTTTGTTCGGAGAAAAACTCAGTCAAAATTAAATTACGAATAGCCACTTTAAAACTTTCAAATTTTAGAGCAATAACACCCGAGCCATATAACAAAGGTACTTTTTCAAATAACATATGAACAGCCAATAAGTTTGTGACAGCACCTGATAGCGCAAATAACCCCACCGATAACACAATAGCGTGGTTAAAAAGGTAGCCTATAACTACGCACAAGACAGCGAGCAAATTGGTGATAAAACTTTTGTTCATTGTTACTCCATTAGCATTTTTTATATCGTTAATTTTACAACGATTAGTTTGTTAAATTAATACTTTTTTGCCATAGTTTAAGTATCTGTTTAAAAGGCGAGCAATTGATATGTGGAAAACAGTAAACGAGCACATTAGCCAAGCCATTCATTATGACTTTAAACATACTTACAAACGTCAGCTGCAAAGTACAAATACCGATAAACTCTATCAACTCACCGATGGAAAGCACAATTACCTGGTTAAAATTGCCCTTAAAAGCGAACTAGATCGTCTAGAAAGCGAAGCGATAGGACTTAAGCAGCTCACCCAAAATAGTGTTTTTATGGTGCCCGACTGCATTGTAACAGGTGCTAATATTGAATTTTCGTTTATTGTACTAGAGTGGTTAGTACTTGATAAACAGCCCCACACGCATTGGCACGATATGGGTAAACAACTGGCTATGCTGCACCAAAAGCACGACCAAGCAATGTTTGGCTTTGATGTAGATAATTACCTAGCCACTACTGTGCAACCAAACCAATGGCATAAAAAATGGGACTTATTTTACGCAGAAGAGCGCATAGGCTGGCAACTGCAACTATTAGCCGAAAAAGGCATCCAGCTTGTAGAGCCTGAGCTATTAATTAATCTGGTAAAAGAGCAATTGCACAGCCATATTGTGGAGCCCTCTTTAGTACATGGCGACTTTTGGCGAGGAAATATGGGCTTTATTAAAAATGTACCGACCTTATTTAATCCCGCATGTTATTACGGAGACCGCGAGGTAGATATTGCAATGAGCGAGCTATTTGCCCCCTTACCTGATGATTTTTATAACGCCTATAACGCGCAATACCCATTAAGCGAAAACTATAAAAAGCGCAAAGCAATATACCAACTCTACCCTATTTTAAATCACGCAAATATATTTGCAGGGCACTATCTTACTCAGGCTAAGCAGCATATTGATGAGCTGCTATCGCTTTAAATAATAACGCCTCATAAGACGTAAAATAACTGTCATAATCGTTGCTTCAGCACTATATTTAAAAAGGATGTTATTTAGGCTCAATACCTTGTTGTTTAGTTCAGTTTTGAGCCATCAATTTGTTGCTAGTATAACTGCACAACTTAATTAACGCGTATCAACAAGTTAATTCTTACCTTGGTACTATTGGAGTGATTATGAAAGATTTTTTATCACAACGTATCACGTGTCCACACTGTGGCAACCACATACACCTAGACATTGACGCAAGTATGGGGGATCAAGACTACGTAGAAGAATGCAGTGCCTGTTGTAACCCTATTCATTTAAACATGCACATAGACCATGCTCATAAAAAATTAGAGTTACACATAGACAGCGACGATGAACAAATTTTTTAGCCTTGGTGGCGTAAGTAATTTTCTACTGTGTTAATAATGGTATAAGTTTGCTGATCAACTTCTATATTTAGTTCATCACCCACTTGAGCGTTGCCTAAATTTGTAATGGCCAGCGTTTCGGGGATCAGGTGTAACCAAAACCCCTGCTCGTCAATTTCGCCCACGGTTAAACTTGCGCCATTTATTGCTACAAAGCCTTTGTACAAAACATACTTTTGCCATTTAGTAGGTAAGCTTAACTGAATTTTACAGTTATTTTGTTGCTTAACTATTTGCCCAATTCGGGCAGTGCAGTGTATGTGCCCCGACACAATATGCCCACCTAATTCAGTACCAAAGGTTACTGAGCGCTCATAATTAACTAAGCTACCTAGTGCAAGCTTGCCTAAATTCGTTAGTAATAGTGTTTCATCAATTACATCAAAATGTACTTGCGCCACTACATCGTGGTTACTTAATTCAACTTTAACCACCGTTAAACAACAGCCATTAATTGCAATGCTCGCGCCTAAATCTAAATGTTTAACGTATTCATCACCTACCGATACAACCAAACGTAAAACCCCTTCGGTATGCGTGGTAGATACAACAGTAGCTTGAGTTTGAACGATTCCTGTAAACATAAAATCACTTAAAATTATTACAAAGTGCTAGTTTAACGTATCAACTCGTAAAATCATTCACTACAGTGATTTTTATTTGAAACACAATCGATTACAATTGCGCCCTGTTTTATCAAATAGCTGTTTTTATGACCTTTAGTAGCTGGGAAGCCAAACGTTTAATCACCCTTGCCGTACCTGTATTTTTAGCACAAGTAACACTCGTTTTAATGTCGGTGGTCGACACCATTATGGCAGGCCAAGTAAGCCCAACAGATTTGGCTGCGCTGTCGATTGCAACCGGTATATGGAACCCGTTATTACTGGCGCTGCAAGGTATTTTGCTCGCGTTAACCGGTATTATTGCCCAATTTGCGGGCGCTAACGATAAAAAAGGTATTAGCCATTATTTTCAGCAAGCTCTGTATTTAACCGCTATTTTAAGCGCAATTGGTTTTGGTATAGCCAACCTAGCCGATATAGTGATTTTAAAACTCGATACAACCCCCGCTATCGCAAGCCTTGCGTACGACTATATCCATTTTGTGAAATGGGGAGCCTTTGGTTTTTTAATTTTTACCGTTTATCGCAATATGACCGAAGGCATGGGGATGACAAAACCCGCTTTTTATATCAGCTTACTGGGCCTTGGCGTTAATATTCCGGCTAACTATATTTTTATAAATGGTTTATTTGGCTTACCAGCCTACGGCGGTGCAGGTTGTGGTATTGCTACGGCATTGGTACTGACTGTAATGGCTGTTGCACAAGTGACGTATTGCCAGTTTAGTAAAAAAATCGATGCAAAAGCCCTGCTGGCAAATTTTGAAAAGCCCAATATTAAAACCATTGGAATTATTACTAAATTAGGTATACCTATTTCGTTGGCCACCTTTTTTGAAATTACGCTATTTGCGTGTATACCATTATTTATTGCACACTTAGGTGCTGTTGCTGTGTCGGGTCATCAAATTGCGGGAAGCGTGACCGCGTTATTATTTATGATGCCACTGAGCTTATCTATCGCCATTAGTATTCGTATTGGTAATTTATTTGGTCAAAACCATTTAAGCCAATTAAAAACTGCTATATCAACCAGCTACATATTAGCCATTGCTATTGCCTTATTTTTAGCTTTTATAACCTTTATTGGCCGCGATTTAATAAGCCAACTATACACCGACAGCCCAGCTGTTATTGCATTAGCGACCTCAATTATGATTTTGGCATGTATTTATCAAATTCCTGATGCACTCCAAGTCGCTGCGAACGGCATTTTAAGAGGTTTAAAACATACGCAGCCTATATCGTATATAACCTTTATATCTTACTGGTTAATCGGGTTTGCTTTAGGCTACGTATTGGGAAGAACAGATTTAATTGTGCCCGCCATGGGGCCGCACGGTTTTTGGATAGGTATTATTTTTGGCTTAACCGTTGCTGCTGTATGGCTTATGTTCACCGTTAATAAGCGATTAAAGCAGGCGCCATTTGTATAAAAAAGCACTAACATTAATACCAAGCAAAACATGGTTAAGTTGTTTATTAGCGGTGTGTTGCGCCGTGTTTGCTGGGTGTTCAAAAGCGCCTAGCAACACTTATCAAACATACACAGCACGCTTAAGTAATCCCCTTGAAACCCAAGCCCCCGGTTTAAGTAAACCTGAAGCAATTAGCCCGCTTTTACCCCCTAACACGCTTTTAAACACCACCACCATTAGCTTGATTGAACTTGCCAGCTTAAGCCATTGTAAGCTCAGCTTACTTATTAGTGAGCACAACAATCAGCTTGGTAAAACGGCCGGACATGCCGGTGTTTTAAAGTATCAAATAGAGTTTGTGCAAAATGCACAGCAGTGCTTAAGCACGCTTGAGCCTAACTCAGCAGTTTATAAAACCCTATTAAAAGCAAAAACACATAAAGAGCAAACACTAAACCACTACTTTAATTTAATGTTGTATAACGAATTTGAGCTAAAAAACACGTGGCAAGCTAGCAGCTCAGAGCTTTCTGCTTCCCCTGCAGGGTTTAGCGACACGGTAGCGGCCATGCAGCAGCTTGCACTCATAAAACAACACATACTCAATAAACACTACTTAAAAATTAACTCCGCAGACATTTTTAACGCGTTAGAGCAGCTTAATAAGTACCGTTTTAACCAATTACTCATTTATTCTGCACGGCTGCAAATAGCGTTTAATAATTCAGCCACGCGATTTATCGAATCGCAATCCATCGATGAAATATGCCCAGCAGGAAAAAATAAAAAAATAGCCACTATCGTCAGTAACGTGTTTCAAAAGTATTTCCTCAAAGAAATACAGCCTTATCAGGCTAATTTAGCAGGCTACCTTGAAACACTTTTACCTTTGTATAACCAACTGTGGTTTGACCAAGCCATAACAAATAAGCAAATAAATACTTTGATAGCGCTGGATTCACAAAACAATCTACTAAACCAGCTTAAAGGCTCAGCCAAAAAACATGTTACCTGGTGGCAAAACTTTTATAAAACGTGTGAAATTAGCCCAATATGAATAAAAAAACGGCAAATAAACGTAAAAGCAACAAACTTGCTTGATTCACCACTCACCACGCTATATATTAGCGGCCGCTGATAATTAAATTTATCGCATCTTAATTAAGCAATACGACCGTAGCTCAGTTGGTTAGAGCGCTACCTTGACATGGTAGAGGTCGGTGGTTCGAATCCACTCGGTCGTACCAAATTTATTCTTCCCTTTGAATAAATATAATTAAGATACTATTTGTACGACTGTAGCTCAGTTGGTTAGAGCGCTACCTTGACATGGTAGAGGTCGGTGGTTCGAATCCACTCAGTCGTACCAAAACTATTCTCCCCTCTGAATAAATATGATTAAGATACTATTTGTACGACTGTAGCTCATTTGGGTACAGCGCTACCTACTCTCTATGCCCACGCCGAAATCGGTGGTTCGAATCCACTCAGTCGTACCAAAATTATTCATCCCACTGAATCAATTTAATTAACCTATTCCTATTAATAGTTAAACCATAACTCAATTGGTTAGCGCGCTACCTACTCTCTATGCCCACGCCGAAATCGGTGGTTCGAATCCACTCAGTCGTAACAAAATTATTCATTCCACTGAATCAATTTAATTAACCTATTCCTATAAATAGTTAAACCATCACTCAGTTGGTTAGCGCGCTTCCTAATCTTTATGCCCCGCGCCGAATTCAGAACCGCATTACTGAAAGAGTTAAGACATTATTTTTTACTTAAAATTGCGTCAATAAAAACGGCGGTTGAATATATCAACCGCCGTTTTAAAAAGTACACGAGTAATTTTAACCTGAATTAACTTAACAGGTTGTTACCTTTGTTCTCTTGCTGATGAATTGTTACAGGCCAGCCCGGGAACTGATTACTTGCTTTACCATCGTTAACATCGACTAAAAATCGATAGGCATCCATTGTGTAAGTGAGGTTGTCACAATCAAACGTAATAAACCCAAAACCACTGCCTTTTTCATGTGCTTTCACATAGCGGTTATTTGATTTTCCAACCTCTGGATTACCAACCGCATAGACATAAATCTTGTTGCCAAAGGTGTCATTATATTCGCCTGTTTCGGCAAGTCCATGTGCAGGGCGGTTTTGATAAGGCATATTCATCGAGTCAGGTTTCCACCACCTTGGCCAACCTGCTGAAATAGCAGGCGTACAAAAAGCCCAATTACTATCTCTTTGTTGATTTACACCATATTGCGATAAAGAACCTAAATGGGTATCGCCACAAATATGTAACGCCATAGAGTCACGCATTGCATCAATTGCACGGTTACGCGCAGAGGCAGGCCAACCACTTGAGTCAAAATCATATTTTAAGAAACGATCTGGCAAAGGCTGATGTGTAGAAATAGCAGCGAATACGGTTTGGCTTAATACCGCTTTTAATTTATGCCCGCGCCAGTCATTACCCCACGCTTTAAGAAAATTCTCTTGGCGACTTCCTAGCAGATCCAAACCTAGAGGATTGAATAGCGGGTTATAATAAAGCGGATCTTCGTCTTGCCCTGTTTCTCCCACAGCAACATTAATACGCTCCGGGCCACTTTTCCATTGCCTATCGGCAAGAATGGCAAAACCAACACCGCCGTATAGCATCGCCCCATAATACGAACTAATGCCATTAGTTGGTGTAGAGTCATAAGGATCTGGGTGATGGTTAAGCGTTGTTTTATGTACCATATTAACCACCCGCGCAGAATCTATGTAACCGCCTAAAACACTTGCTGAAGGGTCTTTTGCAATATTTTGCATTTTTGCGCCTCCCTCCCCCCACAAATTCCCTTGCAGTACATCGTGATCATCAGGTAAACAAATTGTCGGTTGATTACGCATGACTTCTTTAAAAGCCCAACCAAATTGATAAAATTTGCGTAAATAGTTTAAAATTGCCAAATCATCCGGCGTACGAATAACACCAAATCCCCCATGGCTTTCATAAATTTGATCGCCAGAGAAAAACACTAAATCGGGGTTTAATTTTTCGACATTTTGCGCAACAGGTTGGTACGGAAAGCCATAATCATTTTGACAGGTCAATGCAGCCATTCGTAGCGTATTATTGCTTGGGTTTGCTTTTATAATCCCTGAATATATATCTGGTGTGTGTGTACCATCGCTGAATTTCTCATGATATACAACTCGATAAGGCGTATCTTGTTTCTCATCCCAATTGGCAATACGAAAAGTCGCCAACCAGCCATCATGGTCAATACGCTGTGAGTCGATAGCAATCCATTGATTGTCACGTTGTACTTGCAGCTCTAATTGTTGATTGTCTTGCCCACCTATTGGTCCTGTGTAAGCACTCAATTTCATCACAAAACCGTCATGACTTAATGTATCGCTTAATGAATACATAGTCCAAAGAATAGGGCCAAATGACTGTTCATCAGTAACAGAGAACGCTTCACCTTGCATAGCCCAGTGGCTAAATTTATAACGTGCGCCTAATTTGTCTTCAGGCACATTTTCATAAGTAACAGATGGAATTGAGAAATTACTCACTAGCGCGACATTACCTAATAGCTCTGATGCAGGTACCAAATGGGTAACCGTACCGATTATATTTTCAGTTGATGTTAAACGAGCAGTTAGCTCTAACGCCATAGCACCTGATTGAGGAGTCCCAATAAGTGTTAAAGTAACGGCTTGATTCTCTAACGGAATTTTTAAAGGCACAGTGTTGCTACCCAACACTAAATCATTATTTTTAATACCGAGGTCATATCCCTGTTGAACAAAACAGTTACTGCGGTATTCATTGAGTTCACTTTTAGCGCCAAGACGAATACCCGCGCCACCATCGTTGTTATTTTGCTTTAAACGCGTAACCTCCACTGACATGGAAAAAGCTTGGTCAATATTCGTTATTTGATGAGTTAAAGAGTGAACACTGCGATTCCCCCCACGAGTTATACATTCAGCCGCACCGTTATTCACACGCCAATCTTCCATCGGATTAGCCCAATACTGTTTGCCAAGCCAAACTCTATTATACGTTTTATACCAGTTATCACGGTGAGCCTTGTTACCGCGAGTAACGGTTGAAGTCATAGCACCTAAATGACGAGTACAGCCAGAGACGCCAGTGGCAACAACCCCAGCAGCAAACATTTTAAGAACTGAGCGACGAGATATATTTTTATTCATAATTTTCAATCTCACACATTGAATATTGTTAACAGTAAACAAACAATATATGTTTTCGTTAAAAATATCAGCATTTGTTTTCAGAAAAACATTAAGAAATTATAAAAACTTCATTCAAATGTAAGATTACATGTTTTGAAGACCCTATTTCACCCGCAATAACACACGGTTCAACATTGATTTAGTCCCTTATATTTAAAACGTTTGGCATTTACTCACGCACCAAGATAAAACATTTAACTAAACGCTGAGCACCCAACTTTATGCTTTGCTTTATTATTGCACTAATTAATGGTTGCTATTTGATCACAAAAAAATGTAACCTGAGTTAATTGTTGACAATTAACATTAAACTTAACTTGTTATGTCATTCCTAAATAACTATAAAATAAAGACACGAATTTTAATGCTAGTGCTTATTCCATTACTAATTACAGGGCTTATATCAGTTAAAAAAGTACGATCTTCTTTGGCGCAGCAGCAGAGGCTCGCTTATCGACAAAACGCGCTAACAAATACTAATCAGTTTAAACAATTCATTACTGAGAACCAGCAGCCAGTTAAGCAATTTCCGACCTTGAATAACCACGTAGAAATAATCGATAAACAATTAAGCGATCTGCAAATAGTCAGACAAGTAGCTGATGAAAAAAATCACCTAAGTAAAGCATACATAGCTCAATTTGGTCGAGAAGTTAACACGATGTATGAAATTAACAATCTCATCCGCAAACTATTAATGACATTGAGTGAAATTGTGGTCATCACCAGTAGTGTCGAACGCTCATTTCACGATAGCGTTATAAATACTGCAAGCAATACACAATTAGATGTATACATATACGGCGAAATTTTCAGAAGCGCGACCGCAGTGCAAACTTATAATGGCCTATTTTATAATTTTGCCACTGAAAATACACAATGTGCGTTTATTCAAATGACGCAAAACGTGAGCTATTTAAAGTCTGAAGAAGTGACGCTACAAACCCGTGAAAACATCTATCAAACAATCAATAAACCGCTAAATATCGCTGGCACTTATTGGCCAGAGGTTGTTAAAAATGTGTCAGCCATACAACAGCGCACCATTGAAATGTACTTAAAGAGCTGATCGACATGGCCCTGCAAATTGCCACAGCCACAGAAGAACAAACATCAGTGTCTAATTTCATCAATGAGCAAATAACCTTAATCAACACTTACGCTCAATCTGTAACAAGTACTATCCAAAGTAACCAACAAACGGTCGATAACTTAGCTGATATTGTTGAAAACTTAGAAAGCTACATTAATGAGTTTACTTTGGTTAAGCCCACAACCAACACCTTATAAGGAGTATTTTCTATGAGCAATACAGTATTTAAACTCAGTGCTATATCTATTGCACTTAGCATCACAGCTTGCAGTAATCAACACACCAGCATGCAAGCTAAACCTAAAATAATGTTCGACGATGTCTCTGTTGAAGTGGGATTAACAACTGATAAAAACTGGAAGTACGGCGGCCCATCCCTATCTGATTTAAATAATGATGGCCTCTATGATTTATTACTAACTAATCATGACTCTACGCCTGTTCAGTTATTCTTATCAAATAGTGATTTTAGTTTTACCAAGCAAGCTGATATTTACCCACGAGTTGACTTACACGGCATGGCCAGTGGCGATTACGATAATGATGGCGATAATGACATTTTATTATCATTAGGCGGCGGTAATGGCCTTAGCCCGCAACCACAGCGGTTATTACAAAACAACCAAGGTCAATTTACTGATGCTACAGCGCAAGCTGGCTTATCAGAAATGGGAGCGCGAGGACGTTCTGTGCGGTGGATTGATCTAGATAACGATGGCGACTTGGACTTTATGCAAGTTAACGCTGAAAAAATGGTGACAGAGCAAAGCCCCCGTAACATTTTATTTGAAAATAACGGCAATGGTACATTCGATTATCACCCTTCCCCCGTCTTTGAAAATTTAAATAGCGAGCGTGTGCTGATCACTGATTTTAATAACGATAACATTCCTGATATTTTCGGCTTTAATGGTTACAGCCCGTTAGTAATTTTACAAGGTAACAATGATTTTAATTTTACCGATATCACAGCTAAGGTGTTGCCACAATCACTCGATACAACGGGTACTTTAACTCTCGCCCATGCCGATATCGATAATGATGGAGATATGGACTACTACCTTGCTAGGGGCAAATTACATTACACCATCGCCAATAATAGTATTTCATACAATGACCAACTAAAGCGTTTAGACTTACGAGACGAAGGCAATAAAAGTCATGATGGCTTGAGCCTAACAACACAGGGGGATTTGATTCTAAGTGATTTTTATCATTTTCCTCGGGGCAAAAAAATGAAAGCTATGCCGGTCTTTTTAGGTGCCGAACAGGTACCCATAAACACGCCAGTTTCAGAGCAAAGCATCGCTGCAGATCAAGCCCAAGGATTTGCAAAAAATATCAATAAAACAGGCTGGTATATTGGTCATTTAGGTAACAACAAATGGCGGGTAGAATGGTATTTAGCGGATAATTTAGCATGGGATGTGCGCGCTTCGTTCAAAAATGTCACTAGCTATAACACAGATTGGACACCACAAAATCTGGCATTAAGTGATATTTTACTACGTAACGATAAAGGTCAACTTACGGATATATCAGCGCAATTACCAAAACAAACTATTGATAATAACTGGGGCGTGGTGCCGGGTGATTTTAATAATGACACTTTAATTGATTTCGTGGTGTATCGATTTGGCCATTTAAAGCAACGCGTGGCTGATGTGATGCTTATTAACCAAGGCAATAACCAATTTACTAGCCAGCTATTAAATTCAGCCACCAGCGAGTTAAATCAAGATTCTCATGGTGATATGGGCGCAGCATTTGATTACAACCATGACGGTAAGCTTGATCTGCTCAGTGGCGATGACGACAACGGTCGTTGGCACTTGTATAAAAACACCTCAGCGATGCTTAATAACCATTACAGCTTAGTGCGTATCGGATATTCGCCATCAGGGATTGATGCAATAGGGGCAAAGGTTGAAATAAAAACGGCCCAAACGATCCAATATCAAGTTGTCGGTTCGCACAGTGCAAACCACTCACAAAGTTTAATGAACATTGCCCATTTTGGCTTAGGGAATGATGCTAACATCAAGGCGATTAATGTCACTTGGCGTGATGGCAGCAATCAAGTATTGCGTAATCAATCCGCAGACCGTTTAATCGATATAGGTAATATCAAATACTGATAAAAAGCCCCAGTTTTGGGGCTTTTTAATATTTAACAACTGTTTTTTCTCATAAAGAGTTATCACGTTTTCAAACTTAAATTTGAAGTACCTTCAAAGCAATGATGTCGATTATTGATAATAGTTAAGTCTCTATTAATCCAATAAAAATTACGCTGAGCCTTTGTTAATACAACAAGGTAAATACCATCAAATATTTTAGTTTGGATTTCATAATTAATGCATTGGTTTAATCTTTTACCTTGCCTGTCGCTGCCCATTCTACCCCACGGCGCATAACATTTATAAAGTGCTCATCTTCGAATACTTCAATGCCATGCCCTAGCGTTGTGTGAAACACTCGACCTTGGTGATACTTGACCGTCATCAGCACAGGCTCATGGCGTCCAAATCCATTGAATTTTTTATCGTCAAATGCACTTGCTAACACTGTTAAATTTTGTGCTGGGCCGCGTAGGCGGTTGTATAATTCGTCTTTGCTATGAGTCCAGTTTTGAGGAAGTAATTTTGTGATCGGGTGCGGCTGCCTTAAAACGATTTCAAATGCATGCTCTTTACCGTGTCCACCGCCTTGTCCTTTTGATGTATCACGCTTTAATAGTCCTTGTTCATCAAAATAAATGTAAGGGCCACTCTTCTCGTTACGACCGCCCCAACCACCCAGTCCAATCATTTGATTGTATTCAAACCATTCAGGAAACGAGTTGTTAGCAGCGTGAACAGATACAAAACCACCACCATTTTTCATAAATTTGTCGAACGCTAATCTTGTTTGTTTCGGCCAAGGTGCCGCTTTCCAACCAAAGTTAGAAATCACTACATCATAATCAGCAAAGTTAGGTGAAAATGTTTCGTCTGTTACAGGCTGTTCGAAATCTTGATGCTTTCTTCCATCATTAGCAGGAAATTGCTCCTGCAACTTGCCACCATTCCACGTTTTTGCGGTTCGATAAATATCAACCTCAAACTGACCTGTTTGCTCAAGAAATGTTTTCACCATGTTCGATGTTTTCGGCCAAACAGAATGGTTATTTTGACCGTCTACTAGCAACACTTTTATTGATGAAGTACTGGCAAATAGTGATGTACAACCGCACAAAAGCACTATTAATAACGTGATGAGTAATTTGATCATGAAATTCCTATTCAATAAGCTCATTTAATGTGTAATAGACTTTCTCTACGCTAACACTTCGGCCATTGATATCTTTGAGACCAGCAAAGTCAATTTGCACAATTTTATCTGCCATTAATGGCAGTTCAATATCAATCGACTTTTTGTCTTTGCTTAGCGTTATGTGACTGACTGATAACTGAGTTAAGTCTTTTTTCGGCGAACCATAATTGCCTGAATAATGATAATGCCAAGATTGCGCCGACAAACTGTCCAATTTCACAGACGCTGCGTCCAACTCATCCGTATATGTTAATCTGAAGCCTGTTTTGGTGAGTTTAATGTCTAATAATTCAAATGGATTGGTTCCATCCCAAACCACTTTTTCTAAACCGAATGGTTTGCCACCTTGTGCCCCCCAACCTCTTGCAGTTTGTCCAATCCAAAGTTGGCCGTTAACGTCAAATTCTGCACGCACATTGCCACTTTGAAACCTATTCATGAAGTTAATAACCGCACCTTGGTATTTGCCGTTCACTTGGTCCAATAAAACACGGAAAACGTTTGATTGCGTTTGGTCGCCTATAAAAATCTGCCCCTCAAATGGTCCGAATTTTCCTTTCGTGGTATTCCATTCGGGGTTGCCGGGTGAGTTGGCGACTTCTACATGTGGTATCCAAACCACTGGTTTTTCACTCATTGCTGCCAAGGTGTCTAACGATAAATTTTTTATTTTTTCTTTAGTAAAACCATCCATTTCAATCAAAGATACAGGGTGGCCGTAAAACTTATCTTTCTGTAACAAATGCATCTTTGAGGTTGGTACCCAATCCCCTTGGTTATCGGTAAAAAATATTTCGCCACTAGGGCTAGCACCGATCCCGGCAGGAGAACGTAAGCCGAACGCATAAGGAGAGTAGCGACCATTTTCATCTACTTTAAAGGCAAAACCGCGATTTCCACCAGCGCTTCCCATCGCGCCCATAGTGAAAGCATCGGGGTTATTGTGGCTCAAATTAAGAGTGCCAAATAAATTGCCCGCAATGTCTTTTACAGGCCCAAAGGTAAACTCATGATAATTGTCGTGAAACTCCCAATCATTTGCCACGGGTATATAAGCATCTGCTTTATTATCATTATTAGTATCAATTAATCGCGTCAGTTCTGGTTTTTGCGCAACTAAAATTGAGCCATCGTCGTCAACCATTAACCCCGTTGGCTCATGTAGGCCTTCAGCAAACTTTGACCATTGCCCTTGCTTAAGATACCAAACCTCACCAAAACGAGTGGCAACCCAAATAATGCCAGCACTATCACTGTCTAACCCAGTAACATGAAAACGAACATCTTTTGGTGTTTCCACAGTGATTATTTTATACCCATCAGGTTTATATTCATGTTGTGGCGCTTGTTGTGCATTAATCGACAAAGCAACGGACAGCATTATTATCGATGATAAAAAATTAGTTATTATTTTCATACTAGTTTCACTTCTCTATTGAGGCTGTCAATTCAAACGAGCCTTTGCTGTTAGTAGTAATGACTGCTTTATCCGCAGTGATTTTGCCATTCTCGGACGACCAAATTAAGTTCTCAGAGGTGGGCAAACGTAAAGTGACTGTTTTATTTTCGTTGTTTGAGTTGAACAAAAAGCTTATTTTGTTGCTGTGTTTAGCAATTGCAGTGACACTAAAATTAATATCCCCAATTGCATAGTTGAAAATAGGGTTTGAATTAACCAGTTGATAGCCTTTATAACTGCACACCTGCTGAGCGTCGGTTACGTGCTTTATGCCTTGAGGCGACTTAAATATCCACTCACCCAACGGTAAACTTGGATCTTCACCGCGACCTGATATATTTGGCCCTATATTGAGCAAATCTCCTTGCCATAGCCCATTAATAGAACAAGTTTTGCTATTGAATGCATAGTTCAACTTGGTTGGCATTCCTACAGATATGCTCAAAGGCGGAAGCTTATGGATGCGTTTTCTTAGAACTATGGTGTCTGACGTCGCTTTGATTTCAAATTTTTTGCCGTCCATGATCACTTTAGCGCGGCTCGAAACTGCAAATAACTTAATGGTCATGTCTAAATTAGTAGCGATAACGGTTAAGTTTCTTTGCCCAGGTTTACTCTTTCCAGAGCGGTAAGTAAGCTTTAAACGCTGTTTGCCTCGCTTAAGTCGCCAGGTTGGAAACCACGGCGTTCCGCCTCTTTGAACCTGCTTGCCATTTATAAATACTTCCATTTCATGAGGTGCGCCCCACTCTAACCAAAGCTGAGCATCTTTATCCTTAGGCGCGTAAAAATCGCCTTCAAACTCAATAAAATAATCTTGTACCTCAGGTATCGCAAAGTCAGCAAGGTTCTTTGCAAGTTGCCCAGACTTGATCAATTTGTCTTCCCTCACAACCTGATCATGTTCATTGTCTAATTGATAGAGCTTATATTGAAGATCATCCCACCCTTCTCGCTTTGACAACACATATGAAACAATTGAGCGAAGCTGTTCTTCAGAAAAGACATCAGCAAACCCAGGCATTCCGGCACTCATAAAACCGTTTTTTACATTGTTTAATATTTCTGAGGGTCGTTTTCCGTGAACCCATTCGCCATCTTTTAAATTAAATCCACTTGCGCCGCTCAAATCTTTGTTGTGACAAGACGCACAAACCTGCTCAAACAGTACTTTCCCATGTTGCAACACAACAGGATTAGTACTGCTTTGGATCAGTGTTTCATCTAGCTCCTCAGAATTAACCTCAACAGCTGTAAACAGCATTAGAGCAACAATAAAAAATCCTTTAATCATATCAATACACTCCACAATCAAGACTAATCAATCGTCCATTGAACGTTTGCACCAAACCCAAGCTCTTGGCCTGGAACACCAACGGCCACTTGATAGCTTTTATCAAAAAGGTTTTGTACATAGACGTTTAATCTAATGTCTGAACGAATTTGCCACTGTGTCGTGATACCAATTTTATTGTAAGCGCCCAAGTCGTAAACGCTATTTTCGCCAGTATGTTGGCTTGTTCCAAGGGTCTCTCCAACATAATCCATATTTAGCGAAGTGGTCACATTGTCATTCACTTGGTATTGAATTCCTAAGCCGCCCTGCCAATCAGGACGCCCAGTTAGAATTTCATTTTCGCTACTTTGAAGGTCAATGTAAGTAAGGTCGAAATTATATGAAAAATCATCGTTCAGCTGTCCTTGCACAATTAGCTCGATACCTGAGCTAATGATTTTTGAGCGGTTTACCAGTGAAAATGTGGCGAAATCAAAATCAACAAGATCGGTATATTCATAGTTAAACACTGACAAGCTAACGTTGGTTTGTTCTAATATAAACTCAACACCAATGTCTTGGTTTGTTGCTTCCTCAGGGTTCAAATTAGGGTTACCAATCAAGTTATTACTCAGTGCATATAAACTTGGCAATTTAAAAGCGGTGCCAGTATTGGCAAACACTCGCACTTGTTCATTAAATTGATAATTTACGCCTAATTTCCACGTCGTTTGATTGCCAAAATCTTTGGTGCTGTCGTATCTAATACCTGAGAAAACCGTTAATCTATCCACTTGCCACTTGGCATCTACAAAGCCTGCTAGATTTTCTCTGTCTATGTCATATTCGCTAGGCAGATCAAACACAACCATTTGTCCCATATCTGTAAAGGTATGCATTTGCGTACTGCCATTGGTTTCACCCGACTCTGATTTAAAATCAATACCCACAGTGACCAGTGCATGGTTAAACTGCAACCTATTTAAAAATCGTAATTTGTAGTACGAGTAGTCGTTCTCAGAGTAGCTTGGTGGCGCTGAAAAATAAGGTGCTATACCTGGGGATTTTAAACTATCTGACGAGCTGAAAACTTCTGCCTGCAATGCTAACTGATGACTTTGTGAAATCACTTGATTATGACGTACACTACCTGAATATACTTGGCCTTGTTTGTCATCTTTTATCGAGTCTTGAGCATATAAAATGCCGCCACTTTGGTCTGCAAGCGCTTTTTGTTGATAATCGCTGAAACGAACACTCAGCTTAGTCTCACTGTCGTTATTATATCTAATGACACTGTGTGCATTCAGTTCAATAGATTCTTGCTCATCACCAGTAGCCGAGTCGTCACTATTGATTGCCGTTAAACCTATTTCTGCGCTATCGAACGCGACTGTCGCCGTCGCGGTTTGTGAACCATTATCAAAGGCACCGGCCGAAACCAAGGTGTTACTGGCATCAGCATCATAGGTAATAAAATTGATCACACCAGCAATGGCATCAGAACCATAAATTGACGATTGTGCGCCTTTAATCACTTCTACACGTTGAATCAAGTCTTTCGATAGCGTACCTAAATCAAAACTGCCGCCACGACTGTCCAATGGGTTATTTATTTGCACCCCATCTATCTGAACAATAACGAAGTTTGTTTCAGCACCACGTAAAAAAATTTCTTGGCTTACACCTGATTTTTGTACTCGAATTCCTGGCACCAAGGTTAATATATCGAGTGCCGACAACCCTGCGATAGTGTCTATTTGGCTCTTTTCGAGTACGAATAGTGAACTCGGTATTTGATTTGCTTTTACGGGATAGTAATTACCGTAAACTTGCAGCTGCTCAATCTGCGCGTTAACCGACGCGACAAAGAAAAATGACATTATTGTCGCACGCATCATTAATTTCATTTGATAAAACATTACAACCCTATTTTTTATAACTAAACCAAAAAACCCGCAGCAATACTGCGGGCTACGTACTTAGGCAAAATAGTTAGAAATTAATACGGGTATTAAGTCTAAATGTTCGTCCGGTATGATATTGATAAACCGTACGTGATTTAGTGGCTTCACCTTCAAGTGGGCTGCCTTCATCAAAGGTTACACCACCCGCTTGTAAGAAACGGCTAGTGAAATATTGTCTAACGCCTTCATCTGTTAGGTTAGCGACTTGAAAAGAAACACTGATATTATCATTCACTTTATAACTTGCTGAGAAATCAAGCGTTTGCCGACCTTCTTCCCAAAGCGAACCATTCTCCCATGAGCGTTGAACTAACTGATCAGTTGTACCTTGATACGATAAACGTAACTGGTGACCGTTTTTCTCCCAAAAGCCGGTCAAGTTATAGCTATGCTCAGGGGTATACGCCACAGCAAGAGAAGGTACTTTCACATCGCTATCAATTGAAGATACTTCTTGATCATATTTTGAATCTTGGTAGGTATAATTTGCCTGCAAGCCTAAACCAGACCAGATCCCAGGGAGTGAGTCATACGTTTGCATGTACTGTAATTCAAGACCTTTAATTGATGCACCTTTACCATTTTTAATCTGTGTTGTATTAAACTTGGCACACATTTGCTCTAAATCACCTGAATACATCCAATCTAGCTCGTAATCTTGGCCGCCTTGAAAACGCTTAGGCATACACCCCTCTAAGCTATCTTCACCAGCAATCAGTACGAGATCATTTGGATCATATGTTTCCCCCTCAGTTAAACCAACATCACGTAAATCATCCATATAGGTAACGATGGTTTCTGATTCTTCAAAGTTAGTCATGTCTTTATAAAATAAAGTAGCTGCTAATAAACCTGATTCATTAAAATACCACTCATAGGATAAATCGAGATTAACTGACTCCAAAGGATCTAGCTTAGGATTCGTCAAAGTAATGGTGTTATTACGATTTTCGCCGCCCCATTGTGTTTCCTTTACTTTAAAGCCAGGGCGAAGCGAATCAATCTGTGGGCGTGCCATTGTTTTTGATGCCGCGAACCGAATAATTGTGTCTTCACTGTATAAGTAATTGACATTTAAGCTCGGTAAAAATAAATCATATTCGTGCTCATCTGTAACGGCAAAAGAACGTAAGCTTCTATCTTCCGTTGGTAATAAGTTACCTGCTTCATCATAAACTCGTTCACCGTATATCCAATGCTTCTCTGTAGACACATCAGCGTGACGCCATAAATACCATTCTGATTCAAACTCACTACCTTGTATTGCATTAGGATCATGGCACGGACCTTGATCTGGTATCTTAACATCATCAGTCTTATCATTGGTTCCTAAGGTGTCATAACCCAAGCCATCTGTTCTAGACCAACGAATTTCTTCATTATAATCGGTGCCATAGAACGGCGTCGCAGCACAAAGTGGTAAGCTTGGGTCGCGCAGCTCAGCAAGCTTGAAAGGGTCCATTAAGCGGGCATTATTTGAGGGGTCATAAGCAAATTGCACACCAGAGGCGCCTTGCACTTCAACCGTTGTTTTTACATAACGAATACCTACATCACCAGTGATACGGCCATCCTGCAGGTCAAAGTTAAGCTTTGTGTAAAATGCTAGATTATCTAATTCTGTATTTCGGGTATTCGAATCATCCGTATTAAATGCTACTTCGGGGCTACCTAATGCTACTTCAAACGCTTTGAATGCAGAGAAACTACTCCAACCATCTGTCACAGCATCGCGACCATATCCAAGGCCCGCCATAAAGTCATCAACAGGGAATTCTCCACCATCGGTTATCATTTCACCGGTAATATCACGCAGGCCACTGCCCAGGACCGCTGGCAATCCAGTGTTTGGGTTTGTTACTACAACTCCTTCACCTACATTATTAAAAGTACCTTGTTGCGCATCAACATACTTAGTGCGATTTGACCACTTAGCGCCAAACTCAATTGAGCGAAAGTTATCGGAATCAAGCACGTAGTCAAAGTCGACAAACAAAGACTTTTGCTCATCTTCTACAGTGTTTAATGTTCTGCCCATGTAAGATAGATGCTGAGCATCTAATTCGTCCGGATTAAAACCCGTGGTGCTGTAATTATCCCAAAGGCTGTTAGGATCACCAAAAGTATCATTTTCGCCATAGTCAATTAAGCCCGTTCCGGTTACTAAATTACATTGCCCACCATTGCTACAATCATAACCCACAGGCTCCATATCTTCTGGAGGCACCGTTGCCAAACTCCATGCACTAATATTGGCAAAGTTTTGTAATGCCACATACACAGAGTTATTTGGAATTTGCTCTGTTTTAGAGTAACCAATACCCGCATCCATAGTCAGTGAATCACTAAAATTATGCTTCATATCTAAAGAGAATATTTGATTTTTATTTTCAAAATCGCCTTCAGATTGTACTAAACCACCACTACCGAAACGGTTAACGTATTTAGTGAATGTATTGGTTTCTAAATCAATGGTACGCCAATCTTCTTCTGGATCGGTGTAACCCGCGATAACACCCGCTAATCCAGGATCTTCACCTTCAACTAAGTTTTTGGTCTCCACTGAGCGGGTATTAATACCGTGCATTGAGTTATTAATATCTTGCTTACCAATAATAGCATTAAAGTTAAACTCGGTGTCCTCTGAGGCGCGCCATTGCAGGCCTAAATTAAAGTTAATACGATCATTTTGACTTTCATGATATTGATACTGCACATTACGCGGTGTAATACCGACTGCATTTTCAACTATATTACCCTCAGTATCTCTTGCTAAAGGTGACTCAATTGCATACCACTCTGTTGCAGAGTATTGATCTTTACGATACGCATTAGTTTCTTTGACAGCCGTAAAAACAAAACCAAAAGTATCGTCAAAGAATTTTCTTGAAAACGTGCCCGAGACTTTATAGTTATCTTCTTCTGATAAGTCGTTATAACGACCTTCAAGCGTCATGGTGTTTATTTCATAATTTAAATCGAGCGGCTTGGTTGTGGTCAAATTAATATTCGCACCTAATGCACCTTCTTCATGATCTGCACTTGGGGTCTTTACGACTTCGATTTTTGATAAGATATCTGATGAGTACTGAGATAAATCGACACCTTGGCTATAGCCCGTTGAGCCGAGCTGTACACCATTCATACTAATATTATTTTGCTGAGAGTTAGCACCACGAACAGTCACTCGTGCGCCTTCACCATCTACTGTCTGCACTGACACACCCGTTACACGTGAGAGTGCATCGGCAATGTTTTGGTCTGTCGATTTACCAATATCCTCAGCGTTAATTGAATCAACTACGTTTTCAGCAAAACGTTTATCATTAATTGATTTTTTTACACTTGCAGCTAATCCACTTACTTCAATAATTTCAATATCATCTTCAGCTTTTGTTTTTTCATCTTCTTGTTGTTGTGCATAAATCAAATTCGAAGCAAATAGCGCTGCTGTCAATGCGCTGAGTTTAAATGTCTTCTTTATTGTCGTCATGTGTGTGTTCCCTGTTGAAGGTTTTATTATGTTGTCAGATTGTTATTTTGTAAACATAGTATGAGTAGCAATTCATTGTCAACTGTATTTTGTTAACAATATTAAATTAATTCTAAAAAAAGCGAAGCTGCTTTCACGCTTACTTCGCACTCGTTATCACGGTTTCGCTAAATTAAAGGGATTCAACGTTATTTATAAAAGTCAGTTAAATTATTTGTTAAATTTTTTAACATAAGGCCAACCTGCAAATTGTTTACCCGTTGCAGGGTCGGTGCGCCACTCCCAACACTCTAATTGATAGTGTTGCTGCTGGTGATTAACCTTGATAATGCCATAGCCTTCACTTTTGAGCTCTCGGTCGGCCAAAAATTTACCCCAGCTGTTATTTTGTTTAGCAAACTCTTGGTGGCTAATTTTTGGATTGGCCACCGCTAATACACGCATTTTATTACCAAAGGTATCAATAAATTCTCCCGTATTTCTATCGTTATTGCGTTGATTAGAGAGCGCTGGTTTAGGCTCAAACCAGCGCTGCCAAAATGCGGCACTGGCAGGTCCGGCAAAAAATAAACTACCATCATCGTAATCCTCAATCCCTTGATAAGCTAACAAGCCTAAATGCTGATCACCGGCAATAACCAACGCATTGGCTTCACTGACCAACTTAACTGCCTGGGTTCTACCATCCGCTGGGTAACCATTTGAATCAAAGTCAATGAGTGCATTCCCTTTTTCATCTGTCTGTGGTGATCCCCATATTGATGCCGTAATACAAATTTTAGGTTTACCTGGGTGCATACTTTGCCAAGCTTTTAAAAATGACTCTTGGCGTTGACCTAATAGCTCACCCGTTGTTGCAAGTTTGTCTGCTTTATAATCCGGCGGAGATTTAAATTTACGATCCTCTACAATGGCAAAACTAATTCCACCATATTCAAATGTGGCGTAAGCCACTGGAATGCCATATTTAATTGGTGTAGGGTCGTACGGATCCGGGTTATGCCCATGTTGAATGCGATAAACCATTCTGATCAAATCTTTATCCCATTTAAAGCCACCATCTTCTTCTTTTGGTTTATCTGAGTTTTCACCACCATCTCCCCACAAGTTACCTTGCAATACGTCGTGGTCATCAGCAAGGATGATGGTTGGTTTGTCTTTTATGCTGTCGGCAAACGCCCAATACCATAAATACCATTTATATAGGGTATCTAGCTTGGCATCAGGTGTGTGGCGGCCATATCGAGTTGGGTAAGTTTCATAGTATTGGTCACCACAAAAGACATACATATCGGGATTATGATAAGCAGTATTTTCTATCAGTTCAGTATGGGGAAATAAAATATTGTCTTTAGTGTAGCGTCCAAGTTCTCGCTCTGTGGCGATGAGCTTAGTGTAATAGGTATTATCAAGGCTTTTCGATGTAGGTATAATGCAAGAATACAGTGCAATAGCAAACTCTTTACTATTTTGAGGGTCCTTCGCCACGGTGCCGTGGTATAAACTATCGCGCGCATTATTTGGGTCAACTATACGGTATGAGTGAGTGTGTAAATAATCCCAGCCAGTGACTCTAAAGCGCGCTACGTAGCCATCTTCAATCTTTGCATTGGCAGCTAATCGCCAATTTTTATCACCTTGCGTTTTATATTCTAAGCTTACGGATGGCAAAGCCTGTGTATCAAGCGGCATTAATTGGCACGTTAACTTTAGTACCTCCTTATTTACTGTATACATGCAACCTACAACGGGTCCTAATGTATTACTAATATTTTTAGTTATTTTTGCTCCACCAGTTTGAATCTCACTAAAACTCCAACGCGCGCCATCTCCTAGTGGTTCAGAGGAGCTTAATAAAGAAATGCCGCCTTGTAATTGCTCGCTTGGTACTTTGTGAAGTAAAGCAAAACCAAGCTCTTGACCACTCTCTGCATCAGTAGCCACTAAACGTATATCAAAATACTCGCTTTCTATGGGATCTATATGGCAATCAAGCGTTATTTTCTTTCCATCTTGATACTGCTTTAAGGTGAACAGGTCTCTATTAATTGTCTCAAATTTAAGTGGTTTATTTTCATCATCAAAGCGTCGAAACGAAAGCTTACCACTGCTTTCAAATGCTGCAATTATCCCGCCATTGACTCCTCCCGCTCGCTGAGCCAGTGCAGCCCCTTTAGCGGTTAACTCCCCTTTTCCAACGCCAAGTAAAAATCCACAGAACCCATTTTCACCCGGGGTTAAATTACGTACGGTGGTTTTTAGGCGAGCGCTTTGTAAAGAGCTATTGAGCTGCCTAGTTAATAACGAGACGGTGCGTGCTTCAAAGCTTTTACCTTCTCGTATACATATGAGCTCATTCCCTTCGCGCTGCCAATCTTGAAGTCTGTTTCCCCAAAAATGCGCTCCTAACCATACTTGCTTACTCAGCATGGTGTTATCTATAGGTGCTGTTGATGCTAAATCTCCTCTGTAGGAGGCAAATAGCCCAGCACAGCCATTTAACATACTTGAGCCAATTAAGCCGGCACTGAGTTTTAAAAAACTTCTACGCTTCATTTAATCACCTGTATTATTGTGTGTGAGTTAAACTGCGTTGTATAAAAAGTGTTTATACAAAAGGGAGTTATACACCTAAATAGCCATTAGGATTATTGCTTTGCCAACGCCATGTATCTTTCATCATATCTTCGAGAGTATATTTGCAGTGCCAACCTAAAACAGTCTTCGCTTTCGTAGAGTCAGCCCAAAACGCGGCAAGGTCGCCATCGCGTCTTTTGACTATGTTAAACTTAATATCAACCCCCGTATGGCGAATAAATGCTTTTACTATGCCAAGCACAGAATAAGGCGTGCCTGTACCTAAGTTAAATGCCTCATAAAGGCTATGCTTTTGCTCACCTAGCCATACAAGCGCTTTTATATGTCCTTCGGCTAAGTCGCTCACATGTATATAGTCACGCTCACACGTGCCATCTTCTGTAGGATAGTCACCACCAAAAATAGCGAGTTTGTCACGTTTACCTACAGCTACCTGAGCAATAAAAGGCATTAAGTTATTAGGAATACCTAATGGGTCTTCTCCTATTTGGCCGCTAACATCTGCTCCTATAGGATTAAAATATCGCAAACTTGCCACTTGGAGAGCTGTGTTAGAGGCAACGATTTCTTGCAAAATTTGTTCGATCATTACTTTGGTTTGCCCATATGGGCTTGCAGCGCGTCCAAGCGGTAAGTCTTCGGTATAAGGGACTGAAGCACCTTGACCATAAACCGTAGCTGAAGAGCTAAAAACTAGCTTATTAACGTTATATTTAAGCATGCACTGGCATAAGTTTAAGGTAGATACCAAGTTGGTATAGTAATATTCAAGTGGTTTTTTTATTGATTCGCCAACCGCTTTTAAGCCAGCAAAGTGAATAACAGAATCAAACTTGTGCTCGCAAAACGTGGCAGATAACTTGTCAGTATCGAGTAAACTGGCATGAATAAATTCTACTTTGCGCTTTGCTAAGGCCTCTACACGAGTTAGCGCTTCACGACTTGAGTTACTTAAATCATCTATTACAACTACATCAAAACCATCTCTTAATAAGCTTAAAACAGTGTGGCTGCCAATATAGCCCGCCCCACCTGTTACCAGTACTTTGTCCATTTGGCTCTCCTTATGCACTAATAAGTGATACACCTGTTGAAGGTACGCTTGTGTATATTGTTTCTTTTAATCCAGTTTGCTGCTCGTACTGCGATTCAATAGCGTAAATTACATCCTTTACTAAAACCTTAGGAACAAATGCAACCACACAGCCACCAAAACCACCGCCCGTCATTCTTACGCCGCCATGTGTATTAATTACATTTGCAATAATATCCACAAGAAAATCAATTTCTGGTGTCGTGATTTCGAACAAATCACGCATGGATTCATGGCTTTGCATCATCAGTTTGCTTAATGCTGTGGTGTCGTTATTACTAAACGCGTGCATCGCCTCTAGAGTTCGCGCATTTTCATACACTATATGCTCAACACGTTTTGCAACATCTGCTTTTAAGGTATGCTTTTGCGCCTCAAACTCCTCAATACTAACCTCACGTAAGCTTGATTTAGCTAAGGCCTCAGCACCTTCATAACACTGCTCGCGGCGTAAGTTGTATTCGCTATCTAGCAAGCCACGCTTAACGTTAGAGTTAATCATCAAAATGCTCATGCTTGGGTCAATACCCACTTCAATTAAATCAAGTGAGCGGCAATCAATACCCAGTGCTTGCCCCTGCTTACCACATGCTGAAATAAGCTGATCCATTATCCCGCAGTTGCATCCCACAAAATTGTTTTCTGCAGCTTGCGCAATTTTGGCTACCTCTTTTCGCTCAATAGACAAATCACATAAATGATTAAACGCATAGGCAATACCCACCTCAAGGGAGGCCGAAGAACTAAGGCCTGCGCCCTGGGGTACATTACCGCTGATACAGATATCGCTACCACTTAGTGTATAGCCGCTTTTTTGTAATTCATTTACTACACCGCGCACGTAGTTACTCCACGTTTGAGTGCTGTGGCTATTAAGCTCAGTATTAATAAAAAACGAATCTGTTTGATTATTACAATCAAGTGCAAGTACATTTACTTTATCGTCATCTCGCGCCGACACCGCAATAAAAGTGGCGTATTCAATAGCGCAAGGTAGTACAAACCCGTCATTATAATCTGTATGTTCACCAATTAAATTGACACGCCCAGGAGCTTTAACTATAAAGTCTGCTTCGCGTCCATAGTGATTAATAAAAGCTAAACGTACGCTATGCTCAACATTCATTTCTTGTTCTCTTTATAATGAGTGAGTGATTGTTTTTTTAATATAGTTGCGGCTTGCTCTGGGGTTATATCGCGCTGCGCTTCAGCCATCATTTCATAACCCACCATAAACTTTTTAACAGTTGCAGAGCGTAACAGTGGCGGGAAGAACTGGCCGTGTAATTGCCAATATGAGTCATCTTGGTCATCATATGGCGCACCATGCCACCCCATTGAATAAGAAAATGAACATTGAAATAAATTGTCGTATTTGACTGTGATTAGTTTGATCACCTCAGCTAAACTCGCTTGCTGGACTGTTGTTAAATCAGTCATTCTGGTTATCGCAAAGCGCGGTAATAGAAGCGTTTCAAATGGCCACGCAGCCCAATAAGGCACAACCACTAGCCAGTCATCATTGATACAGACAACGCGCTCCTGTAATTCCACTTCTCGTTTGGCATAATCAAGCAATAAGTTTGACCCATGCTGATCGGTGTATTGTTGTAAGTTAACCTGCTTGCGCTCGACTAAGCTAGGTAGCTGGTGTTGCGCCCAAATTTGGCCATGCGGGTGCGGATTAGAGCAACCCATTACAGCGCCTTTGTTTTCAAACACTTGTACCCAGCGGTAGGTCTGTGATAGCTCTTTACATTGCTGCTGCCACGTTGCCACCACATTGGTAATTTCAGCCAAAGACAATTCAGGCAAGGTTTTCGAATGATCCGGCGAAAAGCAGATTACTCGTGCAGTACCGCGCTCAGTTTGCATACTAAATAATGGATCATCAAACGCAACATCAGGTACATCTTCACGCAGTGCAGCAAAGTCATTGGTAAAAACAAACGTCCCTTCATAATCAGGGTTTACTTCACCATTGATCCGAGTATTGCCTTTACATAAAAAACAGTTTTCGTCATAGGCTGGTTTGATTTCATGATCGACACTCTCTTCTTGGCCCTGCCAAGGGCGCTTAGCTCTATGCGGTGAGACCAATACGGATTCCCCTAATAAAGGGTTAAATCGGCGATGTGGGTGTTCAGTAGGGTCAAATTGGCTGTTTTGATTATTCATTACTGAAAGCCTTAATTACTATTTTGAAATGTGCCGGCATCAAGCACTTGCTTACGCGGTGTAAAACGGCAAATATAATTCCAATTCCAACTAGCATCATATTTATGACACAGCCCCCAACTAAGACCTGGCGCAGGGTTTTCATCAAAGCCTTTGCTTGGGCGGTATAAACCTATGGCTTCAGGCCCGCCTTTAATATGCGCCATTATTTCAAAGTTAATACCGTCTTTTGCAAATTGAATGGTATTTTTTTCAGGGCCGTCCGTTGTCAGCAGGCTGGCAATTCCGCCTCTGAAGTTCCACACCACCACTTCATGACCACTGTTAGAGATAGGGTTAAACTCTGATTTTACATACGGGCCCATTACGTCATCAGCAATTGCAACCCCATGTTTGATTTCACGCCCGCCAAAGTTCATCCCCTCTCCTTGCGTTTCACCTTTGTAATACAAGTAAAATTTATTTTGGAAAAACACTAAACATGGATCGTGTACTTTATGGCTATCAAAACTGCCTTTTTTACTAACGGCAAAGCGGTTGTCTTCATCCCCAGACCACACACCATCTTTACTTGGGCTAACGATTGGCGCAGCTGACTTGTGCCATGGGCCAAAAGGAGAATCGGCCAGAGCAATGGCAATATGCTCGTATTGACGGTTGGTATAAGGTGTTTCAACTGTTTGATAAACCAAATAATACTTACCTAGATGAGCAAATACTTCAGGTGTAAATACGGCACGGTCATCATATTCACCGGCTTTACCACGTGCAATAGCAACGCCTTGCTCTTGCCACGTAATACTGTCTTTCGATGTGGCATGCCACACTTGTGTTAAATCCCACGGAAATACTTTTGCCTCGGGATCATTTGCATTAAAACCTAACGTTTCGCCTTCGCCTTTGGTGTACCAACAGTGGTAAAGCCCATCTATATATAAAACTGATGACGGATCACGGCGAATAACCCCTTCTTGATAAGCAAAATCACCTTTTAAAGGCGCTACATCAAACTCTGTTAACCATTGAGGACCTCGGCTGTCATAGCCTCTTTCGATTGCTCGGCGGCTCGCTAAACTTAATTTTTGTTGATTATCAGACATGTCTATTCCTTACTTTGCACTGTTTAATTTAAGCGCTTGGTAAACGTCAAAAGGTAAAATGGCGCCTTGATGCTGCACAACGTGTGAGGCAACTTTATCAGCCATGTGTAATGCGGTTTGTGGTTCATGATGAGTCATTCTGGCCGCTAAGTAAGTGCCCGCAAAAGAGTCGCCTGCCGCGGTGCTGTCAACTTGCTGTGGCGCAGGATTAAATGAGCACTGCGCCGTTAAGCTATTTTGGCAAAACACCTGCATGCCTTTATTACCGGCTTTTACTATCACTTCATTAACAGCAAATTGTTGGCAATACTGGACTATTTCGCCAATATCCGTGTGGCCAAATAAGGTCTGGTGGTCATCAAGCCCAGGCAATACGAGATCACTGATTTGGTATGCGCGCTCTAACCAGTCAATTGCATGCTCTTTTGATTGCCACATACGGGCACGGTAATTAGGGTCAAACGCAATGGTGCAGCCTTGTCGTTTTAAACTGGCTAATAAATCAAGTAATGCTTGTTTAGATTCATTATCAAGAATGGCTAAACTGATACCACTAAAAAACACCCAATCACTTGCGCCTAAACCTAAATCAAATGGCTTGGCAGCAAACAGTTGCATCATATGTTTAGCAGCAGATTGATTACGCCAATAATCAAAACTACGCTCACCTTGTTGATCTGTTGAAATCGCGTAGATCCCTACATTATGCGTAGCCGTTTTTATTACTTGCTGAGCGCTAATGCCTTCTTGTTGCCATTTTTTCAGCATGTTGACACTTAATACGTCTTCACCAACCGCTGTAAATAATTCACAATTTAGCTGCTGTGCAAAACGCTTGGCGTAAACTAAAGCGTTATACGTATCTCCGGCAAACGATTGCTTGCATTCACTGATCCCTTGAGGAACCAGCTCCACCATACATTCGCCTATCGCTAATAAAGTACTCACACACCCTCCAATACTTTTTTAGCTGATACACCGGCTAATTGCGCTTCAATCTCTTCAATCGACTTGTTTTTCGTCTCTGGCATAATTTTATAAAGTAAGACAAAACCAATCACGCCACTAATGCTATAAAACAAAAAGATATTCGCCGCACCAAAATTATTTAATTGCCAAGGGAAAAATTGCTGAACTAAGTAGCTCACAACACTTGCAATAAAGGCAAACGTTGGAATGGCAACACCACGGATACGGGTTGGGAATATTTCAGAAAAAATAACCCACATTATAGGCCCGATTGAAAAATGAAATGCGGCAATAAAACCTGCAATACCGAGTGAAATAAGTGGGGCATTAATTGTTGCCGCACGTTGTATTAAATCACTTTCAAAACCTTGTAATTGGGTTGCAGAGAACACCGTGGCCAAAGCACGTTTAAACTCAACATCACTGTGATATACCTGACCAATTAATTGCTCTAACCCAGTCACTGTATTTAAGTTCGAAAATTCAGCAATATGCTCTGCTGATAGACTATACTCGGCTTGACTAAAGCCGATATAACACATAAATAAGCTCAACGTTGCCGTTGCTAAACCGCCAATCACTAAAGGTCGACGGCCAAGCTTATCAATCAAAACAATAGCCACCACTGTAAACACAATACTAACCAAACCAATTAACACCGCATTTAAAAAGGCCGCATCAGTCCCCACACCCAACTGCTCAAACACCGTTGGCGCATAAAACATAATGGCGTTAATCCCAGTGACTTGCTGTACCAATGCTATTGTTAACGCAATAATCACAGCAGCACGAACACGACTATCAAGTAACTGTTTGAATGAAGCTAAGTAGCTTCCGCTATCTGAGTAGTCGGTTAAACTCGACTTTATGGATTGCAGTTGTTCAGCGGCCAGCGTACTACATTTGGTTAAGCGTAATAACACCGCTTTTGCACGTGTTTCGTTGCTTTTCATAACTAACCAGCGAGGGCTTTGCGGAATAGTAAATAACAATAAAAACCAAATAACAGCAGGAATAACTTCAACACCCAGCATCCAACGCCATAAGTTATCTTGCATTGCATAAGTACTGACCCATTGATAACTACTTTGTGATAGCTCAACGAGTAAATAATTTGCGAAATAGGCTGCAGATAAACCGACAACAATATTTATTTGGATCATAGAAACCAACTTGCCACGGTACTTAGCTGGGGCTACTTCGCCAATATACATTGCAGCCACTGATAAAGACGTAAATGCCAATCCACCAATAAAACGTGCAATCACTAACGCTTCGTAACTTTGCGCTAATACCGAAGAAATAGCTGAAAATATATAAATGAATGCAATGCCAATCAGTGTATTTTTACGACCAAATACGTTACATATATACCCGGTGATCAATAAGGCGAATAACACGCCAAAACCAGGAGCGCTTACCACAGTGCCTATTTGTATATCAGTTAAATTAAACTCAGCAGAAACAAAACGAACCGTTCCTGAGATCAAAGCAGCATCTAAGCCAAAAATAAAACCGCCAAAGGCGACCACCAAAGCGAAAAAGAACACATTACGGTTGCTACCATTCATACATCTTTATCCAATTTTGTTGTTATCGTTGTGTGTTAATTGAGAAATTAATAATCAGTGCATGCCGCTCTGGATATTGTTAACAATTAACCATGAGCGATTCATTTGAGGTTATTTCATAATTAACTCGTATGCAACATATATTTTAAAAAAACTAGCAAATTAGATTTGTACTTATAATTTTTTTAAACTTTTTAATTATTAAAAATCAATAAATTAGATGAATTCAGGTAAAACCAAATTAATTGCACTTTGTTAACAATTTTCAATATATGATTTTTCGTGTATGGTGTGTTAAATACTTAAATAAGGTTGGACAACAATGAAACATAAAAAAAATCTAGCTGTAACCGCACTCCTACTCGCTCTCACAGGATGTAATCAGCAGACAAACAGTGTGTCAGAACCCGTGGCATCACAAGCAACAAACACCAGCAAAACCCTGCTGCAGCTGTTAGATGATGACCAACATACAGCTAACACCGCTGTACAAATAAAAACCAGCGGCGCAAGAGTCACTAATGATGCTGGTGTGATTAATGTTGCATTTGATTCAGAGCAAAACCTCTATTCAGGTATCACATTAACCCCGGATACCCCATGGGATTGGAGCCAATTTAAAGATTTCAATATTGCCTTTGAGCTTGCAAACCCAGGCCAACATTCAGTACAAATTTACTTAGATATCTCAGATATTGATGGTGCTAATTATACCCGCACAGTGAATGTACCTATCGGTGGCTTTAATACTTATTATGCCAAACTTGATGGCCATGATTTAGCCACTCCTGAGGGAGAAGAAAATGTAGAGCTTAACTTTACCTCAGGCTTACGCTCTAATCCTGCAACATGGCAATCCGATGAAACTCAGTTTATCTCTATGTGGGGCAAAAAGAATTTAAACCTAAAAGGGATCACTAAGATTTCTTTGAGTGTACAAAGCGCATTACATGATAAAGCATTACAGATAAAATCAATCGATTTACGTAGCAACCCTGAATTCGATACTGAATTTTTAACCCACATTGTTGATAAGTTTGGCCAAAATGCAAAACAAGACTTTGCCTACAAAGTAGACTCTGAAGCCGAATTAATCGCAGATAAAAAACAAGAAGCGCAACAGCTGCTATCACAGCGTCCAGCAGATCGCTCACGCTTTGGCGGTTGGGCACAAGGGCCAAAACTTGAAGGAACAGGCTACTTTAGAACAGCAAAATACAAGGGTAAATGGTCGCTGGTTGACCCAGACGGTTACCTTTATTTGGCAACGGGTTTAGATATTATTCGTCTTGCCAATTCCACTACCTTAACTGGCTATGATTTTGACCAATCCCTATTCAAAAGTGCCAATGAATCAGGTTTAACACCGGAAGATTCTAAAGGCTTAAACCAAGTGAATAAAGAAGCCCTAGCAAGTCGCTTTGTCGCATCACAAGTACGTAAAGACCTGTTTGAATGGTTGCCCAGCTACGATGAGCCAATGGGTAAACACTATGGTTACCGTAAGAGTGCTCACTCTGGTCCACTCGCTCATGGTGAAACTTACAGCTTTTATTCTTCCAACCTAGAGCGTAAATATGGTCAAAACAATAGCGACTATATGCAAAAATGGCGTGAAGTAACCTTAAAACGCATGATCACATGGGGCTTTACTTCACTAGGTAACTGGACAGATCCAAGCTACTACGATAATCAGCAAGTTCCCTACTTTGCCAATGGCTGGATCATCGGCGACTTTAAAACCGTTTCAAGCGGTAATGACTTTTGGGGTGCAATGCCTGACGTATTCGACCCGCATTTTACAGAGCGTGCCAATATTACAGTAGAAAATGTGGCTAAAGAGGTTAAAAACTCTCCTTGGGCAGTAGGCGTGTTTATTGATAACGAAAAAAGCTTTGGTCGCCCTGATTCAGTGCAAAGCCATTATGGTATCGTGATCAACACCCTAGGCAGAGACGCCGCCACAGTGCCAACTAAAGCTGAATTCTCACGTTTAATGAAACAAAAATACACTGACATAAACGAACTCAATAAAGTGTGGCATTTAAATTTAGCCTCATGGCAAGAGTTTGATAAAGGCGTGAAAGTGGATGTTAAAAACAACGACCAACTGGCTGACTTTTCAATTATGCTAAGCGCTTACGCCGATAAATATTTTAGCGTTGTTGATGCAGCTATGGATAAATACTTACCTAATCACTTGTACTTAGGCGCACGTTTTCCTGATTGGGGAATGCCCATTGAAGTCGTTAGAGCATCAGCAAAGCATGTTGATGTGATAAGCTTTAATGCATACAAAGAAGGCATTAAACCTAAAAAATGGGAATTCTTAAGCGAATTCGACAAGCCAACTATTATTGGTGAGTTCCATGTAGGCGCATCAGATTCTGGCCTATTTCACCCTGGTCTTATCCATGCGTCAAATCAACAAGACCGTGCTAAAATGTACAAAGATTACATGCGTTCAGTGATTGATAATCCATACTTTATTGGTGCTCACTGGTTCCAATACATAGACTCACCTATTACAGGACGAGCTTATGATGGAGAAAACTATAACGTTGGCTTTATTACAGTCACAGATCGCCCCTATACTGAAATGGTCGAAGCGGCAAAAACTATAAACAACGAAATGTACGAGCGTCGATTTAAAAAATAAGCTTAAATAGTGGTCTATTGTAATGTGTTGACAATAGACCATTCGCTTTTTTTTATATACACTAAGTAAAGAAAAACAAAGCATAAAATAAACGTAGGAAAAAATATGGCCGCAACTAAACCAACAAAAATTTTATCTGTAAAAGATCAGATAGCTGAGCAGCTACGTTCAGATATTATTTCTGGTGAGATGCCCCCACAAACTAAATTAAATGAAAAAGAATTAGCAGAACGATTTGGCCTATCTCGTGGCCCTATCCGCGATGTTATACTGCAATTAACGAAAGAAGGTTTATTGATTTCACGTAATAACTGTGGCGCATCAGTAAACAGTGTACTCGACCCTAAACTGCAAAAGTTAATGATCAAACTTCGCCGCAGTATCGAAGAATATGCCGTAACCGAGTTAAACGGCAGTTTAAATGAGCAACACTTTGCAGATTTAGAAGATATCTTAGCTTCGTTGCAAGATGCCTTGGAGCGTGAAGATTACACTGAAGTCACAAAAATCGATATCTCGTTTCACCAATATTTAATTTACCAAGCTGGTGGTGAAGAACTGGTTAATATTTGGTATCCGTATGTCATGCGTATGCGTTTAAATTACAAACGTATTACCTCAAGTTCTGAGTGTGTTAACGAACACCGCGCAATTCTTGAAGCCCTAAAAGCCCAAGATAGCGCCACTGCAATCAAAGCGATTAAACACAATATCAAGTAATGAAATAAATTTTATGCTGAATTAAAGCCGCTGCAAAGTGGCTTTTTTAGTTTTAAAGCCAATAAAACCCCTTTTAGTTATTATTCACAAAGAGATTATGAGGCGCTGCGCTTAAGAGAAGACATTTAAACCCACCATATAATTCATTCGCCGTCACTACTCATGGTTATAGCATCCGCCAATAAAACCTAAATCTCATAATATTGATTTATCGTTTCGCTCAAAGCTAAGTAGCGTCAAACATTCTGAGCAGTAACCAAATGCTGATAACCATTGGCTATCAACGCTTGCTCCATTATCTCAATGACTGCGCGACTGTTAGCATGAGGTATCACATCAGATTCTAACTTGTTCGTTAAGATAAGCGTTGAAATATGCTCTATCTCAAACTCAAAGCTTTCCCCTGTACTATCAATTTCAATTTTTTGTTTGGCTCCATAGTGCGTGATCTCAATAATTTGGGGGTTCCACCATTTTTCATGGATGATAATCTCAACATTTGGGCCTGATAAAACAGCTTTACTTGGTAAGTTTCTGGTTATTGAAGCTGATAGATTACCTTGTACCTTGGTGTTAAATACAAAGTAGACCATTTCATCAACGGCTGATATTGGATTATCTCGCGTAATATTTACTAAGGGTTTCTGTAGAGGAATATTTAACTGACGACAAATATCGACATATAGCCATAGAGGATATACCCCAACGTCTAATGTGGCACCTCCACACTGTTTTGGATCAAATAGACGATTAGTATTATTAAACTCATTCTTAGTACCAAATGAAGCCTCAATACAAGTAATTGCCAGATTATGACTTTTAATAAATTTAAGCAGTTCACGATAAGCAGGAAAAGTAACTGATTTCATTGCCTCAATAAGCAAAAGGTTTTTACTCTTTGCTAAATTGAGCATTTCATCCCAATCTTTGACATTAGTAAAGGCTGGCTTCTCTACAAAAACATGCTTATTATGAGCTAAAAATAAAGCTACTAACTCTTTGTGGCATGGATGAATAGTCGCCACATAAACAACATCGACGTGTGGATTTTCTGCAAGCGATTTATAATCACCATACGCAGTCTGGCAAGCGAACTCATTGGCAAATTTATCCGCTCTTTCTTGAGAGCGCGATGACACAGCATATAACTCTGCATTATTTACATTATTTTTTAAATCGAAAGCAAAACGCTGCGCAATACTACCAAGCCCGGCAATTCCCCATCGCACTGTTTTAATTTTATTCATCTAGTCCTATTGCCTTTAGCTATAGATTATTAATAGCCTCAAGTACTTCAATTGATTTAACAAGCCACCTATTGAGTTTTCACCACTATATGCTCGGTTGTTTTAAGGTGTTTCGTTAAGCCAGCCTATTAACTTTTGTATATGCCCTGTTGAAGAGATAATCATATAACAAGCTTGCAGATAGCCCATTTCGTGTAATGACTGAAGCGCATGTGCGTCAAGCTGCGCCAATGCTTGTTCGTTAATGGCGTATAAGCCATTATACGTTTGCTTTTCGCCATGTTGAGTGAGGCTCAGTTGTACGGCTTCTAGCAACTCATGCTCTAGCAAGGTTGTAATAAACGCGCTAGTGCGCTTATTACCGTGCATTAATGTCATTAACTGCTCACAAACAGCATTCAAGTAAGCTGTGGGATCTCCTTGCTGATCAAAAATCCGCTCTCCTGTGTTTTCATTAACCCGTGGGTGATCTTGGTGAATAAGCACCGCTAAATCGTTATCCGTAGGCTCGGTTATAGTGGCACCACGTAGACCTAGTTTGAACGGCTGGCGCTTGATGTGCAGCGGAATGTGTTGTGCTCGCCAATGTCCTTGCTGCAAAAATAGGTTCTCTCCCGCTGTAAAGCCGGTTAAAACAAACAGTTCAAACTGGCCTGTCTGTGGGTTTTTCATAAAATACACAGGGTAATCTAGCACCAATTGTTTTAGCTCATCAGCCACTATGGGAATGTAATTGATATTGTCACCAAATTCAGCACTTGGCGCATTGTTTATGTATAAGTTTGCGTGTGTTTTTTTATCTAATAATGTTGCGTTTGTCATCGTAAAGTTGCTCATTTAAATGCGGTGATTTAGCTAAATTTTTTGTAAACCATACTGCTTGATTTGTTTTAATAATGTGCGGTTATCCGGTAATTTACTCACTAATTCAGCCGTGTCTTTGGTATTTTTAGCTGCTAGATTGTGCGCTTTTTTAATCGCGCGAGGATGATTTCCATAATGGGTCGTCGCCGTTTTAAAGCCCATGCCATACAGTACGTATTGGTAGCTTGCTGCCGGAAATACCTCGACAGAATAATCAAAGTGGTTGTCATTAGGGATATGTGTTCGCCATAACGCTAGGTTATCTTGTAAGCTTTGCGGGATACTTTGCTCAGCGCAATGTTGCTGCCAAAAAAGGCTATCGGTTCGCTCACTTAACATGTAGTGCAGCTTTAAAAAATCGATAATACGCTGCCAACGATAGCTAAAGGTGCGATTAAATCGTGCGGCAGTTATATCCATGACTTGCCGGTTAGCTGGTAATTGCTCTGCTATAAAGTTAGCGGATATTTCCACCAGCAATAAGGCCGACGCCTCTAATGGCTCTAAAAATCCAGCCGACAAACCAATTGCCACACAGTTTTTGTGCCAAAACTTTTCTCTGTGTCCTGGTTCAAAACTAATTTTTTTCACATTAAAGTCAGCCCGCTTAGCGGGCGAGATGTTTAAGTAATCAAAAAGCTGCTCTTTGGCCTCTTGCTCACTGATATGGCGGCTTGAGTAAACGTGCCCTACTCCACGACGTGTCTGCAGGCCAATATCCCATATCCAACCTGCTGTTTGTGCTGTAGAGATGGTGTGTGAACTAATCACCTGAGTTTCATCGTCATACGGCATGTGTACTGCTAATGCGCTATCAGCAAACAAAATGTCTTTGCATGATTTAAAGCCGATTTTTAAATTCTCACCTAACAGTAAAGATTTCAACCCTGAGCAATCTATAAATAAATCGCCGCAAAGCGCCGTGTTATTATCCAAACTTAAGGAGTGTATATCGCCATTAGCGTTATTATTTACCGATAAAACACTGGCCACTACATGTGTTACATTTAAGTGGTTGATGCAATGATTTTTTAAAAATGTGGCAAATAGGCCAGCATCTAAATGATATGCGTAATTTGCCACACCACTGTATTGTGGAGTTGTTAGGGCTTTAGGCGCTAGGTTGTGCTCACACAATGCGTGTTGGGGGCAAACAAAATTTGCAAAATGGTTATGCGGTGCTGCTGAGTCAGTGTTTTGGCGAAGCCAAGCTGTGGCTAAATCATTATCTGCAAACCCTTGTGGCATCATTAACGGGTGGTAGTAAAAGTCGTTTTCTTTTGTGCTATGCCAGTTAGCAAATTTGGCACCTTGTTTAAACGATACATTACATTGATTAATAAACTGCGCTTCATCAACCCCCATATTTTGTAACGTTCTGCGCATGGTCGGCCATGTTCCCTCACCGACGCCAACCGTTGCTATATCAGCTGATTCAACTAATGTAATGTGATAATTAAGACTGTGATGTTTTTTTAAATAGGCTGCAATAATCCCCGCACTTAACCAACCAGCGGTTCCACCACCGACTATTACAATTGATTTTAATGTATCATTCATAGCAACCTCTATTATTGCTATATAGCCAATAAAAAGAGCAAGACTAGCAGTGCCTTGCTCTTTAAATTTAGCTTATTACCACTTAGCAGTGAAACCTATGCTATAACGTGGACCATATTGCTCAGCAGAGATCAACTGCTCGCTAAAGCGACCATGGCGACGAACGGTTTCGTCAGTCAAGTTCAACGCATCAAAGTTAACTGAGTACGATTCATTAATGGTGTAATTAAAGTTAAAGTCTAGCTGACCATAAGCTTCAGTAAAAGTAGGCTCTGTGCCTAGCGAAAGTAGAAACTCGTCGCGCCAGTTATAAGCAAGACGCACTTGGAAATCGTCATTCTCATAAAAACCAACAAGATTACCAGAGTCACTCAAGCCTGCCAGTGCAATAGTTTGATCAAAGTTATACGGTTCAAACTCTTCATCACTATTAACTATGGTATAGTTAGCAACAACACCAAAACCAGTATCTTCAATCATGTACTGACCGTTTAATTCCCAACCATCTACTTCACGATTTTGTAGGTTATCAGGTGTTGAGATATCAAAGGTAACAACCGGATCAGACGGTTGGCTCAAACAGTCTGGGTTAGGCTCATCGCTGCTGTCAGGGCAGCCAGGACGTGGGTTTACACTTGGGTCGCGCAGCGGCTCACCGTTAATGTCATCAAGTGTGCCTTGTACCACCCCTGCACCTATGAAGTTTTCAACAAACTTTTTAAAGTAACCTACAGATGCATAGCTGCCATCATCACCATACCACTCAAACGAGAAGTCAAAGTTATCTGAGGTAATCGGTAATAGATTTGGATTACCCTGTGAGGCATCAAATGGGCCTTCAGGACGTGCATTAATTGTGGTAGATGGGAACATAGCATCAATCCCTGCACGAGCTAGCGTTCTACTGTATGAGAAACGTGCTTTATAGCCGTTATCGAGATCAGCACTTAAATCAAGGTTTGGTAAAATACGCGTGTATTCACCTTCTAGCTCTTGAGGTGTGGCTTCATCTGCATACACAGGACGTAGCTCTTCAGCATGGCGATAGTTAAGCGCGATGATAGCTGGTTTCACTGAATAACCGGTTACATCCGTGCTTTCGTAACGTACCCCAACATTCATATCAATTGGAATATCATTAAACTCGGTACTTACATCTAATGACACATAAAACGCCATTGTTTGTTCTTGTACACCATTAGTAGAAACATTAGGCTCTATAAATAGACCTTCGTTTTTAACAATATCCACAAAGTCATGGGCACTGTATCTTGGCATATAAGGGAACAACTGATCAGAGCCTGAAAAACCATCAGCAAAACCTGCTGCGTCATCAAACGTCAGCCCTAAGCTATCTAACGGAATATCTACAAATGAAAATTGCTCGGATAAATAAGTATCAATTTGATAATCAGTGTACATAGCACCAAAATGAATCGCTGAAATTGCACCGCTGTTTAAGTTTACCCACATACCACTGGCGTGATATTGCTTGATGTTATTTTTCATCTCGTAGCCGCGGCGCTGATACAGATCCGATACGATATTATCAGGATTATAAGCACCGCCCGGTAATGATGAGTCATCAATAGTAATACTGGGCACTTCAGTTGCGAAGTTAGCACCAATCAAATCAACAGAGCCAGGCACATTTTTTAAATTTGCAATTGTTTCGGCCGTTGTACCGTCAGGGTTAGAATGAGAGGTTGAATCATGGGCATCGAAGCTTAATTTAAGCGAATCAGATGCTTGCCACGCTAAGTTTAAACCAAAAGAGTCGTTTTCTTTTTTCTCGTAAAGCTCCCATGCCCAAAAGTTAAGCTCATCATTGGCATTGGTGATATCCACTAAAGTACCATTTTGATCTGCTGTACCGCCTGGATTATCAAACCAAAACGACATTTTGTTGGTTTCACTGATCTCTTCAAAACGCGATAAAGTGTAGTCAAACGTAGCAGTTATATTATCTGTAGGGGCAAATTGTAATACTAATTGAGCGTTATCACGGGTACGCTCCGTTTCAAAGCGCTCCATTTCTGGGGTCCAAGGCACCCAATAGGTCCCTGTGGGGTTTGCTGATGTATCAATAGCGCTGCTATCTACACCATCTGGGTTAGCGCGATTTTTAACCCACCCCTGCGACGTACCAACCCGTTCACGACCACTTTCACGCTCTGAGTGAGAAACTGACAACAATACCCCAAACATATCATCAGCAAATGTTTGGCTGATCATGCCGGATATTTCAGGTGTAACATTGGATTTTTCTGAACTGGTGTCTTTTATCGCTTTAACATTCGCGAACGCTTTAAAGCCGTCGTAATCAAATGGTTTGGCGGTATTAATATCAATGGTTGCACCAATACCACCCGATGCGACATTCGCTTTACCTGTTTTATAAACAGTTACACCAGAGACACTTTCAGCTGCAATTTCTCTAAAATTAAAACTACGTGACACACCGGCTTCTTGTAATACCGACGAATTTGGCATTTGGCGGCCATTTAAAGTCACTAAGTTAAAGCTAGGACCAAAGCCACGCACTGTTACTTGGTTACCTTCGTTATTGGCTCTATCAATAGATACGCCGCTAATACGCTGTAATGATTCTGCTAAATTAGTATCAGGTAATTTACCGATATCCTCTGCCGAAATGGCATCAACCACACCCGATGAAGTTTGTTTGATTGATGCAGATTTACTAAGAGCACTTGTGATACCGGTTACTTGAATAACTTCTAAATCATTTTGCGCTGATGTATCGTTTTGTTGCTCAGCATTAGCCAATGTGGATGTGAGTAGCATAGCTGCGCAAATCGCATTTAATTTAAATTGTGTGTGAGTCATTTTTGCACCTAAATAATGTGTTTGTAGAGTGTAATTGTTGTTTAATATTTAACGAGATGCCTTATTGTTACCATAATATTGTTAACAATTAACTTTACAGTAAAGTAACTTTGCTACATAAGTCAAATAAATTGCGTATTTATTTTACAATTTATGGGCGTTTTTTAATCATCGTGAATTAAGAGCAAATACAGAAAGTGCCTTATTGAGCAAATACGGGGACTGGAGGTATAAAAATAAGAAGTTGAGCGCCCAGTAATATTAATAGCGCTAAAAATTAGAGATATAAGCTAGGATTTTTTAATTGAGTAACAAATACTCTTTATAGAGCATGGGTGCTTAATGCTTATGTTTTATTGTTATACAATAAGTAATGAAATAACTTTGCCAAACTGCTTATCACAAAAGGTGTGATATAAGTTAATCGCTTTATCTTATTAATATAGAAGTAATGCTATTAGCGGCCGCTTTTAGCTCAGTAATAATACTTTGCTGGTTAAGCGCATCGTGAAAGGGGGTTTCGAATGACGATATTGTGAGTGCTGCTATTAACGTTGCTTCAGGCTTCCCTATTAAAAAGCTGTAGTCGTTAACACCATTAATAAGTGGGTTGCGTTGTATTATGTATCCTTGTTCTTGGATTATATTTAAATCGTTTAAGATTTCATTTTGCTTTTTGTATTCCCTGTAAACGTCATCATGATCAATAAGCATCTCTCGTACTGCACTATTACTATTTGCTAACAGCAGTTTGCCAGGTGTTGATTGACACAACTTAAATAGTGATCCCTCAGCAATGCTTAAATGCATTTCACTGTGGCTACGTGCTTGAGCTACTGTCATGGCTTGGCTTTGATACAGCATAGTTAAGTAACATGACTGCCCTAAATTTACCGCTAAATCTTCCATATAAGGAATGGCACATTGGCGTACTTGATCCACCGGCGAAATAGAGCGGGATAAATTGAAAAGCTTTAGCGATAAACTATACCGGCCAGAAAACTCATCCCGAATTAAATAACCTCTAGACTCTAAACCTACCAACACCCGATAAATTTCATTGGGACTGCGATTAAGCCCAGCCGCTATTTCACTTTGTGAACATGCACTGCCCTTATGCGCCAAATACTCAAGGATATCGAGACCTTTATCTAACGCGGGTACTGCGTATTTATTTTTTACTTTTGTGTTCATAAACCACCATCAGCGCAAAAATTAATCAATTTTTCATCTTCATATATGAATTAAAAAATAATTTTTCTACCGTATTTACAATGAATTTTTGCAGAAACAATTAGTTAATTAATACCACTATTATTCATATATGAATACCATATTTTTTATATAAATTACAGCTTGACCGGTTAAATAAACCGATACATCATTGTCAACAATTTACAACAAATAGTCACTAACAGGACACCCAGTTATGAACAACAGACAACTCACACCACAACAAATTGCTGACTTTCATAGAGACGGCTACGTTATTGCAAAAGGCTATTATAATGAGCAAGAAATTGCGCGCTTACAACAAACCGCCTTTAACGACGATTCGTTATACGAGCGAGCATGGCATAAAAAAGATGCCGATGGTGCAGTAAGTAAAGTGTGTTTATGGCAAAAAACGGGAGATGACTTTTACAGTATGTTTTCCCGTGGCCGTCGTTTAGTAGATGTCTGTGAAACCCTTATCGGCGAAGAGGTTTACCATACCAGCACCAAAATTATGATGAAAGAACCCTTTGTAGGCGGTGCTTGGGAATGGCACCAAGACTTTGGTTACTGGCATCGTGATAACTATATGCTTTACCCTAAAGCAATCAGTTGTATGGTGGCGATTAATAAAGCAACGATTGAAAATGGCTGCTTACAAGTTTTAAAAGGCTCTCATCATTTAGGCCGTTTAGATCACAGCAAAACTGGCGATCAAAAAGGCGCGTGCTTAGAGTTTGTCGAAGAGGCTATGAAATATCATGAGCTGGTTAACGTTGAGCTTGAGCCTGGCGATGTGCTGTTTTTCCACTGTAATTTGCTACATAAATCTAATCAAAATAGAGCGTCAGAGCCACGTTGGTCAATGATTTGTGCCTATAACGCCGTCAGCAATCAATCATTTAAAGAAAATGAAGCGATTTACTATCCTCTCGATCGGGTTGATGATGATGCGATTTTAAATCACCCAGGATAGCCACCCTTTTCTAGCCAAACCAACTCAAAGAGTGTTAGCCCTTACTTTGAGTTGGTTTTTTTATTTGGAAATTACAATGCTCCAACAGTTAACTTTACAACAAAAACAACAAATTGCTCACGCAATACCAAAAAACGGACAAGACCCGCATGGCAAAATAGTGGGTCATGGTAACTACCAATACAAGATAGATGCGCACTGGGGTAAATTAGACCCCGAAGTCTACCCCATCGAAAGTTGTCACGCCATGGTGATGGACTCGCAAGGGCGTATTTTTATGATCACTGATAACACGCGCAATAACATTTTAGTTTACTCGCAACAAGGTGAGTTACTGGATGCATTTGGTACCCTGTTCCCAGGTGGCCATGCCATTAAAATTGTGCAAGAAGGCGAGCAAGAGTATTTATATGTTGTCGATAGTGGCTGGGTCGTAAACCGACATTGGGATGGTCACAGCAAAGAACAATGGGACAGCCCTACCAACAATGTAATACCACAAGCTGGTTTTATTGCCAAAATGACCCTAGACGGCAAGCTAATTTACACAATTGGCCACCCACAAACTTATGGCGCTTATTCACCTGAGCAACCTTTTCGCCCCACTGATATCGCCATTGCCCCGGATGGCGATTTGTATGTAACCGACGGCTACGGTAGCGATTTTTTACTTCATTTTGATAAACAAGGCCGCTATATAAAACACTGGGGAGGACACGATAACAGCGATAGTCACTACAACTTACAAAATACGCACGGGATTGAAATTGACTTACGTGATGAAAATAACCCGACTTTGCTTGTAAGCTCTCGGTTTGAGCAATGTTTAAAAGTATTTTCTTTAGATGGCCAATACCTTAAAACAATCAGTGCTAATGGCGCTTACATTGGTGGTCCCGTATTCAAGGGATCCGTTTTTTATGCGCCGGTGTGTTGGTCACACGTTGATAATCGCAATGCCGATGATTCAGGTTTTATTAGTATTTTTGACGAAACAAATAAAATCATCGCTAACGTGGGTGCACCACAACCTGTTTATCAAGATGGTCAACTACAACCGATGCAAACTGATTGGCAAGTATTTAATCATGTGCACTGTATTTGTGTAGATCAAGATGACAATTTATATGTTGGCCAATGGAATTCGTCCAACAGCTACCCAATGAAGTTAATAAAACAGAATTAAAAGTGATAAATATGAATACGATCATTGTTTATTGTTAACAATGATCGTATGTTATTCATTCTAGTTTACAACAGGACCAAACTATAATGACAACACCTCGCCCTTCAATGACACTTAATTTAATTGCGCTAAGCTTAGCCTGTGTGTTTGCCAATGGTTGCAGCGATAAACATAAAGCGCCTGTGCAAGAGCCATCAGTTAACTCACAAGCAGACCCATTTACTGAGGTAGAAACACTGACCAAGCTGGTTGATTTTTCAGATCAACAACAGCAAAGTTGGCTTTTTGATAGTCATACATCTCATCAACTGATTGAGTCAGCAAATAATAAACAATTAGTGTTAAATTTTTCAGCTGAGGGAAATATTTCTGAGCTAAAAATAGCTCCACCGAGCCCGTGGGATGTGTCGGCATATAATAACTATAATTTAGCATTTGATGTACAAAACACTAGCTCAGAGTCTATACATATTTACTTGTCATTAGAAAACCCACATGGTCATCTACAAAGCCGCTCAGTGAGTTTACCTGCTAATTACCAAGGGACGGTGTATTTTCCTTTAGCTGGCAAAGAAGCACAAACAAATGCCGGTATGTGGGGAGATGTGCCACCTTGGCAAACAAAAGATCGCTTAATGGTGTGGCGCTCTTGGCGTGATGATGGTGGCGACTTTACTAAAATTAGCGCAATGAACTTATTTACCATTGGCATTTTAGAAGATAAGTCGGTATTGATTGGTGACATAAAACTAAGAGAAAACCCACCGTCTGATCCAAATTGGATGGTTAATATCATCGACAAATATGGTCAATACAGTAAACAAACCAATGCACTGACAATCACCTCAGATGAGCAGCTTAAACGTTTGGCTGATAGTGAACTAGCTGAACTTGCAAAATCCAAAGGCATGAGCGACCGCTCACGATTTGGTGGTTACGCCAACGGTCCTAAGTTAGAGGCTACAGGCTATTTCAGAACAGAAAAAGTAGACGGTAAATGGTGGATGGTCGACCCTGAAGGGTATTTATTTTTCTCTCATGGTCCCGCGAATGTCCGTATGGCTAACCTAACAACAATTACCGGGGTAGACTTTAAAGACGACTCAGTACGTAATCGCAGCAGTGATGAAATCACCCCCGAAGATTCTATGGGCATTGTTAAAGTCTCAGAGCAAGCTCGCCAGAGCCGCTTTATTACTTCTGAGCTGCGTCATAATATGTTCCAATGGTTGCCGGATTACGATGAGCCACTGAGCGAGCATTATAGCTACCGACGCTCAACCCATAAAGGCCCTGTGGCACATGGCGAAACATATAGCTTTTATCGTGCAAATTTACAACGTCGCTACGGCGAAACATCACCTAAATCGTACATAGATAAATGGCATGATGTAACACTTGACCGCATGAAGGATTGGGGGTTTACATCGTTTGGTAACTGGGTCGATCCGGCTTTTTATGATAAAGAATCGGTGCCTTATTTTGCTAACGGTTGGATTATTGGTGATTTTAAAACCCTTTCTGGCCACACCAACCACTGGGGTTTAATGCCTGACGTATACGACCCTGAATTTAAAAAACGCGCCGAAATAACAATCGATGCAATAGCACAAAAAATTAAAGCATCGCCTTGGTGTATCGGTATTTTTATAGATAACGAGAAAAGCTGGGGCGAGCGTGAAGGCAGTGTTGAAAAGCGTTATGGGATCATACTCGATGCACTTTCTAAAAATGCAGCAAATAGCCCTGCTAAGCATGCTTTTACTACGCACCTTAAACAAAAATACAGCTCAATTACTGCATTAAATAAAGCATGGCAAAGTGATATCGCTAACTGGAATGAGCTCGATAAGGGCGTTACATTTACCACTTACAGCGATGCTCAAATAGCTGATATTTCTAAAATGCTAGAAATGCTCGGCGAGCAATACTTTAAAGTGGTTAATGGCACCTTAGCTAAAAAGCTCCCTAATCACTTATATATGGGCGCTCGTATGGCTAATTGGGGTATGCCCGATGAAATTATTAAAGCCTCTGTAAAATACTCAGATGTTTTAAGCTTTAATATTTACGAAGAAGGCATGCAAGATCATTATTGGCAATTTTTAGAAGATGTTGATTTACCCGTTGTTATTGGCGAGTTTCATATCGGAACTGCAACCGACTCTGGCTTGTTCAACCCAGGCATTGTCCATGCAGCGAATCAAACTGACCGTGCAGCCATGTATAAAAAATACATGCAAAGCGTTCTCGAAAAACCTTATATGGTAGGCGCGCATTGGTTTCAGTATGTTGATGAACCGGTATCTGGTCGAGCCTTTGATGGTGAAAATGCCAATATCGGCTTTGTCACGGGCACCGATATTCCTTACCCTAAAATGATTGAGGCGGTAAAAGACGTCACATCGACCATGTACGAAAAACGCTACGGTAAACAGTAAAAACGCTGATATAACCGGCTTTTTTAAATTAAAGCCGGTTATAAAATATCCCCTCTAGTTACACAACCAAGTGCTGTTTTAGGTAATCTTTCATAGCAACATTCAGTTGCCATTGTTCAGTTATTGGTTTATTAGAATTGAGTTCATTCGGCATATAAGGCCAAGGACCAAACTCGGGGCAAATATAAAATGTTTGCTGACCTCGAGCTTTTGCTAAGTCGATGATCGTTTGCCACCATTGTACATACAGATTTAATGTTTCACGGCATTGGCTACTAAAGGGATCATTTACTTGCGCGGATTGAGTATGCCCGACTCTTGCGTGAATATAGTAGCTCTGCCGTTGCGCTGCTAATAGGGCATCTTGTTGCTCTTCAAGCAAGCTTTCACTTACATTAGTCCAATGGGATAAGTCAGCATTTAATTTTAGCTCTGGAAATTGTTGGAGGTAAGGCTCAGTAGCAAAAGCTGCATAGTTAAAGCGCCCTCGGTGAGTCTCGTGCGTAATGGTCACTGCTAAAGTACGTTCTAACGCTAACGCATCTTCGAGCAAAGTACAGTTTTGCGCAAAACTATAAAAGTCTTTCCCTGTATGTGAATTTATAAACACAGGGCTAAGAGTAGCAAGAAAGCGTAGTCGCGCATTAAACCTAGCTCGGTACTGTGCGAACGATTCTGCTTTAGCGGCCAGCCACTGTTGAGCAACCACAACAAAGTTATCTTCACGAGCCGCACGTTTAATGGTTGCAATAAACTCATCGTCATCAGGGAAGTTAATTTCAGCCCCATCAAAACCCGCAGCGAGTACGCGGGCTACAAACTGCTCTGCGGCTATTCCTTCACAACCCCAGTAAGGGCATAAAAACTTTAATTCCATATTTTCTCCTTCAGGGTATCTAATATTCAATTTGGCTTATCAGACATTGCAGCTTTTAATAAGGCGCGATACACTTTAACTAAGTTTTGTTAACAATAAACCATATGTCTAAGCCTGCAATCTATTGCGAGCCATTTACCATAAAGGATGGCTACGATTTTGAAATTCATCATGTCAGTTACTTGCAGCACGATGCTTATTCCTGTTTTATGCACTTTCATCAGGTCCATGAATTCATCTTTTTTGAGCACATCGATGGCACTTATTTCTATCATCAGGGCGAGTCAAAGCTATCTGATTATGAGGCCGTATTTACACCAGCAATGGAAACCCATGACTTTGAGTTAAACCCGCGGTCTAAATCTTGGTATATAGTGCAATTTATGCCTGAGCAACTAAATGACCCGGCTTTAAAGGAATTTACCGAGCTGCTTAAATCGGGTATGCATCTTAGTTTCTGTGTCGAAATACAACAAAGGCTGCACTGCTTATTAGCCTGGATACTAAGCGAATACAACCAAAACCCTAAAAGCAAAACCTGTAAGCAGTTGTTTAATAGCCTTATAACACTCGTTTGTGAGTACGGTAAAAATGGCGCGGCAACGCTCAATAAACCGCGCTCTGGCTTAGCAAGCTTTAAAAAGTTAACGCCGATTATTGAACAATTGAAGACCCATAACGGTATTAACGTTTCGTTAGAGCAAGCCGCTGATATGTGTCATTTATCGCCGTCGTATTTTTCTCGGGTTTTTAAAAAGCACTTTCGTGTTCCCTACTCCGATTACCTTATTCAACATAAGTTATATAACGCTGCGCGATTATTGGGTCAAACTGATATATCAGTCACAGATATTGCTTATGATTTAGGCTTTTCCAGTCCTTCTTACTTCATTAAACAGTTTAAGTTTCACTTCAAAGTCACGCCGCTACAGTATCGTCAACAACTGCGCTAATAAGCGCAATTATGTGCTCTGTAATAAGGTTTTACTTAATGCTCTTGTGATGCTTAATAACGCCTTATTGACTGATAGCCCTTGTTTTATCGCTTGCGTCCCTAGTACATAAGCTTTGCTACTATTAACGGCTTCAACACATAACAAGGTGTCATCATGAAAATACCAAACAGAAAACTGCTCTGGTGTTTCTTTGTGAACTATTAGCTCATTATATCCATTTGCTAAGCCCACAATTTGTAACTTGTATTGATATTGATCAGACCAAAACCAAGGCACAGCCGCGGGCGTGTATTGTTGCTTAGCAATAAACATGGCCGCCGATTTGGCTTGTTCAACCGCATTTTGGACTGATTCTAAACGGATCCATCGCTGATAAATTTTGCTAAAATGACGAGTACAATCACCGATAGCAAATATATCAGGATGGGATGTTTGGCAAGTCTCATTTACTTTAATTCCCTGCTCGGCCTCTATCCCTGCAGCACTTGCCAATTGGGTATTTAGCTTTACACCCACACCCACTAGAATAAAATCAGCGGGGTATTGACTGCCGTCGCTGCATACCACGATGTGTTTATTGCTTTGGTGTTTTATTTCGACTACATCCTTGCTGGTTTGTAAATTTACCCCTTTGTTTTGATGTAAATCAGTTAAAAAGTCAGACATCACCGCAGAGGTCACCCGGGATAATATTTTGTCTTGCTTTTCAATCACAGTGACATTGGCACCTAATGCAACAAATGACGATGCTGACTCAAGCCCAATATACCCGCCGCCAATAATCACGACTTGTTTATCGCGACTGTTATTAAGCGCAGCTTTTATCGCCTTTGTATCAGCAAAGGTTCGCATAGCAAAATACTGACGACTTCCTTGAGCATCAACAGTCTCATTTAAGCCTTTAATCGCAGGAATAAACGCCGAGCAGCCCGTGGCAATAACAAGTTTGTCAAAGGTAATTAACCGCCCACATGCTAATGTAATTGTTTTTGTTTCACTGTTGATGGCTGTAACCGTTTGCCCTAAATACAGCGATAAATTGTTATCTTTATAAGCTTTTTCTGCTTTCAATGGGCTGGCAATTGTGTCACTTGCTTGCAAGGTTTTTTTTGATAACGGCGGTCTGTGATAAGGTAATTCAGGGTCGCTATCAATCAGTGTAATAGCGCCAAGCCAGCCCTGTTGGCGTAAATTAAACGCAAAGTTAACACCTGCGTGGCTGGCACCTATGACGACTACATTTAAATCAATGTCGTTTTGCTCTGTATTTATATGTTGCATAAGAATTTACCGATTAATTTGCCACCACAAATGTCATGCCATCTATGTCATCAGATACCTCAATTTGACAACATAACCGACTATACTCAGTCACGTTATCGTCAAGTTCGAGCATGTCGCTTTCAATTTCATCCGCGGCTCCTACTTTCGCAAAATCTTCAGGGGCAACATAAACATGACAGGTTGCACAAGAGCACACACCGCCACAATCACCATCAATGCCTGATACACCATTTGCCACCGCAAGTTCCATTAACGAACCACCGTTTCCTTCCACTGCAATTGCGCCATTGCTTTGGGTCATAAAAATTACTTTAGCCATGATTATTCCTCTACTTTTTACTGACACTTGCTACAGTGCGCTTTGTTATCGATTAATTATTTAGCGGTTAAACGAACGTGAAGACTGTTAAAGCCGACTTTTCTTGAAAATTCACCAAGCTGTTCAATATTTTCGTTGGCTTTAACTGTCTCTATGCTGGCAACTTTTTTAGCCAGAGATAACACCAATTGACGTAATATTTGTCGCGCATGAGTGGCTCCTAAACAGGTATGGTGACTAAAGCCAAAACTGACGTGGGGGTTTACTTTACGGTCAAAATCTACATGGTTTGGATTTTTAAAGATGTTTTCATCACGGTTTGCTGATGCCCAGCACAAAGAGATACGACTATCAGCTTTTATCGCATGCTCACAAACCTGTGTATCTTGTGTGGCTACTCGCCCCATATGCGTTAAGGGTGAAAAATAACGAAGCAGCTCCTCCACCGCACGATTAAGGATTTCTGGTTCATTGCAAATACGCTGTAAATCGCTACTGTGTTCGCTAAAGTAAGCCATTGAGTTGGTGATAGCATTGATCACGGTATCGCGGCCGCCTGCAAAAGTTAGGATCATAACCCCTTTGACTTGCTCCTTGGTCATGGTTTGACCATTAACCTTGGCTGCCAGTAATACTGAGTACAAATCATCACTAGGTTGCGCCACTGCTTTATCAATTTGTTGATCTATGTAGTCGTACAGAATGTTGGCTTTATCACCATCTAGATTACTGTCTTCACTGCGAAATACATGTGTTCCCCAATCAATCCACGTTTGTGCTGTATCCATTGGGGTATTAAGTAACAATGTCAGTGCCTTCGATTGCAGTGGCAGTGCAAATTCACTGACAATTTCAATCGTCTCGGTATTCAGAGCATGTTCAATAGTGTCATCTATGATTTGTTGTAAGCGCGCTTGGTATTGCTCTTCTAACGGGCGTTTGAACCACGGGTTTAGTAACTCACGAAAACCGCCATGCTCTGGTGGGTCAACTTCAAAGGGAATTTGCCGGGTTTCTCTAATTGCAACTTCAGAAGGGATAACAATGCGGCCAGGTTTGGCACCTGATTGAAACACGGTACAATTATGCGCGGCTTTTCTTACCTCTTTTAAACCTAATATCATCTTTACGGGATCATTTTGGTCATCCATTTGGCTTATGCCTGTTGCGGTACGTTGCCCTTTAAATGCATCGGCAAATTCACTCACCGTTGTGTTTTTTGTTGTCATGACTTAATACCTTAACCGTAAAATATAAATTTGATGAACCATACTAGTCCGTTATTTTTGCTCAAAATACACAACTAACGCTTAAAAATGGTAATTTCATGTCCTATTTGTTTTTTGTTAAAAAACACACAAGCACAAAAAAGCCGATGCACTGCATCGGCTTTAGGTGGGCAAATGTGAGAGAATCCACCTTGCCTAATTACTTCTCATTTAAATACACTGTTTTCTTCTCAAGGTATTGCTCTAACCCGTACTGGCCGTCTTCACCGCCCATACCGCTTAGTTTCCAACCATTGTGAAAACCTTGATGCTGCTCACCTAAACCACGGTTTACATACACTTCGCCTACTTCCATTTCAGCAATAGAGCGGTGAATGTAATCCAAGGTTTTTGTGTATAAATAAGCTGATAAACCGTATTCACTGTCATTCGTGTATGCAATCGCTTCATCAATACTGTTGATTTTAATGATTGGCAGTACCGGTCCAAACGTTTCTTCATGAACCAAGATATTGTCTTGTTCAACATCAACCAGTACCGTTGGCTCATACCAGTTACCGCCTTCAAATCCTGCTACTGTGGCAACTTTGCCGCCAGTGGCAAGTTTCGCGCCTTGAGCAATGCCTTTTTCAACAATTGAGTGAATATTATTAATTTCACTCTGGTTTACTTTAGGACCCATCTCTGATGTTGGATCCATCGGATCCCCCACTTTTAAGGCTTTAACCTTAGGGATGAACTTTTCTATAAAGCTGTCGTATACATCACTGTGCACATATAAACGCTCTGCACAAGTGCACACTTGACCACAGTTTGCAAAGCGTGCTGTAACAGCATCGTCAACTGCTTTATCTAGATCTGCATCTTCCATTACGATAAACGGTGCTTTGCCGCCAAGCTCAAGCATAACAGGAGTTAAATGCTTACCGCTGGCTTGATGAATAATTTGCCCTGCACGGGTACTTCCAGTCATGGTGATCAGTTTTGTCAGCGGGCTTTCACATAAATGTTGACCCACCACAGAGCCGGTACCATTAACAATGTTAAGTACGCCAGCAGGAACACCCGCTTGGTTAGCAATTTCACCGAGTTCCATAGTTGCTAATGGCGTTTCTTGCGTTGGCTTAATAACGATAGAGTTACCGGTAATTAATGCAGGGCCAATTTTACGACCAGCTAACGCCAGCGGAAAATTCCACGCTGTGATTGCCACAACCACACCACGTGGCACTTTATGAATATAGATTTTTTCGTTTTCGTGATCAGAAGGAATGATATCCCCTTTGATTGTTAAGGCATTATCACATGCATATTCAATAAACGTTGCTGTGACATTGGCTTCCATACGAGCCACATCAATCAGCTTGCCCTGCTCTTGTACTAATAACTCAGCTAGACGCTCATTATTATCACGAATACCTTGTGCAAAACGGCGTAGGATTGTGGCACGTTCACGTGGCGTTTTTTGTGCCCATGCAGTTTGTGCAACCGTCGCTGTTTCAAGGGCTGTTTGTGCATCTTCAACACTGCCCTTAGGAATAACACCCACCTGCTCGCCGGTACTTGGCGAGAGCACGCTGATGGTGTCACTATTTGATGAGCTTACATACTCACCATTGATAAAGTTTACGTTATTTTTAATTGTCATTTTTTATCGTCCCATCCAGCCGCCATCAACTAGCAATACACTGCCGTTCATGTAGTTTGAGGCGTCTGATGCTAAAAATACAGTTGGCCCTTTAAAGTCATCCGGTGTTCCCCAACGACCTTGCGGAATACGCTCTAAAATCGAATTTGCACGCTCAGGGTCATTTCTGAGTGCTTCGGTATTATCTGTTGCAATGTAACCCGGTGCAATAGCGTTTACATTAACACCTTTACTCGCCCACTCATTGGCAAGTGCTTTAGTTAATTGGCCTATTGCCCCTTTACTTGCCGCATAGCCAGGTACGGTGATCCCGCCCTGAAAGGTTAACAATGACGCAGTAAAGATAATTTTACCTTGGCCACGCGAGACCATTTCTTTTCCTAGTTCGCGACTTAAGATAAATTGTGAGTTTAAGTTAATCTCAATGATTTTATCCCAATATTCATCGCTATGCTCAACCGCTGGATCGCGCAAGATTGAGCCAGCGTTATTCACTAAAATATCTATTTTAGGGTGATCACTTTTCACTTGCTCAATAAAAGTATACAAGCTTTCTCGTGATGAAAAGTCACATTGATAAGCATGGAACAGCTGACCGCACTCCAAGACTTGGGTTTCAACATCTGAGCCAGACTTTGCTAGGCTTGCTGATACGCCGATGATATCGGCGCCCGCTTCTGCTAATGCCAGTGCCATTGCTTTACCAATACCACGACTACACCCTGTGACTAACGCTGTTTTACCTTTTAGGCTAAATTTATCTAACATAATTTGTTCCATTACTTAGTTTGGCAAGAGACAAGTGCTTTCATACCTGTTGGATTGTTATCCATACTGGCAAATGCAGAGCTAATATCAGCAAGTTCACTCACAGAAGTAATAAATGGTGCTAAGTCAATCTTGCCACTGGCTACCAAATCAATTGCCATTTCAAAGTCAGCGTCTTCGTATACACGTGCACCAACCAGCTCTAACTCACGCCAGAAAAACTGAAATAAATCGACCGGCGGTTTTTGTGAGTGGATAGCAACCATACAGATGCGGCCACGCACAGCTGCAATTTGGGTCATGGCTTCAACTGCTGGCTGCACACCAGATACTTCAAACACGACATCAGCGCCTTTCCCATCGCTCCATTTAGACACATATTCTTGTAAATCTTGTTCCAGTGGATTAATTGTTTCAATATCGTAGCGTGCCGAAAATTTACGTCGTTCGTTATTAACCTCTGAGATCAATACCTCTGCACCCACACTTTTTGCCACTAATGCGACAAGCTGACCAATTGGGCCACCCCCAATCACTACGGCTTTTTCGCCTGCTTTTAAACGAGAACGAGAAATATCGTGGCATGCAACCGATAACGGTTCAATCAGTGCACCCTGCTCAAGTGATACGTTATCTGGTAGTTTATGGATAGTGCGGGCTTTTACGGTCCATGAGTTTTGGAATGCGCCAACTGAATCAATCCCCATAAATTTAAGGTTATGGCACACGTGGCTATGGCCTGCATTACAAGCTGGGCAGTCACCACAATAATCAAGTGGACGTACAACAACACGATCACCTACTTGTAGGTTAGTAACATTACTGCCAAGCTCGGCGACAACACCTGAAATCTCATGTCCTATAGTGTGTGGTGGGTTTACACGTTGATCCATTACACCGTGGTAAATGTGCATGTCGGTACCACAAATACCAACAAAACCAACATCTAAACGAACTTCATCTGCTTGTGGCTTTATCGCTTGACCTGCAACGATACGAAACGATTTATTACCAATATATTCTGCTGCTTGCATAGTGATACCTTATGATTGTTTTACTAAATGTGGTTTAACTAATTGCGCGTCAAACTCTACGCCAGTACCGATAATATCTGGGGCGCAGGCTATACCGTTATCATCAAGTTGTAACGGTCGCGTTGTGTATTCATCAATCGGGAACGAGTGAACTTCTAAAAACCCCGCATGAGGTTGTGAAGCCAGAAGCGATACATGTAATTCATGCATACCATGGCTACAAATAGGTAAGTTGTGGGTATAAGCTTGGCTTGCTACGTTCAGCCAACCAGTGATACCGCCAATGTTAGAGGCATCAGGTTGTAAAAAGCCTAATTTGGCTTGATCAATTGCATAGCCAAATTCATGTAAAGTGTGCAGGTTTTCGCCCATCGCTAAAGGAATAGATGTCGCCTGTGCTATGCGAGCAAAACCTTTGTAGTCATCAGGGATAGTTGGTTCTTCAAACCACGTAATATCAAATTTTTCAATCGCTTTGGCAAAACGAATTGCATGCTCTACGTTCATTGAGTAATTAGCATCGACCATTAATATTCTGTCATCACCAATCAACTGCCTGACAGCTTCAACACGAGCAACGTCTTCTCTATAGTCTGCTTTACCAACTTTAATTTTAACGGCGTTGAAGCCACGATCTAGATAGCCTTGAATATTCGCCAGCAGTTTTTTCTCATCAAAATTAAGGTCGATTCCGCCAGCGTAGCACGCTGTTTTATCGCTATGACCACCAGCGACTTGCCACAGTGGTGCTGATAACCGCTTACATTTGATATCCCACAGCGCAATATCAACTGCAGAAATAGCAAAGCTTAATAAACCACCGCGACCAACATAATGCAGATCCCACTGTAATTTATCCCAAATTGACATGATGGCTGATGAGTCGGCGCCAATTAAGCCTGGTTTAATTTCATCATTTAATAATGAATAAATAGCACGGCCACCTTTGCCACCGGTGTAGGTATAACCCATGCCTTCATAGCCGTCGTTTGTCATGATGCGCACAGCAATCACTTCAAAATGGGTATGATCTCCATGTTTAGCATCACTTAACACCTCAGCCAGAGGAATTTGATAATACTCCACCTTTACGCTTTTTATTTTTAGTAATGAATTTCTCATCTAGCCACCAAATTAGTTTACATGATACTGTCTATTGTTAACAATCTACAACAATGCAAATTTATTGTAAAGGATATATAGTTAATAAAATGAAAATAACTTAACGCGGAAATTTGCTTTGAAGTAAAGCGCGAGCAAGTTAATCAACTGATTTGACTTGCTCGATGAGTTGTAATGGTGAACCTTACTAGCTTAATTCTTTAATGAGAGCGCCAGCAAGTGTTGATGTGCAGTGATATACACCCGATTTTGCTGAGCATTAAAGGCTAAATTGGCACTGATGTGAGGCAGCCTTACCCGTGCCAATAACGTGCCTTGTTCATCAAATAGCCAAAGTCCATTAGGCCCAGTTGCAAAAATAATCCCGCTAGCTGCGTGTATTTTTAAGCCATCTGGCAAACCATGACTATCTGATGTAACAGCAGGCAATTGATACAGTAACGTTTTATTTATTACCGTCTCGTCTTTATGCAATTTGTATTGATACCATGCAGGCTTTTGCGGATTGGATGCGGCTACATACAAGGTGCTTTCATCCTTTGATAACGCAATGCCATTTGGGTAAATCAGTGTCTTGTCTAACAGCTCTAACTGCCCTGTCGTTGTTAGGCTATATACACCTTGAAAGTTTAGCTCTTTAGCGGGATCGTCCAATTGCTTGGCTAAACCATAAGGAGGGTCGGTAAAAAACAACTGGCCTTGGCGATTAAATATGCCGTCATTAGGGCTATTTAACCGCTGGCCTTTATATTTGCTAACAAGTTGTTGATAGTTTGCCTTAGCTGACGTTAATGGCGCGACCATTTTAACTACTTGACGTGAGCGGGATTGCAACAACACCAGCTCGTTCTGCTGATTCAGCAATAGACCATTTGAATAACCACTGTGTGCTAAATATAGCTGCACTCCTTCGCCTTCTTGATACCGATACACACGGTGCGTGGGAATATCTGAAAACAATAAGTACTGGCCATCATTCACCCACACAGGCCCTTCTAACCAATCAAAGCCTGATGCGAGTGTCTCAATCGTTGCATCTAAATCTAAAACCTGTAACGCTTTTTTATTGTATATCTCATAGGGGCCTTGCGTTATAAGTGGCTTAACCTCGTGTTGCTCTGCATACACAGATAAGGTAATCACTAAAAATAAGCTAAAGGCCAAGTTTTTAGTTATCTTCATGACTAAACCTGCGTTGATATAGTTGCTGATTAACTTCTTTCGCGGCGTTGACAAGCGGCTGATACGGAATGTCTGCGACATTAACAAAGCCAACATTATAGTTTTCACCATCATAAGCGCGCCCAGTTAACGGCGAATCTATATATTGAAACCAATGTGCGCCAACAAAGTATGGGTTATCGATCACACTCTTCATGTATTGTTGATATTTAACGCCACGCTCATGTTGTGACTGAGTATGAATAAGGCCTGGGTTTAATAGCCCTGAATCTAACGCCCCATTATGAAACTCTCCAATAATACTGGGCTTATCAAGTGCGGCTAAAAAATCCCAAAAATCATCATTTAAGCCTTCACGGTAATAATTATAACTCATTACATCTGCGTACTCGCTCGCAGCTTGGCGAATTTCTGGTGTCATGCCCCAATCAGCAAATCGGGCGCCCATGTATAGATGATTAGGCAAGTGCTTGGCTGTCGCTTGCTCAACAACGGCAAAGTATTGTTTTGCGTAGTGGTATAACATCACTGAAAAATCAGCTTGTACTGCCTCGTTGATATCATGGATAACCACCCCTGAGGCAAATTTCTGCCATGATAAAATATTAGTTTTCCAGTTTACATTTAATGCTGATATGTCTTTGTACTTTTCTTTCATCAGTGACACAAACTCAGCTTTTGTCGGGCTTTGTTTTGCATTGACTGTTAATGTGTTGATCACTAAACCATATTGTGAATTAACTGAGCCCATCATGCCCCAGCTCTTTTCGTTATCTATAAAAACACCAACACACCATGGGTTATTTTTAACTTGTGCGGCTAACGTTGCTAACGTCACATCAGCACGTTTAATAAAGGCGGGATCAAAGGGGTCTGGTAGTGGGTTCCAGTAATCGTTGCCACTGCTAACGGTTTTAAAGTTACCAATGATCCACGCATTCGCAAAATAGGGTATGCGGTCTTCTTGGTAAAAACCCTCATCAATCCAGTTACCGAACGAGGTAAAACCCCAAGTGAGCATACGGTCAATGGTGGTATCTCGCCATTTTTGCATCAATACCTGTTCGTTTTGGGTTTCATATTTGCGTTGTAAATTAGCTCTATAAAAACTGAATGTTTCGCCTTTTTTTAACGCACCACTGTGAACCTCACGACGATATCCATAATTATCTGCGAGCGGATCATCAACAGCGGGTAGCCAATTAAACATATTTGCTCTTAATTCTGAGCTAATATAACGTGATGGCCATGCCGATTTCGGTGCAGGGTTTAAACCAATCGAATCTTCAGGGGTTAAATCGCCGGGCTCTCTTTGTACTATGTATTTTTGATCAAAATCGTAACCTGTAATGGTAGTGGTATTGGCTAAGCGCACATTGGCGATACCGGTTGAAAAAAATAAATAGCCTTGTGGGTCAACTAGGCTCCATTTTCCATTGTACTTTTCGGTCCTAAAGTAGCCTGTAGCCTGAAGTTTTGGCCCCTGCTGCCATCCACCAAACTTAGAGCGACCAGCTAAAGGGACTTTGCTAAGGTTCGCTTGCTCTTGTTTTGAAACTGCAATTAACTGCTCAGTTGAAAATACTTTATTAGCAAAATCACGCTTGGCGTTTTGGCCAAACTTATCCATTAAGCCTGCTAGGTATTCGGTATCAAAGTCTGTCGGTTTTATTAGCCTTACATTATCAATGAGTAAGTGTTTGTCTTCTAATAAGCCCTTTGTGCCAAAGCTTACTTTGGTTACTCGGCTAACATCAATATTTTTTGCACCACCTCGATACAATACCGGTGTGTAGTTGCTTTGCCAACTTGGAGGGTTTGAGCGTATACCCGACTCTATATTTAAATCAGCGCCTTTTAATTCAATATAATAAGTATTGGTTGATTCGCTGGGTACCACTACACTGCGGCTTTGCGCTTTGCCAGTTTTATCAATTGTTTTTATATATAACTGGGTAGACACTTTATCAGGGTTTTCAATATCTAAAGCAAAAGCGAAATTACCTAAAGCTTGCCAATTCCAAGTTTGGTTATTTACAAATTCAATATCACTTTCGTGATGCGTTTTTGCAGCAAATGTAACCTTTAATTTATGGTTGCCTTGCTGTTCAATTAGACTTGTAGTGGCATTGTGACTTTTTAAAAAAGGCTGATAGTCAGCTTTTTCAAAATCCCACAGCATGTGTTCTTTTTGTGTAGTATTACTAAGCTGTGTGCTTTGTTCTGGTTGATTATTAGTACAGCCGATAAGCCCAGTGCCTAACAATAGAGCTATTGGGATATAAATGGTTTTATGTGTGTGTTTCATAGCAAGCCTATTCTTTTATTATTAAAGAACCGCTTTTGTAAAAAAGCGGTTAGGTACTATGTTGAATAATTACACAACACAAAATAAATAACAATTAATTGTTAACAATTTAAATTAGTGTAAAAAACTTTACTAATCGTATTATTCAATAAGTTGAAAACGTTGATTGTCGCCGTTATAACACTGCCACTGTACAATATCAGCACCATTTGTTTGCAATTTACCTGCGATATCTACACATTTATTACTTAAACTTGATTTAAGCTCAAAGTAGCCGTCACCCGTGCTATTGAGAGTAAAGCGTTGACTGGCTTTTGCATGATCACAAACCCACTGCTCCAACTTAGCGCCATTACTTGTACTGGCGTTTTCAATCTGCATGCACAAACCACTTAACTGCGAGCTAATTGCATATTCATTATTACTTAACTCAACAAGGTTAAATTGTTGGTTAGTATTATCAGAGCCACAATCCCATTGCTGATAATAAGAGCCATTACTCATAGCGCCAGCTGTTATATCAATACACTTTTGACTATGCTTAGCTTTGATCTGTGCACCATTACTAACACTGTTTGTATTGGACGCATTAACAGGTTTATAAACTCGCACCCAATCGACATACATTTTATTTTTACTACCGTCAGCCAAATCGGCATCTGTAGCAATATTTCCCGCCTCTGAACGCCAATCGTGATCTTCTGTATCAATAATAATATAAGCAGATTGATCCATATTATGTGTGTTCTTGTTTAACGTCGCACCGGTATAGTCTTTATCTTTCATCACCACCTGCGCCCATGAACCATCAGGCGTTTGCTGGCCATCAATGTAAAATGTGACTTCTGTTGGGCTTTTCCAATACACGCCAAAACGATGAAAACCTTCACGCCAATACGTTCCCCAACTAGGCGTATTATGCGTTTGATCATTGTAATCACTAATTATTTGGTTAGATTGTTGATCACGAATAAACACATGAAAGTTCGTCGACATATTTTTAGCAAACCAATCATCACGTGCCCCACCGTATACCTCGAGCACATCTATCTCTCGTTCGTCATTGTCACTTAGCAGCCAAAAATTTGAAGATAATTCCAGATTACTTACCTTAATGTTTGCCTCTAAAAAGATTGGAAAGCTAACTTTTGTTTTCGAGGTGATCACCCCTGCATTAACTTTATCTGTACCAGCACGACGCGAAGCACTGATTATAAGGTTGCCGTCTGAAACCCATGACTCATCTTGCTGCCAATAGGTCAAACCTGGACCTGTCCAACTATTAAAGTAAGTATCATTCCATTTACTGGTAAATGCAGCAGGTTTACCTGTGTAATTAAATGAGTCTGAGTATGTTTCTTGTAGCTGCCAGACTTTGCCATCACCGGGAGTAACCGGTAAAGGAATTGAGTCCCAATCATTTGCAAACAAGTTGGTAGTAGTGAGTAAACAGCCGATAAACAATGTTGTTTTGTTCATTTTTGCCTCTTTAAATTAATGTTGTCATTTTGGTCACAAACTGTGACCAATACAGACTAGTACAAATAAGAAACAAAACAAACACATTGTTAACAAAATACTTTCAACAATAACCAAACCAAGTTATGCTCAACTTTGCACCAGGACGTGTTTTACTTATTTATTACACGCGCCTCAATCCGAAATTAAATAACAATAATGCAAGGGATCTTATGGTATTCAATAATTTAATGATCACAGAAAAACTGCGGTTTATAATGCTTATTTTAAGCGCGTTACTGATAACGGGGTGCAACGGTACGAAAAATACTGTCAAAATAACCTCTCCTCAAGCCTTAACGACGAGCTTTATCAAAACAAATAAGCCACTGCACATTGACTACCTAGTAACGGGTAGTTTGCTCAAGCAATTAAACTTAACCATCACTAATCCTAGCAATTATGCCACCTTAGATTTGTATGCAAACGATGTTTTATTATTTGAGAACCTCAACATAGCTCGCACTGGTAAACACACGTTTAATGCATTAGTGGAGTTTCCTCAACATGGTGACACTATCCTCACCCTCAAAGTCAACAATACCGATATCACGGTTCACAGTGTCTCATTTACTGATATTGCAGGTTTAACATTACCCACCTATAGAGACATTACCCAAGCGGCAGGACTTGATAGCGTGAACTCAATTAAATACGGTGGGCCGACCATAGCTGACTTAGATAACGATGGTGATTATGATTTTATCGTAAATAATCATAACCAAGAAAGCAGTAAACTTTATTGGAACAATGGTGATGGAACCGTAACAAAACATGATAAAAACTTAGCCCGTTGGTTTATGCATGATTTACACGGCACCGCAGTAGGTGATTATGACAATGACGGCGATCTTGATTTAGTGGTAACACAAGGTGGCGGTAATGGCAAAAATCCCTCTAAAGCTAACTTTTATACTAATAACAATGGCACCTTGGTGCTAACAACTGGTGATGTCAATATTGATAAAGGCGGCCGTGGACGCGGCGCAAAATGGTCTGATATGGATTTAGATGGCGACTTAGATTTAATACTTATAAATGAAGCCAGCTTAGCAGGCACTAAACCACAACATTATTTTTATGAGAACACCGGAAAAAATGGTTTTGTTCGTAAAAGAGTAAAGGGTATTGAAGATCAACACCCCTCGCGCGCACTAATAACCGATATAAATAATGATCACATAGACGATATAATTCTGTATGGGCCTTTATCTGTATGGCAAGGTAATGGTGATTTTACTTATACAAATGTTACCGCGCAGTTTCCAAAAATTACTGATACTCATAGCATCATGGCCGTGACTGATATTGATATAGATAACGACGGCGATCTTGATTTATACCTAGCGAGGGGGAAAGAGTTTGAAGCCGGCAAAGGTGAGGCACCGTTTGTTGATCACAACCCCCTTGATAAAACATTTTCAATTAAGCCCCGAGGTTACAAGGGCATCGATAAATTTACCTTTACTGCTGACAATCAAATAAAGCTTCATAACTACTATTTTCTGGCCCAGGGCACATTTAGGGGCAAAGACTACCCTATATTTTTAGGTCACAAAAAAACACCGGTTATGCTTAAAAGTGGTGAAGAACTGACATTTACTAAAGAGCAGGCACAAGGCATTACAGATGATATGTCAGAAAATGGGGTTTATTTTGGCCATATAGGTAACGGCCAATGGCAAGCTGTATTGGTACGTAATGATGATATTTTTTGGGGTTATAAATTCAGCCTTAAAGGAGTTGATAACGTGCAAACCGCGTTTACCCCTGAAAACCGCAACATGGCAGATATATTATTACGTAATGATAATGGCACATTCACTGACGTATCTAAGCAATGGAATATCCCTTTAGGGGGTAATTCAATGGGAGTAACACGCGGTGACTTTAATAATGATACACACCAAGATTTGTTTATTTATCGTTGGGGAGATATTGAAAAACGCATTGCGGATTTGATGTTAGTTAATGATGGTAATGGACAGTTTCATGCTGTTACAGCACATGGAGCAAATGCATCGGGCGATCGTGGCAACGGTGATATGGGCCAGGCTTTTGATTTTGATTTAGATGGCGACATTGATCTTCTTAACGGGAGTGAAGGCGGCCAGTGGTATTTATATGCAAATAGCCAAAACAAAGCATCTGAAAATAATTATGTACTTATTAACGTTGGCTACTCACCAAAAAATCATATTGATGCTACATCGGCATTAGTAACCGTTGAAACCGCCAGACAAACCTTTCATAAACGGGTTGGCTCAGCGGGTGCTGTATTTTCACAAAGCTTACTTAACACTGTTCATTTTGGTCTAGCTAAAGAAAATACCATCAAAAAAATAACCGTAAGATGGCGAAATGGTGAAACCGTCGAGTTTAGTGATAAAGTCCCGAACAAAGTGTACTCAACATCTCGCCTTGATCCCACTGCTATTACTTTCAAAGCCGCTCATGAGAGTATTCGCGCTGGCACAAAAATGACATTAATACCGCAATTTTTACCCAAGCAAAGTAATCAAACATTACACTGGTCGTCATCTAATGAAGCTATATTAACTGTAAACCAAGCTGGCCAAGTAAAAGCCGTGGGTAAACCCACTGAGTATGCGACCATTCGTGTCACCAGCAAAGCTAACCAATTAGTTGCTGAGAAAATCCTGCATATTAGCGAGTTTGTACCTGCCCCACTTAGACATATCTCAATTACTGCTGATCATAATAACGCTAAAAGCTCACTACCCCATGAATTGTTTGTTGGCCAATCGTTACAGCTTAGCGCCAAGCTAACACCTGATATAGCTGATAACCAACAAATTACATGGCAAAGTAGTAAGCCTGCGATTGCCTTTATAAATGACAAGGTGCAAGTAAAAGCTTTAGAGTCTGGCACAGTAACCCTATCAGCGATTGGCGGCCGTAACAATCAAGTAATGGGTAGTCATACACTTGTAATAAAGCCCGTGATCAAACCATATATAACCATTACCAACCAATCAGCGTTAAACAGCTTAACGGTCGATGATGATATAACGGTTCGCGTTGATTACCATGCGGGTAGCAATAACCAGGTTATAGCCTCAGATGAAGGTGGAATTCGTTTTTGGCTAAGGCACTTCAAATCAAAGTGGATCCCAGTAAAAGATACCGTGCTAACAGATAAAAGCGTTTTAAATACGCAATCTGGACAAGCTTCAATGACTTTTTCCCTTGATGGAGTAACCCCAAGCGCAGAACTTCCTGAAGGACATTTTTACTTATTGCGTGCTTCGTTTGTATCCAGTGATGGCACAATGAACGATGTTAATATTTATCCTTTGAATATTAGCGAATCCCATCACTGACTATAACAACTAAAACACATTATGTTCAGTGCTGTAGCCTTTAAAACACTGAACATGATTTATAAGAAATATATATAGGCGGGTAAATTGCAAAGGGCGCCTGATTTATCGCATAGTTTGCTCTTTAGAAAACTAATTGTATTACTGAACCCTTCCACAAAAAATTTCTTAATAAGTAGTTAAATCGAAAAGTATTTTTCCCACTAAAAGTAATTAAAATATTAACTGTACGACTTCAACTCAGTTGGTTAGCGCACTACCCACCTTAAATCCTAACTAATACTACAAACACCCGCGGTGTTTATAAATTCGTTTAAACAAAAACGCCCTCGTATTACTTATTTATTAATGCAGTTTGTTATTTAAAGCCAAATTAAGCCATTACTTAAAGGCGATAATTTTGTTTGATTTATATACTATTTGTTTACAATTTGATTATAATCGCTTAGTGGGTTTTTAAAGTGAGTTTAGGTATGGTGCGGGTTGGTATATTAACAGTATTCTTTTTCTGTGCTTTGTTTAGCCCGCTAACATATGCTTATACACTTAATAACAACATTACCCTAGAGGATGATAACCTGTGGCGCCCTGTCACAGCATTCAATGCGCCTCCTTCTGCACAGCAAGTAATTACATCTTATAAAAACGCTAGTGAAACGAGTAACCTGCTCGGTAAAAGTGGCGCTGTAGTAACAAAAATTGCGCTAAATAACCCCACCACTGGAGATTGGTATGTGCTGCCGCAAGCCAACTTTATCGACGTTGGTTTAGCCTATTGGCAAACCGAACAGGGGGATATAGTTAAGCTTGCTGATTTTTCGCAGTCACACGTTAATCAACCGGCTATTTTAATGCATGGACAAGCATTTAAATTGCCCTTTTATGCGCCAAGCAGTGGCTATTTATGGATATATTTAGAAGCCAAGCACTATCCAACGCCGGTTGATTTAAGTATTTTAAGCGAAGGTGCATTTTTGCATCATCAGTTTTATATAAATTCATTAAGCCTTATTGCTATTTCTGCCATGCTTACTGTAGCAATGATGGCCTTTGTAATGTTTTTAAGAGTAAAGCAAAAAGTGGCCTTGTTTTGTGCTGGGTATGTCGGTTTGCACGGTCTTGGCTGGGCGTTTGCTTCGGGCGCTGTAAATACAATTTATGCCAGCCCCTCTTTTAATAAACATTACTTAGGTATTTATTTATTTGCCTTTGCTGTGAGTTGCGCAGCAGCATTTACCTACTACCTGTTTAACTTCGATAAAGAAAAAGCCAATAAGCTTGGGAGTGCTTTAAAATACTTTACCGTTAGCGCATTTTTATGCGGTATCTGCAGCCTATTTATGCCCTTTTATTTAGTGTTTTATATCGCGCACTTTTTAGCAGCCGTATGGGTTATTCTTAGCTTAACCACCGGGTTTGCCATGCTTAGCCTGAACGATTTTAGAGCCAAGTATTTTTTATTTGGAAATATGCTCTATAGCCTGTCATTAGTAGTATTCGTTGCATTTCATTTTGATTTAATAAATGCGACCTCATCAGAAATACTTGTGCTGCTAGCCTTAGCAATAGATTGTGTGTGTATTGTGCTGTCTTTGTCTGAGTGGCTAAAGTTAAAACAGCACGAATTTAGTACCTTGTTACATGAATCTCGCTTTGATCCTCTAACCCAAGTAGGCAACCGACTTCTATTAAATGATGAGCTGATTAAACTTGCACACAGTGCTTACATCATTGTGTTTATAGATTGTGATGGAATAAAAAAAATAAACGATGCGCTTGGGCACGCTAAAGGTGATGCTTTTTTAATAAATGCAGCAAAATTAATGACACAGCATCTAGCGCAAGACGGCACCGTATTTAGAACCGGGGGCGATGAATTTATTTGGTTATGTAAAGTCAAAAACAAATCACACCTTCCCCAACTAAAAACCACACTTACCCAGAAGCTCACCGCATTACATCGCACTATTCAACAGCAATGGCCGCAATCTGGTATTAGTTATGGCATAGCATCTAGCGATGAGTGCCAAAGCCATACCGAGTGTTTAACCTTAGCGGATCAGCGCATGTATAACTTAAAATCAGCCCATAAACTTAAAGCAAGTTAAGCTACTAACCTCCTCAACCACCTTTTTTCGCCACTTACCCTTTTATTTTACTCGAAGTCTCTGCTAGGTACGCTTATGTATACGCCAATCACTGCATGCATGTGTGTCGCCCTTTGTTCGCGAGTATGAAATTTATTAAACAGTGTAATAGTACAAAACAAACAAGAACAAAGTTATAATGGCGCTAATTTGTCAGGCGAATAAAGCTATAAATAACACGATTAAATTACACCAATAGGAGTTGTACATGGAACATATTATTTCGGGCGTGGCTAAGTTTCAAAAAGAAGTTTACCCATCAAAAAAAGCAGCGTTTCAAAAACTAGCCAATGGTCAAAACCCAGAAGTGTTATTTATCACCTGTGCCGACTCGCGTATCGATCCTAACTTAGTGACTCAAACTGAACCCGGTGAATTATTTATTTGTCGTAACGCGGGCAATATTATCCCGCCACATAGTAATCAAACCGGCGGTATGACAGCCTCAATTGAATTTGCGGTGGCTGCACTGGGCGTATCGCACATTATTATTTGTGGACACTCGGATTGTGGCGCAATGAAAGGCGCTATAAATACTGAAGGTTTATCAAGCTTACCGCACGTTAAAGAGTGGCTTGGCCACAGCCGCGTAGCAACTGAAGTTGTAAAAGAAAAATGCGGTTGCGCAGAGCTAAACAATAACGACCACCTAGGCTTAGTAATTGAAGAAAACGTAGTACAACAACTACAGCATATAAAAACACACCCTGCTGTGGCTGCAAAAATTGCAACCGGTCAAGTTAAGCTACACGGCTGGGTATATGATATAGAATCTGCAGAAATTAAAACCTACGATGAAGCAACGGGCAGCTTTAAACCTGTTGAAGATACCGATGTAGAAACCCTAGCAAAACAAAGCAAGTAAAGCCGCTTTACAGAATTAATGCGCTTACTGTTATTTTTATTTCAAAATAACAAAGCGCATTTTTTATTCATAGCCTAAACGCTTACCCCTCGTTATTAGTTAACGGCACAAATGCACTTTTGCTGACTAAGCAGCACATTGTAGCCTCATTTTGTGCACTCCCATAGTGATAGCACCGCACCAAAACAACTCAAATATGCGTAAGTAAAACCATTTAAAAGCAATATAGCTATTAAAAACAAGCACTTATAAAAATGGCCGTGTTTTTGCTTATATGATAACCATACCGTTCGTTATTAAAACAACACACATTTAGGTTGTTATGACCACAGGCAAAGAAGCCCGCTCGCAGTTGCATTAATTTGTAACTGTGGCGGGCTTTTTTGTTTTTAAATTAAACCGTCATTGAGGGGATACCAATGCAAACACCAACAAAAATACTCATTATTGGTAATGGGATGGTTGGGCACCATTTTGTAGAGCAAATGCGCCAAAGCGACGCTGACGCGCACATTACCGTACTGTGTGGAGAAGCAAATTTAGCTTATGACCGTGTTTACTTATCAAGCGTGTTTGATGGTAAAACAGCCGCCGATTTAGCCCTAACCACTTTTGATAATTATCAGCAGTTAAATATAAATGTGCATACTAACCAGTGGGTTAATGAAATAGATAAAACAAACAAGGTAGTTAGCACTCAAACCGGTGATAAATTTAGTTACGATAAACTTATTTTAGCAACAGGGTCGTACCCGTTTGTGCCGCCAATTAAAGGGAATGACCAACCCCATTGCTTGGTTTACCGTACCCTAGAGGATTTAGAGCAAATAAAAGCAAGCGCTGCACAAAGTAAAAGTGGCGTAGTGATAGGTGGCGGCTTATTAGGGCTTGAAGCAGCCAATGCAATTAAGCAACTTGGGCTTGATACTCATGTAGTTGAGTTTGCACCCCAACTTATGGCGGTACAACTTGATGAACAAGGTGGTACGCTGTTAAAAAACAAAATTGAAAAATTGGGCGTAAGCGTGCATACCGCTAAAGCCACCAGCGAAATAGTAAAAGGCGAAACGAGCCGTTACAGATTAAATTTTTCAGATGACACGTTTTTAGAAACCGACTTAATTTTGTTCTCGGCCGGTATTCGCCCATACGATGAGCTTGGCAAAGTAGCCGAACTTGAATTAGGGCAACGTGGCGGCATTGTAATAAATAACCAATGCCAAACATCAAACCCAGATATATATGCTATTGGCGAATGTGCCTTGTGGGACAAAAAGCTTTTTGGCCTAGTCGCTCCGGGTTATAACATGGCTCGCGTGGTTGCAAGCCAACTTACAGGCGGCGAACTTGAGTTTTTAGGCGCCGATATGAGCACAAAATTAAAACTACTCGGGGTAGAGGTAGGCTCAATTGGCGATGCCCACGCTAAAACCCCCGATTGCAAAGAGTTAATTTATCAAGATCCTATTCGTGATTGTTATAAAAAAATTATTTTAAATGAGGTAGGCAACAAGTTATTAGGCGCAGTACTTGTTGGCGATACTAGCGATTACGACACACTGTTGCAGTACATGTTAAACGACATGGAATTACCCGCACACCCTGAGTGCCTCATTTTACCTGATAGCGAAGGAGCACCTGTTTTAGCGGGAAATGCCCTGCCCGATACTGCCACTATTTGTTCGTGTCACAATGTAAGCAAAGGCGACATTGTGGGTGCAATTGATGGCGGCTCATGCGATTTATCTGCAGTTAAAGCTTGTACCAAAGCCGCCAGCGGCTGTGGTGGCTGTGCCGCATTATTAAAATCGGTAGTCGACAGTGAACTTCAAAGCCGTGGGGTTGAAGTTAACAACCATGTGTGTGAACACTTTGCTTTTTCGCGCCAAGAGTTACTGCATTTAGTAAAAGTAGAAAGCATTAAAACTTTTGATGATTTGCTCGCTAAACATGGCAGCGGTCATCACGGCTGCGAAATATGCAAACCTGCCGTGGCCTCTATTTTAGCTTCAACGTGGAATGAGTTTATTTTAGAACCCGCTCATGTTGGCCTGCAAGACACCAACGACGCTTACCTTGCAAATATGCAAAAAGATGGCTCTTACTCTGTCGTTCCCCGAATAGCGGGTGGCGAAATTACCCCCGACAAACTTATTGTTATTGGCCAAGTTGCTAAAGACTTTAACCTGTACTGTAAAGTAACCGGTGGACAGCGTATCGACTTATTTGGCGCACGCCTTGAAGAGCTCCCTATTATTTGGGAAAGACTTATTGCAGCCGGTTTTGAGACCGGTCATGCTTATGGTAAATCGCTCAGAACCGTTAAATCGTGTGTTGGCAGTACGTGGTGTCGCTATGGAGTACAAGACAGTGTTGGCCACGCGATTGCGATTGAAAACCGCTACAAAGGTTTACGCGCCCCGCATAAATTTAAAATGGCCGTATCGGGTTGTACCCGCGAATGCGCTGAGGCACAAAGCAAAGATATAGGCGTAATAGCAACCGAAAATGGCTGGAACTTATACGTATGTGGAAATGGCGGTATGCGCCCGCGCCATGCTGATTTATTTGCTACCGATTTAGATACCGAAACACTCATTAAATACATTGACCGCGTGATCATGTTTTACATTAAAACCGCCGATAAACTGCAGCGCACCTCAGTGTGGATGGAAAATTTAGAGGGCGGGTTAGATTATTTAAAAAGCGTAGTAATAGACGACAGCCTAGGTATTTGCCATGAGCTTGAAACCCAAATGGCGCTTATAACTAAAACTTACGCCTGCGAATGGAAAAAAGCAGTCGAAAGTCCAGAGGCTTCAAAACGGTTCCGCCAATTTATTAATAGCCCAGATGCTGATAGCAATATTTTATTTGTACAAGAGCGCAACCAAATTCGCCCTGCAACTGAGTCTGAAAAACGTAACCAGCAAAATTCGACAAACCGTATCCCCGTAATGGAAATTGAGCAGGAGCAAGCTGATGTATTGGCATAAAATTGGAACAACCGACGACCTAGTTGCTAATAGTGGCGTATGCGCATTAGTAAACAACCAGCAAGTGGCCATATTTTATGTTCCACAAAATAGTGAGCCTGTGTTAGCCATTAGCAACTACGACCCGATAGGCAAAGCCAATGTACTATCGCGCGGCATTATTGGCTCTATTGATGGAAAATTAGTAGTGGCCTCCCCTTTGTATAAGCAACATTTTTGTTTAAATACTGGCGAATGCCTAGAAGCAGAGGCAATACAGCTCCCCGTATTTGAAGCCAAAATAGACAATGGCAATGTCTTTGTTAGCGCTGAGCCAAAAGCCATTACAGCGTTAGCATAAGGAGTAATAAAATGAGTGTTATTTCGTATTTTTCGGGAATTGAAAGCCCATGGCTAAACAAGTTTGTTAATAAACTCACTCAAGATACAAAGCACAAAGCTAAACATCAAAAAAACGGCCACGTGTATTTAATAGGGGCAGGCCCGGGCGATGCTGAGCTTATAACGGTGAAAGCGCAGCGCCTGATTGCAGCAGCCGACGTGGTATTGTACGACAGCCTAGTTAGTGAAGCGCTTTTAAATACACTGCCTAAACATACGCAGCGAGTGTATGTAGGTAAACGCGCAGGCAAGCACTCCATGCCACAAGCTGCCATTAGTGCCTTATTAGTAAAATACGCACAACAAGGGTTTAAAGTTGTTCGTTTAAAAGGTGGCGATCCGAGTATTTTTGCGCGCATTAATGAAGAAGCCAACGCCCTATCAGAGCACAATATTAATTTTGCTATTGTCCCAGGCGTTACCACCGCGTGTGCAGCCTCGGCTTATACTGGTATACCGCTTACTGCTCGCGATGTGGCCCGAAGTGTTACATTTTTAACGGCGCAATTTGCCGATCCTAATAAACTCCCTAATTGGCACAACTACACCTATTTACAAGGCTCTAACAACCCCACGCTAGTCGTCTATATGGGATTAGGACGTTTAAACGCATTAAGTACTGGTTTGCAATCGGTTGGCTGGCCTAAAACAACCCCTATCGCATTGATAGAAAATGCCACCACCAACAAGCAAAAAATAATAACCAGCACGCTTGAGGAAATTACTAGCGAGAGTGCGGTGCACACATTAACGGGCCCTACGCTAATTATGGTTGGCGAGGTAATAAATCATCAAATGGCTATCAGCCCAGCGCTGCTGCAATGTAGTAACGCATAAATTCCCCCTCTGGTGTTTGCTCTGTGCAGTTTACAGAGTAAACACTTTTTTCCCCTAATTCATGAAAGGCGCAATCGAGTGCAAAAACAACTATTTTTGCACCAAAAAGGTTTATTCCTGTAATAAGGACAGATAAGTTAAAATGGGAACAAATAACAAGTATGGCTTTAAGCAGCTGTTTTAATTTAATTTTAAATTCAATCGAAAATTTTTTAAATGATTGGAACAGTGGTTGCACTTTATATACAAAAAAGTGTGGAACAAGTCCTATGTTATCGAGCAATCCTCTCACAAAACAGTTTTTATTAGCAGCAAAATACCAAGAAATTCATGCCTTAAAACAGCTTCAAAAAAGCTGTGCATCGCTTACTAAACTGGGCGATTTTATACACCAGTTACAAAAAGAGCGTGGCATGAGCAATATTTACTTAGCCTCTAACCGCAAACGTTTTGCTTCGCAGTTAAAACAACAAATTAGCTTAACAGAGCAAACGCAAACGCAGTTTTACCACTCAATTAAAACGACCTTTATTACCGATAACGCCGACACGGGCCACACCCGTTTGTACAATTTAATTACCCATAGTTTACAATCGTTAGAGGCGCTGCCAGAGCTGCGACAACAAATAGCAAATCAAAAAATTACCCCTGTGCATGCAACTCAATCGTACACGCAGCTTATTTCGTGTTTGCTAAATATAATTTTAGAAGCCGCCGATGGCGCAAGCGACCCGCGCGTTACACGATTGCTAGTGGCTTATTTTAATTTTATGCAAGGTAAAGAATACGCCGGACAAGAACGTGCCTGTGGCGCGCAAGCGTTTGCGTCAAGTAAGTTTACCGTGGAGCAAAAACAACAGCTTGCTCATTTTGTTCAACAACAGCATCACAGCTTTACGTTTTTTAACGAATACGCCGACGAACACGTATTAAAATGCTATCGCTCGTTAACTGATCACCCCGTAAATAAGCAAGTGGATCAGCTACGGGGGCTTTTACAAAATTTAGATGACGAAAATGCGCAGCCGCTTTCTCAGCTTAGTGAGGTGTGGTACGAGGTAACAACAACGCGTATCGATATTATGCACAAAATTGAGCAAAACCTCAGTGACTACCTTATTGACTCTGCAGCAATGCAAATTGCTCAGGCGCAGCGCACTTTAAATTCAAATAAACAGGTTATAAGCAGCCTTGAAGAACAATACATGCCAATGACCGACGGCCAACTCGCGTTTAAACAAAATACCCCCCAAAATACCGCTGCTAATAAACTCAATAGTAATAAAAGCATGTACGACTTAATCATGGAGCAAAGCCAACATATTAAGCAAATAAACCAGGCTTTAGTTGATGCTAAACGGGTAATAACAGAACAAAAAATAATACATCAGGCAAAGTATATTTTAATAGAGCAGCTAAGCCTTAGCGAAGAGCAAGCTCATAAAAAGTTGCAAAAGCAAGCAATGGACTCGCACTGCTCGCTTTATAATATTGCGCAAAAAATTGTAGAGCTAAGCGATTAAAATCGGGCGTGTGGTTAGCGCCCAAAACCGCCTTAAAGTAAGGGTTTTAAAAAGCGGTTTTTACGAGGTAAGTAATAATCGTCGTAATCAAGCGACACAATAATACGCTCTGCTTTGCCAAGTAGTTCGCTGCGGGGGATTAAACCAATAACACGCGAGTCAGCACTGTGGTCGCGGTTATCGCCCATTGCTAAATAATAATCTTCAGGAATAGTTATTTTATTAAAACCCGATAGCTGCGAAGGCGTATGCGCAACACGAATCGTGTGTTTGTGGCCATTTAAATCTTCTATTTTATCTAAAGAATCAATATTGCTTTGCAAGTTATTGTATTTAAGTTTAACGCCATTAATTTCTAGCTCGTTGTTATAAAGCGCTACCGTATCGCCTGGCACACCAATTACGCGTTTAATTAACCGGTTATCAGCAGCTTGTGAGTCAAATACAATAATATCGCCTGTTTGTGGGTCGGCCAATTTAACTAAAGGAATATGCGTAAAAGGGATGCGTATATCATAAGCCATTTTATCGGTTAAGATTCTGTCGCCTTCTAATATGGTGGGTTTCATCGAGCCTGTCGGTACTTCATACCAATCGGCAACTGCGCTTCTAAACACGCTCATCAGCGCAATAAATAAAATTAACGAACGGTTATTTTTCCAAAATTTATAAAGTGGCTTCATACCTAGTCCCTACCTATCATAAGTAATAGTATGACTAGCTTAATACCAAGCAGTTCAATGAATAATGTAACAAAAAGTGTGGTGATTTTAGGTAGAATTACCAAGGCTTATGCCTTGGTAAGGAGTAATTTGTGAAGCTTATTGTTGGTTTAGCTTGTCTTTCGCTTCTTTTACTTTTTCAAAGTCTAGGCCGAGTTCGTCGGTGGCTTCTTTAATTAAGTGCGGCTGAGTCATCACCACGGCCATTAACTGCTGTAGTTTTTCAGGCGGAATACCAAGTTCTTGTACTAATGCCATTGCCATCATTGGGTTTTGTGTAAAGGCCTCGAACAATGCTTTTACTTTTTCGTCGCTTACATTGTGCTCTTTAAGTATTGCTAGTATTGGGTTCATTTTTAACCTTGTGTGTTTTGTACGTATTTTATATTTACTAAATTATATTAGCTGAGCCATGCATTAACAACGCCAACACACGCCTCAGTGTTACATTGGGTGGTTATTCTACAAGTAATACCACTTTACCGGCATTTTCATTACGCTCTAAAATAGCATGCGCTTCGTTAGCATCGCTCCACGGTAGTGTTTTATACACGTTAAATTCGTACTTTTTAGTAGCAATATCATTGTAAAAACGCGCGACTAAGTCATCGCGTAATTGGCGTTTAAACTCAATGCTACGGTTTCTAAGTGTTGATGCATGAAACGAAATACGTTTGCGTAATAGCGCTGCAAAATCAACCTCAGCAAAACGCCCATCTAAAAAAGCGAGCATAATAATTTGGCAATCCATGGCAGCAATAGCCGCATTTTTATTTAAATAACTGCCCGAAACAGGATCTACAATTGCATTTGCTAAAAGCTCATTTGCTTGCATATATTCTACAAAGTCAGTTGTTTTGTAATTAATGGCATGATCGGCGCCAAGGGCTTTTGCATGCTCGCATTTTTCATCTGAGCCGGCAGTAATAACCACCGTTGCACCTGCACTTTTAGCCATTTGAATAGCCGCACCGCCTACACCACTTGCCCCTGCATGAATAAGCGCTGTTTGGCCTTGTTGTAATTTACCAAGTTCAAAAAGCGCACCAAATGCTGTGAGGTACACTTCGCTAATAGCTGCACCTTCAACCATGGTTAAATCATCTGGCAATACCATTAATTGTTTAGCATCTATGGCAACGTACTCGCTGTAAGCCCCGCCTGCGCACAAGCTAAAAATACGTTTATTAAGCCAGCTTTTATCAACATCAAAACCAAGCTCAACCACTGTGCCTGCGCACTCTAAACCTAAAATGGGGCTATCCCCAGTTGGTGCTGGGTATTTACCTTGGCGCTGCATGCAATCAGCGCGATTTACACCTATAGCAGACACTTTTACTAGCACTTCGTGGCTTTTTAAAACCGGTTTATCGGTTTCACTAAATGCAAGGGTTCCACCCTCATGAGAAATATATTTCATTAATGCTCCGTATTTAGCCTTTTAATTAGGGCCTGTTAACCTTTCAGGATTAAAATTTGTTCAATCTAGGGGCCATTTAATCGCGGCGCGAGGTTTGTAACCTAGTGGGCTAAGTAAAAACCGAGCAACAAAGAGTAAATGGCCCCTAGGCAGAAACCCTTCGGGCAGCGCCTGTTTGGCATTTATGCTACGTTATCGCCTATTTATGGGGAACAACCGCACTACATAGGCTCTGCCTTGCCTAATTACCAAACAGACGGCTGCAAATTTAACCTCGAAAGATAAACAGGCCCTAGCTAGACATGGGGTTAGTTATTTTTATTTAAACCGCCAGCTTTGTTTATACGGGTATACGTCAGGTAAAAAGCCTGATTTAATTTGTTGTTGGCAAGCTTGCCAAAAATCAGCTAAAAACAGATCGTTATGTTCGCCGTTAAAATAGTTAAATGCCGTTTCGTTTGCGCTAAAAAACACCTTAAACTGACTGGGGAAAATATCGTTTTCTGCTATATCAAAATAACTGTTTGCGCTTAGCTCCTCTAGGTCGTTTTGTGCGCTAGGTACATCTCTAAAGTGGCAATCAGTCAATGGGCAAATTTCATCAAAGTCGTAAAAAACAACGCGCCCCCAACGGGTTACGCCAAAGTTTTTCATTAGCATATCGCCTGGGAATATATTTGCGCCGGCTAAGTCTTTAATCGCTTTACCGTAGTCGGTCATAACCTGTTGTAATGCTTTGTTAGAGCAGTGATTAATGTATAAATTAAGCGGCGTCATTTTTCGCTCAACATACACATGCTTTAAAATAAGCGCCTTACCCGATATAACCATGCTGCTGCCAATTTGTGCCTTCATTTGCTTAAGTAACTCGTCGCTAAAGCGGCTGAGGTCGAACGCTAAATACCTAAATTCGTGTGTATCTACTAAGCGCCCTACGCGGTCGGCTTGCTTTACAAAGTTGTACTTAGCTTTTACTTGCGCTTTGGTGGCTGTTTTTGGTGCACTAAATTTATCTTTTATTACTTTATAAACGTAGTCTAGCCCTTCAATGGTAAATACCAACATAACCATGCCCGGTGTACCTGGGGCTGTCACGTATTTAAAATTAGTAGGGCTATTTTTAGTGGTATCAACTTTGTAACGATAAAACTCTGTTTTAGCGTGCTTAATAAAGCCAATGGCGTTAAATAACTCAAAGCGTTTTTTATGAGGCATCAGCACGCTTAAGTAATCTACATAGCGCGCGGGTTGGTCGGTATCAACCATAAAATAGGTACGAGCAAAACCAAACAGTAAACTTAACTGATCGGCGCCCATCATTACGGCATCAAGCTTTAACCCTTTATTAGTATTTAATATGGCGATAGCAAAAGGCATATTATCGCCATTTTTAGCAATACAGCGCCCTATTAAGTAGCAGGCTTTGTTTCTAAAAAATAATGAATTTGCGTATTCTATAAACCCGTCGTTTAAATTTATAAGCTCATACACTTGTTTACACTGCTGCTTTGCACCGGCCATTAACGTTGTTTGCAATGCCTGTAAATCTGCGTTTAATTGACTAAAAGGTACTCTAAATGCTTGGCGGGTTATGAGCGTTTTTACAGCATGGTTAAACCCATCTTTAAACGATATTCTGCTTACTAAATTTTCATACGAGCGCGGCTCGCTTCTGTATTTTGCTTTTAATACAAACAAATGTACGGTACGAATTTTTTTATCGTCCCAAATTGCACCAAAGGTAGAATTAAAAAAGGTATGCGCTATGGGTTTATTTTCATGATTTTGCACCATATCGCCGTATATATTTTTAGCTAGTTGCCATGTTTGCGGGCAAGACAGTTCAGCGTAAGCAATTACTCTCACAGCTTCACTGACATTTTTTACTTCCCGTTCGTACACTTGTAAGCGTTCGCGCATGGCAGTTTGCACATCGTGATATTTTTGTTGTTCAAACCGGCTTTGCGCACCTAGCGTAATATTTAAAAACTGCGCAAACATTGCTTCAAAGCCTGCAAAAACAGCGCGGGCCAACTTAGTAGCAATAACTTGCTGTAGCGCATTATTGGATTGATTAGTTAACGATTTTGACATGATTGCAGCACTTTTATTTTTACCACTTATAGCGGTTATTTTTTATTAATTGTTTACACCTTAGCAAGCAGGCTTTAATTTAGATAATTAATAAAGCATATAAATAAAATTGATCATATGAATATACGTAACGTCGATCTCAACTTATTAGTGTACTTAAATGTGCTCATTGATGAAAAAAGTGTCTCAAAAGCGGCTAATAAACTCGCACTAACACAACCTGCCATGAGTAACGCACTTAAACGATTACGTGATTTATTTGACGACCCATTACTTGTACGTGCCGCAGGCTCTATGACCCCCACCAGCAAAGCACTTAGCTTAAAGCCTGAAATAGAGTCTCTTTTAAAAATGGCAGAGGCGATTACTCAGCCCAGTGAGCAATTTAACCCAGCAACGGCAGAGGTGACTTTTAGAATAATGGCAAACGACTACATGGAGTCGACCTTAATTGCCCCCTTTATTACTGAGCAGTTAACTAAAAACCCAGGGGTTAATTTTGATGTACTGAGTCCAAGCGATGTAAACCTGCAAGATATGGAAAAAGGCACTATTGATTTAGCCATAAACCGTTTTAATGGCTTGCCTCGCTCGTTTCATCAGGCCAGTGTTTGGCGCGATAATTACTGCTGTTTAACCCACCCTAAAAATACCTTTTTACAACATTCAAGCCTTGATGATTACCTACAAAAAGAACATGTCTGGGTAAACCGTGCTGGCTGGGGGCCAGAAGCCGCCGTTACCAATAAATCAGGCAAGCAAAAACTAGGTTGGGTAGATGAAGCACTGTGGCAGCTAGAACAAACGCGTAAAATACGGGTGTTTACACGCCACTACATGATTGCAAGTTTGCTATGCCAATCAGAGCAACTTATTGCTACTTTACCGCGCAGGCAGGCTAAATTATTAACCACGCATACCGATTTAGTCATTAGCCCAGTACCGTTTCAAATAGTCCCTATTGAGGTAAAAATGATATGGAGCCCACTACTTCACCATGCTCCCGCACACCAGTGGTTACGCCGTGAGTTGCTTGAGTTTGCTAAAACAATTGCTGATAGGTAGTTAGTAATTTTCTTTAATTTAAAATTCTGATTACAGCTCAAAATGTATTAAAAAAGATTTAAGGAAAATCACTATCAACATTGATTACTCTAATTATTCACTTAAAGAATTACATGAAGCACTTGAAACTATTGATGCAAACAAATACCCGCAAAGATACAAACACCTAATAGAAGAGCTAAACAACCCAAAGAGAGTGGATCCTAAGGTTATAAAGCAATTAGAAATAACAGAGCAAAACTCAAAGAAAGAAACCAAAGCATACGTAACTATTTTACTAGGCTTGTTTTTCATTCTATGGAGCTACTTTACTTATAATGATGGCGTTATACATAATAAAGGAGGGGAACGGGTAATTGCTTCTATCGAATCGAGCCCAAAAAAATTCTATTTTATTATTTTTGGTGCAATAGACTTAGGGTGTATAACCGTCGCGCACGGTATAGAAACGATAGTAAAACAAAAAAAAGCGCTCAAAAATAACAATTATGAAAAATAAAAAAGAATATCCTTACCTATGCGAAAGCCGCCTTAGCTATATTTATAGATGTATAAAATGTGGCGCTTTTATTAAAAAAGGAATGCACGTTTGCTATCGGTGTGAACATGTTTTTTCTAAAGAAGATGTTGATATTATGATCAAACAGTATCGTAAAAATCATAAGAAAAACTGGCATCATAAACTTTATTTTGTCGTTTTTATCACAACTATTATATTCGCATTGCTCTTTTAAAAATAAAAAAGCGCCATGGTATTCAACTTTGGGAAAATACCATGGCGCTTTTGAAATCGTAGAAATAAGAGTGAACCCTACCCTTTATATTTAGCAACCTTGATGCCAACCCACCACAAAAATAAAAAACATTTAAAATCAAACATCTAATTAAATTATGCTTTTAATTATTATTTAGTGTGTCCCAGTTTTGTGCATTTTTATAGGTTTTTGCACCACTTTAATTAAACATGCTAAGTGGTTTTTGGTTTGTTGTCATTTACTATTGATAAAATCAATGTCAGTTATTGAAAACAACAATTTCATTAATAATACACTTAGCGCTAAAGTGAAGTTAAGCCAACAAACTAAGAGTAATAATTATGACAACATCAAGCTTCACACAACAAGACGGGTTATTTATTGATGCTAATTTACATCAGTTTATTACCCAGCAGTTATGCACTAAAACCAATGCCGCTGAGACATACCAAGCACTTGCTACCTTGGTTGATGAGTTTGGTTGTAAGTGCCGTAAAACAAAGCACCAACCCGATGACATTTTAGAAGTAGATACGCTACTGCATGCGTACCAGCGTAAAAACCACCCGCTTTGCCATGTAGATGCACAAACAACCGAGGCAGTACTTGATGAATACTGCTGCCAAGTACCGGCTATTATTGTAGTTGCATTAATGGATACGCTTAGCGGTACTCAGTGCGATGAACCTAATGCACACGATATTTACCACCGCGCTGCACAGCTTACTAATCGCCCATGTGTACACAAGGCAAAAACAGCCACAGCGGCCTAATAATGGAGTTGCTTAAAAATACTCGATAACCTTTTGTGCAAAGTCACTGCAGCTTAGGGTTGTCGAGTTATTAATATTTTGCGTTAAATCAAAGGTTACATTACCGCTTTTGAGTGCTTGTTCGAGCGCTTGTTCAATCAGCGTTGCTGCCTCATCCCAGCCCATAAACTTAAGCATTAAAACGGCACTTAAAATACTGCTACTTGGGTTTGCTTTGTTTTGCCCTGCTATTCTCTCAAACGTGCCATGGGTTGGCTCAAAAAATGCCACATCGTTATTTAAATTAGCAGCCGGCATAATGCCCACTCCGCCAACTTGTGCGCTGAGCATATCAGCTAAAAAGTCGCCATTTTGGTTTGTGGTTGCTACCACATCAAATTGCTCTGGGTTCATTAAACATTGTTGCAGCATGTTATCGGCTATCACTTCTTTAATAATTAAAGGCGATTTATTAGCGCATGCTATTTCAAGCCAGCGCCCGTTTTCGTGTGGGGTAGCGTTAAACTCATTTTGGGCTAAGGCAAACCCCCAACGTTTAAAGGCACCATCGGTAAATTTAAGTACATTCCCTTTATGCACAAGCGTTAACGATTCGCTGTTATTTTTAAGGGCGTAATTAATTGCATAGCGTACTAGGCGCTCGGAGCCTTCTTTAGATATATTTTTTATACCTATGCCACACTCTTGAGAAAACCTTAGGCGCGTTACTCCCATTTCTTCACATAAAAAGTCGAGCATTTTCTCGCTCTCTACGCTGCCAGCTTGCCACTCTATTCCTGAATATACGTCTTCGCTGCTATCACGCAGCACTGTTATGTTAGTTAAAAATGGATTTTTTAACGGCGATGGCAACGCACTTAGCCCTTTAACAGTGCGCATATTTACAAATAAATCCATTTCGTGCCTTAGCGCCACATTTAATGAGCGAAAACCGCCGCCAAGAGGTGTAGTTAGCGGCCCTTTAATTGCTATTTTACACGCACGTACTGCGTTAATCGTCTCCTCTGGGAACCAATCGCCATCATATAACTTTGCAGCTTGCTCGCCGTTATATACTTGCATCCAGTGAATTTTTCGCTCCTTTGCATAACAGTGTGTAATGGCATTATTCACCACATGCTGCATGGCCGGTGTGACCTCTTGCCCAACCCCGTCACCATTAATATAAGCAATAATAGGATTTACAGGCACATGCCATTGGCCTTTGGCATCAATAGTAATATTTTGTCCGTGCTCAGGGATTTTAATATGCTGATAAGCCATGGTTAATACCTATACTAAAAATAGTGTTACCTGATTAAATCATGCTTGATTGAGCATGTATGCAATTTGCTTTTTATAATTGATATTAGTTAAAAAAATAACGAATAACATGTGCTTAATTACGTAAATAGTGGGTCTAGTATCAAGCGCGTATTTAGGAGGTATAAATGAAATTATTTTGGCTGTTATTGCTATTAATGTGCTCTTTAAAAGCCTCAGCTGTTGATGTGGTTATTCATAATTTAGACGCACTGACTACTAAGGGTCAAAAAACGGTAGTTACTTGGGTAAATCAAAGCCTTAAAAAAACACAAAATACCTTAGGCCCATTACAACAAAGCACCCTCCCTATTTATTTAAAGCCACAATATTTTGCTTTTGAACCCGTGCCATGGGCTAGCATAAAACGAAATAATCCCGATGGATTAGAGCTGCATATTGACCGCTACGCAAGTTTAAATGCATTTACAAAAGATTGGACGCTTTACCATGAGCTTTCACATTTATATTTGCCACTACTGCCTTACTCTGGCTTTTGGTTAAGCGAGGGGTTTGCCAGTTACATGCAAAACGTAATAATGCGCAACAGCGGTGTCATTAGCCAAGCGCAATTTGTTCAGCGCCTAAACGCAGGGTTTGATCGAGCACGCTTACAAACTAAAACAAAGCAACAGCCACTTAATAAACTTTCAAGTGATATGTGGAAGCAACGTGCACAACAGCGGGTTTATTGGACAGGAGCTGCATTTTTTGTAGAAGCCGATCTAGCCCTTCAAAAACAAGGTAAAAGCGTTGCCGCTATAATAAAGCAATACCAACTATGCTGCAGAGCTGCGCGCACAAGTGCTAAAACGCTCATAAAAGAGCTAGATAAGCTCTCACGCAGTAGTATTTTTACTACCTTGTACGCGCAATATAATACGCGCACTGACTTTCCTGTTATTACTAAAACGCAGTTAAATACACTTTAAGTACTTTTAATAAGTGCGCAATACTCATCATATGCTTTTACATTGTAATTAGTAGAGTAAGCATTCATAAAACCATGTAAAAACGGTGTTTTGTTACACGTAACTTGGCTTTTACTGGCTAAAGCACTTATCACTTCATCTACATTAAAATGCATTTCGGTATGTGGAAAAATAAACGTACAAGGTACTTTTGCCGCAATATCTAAATGATTTCTAATTTGTGAAGGGTAAAAGCCAATGAGCTTTTTTAGGTGTGGATTGCCTGTTAATAACTGTGCGCGCCACGCGGCACTTGCGCCTGCACTAAACCCTATACAGGCTGTTGGCTCTGTAAGGTTATTAAATACATTTAAGAGCTTAGCTACATAATTGTCATGGCCACAGGAATTTATAAATTTATTATAATAATACTTTTCACTATCAAGGGGTTGCAGTTCTCCTTTGTAGGGGTCTATAACCTCTGTATTGCCTTGCATAATATCTAACAACCTCACTAAAGGTGCTGTTACACCATAAATATCGCTGACTATTATGTAATTCATACTTACCTTTTTAAGGTTAAAATCCATGCGTTTAAGCAGTTGATAAAATTAAGTATAAATAATTTTTAAATAAATAGCTTGCACACATTTTTTATTTAGGTTACCTTTCTTCTCTGGTTTTAAAAACCACCGCGGTTAACCTTTTTACCCTGATCCAGTAAGCCCCGCAAAACGTATATTTTAAAGCTAAGTTATTGTACGGCGAGAACCCCTATTAATACCTTGATGATTTTTTTAATATCATCGCAAAAGTGTCATAAAGATCGTCAACACTGTAATGAAGCTAAACACAACATCGTTAATTTATTAACTGCATTTGGCTATAAAAATAGCGCAGAGTAAATAACAAGAATAAAGTGAGTTTTATTATGTCTTATAAATACAATGGATCTATGATCCAAATTGCCCATCCGGTGCAATCAATTTCTGTAAACAAACAACGTGTTATTTTTAGTGATACACAAGGTTTGAAAAACGCAATGTTTCAAAAAGCAAGCGAAGCGCGCGAATTTGTAAAATGGTTAAAAGCCAACTAATCATTGCGAGCAATTAACTGCTTAAGCAGTTAATGTTAATAAAATGTGCCAGCTTTGTAGCTGGCATTTTACTTTGTTGCACTTAATTGACTACAATAGCGATACTTTCATTGTTTTAGGTAATTGTAGTAATGCTCCGTGCATTTTTGTGTATCACCTTATATTTAAGCATTTCTTCAGTCAGTTACGCCAATACGATTAACTGGCTAACACACGACTTTGCGCCCTATTACATTTTAAATGGAAAATACCAACACCAGGGGCGTGATGAAAGCGTTATAACCTTACTCGAGCAACAACTTGCGCACATCACGTTTAATCGCCTTGTTATCCCCTCTGGCAAAGTTACGCAAGAACTGGCCAACAAATCGGCCACACATTGTGCCCTATCACTTTATAAAAATGCATTTAGAGAAAAGTTTATTCACTTTAGCGAGCAAAGCTCAACCACGGGCCTTTCACCTTCCATTGCTATGCATAAAGGTTTGGCGCATTCACTAGAAGTGCCTAACTCAGAGCCAGTGTCGTTGCAGGATTTACTAGCAGAAAAAAAACTCACGTTAGGTGTATCTATGAACCGCTCATACGGCGAGCAACTCGACAGTGTAATAAATAACACCCCCGATGTTGATATTGTTATTCGGCCAACGCGCAATAGTTTAGCCAGCCTTACCTATATGCTTAATTTAAAGCGCTTAGATATTTTATTAGGTTACCCAAGTGAGCACCATTACTTAGCTAAATCTATGTACTTTGAAGAAAACCTAACTCAGCGAGCGATTGTTGAAGCGCCACCGTTAAGTTATGGCTATATTGGCTGCACTAAAAATGAGCAAGGAGCTAAAAATATTCAACTATTAGATGAGCAATTAAAAAAAATTAAGCAAACCGAGCAATACCATCAAGTAATGTTACGCTGGTTACCCCCACATTTAAAACCCTTATTAGAATCAAGAATTCACGCCACAAAAAACAAAAACGCCACTAACTAAAGTGGCGCTTTAATTTAATCTACGCTTTATTATTTACGCACACCTTCAATAGACAGCCCAATATCAACATGAGTAGACGCTGGGCCTAAATTATAATCAATGCCGTAATCGGTGAGTTTTAAACTGGTTTCGCCCTCAAAACCAGCACGGTAGCCACCCCAAGGGTCTTGCCCTTCACCTACTTTATCCATTTCAAACGTAATGCGTTTAGTTACGCCATGTAAAGTAAAGTCACCCGTTACTGTGGCTGTATCATCATCGGTAAATTTCACATTGGTGCTTTTAAATGTTGCTGTTGGGTATTTATCCACATTTAAAAAGTCTTTACCGCGTAAGTGTTTATCACGCTCAGCATGGTTAGAGTCTAAACTTGCTGTATCTATATTTACTAAAATATTAGACCCTGTTTGCGTTTTAGCGTCGTAACTAAAGCTGCCATCAAAACGGTTAAATCGCCCGTGCAGCCAGCTGTAGCCTAAATGCTTAATTTTAAAGGTAACAAATGCATGCGCCCCTTGCGTATCAATTACATAATCTGCTGCATTTGCAGTGGCCGATAACATCATTACACCCGATAGAGCTGCACTTAATAGTCGTTTTTTCATGTTAGTATTCCTTTGGTTTGATCATTCTCGTTAAGGTTTTATCTTTATCAATAAAGTGGTGCTTTAATGCCCCCAGTGCATGCAAAACAGCCAAGCCAATTAATGTACACGCACCGTAGTAATGTATTTTTCCGGCAATATCGGCTTGTCCATCAAAGTTATAATCCAGAGCTGGTACATTAAATATCGAAAAAACGGCGATTGCTCTGCCATCGGCGGTAGAAATCAAATAACCCGCCACTACAATGACTGCTAAAATTAGGTACATAACAATATGCGCGGTATGTGCAATGTGGTTTACTGTTTTATTTTGACTAAGGGGGCGAGGTTTGGGGCTGAATACGCGCCACAAAATTCTAAAAATAAGCACTGCGGCTAGCGTTATACCTATACTTTTATGTAAATCCAGTGAGCCTTTATACCAGCTGTCGTAATAGGTTAGCTCAACCATGTATAAGCCCAAGCCAAATAAACCAAACACGGTAAAAGCCATCAACCAGTGTAAAATAATGGCAATAAGGCCATAAGATGTGGGCGTATTTTTAAACATGTGGGTTCCTCTAAATTCGATAATTTAAGAATATAGAGGGTGAAGAAAAACTAAAATAGCGTATACAAACAGCATCTGTGCATATACGCACATACAACTTGAGCTACAGGTCTTTGCTAGTTAGCTATTAGGCGTGTCGGTAAGGTTTATGTAAATTAAGCTATCAGGTGAGACTTGCAAACAGCTAATTAAGCCTTCTTTTATAAGCTCAAGCATAGCAATAAAGCTAACCACTACACCGCTTCGCCCTTCACTAAGGGTGAATAAATCGTTAAACGGCAGCGCTTTTTTTGCGTTACTCAGCTGGGCTAAAATTTGGCTCATCCGCTCACGGGTAGAGAGGATTTCTGCTGTCACTTGGTGATGCTCAAATGTTTTGGCGCGCGCCATCACGTCGCTCAGTGCTAACATTAAATCTTTTAACTCAAGCTCTGGCAGGTTTTGAGCGGTATTTTCAATAACCGGCATAGTTGCATGTGCTACGAAAATATCACGGCCTACACGGGGGATGGCATCTATATTTTCGGCTGCTTTTTTAAACTGCTCGTATTCTTGTAAACGCTTGATCAGTTCTGCGCGGGGGTCTTCCTCTTCTTCGAGCTCCTCGTGCACAGGCAATAACAGACGCGATTTTATTTGTGCCAATAACGCTGCCATTACTAAGTACTCACCGGCAAGCTCTAACTGAAACTTACTCATCATTTCTACATAACTGACATATTGCTCAGTAATGCTAAAAATAGAGAGTTCGAGCACATCTAACTTGTGCTTTTTTATTAAATACAGCAGTAAATCAAGCGGTCCTTCAAAGGTTTCCAAAATAATTTCAAGTGCATCGGGCGGAATGTATAAATCTTCAGGTTTATCTACAACGGCTTTGCCATGCAAAAAAGCCAGTGGCAGCTTTTGCTGCACTGGCTCACTTTGAGTCTTTTTTTCGCCCTGTGTTGAATCACTCACCAAGGTTACTCAAACGGGCTGGTATCGCCACACCCTACACGTAAAATGTGAATATCGTCTTCTGATAGGTCAATAACCGTGGTTGCTTGCTCTGCAAGGTGTCCGCCGTCAATAATTAAATCTACGTGTTTATCTAAACGCGCTAAAATTTCATCTGGATCTGATTCTGTAAACTCTTCTCCAGGTAAAATTAACGAACACGACATTAACGGCTCCCCAAGCTCTGCAAGTAATGCACATGCAATTGGATGCTCTATAACGCGCATACCAATGGTTTTTTTCTTATCGTTTAGTAAACGCTTTGGCACCTCTTTTGTGCCTTTAAAAATAAATGTGTATGGCCCTGGCGTATTATTTTTAATAAGCCTAAACATTTGGTTATCTACGCGGGCATAAGTTGCCAGCTCGGATAAATCACGGCATACAAGCGTAAAGTTATGGTGTTTTTCAATTCCACGAATACGCTCAATGCGCTCTTTTGCTTGCTTATTACCGAGGTTACACCCTATCGCGTAGCCCGAATCTGTTGGGTATACAACAACCCCGCCCTGTTTAATAATATCAACCGCTTGGCTAATAAGTCGTGGCTGTGGGTTTGCTGGGTGAATATGAATTAATTGACTCATGATAATGCTCCTTCTTGCCCTTCCCACACTTGCCAAACCCCTTGGCAGTCTTTGGGTAAGTATAAGTTTTTACCTAGCTCTAAATAACTAGTTGGAAAATGAAAGTCAGAACCTTGCGAGCACAGTAAACCGTACTCTTGGCTCAATTGCCCTAAAAATTGGCGTTCAGTAGGCGCTTGTTGTGGCTGCGCAACTTCCATGGCATCGCCACCGTCACTTTTGTATTGCACAAGTAACTTACGTAACCATTTATTAGACATTTGATAACGCCCTGGGTGTGCAAGTACCGCAACCCCGCCTGCAGCATGAATGGCGCTAATGGCTGTTTGCATATCACACCAATTGCTTGGAACATAACCTGTTTTGCTGCGCCCTAAGTATTTTTTAAATACCCCAGGAAAATTTTTAGCTACGCCTCTTTCAATCAATGCACGCGCAAAATGTGCACGGGTAATTTGGGCGTTTTCTGCCAGCGCCTTGGCTTGCTCGTAAATGCCATCAAAACCGTTTTTTGCCAGCCTTTTGCCAATTTCAATGGCGCGTTCATCACGCTTTTGCTGCTGCGCCGATAACAATGATGTAAGGGCATTGTTGTTTATATCAATATTTAGCCCAACAATATGTATTTCAAAGCTTTCCCACTTGGTAGAAATTTCTACGCCAGATATAAGCTTAAGCGGTAGGTTTTCTGTTTCGATAAACGCTTTTGCCGGCGTAATAGCAGCCACAGTGTCGTGATCGGTTATCGCAAACACATCAATGTTTTTTTCTACGGCGCGGTTTAATAATTGCTCAACTGTTAAATGTCCGTCTGAATGCGTTGTATGGCTGTGTAAATCGTATTTTATCAAAAGAAAACTGCTTAAATTTAAGGGTAATAGATGTTTATATAAGTATAACAACTTTTTTGACTAAATTGTTTTAAATAAACACTTGACACAAAAGCGCTAAATACGTTTTACTGTAGCCACTTTAAGACACATTAAGAATTAATAAAAATGATCAATTCAATTCAACACACTATTTGGTGGTGGCACTCATAATTTTTGGGTGATGAATTGTCGTGTCTAGCAAATATTCAAAACCCGCAACTATGCGGGTTTTTTTATAACTAAATTTTACGTATTTAATTTTTTATTTTGAGGCAAAAAAACATGAATAACGGTCTTACTCTTACACATCGTTGGTGGTGGCGCCTGATATAGCGGGACGGTAATGATCTGTTTGTAATTTAGATATCGTTATTCAAACCCCGCATTGCAAAAGCATTGCGGGGTTTTATTTTTTGAGGGAATGAGGTTTGATTTTTAGTCATATAACTACCACACCAGGCGAAGTTACTAGCATAACGCAAGTGCGCGACTACATTAGTAGCCCACTTGCACTTTATGCAGCACTTGATAAGCCTAATTCGCTACTGCTTGAATCAGCCGAAATTGATTCTAAAGACAGTGTCAAAAGCTTAATTTTAGTTGACTGCGCGCTGCGCATTGTTTGCCAAGGTAAAACCGTCACGGTAAGCGCACAATCTAATAACGGTAAACAGTTACTGCCGTATTTAAGAGCCAATGTACAAAGCTGCGATGCAACCTTAACCGACACAAGCCTAACTCTTGTTTATAAAGGCGGTTCTAATGACATTGACGAGGCAAGTAAACTGGTTGCCGATAATGCATTTAGCGCACTACGCACCTGTATAAACAGTATCAAAAGCACCACCGAAAACCCGTTTTCGGTATTTTTAGGCGGTGTATTTGCCTACGACATGGTGGCTAATTTTGAGCAGCTAAGCGACGTACCCGATGGCGAAAACACCTGCCCAGACTACGTATTTTACTTAGCCGAAACCTTAGTGGTTATCGATCATCAAAAACAAACCACCGAGCTTATTGGTAATGTGTTTAATGGCCCAGACGTACACGCTAATTGTTTTGAGGTAGGTAAAGAGCTAGAACGATTAAATGCCCTATGCGACAAAGCAGAAGAGTTTAGTGCGCCTATGCAAACAGGTACTTGCGATGTAAGTGTTGATATAAGCGATGAAACTTACTGCGAGCAAGTGGTTAAGCTTAAAAAGAACATCGTTGATGGTGATATTTTTCAGGTTGTGCCTTCGCGCACGTTTTCACTGCCCTGCCCTGATTCATTGCACGCATATAGCCAGCTTAAAAAGCAAAACCCAAGCCCTTATATGTTTTATATGCGCGATGAAGAATTTGCTTTATTTGGCGCCTCACCTGAGTCTGCGCTTAAATACGAAGTGCAAAGCAAACAAGTTGAAGTTTACCCTATTGCCGGTACTCGCCCACGTGGAAAATTTGCCAATGGCGCAATCAACCCAGATTTAGACAGCCGTATTGAGCTTGAACTTAGAAACGATCAAAAAGAGCGTGCTGAGCATTTAATGCTCGTTGATTTAGCTCGTAACGATGTGGCACGCATTAGTGTAGCCGGCACGCGCCATGCAAAAGAGCTATTAAAAGTAGACCGCTACTCGCAAGTAATGCACTTGGTTTCCCGCGTGGTGGGCACATTAAAGCCTGAGCTTGATGCACTACACGCTTACCAAGCGTGTATGAACATGGGCACGCTGGTAGGCGCTCCGAAAGTACGCGCTGCCGAACTTGTACGCCAAACCGAAGGCAAACGCCGTGGCAGCTACGGTGGCGCAGTAGGCTATTTAACCGGCGATGGTGCAATGGATAGCTGCATTGTTATTCGCTCAGCGTTTGTTAAAAATAATACCGCGTATGTGCAAGCAGGTGCAGGTGTCGTTTACGATTCTGATCCACAAGCCGAAGCTAACGAAACCCGCGCAAAAGCCCAAGCGGTGATCACCGCCATAAAATCGACTTATGAGGCGGTATAAAATGAGCACAGCAAACCCAATGAAAATATACTTTTTAGATAACTTTGATTCGTTTAGCTACAACCTTGTTGATGAACTAACCATGCTGGGCTGTGAGCTTGTGGTATACAGAAATAACATAAGCGCAGAGGTTATTTTTAATAAAATGCGCCAAGAGCCTGGGCAAGTATTATTAGTGCTTTCGCCAGGACCTGGTGCACCCAGTGATGCAGGTTGCTTAATGGAATTAATCGAACTGGCTAAAGGTCACTTCCCCATGCTGGGCATTTGCCTAGGGCAACAAGCACTTACACAAAGTTATGGCGGAGTAATCGGCCACGCTGGCGAAACCGTACATGGTAAGTCATCAATCATTAATTTAAACCCGCACCCGGTGTTTGAAGGAATGGGCAACACCATGCCCGTAGCCCGTTACCATTCATTAATGGCAACCAAGGTACCTGAAAATATTGAGGTAATTGCACAATTTGACGATATTCCTATGGCCATATATCACCACGACGATAAAGCGTTAGGTTATCAATTTCATCCCGAGTCAATACTTACGCCAAATGGTGCAATGCTACTTCAACAAAGTGTTGCGTACTTAACGCGCACCAACTAATAGAGGACATTATGAGTACCCAAGCAAAAGAGACCATAAATGTTCAATACGCTATTGAGCAACTTATTCAAGGCAAGTCGTTAAACTATGCCCAATCAAACGCATTATTTAACCAAATAATGCAAGGTAACATGAGCGAAATAGAGCTCACTGCATTGCTAATCAGCCTTAAAATAAAAGGCGAAGTAAGTGATGAAATTGCCGGCGCTGCAGCGTCAATGCGAGAAAACGCCGTTGCCTTTACAACCGCTAGCACGCAACTTGCCGATAGCTGCGGCACCGGGGGCGATGGCTCAAACACGATTAATATTAGTACTACCGCGGCGATTGTTGCAGCTGCCGCGGGTATTAATATGGTAAAACATGGTAATCGCAGTGTATCGAGTAATTCGGGCTCTGCTGATTTATTAAAAGCACTGGGCATTAATATTGATATGAGCCCAGCACAGGCTGCACATTGCCTTGAGCAAACCCATTTTACCTTTTTGTTTGCACCGCATTATCACAGTGGTGTACGCCACGCGATGGGCGTACGTACTGCGCTTAAAACACGTACCATTTTTAATATTTTAGGCCCGCTTGCTAACCCTGCTGCACCACACGTGCAATTACTGGGTGTTTACGATGAGTCTTTATGTATGCCAATGGCGCAAACACTTAAAACTTTAGGCACTAAGCGCGCGATGATAGTGCATGGTTCTGGCACTGACGAAATAGCCCTGCACGGCCCAACTAACGTAGTTGAGCTAAACAATGGCGAAATAACGCAGTACACATTAAACCCAAGCGACTTTGACCTTGCAAACTATTCACTTGAACAACTAGCCGGTGAAGGCCCACAATACAACGCAAATGCGAGCCTTGCTATTTTACAAGGTAAAGGCAGTGATGCGCACAATGCTGCAATCGTGGTCAATGTGGCTGCACTTTTATACCTAAGCGGTAAAGTACAGTCATTAAAAGAAGGCGCACAACAGGTACAAACATTACTAAGTTCAGGCAAAGCCATGAACACATTAAATGCAATTATTGAGGTAAGTCATGGCTAATGTATTAGACAAAATTGTTGCTGATAAAAAACAAGAGCTAATAGAGCGTAAAGCCGCGCGCCCACTAGAGAGCTTTAAACACTTAGCAGTGCCAACTAGCCGCAGCTTTTATAAAGCGTTAGCAAAGCCGGGTACGCAGTTTATTTTAGAATGTAAAAAAGCATCTCCTTCAAAAGGACTAATAAGAGAGCCGTTTGATTTAACCGAGATCACCTCTGTTTATAAAAAATATGCTAGCTGCATGAGCGTACTTACAGATACTAAATACTTTCAAGGTAGCTTTGATTATTTAGAGTTTGTACGTAGCCAAGTAGAGCAACCACTTATTTGTAAAGACTTTTTTATTGATGAGTACCAAGTTTACATGGCACGTATTTATGGCGGCGATGCTATATTACTAATGCTTTCAGTACTTGATGATGAGCAATATAAAGCGCTACATGCAGTTGCCGACTCGCTTAACATGTCGGTATTAACCGAAGTAAGTAACGAAGAAGAAGTGCACCGCGCCCTTGCACTTGATGCACAAATTATTGGTATTAATAACCGTGACCTTCGCGATTTAAGCACTGATTTAGCCACCACCGAAAAGCTACGTACGCTTATCCCACAAGATAAAGTGGTTATCTCAGAGTCAGGTATTTACACTCATCAAGATGTTAAACGCCTAGCGCCATTATGTGATGGCTTTTTAATTGGCAGTTCTTTAATGGCTGAGCGCGATTTAGAACAAGCCTGCAAAAAAGTGATTTTAGGTGATAACAAAGTGTGCGGCTTAACCCGAGCACAAGACGTACAGGCCGCTTACAACAACGGCGCAGTGTACGGTGGACTCATTTTTTACCCTAAATCGCCTCGTTATGTTGATTTAGATTGTGCGATTGAGCTGAGCCAAAGTGCGCCACTTAAATTTGTCGGTGTTTTTGTTAATGCAAGCCCGCAGCAAGTGGTACAATACGCGCACGAACTAAAACTTGCCGCAGTACAATTACACGGTCAAGAAAGTGACGATTACATTGCCGCATTACGTACACAGTTACCTAAAGGTTGTGAAATTTGGAAAGCACAGGCAATTAAAGATACATTGCCAACCCCAGCTACGGGCGTAGACCGCCATCTTTATGATACCCACAGCGATACACAAGCCGGTGGTACAGGTAAAGCATTTGATTGGGCAGTACTGCGCGACGCAACAAGCCCCTTTATGCTAGCGGGTGGCTTAAATCCAGACAATATAAAAGACGCGCTGTTTCAAGGTGCCCTAGGCCTTGATTTAAATTCAGGCGTTGAAGAATCTGCGGGTAAAAAGTGCCCTATCAAATTACAAAATGCTTTTACAAGCATCAGAAATTATTGAGGTTATAATGCAAAATCCAGCTTATTTTGGCGAGTTTGGCGGTATGTTTGTACCTGAGCTACTTGTCCCTGCGCTTAAGCAGTTAGAGAACGAATTTAACAAAGCACAAAAAGACCCTGAGTTTCAGGCTGAGTTTACAAAATTATTAAACGAGTATGCCGGTCGCCCTACGCCGCTTACTTTAACGCGTAATTTAATTAAAAATCCTAAAGTAAAACTTTACCTAAAACGTGAAGATTTACTGCACGGCGGCGCACACAAAACCAACCAAGTACTTGGTCAAGCGTTGCTAACTAAACGTATGGGTAAAAAAGAAGTTATTGCCGAAACTGGTGCGGGCCAACACGGGGTGGCAACAGCCCTAGCCTGTGCATTACTTGGCTTAAAATGCCGCATTTATATGGGTGCTAAAGACGTTGAGCGCCAACAGCCTAACGTATTTAGAATGAAATTAATGGGCGCAGAGGTTATTCCGGTAACAGCCGGCTCTGGCACATTAAAAGATGCGGTAAACGAAGCGCTCCGCGACTGGTCTGCAAACTACCAAGACGCTCACTACTTACTTGGTACCGCAGCGGGTCCTCACCCATTCCCAACAATTGTACGAGAGTATCAAAAAATCATTGGTGAAGAAGCTAAACAACAAGTACTCAAAGCAGAAGGACGCTTACCAGATGCCGTACTAGCCTGTGTTGGCGGTGGCTCTAATGCCATTGGTATGTTTACTGACTTTATTGACGAGCCAAGTGTAAAACTTATTGGTGTGGAGCCTGCAGGTAAAGGCCTAGATACCCACGAGCACGGCGCTACAATTTGTAAAGGTACAAAAGGTATATTGCACGGTACCTATACGTACATTATGCAAAATGACGATGGCCAAATTGAAGAGTCATACTCAGTATCTGCCGGTCTTGATTACCCTGCAGTTGGACCACAGCACGCGTTTTTACACGAAACAGGCCGTGCTCAATATGTCGGTATTACCGATACAGAAGCCCTTGACGCGTTCCAAGCACTGGCTAAAAACGAAGGCATTATTCCAGCTCTTGAATCAAGCCATGCCCTTGCTTATGCACTTAAATACGCCGAAGAGCAAACAGAAGAAAGCATTTTAGTGGTTAACTTAAGTGGCCGTGGCGATAAAGATTTAACCCACGTACACAGCGTTTTATCACAAGGAGGTCAGCTATGAGCCAGTTAAATACAGATCGTTACGGTAAAACCTTTGCTGCACTTAATGAGCAAAAACAAGGTGCATTTGTGCCATTTGTTACCATTGGCGACCCAGGTAAAGAGCAAAGTATTGCCATTATTAAAAGCTTAATTGATGGCGGCGCGGATGCACTGGAGCTAGGTATTCCGTTTTCGGACCCAATCGCCGATGGCCCCGTTATTCAAGCGGCGAATATTCGTGCTCTCGATGTAAACATTAACACGCAAGATTGCTTTGATATTATTAAAGAAATACGCGATTACAATGCAGATATTCCAATTGGCTTATTATTGTATTCAAACCTTGTGTTTAAACGCGGTTTAGAAACATTTTATAAAGATGCAAAAGCGGCGGGCGTAGACTCTATTTTAGTTGCTGATGTACCACTGCATGAGTCTAAAATGTTTAGAAAAGCAGCCATGGCAAACGGTGTAGACCCAATATTTATTGCCACACCCAATGCCGATGACGATACTCTGCGCCAATGTGCATCTTACGGCCGTGGCTACACGTATTTATTATCGCGTGCGGGTGTTACCGGCACTGATACTAAAGCGCAAATGCCAGCGGGTAACATAGTAACTAAGCTAAAAGAATACCATGCAGCCCCTGCTTTATTAGGCTTTGGTATTTCTACTCCCGATGATGTAAAAGCCGCCCTAAATGCCGGCGCAGCTGGTGCTATTTCAGGCTCGGCCGTTGTTAAAATTATTGAAGCCAACCTAAATGATTTAGACGCAATGACAACGCAGTTAATAGCGTTTGTAGCTGATATGAAAGCGGCCACCGCACTGTAAAAAATTAAAATTTACGCATTAAAAAAGGGCATTTTCAATGCCCTTTTTTATTAAGCTCTAAACTTAATGAGCTTGATGCTTACCTTCTAAAATTTCTTCAATAAATTTTGCATTAAATGCTTCTAAATCTGCAGGACTGCGGCTTGTTACTAAACCTTGGTCTACGCTCACCTCTTCATCAACCCAATTGGCACCAGCATTGATCAAATCACTTTTAATGCTTGGGAATGATGTAACGGTACGGTCGCGTAATTTATTAATTTCGGCAAGTAACCAAGGAGCATGGCAAATAGCTGCGACAGGTTTGTTTTTCTCGGCGCCAAAAAAACCGTCTATAAACGCTTTTGCGTGCTTATCTTGGCGTAACGTATCTGGGTTAAATAAGCCACCTGGCAGCATAAGCGCATCGTAATCGCTGGCACTGGCATTTGTAACAAGTTTATCTACGCTTACTTTGTCGCCCCATTTATCTTCATCCCAACCGGTGATTTCGCCCTCTTTTACCGACACAATATCAATATCGGCGCCGGCATTAAGTAAAGCATCACGTGGAGATAATAGCTCACTTTGCTCAAAGCCATCGGTGGCTAAAATAGCAATTTTTTTACCTTCTAAACGAGTGCTTGTTTGTAATGTAGACATATAGATCTCCTTATTGCGTTTAATAAAATGTTTCAATCACCCTATTAAAAGCATAACTGATGCCAAATTTAACCTATTGAAAATAAAGATGAATATAAATTAAAGCTATCAAAGCTATGTAAATCATTTAGAGGGTTTGAACAATCTACATAGCTTAATTTAAAGTGCTTATTAAAAACCAGCACACAAGCTTTGCTTACAAGATGAAGTAGTTAGGCATTAACTAAAAGCTGGGGATTTATTTTCTAGACGCACCCTTTTAGCCGGGTGCGCAAAACTATAATTTTGTGATTAATAGCGCTAACTAAACCTAAAAAGGTAACCGGGCTATTAGCAAGTATTGGTTGCAGGAACTAGTCGCTGGTACTGATCACTGGTACCGGTCAATGCAAGTTGCTATTTAAAGGAGATCTTTTAATGCTTTGGCAGGTTTAAATACGGGTTTGTTAGCGCCTTCTATTTCAATGCTTTCGCCTGTTTGCGGGTTACGCCCAGTGCGCGCTGGGTAGTAGCTTAAAGCGAATGTACCAAATCCATTAATTTGCACTTGGTCGCCTTCAGACAGCGATTTAGTAATTACTTTTTGTAAGCTAGTAAGGGCTGCTTGTGTGTCTTTTTTTGTTAGTTCACTGCGTTTGGCTATTTGGGCAACAAGTTGTGCTTTGTTCATTGTAGGCTCCTAAATACACACTTAATCAGTGTTGGTTAAGTGTGGGAATATGATGATGGATAATTAAAGCCACGCAGGCTAAGGCTTACAGGGCAACAAGTCAACCTTGTAGTTGCCTAGTGTTATGTGGTAAAAACTTCCCTGACTTCTTTTTGTATAATTTAGGTAGTATATGCACGCATTGATTGAATACATCCCGCTAATATTATTTTTTGCGGTATTTAAATTAGTTGATATTTACTGGGCAACAGGCCTTTTAATGGTCACTACGCTTATTCAAGTTGCGTATAGCTACTTTAAGCACGGCCATGTACCTGCCCGCCAGTGGCTATTTTTTGCTATTGCAGCGGTGTTTGGCACATTAACCTTAGTACTCCACGATGAGCAGTATATAAAATGGAAAGCCACGTTAATTTACGCCGGCTTAAGCCTTACCTTATTAATTAGCCGCTACGTGCTGAATAAAAATCTTGTTAAAAAAGCCCTTAGCTCAATCCTTGAAAACGCCAACGATTCTAAACAGGCGATTGAAGTACCTGAGCCGGTGTGGAATAAGCTTAACTTAATGTGGGTTGGTATTACCGCAGGTATTGCAGTGCTGAATATTTACATTGCGTATAATTTCTCACTCGATTTTTGGGTTAACTTTAAAGTGTTTGGCTTAATGGCCATTACCTTTGTGAGTATTTTGATCACTATTTTTGCTTTGTATAAATACTTCCCTGATGAAGAAGAACCCGCAAAGTAAACACCTTCGTCATAAAAATGTCGTCTTTGCTTGATAGCGTGTAAAAAAAATCAATCAGAGACGACCTTGAACGCCAATCAATACCGCTGGTTTGAATTTACCCTAATATTTGTTTTATTGCCTTTAATAGGCTTTACCCTTCGCAGTTACCTAGCTAACTGGCTAATACCCGCACTGATTGTTTTAATGAGTGTGTGCTGCATGTTACTACTGAACGACCCTCACTTTAAGCGATTTAGACTTACAAGCCTGGGGCAGTTTTCTGCGGTAAAGCGCCGTTTATTTAGTTTCTTTTTTTTAGGAGCGCTTTTTTCAGGCGTGTTTTACGGCATTATTCACCAAGAAAACTGGTTTAGTATGCCGCTGCACTCATTTTATAACTGGTTACTTTTACTGCTTCTATACCCGCTGCTGTCGGTATTACCACAAGAGCTAATTTTCAGGACCTACTTTTTTCATCGTTATAAACGCATTATGCCCAAAAAAAGAGTGCGTATAGTGGTAAGCGCAACGGTGTTTGCCCTTGCCCATATTGTGTATGCCAATTGGGTGGCTGTAGGCTTAGCATTTTTAGGCGGGTTATTATTTTCGTTTACCTACGCGCAAAGCCGCTCAACCATAGTGTGTGTAATAGAACATAGCTTATGGGGATTGTGGATGTTTACACTGGGGATTGGCAGTTCATTAGACTCAGGAGCTATCAGCTAACAACGTTTGGCTGCAAATTAAACACAAAAAAGCCGCGTTAATACGCGGCTTTTGGCAACTTTCTTTTAGTCTAAAAACCAAATAACTTAAAGGCAAAAAACTTAGTCGCTACTGTGTTTATAAATATGGCTAATAAAATAACCGGAATAAACGTAGAAAGTGAAAAGTTAACGTATTTTTCCATAAAGCTACCAGCGTATTTAGGCGAGCCTTGGCTTAGCTCATCTGTTAGTCGCGCTTTTTTCCAGCGGTACATAACAAATAAACACACCATTAAACCATTCAGTGGCAATATAGTGTCGTAAAATACATCATAAACAATATCAAAAAAGCTTTTATTACCGCTGCCGTAACTAGTAAACGACGTTAGGCTATCAACCATACCAAACGACATAGTACATAATATAGTTAACACACCTGTGGCTAGCGTTAAAATACCTAAGGCTTTTTTACGGCTGATCCCTTTGCGGTCGCTAAGGGTCGCTGTAGGTACTTCTACAATTGATACAAGCGAAGTAATCGCTGCAAAAAACACTAATAAAAAGAACGAAAACGCCACTGCAGACGCGCCAAAGTAACCAATATCATTTTGTAGTGCTAATAAAATTTTAGGTAAGTATACAAATATCATCGATACAGACGAGTCAGAAAGCGCGGCGGGGTCGGTATTAGGATCAAAACTAAATATTGCCGGTAAAACCATTAAACCGGCAACAAATGCCACTAATGAGTCGGTAATAGCCACCATCTTTGCACTGCCAACAATGTCATCTTTTTTAGATATGTAAGAGGCGTACGTCATTAAAATGCCCATACCTAGCGATAGTGAGAAAAACGCTTGGCTTAGTGCACCATTAAGCACACTGGCGCTCATTTTAGAAAAATCAGGAATAACATAATATTTAACACCAGCCATGGCGTTATCAAGCGTTAATACATACGCTACAAGGGCGAGCAACATAACAAATAAAGCCGGCATTAAAAACTTAGCGGCTTTTTCTATGCCTTGTTTAACCCCACCCAATAAAATAAGGTTAACAATAATAACTACCACAGCCATGTAGCCAAAAACAGTGTAACTATTTATAAAGCTGCCAAAATGGCTCGGATCTGCCAATGCATCTAAATTACCCATGGCGGTTTGGCTTAAGTAACCAAAAATCCACACGGTAATAACCATGTAAAATACGGCAATCATAAACGGCGTTAATACAGCCAAAAAGCCTGCAAACTTCCATTTTTTGTCGTTATTTGCCAGCGCTTTGTACGAACCAAGTGGATCTTTTTGCGCGTTACGACCCATGGCCATTTCAGCCATCATTACCGGTAAACAAATAAAAGCAACAAACAAAGCGTATACAAGTAAAAATGCACCACCACCATTTTTAGTTGCCGACACAGGAAAACCTACTAAGTTGCCAATACCCACTGCCGAACCTGCTGCAGCCAGTATAAAGCCAAGACGGGAGCTAAAATGCTCTCTATTATTGCTCATGTATTAACCTTGTTATTTTTAAGTTATTCAAGCGACTCTACCAGTGTTGTGCCGCGCTTTTCAAGCAATTACACACTAAAAATAATTAATAACTGTAAACCTAGCTTTAACGGTAATTTGTTCACCAACTATCAACGTTGTGCTAGTATTTGCGTTATTAAACTTAACATTTTTTTGAGAATTACTATGTTGTACATGATTTATTCAACCGACGTTGAAAACAGCTTACCGCTTAGAAAAGAAGCCCGCCCCGCCCACTTAGCACGTTTAAGCGAACTTGAATCTCAAAACCGTTTACTTGTTGCCGGCCCACTGCCAGCAATCGACAGTGAAGACCCGCAAGATGCTGGATTTACAGGTTCATTAGTCATTGCCGAATTTGATTCACTTGAAAAAGCACGTGAATGGGCAGCAGCTGATCCATACGTTGCAGCCGGCGTTTACGCAAACACCGTTGTAAAACCATATAAAAAAGTATTACCAGCGTAACGAACACCCTGAATTTAAAACGTTATTTAATTCAGGGTTGGTTCACTGCTAATTAATTAAGCTGGCGAACGTAAAAGCGCATATTGGACGTTTTTACTTGAGTTTTAGTAGCTTAGTTAATTAGAATAGCTGGGTTTGATCTAGGAGTTCCCGTCATGCGTGTATTATTAACCCTTGGTTTAATTGCCTGTATTAGCGTCAGTGGCGCCGTACACGCAAGTACGACTGTTACCAAAGCAGTTAAAAAAACTGAGATCAGCAAAAAGAAAGCCGTAATACTTGCAAAAGAAGAAACTGACGGTAAAACCTTAAAAATTACAGAACAAGCAAAATTTTATACTGTACGTATACTCAAATCTGACGGCCACGTCGTTGATTTACATATAAATAAAAAAACCGGCGAAGTGAAAAAGGATTAGCAAATGCGAATTTTAGTTATAGAAGATGATTTACACTTAGCAGACAACCTACGTAATGCTTTAGAAAAAGAACGTTACAGTGTTGATTTATGTCACGATGGCGAAGCTGGCCTATTCCATATTACAGAGTACCCGCTAGATATGGCGGTGGTTGATTTAGGCTTACCAAAAATTGACGGTATTGAGCTAATCAATAAAGCACGTGCACAAGGCGTGACGATCCCTATTTTAATCTTAACGGCGCGCGACCGCTGGCAAGACAAAGTTGAAGGCCTAGACGCAGGTGCCGACGACTACTTAACCAAGCCGTTTCATGTTGAAGAATTAATTGCGCGTTGTAACGCACTTATTCGCCGCAGTGCGGGTAAAGCAAACCCAGAAATGACAGCGGGTCCAATTAAAATTCATACTCGCTCGCAACAAGTTTGGGTTAACGACAAAGAACTTAGCCTTACTGCTTATGAGTACAAAGTACTTGAGTATTTAATGGTTAACCCGCAAAAAGTAATTTCTAAATCAGAACTTACTGAGCACATTTACGACCAAGATTTCGATCTTGATTCTAACGTTATCGAAGTATTTGTACTTCGTCTGCGTAAAAAATTAGACCCTGAAGGCACATTAAACCCAGTAGAAACACTACGTGGGCGTGGTTACAGGCTTAAAAGTCAGTGGTAGCATCGCAAATATCGCTTAAAATAAGGCAAGGATTTATCCTTGTCTTTGTTTTATTGGTGGCACTGCCCATTTTGTTTTACTCGATTGGTAAAGCGTATTACGCCTCATTAGTCGAAACCACCGAAAAAAATCTAGAAGCCCACTTATACTCCCTTATTTCTGAAGTCGACTTTACTGAGCGCGGCATTATTATGCCCAGCACAATTTTAACGCCTGAGCTTAATAACTTAAATTCAGATACCTACGCCATGATTTACCGCGATGATGTACCTGTGTGGCACTCAGAGTCGGCAGTAAACGTAAACTTTAAACCCGAGTACATAGAGCCTAAAGCAGGTGCGGCCGACTTTAGACGTGTGGTTTACAACAATGCGGTTTACTGGCAATTAAGCCTAACGGTCATATTAAATAATATTGACCAATCTGAGCAGGCACGTTTTATATTACTCAAACGAAACGATGCATTGCTAAGGTTAATGGATGGCTTTAAGCAAACCTTAGTCGATTGGATGTTTATAATGGGTATTGCGATTGCCGGTTTAATGGCAATTGGATTTATTTGGAGCGGCCGGCCGTTACAACGTCTTGATAAAGAAATAAAAGCCATTGAGTCGGGCGATATTCAAGAAATTAAAGGCTTATACCCTGTAGAGCTGCAAACAATTAAATCAGACCTAAACTTATTACTAGAGTCGCAGCAACGTCAAAAAGAGCGCTACAGAGCCTCTTTAAGTGACCTAGCACATGCATTAAAAACGCCCCTTGCGGTATTAAAATCAAGCCCGCTTGCTAATGATGCTGATGCCCAAGAGCAACTTGATAGAATAAATGTGATGATCGAGCATCAGTTAAAGCGTGCAGCTACTGGCGCATCAGACACATGGAAAAAGCAAACTCCAGTTAAACCTGTGGTTGATTCTATTTTAAGTGCAATGGCCAAGGTATACCGCGATAAAGACATTATATTTAATTGTACCGTGACCGATAAAGATTACTTTTTAGGTGACCAAACAGATTTAATGGAGTTACTGGGTAATTTAATTGATAACGCCTGTAAAGCGTGTCGCTCGCAAGTAGAAATACAGGTCATTCAAAGTAAAACACTGTGCATAGGCATTAGTGACGATGGGCCCGGTGTACCCGAGGATAAACGCGAGTCTTTATTAACCCGTGGTACCCGCCTTGATACTTACGAAAGCGGCCACGGTGTTGGCATGGCGATAGTCTCTGACTTGGTTAAATCTTATAACGGACACTTAACGATTAATAAGTCGGACACCTTGGGCGGCGCACAATTTATTTTAGAGTTTAATTACAATGATAAAAAATAGCCTTTTAATCACACTTGCGAGCCTATTAGCACTAAGTACTAATGTCAGTGCGCAAGCACAGTGTACGCTTGAGCAAAACGCAACGCCAAGCCAAACTAAACGCTATACGCAGTGTTTAGACACCCAAATAAATCAGGCTAAATACAATCAGGGTACTTGGGTTCAAAAACGTAAATATGAACTCACTAAATTAGAAGAGCAAAGCGGAAATACGCAAATACTCATGTTGTTTAAGCGCAGCGTCGACAACCACCAAAAGTATATTGAAGCAAGCTGCCAATGGCGCTATATATTAAAACTGCCAAATGCCAGCCAAGCTGCTATTGATTACAAATTATGTGAACTTGCACTTATTGAACAGTTTACTCAAGTGCTTAAAAAGCCACTTTAAACGGGGATTAACACCCATAAAAAAAGCGATTAATACTGTGTATTAATCGCTTTTTTTGTATCAATTATTTAATCAAATACGCAATTTTAAGCTATGAAAACCAATTGATATTATTTATCGTCTATCGACTCACCAGTACCAAGTAGCGTGGCAACCCAACGCCCTTCATCACTTGCCTCTAGGGCTATTTTAACAATCATGGTAAGCGGTACCGATAGCAACATGCCTACAGTGCCTAATAACCAACCCCAAAATATTAACGACAAAAACACCACCAAGGTAGAAAGCCCAAGCCCTTTACCCATAAATTTAGGCTCTACAATGTTACCCATTACCGTATTAATAATTAAATACCCTGCACCTACAAGCCCGGCTGTTAATGGTCCTTGTGTGATCAGTGCTAACAATACAGCTGGTACTGCGGCAATAATAGAACCTATATTAGGAATATAATTAAACATAAAGGCCAACACGCCCCACAGCACAAAGTAGTCAACATCTAAAATCCATAAATAAAATGCTGCAATAATACCGGTGGCTAAACTCACTAATGTTTTAATTGCCAAATACGAATTAATAGAAACCAAAAAGCGGTCAATTTGCTCCATTTTTCTGTCTGGGTCGGCAAGTGCCATATGAATTTTTTTGCTTAATGCAGGCCCTTCAAAAAGCATAAACACCACAGTTAAAATTATTAAAAACATGTTTGCCATTACGCCACCTAAGCCGGTAAGCATATTCGTGGCTACATCAACCATTTTACCTGGGTCAAACATAGAGAGAATTTGATCTCTATCGATTAAGATATTGTATTGCGATGCAAGATCGACCAGCCACACAAACTCTTCTTGTAATTGGGCTTTATATTCAGGAAGTTGCTGAGAAAAGTCGTTTACGGATTGCCCTACAAGGCCGCCTAAGCTAACACCTAAGCCCACAATGATAAGCACCACAATAACAACAGAAACCCCTTTAGGGATCCGATAGCGACCAAAAAATGTGATCAGCGGGTTGCATACAATGGCAATAAACGCCGCCAAAATAAAGGGAATAATAATAACACTTGCGGCCTTAATACCGGCTAATACAACCACCAGGGCTGCAAATATTATTAAGCTTTTATTTACGCCAGTTAAACTTGCCAACGCGCCAATCCTTTTCTTATGAAATTCGCTTTAGTGTAAGGCAAAAACTAATTAAATGAAATATTTACAAAGTGATCGTTGTTTTTTAGTTAACGTAATAATTTGCATTAAGATAGTTTAAATAGTATACATTTTAAACAAATCGTACACTTAAAATTGGTAAGATTTTTATGCATATTTTTTTTACAGGCGCAACAGGCCTAATAGGTAAGCACTTAACGCCTTTTTTGCTACATCATCATAAAGTAACCGTACTGAGCCGAAATAAAACCAAAGCCCATGTATTGCTTGGTCATAATATTGATGTAGTAAGCACCGTTGATGAGGTTAATTTTAACCATGTTGATACTGTGATTAATTTAGCCGGCGAACCTATCGTCAACAAACGCTGGACGCAGGCACAAAAACAAACAATTAAAAACAGCAGAATAAACCTTACTACGCAAATCAGCGATGCTATTTTAAATTGCAGCACGCCCCCTGCTACATTTATATCTGGTAGTGCCATTGGCTATTATGGCCGCCAAGGCGATACCCCTGTAGATGAAGACACCGACGATGTAAATGATGAATTTAGCCATCAGCTATGTAAAGAGTGGGAGCACGCGGCACTAAAAGCGCAAAGTGATAAAACACGAGTGTGCTTATTACGCACGGGAATTGTACTTAGCAAAAACGGCGGCGCTTTAAGTAAAATGCTACCTGCTTTTAAATTTTTTGCAGGTGGCCCCATTGGTGATGGGGAGCAAGGTATGTCGTGGATTCATATTGATGACATGATTCAACTGATTTTATTTATTATAAAACACACGTCGCTCTGCGGGCCAATTAACGCCACTGCACCCACCCCTGTTAGTAATAAAGTATTTAGCAAAAGTTTAGGTAAAGCATTGTCACGCCCTGCGGCCCTAACCATGCCAAGCCCTGTGTTAAAGGTGTTAATGGGTGAAATGTCTGATTTGCTCACTACTGGGCAATATGTAATACCCAAAAAAGCGTTAGCGCATAATTACCGTTTTCATTTTACGGATATAGATTCGGCTCTGAGAAGTTTAATAAAGTAGGTGTATTCAGCATAGATACACCTACTAAAGGTTATAAAAATACTACTTTAAGCTAGGTTACTGTAATTAATATAAGCTTTAGTATCTAGTCTCCATTAAAATAGTCGTTTTATAATAAAAGAACCTTTCTATGCTGCACTTACCAACCGTTATAAGCCTTTCTTTTATTTTAAACCTTATAATTGGGCTGTATTTTATCTCTATTTATCAATATAAAAAACAAACTAGTTTTTTATATTTTGGCCTAGCTTGTACCACCTTTACATTCGCCATACTATGCGCAAGCTTACGCATGATCATTGCATGGCCGTTTATTACCCATTACTTTACCAGTTTATTTATTATTGCTTGCCCACTTTTTTTAATTATGGGATTAAAAGCACTCAGCCCTTTAAATAAAAGCATATGCAAGCAAGTTAGCTATTTACTATTCGTGGCTGCGGTTTTTTTGCTCGTAGTTTACAACACCGCTTTAGAGCAAGTATTGGTTAGTTTAACTGTGGCAGGGTTATTTTTGTATGCTTCGTATATTGTTTTAAGCACCCGCTTTATAGCAAAATTACAACAACGTATGCTATTGCTTTGCCTATTACTGCACGCACTCGTTATGCTAATACAGGGAGTTTTATTACTGTTGCCATTTTTTACTGCGCTCAACTTTAATTTTGCCTCTGTTTTGCAATTTACTTTGGCTGTACACTTAATACTTGCCACTAGCGCCGCCCTATTGCTGCCTTTTTTAGTGTTTGCCAATACAGAGCATACGCTCAACTCCCTTGCTAATCGTGACCCATTAACCCAGCTATTAAATAAACGCGGTTTAAATGCAGTGGCCAATACGTTATTTAATAAAAATAATGCCGAGCATCCCCTTAGCATTATTATGGTCGATATAGACTTTTTTAAGCGCGTTAACGATGAATATGGACACGATGCAGGTGATGAGGCAATTAAATGGGTTTCGCAACATATTGCCGCGCTTTTTTCTAACAGCGCGGTGACCTCGCGTGTTGGCGGCGAAGAGTTTGCAATTTTACTTAACCACTGCACTTTAAATGAGGCACAGTGCGCGGCAAACACCCTCAGAAAAAACATTAAAAACAAGCCTTTTAGCTATTACGGCAACACCATTTATTTAAGAATAAGCGCAGGAGTGGCATGCAGCGATACTCAAACAAGCTCTTTTAAATCGCTACTTAGTGCGGCAGATAAGCGCTTGTATATTGCTAAAACCACAGGACGCGACAAAGTTATATATGAATCTGCACAAAACCCTTTTATAAATAACAAACCGGTTTGCACATAAAAAAAGCCCTTCAATTGAAGGGCTTTGACATACACACTAAAACAAAATGATTACTGACATTTAAGCCCAGCAGAGTCTGCCTTATTAGGCACAAACTGAATGTTTGCTACCGACACTGAGGTTTTACTGCTTGCATGTAAACTAAACGGGCTTGTAAGGCTTGCAAAGTCTACGCCTTGGTTAGCAAAACAACGTAAGTCTACCGACACCGACTGCCATTTATTTTTGATTGATTGATCAACCATTTTACTCAAAGCAATCGCACCACCACACTCACCTGAACAAGTCATAGCAAGGTTTACGTCATCGGTTAGTGGCTCATTGAGTTTAATATCAAAACTAATAACGCCATTAGCCTCTAAATACGTAATGGTATCTTCTGCAAAGCTTGTGACTATTTCAGCACTTGCCTTTTGCTCGCCGCTAAAATTAAATTGGCGCGCGTCTTCTTGAACTGTTTTATCCTCAGTACGGTATTTAAGTGCACCCAGTTGATGAGTACTGCTTGATACATCTAATAGCTCATCGCCAGATTTAAGTAATAAACGCCACGGAGCAACCGGTGCGCCAACTAAAATATCCATACTAGTGAGTGCTGAGTTATCTAATTTAGAGTCTTCGTCTAAATTATCAGCCAATACATTTTTATCGCCGTAAGTTAAACCAAAGCCGTACGGTAATAATGGGCTGTAATCGTCATCGCCTTTATTAACCGTTGCTTGTACTGCTGTCTTAGGCCATGAAAACGAAAGCTTGCCGCTAAAGTCATGTTGAATACTGCCATCTTTGGCTTTTAAAATAACATCGGCAATACCGCCGCCCTCTGTACCTGGCAGCCATGCTGCAACAAATGCATCTGAGGCATTTAATTCACTGTTAACCCACATAGGGCGACCCGAAATAAATACCGATACAACCGCAATACCCTGCTCTTTTAACGACTTTAATAACGCGAGCGATTTTTTATTACCGCGCTCAAATTCAAGGTTATCTCTATCGCCATGGCCTTCTGCATAAGGCTCTTCACCAAATACCACAACGGCTACATCTGGGCGCTGCTCATATGAGCCATCCACACTTAAAATGGCACGACCACCCGCCATAGTAATTTGTTTTTCAAGACCTGCGTAAATAGACGTGGCACCAGGAAAATCAGCATTTTTGTTATTCGTCCCTTGCCAAGTAATACTCCAGCCACCCGACTGCTTACCTATGTTATCGGCTCCATCGCCGGCAATAAGTACTGTTTGGTTTGCATCAAGAGGCAAAATATTGTTTTTGTTTTTAAGTAAAACAAGTGATTCGCGTACTGCTTGACGCGCAACTTCGCGGTGCTGCTGCGCACCAATTAGCTCAGTTTTACCCGAAAACTGACGCTTAGCTGGGCTTGGTTTATCAAATAAACCGGCACGCAATTTAACGCGTAAAATTCTACTTACTGCATCATCAATGCGCGACATGCTGATTTCGCCAGCTTTTACTTGCGCTATGGTGTTTTCGTACAGCGGCTTCCAAGCGCCCGTTGGCACCATAAAAATATCAAGTCCCGCGTTAACAGCCTGTGCACAGCTTTCGTTTGTACAGCCTTCAATTTGACCGTGGCCGTTCCAATCCCCTACAACAAAACCATCAAAGCCCATGCGGGTTTTAAGCACATCGGTTAACAGATATTTGTTGCCGTGGTTTTTAACTCCATGCCAGCTATTAAACGATGCCATAACCGACTGACTTCCCGCCGATAAGCCGCCTACATAACCTTGGGCATGTATATCAAACAAATCTTGCTCACTGTCGATATTATTACCTTGGTCATCGCCATTGACTGTGCCGCCATCACCTAAAAAGTGCTTAACGGTACTAATAACACGTTTATCACTTAAAAAGTCGCCATCGGCTTTGCCCTGTAAACCATTTACAATGGCAGCAGAATAATCACGTACAATGCGAGGGTCTTCTGAATAACCTTCATAGGTTCTGCCCCAGCGGTCATCGCGCACAACAGCCACTGTAGGTGCAAATACCCAATCAATACCCGTTGCCATTACTTCAACCGCAGTGATAGCTGCTATTTGCTCAATCAATGCAGGGTTGTTTGCCGCACCTAAGCCAATATTATGCGGAAATAAGGTCGCGCCAATTACATTATTGTGACCATGTACCGCATCAGTGCCCCACATTGTGGGTATTTTACTGCCATCGATAGAGTCATCTACCGACGCCTGATAAAAATCTTCAGCCAATTTTACCCAGTCCATTGGTGTTGCGTGTTTATCACCATTAGGAAACGCACCGCCCCCATTTAGGTATGAGCCAAAGCCATATTTGCGCATATCTTCAACGGTAATATCACGAATTTCTGGTTGAATCATTTGAGCTACTTTTTGCTCAAGTGTCATCGTTTTTAAATAATCGGCTATTTTGGCTTCAATTTCTGGGTCTTGTTTTACGGCAATATTAAGTTTTGGCCAAATTTTCTCTGTTTTAGACAACGCATTATTAGCTTCAGGAGTGGTTGTCGCGTCATTTGAGCATGCCGCTAAAATGCCTAGTGATGCAATTAATGAGGCACGTGCTATTTTATTAAGTGAAAAAGGGGTTTTCATTATAGAGTCTCCTGAGCTTGAACTGGTTTGCTTCCGCTTAAACCATAAAACGCGATAAATAAGTAACAAAAAATAGGTAAAACATACGAAAGTTGAACACCCACACTATCAGCAAGTGCACCTTGTAAAAGTGGCACTATTGCCCCCCCTACAATCGCCAAGCACAAAATACCAGAGCCCTGCGCGGTATGCTTACCAAGGCCATTTAACGCTAAACTAAAAATAGTTGGGAACATAATAGAATTGAATAAACCAACCAATAGTATTGACCACATTGCTAATTGACCCGACGTGCTCATGGCAATAACCACCAAAATAATAGCCATACTTGCGTTAAAGCCAAGTACTTTACCAGCGGGTAATTTTTGCATTACCGCGGCACCAATAAAACGCCCCACCATAGCTCCACCAAAATAATATGTGATGTAGTGAGCGGCAACATGCTCTTTTAATCCGGCAATATTTTCTTGTGCTAAAAAGCTAACTAAAAAACTGCCAATCGCAACCTCTGCACCTACATACATAAATATACCCACAGCACCGAGTGTTAGGTGGCGGTACTGCCATGCACTACCTTCAATTGTCTCTGACTTTTCAGCGGCTTCTTTTTGCTCATTCATTATGTCTGGCAATTTAAGCCACGCAAAAATACCGGCTAATAAAATAAGCATGCCTGCTAATAGTAAATAAGGAAGTTGTACCGACTCTGCATTTTGTGCCGGTGTTAAAAACGCTTCAGAAGCAGAATCAAGAATCAAAAATGCACCAAATGTAGGGGCAACCGTAGTGCCTAGCGCATTAAATGCTTGCGTTAAGGTAAGGCGAGAAGACGCTGTTTTAGGGGCGCCCAATAAACTTACATAAGGGTTTGCAGAAACCTGCAACAAGGTAATACCGCTTGCCAGAACAAATAAAGCAAACAGAAATACTGGGTAATTATGTAGCGCCGCGGCTGGGTAAAAAAGTACACAACCACATGCCGCTATAAGTAACCCCACTACAATGCCTTTTTTATACCCTAATTTTTTAACTATATAGCCACTTGGCAGTGACATTAAAAAATAAGCGCCAAAAAAACAAAACTGAACCAGCATTGCCTGAACATAAGTTAGGTTAAACACCGCTTTTAAATGCGGGATTAAAATATCGTTTAAGCAGGTAATAAATCCCCACATAAAAAATAAAGTAGTTAAAGAAGTTAATGCAAAACCATAGTTTTTATCTTGGAAGTTTTGCGACTGTGTGTGTGTCGTCAGTGGTGCTGAACTGGCCATGGGCTCTCCGCAATTTATTATTATAAATTAATGCAAAAGTCGTGATTAAAAATTGCCGTGTAACCCAGCAACATTAAAGAGTTGACCTTCGTATCAATTAACACTAATCTAAAAATGTAAGCGCTTTCACGTGTAATTAAATACGAACATGTAACATATTTCAACAAGTTTTATTTTTTTATAAACGCGCCCTTACGCTTCATCGCAGTAAATACAGTGGCTATTTATGCATTTAAGGTTTAAAAAGGTTTGTTACTAATGACAAAATTATCGTTACCATCTCATTCACCTCTATTAACAAAAAACTTTGTTTATGGTGTGGCTACGGCATCATTTCAAATTGAAGGCGGGTATGAGCATCGCCTGCCCTGTATATGGGATACCTTTTGCGATACACCCAACAAAATAGCCGACAGCTCAAATGGGCATGTTGCCTGCGATCATTACAACCAGTGGCAAAACGACATTGAATTAATAGACTCGCTTGGCGTAGATGCGTATCGACTTTCTATCTCTTGGCCGCGAGTTATTACCTTATCGGGCGAGCTAAACCCTGAGGGCGTAAAGTTTTATACTAATATTCTTGATGAGCTTAATAAGCGCAACATTAAAGCGTTTGTAACGCTATATCACTGGGATTTACCTCAACATTTAGAAGATAAAGGCGGCTGGTTAAATCGCGATACAGCTTATGAATTTGCTCGGTATGTAAAGCTTATTAGCCAAGCATTTGGCGAGCGGGTATTTTCGTACGCGACCCTAAATGAGCCATTTTGCAGTGCCTTTTTAGGCTACGAAGTAGGCATACATGCCCCAGGTTTAGTGGGCAAAGAGTACGGTAAAAAAGCGGCGCACCATTTATTGCTTGCACATGGTTTGGCAATGGATGTGTTAAAGCAAACTTCACCTAATACTCAAAATGGTATTGTGCTTAATTTTACACCTTGCTACCCCTTAACGCAGTCAGCAGAGGATATAAACGCAGCTCGCTACGCCGATGATTATTTAAATCAATGGTATATGAAACCAATAATGGATGGCCAATACCCAGAAATTATAAAACAGCTTCCTAGCAATCAGCAGCCTGAAATCCACCCAGGCGATATGGACATAATTTCACAATCTATTGATTACTTAGGCATTAATTTTTATACGCGCCAAGTATACAAAGCGCACCCTAGCGATATATACGAGCCACTTGCTCCACAAGGCCCTTTAACTGACATGGGCTGGGAAATTTACCCGCAGTCGTTTACCGACTTACTTGTAACGCTTAATAATACCTACACCTTACCGCCTATTTATATTACCGAGAACGGCGCAGCTATGCCCGACACCATTAAAAATGGCGAGGTAAACGATGTAGATCGCCTAAACTATTATCATAGCCACTTAAATGCCGTGCACGATGCCACAGCGCAAGGAGTTAATATTATTGGTTACTTTGCGTGGAGCTTAATGGATAATTTTGAATGGGCTGAGGGCTACTTAAAACGCTTTGGTATTGTTTACGTTGATTATAAAACTCAGCAACGTACTATAAAAGCCAGTGGCCAAGCTTATAAAAGCTTGATACAAAGCCGTAAATAGCCAATAAAAGCTATTCGACTAATCGCATAAATAAAAATCAAAAAGCGAGAACCTAACATCATGATAAGTGTAAAAGAAAAAATAGCCTATGGCCTTGGCGATACGGCAAGTAATATTATTTTTCAAACAGTTATGATGTTTTTAATGCTTTACTACACAGATGTAGTAGGGCTTTCTCCTGCGGTGGTAGGCACCATGTTTTTAGTGGTTAGGTTGTTTGATGCCATCACCGACCCAGTTATGGGCAACTTAGCCGATAAAACCCAGTCACGCTTTGGCCATTTTAGGCCCTATTTATTGTGGCTTGCCCTGCCCTTTGCGCTTATTAGTATTTTAGCTTTTACCACGCCAGAGCTTGAAGGCACCGATAAAATTATTTACGCCTTTACTACCTACACCTTGCTTATGGTGGCGTATACCGCCATAAATATTCCTTATTGTGCATTAGGTGGCGTGCTCACTAACGATGTAAAAGAGCGTGTTAGCGTGCAATCGTATCGTTTTGTGTTTGGTATGTTAGGCGGCGTTATTGTTGCGGGCTGTACAATGCCAATGGTTGAATACTTCGGCCAAGGAGATAATGCCAAAGGCTACCAATACACCATGACGGCAATGAGCTTGCTTGGCTTAGTGTTATTTTTACTGTGTTTTTTTGGTACTAAAGAGCGCGTAGAGCAACCGCCTGAGCAAAACCTGTCGTTGTTTAAAAGTCTAAAAACCTTAATTAAAAACGATCAATGGCGAGTCCTGTGCGCTGCCGCGCTATTTTTACTCACTGGCCAAGTATTACGTTTAACCTTAGGTGTTTATTACGTTAAATACTATTTAGGGCAAGAAGATTTAATTACCTCCTTCATGACCCTAGGAGTGGTTGCCAGTATGGTTGGGTGTGCGTGTGCTCAGCCGTTGGCTAAGCGATTTTGTAAAATAAAAGCCTATATTAGTTTGCAGTTAATCGCTGCGGGCATATGTATTGCGAGCTATTTTATCTCCCCTGATAACATTACCTTGGCATTTGCCGCCTTTATTCTGTGGAAGTTTTTTTTAGATATGGCCACCCCGCTACTATGGGCAAAAATGGCCGACACCATAGACTACGGGCACCACAAAACTGGGGTAAGAATTACTGGCCTTGTATATTCGGGCGTTATATTTTTTATAAAAATGGGTGTGGCGTTAGGCGGTGCAATTGCAGGCTGGCTGCTGTCTTTTTATAATTACCAAGCGCAAACAATGCAGAGCCTTGATACGCAGCAGGGTATTTTATTATCGTTTACTATTATACCGGCGTTTGGCTCTTTGTTTGTTGCTTTTATTATGCGTAAATACACGCTCAATAACGCACAGTTAGCCTCTATACAGGCATCGCTAAAAACTAGTGCTAGTTAACATTTGGTGGGTACGGTATTATTTGCCCGCCAAAATAAAGGATATAAGTGAGTTAACAATAACATGGCCACAATTTATGAAGTGTCGGAGCTTGCTGGCGTATCGTTAGCTACAGTGTCACGGGTAATGAATAAAAACACCCGCGTAAGTGAAAAAACCACTAAAAAAGTACTCGATGCAATGCAGCAGCTGGGCTATAAACCCAACTCTATTGCGCAATCGCTTGCCTCAAACAGAACCAACAGCGTGGGTATTTTGGTCTCAGAGCTTCATGGTCCTTTCTTTGCTCAAATGATGGCAGGCATAGAGTCAGCCCTGCGCGCTGCAGGTAAGCACGTTATTATTACCACCGGTCACAGTGAGGACGATAAAGAAAAAGACGGCATTGAATTTTTAATTAGCCGCAAATGCGATGCGCTAATTTTACATGTAGAGTCAGTCAGTGATGACTACCTAATTGAGCTAAGTAAAGGTAAAACCCCTATTTACCTTATTAACCGATACGTACATTCACTTGAAAGTAACTGCATTAGCCTAGATAACGAACTCGGCGGCTACTTAGCCAGTAAATCTATTGTTGAACAAGGCCACACAAATATAGCTTATATCGCGGGGCCGCAAGTTAAAGCCGATGCCAGAAACCGTTTAAAAGGACATAAAAAAGCGCTGCACGAAAAAAACATCCCCTTTAATGAGGCGCTGTTTTACGAAGGTGATTTTAACGAAATTGGTGGCAGCAAAGGCCTTGAAAAACTACTCAACACGCGTATTCCGTTTAGTGCTTTAGTGTGTGCCAACGATGAAATGGCATCAGGTGCTATGAAATACGCCCGTGAGCATGGCTTTAATTTACCAAACGATTTGTCGGTGATTGGCTTTGATAACGTTATATTTGCCAATTATCTTTACCCTACACTTACCACCATAGATAACCCAGTAGAAGAAATGGGTGAAATGGCTGCAAAAATGGTGCTACAAGATGTGTATCAGTATAAAAACTTACACATAAACCGCGTGTTTGAACCCACCCTTATAAAGCGTGATTCAACACAACCACTGCCAAAATAACGCATAAAAAAACGGCGCTAAATTAAGCGCCGTTTTTATTAACCCCCAGTAACTTATTTTGCTATCCAGGGGGTTACTTTAATTACGTTTTCTATATCACCGAGCAGATTTACGTCATCTTCCCAGTTATCCTGTACAGCAAAGTAGCAGATTGATTTTTCGCACTGTATATGTGGGTTATTAAAGGTCACAGGCTCTTTAAATGTCACAGCAACGCCTTTTTGCTCAGGCAATAAAAACCACATGAGTTTACTAACAAAAAAGCCCGATAAATCGGTTAAAAGTTCATCTAACTCGTTATTAATTGTGTACAACGAATCTTTAGTTAAGCTAAGCCCTTCAAATTCGCTGGCCTCAATTTGCAATTTTAACTGACAATCGTGATCAGGATTTTGTGGCTCTACAACAATAACGGCTTTATCCGTATCGAGCTGCTTATCAAACGGTAAAAGTAACTGTGCTTTATCGGTAAAGTTGAGCGGGTATTCGTTATTTTCAGTTAAAATTGTGCCGCTTTTAATAGCGCATGCCTCGTTTGTGGCAATATCGCTAATGTAAAAGTTAACTCGTGCATACTGAAAGTCGCCCTTGTTAACCACTTTTAATCTATCGTAAAAGCCATCGTACGACATAACAAACTCTTTGGCATTGACGGTACTTGCCGCCAAACTTAATAAAATGAGTATGGCGTTAATATTTATGAGTCGTTTTTTATTCATCAAAATAAGCTCTGTTTTGGTTAATCATGGTGTTTAGCTCTTCTATGTAGGCCTCGCCGCGCTCTGAGTACGACATTAAACCATGCGTTAGTGCCGTTGCCGCAATGGGCTTTTGCTGTTGTCGTAAATCTTCGCGTATCAGGCGTAAATCTTTGTAGGCATTATGCGTGTTAATATTTCTAAAATACGAGCTTACTGCTGCGCGTACCGACTTAAATGCAGCAACTTCGTGCGCCGCTCCGCTATTGCGGCGCCTTGGCACCATACCGCAGCCTTTTGAATAGCACCATTGGCCAAAAAAGTTAAGCCCTATGCGTGCAAAGCGCGATGTACCCCACGCCGACTCATTCGCCGCTTGCATTAGCGCAAGCTCTTTAGGAATAATATCAACACGGCGCAGCGCTTGGCTTAAAATTAGGGTGTTTACTGTTTCAGGTAAGCCATAGGCTTTTAAAATATTAACGATGTCGCGCTGTTGTTTTTTCTCGAGCGGTTCGTTGTATTCAAGCATCATACGCGCAATTTCTAACTTAGCGCGTTGCTGTAATATTTTTTTATTTTCAGCCTCAACATGTGGGCGAATAAAATCAAAAAATGCCTGTTTTTTCTCTTTTACATCAGCAAATTCAGAAAATTTAGGTAAGGTAACATTGTGCAGAGGTTTTTCTTTTTTCTTTACTTTTTTAGGTTGTTCACCTGTGGTTTGTTCTTCAACCTCTTGCTCATTACTTTGCATAAACGGATATGCAAGCGCCCATAAAAAAAATACGCTTAGTAACAGCTTTAAAATGGTTTTTAGCATGTAGTCTCTCTTTCAAACAACAATTATGCATGGGTAATACACACACATACGAAACTCCATTATACCTAAGCCACTATATAAACGCGAATAACACCCTGTGTGTAACCCTTTAAGGGCCGCGCTTTGCTAAAAAATGCTAAAGTGGCTGCTTGCGATAAATATACTATCCACCAGCTCAGGTTATGTACTTGTTCATTCGCAATTTATTAGGGCATGGGTATACTGAGCTTATACCGTGTATAACAACGTTTTGTGAGTAAGCAGTATGGATAAGCAATGGCAAAGCCGAATAATAGAACAGTATAAAAATCGCCCTAACGATAATCGCTCCCCCTGCCAGGTAGACCGCTCTCGTATAATTCATGCCGCAGCTTTTAGGCGCTTACAAGCAAAAACCCAAATTATGGGGATAGGCTTAAACGACTTTTATCGCACACGCTTAACGCATTCTTTGGAAGTATCGCAAATTGGTACCGGCATATTGCGGCATTTAAAAGCACAGCACAGCGATTTTGAACACTTCCCCTCTACCGGTTTATTAGAAACCTTATGTTTAGCCCACGATATAGGCCATCCCCCGTTTGGCCATGGCGGCGAAATTGCCTTAAATTATATGATGCGTGAGCACGGTGGATTTGAAGGCAACGCACAAACATTGCGTATAGTCGCTAAACTTGAGCCATACTCTAACGGCCACGGCATGAACCTAACGCGCCGCACGTTGCTTGGCTTTATTAAATATCCCGCATTTGTAGACGATTTATGGCACACCATTCCGAAGGTAAATAACACACGTTCATTTATAAAAGCAGATGATTGGCGCCCCGCTAAAGGCTTATACAAAGACGATGCACAAATATTTGAATGGATCATTGCCCCTTTAAGCGACAACGACAAAGCGCTATTAACAAGCCATACGCCAATAGATCAGTTCCGTGCAAAAACCCGTTATAAATCGTTAGATAGCGCCATAATGGAACATGCCGATGACATAGCATATGCAGTGCACGACCTAGAAGATGCCATAGCCACTAAAGTGCTGACACTAGATGATTGGCAAACACACGCATTACCCCACTTAAACGCGCTTAATTACGATTGGTTAAACACTAAATTAGACTCGCTTACCCAACGCTTATTTTCAAAAAACGATTTTGAGCGTAAAGACGCCATTGGCGAGCTGGTAAATATGTTTATTACTCATATTCATTTAGATGTTCAGCATGGTGATTTTGAGTGCCCTATTTTAAAGTACACTGCAAAGCTAGACCCACAGTACGAGCGTGTTTTACAAATACTCAAACATTTTGTATTTAATCGCTTAATACGCGACCCTGAAATGCAGCAAATAGAGTTTAAAGGTCAAAACTTACTGATTGAATTATTTACCGCTTTTGCCAGTGACCCTCTGCGTTTATTACCCGAAACAACGCAAGCGCTTTATCTAGACGCTGAAAAACAAAACCAAGGGATGCGCATAATATGCGACTACCTAAGCGGCATGAGCGATGAGTACGCCTATAAAACCTATCAGCGTTTATTCTCACCAGTACAATAAAAGCCACGAGCACATCTTACTAAGCGTTTGGTTAAAGGAAGAGTCTGTGTAAGGGGTTATTGCAAATAAATAGGCGTGAGCAAAAGCCGTTATTGAGCCCACTCGGTTACAAACCTTGCGCCGCAGTTAAATAACCTCTTGTTTGCAAAAATTTTTCCTGCAAAATTTAGCAGGCCCTTGTATATTTAATAAACTATAAAAATAAGAGCATTGACTATGAACACACCACACACTTTTAACTCCTTTAAAGCGTTTTACCCGTATTACTTAAAAGAGCACCGCAATGTAACCTGCAGAAGGCTTCACTTTATTGGCAGCACGCTAGTACTTGCTGTCATCTTTATTGCATTAATCAAGCAGCAATATAGCTTGCTGTGGTTATTACCGGTTATTGGCTACGGATTTGCTTGGTTTGGGCATTTCTTTTTTGAAAAAAACCGCCCCGCCACTTTTAAGCACCCTCTTTATAGCTTATGGGGAGATTGGGTCATGTTTAAAGATATACTTACCGGTAAAATAAAATTTTAATTTTTATATTATTTTATTATAAAAATCACTTGCAACCTTTTTAAACGCTATACAAATTTCTACTTAAATAACCTGCTCTTTATATGTTAATTTATTTAACATATAAAAAATGGGTTATACACTTAATTAAAAAAAATACTGAGTAACAGCCATTATTAAAGGTGTGCACACTGCTCTTACCTGTTAATTAAAAGTAAACCTCACGACTGCCAATTATTTTAAGCTTCATCAGTTACTTACAAACTCTAGCCTATTTATAGCTTTTACCTCATTTAGTCTTATTAATTAAACCTTGTAACTATATACCCTTTAATTTTAATTGAATGTTATTCAATTGACTCATTTTGTTAATACGGTTTATGTTCTCAAAGCAGCTCCACTAAAAAGTAGCGGCTATAAAAACAAAAATTTTTAAATCAATGGGTGATCAGATGAGGATTAACAACATGAATAAAAGCCTACCGTTTAGGTTAAATAACTTAAAAGTGAGTACAGCAGTGGCTGTGGGTGCATCGCTTTCGCTATTTGGTGCGTTTTCTGCACACGCGGCACAGCAAACACCTCAAGTACAAGAAGATATAGAGCAAATTAGCGTAATTGGCTCACGCCGTTTAGGGCGCACAGTTGAAGACAGCGCCGTACCTATTGATATTATTGGCGCTGAGGCGCTTACCAGTTCAGGCCTTACGGAAACAAACGCGCTACTGAGCAATTTGTTACCAAGTTTTAACTTTCCACAGGCATCGCTTACCGATGGCAGTGATCATGTACGCCCTGCACAACTTCGAGGTTTAGCACCCGATCATACCTTAGTGCTGGTTAATGGGAAGCGTCGTCATAGTAGCGCACTGCTTAATTTAAATGGTTCAACGGGGCGTGGCTCATCTTCTGTAGATTTAAATGCAATACCAGCTAATGCAATTGAACGCATTGAAGTTTTACGCGATGGCGCTGCGGCGCAATACGGCTCTGATGCTATAGCGGGTGTGATTAACATTGTACTTAAAAGCGCAAGCAGTGGCGGCTCCCTTGCTGCTATTTATGGGGCTAATATCACCGAAATGGATGGCGTACCTCAGCTTGAATCGGTATCTGAGGGTAGCGATGGCAACCTAGCATTTACCGAAGGCGGCGATCGCTCTTTAACCGATGGGCAAACGCTTACTTTGCAAGGTAATATTGGTTTAGAGCTTGGTGATAATGGCTTTTTAAACATTTCGACTGAATACCGCGACCGCCACTCTACTAACCGTGCCGATTACGATCAACGCGAAAACTACGACCGATTAGAAGATGGCTCACTCGACCCTCGCGAGTTTACAGTTAACCGCTATAACCATAACTTTGGTAATGGGGATGTAGAAGACCTATCGGTTTTTTATAATGCAGGGTATCAACTAGCTAACGATGCAGATTTGTATTCATTTGGCTCTTACTCTAAACGTGAAGGTGAAGGCGCTGGTTTTTATAGACGCGCAAGCGATAGCCGTAATATAGAAGAAATATACCCCGACGGTTTTTTACCTGTGATCACCTCAGATATAAACGACTACTCACTCGCGTTAGGTGTTAAAGGCTTTATAAGTGATTGGAACTACGATGTATCGGCTGTGTATGGTGAAGATGCGTTCGAATTTGGTGTAACCAATAGTTTAAATACGTCATACGGCCCCACTAGCCAAACACGCTTTGATGCAGGTACGCTTACATACGATCAACTTACTTTAAATGTTGATTTAAGCCGCGAAGTGGATGTCAGCTTTTTAGAAAGCGCGGTAAGTGTTGCCATTGGCGCTGAGTACCGCACAGAAGGCTATCAAATAGAAGCTGGCGAAGAAGCCTCATACGCACAAGGCTCATTTGGCCCAGGTGGCGTAGTCACAGGCGAAGATGGCCCATTTGGTGCAGCAGGTGCACAAGTATTTCCAGGCTTTACACCTGAATCAGAAGGTGACAACAGCCGCCACAATGTAAGCTTTTACATAGATTTAGAAACCTACCTAACAGATGATTGGAACTTAGCTGTGGCAGCCCGTTATGAGGATTACTCAGATTTTGGCGATACACTTAACGGCAAAATTGCAACGCGCTATTCATTAACCGAAGATTTAGCCATACGCGCTTCAGCCTCAACAGGATTTAGAGCACCTTCATTACAACAGCAATATTTTACCTCGGTTGCTACCGTATTTGTTGATAGCGTTCCGACCGAAACCGGCACCTTTGCACCAAGCAGCGATGTAGCCAAAGCGCTTGGCTCACCGGGCCTTGATGCCGAAGAAGCCACTAACTACGGGGTTGGCTTTACCTGGTCTACCGACTTTAATTTCAGCTTATCGGTTGATTACTATCAAATACTAATTGATGACCGTATTGTTTTATCTAACAATTTATCGGGCGCAGCAATAGAAGAGCTACTAGCAGGCACGGGCGCTAACCAAGGCCGCTTTTTCTTAAACGCTATAGATAGTAAAACGCGTGGTGTTGATGTGGTTGCCTCGTACAACTTAATCACCGATGGCTATGGCGATATTGCCTTTAACTTAGGGTATAACTACGGCAAAAATGAAGTCACTGATATTATTGACCCGCCCGCTGAGCTGCAAGGTGCTGGGTTTGATCAAGACAACTTGTTCTCAGGTACAGAGCTGCGCCGCTTTGAAGTAAGCACCCCGCGCAATAAATATAATTTAAGTGCTACATGGACCCATGATGCGCTGCGTACCACACTTAGAACTACGCGTTATGGTGAAACCCAAGACCCTTCATCAACGCCTGAGCTAAACGAGGTATTAAAACCTAAGTGGATCACTGATTTAGATGTAGCCTATGCCGCTACCGATAACCTAACGCTTAGTTTAGGTGCCAATAACATTTTTGATGTATACCCAGATCCTACCCGCGAAAATGTAGAAGAAGTCTCTACTTTTTCTCGCTTGTTTGCTTATTCGAGCTTTTCGCCCTACGGATTTAATGGCCGTTACGTGTACGGCAAAATAGAAATGAAGTTTTAAGCGCTAAACATTTCAAAAAGTACTCAAAAACACAAAAGCCACCTAGTCGGTGGCTTTTTAGTGCGAACTGCTCAAATCAATTAGATTTTAGTTAACCAGCCGTGTTTGTCTTCACTTTTACCCCATTGAATATCGTTCAATGCTTGGCGTAATCGCGCTGTTGCAGGGCCTGGCTCGCCACTGCCTACTTTGTATTCTTTATCGTTATGAATAAACGTGCCTACCGGCGTTAACACCGCAGCAGTGCCTGAAAGCGCAGCTTCTGTACCTGGCTTTGCAGCACGCTCTAAAAGCTCGGTAACGCTAAAGTTACGCTCGCTTACTGTCATGCCTAAATCTTTTGCAATGGTTAAAATGCTATTACGGGTTACGCCATGTAAAAACGTGCTATCAAGCGCTTTGGTAATAATTTCGTTACCGTCAATAAGAATAAAGTTAGCAGCACCTGTTTCTTGTACGTCGCCACCTGGGCAAAACAAGATTTGATCGGCTTGGTATTTTTCGCGCGCTGCGCTAATTGGTGCAAGTGCACTGGCGTAGTTACCGCCACTTTTTACCATGCCCATGTGCGGGGCACAGCGCATGCCATCTTCTTCAAGTAATACACGCAGTGCAGTAGCGCCGCCTGTAAAGTAATCGCCAACTGGCGATAAAAGTGTATATAACAACGAGCTCATTGACGGCGCAGCCGCTTTACCAATGGCAGCCTCTGTTCCTATGTGAGTTGGGCGAATGTACATAGAGCCTGGTGGTAATGGCGTTTCATCAGCATACTCTTTAACAATCTCGATAATCATGTCTTTTAGCATTTGACCGTCAAAGCTTGGTAAGCTTAATAATGCAGAGCTTTGCTGCATACGCGCAATGTTTGCATCTATTCTAAAAATATAAATAGAGCCATCTTCGTGGCGAAAAGCTTTTAAGCCTTCAAAACACGTGCTTGAATAATGAAGGACGTGCGCGCCCGCATGAAGTTCAAGTTTATCGGAAGGGACGATTGAGCTTTCGCTCCATTGGTTATCAGAAAAACGAGCTTGAATCATCTGCGGCATAAACACGGTACCGAATGCGGCCATTTTAATCTCTCTTGTGTGGTCTATTTTTCTCCATTGTATGACATTCATGCATCATTTAACCATAGCAAAACTGAGGCTTTTTTAATTATCAAAAAGAAATTTTTGCAACTGCTGTTTATAAATTGGCCATATTGCTAAGCACATACAAAAAAGCCGATTAATGCACCTTCATTAATCGGCTTTTTAAAGGCACATTATTTATTTAAACGAGTACCTTATAATACGTTTTAATACCGAGCTATACTGCTTAAAAAAACCACCTGTATGATAATCAATGCCGTGTTTTTGCATAACGGCTTGCACTTGCGGGGCCACTTCTTGATAGCGAGAGGACGGCATATCAGGAAATAAGTGATGCTCAATTTGGCAACTTAGATGCCCAGTTAAAACATGAAACCAATGCGGGCCTGTAATATTAGATGAGCCCAATACCTGGCGATAATACCACTGCCCTTGCGTTTCGTTTATGCAGTCTTCTTCTTTAAAGGTTTCGGTGTCCTCGGTAAAGTGCCCACAAAATATTATGGTTGAGGTCCATAAATTACGGATTAAATTTGCCAGTAAGTTGCCTGCTAATACCCATAAAAACAAAGGGCCTGCCAATAAAGGAAATATCACATAATCTTTTATTAATTGGCGCGCACCTTTACTAAAAAAGCGCTGTTTTAGGGTAGAATGCGATACACCCCCTTCGCGGTTTTCTTTCTTTTTACCTATAAACACACGCTCCGCTGCCAGTTCGTGATACGACACCCCCCACTGAAACAGCACACTTAAATTAATATACGTAATAAACTGCCATACATTTTTTAAGCGCCATTTAAAATCATTGCTTAAACGCAATAAGCCATAACCAAAGTCGCGGTCTTTACCAATAATATTAGTGTAGGTGTGGTGTTCAAAGTTATGAACGCGATGCCAACTTTGCCCATCGCAAGCAATATCCCATTCATAATGCTGCGAGTTAAGCTGCTTGTCGTTCATCCAATCGTATTGGCCGTGCATAACATTGTGGCCAATTTCCATGTTGTCTAAAATTTTTGCCAGCGCTAATAACAGTACACCCGCAACCCATAAAAGTGGCTGAATAAAGCCCAGCATAAGTAAAATACGGCCACTCCACTCACATAGCCGCTGCTTTTTAACAACCGAGCGAATGTAGTTTGCATCTTGTTGCCCTACTTTGCCTAGCGTATCCATTTTTATGCTATCTAAATCGTTGGCTAACTGATCAAAGTTTATGTTTTTCATAGCTGTAACTCCAAGTCGCTAACAGGTTGACTTACACACAGTTGAATTAACTGCTCGCCGTTATCACTCAACTCACCAGTTTTTAAATTACGCACCACGCCTGACTTTTTAATGCACTGGCACTGGTGGCAAATACCAATGCCACACCCGCGTTTAACCGGTAATTGTTTTTCCTCAAACTGTGCTAACAATGCGTTATTAGCATTTACGACATGAGCGCTGCTATTAATCTGTACGTTAAACAGACTGTCGTCATTTTGGCTTGGCAGCGTTAAACCAAATGCCTCTTGGTAGTAATTTAAATGGTGTTTTTTAGCAAAGTCACACACCGTTTTCATAAAGTTTGCAGGCCCACAGCAGTATATGTCTGGGTTTTCCCATACATTTACATGGCGAGTAATATCATCTGATTGCTCGCGTGTGAGCAGTAAAAACGAAAAATGCGAAAACTGGTTTGCTAATGCGCTTAGCTCGTCTACACATTGGTGCGCTGCGGCTTTGGCATAATAAATCAGCGATACTTTTTGTGTTGTATGTTTTAAATGCTCACTAATCATGGCAAGCATAGGTGTAATACCCGAGCCGCCCGCTATAAACGTTGCATTGTTTTGGGTGTTTTTATAAACAAAGTCGCCACTAGGCGCTGAAATATTGCACCACTCACCGACTCGTAAAGCACTGCTTAAAAGGCTTGTAAAACGCCCTTGCTCATCAGTTTTAATTAATAAACGCACCAAGCCCGTAGTTTTAAATTGCTCAGGGCTTGAGGCAACCGTAAACACACGAGTTAATAAACGCCCGTTTATTTCTACCGTTAAACTAATATGTTGGCCAGCAATGTGTGCCTGCCAGTGCTGAGTTGGCTTTAAGGTAATACTTAAAAAATCACCATTGTGCTGCGTCAGCTCTTCTATTTTTGCTCTATAAAGACCAGCACGCCACGCAGGCTTAACCATTTGCATTATGGGCTCAATGTAGCCTGCAAAGCTTTGATGGTGTAAAAACCACTTCGAAAATTGGTCTAATACTTTAGTAATCATCACTATTAATCTCTTGGATATTAAATATTGAATTTGAACTTACATGTGTACGCTCAAACTTCAGCGCACAAGTGTACGCCCAAAAAAATTAATTTCAATAGTATTAGAGTAAATATTCAGTTTTTTAGCGCAATTTTTATGCAGCTCTCTAATTTAAAGCGCTGTACTAAAGCCTCAATTAAGGTGTAATAAATAGCTGTTTAAAATATTAAAACCAGCCATACAGCACTGCGGGTAAACTCTTTATGATTGAAATATATATGGTTTTTATTAAAGCGCTACATTTAGCAAAATCTGCAGCAGCATGCTAATGTAGGTATTACTTGCTTATTTATTGGACAGGACAACAACTGTGTTTTTACCAACAAAAACGATTGCTAAAACATTATCAACAGCGTTCATAGCTGTACTCGTTTCAACGCCGGTGGCAGCTGTAGATTACAAAACCCTTGATGTATTACCGCTCAATGTAAAGGCCGTCAGTGTGACTAAAAGGGTAACTATCCCCTGGGCTATTGAGCCGTTAAGTAACGGTGATTTACTTATAACCGAGCGCAGCGGCGCACTTTATTTACTGCCTAAAAACTCATCTAACTTAACTAAGCTCTCGGGTTTGCCACAAATTGATGCAAACGGGCAAGGCGGTTTACTTGATTTAGCCCTACATAGCGACGCAAACGATAATCAATGGCTTTACATAACTTACTCAAGTACCCAAGGCGCTAAAAGTGGCAGTAATACAGCCCTAATGCGCGCCAAGCTTAGTGACGATCGCACTGAGCTTTTAAGCACACAATTACTCTATAAAGGTGAGCATAACAGCACAAAAGGCCAGCACTACGGAAGCCGTATTGTGTTTGATAACCAAGGGTATGTTTACTTTTCGATTGGCGATCGCGGCTCGCGCGATAAAAACCCGCAAGACTTAACCCGTGATGGCGGTAAAATTTATCGCTTACACGCCGATGGCCGTATTCCTAAAGATAACCCGTTTGTAAATCAAAAAAGCGCTAAACACGCTATTTGGTCATACGGACACCGTAACCCGCAAGGCATGTGGTTTGATAAAACAACACGAACGTTATGGTCTCATGAGCACGGCCCACGTGGCGGCGATGAGCTAAACATAATTAAAGCGGGCGCTAATTATGGCTGGCCGGTGGTTAGTTATGGAGTTAATTACAGCGGTACGTCGTTTACCGACATACAAGAAAAAGACGGCATGCAATCGCCCGTACTGCATTGGACCCCCTCCATTGCCCCTTCTGACATGTTATTGGTTAGCAGCGATAAGTACCCGCAATTAAAAGGCAAGCTTTTGCTATCGTCTATGAAATTTTCGTTTTTAAGTGCACTGGAAATATCTAACAAAGGTGTTTCAAAGCAATATAAAATTTTAGAAGGAATAGGCCGCGTCCGCAGCTTAGCACAAGGCAGTGATGGCTATATTTACTTAGGTATTGACGGAGAAGGAATTAAACGCCTTGAGCCTGAGCAATAAAACCGTTTGTAACCGCAGCATAGCAAATAATGCGTTTACCTTGTTTTTATATAATAAGGTAAACGCCCTACGGCTAAAAGAACTATTTAGCTCTTTGTAGCGTATGGTAATGCTAGGGCGTGTTGATCTTTGATGGTTGAATTTGCAGCAGTATGTTTGGTTTTTAGGCAAGGCAGAGCCTATGAAGTGTGGTTACTCCCCATAAATAGGCGATAACGCAGCATAAATGCCAAACATGCGCTGCCCTTCGGGTTCTGCCTAGGGGGATAAACTCTTTGTTGCCTACATGGATGTAGGTAAGGGGCGTGAGCAGGACGCGGAAGCTTTGCTCGGTTTTTACTTAGCCCACTAGGTTACAAACCTCGCGCCGCGATTTAATCGCCCCTAGATTGAACAAATTTCAATCCGCAAAGATCAACACGCCCTAATACTTTTATAAAACTAAGGAGCCACATGTTTTCACTATTTAAATCAGACCCGACAAAAAAACTACGCAAAGAGTACGATGCAAAGCTTGAGCAAGGCATGCAAGCACAGCGTAAAGGCGATATTAAAAGCTACGCCATGTTAAGCGCAGAAGCCGAAAAAATCTGGAGTGAAATAGAAGCGCTAGAAGCTAAAAAGCCAGATAATACCAATCGTGTTAAGTAATTAGACATTTATAGCGACGGATAAATAGAGTGATAACAAGGCATAAATTTCGACATGTAGTTTTCTACATGAGAAATTTATAACGCAGTTAACGCTTTATTTAGCACGCGAGAAAGGCTAAATATTTAAGTCGATTGGTATAAATATCGTGTCTGTACTGTTTTAAAAGTAGAAAGACGCGTTTAGTAAATAATTCATCACCTCGTTTTATAGCCTCCACCAGCCAAAAACCACCTTTTATAATAGGCTTGCATAAACAAATGTACTTAAAGCGGTTACTTATATTTTCGATGCAGTTTTTAGTGGCGGTTAAATGATTGAAAAAGGGGTTTGGATGTCATTTTAAATCTTTAGCGCTGTATTTGCTTACTTCGCTGGCGTTTTTCCTCCTAAGTCAGAAAATGAGGACTCTTTCCTCTTTTCCACCTGCCATAAAAAGAACACCCAGCCTTAAAGTTTAATATTCGCAATGTGTTACAAGATTTGTTATTAATATTAAAAATAATTAAGAGGACATACATCGCTCATAAAAAGAGGAAAGTGTCCTTTGATAAAGTTGTTAGCCGTCATGGAGTTTATATCGAGCATGGAAGTGTTATTTAATATTTTTTGCTTTGCCCTTGGTGCTCTTTCGATTTACCTGACCGCGTATTTAAAGGTCAAGGGTAAAAACCGAGCACTAATTGAAGATAATCGCCAGCTTGAAGAAGACAAACAGAAGATTGTTGCTAAGTATCGCGCCGAAACAGAAAAAATTAAAAAACAGCACTCTTTAGATATTGAAAAGAGAAAATATCAATATGAGGATAAAAGGCTTCAATTCTCAAAATACTTTTCTCTACTTGATGAGTTCCACGGAAAGTGTAATTCAATCTTTGTAGAGAAGTTTCAGCCAATTATGGCTGAATTTTTAACTACTTGTTTACAAGATGATGAGGCAGCCAAAAATAAAGGAATTGTTAAATATAATCAAGACGTTCAATCGCTTGTATTTGAGTTAAACGAGGAACATCTTAAAGTTAAAACTGAACAAAATAGTATTCGGTTGATAGCTTCGAAGGAAGTTGACGCGTTACTGGATAAGCTAGAAATTGCGGTAAAGAATGCAACCGACGCTTCTACCGAAATGCTTAGATTTATGTCAACGCAAGAGTTCAGGGCAGATCAAACTTTGATCACTCCATATCAGGAAAAAGCGACCATATTCGGGCAGGACGTACAAAACTGTCATAATGCTTTAAAGGAGCAAATGAAGCTAGAGCTGAATGAGATATGACGGCTAACAAACAACTGTTGTCACTCACTGCGTTCGCTGGGACACAAATACATGGGCACCCTCGCTTCGCTCGTAATTTTAGCCCATATATTTGTGCCCCAAAGTTGAGGCGTTATAACCCAAAAAGGAGTTCGGTTTTGAATTTTAAGTTTATATTACCCTTTTCTGTATTATTGGCAGGTTGCCAAATAACTAAAGATATTGAATACAGTTCACTTCAAACCAATAGCGCATCATGCCAAATCCCAGTATCAAGCCTTGAAATAAACTCTCCAAAAAAAGGTGAGAATGTATTTAAATTTGAAGATATTGTTAATGCTAATGTAGCTTCTGGAGGCTCGTTCATTTCAATGAGTAATGTTAAGCGTGCAGATTTCAATTACATTCTAACTCAGGACTCTGCTCCAGACCTAAAGAACCAATTGATTGATATTTACCCTGAAACAGGTAAAGAAAAAGCACAATCAGATATAAAGTTTAATTACTATTTAACTAGCTCATCTACAATGGAAAATGAAGTTGTTCTAGTAATTAACGCCTCTTTCGACTTTGCTGGCTCAACCAAGAGCTATCAATCCTCTACTAAGGGTAAATATTCAACTTTCCCTGTAACTTACCCTGATCAAGAGTTTTTAAATAAATTATTAAGTAACGGTGTCAATGATATTAAAAAACAGATTTGTACATCGGTGTAAATGGCTTATAACAAGTCATTTCAGCAGGTCAAATTACAGTTGGCTTTTGCTTCGCCTCGCTATTTTAGCCAACAATTATTTGCCTCTGAATGAGGCATTATGTGTATGAATGAGGTTATGCGAGTCGAAATTTAATGAGTGTGAATTTGAGAATAAATTATTAAGTCAGTGCTGTACAGATCAGAAATTAGCAGTTGTTATTTATTATCAATCACAATCCAACGCTCTTAAATGGATGAATACAAATATGTCTGCACTAGGAAATCATACACCTTTAAAAAGCATCACAACTCAACCTAATAAGTAAAATCAGTTTTAATGTCAATGGCTTATTAGTTTTTTGTATTATCCATACAACTCGCTTACATGGACATTACCCTTCCCCAATTTACTATACCTCTCTAGTATTTCCCTCATACACATTTTTAGGGTTTATTTGCATTAGCAATGCTGGGTTATCTATCGGTTTAAACCCGTATTGCGCATAAAGGCCATGGGCATCCGATGTCGCTAATAAAAAGCGCCTTAGCCCTTGCAGCTCAGGGTGCTCTACTATCGTTTTAACCAGTAACTTGCTCAGACCATTACCTTGTAAATCTGGGGTAATAAATACATCAGCCAAATAGGCAAAGGTAGCGTTGTCGGTTACTACGCGGGCAAAACCCACTTGCTCGTTATCAGCGCTGTAAACACCAAAGCACATTGAGTTATCAATCGCTTTTTGCATAATGCTTTTAGGTATTCCTTTAGCCCAATAGCTATTAGCAATAAAGTTATAAATAACGTTAAAGTTAAGCTTGCTTTTATCTGTGCTTATCGTGAAATTATGGGTATTTACAGTCATAATTTATTGTCTTTTAATAATAAAATTTGAATCAATAATCTTTAACATTTTTTAACTGTTTATCGTGTACTTTTGAAAGCAGCAATATCGAGCAAATAGCCCCAAGTAAGGCAATTCCCATATCAGATTGAGTATCCCATACGTACCCTTGCGTACCTAAAAATGCTTCTGCGTTTTCACCGCTTAACACTGCAACCCACCACTCTATTAGTTCGTAAAAAGCACTAAACGCTAAACATATCGATACAACAAACACATTTAGCCAGCCTTTACCATTGACTACGTTTTTACGTAGTAATATTTCACGCGCTAATAATGCAGGCACAAACCCTTGAAAAAAGTGCCCTACTTTGTCGTAGTTGTTACGCTCACTGCCAAATAAGTTATCAAACCAAGGGACTTCGGCGTAGGTGTAATGCCCGCCAACCATTAGCACAATACAATGCGCTAATATAAAGCCATATAAAATGGGGGTGAGTTTAAAATGCTTATAGCTGCTTGCCATAAGCACTAAACCAATTATTGCGGGGATTACTTCAAGCAGCCAAGTAAACTGATCTTTTGGGTTAATTCCGGACCAAATTAATACAATAAAAAACAGGCCAAGCCATAAATACTTCATTTAGAATCCTTGTCTAAATTGATTGAATTTACAGCATTTTATATCTCTAAATCGCCCGATGCTACCGATAGTTTGTTTTAGCGGTTAATCGATTAAATACACGAGGAAAAAACCGTTTAATGGTCGGTGCCCAGCCACTTAGGCCTTTGCCAACAATCACTTCGTCTTTTTTATTATGAATTGCGAGGATCATTTTTTTAGCGGCTACGCTTACATCCATGCCATTTTCTATTGAGTGCTCTGGCTTGTTTTGCGCTATGCCTTGCTCGTTTAACGAATTATGTGCAATGGCGGTTTTAATAGAGCCGGGGCAAATAGTTAAGCAATGAATATTATGCTCTGCAAGCTCAGCACGCAGGCAATCCATAAAGCCCACTACCGCATATTTAGAGCCTGAATAGCCCGTTCTAAATTTAGAGCCTACTTTACCCGCAACGCTACTAATAGAGACGATTGAACCGCTTTGTCTTGCTACCATACTAGGCGCTACCGCTTTGGTAAGTGCAATGAGGCCAAAGTAGTTAACTTCCATCAACTGGCGGTAAACATTAAATTCGTTTTCTAAAAATAGGCTGCGCTGCGACACCCCGCCGTTATTAATTAAAATATCGATAGCAGGTAATGTACTCGTTAAATCAGTAACTTGAGCTAAAACAGCTTCAGGTGATGACAAATCAAGAGGCACAATAATGTGGCTATCGCCATGTAAGCTCTGTTTTAGTTCGTTAAGTTTATCAACGCTTCTGGCTGATAAAATAACCTTGGCACCCAGTGCTGCAAACTGTATTGCGAGCTCTTTGCCAATACCTGATGATGCGCCGGTGATCCATACGGTTTTATTGTTGTATTGCATGGGTTATTTGCCTTTATTATTTTATCCGCTGCTAATAGCAATCGTGTTAAGTTATAAACGTTTATAACGCTTTATTTAGCACACTCGAATAACTAAATATTTAAGCCGCTTAGCATTATGCCTTGGCGGGGCCTGCTATGGCGTTAACTTCGCCTTCTAATGTTTTATAAAACCCCATTAAAAATAAAAACTCAACGGTTACATACAACGGGCCAATAATTAAGCCAATTAAATCATCTACAAACGCAGGCTTTTTACCCTCATAGTAATGGCCAATAAACTGCTGCACCCAGCCAAATACAAACACGCCCACACCAATACTTAACCAAGGCCAAAAAGCCATAGCAGCGATTGGCTGGGCTGCTAAAAGCAATAAGGTAAACAGTACACCCATTATTAAGCCAAGCGACACGCTCAGCATTAAGTAATACACCACGCTTGCAAAAACAAAAAGCTGCGCGCCATCAATAAGCAGGCTGCCAATGGGTATTTGAATACGCGCTAACAAGCAAAGCACCGCAAATACAATAAGTGGAATACCAAAAAAATGAGTTAAAACATTGCGTTTAGAGCGATGGTACAAACCGTATGTACCAAGCTGTTGCTGTAGAGTTTTCATGTGTGTGCCTTTTATTGTGTTTTTTTACACTATATCAGGCTTTTAAAATATCACTCTGTCGGGGAGCCGACATTTACTGATTACAAAGTAGCTCTAAAGCAGATTGGTTTAAAATGGTCACTTTGTTATAGCCGACCTCAATAAGTTGCTGCTTTGCTAATTTTTTTAGAATTTGATTGGCGGTTTGCCGTGTAAGGTAAGTCATATCAGCCAATTGCTGCTGAGATAACGTAAACGTATGGCCATTACTATGCGCTAAATGCGCGCACAATATAAGTAAGCGTTTTGCAACGCGCTGCTCGGCACTTAATAGTGCATGATCTTCCATGCTAGTAAACATAACTCGCAATTTTTGGGCAAGGAGTAACCCAAAGTCTTGCCAATAATGCGGGTATTGTTTTAACAGTTGCTCAAGTGCGCGTTGCCCAATAAAACACAGTGTTACATCGGTTTGCGCATAAACATCGTGCGTGCGCATTCCGCGGTCAAATAAAGTGACTTCGCCAAACCACAGCGAGGCGTCAACAAAGCTTAAAACAGCTTCTTTACCATTATTACTTACCCCACTAATACGCACCACACCACTTAATACAGCATAAATACCGTCGTGTTTATCACCTCGTAAAAAAAGAGATTGGTGCGCACTAAGGCTTAAAGTTTTTGCGTGGCTTAGTAAAAACTGTTTTAAGTGTGCATCGCGCTTAGAAAACCACTGCCCTTGTTCAATAATGTTACAATGTGCTTTACTTAATCCATTCATTGCATTGTGTTTATATGTGGTTGAAGCTCTATTGCCAACGACTTAGGCAAGTCTAAATTACTGGCAATAACAAAGTCGTTATACGCCTCATTACCAGAGAAAAACTCCGCAATAAGCGTTTTATTTTTATATACGTTCACTGAAACACCACTGCCCATACCACCAGCATTAATAATGTAGTAATAGTAATTGCCTTTGTTAAAAAACAAAATACTTTCGCCTACTTTCCCTATTTGACGATAGTAGCTACCAAATGGCTGCGCGGCAGTGGCCGTATACTCTAGGCCAATTTTATGCTCAGTGCCATAACGATAAGTAATAGCTGAGTTATCATTGGCCACACACACAGACAAAATATTATCAGTGGGCTTTAGTGTATAAGTCACTTTTGCGGTTGGGTTGCGTATAACCTTTTGCATTTTTGCATTTATATACGCTGTTTCACCACGTTTACAGTGACTTGGTACAATTCCCTCTATTAGGCCTTCTACAACAAGGTGCTTTTGCTTAATAGCAGTTGCCGGTAAATTAGCGTTTTCGTTTTTAGCCACTAACGGCGTTTTACTGCTACTAAATAAACTCACTTCCTCATCGCAACCATTTAAAAAGAGTACGGGAATACAATAGCAAAAAGAGATCAATTTGAAACTCATACTAATTCCATCTAATACAACTTAACCTTAAAATAGCGGCAAAATTAAGCACTAGCAACCATTTAAAATGGTAAGTTTTATAATTCTTTTTTTTAACCATGTTATGCAAATATTGCTTTACTATTTAGTGACTTATTTAATGTTTATTTACACATTGATTGGTTTATTTACGAACAATTCATAAACCAATTATTACCCGTATGTCTATTTTCAATATAGGGACAATAAGTCCTCTTTTTATAATGGCTAAACATAATAATTGCGAATAAATGTTGGCTTAGCGTAAAGCAATGTTGGCTTTTATTAGTACAAATTCGCTTGGTTAGGTAATCTATTTTAGGTAGGAGGCGCGTTAAATTTTAGGCAAAAATTACATTGTTGAGCTTTCTTTAGCAGAACACTTTAACGTAGCAAGGTTTGCTTTGGGTTCTATAGTATTAGCTAGAAAAGTTAGCGCATGCCTTTTAAAGGCATGCGCGGTAAATAATAAAGCGCTGCGACTCCTGAGCTAAGGCTAACCTAATCAGATGAAGAATCGTTTTCTTCACGTTTATATATGTAGGTTTGCTGCGTTTTAAAGCCAAAGCCTAATGTATCACTGTCATTTACAAGTTTAACTTTACCATCAACAACAGTTAGCCCTGGGCCGTTAATTTCAGGCGGTTTGATAGGGTTTACTGCGCCTTCACCAGTAAGGCTCGGGCCGATTAAATAAAACTGGCTTACTTGGCTAACAGGTATTGTTTCTTCGTACTCGTAGCCACCGCCTGGGGTACCGTCATCTGGGTCACCATCATCAGGTGTTGGCACATCACATAATCCATTATTATTAGCATCTATACATGAGTCGCCTTCACCAAAATACAACTGAGCGGTATCGGGTACATCGTAGCTGGTAGTAAATTTAAGTTGGTCGTACACTTTTGTGCCATAGTGCAAATGAAAAGCATACATTGCACCACCGCCCCCTGTTAAAGAGCACTGATTTTTATCAGACTCTAGTGCAGGTGTAAACGATGTATAATAAGCTACGCCTCCTACTACGGTGGCTGCAGCCAATGATTTTTCACCATTACTTAGCTCATATCGCCACCCTTTAAAGCCTGCTAAATCAGCTTCAAGTTCTACAAACTCATCTACATTATCTAGTGCATTGCCAAATGGGTCGTCATTCATAAGCATTAAATCACTTGGCACTATGGGCTCTGGCGTATTTTGTGAATCGAAGGTTTTAGTTACGGTTTGTTCATCGCGAATCATGTAAAGGTGATCTTGCTCATTGGTTGCAAGCGGATTTGAGCGATTACCACTGCCTATCACGATGGCATCGTAAGGCGTATCTAATCGTGTGGTTATTTCTTCACCGCCATAGCTCGTTTTGCTCACTTTACTAAACATAGTACGTGCCACTAGTGGCTTGTAAAAAAAGCGTCGGTCTTGCGTTGCTAATGAACTGCCAAGCTCTGCTAATTTGTAATGAGAAAAACTATTTTTGTCTGAGCCAGGCATATCCACACGCCAAATATTACCCCCCGTATCGGTGGCATATAAACGGTCAATGTAACCATCATAATCTGAGTCAAGCGTTGCTATATCGGCAGCTATACTGTGCTTACCTTGAAAATTATTATCCTCAGGCGTTAACGCCCATACTCTTTCGCCAGTTTTAGCCTTAACAATGTAAATTCCCGTGCCTGATTTATCCTCGCTACGAATCGCATTGTCTTTGTTTGTATCGTATCCGCCACCAAATACCAGTAAAGGCTCATCTCCAAACGCTTTAATATAGGCTATTTGTGGTTTTGACCAGGTTTGAGCTAGGTATTCAAACCCATCTGAGCCGCCTACAATAGGCTTACTCCAAAGCTGTTTTGGTTTATCTGGTGAGCTAATATCAAGTGCATAATAGTTTTTACCCCCACGGCGCATACCAGCAAATGCCCATACTTCATCACCTTTAGTGGCATCTATTACTCCGTCATTTAAGCCGTCACTGTTTAAACTTTTATTGTTAAAAAACACACTAATAGGCCCATCCATACCATATACTTTAGTATTGGCTTGATTTGTACGAAGTGCAGGTATGTTTTTTAACAGCTCAGCAGGCATAAACGCCCACTCCTCTTCAATGCTGTTACCTTTATCGTTAAACATGTGTAAAAAGCCAGCATTAGTGCCCACTAAAATACGTATGTTGCCATCACCATAATCAATAGATACCGGCTTAGAATGCAAAGGATCACCAAAAATATTGGCACGCTGATCTACTGATGAGCTATCGCTATCTTCGTTATCTACATCCATGCCTCTTGCCCAATTAATATCATTGCGCGAGATAGCAATATCAGTACCCGGTATGATGCCACCTATGGCTTCTGACACTATATTTAAAATTTCTTTAACTCTATCAAAGGTAAAATCAACAATACTACCGTCCGAATCTATATACAGTTTGCGGCTTTGTGAGTCTAAGCTTGAAAGTAAGTAGTTTACGCCCCCTTGTGCGACTAAATTACCATCAGCCGGTTTATTTGAAGGTAGCCAAAACGTGCGAGCGTCTTCTTTAATTAAGCCGTCGTCACCTATTGCCTCACGGCCTGTGGAGTCAACTATGTTAGAGCCCGACATAACTAATTTTTTTAAATTGCCGCCCCAACGAGCCCCGGTCTCTGGGTAGAACATAGCAAAATAGATTGCTTCTCGGCTGCGGGTTTGGTCAACGTTATTACTGGCAACCGTAGGCGATGAAAAGCTATCGTTTACTTCGCGTATTCTAGAAATAGTATTATTTAATGCTTCAGAGAGCTCTGCTGAGGTATCTGCGTGAAGGTACTCGCCACCACCTAGTTCAGCAGTTTTTTCAAGAAGCGTTTTACCTTTGCTACTCATGCCACTACCAAAACCAATAGTAAATACGCGGCCTGTGTCTGCTACTTCCGGTGTGTCTTCGTAAAGATCTATTTCAACGTCTTGTGTTCCATGAATTATTTGCGCTAATACCGCTAAATAACTGTTACTTGTTTTACTTGGGTTATAACCAAATTTTTGCTTGTATAAATCTTTAATATCGTCATTACGGTTATTATCCTGAGTAGGGTCGCCGTCGGTCATTAATATTAAATTTATAGAATTATCACAGCGCTCTTGCGAACCATATGCCTGTCTAAACGGCGATATATAATCAGGGGGCGTTAAAGGGTTGTCGTTGGTCTCTACACTAAAGTCACGTTGATTGGTATTTTGTCCATACCAAACGGTTTGGCCTGTCATATAAAGGTAGGCTTCCCATAAGGTTTCTGTAACGGGGGTGTTTCCGCTAGCAGGTAGCTTTTCAATTTGGCCTAAAATAGTGTCATGTGATGAGCCTAAACCAGCCATAATATAACCACCGTTGTTACCATTAAAACGCATTAAACCAAAGTCAATGGCGCTATTATCATTAACCAGTTGGGTCATGGCATCTTTAGCTGCATCTATTTTTTTAGGTCCGTTGTAAGGAAGCTTACTTCCCATACTTCCGGAGGTATCAAAAATAATCACAACACGGGGGTTTTCATCGGTTTCTACGTTATGGTTTACGTATAGCTCTATATCTTCGGCGGTTACAGAGAGGCTAACAGTTGCTGCAAAAAAAGATGCAACAATGCGATTGAAGGTAAGTTTCATTTTAAATCCTTTTATCTGCGCTAAAATCACGCAGTTCCATTAAAAGTGCAGTTACTTATTTATTTTTAGTTTTAATTAGAAAAATGCACAAAACAGCTAAATGCCATTAAACATAAACTTATTTACAAAGATTAATATTAACTGAATTTACTATATTTAAGTACTTTAATGAAAATAGGCGAAAATATAAAGAAATTTAATACCCTTAGAGCATTTTATATACGCATCGCCATTAGTAAAATATCCCGCTTTTAAAAACAATTAACCCTGCAATTCTCGGTTAACCTTACACGCAATGATGTAATTACCATATTTTAAGTTTAAAACCCCCTATTAAAATAGGTATTTAAGTGAGAACACACGTTTAACCCGCTTAAAAATTAACAACTCGCATTGGTTAATTTCAAAAATAAAAACTAAAAAGCCCCCGCGAGTTATAAACTCGCAGGGGCTTTTTAAGTGTTAAGTAATAAATTTATAACGACAAATCTTCTTTAGCACGCGTTAAATTATGAGATACCAGTGAGTTTTTAGAGATTTGATACGCTTCGTATAAATCTGAAAGGCCTGCGGTGTCTTTTTTGGCCATCATGCGGGCTACACCACGGTTACTTAATGCAAACGATGTAAGTTCGCGTACTTTTAAACGTGGGCCACGGCTTTCTTTTAATAAGGCAATTGCTTGTGTACAAATGGCTTCAGCTTCTGTGTAGTTTTTAGATTCTACATTAAGTGCACAGCTATTAAATGGCTGTTCAAACTCTGGTGCGGCTGTTACAGAATCTTCAATAACCATTAATTTGTAGTCACTTTGATCAGCCATTGCAGCAGCTGAGCAAGTTAATAATGAGCCAAGAGCGATGGTTTTTAAAAGTGTACGTTTCATGATTATCTTCCTGTTTGGTTAGTCGTACTTATTGGCGACAACTCAACTTTAGATAATTCTGAGCGCAGCGACAAACGATAAAAACAAACCTAATAAATGAGAAATACTAACTTATAGACTTAGCCTACCCTCCTTTTACAGCAGAAGATTGGCCGACTGAAAGCTATAAATAAACTTAAATAAACTCAACAATTTACACAATGGTTACCTATTGCCAAAAAAGCATTAGTATTGTAACTTTGTTAATTAACCCAATATTTACAAGGATTGTCATGATTAAAAAAACAAAAAATATAATTTTATCTAGCTCAATTTTATTACTATGTGCATGTGGCGGCTCCTCAGAAAACGAAGGCGATATTATAAGTTCCGACCCTGCAGTATGTGCTAGCCAAACAGCACAAAACGAAGCCCTTTGGGACTACCTTCAAACAGATTATCTTTGGAGTGAGCAGCTAAATACCTCAACAAACCCATCTACATTTGACTCATTAAGCGATTTAATGAGCGAAGTTAAATCCCAAGTAGAATTAGATAAATACAGTTATGTAGTCACTGCGCAAGAATATGAAGACCGATACCTTAACGCGAGCTATTTTGGTTATGGTTTAGCAAACAAAATAGAATCTAACGGTCTTCTTGTAAAGTATGTATTTGACGATGGTAATGCAGCAGTTATGGGGTTAACCAGAGGCTCATTAATCACCAAAATGAATGGCGTAAATATTGAAGAAGCAATAACCAACAATACGTTTGACTACGATGCCTTATTGGGGCCTGAAGAAGAAGGCTATTCAGTAGACGTAACCTGGATAGATTTAAACGGTGAAGAACAAACCGGCACTATGGCACGCGCAACGGTTAGCACAAACACTATTCTAGACGCCCGCATATTAGAATCTAACACAGGTAAGGTTGGCTACCTGGCCTTTAATAGCTTTATTGAACGCAGTGCCCCAGACTTAGATGACGCATTTTCGTTATTCGAGCAAGAGGGCGTTTCAGAGCTAGTACTTGATTTACGCTATAACGGCGGCGGTTACCTATCTATAGCGAAGCAACTAGCAAGTCAAATTGCCGCAGATCAAGTGCTAGGTAAACCGATGTATAGTTACGAATATAATCAAAACCGTAAATCTAAAAGCACAAATTTTGAGCTAAGCAGCAGCAACCCTCGCCTGAATTTGCCTCGAGTTGTAGTGCTCACCACTGAACAAACATTGTCTGCTAGTGAATTGGTGATTAATGCGCTAGAACCCTACATTGAGGTTCAAGTGGTTGGCACAAGCACAGGAGGAAAACCTGTTGGTATGGATGTTAATGAACTTTGTGACCACGTTGTGTTTGCTATAAACTTTAAGATAGCTAATTCAGCTGGGTATAGTGATTACTTTGATGGTTTACCTGCAGATTGTTACGCCGAAGATACCATTAATTCAGATTGGGGCGATACCAAAGATCCTCTTGTAAACGAGGCTCTATACTTATTAGCTAATAACAGTTGCTCAACAACTCAAACAAGCCAGTTACCTAAACAAAAATCGCTTTATAACAATTTTGGTCTATTCGATAAAAACACGATATAACACTTTCAATTGTATACAAAAAAGCCGATACAGGATTATCCCTTCATCGGCTTTTTTATCGCGTTATAAAACGTTTTTATAACGATAAATCTTCTTTAGCACGCGTTAAATTATGAGATACCAGTGAGTTTTTAGAGATTTGATACGCTTCGTATAAATCTGAAAGGCCTGCGGTGTCTTTTTTGGCCATCATGCGGGCTACACCACGGTTACTTAATGCAAACGATGTAAGTTCGCGTACTTTTAAACGTGGGCCACGGCTTTCTTTTAATAAGGCAATTGCTTGTGTACAAATGGCTTCAGCTTCTGTGTAGTTTTTAGATTCTACATTAAGTGCACAGCTATTAAATGGCTGTTCAAACTCTGGTGCGGCTGTTACAGAATCTTCAATAACCATTAATTTGTAGTCACTTTGATCAGCCATTGCAGCAGCTGAGCAAGTTAATAATGAGCCAAGAGCGATGGTTTTTAAAAGTGTACGTTTCATGATTATCTTCCTGTTTGGTTAGTCGTGCTTGTTGCCGACAACTTAACTTTAGATAAATCCTCTTGCCCCGACAAACGATAAAAACAAACCTAATAAGTGAGAAAATCTAACTTATAGACTTTAGTCTAATACCTACTTTGAATAACGTTTCTTTCACTCTCAAAAAATACAGCAAAAACAAGTGAGTTAACAACGTTGGCAGCTAATCAGTAAAGGCCCATCCATACATAAAACTGAGTTAGTTAGCAGTTAACTTTTTATGTGGGTTTAAAAAAAACATCTTTTTCCACCCTTGGCTTTGCGTTGTGAAAAGCCACGGCATAGGCATAAGCGATAATATAGAATAATGCACATGAGGTTGCTTTCCTGCGGCATTACCGGTATCACCCAGTAAGCCAATTTGACTGTTTATGCTAACTACATCCCCTGCACTTACATTGTAGTCATTTAAATGTGCAAAATAATGCACTCGCCATTTTGCACCTAATACCGCAACCACTTTGCCACCTCGGTTTAGTTCACCTGAAAAAATAACAATACCGCTTGTTGCAGCAACCACAGGCGTGTTTTTAGCGCCAAAAATATCAATTCCTTTATGCACACCCGAGCGCCCCCAAGGCTCATACCAAAACGTATTGTGGTTCCAATCCTTACTTGTAGCGCCTTGCACAGGAATTACTAGCTTCTCGGGAATGAGTAAACCCACTATTAATAAAATTATAACTGCGCCCAAAGTCCACTTTAGTAGTTTCAATGCATTACCTTTGCTGTGAATAGTCATTAAATTATTAATTACAATACCTGAACGCCTAGTGAGTATTGTTAGAACGAAACACTTTTTTAACGTGAACTAAACTCATTAATTTTAATACAGGTTTTATTATTAATTGCGCACTGCCAGCTATAAAAAGCCAGGTACCGCTTTCAACTAATGACTCATTTAAAAAGAAAAAGCTACCAATTAAAAACCACACCGCAATTAAAAAATCGTTAACTGCGCCTAATGCTTCATAACGGCGTTGGATAGTAATATGCTCTTGTCCTAAGTCTAAATTAAGCTGATTTTTGCTGGAGCCCATCAATACTACTCACTCTTTTTACTATGTAATTAAAAAACTGTTTTCACTAGCATCTAATACCAATTCGCTTAATTAAGTATTATTGCGAATTGGTATAGGCTTATCTGCATAATACAATAGCAAAAAACACACAATAAAAAACGCTGCCTGATATATCAGCCAGCGTTTTTATTGGTGTAGAGTCTTTATAACTAAAAACTCACTATTGCTTGTATATTTAATTGTTTATTTTTGGTCTTTTTCTAAACGTTTTTTAAGACTTAAAGCCGCATCTGCCGCTAATAATAATTCCAAAAATAAAGCTTTCTAAAACGGGCTTTCTCACTTTTAAATTTACATGAGAGCTTTATAAAAAATTTTATTACACGCACAAAAAAGCCCCTACCTAATATAAATCGGTAGGGGCTTTTTTGTGACTCTCGCTAATTAAATTGCTTTATAAGGCAAGCTCTTCTTTAGCGCGAGTTAAATTATGAGACACTAATGTGTTTTCAGAGATTTGTACTGCTTCGTATAAATCAGCTAATGCTGCTGTATCGTTATGCGCTTTTAAACGTGCAACACCACGGTTGCTTAAAGCGTACGATGTAAGCTGGCGTACTTTAAATTTAGGGCCTTGTGCATCTTTTAAAAGTGCAATGGCTTTAGTACAAATTTCTTCAGCTTGAGCGTAATTTTTAGATTTAACGTTAAGTGCACAGCTATTGAATGACTCTTCAAGTGGCAATGGTGCAGTAGCGGTTTTGATAACCATTAGTTTGTAGTCACTTGAATCAGCCATTACAGCTGCTGAGCAAGTTAGTAATGAGCCAAGAGCGATGGTTTTTAAAAGTGTACGTTTCATGGTTTGTCTTTCCTAATTAAGTTAGTCGCGCTTGTTGCCGACAACTGAACTTTAGAGTAATAGCTCAGCGCCGACAAACGATAAAAACAAACTCAATAAGTGAAGAAAATTAACCTATAGACTTTAGTCTAATATACGTACAAATTTAAATGTTTAACAGCGTGTAAACCAGCGTAATTACTGCTTGTTTTGAAAAAGGTTTTAAAACGAGTGTTATGCAGTAGTTACGCATACAAGCCAGCAAACTGTACAAAAATCAGTCTTTAAAATTTATTTTGTTTTTATGCTTTTCGCGACTTTTCCTACGCTCAAGCCTTGCACTAAAATTGAAAAAACCACCACTGCATAAGTTAAAGCCAATAATATATTACGCTGCGCTCCATCAGGTAGCTGCAATACTAGTGCCACCGAAATACCGCCACGTAATCCTCCCCAGGTTAACACTTTCCATGCACCGCTGGGCAGCTCGAGCTGTTTATTAAAAATAGTTGTTGTTAGGCCAACCACAATAAGGCGTGCGCATAGCGCAATTAAAATGGTTAAAACGCCCGCCACCAGCAAATTAGCTGAGTACACAATCATTACCACTTCAAGGCCAATTAGCACAAATAAAATGGCATTTAAAATTTCATCAATTAGCTCCCAAAACAAATCAACATAGTGGCGTGTTTTATCACTCATGGCTAAATTACGTCCATGATTACCCACCATTAATCCCACCATAACCATCGCAAGTGGCCCCGATAAGTGCCAGTGACTCGCCAATGCATAACCGCCTATAACACCCGCTAGCGTAAGTAATACTTCTTCTTGGTAGCTATCTATTGCCTTTAATAAATAATTTAAAGCAGCGCCCAATATTAAACCAAATATTATTCCGCCCCCCGCTTCAACAGCGAGTGTATGAGCCACTGAGTATGTAGTTGGCATATCACCACTGGTTAAAATTCCTAATAAAAGCGCAAATACCACCACACCTATACCATCATTAAATAGCGACTCCCCCGCTATTACGGTTTCAATACTTTTAGGCGCGCCAGCAGAGCGTAAAATACCCATTACCGCTATCGGATCGGTTGGCGAAATCAACGCACCAAATAATAAACACCATATAAACGATAAATTAAATCCCAATAAAGGCACTACTACATATAACGCTGTAGCAATAATCACTGTTGAAACCAGCGTACCCACACACGCTAAAATACCTATGGGTAATTTATAACGTCTTAAGTCACTTACATTAACGTGCAGCGCCCCAGCAAAAAGCAGCATTGAGAGCATGCCGTCGAGCAATACATGAGTAAAATTGAGTTGATCAAGTAGGCTTACTTCGTAATCAATAAGTTCATCAAACCCTAAAAAGCCCAAAAATATGGCCGCAATAGACACTAAAAGCGAAATAACCATCACCCCAATGGTGGTTGGCAGGCCTATAAACCGATGATTTATATAAGCAAGTAATGCGGTTATAGATAAAAAAATCGCGCTAATTTCAAATATACTCAACGTACTGGTGACATCCATAATCTAGCTCTCTTAAATTTAAAGCCTAATAGGTAGTTTCCACTTTTATGATTTGCACTTTTTAACCGTGCAACGCAAAAAGCCCATGTTAAGAATAAACCTAACATGGGCTTTTTATACACTGGCTTAATTAAAGCATGTTTAGTGCTTTTTTATAGCGCAAGCTCTTCTTTAGCAAGTGTTAAATTATGCGATACCATTGTACTGTTAGACATTTGCGCTGCCTCGTACAAATCAGCAATGGCTGCTGTGTCATTATTTGATTTTAAGCGCGCAACACCACGGTTGCTTAACGCGAATGACGTAAGTTGGCGTACTTTAGATTTAGGGCCGTCTGCATCTTTTAAAAGTGCAATTGCTTTTGTACAAATTGCTTCAGCCTCGGCATAGTTTTTTGACTTAACATTAAGTGCGCAACTATTAAATGACTGCTCAATTGGCTGCGGTGCAGTCGCTTGTTCGATAACCATTAATTTGTAGTCACTTGTATCAGCCATTACAGCAGCTGAGCAAGTTAATAAAGAGCCAAGAGCGATGGTTTTAATAAGTGAGCTTTTCATGATTATATTCCTGTTGAGTAAGTCGTGCTTGTTGCCGACAATTCAACTTTAGAGAATTAACACAAAACCGACAAACGATTAAAACAAAACCAATAAGTGAAGAAAATTAACTTATAGACTTTAGTCTAATACGCAACTATACCTACAGGGTTAATAAATCTTTAGTAGTACATTGGCTAAATAAACTCTTAAACCCGCATTAAGTTGCACCTAACGTGCAGTAAATATTGCTAATACACATAGCATGAATTAAGACATTATCGAGCACAAAAATTACAAAACTGTTTTGTAAAAACAACAATAATAACCTCTATTTATTAATGAATCAGTAAACTAAACTAGCCAAATGTTTACATTTTTGTATGTTAATTATGCTTATCAAATCAAAAAACGAAGATCTTGAAACATTTATCACTATTGCTAATACAGGTAGCTTTACAAGTGCAGCCAATCAGTTAGATACACAAGTCGCAAAAGTTTCTCGTGCCATTACACGGTTAGAGTGTGATTTAAAGGTCACTTTATTTAATCGAAGTACTCGGCGAATTGACTTAACTGAAGAAGGACAGCTGTTTTTAGAATATGTAACAGAAGGGTTGGACATAATTAGTAGAGGGGAAGAAGCTCTTAATAACTTACAAAGTAACCCCGCTGGTAAGTTGAGGGTCGATGCCGCAAGCCCATTTTTATATCACCAGCTTATTCCGTATATAGAAGATTTTCAACTAGCTTATCCTGGTATTACACTTGAGCTATTGTCTAATGAAAGTATTGTTGATCTCATCGAAAAAAAGACAGATATAGCGATTAGAATAGGAAAACTCAGTGATTCTAACCTGTACGCTAAAAAGCTCGGACTAAGTAAACTTCGTATTGTTGCAAGCCCTCGCTACTTGAACAAAAAAGGGGCCCCTACTTGTATTGATGATTTAAAAGAACACCAAATTATTGGCTTTGCAGATTCCCCAAAACTGAATAACTGGTTCTTAAAAGATACTATTAGTTTAAAACCTTCAATTACTGCCAGTAGTGGAGAAGCAATTAGGCAACTGTGTATAAATGGAAATGGTATAGCAGTGTTGTCAGATTTTATGGTTAAAAAAGATATTGAAAAACAAGTTTTAGTTGAAATACTGCCTAATTCTATTTTAAGCCCTAACCCCCGAGAAGATGTACATGCTGTTTATAATAAAAACTCAGTTCTCTCATCCAGAATCAGCGCTTTTATTGATTTTTTCTCTACAAAAATAAGCCTATAAAAAATGGGGCTTTGCCCCATTTTACTATTAAAAACTGTATTTAGCCGAAAACATTAATCGAGTCAGCTCTACATCAGACCCATTTTCTTGTTTATTGTTTGCATGCATTAACTCCACGCCAAAGGTTGTACTTACAGTCGGTGAATAAAGTAAATTTACATAACCAGAATAACTTGATTTATTAATCGCTTTATTAGAAATCATCGTTGGATTATCTGCCGTAATACCCGATAAAGTTAAACTAGAGCGTAGTTTCTCATTCCAAAAATGCCTATAAGCCATAAAACCAGACACCGTTCTAATGCGTTTGGTATCCCCTTCTGCGTTTAATGTTGCCGCATTAATGTAATTTAATGCTGCGTAGCGACCTAACCCTTCACCCGCTGTAATAGTAAATCGAAAGTCATCCATATTGCCTATGGGTAACTTACCGGCCAAACTCACCCCAAAACCGAATTCATCTGCTTTAATTTTGTCTTGGTTAACTTTAGAGTCCAAAGAAACTCTTCTAAGAACAGATGATAGGTTAAGTTGAGCATTATTTTCATTAAGAAAATTGTATCTCAATACAACATCAGGTAACCAGCCAGAGCCCGATGTTACCCTTGATTCAGTCTCTACACTCGTGAATGTGCTTTCAGGGTTTTCTAATGACACTTGAAACTTACCATTGGTATAACGTATTTGCCCTTGGCGTATAAATGGCGAGCCATCTGCTGCGCTAGAAAAATCTAAATTATCAGGCAAAACTGATGGATTTTGGAACGTTGACCAATTTTGCCCTATGGTCCATTTATCATAATTTAAATAAGCGAGCCTCAGACGTGGAGAGTAGCCATTATCAATTCTTTCACTTCCATCAAAGTGCGTCATAAAATCGAGCTCTATAAAGCCGCTGACTTTTACGCCATCAATATCATTCTGCGCTGCGATATTGAAACGACTTTCTCTAGCATGAAAATCTAGAACATTTTTACCATTGTTTGAATCACCTGAAATGGTGCCTGGAATATAAGATTGCCTAGAAATCGAATTAGTATCTGGCGCGCCATTACTATAATGACTAAGCATTAAATCTGCTTTTATATAACCACCAATCGTAATGTCTGTTTGGTTAAGTGATGACGCATAAGCATTTGATGTAACTAATGCAGTAAGTGTAGCTAACAGTGTTGGTTTGATTTTTAAATAGTTCATAAATACCGCGACAAAGAGACTTATTAAGTGACTTTGTCGTTAATAAGGACAGCGCTTAGGTTAAGCGCTGATAATTAATAAAAGGGGTGAATTGATTAATCGACGGTTGAAGCGTATTTACTCAACGTCATTTACATTGATTTTGTAAATAGTAAACGGAGGCTTACTCGCGTCTTTCCCTTGGTTTAAGCCCGGTAAATTATGAAGTTGGTTAGCTACTACATATAACCAACCATCTTGGCTTAAGGCAACGCCATCAGGCCACGAAAGCTTTTCATCTTGTACCACCACGTGATAGCCATCTTCTTTTACAACACCAATGGCGCTATTTTCAACGTCAGTGACGTAAACATCACCATGCGCATCAACAGTAAAGCCGTCTGTACGTGGTTTATTTCTATAAAATTCAATAAAGCCACTGAGTTGATCGTAGTTTAGTGAGTCATCAGCCAAGGCATCAGCCGGAATACGGTGAATAGTGGTGCCACCCATTGGGCCAAAATATACCCACTCTTGTTGAGGGTCGATAGCAATAGGGTTTAAGCCGTATTGATGATAAACAGCGTCACCTTTACTATCTGAATGAGCAACAATTCTGCCCTCTACAAAAATAGGTTTGCCATCTGATTGGAAAGACTCATGGTTTTCTAATGTGCGACGCACTTCACCTGTTTCTAGGTCCACGACTAAAATAGCGGGAGCTGGTGTAGTGCCCGTTTTTTTATCAAGTGTCATATCGGCCAAATAAGCACGATTACGTTTAGTATCTATAGCAATATCTTGAATAAACGAGTGTTTATCTACTACACCACTTGGAAAAACAATAGAACGATGTAGCTTATTGGCATACGTATCCCATCCTATTAATTTTGGTGTATGTAGCTTGTTGCCCATATCTAGTACCCACAAAATACCATTTGTATCGGCTTTTATACCTATAGTAGATGCGATGCCTTTACCATGCTCGCCCGCTTTTCCGGCCCATTCTAAATTTGGGTAGGGTTTGGTTGAGCCATCAGCCAGCACTTCTCGCACATGTATATCTGGGTTCACTAGTGCAGACATGGTCACTATTAATTTGCCATCTACAGTAAGTGTTGGGTTACCTGGGCGAGCGTCTTCAAATTTAGCAACTAACTCTAAATCAGCTGCCATTACAGATGCAGAGCTAAGTGAGGCTGAAACGATTGCAGCAATAGCAAGTACGTGTTTTTTCATTTTCATTGTATATCTCCTAAATTAATTATTTAGAAAGCTCTATAGTGAGCCCTCTTTTTTAAAGCAGGGAGATTATGTAAGGGTTTCTAAATGTTAAAAACGCTATTGCTGTTAAATCTATTTTGTTAAAAATGAAATAATAAAATTAAACCAATTCTTACTTATAGTGATTGAACAAGCTTTAATTAGGTGTATTCACTATTATTTTAATATGCTCGTTAATTGCAAAAAGTGAAAAAGAGTTTTGTGCTTTCAACTATCAATTATTCACGTTGTTTTAAATATAGTAGGTCACGTCATAGCAAATATGCTTTGCACCTCTAAAATTAAATACAAGGTAATAGCAATATGAAAGCACATAAAAAATTGAAAATAGCCACTGCTCTAAGTGCAGTACTTACACTTTCTGCTGGTGTTAACGCGGCCGATCAAGTACCTACCTCAAAGTGGGGGGCTGATGATGAAATTGGCGCAATGAATTACATTACTCCAAGCTCAGTATTAACGGCATCAAAATTGATAAAGCAAGGTAAAGTGTATGGTTTAGGTATGGCGGTAAATAAAGATACCCCAGCGTTTCGTCACCGTTACTTTGAAGTTCATACGTCGCAGCCTGAACCTAAAACGTTTGGTACAAATAAATTTACTTATGTTGATGACCAAATTATTGGCTGGACCGGTGTAGGCTCTCAAATTAATGGCCTGGCGCACTATGGTCGCGACAACGTTCATTATAATGGCCATAAAGTATCTGATTTTATGACTGTAACAGGCGTTAAAAAACTCGGCCTAGAGAAGGTCCCACCAATGGTTTCTCGTGGTGTATTATTAGATATGCGACCTTATTTTAACCAAGATATTGTGAGCGAAGGCACCACCTTTAATAAAAAAGAAATTGACGCAGTAGCCAAACAGCAAGGCGTAGATATTCAAAAAGGCGATGTTGTTTTATTTTGCACCGGCTGGTCTGACTTAATGGGTAAAGATAACGAACGTTACCTTGCAGGCGGCCCAGGTATTGGCGTTGAAGGCGGTAAGTACCTTGCCGAAAAAGGCGTTATTGCAGTGGGGGCCGATAACTGGTCATCTGAAGCAGTTCCGCATGAAGACCCTAGCCTTTCATTTCCTGTAAACCAAATGATGGCCACTAATTACGGCGTGCACGTGCTTGAAAACATTTTGTGTGACGACCTAGCAAAAGATCAAGCATGGGAGTTTATGTTCGTTCTTGGCCACCCTCTATACGAAGGCTCTACTCAGGTGCAAATTAACCCTGTCGCTATTTTGTAAAACCCATTTAGACATAGTTATTTAACGGCAAACGAAGTGCAACCACACCTTGTTTGCCGTTTTTTTGTGGCTTCCCTCCCTTTATACTAGCCAACACACCATACTCTGAACCCGCATAAAACCTGCCGTTTTAACAGCTTTATTAAACCCACTACTGGTCCCCTTATTTTATTAAAAATAACAAGCCAACATTTTTACTTTTGCATTTTTAACAAAATTGTTTTGAGAAATACGCTGTGTTTCTTCTCCTTAAATTAGATGAAAATTACCCCACATTAATTATTTGAGGAACTACAAATGCCTTTAGCATTATTGGCGCTTACACTAAGCGCATTCGCTATAGGAACAACTGAGTTTGTAATTGTTGGTCTAGTACCAACTATTGCAGCAGACTTAGGTGTTTCACTACCATCAGCAGGCTTATTAGTCAGCTTATATGCACTCGGTGTAGCTATTGGTGCGCCAGTGCTAACAGCATTAACGGGTCGTTGGAATCGTAAATCTGTTTTATTGGTTTTAATGGCTTTATTTGTCGCAGGTAACCTACTTGCTTGGCAAGCCCCAAGTTATGAAACCTTGATAGTGGCTCGAATCCTAACAGGGTTGGCTCATGGCGTGTTTTTCTCTATTGGTTCAACCATTGCAACGAGCTTAGTTGCCAAAGAAAAAGAAGCCAGCGCAATCGCAATCATGTTTACGGGCTTAACCGTAGCCTTAGTGACCGGTGTACCTTTAGGTACGTGGATTGGGCAAGAGCTGGGCTGGAGAGCAACATTTTTAATCGTTTCTATATTGGGCTTAATCGCACTTATTGGTAGCGCAATTCTTGTACCATCAAACTTAAAAAAAGCGGTACCCGCAAAAATCTCAGAGCAACTAAAAGTGCTAACACAACCTAGATTACTTTTAGTGTACGCCATTACAGCTGTCGGCTACGGCGGCACGTTTGTGGCCTTTACCTATTTAGCCCCAATTTTAGAGCAGGTTTCTGGTTTTGAATCCAGTTCTATTGGCTTAATTATGCTTGTTTACGGAATTTCAGTAGCAATAGGCAATATTTGGGGTGGAATACTAGCTGACCGCATGGGACCAGTAAAAGCGTTAACAGGTATTTTTAGCGCACTCGCTATCATTCTTTTTGTATTTACATTTACAGCTGGCAGTCAAATTGGCGCTGTTTTAACACTACTTATTTGGGGCGCCTTCGCTTTTGGTAACGTACCAGGTCTGCAAGTCTATGTTGTGCAGCTAGCACAAAAACATACGCCTAATGCTGTAGATGTTGCATCAGGTTTAAATATAGCGGCCTTTAATGTCGGTATTGCAATTGGCTCAATCATTGGCGGTGTTGTTGTAGAAGACATGGAGTTAATGGACACCCCTTGGGTGGGCGCATCAATTGTTATATTTGCCATTTTATTAACACGACTATCGGGTTTTCTAGATTCACGCGAACAAGTGAAAGCTATTTAAATTTAATCCCGAATTTTTTCTTCGAAAGAGACTGATTATGACTATTGATAAATTAAAAAACTTGGGCTTTTCAATTGGTGTTGAACTGCCACTAGACAATGACTGGTCAAGAGATGGCCAAAAAAAACGTATTAAAGAAGGCAAGCCTTTTGGTGTGCCTGATATGTCACAGCATAAAGAGCGCATTATATTAGCTGATGAGCTTGGCTTTAGTACTGCATGGGTAAGAGACGTGCCACTGTACGACCCTAACTTTGGCGATGCTGCACAAGTATTTGAAGCGTTTACATACTTAGGCTACTTAGCGGGTATTACAAACAATATTTTACTAGGTACTGCGGCTGTTGTTCTGCCATTAAGACAGCCTTGGCTTGTGAAAAAATCAGCGAACACAGTGGCTGAGCTAAGCAACAACCGCTTAATTTTAGGTGTAGCAAGTGGTGATAGACCCTCAGAATATCCTTTATTTAATGTTGATTACGCCGCTCGTGGCCAGCTTTTTAGAGAAGCTATTGAGGTATTAAAGGATGAGTCTGACTCTAAATTACAACCAGGGCAAAAAATATACCCTCAAGTAGCGCAATACCCTATTTACGCCGCAGGCCTTGCACAACAATCGCCGCAATTTATAGGTGAAAACCTCGATGGATGGTTAGCGTATCCAGGTACACCTGACGATCATGTAAAACGTGTAGCTCTATGGCGAAGCGTTGCAGGTGACAAACCTTATGTAAGCTTTATTCATTTAGATTTTGTAGACAACCCAGACGCACCCATTGAAAGACACCACTTTGGGGTTAGAACCGGAGTCAATGGCTTAATAAAAGAGCTAAACAGTATGAAGGCTGCTGGCGTAGATCATATTGGCCTTCACTTTAGACGCAATGAAATAAATATCGAACAAAGCATGGAAGACATAGCAAAAAATGTCTTACCCGTTTTTCATAAATAAAGGACAACTAATGAACATAAATTTAAACACAATGCCAAAATTAGGTATGGGTACTTTTCGCTTAGAAGACGAAGTGGCTTACAACTCTGTAAAAATGGCGTTAGAAGTTGGGTATAAGCATATAGATACTGCACAAATTTATGGCAACGAAGCGCAAGTAGGCCAAGCTATTAGCGACAGCGGCATACCTAGAGCCGATATTTTTATTACTACAAAAGTATGGAATGCTAACTTAAATAAAGCATCATTCATTGATAGTGTTAAAGAAAGCCTAAGTAAACTGCAAACTGATTATGTAGATTTGTTATTGATACACTGGCCATCTCCAGAGAACGATGAACCGATGGAAGAATATTTAGGTGAGCTAGTTAAAGCTAAAGAGCTAGGCCTTGCTAAAAATATTGGCGTATCAAATTTCACTATTGATTTGCTTAAACAGGCTATGGCTATTTTGCCTAACGGTGAAATTTTTACTAACCAAGTAGAAGTACACCCTTACTTAACAAACGAGTCATTACGCGAGTTTTGCAGTGAAAATAACATTCATGTGACAGGTTATATGCCATTTGCTGTTGGTAAAGTTCTCAAAGATGAAACCATTATTGATATTGCCAAGAGTCATAATAAGGCGCCTTCTGAGGTTGTTATTGCGTGGGCACTTGCGAATGGATTAACAACGATTCCTTCATCAACTAAAAGAAGTAATCTGATTACAAATTTAGCTGGCCCTGATTTAACACTTAGTGCTAAAGAAATAGCCGCGATTGATCAATTAAATAAAAACGATCGCCAAGCATCACCTGACTTTTCTCCACAGTGGGATAACTAAAATGAACAGCTGCGATTTAGCGTGGCAGTTTGAAGAGGCAGGCTCACCCCTGCTTCTATCTTCAATTGCGCCACCTTTAAACATAAACGAAAATGAAATTGTTGTTTTAAATAAAGCAATGGGTATAAACCCTGTTGATTGGAAATTTATAAAAGCCAATCCCCTAGCTTGGCCGCCCGGTTTTACACCCGGTGTGGATGGCGCAGGAATTGTTATTCAAACAGGCGCAAGCGTACCTAAAGAGTTTATAGGCAGCTCGGTTTGTTATCATCAATCGCTGCTTTTACCTGGCAGTTTTGCAACATACACAGTGTTAAAATTTCAACGAGTAATGAGACTCCCACAAAACTTTTCTTTATCTATGGCTGCAAGCTTACCGTGCCCCATGCTCACAGCAATACAGGCATTTAATAAAGTGCCAAGCATGCAAAATAAAAAGGTGTTGGTTTCTGGCTTTGGTGCAGTCACCAAAATCCTTATACAGCTGCTTCATAAAAATGGCGTTAAAATCGATTTACTCAGCCCAAGTGCGAATAAAACAGAGGCCTTATCACTTGGTGTAAATAAAGTGCTGGGGGAGCAAAGCCAATGCCAGCAACAATACCACGCCGTATTTGATGCTAAAGGCCAGCAGAGTGCTACTAAACTTGCAAGCTACCTCAAAGCTAACGGCCACTTAGTCTGTATTCAAGATAGAATTGAGGAACCGCTGTTTCCTGCATTTACCAACTCAATCTCTTATCATGAAGTTGCTTTTGGCGCGTTGCACAACTATGGCGATGAGCAAGGCTGGGTTGAACTCATAAAAGAGGGCGAGGCATTAATAAACCAGTTAGATAACCAAACCCTAATCACTGATCCACCTAAAGTATTTTCATTTGAAAAACTTAATGAGGCACTTATTTTTAGTGAGCAATCAAAAGCTAAAACCGTAGTTACTGGCAGTGGAACTTAATACTAACACTACACAGAAAATCACCAGCCTATCATGGGGCGGGTGATTTGGCTCTGTCATAAGCTGTGATATCAAATTGAACTGCTGCACTCTAGCTGGACACCTTATCTTAGAAAGTTTTCATACTCTATGGGTAACTGATCCTTATAAGCAGAGCAACTTTTAATAAGCAATCATATTTAAAGCTGCCATAAAACCTTTAACAACTGTGTTAAGCGAACGTGCCCCATTTGCTAAAATAAAATTGCGTTAACAGCTTATGATATTCCTTACTCATACTGAGAACCCTAACGAGATGAAATTAAAACCAATCATTTAGAATTGGAACAATCTATTTTCTGACTTGATTTGTGTATAAGGTTTAGTTTTTTATGTCAGGTACTTTTTATCTAACCACTTTACTGCAATACCCGTCATTGTATCGCATAAGCTTAAGCTCTAGCCGTGGATCTTATTCCAAAGTTCCGCGAACACATTTATCACCCAAAACTATAAACTCCCTCGCCCATATGCCATAATCTAAATAATTCATTATTTTAGTAACTTGGCGTGTATTTAAGCGTTTTTAAGTTAACTACTCAGGGTTTTCAGCATGGCATATCAAGAGCAAAATCAAGCAACAATCTACTGGCACGATTATGAAACCTGGGGGGCGAGCCCTCAAAAAGATAAGCCGAGCCAGTTTGCGGGAATTCGTACCGATCTTGATTTAAATATAATTGGCGAGCCGCTTATTGAATATTGTAAGCCGCAAGCGGATTACTTGCCTCACCCTGAGGCATGTTTAATTACGGGTATTACGCCACAAGTGGCGATGCAAAAAGGTTTGGTTGAGGCTGAGTTTATAGCCAAAATTCACGCTGAATTTAGTGCGCCAAACACCTGTGTTGCTGGTTATAACAGTATTCGCTTTGATGACGAAGTAAGCCGTTATAGCTTTTATCGTAACTTTTACGACCCGTACGAGCGCGAATATAAAAACAATAACAGCCGCTGGGATATTATTGATTTAGTACGTGCGTGTTATGCGCTGCGCCCAGAGGGTATTGAATGGCCGTTAAAAGAAGACGGCAGCCCGAGCTTTAAGCTTGAACATTTAACGGTAGCTAATGGCATTGAACACGCCGCTGCGCACGATGCACTAAGCGATGTAACCGCCACTATTGCACTGGCTAAACTTATAAAAGAAAAACAACCAAAGCTTTATAACTTCTTTTTTGGGCTGCGTAATAAAAAAGCACTTGGCGAGTTAGTTGATGTATTTAACATGACGCCGCTGGTACACACATCATCGCGTGTTCCTGCAACGCAGGGCTGTACTACGTGGGTGGCGCCTATGAGCTTTCATCCGGTAAATAAAAACGCGGTTATTTGTTTTGATTTAACCCAAAGCCCGCAAGTATTGCTTGATTTAAACGTAGAAGAGTTACGTAAACGTTTATACACCAAACGTGTAGATTTAGCCGAGGGTGACTTACCCGTTGGTTTAAAACTGGTGCATTTAAACAAGTGCCCTATTTTAGCGCCTGCTAAAACGTTATTACCTGAAAATGCAGCCCGTTTAGGCATTGACCGCGAGCAATGCCTCGCTAATTTAGCTATTTTAAAAGCCAATACCGAGCTTCGCGATAAAGTAACCGAAGTGTTTAATGAAAAAGGCGATTACAGCGCAACCACTAACGTTGATTACTTACTTTACGATGGCTTTACAAGCCATGCCGACAAAGCTAAATTTGCGATTATTCGCGATGCTAAACCAGACGAGCTAGCGGGCTTAAATTTAGATTTTGAAGATAAAAAGTTCAATACATTACTGTTTAGATACCGCGCGCGAAACTGGCCTGAAACGCTCAACCAGCAAGAGCTTGACCAATGGCGTCAGTATTGCCAAAACAAGTTAATGCACGGAGAAGATCAACCCTCAATTAGTGCACAAGATTTTATGATCACCCTTGAAAACTTGGCCCATGAGCACGACGACAGCGAAAAAAACCTAACCATTTTAAAGGCTTTGTATAACTACGCGCAAAGCATGTAATTTAGTTTAAGTTTGTGTAGAACACTTTTAAAACGCGACACTTTAGCAATAAAGTGTCGCGTTTTTTGTTTTATATAACTTTACTACTACAATCAAAGCCAAAATTTTTTGCACAAAGAGAAACGAATGAGAAGTAAATGAGAAAACATAAAGGCCAACAACAATCTTTTTAGAACTATCACTGCCTCTAAAAGCAAAGCGCCTCTTATCCTCTTTGTGAATAAATTACTTTACGGGCTTTGCCCGTCACGTAAGCAAGCTTCGCATCTACAAGTAAAACCCATATCTACACCAGCGTGGTAGAGGTAGAGCTTGCTCACGTGAAAAGCGCAGCTTTTAAATGCTTAAATAAAACACGACTCACAAAGAGAAGCGAATGAGGAGTAAATGAGAGGGCAAAAAAAATAAACCTTTTTAGATCTATCTATTCCTCTAAAGCGCAGCGCCTCTTATCCTCTTTGTGAATAAATCACTTTACGGGCTTTGCCCGTCACGCAAGCTGCGCATCTACAGCGGTATACTCAAAAAGTTATTTTTTGTGCAGTGCTTCAATGCGTGCTAGTAAGCTTGATGTATCGTATCGGCCGCCACCAAGCGCTTGTACGTCGGCGTAATATTGATCAACCGTTGCAGTCATCGGTAACGTAGCGCCGTTGTTTTTAGCTTCATCAAGCGCGATGCCTAAATCTTTGCGCATCCAATCTACGGCAAAACCAAACTCGTACTCACCTGCCCACATTGTTTTGTAGCGGTTTTCCATTTGCCACGAACCCGCAGCCCCTTTTGAAATGGTTTCAATTACCTTTTCACCATCAAGCCCTGCTTGTTTAGCAAAGTGTAAGCCCTCGGCTAAGCCTTGCACTACGCCGGCAATACAAATTTGATTAACCATTTTACATAACTGCCCTGCGCCCACATCGCCTAATAACTGGCTAAAACGGCTATATGCTGCCATTACGGGTTGCACTTTAGTGAAAACAGCTTCGTTACCGCCAGCCATGACTGTAAGCACGCCGTTTTCAGCACCTGCTTGTCCGCCTGATACGGGCGCGTCTATAAAATCGATACTTTGCAAGGCTGCTTTTTCTGCTACTTCACGGGCTACTTCGGCCGATGTCGTTGTATGGTCAACCAAAATGCTATTAACGGCCATCCCCGCTAAAACACCATTTTCACCATAAACAACCGCACGTAAGTCATCATCATTACCTACACACATAAATACAATATCAGCATTATTAGCAGCTTCTCGCGGCGTGGTAGCAAAACCTCCTGCATACTCATCTACCCAGCTTTGCGCCTTTGCTTGAGTGCGGTTATATACACACACATTAAAGCCCGCTTTTGCTAAATGCCCTGCCATTGGGTAACCCATTACCCCTAAACCTATAAATGCAACATTGATTGACATAAAAGTGCCTTATTTTCCTGCTAACTTAGAAACTATGCCCGATTATGTCAATCGGCTGCTTAAAAAGCGAATTAAGTCTTTATAAATTTCCAACGTAAGGAAATAAGTAGGTAACCATGGATAGTATTTATCAATTTAGTGCCCCTTTATACAACAGCGAAAGCTTTGCGCTTAGCCAGCTAAAAGGCAAAACAGTACTTATTGTTAATACAGCAAGTAAGTGTAATTTTTCGGTGCAATTAAGTTCGCTAGAAAAGCTCTATCAAGAATATAAAAATAGCGGTTTCACTATTTTAGCGTTTCCGTGTCATCAATTTGGCCAAAACGAGCCGCTTGATAACCTCGCAATTAAAGACTTTTATCAAGGACAATTTGACGTGTCGTTCAAAGTGTTTGGTAAGGTAATGGTAAATGGGCCCGAGGCGCATCCGCTGTTTAATTACTTAAAGTCGCATACCCGTGGTATTTCGCAAAACCGCGCAGTAAAGTGGAACTTCACCAAGTTTTTAATTAACCCACAAGGTCAGCTCGTTGCACGTTATGCGCCGCGCACCAAGCCCGAAACGCTTAAACAGGTCATTGAGGCAAACTTACCTAGCGCACTAAACGCTAATAACTTAAATAACGCAAAAATAATACCCAACTTTAATGCATTAAAAGGCGCTTAATTATTCTAAATCAATAAACGGGTGGTTACTCAAGCATGCTTTATTAAACTAGTTTAAGGTTACGTATAATACCAATCAGCAATAATACTTAATCATTTTTAGGGGCTAAACGTGTCGCTCTCTGCGTTAAAAAACTCTCATTTACGACTGCATGGATGCAGAAGGTAGAGCAATGCAGGAGCAATTGCCGAGAACAACTAAATAGCGAATTTTTTGCCTTACTATCAACGCGTTTTTCCATCCTCAAAATAGATCACTTGATTATACGGATTGCTATAACAGCTAGGCTTTGGAGTAAATAACATGAACATTGCTTTTTTTAGTACGCAAAAATACGAGCAGCCTTTTTTTGAGCGCAGTATTAGCAAACACCCTCAAATAGAGATTTGTTACTTTGAGCAAGCACTGAACGAGCAAACAGCCCTGCTTGCTAAAGGGTTTGATGCTGTGTGTGTATTTGTAAACGACACAGTTAACGCCCTCGTTATTGAGCACCTTGCTGAGCAAGGAATTAATACTATTTTACTTCGCTGCGCAGGGTTTAATAATGTTGATTTAGTAGCCGCCAAAGCACACAACATTAAGGTATTACGAGTACCCGCATACAGCCCAGAAGCCGTAGCTGAGCACTGTGTTGCACTTATGCTTACCCTTAGCCGTAAAACACATAAAGCCTATAACCGCGTACGCGAAGACAACTTTGATTTAAACGGTTTATTAGGCTTTAACTTACACAACAAAACAGTTGGCATTATAGGCTGTGGTAAAATTGGCCTTGCCCTTTGTAATATTTTAAATGGCTTTGGCGCGGATGTTTTAGTGTGCGACCCTTATGCAACACCTGGCAATTACACCATCACCGATTTAGATTCGCTGCTTACTCAAAGCGATATAATTTCACTGCACTGCCCACTGAATGAGCAAACACACCATTTAATAAACGCCGATGCATTTAATAAAATGAAACCTGGGGTAATGCTAATTAACACTTCGCGCGGTGCGCTACTTAATAGCAAAGCGTGTATAAATGCGCTTAAAACTAAAAAGCTAGGGTATTTAGGGCTTGATGTGTACGAGCAGGAGTCAGAGCTATTTTTTAAAAACCACAGCGACGAGATAAACCAAGACGATATATTCTCGCGCTTAGTTAGTTTTAAAAACGTATTAATAACTGGCCACCAAGGCTTTTTTACTCAAGAAGCCCTTAGCGAGATTGCCAATACCACCATACAAAACGCAATAGAAATTAATGAACAGAGACCTTTAACCAATGAGGTTTTATAAAGCCGCGGCCCATTAATTTAGCTTTACCCGTTTTGCTATTCACATAACGGGTAAAGCTTAAAATACTTTAGCCAAACGCAACGTTTGCAAAAACAAGAGTCATTAATACTGGGCACACAAAACGAATGTATTGAGCAAACCAGTAATGCGTGCCGGTGCTGGCTTTATGAAGCTTATTACCGCGTTTCCACATCCAACCTGCGGTTATGAAATAAAATAGCCCCATAAGTGGAAGTTGGTACTGAGTAAATAGCATGATTACTAAACCAAATAACCACTCAAAGTTTAATATTATTGCACTAGCGCATATTAACACCACTAGGCTAACGGCCCACGTTGCTTTAGTACGATCTACGCGGTGGTTTTCTACTAAAAACGCTACCGGTATTTCTGTGGTAGAAATAGTAGATGTAACCGATGCAATCGACATAAGTACAAAAAACAGTAACCCAATTAGTAAGCCAATTTCGCCCATGGTACTAAAAAGCTCTGGCAAAATAGCAAATATAAGCTGCCCTTCACCTATAAGTTTTCCGCCGCTAAACACCTCTACCCCGTTATGCTGCGCTACATAAATTGCAGGCACTATCAGTAAACCTGCTAAAAATGCCACGCTGGTATCAAGTAGTGCAACGCTTGCAGTTAGTTTTGGCAGGTTTGCATCTGGCTGCAGGTACGAGCCATAAATCATCATGCAGCCAACCCCTAATGAGAGCGAGAAAAAAGCCTGCCCCATTGCAGCAATGATTAAATTTGGGTCAAGCACTTGGCTAAAATTAGGAATTAAATAAGCAGCAAACCCTTCGCTGGCGCCTTCTAAACTGGCTATATAAAAAATTAAGCCAATTAGTAGCACCAATAACAATGGCATTAAACGGCGTGACCAGGTTTCAATCCCAGATTTAACCCCTTTTAAAATAATACTGGCGGTTAAAATAAGCATAAGCGGCGTAAATATAAAATTACGCACCATAGAGTCGCTGTGTAAAAATTCGCTTGCGGCGGTAAAACCAAAAAATGTAGTAATAGGCTCTATGGCGTAAGAGAGCATCCACCCAGCTACAATGGAATAAAAGCTAAGCATAACCACAGCGCCCGCAAGGCCAATATATCCTGCGGCAGCACCTACTTTTTTGTTGGTATTTTGCCACGCATTACCCAATGCTTTTACTGGGTTTGCTTGCGCTTGGTGGCCTAAATAAAGTTCGGTATAAAGCGCAGGTAGCGCAAGTAAAAATATAACTACAAAGTAAACCAATAAAAATGCACCGCCACCATGGTTGGCCGCCTGCGTAGGAAAACCCCAAATATTACCTAAACCCACTGCTGCGCCTGCAGCGGCTAAAACAAAACCAAAACGGCTTTGAAATCCATCACGCACTTGTGCCATACATCTACAAATTCTGTTATTCTTTGATTATTGTGAATTAAACCATATTTAATGCCAACTGAGTAATAAAATTGCTTTTGGCATAAATAAGCGCTGTTAACCGCTCATAATTACAGCACTCACTTATTTTAAGCGCGTATGACTAACCACTTTTTTAAAAACACCCTAAGTATTGCTCCCTCTTTTTATAGCGATTTATCCCCTAGCAACAATACTATTTTAGTGTTTAATGCCAACACACTTAATTTAGAACACCTTGATTTAACCCAATACCTAAGCCCATTTGAGCTAAGCGTTATAAATCGCCGTAAACGAATGCAAGCAAAGCAAGAATATCTAGCATCGCGTATATTACTAAAGCAACTTGCAAAGCATACTCAGCCCCAATACGCACACATACCGCTTAATAAAATGAGCACCCACTTTAATGAAGAATGCTCAAAACTACAGCTCCATATAAACCACACCGTTATAAATACCTGTATTTCGCACTCGCATGGCTTAGTTGGCGTTGCACTTAATGTTACTAAGGCGGAGTTTGGCTTTGATATTGAAAAAATAAACTTAAAACGCCCATTCGAAAAGCTCGCTAAGCATTTTTATAATAAGGCTGAAATTGCCTTAATTACCGCCCCTTTGGCTATAAAAGAGCAAGCTCAGAGCTTTTTTAGAATTTGGACCTTAAAAGAAGCACTCGCTAAAGCAACTAGCCGCCCAATAGCGCAATTGCTTAGCCCAAATGTATTTGATGAATTTTCTTTGTTAAACCTTACAGCATCGAGTAACAGCATAACGGTTGCCAATGAGGAGTTTGATATAAGCGTGGCGCATAAAAAAAGCACCGACTGGCGGTGCTTTATACTAAATAACTTGGATACTTAATAACTTGGCTTTAAAAGCTTAAGCAGCGCTTTCTAATAAGCGGCTGTGTATTGCTTGTACCACGGTATCTGATTCGCTTTGCTCTACTAAAAAGCATAAGTTGTGCTTACTTGCACCATGACAAATTAATCGAATATTAAACTCTTTTAGTACGTTCATTAGGTTCATTTCGTGCTGGCGTAGCTGTATTTCAGAGCCTATAAGCGCCACTAAGGTTAAGTTGTTTTCAACCGATACATGACAAAATTCGGCCAATTTATCTAAACACGCTTGCTCAAGCTCAGGTCGCGAGGCATTAGGCGCGTTATCGAGCGTAATGGCAACACTAATTTCTGAGGTAGTAACTAAATCTACCGATATGTTAAATTCACTTAAAATAGTAAATACACGGGCCAAAAAGCCACTTGCTAATAACATTTCTGGGCTTTTAAGCGTTAGCAATATTTGGTTTTTACGCTGCGTAACGGCACGAATACCTGGCTGCTGCGATTTTTCACGCTCAATCCACGTTCCTCCGCGCTCTGGCTCGCGGCTAGAGCCTACAAATACATTAATATGGCTACGGCTTGCTGGTAAAATAGTTGCAGGGTGCAATACTTTTGCGCCAAATGTCGCCATTTCTGCGGCTTCATCAAAGCTTAAACGGGCAATTGGCGTTGCCTTAGCGCATAAACGCGGGTCGGTGCTAAAAATACCCACTACATCGGTCCAAATGTGTACACTTTTAGCGTTAATAGCCTCTGCTAATAACGCCGCACTGTAGTCAGAGCCACCACGACCAAGCGTTGTGGTTTGGCCAAATTCATCACTACCAATAAACCCTTGTGTAACTATTACTTGCTCATCTAATAACGGAATTAACAGATCTTTAGCGGCTTGTGCAGTGGCCGCAACATCGGGCGTTGCTTTACCAAATTGGCTGTCGGTTTTAAGCACTTTGCGTACATCAAACCTATCTGCATTTAAGCCTTTTAAGCGCAGCACTTGAGCAAATAAATAAGACGATAAACGCTCGCCAAAGCTAAGCAGCTCATCGTGTTGTTGATCAGTAGTGAGTGTTTCAAGTGCTAACGTTTGAAACGCTTTTAACGTCTCGTTAAAACCTACGGCTAAATCGGCCTCAAGCGACAACTCATCTAAAATAGCCTGTTGAATAGCCAATACGCCATCTATGTGTGCTTGGCGCTGCTCTTTACTAAGGTCGGGTTTGCACAGTGCAACTAAGTGGTTAGTTACGCCGGCACTGGCGCTCACAGCTACAATACGTACGCTTTTATCTGCAACAATAATTTCGCTGCAGCGACTCATCGCTTCAAAGTTTGCAACACTGGTTCCGCCAAATTTGGCAACGATGTAATCTGATTTTGCGCCTGATACTGTTTGTGGCACTGATTGGGTAGTCATTTCGTCTCCTTTCGCGGTATCCAAACCGCTAAAAAACAAGAAGAACTTGGCAAAGGAATGCAAATAAGATGTGTCCGCTGCCAGAAGCTCTCCACCTAAGTTGGTGACAGTTTTGGGGATTCAGCCCCATAAACCGAAAAACACGGTTGACGTAACCTTGTTTTCCTCGGCGAGTACTTCCCTCTTTAATGGTTATGGGCGTTCGTCACCTACCATTAAATACCTAAGTATCGCACCTCTTCTGAATGTTGTATTAACCTGTGGCTAATAAAACAAAACCCCACTGTGTAGCGGGGCTTTGAAAGTTATCGTTTAGACGTCTAGCTGTCAAGGTGTTTTAGCTAATATAACGCGAATAATTTAGCCAAGGTTTACATTGCTGGCTACTTTTACAGCGCTTAATGTAACTCACCTGTACGCCAGCTAAAAAAATGTGTAAATTAAGCCAGTTAATAACGAGTACTTTTTATTATAAAAATATAAAAACTACGCTCTGCTTTAAGTGTAGTTAACTCATTACTAGGATGTATCACCGCATTATGATCCCAGCTAAAAAGCTGCTTAACACCCTTAGCGAACACTGGGGTGTTTTAGAGCTATTATTTAAACGTTTTAAAATGGCCGACTTTAGCCTCAAAGACGTGCAAAACGCCATTAAGCAAAAACACCCCACGTGGACAAACGAGCGCATATACAAAGAAACAAATCGTTTGCTCAATCAAGACATACTTATTCCATTGGCTAAATCATCCCAGCTTGAAATAAACCGCGCCATTGCCGATTTTGCGACCTTTTTATTACAAGAAGAACACCTAGGTTTAGCACAAGAAATTAGCGTTTTGGTTGATGATTTAGCACGCCTAGGAAACCGATTAGATAATGCCGGTGAAATAGAAGACTTTGACGATTTACGCCGCTATAGCCGCATTATGGATGATCGGGTGCGTAAAATAATGAAGCTTTACGCGCACAACGAAAACGCTATTTTAAACATTGTTGAGCAAGCTAAATCTGATCACGCGGTGCAATCTTTGCAAAAGCGCTACAAAGCGGTAATAGAAGCCTTTGACGAATACATAGAGCCGATGCTTGAAATGGTCGATATTCGCGGTGACTTTCATGCCTGTTTTACATTGATTGAGCAGCAAATAAGTAAGCAAATAGAGCACATTGAACGCTCAGGCAAAGCCTACAGCGACAAACGTATGCTTGAGCAATTGCGTACTCGGATACTCGAAATGCATTTAGTTGGCCGCGAAAGCTTACGCAAAAGTGCCGATATGCTTATGCCACTGCGCGAAGAGTTACGCCGTAATAACCTAATTACCCGCCAGGCAGCAAAAGTGCTTGGCCTTGTGCGTAAAAATGGCGTAGACAACATGCTAAGCGCGGTACAACCAAACTTTGTAAGCGATGCGCAGCGTTATTCGCTTGGCCAGCAGCGTCATATAGTTGCCTATATGGCAAGCTTGGTAGAATTTGAACACGAAGAATACCAGCTCCCAGAGCAACAAGACGTGCCGGCATTTGTCACGCCAAACATTCCTGATTACCACGATGTTAAAACAAGCTTTGCAAAACGCTTTAATAAAAAACGTAAAAAGCCCCAGCCATTGCTGCAATTTTTAGATGAAAGCTACCCAGAATTAGACGCCGACGAAATGCTATTTTTATATCAAAAACTAGTCAGCGACAGTGAAATTCACATTAGCCAAAGCGATGAAAAAACACGCGTAAAAATTGCCGGCCAGCATTTTTCGTTATACCCATTTAATTCTGCGCCTCAGCCAGATACACAGGCAGACGAGTAACACATGACACATATAAACTTAGACGAGCTTACGCACCTACAAGCCATTAATAAAAAATTAGGTGCGGGTTACCATATTTGCGAACAAGACAACGTAATGTGGCAAGAGCTTGACCAGCACATAGAATCTTATAGCGCCTTATTTAGCGCCCTTGGCCACGATTTAAAACACGACAGCCGCGGCTTTTACTACTTTGCCAGCGACGAAAGCACGCCAAACATGGGTAAAATATCCCGTGCTATTGCACTGACTATTTACATTTTAATTGAGCACTTTGCCAATACGGGTAAAGACCCAATGCGTGCCCTATTTGATGAAGTAAACGATTTAGAACTGATGCAAACCTTAGTGCAAATTAATAAACACTTGTTTGATCAGCTTGAGATATTTTCGGGCTCAGATTTACGAAAAGATGTATACCTGCGTATGGTACGTTTAGGCCTTGCCCGCGAAGTAGAAGGCGGCTTTATGCTACAAGCGCCTATTCACCGCTATATTGATGCACTTATGGAAGTAAACGAAGAAACCTACATTACAGAGGACGAGCAATGAAAAACTTATACGGACTAAGTAAACTCGCCCTACTTAATACCGCAGGCTATGCAAAGTGTGTTATTCCTCTTGATAAAAGTAGCTCTATTTGTGCACCAAACAATACCGGTAAAAGCTCGGTTATTAACGCCCTGCAATTTCCGCTAATAAACGATTTGCGCCTAACCGAATGGGACGGGCACGATTTAGATGAAACCCGTAAATTTTATTTTTCATCAGATCAGTCGTACATTTTGCTTGAAGCCAACCTCCCCCATGGCTCGGTGGTTATTGGTGTAGCAGGCCTTGGTAAAATAGCCGGTTACGCGCATCAGTACTTTTGTTATCAAGGCAAACTTGATTTAGCGCAGTACACGCAAGGTAATACCATTATTAAGTTTACCAAGCTGTTTAATCATTTAAAAACGCAAGGTTACAACCCTATAGAGCTTAAAGCACAAGAGCTAAACGCCCTGCTTACCGGCGGCGCAACACCTTTTGACGGCGACATTAATTTAAAAATGATCCCGCTTAATAACGTGCAAGACTCCGCCATTTATAAAGAAATTTTTAGGCGTATTCTTAACTTACACAAATTGGGTGCAAGCGATGTTAAACGCTTTATGCTACGTGTGTTTGAACGCCATATGTCTAACTCTAAAGTGGACTTTTACGAAGTATGGCGTCGCTCGTTTGATAAAGTAAATCGTGCTAAACGCGAATTAAAAGCGCTTGAATCAATGCAAGAGCCAATAACGGCGCTTGAATCAATGCTTGAAAACCAAACCGTGCTTAAAGGTAAGTTAGCAGCCTACGCGCCTAAAATTGATCAAGCATTAATAGACTTTGATACCTACCAAGAAGAGCAACTAAGCGAACTAGCCATTGCCCTTGAAGACATAGAGCACGAAAAACACGAGTTTGAGCAAAAGCAAAGCTTATACGTACAGCAATCGCGCGATATAGAGCGCAGGCAAACCCAAATAGAGCAATGGTTTTTAGATTACAGCGCTCTTAAAAGTGAATTTGAACTGGTAAATAAAGCCACCCTTAAAACCAACCTTGGCCAACTTAAGCAAGACTACGAGTCGCTTTCGCACTCGATTACCAGCGCACAAGGGCAAAGCCTACACACGCTTGATTACCGCATTAGCGAAACGCAAAAGCAAATTAAAAGCTTAAAACTGCAGCTTAAAAACCTTGAGTTTAATTTGTTTACTCGAATGCGCGAAGACCTATCACTTAAAGAAGTAGAAGAAATATCGCGCATTTTAAACCCCGATATACTCTCGTTTGCCACCACCAGCAATGGCGATATAACCATTGATGATGAAGACGCATTTGGGGAATTTTTATCGCTATTAAGCGAAAACGTCAAAGGCGGTGTACTAACGCTTCCAGGTGCAAGCATTAAACTTAAAAAACTGTCGCCAGTGCAAATGCAAAGCGGCGAAAACAAAGCCCAACTTAGCGCTCAGCTAGACGCGCTGGAACGCTCGTTAAAAGAGTTTAAACAACAGCGCGAAGTAGCCGCTAACGTGGCCGATAAACAAAAAGAAAAAGATGCACTTTACGATGAGCTAATGAGCGCAGAGAGCGCCCTAAAACGCTTAGAGCAATTTGAGGTAATGCAGCAATCGGTAGAAGCGCAATCCATGCTAAAAGAGCAGTTATTAGCAGAGCGCGAACAAGTTGACGACTACCTGCAAGACATTCAAAAAAATAGTGGCTCAATTGCAGACAGGCGCTCGTTAATTAAATCTAAGCAAGAGCAAATTAATCGCCAAACCGAGCGCCTACGCCAAGTTAAAAGCGAGCGAATTGACCACACGCTTGATTTATACAGCGGTAAAGTAACCCCGTATATGATTGATATAACAGTCGACTTTGATAACTTAAGCGACCTAGTACATCACTTTAATAAAGACTGCCAAGAGCTGCGCAACTTTGACATAAACGTGCGTAATACCTATTTGCATGTATATAACGCGGGTATTACTAAGTTCGATAACGAAAACGACGAATTTACTAAATACCAAAAGTTGATTAGCGCGTTTCATAACCTCGATAACGAACGCGATGCCGTTGAGCGCCAAGGCCGCGTAGCCCTGACCGAAGTAGCCGCCACAATTAAAGGCTTGCGTGAAGACTTAGACCGACTTCGCCGCGAAATGAACAGCTTTAATAAAGGCATAAGCCAGCACCGTATTTCTAACCTTCAAGCGTTTAAAATTAACGTAATACCGCGCAAAATGCTGGTTGATAGTATTGATACCATTATCAGCACGTCGCATCAGTTTGAACAAGGCGACACCCTTGATTTATTAAGCCAAGAACCTTACAGCGAAAGCGCGGTAAACGAAGCAAAAGATCACCTAATAAAACTTGCCTCCGACAAAGCAGGCCTTACATTAACTGACTTATTTGATATTCGTTTTGAAGTGGTTAACCGCGCAGGTGAAACAGAACACTTTGAAAAAATAGACTCAGCTGGCTCAAACGGGACCCGTATTACTATTAAGTTATTATGTGGCATGTTGTTTATTCGTTACTTATTAAGCGATCAGGAACAAAACCTTTACCGTATACCTATTTATATTGATGAAGCGGCCGACATTGACCCGCAAAACCAAAAAGCAATCATAGAAACGGCACTGAGCTTTGGCTTTGTGCCAATTTTTGCCTCGGTTAAACCGCAGGTAAGCTGTGATTACATTGTACCTATTCGTTCAGTAAAAGATGGCGCCCAAAACTGGGTAGACGAAAAAGACTGGATTGAAGTTGAACACAATTAATTGGCCGTTAAGGCAAACCAACTAAACTAAAATATAGGACGTTAAACTAATACACATTTAAACGATGTGTGTTATTTTAAATTAACGCATTTTATTGGAGCAAAGGTAATGAAAAATATACTTATTGTTGCAGCGCTGACATTACTTACAGCCTGTACGCAAACCCCTGACTGGGATTACGACAAATCAGCCAACTTTAGTAATTTTAAAACATTTGCTTGGGTAGAAAACGCGAGCCTAACCAAAGACACCACAAACTACCAAATTAACGGCTTAATGGAAAAACGTGTACGTACTGCCGTTAATAATGAGCTTAGCCAAACATTAGGTATGAGCTTAGTAGACCCAGCCCAAGCTGACGTACTAGTTAACTACCATGCATCGGTAGATAAAGAGCTAGAAGTAGACAGCTTTAACGTAGGCTACGGCGCGCGTTGGGGGTACTGGGGTACGGGTTTTCAACGCGACATTAGCGCCCGCGAATACGAAGTGGGTACGTTAGTAATTGATATTATTGACCGCGAATCAAACCAACTTGTATGGCGCGGCGCAAAAGAAGGTCGATTAAAGAAAAAACAATCGCCTGAGCAACGCGAAGCATCAATTAAAGAAACAGTCGCTAATATTTTAAGCAACTTCCCGCCGCAAAAGCAGCAGTAAGTTAAAATTAGCGTTAAATAAGTTTTAAAAAGCTCACAGTATGTGAGCTTTTTTGTGGGTTTTTATTTTTGGGACTTCAGATTTAAATAATTACGAGCTGCGCTCGTCACGTCAGCAAGCTGCACGTCTACAACTATTCCGAGCTAAATTTAAGTTATAGGGACTAATTATTTGAGCAAGAAAGTGAAGCTTTAAATTATGTATAATTTTTCTAATATAATTTAAGTGTTGAGCCTACCTAGAGTAGCGTTGACAGTAATATCTTTGTAAATAGTTTTTAGCAGAAAACACTTACACCACTTCCAAAGACTGGTATTTACAGTAAACCGCTGATCAAGCTATATTGATTTTAAAGTACTAAGAGAAATTAAAAAGGTTAAATAAAGGATTAAAATGAAACCTACATGCCCTAGTTGCCATAATAAGATCAAAAGTACGGAAATAAAAAACACTAATAAAAAAGGGATATTTTTTGAAGTCGAGTGCCCATATTGTCAAACATGGATACGTTTGAATAAAACACTAGAAGTGTTAAAAACACTTGGAATATCACTTTTATTAATAACTAGCCTGCTAAATATTTTCAGTATTCAAAGTGAATATAGTTTAGTTTTCTCAACCGTAGGCTTTGTCGGTATATTTATAGTTATGATTATTACTTTTTTTGGTAAACATGAAGCAACCAAATAATAAAAAAACAAAAAAGAAGCCTAAAATCAAACACGCTAATATTAGTAATACCAGAATGTTATTAAATCAAATAGCATTCTCCTTGTCTTTTTTAGCTATAGGCTCCTTATCTATCATAATCGCAGTAAAATCTATATACGACGGTTATGTTCATACACCAACAGATTATCGAGTTGAATCTGAGGTTTATTTTTTCTCTACCTCTCCATTTGCTTATCTTTTTAACCTTCTTTTTTACTTAGGGTGTGGGATCTTTTTTTTGGCTATACCGTACCTAAGTAGAGACATGTTTCCGCGTAAAAAAGAGAAAAAACTAAGCAAAAAAGCTCAAAGAAAAAATAAACAATAGTTTTTATTAACTCGTTCTGTATTTATGCAATAACTCAAAAGGTATATGACAATAGTCATCTGGGTGGTTAGTTAAACGGTCTTGATGCTCAGGATCGCTTGGTACGTAATTAGTTAGCCGCTCAACGCCGACTACAACTTTTTCTGCATCACTGCGCTTATTTATATAATTGTTTGCTGCGTCTAAATGGCCTTGGTGTTTGCTGTAAATAGCAGTGCGGTATTTAGGGCCTACGTCATCCCCTTGTTTATTAATGCTATATGGGTCAATTATTTCAAAAAAGTAGTCAAATAGCTTATTTAGGCTAACGGCGTTTAGGTCAAAAATTACCTTTACGCATTCTGCGTAACCATCGTAGTCGCCATCTGTAGTTTTACTTGAACCATTCGCGCGCCCTGCCTGTGTGCTAACAACACCTGGTAAGTGTTTCATAAACTCTTGTACGCCCCATAGGCACCCACCAGCAAAGTAAATAGTATTGTGTTCTTTAATATCCATTATAAATGTTACCTAATGAGAAAAGTGTGAATGGTTATCAAATGCAGATATTAACAAATTAATGTACAATCGCGCACAAAATGACTGCTGTTACATTTGTCTATTTTATCATGCTCAAATATAAGCTTTGAAATTTATTGTAACCGCAGCTTCAAATAAAAAACGACGAGAAGCACATGAACCGCACACCACACATTATATTGCCTGCACTTTTATGCAGTGTTACCCCATTTGTTTATGCTAATACGTTATCTGATGAGTCTTCAATCGAGCAAATAACAGTGGAGGCTTCGCCTACTGCGAATAAACTGCCTGTAGGTACATTTGACTCGCCTATTTCTAATTTAGAATACGATCCGCGTGTAGATCTTCAATCACGAAATATGGCTGAGGCACAAGCTGATGTAACTATTCGTGGCGGTATTTTTGAAAACACCGGCTTTAGAGTAGGCAGTGCTACCCTGCTTGACCCGCAATCTGGTCATTATTTTGCTGAAATTCCCATTGCACCGCAAATGCTAAGCGGCCCAGCCGTTTTAACCGGTGCCGATAACGCACTATACGGTATGAACAGCTCTGTAGGTACGGTTTCGTTTGGTTGGAAACCGATTATTACTGGCGGTAGTGTATCGCTTGGTACTGGTACGAACGACTTTAATCTTCAAAGTATTCACGCTGCTAAAAACACACAACTTGATAGCTTAGCTGACTATACCTTAGGTTTTGAAGGTGAATATTCTCACTCGCAAAGTGATGGCACTATTGATAATGGTGACCATGACTTTTCGCGCGCCTCAGCTCGCGTGCAATTGGCAAGTAAGAATAGCCAAACCGATTTATTTTATGGCTCGCAAGATAAGTTTTTTGGCTGGCCTAACTTGTATACCCCTTTTGGCGTTAACGAAACTGAAGATTTAGAAACCCGCCTTTGGATGCTTAATCACAAAAAAAATTACGCTGAGAACAGTAATTTTGAAGTATCGGCGTATTACCGCACCCATGACGATCACTATATTTACTCGCGCGAAAACCCAAGTGCATTTGAAGCGTTTCATAAAAGCGAGGTTAAGTCGCTTGCTCTTTCGGGCCGCCATGCACAAAGCAATGCATTTGCAATCAATTACTCAGCACAATTTATTGATGACTCGATTGAATCAACCACACTTGAAAACAACTTTACCTCACGAAAATATTATAAGCTGAGCGTATTGCCCCAATACACAATGGCGCTAAAGGCTAATCAACAGCTTATATTTCGTTTAGGGGCTGCGTATGACGATACAAACCGTGATGACGCTGAGGTATCTGCCATTGGTGATATAACCTTAAATACCCAAAATAATGACGGCACAGCGCAAAGCCTTTATTTATCGTACGCGCAGGCGAGCCAAGTTGCAGGCTATACAGCTATTGGCGGCAGCGATTCTGGTGGATTATTTAGAAGTAACTACAACCTTGAGCGCGAAACCACTTCAAACTTAGAGCTAGGTTTATTACTTGAAGAGCAAAGCTGGCAGTTAAACTCGGCTATTTTTTATCGAAAAGATAATAACTTAACCGATTGGACCTTTAATTTTGATTCTACCTCGGCGCGCTTTGCAAACCCGGTTGATATTGATACTGCAGGGGTTGAATTTTTAGCGACTAAGCACTTTGATACAGCAAAACTTATTGCTAGCTACACCTATTTACATAAATCAGAAAACTACGGCGCAGCCGATATTGATGCCAGTTTTTACGCGTTAAACTTCCCCGATCACCGTTTAACACTTGGCGCTGTGTATAACCCAACTGATATTTTAGAATTTAGAATAGATAACGAATGGCGTACACAGCACAAAAACGCCCTTAGAAACGGCGACGACAACGCGCTTTTTACCCAACTCACGCTTAAAATAACCCCGCCTCAGTTAAGCAATTTATTTATTACTTTAGCGGCAGATAACGTATGGGATGAGTCGTTTGAAGAAATACCTGGTACACCAGGGCGCGGTGAACAATATACGTTAAGCGCAACGTATAGTTGGTAAAATTAAAGCAGCGTTTACAAACTCAATTTAAACTTTGGTTTGTAGACGCTGTGTTTTTTATAAAAGCGCTATTTTAGAAAAAAATATTGCACAAAGAGAAGCGAATGAGCAGTAAATGAGAAAACACAAACCAACTATTACTTAAAGTTAATCTCTTCCTCTAAAAGCCCCGCGCCTCTTGCCCTCTTTGTGAGTTACTCACTTTATGGCCTTAAGCCAGTAAAAGCAGCGCGTTTTTATATAAAGCAAAGCTAAAAAGTTGCACAAAGAGAAGCGAATGAGTAGTAAATGAGAAAACACAAACCAACTATTGCTTAAAGTTAATCTCTTCCTCTAAAAGCCCCGCGCCTCTTGCCCTCTTTGTGAGTTATTCACTTTATGGCCTTAAGCCAGCAAAAGCAGCACGTTTTTATATAAAGCAAAGCTAAAAAGTTGCACAAAGAGAAGCGAATGAGTAGTAAATGAGAAAACACAAACCAACTATTACTTAAAGTTAATCTCTTCCTCTAAAAGCGCAGCGCCTCTTGCCCTCTTTGTGAGTTACTCACTTTATGGCCTTAAGCCAGTAAAAGCAGCGCGTTTTTATATAAAGCAAAGCTAAAAAGTTGCACAAAAAGAAACGAATAGGCAGTAAATGAGAAAATACAAACCAACTATTAATTAAAATTAATCTCTTCCTATAAAAGCGCCGCGCCTCTTGCCCTCTTTGTGAGTTATTCACTTTATGGCCTTAAGCCAGTAAAAGCAGCACAAAGAGAAGCGAATGAGTAGTAAATGAGAAAACACAAACCAACTATTGCTTAAAGTTAATCTCTTCCTCAAAAAGTGCAGCGCCCCTTAACCTCTTTGTAAATAAACCATTTTTACAGGCTTTGCCTGTAACGTAAGCAAGCTTTACGTCTACAAAACATCCATATATCTGCACATTTGCGGTAGACGCAGAGCTTGCTCGCGTGAAAAGCGCAGCTTTTAATTACTTAAAAAATTACTCAGAAATAGATAAATGTAAATATATGTGTATTAACTTCGTAAGCTAGGTTAACTGCTCAAGTTCGGTAATAAGCGCTAGAGCCTCTGCATTAGTTGACCCACATACATCAAATGTGGCGCTAAAATCGCTACATACTTTAGGGCGGCTTTCATCACCAAATAGTTTACATAAGTTGTTCTCATCAAGCTGAATACAACGCTCTCCGGCTTTTTTACCGTTTGGCATTCCTGGGATTGGGGAGCTAATACTTGGGGCAATGCAACATGCGCCGCAGCCTAAGCGACATGCCATAGGCACTGTTTTCATAAATACCTCTGTTAGTTAAAGCCAGGCCTCTGTATTTAAATTAACACCCTGCCTAGCCCATTATTTATCTGTAATACACATATGTAATGCTTTGTTACATCTTAAAACGCCTTGTAAACACTTTATTGCGTATTATTGCCTTGTCACCAAATATATGAAGGAATGCCTTGTGGCTACTAAAAAACAAATTTTATTACCAGTCGCGGTTTTAGCAGCCGGGATTGCACTCGCTTTTGGCCTTTCAGCCATGAAAACACCACCAGAAGAAAAACCAGAGCAAGACACTCGCCCACTTGTTGCTGCGCAAAACGTAAACATTGATGCAATAACGCTCGATGTTAAATCGTACGGCGTAGTAAAACCTAAAGACCGTACAGAGCTGGTTGCACAAGTAAGCGGGCAAGTTATTTCAGTAGCCGAACAATTTGTTGAAGGCGCGTTTGTTAAGCAAGGCGATATTTTAGCACGAATTGATCCAAATGATTACGAGGCCGATTTAATTGAGGCCGAAGCAGGCCTTGCCCAAGCAAGTTCAGCGCTTGAAATAGAACGCGCGCAAGCTCACGTAGCTAAAGCCGAATGGGAACGTATTAAATCAGACTCAAGCGATGCAATTGCATCGGAGCTTTATTTACGTAAACCACAACTTGCAGAAAAAATGGCAAACTTTCGCTCTGCCCAAGCCCGTGTAAAACGCACTAAACGTAATTTAGAACGCACGTACATCAAAGCCCCTTACGACGCTATAATAAACCAACGCACCATTAGCTTAGGCTCAGTGGTTAGTGCGGGTAGCAAGTTTGGCGAGCTAAGCGCTACCTCGGTTGCAGAGGTGCGTTTACCGGTTGCAGATAAAGAGCTGCAATACCTAGATAACGGCGGTATTGGCGCATTGGTTACACTTAATGCTGAATTTGCCGGCAAACAAACAACATGGCAAGCCAAGATTGTACGAAGCGAAGGTGTGGTTGATCAAACCAGCCGTATGAGCTATTTAGTTGCTCAGTTACCAACTCCGTACGCTGATAACACCAAACCACTGCGTTTTGGCTCTTATATAAATGCCACCATAAAAGGCCGCGCGCTTGATAACGCGATTATAGTGCCGCACCATTTAGTTAAAAATAACAAAATTGCTATTTTAAACGACGATCACACCCTAAGTTTTAAAACGCTTAATATTGTACGTGAACAAAACGGTATGGTGATTGCGAACCAAGGCTTAAACAGTGGTGAGCAACTTATTACCTCTGCCCTTGAATACCCAACAGAAGGCATGGCGGTTAAGCTAGAAGGCACTGAGCCTAAAAGCGATGTGACTCAATTAGCACTTAAAGAGGATACACCATGAGTACCTCAGAAAAAGGCTTAATTGCATGGTTTGCACGTAACCCAGTGGCGGCAAACCTCATCATGATTTTTATACTTATTGGCGGGCTTTTAACAGCGCTGACAATTCGTAAACAGGCATTTCCGCAATTTGAAAGTAACTGGGTGAGTATTGAAGCGGTATACCCAGGCGCAGCCCCGCAAGAGGTTGAAGAAGGTATAACGATAAAAATTGAAGAAAACCTTGAGGGTACCGAGGGTATAAAGCGTTTAATCACTTACTCTAACCGAGGTTATGCGCAAGCGTGGGTAGAAATAGAAGAAAAATACGACCTACAAGAAGCCCTAGACGAAATAAAAGCGCAAGTTGATTCTATCAATACCTTTCCGGCAGGAATGGAGCGCCCTGTTATTCAGCGTGAAAAATTTCAGCAAGAGGTGATGATCCTCGCGCTTTATGGCGACATGAGTTACTACCAGCTTAAAGAGCTAGGTAACGACATAAAAGATGAACTACTCGCCTTGCCTGGCGTTAATTTAGTCGACTTTTACAGTGGCCTAGATTACGAAATAGGCATAGAGATAAGCCCCGACAAACTACGTGAATATGGCCTAACTTTTAGAGATGTTTCAAGTGCGGTGCAAAATTTTTCTACCAATATGTCGGCAGGGCAAATTCGCTCTGACACTGGCTATATTTCAATGCGTGTTGAAAAACAAGCCTACCGTGGTGGTGAATTTGCAAAGCTTCCGCTTATAACGCTTGCCGATGGCGCACAGATTAACTTAGGCGATGTAGCGACGATTAATGATGGCTTTGAAGAAGGCTTACTTTACTCTAAATATAACGGTAAAAACTCACTCACGTTTGAAGTAGATGCCTCAAAAGATCAAGACATTACCGATGTAGCTAAAATTCTTAAAGGCTACATGGCAGAAAAACAATCGAAACTTCCACAAGGCGTAAAGCTCTCCCCTATTGTTGATTTAACTTACTACCTTGAAGGTCGACTCGATATGATGATCGACAACATGGTATGGGGCGGTATTTTAGTAATGATAGTGCTGGCACTGTTTTTACCGCTGCGTTTAGCTTTTTGGGTAATGATGGGCTTACCGGTGTCTTTTCTAGGTGCCTTTTTGTTTATGCCAATTGGCTTTTTAGACATCACCATAAACATGGTGTCGTTATTTGCCTTTATTATTGTACTTGGCATTGTGGTCGACGATGCCATAGTCGTGGGTGAGTCTGCCAGTGCCGAAATAGAAAAACACGGTCATAGCCTTGATAATGTTATTCGCGGAGTTAAGCGCGTTGCAATGCCTGCCACTTTTGGGGTTTTAACCACTATCGCGGCGTTTTTACCGCAAGCTATGGCATCGGGCCCAGGCGCTGCGTTTTCTAAAGCCATTGGTGTGGTTATTATATTGTGTTTGATTTTCTCGCTGATTGAATCAAAGCTAATATTACCTGCGCATATTGCAGCCATGAACCCACGTAAACCTAACCCTAAAAACCCATTACATAAACTGCGTAATGTGGTTGATAGTGGCTTAAAACACTTTGTACAAAACTATTACACGCCTTTTATAGGTCACTGTATACATTATCGTTATACCGTAATTATTGGCTTTTTATGTATATTAATAGTCAGTGCAGGTATGTTTGCAGGCGGCTTAGTTAAGTTTGTGCCTAACCCTAAAATACCGCATGATTTTCCACGTATTACGCTTGAAATGAACCTGGCCTCTTCGGAGCAAGCCACCCTTGAAACGGCCCGTAAAATAGAAGATGTTTTACTCAAAGTAGATAAAGAGCTTGAAGAGCAATACGGCCAAAGCATGATCCGCGATTTATCGGTAAGCTTACGTGGGCGTACTCAAGCAAACATTATGGCTATTTTAGTAGAGCCACACTTGCGCCCTATCGACACCTTTGCATTAAGCACCCTGTGGCGCGAACAAATGCCCCCGCTTCCAGGTGTTAAAACGCTTAATATTCAAGATAATATTTTTAGCGGCGGACGTGATGACGGCGACGTAAGTTTTAGGCTACAAGGCAAAGATGCCGATGAGCTAAAAGAAGTAGCCGGTAAATTAAAAGCTAAACTACAAAGCATGGAAGGTGTAGGCGATGTAAACGACTCACTGCAAAGTGCCACCGAAGAAGTACAGCTTGATTTAAAACCACTGGCCTACAGCATGGGACTTACACTTGCCGATGTTGCATCGCAAGTAAGCTTTAGTTACTACGGATTAGAAGCACAGCGTATTTTACGCGAAGGCGAAGAAATTAAAGTAATGATACGCTACCCAGAAAACGAGCGTAACTCAATTAGCAACATTCAAAGTGCGCGTATTATTACCCCAACCGGCGCAGAAGTACCGTTAAGCGAAGTAGCCGAAGTTAGGCTAGTAGATGGTGTAAACCGTATTCGCCGTGAAAACTCAAACCGTACTGTTAATGTGTGGGCAGCAGTAAATACTGACCAAGTTGAGCCATTTGCTATTGCACAAGAAATTCGCGATACCTATTTACCTTCACTGCTTAAAAGCTACCCAGGCGTTAAAAGTAATGTGGCTGGGCGCGTACAAGAAGAAATGGACAGCGCCGATGAGCAGTTACGCGACTTTGCTATATCGCTGATGATTATATTTGCCTTATTGGCCATTCCGCTTCGCTCTTACTCGCAGCCGCTTATTATTATGTCGGTTATTCCATTTGGTGTAGTAGGTGCAATGTTTGGTCACGTAATATTAGGTATGACCATGAGCGGGCTGTCTATGTTTGGCATTATTGCGGTAGCGGGCATAGTCGTAAACGACTCACTCGTAATGGTTGATTTTGTAAACAAAGCACGCGCAGAAGGCATGGCCGTAAAACAGGCCGTTATGCAGGCCGGTGCAAAGCGCTTTAGAGCTATATTGCTTACCTCAATCACTACATTTATTGGTGTAATGCCAATTATTATGGAAACCAGCTTACAGGCTAAAATAGTTATTCCTATGGCGGTATCGCTGGCCTTTGGTGTGCTATTTGCCACGGTAATTACTTTAATACTTATACCTTGCCAATACGTAGCACTAGAAGACGCTAAGCGCCTTACCCGTAAGCTACTTGGTAAATCGCAACCTATAAGTATTCAACCGGCACCCACTGCCAAATAATTAAAGTTTCTCTCCCAACCATTAAAGCTCGGCCTAATACGCCGAGCTTTTTATTGCCTGCATTATTAATAGTTTTTATAAAGTGTTTCAAATAAATTATGGGTAATTATTTTAATTATATCAGCGTATTATGCGCCCTCAATTTAAAGCATCGCTAACGCATTATAATTTTATTGCTTAGCATTAAGCTCACACCGCAATGGTTTTGAGCCGCTTGTCAGTTAAGTGCCCTCCACTTAGCTCTAATAATTAATTTAAAACACCTAAACATACTGCTATCCGCTTAAAGCGCTATGGCATCTAGTTTATTTATGCACCCTAAGGAACCCTATGTTTGATTTAATAAGCAAACGCAGCGCTAATTTAAAAAATGATGTATTAGCCGGCTTAACCGCTGTGCTTACGCTCATTCCCGAAGCTGTTGCGTTTACCTTTGTAGCGGGAATTGACCCAATGATGGGGCTTTATGGCTCGTTTTTTGTTGGCTTTATTACCGCCGTGTTTGGCGGCCGCCCAGGTATGATTTCGGGTGCTGCTGGCTCTATGGCTGTAGTCACCACCGCCTTTATTATTATGTTTGGGCTAGAGTACTTGCTGGCCGCCGTGGTATTAACCGGTGTGCTACAAGTTGTGTTTGGCGCTTTTAAAATGGGCAAATTTATTAGGCTGTTACCTCACCCTGTAATGCTTGGCTTTGTAAATGGCTTAGCTATTGTGATTGGTATGGCGCAATTTGGCCAATTTAAAGAAAACGTTCGCGTAGTTTACGATAAGCAACACGATATGTTTACCTACGCAGGCGATTGGATGCAACTAACCAGCCCAGCTATGCTTACCATGATGGGGCTAATTGCGTTAACCATGGCAATTGTGTATTTTTTACCGCGCTATACTAAAGCAATTCCTGCCCCTCTTGCTGCAATAGCAGTATGTACAGCGCTGGTCACCTTTACGCCACTTGAGTCAAAACTTGTTAGCGATGTTGTGCACACGCAGCGTACTTCAATGATTGAAAAAGAGATCATTACTGAAAACTTTGCAGCTATAAAAAATCAAGTACCTCATGGGCAATACAGCGAAGTGGCGCAAAATATTGCGCTTGAGCGCCCAACAGATGCCCAAATTACGGCTAAATGGCAAGAAAACGAAGCGCAAAAAGTAGCTGAGGGCTTAAAAGACACCATCGACCCACTTGATGGCAGTTTAAAAGGTGCATTACCGAGTTTTCACTTTCCGCAAATTAGTTGGGATTTAACCAATAGCGAATCGCTCGATGCACTTATTACCGTGCTCATGCTTGCGCTTATTTTGTCATCTGTGGGGCTAATAGAAACCCTTATGACGCTTTCGCTTATTGATGAAATAACACAAACCCGCGGGCAAGGTAATCGTGAGTCCGTAGCGCAAGGCTCGGGCAATATTTTAAGCGGTTTATTTGGTGGCATGTGTGGCTGCGCCATGATTGGCCAAAGCATGGTCTGTTTAAACTCAGGCGGACGAGGGCGTGCTGCAGGTATTGCTACCGCTTTATTTATGCTGGTATTTATTTTGTTTTTTCCAAGCTTAATTGAAATGATACCGGTGGCATCTTTAATTGGCGTTATGTTTATGGTGGTTATTGCTACGTTTGAGTGGTCATCTTTGCGCTTATTTGGCCGTGTTCCAAAGTCTGAAATATTTATCATTATTGTGGTATCTACCGTTACCGTATTGCTCGATTTAGCCGTAGCCGTAGGCATAGGTATTGTTATTTCTGCCTTGGTTTATGCATGGAACTCTGCAAAAGAAATCCGTATTCAATGTAGTGATGAATCGCAAAGCGAAAAAACCTATCAAGTAACGGGTAATCTATTTTTTGGCTCAATAACCTCGTTTAAAGAAGGATTTAATCCATATAACGACCCACAAAAAGTGTGTATAGATTTTGCCAATGCCAGAGTGTGCGACCAATCAGGTATTGAAGCCATACATGGTTTAAGTGAGCGTTATAAAGCATTAGATAAAACGTTGTGTTTGCGCCATTTGAGCCCAGAGTCTGCCAAGTTATTACAAAAAGCCGGTGATTTAGTTGAGGTTAACATTGTTGAAGACCCTAAATACCCTGTAGCCAACGACGCTATGGCGTAACACATCTCTTAGGTAACTCACTAAAAAAGCTCGGAATTTCCCGAGCTTTTTATTTTTAAGTCAATTGTTTAAATTATTTTAAGCTGGTAAGTTAAGCACGTATATGGACACCCACGCATAAAAGGATGTAACTATGCCACTTTTACAACTTATTCTATTTATTGTTTTTGCTGTGTTAACCACACTTGGTTTAAAAAGAATAACCGTAACTTAATGCTATTTGGCTTCATTGCTATATCGTTCACATTTGTAGGGCTCGACTTTTTGATAGGCGAAGATGAAAGGAAGTCAGGCATTAATTAATCAAAAAATTTTAGCTTGAAAATTAAAGGGACTTTAATGCGCTTATACATACTGATTATTTCTTTAGTTATTTTTTTAAGCGGGTGCCAGAGCTATATTGCTTATCAAATAACTAAGCCTCCGCAGAAAGTTCTCCCTAAAGAATTTGAGAGCTCTATCGCTTTATCTGGAGTACAAACCCATTACTGTAGCAGCGAAGTAGATTGTCTTGATTTTAGGTTTATCTCACCTAAGGATATCGAAAGCTACCTACTCGATGGTAATACACTTTCGTTAAGTTTGATTGTTGAAGGAAGCACTGAAGATGAGGTTTTTGAATACCAACTTACTTCAGATAATTTACCAAACAACCATAATAGCGGGCTTTTAATCATCTTTCCGGGGTATGGCGTAGACAGCTTGATTTACACCATGCAAGCAAGATGGCTTAGCCATGTCACTGGAAAAAATGTGATAGTGATGCCTGCAAGTAATCAATACGAGAAGTTTAGATTTGGTTTAAACTCGCTTGATGTGCTAGTCAATTATGTAAATAAAGAAAACTACACTGATATTTCCTTAATTAGTTACTCAATGGGCGCAATTGCGGGAGTTGAGTTGGCATCTAAGCTGAACATTAGTAAGCATATACTTTATGCCCCAATGATTAATTTTGAGGCCGCACTAAACACAATTGCTAACTTATCACACCCTATTTATAGCAAACTATTAGGCGATGATTATTTAAGCGAAGTCGCGGCTAAGATAATTGAAAAAAGTGAAGTACCTCTTACTAAACTCGATATATTAAATAATCTAAATAAGACCCCGCATGCTAGGCAAACTTACATCTTTTCAAGTAATACAGACAAAGTGAGTCCATATAATAGGTTGCTTACTCTTAACAACTCAAAAGTGAGCATGTATGAGGTAAAAGATTTAAATCACATTGAAATGGTTTCTTTAATTTCCACACAGCAAAGGAATGTGCTCCTTTGCTTGCTTGACGGATAACTTCAACAGTCCTAATAATTGAGAAAAATATTGCTCGTTTTTTATCCCTAATACGTTATGGTATTTAAATAATAAATATACATAGTAAAGTTAAGGAGCAGCCATGAATACCCCGCAATCAGATCATATCCCGCAAGAAGCCTTTGATTGGTACGACGAATACGCCCACGGTTTAATGGACCGACGTACATTTATGAAAAAACTAGGTGGGTTAGCTGCACTTGGTTTTTCAATGAGCGTACTAACCAGTGCCCTGTTACCTAATTATGCGTTTGCAGAGCAAGTATCATTTAACGATGATGATATTAAAGCCACCTACGAAGAATTTGATTCGCCAAACGGGCATGGTAAAGGCAAAGGCTACTTAGCAGTACCTAGCAAAATTGAAGGTAAACTACCGGTTGTATTAGTTATTCACGAAAACCGTGGTTTAAACCCATATATTAAAGATGTAGCAAGGCGCTTAGCCAAAAAAGGCTTTATTGCCTTTGCACCCGACGCACTCTTTGCGCTTGGTGGCTACCCGGGCAATGACGATGAAGGCCGCGCCATGCAAAAAACCATGGACAGAGCTAAAATTCAAAACGATTTTGTAGCTGGGGCTCACTTTTTAAAAAATCATTCTAATAGTAACGGCAAACTGGGAGCTGTAGGCTTTTGTTTTGGTGGTTATATTGTTAATTACTTAGCGGCGGTTGAGAGTGGCTTACTGAGCGCGGGCGTGCCTTTTTATGGCACACCTGCCAGTGAGTCACTGCACAAAAATATAAAAGCGCCTTTAATGATTCAATTAGGTGAGCTTGATAAACGCGTTAACGCTACATGGCCTGATTATGAAAAAAGCTTAAAAGCTAACAATGTTGAGTACATTATGCACATGTACGAAGGCGCTAATCATGGTTTCCATAACGACTCTACTGGGCGTTATGATGAGCAAAAAGCAGAACTTGCTTGGCAGCGTACCTTAGCGTTTTTTAATGAAAAACTAAGTTAACAATAAGGTAATGCCACCAGCTTGAAATGGGTGGCATTTTTTTTAGTTAATTTAGCTCTGTAATGTGTAAAAGCTCACCAGATGGTCCCCATAAATAAATCACTTTACCCCACGGCTCTTGTTTTATCCCTTCAAAGCGAATATCAAAGTGAGTTAACTTACTAATGGTGTTAAAGGCTTCGTTTATGTTTAATACGCACACTTGCAGCATTAAATTTTCAGCAAATTCTTGGTTGTAGTAACGTTGTAAAAACAAACTACATTCACCTGATGTTGCTATGCTTAAATCAGCTGATGCAGGCTCAATAGTAAAGCCAAGCGCCTGATAAAAGTCGCGCGATTCCTGATAATTTTTACACGGTACAAACACTCTAATATCATCAACTTGCATTATCAGTCCTTCATTAGCCAAGCACGCTTTTATCAATAATCCCTTTTGCAATAAGGGCTTTTAAAATACCGGCGCTTTTTTCTCTAAAGGCATCGCGAAGTAAGCGCACTGCCGGAGTGATTGACTGCCTACTTGGGCACACCAACCAAAGCTCTGTAGGCGTGGGTTTAAAGTTTGGCATAACACTTATGACATTACCGGCAAGTAAGTCATTAGACATATCTAAGCACGATTTAACCGCCAGCCCCTTGCCCGACACACACCAGCGCCTTACTAAATCGCCATCGTTAGCCGCATGGCCACCGTGCAATTTTACTTTAAACTCTTCGCTTGCATCGCTAAATACCCATACATCTTTAATTATATCTTGCAGTTGATAAAACAGCCCTTTATGTTCAGTTAAATCATGTGGATGAGCAGGCGTGCCATGTGTATCAAGGTAGCTTTGTGCTGCGCATAAAATACGCGGTACGTCGCAGATTTTAAAACCGTACATGCTGGCATCGTTAGGTTTACCATAACGCAGTGCAATGTCGACCGAGTCACGATAAAAGTCGATATTACTGTCGCTTATATTGGCGCGCAAGCTGAGCTGAGTGTGGGTTTGCATGAACTCGTCAAGCCAGGGGATCACAATGTTGCGCCCTAAATCAGAAGAAAGCGCAATACGCAGCTCGCCATCAATTATATCGTCATCGCTTTTAAGTGTATTTTTGGCTTGTTCAAGCATTGCCATTGCTTGCTGGCATTGCGGAATGTAACGCTCGCCGGCTGCAGAAAGCCTTAAATGGCGAGTGGTGCGTATAAATAGTTCAAAACCTAAAGCCTGCTCTACCCTTTTAACAGCAGCACTTGCTGTGGCGGTGCGCATATCTAAATTTGATGCTGCAGCAGTAATACTTTTAAACTCTGCCACTTTTAAAATTACCTGTAAGTCTTCTAAAAGCATTGTGTATTAATCCATTATCAACTTAATAATTTAATTATTATTTTTGGCAAAATTAAGCGCTTTAGGTTTGCTTACAGTGTATTGAGCAATCAAAAAGTGATTTTTTGTCTATTTATATTTGACAATGCTTATCTATTGCGCGGTTTATCAATATAAAGGCTAATATTACACTGTACCCAACAGCTAGTCACTAACCACTATTTATTAAATTAGGACAATCTTTAGGGCGTTTATTAGTAAACCCAGCTTTTGGGCATTAATAGTATGTTTAAAAAGCAAATTTGTTTAAAGCGAGCGCTCACCCTTTTAATTAACTAATATTATTTGATAAAGATTCAATTATTACCCTGTTTATTACATAAAAATTCTCACCTATTATTCACCTCATCGCAAGCGAAGTCATTTAGGCTATTAAAATCGCTTTACTCTAATTTTTAGCATAACGGGTATCACAGTATGAAACGATTAAAAACCACCTTAGCAATAGCAACCCTGTCATTAGCCGCAAGTGCTTTTTCAAGCGCCTATGCAGCAGACGTTGGCCCCCTTGAAACGGTGACTACTTTTAATAAATATCGCGGCGCAGGTATAACTATAACACCTGCAGGGCGAATGATTGTAAGCATGCATCCGCTTGATGCACCAAAAACGCGAGTAGTTGAAATTATGGCAAACGGTGCTCAACAACCTTTCCCTAACGAAGATTGGGCTGACGGCCCCGAGCTTGGCAAAGTAGGCCTTGCAGCCGTAATTGGCGTACATAGCGACAGCAAAGGTGTGGTGTGGATTCTAGACATGGGCAGCGAGCAAGTAGCTCCAAAACTAATTGCCTGGGACAGCGTTGCCAACACCTTAGTTAATACCATTGAATTAAATAAAGACGCTGTTCTTGATAACTCGTTTTTACAAGACTTTGTTATTGATGAACGTAACGACAAAATTTACATTGCCGATATGTCTTTCGGTAACTTTATGGGCGCCACTAAACCTGCGTTTATTGTTGTTGATTTAAAAACCGGCGAATCAACGCGTGTACTTGAGGGCAATGCAAAGCTAATGCCAGAGGAGCGCGATATTGTCATCGAAGCCTCTCCTGTTGCGTCTAAATCAGCAAAAGGTGAAACAACAAACCTACGTTTTGGTTTAAACCCAATTACTATTGATGATAAAAACGAATGGGTATACTTTGGCGCATTTACAGGCACTAGCGTGTATCGCATTCCAGCAAAAACACTTGCTAATAGTACGTATTCAGATGCTAAAAAAGCAAAAAGCATTGAAGTGTTTGGCCCTAAAAACCCAAGCGATGGCATGACCTACGCGCCAGGCGGCGGTATTTTAGTAACCGACCTTGAAAACAATGCCATTGGCTTAACAACTAAAGGCCACTACGAAATAATTGTTCAAGACAAACGATTATCATGGCCTGATAGCCTAGCAGTGAGCAATGGTTGGATTTATGTAACACAAGATCAGCTCCACCAGCACCCTGCATTTAGCCAAGGCTTTGGTAATGCAAAACCACCTTACGTATTAACGCGTTTTCGCTTTAATCAAAAATAATTAATTATTTTTATAAGCCAGCCATACCCGCTGGCTTTTTAGGAGTTAAGTTATGCTACTCGACACCCCTATTTGTGACTTTGGCTGGCAAGCGCCCAACTTTACGTTAAAAACCCCGCAAGGCGAGCCTTTTACCTTAGCCGACAACCTAGGCGAAAACGCCTTGTTAATCGTGTTTATTTGTAACCATTGCCCTTATGTGCAACGTATTGCAAGGCGCTTAAGCGAAGATACCGCGTTATTAATAAACGAAGGTATAAATGTGTTAGCTATTATGTCGAACGACTATAAAAGCGTCCCTGCTGACTCCCCAGCTAATATGGAAAAATTTGCTAAGCAGCACGGCTTTTTGTTTCCCTACCTTGTTGATGAAAACCAACGCGTAGGCAAACAGTATGGCGCGGTTTGCACGCCTGATTTTTTTGGTTTCAATAAACATGGGGCACTGCAATACCGTGGCCGCTTAGACGATGCAAAAATGAATAACGATGCACATCGCACTCCTGAGTTAGTTAATGCCATGCGCCAAATTGCGGCCACAGGCAAAGGTCCTGAGCAGCAAACACCCAGCATGGGCTGCTCTATAAAATGGAGTAATTCATTATGAGTACAGTACATTTAAAATTGGGCGTAACCGATTTATCGTTTCATCATGTAACGGCCTCTTTAGTGAGCCATGTTTTAACTGATATGGGCTTTAACGTTGAGCGTATTTATGCGCCGCATCAAGATAACTTTAAAAACCTTAAATCTGGTGAAGTAGATTTACTCGCCTCAGCATGGCTACCTTCAAGCCACGGTATTTATAAAGCCGATGTTGAACAAGTTATGCCACTCGTTGAGCTTGGCTTACATTATGAGCCTTATGCACACTGGGGCGTACCAGATTACGTACCGCAAAGTGCAGTGAACGAAATTAGTGATTTGTTAAAACCAGACGTGCTTTTAAAAATGCAAAAAACAATTCAGGGCATTAATGCCGGTGCTGGTATTACCCGTTTTTCTATTAATATGATGAAAGAATATGGGCTGACGAGCGCAGGGTATGAGTTTTTAACCGGCACAGAGCATGACTGTTTTAGCGCGTTTGAAAACGCCGTCGCCACCCAAACCTGGTGCGTAGTACCGTTATGGAAGCCACAATTTTTGCATTACAAGCACACAATACGTGAGCTTAAAGAACCACAAGGGTTACTTGGCGTTGTTGATAGAGCTGTTTTACTCCTACGTGAAGATAAACAAGCGCTGTTTAACCAAGCACAGTTAAACACCCTTGATAAATTACGCTTTTCAAATGAGATCATTGCCGAGCTTGACTATAAAGTATGCAAAAACTTACAACCACTCGATGACGTAACGCGTAATTGGCTTAATAACAATCCAATTAAAAAGTAATTTGTGCTTTGTTTTTTTAAAAAAGGCTCAATATAGACACTACTTGGCTAAAATAGCCACTTAACGGAGATAACCATGACCCATCCAATTATTAATGATTTAGAAAAACGTTATACAACTAAACGCTACACAACCAAGCGTATTCCTCAAGATGATCTAGATGTAATTTACGAAGCTATGCGTCTTTCTCCTTCATCTATTAACTCGCAGCCGTGGAAATTTATTGTTATTGAATCAGACGAAGCTAAAGAGCGTATGCACTCTACGTTTGCTAATAAATTTCAATTTAATCAGCCTCATATTAAAACTGCATCGCACGTTATTTTATTTGCTTACAACCCTAAATATAAACGTGATGACTACGCACAAGTCATTGATGCAGACATTAAAAATGGCCGTACTCAAAGTGAAAACCGCGAACAAGCATTTGGTGCGTTTGCTTTTGTTGATATGAATACCGATGAGCAAGGCAACAATGCAATGTGGACCAAAGCGCAAACTTACATTGCCCTGGGCAACACAATGCACGCCGCAGCACGCTTAGGCGTTGATTCAACACCTATGGAAGGTGTAGATGCACAGCTTATTGGTGAAGTGTTTGAACAAGAGCTCGATGGCTATATTTGTGATGTAGCATTGGTACTTGGCTACCACGATGACACTGAAGATTATAACGCTAAGTTACCTAAATCTCGCTTAGCAAAAGAGCAAGTTATTCAGGTTTTATAAAAACCTATTAAAAAAGCTTAGCGCTAATGAGTGCTAAGCTTTTATATTCATTTTATTTTTTAGCAATAGCTTGCAGTACCGACGCTAAACCTGTGTGGTATGTGCCTTCAAACACTTCTCGCTTTAGCTCTTCTAAATGTATAAAGCTAAGCTCGGTTAAGTCATCTTGTAAGTCGCTTTTTGAGGTTTTAGTATCGACACTTGGGCCGCCTCCGGTATTATAATTTACTTGCTCAGGCGTATAGGCCTCAAGTAAAAACACCCCACCTGGCTTTAAACCTTTAACAGCGCGCTTATATACCGCTGAACGCAAGGCACTTGGTAAAGGGCAATAAATAGACACTACTGCATCCCATTTTTCTTTTTCGAAATCAAACTTCGCTAAATCGGCGTGTACAAGCTCAATGTTTACGTTGTGCTCTTTGGCAAGCTTTGCCGCTTTTTCAAGCCCTACTTTTGAGCCATCAACCGCGGTAACGCTGTAACCCATTTTTGCTAAAAATACCGCATTTCGCCCCTCACCTTCGGCTAAGCTAATAACATTGCCTTTAGGTAATTGCTTATAGTGCTCGGCTAAAAAATCGTTTGGCTGTTTGCCATAAGCGTATTGCTGAGTGTTATACCTTTCATCCCACATAATAGCTCCTGGTATTATTTTGCGTATTCATAGCGTTGAATAAGCCTGCTTAATAATTCCACTAATAATATGTAGTGTAAATAGGTAACTAATTTTTTAATGTTATTAATATACTACGCAGCCATGCTCACGCACACTGCTAAGTGCTGGATTAAAAGGGGTGATTTTCAGAGCTAAATAAAAAAAGCCAGTGACGAGGTCACCGGCCAAAAGAAGGCAATACGAAGGGAGTCGTACTGGCTGTTAAAACTTTTTCAGTATTCGCTATCTTAATAACGGCACATGAGATTCTAATGCCTGATAGTTCATCCATTGGTTTAATTGCTCTGGCCAGGTAATGGTTGGCTCGCAATATAAACCGCGTAATATAGAAAAATAAATAGCGCTATCAAGCAAGCTTAATGACGTTTTACCATTATTAATATTGAGCTGTTTTTCGGTGCCAATTAAAAATTCATTTACTTGTAAAACGATCTCAGGAGTTGATGCTATTAGGTTTACAAAGTTAAGCTCTGTTAATTGCTTGTTATCTTCCCACGCTATGCGGCTAGATTCTGTTTTAAACTCTTTTAAATCAAGTAATGGCCAGCGCGGCAAACCAATTTGCAATAAAGGCGCAAACGAGCCACCTTGCCACTCAATAGCCCCTTGCGTTGGCTTGTTTGATTCGCTAGAGCCAGCAAGTTCAATAAACAGGCTAATAATTTCGTTACTTTCACCCATAACAGTGCCGTCATCTTTTTCAAGAATAGGTACCATTTTTTTACCAATTAGTTTTGTTGGTGTTTCAGTGTCGTCGTAATCAAGTACAACGTCATCAAGCTTAATGCCTAATTTACCTGCTACATATTTAACACGCGCACAAAAAGGACAATGAGAGTAACTGTATAGTTTCATAATTAATTAAAGCCTAAAGCGGGGTAAGTACCTATGCCCGTAAGATACCCAAATAGTCAGCGCAGAAAAACCGCATTTAGGTTGAAACTTTATCTTGTAAAAATTGATAATCACGCTTTAAAAAGTAAATAAAATAAAAAAACACGCCATAAAGGCGTGCTTAATTTACACATTATAGTTAGCGCCCTATTACGCCCTCAGCTAAAGGTTTAAATCTAAATATATAATAAGGTGCTTTATTTTGAGCATTGCCGTTATTAAGTTGTGCCGAAAGCGGCAATTGCGCAGCGCCGGTGTACATGTAACCCTCTGGTCCAATGCTTACACCATCAGGCCAAATCATGTTTTTATCGTACGTGTAATCACGGTACGTACGTGTTTTGGCATCAATAACACCCACAGTACGCTCACCCACTATGGTTAAATATAAATTATCATCAGCATCAATACTTAAACCACCGTTTACTGGTTTTTGTGCGTATTGCTCTACACGTTCGCCTAGTTGTTTATCGGTTAATTGCTCGTTAGCAATGTCGGCCATTTTAATACGGTAAACATACTTTTTATTAAGCGGAGCAAAGTAAAGCCATTGCTGCGCGTTATCAAGCACAATGCCATCGGCCCCAATAAAGGCATTAAGTTGCTTTTGGTTATCAGTCCCTTCATCAATCATTATTGGCATTGTGTAATCGGGTAATGCACTTTCGTGACCTTGCAGTACTCGCCGGCTCTTACCTGTTTTAGTATTAACGATAATAAGGGCGGCTTGCTTGCCATTTCCGCCATCTGCAATACCTTCATCAGCAATCACCAATGTATTGTATTTGCTCGATATAGCTAAATCATTAAGTTGAGATTGAGCAACCGATATAGGGCTAGGTAAATAAATAATTTTATTAAGTTTATTGTTTAGCGCATCCCATGCTATCAGCTTTGGCGTAATACGCGGCTGCGCCTGGCCTGAGTCGAGTATCCAAACGTTACCTCTGTCATCAGCCCTTACCCCTAATACCCAATTTAAATAGTTAGCGGGATTTTTTAAGCTGCCATCACTTTTATAAGGAGTTTGTATTTGCGCATTAGGAAATGGCACTACCTCACCACTTTTTAAAAGCTCCCCCACCTTTACTTTTGGGTTATAAAAGGGGTGATAACTAAAAATAAAGCGCTTGTTTTGTGTATACGTAATACCGCCCACAGCACCGTCGGTTTGTGCGTAAACCTCAGCGGGTACCGTGTCATTTGCAAAAGCCGAGGCACTTATTAGCAAGGCTATAGCGCTTAGCCCTAATTTAGATTTATTTAAAAACATAATTTGCCCTACTTTTGCTTAATGTAATTAGCTGTGCCGTCTATCCAGTCTTGTCGAGCTGGGGCAAAAAAATCAATATCTACCGTATCTTGGGTAAAGTGAAATTCGTGCGGTACATTGGCCGGTATCACCATCATGTCACCCGCTTTCATAAGATATTGTTTACCACCAGAAAACACTTTAGCCTCGCCTGACATGATCCACGTCACTTGTTCATTCGGGTGTTTATGAAGCGGTACTTTGCCGCCTTTTTTAGCCACCCATTTTACAAACGTAGATTGCGTACCATGAAAATATTGACGTGTTAAATATGGACCCATTTGCTCTTTGGGTTGGCTGTCGAGATTAAGTAAAAAAGGGGCGTTGGTAATGTGCTGATTATAACTATCCATTATGCCCATTTGGGGTGCAGGCGTTATTTGCTGTTCAAGTTTACTTTGCGCTGCCCATACGCCACTGCTTGTTAAAGCAGTTGCTAGTAAAAGCGTGTTAATTTTCATAGTTTCACCTAAATAATAAACTGTGTGCGGTTGCACTGACTATTTAGGCAAAGTTTACAGGCTTAGGATTTTTGAAAAAGCCGCCTAGGTAAGAAACATTTTCAAATAAAAACGAGTAATTAATTACTTATTACAAAATAAAAACCCAGCAATAAAGCTGAGTTTTACTTAGGTAATGCTTAAAAACGCTTAACTGACCTTTAATTCTTGCATTTGTATGTACTGTACTAAGTCTTCAATCGTTACCACTGTCATGCTGTGTTTATTAGCATAATCACTTACCTGTGGTAAACGCGCCATGGTGCCATCAGGATTAGTGAGTTCACAAATAACCCCAAACGGTTTTAAACCAGCCAGCTGCATTAAATCAACAGATGCCTCGGTGTGGCCGCGGCGAACTAAAACCCCACCTGTTTGTGCTTTTAAGCCAAATACATGGCCTGGGCGCGATAAATCACTGGGTTTGGCGCTATCGGCTGTGGCGGCTTTAATCGTTGTTACTCGATCGGCTGCCGATACGCCGGTTGTAACACCGTGTTTAGCCTCTATTGTGACTGTGTAGGCTGTATTATTTTGGCTGGTGTTGTGAGTTACCATTTGCGGTAGCTCGAGCTGCTTAATACGCTCATCGCCCATACACAGGCACACAATACCGCTGCCTTCGCGGATCATTTCCGCCATTTGTTGGGTGGTTAAATGCTCGGCAGAAAAAACAAAATCACCTTCGTTTTCGCGGTTCTCGTCATCAACAACAAGTACGCCTTGGCCTTGCTGCAAAGCAGCTATGGCGCTTTCTACGCGGGTGTGGCTTTCGCCAAATTGGCTAAGTAAAGACTGAATCATTATTATATTCCACATAAAAATAAATAGATTCAGGACACTGAAAGGCATGGCAAAACACACAAACTAAATTGCGCACTTTTTGCCACTAAACAGCTTATACCAATCCGCTTAATTAAGTGATTTATTTTGAGGTTGGAAAAACGTGTCGCTCAAAATGATTAAGTATTATTGCGAATTGGTATTAAACACGCAGCCACAGGCCACGTGTTTGCATACGCTACAAGCTATATTCTCTTTCATCCGGACTATAACCGTCGGCTCTGGCATCTCACCAGATCTGCTTGACCTTTATTTAATACATTAAAAAACGATTATTAAATAAAGCGCTCGCGGGCTCGTTTTATTCAAAAACTAATGAGTAAAACATACCGCCGGTGGGGAATTTCACCCCGCCCTGAGAATGTACCGTGAACTTATCTGTTCACGGCCTGCGCATTATACGCGTGTATTTATACGTTATTCAAAAATAAACGTTAAATAAGTTCAGTGTTTAGTGAGGCATTGAGTACGTTACCTTGGTTAATATCGGCCGTGAGTGAGCATTTTGCGCCATTAACTAAGTTTAAATTTGGCTGCACATGGCCAATATCAGCATCTATTATTACCGGGAATAAACACCCACCCAATGCCACATCTAGCGCATGGCGGTAATCAAATGCATCGTGATGACTTTGTGTTATTTCGCTGCGCCCTAAAATAAGGCCGTTAATATCATCAAATACACCGGCAAGTTTGAGCGACAGTAAAAATCGTGCCACGGTTGTAGGGGTAAGCTCTGAATTTTCTAGGTATAAAATTAGCCCTTCGTTCGCACTGTGTTTTTTAAAGTCGTGCAATGCTAAAAATGGCGAATCCAGCAATAATCCTACCGTATCAAGGCAACCGCCAAATAAGCGCCCAGACATCTCTATTGTGCGCTCATCGGTGTAATTGAGGCACTGCCACTGGGTAGGCTCGCTTGGCGCTAGCAGCTCATCGGGGTTTTGTGCGTAATTGGGTTTATTTTTTTGATAATAAGCAGAAGGTCCTTGCTCAAATTTACTTCCCGACTCGTAGGTAATGGTTTCAAAAATTTGTAAGCTGTAGGGGTTTGTTTCATCAGGGTGAAGCTGCATTAGGTTGGCACTATGAAGTGTTGCCCATTGGCACTTAGCCGTAAGTGCACAGGCAATTGTGCTCACATCAGAAAAGCCCACCAGCCATTTAGGTTTGGCCTCTTTTATGGCGTTAAAATCGAGCAGTGGCAAAATTTCCATTGCCAGCTCTCCGCCCATTGGCGGCATAATGGCGGCAACCTCATCGTCTAGCAAAAAGCCCATTAATTGCTTAGCATGCGCTTTTGCATCTAATTCATCGCGGGGTTTATTTTGGCGTAAAAACTCCCCTTCTACTACCTCGTAACCACGGTGTTTTAAACCGTCTATCACTCTATCTAATCGTGCATGGTATTTTTCTTTTAAGCCCGACGAAAGCGAGCAAATAGCAATTTTAGAGCCTACTTTTAAAGGCGCTGGATAAAGTATATTAGCCATGAATGTTCCTTTTAATAAAGTGATTCCACTGTGTAAAAGCCGTTATGCATTTACACATTACCTATATGAATGTACCTATATCAACACGCACAGTCTTTATGCAATATGAATAAGCGTAGAGTGTGTTTAGCATTTATGCAGTCACCATTTTATTTATAAATTTTTTAACGGGTAATGGCGCGCGCTTTTTATAGCAATCTACTAATGCCAATCCGTTTAATTAAATAATCTATTTTGAGGGGTGGTGTTATATATGCGGTTTATGAGGGTAAGTTGGCATTAGCTAGTTTTTAGGCATAAAAAAACCGATGCAATTGCATCGGTTTTTGCTAGTACATTACTGTGAGCTAAATATTAAAGATACTCAACGTCAATGATTTCGTACTCAACGTCGCCTTTAGGCGTTTTAATGGTCACAGCATCATCTGTTTGTTTACCAATTAAACCGCGCGCAATCGGTGAGTTAACAGAAATTAAGTTACTTTTAATATCTGCTTCGTCATCACCCACAATACGGTAGGTCACTTCGGCATCTGTTTCTACATTTACAATAGTGACAGTAGTACCAAAAATAACTTTACCTGTATTAGGCATTTTAGTTACGTCAATAATTTGCACATTTGAAAGCTTAGCTTCAATTTCTTGAATACGGCCTTCACAAAAACCCTGTTGCTCACGCGCAGCGTGGTATTCAGCGTTTTCTTTTAAGTCACCATGTTCACGTGCAATCGCAATATCATTTACGATTTTAGGACGGGTAACTGTTTTTAATTCGTTAAGCTCTTCGCGCAGTAACTCTGCGCCACGAACTGTCATCGGAATTGATTGCATACTTTTCTCACTTAACACCAAGGCCTAGTGGCCTTGGTACATTTCCTTAGTTCAATCGCTGGTGTAGCTCTTGAACTGACGTCACTTTACTACGGTCGTCCGCTTGGTTAGCAGTACAGTTAGCAAATGCCGCGTTCAAGGTTGTCGTGTAGTTGGTTTTGTTTTGCAATGCACCACGACGCAACACCTTCGAATCTTCGATCGCTTGGCGACCTTCGGTGGTATTTACGATATAGCTGTACTCTTTATTCTTGATGTTATCAAGAATATGCGGGCGGCCTTCATATACTTTGTTTACACGGCGTACTTCAATACCGGCCTCTTTTAAAGCCTCTGCTGTGCCACCTGTTGCATCAATTTCAAAACCAAGGTCTGTCATGGTTTTAGCAAGTTCTACAACACGAGACTTATCGCTGTTACGTACAGATAGTAACGCGCGACCACCGCGTGGTAAAGTGTTGCTTGCACCTAATTGTGCTTTTGCGAACGCTTCGGCGAAAGTATCGCCAACACCCATCACTTCACCTGTAGAGCGCATCTCTGGGCCACGGATAGGATCCACACCTTGGAACTTAGCAAACGGTAAAACAACTTCTTTAACGCTGTAATACGGTGGAATTACTTCTTTAGTAATGCCTTGGCTTGCTAAAGACTGACCCGCCATACAACGCGCGGCTACTTTTGCAAGTGCAATACCGGTCGCTTTAGATACAAACGGTACAGTACGCGCCGCACGTGGATTCACTTCAATTAAGTACACTTTGCCATCTTTTACAGCAAATTGTGTATTCATTAAGCCCACTACGCCAAGCTCAAGCGCCATATCGGTTACTTGTTTGCGCATAACATCTTGCACTTCTTGTGATAAAGAGTGTGCAGGTAATGAACACGCTGAGTCACCCGAGTGAACACCCGCTTGCTCAATGTGCTCCATTATGCCGCCAATAATTACTTGCTCGCCGTCACAAATTGCATCAACGTCCACTTCGATTGCGTTATCTAAGAAGTGATCAAGTAGTACCGGCGCTTCATTTGAAGCTTGTACCGCTTCGGTCATGTAACGACGTAAGTCTTGCTCATCGTAAACAATTTCCATTGCACGGCCACCCAGTACGTACGATGGACGCACAACCAGTGGGAAGCCAATTTCACCTGATTTAAGTAATGCTTCTTCAGTTGATGTAACTGTTGCGTTTTCTGGTTGTAGTAAATCAAGACGCTCTACTAACTGTTGGAAACGCTCACGGTCTTCTGCGCGGTCAATCGCATCTGGTGAAGTACCAATTACTGGCACACCATTCGCTTCAAGTTCACGTGCTAGTTTAAGTGGTGTTTGGCCACCGTACTGTACAATCACACCTTTTGGTTTTTCAACACGTACAATTTCTAATACGTCTTCAAGTGTAATTGGTTCAAAGAATAGACGGTCAGAGGTATCGTAATCTGTAGAAACCGTTTCAGGGTTACAGTTAACCATGATGGTCTCATAGCCGTCTTCACGTAATGCAAGGGCTGCGTGTACACAACAGTAGTCAAACTCAATGCCTTGGCCGATACGGTTAGGACCGCCGCCAATAACCATGATTTTGTCTTTGTCTGACGGGTTCGCTTCACACTCTTCATCGTACGTTGAGTACATGTAAGCTGTGTCTGAGCTAAATTCGGCAGCACAGGTATCAACACGCTTGTACACAGGTACAATGTTTAACTGATGACGCTTTTTGCGAATTTCGGCTTCAGATACACCAGCAATTTCAGCAATACGTGGGTCGGCGAAGCCTTTACGCTTAAGTTTACGTAAAAACTCTGCATTTAAGCCGGCCATGCCACCTTCAGCGATTTTAGCTTCGTCTTTTAAAATGTCTTCTATTTGTACTAAGTACCAAGGGTCAACTTTGGTAAGTTCAAATACTTCTTCTACGCTCATCCCGTGGCGCATTGCATCGGCAATGTACCAAATACGCTCAGCGCCTGGCTCGCGTAGTTCACGGATGATTTTTTCGCGCGCTTTCGGGTCATCAAGTGCCACAATTGGGTTAAAGCCCGTTGCGCCTACTTCAAGACCGCGTAATGCTTTGTGTAACGATTCTTGCTGGTTACGACCAATCGCCATTACTTCGCCCACTGATTTCATTTGCGTTGTTAAGCGGTCGTTCGCGCCAGCAAATTTTTCAAAGTTAAAGCGAGGAATTTTTGTTACTACGTAGTCGATTGATGGCTCAAATGACGCTGGTGTTTTACCACCTGTAATGTCGTTTTGAAGTTCATCTAACGTGTAACCAATTGCTAACTTAGCGGCAATTTTAGCAATAGGGAAACCCGTTGCTTTAGATGCCAGTGCTGATGAGCGAGATACACGTGGGTTCATCTCAATGATAACCATACGGCCATCATCAGGGTTTACACCAAACTGTACGTTTGAACCACCGGTTTCAACACCAATTTCACGCAGTACCGCCATAGAGGCATTACGCATTAATTGGTATTCTTTGTCGGTTAAAGTTTGTGCTGGTGCAACGGTGATTGAATCACCAGTGTGTACACCCATTGGGTCAAAGTTTTCGATAGAACATACAATGATACAGTTGTCTTTTTTGTCGCGAACAACTTCCATTTCATATTCTTTCCAGCCAATCAGTGATTCATCAATCAACAACTCACTTGTTGGTGATAAATCTAGGCCGCGCTCACAGATTTCGTTAAATTCTTCCATGTTGTAAGCCACACCGCCACCGGTGCCGCCCATAGTGAAAGAAGGACGAATAATACACGGAAAACCAATACGTGTTAGCGTATCGTGTGCTTCATCCATAGAGTGAGCAATTTCAGCACGTGGACATTCAAGGCCAATGTTTTTCATGGCTACGTCAAAACGTTCACGGTTCTCTGCTTTGTCGATTGCATCGGCGGTTGCGCCAATAAGCTCAACGCCGTGTTTAGCCAGTACGCCGTGCTTATCTAAATCAAGTGCACAGTTTAATGCCGTTTGACCACCCATTGTTGGTAGTACTGCATCTGGCTTTTCTTTTTCAATAATTTTTTCTACCACTTCCCAATGAATAGGCTCGATGTACGTTGCATCGGCCATTTCTGGGTCAGTCATGATAGTCGCTGGGTTTGAGTTAACTAATATAACTCTAAAGCCTTCTTCTCTAAGTGCTTTACACGCTTGAGCACCAGAGTAATCAAATTCACAAGCTTGACCAATTACAATTGGGCCTGCGCCTAAGATAAGAATGCTTTTTAAATCGGTACGTTTTGGCATTTTTACTCCAGTTAAATTAGTTATTACGCGCTTGCATCAGGTCGATGAAGTGGTCAAATAATGGGGCTGCATCGTGCGGGCCTGGGCTTGCTTCTGGGTGACCTTGGAAGCTAAACGCTGGCTTATCAGTACGATGAATACCTTGTAGTGTTCCATCAAATAACGATTTGTGCGTGGCACGTAAGTTACTTGGTAGTGTGTCTTCATCGGCAGCAAAACCGTGGTTTTGTGCGGTGATCATAACTACATCGCGGTCTAAGTCTTTTACTGGGTGGTTACCACCGTGGTGGCCAAATTTCATTTTTACTGTTTTAGCACCTGAGGCCAGTGCTAATAATTGATGCCCTAAACAAATACCAAAAATTGGTGTGTCGGTTTCTAAAAAGGTTTTAATTGCATCAATAGCGTAAGTACATGGCTCGGGATCGCCAGGACCATTAGATAAGAAGATACCATCTGGGTTTAAAGCAAGTACATCGGCGGCTGAGGTTTGCGCTGGTACAACGGTTAATTTACAACCGCGATCAACTAGCATACGTAAAATATTACGTTTAACACCGAAGTCGTAGGCTACTACATGAAACTTTTCATCATCGCTGCTAAGGGTTTTAAATCCTTGGCCTAATGTCCAGCTTGATTCGCGCCACTCAAAATTTTCCTTGGTTGAGACAACTTTTGCTAAATCCATACCTTTTAAACCTGGGAAGGTTTGCGCGGCTTGTAACGCTTTGTTTTCGTCTAACTCGTCACCGGCAATAATACAGCCGTTTTGTGCGCCTTTGTCGCGCAAAATACGGGTAAGCTTTCTGGTGTCGATGTCCGCAATACCTAAAATATTACGTTGTTTTAAGTAATCATCTAACGATTGCTCGTTACGAAAGTTACTTGCTAGCAGTGGCAAATCACGGATCACTAGGCCTTTAGCCCAAATTTGATTCGCTTCTTCGTCTTCGCTGTTGGTACCCGTATTGCCGATATGTGGGTACGTCAAAGTTACGATTTGTTCCGCGTATGATGGATCAGTCAAAATTTCTTGATAACCAGTCATAGACGTATTGAATACTACTTCACCGACTGACATGCCGTCAGCGCCGATTGCAGTACCGCGAAACACTGTGCCGTCTTCTAGGACTAACAGAGCGGATTTAGTCAAGTTAAACCTCCTAACAGTAAAAAACGGGAGTAAGCAAATGCTTAACACCCCGCCAATACCCAGAGGGATCGTCAAAACCAGATTTTTTTGTGAGCTTAAATTGTTTTACGCAGTCTTAAATGATGCCGATATAAAACGCTAAACCTTCAATCATTTTTCTTGCCTAAAACTCTTTTCATTCCCACTGAAACCCCTGGTTTTACTAGCCACTTGGGTATAATTGGAAACACGCATTTAGTAATTTTTGGCAAATTGGCTGCATTCTACATGAAGATGCTATTTAGGTCTAACGTTATTTAGATAAATACTACAAATAAGTCGCTTTAGGCAAAAATAGACCCAAACAGCTAAAAAAGTAACTAAACTACTTCAGATCTAGCACATCTTGCATATCATAAAGTCCTGCTGGTTTATTTTGTAACCACTGCGCAGCCCTTATAGCTCCTAATGCAAAGGTCATTCGCGAACTTGCTTTATGGGTTAATTCAAGCCTTTCGCCCATAGTTGCGAAATAGGCGGTGTGTTCACCTACTATGTCCCCGCCTCTTAGTACTGAATAGCCAATTTCATTTTGCGATTTTGCGGTTTCTACTTGGCTGCGGTCGTATACCGCTACTTCATCGTGATCCCACCCTTTAGCCTGTGCAATAGATTCACCAATGGCTAATGCTGTGCCCGATGGCGCATCTATTTTATGACGATGATGCGCTTCAAAAACTTCTATATCTAGGTCGTCACCAAATTTAGTGGCTGCTGTTTGCACTAGGTTAAGTAGCACATTAACGCCAACGCTGTAGTTACGCGCAAACACAATAGGAATATGTTTAGCAGCATTTTCTAATAATGCCATGTCTTCGCTAGTTAAACCTGTGGTGCCTATAACCATAGGCAGTTTTTTATCCATCGCTGTTTTTAAGTGATTGCGCATACCTGCAGGTAACGTAAAGTCGATAAGTACATCAACATCAGCAACCTTGCTCTCGTCGCTAAAGCTAATGGCTTTGTCGGCTGCACTGTTTACTTGATTTACATTAATACCCAATAACGATGAGCTGCTGCGAACATACGCACCACCAAGTTGTGTTTGCTCTTTAATTGTCGCGGCTTCTAATAGGGCTAAGCCCATTCTGCCGTTAGCACCAAAAACACCTATTCGATTCATTGTTATTGCCTTAATCTGATTTAGTTGGATCTGTTGTTGCGTACCCTGACTAATTTGCCGACCTAAACTTGCTTTGAGCAATTATTAGCCACATATAATCGCACACCGGTAGATATTATCTAAAAGTCGTGCAATAGTCAGGTAAGCCCTTAATTAAATAATAATAACAATACCAGTTTACTTTAGCCATCTATACATTTAAACTTCTCTTTCGCGTCGATTTGGTCTTTGGCTTGCGGGCGCTGTGGTCATCTACTTTTCAATTAAAGAGTGATCTACTAAATTCAGCTAAAAGAGGAGTTTTGGCTGTGGTCATATTAACTGGTTATGAGGAATAAAATGCAGCCAACATTTAATAAAAACAAAGCAATTCTATCTTTGCTTCCCCTTCTTACCTTTGTAGCCCTTTTTTTAGGCTCAGGTTTATATTTACAATCGCAAGGGGTTGATTACGCTTTTTACCAGCTCCCAGCGCCGGTTGCTATACTACCCGCTATTATGCTTGCCTTTATTTTAAACAAAGGCACTGTAAACCAATGTGTTGAAACCTTTATTAAAGGCGCAGGACACAACAACATTATTACCATGTGTTTAATTTATTTACTTGCTGGTGCATTTTCGGCAGTAGCAAGTGCCACCGGTGGTGTGGATGCGGTTGTAAACGCTGGCTTGTCACTTATTCCCCCGTCGCTGTTATTACCTGGGCTATTTTTAATTGCTGCGGTTGTCTCTACTGCAATGGGTACATCAATGGGTACCATTGGTGCTATAGGGCCAATTGCTTATGCGGTATCCGTTAAAACAGGCATCGACCCTGCCCTAATGGCCGGTACTATAGTATCGGGCGCAATGTTTGGTGATAACCTTTCTATTATTTCAGACACAACCATTGCTGCAACGCGTACGCAAGGCTGTGAAATGAAAGACAAGTTTAAAGAAAACTTAAAAATAGCGGTTCCTGCTGCCGTATTAACCATTGCTTTGCTGCTTTATTTAACACCTGCTCCACAAGCTGTAGAAACTAAAGATTTTGATTTATTATTAGTGCTGCCTTATGCCTTTATTTTAGTATTGGCTGTAGCCGGTATGAACGTGTTTGTGGTGCTATTTAGCGGTATTGTATTTGCTGCGCTAATGGGCTTTACCGGCAGCTACGAAGGCGCAAGCTTTGTAAAAGATATTTACAAAGGCTTTACCGATATGCAGGAAATATTTTTACTTTCTATGTTTATTGGTGGCTTATCTGAATTCATTCGTATTAACGGCGGCCTTGATTTTCTGGCACAAAAAATTCAAGCCATTACAAAAGTGATTGCCAAGTGGCACCGCAAAGTAGCTGATCAGCTAGGTATAGCTGCGTTGGTATTAACCAGTAACGTGTGTATAGCCAATAACACGGTATCCATTATTGTTGCAGGCCCTATTGCTAAAAAACTTGCTGATGATGGCGAAATAAGTGGTAAACGCTCTGCAAGTTTACTCGATATTTTTGCTTGTGTTACGCAAGGCTCACTGCCCTATGGTGCTCAAGCATTACTGTTAGGTGCTACGTTTAAAATTAGCCCGTGGGAAGTATCAACGTCATCTTACTACTGCTTTATTTTAGCCTTTACTGCCATTGCCGTTATTTGTTTGCGCCGCAATAAAGCCTGAATTTTGTGCAAAACCATATGTTGCAGCTTAATAAATAAGCTGCAACATATGTTAAAATAATAATCTACAAATCAATACCTTGTGCTATAATGCGCGCTTTCGCGTGTCACTAAAGTTATAGTTAAATATAGATTATGAAATTTAAAAAAATACTTCCCCTCGTTACCCTTACGTCAATCGCTTTATCATCTTCTGCCCTTGCTGCTAATTGGAGCAGTACCGCATTACATGTTAATAATGGCGACCAAAAAAACCCATTTACCAAGCAAGAATCAGACACTACTGTTTACTCGCTGCAACATGCATCGGGCTATGATTACGGTGATAACTTTTTCTTTATTGATTACAGTAAAGACGATACAACCGACGGCTACCAAGATAGCGACTTTTACGGCGAATGGTATTCAACGCTAAGCTTATCGGCTATTAGCGGTGAGAAAATTGGCGCTGGTGCATTATTAGATGTAGGCCTTACTGGCGGAATTAACGTTGCCGGCGATGCCAAAATGATGAAATACCTACCGGGTGTTAAATTAAGCTGGGATGTACCTGGGTTCAACTTTTTTCAAACACTTGTCACTGCCTATATTGATGACAGTGAAGGCGTAGCAAAAGGCGGTGCCCCTATTGAAACTAACAGCTGGATGTTTGATGTAGCCTTTGAATACCCGTTTACCGTAGGCTCGCAAAAATTTAGCTTTAAAGGACACGCTGAGTACATTGCAGAGCGCGAAGATGAGTTTGGTAACGACGTAGAAGCGTGGATACTTGCACAGCCTATTTTAGTATGGGATATGGGCCACGCGTTAGAAATGAAAGAAAACACCCTATTACTGGGTATGGAACTGCAATACTGGCATAATAAGCTAGGCACTGAGGTCACTGAATCGGTTCCACAAATACACGTTGAGTGGACTTTTTAAGTCCATACAGTGTAAAACAGAGTCAACATTACTTTTAAACGGAGCACTTAAACAGTGCTCTTTTTTTGCCATGAAAACTATTTAATTGAACACCCTTTAATACTTAGTTATTGTCTTACTTTAATTAAAGCCGTGTGCTTGCCTTTAATAGGAGTAAGGAAATGCCAGCGATTAAAGTTATTTGTTTGTCTGCATTATTAGCCTTTACTAATAATGCATTTGCCAGAAGTACAGAACCCTCTAAAACCCTCTCTTACGATGCACTTTTAACAAATTACCAGTATGATTTTAAAGTAAATTATTTTGATATTGCTTCACAAAAGCAATCGCTAAAAATGGCGTATATTTATTTAAAACCCACGCAAAAAAATATGCCAACAGTGACGCTAATGCACGGTAAAAACTTTAATGCCGACTACTGGAGCCCCACAGCCCGTTACTTACAGTCGCTTGGGTTTGGGGTGCTGATCCCCGATCAAATTGGTTTTGGTAAGTCTTCAAAGCCCACTAACTATCAATATTCATTTGCGGCGCTTGCGCATCATACACATGCATTAATGGACTCGCTAAATCTTGAAAAGTCGATTGTTGTTGGCCACTCTATGGGGGGAATGCTAGCGAGCCGTTTTGCATTAATGTACCCAGATACAACCACTAAACTGATTTTGCTTAATCCAATAGGGCTTGAAAACTACTTACACTATGTAAAATACAAAGACACCAACTTTTTTTATAAAAATGAGCTTAACAAAACGCCCGAAGGTGTTAAAAAATACCAGCAAAAAAACTATTACGATGGTCAATGGAATACCCAGTATTCAGCATTAACCGACTTTATTACAGGGCAAATACAAGGCCCAGATAAAGAGCAAATTGCCTGGGTTAACGCTAAAACCTACGATATGATTTTTACCCAACCGGTGATCACTGAATTTAAAGACTTAACGGTGCCCGTTAAATTAATTATTGGTACGCGTGACAGAACAGGCCCTGGCCGAAACTGGAAAAAAGACGGGATAGATTATCAGCTGGGGCGTTACGACAAATTAGGGAAACACGCTGCTGCGCTTATTCCTGATGCGCAACTGTTTGAACTTGATAATTTAGGTCATTTACCGCAAGTAGAAGATTTTGAGCGATTTAAGGCAGTGTTTAAACAAGCACTAAGTGAGTAATAGCTTGATGCTTAATAAAATAAAGCCCCTGTAAGTAAACTGCTTACAGGGGCTTTTTATATAAAACTAATTTACAGCGTACATTGCGGGTTTTTACCCTGCGATTTAGCCGTACTTTGCTCGCTAAGAGCTTCGCTCATTTGCGCTTGTAGATTATTAATTCGATTGCTCGGTGCAGGGTGAGTAGATAAAAACTCAGGTGTGCTACCACTGCCTGCTGCGCTCATATTTTGCCAAAGCGTTACCGACTCTTGTGGGTTAAAGCCAGCCTGCGCCATTAAATCTAAGCCAATGGTATCGGCCTCTGATTCGTGTGAACGGCTAAACGGTAAAACTACGCCGTACTGCGCCCCTAAGCCTAAACCTTGCATAATTTCGTTGCGGTATTGTACGTTGCCCATTTCAAGCGCAGCGCTGCCTAATTGCATACCGGTATCTAAAATTGAGCTTTGCGATACACGCTCATTTGAATGCTCTGCTATAACGTGGCCCACTTCGTGCCCTAGTACGGTTGCAAGCTGATCTTGATTGGTGGCTATTTTTAATAACCCCGTATGAACACCTATATAGCCACCTGGTAATGCAAAGGCATTTGCCGACTCATCTTCAAATACCACGACTTCCCAATTTTGTGAGGCGTATTCTTTTGGTAAAACAGCCACGACCTTTTCAGCAATACAATTTACATACGCATTGGTTTTTGCATCTTTATTGATTGGCTGTGATTCCTTCATTTGAGCAAAACTTGCGGTGCCCATTTCACTCATTTGTTGATCTGAATACAGGGCTATTTGAGTACGCCCCGTAGGCGATGTTTTACAGCCGGCTAAAACTGCGGTTGCGAGTAAGGCAAGGGCTAGTTTTTTCATGGTGTTTCCTTCAAGTCTTTAATTTTTATTAGTTGTAGAATAGCAAACACAGTGCCAGTTTAGAATCTTTGCTCTTTATAACGCCACTTTTTATTTTTAATAAATAAATGACCTTGCCAGACAAACTAAGTTTATACCCTTGCATAGCCCTGTTACACTATAAGCCTTGTTTTAGTGAATGTTGAGTGACTACATGGACGCCTCGGCCTCGTCTTTTAATACCCGAATTTTGTTACCCTTGTTAGCCAGTATTGTTGCTATTACGCCGCTGGCTATAGACATGTACTTACCGGCCATGTTGGTTATTGCGAACGATTTACAAACCACTATGCCAAATGTACAAATTTCGCTAAGTATTTATTTGGCTGGCTACTCGCTAGGCATGTTATTTTTTGGCCCCATTGCCGATCAACTCGGTCGACGAAAACTAGCCCGTATTGGCTTAACCTTATTTGGTGCAAGCTCATTTGCGCTGGCTTTTACCACCGAAATACACACCTTTTGGGTACTTAGAGCCGTGCAAGCATTCACCGGCGCGGCAGCCACGGTGGTTGTGCCTGGCGTAATTAGGCATATTTATCAAAAAAACACCGCTAAAGGCATGTCGTATGTATCTATGATTATGATGGTAGCGCCTTTAGTTGCCCCCTCTGTGGGCTCGTTTATTTTAGGGTTCTCGGTATGGTCAACCATATTTTTGGTTCTTGCTGCCTATAGCTTTTTAATTTTAGCGTTTGTACAAGTGTATTTAATTGATATCCCCATTCATAAAAATGAGAAAAAAGGCCTAGCCTTGTTTTTCGACAGCTATAAAACGGTACTTAGTAATAAAGATGCACGTGCAGACATATTAAGCTCTATGTTTGTCTCGTTTGGCTTTTTTTGCTTTTTACCTCAGTGCCTTTTGTATACCTAGATTTATATAATGTATCTGAGCAATTATTTGGTATTTTATTCGCATTTAATGTCATGGCACTTATGTGTGGTAACTTTTTAAATACCCGAATTGTACCAAGAATTGGCTCTCGAAAAATGCTGTACATAGGGCTTGTATGTGGCTTTGCCTCTGGGCTGGCACTGCTTACGTTTAGCTTGTTGCAGCTTTCTTTATATTACATTGTAGCGGCCATTGCGCCTTTAATGATGAGCCTAGGGGTAACGGCGAGTAATGCTGATTCATTAATATTAATGAAGTTTGAAAAAAACACCGGTACCGCCACCGCTGTTATTGGAACGCTGCGCTTTGGCAGTGGCGCGCTCGTTGGCCCATTGCTTGCGGTGGTGCATGCAAAAAGTGCTGTGCCGTTTTCAAGCTTAATGTTTAGCGCCGTGCTATTAACTATGCTGGTGCAGTTAATCCACTATAAAATAGACAAAAAAAATGCCTCATAATGAGGCATTTTTTACAAACAGTGACTAATTAAGCGTCTGCTGCTTTAGATACCATAACCATTGCAGGGCGTAATAAACGGCCATTTAATGTGTATCCTTTTTGCATTACTGCAAGTACCGTGTTTGGTGAAACATCGTTACTTGGTTGGATAGACATTGCTTGGTGGAATTCTGGATTAAATTGCTCACCTTGTGGGTTAACAATTTCAACGCCAAACTTTGCAACCGCATCGTTAAAGCTTTTAACTGTCATATCAATACCTTCAAGCAATGGCTTTAGGGTTTCGTTTTCTTTATCAGAAAACTCAATAGCACGCTCTAGGTTATCGATTACTGGAAGTAATTCGTTAGCAAACTTTTCCAGCGCAAATTTATGTGCTTTTTCTACATCTTGTGCAGCACGACGACGAATGTTATCTACATCTGCGGCGGCGCGTACAACGCTGTCTTTTTGATCCGCAATGGTTTGCTTAGCGGCTTCAAGCTCTGCGTATAGCATTGCAATTTCAGCTTCAGGGCTTTGCTCTTGGTCTGCTTCGTGTTGCTCTGCGGCTTCTACTGCTGCTTCAACATCAGCTTCCATTTGAGCTACTTCTTCGTTTAGTTCTACTTCTTGCTCTGGGTTTTGTGTCTGCTCAGACATAAAATACGTGCTCCAATTCTTTACAACTGCGGTAATTATGGGGATTGAATAAAAAGATTCAAGAGTTAGATGGCTCTAATAATTTAAATTCTTGGATTAATTGTTCAATTTGCGCCGATTTAGGGCAAATTACGCAAAAGCGGCTTTGATACTCTTGATTTTGAAAGTACGGCACACTAATTACTATCAGCTCATTGCACTCTGTAAACGGTAAGTTTTCAGTGTTTAAAACTGATACCCCGTTTTTAAATGCGAGTTTATCTTCGACAAAATTTAAAAATGAAACGCCAATATTTAAGCTTTGTTCGCAATCGACCTTTTTATATAAATAGTTTTCGCCTACTACAATACTGTTATCTGATCCAAGCTTATGACTAAGCTGGCGCGTCCACTGTGTCAGTGAGTCATGGCAATTACGCGGTGCGGTGTTTGCCATTGCTTGCATTCTGTACAAACCTTCCATTAAGGTTTGTTGGCTAAATACTGTGTTTAACCAAGTTGCAAATTGATAACGCACGGCATCTGAGGAATCATCAGGTTTGTTGATACAAATATTGTGGCTTTGCCCTGCTCTATCTATTAGCAGTACAAGCCAATCGTTAGAATCAAACTCAAGTACTTCTACTCTAAACACTTGTTGCGAGCTTGCTTGAGGTAAGCCTACACAACAACATACTTGATACTTTTTACTTAATCCATGGGCCAGCTCCACAAGTTGTGCTTGTTTTGGCTGCCAATAATTAGCTATTTCAGCTAACGGAAAAAACTCATCAAACCAATAATCAAACCCTTGGTTTGTAGGCACACGCCCTGCCGAAGTATGAGGGGAATATAACAAGCCTACTTTTTCAAGTCGCGCCATAGCATTTCGTACCGTGGCAGAACAAACCGCCATGCCTTTTTGCTTCGCTATTTTTGTTGATGGAACGGGCAACCCTTCACCATTACAATAAAGGCTCATCACTGCTGAAAAAATTTGTTGATCTCGCGGGTTTATATTCATGTTATCTACATCTTGTTGCATGAAAGAGATATCGGGGCAGTTAAAACAAATTCAAGCCTAAAGCACGCTTTAAGTGAATATGTTGTTGCATGCATTACAATAAAACACTGCTGCAACTATTTTTAAGCATTAAATACAAAAATTAAAGGGGTAATTTAATCTGTTGAGCCAATAATCAGCTCTTAGGTGAGCTTGGCAATATACAGGCGTAATTGAATCATTATCATATTGGTAAATCTGTGTTTTCAAACACTTCTGTTTTGAGTTACCCTACAAAAATATTATTACTTTTTATTGCAGCCGTTATGCACTCACCGTTTAAAACTATTGGCCTTATAGGTAAACCAAACCACCCTAAAGCTGCGGCTACGTTACAGCGTTTACATACTTTTTTATCGGCTCTTGGCTTTACCGTGATTGTAGAAAAGCGCACCGGTGGGCAGTTATCGGATGTCCCTGATACTCATCAAGTTGACCTTGTTAGCTTAGGCGAGCAAGCCGACCTTGCTATTGTTGTAGGGGGTGATGGCAATATGCTTGGTGCTGCTCGCGTACTGGCACGCTTTGACGTAGCTGTAATAGGCGTAAACAGAGGTAATTTAGGGTTTTTAACCGATTTAAACCCAGAGGGCTTTGAAGGTAGCCTAGAGCAAGTGTTAAGCGGCGAATATTTAGAAGAAAAACGCTTTTTGCTCGAGGTGGAAGTATACCGCCATAACGAACTTAAAAGTGCGAATTCAGCCGTTAACGAAGCGGTGCTACACGCCGACAAAGTTGCCCACATGATCGAGTTTGAAGCTTTTATTAATAATGATTTTGTGTTTTCTCAGCGCTCTGATGGCTTAATTGTATCAACCCCTACCGGCTCTACAGCTTATTCTTTATCGGGTGGCGGGCCCATTTTAACACCTGAGCTTAATGCAATTTCGTTAGTGCCTATGTTTCCGCATACATTATCAAGCAGACCCTTAGTGGTTGATGCCGATAACGAGGTACGCTTAAAGTTAAGCCTTGAGAACACTGACAGCTTACAAGTCAGTTGCGACAGCCATGTAGTGCTTGCCGTTTTACCCGGCGATGAAGTGGTTATTAAAAAAGCCGACAGAAAACTGCGCTTAATTCACCCAAAAAACTACTCTTACTACAACGTTTTACGTACTAAACTTAATTGGGGCAGCCGTTTATACTAATTTTATTGCCAAGCGTAGTGCTTTAGCGCAAAATACAAGACAAATAAAAATTAATCAAACTAGGAATATCTAGCAATGACTTATGTTGTTATCTTTGCTCTGTTATTACTTATCACTTTGCTTGGCGCTTATATTAGAGTTGAAAACAATAGAAAAAAAGCGTTAGAAACCAAGAAAAAACAATTTAACGAACGTATTGCCCAAGTAAACACTCGCCTCAAAACCAAGCTAAACAATTTATTAGAAGCCAAAATAATAAGACCTAAGTATGTAGCGCAAATTCAGGCAATTGTGGCCAATTTTTTTGTGGTTCAGCCCCATACTGATGAAAACCTGCAACATTTAGAAGATATTAGCGACAGCTTAGTGAGCACGCTTTCGATTGAGCTTCAAAAAGCACTGCAAAGTGAAAACGCCCAAGCGCTTCAAGATAATATACAGTACTTTGTGAGTGAGTTACCCCAGCAAGGCATACTATATAATAAAGCGTTTTATCATGAAATTTTACCCTCATTGATTGTACAAATTAAAACTGACATACCTGAAAACCCAAGCGAAAGCATTGAAAATACTGACGAAACCCCTTCTGATGAAAGTACTGACTCTGATAGTCAGTTTTCTCAAAATGCGAGTGTTGCTTAAAAAGTAAAAAATTAATTTGCAAAAAACCTAAACACTGTATAAATTAACAGTTAATTCACTGGATGGATGAACAGTATGTTAATTGGTTTAGAAATTAAAAATTTTGCAATTGTAAGTAACTTAAGCACTGAGTGGCATAACGGCATGACGGCGATCACGGGTGAAACCGGCGCGGGTAAATCGATTGCCATAGATGCACTTTCACTGTGTTTAGGCGAGCGCGCTGAAGCGTCGGCGGTTCGCCCTGGCACAGATAAAGCAGAAGTGTGCGCACAATTTGATTTAACTGCCCTTCCTCTTGCTAAAGCATTTTTAGAACAACACATGCTAACGAGTAACGACAACGAATGCCTACTTAGACGCGTTGTATGTAAAAATGGCCGTAGCAAAAGCTATATTAATGGCAGCGCTGTTACAGCAGCTCAACTTAAAGAGCTGGGACAGTATTTAATTTCTATACACGGACAGCACGCTCATCAGCACCTTTTAAAAGCTGAACACCAGCTGCAACTGCTAGATGCCTACGCAGGCCATAACCAGCTTGTAAAAGCGGTTAGCCAAAGCTTTAAATTATATGCAAACCTGCAAAAAGAATTTAAACAGCTTGAGCAACAGCAATTACAACAAGCTGCTCAAAAACAATTACTCGAATACCAAGTTGCCGAATTAGATGAGTTTGCCTTACAAGACGGCGAGTTTGAACAAATAGAAGCCGAACATTACAAGCTGAGTAATAGCCAAACCATTTTAGAAGCCTGCCAGCGCGAACTTCAACATTTATACGAAAGTGATGAGCAAAATGCCTGTTCAATGCTGCAACACAGCGCTCAGCAATTTGCCGAGCTTGCAAATTATGACGAAAGCTTAGCAAGTGTAGCAGCATTATTAGATGAAGCCGCAGTGCAAGTTGAAGAAGCAAGCAGAGAAGTAAGAAACTACGCAGAGCAAGCCGACTTAGACCCTGCTCGATTAACAGAAGTAGAAGCGCGCTTAAGTGGCGCGATGGACTTAGCCCGTAAGCATCATATAAAGCCTCAAGAGCTGGTTGAGTTTCATCTAGGTTTAACACAAGAGCTAGAGTCAATTAGTAACAATAGCTCACGTTTGGCGCAATTAGACGATGAAATAAGTAATGCGCTAAGTGCATACCAGCACGCCAGTGATCAGCTAAGCGAAAGTCGCCATAAATATGCTAATACATTAAATCAATTAATTAGTGAAAGCATGGCTAATTTATCGATGGAAAATGGGGTCTTTGAAATTCAGCTTACCCAAGAAGCTGAGCGCCAACCCAATGCATTAGGTTTTGATAGCGTCTCGTTTTTGGTCTCTACTAACCCAGGGCAGCCATTGCAACCTTTAGCTAAAGTTGCCTCGGGTGGTGAGCTGTCGCGTATTAGCCTTGCCATACAGGTGATCATTGCCCAAAAAGTGACAACACCAACGCTTATTTTTGACGAAGTGGATGTAGGTATATCAGGTCCTACCGCCTCCTCTGTAGGGAAGTTATTACGCCAACTAGGAAAATCAACACAGGTTATTTGTGTAACCCATTTACCCCAGGTTGCAAGTAGTGCGCATCAGCAGTTTTTTGTAGCAAAAGAAATAGCACAAGGCGAGACCTTTACTCAAATGCTCAGCCTAAATAAAGATGGCCGTATTAATGAAATTGCACGCTTACTTGGTGGCGATAATATAAGTAAAACCGCTAAAGCAAATGCTAAAGAGCTTATTATGGCGCACGCCTAAGTTATACTTTTGCTACAACAGTGGAGAGACGTTTTAAATGCAAAGCATGCTGATAAATTTTTGCCATGTTACTGGGTGGCTACTTGTTGTTTTAAGCTTTTTACTTATCGGGTTTAGTAAGTTTAAGCACGCAGAATTTAAGCTAAAACTCTTTAGCTTTTTAAAACTTATATTGGTTTATCAAGTAACGGTAAGTGTTTGGCAGTGGTTTATTATTGGCAACATAGTGGCTAATAATCAATGGTTACTTTTATTAGCACAGATACTGTGCAGTGCAATGTGCTATTTAAGTTTACAGCGGCGAAAAAGTAAAAGCCGCCCCAACCTTGATAGTTTTTCTATGGATTAACTAACACAAGCGTTAAGAGCAAGTTCTATTTTTACCTTGCTCTTTTGCTTTGTATAATCGTTCGTCGGCCAGCTTTATGTCTTGGGCTATGGTTGTATCTAACTGGCTTTGCACAAGCCCCATACTTATAGTTAATACCACCGATTTTCCATTCATGCGCACTGGATTTTTTTGTAATTCTGCATGAATTTTTTCTGCAATACTTTGCCCCTGATCTTTGTCGCTGTTTGGTAGTGCAATTAAAAACTCTTCACCGCCCCACCGAGATGCAATACCTTGCTTTGGCATGCTCTTTTTTAAAATATTGGCAAGTTGGGTTAACGCTTCATCACCAAAGTCGTGGCCGTAGTTATCATTAATGTTTTTGAAATTATCAACATCAGCTAGCAAAATTACATACGGCTGCTTAGTTTTTTTATGAAGATGTTTAAGCTCAGCAAGTTCTTTCATCATAAAACGTCTGTTAGGTAAATCAGTTAAGTGATCTATTGTGGCAAGGCGCTCATTTTTTTGACTCAGCGCGACTATTTTCTCATTGTATTTTTCGCGTGAGCGCTCATAAAAACCACTTAATAAAGCAACAATAATAAAAGATATGACCACCCTTAGTGGAAGTGCTTCAGGCTGATAATCATAAATATTAAAGTTATCTGTAATAATAAAGCCGGCGATCACGGCAAATAAAAAGGCAACAATATCAAATGTTCCTTTTTTAAGGCCTCTAATAGAGTAAGTCACCGGTGATACAATAAATATCCAAATTGGCCCAGTACCTTCAGCTCCGCCCGAGATCACTAAGTACAGCATTAAACAGTAAAGGTTATATAAAATGGTGGTCGCTGATTTTTCGACTGCGCGGTAAAGACTAAAAGCCCACGCATAAAAACCAGCTGAAACTAGCAGCATAATACCAAGCACTACATCAGCATTAGACAATGCATTACACGCCATAGCGAAGGTAGCTATAAATCCGATGGTCGAAAAAAAGCGAACAATTAGCTTTCTTTCTCTGTTGTCTGAGTATGCATTCATATTATTATTTTTTATTTGCAAGCGAGCTTTAAAAGCTCATTTTCCGAGGATTTAAAAAAAGAAGTTAGCAGCAAGTTTGTACTGAAATAGTACTTTAAGCAAGATTTACACGTTAATTATTGGTTAATGACAATTTTTTAATACTTTTTCATTTGAAAAAAAGCAAAAAAAAGCAAGCCAGTTGGCTTGCCTTTATTATATTTAAAACTTAACGAGATAATTAAACCTCTAAATAATCCATAATACCTTCAGCAGCGTTACGCCCTTCAAAAATAGCCGTTACCACTAAATCAGAGCCTCGCACTATATCGCCACCTGCAAATATTTTCGGATTAGTTGTTTGATGAGTAAATTCACCTTGCTCTGGTGCGTTAATGCCGCCCCAGTGGTTAATTTCTACATCATACTTTTCTAACCAGTCCATTTTGTGTGGTTTAAAGCCAAACGCCATAATAACCTGGTCTGCCTCAAGTACGTGCTCAGAGCCTGGTATAACTTCTGCTCGGCTACGGCCGTTTTCATCAGGCTCACCCAGTTGCGTTTTAACCATTTTAACGCCTGCAACATGGCCATTATCATCAAGTACAATACCCGTTGGCTGTACATTAAAGGTAAAGTTTACACCTTCTTCTTTAGCGTTTTTAACTTCACGCTTAGAGCCAGGCATATTTTCTTCATCACGACGATAAGCACAAGTTACTTTAGCTGCATTTTGGCGAATAGACGTTCGCACACAGTCCATCGCGGTATCACCACCGCCAAGTACCACAACCTTTTGATTGGCCATATCAATGCACGCTTGGTTTTTTTCATCGTAACCCATAACGCGATTTGTGTTACCAATTAAAAATGGCAGTGCGTCGTGTACGCCTGGCGCGTCTTCGTTTTCAAGACCAGCACGCATACTCTGATACGTACCTACACCTAAAAATACCGCGTCGTAGTCAGCTAAAATTTCGTCCATAGTGATATCTACACCCACTTCAACGTTTAGCTTAAATTCCACACCCATTTCGGTGAAAATTTCACGGCGCTTTTGCATTACTTCTTTTTCAAGTTTAAAAGAAGGGATACCAAAAGTAAGTAATCCACCAATTTCTGGGTGACGGTCAAAAACCACTGGCTTTACACCGTTACGCACTAAAATATCTGCGCACCCTAAACCAGCCGGACCCGCACCAATAATAGCTACTTTTTTATCCGTCCATGTCACGTATGACATGTCTGGTTTCCAGCCCATTTTAAATGCGGTATCGGTAATGTATTTTTCAATATTACCTATCGTTACTGCGCCAAACTCTTCATCAAGCGTACATGAACCTTCACACAGTCTGTCTTGTGGACAAACGCGTCCACACACTTCAGGTAAACTGTTTGTACGATGAGAAAGCTCAGCCGCTTCTAAAATACGGCCAGTTCTAATTAGTTTTAACCATTGTGGAATGTAGTTATGCACTGGACATTTCCATTCACAGTAAGGGTTACCACAGTCTAAACAACGGTCAGCTTGTGAATTTACCTGATTCTCAGAAAAGGGTTCGTAAATTTCCACGAAAGATTTTTTACGCGACGAGATTGGTTTTTTGCGCGGATCAACACGCTGCACGTCTATAAATTGATATACATTTTCGCTCATACTGCCCCCTTATTGCGCTTGAACACGAAGTTCTGCGCTACTGCGAGCGCGGTGCCCGAGTAAACTTTTTACATCACTTGATTTTGGTTTAACTAGTTTGAACATAGGTAAGTACAGTTCAAAATTAGCTAAAATGGTTTCTGCTCGACATGAACCCGTAAGCTCTAAATGCTCGGCAATTAGGCCACGCAAATGCTCTTGGTGCGAACTTAAATCATCAAGTGTTACTACTTCTACAAGCTCTGGATTAATGCGTTTTTCAAAGTCACTTCGCTCATCTAAAATATAAGCAAAACCACCTGTCATACCCGCACCAAAGTTAACGCCTACATTACCTAGCACGCATACAACGCCGCCAGTCATGTATTCACAGCCGTTATCACCTACGCCTTCAACAACGGCTTGCACGCCAGAGTTACGTACTGCAAAACGCTCACCAGCACAGCCTGCGGCAAATAACTTACCACCCGTAGCACCGTACAAACATGTGTTACCAGCAATAGTCGCTTTATGACTTTCAAACGATGATCCCAGTGGTGGCCGTATAACAAGCTTACCACCAGCCATGCCTTTACCCACGTAGTCGTTTGCATCGCCAATAAGGGTCATTTCAAGGCCACCGGCATTCCAAACACCAAATGATTGCCCTGCTGTACCATGTAGCTCAATAGATACTGGATCTGCTGCCATACCTTGATTGCCGTGCTTAGAGGCTATGTAACCCGACAGCATTGCGCCCACTGAACGGTCTGTATTACATATGCGGCTTACTAGCGAAATACCCGAAGAGGTATCAATCGCTTGTTGCGCTTTACCTAGTAACGTTTCGTTAAGTTCGCCTAAATAGTGCGAGCTATTTGGTGCGCTACAAAATAAGGTTTCGCCCGTTGGGTTATTTGGCTGAGCAATTACAGACGATAAATCTATTTTCTTTTGCTTCGCTGTTTTACCTTCAATCGCTTCTAATAAGTCTAAACGGCCAATTAAGTCAGTTAGATTAGCAATACCTAAGCTTGCCATAATTTCACGTGCTTCTTGGGCTATAAACTTAAAGTAGTTCATCGCCATTTCTGGTAAGCCGTGGTAATGCTTTTGACGAAGTGTTTCATCTTGCGTTGCAACACCGGTCGCACAGTTATTTAAATGACAAATACGTAAGTATTTACAACCCAGCGCCACCATTGGGCCCGTACCAAAGCCAAAGCTCTCTGCACCTAAAATAGCGGCTTTAATGATATCTAAACCTGTTTTTAAACCACCATCTGTTTGCAGGCGAATACGGTGACGAAGACCATTTTCAACAAGCGCTTGCTGGGTTTCTGCAAGGCCAAGCTCCCACGGGCTACCCGCGTATTTAACTGACGTTAATGGGCTTGCCCCTGTACCACCATCGTAACCTGAGATAGTAATTAAGTCGGCGTACGCTTTAGCTACACCTGTGGCAATTGTGCCTACACCCGGCTCAGATACTAACTTCACCGATATCATCGCTTCTGGGTTTACTTGTTTTAAATCGAATATTAGCTGGGCTAAATCTTCAATTGAGTAAATATCGTGATGCGGTGGTGGTGAAATTAATGTTACACCGGGTACCGAATAACGAAGTTTTGCAATATACGGCGTTACTTTTTCGCCTGGTAATTGCCCGCCTTCGCCAGGTTTAGCACCCTGCGCCACTTTAATTTGAATTACATCCGCATTACGAAGGTAGTGCGGCGTTACACCAAAACGACCCGAGGCAACTTGTTTAATACGTGAATTTTTCTCGGTGTTGTAGCGCAGCTTATCTTCGCCGCCTTCACCAGAATTTGAACACCCGCCTAAGCGGTTCATTGCAATGGCAAGCGCTTCATGCGCCTCAGGCGAAAGTGCACCAATACTCATAGCTGCAGAGTCAAAGCGCTGGTATAAAAATTCAGCCGGCTCAACATCATCAATGCTAATGCCTTTTTCAGGTAATTTAAGCGCTAACATATCGCGCAGCGTTGCAATAGGACGGTTATTAACTAAATCAGCATAGGCTGCGTAGTCTTTATAATCGCCTGAACGTACGGCCTTTTGTAGCGTTTGAATAACATCTGGGTTGTAAGCGTGGTATTCACCACCGTGAACGTATTTTAATAAACCGCCATGGCTCAGTAATTTACGCTTACTAAAAGCAAGTTTATGTAGTTTTTGCTGATCAATATCAAAATCGCTAAAACAGGCGCCTTTAATACGACTTGCCACACCTTTAAAGCACATGTCTACCATAGCATCAGATAGACCAACCGCTTCAAAAAGCATTGAACAACGGTACGATGCAATTGTGCTTATGCCCATCTTAGACATAATTTTGTACAAGCCTTTATTAATGGCTTTTCGGTACGAAAGCGTCACTTCGCAGTACGATTTATCAATCACTTTACTGTCGCTCATCGCAACCAGTGACTCGTATGCAAGGTATGGGTAAATTGCGGTTGCACCAAAACCAAGTAATACGGCAAATTGGTGTGCATCGCGTACGCTACCCGTTTCAATAATAATATTAGACTCACAACGTAAGTTATTATCTACTAGACGTTTTTGTACAGCACCTACCGCCATAGCAGCAGGAATTGGTAATTCGGTTTCGCTAAAGTTACGGTCAGATAAAATAAGCATTACACAGCCGGCTGCTGCTTTTTCTTGTGCAGCGTCGCAAATACGTGCAACCGCTTTTTCTAAACCTTCCTCTGCTGTGTATGTAATATCAATTTTACAGTAGCTGTAATGCTCGTCATCGGCATTTAGTAGCTGCTGCATGTCTGCATACATTAAAATTGGCGTATCAAACTGTAGGCGCTTAGCGTGGCCTGTGGTTTCATTAAATACATTTTGCTCACTACCAATACACGTTGCCAGTGACATTACGTGGTTTTCACGCAGCGGGTCTATTGGCGGGTTAGTCACTTGTGCAAACTTTTGGCGGAAGTAATCGTACAATGAACGATGCCCTTCGCTAAGTACTGCAAATGGCGTGTCATCACCCATAGAGCCTGTTGCTTCTTGGCCGTTTTCACCCATTACGCGAATAACACTATCGAGCTCTTCGTTAGTGTAACCAAACATTTTTTGGTATTTAACAAGTGTTTCGTCATCAAATGAGCGATTACCCGCATCTTGCTCGGTAAGCTCTTCAAACGGGGTTAAACGTTTAACGTTTTCTTCAAGCCATGACTTATAAGGATGACGCGATTTTAAATCTTGGTCGATTTCGTCTGAGTGCCAAATTTTGCCTAATTTAGTATCAATTACTAAAAGCTCACCTGGTCCTACACGGCCTTTTTCGACCACTTCATCTGCAGTGTAATCCCAAATCCCTACCTCAGAGGCAAGTGTAATAAAGCCATCTTGAGTAATAACATAGCGCGCTGGACGCAGGCCATTTCTGTCAAGGTTACAGGCTGCAAAACGCCCATCAGACATAACAATGCCCGCAGGGCCATCCCACGGTTCCATGTGCATAGAGTTAAAGTCGTAAAATGCGCGTAAGTCATCATCCATAGCACGGTTCTTCTGCCATGCAGGTGGCACAAGCATACGCATAGCACGGAATAAATCCATGCCACCTGCTAAAAACAGCTCCAGCATGTTATCTAAGCTTGAAGAGTCAGAGCCGGTTTCGTTTACAAACGGCGCTGCACTTTGTAAATCAGGAATAAGTGGCGATGAAAACTTATACGAACGTGCACGAGCCCATTGGCGGTTACCTTCAATGGTATTAATTTCACCATTATGCGCTAAATACCTAAACGGTTGTGCTAAAGGCCAACGGGGCTGAGTATTAGTAGAAAAACGCTGATGGAATACACAAATAGCGCTGGTCATACGAATATCAGCTAAGTCTAAATAAAAGTTAGGTAAATCTGCAGGCATCATAAGGCCTTTGTAGATAGTCACTAACCCCGATAAACTCGCAATATAAAACGACTCATCCTCTGCTAAACGCTTTTCTGCACGGCGACGTGCTACATATAAACGTCGCTCTAAATCTTTAGAACGCCATCCTTCAGGCGCACTAACAAAAATTTGCTCAAAACCAGGTAATTGCTGTGTAGCAATTGGCCCTAGCATTGAAGGGTCAGTAGGCACTTCACGCCAACCGAGTATTTTAAGTGTTTCTTGTTCTAATTCTTCACATAAAACCTGTTTTGCAGCTTGTGCTAAAACGGGATCTGAATTTAAGAAAACCATGCCTACGGCGTAATTTTTACCTAAGTGCCAATTATGCTCACTCGCAATAGCACGGAAAAAACTGTCAGGTTTTTGTAGTAATAAACCACAGCCGTCACCTGTTTTACCATCGGCAGAAATACCACCGCGGTGCTGCATGCGATCAAGTCCAGTAATAGCTGTACGAATAAGCCGATGACTAGCTTGACCATTTACTTGGGCTATTAAGCCAAAGCCACAATTATCTTTTTCTAATGTTGAGTCGTATAACATAGACCCCTCCCTTGCTGCACTGTTAACGTGAATGAACTGCTCGACGATTTGCTAACAGACGCACAAAACTAGCCTCTATAGTAAATAGAGTCAATATTATTTTGAATACATATTCACATTCTTGAATATTTCTCACTTCAAGGCAAGATTTCTTTTTTACCCATAAGTTTTAACATTTAGCGCTTATTTGCGCGTTATTTTTTCATGACACTGGTGTCAATTTTAACATTTTGTAAAAACAAAGGCGTTAAAGCAATGCCCTTTACGTAAACGTAAAGCACCAAAGCAATGAATAAGTATTCACTAATTTCCCACAGGTTCAGTTAACATTTAGATAGTTTAATGCGTTTTAAATAAATTAGAGGTTTAGGATCACGCTTTTTTAGCGTTCATTAGTATAGTTATTAATTGTGGTGTCGTTTTTAGTGCAGATGTAGTGAATTTTTATTTAATACCAATTCGCTTGATTGAGCGAACTATTGTAAGGCTGGAAAAACGTGTTGATAGCTGGGCAAAAAACTCGCTATTTGGTTGTTCTAAAAAAGAATTATTTAACGCAGATAGCGACACATTTAGCCCCGTAAATTGATTACGTCTTATTGCGCATTGATATAAAACTCATATTTTAATTAAAATTCGCGCTTATATAAGTAGCTTTGTTGCTTACTTATCCTGACTAGGAGCACCTAAACGAGGAACGAGGGCTGAGTTTGCTAACTATTGAGCACAAATTAATGGTTATAATCACCCACTGATGGACTGATCAAGAGATTAAGACGTAATAAAGTTATATATAGGCACAAAAAAGCCACGTAAAACGTGGCTTTAATAATCTAGCAAAGTAGCAATTACTCTGCGTCAGCTTCTTTATACTTAGCTGCTGTTTCAGTGATCAGTGGCTGTAATTCACCACGTTGAAACATTTCAATGATAATGTCACAACCACCTACTAATTCGCCCTCAACCCAAAGCTGTGGGAAAGTAGGCCAATTTGCGTATGCTGGTAACTCAGCGCGAATATCTGGATTAAGTAAAATATCAACATAGGCAAATGGTTCGCCACATGACATTAGAGCTTGTGACGCTTGTGAAGAAAAACCACAATTTGGTAATTTAGGCGACCCTTTCATGTAAAGGATAATTGGGTTTTCTGAAATCTGCTGTTTAATTTTATCAATGGTTTCCATCTACAACCTCAAAATGACGATAGCTTGATATACCTAGGGCTTGAAAATAAATCATTGTGGCCACAGATATATAACTTAAAATGGGCAAATAAAGCCGCAATTGAAATAGTCTTTAGCAATAGCATTGCTGTTTGCTTAAACTTGAGTAAAATACTCAACAATTATAGTAACACTATATTTTCGTTTGGTATAGGTAAGTGCTCTGTTCTATCAGGCATTACGTACTATCAAGCGAGTTATCAACCAAAAGAAGATGGAGATAAAAAAATGGCATTTGAACTACCGTCACTACCATATGCAATTGATGCACTTGAGCCTCATATTTCACAAGAAACTCTTGAGTATCACCACGGTAAGCACCACAACACTTACGTTGTTAAATTAAACGGTTTAATTCCAGGTACTGAATTTGAAAATAAATCTTTAGAAGAGATTGTTTGTTCATCTGAAGGTGGCGTATTTAACAACGCTGCACAAATTTGGAACCACACTTTCTACTGGAACTGTCTATCTCCAAATGGCGGCGGCGAGCCAACAGGTGCTATCGCTGACGCTATTAACGCTAAATGGGGCTCTTTTGACGCGTTTAAAGATGCATTAAACGACAAAGCGGTTAATAACTTTGGTTCTAGCTGGACATGGTTAGTTAAACTAGCTGACGGTTCATTAGATATCGTAAACACGTCTAACGCAGCAACGCCGCTTACAGACGAAGGTGTTACACCAATCCTAACTGTGGATTTATGGGAACACGCTTACTACATTGATTACCGTAACGTTCGTCCTGATTACCTTAAAGGTTTTTGGGCGCTTGTTAACTGGGAATTCGCGAACGCTAACTTCGCTTAATTAGCTATTATACGCTGATTTAAAAGGACGCCTCGGCGTCTTTTTTTATGCCTATATAAAATTAAAATCGCCTTTATACGCGCTAAATTGCTAATTTAGCCACATGATCTTTTTTCACTTAAATTTTTAATTTTATTGCACAAAAATATCAATCTCTGACTAAACTTTAAAAAGTAAGCACCTTTTTAAAGCGGGTTTCGGAGGTTATTATGACTATTTTTGAGCACTACCAAGCACGATACGAAGCAGCACAAGAAGAAGAATACAGCATTAGCGAATTTCTAGAAATTTGTAAAAATGACAAATCAGCTTATGCCAGCGCCCCTGAGCGTTTACTTATGGCAATAGGCGAGCCGCAAATGGTTGATACTGCAACCGATGCACGTTTAAGCCGGTTATTTTCTAATAGAGTGGTTGCACGCTACCCTGCCTTTGCAGACTTTTACGGCATGGAAGATGCCATAGAACAAATTGTCTCCTATCTAAAGCATGCGGCTCAAGGCCTAGAAGAATGCAAACAAGTCCTTTATTTACTCGGCCCAGTTGGGGGAGGTAAATCTTCAATTGCAGAAAAACTAAAATATTTAATGCAGCAAGTGCCTATCTATTCAATTAAAGGCTCTCCGGTAAACGATCACCCTCTCAGTTTGTTTGACCCAGTAGAAGATGCCAACGTTCTCGAAAAAGAATACGGTATTAAACCACGTTATTTAAAAACGATTATGTCGCCATGGGCTGGTAAACGATTAAAAGAATTTAACGGCGATATTAGCCAATTTAGAGTCGTCAAACGCTACCCCTCTATTTTAAATCAAATAGGTATAGCCAAAACCGAACCCGGTGATGAAAATAATCAAGATATTTCTGCATTGGTGGGCAAAGTAGATATTCGCCAGCTTGAGCATTTTGCACAAAACGACCCCGATGCCTACGCTTACTCAGGCTCTTTATGTTTAGCCAACCAAGGTTTAATGGAGTTTGTAGAAATGTTTAAAGCCCCTATCAAGGTGCTGCATCCACTCCTTACCGCAACGCAAGAGGGTAACTACAACGGTACCGAAGGTATTAGCGCTCTGCCCTTTAACGGCATGATTTTAGCCCACTCAAATGAGTCAGAATGGCAAACATTTAAAAATAATAAAAACAATGAAGCGTTTTTAGATCGTGTTTATATTGTAAAGGTCCCTTATTGCCTGCGTGTGACCGAAGAAATAAAAATCTACGACAAACTTATTCAACATAGTGAACTTGCCAGTGCACCGTGTGCACCAGGTACGCTTAAAGCGTTAGCGCAATTTACTACCTTATCTCGATTAAAAGAGCCAGAAAACTCTAGTATTTACTCAAAAATGCGGGTCTATGATGGTGAAACCCTAAAAGATACCGACCCTAAAGCAAAGTCTTATCAGGAGTATCGAGATTACGCAGGGGTAGATGAAGGCATGACCGGCCTTTCCACTCGTTTTGCTTTTAAGATTTTGTCGCGCGTATTTAATTTTGATACCACCGAGGTTGCAGCTAATCCGGTGCATTTATTTTATGTTTTGGAGCAACAAATAGAGCGTGAACAATTTAGCGCCGAAGTAGAAGAGCGCTATTTAAGTTTTTTAAAAGGCTATTTAATTCCGCAATATGTTGAGTTTATTGGTAAAGAACTACAAACCGCGTATTTAGAGTCATACTCTGAATATGGCCAAAATATTTTTGACCGCTATGTGATTTATGCTGATTTTTGGATACAAGATCAAGAATACAGAGACCCAGATACAGGACAGTTATTTGACCGCGCCTCGTTAAATGCAGAACTTGAAAAAATAGAAAAACCCGCCGGCATTTCTAATCCCAAAGATTTTAGGAACGAAATAGTTAACTTTGTATTACGTGCACGCGCTCACAATAATGGTAAAAACCCGTTATGGACAAGCTACGAAAAACTACGCACTGTGATTGAGAAAAAAATGTTCTCAAATACCGAAGATCTACTCCCTGTTATTTCCTTTAATACAAAAACCTCCGCTGAGGATCAACAAAAACACGAGGACTTTGTTAACCGCATGGTTGAAAAAGGCTACACGCAAAAACAAGTGCGTTTACTTTCTGAGTGGTATTTACGGGTTAGAAAATCGCAGTAACCTTCATGTAGTTTAGGGGGAACAGTATGGCGCATTTTATAGATAGACGCTTAAATGGTAAAAACAAAAGCACGCTTAATCGTCAGCGCTTTATTAGGCGCTATAAAAAGCAAATAAAAGAAGCAGTGTCTGATGCGGTTAATAAACGCAGCGTTACCGACTCTAGTTCAGGGGAGAGTATATCTATCCCGCAACGAGATATTAGCGAGCCCATTTTTCACCAAGGTAAAGGGGGCGACAGAGAACAAATTCACCCTGGCAACGATCAATTTTCAACAGGTGACAAAATTGAGCGCCCTAAAGGCGGCCAAGGTGGTGGCGCAGGCGATGGCGATGCAAGTGATTCAGGCGAAGGCCAAGATGACTTTGTGTTTTCTATTTCTAAGGATGAATACCTTGATTTACTCTTTGAAGACCTAGAGCTGCCCAACTTACAAGAAAACCAGCTAGATAAGCTTGTACAAATGAAAACTCATCGGGCTGGTTTTTGTAGCGATGGTATGCCCAGTAATATTGATATAGTACGCTCATTACAGGGCTCACTCGCCAGAAGAGTCGCCATGAGTGCGGGTAAAAAAAGACGCCTAGCAGAGCTTGAAGGTCAACTTGCGATGGAGCGTGAGCAAGCCGACAGCGACCAAGCCATCATTGCGTTATTACAAGAGGAAATTGAGCAACTTAAACAGCAAATAAAAGCCGTACCATTTATTGATAATTACGACTTACGTTTTCGTAATTATGAAAAACGCCCCCACCCCACCAGCAAAGCCGTTATGTTTTGTATCATGGATGTATCAGGCTCGATGGATCAGGCCACAAAAGACATGGCAAAGCGTTTTTATATTTTGCTGTATCAATTTTTGACCCGAAGTTATAAAGACATTGAGGTGGTGTATATACGCCACCACACACAAGCTAAAGAGGTCGACGAACAAGAGTTTTTTTATTCTCAAGAAACTGGCGGCACTATTGTCTCCAGTGCCCTTAAATTAATGAACGAAATAATAAAAGAGCGCTATGATTCAGAGCAATGGAATATATACGCAGCGCAAGCATCCGATGGCGATAACTGGGCAGACGATACCCCACACTGCGGTGAAATATTACGTAATAAGCTACTTAATGCGGTACGCTACTTTGCCTATATAGAAATTACCACGCGTGCGCACCAAAGCTTATGGCGCGAATATCAAAACATCACCCAAACCCATAGCAACTTTGCAATACAACATATTCAAAGTGTTGAAGACATTTACCCTATGTTTAGGGAGCTATTTAAAAAAAATCGTCAACAACAAGGGGCTGCTTAGCCTAAGCGAGGTTTACTATGAGCACTGAACGAATTAGCGATGGCCCAGATTGGACCTTTGAGCTGCTTGAGCAATACCAAACTGAAATAGCCCGTGTTGCAGCGCATTACCGGTTAGACACTTACCCTAACCAAATTGAGGTAATAACAGCCGAGCAAATGATGGATGCTTATTCAAGCGTAGGCATGCCTATAGGCTACAGCCATTGGTCATATGGTAAAAAATTTATACAAACCGAACAAAATTATAAGCGTGGGCAAATGGGGCTGGCTTACGAAATTGTGATTAATTCAAACCCCTGTATTGCTTATTTAATGGAAGAAAACACACTCCCTATGCAGGCACTGGTTATGGCGCATGCCTGTTATGGCCATAACTCATTTTTTAAAGGAAACTACTTATTTAAAACATGGACTGACGCCGACTCCATCATAGATTACTTAGTGTTTGCTAAAAATTATATTAGCCGCTGCGAAGAAAAATACGGTATTACACAAGTAGAAAGCTTAATTGATTCGTGTCACGCATTGATGAATTACGGCGTAGATAGATATAAACGCCCGCAGCAAATTTCCCTTTTTGAAGAGCAAAAACGCCAAAAAGAGCGTGAAGACTACATGCAATCTCAAGTAAACGAGCTATGGCGCACTATCCCCGCTCAACAGCAAGAAGCTAAAAAGCAAGAAAGGCATTTTCCGCAAGAGCCACAAGAAAACATTCTATACTTTATTGAGAAAAACGCGCCTTTATTAGAGTCTTGGCAGCGAGAAATAATACGTATTGTACGAAAGATATCGCAATATTTTTATCCGCAAAAACAAACCCAAGTGATGAACGAAGGCTGGGCTACCTTTTGGCACTACACCATTTTGAACCACTTATATGATGAAGGTAAATTAACCGACTCCTTTATGATGGAGTTTTTGCAAAGCCATACCAACGTGGTTTATCAGCCACCTTATAACAGCAATTACTATTCAGGTATAAACCCGTATGCATTGGGTTTTAATATGATGGTGGATATTCGCCGTATTTGCGAAAACCCAACAGATGAGGATAGACGCTGGTTTCCTGAATATGCAGGCACTAATTGGCTAGACACACTACATTTTGCAATGGAAAACTTTAAAGATGAAAGCTTCATAAGCCAATTTTTATCACCTAAGTTAATTCGTGATTTTAAGCTATTTACTATTGTCGATCACAGCCGTAATCCACATCTAGAGGTAGGCGCAATACATGATGATAGCGGTTATCAGGCTGTACGCGAAGCGCTTTCAGCGCAATATAATTTGAGTAATCACGAACCTAACATTCAAGTATATAATGTTGATGTTAGAGGCGATCGTTCTTTAACGTTGCGTTATGTTCCTCACAATAACATCCCCCTTGCTGACTCGCATAAAGAAGTGCTAAAACACCTGTACAGGTTATGGGGATTCAAGGTTCAATTACAGCAAGAGACCAGTACAGGCGATGTGTCTACTCTTGGCCAATGCCCAGCAGATGATACTCGCCATACTACAGAGTAAATAAAATGCCTGATAAAAAATGGCATTTTAATCAAGCCCTTGTTAAGTATTTACTGCCAAAGCTTGCGGGGCAATTAGATGCATCCTTGGTTACTTTAATTTAGCAGTAATATTACCGCTGCCTTAATTTTAGCAGCGCATAAAAAAGACGCTTATGCGTCATTTTTTATACCCTCAAAATCGGTTACTCTGTTACGGCCATGCTCTTTTGAGTGATACAGGGCTTTGTCAGCGGCTTCAATCCACCGCTCATGTTTTGCAAAGTCAGGGCTATTTCCTGCAAAACCAACACTCACAGTCATCTCTATTTTTGTGTTTTTATAAACAAAAGGGTTGGCTTCTATTAACGCTCTTATGCGCTCGGCAAATATTGCTGCGCCTTGCTTGTCGGTATCGAGTAAAGTAACAACAAACTCCTCCCCACCATAACGCCCTGCTATATCGGTTTCGCGAAGCGTCGTTCGTAACAGTTCTGAAAGGTGGCGTAGCGCTTCATCGCCACAACTATGGCCATGCTCATCATTAATTTTTTTAAAATGATCGATATCAAACATCAATAATGTGCTGCTGCCACCGCTGCGCTTAACACGCAAAAACTCTTGGTGCAGTGTGCTTTCCCAATGCCCACGGTTAAACAGCTGCGTTAAGCTGTCAGTTTGGCTTACTTGCTCTAAACGCTTATTTAAATCTTCTAATTCTTTTTTATTGACTGCCACATCGGTAACATCATAAATAATGATACAAATATGACTGACCTCACCCAGTGTGTTGGTAAGTGGAATAAAGGTCGCATTTTGGTACATGTAATCCGCTTTACCGGTAATGGGACGGTAGTTTTTAAAACGAAAGATGTAAGGTTGCTGCTCCCAGATTGTAAAAGAGCGGTTTTTAAGTACAAATACAGACTCTGACTTGCTTCTAAACCATTTTTCATCAATTGAAGGAAATAAATCAAATAGGTCTTTGTCTTTTACAGCACTTGGCAATAGCCCAGAATGGTTTTCCATAAAGCCATTCCACACACACACTTTATAATTTCTATCCAGTACAACCAGGCCCACATCAACCGTGTTAAACATATCCATTAACCAATGGATCTCATTCATTTCTAAATCAGCGGCCATAACTTAGTCTTCTAATAGGTAAGCAACTTTGTATTTCAAAGTTTTAAGTGAATCTTCGGTAAATAACAGCATAAGATCGCAGTTAATATCGTGGTTTTCGATGCCGTAGCTTATTTCTATCGCTAAGGTTCTTTGCCAACGAGATTTATTTGATTTAACCAATTCAGATACGTCGCGATGTTGGCCAAGTACAATGGGATGACCTTGGCTAAAAGACATATCTAACTGTTTAGAAAGCCCCGTTAAAATTGAGCCTATTAAAATATTACTAATATCCATAAGTAGCTCAAGCTCAACTTTGTCGTTCAGCTCACCGTCGTAATTCATTAGTGACGCAATTTCTTTAAAGCTTGAGTCGTTTAATAAAAGTAATGCCTCGCCCGATACGCCACCGCCAATAAACCCTTGGCACACCCCTGATGTGGCAGCATTATTGTCAATTGACTGCAGCGCCATATCCAGTTCATTAACTTCAAGCACATTCACATTCGGAATTGGCAGCTCTACAAACACATTCAAAAGCCGTGCAAGCAAATCGCCTGCTTGGCCCATAGCGACATTTGTAAGCTCTTGGTATATATCGCGCACATCTGGGTCTACTTGTTCACCTAAAGAATGAGCAAGACGCTCGCGCATGGCTTTATCTTTAATGCCATGATGCTCGATAATATCGGCAAGTTTTTCAGGTGAGCAAGGTTTTTGGATAAAATCAATGGCGCCTAATTCAAGTACGCGTTGGTGCGCATTTGGCTGAATATCGCCAGATACAACCACGGTTAGAATATTAAGGCCTTGCTCTTTCATGGCCATAAGGACTTCGTAACCGTCCATTTCAGGCATGTTTAAATCAAGAAAAAGGATTTCGGGCTCGATTATTTTTAGTTTTTTGATGCAATCAACACCATCTTGAGCAAACTCTACTTTAATATCCCAGTCATCTGGTAAAGAGCGGGCTAGCTGGCGCCTCGCTAATTTTGAGTCGTCACATATTAATACGGATGTTGACATACTATCTCTCTATTATTTAACCCAATGTTGTCAATAGGCCTTATGACTTTATTAAAGATACATTTTGTAACTACATGTTAATAAAAGTTCATGCAGTTTACAATTTATATATCACAGAACTTATTATTACTTTTACAGTGATATTTAATCGCTTGGTCAGTGATATTGAGTATAATACAGTCAAACCTATTGCGTTAATTTAAAAGGAAATAACCTATGGTACGCTCTCTTATTTTTGCACTAAGCACACTGGCTTTAAGCTCAGTTGGGCACGCATCACAGTACCCAGAAAACACGCTTGATGCAGGCAAGGTCTCTGCTCAGGGTAAGCCTGTCACTTTGTTAGGTAAAGGTGTAAGTGTAGGTGATAATGCGCCAAATTTTAAAGTGGTTGATGGTGGTTTTGCCCCTGTAAATCTTAATGATTATAAAGGGCAAGCTGTATTAATCAGCGTGGTGCCAAGTTTAGATACTGGCATTTGTAGCTTACAAACCAAACATTTTAATGAAAAAGTAGCGACGCAATTTCCTGCTATCGCAATACTAACCATCAGTGCTGATTTACCTTTTGCTCAAAAACGCTTTTGTAATGCTGAAAACATCGACAAAGTAACAGCTCTTTCTGACTCTGTATGGCGAGACTTTGGCCAAAAATATGGCTTAATTATAAAAGATATGGGGCTACTAACTCGCGCTGTGCTTATTTTAGATAAAAGCCATACAGTGATATACAAACAGCTCGTGTCTAATTTATCTACCGAGCCAAACTACGACCCAGTAATAGAAAAGCTAAAAACGTTGTAGGTAACAGGGCGTGTTGACCTTTGGTGGTTTAATTCTAAATTGTTAAAAGCTACTAAATACAAAAAAACCGCCCGAGGGCGGTTTTTTAATACCTAAGCTGTGTTTAGATTATATTAACCTAAAAGCTCTGCTAGTTGCTGGCTTACTGTTTCAACAGCTTGCGTACCATCAATTTTATGGTACTGCGTGTTACCTGCTTGCGCTTCAGCTTGGTAGTAATCAACCAATGGCATAGTTTGCTCATGGTAAATAGCTAAACGTTTACGAACTGTTTCTTCCGTGTCATCGGCACGAATAATAAGCTCTTCGCCTGTTTCATCGTCTTTACCTTCCACTTTTGGTGGGTTGTAAACAACGTGATAAACACGGCCAGAGCCAGGATGTACGCGACGTCCACCCATACGCTCAACAATTACTTCATCAGCAACGTCAAACTCAATAACGTGATCAACCACAACGCCATTTTCTTTCATAGCATCTGCTTGTGGAATAGTACGTGGGAAGCCATCAAGTAAAAAGCCTTGTTCGCAGTCTGGTTTAGCAATACGCTCTTTCACTAAACCAATGATGATATCGTCAGAAATTAATTGACCTGCATCCATTACTTTTTTCGCTTCTAAGCCAAGTGGTGTACCTTCTTTAATGGCTGCACGAAGCATATCACCGGTAGAAATTTGTGGAATACCGTATTTGTCCATTAAAAACTGAGCTTGAGTACCTTTACCAGCACCTGGCGCGCCCAAAAGAATAATGCGCATATCATTGTCCCCTAGTATGGATATTTATTTTAAAGCCTGAATTCTTCCACAAGCGCTGCAGATACTCAAGCAACTTATACTAATTGCCTACTTTAGAGCGCATAAAAAAAGGAAGCATACGCTTCCTTTATAATTATGGTTATATTTTAGGCTCTTTTAGCAATTAAAAGAGCCAGTTAGCCTTACTTATTTAAATCAAGCATTAACTTGTTTAAACGTGTTACGAACCCGGTAGGATCTTTTAATGTACCGCGTTCAGCAAGTAAAGCTTGGTCTAGTAATACATGAGACCACTGTGCAAACTTATCTTCGTCTTGCTCATCGTTTAAGTGCTTAACTAACTGATGCTCAGGGTTAAGCTCAAACACTGGCTTAGCCTCTGGTACAGGTTGCCCTACTGACTCCATAAGCTTTTGCATTTGCGAGCTCATGTCGTTCTCATCGCTAACAACACAGGCAGGAGAGTCTGTCAAGCGATGCGTAAAGCGTACTTCCTTAACTTCTTCGCCTAGCGCTGTTTTAATGCGCTCAATTAAGCCTTCTACTTCTTTTTCAGACTCTTCTTGTGCTTTTTTTGTTTCTTCGTCGTCAAGCTTACCTAAATCAAGGTCGCCACGTGTAATTGACTGGAATGATTTTTCGTTAAACTCAGTTAAGTGGCTCATCATCCACTCATCAACACGGTCACTTAGTAATAATACTTCGATGCCTTTTTTGCGGAAGATTTCTAAGTGCGGCGAGTTTTTAGCCGCTGTAAACGAATCAGCAACCACGTAGTAAATTTTATCTTGCTCATCGTTCATACGCTCAATGTATTGCTCAAGCGATACATCTTGTGTTTCTGAGTCGGTATGCGTAGATGAAAAGCGTAACAATTTAGCAATGGCTTCTTTATTCGCTGTATCTTCTGCTGGGCCTTCTTTGATTACTTGGCCAAACTCGTTCCAAAATGTTTGGTAGTCTTCGGCTTTGTTTTTAGCCATGCGCTCTAGCATTTTTAAGATACGAGACGTACACCCTTTACGAATCGCTTGCGTTACTTTGTTATCTTGTAAAATTTCGCGCGATACATTTAGTGGTAAATCGTTTGAATCAAGTAAGCCTTTTACAAAGCGCAGGTAGCTTGGCATAAATTGCTCAGCGTCATCCATAATAAAGACACGTTGAACATACAGTTTTAAGCCACTTTGGCGCTCACGGTTCCATAAATCGAACGGCGCTTTTTTAGGGATATACAATAAGCTTGTGTACTCAGTTTTACCTTCTACTTTATTGTGCGCCCAGTTTAGCGGCTCTTCCCAATCATGGCTTACATGCTTGTAAAACTCTTTGTATTCTTCATCAGAAACCTCTGACTTATCACGTGTCCATAAAGCGGTTGCACGGTTAATGCTTTCCCACTCACCTGGAACTGCTGGGATTTTTTCGCCGTCTTCGCCTTCAGACTCAGGCACTTCTGCTTTATACATTTGTACAGGCGTAGAAATATGATCTGAGTATTTAGTAACAATGCTACGTAAACGGTATTCATCCGCGTATTCTTTTTCTTCTTCACGCAGGTGTAAAATGATATCCGTACCACGGCCTTCTTTTTCAATTTCTTGTAACGTGTACTCCCCTTCACCTTGTGATTGCCACTCGTACGCTTGTGTTTCACCCGCTTTACGCGTGCGCACTGTCACTTCATCAGCCACAATAAATGCCGAGTAAAAACCAACACCAAATTGACCAATTAATTGCGAGTCTTTACTTTGGTCACCGGTTAAGTTTTTGAAAAACTCAGCAGTACCCGACTTAGCAATAGTTCCTAAAGAGCTAATCACTTCTTCACGCGTCATACCAATACCATTATCAGAAATGGTAATAGTGTTTGCTTCTTTATCTGCGCTAATACGTACACGTAAATCGGCATCACCTTGGTAAAGGTCGCCATTTGAAAGCGCTAAAAAGCGTAGCTTATCGGCGGCATCTGATGCATTTGATACAAGCTCACGTAAAAATATTTCTTTATTCGAATATAACGAATGAATCATTAAGTTTAATAGTTGTTTTACTTCTGTTTGAAAGCCTAATGTTTCTTTTTGTGCTGCAGTCATTTATGTATCTCCAATTAGCAAAGTGTCTGCGTTATGCACTTAATATGGGGTGAGGTGGAGTAACTTCAAGGGAAAAATTTAAAAAAGCAGCTTTTGCGCTGACATAAATAAAAAGCCACATAAAAATGTGGCTTTTAGAGTTAAATTACGGTGTATTTTTAGCGTGCTGGGCTTTTAAAGCGCTGACTTGTTCGTGCAAATAATTAGCACTTACCTGCTCAGCTTCAATCGGCTCTCCCACACTCACCGATACTAACGACCATTTAAGGCGTGGTAGTTGCCACTTGGCTTTACGGCTAAACATACTGCCCCACAAGCCACCTAAGTGAACGGGCACAACAGGCACAGGTGTGCGCGCTATAATGCGCTCAATGCCCCGCCTAAACATGTCCATTTCACCATTACTTGTTAGCTTTCCTTCAGGAAAAATACCAACTAACTCACCGCGTTCAAGCGCTGCGGCAACCTCATCAAATGCTTTTGCAAACGCCTTTGGGTTGGCTTTTTCGCTATCAATTGGAATAGCTTTTGCCATTTTAAATAGCCAATGCAGCGCTTTTGAGTAATAAATGGGGGCAAACACCATAAAGCGTATAGGCCTAGGCGAAGTGGCTAAAATAAACATCCAATCTACAAAGCTTACATGGTTAGCTACAATAACGGCTGCGCCTTCACTTGGAATATTTTCATGCCCTTTTGTGCGCACGCGATACATGCATATGGCTAAAATATAGATAACAAAGCGCAAGAAAAATTCCGGTACCTTAGTGTAAATATAAATAGAGATAAGCAAATTAAGCCCCGCCAAAAGCAATAGTAACGACGAAATATGCCACTCTAAAACAGAGAGCGTTACAATACTTAATATGGCACTGCCAACCATAAAGAGCGCATTAAGCACATTATTAGCAGCAATCACCCGTGAACGACTTGCCTCCTCGGTACGCTGTTGAATAAGCGCATACAGCGGCACAGTATAAAAACCGGATGCAATACCAATACCTGCCATCCAAACAAAATGCCATACCATGTCGCCTGTATTAAGCACTTGTTTAAGTGTTAATAAATTTTCAGAGGGCGCGATATATTTACTAATAGCCGGCTCTTGGCTTAGTAAATACAAAAATAGCGTAATTAAAATAGCGCCAAAAGGTACAATGCCCAGCTCAATACGTGAGCGCGAGAGCTTTTCGCACAACAAAGACCCCACGGCAATGCTTAGCGAAAACACCACCAGCGCACTGGTTACAACGAGTTCATCGCCACCCATTACATGCTTAACGTAATTAGGTAATGCCGTTAAAATAACCGCGCCTATTAGCCAAAACCAGCTTATACCCAACACCGATTTACCAACCGATTCTGTTTGAGCATTAAGCGCTTTAAATACATTTTTAGTGGATGAAAAAATATTATAGGTAAAGTGCAAATTAGGATTATTGGCTTGGCTTATAGGAATAAAGCGGCTGCTGAAAAAGCCAAGTACCGCAAGTATAAGCACGGCAATACTAATAATTGTTGGACCTGTTGTTTGAGTAATGTAATAGGTGCCAAAAATAGTACCAATTAAAATAGCGACAAAAGTGGCAGACTCAACCAAACCATTGGCTTTTGTTAATTCGTTAGACGCCACATGCTGCGGTAATATTGAATACTTAAGCGGGCCAAAAAAAGTACTCTGCAAGCCCATAAAAAACACGGTGGTCAGCATTAGCCACACATATTGCGTAAAAATAGAGGCTGCGCCAATAACCATAATCGGTATTTCGCAAAATTTAACAAGCCGGATCAGCTTTGATTTTTCTGTTTTTTCGGCTAGTTGCCCCGCAATTCCTGAAAATAAAAAAAACGGTAATATAAATAAGCCCGCTGCAAGGTTTGAATACAGCGCACCATCGCCAAGGGTTGCAGCTTGAAACACTAACAATATAAGCACGGATTGCTTATACACATTATCATTCATAGCCGACAAAAACTGCGTTACAAATAGCGGTAAAAAGCGCTTACTGCTGAGTAAGCCGCCTTTATTGTCGTGTTTATTATTTTGCATAGTACTCCTTACTAATCAGATAAATTCCTGATGTTTTTATACCAACTTGAGCGATATTTTTAAGGCGCGTGAGCCGTGCAACTATCACGTTATTTAGTTGTTGTTAGTCAATAATTTATAACACAACGTCGCCAAGTTTAACTCATTTATTAATTTAATATGATTACCGGCAAACTCACACACGTTATACGGTAATTAAATAGCAAACACAAAAAAGCCCACATATTTTACTATGTAGGCTTTTAAAACGATTTCGGATAGTTGTGTTAGTCCTGCATAACCGCTCGGCGGCCACTAAATGCATGCATTAACGTTGTGCCATCTACTAAATCAAGCTCGCCACCAACAGGTATACCATGCGCTATACGCGAGGCCCCTACTTTATATTTATGGCAAAGCTGGGCAATATAATGTGCAGTGGTTTCGCCCTCAACCGTGGGGTTGGTAGCTAAAATTACTTCGTTAATACCGCCGTGCGAGAGCTTTTGTTCAAGTATATCAAGGCCAATTTCTTTAGGGCCAATACCGTCAATTGGCGATAAATGCCCCATAAGTACAAAATATAAACCAAGGTATTGGCCTGTTTGCTCTATTGCCAACACATCGGTAGGCGATTCAACAACACACAGCACACCACTGTCTTGGCGTTTTGTACTTAAGCATATATCACACTGCACTTGCTCAGTAAAAGTGCGGCACGACTGACAATGCCCAACCGCGCCCATGGCTTTGGTCAATGCGTTACCAAGTTGAGTACCGCCTTTACGATCGCGCTCTAATAAATGAAACGCAATGCGCTGAGCCGACTTAGGACCAATACCCGGTTGGCAACGTAGCGCTTCTATAAGCTGCGTTAAACTATCTGAAAGTTGCATATTTGCTTAAAACGGCATTTTCATACCTGGTGGTAATTGCATACCGCCAGTTACTTTGCCCATACGCTCTTGCGTTTCGTCAGCAACGCGGCGAACAGCATCGTTACATGCTGCAGCAAGTAAATCTTCAATCATGTCTTTGTCGTCTTCCATAAGGCTTTCATCAAGCTCAACACGACGCACATTATGATTACCAAGCATGGTTACTTTTACAAGGCCTGCGCCGGCTTCGCCAACAACTTCCATTGTCGCGATTTCGTCTTGGGCTTTTTGCATGCGCTCTTGCATTTGCTGCGCTTGCTTCATCATGTTACCCATTCCACCTTTAAACATAATTTTCTCTCTTTCTTTTAAACTCTAGTTGTCATGAAGATAAGGGCGATTGTATTTAATTACAATGCCTGAATACTGTTTTCGTCAATTTCGGCGCTAAATAGCTGCTGAAATTGTACTATGTTTTCATCAGATGTGATCACATCAATTGCTTGCTGGTGTCGCCCTGCATCTATTTTTTGCTGAATTAAATAAGGCGAGTCAATCACCCCTTTTGCAAAGTTAATACTCAGCGATACGTTATGCCCGTAAATGCTTGATAACGCCGCATCGAGCTTTTGCCTAAGCATGGGCGTATCTAAGTGTTTTTGCGATTCATCCACGTCAATATGTAAACTGTCGCCTTGCTTGGTAAAAATCGAGTGTAATGCAAATTGGCGCATTCGCCCACCAAGCCCCATACGCTTAATTAAATAAGCCCACTCATCTTGCTGATGCGCAAATTTAATCTCGCTAATTGGGCTTTGAAAATCATCAGGAACCGGTATAGCGGGCTCTTGCTCTATTACCTCAGGCTTTTTTTGCGGGTTAATTTGCTCAAGCAGCTCAGGCGCTAAGTTTTCAGTAATTGTTTGATGCTTTTCTTTAAAATCAACCTTACGCGCTGGCTGGCTTTGCGTAACTGGCTCAGCTGGCGTTTGGCTCCCTGTTACTGGGAGCGTTGGCTTTTTTTCGCTATCGCCTTGCGCATGGTCATGCCATGGCGGTGAATCGTTTTGTGACTCACTCGCTTGCGGGCTTGTATTATGTGGCTTTGCTTCGCTGTTAGGCGTAGCTTGGGCAGGTGTTTTTGGTGTTTGCGCTTGCTCAGAGGTATTTACACTCCCCCCTGAAAGCCTGCCAGCACCCGATATATTTCTATCCCGTAAAATTCGCGCAATTGCTGATTGTGCTTGAGCTTCTTGTTCACGCACACTGCTATCTTTAGCATCGGCGTTTTCAGGCGCGGGTTGTGTGTGTTGCGCTATAGGTGCAGGGTTATAACCTTGATCTACCGCACTGCTCATAACATCATCAAATTGTGCAGCTAAGCTTTGCTCCATATTACTGTGTTGCAGATAAGCATCGTCTTCACTTTGGCGCTCAGCAGCATCGTCACTCTTAGCTATGTGCTCACTTTGCTGCACAGGGCTCTGTATATCGTTTTGCAGGCTTTGAGCCGCAGGTGATACGCTATTGCTGTTTTGCTCACTTGGCGAGCGTGTTAGCTGCTCTGTGGGCGGTTGCTCTACTGGTTCATCAATTGTTTGGTTTTGCGCTGTGCTTTGGTTTTGGCTTTTCTCAACCATTACTTGCGGAGCAGAGGTTTCGTCTTGCGATGGTGTTTTATTTTTATTTAATATATCACGCAGCGCATCGGCACGGCCTTTACTACTGGTAGGCGCAGGCATTGCTGCACTTGGTGCGTCACTAGGCTCAGGAAGCGATTGAGCAGGCGTTGTACCTGCAGACTCAAATGCTAATAAACGCAGCATTATCATTTCAAAACCTAAACGAGGCTCTGGCGCCCATTGTAAGTCTTTTTTACCGTTTAATAGTAACTGGTAATAAACCTGTATTTGTTGAGCCTGGGTGTGTTGAGCAACATGGCTAATATAATCGGCATTTTTATCATCAAGTTGCGCTGCTTGCGGGACAAGCTGAGTTAATTGAATAAGATGAGTTAATGCAATTAAATCATCAAGTAGTGCAATATAGTTAGGATTACGGCTCGCAACTTGGGCTATTTCGTCCATCAGTGCGCCACCATCTTGTGCTAACAAAGCAGCAAGCAAACTTTGGCTGTAATGTGTGTCCATTAAACCAAGCATAGCTTGTACGGCTTGATTGTTTATGTCGCCGTTGGTTTGCGCAATAGCTTGATCTGTTAAGCTCAACGCGTCACGCATACTGCCATCGGCGGCTTTTGCAATAATACTTAGCGCATCTTTATCAAAGTTTAATTCCTCTTGAGTAAGGACATGCTCAAGCTGAGTTTTAATTTCGCTTTGCGAAAGTGCATTTAAGTTAAACTGTAAACAGCGCGATAAAATGGTAACTGGTAACTTTTGCGGATCAGTGGTTGCTAGTAAAAATTTCACATGCTCTGGCGGCTCTTCCAACGTTTTTAATAACGCGTTAAAGCTATGCTTAGAGAGCATGTGTACTTCATCTATTAGGTATACTTTGTAACGTCCACGAGTGGGGGCATATTGAACGTTATCAAGAATTTCACGAGTATCTTCTACTTTGGTGCGAGAAGCGGCATCGATTTCAAGTAAGTCAATGTATCGCCCTGCTTCTATGTCAGTACAACTGCTACATTGCCCACATGGAGATGCCGATATACCCTCATCACAATTTAAGCTTTTAGCAAAAATACGCGCAATGGTCGTTTTACCCACACCACGGGTTCCAGTAAATAAATAAGCGTGATGCAGTCTATTTTGCGTTAGCGCATTAACAAGCGCTTGCTTTACATGAGACTGGCCAACCAATTCATGAAAGGTTTGCGGACGCCATTTTCTCGCTAGAACCTGATAACTCATCAATTACTCGCCTTCAAACTCAACCAGTTTTAAGATTTTAATACCCATTTTTTCTATACGCTGCTCACCACCAAGCTCAGGTAATGAAACAACAAACGCTGCATCAGTGGCTGTGCCGCCTAATTTTGCAACTAGCTTTGCTGTGGCTTCAATTGTGCCACCGGTAGCTAATAAATCGTCAACTAATAATACTTTGTCGCCTGGGACAATAGCATCAACATGAAGCTCTAATGTGTCTTCACCGTATTCAAGTAGGTAATCTTGGCGAATCACTTCGCGTGGTAGCTTGCCTGGCTTACGAACAGGAATAAAAGGGATCCCTAACGCGTAAGATAGCGGTGCACCAAAAATAAAGCCGCGAGATTCTGTACCAATAATTTTTGTAAAGCCTTGGTTTTTATATTCGTTTATAAAAGCATCGATTGTTGCTTTAAAGGCTTCTGGATTTGCCATTAGTGTTGTTACATCACGAAACATAATGCCTGGTTTAGGATAGTCGGCAATGGTTGCGATACTGTTTTTAATAATAGCGGGTGTTACTTGAGTCATAAGTTTAATTGCTCAATAGTTTATATTTCAAAGCAGCTGATTATAACCTTAACTGACGTTAAAATGCGAGTTTGCTGTTATTAATACCAAGGTGGTTTGAAAATTATAAGAGTGGAGGAAGAAAAGAAGCTTAAGGCTGATATAAACAACAGCCTTAATAGAGCAAGGAGCTTTAAGTTAGGCTTGTGATCCAGCCTAAAATCGCATTTAAACAGCCAATACCTACAAAAACTGCTAAAAAAGCAATAAAGTAAGTAGCGTTAAACGGATCTTTAAAGTCTTTATCATCTGACATTGGTATAACCTTTTTTTAAGCACGACAAATAAGGCTGCCATGATAGACGAAGTAAAAACATCTATAAAGACCTTAATGTTGATTTTTTGTCACGATAATACCGCGCTCGGACATTGCATTAAGCGTACTTAACGCACCATGCGCAATTTGTTGTTCGCTAAAATTAGGCGCGTGGACTAAAACCTGCTGGCATACACTCTCAAAGTCAATGCCCGCATTGGATTCTATTATTGAAAGTAGCAAGGCGGTCATTGCATTTGTAGCTAAAAACTGTACGTCGTCGTTATCATCTCTGTATACAACAAAGTAATTAGGCTGCTCAGATGGCGTGCTGGGTTTATACTCTGTGCTGATATTTTGCACCGCATATTGGTAGCTTAAATTACGCGCTACACTCGATAAGTAAAGTGCAGAACTGGTTAGTTCAGTGCTTTTTAGGCGTTGCTCGTTGGTATCTTCATTAGCCACGGAAACATCAAGTTCTATCCACTCATAATGTGCCAGCTCCAGCATAAATGCATAATCGTACTCTTGCAGGGTATAGCTGCTAGACAAGTAATTAATAAATTCCCCCGCTATGTCTAAAAAATAAGGCGACTTACAGTCATGCTCGCTAAAAAATGCCCTTACTAATTTTTGCCATTGCTGCTGTGTATATAAAGTTTTAAGCACCGGAAAACCAGATGAGATGAACCCTGCAATATTATTAAAAAATAAGTCACGGTAAATCGCCATGCGTCTATCTTCAATATCGTTAGGCTTTGGGTTATGCTCAGGCTCACGTATGTGCGCCATAAACTCATTTTGGCTGTCAATAAAGCTCATATTTCTTCCTTTATGCTAATTGCTGAGTAGGCGATGCGCATAACTGCTTATTTTGTAAATCGTGAATAATATCAAGCTCTTTTGTAAGTGTATTTATACTTGGAATATTAAAATCACGCTCCAATAAGGTAGGAAACACCCCATGCGCTTGGTACGCTTTATCAAGCAAGTCCCATACGGGGTCAATAACATCAGCGCCGTGGGTATCAACAATTAAATCATCGGCTTCATTGTAGTGCCCAGCTACGTGCCCATATGCAATGCGTTTTGAAGGTAGCCCTAGTAAAAACGCTTCGGCGTTGTAACCATGATTAATTGAATTTACATAAATATTATTTACATCAAGAAGTAGTTTACAATCGGCTTGCTCTAAAATCGTGTTTGTAAATTCAAGCTCAGATAACTGCTGGCCAGGCGCCGCATAATAAGAGACATTTTCGATGGCTATTTGGCGCTCTAAAATATCTTGCACTTGTTTGATGCGAGGTACAACGTGTGCAATGGCATCTTCAGTAAAAGGGATTGGCATTAAATCGTACATATGCCCTTTGCCAGAGCAGTAACTTAGGTGCTCACTGAATAGTTTAATGTTGTGCTGATCAAAAAACGTTTTTAGCGATTTAACAAATTCAATATCAAGAGGTTCAGGCGAGCCGATAGAAAGCGATAAACCATGGCAAACAAAATTATTGGCGTCAGTTAAGGTTTTAAATTGTTTTTTAAAGCGCCCTCCCAGCTTAAGCCAGTTTTCAGGCGCTACTTCCATAAAATCAATTTGCTTTGGTGTATGCGCTAGTAATTCATCAAGCATCTCTCGACGAAGACCTAAGCCCACCATCCCAAATGCTGAGTTTTGTGTTTCTCTCATCATTATCTCCTAAAACAAAAAGGGCCTTTTGGCCCTTTTAGCATAACGTATATCTGAGTAAATCAGGTACTTAAATCAGCCTGTTATTGGCCGCCACATTTGCCTTCGCCGCATTTACCTTCTTTTTTACCTTTTGCGTCGCCGCCACATTTACCTTCGCCGCACTTACCTTCTTTTTTGCCTTTTGCGTCGCCACCACATTTGCCTTCGCCGCATTTACCTTCTTTTTTGCCTTTAGCGTCGCCACCACATTTGCCTTCGCCGCACTTACCTTCTTTTTTACCTTTTGCGTCACCGCCACATTTGCCTTCGCCGCACTTACCTTCTTTTTTACCTTTTGCGTCGCCGCCACATTTGCCTTCACCGCACTTACCTTCTGCCGCATCAAGCTGGTATCCGGTTACTAGCTGTTGAAATTCAAATGGGTTTGCTTGTGCATCTGCAGAGGCAAAACTTGCAGAGCCAACAACTACTGCACCTAAGGTTAACGCGATTGAGTTTTTCTTTACTGTATTCATTGTATGACTCTCTTATATAAGTGTGTATTAAGATAACGCAAACTAATTATTGTCAATTATGCGTTGCTTGTATAATTAAATAGACCCGCTATCAAATAAAAACTTTCATTTATTTTCATTTTTTTTACTTTTAAATTTATACAAACAAATATGGGCAGTAATTTAAGTTTTATCAAACCATACTTTGCAGGTACACTACGCACCCGTTTTTTCAATAAAAATACTCTATGAAACTTGTTTTAGCGCCTATGGAAGGTGTTGTTGATTTTAAAATGCGCCAACTTCTTACCAATATTGGTGGCTTTGACCTATGCGTAACAGAATTTGTTAGAGTAATTGATAAATGTTTACCGGCTAAAGTGTTTCATCGCTATTGCCCTGAGCTCAATAATAACGGTTTAACCAAAGCCGGTACTCCTGTGCGCGTACAGTTATTAGGGCAAGTGGCCGACGTATTAGCAGAAAATGCGGTTAGAGCTATCGAATTAGGCTCTCACGGTATAGATCTTAATTTTGGCTGCCCTGCAAAAACGGTAAATAAAAGCCGCGGGGGTGCTGTTCTGCTAAAAGACCCTGACCATATGTATGACATAATCAAAGCGGTAAGGGATGCAGTAGATAGTAAACATCAAGTAAGTGCTAAAATACGCTTGGGCTTTGATGATGATAGCAATAGCCAAGAAATTGTAGATGCCGTTGTAAGCGCAGGTGCAGATAGTATTGCAATACATGCCCGTACTAAGCGTGACGGTTATAACCCACCTGCTTATTGGGAAAAAATCCCCCCGCTAATAAAAGGTAAAAACATAGCCGTGGTTGCCAACGGTGAAATTTGGCAAGTGGAAGATGCCCTACTTTGCCAAACTCGAAGCCAGTGTAGCGATTTAATGCTAGGGCGCGGTGCGCTTTCTCACCCTGATTTAGCGAAAAAAATTAAAGCTCATGTTAATAATGAACAATATAATGGCCTAGAGTGGGAACATATAATTTATCATTTGATTCACTCTGCTATTCATCAAGACCCCACACAAGATGAAAAATATTTTGCCTCTCGTACTAAACAATGGCTGGGTTATCTAAAACGCCAATACCCACAAGCTAATGCACTATTTGATGAAATAAGACGTCTTAAAGTAAAAGGTGATGTAGCACAGGTTTTAAAAAAATACGCTAAGTCTCCGCAACTTGATTCAAATCATAGCGTATAAGCAGCGCAGCTCAGATAATACCGGTATAACGAAACGCTAAATGAAGGTTATACCAATATGCTTTATCAGCAACAACTGCACAGTGAAATAGCACACGTTAAATCAGTAATATTAGCGATGCTGAGCCAATCAGCACACCCTGCCCATCTTAAGCTACGTGACGTTATATTAACTAGCCAGCATAACGAATGGCTTGACACTGCCACCTACCACTTAGGTCCTGAATATCAAACTTTAGTTAATAGGCTGACAGAATTAGAAGCGGCAATAAGCCAAATTGATATTGGTCAATACGGCTATTGCTGCGATTGTGAAGAAGCAATTTCTGAGCGGTTACTTAAAAAAGACCCTGCAACACAGCGTTGTGAAATGTGCGCTAAGCGCACATAAGCGTTTAAAGTGTTAATAGTTGCTCGGCAAAACTAAAAGCCTGGCCTGGGTAAAGCACACTATCTTCAACTAAATACTGCGCATCGCGCTGTGAAATAGCTAATCGTTTTACTAAGTTCACTTTTGCCTGAGATAAAGTCCATGCATGGTAGTGTATACCTACATCAGTTTCCATTAGCGCAAGCATTAGCCTTTTATCTTCTGGGCTCAGCTGGCTGTTTTTAGCCATAGCTGGCAACAGCATGTAATCAGTTTGCCAATCAATCCCTTTTACTTTTGGCGCCTTGCTTAAATATTGGCTAATAAACGAAGTACTATGATGCTCGTTATAGCTCAAATTAGGTGCAGTGTGCGAGTTCATTTGAAGATGATGATTGATAGTATCAACCCATTGCAAAGGCGACTTAACTGCCCCACTGAAGTAATTTAGTTTACTTTGATACCATTCACTGCCATTAGCAAGACCACGTAAGCCAATGCTTCCCCTTGGTTTGTACTGGGCCAAGTAATCATTAAACTCTGCAATCTGGGCTTTTAAATCGTTTACGCTAGATTGTTTTAATTGTGACCTTTGTAAGTAACCCTGCAGGAGGTTTAATTCAACCTTGTTTAATCTCAAATTGCTTTGCAGCGCACTATCTAATTGATCTTGAGTGAACTTAAGCCACTCAATTACCTCGTTAGCCTTAGTACTTTGAATTTGCGCTGATAATAAGTTCTCTAACACATTCACCTGTGCAGGCCAGCTGAAAAAGCGCTCAGGAAAACGCTCAGCAATAATTAAGTAATTTAGCTGCTGTGTTTGCGCGTTTGAAAGAGTCATTGTTTGTAGGCGCTGATACATCTGATGACGAAGCGATAAATACGCTGAGGAAAAAGGCAGTACTTGTTCATTGGATACACTTGCAGTGCCCGCAGGCTTTAGCGCCGTGTTTAAACTTTTAATACTCTGCTGCGCAGCATCATAAGATTCAAAAGGCAGTGGTTGTTTTGAACAAGCAACCAAAAACAGACTAAATAGGACAGACAAAAGATGCGTTTTATTCATTATAAATTCCAATAAAAAAAGCCCCATAGGGGCTTTTTATATAATTGCTAAAACAAATTAAAGTTAAATTTTAACACCGTTGCGAGCGGCTTTATCTTTAATAAATGTAGACCAACCTTTAGCAAACTTACGTGTGCGTGGGTCGTCCATTGCTTTAGTAATAGCAGCATAAGCTTGCTTGTATTTAGCTTGGTAGTAGTACGCTTCAGCTAAATCTGAATAAATGGTGCCTTTTTTGTCAGAGCCAAGCTCTAACGCTTTGTTCAAACGAACAACAGCAGCACTAAAGTTCTCAGATTGTAAAAGTAACGATCCTGCTTTGCGGTAAAGCTCTGCATCGTCGTCAAATTTAGCAGCTTCTTCGTAGTACTTAGCAGCTTTTTCGATGTCTTTAGAACGGTGGTAGTTACTAGCAATTGCGTTAACATTTTGCTTAGTACGCTTAACTTTATCTTCTTTAATCGCATTTTCAAGGGTTTTAGCCGCTTTAAATGGAATTTCGTTTAAAGAGTAAAAGTTAGAAAGTACTTTGTAATCTACTTCCGCTTCAAAATAGCCATTTTTGAATGCTACTTCCATGGTCGCTAGACCTTTAGAGTAGTCTTCGGTTTGTAGGTAGTATTTACCTAAACTAACCCAGGCTTTTTTGTCATCTGGCCAAACACGTACAATCTCTTCACCAATTTTCACCATGTTGGCGTAATCTTTAAGTTCAAAGTAAGAACCTAATTTTAATTGGTAAGGGGCCTTGTTAGGCTCCTTTTGTAAAGAGATTGCCTTGTCGGCAGGTTTAAAAACATCACGAAACTGACCTAACTGATAGTTAGCTTGCGCGATACGAGTATACACTTTAGGGTCTTCTTCGCCGGTGAAGTCCATCCAAGCTGTATAAGCTTTTTTGGCTTCTTGGAACTTTTCAGTACCTGCGTATAAATCACCTAATAGCTTTAAAGTTTGCTCGTGATCTGCGAAGTTTAAAATATCAGGGGCAACAGCTTGTCTAGAGTATTTAATCGCTTCATCGTACTTCTCTTTTTGCGCGTACATGCTACCTAAGTAACGATTTACAGTCGCTTTATCGAAGTCGTTAGATGCGTCAATCTCTTTTAACAAGGCAATTGCTTCATCAATTTTGTCTTCATTGTACAAGTCAAACGCTTTAATTACCTTTTTACCAGTACGCTCGCCCATGATTTTAGTCTTGGCTTTTTTACGCTCTTCAATTTTAGCGTAATCCGGCGCTGCTAATACAGGTGCAGTTATAGCTGCACCTGACACAGACATAAGAATTGCAAGAGCAGTTACTTTAGATAAATTTCTCATTACTCGCCTCCTTAGCCTTGGTTAAGTTTAAAGTCTAGTTGAACTTGTAAACCAACTTGTTTCTGTGGTTTACCGTCAATAATTTTAGGACGGTATTTCCACTTGCGTAATGCACGTTTAGCTTCACGGTCAAAGATACGTTTTGGTTCTGCGTCAATAACTTCAACGTCAGTCACGCCACCTAACTCATCAATTGTGAACGAAAGTTGTACCCAACCTTCTTTACCATCACGCGCTGCTTGCGTTGGATATTTTGGTTCAATACGAACGATAGGTGTCGCATCACCATCTCGTCCAAATGCACCTGGACCACTTAGTCCACCAGCCGAACTTCCTACATCAATGCTACCCATGTTAAATGACATAGCACCAGGATTAGGATTGTTATTCTCCGGCTGTGGCGGCTGCGGTTTAGGCGGCTGCTTTGGCGGTGGCGGAGGCGGAGGCGGAACACGCTTCCTCTCCTGCACCTTAGATTCAGGCGGATTCGTCATTATTTCGACTATGATCTGCTCTTTTTGTTCAGTATTACGGTCAGCCCCACCAGAGATGAGGTAAGCCATGAAGTAGAACAAGCCGAAAGTAACTGCCCCACCTGCAATCAGTGAAAACAGAAAACGAATCATTACTGATCTCCAGCTATTGAAATTCTCAGGTTGTCACCTGTCGCTTTGATCTGGTCCATAACTTTAACCACTACGCCGTGCTTTGCTTCTTTATCAGCTTGCAAAATCACAACATCAGTAGGTTGTTCTGCTAATAAACTTTCGATTTTTGCTGAAACACGTTCAACATCAACTTGCTGTTTATCAATCCAGATAGCACCATCACTGCGAATAGCAACAAAAATGTTAGCATTTTTTTGCTTCGTAGCTTGGGCCGCTTTAGGTTTATTGACCTCGATACCAGCCTCTTTAACGAACGATGTAGTTACGATAAAGAAAATAAGCATGATAAATACGATGTCAAGCATTGGCGTCATATCTACCGCTGCTTCTTCTTCTTCACGAAAACGTTGTTTACGTGCCATATTTAATTCTCTCTCTAGTGATGAGGCATGCTATCTACAAGTTTGGCTTTCACCATTCTCGCTCTTGCCTCAAGGCGTGAGCTAAAGAAAACTCCAGATAGTGCCGCAACCATTCCAGCCATTGTTGGGATTGTTGCCATTGAAATACCTGATGCCATTAAACGTGCATTACCAGTACCTTGGGTTGCCATGGTTTCGAAAACCGCGATCATACCCGTTACAGTTCCAAGTAAGCCTATTAAAGGACAAACAGCTACTAATGTTTTAATCAACAACATACGCTGATCTAATTTTTCAGACGCTTCAGAAATCCATGCTTCACGGATTCTGTGTGCGTACCAAGACGTAGTGTCTTGGCGGGCATCCCACTTTGCTACAATATCCTTCGTTAAACGAGGAAATTCAGCAAGTAGGAACCAATAGCGCTCAATCATTAAAACCCACATAAGAAAGAGTGCTATCGCGACCACGTATAATACCTGGCCGCCTGTGCCAACAAAATCCCTGATAGATTCCCATATCTCCATCAGGACTAGCATTAGGCTTTCTCCTTCTCCGCGTGAGTAGCAACGATACCTGCGCTTTGCTCATCAAGGATATGTAATACTGACTTACTACGACCTGCAACAATTGAATGAAGTAGGATAAGTGGTAGTGCAGCAATTAGACCTAGCGCTGTAGTTACAAGAGCTAGAGAGATGTTACCAGCCATGATCTTCGGATCGCCCGTACCGAACAATGTGATTGTTTGGAACGTTAAGATCATACCGATTACTGTACCTAGTAGACCAAGTAACGGTGCGATTGCAGCAAGAATCTTGATGATGTTAATACCAGCTTCAACACGTGGCGTTTCACGTAAGATAGCTTCATCAAGTTTAAGCTCAAGGTTTTCAACGTCTTGGCTCTTGTTGTCATGGTACACTTTAAGAATACGACCCAGTGGGTTGTTTGTATTCGGTGTAGACAAGTTTTTAAGCTGAGACTTGATCTTAGAAGTAGTAAGCGCTAAGTCAACGAAACGTACTAAGAAGATTAGTAGACCAACAGCTAATAAAACTGTGATGATGTAACCAACTTCAGCACCTTGCTCGTAGTATTCCATAAGCGTTTTCTTCTGCGTGTTGATACGTAAGATTGCACCACGAGTCGGGTCAATGTATACGCCAGCGTAATTGTCAGAAGAAGTACCTTCAAGAGCAGAGATACCATCTAAAATGTAGCTATCAGGTTGTTTACCTAAAGGCTGAATAGATTTTGTCTCTGGCGAGTAGATTAAGTAACCTTCGTCAGTAACTAAGTTAAAGTTACCAATACGTGTTACTTGCTTAACTGTAGAGTTGCCGTCAAGACCTGACACTTCAGTTTCAAAAGTAGAAACTTTTGCTGACTCAGTCATTTCTGTTTGAAGTGCAATCCAAAGTTCTTCAAGTTCACGAACTGTTGGAAGCTCTTTAGCAGCTGCTAATGAACGAAGTACTTCTGCACGGCCTGGCTTTTCAGCACTTACTAGTGAAGCTTCGATAGAACCGATAGCGTCTTGCGCTGCACGACGTACAACACCAAACATTTCACCAAGAGTACCTTGTGCGTTTTGAAGCGCTTGCTCTTTTTCAGCTAATGTATTTTCGTTTTGTGCATATTGCTTAGCTAAGCTGTCACCGCGTGCTTTTTCAGACGCTAATTGGCTTTTTGCTTTGTTAAGTAATGCTTGCTTGTCAGCACGTTCTGATAAGAACTCTTGCTCACGTTGCTTATTGATTTTACCTTCAGAGATACGTTCTTGCTTTACTTGCTCAAGAATTTTATCTAAAGCATCAGTATTTGCATGTGCATTAAGCGCGGTACCTGCAGAAACAGATAGTACTGCTGCAACAGCAAAACCTTTAAATAGTTTCTTCATTATTCGATTACTCCGCGCCAAAGATTGGTAGTTTAACAAGTTCTAGTGTCGCTTGCTTACGCGCCATACGAATCACTTCTTTAACTGGTTTTAGGTATTCTTCACCTAATTCTTTCCACTCTTTAGTGTTGTTGTCCCACACCCAAGCGTGTTTTAAGTCAAAAGATTGTGCTACGTAAGTGATACGACCTAAACGACCGATATCAACGTTAATGTTTTTACCATCAACTTCTAAAGTACCTTGAGAAGCAGTTACAGCCGAGCTGTAAGCAGTTTCAACTGTGTATGCTTCAAGAACTTGGCGGAATTTCTCAGACGTCGTTACAGACGCAGAAGCCATGATTTCACGAAGTCTTTCTACACGAGCTAGACGAGAATCAAGATTGAACGGAACGTCCGCTTTGATGAATTGCTCAAGCGTATCGATCATGCGATACATCAAAGGCACAACGTTTTGTTTAGTGTTGTCGATAGTAGCGATTTGACGGTCAAACGATTCGATTGACGCATTTTGGTCAGCGACCAAACGTGCTACGTGATCGTTGTACACTTTCATAAGTTCAGTCTCATCAACAATACTACGGTACTCAGCGATTAGCTCTTGAGTTTGACCGTATACGTTGTCAATTTTAGTTTGAGACTTAACAGCAGCCTTTTGAATTTGCTGACCTGCTTTTTGCACGTCATTCAAAGGATCTGCAATCACATTGCTGCTTGCAAATGCAAAAGCGCCAACCAACGCAGATGCTACAAGACTCTTTCTGATTTTAACAGACATAGTTCCCAACCAATTAAGTAATGTTACTTTTATAATTTAATTATCAACCTTATTAAGGATGACAACCCTGATATCTTTTAATAGATATCAACCCTCCAATAATGCTAAATGCAATACGCCCTGTCAACTTGATGTTAGCTATTCTAAGTAAATAAATACCTTGAAAAAGCTAAAACTAAAGTATTACAAAAAATACTGTTAACATAAATGCAACCAGCATTAAGGCGTTTTAGCATTATATAGCCCCTTTAAAATTAAACACTAGTTAAAAATTAGACACTTACATGAAACAAAAATGCAACATCTAAACAAAACTGAATTGCACCTTAAAAAAAAACAAAAATAATAAAAATGTGACAAATTGATGAACTAGATTTGGTTAAATTAGGCTAAAAGCACATCTTAACTTGAAAATCCCGCGCTTCATCGTATAAAAATACAACAATTCGAAAGTGGTTTTGAAATGATGTATAAATATTACTGCATTTAAGTTAATGGCTTTAACTTTGCTAAGCCCAAGTTAAGCCTTATTAAAGCCATAAAACACTCAGTTAATTACACGGTTTTTTAATACACACTATGCGTGTGGTAAATATATTGCTTAAGCTTAGTGAAAGTATATAGATTGTGAGCTGTTAATGTATTAAAGCGGCGTTGCTTTTTAACGGGGATATTAACTAGCAAGATGGGAAATATGTTAAGCGTGTTTGAAGCTATAGCAAGAAATTAAATTTAAACGTTTGACTGTATTAAGGAGTGTAGAAAAAATATTAGGGAGCGTAAAACAATATTAGGGAATGTATAAACAACGGGGAAGATTTTGAGGAATTATGGTGAAACAGAAAACTGCTTCACCAAGATGAACTAAGGTTCACATAATTAAAATTATGCTACTTCTACGTTCTCAGCTTCAGGGCCTTTTTGACCTTGTTTGATGCTGAAAGTCACTGCTTGACCTTCGCTAAGAGTGCGAAAACCAGAACCAGTGATTGCGCTGAAATGTACAAACACGTCAGGACCATTTTCTTGTTCAATGAAACCAAAGCCTTTAGCTTCGTTGAAAAATTTTACTTTACCAGTAACCGACATACTAAATTTTCCTGTAAGTCAATAATTAAAATTCAGCCATATTATTATGGCTATATCCTCCCTGAGTCAGTGCCCAAAATTCTGGAGGTATAGTACAGGAACAAGTTTTAACCTAACCGGTAACCTTAAACGCAGCACAATATCCGTAAATTCAATACGCAAAAACTCAAAGCAAGTTAAGGTTAACACATTAATTTTTTTTTGGCTCTATTAATTAAGATTTATTTACTCAGAACAAAAATAAATAAAGCATTATGTGTAAGTGGTTATTTTTAAAGCTAAAATTGAACAAAAAACGGCAGCTTTGTTGCTCGTAATTGTAACAAAACATGTATAACAGCTTAGCTTTATAAATAAAGCCCCTCGTAAAGAGCGTTAAAACTCGCGTAAAGATTGAATTTCAAGCAAATAAAAAGCCGTACAGCAAGCTATACGGCTTTAATACAATGCTAATTTAAAGCAGTTTACTTAACCTGCCAGTCAATCGTAGCTTCTGCTTTAATAGGCACAACTTGTGAGTCACCAAGCGTGTAACTTGCGGGGACTTGCCAAGGGCTTTTCTCTAGGATAATTGTATCGGTGTTACGGGCAAGTCCGTAAAAGTCAGGCCCAAAATGGCTTGCAAAGCCTTCTAGTTTATCCAGTGCGCCCGCCTCTTCAAAGGCTTCGGCGTAAAGTTCAATCGCAGCATGTGCTGTATAGGCGCCGGCACAACCGCATGCAGCTTCCTTTTTATCTTTATAATGTGGTGCTGAGTCAGTCCCTAAAAAGAACTTTTTATTTCCGCTTATAGCTGCCGCCATTAACGCTTGTTGGTGAATATTGCGCTTTAAAATAGGTAAACAGTAATAATGCGGACGTATGCCACCAGCTAACATGTGATTACGATTGTACAATAAGTGATGCGCGGTAATAGTTGCCGCCACATTTTGCGGCGCAGCTGTTACAAAATCAACGGCGTCTTTTGTCGTAATGTGTTCTAGCACTATTTTCAGATTTGGAAAATCCGCTACAACATCGCCTAAAATCGTCTCTAAAAATACTTTTTCACGGTCAAAAATATCTATTGATGAATCAGTCACTTCACCATGCACTAATAACAGCATACCCACGTCTTGCATCGCTTCTAGAACAGGGTAAATATTCTTTACTGATGTAACCCCAGAGTCTGAGTTAGTGGTTGCTCCAGCTGGGTAAAGCTTGGCAGCAACAATTTTACCCGTTGCTTTGGCTTTTTTAATTTCTTCAGGTGTGGTTTTATCTGTTAGGTAAAGCACCATTAAGGGTTCAAAGTTGCCCTGCGGCCCCGCTGCCATAATTCGCTCTCGATAAGCTAGCGCTAAATCAGTGCTCGTTGCTGGCGGTACAAGGTTTGGCATTATGATGGCGCGGCCCATGTAGCGGCTAATATCGCGTACTGTATCTTTAAGTTGCTCACCATCACGTAAATGGACATGCCAATCATCAGGACGAGTTATGGTTAATGTGTTTTTTGAATCGGTATTAATGCTCATTACTTTTTTCCACGGCTGAATTTATCCGATCATAGGCATATGGAAAGACCTAGTAAAGTGTTATCTAAACTATTGCCCTCTATGAGTGCTGCAAAATACTATTGAGTTTAAGTTTAACGACGATTACACCCGTTTAAGCGTTTTATTTTGAACATGCTTTAAATTTGGGTTAACTTATCGGTGCTAATACAAATAAAAAGAATAAAATTACCCTATGTCGAATCATATCGATACCTATAAAGCGCTCGAAGTTAAAACTGAACAGCTGAGCATAATAAATCAGTTTTCCTCAAGCTTATTACAACTCGATACCCTAGAAGAGTTATTTGAGTATGTAACCACTCAAGTAGTAAACCGCCTAGGGTTTGTTGATTGTGTTATTTACCTGGCTGATGAAACACGTTTACAGCTAAATCAAGTCGCTTCTATGGGCATAACCCACGCCAGAGACGAATACCAAGCAGAGCGTAAAATTATTGGCTTTAACGAAGGTATAACCGGTTATGTCGCCCGCACAGGCACAGCTATTATTATTGGCGATGTAACGCAAGACCCTCGCTACATTGCTGATGAGCGCCCTGCTCAATCAGAGTTATGTGTGCCACTTATATACAAGGATCATGTTTTAGGGGTTATTGATTGTGAACATCCAATAAAAAACTACTTCACAAACGCGCATTTAGAAATATTAACCACGGTTGCGCACTTATTAAGTGCTAAGCTAAACCAAGTAAACACGGTCAATAGCTTGAAGCACACAGTAAAACAGTTAAATGATGCGCAAAAGCTTGAAAACAGCTTACTGCAAATAGCTAACTTAACCTATAAAGCCAGTAACCTAGATACCTTTTTTGAATCTCTTCACAGCATAATAAATAGCTTACTTCCTGCAGATAACTTTTTTATTGCCCTTTACGATAAGCAAGTAGACATACTCGATTTGGTTTACATCGTTGAAGAAGGCATTCAAACGCACGCCCACAAAAAAATATCAAAAGAGCAATTAAAAGATACAGCTTCGTATTACTTACTAAAATCAGACCGTGTACTGCTATTAAATCAAAACGATTATCAGCAACATATAAATAACGGCGACTTTAAACTTGTTGGCCGTCTTTCTGAATCCTGGCTAGGTGTGCCTTTTAAAGCAAATGATAGAATAAGCGGTGTAATTGTTGTTCAAAGTTACGATAAAAAGCTGCATTATAGTGAACACGACAGCGCCCTTTTAACCTACGTAAGTAGGCAAATTAGTATGGCCATAGATAGGCAGCTTGCAAGGCAAGAGCTTGAACACAAAGCATTGCATGATGAGCTAACAGGCCTCGCTAATCGCTCGTTACTTATTGAGCGTATTAAACATGCAATTTTGCGTTTATCGCGTGTTAAAAAAGGCACGAGCCATGCCTTGCTTTATTTAGATTTTGATCGATTTAAAAGTATCAATGATTCGCTTGGCCATGAGGTTGGCGATCACTTTTTAATTAAAATTTGTGAGCTAATAAAAGGCACCGTCAGAAACACCGATACGTTTGCACGCCTTGGTGGCGACGAATTTGCTATTTTTATGGAAAACATCACGCACAGAAACCAGGTTAGCGAAGCGCTAAAACGAATAAACACAGCCCTTGCTAAGCCACTTAATGTGGATAGTCATTTATTGCAAGCATCAACCAGCATTGGCATCGCCTTTAGTGAAAGCAGCGACGATAAAGCCTATTTGCTATTACAGCAAGCCGATGCAGCCATGTACGAAGCTAAATCAAGCGGGCGTGGCCAAGTTAAGTTTTTTAATAACACCATGCGTAAAAAGCTCAAAACACATGCCGATATAGAAAACGACTTACAACACGGCATTGAACACAACGAATTTGAGCTTTATTTCCAACCTATTTTTACTATAGCGACAAGCGAAGTTGTCGGCTTTGAGGCATTAGTGAGATGGCACCATCCTAAAAAAGGGTTTGTGCCACCAAATGAGTTTATTCCGATAGCCGAAACCACCGGGCAAATTATTAACCTCGATTTGCACTTGCTTGACCTTGCTGCACAACATATTGCGCACTGGCATACATTGGGGCATCGCTTTTTAAAAGTAACGGTCAATGTGTCATCGCGTCATTTTGCCAGCCTCGACTTTGTTGCCCAAGTTCACGCATTATATAATAAATACCAACTGCCTTTAGGGTCGTTGTGTTTAGAAATCACTGAATCAGGGCTTATTGCTAACCTTGATTTAGCAACTCAAATAATAGAAGGGCTTGCCCCACTTAAAGTGAAGTTATGCTTGGATGACTTTGGTACTGGATACTCAGCACTTGGTTACTTACACCAATTACCTATTCATATTTTAAAAATAGATAAAAGCTTTATCGATCACCTCAACAAAACCAATAACCCGTTAGTAGAGGCCATTCTCTCATTAGCGCAATCACTAAACTTTGAAGTTGTGGCTGAGGGAATCGAAACCCAAGAGCAACTAAATATTTTACAAGCCACTCAATGTAATTACGGGCAAGGCTTTTTAAAGTCAAAACCAGTTACAGCACAACACGCCATTAAGCTTATCCACAAACCGCTGTAGTAGCTGGTATCAAAAGGCTTACTTTTTCACAACCAAAAAGGTGTAAAAAGTAAGCCCCGTAATACCCATTCGTTTATTTAAGCGCTCAAGTTTTAAAGCAATAAAAACATATTATTACTGTTTAAGCTTTAGCCCATTAAAAACATACCTATGATTGCGCGTTGTGATAATTACTTATCCCTTTTAAATACCAGTGCCATTTATTGAGCTGCCCTGCCCATACCGCGCTTTACAAAGCCGCTTTATAACCCAACAAAACAACTTGAGCTAAACTCATGCCAAACTCATCAAACCAGTAGCAACCAAAGTACCCACATTAGTTAATTTAACTTTAAGGGGTTATTTTAGTAATTAATAGATTATTTTAGCCATCTAGACGTTGAAACGTTTTTTGTAAAGGCGTAGTATGTAGCCAATCTGAGCCAAACTCACTTTTCCCTTGAGAATTATTAAAGATGATTGATATAAAACACCTTAAAACTATTGCGACATTAAAAGACACCGGATCGTTAGTTAATACAGCCCGCGAATTATTTTTAACGCAATCAGCTTTATCTCATCAAATTAAAGACTTAGAAAACAAATTAGACTGCCAATTATTTGAAAGAAAAACGCAACCTGTGCGCTTTACGCCACAAGGAATGCTATTACTCGAACTTGCCAACGAAGTTTTACCTAAAGTAGAAGCTACTAAGTGCCGTTTAAAAGAAAGCCTTAATCAACCTATTTCCCAACTGCGCTTAAGTGTTGAATGCCATGCGTGTTTTCATTGGCTGCTGCCTACTATTAAAGAATTTAATAATTTTTGGCCAGATATTAAAATTGACTACGAACGCGGCTTTAGCTACGACGCTATACCAGATTTACTCAACGATGAGCTCGACTTAGTATTGACCTCAGATATACGCGATCCTGATAAACTTGAATACGCTCACTTATTTGATTTTAAATTAAAGCTTATCGTCGCCCCTGATCACGACCTAGCTAAAAAAGCATATGTAACGGCGCTTGATTTAAAAAACGAAACCATTATTTCGTATCCTATTCCGCGCGAGCGACAAGATATATTTAAACACTTTATTCAAAATGCCCGCTTTGACGGCACCTTAAAAAATGTAGACCAAGGCTTATTAATTTTTCAGCTAGTGAGTGCAGGAATGGGTGTAGCAGCGCTGCCTGATTGGTTGGTAACACCTTACGAAAGCCAAGGTTTAATTAAATCTATCCCGCTTGGTGCACTAGGGCTAACCCGCCCTATGTACCTAGCAATGAAAAAAGACATGAAAGACAACCCCGTTTATCGCCATTTTTTAAATACCTGTAAGCAAAATAACGGTCGATAAATCACAAACGAATAAGTAACATAAGGCCTATTGTGTTTTATGTTGCTTGTTATGTTTGAATTAAAAAAATTATTAGGTGGCTTAATAATGCCGTTACCGCTATTTGGTTTACTTGCTTTTGTAATGCTAGTTTTGGCGTTTCGTGCACGTAGGTCTGCTTTAGTAATCGCAAGTTTAAGTATATTGGCGCTTTTAGTATTAAGTACGCCGTTTGCTGCGCATCAACTGATTAAAAACAATGAGCCCGTGTCATTGGCCTTTAATGCACTAAAACACCCAACCCTTGATAAAATTGTTGTGCTGGGTTGCGACATAAACCCTAACCCCGCTTTAAGCGCTAATAATCAGCTAGGAAATTGTGCGCTTACTCGCTTGGTAGAAGGGGTTAAGCTTGCAAAAAAATACCCTAATGCAACGCTGATCGTATCTGGCGGTGGCTATAACAAAATAACAAATAGCGCGTTAATGAGCCAAACAGCAATAAATTTAGGGGTAAGTAAAAACCGCATAAAACAAAACCCACAGGCGATGGATACAGCCGCAGAAGCTAAACTCCTCGCGCCTAAGCTCGTTGATTTTAAGGTTGCACTGGTTACGTCTGTGCTACACATGCCGCGCTCAATAAACCTGTTTAATGCCCAGGGCATTGAGGTAATTCCTGCCGCTACGGATTATCACAATTTTGCGGCTTTACCTTTGTATAAACAATTTATACCAAATGCTGAGGCATTACGTGTAGTAACACAATATGCCCATGAAGTGATTGGGAATGCTTGGATAAGTATGCGCCGCTGGATAAACCCAGAGGCGCTGTAGAGTATATATAAATTTATACTGGGTTATCTATATCTATAAAGCTCACATCAAAACCATGTTCTTTAGCAAGTAGTTCACCAAGGGCTTTAATTCCGTAACGCTCGGTTGCATGATGCCCTGCTGCAAAAAAGTCTATATTTTGCTCTCGCGAGCTGTGAATAGTTTGCTCTGAGGCTTCACCCGTTAGGTATGCATCAATCCCCTGCTCTGCTGCTAAATCGATATAACCTTGCCCGCCTCCTGTACACAGGGCAACGGTGTTAATTTTTTCATCGCGTACAACACTACTTAAAGGTTCGCGGTTTAAAACTTTGGCTATTTTATTTGCAAACTCGCTACCTGTGAGCGGAGTTTTTAACCGTCCTTTCATAGCAACGCTATTAGTAACGGGTTCAAGCCCTGTCTCTATTTCAATATCGAGTAAATTAGCAAGTTGGGCGTTGTTACCTATAACAGGGTGAATATCAAGCGGTAAATGATAGGCAAATAAATTAATATCGTGCGCTAACAAAGCCCCAATACGGCGTTTTTTCATGCCTGTAATAGGTTGCGATTCACCTTTCCAAAAATAACCATGGTGAACCAAAACAGCATCGGCTTTTTTTTCTATCGCTGCATCAATGAGTGCTTGGCTTGCAGTCACCCCCGTAACAATCGTTCTGATTTCATTTTTACCTTCGACTTGCAGCCCGTTAGGACAAAAATCTTTAATTGTGTGAGGCTTTAAAATGTCGTTTAACAGTTGGTTAAATTCTCTACGTTGCATACTTATTACCTTACTCAGCACTGAATTTAGTGCAAATTTTGGCGTTTATGGGGCTAAAATGGAAGGAAAATCGCAAAAAATTGAAAAACAGTTGGAAAATAGGTATAAATACGGCTTCTTTATCTGTGTTCACAACGTATAGGGTCTCTGATGAGCAAACTAGACAAAACAGAAGTTTTATCTGCCTTTGAAGCTGCATATGAAGCTGCCAATGGTAAAAAACCTGAAATTACTACAAAACCTGGCTGGTACAGCATCGATGGTGGCAAAAACTTACGCCTAGCTGATGTAGCAGAGCTAACGAAAGAACTAAGCTCTGGCAAATCGCCTGCACAAGCTGAGCAAAAAGCGCCTGCGAAAAAAACTAAAACTAAAGCTGCTGCGCCTGTTAAAGCACAAAAAACAGCGCCGTTTACTGTTGTAACACAAAGCGAAGACGGCTACACAGCTGAAGAGCTTTGGATTGTTGAGCTTGCAAGTAAAGATCACGACTGTCGCTTACCACGCGGTGCTGTTTAAACAACATGTGATTAATAAAAAAGCCGCGTTAAGCGGTTTTTTTGTGCCTGTTTATCACCTTCTATCAATTCGCTTTATTAAATAATTTATTTTGAGCTAAAAAAAGCGGCTAATAGCCGCTTTTTAAACGTGTATTACAATTATAGCTTTTCAAAATAAAGTGGTTTTCGCTGCTTTTTACCCACTTCGTTCATTGTGCTTGCATCATATAAGCGCCCATTTATCATGGTGTAATCGACTTTATCTGAATCGCGAATATTTTTCAGCGGATCGCCATCAATAACAATTAAATCGGCAAGCTTACCTACTTCTAGCGAGCCTATATTTTTATCAAGCCCCAAGTATTTAGCAGGGTCAAGCGTAGAGGCTCTAATTGCTTCAAGTGAACTCATACCGCCTTGAGCAAACATCCACATTTCCCAATGTGCACCTAAGCCCTCGCGTTGTCCGTGAGCACCTAAATTTACCAGTACACCTAAATCTTGCAGCTCTTTAGCAACGCGGGCGTTATTAAAGTGGTTATAGTGATGATCGGGCGCTTTTACTCGGCGCATAGCACGTGGCAACAGCTGATTTTTAGGCACAAACTTACTTAAACGCGGGTGATTCCACACGTCCGTTTTATCGTACCAGTAGTTTTCTCCCCAAATTCCGCCATAGGCGACAACAAGCGTTGGGGTATAACCAACATCACTTTGCGACCATAATTGTTTTATATCATCGTAAATATGCTCAACCGGAATTGAGTGTTCAATGCCCGTATGCCCATCAACAACCATACTTAAGTTATGTTGTAGCAGTGAGCCGCCCTCTGGCACAACCATCATCTCAAGCTCACGCCCTGCTTCAATAACTTGTTGGCGCTGCTCACGGCGTGGCTGGTTATAAGATTTAACACTAAACGCCCCAACCTTTTTAAGACGCTCTAAATGAAATTTAGCATCATCTAGCGAATCAATATGCGAGGTGTAACCAGGCATATTTGCTCCATATAAAATGGTGCCGGTAGAAAAAATACGTGGCCCGACAATCATGCCGGCTTTTTGCATTTCACTGGCGGTAAATATTTCAGAGGTATCGTTTGATGGATCATGAATTGTTGTGACACCTAACGCTAAACCAGCATAGTTTTTCCAGTTTTGCTGAGGAATAATTTCATCGCTGGCTTGTGAGCCATGGGCATGCGCATCAACAATCCCAGGCATAATTGTTTTACCTGTTACATCGATAATTTCAGCCCCTTTGGGGATCGTTACCTCATCAGCAGTACCAATCGCTTTTATGCGTTTACCGTCTGTGATAATGACACCATTTTCAATGACTTGCTCACCCTTCATGGTAATAATGTTGGCGCCCTTTAGCGCAATCATGCCCTTTGGTGCAGCCATTTTTTTACTAAAGCTAATATTCTCACCGCTTTTTACTTTAAAGTCGGCATCATCGGCTTTATCAATAGCAAACATACCATCAAGGCTTGCATGATATAGCTCGGGCCCTAAGCTCCAGTAGAGAGTGTTACTTTGAGCACTCCAACTTATATTTTCACCCGCACGCACAGACAACTGCTCAATAGGAAACTGGTTATCTTTAGGGCTTATTGTGATAGGTGAGCCGCTTTCTACCAGCGGGGTAACAAATACTTTAAAGCGCTCAGCAAACGCTAAGTATTTACCATCTGGTGAGACTCGAAATTCAGTCGCATGCTCTGATTCGTAAAGTTTACGAACGTTTTTAGTTTCAAGCTCCACAACACTTAAGGTAGGCTTAGGCCAAGGGCTCATGATAAATACACGGTCATTGGCACTACCAAACTGAGGTTGATAACCACTTTTAGAAATAAGCTCGCTCTCTCCCCCTTTTGCGCTTACTTTATAAATACCTGGGTTGAGTGACCACTTAGGATTTAAAATACTTCCGCCGGTGGTTTTACGATAAACGATTGTTTTGCCGTCAGGACTAAAAGTAGGCTCAACGTATTTACCCGGCTCGCGGGTTATCGCCTCGCCGCGCCCGCTACGAGCAGAGACAACGCGAACAGTGCCTTGCTTAGTATCACTCCAGGTGGTGTAAACAATTTTTTTCCCATCGCGGGAGTACTGCGGGAACAGCTCATAATGATCAGTTTGTTTGGTTAAGCGCTTAATTTTACCAGAGTTTAAATCGCGTTTATAAATATAACCTAATGCTTCAAAAATCGCAGTTTCACCATCGGGGCTAACCTGCACGTTGCGCAACATTTTTACATCAAACTCATCGGTATCTAAATTTTGAGTAAAGCGTACCGCGGTTTGTATTTTTTTACTGGTGTTTACTTTAAAGGGAACACGCGCAACAGCTTTATCATCAACAGCAATTTTATGTATTGAACCGGAAGCCCAAAACACCAGTTCTTCGTTATCTGGGGTCCACGCAATTGTCGGATACACACCATGAATAGCCCAGGTTTCTTGCATATCGCGTTCAAGCTTGTCATAAAGCTTGGTGTGCTCACCACTGGTTAGGTCGTATAAGTACAAGCTTGTTTGAAAGTCATCACGTCTTATATAGGCAAGCTTTTTACCATCAGGTGAAGGTGTGGGTCTTATCGCACCGCCCATGCCTTGTATTATGGTTTCTATTTCGCCTGTTTCTCTATCGTAGCGCTTAATTTTATAAATACCGGCAACAGAATCTTTAGAGTAGTGAAAGGTTTTACCTGGTGTCGCGTCATGAGAAAAATAAACATAGCGCCCATCTGGTGAGAACATTGGCTCACCTAAGTCTTTTTGGTCGTTCTCACGTTTAGTAAGCTGAACACCTTTACCACCCGCTTTGTGATAGAGCCACACTTCTCCAGCCCCTAGTGAGCGACTAGCGGTAAAGTGTTTGCGTGCGACAAGGTAATCGCCATCAGGGCTCCATGCGGGGCTGTTTAAAAGTCTAAAGGTTTCGTTAGTCACAGCGTGTTGATTGCTACCATCAACATCCATAACCCAAATATTATCACCACCGCCTTGATCTGAGGTAAACGCAATGTGTTTCCCATCGGGGCTAAAGCTAGGCTGCATTTGCCAAGCAATATCTGAGGTGAGTTTAGTTGCTTCACCTCCGCTTATAGGCATAGTGTAAATGTCGCCAAGTAAATCAAACACCAGCGTGTTGCCATCAGGACTAACATCAATGTTCATCCATGTGCCTTGCTCTGTGCTAATGGTTGCATCTACAAACTCACCTTTTGGTGAGTCTACCTGCCACTTTTCTTGCTCTTCGTTTGCGTGCGGCTGACCTATTGCAAGGGCGACTGATAAAGCCAGTGCAGTGTGAAGCATTTTTTTCATGCATTTCTCGCTTGTTATTATTGCAGTTAAACTCTCTAACACGATTGCAACAAAAACAGCGCTAACTTGCCAGCGTTATCAGACCAAGTACCAAAAATTAATGCCAAACTATGGGGTCAAATTGGTAGTAATCCACCAGCATTCTATAAATTTCAGGGTCGTGCTGCCTAAGCTGCGCCGGCTTTTCTAAAAAGGTCTCTGTGAGTACTGCAAAAAACTCAGCCTCGTTGGTGGCCCCATAACTATGAATAACGTGAGGCATGTTATAAGCAACATGACTTTTTAACTGCACAAAGGCACGGCTAAACACTCGAGCCCATTCTTTATAAGCATTGGGGGTTTTTAATAATGGAGTGCCAGTGGTTTTTCCGGTTTCTTGGTCTAACTGGTGGGCAAATTCATGAAACACTAAATTATGGCCATCGCTTGGTAAACGATTCCCTTCAAGTACATCATGCCAACTTAGCACTAACGTGCCACCAGGCCACGACTCACCTAAGCGTACCGCGTTGTGGTAACTAACCAGCCCAGCACTATCTCGTGTAGATTGCGGCGCATAATACGCACTGGGGTAGAGTAAAATTTCTTTTACGTTTTTATAAAGTGGCCACGGTTTATTAAGCACTAACACACAGGCATCGGCAGCAACTATCAGCTTCATGGCGGGGGTTAGCTTTAGTCCGTCTCGGCCTAAAAAGCGCTTTTCATTTAAAAACCATATTATGTGGCGCTCAAGCTTGGCTCTGTCGTTATCCGTCATCTTTTTATAGATAGGCATGCAACGAAGGAGTATTTCTTTTTGTTGAGAGTTTAAAACCGCGTTTTTATATTTTTTATTCCAAAGCCAGTTTTGTAGTGCCTGCCAGCGCCAATAAATTACAACAAAAATAGCCAAAGCAAAAATGAGTAGCCCGTTTATCATGGGGACATCCAAAATAAGTTAGTCTCTTATTAATATGTGCGCATGCACTCATTTTCAATCAGATAATTTCTGTGCAATTTCGTCCGCTATTTTTAGCTTTGTATAATGCTTGATCTGCCCGCGATAAAAGGCGGTCGTAATCACCGACGTTGGTTGAGTCAGACAAGCCAAAACTGGCTGTTACACTTAACCCCTCACCAATGGCCGAAAAGTCATGCTGTGCAATGCTCTCGCGCAGTGCTTCGCATATGATTTTTGCTTCGCCGGCGGTTTTATCTGCAAAAACAATTGTAAACTCTTCACCGCCCCACCGTGCTATATGCTGGTTTTCTTGGCAGCCATTTTTAAGCAGCTCTGCAATAGTACAAATCACTTTGTCACCAATAATATGCGACCAGTTATCGTTAATCCGCTTAAAGTGATCAATATCCAGTATAGCTATGGCTAGCGGCCGGTTTTGCTGTTTGTAAGTGGCAAAGTTATGGGCAAGCCAGCTATCAAAAGCACGCCTGTTAGGCATGTCGGTAAGTTGGTCGTGCGTTGCTTGGTACGCAAACGCATTGGCTTGCGTTTGTAGGTCTTGGGTTTGTTTTTCTACGCGATTAGTCAGCTCTATTTCTATTTTTTTGTAGTGGTATAAACGGTATTTGTATATAGCAAAAATAACCATTAAAAATAATACAAATACTGCAAACTTAAATTGCGGTTTTTGCCAAAAAAATGACTGAATTACAATATTTACAGCTTGCTGATTATCTTGCCACTGTGCGTTAGGGTAACTTGCTCGTACCATAAAGGTATATTCCCCAGGCGGTAAGTTAGTGTACTCAGCACCGGTCATATGTTGGCGATTAACCCATTTATCGTTAAAGCCCTTTAATTGGGTTTGAAAATTTAATCGCTGCGGCATAATAAAGCTCAGCCCTGCATAATGAAACGATAAACGCGATACCCCCGGTGGCAAAAATACCGACTCTCCTTCAAGCGGAAGCGCAATAGGCTTACCATCTACAAAAATATTTTCAATAATGGTCGGCAGCGCAATTTGCGTCGATGCTTGTAAGCGCGCAGGTTTTACAGTACTCACCCCCTTTGCGGTTGCAAACCAAATACTCCCATCGTTATGCGTTACAGCCGAAGGGGTTGAACCTCCATTAGCCTGCGCACTTAACATCCCATCGCCTTCATCATACAGTTGATAGTTAAGCACGGGTGCTTTAGCGCTCGCGGGAGCATCGAGGATTTGCTGTATATGATTTTTATCGATTTGAATAATCCCGCGGTTGCTCGAGAGCCAAAATGAGCCATTGTGCGGCACCACTTGAAATAGTTTATCGATAGGTAAACCTTGTTCTAAGCCAAGCATTGCCATTTTTCCGCTTGTTAGCTCATAGCGCACTAAGCCTCTATCTGTGGCCATCCAGGTATAGGTAACATCAATATAAAACCCAAACGCATATTGCGCAGAAAACTCACGAGGGAATTCAACCGTTGTAAATTGCTCACTAACAATATCAAATACCACCACCCCATTGCCGGTACCTACCCAAATATTGCCCGCGTTATCTTCACTAAGTGCAAGTACAAACCCACTTGGTAAGTCTTTTTTATTTGTAAATTGATTTAAGCTGCCATCTTCATTGATGCGCGTCAGCCCCATAGCAGAGCCTATCCACAAACGGTTTTTAGAATCAAATAATAAAGCCCTTACTTCGTTACTTCCAAGGCCAGTGCTACGATTAATAAACGGCGTAAAGGTATTATTAACTATTTTTAAAACACCTGAGGTATACGTCCCTGCCCACACACTACCGTCGGGTGCTTCGTGTAAACTGAGCACAGAATAAGGACTGCTTTGTTTAGAGCCTGAAACCAAGGTAGCGCGATTATTTTTTATTATATTTAAGCCAGAGCTTCCCCCCACCCATAAACTGCCATCGGAGTGAGAAAGCACTGTGCGGGTATAATCCCCCGCTAAACCTCTTTTTTGGGTCCACGATGAAAACGGCGACTCACGCAGGCGAAACAATCCGGCGTTTGTGCCAATCCAAATACTGTTTTCTCTATCTTGTAACAAAGATAAAATACGGTTGGCGGGTAATCCGTTATTGGCATCTAACTGCTCTACGCCATCGGGCGATAACCTAAATACCCCTTTATTAATTGTGCCAAACCATAAGTCTCCATGGTTATCCTCTAGTAAGCTAGAAATAGATTCATTGCTAAGCTTTTCATGTATTGGCTGAAACTGCGCCTTGGTTTTGATCCACGCGCCTTTTTCGCTTCCCACAATAAGCGAGCCACCACGGGTAATTAATAAGTTATAGACAGGTGCATTTGGTAAACCAAAGTGTGGTGTCATTAAGGTCGGTATTTTGTTGTGTATTTTATAAAGGCCTGCACTGGTTGCTGCCCAAATAACCCCATCGTGATCTTCTATAACCCGATAAGCACTCACATTTTTAATAATTGCAAGGTCGGTATCGCTGTTATGTTCACGATAAAACACGCCGTCGTTTTCAAGGGCTAACCATAGGCTTTGATCAGCACTTTCAATTAAATGATTAACCATGGTTGATGCTGATCGCTTGGTATCCCACTGCCTATGTTGATATAAGCTAATTCCTCCGCGCGACCCCGCTATGTATAACCCACCACTATTTGTGGGAGTGAGTGCCCTTAAACCCGAGTCGGGTAAGTTATTAATATGAGCACGGGTTAATATTGTAAACTCTTGGCCATTAAAACGTGCCAAACCTTCCCATGTAGCAACCCATAAGTAGCCATCTTGGGTTTGCGTAACGCTATTAATACTGTTGTGTGGCAATCCAGAACGGGTATTCCATGTTTCAGAAAAATAATCACTTAACGGTAAACGGGTTTGCTCTTGGGCTTCACATAAAAACATGACGAAAAAAGAACATATAATGCTTAATTGTCTCATCATCAACTGCCTTAGTTATTCTTTTACTTGTGTGTAAGCGTTTTATCGTTATTTAAAAGGAGTAGGAAAGAATTTACTTGGCACTGAGCACACCAAAATTGTGCGCTCCAACAAAGCGTTAAAATCCCTATACGCATTGGGTGAATACACTAGGGTTTGTTTAAGCGCTAAAAGCGCGTTAATTAAAACTAAACAATAGCGTAAACAACTAATAATACGTGCTAAAAAGCACCTTAAATAAGTCGCTAAAACTTAATGTCGTAAACGTATCAGCTAATCGTTACAAATTAACTTATATCGCCTATCTAACTAAAAATACTACCATAGCAAATAAATACATTGCATTAACTAAATTCAATTAATCTTTACAAAAGTCGTCAATATTGTTTTGTAATACGTTTATAAACGCTGCGACGTGTAAACCGTCCATTAGCGAATGATGCACATCAATCGAAAACGGCATTAGGCCCGTGGTTTTATCGTATTGACCAAACACAAATTTAGGAATACCTAAACTTTTCCCTTCACTAAAGGCATGCGAAAAACTACTAAAGTTCAGCCAAGGTAAAACCGATATATGTATCAAATCGGCCTGCCCTTCGGTTTGATTAAACGCCTGAGAAAATAACGGTTGAGATTTAGCATTGGCGCTTATAGCTGTGGCGTGCTGAGCAAATTCTTCAAGGCAAGGCGAATAATTAAAGTAACTAAATATAAACGAATCATCACTAGCAAGCTCTACCACACTGGCTCTTACTTGCTTTAAGCGCCATGGGCATTCATTTATAATTCTTAGCATAATCGGGTTATAAGCGTGGCAAGCTTTTAATGTGGCATGCACATATGCTTGAAAAAAAGACAGTTTATTTTGTTTACAATATTCAAATAAAGGCTTGGCGTTAAGTGTTACGCACACATTAAAATATGGCTGGGTAAAGTTTTTAAATAATTCGAAGTGTTGTTGGCGAGGCCATGTATCAAGGTCGATGGGCTCCATTAAGGCATTTGTATCAGTCATAATATCCATAAGCTTGTCGTTAACGATTAGGCCGCATTGCCTTAAGGGTCTTGGCCACAAAATTACCACGCCATAGAGTATAAACAAAAAAGGCGTACCACTGTACGCCTTAGTTTAAATAAACGGGGTAAATTTACAGGCCGTTTTGAATTATCTCTTGCGCTAACTCATCGGCAATCAAATGCGTTGATTTTTGCTCTTTTTCACTACGGGTGAATATTTCGGTTAAGGTATCAAAAATACCTTCAACATGCTTATTAGACGCCGCCTCACTGTAGCCTTGTGGTGCAGTTTCGTAATATACATTAATAATGCCACCAGCGTTAATAACGTAATCGGGTGCATACAAAATACCTTTTTCACGAAGTACTTCACCGTGACGAGACTGCGCTAGCTGATTATTAGCACACCCAGCAATAATGGTTGCCTTAATACGTACAATGGTTTCATCATTAATGGTGGCACCTAATGCACAAGGTGCGTATACATCAACATCAAGGTCGTAAATTTCATCAATACCCACCGCCGTAGCACCAAAGTCATTTACTACCCGCTCTACAGCATCTTGATTGATATCTGTTACAAATAATTTTGCACCAGCTTGGGCTAAATGCTTACATAAACCATAGGCGACTGCACCTAAACCTTGTACCGCCACTTTAATGCCCGCAAAATCTTGATGCCCACGTTGGTGCTGTAATGCCGCTTTAATTCCTAAAAACGTACCGTAAGCTGTAAAAGGTGACGGATTACCGCTTTTCCCTTCCAAGCCCAGCACATAATTCGTTTCTTTATTCATTAATGCAACGTCATCACATGTAATGTTTACATCTTCGGCAGAATAGTAACGGCCATTTAATCGCTCTAATTGGCGACCAAAAGCTCGAAATAACTGCTCTGACTTAATCTCTTTTGCATTGCCAATTATAACTGATTTACCACCACCAAATGGCAGGCGAGCAACCGCATTTTTATAGGTCATCCCTTTAGAGAGACGTAAAACATCGTAAACGGCATCTTCATCGTTGGCATATTCCCACATTCTACAACCACCAACAGCAGGGCCAAGGTTAGTATTATGTACGGCAATAATTGCTTTTAAACCTGACGCTTCGTCAGAACAAAAAACCACTTGTTCGTGGTTATCAAATTCAGCTTGATTAAACACAGCCACTGTAATTACTCCAAAATAGTTTACCCGTGAGAGGGATGAGCGCTGGAAATTGACGAAACTTTACCACTTCATTTTTAAGGGTGCCACATAATGAGAAGTTAAACCCGTAAAAAGCCAGCCTTGTGAATTAATAAATCTAAATAACAACAAAATACGGATATAAAATTCAAAAAAAGGCATATAAATTAAATTTAAAGCTAACAACACCGTTAAAAAGCGCCTTCACATTTACGTGAACGTAAAGGTAACACCAAGTGTAAACCTTGTATTACACAGTTCCCCTCCCAGCAAAGTCGCACAGTGTATAGGTTTATGAAGAAAAAAGCAGATTTACTACAACTGGTCTGAGGTGTTTATTTGAAGGGGCAATTTGCGCTTTTTTAATATTTCATAAAACAAATACAAAAAAAGCGAGCCTAAGCTCGCTTTTTTATTAGATTACGTAAACCTTTATTTAAGCTTACCGTCTAGCTCTTCAATTTTAGCTTTCCAAATTGCAGGGCCTTGCGTGTGTGCGTTAGCACCTTCGCTGTCTACAGCAACCGTAACTGGCATATCTTCTACTTCAAATTCGTAGATTGCTTCCATACCTAAATCTTCAAAGGCAACCACGCGTGCTTTTTTAATTGCTTTAGATACTAAGTATGCCGCACCACCTACAGCCATTAAATAAACCGATTTATGCTCTTTAATCGACTCAACTGTAGCAGGACCACGCTCAGCTTTGCCTATCATGCCTACAATGCCGGTTTTTTCTAGCATCATATCGGTAAATTTATCCATACGTGTTGCGGTTGTAGGGCCTGCAGGGCCTACAGCTTCATCACCTACAGCATCAACTGGACCAACGTAATAAATAAACTTATTATCAAAATCAACGCCCTCAGGTAAACCTTCACCTGAATTGATCATATCTTGTAAGCGTTTATGAGCAGCATCACGGCCTGTTAAAATAGTGCCTGAGAGTAAAACAGTTTCTCCCATTTTCCACTCGCGGGTGTCTTCTTTAGTTAACGTATCTAAATTAACACGGCGAGTTCCTTCACCTACTTCAAATGTCACTTCTGGCCAGTCTTCTAGCTTAGGCGCTTTTAAATCTGCAGGGCCTGAGCCGTCTAGTGTAAAGTGTACGTGGCGCGTAGCTGCACAGTTAGGGATCATCACAACAGGTTTTGATGCCGCATGCGTAGGCGCTGTTTTTACTTTAATATCAACAACCGTGGTTAAACCACCTAAACCTTGTGCGCCAATACCTAGTTTGTTAGCACGTTCAAAAATTTCTAAACGCAGTTTTTCTTCCGTTGTTTCTGCCCCGCGCTCCATAAGCTCATGAATATCAACCGGGTCCATTAACGACTCTTTTGCCATTACCGCTGCTTTTTCGGCGGTTCCACCAATGCCTATACCTAGCATGCCTGGCGGGCACCAACCAGCGCCCATTGTCGGTAGCGTTTTTTCTACCCATGCAGCTACATCGTCAGATGGGTTTAGCATAACCATTTTACTTTTGTTCTCTGAGCCGCCGCCTTTCGCTGCAACCATTACTTCTACTTCGCCGCCCGCCACTAAATCAATGTGTACAACTGAAGGGGTATTATCTTTAGTGTTTTTACGTGTGCCAGCAGGGTCAGCTACAATAGACGCTCGTAGTGGATTATCTGGATTTAAATATGCGCGACGTGTGCCTTCATCAACCATTTGTTGTACGGTTAAATCTGTTTTATCCCACTTAACATCCATCCCTACTTTTACAAAACAGGTAATAATACCCGTGTCTTGACACAATGGACGCTTGCCTTCAGCCGACATACGCGAGTTAATTAAAATTTGCGCGATTGCATCTTTTGCAGCCTTGCTTTGTTCTTTGTTGTAGGCTTTTTCTAGCGCTTGAACAAAATCAAGGGGGTGATAAAAAGAGATATATTGCAACGCATCTTCAATGCTATCAATAAAGTCTTGCTGACGGATTGTACTCATAGTGGTTCCTTAAGTTAGCGTTACGCTTAAGCGTAATCTATACCAAACCGGTGACGGTGGTTTGCACTGTTTTAATTACAACGTAGATTTGATACTAAACGCTGCCAAAAAAATTTGACTTATGATACCCTCCCAGCCCGTTTCGAGCCAGTTCTTAAAGGGGCAGTAAATGCTAAACAATGAAAAAAATTGTGTAAAATTAGCCATAACACAAAACTGCATTGATGTTTTCGCGCATTTTGCGCATTTACCCTATGCCGTATTACTAGACTCAGCCAATAGCGAGCACATAAATAGTCGCTTTGATATTATTGCGATAGAGCCTCATGCTATTTTAGAAGTAAACAACAATCAAAGCGTATTTAATCAGCAGCTTGACTCGCGTAGCCCCTTTACAATAATGAACGATGAGCTAAGTAAACTTAGTGCGCAAAAAGCCGCTAATAACCTGCCTTTTAACGGCGGTTGGCTTGGTTATTTTGGTTACGATTTAGGGCGTATTATTGAGCACATGCCACGCACGGCAAAACACGATATAACGTTGCCACAAATGGCCATTGGCCTTTATTTAGATGCGCTTATATTTGATAAACACCAGCAAAGCTGGTTTTACGTTTCTCAACCTGAGGTGAACCGTTTAGCGCTTTACCAGCAATATTTAGCAAACGATATAGTACCAGCACAGTTTTCGCTAACCAGCGATTGGCGCTCAAATATGAGTGAACATGAATACGCTGACAAATTTGCGCAAATACAAGATTATTTAAAAAGTGGTGATTGCTATCAAATCAACCTAGCCCAGCGCTTTAGTGCCGGTTTTAAAGGCGACCCTTTCCAAGCCTACAAAGTATTGCGTGAGGCTAATAAAGCGCCATTTTCTAGCTTTATTAATCACCCACGTGGCGCCATTTTATCAATATCGCCAGAGCGCTTTATTGCAGTTCACGACAATATAGTTGAAACAAAACCTATCAAAGGCACTTTGCCACGCATGGCAGATGCAATCGCCGACCAACAGCAAGCCAGAGCCCTTGAAAACTCAACCAAAGACCGCGCAGAAAACGTAATGATTGTTGATTTACTGCGTAACGATTTAGGTAAAGTTGCAAAACCTGGCTCTGTAAAGGTGCCCTCACTTTTTGCTATTGAGAGCTTTCCGGCAGTGCATCACTTAGTGAGTACCGTAACGGCAGAGCTAGATGAAAGTAAAACGTGTGTTGATCAGCTTGAAGCAGCATTTCCCGGTGGGTCAATCACCGGCGCGCCTAAAATTAGAGCTATGGAGATAATTGAAGAGCTAGAGCCTCATAGGCGTAGTATTTACTGTGGCTCTATAGGGTATTTAAGCGCCTGCGGTAATATGGACACCAGTATTACAATCCGTACATTGGTTTGTCATAAAGAACACATTTATTGCTGGGCCGGTGGTGGTATTGTCGCTGATTCTAAAGTCGAATTGGAATACCAAGAAACATACGATAAAGTGAATAAAATACTTCCTTTATTAAAACAGTAGAACGCTTTGAATAGTGAACATATTATGGCGCGGTTTCAGCTAAGCCCTACTGCTGCGCCAAATCAAATAAAAGATACCCGTAAAAAGCGTGCCAGTGCGGTTATGCTGCCTATTATTGATGTTGATAACCACGCGCATATTTTATTGTGCAAACGCCCTACTTATTTACATCATCACCCTGGGGAAATTTGTTTACCCGGCGGTAAGTTTGAGCAAAGCGATAAACACCTGCGCACCACAGCGCTTCGAGAACTACACGAAGAGCTTAATATAGCGCCAAGTAATGTTAAAGTGCTCGGGCAGCTGCCACAATACTCTACCCTAACAGGCTTTAGCATTAGCCCATTTGTGGGTTTACTTGATGAACACACAGTATGGGAGAACGATTATAATGAAGTGCAAGCTAGCTTTTTACTGTCGCTTACCCAGCTTTCAAACGAGGCCAATTGGCAGCCTATTCCTTTTCAACGTTTTGGCAAAACCATCACCTTGCAAGGGTTTAGTACACCGCACGGATTACTGTGGGGAGCAACGGCTAGCATTATAAAAAACTTTACAAAACAGCTTGCCCTACCAGTGTAAAACTTACGGCCAAATAGTTACATAATATAGAATTAACGTTATGATACTCGACCGTTCAAAGAACAGCTTTCGGGCTGAGTAAATAAAGTAGAGACCCATAGTATGATCAGTGCATTTGATATGTTTAGCATTGGTATTGGCCCATCGTCGTCACATACCGTTGGCCCAATGCGTGCCTCGCGCTTATTTGTTAATGACCTACAAGAGCAGCAACTTTTAACCTCTGTTACCGATATAAAGGTAGAGCTTTATGGCTCACTGGGTCAAACCGGCGTAGGCCATGGCTCTGGTAAAGCCGTTATATTAGGGCTTGCCGGCTATGACCCAGAAACAATAGATGCCGATTTAGTTGACGATATCCTTGCCACTATTGAAAAAGAGCAAGTGATATACCTCAACCAAACCCATAAAGCGAACTTTCCTAAGCAAGGGGCTATTGTTTTTCATCGCCGCAAAACCTTACCTAAGCACTCTAATGCAATGGAAATTATTGCCTCAAATAATGGCGAAAAAGTATATAGCAAAGTGTACTATTCTATTGGCGGCGGCTTTATTGTTACCGATGAAGAATTTGAAAACGAAAAACAAGCAGCCCTTGATATACGCGAGCAAAACCCGGCTCCTTACCCGTTCGAAAGTGCAAAAGATTTACTAGAGCTGTGTAAAGAGTCAGGCTTTAGTGTATCTACTTTAATGATGCATAACGAAAAAACGCTGCGCAAAGAAGACGATATTAAAGACGAGTTGTTTAATATTTGGCAAGTAATGAAAGCCTGTATTGAACGTGGTATGCGCACCGAGGGAATTTTACCAGGTGGTTTAAAAGTTAAACGCCGTGCACCTAGTTTGTATTTAAAGCTAAATGTAGAAGTGAGTAATGACCCACTCAGAGCAATGGATTGGGTGGATTTATTCGCCTTAGCCGTAAATGAAGAAAATGCCGCAGGTGGGCGCGTAGTCACGGCGCCAACAAATGGTGCTGCGGGTATATTGCCGGCCGTTTTAATGTACTACCACACATTTATTAAAGAAGTGGACCGCGACATAGCCACACGCTATTTATTAACCGCAGCGGCGATTGGTATTTTATACAAAAAAAATGCCTCTATTTCGGGCGCAGAAGTAGGCTGCCAAGGTGAAGTAGGTGTTGCCTGTTCAATGGCTGCCGGCGCACTCACCGAAATTGTTGGAGGTAATGTAGTACATGTTGAAAACGCCGCCGAAATAGGCATGGAGCATAATTTAGGCCTAACCTGCGACCCTGTAGGCGGATTGGTACAAGTACCGTGTATTGAGCGCAATGCCATGGGCGCCATTAAAGCAATTAATGCCTCTCGCCTAGCAATACGTGGCAGTGGCGAGCAAAAGGTGTCGCTTGATAAAGTGATTAAAACCATGCTCGATACTGGTAACGACATGAAAACCAAATATAAAGAAACCGCACGCGGTGGATTAGCGGTAAACATTATTGAATGTTAAGCGTATAAAAACAAAAAACCGCGGATTTTAGCAATACGCGGTTTTTTAGTATTTATATAATTAAAGTCTTACTATTTTACTGGCAGTTCTATGTCGGCAAATAACGCATCAACATCTTCTTGATTACGTAATAAGCTTGCTCGCTCCACTCGCTCTTTAGTTAAATGCGGGGCAAAACGCTCAATAAAGTCATACATATAAGTACGTAAAAAACTGCCCTTTCTAAAGCCAATTTTAGTTGTGCTAGCTTCAAATAAATGGCTGGCATCAATACACACTAAATCTGTGTCACTTAATTGATCAACGGCCATTGAAGCGACTACACCTACACCTAGCCCTAACCTTACATAAGTTTTAATTACATCGGCATCGGTTGCAGTAAACACAATGTGCGGCTCAAGGCCGTGCGCGTTAAATGCTTTATCAAGCTCAGAGCGCCCAGTAAACCCAAATACATACGTAATAAGCGGATACTGCGCTATATCGGCAACGGTTAAATTGTCGGCCTTTTGTGCTAGAGGATGATCTTTTGCCACCACAATGCTGCGGTTCCAATGATAGCAAGGCAGCATAACTAAATCTGAGTATAAATGAAGTGCTTCAGTTGCAATGGCAAAATCTGCATCACCGCGCGCTGCTGCATCAGAAATCTGTTGTGGTGTACCTTGATGCATATGCAGCGAAACAGCTGGGTATTTTTTCATAAAGCCCTGAATAACACTTGGCAAAGCATAACGTGCTTGCGTATGTGTTGTGGCTATATTTAGTTTACCCTGATCAGGCAGCGTGTGCTCATTAGCAACCGCTTTTATACCTTCGACTTTAGATAAAATTTCGCGAGAAATGTTAATTATTTCTTCGCCGGCACCTGTAACATGCGTTAAATGCTTACCACTGCGGCCAAAAATTTGTACACCTAGCTCATCTTCAAGCATGCGCACTTGTTTAGATATACCAGGCTGTGAGGTAAATAAACTCTCAGCAGTTGCTGATACGTTTAGCTTATGGTTTTGAACTTCTACGATGTATCTAAGTTGTTGTAATTTCATGGTTGCAGTTTTTAACGTTATTATTAAGCTTATATGATGGTAATACTAAGCAAAACCAAGTTTAATTTAGTTAAAACTTGGCAAAGTAAGCACGTATATTTTCATTATTTAAGCATTAAGGCTAGCATAATAAACCCGCTGCAGATAGCGATGTTTATTCAGGTTCAACTTATAATACATTATTCTTATATCTAATTTTTAACATATTTTTAAGTTAATCAGCGCAAAGCTACCCTCAAAGCATATATTTGATGTAATATAAAAAAATAGATTATGAATCCGAGAATTAAGCCATGATCGTTTCGATTATAATTGTGCTTATAGTGGCACTGATAGTGATTGCACTGTGGGTAAGCGCTGTGCAGCAGCATAAAGAAAAGCAAGAAATTGAACGTCGCAAAGAATTAACAAAACAAAAAGCGATAATTGAAGAAACCGAAGAAGCACTTATGAATAGCGCTAATATTCCGCTTTCTGAAAACATTATACGCGTTTTACAACGTAGATGTTACGAAGCACTTAACGCTATGGTGAACCATTCACCTAATTCTAAAGCATTAAAAAGCAGAATGAACGAAGCTAAAGAAAAGCTAAGTGGTGCAGTTCAAGGTAATAGCAGCGACAATTTATCGTTACCAAGTAACGATAAGCAGTTAGTCTCATTAATTCAGGGCATAAAAAAGCTTAGAGTTATTATGCGCTCTGAGCACAGTAAAGGCCGTGTAGATAGCCAAATATTTGCAGCAGAAGATAAGCGCCTTGAAAAGTTACAACTCAGAATTAACATAGAAAGCCAAATTAAACGCGGTTTATCTGCTCGTTCAGCGAGCATGGTGGGCTCTGCTAGGCAATATTTTGAAAAAGCCTATGCCACACTTAGTGCCGTTACCTATTCTGATGAATACGTAAACGCAAAACGCCAAGAAGTTGAAGCCTATTTAGAAGAAATAAGCACCGAACTAAAAGCATCAAACGCCACTGCCCTGAAGAAAAAAGCAGAAGCAGAGCAAGATGACTTGGACGTATTATTTGCACCTAAAAAGAAATGGTAATTTTAAATACCCAAAAGAAAGCCCATACATAATGTATGGGCTTTTTTGTATCTGTTAAGCTATTTTTACCAATGGGTAAATACTAACGTATTTGAGGCACTACCTAGCGCTAACTACGTTATAAACGCTCATTTACCACAACATAGATACGCAAGGTATAACAATGCAGTGGCAATGAGCGATAGACACTAAATAATAAATGTTTACCCACCCTCAAACTAAGCCTCTTAGCTAAAAGAATGGATATTAGCTATTACGATAAAAATGCAAACTTGATAATAAATAACGCTGTTAAAATCCACACGCTAATACTAACCTGATCGCGTTTACCACACAGTACTTTAACCGCAGTGTACGATATAAAACCAAGAGCAATACCGTGCGCAATAGAGAATGTAAGCGGCGTCATAAGTAGTACCACACTTACCGGAATTGCATCGCTCATGTCATCCCAGTTTACAAACTTAAGGTTTTGCAGCATTAATACCGCAACGTATAAAATAGCACCCGCTGTTGCATAAGCCGGTACCATTTGCGCAAGCGGCGCAAAAAACATCATTAGTAAAAAGCATATACCCACAACAACAGCTGTTAAGCCAGTACGCCCACCAACCGATACACCGGCCACAGACTCAATATAAGAAGTAGTGGTAGAAGTACCTAACATTGCACCCGCAATAGTAGCTGTACTATCGGCACTTAAAGCACGCCCTAAACGTGGCATATTACCTTTTTCATCGGCTAAGCCTGCTTTTTGAGTTACAGCAACTAACGTGCCTGATGTATCAAATAAATCAACAAACAAAAACGCAAAGATTACACTCAGCATAGAAAGCTCAAAGGCTGCTGCAAAATCAAGTTGCATGAAGGTAGGTAAAATAGACGGTGGCATTGACATTACGCCGTGGTACTCAACTAAGTCGAGGCTTAACGCAATGCCCGTTACTAGCAAAATGCTAATAAGTACGCCGCTTTTTATATCACGATAAAGCAAAGCAGCAATGACAAAAAAGCTTAAAATAGCTAATAAAGGACCTGCCGAAGTAATATCGCCAAGCTGTACTAATGTAGCTGGGCTTGAAACAATAATGCCTGCATTTTTAAGCGCAATTAACGCTAAAAACGCACCAATACCAGTGGCAATAGCCTGCTTTAAAACCAGAGGGATAGCATTAATTATCCACTCTCTGACCTTAAACAAACTTAATATTAAAAATATACAACCAGACATAAATACCGCACCTAATGCAGCTTGCCAGCTATAACCCATGCCCAGTACAACACCGTAAGTAAAAAATGCGTTTAAACCCATGCCCGGCGCAAGTGCTAAAGGGTAATTAGCCCACAATCCCATAATAAAACAGCCAATAGCAGCCGCAATACAGGTAGCAACAAATGCAGCACCTTGATCCATGCCTGCTTCCGCAAGCATTGCAGGGTTTACAAATACAATGTAAACCATAGTAATGAAAGTAGTGATTCCAGCAATGCTTTCGCGTCGCACATTGGAGTTATTTTCGCGGAGTTTAAATAGAGCTTCGAGCATAATAGACTTGTGATAGTAAAAAGTGACGTGATTTTACCATAAAATTAAGTATAAACAGGACATTTTACCTTGCGATATACTAAACTGTTGACGTAGAAACTATAAAAAAGAAAATATATGAATAAGACTCAGCCTAGCGGACAAGACTTAGAGCAGCAATTAAACAATATTTTAGATTTTGTAACACAGCCTACAAACCACAGCGCTGAAAACAATAGTGATGTAAGTGAGCAAACAACACTTAACAAAGCACTGTATTATTTAAAGCATAACCAAGCACCGTTGGCAGCTAAGTGGATGCGCCTTGCCGCAATGGCCGGAAATCATCGCGCCCAGTTTTATTTAGGGTTATTTTTTGTCAAAGGCCAAGGCGTACCAAAAAGCGTATTTCACGCAGCAGCATGGCTGAGTTTAGCCAGCAGCCAAGGCTACGAACCGGCAACCGCTGCTTTAAATGATTTAAGAAAATATATCGACACCAAACGTCTTAAAGACGCTCAATGCTATGCAGCCAGTTTGTATGAGCAAATCCACCAAATTCAGTTTGCCCACTTAATCCCAAAAAATGACTAACTACTTTATAGCTAACAGCTAAGCACTGTAAAACACACTAAAATAACTGTATAGCCATCCCTTAAGTACTGTATAACGCTGCTACACTTTATACAGTACTGCAAACACCCTCAGCTTTCACTTGCACAGCACAAACTGTAACCAACTGTTTTTAAAGCATTATTTTCATTGTTTATTTTTTAAAACCATTAACTGTATAAAAAATAACAAAAAACGCTTGCACACAACAACTGTATAAACTACTGTATACATGTACTGTATATAAACCCAGTGAGTGAGACCTATGCTACAGCCAATTACCGTAAGAACCGTTAAAAGCTACCAACAACATAATGAAAGTGAGTCGGTAAACTTAATAAAAGTAGAAGATGAAATTTCTGCTACGTTTGAGATGCTAAAAGTGTTGCACCAATACAATAGCTCTAACGCGTGGACCTTACTGATTGCGCCCGACCATGTGCCTAGTAAAGCCTTGCTAGATAGCTGCTCTATAGATACCAGCAAACTGCTTGTAATAAGACAAAAGCATTTAGTAAATTTAGAGTATGTACTTAATTCAGCACTTCATAATGGAAACTTTGCAGCCATTATTACGTGGACAGATATAGTAAGTGAGCAGCAGCTTGTTAATTTATCGCTTAATTTAGACAAAAGAAGCGCTAAGCTATTTTGCTTTACTAAAAAAACCAGCACTACAGCAATATCACTTACTCAATAAGCTTGGTAAAATACATTTTTAATTTATGTTAATTAGTATTTTATGAGTGTAACCAGTACTAGCGCTTGCTTATGCAACAGTCAGCTTAATTATGGTGACTGTTGCCAGCCTTATCATCTTGATATAAAAACCCCAGCAACACCTGAGCAACTAATGCGTTCGCGCTTTAGTGCTTATGCATTAAAAAATGCATCTTATGTATTTAAAACTTACGCCAAAGAAAAACAAGCACAAAACCCAGTAAATGAAATTGCTGACTTTGCCAATAGCTGCCGCTTTGTAAAATTAGTTGTGCGCGATACGCAGCAAAGTGATGAGCGAGGTTATGTTGCCTTTAACGCGTATTATTTTTACCAAAACTTATATTGTGAGTTGGATGAGAAATCAGACTTTATAAAAGAGGACGGTGAATGGCGTTATTTAGAGGGTATTATTAATCCGGTCGCCGATATAAAAGTTGCCAGAAACGACCTCTGCCCATGTGCAAGCGGTAAAAAATATAAAAAGTGTCACAGTGTATAAAAAATGCTAAACACTTAGCATAAAAATAGCTTTTTATTTAAGTGCTACTCTATACCACTAAACATGTTAATAACTGCCATAAACAAAAAATGGACCATCTAGGTCCATTTTCTACAATATTGCTATTGGTTATTCATCATCATCTAGATCGAACGATTCACGCTGCGCAGGTCTAGCTAAAATCTCAACATAGAATGAAGTAAGCGCCTGCTTTTCGATTTCGCTGATCTTGTTGTTAATTTCAGCTACGTGAACGACTTCGGCATCATCGGCACTTGTGCCAAACTTACAGTCAAACGCCCAGTAATCAGCTTCAACAGGTAGCGTTTTATTGCGCTCTCTTTTCAAATATTTTTTCACTTCATGCTTTGCAGCATCAACCATACGAGGGTATTTGATTTTCTCATGATTTAGCGTGAATGTTTTCTTCATTACGTTCCTAATTACCTTGATTTAATGATAATGGCACTCAAGTCATACCATTTGCAGCCATTATAGCAATTGCATTTAATTTGTGGATGCTTTTTTTAAACAAAAAAAGAATTGTTCTATTTTATTGCATAACCGGTTATTAAATAGAAGGTGTTTTAGGCTTTTAAAACGCACAAGTGTTAAATTATTTTTATGCGTTAGCAACAAGCAATGGCTTATGTATAGCCTCATTAGTTAAATCGTCATAAAATGCTGCGGCGTCCATTTGTGGACTTGCAAGCGCGGTGTGCGTGTCATTTAAGCGCCTGCGTACTGATAGTTCACAATTATCGATTACTGTTAAAGGAATATGTAACTTGTCATCTCTAATCGCTAGTGGCTCAGGGTTTAAGCAGTGGCTTAATTTTATTGCTTTCATGCCTGCTTGCTCGCCTTGTTGAACAATCACCGACGCGTGCTCTTGCCCTATGGTCATATCAAATTTTTCGGGAGCTAATAATTGCTTTGGTCCAGCACCAAAGCGCTCCCTTAACTGTTCTTCGTCTACATAAGCACTATGCGTTTCACTTTTTGGCAAGTGAAATTGACTAAAATCCAGCGCATCGTGCGATAGCATCGCTAATAAAAGTGAGAATTCGCCTCTGCGATTTTCATGCACACTTTTATTTAGCCTGGTCTTTAGTTGACTCTCTGTGATTAACAAACCATCGATTTGCATAGTCTTTAGCCGATTATGATAACTGATAGATATTTATCGGCTTTATTTCAAATTTCTTTAGCTTTTTTCTTTACTTAAATACGCAGTTTGCTATTATCAGCGCCGTTGCATTGGAGGGGTTCCCGAGCGGCCAAAGGGATCAGACTGTAAATCTGACGGCTCAGCCTTCGCTGGTTCGAATCCAGCTCCCTCCACCACTTTTCTTACCGCTAAGTTAAGTGGGGTCAAATGTAACAAAATAGTGTGGAGGGGTTCCCGAGCGGCCAAAGGGATCAGACTGTAAATCTGACGGCTCAGCCTTCGCTGGTTCGAATCCAGCTCCCTCCACCACTTCTTATCTTCAGTACCCTTTTCTACATCTTTTTCATCACTATTTAAAACTTCATTTTTAGACTAATTATCAAATACCCACTGTAATGTTGCCCCGTGGTTTTTAAGCCATGCTGATGCAGATTTATAATCGGGATAAAAATTAGCTACGCGCTTCCAAAAAGCGCTGCTGTGGTTCAAATACTTTAAATGAGCCAATTCGTGCACAATAACATAATCAATTATATGATGAGGCGCCCCAACAAGGTTAAGGCTAAAGGTTAGCTCTCGCCGAGAATTACAACTCCCCCACTTACGTTTATAACTTCCAATCGTCAATTTAGTCGGTAATGCTTCTGACATCTGTTGGCAATAATAAGCTAAACGCATTTCAATGTAGTTTGTTAGCATTTCTTCAAGGGCAAGGCAAAGTAACTGCTTGCGTTTTTCAGGCTGTTTTTTTACTCGATTAGAAGTATAAATAGTAAATACGCTATCGGATTGCTGAACATGCGAGCGTGTCCCTTTTGCAAAAGTAATGGTATATGGCTTAGCAAAAATCATTATTTGCTGGTTTTTAAACGGGTGTTGTTGAGTATCAATGGCATTAAGTTGTTTATGTAATTGCGCAGTTACCCACTCTTTTTTACTAAACAGCCATTGTTCTATTTGTAGTTTTGGCACGTGTGTAGGCGCATAAACAGTAACTAATTTTTGGCTAACTTTTATTGCCACTGTTTTACGCCTTGCACTGCGTTTTAGCTGATACTCAAACAAGGTGTATGCTCTAAATATAAATAAAAGCGTATTATAAAGCCTTATTTAATCAATGCAGTTATTTAGCGATAAATAAATGGGCTCAGTGTTTATTATTATTTTTATTTACGCAAAATCACGTCTTATTAATAAAGCACGCTACGCATGTTAATATTTTAATGCTAAAAAGTAACCTCACTGATTTATAATATAAATTATTAGATTAACAGTTTATTTATATATTAAATCTATTAAACTAGTTCAATAAAGATACTAATTTGAGCCACTATGCTGTCTGCATTTTTTATAACCGACCACGATCCGAGCCTCATTATCAACGGTGCATATAACCCTATACTGGTTAGTTTATCGGTCATTACCGCTATTTTTGCTGCCTTTTTTACGATCTGGTTGGTTGATGTAGCAAAGCAAACGCAATTCGAAAACTATAAACGCTTAGCCAATGTGACCGGTGCCACGGTTTTATCGGCCGGAATTTGGAGCATGCATTTTATAGGTATGCTGGCCTTTTCGTTGTGTACAAACATTAGCTATGATCCACTCATTACCGTGTTGTCTTTTTTACCGGCGTTTATTTCATGTCAGTATGCTTTTTCGATATTAGTAAAATCGCAAGGGTCGTATAAAAACCTTATTATTTGCTCTATTTTACTAGGCTCAGGCATTGGTACAATGCACTACAGCGGCATGGCAGCAATGGAGCTGGCCCCGTTACTACGTTACGATGCAATCATATTTGCTTTATCAATTGTGGTCGCTGTTGGTTTATCGTTTATAGCCCTTTTTACGCGTTATCATTTAACGCGTTTGCTACCTAATTTATCACAACTGCAAGCGCGCGCTATTACCGCTGTTATTTTAGGCTCAGCGGTGGCAGGTATGCACTATATGGGTATGGCCGCTACCCGCTTTGTTGCAACCACACCGCTTTTACCCGATTATCAAGAGTCAACCACTGAACTTGCTTTTGTGGCTATTGCCGTAGCTACCGCGACTGTTGCTATAACCTGTGTTATTGCAGTTATAAATGGCATGGTTAGATACCGCTTACTGCTTGAGGAAAAATCGGCGGATGAATCTCGACTAAATGCTATTTTAGGCACTGCTATTGATGGCATTGTGACTATAGATCACACCGGCATTATTTTGAGCTTTAACGAAGCGGCCAGCAAAATTTTTGGTTGGCGAGAAAACGAAGTCCAAGGTCATAATGTAAAAATGCTGATGGCCGATGAAATCGCTCGCCACCATGATGGCTATTTGTCTCACGCCAAAAATGTAGATCTAGGTAAAGTAATTGGTATAAATAGGGATGTGTCTGCCAAACACAAAGATGGCCACCTTTTTCCTATTCGCTTAGGTATAGGGGAAGTTAATCAGCCAGGCCATATGCCGTTATATGTTGGCTTTATCACCGATTTAACCGAACAACGCGCTATGCAGCAAAGCCTTATTGAAAAAGAGCAAAAGTACCGCTCTTTAATGGATAATATGCCTGGCGCTGCTTTTCGCTGTAAGTACGACGAAAACTGGAGCATGTTATTTATCAGCCCAACAGTGGCTGAACTAACAGGGTACACGCCAGAAGAGTTCACAGAAAGCTGCATTGAACTTAACGACCTTATTTTGAAAACAGATCAGCCAACGGTAAACGAAGCCGTAGCGCAAGCCATGACCTCAAGTTTAAAGTACTCGGTAGAGTATCGTATTCGCCACCGTAACGGCAAAGTTGCCTGGGTATTAGATAAAGGCAGTATTACCCTTGATAAAGATAATAATCCGCAGTGGATAGATGGGGTATTGGTTGATATTACAGAACAAAAGGAATACGAAGACAAACTTGAGCAGGCAAAGTTGCAAGCTGAAGAAGCAGCGCACGCTAAGCAATCTTTTATGGCTAATATGAGCCATGAGATCCGCACGCCGATGAATTCTATTATCGGTTTTAGCGACCTACTGATGGACACTCCGCTAAACCAAGAACAGCAAAAGCACTTGGTTACAGTTAATAATGCGGCGCGTTCATTATTAAGGTTACTTAACGAAGTGCTTGATACTGCAAAACTTGAGCGCGGAAAGCTAACTATTGAACCCGTTCACTTTAGTTTAAAACAAGTACTCGATAGCATTATTTCGACATTTTGGCTTGAAGCAAAAAAGAAAGACTTGCGTTTAAAATTGAATATTAAAAACTCTGTTGCCACAACTTACTATGGCGACCCAGATAGGTTAAGGCAAATTTTAACTAACCTCATCGGTAACGCCATTAAATTTACCGAACAAGGTTCGGTTGAGCTCACTGTAAGTACTACGCAAACCGATCAGCTCTTTTTTGAAGTCCAAGATACCGGTATAGGTATTGCCAAAGACCGCGTTAAAGCTATATTTCAGCCGTTTGTTCAGGCCGATGGCACCACTACTCGTCGCTTTGGCGGTACAGGCCTTGGAACAACCATTAGTAAACAATTAGTAGAGCTGATGGGCGGCACCATAAATCTAGTCAGTGAAGAAAACAAAGGCACCTGCTTTTACTTCTCTTTACCGCTTATACAAGGCGATGCAGAAAAAATAGACCATTTCGAAGGCCTGCACACTCAATTACCATCGCTAAGGGTACTTGTGGTGGATGATATTGAGCAAAACACCGAGCTGCTTTCGTTATTACTTTCTAAAGATCAACATTTGGTAAGCAAAGCAAGCAACGGTTTAGAGGCTATTGCAATATTCGAGAAGCAAGATTTTGATGTCATCTTAATGGATATTCATATGCCTGAGTGTGATGGCATAGAAGCAACCACAAAAATTAGAGCCATAGAAAAGCAAAGGCAGCTTAAATTTACCCCCATTATTGCGTTAACGGCAAGCGTTCTACAGCAAGATAAACTCACAGCTAAACGTGCTGGCATGAACGGCTTTGCTAATAAGCCGATAGATATAAATCAGCTTAACCAAGAAATAGCCCAGGTGCTTGGCTTAGGTATTGCTAAAGATATGGTTATTAGCCAATCAGACCCTGAGGCTAAACACATCGACTTTGAAAAAGGTGTGATGCTTTGGGGTAATAAATGCAAGCAGTTAACCGAAATTGCCAAATTTATAAATGACAGCAATAAACGATTTGACATTTTATTTAACAGTAAGTTATCTGAGATTAAAGACGCCAATAGCCTGATACATACCCTTAAAGGGGTCGCCGGTAATTTAGGCCTAACAACATTAATGACTTTATTAGCCAATTTAGAGCGCGAGCAAACTTCTGAGCAATCTAAAGCGTTAGTAACACAAATAAAAGACGAGTTAGAGACAATAACGCAATTAATATCAGGCGATGAGTGCGCACAAATCACGCCTGCTGAGAGTGAAAATACTGAGCAAAAAAGCACGCTAAACACGGCTGAATTAAAGTCACTGTGTGAAACGCTGCACCATGAAGCGCAAAGCGCCGAGCTCAACGATGATTTGCTAGCGCAGCTTGAAAATAACGCCCCTGCACACTTACAAACTCAAATAAATGAGGTTGTAAACGCATTTGATGAATTTGACTTTGATCAGGCGCAACACGTGCTAGACGGTCTAATTAAAGAGTTTACCCAAGAATGAGAATATTGAATGGATTTTAGCAACGACAAACCACGTATATTAATCGTTGACGATGAACCTGCTAACTTAAAAGTCATGCGAGAAGTATTAGGTAATCAATACCGTATGTCTTTTGCTAAATCGGGCGCTGCAGCACTTGCGCTACTTGAAAAAGAACAGCCTAAACTTATATTACTCGATATCATGATGCCCGATATGAATGGCTTTGAGGTCTGCGAAATACTTAAAAGCACACCCGCGCTTTCGCATATCCCAACTATTTTTGTAACGGCTTTGGGCGATGAAAGCGATGAGTTTAAAGGCTTTGAACTTGGCGCTGTTGATTACATTACTAAACCTATTAGCCCCGCGATTGTGCGCGCACGTGTTAAAACGCATTTATCGCTCGTACAAGCCGAGCAATTAAAGCAAGCCCATGTTGATTTAGTACATCGGTTAGGCCGCGCTGCAGAGTATAAAGACACAGACACTGGCGAACACATTGCTAGGATGAGCCAATACAGTAAATTATTAGCATTAGAATTTGGCATGGGTGAGCAACAAGCAGAGCTACTTCGCCAAGCAGCCCCTATGCACGATGTAGGTAAAATAGGTATTCCGGATGCTATTTTATTAAAACCTGGGCGATTAACCCCTGACGAATTTGACCACATGAAACAGCATGCGGCTATTGGCGCACAAATTTTAGCAAACTCCTCATCACCGCTATTACAACTTGCCCATAAACTGGCTATAGAGCACCACGAAAAGTGGGATGGCAGTGGCTACCCTAATGGTTTAAAAGGCGAACAAATATCGGTTGAAGGACGTATTGTGGCTATTGCAGATGTATTTGATGCCCTTACCTCAAAACGCCCGTATAAAGAGGCTTGGGGTGTAGAAGAGGCGCTTGAGCATATGCAAGCACAAGCGGGTAAACACTTTGACCCCCACCTCATCAATTTATTTGTAAATAAGCTAGATGCTATAATCGCAATTAAAAACGCATATCAAGAGCAACACTAAGTATTGCGCGTGCGTGAGCCTTGTTTTACATCACCATATACCGCTTTTATGTGCGGGTAATCATGAGAGGTTATTTCGTGGCTATTCCCACTGTTATCTTTAAAATAAAGCGAAAACGTTACACTGTGATCGGCCAGTACAGTTTTTATGTTTAAGCCATTTAAATAATCAACCCAACCAATAAACTGTGCACCGGTTGCTGCAAACGCAATACCTTTGCTTCGCCCTTGTCCTTCAAATAATGCTAAACGCGTTGTTTTTGCGCTATCTTCAAGTGTGAGTGGCCCCTTGCCATTTTCATCCCAAAAGGCAAGCTCTTCAACTACGCTAAAGCCTAGTACCTGCTTGTACCACTTTAGCGCTTCTTGGATGTTTTCAACATTAAGATGGCAATGATCAATGCCCGATAATAAAGGCGCGCTCATATTATTGACCAATTTCTGATTTTAGCTGCTCTAAAAACGCATACATATACTCTGTGCGTCGCTCTGCCTCGGCTTTAGCTGAGGGCGTATTCATGCTCTTAGCAATATGAAGCAATTTAATAAAAAAATGATCAAGGGTATAGGTTTTATCATCTGCTTCGCGGTTAACACAAAATGGGTCATCAGGGTTATACAGTAAGCGGCTAATAGAGCCCCCTACTTTCATACAGCGGCTAACGCCTATTGCACCGAGTGCATCCATTCTATCGGCATCTTGCACGATTTGCGCTTCTACAGTTTTAACCGCTATATTGGCGCTAAAGCTATGGGCAGCGATAGCATGATGAATATCATCAAACAAACATGCGTCGTAGTTAATTGATTTTAAAAACGCAATGGCTTTATCTGCCGCCATGGTAGATGCTTTTGCTCTATCGGGATGGTTTTTTGCCACCGCAACACAATCGTGCATCCACGCCGCCGGCAAAACAATATTCATATTGGCTTGCTCGGCGTGACATAATTGAATGGCAACACGCACTACGCGTTCAATATGCGTTATGTCGTGTGCTACATCGGCATGTATTAACGAAGTAATAAATGAGCGACATTGAGAATCAAGCTGTTGTAACTCAGGGCTTAAAGCAGTGTTGTCCACAGTGATGTTCCAAAAAACTAATTTATATGAGAATTATCCGTACTTTAACGTGCTTTACACCTCCCTTGCAAAACATTCATTGTATGTTGCCCTATGCTTGACTAAAATACAGCGCTTATTTATTACAACTGAGAAGCCTTATGTCATCTGCCGTTTACCTACAAGCTGGTCGCGAAAAATCATTAAAAAGAAAACACCCTTGGTTATTTTCAAAAGCCATCAAAAAAATTAAAGGTAAACCAGGCCTAGGTGATACGGTTACCATTCACGACAGCGAAGGTAAATTTTTAGCCACCGCTGCTTATAGCCCTCACTCACAAATAAGAGCGCGTGTGTGGAGCTTTGATGAAAAAGAAGTAATAGACCAACACTTTTTTGAGCGTCGCTTACGCCGTGCTTTACATGCCCGCGAGCATGCAATAACCGAAGGCGGTTTAACTGGCTTTAGGTTGTGTGCTGCTGAGTCTGACTACTTGCCAGGTGTAACCATTGATAAGTTTGATAACACCTTAGTTTGCCAATTACTAAGTGCCGGCGCTGAGCGCCATAAAGGTGAAATTGTAGGCGCGTTAATGGCTATTTTTCCTGGCGCGAATATTTATGAGCGCTCAGATGTAGACGTGCGCACCAAAGAAGGCTTAGAACCTATTAAAGGTGTACTGTGGGGCAACGAACCTTCAGAGCCTGTGGTTATTGAAGAAAATGGCTTAAAGCTTGAAGTAGACATTTTAGAAGGTCATAAAACAGGCTTTTACCTGGATCAGCGTGATAGCCGCGCAGCACTTGAGCGCTTTTCAAAAGATAAAACCGTATTAAATTGCTTTAGCTACACAGGTACTTTCTCACTTTACGCACTACGTGGTGGCTGTAAACACGTCACTAATGTTGATGTATCACAACCAGCACTGGATACCGCTAAGCGTAACGTAGAGCACAATAACTTAGATTTAAATAAAGTCGATTTTGTAAAACAAGATGTGTTTAAGCTATTACGCCAATACCGTGAGGAAGGCAAACAGTTTGACACTATTGTGATGGACCCACCAAAATTTGCAGACAACAAAGCGCAGCTAACCGGTGCGTGTCGTGGTTATAAAGATATAAACATGATTGCTATGCAAATATTAAAACCAGGCGGTACATTACTTACCTTCTCGTGCTCTGGATTAATGGAGCAAAACTTGTTTCAAAAAGTGGTAGCAGACGCTGCGCTAGATGCAGGTAAAGAGCTATTGATTATGGAGCGTTTAAATCAAGCGGCCGATCACCCTATTGCTGGCAGTTACCCTGAAGGCTTTTACTTAAAAGGCTTGATTTGTAAGGTTTACTAAAAATTATTGTTATTACCTACAAGGACGTAGGTAATAAAATCGAACGTTATTTTACACCCGCAATTGCAAAAGCCAGCGGCTTGGTGTTTATTCAATTTAATTAAACTGAACTATTTCTAATCCTGCGGTAATGGTGCCATCGTCTTCTTTGCTAGCACGTATAACTTTAGCCGTTGCATTTAAAGAGGCAATACTTGGGTGAGTCGACTCTATATTAACCTGTAGCAAAGTATCGAGCTCAAGCAAGTCATCTAAATGAAGTGATAACCCAGTGGCACTTAAATCAACACATTCTGCGGTATAATTTAGCCCAGCAACAGGCTCTATTGTTGTTAATTGAGCAGGGGTATTAACCTGCATACGTCTAAAATTGCGCTTATCTTCAGTAAACATGCATCACCTTCAAACAACCGTGTTTATTTGCTCAAATAAAGTACCCATCGAAAACGGTTTTACTACATAGGCATCACACCCTGCATCAAAGCCAGCTTGCTTTTCCGAGGGCGACTCTAAGCCCGAAACCATAACAACAGGTATATTTTTAGTCTCAGGCGTGTGCTTAAGCATCCGACATGTATCATACCCATCGAGGCCAGGCATACATACATCAAGCAAAATAATATCCGGCGGGTTAGCAATGGCAGACGCCAAACAGCTTTCCCCCGAGTCAGCATAACTAACATCAAATTTTGAAGTCAGGGCAGATTTAAGCATTTCATAATTAAAATACTCGTCATCTACAACTAACAATCGCTTAATCTTATGTTCAACCGATGAGGACATAGGTATGTCGCTTCCTTCTCAACCAAAAATAAATCCTTCTATTAAGGTACTAAGCTTAATAGAAAATGCAAGTTTTATTCTATCTCTTTTATCGCATTCATAACGCGTTTTGCAGAAATAGGATATGGGGTACCTAAGGTTTGCGCAAACAGTGACACTCTAAGCTCCTGCTGCATCCAAAAAATAGCGTTTACCTGTTGCGGAATAGGCAAGCCTTTTGGAATTTTATTTACGAGCTTTTTGTACTCTTGCGCTACTTTTTCAAGTTCTAAAACACACAGTCTATCGCGGTTAGGATCAACAGGCAGTTTTTCTAAACGTTTTTGAATCGCTTTTAAATAACGAATTAGGTCGGGCATTTTATTCGCACCGTGAGCGCTCACAAACCCTTTGAAGATAAGTGACTCAAGCTGCGATTTTATATCGCCATGGGCAGTTATCATAGTTAAATCGACACGCCCTTTCATTTTTTTATGTAACGCATGAGCAATGCTTAAAACTTGTTCAACCTGGGTGGCAATTTCGACCACAGCATCGCCTAGTTCGCCCCTAATTTGCTCTTTAACTTTATCAAAAGCGTTTTCATCGCGTATATCGCCATGCTTTATTAATAAGCTGTCTACGCCGGCGGCAATACAATCATCAATTAAATCTGCAATTTTCCCAAACGGATTAAAGTACAAGCCCAGTTTGGCTTTATTAGGTAAGTTTTGCTGAAGGTACTTTATTGGCGACGGCACATTTAACAATACTAAACGACGTAAACCTTGCTGATGCGCTTGCTGGGCTTTTTCTTCACTATCAAAGAGCTCAATTGCCGCTGTGGATTTTTTATCTACCAGCGCTGGGTAAGCTTTTATTTCGTATTGGCCTTGCTTTTTAACGTACGAGGCAGGCAAAGCGCCAAAGTCCCATTGTGTTAAATCGGCTTTTTCAATGCCTTTATCGGCCACCTTTGATAGCGTATCGGTTACTTTGCCTTGCAGCTGTGTTTTTAGTTTTGCTAAATCTAGTCCGCGTGCAAGCAATTTATCGTGCTCATCACGCACCTCAAACTGCAATCTTAAATGAGGCGCCAGTGCGTTTAAATCCCACGCTTCTATATCTACTTTTACGCCTGTCATTCTTAGTAAGCGTGTAGTAAGTGCATCAAGTAAGCTGCCTTGCATAGGCTCAATGGCTGCCAGTACAGCATCAGCGTAATTGGGGGCAGGTACAAAGTTACGACGTAACGACTTAGGTAACGATTTAATTAAACCACTTATTAGCTCATGCCTAAAGGCAGGTATATGCCAATCAAACCCGGTTTCTTGCACTTGGTTTAAAAGTGCTACCGGTATTTGTACAGCCACCCCATCAACAGCTTGTCCTGGATCAAAATGATAGCTCAGCGGCAAAATAATATTATCTTGCTGCCATGTATCAGGGTAATCAAACTCAGTAATATTACTTGCACCGTGCTGCATAAGCTCTTCACGGGTCATGTATAGGTAGCGTTTGTCTTTTTGCTTTTGAGTTTTATACCACTTAATAAAGGCTGCACGGTTGTTGATTTCTTTAGGTATTTTTTTATCGTAAAATTCAAATAACGTTTGCTCATCAACCAAAATATCGCGACGTCGCGATTTATGCTCAAGTACCTGAATATCTTCTATTAGCTCGCGGTTGTACGCTAAAAACTGCTCATTTAAGCCAAGCTCTTGCTCTACAAGGGCGGTGCGTACAAACAGCTCACGGCTAACTTTAAGGTCTATATTGCTATACACACAGCGGCGTTTATTAACCACCAATAAGCCGTACAAGGTTTGTTGCTCGAACGCGATAACAGCGCCTGGTTTTTTCTCCCAATGCGGCTCAGAATAGCTTCGTTTTACTAAGTGCTGTGCAAGGGGCTCTACCCAATTAATATCTATTTTGGCATTAATGCGTGCGTATAGTTTACTGGTCTCTACCAGCTCTGCCGACATAATCCATTTGGGGCTCTTTTTAAATAATCCAGAACCCGGAAAAATATGAAACTGGCTATTGCGAGCGCCTTTATATATTTGCTTTTCGTCTTTAAAGCCTATGTGACTTAACATGCCGCTCAGTAACGCTTTGTGAATTAGCTCAGAGTCAGCCACTTGCGTGGTGGCTTTAATTTTCATTTCGTTGCACACAGTGCTTATTTGATAAACAATGTCTTGCCACTCACGAATACGCATATAAGCTAAAAAGTCTTTTTGGCACAACTTTCTAAACTGGCTATTTGTCAGCTCACTTTGCTGCTCTTCTAGGTAATTCCAAAGATTTAAAAAAGCAATAAAATCCGAGTCAGGATCATCAAAGCGGCTGTGCTTTTCGTTCGCTGCTGCGCGTTTTTCTTGCGGGCGCTCTCGGGGGTCTTGAATCGACAGCGCTGCCACAATAATAATAACTTCTCGTAGTGCACCGAGCTTATTAGCCGTCAACACCATTTTAGCTAAGCGCGGGTCGACCGGTAAGCGGCTAAGCTCACGCCCTGATTGCGTTAAACTCGTTTGATGGCGCTTTTTACTCGGCTTAATCGCCTGAAGCTCTTCAAGTAGGGTTAAACCATCGTTAATATTGCGGCTATCTGGCGCTTGCACAAACGGAAACTCGCTCATATCGCCAAGCCCTAATGCCAACATTTGCAAAATAACAGAGGCTAAATTAGTGCGCAGTATTTCTGGGTCTGTAAATTCAGGGCGAGATATAAAGTCATCTTGCGAGTATAAACGTATACAAATACCCGCTTCAACACGGCCACAGCGTCCCATACGTTGGTTCGCACTTGCCTGAGAAATTGGCTCAATAGGTAAACGCTGTACTTTAGTGCGATAGCTGTAACGGCTAATACGCGCTGTACCTGGGTCTATTACATAACGAATACCCGGCACCGTTAATGAAGTTTCGGCTACGTTGGTTGATAAAATGATATGGCGGCGCGAATGCGGGGCAAATATACGGTTTTGCTCTGCGTTAGATAAGCGCGAGTAAAGTGGTAATACGTCGGTGTGTTTTAAATTACGTTTAGAGAGCGCCTCTGCGGTATCGCGAATTTCGCGCTCGCCATTTAAAAATATGAGAATGTCCCCGGGCCCTTCAGCGCACAGCTCATCTACCGCATCAAAAATACCTTGCAGTTGGTCGCCTTCGGCTTCCATAGCGTCTTTATTTATATCGCTTATAGGGTTATAGCGCACCTCAACGGGGAATGTACGTCCCGACACTTCAATAATTGGCGCATCATCAAAGTGCTTTGAAAAACGTTCAGGATCAATGGTCGCCGAGGTAATAATAACTTTTAAGTCGGGGCGCTTTGGCAGTAAGTTTTTTAAATACCCTAAAATAAAATCGATATTTAAGCTGCGCTCATGGGCTTCATCAATAATGATGGTGTCGTACTGATTTAAAAAGCGGTCTTGTTGTATTTCGGCGAGCAAAATACCGTCGGTCATCAGTTTTACATACGTATTAGTAGAAACCTGATCACTAAAGCGTATTTTAAAACCGATTTGTTGGCCAAGCTCACATTTCATTTCCTCAGCAATACGGTTAGCTACACTGCGCGCGGCTAAACGTCTTGGCTGGGTATGGCCAATAAAGCCATCAACCCCACGGCCAAGCTCTAAACACATTTTTGGTATTTGCGTGGTTTTACCTGAGCCTGTTTCACCGGCAATAATCACCACTTGATTATTCGCAATGGCGTCTTTAATGACGTCCTTTTTTTGACTTACCGGTAATTGCTCAGGGTACGTTACAGCGGGCAGCTCAGCTAAACGTTTTTCACGTAGCTGCTGGCTGCGGGTAATATCAGCCGCTATTTTTTCAAGGGCATTGGCCTGCTTAGTCTCGTCTTGTATTTTTTTTACGCCATGTAAGCGTTTTTTAAATATAAACTGATCTTTTTTTAAGCACGTTTTAAGCTCGCCAAACAACTGACCTAGGTTTACCACCCGCACACCTTATAAATTTAATAAATGAGGGCTAATAGTATCAAAATAAACGCGCAGCGTTAATCCTACAATCCCTATAAGGCTTATATATCACGCTATTGGTTTTTAAAAATGCCCACAAAGGTTGCTTGCGTGTTCGATTTGCTCGCTCGGTACATGCCCGAGGTATTAAATGGCATACTAATATGACCTTTAGCATCCACAATAATAACCCCACCTGTACCACCTATAGGCGCAAGTACTTGGTTAATAACCTCATCCCCAGCTTGTTCAATGGTTTTATTTTGATATTTAACGCGTGCGCAAATATCACTGGCAACACTGTAACGAATAAAATAGTCGCCGTGACCGGTGGCCGACACCGCACACGAATCGTTTTCAGCAAATGTACCCGCGCCAATAACAGGGGAATCGCCAATGCGGCCAAAGCGTTTTGCGGTCATGCCACCTGTAGGTGCTGTGTACATACAGCTAAACTAAAGCTTGCTAAATTAAAATATCTACTGAGTATGGGAACCTGAAGCTCCAATGTATGCCAAAGAAAACCCTTACGAGTTTCAAAATCCCACAGTGTCACTTAATCCAAAGCTTTAAGGAGCTCTAATAAAAAACCCCTTCCTTTGTCGGTCAAGTAAGCTCGTCTTACTCTATAATCATTAGGATCATGCCTTAAAGTAACCAGATACATACCCTCTTTGGTAGGGGAGGCCCTGTCACTTAACATACGTAAATTACGGCTAACTGTAGCCTTAGGCATACAAAGCTTTTCTACTAACTCTGAAGAGCTAATACCCTCTGAACTACTTACCTCGATAAAAATAGCCAACCCATTAGGAGGGAAGTCAGCATGGTATTTACGTAACAATTTTGCGAGGTTCATACCTCTCTTAAGTTCTTTCCGCATATTTAACCCGTATAGATCTTAATTAAGTGTGATTGAGTTATTTTGAATGAAATTTCTTAGGGGGAAGGATTCTACAATCAAAAAATTTACTTTTGTAGCTGAAGATTGAACTTAAAACAATTTATTTTAATAAACCTGAATGGCTATGTTTAGCTAAATCTGACATCAGTAGATGTACCTGCGGCTAAATTGCCGTTTTTATCAAGTGCCACTGCGCCTACGGTGCCCATTTTATAATTTGTTGGCAGGGCCTTATGCGCAGCTTGGTAGTTTTTGCTGGTTGCTTTTTCTTTTTCTAATTTTTGCTTTGCTTTTAAAAGTGCTTCATAACGGTGCTTAGTATCAAATATATTATTTTCTATCAGCGCAACGCCCTGCTCTTTTGCAAATTCTTCAGCGCCTTGACCACTAAGCATTACGTGTACTGAGTTATCCATTACTAAGCGGGCTAATTGAATTGGGCTTTCTATGTGCTTTACGCCAGCGACCGCACCCGCTTGACGGTTTCGCCCATCCATTATTGAGGCATCAAGTTCATGGCTGCCATCATAGGTGTACACTGCACCGCGCCCAGCATTAAAGTAAGGCGACTGCTCTAATACTTCAATAGCAGTGGTGATTGCATCTAAACTTTCGCCGCCCTTTTCAAGTACGGTATAACCCGCTTCAACAGCTTCGGCTAGTTTTGCTCGGTAGGCTTTTTCTTGCTCTGGGGTAAATTTTGCTTTTTCAATTGTGCCTGCTCCACCATGAATCGCTATAGCAAACGGAGCTTGTTCACTTAATGCTTGCGTGCTTAGTGTTAAGCAGCCGCTGGCTAAAACTGACAATAAGAATGTTTTTTTCATAGTGCGCTCTTTTTTAAATTTAGTATTGAATTTACTTTGAATGGTTACACGTATTTTTTCAACTAATATCAACGGTATTAAGTTAGCACTTTATTTAAGCACTTAATAAACAGCCTAATAATAATGCGAAATACGAGGGTGTGATTTTCCCCTCTGGCCTATTTTTAAAAATTGGCATAGAGTAAGTTTAATGGCACAAAAAAAGCGCCATCAGGCGCTTTTTAGCTAAACGTGTATGTAATTACGCGTCTTGCTTAGCTTTTAAACGTGCTAAACGTGCTACTTGGTGAGTAGATGTTAAGAACGAATAAATAGGTGCTAAGTAACCGCGCTTACGAAGCTCTAAAAATTCTTCATCGCTAAGCGAGTTAAGTTTTTTCTCATCGATAAGGTAAATACCGTTGATGTCTTTTTTCTCGCCTTTAATGTCTACAGTTAGCGTTTGCGCTACGAGTAGCTCTTTATCAGCTAAATATTTAGTGAAGGCTTCTGTTACTTGAGAAAACTCAATGAAAGACACTAAAGACTCTTTACGACGCTTTAAGTAGTCAGTTTCTTCACCGTTTTCAAATAATGCGTTGCCTTCTTCTTCACCTACAAGCGAGCTTGCTTCGTCAATCACAATACCGTACTGATCTTGCTCAGGGTGCTTTACTAGACCTAATGGGTAACGCGTTGATGCCATAGGCGCAAAAGCTGCTGTCCATTTACCATCTTCTACAAACAGGTTTTCGCCTGGCTCTAGGCCAAACATTGCAACTGCTTGGAAAGTACCGCTTTCGTTGTTTTTAACAAAAGACATTGGGAATTCATTTGCTACGCGTGCAAACTCATGTGCAACTACTGGCACTAAATGTTGAGTTTTCATAAATTCAACGTTGATGCCGTTTTGAATTTTAGTGTTGGCATGCTTTTCGTTATGTAAAGGCTGTACTTGTTGCTCCGCCATGTTACTGCTCCGTTTATTTTTAATATATATGTTTCATTGTTAATGCCTTTAGGCTAATGCTTTTGAACGAAAAAAGGAAGGGAAAGTTTTATGACAACCGTCATGAAAAAATAAAGTTTAACTAAATCTGGGCGTTGCTAAAAAACAGACAATAAAAACGCAACTAATACGCTCAAAAACAGTACAAATAACGGGTGATTTTAATACAGCGCCATAAAAACCATTAACATTGGTTAACAGTTTGGCGGTATTTTTTTAATAGGTTTAGCACGTTATTTAGCCAAATAAAAAGGCAGCTTAATTAAGCTGCCTTTTTAAACTGTAAATGAGCGGCTAAATTAAGGCGCCCAATACACTTCAATATTTATGCTTGGGTGGTTTAGCACAGCGCGAAGTGGCATATCGTTTACATCGCCACCCGCTTTAGCTTGCTTGTAAACCGCTAGCTTTTCTTCACCACTGATCAGGAGTTTAACCACTTTAGAGTTTGCTATTGCATTTAAAGTCAGTGTCATGCGCTCTGTAATGCTGCCTGTCACGTCACTTTCTATTGCATTAATAGCGCACACAGTTTGCTGTGTTGTTAAACCATGCTCAAGACCCTGCGCATGTGGGAACAAAGACGCTGTATGGCCATCTGGACCCATGCCTAAAATTGTTACATCATACGGTGCTTTTAAAGCGCTATAAGCGGCTTCACATACTTGTGCGCCCTGCTCGGCCGTTGCTGCATCGTTTTTCATGGTAATAAAATTAGCGGCACTGCCGTAATTTTGTAACAAGGTGCTTTTTATAAACGCTTCGTTACTTTTTTCGTGGCTTGGCTCAACCCAGCGCTCATCAACCATGGCAACATCTACATTTTGCCAATCTAAATCAAGCGTTGATAAGTGCTTGTACGCTGGCGCCGGAGACGAACCGCCCGATACCATTAGCACAGCACGGCCATCACTTTTTATGCCATCACGTAAAGATTGCTCAAGCGTGTGTGATAGCTCAGCGGTTAACTCATCTTTTGAGTCAAAAAATTTTTCAACAAGTGTTGCCATACCTTACGCCTTATCGCCTGTGTTAAACCACACGTGGTTGTTTTCAGCTAATAATTCATCAGCATCATCCGGTCCCCAGCTACCAGCACGATAAAGTGCAGGTTTGCCTTTGGTTTGCCAGCGCTCAATAATTGGATCTATCCATTTCCACGCTTGACGAACTTCGTCACGGTGTATAAATAACGATGGGTTATTAGCTGCAGCATCAAGCATTAAGCGTTTGTACGCATCAGAATGGAAACCGTTGCTGTATGCTTGAGAAAGCTCAATATTCATCGTTACCGGCTCTAATTGCATTTCAAGATTATCAAGGCGCTTAGACATAAGCGTTAATTGAATCGTCTCTTCAGGCTGCAAACGAATAACAAGGCGGTTTGGCTCAATATTACCCACGTTTTCTTCATAAATATTGTGCGATACTTTTTTGTACTCAACCACAATTTCTGCACAACGTTTAGCCATACGCTTACCAGTACGAAGGTAAAAAGGTACCCCCGCCCAGCGCCAGTTATCAATGTGTGCACGAATAGCCACAAAGGTTTCTGTTTTACTTGAACCTTCGTTAAGCTCTTCTAAGTAACCTGGTACAATTTTACCGTTTAAATCCCCTGGTACGTATTGACCACGAACGATATTTTCATCTACGTCACCTTCAAGTAACGGACGAAGTGCTTCTAATACTTTAAGTTTTTCAGTACGGATGCTATTTGCGTTTAGTTTATTTGGTGATTCCATTGCCACTAAGCACAATAACTGTAATAGGTGGTTTTGCACCATGTCGCGCAATGCACCGGCTTTATCGTAAAAACCAGCACGGCTTTCAAGGCCTACCGTTTCAGATAAACTAATTTGAATATTATCAATAGATTTAGCATCCCACATGTTTTCAAACAGTGAATTTGAAAAACGCAGTGCCATTAGGTTTTGTACTGTCTCTTTACCTAAGTAGTGGTCAATACGGAAAATTTGCTCTTCGTCAAAAAACTCTGCAATTTTACCATTGATAGCCTCAGCTGATTCGCCGCAGTAACCAATTGGCTTTTCAACAACCACACGTGAAGTGGGTGTGATTAAACCTTTCGTTGATAAAATTTCACAACATGTGCCGTAAACAGCAGGCGGAAGTGATAAATAAAATACGCGAGATTTATTGCTGTCGTGCTCATCTAAAATGCCTTTAAGTACATCCCAGTTGTCGTCAGCTTCAGTTACGTTGCTTACTACAGGCACTAAGTAAGTAGAAAACGCTTGCCAATCTTTAGCGTTAAATTCGCCTTTACTTAAAAACTCTTTCAGTGCGTTGTGTGCTGTTTCTATGTAGTCAGCACGCTTACTTTCTTCACGCACTGTAGGCAGAATACGCGAGCCTTCTGGTAAGTTGCCTTCTTGATATGCTCTGTACATTGCAGGTAGCAATTTGCGTAACGCAAGATCACCACCGCCCCCAAAAATTATAATATCAAAAGGATTAAGCATAGTTACTCTCTACGTTTGTAATACCTAAAAGCGACTTCCATAAGCCGCTTGGTATGCAGGTTTAGTGCTTGAATGACAGTGGCTCTTAGTGTTAATAAAAGCCTATTGAATGTTTTACGCTATGGCGTTTTATTTATTATTTGACTGTTCGCACAATTAAATGAGCCTTAGGAGTCCTGTAAATCCTCTCACAAAAATACAGGCCCTAAGAACTCCAGCGCTACCCGTTCAAAGGTACTCGGTTTGCTTATTTACATAAGCGAATATATTACTGCGTACGGTGTTGCTTGTAGTACGCGATTAAGCCATTTGTTGAACTATCGTGGGCGTGTTTTACGCTGTCATCGGTTAGTTCGCTTTCAATTTTAGAGGCAAGGCCTTTACCAAGCTCTACACCCCATTGATCAAATGAGCAAATTTCTAAAATTATGCCTTGGCAGAAAATTTTATGTTCGTACAGGGCAATTAAGCGTCCTACTGTTTTTGCATCAACTGTATCTAGCAGTATAGATGTTGTAGGGCGATTCCCCTGATGAATTTTATGATTTAGTAACTCATCAATTTGCGCTTGTGTTTTACCTTTAGCGGCTAAATCTTCTGTGACTTGCTGTGCATCTACACCGCTCATCATTGCTTCTGTTTGCGCTAAAAAGTTAGATAATAAAATATCGTGATGCTTATCTACGGCTACCTGCGGCTTAACTGAGGCTATAAAATCAGCAGGTACAATTACATTACCTTGGTGTAAGCACTGATAAAACGCATGTTGGCCGTTAATACCGGTCATACCCCAAATAATAGGAACCGTTGTATAAGGTACGGTTTCGCCTGCAAAGTTTACGTGTTTACCGTTACTTTCCATCTCACCTTGCTGTAAATACGCAGGTAACATATGAAGCGCTTGATCGTACGGTAAAATAGCTTGCGACGTAAAGCCTAAAAAGCTGGTATTCCATACACTAAGTAGTGCCATTATAAGCGGAATATTTTGCTCAAATGGGGCTGCTTTAAAGTGCTCATCTACTTCAAATGCGCCTTCTAAAATAGCTTCAAACGCGTCATAACCTAGGTATAACGCAATAGGTAAGCCTATCGCACTCCAAAGTGAAAAGCGACCCCCTACCCAATCCCACATAGTGAATACGTTTTCATCGCTAATACCAAAGGCTGCGGTTTTTTCTAAGTTTGTGCTCACAGCAACAAAATGCTTAGCAATGGCGCTGTCATCTTTTGCTGTTTGTAAAAACCAATCAACGGCCGTTTTGGCGTTGGTCATGGTTTCTGATGTGGTAAATGTTTTCGATGAAATAACAAACAAGGTTGTTTCTGGGTCAATTGCTTTTAACACAGAGGCAATTTGAACACCGTCAGCATTAGATACGTAATGAACATTTAAAGTGTCATCAGCAAGTGCTTTTAGCGCTTCGGTTGCCATTTGCGGGCCTAGGTTTGAACCACCTACACCAATGCTTACCACATCTTTTACTGCTTTACCTGTGTAGCCTACCCATTGCCCACTGCGTACTTTTTCTACAAAGGTTTTAATTTTAGCTAATTCGTTATCAACCGCTTGTGTTACGTCTTCGCCGTCAACAACTAAAGGTGTATGGGCACGATTACGTAAAGCAGTATGAAGAACAGCACGCTCTTCTGTAATATTGATTTTTTCACCGCTAAACATCTTGTCGCGCCAAGAGGCAATGTCACACTCTTTAGCAAGTTCGATGAGTTGTGCAAAAATAGCTTTATCAATACGTTGCTTTGAATAATCAAACAACACACCCGGAATTTGAGTAGAGAATGCATCAAATCGTGTATCATCTTGTGCAAATAACGTTTTTAGATGGGTTTGTTTCATCTGCGCGGCACTATTTTGCAGTGCTTGCCAACTTGCTAATTGCGAACGATTAGACATGTAAATATCCTCTAAAATATTTAAATTAATGATTTAAAAACAGTTTTAGGTAAAAAGACTTCGCTAATTGCGCGTAGTGCTAGTAAAAAAGCAAGCGCTTAGTATAACGAAAAAAGCAATAAAAATGCTGTTTTTATAATTTATGATGCAGATAATAACGCAATTTTTTACTTTTGACACCGGTATCATAAAAATTTTATGAATTAATTACCCACAAATTTTAAGCATTTAATAGTTTAAACAACATTTATTAAATATTCATGAATTAGGGCCTGTTGACCTTTTAGGATTAAAATTTGTACAAACTAGGAACAATTTAATTTTGGCGCGAGGTTTGTTCCCTAATGGGTTCAGTAACGGCTCCTGCGTTACGCTACTGGCTTACATCCATGTAAAAATACCAAACACTGCTGCAAATTAAACTTCGAAACATTATAGGCCCAAAGCATAAAATGCATCGTATGCACTCGCCTAGCTTTATAGGTGGTTAAAACATCCTCAAAGCTAGGCCCATAATTAGCTCACCAACGCCAAGCCACCCGCTACGTTATAAATATTCGCAAAGCCTAATTGCTGTAAATTTGCCGCTGCAACTTTAGAACGATTGCCGCTTCTACACAGTAATATATAGGTGTGCTGCGGGTTTAATTGATTTTGTACTATGGCGTTAGCCATACGGCTAAGTGAAATATTAAGCGTATTCGCTAAAGGCGCGGCAAAAAGCTCCGCCACATTAATTGCGCCATGTTCATACGGCTCACGGGTATCAATTAAATACACATTTTTTTGCGTTAGTAACGCTTTAGCTTGCGTAAAGTCTAGCTGCTTAGTGTCTGTTTGCACCGCCGCCTGTACATAGCCACACAGTTGGTTACTGGTTTGCATATGTAGCTGATCGTGTTGTGCTTTTAGCTGTGCAAATTGCGCCGTACTTAGTTCTCCATTTAATAACGGGCTAAGCAAAGGCGTTTGTGCACGTACAGTACGCCAGTTAATGGCAAAGCATTGCTGATAGTCATGCCCCGAACAAATAACCGTATCGTCACATATTTGCTCAGCAAGGGTAATAAGTGAGTGTGCCATTTGCGTTGCACTGCCCCCTTCAAGCGAGGTATTACCAAGTCCTGCAGGTAAAATTAAATCACCGCAAAAACAATAATCAATATGGCCTGTGGTGCGCTCTTTTAATAAATAACTAACGCTGTCTTTGCTGTGCCCTGGGGTTGGCTTTATTGTTAACGTTTTTGTACCAAGCTCAATGCTATTTTGCATCGCATGCGTTGTGCCCAGTACTTCATTTAACAAAGCCACTGCGCTTGGACGGTCTTGGTGCTGGTGGGTATCTAAAATTGCTTTTACGTTGAGCTGTTGTGTGCTCACTATTTTTTCAAAGCGCGGAATAAGCTCTAATACGGGGTCAATAATAACAGCGCTGTTGTCATCACTAACATACAGCCAGCTACACGCCCCTTTATGCCTAAATTGTGTTAATCCTAGCGCGCATACTTCTTGCTTTGGCGAGGCACTGTCAGAAACAATTAAGCAATTGGCCTCTAATACCGCCTTTAACGAGCATATACGCTTACATGCTTGGCTAATTTGCTGCTCGGTTGCAGCAGGCCCAAAAGACAGCCTAATGGCGTTTTCACTTTGCCAATCTGTTGCCCCCATTGCATCAAGCACAAAACTGCGCGTTGCCCCTGTACTACATGCCGAGCCACCGCTCACTCTAATGCCTGCTGCATCAAATAAATCAATAACCTCTTTGGAGGTAAGCGTATCGACAGCAAAATTAAGGGTGGTAGGTACAGAATGTGAAAAATCGTGATTAAAGGTTATATCGCCAAAGGTACTTTGCAGCGCATTAAGCAGTTGCGCTCTGTAGCTATTTAATACCTCAACCGACTTAAACGTGGCGTCGTTTTTATCTAGCAGCAAGTTAAACAGTTTATTAAGCCCTGCTATGCCTGGTAGGTTTTCGGTGCCAGAGCGCATGCCGCTTTCTTGCCCGCCCCCCGCAATAAATGGCGTATAGGCACTGCCATTTTTAATGTATAAAAAACCAATACCTTTTGGTGCATAGAGTTTATGGCCCGAAAACGGGGCATAATCTATGCTGGTACTACTAAGCGCTAGCGCTTGTTTACCTAGAGCTTGTACACAATCAACCATCCAAGACACTGATTTATTACGGCTGCGAATAGTATGCTCAATAGCATTTAAGTCTTGATAAACACCGGTTTCGTTATTAACCGCCATGGTGCAAATCATTAGCGCGTTATTAATGTGCTCACTAATAAACGCTAAATCTAAAATCCCTTTACTATCAACAGGAATAGCCAGTAATTGGGCGTTAATGCCTAAAACGCTATTCCAATGTTTTAACGTGTTAGGCACCGCTTTGTGCTCAGTTGCCCCGTACAATAATACAGGGTTTTTAATCGTATGATTTTTAGCATGAATGAGCGTAGAAACAATGGCTGTTTGTATGCCCTCTGTTGCGCCTGAGGTAAAAAGAATATCGCCATCGGGCGCACCAATAACATGGCGTGCATTTTGCCTTGTTTGTTCTAATAAATACTTAGCTTGTATACCGCTAATATGGGGGCTTGAAGGGTTACCAAAACAAATTTGCATGGTGTGCGACACCACGTCGGCAATACAGGGTAAAACAGGTGTTGTAGCGTTTGCATCAAGATAAACTTGGGCTGCTTGTTCATCGTGCAATAAAAACTCAGACATTAAAAACGCACCTTTATTACTAAAAAATATATCTTATACCCAATAGTACATAAGTTTGTTCTCATTGGGTAATAATCAATTAGTAACTTAGGTGCGTTTACTATGCTTTTTTAAACTAAAAGTACGTTACTCTGCCCGCTCTTTTGTTATTTCTCCATGCGTTGATGACCAGGCATTTATTAGCGCTTTTACAAGCGATGCGAGCGGAATGGCAAAAAACACGCCCCAAAATCCCCATAAGCCACCAAAAAATAGCACTGCAACAATAATAAATACGGGATTTAAATCAACGGCCTCAGAAAACAACAAGGGCACTAATACATTGCCATCGAGCGCCTGAATGATCCCGTAAATTATTAATATGGTCCAAAACTGCGTTTCGATACCAAATTGAAACAGCGCCACGGCCGCAACCGGTATGGTAACCAATGCCGCACCCACAAACGGAATTAACACCGAAAACCCAACCAACACGCCAAGTAAAGCTGCATAACGTAAATCAAGTACAGTAAAGGCAATAAACGAGGTGCCACCCACAATTAAAATTTCGAATACTTTGCCTCGAATATAATTCATTATTTGCTGGTTCATTTCGTGCCACACTTGCAAAATTAACCGTCTCTGCTGCGGAATAAGCGTAGCGGCACTGCTTGTAAGCTCAAGCTTGTCTTTAAGCATAAAAAATACAAGTAAGGGTACAAGCACCAAATAAATAAGCCATGCCACAACATCTTTTAACGAAGTAAGTGAAAACGAGACAATAACTTGGCCAAATTCGAGCGCCTTTGCCTCTACACTTGCCACAATAGCTTGGACCTGCTCGGCATTAATTAAACTGGGGTATTGCTGTGGTAAGGCCATTAAAAATGACTTACCTTGCTCTACCATGTGTGGGGTTTCTTGTACTAAATTACTGGTTTGCTTCCAAAGTACGGGGCCAATAACCAAAATAAGGGTAAGCATAACTCCGGTAAAAATAAGCATTACAATGACTGTAGCGCTAAAGCGTTTTAACCCAAAGCGCTCTAAGTGTACAACCGGCCAATCAAGTAAATAAGCAATCACCAATGCCACTAACACAGGAACAATTAACGAGCCAAAAAAGTACAGTAATGCCACAGAGGCAATGAGTAAAAAAAGTAAGGTGACTGAATGAGGATCTGAGAACTTTCTTTCGTACCATGTTTTAACGTATTCAAACATGCAATGGCTCCACTAGTAATAGTCCTAGGTGTTGATCAAATTTATATGTATATGCATTTTTGCTTAAAAAACGCGTAATATCATCTGCGCTTTCGTCGTTATTTATACTAAACGTTATTGCCTTATTAGATGACTGCGCATTACGAAGCGCTAATTTAAATTGTACAAACTGTTGTGGGCATTTAAATTTTTTTAAATCGCACTCTAACATAACTACTTTACTCGCTAAGTAAAATGAATAATAAGTCGCATATTGTCGGTCATTCTATTTATAAAATGTGAACAGCAGTAACTTTTTCTTAAAACCATTCCAGCAATGGTTTATCCTTATAACATAATTAGCAGTAAGGATAAGTTAATGCCTGGCACGCATAATAAAGCGCAACTACCTAGTAATCCAACTCTCAAAGAGATTAATTGGTATAAAAAGCAGATAAACTGGGGAGAGCTCCCGCCTTTTTATCATCTTGTTGCTTCTTCGGTCAGCGAATCTGAAGGAATATTGGAGCACGGATTTGATAATGCTGTAAAAAGCCTGATCAATAAACGCAATTGGAACTTAGACTTACTTGATGGCTATGAAGATGATTTTGGTGAAATACACACCAAGCATAAGCCGCGTATAGCGCTACACCAAGTATTTACCGACCGAGGCTTTGAGCTCTGGGCGCAACCTTATGCTAAAGACATAATTATTGATCAATACGTTAAAGATAACCGCTTTATGGAATTTAAAGTATGGGATCCGCATTCAATGAAAAACCTGATCCGCATAAATCAGCTCCATAAGTTTATTGGCTTTTATTTTGAGCGCGGCGACAAGGCCGATAAAGCCATTATTTTACATGCACATAAGGTAGTACATAAAATTATTAAATTTTTGCAGCAGGAATTGAACGTTGTAAAGCTTGATGGAGTCACAATAAAAGAACTCTACCAATTGTGCGAAAAAGACAGCCGTGCAAACAGCGATGAAATTGACATAGCAAAAATTGCCATTGGTGAACAAATTAACAAGGAATAAAATGCAGCTAAAATCAGCCTTTATCACTTTATGCAGTGCCGCGCTTACCTTTAGCCTACTGGTTAGTGAGCCGTTAAAGGCACAAACAAACTTTACGCTACCCGATTTAGGCACGTCAGCGCTACAAGTTTTGCCACTTGAAAAAGAACAAGCCATTGGCGAAGTGATGATGATGCAAATAAGAGGCTCATCACCGGTGGTAAACGACCCCGTTTTAGACGAATACTTAACCACACTTGGCCGAAAACTTGTGGCTAATGCAAACGACGTGCGTTTTCCTTTTTCGTTTTTTTGGGTAAATAACAACGAAATTAACGCCTTTGCTTTTTACGGCGGGCATGTTGGTGTGCATACTGGGCTTATTGCGCAATCAGATAACGAAAGCCAATTTGCCTCTGTACTTGGGCACGAAATAGCGCACGTAACTCAGCGCCATTTAGCTCGTCGTATTCAGCAACAACAAGACAACAGCGCACTGACTATTGCAGGCATGATAGCCGGTATATTAGCCACCGTGGTTGCTCCCGACGCAGGTATTGCTATTATTTCGGCTAACCAAACCCAAGCCGCGTTTAGCCAACTCACTCACAGCCGTGCTGCCGAGCAAGAAGCCGACAGAATTGGTATGCAAACCCTTAATAACGCCGGTTTTGACGCCCGTGCATCAAGTGAATTTTTAACTAAACTTTCAGCGCAAATAAGATATAAGTACAAACCACCCGCTTTTTTACTGACTCACCCATTGCCAGAGAGCCGCGTGTCTGACGTACGCCTACGTGCAGAGCAATTCCCTGTGCGCCATTTAAACCCAAGCCTTGAGTTTAATTTAGCAAAAAGCCGAGTACTTGCTCGTTATGCCAATAAGCCCGAAAATGCCGAAGCGTTATTTAAAAAATTAATGCGCGAAAACAGTTACAACAACACCGCGCTTAAATACGGCTTGGGCATAAGCTTACTTGATCAAGATAAACTAGATGAAGCCGCCGAAATTTTAGAGCCGCTATTAGCGCAAAGTCCTAAAAATTTATTTTATATCGATACCCATACCGATTTACTAATAGCGCAAAAAAAAGCCGACGAAGCGGTAAAATTTTTGGCTGAACTAAACAACTATCGCCCTAACAACCAAGTTATAACTTTAAACTATGCAAATGCAGCATTAGAGGCTGAGCAGTTTGAATTAGCTGAAAACATTTTAAAAAGCTTTTTACTTGAAAAACCCGACCACAACTTAGGCAAACAGCTATTAGCCGATGCCTATAAAAAGCAAGACAAGCTTGCCGCTTATCACGAGGCCAATGCTGATGTGTTATCGCAATATGGCGCGTATATTAAAGCGGCAGACGAAATCCAAAAAGCGCTTAACTTCGTAGAACCCACAGAGCTGGTTAAACAGCAACGCCTAAAAGCCTTGCTTACTCAGTATCGCCGTTTACAAAAAGAGCTGGCAAGGCTTTAAGTCTGTCAGCGCTTGCCCTAAAATAGCGGCAAATTACATTTTGGAACTAATTGTATGTCAGTTACTATTTATCATAATCCACGTTGTTCTAAATCGCGTGAAACCCTCGCATTACTAGAGCAAAACAACGTAACACCAAGCGTAGTAGAGTATTTAAAAACACCGCTTAACCATGAGCAAATAAGCCAACTTTTAGAACAATTAGGCTTTAGCTCAGCTCGCCAGCTAATGCGCACAAAAGAAGATGCATACAAAGCGCTTAACCTAAAAGAAGAAACCAACGAGTCAGCGCTAATAAACGCCATGGTAGACAACCCTAAACTTATTGAACGCCCTATTGTACAAAACAACGGTAAAGCAGCCCTTGGCCGTCCGCCAGAAAACGTATTAAGCGTATTATAATGACGACTCGCATTGTTGTACTGTATCACTCAAGCCATGGCTCGGTTGAGGCTATGGCGCACGAAATAGCCGAATCTATAGAGCAACAGGGTGCCACAGCCGTATTGCGTACCTTTGTTGCTAAAAATCCGCACGATATAGTAATTACAAAAGATGATTTAATAAATTGCGACGGCCTTGCGTTTGGCACACCTACCCGATTTGGCATGATGGCATCGCAAGCAAAAACGTTTTGGGAAACCACCAGCGATCTCTGGCTAAAAGGCCAGTTAATAGATAAACCAGCCTGTGTGTTTTCATCGTCAAGCAGTATGCATGGCGGAAATGAAGCCACCTTACTTAATTTATCATTGCCACTACTACACCACGGCATGATGTTATTAGGGGTACCTTACGAAGTACCAGAGTTACTAGCTACGCAAACCGGCGGCACACCTTACGGGGCAACACATGTAGCCGGCAGTAGTAATACGAATACTTTAAGTAAAGACGAAATCAAAATATGCCAAAGCGTTGGTAAACGCCTCACTCACATTGCGAGAAAACTTCAATGAATACCGCTGACACCCCTGCAAAAAAGCCAATTACTGTAAAATTTCAGCGCACCGCTATTTTTGGCTATGTGGGTTTATTACTTTTATTTCCTCTTTGGATGTACTTTGTACCTCCGCTAAATGGCAACGCAAGTGTTGTATCCTTGTTTGTGCCTATAATCCCTTTACTGTTGCCCTTAAGAGGCTTTATTAAAGACAACACTTACACTTACGCCTGGGCTAACTTTGTTGTTATGTTGTACTTTATACACGGCTTAACCATGTTATGGGCTGCACCTGATGAGCTGATATGGGTGTTATTAGAGCTTGTGTTTGCCTCTGCCATGTTTATTGGCTGCACATATTACGCAAGGCACCGTGGGCAAGAGCAAGGCTTAAAAATACGTAAGCTTAAAGAAGAGCTCGCAGAGGAAAAAGCCGCTAACGAATACAATAAATAATACTAATTCGCAAAATAAATTATTTAAGCTGAAAGCTGAAAGTTGAAAGTTGAAAGTTGAAATAATACCAATCCGCATAAGTAAGTGATCTATTTTGAGGATGGAAAAACGTGTTGATAGCAAGGCAAAAAATTCGCTGCTTAGTTGTTCTAAATGAGAGTTTTTTAACGCAGATAGCGACACGTTTAGCCCCGCAAAATGATTAGATATTATTGCGGATTGGTATAATAGCTTATACATACAAAAAACGCGCTTAACATAACAATGTGAGCGCGTTTTTTTAGGCTTTTAGTTTGCCATGGCGGCCGCTACACTAATTCGCTCAGTGCAGCCAGTGCAACTATGCTGGCTAATCCAAGCTGAGCTATTAAGCTTAACAACGAAAAAACACGCAACACAAATAATCCCCACGGGTGCTTTATATGTGGATAGAGCGCACAGCGCTTTAAACTCGCCGCAAAGAAAAAACACACCGACGCAATCAATGTAAAAATTAAAGTCAGCTCACTTTTTATAGCAATGCTTTCATCAAAAAAGAAATAGAGCTGCAATGGCAATAAAATAGTGACAATTGCGTGCAAGGCGTGAACCTTTTTAATGCGGTTAAACTGCCCTTCTGGCGAAAGCTCTTTTATACCAAAATCGCGCTCAAGGCATTTAACTAAATTGCTTGCTTTAATACTTACTGCTAACCGGTAACAGCTTAAGCCCTCGTTATTACGTGCTCTAAAGTCATAACCTGCTTTTAGTAATAGCACCATAAGGGTTTCGTTTTTAGCTAACACTGCATAATGCAGTGCGGTATTGCCTAAGGTGTCTTGCGCTTTTTGATCCTGTTTAGCCAACAGGGTTTCTATCACATTTACATAGCCTTTTTCGGCTGCCCACATAAACGCTGTTTTATTGTTTTCATCAGCCAATGTACCAGTGGCACCTTGCTCTATAAAACGCATCGCCATGGTTTGCTTTGCGCTTTTTTGGCTTAAATGAGCAAGTAATGCTTTTTCAAGCAATACAATAGAATCAACATCAGGCGATACTTGCGTTAACAGCGTAAAATAGTCTTTACCGTTTGCTACTTTTTGACTGGCAAGCTCTGTAAGTTCGTTTAAATCAGCAACCGATTCAGGTAAAAAAGCACTTAAACGCTCTCTAAAATCAACTTCTTGCCACAGTGCTAGCGTATCGTGTGCACTTAATTTGCTGCCACTATTTAGAGCATGTTCAATTAACGAAAAATAGCGTTTACTAAATAATAAGCTAAACAACGAAAGCGGCGTATCAAGTGCGTTTTGCGCCGCCACACTGGCGTATTTTTCTAAGCGCTGGCACAGCATTAGCGCCATTGATTCGCTGGTGTATTCGTTATCTAAATAATGATTTTTAACAGCAGCAATGTAAGCGTGCGCATCTTCGTCATATTCACTAATATGCTGAAAATAACACTCTTCAAAGGGTTCAAGCGGGGTTAACCATATCAAATAGTAAATGGGCGGTAGCACAGTGGTGCATACACCGTCATCTTCAATAGTAGAACGACATGCAGGCCAAGCTTCTAAAGCATCTAAAATAAAGGCACCGTTTTGTTCTACAAGTCCTTTAATAAGTAATGGGTATTCCTTTGGCCAAATCAGTACATTTTCCATTAAAACAGCACAACTCCAGTGTAGCTTGATGAGGCGTCAGTTATAGCAGTTTTTAGCTGACACCACGCTTAATCGACGTGCTGATATTCTATCACACCTTTTTTTTGCTGCGAGCTTAAAGTAGATGAATATTAAGAAAATATAAAAGCAGCCAATACACTTTAGTGCGGCTGCTTTTGTGGTTGGAGAGGGTCTTAATCAGGAAGTGAACTATTTATTTTTTAGTTCAGTAATTACTTGCTCTAAGCCTACATCAGAAATGCGTTGAATGATCTCTTTTTGCTTAGCGCTTAAAAGCGAAATACCTTCGGCAACAATGTCGTATACTTTCCATTGCTGGTCTTTACCTTGGCGCAGCTTAAAATGCAGATCAATCACGGGCGCATTTGGCTCAATAATTTGCGTTTTAACCGTAGCGTACTCAGAGTCGCTTTTAGCGGTATCTTGTTCAAATACTACTTGCTGGCCGGTGTACTTCATTAGCGCACCTGCGTAAGTACCTGTTAAATAATGCTCTACCGCATCAATAAAACGTACAGCTTGCTCACGCTCAATGCCTTTAATGTGCTTACCAAGCAATTTAAACGACACAAACTTAATATCTATGTTTGGCATTAAACGCGTCTCTACAATGCGCGCCATATCGGCTTTGCTTGCATCGCCTTGTGCATTTACTTTTGCAATATCGCTAAAAAGCGTATCGGCAACGCCTTCAAGCATATGTTGAGGCGACTGCGCCGTTTGCGCAAATAACGCGCTGCTAAAAAAGGCAGCAGCAATAAAAATAGTGTTAAAAAGTTTCATGAGCGTGACCATGTGTGTGATTAAGAGGTGGCTAAATTACGCGATTTTAAGCCACAAAAACAGACACAAAAATGCACCTTATTAATGCCAAAATAGCACCAATTAAATAAACTATTTATTTTCAATTAGTTAAGCCTTCACTGTTAACAGCCCATAAACAAGCGGCATTTTGTCCTCATTGAAAATGTGAATGGCCCGCCCTTATCATTTATTTACTAATTCGACTCACACACCAATTTGGCAGTTATGAAAACGGTATATAAAACTTTTACACTTATTTTATTTTTAGTTATTTCTGTATGGGGTAACACGGCGCTTGCGCAGTCTAATCATGGTTACGCCGTAGATGTTCTCAAGGGCGAAGGCAACGTGAATGGCGTTAAGATGGCTTATCAATATCATGCCCCTAGCTTACAAAACTTAGTGGGCGATGCGCGCTTTTATTTTGAAACCAGCGTTAATATGTGGGAATACCGCCATGGTGACAACTCGCAATCTAATCTTGTTTTGGCTATGTCGCCCGTGCTGCAGTTTCCTGCTTTTAGTTTTCATAATACCCCGTTTTATATTGAAGCAGGTATTGGCGTATCGCTTATTGATGAAACTAAATTTGCGGGCAAAAATATTAGTACTCACTACCAATTTGAAGACCGTATTGGCCTAGTTGCAGACTTTGGCCACACTAACGTAGCGCTTCGGGTTATTCATTACTCAAACGCCGGATTTAAAGAGCCTAACCCAGGTTTAAACTTTTTAACTCTTTCAGTGGCAAGGCGTTTTTAATCTTCATTCGTATTTAGTATCAATTTGCCACTTAAAAGGGTTAAGTTTTAGGTTAAATTGAAATAACTAGCCACAAAAAAGCCCTGATAAATCAGGGCTTTTTATAATTAAAATACACTACTAGCCAACTAACCAATGCGCCATTAAGGCAATAACCGGCAGCGTAATAAGTGTACGTAAAATAAATATAACGAACAGCTCAACAATGTTTACCGGTATTTTACTGCCCAGTAAAAGTGCGCCAACCTCAGACATGTAAATTAGCTGAGTTACGCTCATTGCGGCAATAATAAAGCGAGTTACATCACTTTCAATGGTGCCCGCAGCTAAAATTGACGGAATAAACATATCGGCAAATCCCACCATAATAGTTTGTGCCGCGGCCTGTGCTTCGGGTACTTGTAACCACTCTAAAAATGGCACAAACGGCATACCTAAATATTGAAATACCGGCGTGTGCTCAGCAATAATAAGTGCGAATGTTCCTACGGCCATTACAACAGGCAGTACACCAAAGACCATATCAAGCGCATTATGTACACCCTCTTTTAAGGTACCTTTAAAGCCCGACGAGTTATTGGCTTTTGCTAATGCTACATCAAGTGAGTGCCCTACTAAGCTTTTACCCGTTGGGATAGCCTCAGCATCGCGATTTGGCTCACTGCCATCAATAAGCAAATCTTTTTTAAAGCGAAGTGGCGGTAAACGCGGCACAATAATAGCAGCAACAACACCGGCTAAACATACGGTGGCATAAAATGGGGCAAATAAGTGCTCTAATTTCACTTGGCCTAAAACCACTAAGCTAAACGTAATAGAAACCGCCGAAAACGTAGTACCAATAATGGCAGCTTCGCGCTGCGTGTAGTGCTTTTGGTCGTACTGCCTTGCGGTCATTAAAATACCAACACTGCCATCACCTAACCACGACGCAGTACAGTCAACTGCACTTCGCCCAGGTACGCCAAATACAGGGCGCATTACCTTGGTTAGCATAGTGCCTGCAAGCTCTAATAACCCAAAGTTAATTAGTAAAGGCAGTAATAAACCGGCTAGTATAAATACCGAGAACAAAACAGGTAATAAGTCGTTTAATACCAAAGCGCCTGTGTTTGCAGAGGTGATTGCCTCGCTACCTAACCCTAAATGGGTCATTAGCACAAACGCCATACCGAATAAACGCACCACTAACCACACTACACTTACATCAAATAAATGCTTTAACAGGGGTGATTGGCAAATAGCGGCGGGTTTAAATACTTTGGTGACCACCGACATAACACCAGTAATACAAATAATAAGGGTAACAATTGCTTGCGCAGAGCCAGACATCAACGCTTGCACGCCTTTAGCCATTAACGCAATAGGAATGGTCATCCCGTCTGCGGTAGGAATGGGTGTCATAAATAAAAACACACCAATTAACGACGGTACTAAAAAAGTAAACCAAGTGCGCCACGTATAGTGCCCGCGAGGAGGTAACTGAGACATATTTTTTAATCCATAAAAACTACAAAAAGAGCAAAGCGCTCTTTTTGTAGTAAAAACTTATTATTAATTATTAAATTTTGATGCCGCGCTGAATAAGTGCTGCTTCTAACGCTTGTTGTAAACCATTCATGGTGCCAGGTTCGAGTGTTTCGCCTTTGTCATCCATCCAGGTTAAGCTTGTACCGCCTTCTTTAGTTTTGCTCACTAAAATTTGGTATTGGCCTTCTTCAATTGGAAGCTGCGCAACTTCGTCGCCCCAAATAGAATCCCATACACTGCTTTCTGGCTTGTTGTAGTCGGCAGTTATTAAGCCGGTATCGGTTTTAATCTCAACAATAGTAAACGATAGGCGCTCTAAAAAGCCCGAGAAGCGGTCGAATACTGCATCGTATGATTGCTCAGTAACAAGTGCAGCATTGCCTTTGTTATCAAAGCCCATTTCTAAAGAAATAATACCTTGGCGCTTGCGGTTTTCTACTTCTAACTGACGATAGCGATAATCAAATTCAGCCACAACTTGGTTAAGCGCGCGTACTTCTAATTGCTGCTTAAGTAAATCGGTTAACGTGTCATCACCTTTAAAGTCAATAAGTTCAGCGCGTAACGAAGCAGTACGCTGATGCGATTTTTCTTCAATTGTGAATCTAAAACGCTCTTGGTTTTCGCTTACCTCATCGCCCCATAACCAGCTCTCTTCAGCTTTAATTATTGAGTACCAGTCAGTTTCGATAATACCAAGTAGCTTATCTTCTTTTGTGGTTGTTGCATTATTTTCGGCAATAACCGCTTTAATTGAGTCCCAAACAAATTCATCTAAATCAACAATGCCATCGTTTTTATCAAAGTAAATACGCGCTTGTTTATCGCCCTCTTCTACCCAGCTACCTTTAGCAACAGTTAAAACCTGTGCTGGTGGACGATAGTTTGTTGCCTCAGGGTTGTTATCGTATTGGCCCACATCCATTTTATAAACCGGATCTTGCGCTGGTTGAGATAACGATGGCGGGGTTTTAACACCTTCATGCGTACGATAATTGCGTTCGTTGTGCGCTTCATTAATAAAAACATTACACCCTGATAAACTTACCAATACACTCACTGCAAGTGCTTTTGGGATCCAATACTGCACAGATATTTCTCCTTAGCATACCCTTTAATTGTTTTACACGTATATGAGTGGGTAATACCGAATTTGGTTCAGTGTAAAATCAACATTAACTTTACATTTATTATTTGGCTGTCTAATTGCAATAAAGTTCACACCTAAGTGTTATAAAATCAATCACAACAAAAAGACAAATTTTAGCTATGGTACTTTCCTGTGCCAGTAAAAACAAGGAACACAACGCTTTAAAGCGCCTTTAATTAAGCGCCTATGTAGTTTAGGGCGCTTTTTGTGTTAAACTTCGCCGCCGTGCAACGTAGTGTATGCGCAGCGGGCTATACCAACTCGGTTGTTATATTTCAAAAAACGTAGGTATTAAACTTCATGACTGCATTTTCAAATCATCAAATTGTTTTAACCGCTATTGGCGAAGATAGACCGGGAATTGTAAGTGAACTTACACAGCTTGTAAGTGATTGTCATTGCAACATTATAGATAGCCGAATAGCCATTTTAGGCAGCGAATTTACTTTTACCATGCTGCTAAGCGGCGATATGTCGGCCATTAGCCGCATAGAGCACACCTTGCCTACTAAAGGCATGGAGCTAGGCCTACTCACCATGATGAAGCGCAGCACCACTCGCCACACCGAAAGTGAATTTTGCGCAGGCTATACCCTTGAATACACAGGGATAGACACCCCAGGTACACTGAGTAAAGTAACGCGTTTTTTTGCCGATCACCACATTAGTATCTGCTCATTAAAGTCAGACACCTACGATGAAGAAACCGACACTAAAATGCGCTGCGAAATTGAGTTTAATATCCCAGTAGAGGTTGATATAGACCAATTTAAAGTGACCTTTGAAAACCTTTCGCACAGTCTTAACGTAGATTATATTTTTAAACGTATTCGCTAAGGAGCACAGCATGAACAAAATTAGTCCATTACAAGCCGGTGATACAGCACCAGAATTTAGCTTACAAAATCAAAACGACGAAACAGTCACCTTAAGTGAGCTGTTAAAAGAGCAACAAGTACTGGTGTACTTTTACCCTAAAGCCTCTACACCGGGTTGTACGGTTCAAGCCGAAAACTTACGTGACCAACAAGCGCAGCTTGCTCAATTTAACACCCGCGTTGTAGGTATTAGCCCAGACCCTATTAAGCGCCTTAAAAACTTTGAAACTAAAAAAGAGCTTAACTTTGATTTACTCGCCGATGAAGATCACGCCATTGCTGAAGCATTTGGCGTATGGGGCTACAAAAAGTTTATGGGTAAAGAATACGATGGTATTCACCGCTTAACCTTTTTAGTAGGCCAAGACGGTAAAATTAAACACTTATTTGATAAGTTTAAAACCAAAGATCACCACCAAGTGGTGTTGGATTACTTAGCGGCGGAATAAGTTAGCTGTAAGCTGTAAGCTGTAAGCTGTAAGCTGTAAGCTGTAAGCTGTAAGCTGTAAGCTGTAAAAAATATACAAAAGCGTTGCTCTAGGGCAACGCTTTTTTATTAGCGTTTATTGAATAAAGTACAGTGACTCGTTACATAATAAATTAACCATAAGCGCCACTTGAATATATAAGCTCGTAACTGTGGCTATAAATTTCTAAAATATTGCCAAACGGGTCTTCCATGTAAATCATGCGATATGGTTTTTCCCCTGGGTAATAATAGCGCGGCGCTTTCATACGCTTTTTTCCGCCCGCGGCCACTATTTTATCAGCGAGTCCTTCTACATCAGGGTCTTGTACGCATAAATGAAATATTCCCGTTTTCCAATACTCAAAATTATTTTTTGGGTTTTGCTGATTTTTAAATTCAAATAGCTCAACCCCCACCCTATCCCCTGTTGATAAATGGGCTATTTTAAAACTGCCCCACCCAGCACCAAATACATCAGTACACATCTCACCAATCGGTGATTTATCTTCTGTTATTTGTGTGGGTTTCATAATTAAATACCAGCCCAGCACCTCAGTATAAAACTTGACGGCTTTTTCTAGGCTTGGCACTGACACACCAATATGCGAAAACGTGCGCGGATAAGGCATTGGCGAATCAGCTAAGCCATTTGCTTGCTCGCCTTTATCAGCTGCTTGCAGGTTGGCATTAGCATTTAGACTTGTAAACAGCATAGGCAGCGCGGCAGCACCCAACCCAGCAGCCGATAACTTCATAAAGTCTCTGCGGTTTAACTCTTTTTTACTCATGGCATGTTCCTTAACGGCAAAGGCGTTAAATGTAATTAAAGGAATTAATTAGCCATGATAAATGATTGTAGTGAGGACAAAAAATTATCAAATATGATATTAATGATTACGTTTTGTGATGGTGAGAGCTGTAATATTTTTATTATTTTACTGGGGTTCTATAAATATTTAGGCTTTGTAATACATTATCTGCAACTAAAAAATTAGGTATAACATCTACGAGCAAAGCGCCTGATTTCAACGCAACCTTTATACTTGCCTCGTTTCTCTCTAGGCACCTAAATTCGATAAATTTAACATGAGTGCTCGTGAGTAGCTGCGTAGCTTTTGAAATGATTTGACTAATAATCCCGTTACCATGCGCGTTTTGAGCTAGCCAATAGCCTAATTCAGCAACTGCCGAATCGGGACATATTGATTTAATGGCAAATACACCACAAAACTTACCTTTAAAGTTTATTTTGAACCATCGTGAACCACTTTTTCCGCTATTTACTCGTTCAAAAATATATTTATGGGCCGACGCTATGTCTGACACATCTTTAACCCAGTAAAGATATTTTGCTAAATTAATACGGTTTTCATTAACTAATCTTAAAACATCAGGAGCATCACTTTCTAATAAAGGTGAGAGCTTTATGTCTTTTGATATTTTTATATGTAAATACTTTTCCATTTAACTTTTGATCTCCGTATATCCTTAATTACACTTTAAAATACCCAAAATAAACTTTAAGTGGCTAATTTCCAATCTATTTGATAAAAAGATAAAAAAGGAGAATTTAATTTTGAGTAAGGCAATCAAGTTTAGAGTGTATTTAGCCGCATTGATTATATGTGTTATTGGCTTTATGTTTTCACCAGCGAGTAGCCAGTTTTATACAAACCCGTTTTATATTGGCAGTTTTATTTTTGCAATCGCGCTGATTATGAATGTTATTAATTACTTTTGCCCAAATTGTAAGAAAAACCAGGTAATGCAATCAGCTACTAGCTATCGCCTGCCAAAAAATAAATGCTATCACTGCGGGGAAGAAATTAATTAGCCTTTTCGGATGGCCCTTTGCTTATCCGACCTACGCGTTTAAATAAGCTGGTGTGGTGGTTTATATAAAGAGTGAGTAATGGAGTTGCGGTGTTGGGTTTCGTTTCACTCAACCCAACCTACTAGAGAACCAGAAGGGTCAAATCTTGACTTCATACATCATAAATTAATTAGCTATTGATATTCGCCGAAACTTAAATAAGTTACGGTGTCGGATGGCGCTTCGCTTATCCGACCTACGCGTTTAAATAAGCTGGTGTGGTGGTTTATATAAAGAGTGAGCAATGAAGTTGTGGTGTTGGGTTTCGTTTCACTCAACCCAACCTACAAGAGAACCTGAGGGCTCAGAGAACCAGAAGGGTCAAATCTTGACTTCATACATCATAATTAATTAACTATTTATGTTTGTCGAAACTTAAATAAGTTACTGTGTCGGATGGCGCTTCGCTTATCCGGCCTACGTTTTCAAATATATAATACGGGATTATTGGGGTGTGGGTATTGGAGGTTCGTTGGGTTTCGTTTCACTCAACCCAACCTACGAATTAACGCCGAGCAGCTTATCGCTTACAGCTAAGCACTTACAGCTGCTCTTTCGCTTTAGCTAATCCCTAAATACTTATGTACTTGCACCGATAAGCGCCAGTTTTTGGCAATACAAGTGTCAATGGCTAATTTGGTGGCTGACACTTTTTGGCTTATTGGCTGTAAGTATACAAGCTTCGGGTTAACACCTGTTTTGGCAAATAGCGCTTCAAGCTCTTCTACGTGCTTTTGCATCGCTACTGGGTGCTTTATCTCGTTGGCGCGCTTCATGGCGCTGGTAAGTACTTCGTAGCCGCCGCGCATGTTAATTTTAGGCGATACGGTAACCCAGGTTTGCTCAGGGGCAAGTATTTCAAAGGTGCCGCTGGTTTCTATTTGTGTTGTAAAGCCGTTATCGTGCAATAGCTTACACACTGGGTTTAAATCGTACATACACGGCTCGCCGCCGGTAATTACAACATGCTTTGCTGTATAGCCACGCGATTTAAACAGCTCAAGTACTTGCTCGGCGCTGGCATCGGCCCAATGATCTGAATCGGCTTTTTTTTCTACCGTTTCATCAAGCGATACTTTGTACACGTTATCGACTTCCCAAGTTTGTTTAGTATCACACCATGCGCAGCCCACTGGGCAGCCTTGCAAACGCAAAAATATTGAGGGTGTGCCGGTAAAACTTGCTTCACCTTGGATGGTTTCAAACACTTCATTAATTTTGTACAAAAGAGATCTCACTTACTGCCTAGCTGCAAAATTGCTACTATAAAAGACGAAAAAGCGCTGCCCAAAAATTGTTATTTAAGCTGCGGCCGTGTAGTATATCGCGCCCTGATATAAACCTCTATTAAAACTAAAGAGCAATCCAGATATGACGCAAAAAGTAGTTGTTATTTATTCCGGCGGTATGGATTCGTTTACCGTATTAAATAAAGCCTTACAACAAGGCCATGATGTTTATGCCCTTTCATTTGACTATGGTCAGCGTCATGTTAAAGAGCTTGAAGTGGCTGAAAACGTGTGTGAAAAGCTTAATGTTCCGCATAAAATTGTAGATATATCAGCTATTAACCAGCTTATTGGTGGCTCATCACTGACTGATGATATTGATGTACCAGAAGGTCATTACGAAGAAGAAAGCATGAAAAGCACCATAGTGCCTAATCGTAATATGATTTTGCTTTCGCTTGCGGTTGGTTACGCTGTGTCTTTAAAAGCGAGCAAAGTATATTATGGCGCGCATTCGGGGGATCATGCTATTTACCCTGATTGCCGTCCTGAGTTTGTGCAAAAAATGGATGATGTATGTCGTATTGCTAACTACGACGCTGTAGAAATTTTTAGCCCGTACTTAAATAACACCAAAATTGATATTTTAACCGATGGCATAAAAATGGGCTTAGACTACAGCCAAACATGGACTTGTTATAACGGACGCGAAAAAGCCTGTGGTAAATGTGGCGCCTGCCAAGAACGTTTAGAGGCATTTTCGCTTAATAACGTCACTGATCCAATCGAATACGAATAACCGCTAGTTACGGGGTTTTCAGTGAAAGCACGGTTAGTTTATTAGCGCTAAACGCAAAAAGGCTATCATCTCGATAGCCTTTTTAGTATTTGCTTGAAAATTACAACCAGCGTTTTACTTTGTTTTTATACTCTGTGAATTCTTGGCCAAATAATTTGCTAAGCGCCCGCTCCTCAGGAATTATTTGAAAAAACGTTAAATAAGCAATAAACCCAACAACACATAAAAGTGCCCACAGCGAACTAAGCCAAATACCCCAGCCAGCTAAAATAAACGCAAAGCCCACATACATAGGGTTACGTGAAATTTTATATACGCCACTGGTTACCAACTTTGATGCTTGCTCGGGCTTATTTGGATTAACTGTGGTGCGTGCAAGTTTAAAGCTTACCACTCCGGCTATACAAAATGCGCACCCTATAATGACTAAGCTCGCTGCTAAGTAGGCAATAAACGCTGTAAAATCAATCACACTGTAATGGGCTATTAACGCCATAATGCCTGCAAAAACGAGCACGACAATAACCGGAGGTATTTTATTATTTAACATAGCAACTCACTGTATTGATTATAAAATAAGGACCTATAAGTCTGTAAACACTATACCCGTTTGCATTAATACACAATTAAATACAAGGTTAACGCTGGCATAGAGCGCGTTAAAACTGCAGATTAAAGCAACACAATAAAAACGTTGGCTTTAAAGTCACACGGTTTAATCTCAAATAGACTTATTAATTACGCCATTAGTTATTAAACAATAACGCAGGTGTATCAATGATGAACATAACTCCACGCAGCAATCGACAAATAAAGTTACAATTGTCAGGTTTAACCGCTGCTAAATATGGTTATACTTTATGCAACAGTTAAAACTATAAAAAGGAAGTGGTTATGTCAGGCACTACAATGATAGTACTTATTGTGCTTATATCGGTTGGCTCTGGGGTTATTTACGATATGTACAAAAAACACCTTGAATTTAAACACAAAATGCAAGATAGCAACCAAGATGCAAATAAACAACTGGCCGAGGTAAGTGCCCAAGTGGTTGCTTTAAAAGAGCGCGTGCAAACGCTTGAGGCCATAGTGACAGACTCAAGCTACACCACAAAAGAAGAAATTAACCGCCTTTAAAAACGATATAAATGTGCATTTTCTGGCTGCTCTATGCCGTGGGCAGCTAAAAACCCATCTATAGCTTGGCCGCAACCTTGTGGCGCACGCGAACTATCAATTTCAAAGTTAAGCTTATTTGCATGTTGCTTGCCAAGTGAGCACAGCCCCAACACTTTTGGCGAGCGCATTGCCACACTAAGTGCACCTATTTTTTCTACGCAATTGTGTTTACTAAATCGGGCAAACCCTTGGTATTTAAATTGCTCACTCACATACTCATTACTAATATCAACCAGGGCATTAATAAGGCCATGTAAAAAGTTATTTGCGCTGCTATCACTGGTTAAAAATGAAAAGGTTTTATTATTAAATTCTGTAAGCTGGCAAGTATTGCAGTGTAATTTTAAGGTGTATAACCACTGCTGCGAGCTTAGTTGCTGCAAAGCACTTAGCGATACCTTATCACCTGCAAATACTACCCGTTTTAATAACTGCTCAATAGTACAATGTTGCTCATTGCCCTGCGCCGCGTGTGCAATAACAAGCTCTGCATTTTGTGCCATAACCGGTAAATCATGATGATTATTAAATGGCGTGCTAGTTGTATTATTGCTGTGAGTAAGTTGAAACAGCTCTCTTACCTCGTGCTCTCGCGCTATTTTAAGCGCTAAAAACGCTGTTTGAATAAGCTCGGAGGTTGGTAAGTTTTCCTCTACTATCCAGCGTCTGCCAAACAGTAATTTTTTTGCTATGCCCTCACCCGCGTAACTACTGGTTTTGTAATTATCGGGGCTTAGTTCGGCAACTTGTAAATAAAGTTGCTGATCTTTTTGTGCAGCAAGCACTCTAAAGTGCGCTGAAAAATTAATATTTTCTAGTACTTGATTAACGCTTTGTAAGGTGTGTTTATAGCGTAAAAAGTGCTGTGGAACTATCCAGCTGTTATTAGCAAGTTGCACTAATGGAGCATACGAAATTGGTTGCTCGTAACTGTTTTGCCATTTTTGCTCTGCACTGAGCAGCGGCTCAATACGACTTTTTTTATCTGACATACATAAACCAAATAAACTCGCGCAAGGCGATATAATCTATGTTGATGTTACGTTTTTGCGCCTTGCATTAGATCACACTATTAGCGCTAAATAAGCCATTTTTAAGCGTCGCTGAGTTTTTTATAATCTGTTATAACTTTTTGATAATAAGGCTCATCTTTATTAAGCATTTTATTATAATGAGTGAGTAACTGTTTAAGGTATTGCTTGTGCGATGCATTATTTAAATCCCACATGCTGTTACCGGTAGATGTGAGCAACGCTGTGCTACGTTGACTTACCTCTATAAGCTCATAATAGCGGTTGTTCTCAGTGATTAATTGCTCGCTTTCAAGGCCAAAGCCTAATTTGGCTAAACCACTGCGCAAATGATAAGTATGGTGTATAGGGCAAACTATAAAGCGGGTGCTTGCTACAGATGCAGCGCAATTGTTTTTAATAATGCCAGTAACAAGTTTTAGTAACAGCTCGCCGCCAACACCTGCAATAACTACAGTATTTAACGCTTTTGGAACGAGCTTTATTTCTCTTACATCTTGGCAATGTACTTTATATTGCGCATCACTTGGCAGTGTTTGGCTAATATTTGTAAGGTGCTCGCTCAGCTCGGTCATTATTTTATCTACCACATCTACAAAATTAACCTGTTTTGCAGCGCGGCGCTTTAATAGTGCAATGCCTAGGTAACCATGATCGCAGCAGCAATCCCAAATAACATCAACGGGGTCAGTAATTAACGCATTAATTGCGTTTAAACGCTTACTCAGTTTCATTTAATACCAATTAGCTTAATTAAGTGATCTATTTTGAGGCTGGAAAAACGTGTTGATAGCTAGGCAAAAAAATCGCTATTTAGTTGTTCTAAATGAGAGTTTTTTAACACAGATAGCGACACGTTTAGCCCCTTTAAATGATTAAGTATTATTGCGAATTGGTATAAGTTGCGGTATGCGCCGTTTTATACACTAACGCTTTTAAGCTTTTATTGCTGTCTACTTCTACAAAACGGGCCGTTGGTGCAAGGCGCTCAACAAATTCTATTGCTCCTTGAGTGTGCTCGTTTATTAAAGCTTTAAACGCATCTTCGCTAAGCTCTGGGCTATTAGCGCATAATAAAAGCTGTGTGGTATCGCACAGTAGTTCGGGCAATCTGCGCAGCACCTTTTGATAATCTTTAGTTAGAATAAAGCTGCCCTTTTGAAAGCTTGGCGGGTCTACAATAATCAAATCAAACGGCGCTGCTTTTTTTAATTTACCAAACGACTTTAAAATATCGTGCGGTAAAAAACTCACTCCGCGCTCAAAACCATTAAGTTGGTGGTTTTGCTTACCTACTTTAAGTACGCCTTTGCTCATATCCATGTTCATAACATGATCTGCCCCGCCTTGCATTGCCGCAAGCGAAAAACCACACGTGTATGAAAACAAATTAAGTACTTTTGCATGTTTACTATTGGCAGAGACAAACTCACGTCCACTTCGCATATCGGGGAATATTCCGGTGTTTTGGCGGCTTGTTAAATCCACTAAAAAACCAATGCCGTTTTCTTTTACCACATGTGGCGAGGGAAGATTACCATGCACTAAACGATTGCTGCTTTGTACTCCCGCGCGCTGTTGATACACCAATGCAGATATTAATTCAGGATGATGCTGCTGCGCCCACGCCCAAAGGGTACTGGTCAGTGTATTTAACGTGGCTTCGTCAATTTCATCGTACGAAATTAAAAACAAGCTTGGCGGATAAAAGTCTAAATTAATATGGCTTAGCGATGCCACGCTATGGCCGCGGCCATGAAATACGCGGCATAGTTCGTTTTGTAGTAATGGCGCATCTTCAAGCGCGCTTATCAGGGGTGAAAAATCGGGTGTCATTTAGTTAATCAACTGTTGTTGTAGTTCGTGTATTTCGTCGCGTACAGACGCGGCTTTTTCAAATTCAAGGTCGCTGGCATAAGCATGCATTTTGCTTTCAAGCTGTTTAATTTGTGTGGCAATTTCTTTCGCACTGAGTATTTTTTTAGACTCTTTACGCACCAGCTTAAGGTTATCTTTTGGTGCTGCTTCTTCGCCCACATCCATAATATCGGTGATCTTTTTAACCAAGGCTTGCGGCTCAATGCCGTGCTCTATATTAAAGGCGTGTTGTATTTCGCGGCGGCGCTGTGTTTCGCTAATCGCTTTGTCCATCGATTTAGTTACTTTATCGGCGTATAAAATGGCGCGCCCGTCGAGGTGACGTGCAGCACGACCAATGGTTTGAATAAGCGAACGTGCTGAGCGTAAAAAGCCTTCTTTATCGGCATCTAAAATGGCAACTAGCGCCACTTCTGGCATATCTAAGCCTTCTCGTAATAAGTTTATACCCACTAACACATCAAACACACCGGCGCGTAAATCACGAATTATTTCAACGCGTTCTACTGTGTCTATGTCTGAGTGCAGGTAACGTACTTTTACATTGTGCTCGCTTAAGTAATCGGTTAAATCCTCAGACATGCGCTTGGTAAGCGTAGTAACCAGTACTCGCTCACCTTTTTCTACACATTTATAAATTTCTGATAGTAAATCATCTACTTGAGTGCCTACAGGGCGTATTTCTATTTCTGGGTCTAACAGGCCCGTTGGGCGTATAACTTGCTCTGCGACTTCGCCTGCGCTGCGCTCTAACTCAAAATCACCCGGCGTTGCCGATACATAAATCGTTTGCGGTGCTATGGCTTCAAATTCTTCAAAGCGCAATGGGCGGTTATCCATCGCCGATGGCATTCTAAAGCCATATTCAACTAGGTTTTCTTTACGGCTTCTATCGCCTTTATACATGGCACCTATTTGCGATACGGTTACGTGCGATTCATCGATGATCATCAATGCATCATCAGGAAGATAATCGAGTAATGTGGGTGGCGGATCGCCCGGTGTACGCCCCGACAAATAACGGCTGTAGTTTTCTATGCCCGAGCAATAACCAAGCTCGGTCATCATTTCTATGTCGTATTGTGTTCGCTGCGCTATGCGCTGCTCTTCTACTAATTTATTGGCACTTAATAATTGTGCTCTGCGTTCTTTAAGCTCAGCTTTTATTTTTTCTATGGCATCAAGAATTTTTTCGCGTGGCGTTACATAGTGCGTTTTAGGGTAAATAGTGGCACGTACTATGTGTTTTTCTACCGCACCAGTAAGGGGATCAAAAATACTAAGGCGCTCTATTTCGTCATCAAACATTTCTACACGTACTGCATAGGTGTCTGACTCGGCAGGAAATATATCAACAACTTCGCCACGTACACGGTAAGTACCACGGCTAAAGTCAATGTCGTTACGAGTATATTGCAGCTCAGCTAAACGGCGCAGCATATCGCGTTGGTCGACCTGTTCGCCTACTTTTAAAAGCAGCATCATTTTCATGTATGAGTCGGGGTCGCCCAAACCATAAATAGCCGACACAGAGGCCACTATTATGGTATCGCGGCGTTCAAGCAATGCCTTAGTAGCACTTAAACGCATTTGCTCTATGTGCTCATTAATAGAGGCGTCTTTTTCTATAAACGTATCGCTGGCAACCACGTAGGCTTCTGGCTGGTAGTAATCGTAGTAAGATACAAAATACTCAACTGCATTATTAGGAAAAAACTCTTTCATTTCTCCATATAACTGCGCGGCTAGTGTTTTATTATGCGCCATTATTATTGTTGGGCGATTTAAATCGCTAATAATATTGGCCATGGTAAATGTTTTACCTGTACCTGTAGCACCGAGTAAGGTTTGATGCGCAAGCCCGGCTTCTAAGCCTTCTTCAAGCTGTTTAATCGCTGTGGGTTGATCGCCCGCGGGTTTAAATTGTGACTTTAGCTCAAAGTGATCACTCATTCATTTACTCCGTTACCGTGTTACTACATATTGCATCTAGCTCTTTTACAAACCATTTGTACGCGACTAACCCTGTGAATACATTACCGATTGCAGCGCCAATAAATAAACCAATCAAGCCACCTAGCATACTGCCTACATAAGCAAAAGGCAGATAAAAAACAAACAAACGAATAATACTTAAAAACAATGCATTCATAGGTTTGTGTAAAGCATTAAACGATGAATTTGATAAAATGATCACCCCTTGAAAACCATAACTTAGCGGTATGGTGTATATAAAGAGCTTAATAACATCGATTACAGCTTGTTCTTTACCAAATAATTGGCTTATTACCCCTGACAGCGCAATGAGTAAAATATAAATAGCAAATTGCCATAACATCACAAATTTAAGCGTACCAATGTACGCCTCTTTTACGCGGCCTAATTTACCCGCCCCAAAGTTTTGGCTAACAAAAGGAGGCAATGTCATCGACAAAGCCAGCACTAAAATACTGGCAATTGATTCAATACGGCTGCCCACACCAAAAGCGGCAACCGCTTCGGGTCCATGATTGGCAACGAGTGCGGTCATCACTGCCATTGCTACTGGGGTAAGCATGTTAGCCCCCGCTGCGGGTAAACCTATTTTAAGTACTTTTTTAATTGCACTGGCCGCAGTTTGATTACCGGCTTTTAAGCTTAATAGCCGCTTTTTAACGCCCAGCACATATAATATAATAATAACCGCTACGCCCCAGGCAATAACACTGGCAATAGCGGCACCTTGAATGCCTAATGCCGGTACTGGGCCCCAGCCAAATATCAAAATAGGATCGAGTATGGCATTAATAAGCCCTGCCCCACCCATTACTATGCTGGGTGTTTTAGTATCGCCACTGGCTCGCAATACCGAATTACCTATCATGGGGGTAATTAAAAATACGCTGCCAATAAACCAAATATTCATATACTCATGAATAAGTGGCAGCACTAATTGTCCGGCCCCTAATAAAGTGAATATTGGGTCGATTAGTAAATATCCAACAAACGAAAGTAAAATAACTAATAGTAGCGCCACAATAAGCGACACACTGGCATCAAAACGCGCCTCTTCTATTTTATTACTGCCTAAGGCTTTCGCTATCACCGCTGATGTGCCAATACCTAAACCTATGGCTAGGCTTATTACCGTAAAGGTTACCGGAAACGTAAAGCTTACCGCCGCAAGGGGCTCTGTGCCCAACATACTGATAAAAAATGTATCGACTATATTGAACATCATTAGCGTGACCATGCCAAATATCATCGGGATGGTCATTTTTTTCAATGTAGGCAAGATGGGATCGTTAAGTAAATCTGGGCGTGATTGAGAATGTGAAGTTTCGCGCATGGAATAAATAAGCCTCTTTTACTGAGCGAGCCATTTTAAAGCATCATAGCAATTCAAGCCACGGATTTATCAATGGATTTCATACTAATAATAAAGCAACAATTAAAAAAATAGCTAAAGTTGAATTTTTAAGCATTTGTGCACAAATACGCCCTTAGAGCGCCAAAAAACAATAAGTGAACATTTTTATTACTTTTTTAACATTTAACCCTGCAAATTCGCTGAATTTTTACACAGCGCGGTATTAATCTTTATCGTAACGAATTAATTTACTCATCGTTGCATGGTAATTCAGCATGCATTTATAACCCTATGTTTTTTATGGTAATAAAAAAATCGTTTTAAAAGCTTGAAATCGTTGTAGCGCCCTAAAACTCTGGTCGGGACAGTGTTCTTAAAGTTTCATAAACAGAGTTATCCACAGAAACCGTGGATAACTCAGCTGAGCCCGCATTTATAAAGGCTTGCGCGCTGGCTAAAATTCAGCTCAGGTCCAACCTTTGCTCAAAGTTAAAGTTAAAAACTTATCAATGCTTGCAAACAAAAAATTAAGCTAAGCCAAATCTTTGTGCCTAATACAGCTATAAGTGACTTAATTAGTTTACGCAAATATTTAGCAACTTATTGATTGTTATGTTTTTGTACAGCTTTTTAAAATAAAGTTTCCAGCCACGGCTTTATTAGTTTAACCCCTCTTAAATACCGTAATACGAAAAAACTACCCTGCTAGATTTTTTAAAAAGATCTGCTAGCTAAATTTATACTCGGTTTTATGACAACCAGGTTAAATACAAATTTACTGATTTGCCGCGATAAATTTTGTCTCAGCGGGATTTTTTACACATAAATTAAACAATGGCTATTTTATGGGCGCTGTTTTTTTCACATTGGTGTGAGTCTAAATAGAGATTTACCGCCGTGTTTTGCATAAATAGAGTTATAAAATGCGCAGATCGAACATAAAAACAACGAATAAACTTCTTTTTTAAATTTATGACTTTTATATGTTGACACTTTGCGGCTCCATCATTAATATTTCGCCCCGTTGAAAGGCATGACGCTTCCCCCTTAGCTCAGTTGGTTAGAGCGACGGACTGTTAATCCGCAGGTCCCCCGTTCGAGTCGGGGAGGGGGAGCCAAGTTTTTCAATCATAAACGATTCCCCCTTAGCTCAGTTGGTTAGAGCGACGGACTGTTAATCCGCAGGTCCCCCGTTCGAGTCGGGGAGGGGGAGCCAAGTTTATGTTTATGATGTAGTTCCCCCTTAGCTCAGTTGGTTAGAGCGACGGACTGTTAATCCGCAGGTCCCCCGTTCGAGTCGGGGAGGGGGAGCCAAATCATAAAATGACATCTCTATTTGTTCCCCCTTAGCTCAGTTGGTTAGAGCGACGGACTGTTAATCCGCAGGTCCCCCGTTCGAGTCGGGGAGGGGGAGCCAATCATAAGAATTTCATAGACATTTCAGTAATTTTCCACTACTCTTCTGCTTTATAACTAAAACATAATATCTATTCTAATGTGTTGCTATTAGTTGAATGATCAAGGACCTGATTCCTTTCCTTTTGAACTATTAAAAGATTGATAACATGGCTGGCTTTAAAAAACTTATTTTTATACAAATCCTGTCTTGGCTTGTATGTGTTGCGGCTGGAAGCTACTTCATATCTGTAAGCTTTAATAATGCAGTAAGTGAAGCACAAACTTCAGCACAAACCAGTGTAACACGTTACATTAACAGCTTAACAAGTGATGACCTTTCGCCTGAAAGTATAAAAAAAGCGATTGGCGATGGTAAAACGTTTTCAAGCTTTATACTAAGAGACTACCAAGGGGCTGAAGTATTTTCAGTTAACTCCCCTACCCAGCTACCCATGTTTGCTGAATTTATTCAATCTAGCTTTAATTCGGTTCGCCCACAGTTTGCCGTTAACGACGCTGCAGATATAAAAGTAGAATTTACCCTCAACATTGAACGTTTAGCGCAGCAGTTACAAACCTCGTTATTTATAGTTATATTTATTTCTGCCTTTTTAGTGATTATTCCTATCATATTAATGAAGTCTATTTTTCATAGCTTAAATAAAAATATCAGCATGACCGTTGCCGATGTAATAGACATTTACATTAACCAAAATCAAATTGGCGACGACTTAGACACCGCACTTGATGCCAGTAAAATGAAAAAGCTAGGTAAAGATTTAGTCCCGAGCTTTAATCGCCTTTCGCATTTTTTAAAAAATAAAAATGATGATATTCAAAACGCTGCCCTAAGTATCAAACAAGAAGCCTATAAAGATGTAATTACCGAATTAGGTAACCGTAATATGTTTGTTGAATATTACGAAAAACACATCGAAAACAGTGAACGCAGTACGTTTGGATCGTTAGCGCTTGTACGCTGTAGTGAGCTGCAAACTATAAATCAAAGCCGTGGCTACCAAAAAGGTGATGACTACGTTAAAGGTGTGGCGGATATAATTAAGCATATAAGTGGCACTTACACCGGCAGCCAAGTATTTAGGCTAAATAGCTCAGACTTTGCCATTGTACTTCCTAATACCCCACTTAAAGAAGCAGAGCGTTTTGGTGAAAACCTGCAATCGCGCTTTACTCAATATCAACAAAACCAAGAGCTCAGCTCTGTGGCTAACACAGGTATTGTGGGCTACGAAAAAGGCAAACCGCTGGGTGAGCTATTATCGGTTGTCGATAACGCAATGAGCATGGCGCAATCTAAGCAAGTAAATGCATGGCATGTGCAGCGCGAAACCGATTTAGTTAATAATGTTAGTGCTGGGTTTGGTAACCAAAACTGGCGTAAAGTGATTAACGAAGTGATTGAATCAAAACGCGTTCACTTAGTAATGCAAAATATTATGCCGCTGGGTAAAAGCATTAAGGCGTATGCAGAGATACAAGTGCGCTTTAAAACCGAAGATAACCAAGTGCTTCCTACGGCCTCGTTTTTAGCCATGGCTGAAAAACTCGATATGGCCATAGAAATTGACCGCTTAATTATTGACTCATCACTTGAAAAAATTAAAAGCCGTAACCTCTCTGAAAAGTTTTTTGGCCTGAATGTGACCGCATCAAGTGCACATAACGATCAATTTGTTATTTGGTTAGAGCGCCGCTTATTAAAAGATACACATATAGCCTCTAAATTAGTATTTGAAGTAAGTGAGTTTGGCCTGCAGCAAAATATTAAAGCCAGTAAACGCTTTATTGATATGGTGCATCGCGTAGGTGCCCGCGTAACGGTTGAACGCTTTGGTGTAGGGCTAACGTCGTTTAAGTTTTTCCGTGATTTAAAACCAGACTTTATTAAAATGGATGCAAGTTACACCCGCGGCCTAGAAGATGATAAAAACAATCAATACTTTATGCGCCTAATGGTTGATTTAGCCCACCGCATTGGTGTGAGTGTGTTTGCAGAGGGCGTTGAAAGCCAAGAAGAAAAACACATTGTAGAAACGCTTTGCCTAGACGGCGTACAAGGTTATTACATAGAAAAACCTAAAGATATTTAGCAACTACCCTTAATTAAAGCAAAAAAGAGCACATGTGCTCTTTTTTGCGTTTAACTGTTTAATTTTTCGCTTACTTTAAAATCACATAAATTTTACAGCTTTGTGATCGCTTAATGATTTTACTGTGTTTATTTAACTGATAACGACTCGCATATGTTGTTTATCGGGGCAGAAAAAAGGATAATACACAGGATTTTAATAGCGCGAGGCACACATGACAGAATATGTCTTGTTATTGATTGGAACCGTTCTAGTTAATAACTTTGTATTAGTACAATTTTTAGGCTTATGTCCATTTATGGGTGTATCAGGCAAGCTTGATACCGCTATTGGTATGTCTTTAGCAACCACGTTTGTGCTTACTCTTGCCTCTGTTACAAGCTATTTAGTTAATCAATATATTTTAGCGCCGCTAGATATCGAATTTTTACGCACCATGAGCTTTATTTTAGTGATTGCCGTTGTGGTGCAATTTACCGAAATGGTTGTGCGTAAAACTAGCCCGACTTTATACCGTTTACTGGGTATATTTTTACCGCTGATCACCACTAACTGTGCGGTATTAGGTGTTGCGCTTCTTAATATAAAAGAAGATCACACATTTTTACAATCGGCCGTGTATGGTTTTGGCGCAGCCGTTGGCTTTTCATTAGTACTTGTATTATTTGCAGCGCTGCGCGAACGCCTTGCTGCTGCAGATGTTCCTACCCCGTTTAAAGGCGCCTCAATAGCCATGATCACCGCCGGCTTAATGTCGATGGCGTTTATGGGTTTTACCGGATTAGTGAAGTTTTAATATGACCTTAATGTATGCCTTGATAGCGCTTGGCTCGCTAGCGCTTGTTTTTGGACTTATTTTAGGCTTTGCAGCTATTCGCTTTCGTGTAGAAGGTGACCCAATTGTTGAGCAAATAGATACCATTTTACCGCAAACCCAGTGTGGCCAGTGTGGCTATCCGGGCTGTCGCCCCTACGCTGAGGCAATTGCCAACGGGGATGAAATTAATAAATGCCCACCAGGCGGTGAAGCAACGGTTAAAAAGCTGGCCGATTTAATGGGCGTAGAGCCTAAACCGCTTGCCGGTGGCGAACAAGCAGAGCCGATAAAAACAGTGGCCTATATTCGCGAAGACGAGTGCATAGGCTGTACTAAGTGTATTCAGGCATGCCCTGTGGATGCCATTGTCGGTGCTACACGCCAAATGCACACTGTACTAATAGAAGAATGTACCGGCTGCGATTTATGTGTAGAGCCCTGCCCTGTAGATTGCATTGATATGCTGCCTGTAGCCGAAACAAAACAAAACTGGAAATGGCAACTTGATGCTATTCCTGTCACGCAAATAGATTAGAGGTTTGAGTGGAAAAGTTACTTGAACAAATTAAAAAAGGCACTGTTTGGGCATTCCCGGGCGGCGTGCATCCACCACAACAAAAAACACTCTCTAACAGTGCGCGTATTGCTAGGCTTCCTCTACCTGATAAATTAGTTGTACCAATTAAACAGCACATTGGTGCTAACGGTAAATTAATTGTAGAAAAAGGCCAACAGGTATTAAAAGGCCAAGCACTAACCGTGCCCGTTGCGAATTGGTCTGTGCCTGTACATGCGCCCAGCTCTGGCACGATAACAGATATTGCTTCTATGCCTTCGGCGCATCCATCGGCTTTACCTGAGCTAAGTATTATTATTGAGCCTGATGGCAAAGATCAATGGTGCGAACTAACCCCAACACCTAACCCAAGTGAGCTTAGCCACGATGAATTAGTCGATATAATTCATCAAGCAGGTATAAGTGGTATGGGTGGAGCAGGCTTTCCTACTTATGTAAAAGCCGATATAAAACAACCTATTGAGTTTTTAATTGTTAATGCTGTTGAGTGTGAACCATACATAACAGCCGACGATGTGTTAATGCGTGAACATGCCAAGCAAGTAGTGCAAGGCATTGAGTTAATGCAACAAATTTTAAATCCGACACTGTGTATTGTTGGCATTGAAGATAATAAGCCCGAAGCCATAGCGGCTATGAAAAGTGCCGCAGAGCACAACGCCAATATTGTTATTCAAACGGTGCCTACTGTTTATCCATCGGGTGGCGAAAAACAATTAATTAAATTACTTACAAACCGTGAAGTACCCAGTGGCGGTATTCCTGCCGATATTGGTATTTTAGTACACAACACAGGAACTTTGTTTGCTGTGCAACAAGCGGTGTACGAAGGTAAACCGCTTATAGAGCGCGTTGTTACAGTAACAGGTAACACCATTCATAATGCAGGTAATGTATGGGCATTATTAGGCACCGAAGTTAAGCACCTGCTTGATTGCCAAGGTTTTTCACCCGTACCCCAGCAGCGCGTTGTTATGGGCGGGCCGATGATGGGCTTTACCTTACCGACTGTGCGTATTGGGGTAATTAAAACCACCAACTGTATTTTAGCCCCCGATCATAAAGAGCTTGCAGAGCCAGGGCCTGAAAAAGCCTGTATACGTTGTAGTGCCTGTGCAGATGCCTGCCCTGCTTCGTTATTACCCCAGCAATTACAATGGTTTGCAAAATCAAAAGAATACGACAAATTACAAGAGCACAACTTATTTGATTGTATTGAATGTGGCGCGTGTGCGTATGTATGCCCAAGCGAAATTCCATTGGTGCAGTATTACCGCGTAGCAAAAGTAGAAATAAAAGAGCAGCAAGCCGAAAAAATTAAAGCCGATAGAGCAAAAGAGCGCTTTGACGCCCGTAAAGAACGCCTAGAGCGCGAGCAACAAGAACGTCAAAACCGCCATAAACGTAAACCAGCGGCAAAAACATCAGATGAAAAACAAAAAGTAGCGGATGCCCTTGCCCGCGTTAAGAGCAAATCATCGAATGGCGATGAAAAATCTGCTGTAGCCGCTGCAATTGCCCGCGCCAAAGCGAAAAAACAGCAAGGTGAAGAGCTAGAGCCAGATAACAGTGAAGTAGCTAAAGAGCGCGCACTACGTAAAGAAAAGGCACGTAAATATAAAGAACAAAAAGCAGCTGAGAGCGAGTCATCATCAGCACCTGATGATAAAAAGTCAGCCGTAGCCGCTGCTATTGCCCGCGCTAAAGCTAAAAAAGCGGCGCAAGCTGAGCAAAGTGCAGAGCCACAAAGCGATGAAGCAACCGCCGCACCTGATGATAAAAAAGCAGCCGTAGCTGCTGCTATTGCCCGTGCTAAAGCGAAAAAAGCGGCGCAAGCTGAGCAAAGCGCTGAGCCACAAAGCGATGAAGCTCCCGCCCCAGCTGATGACAAAAAAGCTGCGGTAGCTGCTGCTATTGCCCGTGCTAAAGCGAAAAAAGCGGCGCAAGCTGAGAAAAATGCTGAGCCACAAAGTGATGAAGCAACCGCCCCAGCTGATGATAAAAAAGCAGCGGTAGCTGCTGCCATTGCCCGTGCTAAAGCGAAAAAAGCGGCGCAAGCTGAGCAAAGTGCAGAGCCACAAAGCGATGAAGCGCCCGCCCCAGCTGATGACAAAAAAGCTGCGGTAGCTGCTGCTATTGCCCGCGCTAAAGCTAAAAAAGCCGCTAAAGAAGCAGAGCAATCAGCAGCAAGTGAACACAGCAATGAGCCACAAACCAGCAGCGGTTCAGACTCTGAGAAAACGGCCTCTGAGCAAACTGCAGCAGAGAAGAAAAAAGCCGCCGTGGCCGCCGCAATAGCGCGCGCCAAAGCTAAAAAGTTACAAAAAGAAGGAAATGATCAGTCATGAAATTAACCATGGCCAGTTCGCCGCACAACCATAGCCATAAGTCGTTAACGCGATTAATGCTAACCGTAATTGCTGCGTGTATTCCTGGGCTAATAGCGCAAGTGGTATTTTTTGGGACTGGCGTACTTATTCAGTTAGTACTGGCACTTGTTGCTGTGAGCGTATTTGAAGCAGCCATTATGTTAATGCGTAAACGCCCTGTTTGGCCTGCATTGAGTGATGGTAGTGCTTGGCTTACTGGTGTGCTGTTAGCACTGAGTATTCCGCCGCTGGCGCCTTGGTGGGTCATTATTATTGGCTGTTTATTTGCCATTGTAATTGTAAAGCAACTTTATGGTGGGCTTGGGTTTAACTTATTTAACCCAGCAATGGCCGCATACGTACTACTTTTAGTCTCGTTTCCGGTGCAAATGACCGCTTGGTTACCCGTTACCGATTTACTTAATGCCCCAATTGGCTTTATTGACCAATTACGCCTTATATTTACTGATTTTACCGCTCTGGGCTTTAGTGTTGATCAAGTCCGTGCCGGCGTTGATGGCCTCACCATGGCCACCCCGCTTGATACAGTTAAAACCGATGTAGCACATGGTCTAACCGTTAGCGAAAGTATGCAAAAACCGATTTTTTCTCAATGGGCTGGGCTTGGTTGGCTATGGGTTAACCTAGGCTTTTTAGCCGGTGGTTTATACCTTTTAAAAGCTAAAATTATAAACTGGCATATTCCAGTAAGCTTTATAGGCTCACTAGCGCTTTGCAGTGCCATTGGCTATATTGCCGCGCCGGGTACCGAGCCGGGTATGGTATTTCACCTATTAAGTGGCGCAACCATGATGGGCGCATTTTTTATCGCCACCGATCCTGTTTCGGCTGCAACTACCAATAAAGGGCGCTTAATTTATGGCGCGTTAATTGGCTTGTTGGTGTATTTAATTCGCACCTTTGGTGGCTTCCCTGACGCGGTAGCCTTTAGTGTATTATTAATTAATATTGCTGTACCGCTGATTGATTACTACACCCAACCACGCACTTATGGCCACGGAGCAGTAAAATGATTATTTCATCAATGGCTAAAAATGGCGCGATATTAACCGCCTTTGCACTGATAACAACAGGCTTAGTTGCCTCAATTGATGCCTTTACCGCCGATAAAATTGCCGAGCAAGAACGCCTGCAATTAACCTCACAATTACAAGAGGTATTAAACCCAAGCAGCTACGATAATCAGCTCAATACAAATTGCGTAATTATGAGCGACGAACAACTTGGTCCTTACCCCGAGCAAGTTATTTACCGCGCTTATAAAAATCAGCAACCTGTTGCACTTGTAATAAGACACATAACACCTAGTGGTTACAGTGGCGATATTAACTTATTAACCGCCGTACTTGCTGATGGCACCATTGCCGGCGTTCGCACTACTAAGCACGAAGAAACGCCCGGCTTAGGCGACAAAGTAGAAGTTAAAAAGTCGCTATGGATCACTACATTTAACGATTTAACGGTTCAAAGTGAAGACGATGCCCGTTGGGCGGTAAAAAAGGATGGCGGCCAGTTTGACCAATTTACCGGTGCAACAATTACCCCTCGCGCCGTGGTAGGCTCGGTAAAAAATGCCGTATTATTTGCAAAAACTAACTTTGACGCCATTTTTAAACAGCCTAATGCTTGCCAAGAGGTAACACAATGAGTGAGTTAAAAACCTTATACAAAGAAGGCGTATGGGCTAATAACCCCGCGCTAGTGCAGCTACTCGGTTTATGCCCGCTTTTAGCTGTAACATCAACTGTAACCAACGCGCTTGGCCTAGGGTTAGCCACTTTATTAGTTTTAGTAGGCTCTAATATTACTGTTTCTGTTGTGCGTAATTGGGTACCTAAAGACATTCGTATTCCGGTATTTGTCATGATTATTGCAGGCTTTGTGACCATAGTTCAGCTACTTATGAATGCGTACACCTTTGGCTTGTATCAATCATTAGGCATATTTATTCCACTAATAGTAACTAACTGCGCCATTATTGGCCGTGCAGAGGCGTATGCCTCTAAAAATCCTGTTCACCTGTCTGCATTCGATGGCCTAATGATGGGCTTAGGCTTTATGGCCGTACTGTTAGTACTAGGTGCAATGCGCGAACTGATAGGCCAAGGTACATTATTTGATGGGGCCGATTTGCTCCTAGGGCCATGGGCACAAAGCCTACGCTTGGAAATATTTAGTTTCGATAGCCAGTTTTTACTCGCTATTTTACCACCCGGCGCCTTTTTAGGGCTTGGGCTGCTAATAGCAGCAAAAAATGTTATTGACGCACAAATAAAATCAAAACAAGTAACGCCGCCAGAAGCCGAAAAAGGCCCTCGCGCACGTGTTACTAGCTTAACTTAAGGGGAAAACGCATTAACGCTATTAGCTAATGCGTTTTAAGTTGCATGAATAAAGAAAAACGTCACCAAATACTCTCGCGCTTGCGCGAGCAAAACCCGCATCCAGAAACCGAGCTTGAATATTCAAGCCCATTTGAGCTACTAGTAGCCGTTACGCTCTCTGCACAAGCCACCGATGTAGGGGTAAATAAAGCCACTCGAAAATTATTTCCGGTTGCTAATACACCACAAGCCATTTTAGATATTGGCCACGATGCGCTTCGCGATTATATAAAAACCATTGGCTTATTTAATTCAAAAGCCGCAAACGTGTACAAAATGTGCCAAATATTGGTTGATCAACATAACGGTATTGTTCCCGAGAACCGCGAAGCCCTCGAAGCCCTACCCGGTGTTGGCAGAAAAACCGCAAATGTCGTACTCAACACAGCTTTCGGCTGGCCGACCATTGCCGTAGACACGCATATTTTTCGTGTTTCAAACCGCACCAAATTTGCTATGGGCAAAGATGTAGTCGCCGTTGAGCAAAAACTTGAAAAGGTTGTTCCTAAAGAATTTAAAGTAGACGTACACCACTGGTTAATACTACACGGGCGCTACACCTGCGTAGCACGTAAACCTAAATGCGGCAGCTGTATTATTGAAGACTTGTGTGAGTTTAAAGAAAAAACAGAATAACCTCGAATAACTTTATTTTGGTTATTTTGAAAGTAAGACAGCTAAATATTTAGCTGTCTGTCGAGTCTATATTATTTATAAATTGCGCCATATTTACTAAACGCTCACCGACAATAAATGCAATGGTGCGTTTAACCCAAGGCGCTTTAATATTTGTGTAGTTTAATTTAGCTAATACGCAGCTTGTAATTATTAAAAGTAGAAGCGATGACACGCTGTAAAACCAAACCATGTGTTGCTCTAGGTGTGCAAACAAGTCAATTTCAAATAGCACGTCAAAGCCAATAAAAACATAAGCCATATAAAAAGGTGCAGACATAAGTAACAACTTAGTTAATTGTAATTTATGTGAGCAAAGGCGGTAAACGTCTTTTTGAAGTTGGCTAATTGGCTTTGCATAATCAATGTTAGCAATATGCACTATTTGGCCAATATTACCTGCAAGGCCAGCAATGGAAAATACACTCAGTATCAACGCAGATATTGAAGGCGCTGAAACACTAAAGTTATTTGCAATATACTGCCCCAATAAAACAATAATAAAAAAGAAGGCTGCGCTTTCAATAATACGTGCCCACTTCATAGCATTAAGCTCTTTCATTTGTTTATTCACTTTTGTTTCGCTCAGCAGTGATTGGTTTATTGTAATGGCCGATTCGTTAACACTATTTTGCTGCTGCCATGTGTTTTTAATGTTATCTAAATTCATATTAAGCCCCCTGTTTTTCAAATTGATTTTTTAGTGTTTCTTTAATGCGCCCAATTCGCGTAGCGACGTTGGTTTTACTTATGCCTAAACTCGTCGCTATGCTTTGATGGGGTTCGCCTTCTAAATGCAGCAATACTATGGCTTTATTTAACTTATCGAGCTTTGCTATAAACTCATAAAGCTGCTTAACCTCTTCGCTTTTATCATTGTGCGCTGATAGGTCGGCTATGTGCACAATGCACTGCTCACTTTCATTGGCTTTATCTTCTCGTTTACTGTCTTTGCGGTAATAGGAAATCGCCACATTCAGTGCTATTCGGTACATCCACGTAGAAAACTTATAGTCTTTGTCGTAATTATCATAAGCAAGCCACATGGTGGTGAGTATTTCTTGCGCTAGGTCTTGCCTGTCGTGTTGGTTTTCACAGTAAGAGTTAACAACTTTATAAATAATGCCTTTATGCTGCTCCATTGTTTGAGCAAACAGTGCTTTTTTATTGGTGTTCATTTACGCATAAATCCATCATCTAAATTAATCTCATCAAGTAGTTGGCTCATCACAGTTTCAATGTGTTTAATTTCTAATGCATCTGTTTTTAAAAGTAATAAAGTGCGGCGCTTTGGCTAATGCAACATAGCCTGTACACATTTATATAAATATTTTAGCTGCACGATAGTACTCACATAATCGCCTTATCTTGTTATTCGCAGTCTCGCTGAAATAATCACAATTATTTAAAAAAATAATTATTGGAGGGAGTAATAAGCTAAGTAAAAGAGCAAAGCGAGGAGTTAGCTTTTTTTTCTGCTTTGCTATTAAAAGGGGACTCCTAGTTAAAAGATTTTTTTAATATAGCAATAGTTAATATAATTGTATCTCTGGTTATCAAATACGACTCAGGCTAAAGGTGGTAAAAAAACATACAACCTGCTATTAATAGTGAATAATAATTTAAGGAGGTTTCTGCGTTAGCGCTGTAAGAAACCACATAACTTCAAGGATGTATTTTGCAAAGTAATCATTCAAAATTTCAGCCAAATAAGTGGTCATTATTAAATTTAGCTGTTGTGCTTATACTGGCGGGTGCATTTTATTATTTGGGTCAATTTTCTGTATTTCATTCGATTCTTTTAAGCCTAATTTGTTTTATTTCATTTTTAACCTTATTAATTTTAAAGCGTTGGAAAGCATATATTAACTATTTAAAAGCAATAGGAGATGAGATAAAGCGAGATAGATTTCACTTAGGTGAACACATAGTATCTATGGTTCCTTACATGAACTTACAAATAACAGTTCATGCACGTGTGGATGAATCAGCTTTATTAATCAAAAAAGCAAATTGTTATATTTCAATTAATCTAAAAGATATTTGCTCATTTGAGCCAACTGAATATTTCGGACGGCCAATCGCGAAAGTAATTTTGGCCGATAATAAAAACTTAACTCCCGCACTCTATGTACCTTGGTCTGAAGAAATGGCGCTAACTCAAAGTAAAGTACATGGGTAAACGCCTTTGTTTGCTTATCATGCCTTAAAGGTATTAAGCGTTGCACTCTAAGACGATACTAAGATTTATAGCGGTTTAACTCTGATACTAAGTGCGTACTTTTAAATACCACCAAATTAGAGGCGCCAGTATCACTATTTCAATACCCACATTTAGCCACTGTTTTGCTACCGAGCCATCTAACATAATGCCAATAAGCCTTGCAATTAATAGCCCTACGAGTAACGAGGACAGTGTTGCCGCTATGCTAGCTTGCCAAGGTACAAGCTGAAAATGAAATTGCACTAATAAGCCAAAACCAATAAATAACCCCCACCAAATTCTGCGCTCTACGGCCTTAAAAAAATCATTAGGAACTGGCTTATTGCTTATCAGCTCAGGGTTGACAGCTAACACTATGCCAAAAATAATTAATACCGCACCAACAACCCTAAAAATGACTATATTATCCATGATCAATCCCTCAGGCTGGTTGATTGATCAACTGTTTGAACAATCGATTGCTCAACAAGCTCCTGAGGTAACTCCTTTGCTTGGCTCCACTGCTTTGGCGATTGCCCATACATACGTTTAAATTCTCGGCTAAATTGTGATGAGCTAACATAGCCTACAGACATAGCCGCCGAACTTACGTTCATACCCGCTGCAATTTTCATCGCGGCGGTATTTAAGCGCATAGATTTAACAAATTGAATCGGCGACATACTGGTCGCATCCTTAAATTTTCGATGCAAAACAGCCCTACTTACGCCAATTTTTGCTGCCATATCGTCTATGGTTATGGTTTCATCTAATCGAGATGCCAAATAATCAATTGAGCGTGCTATGTCGTTTCCTACGCCAAAGGCTTGGTGCACACTACTACCTGCCTGTCCGTTTAATATGGCGTAATATAATTCTCGCAGTCGCCCTTCGCCTAAAACCGCAATATCTACAGGGTTGCCTACAAGTTGCAGCAATCGTAGTAATGAATCGGTAAATGAGTCATCCCACGCTGCGAGTGTAATCCCTTGCGTTTTGGGGCCTGATGCGTGTTTTTTTACACCTTGTGCAGCCATGGTAATAGATAATTCGGTCATCACTTTTGTATCTAGCGATACAATAACGCCTAACAAGGGGTTCTCAGGTGAAGCCGTGGGTGTACCCGCTTCTACCGGCATAGACATAGGGCAGCACATATAATTATTTTCATCGTATATAAAATGCTTACCATCGAGTATGGCTTCTTTAACGCCACTGACTATAGCAACAATACACGGCTCGTATACCGCAGGTGAACAGCGCATAGCCTGCGTTACTTTAAACAACTGAACACCTTTTATACCCGTTTCTATTAGCCCTTGGGTATAATTTTTATCGCTTTTTACCTCGTTAAAAGACAGGTTGTTTTGTATAAGTTGCTTAATGTGGTGTTTGCTCATTCACCCATTCCCTTTAAATAGTGAATAATTCTAATCTAGCACCGTAAATACACATTCTCATTCCAGCGATACAAATAGGCATATTTTAAAGAGGATATCGCCTAGTTACACCTGGTAGCGAGAGTTATATTGCCTAACAAGCAATGTGGAACAATGCGCATAGCCCTGTACTGCATATTTATACTTAACTATTGATAGGAATTTAACTAATGAGCGCAACTAACCCATTTGGCCCTTCTGGCTGGACTCCCGACCAACTCAGTTCTTTAGTTGATAAATGCTATCTAATAACGGGAGCAAATACAGGCGCAGGCTTTGAAGCAACCCGACTATTACTCGCTAAAGGCGCAAAAGTAGTTATGCTCAATCGTAACCCTTTAAAATCAGATGAAGCTATTGCTAAGTTAAAACAGGAGTTTGGCAATAATACCGATGTGAGCTTTATAAAAATGGACCTAGCAGAGCTTGCATCAGTACGCCATGCAGCCAACGAGATATTACAAACTGTGTCACACATAGATGCACTTATTTGTAACGGTGCTATTGCACAGGTCGCGACTCAGCAATTTACTAAAGACGGCTTTGAAAGTCAGTTAGGGGTTAACCACTATGGGCACTTTTTACTGTGTGGTTTACTTTTTAACAAAATAGAGCAATCTAGCGGGCGTATTGTTGTAGTGGCCAGTGAAGGTTACAAAATGGGGCTAAAAACGATTCAATTTGATGACATGAATTGGAATAAAAACTACCACCCAAATAAAACCTACTGCCACAGTAAACTTGCACAAATGATGTTTGCTTATGAGCTGCAAAATAAAATAGCCGCCGCTAATAAAAATGTGCAGGTGTTTGTGTGTCACCCAGGTGCAGCTAATACCTCTCTTATTGGTGATAATGTTAACTTTGCAACCCGATTTACCTGGTCATTAATAGTAAAAATGGGCTTAGCACAATCGGCAGAGCAAGGTGCATACCCTGAGGTTATGTGTGCCACCGAGCATAACCTAAAACAACGTGCGTATTATGGCCCATCAGGTAGATGGAATTGGAGCGGCCCCGTAGGAATATGCAAACTTGAGCCGTTTGCTTTAGATCAGCCTGTGCTAAGCAAGTTACTGAGCAGCACACTGCTTTTAAATGGACAATATAATTGCTAATAGCGAACGTGTGTAGGGTGTAAAAGTAATAAAAAAACCATTAGTAATCGGCCTAATACTTTTACTTTCCCTAACCGGCTGTAAAAGTACCAATAATCCCCCTGTGCAGTATAAACCTAATGATGAGCTGGTAGTACTTGCCCATGGGTTAGGCAGAAGCGATTGGGCAATGCGTTATTTTGCCCAGCAGCTTAAACGTGCTCATTATAAAGTATGCAGCCTAAATTACGCCTCTTTAGGGCAAAGTGTTGAGGCTGTATTTACGCAAACAACCACACAAATTAATGCCTGTATTGCTAACGCGAGTAAAGTACATTTTGTAGGCCACTCCCTAGGTGGCTTAGTTATTAGAGCCTACTTACAGAATAACCTCCGGGGTTTTAATGGTAGTACACTTGGAAATGTCGTGTTAATTGGCACGCCCAACAATGGCAGCGAATTAGCTAATAATTTAAATGGTTCATGGTTAATGCATATAGCCGGCGGTGTAAGCCAATCTTTAATTACAGGCAGTAAGAGTTTGGGCAACACTATAAATGAGCTGGACATTAATTTAGGCGTAATAGCCGGTACTAAAGCATCCCCCCTGACACAGCATTATTTTAAAGGTAAAAACGATGGCTTGGTGTCTGTAGAATCAACCAAGCTGAGGGCGTGTTGATTTTTGCGGATTGAAATTTGTTCAATCTAGGGGCGATTAAATCGCGGCGCGAGGTTTGTAACCTAGTGGGCTAAGTAAAAACCAAGTAAAGCTTCCGCGTCCTGCTCACGCCCCTTACCTACATCCATGTAGGCAACAAAGAGTTTATCGCCCCTAGGCAGAACCCAAAGGGCAGCGCATGTTTGGCATTTATGCAGCGTTATCGCCTATTTATGGGGAATAACCACACTTCACAGGCTCTGCCTTGCCTAAAAACCAAACACACTGCTGCAAATTCAACCATCAAATACCAACACGCCCTACTAATATGCGTGATTTTATTACCCTTGATGTAAGCCACACGGGAATGCGCTACAACCAACAAGTAATACAACACACACTTTATTTTTTGCAAACAGGTGCATTTTTACCCCCAACACAAAGAACCACGGCCCTTTATTAACCACCTAACTGCGGCTAATTTTAGGTAAAAAAAAGCAAGCCATGTGGCTTGCTTTTGAGTGCCCGTTCAAAGGCTACACACTCTCAACATACTTTTTAAAAACGGTAACTTGCACCCAATGTAATACGACGGTCAGTTAGACCTTGGAAACACAATAGTGCGCTTTCGTTTATACATGATTGGCTAATTTCAGATTCAGTAATATTTACAGCCTCTAAACCAATATTAAGTTGCTCGTTCACATCGTAGCTAATACTTGCATTAAGCTGGCCACGGTCTTCTTGTACCACTGGGAAACCCCAAGGGAAGCTAGACGTACTACCAAAGTCATTTGAACGATACCCTTCACGCCACGTGTAACGCATACGTGCTGATAGGCCAAATTTTTCGTAGTACAGCGTAAAGTTATACGCGTTTTCAGAAAGGTTAAGTAAGCCTTGAATTTCACTTACTTCAATACCTGGCGTACCGGTGGTTGCTGCAAATACATTACTTGCTCTTGAGGTTGCTGAATTTTCTGTTTCACCACCTGAGAACTCTTGAATTGTATAGTTAGCTAATACACCAAAGCCAGATGCCCACCCTAGGTCTTTTTCAAAGCCTGATAGGTCATATTGAAAGGCAAACTCAATCCCTTTTTGGGTAGTTTCACCACTATCGTTTACTTTTGTTTCTGTACCAACACATACGCCACGGCCATTCTCAGGACCAAATACGTTTATATCTGCAATGGGGTTAAATATACCGCCACCTTCACATGGGTCTGTTAAGTCGCGGTACCCTGTTACAGGGTCTTCAACTGGCGAGGTTAACTGATTTACGTGTAAGTCTTTACGGGTTTTATGAAAAATACCTACGCTAAATACACTTGCCTCTGCAAAATACCACTCTGCCGATAAATCGTAAGACAGTACTTCTTCAGGTTTCAGTGCTGGGTTACCAAATCCAACTTCGTCATTTGGACTTGTGCTGTAAGTAATAGACGTTGATAGGTCGTTATAATCAGGGCGACGAATATCTTTACCTACACCAAATCGCACAAGTACATCTTCCGATACATCAGCGACAAGGTTTAAACGAGGTAAAATAAAGTCATAGTCAGATTCATTGGTAATACGCGTTACCAGTTCATTACCACTACCATCTTGAGTAACTGAGTTACCCGTAGACTCTACGTCTGTTTGAATGTAACGTACGCCAATATTACCGCGTACCATTTTGTACTCAAAGTTAGCTTGTGCATATAGCGCATGGGTGATTTCTTCTATATCAAAAAAACCTGCAGAACTTGAAGTAGGTGCATTTAATGTTTTGCTTGAACCATGCGCAGTCATCGCTGCTTGTAATGTGGCAAGTACCGCATCAGGGTCTGACGCCACAAGCTCTGGATCAATTAATAAAAAGTCGCCTATGTATAACGAGCGGCCATCAGCTTCGTTAAAGTTATCTGGGCCTGCCACTAATAAGTCGGCAAATAAATCACCTGTTGGGCTATCAGCCATGGTTCTTAAACCAATGCTTGAGGTAATTTCGTTTTGTTTGCTTTGTGATTTACTGTAGCGGTAACCAAAATCAATAGAGGTTACAATTGAGTCTGTGTAATAGGTTGAATCAATACGGAACGCATCTTCAGAGTTTTCAACCGTATCTTGACCAATATTTACATCACGTAGCACTACATTTGCAGGGTCTAGTAGTTGTTCAACCGTTGGCGCGTACTCTGCCCCCTCTGCAATACCAAATGCCAATGCGCCACCTGATAAGTCATACTCAAACGGCACACTATTATCATTACCGCCACCAGCATCTAACGGCACATTAGGGTTAATAAAGTTAAGCGTTGTATTAAAGCTAGGCGTAGTTGTATCTGAAGATGACGAAGCAATTTCAGCACTAACAAACCACTTATCGCCTTGCCATTCGCCACCGAGTCTAAAAATATTACTGTCGGTAACACGCGAGTTTGTATCACTTGAAAAACGAAGGTTAGGATCGTCATCATCGTTTTCTAAATTAACCGGAATGACACCGCGTAAGGCCGCTTGAATAGACCCAAGGTTGGTACCGCCAAGTGAGCCTAAGTTTACGGTTTCAAATTCATCAGGAACCGAAATATCATTAAGCGCACTTACACCAGAAGCCTGTACACGAGAACTTTCTTGGCGACGTTCTTGATCGTTAACCACAGCATCAAAATAAAACTTTGTGTTGTCGTTAGGCGCCCATTCAATGGTACCTACAAAGTTTTTAGTTTCGTATTCGTAGTTATCGTAATCTTGTACAAAAAATTGAATTGGTAAAAAGTCAAAAGACTGAGCGCTGGCTACACCGCTATCTGCAGTGATAATGTTATCTCTATCTGCACGTGGGCGAAACGCCGTTACATCTTGCTCTGCGTAGCTGCCGCTCACTAACACACCAAATTTACCGTAATCACCTTCCCAGTTATCAGCAAAAGTTCCCGAAAAACGTGGTTGTAAACCGCTATCAGTGCTTAAGCTACTGTGCTCACCTTGCACTCTAATAGTGGCTAGCTGCTCACCTAAATGCAGTGGGCGAATCGTTTTAAGGTTAATAGTACCGCCTACAGACCCCTCTATCGTTTTCGCTTCAGGCGACTTTATTACCTCTAAGCTTGAAATAATTGACGCTGATACATCTTCAAAGCTAATACCACTTCGACCAGAGCCTGAGCCCACCGTTGATACACCGTTAATTTCGGTACGGTTAGCATCGGTACCACGAATTTGTACACCTGTGCCTACACCCGCTTGGCGTGTAATTTGAATACCCGTTACGTTTTCTAATACTTCAGCGAGGTTTTGATCGGGTAATTTACCAATATCTTCTGACTGAATAATTTCAACTAGGCTATCTGCAGAGCGTTTTTCAGCAAGTGCATTAGTAAGTGATTGACGAATGCCAGATACTTCGATGATCTCTACATCATCTTCTGCAATTGGCTTGGCTTCCTGTGCGTGTGTGGACATAGAAAGGTTTAATGCTGTGGCAGATATAACTGCTAGCGTAATTTTTGATAACTTGTGATTCATAGTTTTTCCTGTGTGTGTCAGTGCTATGTGTAACTCGCTATATATTTTTTATTAAACGCCTTACCATTTATCTAAATGGTTAACTTAATATTTACAGCAAAAGCACCAAAGGTCAACCTATTGGTAAACCATTTTTTGTAAAAAAAGCAAAAACAGTCTTTACCAATAAAAGCCAATTCGGCATGACAAAAATACTTTTATTACTGACCACAATATAACCACTTGTATTTAATGTGCTTTTAAATCTCAATTAAGGTTAAATAACACACAAAAACAGATTACCCCCCCCCTCAATCTCCTCGATATATTTTTTTTATATATACCGCGTTATTTTTATATTTAGCCGCTTTTACCGAATTAATTGGTCAACCAAGATAAAGATAGTAGACTTTTGGCTAACTAATTTGCTTGCCAATAACGCAGCGTTACTAACACCGAGTTTAGTAATGCTGCGCTTTAGGTAAAAAGGTTTAACCAAGATTTAGTTAAGAGAGTGCGCCGCAATTCAAAAAGGTTAGGGTTAATAGCCCACACGCACATACAAAAAAACCCAATTAGCGGCATACGCTAATTGGGTTTAAAAGTGGGGATCACTGGTTATTGTGTTATAGCTTAAAGCTCATTCCTAAGAATAAACGTGGACCGTAATCGTTTACTTCACCTAGGTTATCTTCCACAAAGAAGTCTTGTGACTTAGGTGCGCTAAACAAATTAATGGCTTCAGCTTTAACTCTAAAGTGCTCGTTAATTTTATACGATGCGCGCATTTCCCATACACCTACGGCATCAACATAACGTAAGCGGGTACCATTACTGGTATAAGGTTGGAAGTATTCACTACGGTATTTATAAATAATGGCCGTATCAAAGTCACCAATTTGGTAATACAGTTGGCTACTAAATACATGCTCTGAGAAGCCTGGCACCGAACCTGGTTCAATAATACCGGCAGTTAATTGAGTAGTATTGCCATCTAGGTCGGTAACGTATGTATCGCCATATAAGCTATCTTCAAACTCAAAGTCAGTATCTGCAAAGTTATAGCCAAATTTTACACCAATACCATTATCCCAGCGGTACGAGAACGATGCTTCTAAACCCAGTATATCGCTATCATTATCGGTTGTTACCGAATTTGTCACTGGTAGTGATACTGTTTCACCGCCAACCACATAGTCTTCAATCACAGTTTGTTGCTGGAAGCCACCTTGGAACTGTTTGTAGTATAGGCTTAGCGCTAAAATAGAATCTTCATTAGGGTACCATTCAAAGGCTAAGTCGTAGTTCCATGACATTAATGGTTGAGTATCAGGGTTACCTGAACCATCTACGGTTAATAAGTCAGAAAGCGATAGCGCAACAGATTGATCGTCTGTTACAAAGTCGCGATCATAGCCTAAATCAGATGGGTCAGCACGTGACATACCACGGTAAATACCCGCACGCAGTAAAATGTCTTCACTGTAATCAACTACTAAGTTAAAGCTTGGTAAGTATTTGGTATAACCACCGCCGCTTTCGGTTCTTTCTAGTGAATCCCCTACATCGAGGGTTACAGCGCCTGTAGTTTCATCTACATCTACAGTGTAATTTGTTCTAAAGCCTACCGAGGTTACATCAGTATCAACAATACGCAGGCCGAAGTTACCACGAATAAACTTACCAAATACTTCGGTGTCGTAGTTTGCCATTAAGTAAACTGAGGTGGTTTTTTCAGTAACATCTATGGTACCGGCATTTTCGTACTCAACATCAGGGTAACCAAATTCACCTGTATAATCAGCGTCTGTAGCCGCTACAGCTTGAGAGAAACATACGTTATCGTAAGTCGCCCACGAAGAACCTGTTCCAGAGCTTATTACATTACCGCTACTATCTACATTTGTTACTAAGTTGCCATCCGATACGCTAGATAAAAAATCAGATTCTGGGAAGTCAATTTGACAGCCCTGAAGTATCTCTAATGCTGAGTCATCGCCTATCGTGTACTCAGTACGAGACCCATTACCTTGGCTACCACCAAACTGTATAAAGCTTAGTTCTGAGGCTCTAATACCCCCTTCAATACTGGTAAATATATCGCCCTCTAACGCGTAGTCAAAATCAATACGCGCCGATTTAACTACGTTTTCGCGAACGTTTTCACGGTCTAAACGTGTACGTAAGCTATCTGTAAAGTTAGAAATATCAGTTACATCAAAGTCCGTTAACGTGAAGTGAGGAATTTCATCGCCCATATCCCAGCTAAACAAATTACGGTCTGCGGTTCTACCACGGTTAGAAATTTGTAGCTCTTCACGCTCAGTTTTTGAATACGCTAAATCAAGATTTACAGTAAGGCGGTCGGTTACCGTGTGCTCAATATTAATGCCATAACCTTGGTAGTTTTCTTCACGTGAGAATTGCTCGCCCGCCGATTCAATACGTTCTTCACCTTCCCAATGTAAAATTCCGCCTACATCGTTAGTAACAAGCGTTGGGCCTGTTAAACCAGGTGTTGCGCGTTTTTGTAAAAAAATTAAATCGTGGCGTGCTTCTCTTTGTATTCTGTCAGAGATTTGTGCATCAAAGTTAACATCCCACTCAGACGACGGCTGGTATTGCATTGCAATAAATACTGCATCACGCTCATCTGAGGTTTCATTTTGACGATAGCTGCGGCTACTGCCTGTCCATGCGTATGGAGTGCCATCGCTTTCGGCTTTGCCTGTTTCTGGGTCGATGTTTGTTTGATAACCTTGATTGTTACTGCCATTTACTTGGTCTTCACAATCACCTGCGCTGCTTCTGTAAAACCCTTCATTCGTATTAGTTGGGTCATTTAAACATGCCCAAAGTGAAGAGCCCGATGGGCTTGAGCTTCTGTACTCTGCTTCTGGTTGGCTAATATCTTGGCGCTGCACACCAAAAGACACACCCACTGCTTGGCCATCGGCAAACTCAAATTGGTCAACATAACTAAACGTACCACGATAGCCTGTATCACTTTGCAGTGAGTTTTCTACATTACTTTCATCTGGGTTGTAATTTAGTTTTACTTCGCCTTGTACGCGTTGTTTGCCGTAATCTAGCGGGGCAATCGTTTCAAGTGCTATCACACCGGCTACGCCACCTTCAATCATTGAAGCATCTTGGGTTTTGTAAATAGCGACCTTTTTTACAAGCTCTGATGGAAACTGCGAAAAGTTAACCGAGCGATCACCACTACCATTAGTAGCTTCACGGCCATTAATATGGGTTGCGCTTAAAAATGGGCCTAAACCACGAATGGTGATTTCGGTAGCGCCCCCGTTTTCACGATGAGATGCGGCACCGGTAATCGACTCAAGCGCTTCACCAATTGACAGCGCGGGTAAATCACCAATATCTTCTGCAGATAAACCATCGACAACCGTTGTTGCCTCACGTTTAATTGCAATTTGATCTTGTATGGTTCTACGAGTACCTGTAACGCTGATGATTTCTACATCTTGCTCTACTTCAGTCACTTTTTCTTGGGCTTCTTGCTGAGCAAAAGCATTAAATGACAATGAACCTGCCATACCTGCAAGTAAACTTGCTCTAATTAACTTAGCAGCAGGTGAAAGTGCAAAATGATTACAAACAGAGCTGTTTGTAGAATGTTGACGTCTTCGATCCATTTTTAACGACATGCCGCGTTCTCCTTTATCATTGTGTGTGTTGTGCGTAGTTTGCTATTTTTATAAGTATTAATAATGTGCAGTGTGGGCTTATTCATCTTGTGCCACCCACGTAGAGCCTGCACCTACATCAGTGCTTTGGATGTAGTATAAGTTTCTTGCACCTGCTAAGGCTTGTGCTCCATTTGAGTCAGTCTCAAGCAGCGTACTTGTAGCAGTGACAAACTCTGGGATTTCTTTACCATTTGCTTCTGGGTTTTGGTCAATAGCGCCATCGGTGTCGTATTCACCATTGCCATTTACGTTTCTAATATCAACCCAAAGGTCGCTCGCATCGCCCGACTCATAACTGTCACTAAAGCCAAAGCTGTTAGAGAACAGTGATTCAGTATGGTTAATTAGGTCACAGTCGTATTCAAAAGAGTGATCGCTCGACAGCTCGTTAGGGTAAAAGAAACCATAAACAAGCGCGCTGCTTTCAATGGTGTCTTCATCAGTTTGATCGCCAACCCCATTAGCATTTAAATTACCGTTGAAGTTAATTTCAAACGCATTTTTAGTTAAACCATACAGTACAGGTGCATTTTCTGCGGTAAGCTCATCACAATCTCCAACAGGTGCGTTTGAACCTATTTCTGTACTAAATACAAATGGTTGCTGTGAGTTAAGTACCGTATTATTAGTCACATTAAGGGTAAAGTCGCCTGCGCCATCAAGCACAGCTTGGTTACCTCCATTTGGCACCCCGCCATCAGCTTGTGAAAATGGGTTAGCGGTAAATACAATACCACCGGCTTCTTTATTACCAGAACGAATACCAGCGATGTAGTTATTGCTTACAGTGTGGCCTAAAGGCGTAACTAGCACGCCGGCAGGGCGATCGCTTGAACTTGCAATATCAGTGGTACGAATAATAATGTTGTCTGATACCGTATTAAATCCACCATCTTCAAGCGAAATACCGCCATTAGGATTTAAAATGGTATTGCCTTTAATCGTCGCGCCAGAGGTTTGTACGCGCATTAAACGTCGGCCTGTAACAAAGTTTTCTACTCGGTTATATTGAATAGTAAAGTTTGCATCATCAGCCGAGCCTGTACCTGTTGTACTACCTGCGTTAATTAAGTGCAGGCTAGAGTTACCAAAATTTGGGTTGCTGCTGGTACCTGTGAAAAGGTTATATTGAATAACGTGGTTAGTGCTCGATGAAGACATTTTTATCACCGAACCATTTTCTGCTTTATCGCGGTTGGCAAAGGTATTACGCTCAACCATTGCGGCGTCGCCTTTAAGCATTAACCAATGGTAGGTAGAGTTATTTAACGTCTCTGCTTCACCATCGATAGTATTTTGTGTAAATGTGAAGTTGTCACCCTCAGAATAAATAACGGCATCTTCTTCGGTTTCACAAAAGCCACCCGTTTTAGTATCAATATTTTTAAATGTAAGTCCTTCAATACCCGCGCCATCAACCCCACTGGCTACATGAATACAAAGCTCGCCACTAATTACCGGGCTTTGTCCTTCAACAGCTTTAAGTGTTGCTGCGCTGGTTAGCATAATGGCATCAAGATCGGCGTATACACCGGTATTTAAACCAAGCACATCGCCATCACCAAGCCCTGCATTAATAGCACCTAATAGCGCACCCGCATCGCTTATCACTTGCGTGTACACTACTGTATCGGCGGCACCGGTAATTGTGCTTGAAAAGCCATCGTTATCGGTATAACTCGCAGTGACCGATATAATCGCGCCAGCTTGATTAGTTGGCGTAAATGTTCTGCTGTTGGTATCGGCAATTGCTACGCCATCAGCAAGCCAAGTGTAGGTAACGTTTTGCTCATCTACCCCATTGTTATCGCTAATTTCAGCGGTTAATTCGCTAGTCACTAAATATGGCGTAGCCCCTGAAATGGTGATACTACCCGCTTCATCTACAGCCTCTGCAGAAACAGCAATGGTTGCCTCAGAAAGGTTGTCTTCGGTAAAACCGTGATCGTCCGTGTAGGTAACCTGCACGGTAATAAATTGCCCTAATAATGACTCATCTACAACGTAAGTGCTTTGCGTGGCACCACTAATTGCAACCTCATCAGCAAACCACTGGTAAGTAATTGTGCCGCTTGCGCCATCTTCATCTGTTATTTCGGCTGTAAGTGTATTACCCACCGTAGGTGTGCCAACAATAGCCACCGACCCTTCTGAATTTGCACGCTCTACTGGCGCTGTGGCAGTTGATGTAGCTGACTCTGCAAAGCCTCTGTTATCTTCAAATGCTGCATTTACAGTTATAACTTTACCTAGTTGCGATTCGGTAATAGTGTAGGTTGCTAAGGTTCCATCGGCAATTTCAACATCATCTGCAAACCATGTATATGCTACAAGCGCCGGATCAAAACCATTTTCATCCGCTACATTAGCACTTAGTTCATTACCTATAATTGCATCACCGTTAATTTCTACCGTGGCAGCAAAAGGAATAGCTGACACTTCATCGGTGGGTTCACTTAAATGTGACTCATTAACACCGCTGTCATCTGTATAAAGTGCTTGTGCTGTAATTGCAAAACCAATTTGCTCATCTGTTAATGTAAAAGTTGCGTCATTAGCGCCACTTATAACTTGTCCGTCGGCGTACCAGTAGTAGCTTACTTCACCAGAAATACCATCGGCATCATTTACGCTGGTCGACAATGTTTCGCCCGTTAACGCTGTGCCTGATAGAGCAATAGAGCCCAATGTGTTGTTATTATTATTTGAATCCGTGTCACAACCTATAATGGCAGCTGCAACAGCACATAATGCAAAATGTTTTAATTTCATCATGGCTCTATTCTCCTTAATTGTGTGGTTTAGTATTTAGCAGGTGTTATGTGTGATTTACCAAATACCCAGTGTGTTATTACCAAATTATTTTATTTTTACGCTTCATTGTTAACCAACTTGGTAATATAAGCATAATAAAAACACTTTTACCACTATATTCGTTCAAAATTCATCATATTTTATTAACTGAAAGTTAACTTACGTCTATACCTAATAACGCAGCGTTATTACCAATATTAATTTCACGAATAGATAAACAAACAACCTTTATGAACAATTGGTTTTACCGAAAGAATTGCTCTGTATTAGTACGTAGCGCGATAAGCACATAAAGAATAGGGGGTGGAAAATACAGGCGTGAAGGCTTTAACTGTAATAGCCTATAGATATGAATTTTTGATGTGTATATAAAATAACGTAGCCACTGCGTTTAACTCACTATTAGTCAGCAGTGGCTTACGTTTTATTTAAAAGGCGTAAGGATACAGTAACTGCCCTTTTGTACTGAGGCCTTAGTCAGGTTTAATAAACCGTAGAATTAAAATAAGTCACAGGTTCACTAGAGCCTAAAATAACAGGCACACGCTGATGCAGCTCATCGGGCTGAATATCTAAAATACGCATACCTTTAGAGGTGGCTATACCGCCTGCGTTTTCAGTAAGCATTGCCAGTGGGTTAGCTTCGTATAGTAAGCGTATTTTACCGTTTTCATTACCTGCGCGCGTATCTTGCGGGTACATAAATACCCCGCCACGGCATAAAATTCGGTGCACATCGCCAACCATGGCTGCATTATAGCGAATTGAGCTTTTAGCAAACTCTTCTGATGTATACAGTAATTTATCAAAGTAAACTTGTGTTGCTTCATCCCAGTATCGGTAATTTGCCATATTAACCGAGAACTCACGGCTTTTACTCGGTACTGCAAGCTCTGGTTTTGTAAGCAAAAAGCCACCGTGGGTTAAATCGTGTGTATAACAGCGGGTTGGCCCGCCTGTGCTCATTACTAGTAACGACGATGGCCCATACAGCACGTAGCCTGCACAAACCTGATTAGTACCGGGTTGATTAAATTGCTCATCACTATCGTAAGGCACATCTGCTTTTGCAGGGTAAATGGTAAAAATAGTGCCTATTTGCCCGTTAACATCAATGTTCGATGACCCATCAAGCGGATCAAAAGCCACAATATATTTGCCATCAGGGTGGGCGCCTACTGCATTATCTTCTTCTTCAGATGCCACTGTTTTTACAAGATCATCATCAATTAAGGTATCTTTTAACAGCTGATTGGCAATGACATCTAATTTTTTTTGCACTTCGCCCTGGATGTTTTCGTTAAGGGTAGAGCCTAAAACACCCGCAAGCTCACCTTGGCTTACTCTAAACGCTATTTCTTTTGTGGTTGCTAATAGCGTGCGAATTAACATGATAAGGTCGGTTTCAACCCCATCTTGCTTTAATACTTTATTCAGTCTTTTCATGCGCTATACCTGTTCACACAATTAAGGTCGTCAAAACATTGGATCAGGCGAGCCACCATATGCTGCTCCGACTGACGTAACCACACACGTGGATCATAGTATTTTTTATTGGGTTTATCTTCGCCATCAGGGTTACCAATTTGGCCTTGCAAGTAGCCTTGTTTTTCTTGGTAGTAGTTTAATACCCCGTTCCAACTCGCCCATTGGGTGTCGGTATCAATGTTCATTTTTACCACCCCGTAGGTTAGCGACTCAGCAATTTTACTGTGCTCAGAGCCACTCCCACCGTGAAATACAAAATTAATAGCGTTATGCTCTAAATTAAATTTTTCAGCTACATAGGCTTGCGAGTCGCGTAATATGGTAGGAGTTAATACCACATTGCCAGGCTTGTATACGCCGTGGACGTTACCAAACGAAGCAGCAATGATAAAATTAGGGCTTATTTTACTAAGTCGCTCATAGGCGTAGGCTACATCTTCTGGTTGAGTGTAAAGCGCAGAGCTGTCGAGGTGCGAGTTATCAACCCCGTCTTCTTCTCCGCCGGTACACCCGAGCTCTATTTCAAGTGTCATGCCTATTTTTGCCATGCGCGCTAAATAACGCTCACAAATTTCTATATTTTCTTCCAGTGGCTCTTCTGACAGGTCTATCATGTGCGATGAAAAAAGCGGCTTGCCTGTTTGTGCAAAATACTTTTCGCCTTCATCTAATAAACCATCAATCCAGGGCAGTAGTTTTTTTGCTGCGTGATCTGTGTGCAGCATGACAGCAACGCCATAGTGCTTCGCCACGTTATGCACATACTGTGCAGCACTTATTGCCCCAACAACGGCAGATTGCTGGCCCTCTAGTGCTAAACCTTTACCACAAAAAAACTGCGCTCCCCCATTAGATAGTTGAATAATGACCGGCGACTTCATTTTTTTTGCGGCCTCTAAGGTGGCGTTAATTGACGATGTGCTCACCACGTTTACAGCAGGCAATGCATACTGATGCGTTCGTGCGTGTTTATACACCTCGCTTACTTCATCGCCAACAACAACGCCTTGTGCAATGGTTGGGGCTAAATAATTCATTTTTTGCTCCTTGCTATTTTAAAGCCTCGATACAAGAGTCTGTAATGGCTTGCCAATTACCCTGCGTTACCCATTCTTTTTTAGCAACCCAGGTACCGCCTACTGCAAATACATTGTTTAACGACAAGTAATCCATTTTATTTTTTTCGCTTACGCCGCCGGTCGGGCAAAAGCTCACTGCACGAAATACAGATGAGACAGCAGAGACAAACGGCGCACCACCAGCAAGTGAAGCTGGAAAGAGTTTTTGCTCTTCAAAACCATATTCAAGCGCCATTAATATATCGCCGGTATTTGATACACCTGGCAATACTGGCACGTTACACTTAACCAGCTCACTTAATAGTGTAGGCGATACAGCGGGAGTAACTATAAAATCTGAGCCTGCTTCTAGCGCTTGCTTTAAAATTGTTTCGTTAATAACGGTGCCTGCGCCCACTTTTAGCTGTGGAACCTGTTCTTTAATGGCTTTAAGCGCATCAATTGATGCATCTGTTCTAAGAACAACTTCTACCAAAGTTAGGCCTGCCTCTGCCATTGCTTTAGCAATGTTTACACCTTGCTCTGGCGTGTCTGCTTGAATTATAGGTAGCAGAGTTTGCCCTGCCATTAGTTCAGAAAAGCGAGTCATGCGTTATTTCCCTTATTTTTAAATAATCGTGCTACTTAGTGTTATAAATTGAGTAAATTAGCCAGTTAGAGACCTGATTTAGCCATGGCTTGTTGAAAAACATCTTTTGGTGCAATAGCACCGGGTTGCTGAATAACAGCGCCGGCAGCCTGCGCGCCCAGCTTAACCGCTTCGCTAATTGGGCGCCCATCTAAACGCGCTCCTAAGTACACGCCGTTAAAGGCATCGCCTGCGGAGGTTGTATCGATAACGTTTTTAACCGGCGTAATACTGTGGCTTTGCACTGTATTAGCCTCTTTTGTAATGACCGAATCGGGGCCGTTTTTTACTATAATTTCGTTAATGTTGTACGGAGCCAAATAATCAATTACCGCTTCTACACTTTGCACGTTGTAAAGCGTTTCTAAGTCTTCAACGCCGGGTAACGTAATATCGGCTAAGCTAAATGCACTATGGTATTGCGCTTTAGTTTGCTCAACGTTATCCCAAAGTCGCGCACGGTAATTTGGGTCAAATACTATTTTTACACCCGCGGCTTTAAGTTGCTTCACTATGTCCCAAAACTGCGCTCTTGCTTGCTCTTCTATTACGGCTAAAGAAATACCCGAAAAGAAAAACATATCACCCGATGACAGCTGCTTAACAAGCTCAGGGCTGATAAATTCAACCACCTTTTTGGCTGCGGAATCATCACGCCAATAAATAAAACTGCGCTCGCCTTGCTCGTCCGTTTCTATGTAATACATACCTGGGACTTTACTGCTATGAGCAAATACATAATCTGTATTTAATTGCTCACTTGTAAAACGCTCACGCATTTTTTTACTTAAGTTATCTTCCCCTAAAGCGGTAATAACTGAGGTGGTGATTTGTGGGAAACAACGCTTTAAGTAAACTGCCGAATTGTATACGTCACCTGCAAATGACTGATGCAATGTAGAGGGAACAGTCGCTCTTAACTCAATCATGCACTCGCCAATAAAGTAAATATTTTTCATTATTATCACTTACCTTAGGTAGTAAATGGCTGTGAGAAACACAGCCATTGCCAACAAATTAGTTAGGCTTTTTCAATGGTTCAATTTTTGGAATTAAGATCCATACAGCTGCCATTGCAATAATCGCTAAAGACGCGCCTATCACAAACGCCGGTGTATAATTACCATCCGCTGTTAAAATAGGTACCAATGACGTAAGGCCTACAGCACCTAATTTAGCGGCCATGCCAGAGAAGCCCGACAACGTACCTACCGCTTTTTTACCGAGTAAGTCGCTTGGTAAGGTTTGCACGTTACCAATGGCGGTTTGAAAACCAAATAAAATAACAGCCATAATAAGTACCGCAATTACCGGCTCGCCTGGGTTTGCCATTGCAAGCAGCGCCGGCAACATAATTAAACACCCTAATGTGATGGTCAGCTTACGCGTTTTATCGGTATTCCAGCCAGCTTTAAGGCGGTTTTGGGCAAGTAAGCCACCAAACCAAGCGCCAAACATAGCGCCTACATACGGAACCCAGCCATAAATACCAATCGCTTTAACATCCATGCCATACACTTCGTTTAAGTAAATTGGTATCCAAAAAACAAATAACCACCAAATAGGGTCGATAGCTGCAGAGGCTATAATTACGCCCCAGCTTTGCTTACGAGAGAGTAACTCGCCTGTAGACGGGTTATATTCTTCTTCGTCATCGCTTGTTACATCACCGTTATCATCAACGCGTCTTTGTCCGGTAAGAATGTACTCACGCTCTTCTTCACTTATCCAAGGGTGAGAGCCTGGAGGCGCTTTTACCAATATAATCCAAGGAACTAACCATAAAAAACCTAAGGCACCAACAAATATAAACACCATTTGCCAGCTAAAATACACGGTTAAATAAGCAATAAGCGGGATAGCAATAATGCCACCAATGGCTGCGCCAGAATTAAATATACCTTGCGCTAAAGCACGCTCTTTTGTTGGAAACCACTCGGCATTACCTTTAGCTGCACCGGGCCAGTTACCAGCTTCGGCTACACCTAAAATTGCACGGAAAATACTTAAACTAAGCACCCCTTGTGCAAAAGCATGGGCAACAGTGGCTAATGACCACACACCAATTGAAAGCACAAAACCTAAACGCGTGCCAACCCAGTCAAAAATTTTGCCAAAAATAGCTTGGCCAAATGCATAAGCAAATACGAATACTATAGAAATATTAGCGTAAATTTGTTTACGCTCTAAAGCAGATTCATCAGGGAACATTTCTTCCACAATGTCTGGCCATAAAACGCTAAGCGCTTGACGGTCTATGTAGTTAATAATGGTAGCAAGTGCAATTAGCACTATAACCCACCAGCGTAAGCCTTGAATTTTCATAGGTTATTCCTCAAGAAAGTCTTCGCGAGCTGGGCTAAAGGTATCAATCAGTATACCGCCAGTTGGGCACGTTGCACCGTGATCAGCAAAAGGAGGAATAAAACAGCTATCACCCGCTTTTAAGATTTTAGTTACGCCATCAATGTTAAAGTGAAATTCACCCTCAACCACATACGTTACTTGCGAATGCCTGTGCGCATGGTTATAACCAATAGCCCCTTCTGAGAACCAAATTTTCACGGCCATTAGCTCTTCGTTATAGCCAAGCATTTGGCGTTTTAAGCCATTACCTAAATCTTCAATCTCGGTTTCGTTACCAAATGAAAAGTGTGCACTTTGCTTTTGCATCCTGTTTACTCCTGATTATTCTTCATCGCATAAACGCCAAGGCGGCCATTTAAGGTGAATGCTTTATTTTGATATGTGAATGTGTGTTTAGCTGCTTTATCGGCTTTGTTGATAGCAACCAAATAGGTATTATTTTTTACTTTAACTTCAATTAGGTCTAAGGGCTCTTGCGCGTCATACTTAAGTGACGATACACGGCTAACAGCCTCTAGGGTATATTCTTTACTTGGGTTGTATTCACCGTGAGGCTCAAGTACTGAAATAAATTTATGCTGTTTTTTACCTTCTACACGGCGAATGTAGCCATTTTCGTTACGAAGATTAAAGAGTGGATCGTTTGCCCCTATTTGCGTAAATAAGAAAGACTCATCCCCTTTTACTAGGCTTGTTTGTGTATAAAAACGGCCGTTGTCGTTTAACCACGTTACCTTTGCTAGGCCTTCATCTGGTTGTGCCTGTGCTTTTAACCATAAATGTTGATAACCATTTTTATCACCCAGCGCAGCTAAGCTTTTGGTGTTACCAAGTAACTCAAAGCTGGTATCAATTAATTGGCCTTTGTAATGCAGTGGTAAATCAATTTTATGGGAGGAATCTGCAGTCACATTAAAAATATCAACTGCAAGCGTGCTTTCAAGCATAGGTAAATTAATTAACGCTAACGTGCGTTCAAGCTCAACACCTTTGTAAGCGGTGCTTATTTGCCCACTTGACACCGTTCCGTATTGGTTTGTTTCAAAGAAATTAAGCGTAGGATGATTGTTATTACCCACTTTAACATTTGCATTAAAATGCGAGGTTTCATCAATCACAACCGTATTGTGTGCCACGGTATGTTTTGCGTAAGTTTCGTTTTCTGGTAGGTAACGACCGCCGTATTTAGCCTCAACATTTAAAAAACGTGCAGCGCCATAATCAGATACAATTTCATTGCCATGATCGTAAAACTGCCATGTTAATTTATCAAAATGTCCATGTCCTAACCCCTGTGCAGCAGGTTTAAATAAAAGTGCTTGGTCGCCGCCAGTTTGCGTACGCATTACTACCAACGCCCCTTGCTCGCCATCGTTACCATCGCCAAACGCTACCGATTTAAATACATAAGGAGTTTGCTTATTTTTATCCAGCGCTTGAGCCACTTTTAGGCCATCGCCAGAGAGTATTATTTGATTTTGCTTTTTAGCTATATCTAAGTAACCAGTATCGTGTGTTAAACCATAAGCGGCTGTTACACCGTGTACCAGCTCTATTGTGTCTATACCTTTACTTTTAATTGCATCATTTATCGGGAAAAACAAACCGTTATAGCTTAGCTGAATAGTGGTATCAATCGCTTTAAGTAATATGCCATCGCGATATTCAAAAATGTCTCGCTGCGGTTCGTTGTTTTCAATTGCTTTAGCAAAGGTAACAAACGGAAGTAGTGCAAAGCGTTGATAATAAGGACCTTCGTTGTAATAGCCCTGTGGCGAAAACAGCATGTCTAGCTGCTTAATAAAGCCACCCTCGCCCGATTTATCTAAATCGTAAAGAGACTTTTCGACCCACTCAGATTCATCTAACACATACCCTGCCATGCCTACACCGGCTGTAGCCCACGTACCATGGTTATGTACCTTGTTAAAGGTTGATGGCTGGCCTTGTGATAAAAATAACGATACTGGACGCAGTAAGTCATTTTCAATGGTTTTAATATTAGCGGCACTTAACGCATCATGCACTAAATCGTATGCTTGAATGGTATAAACAAGCCACATGGCCTCATTAAGGCTTTGCCAAAATAGTTTACCTGGGTTTTGCGACTTAACTTTGCGCTTAGGGTGTACATCAAGTGTTGGGTATAATTTGGCATACTCAAGCAACATATCACGTACGTAATGAGCGTATTTATCATCTTGGCTTAGCTGATAAATAACACCGGCGTTATACATAAGCTGATAATTTTTTTTGTGACGTTCGTGGGTATACCCTCCCCCACCGTCTTTTGGTACAGGCACTGTTATAGGGCTTTTAATTTGCTCATCTACTTGTGCTTTAAGCGCTGCAAATGCGTTGGCAAACTTGCCCTGTTCATTGTTGCTAATTGCTTGGCGCATTTGCTGTACATCATCATTGGTTATTACCAAATTTGGATGCGCTGCGTAGGCGTTTATCGATAAAACTAAGGCACTTACAGTAACACCCAGCGTTTTAAATAATGACTTATTTTGAGTTAAATTCATCATTGTTAGTTCACCTTATTTAAAACGTTGTTATTTTTAATTGTTGCCGTGTGCGGGCCTACTACACGTAACTCTTTTACGCTTGGCGCTTGAGTTGCATCGAAGGTGTTATCTGTAATGGCTGTTATTGGCTCACCAACCGTGTGCTCAATTTTAATCGGTGCCGATTTTTCAAATACGTTGCTTGCAATATTTGTTACTTGTACACCGTGCGCATACACACTCGCTTGCGCCTTGTTGCGCTTACCTAAACCTACTTTAGTTAGGGTGTTATTGGTCATTAATAAATGCGGACCAAAGGTGCTTTCATCACTCCCCCCTCGGTATAACTTAACGACACCACCGGCTACCTCATTAAAGGTATTGTTTTTAAGTGTTACATACTCTGCGTTATAAATACCTAAGTCTTCTATTTCGGTATTGAGACGTAAAATATCGCCAGTTACATTTTTAAAGGTATTATTTACTAACGTGATTTCATCTGCCATCGCCCCTTTACCCGTTACAAAAAAGTGAAATGAGTGATTAATATCAAGATTAGTTAATTGTGAGTTGTGTATTTCAAAGCGATAGTTATCAACCATGCCCCACTTTTTAGTACGTACCACACTATTATTAATGGCATCAGGTGCGTTTTCACCCGAGATAACTAAACCATCTATCTTTAAGCTACCGCCATCATGAATTTCGAATAAGGTGGAGCGTTGGTAGGTCAGCTTAGCTTTGCCAGTATGTTTAGCCTTAAGGGTAAGCACTTTTGTTATTTTAACGAGTTTAGATACATCGTATTGACCATCTGCAAGCTCTAATACATCACCCGTTTGGGCTGCATTGATTGCGTTAAGTAAGGCATCTGCAGTTGCTTTAACCTGGTGAGTTTTACCCGTATCAAATGCCACAACTTGCTCTGTTTTTGGATACCAGCTAACGCCGGTATCGGCCTTTTTTAGCACCTTTAAACCGCGTTTAGCACCTGCACTAATTTTGCTTGATTCAGGATACAGTAAACCGTTACTAGCTCTGGTTAGTGTTACATTTTGCTGTTTAACACCGTAATTTAACGCTTTTAATACCTGGGTATTAGCTACATTTTCACTAAATTTAATACCGCTTACATCATCAAAGGTTGTAAAAGGCTGCTCGCCATTTTGATTAATAATAAGGTTATTTTTCATTACGCTATTAATTGGTGCAGCGCTACGCTCGCTATCGCTACCTGCGCCAAGTTGTATATGACGCACATTTACATAGGTATTGTTTTCAATTGTCGCGTTTTCTACCTGATGGTAGCGATTTATTGGTGAGTTAGGTACGCCGTTCATAACCGTAAAACCACTCCCAAAACGGTAGCCTGTTAAACCTTCTAAGTAGTTATTTTTTACTGTTTGGTTTTTATTAATTATGCGAATGCCACCTGTGTGATCTACACCGTTACCAAAAAAAACGTTCTCTTCTATAATATTGCCATTACCATGGCGCAACGTTAGTGTGCCACGAGATTCAAAAAACACATTATTGCGGATTTGGTTTTTCCCTGATTTAACAGAGATTATTTCTACTTCGCCGTTAGTACGTTCAAAGTAGTTGTTTTCAACTACGGTAAATGAATCACTTAATGAATAGTGGCTAGTACCAATGCGAAGTGTTTCACCGCCGTTAGATCCAAAAGTAGGACGATAGCCAAAGAAGTTATGATCAATTTGATGGTGGTTTTGTTGGCTTTGCTCACTATTAAGCCTTACTGCAACCGTAACGCCTTTGTTACGTTTACCTACTAAGTGGCTGTGATCAAAACGATTGTGTTTACCATATAGAGCCACCCAATAGTCTGATTCTCGTTTATCGGGGTTATTGTAGTTATCGATAACAACTTGTGTTACGCGGGAGTGAGTAGCAAGCTCATCTTTATTTTTACGAAATTCTATAACGGCTGAGCTAGGCGTATAACCATTTTTAAATACAAGTCCTGACACTTCTAAATACGAACCCGCCAGTCTTAAATTAGATTGCCCTGATAAAATAACGTTACCCTTGGTTTGCGCTGTAAGCTTTATTGGGGCGTTTTTGGTTCCTTGGCCTTGTAATAAAATTTCGAAATTAGACCACGTACCGTCTTTGAGAGTTACTTTATCGCCGGCAACGAGTTTGTCAGAGATTTCTTGAAAAGCTTGTTTAGTGTCTACAAAATAATCTTTGGCTGCCAATTGTGTGGATGTGCACCCAATAAGAACTAGGCTAAGCTTTATTATATTAATTAAACGCATAGATAACTCTTTTTCAGTGTGACCGGAAGTAATGCCTTATCAATAGTAATGCTGCACTCATTGCACAAAGCAGGTTAAATCTAGCCAATTGATGTTGTGTGTGTTTTGGTGCTTTAACTACGTTAAAGCACCCAATGTTGTCGGTATTACTTTTCTAGAGTTTTAAAGTAATCAAAAATTTCTGGTACGTTGCCTTGCCCCATACCTGCATCAAATGCCGCTTGTAAGTTAGCAGATGACCCTTCAGCAATTTTTGATTCAGTCCCAAGGTCTGAAACCATTTGTAGGAAGTAGCCTAAATCTTTGTTTGCATTGGCAATTGAAAATCCAAGGTCGCTTACGTTGTCTACCGCGTAGTTTTTACAAAATTGCATAAATGGAGAGCTAGAAGGCCCTGTCGACATAATGTCAAATAGTTGCTGGCGGTCTACACCGGCTTTGTCTGCTACAGCAAACGCTTGTGACATAGCACATACTGTGGTCATACCCATAAAGTTATTGATTAACTTAGTTGTATGCCCTGCGCCTAGCTCACCTAGGTGAAATACGTTTTCGCCTTGATCTTCAAGTACAGGTTTAACTTTATTGAAGGTGTCAATATCGCCCGCTGCCATAATATTTAATAGGCCGTCTTTAGCATGGGCTGGAGTACGCCCTAGTGGTGCGTCAATCATGCCTGCGCCTTTAGCGGCTAGATCAGCACCAATTTTTTTAGTAGACGAAGGAATTGATGTACCAAAATCAATTAATACCGCGCCTTCTTTAATACCCGCTAAAATGCCATCTTCTGCGTAGACAATTTTTTCAACAACTGCTGATGTTGTTAAACAAAACATAATTATGTCTGCACCTTGTGCAAGCTCTTTTGCAGTGCTTGCTGTTTTTGCGCCTCTGCTAACGCATGCAGCAACCGCATCTTTGTTTAAATCCATAACAATAAGCTCATAGCCTTTGTTCTGTAAGTTTTCGGCCATATTGCCGCCCATTAAGCCAAGGCCGATAAAACCTATTACTGGTTTAGACATGAATAACTCCTAAATATGATGGCGCGTGCTTTTATGAGTACGAGTAATGATTTACCCCATAAATAGGTACGCTGTGTCGTTTAATTCAATTTGCTAAAGTAACCCTGAGCATGTTCGTTTGAATAGGTAACCCGCCGCGTTATTACCATTTGAGCGAATAAAAACAGAGTGATTACACGCTGTATATTATTGACCGGTTACGTATTTATTTCGTTATGCTTAGCATTGCTTTGATTATTTATTAATACCTTGGAGAAGCTAAAACCAAGCAACTTACCAATTGGTATGTAAAAACTGTATTACCATACACCAATCTTGTCAACCAATAAGTTAACTTTGTAAACCAAGGTAATTTCCAATTTATTTCAAATCAACAAAATAACAATAATAAACAATTAGTTATAGGTAGTATGGAAATCAAACTAATTCCACGCACTTTTCCCTTCTTTGGTTAGAGCTTAATAAAAAATAGGTTGACCAATAAGTGCAACAACTTTATAAACTCGTATAAATAGCATGGCTATAATTACATTTTGTACTAACCCATTGTTGGTAATACCACTAATTTAGTGTGCTAATATTATGGCCATGCGTGGTTGTAAATGCCGAGCCTTGTCCACATTTAGCTTAAATTGCCCGAACTCAGGTTAAGAAGTTTACTTACGTATTAAATCGTACTGATATTTTAATTTATTTCACAAGCCGAGGTTTTCAGTGAAGACAAAGCCACTTGCGCGGCAATAGCTGGGCTTATTGCAAGTAAATTTGACGCAATGAGTGCGCAAATAGCTGGTTAATATAAACTTATTATTCAAAGTTGAGGTAAAATAAGCCTCTAGGTATATGGCAGGCTCTGGCCTTTGCAATGCGGTTATGAATACTCCATAAAGACGCTATGTTCCACACCTATTTAAATTTAAACTCACAGAGGTAACCTAAATGCGTTTATTACACACAATGTTGCGTGTAGCCGACTTAGAAAAGTCACTTTCTTTTTATACACAGATTTTAGGAATGAAAGAATTACGCTGTTCTGACAACGAAGAGTATCGTTATACATTAGCTTTTGTAGGGTATGGTGAAGAGGATAGTAATACTGTATTAGAGCTTACTTATAATTGGGATGAAAATAGCTACGATCTTGGTAATGCGTATGGCCATATAGCTATTGAATTTGACGATATATACAAGGCATGTGACGACATAAAGGCCGCTGGTGGAAACGTCAGTCGAGAGCCGGGGCCAGTAAAAGGCGGCACAACAGAAATTGCTTTTGTGAAAGACCCTGATGGCTATTCAATTGAGCTTATTCAGAAAAAGAAGAACAAAGCTCACTAGGCAATAAAATTTATCAAAAAGGTGCCTAGCCGCACCTTTACCTTAGTTGGCTATCTTTACTTGCTCGGCGGTTTACGCCAGCAACGCCTTTGCCTTTAGCCTCAAGCTCACTTTGACACGCCACACAGTGCCTAACACCTGGCAGCGCTAACCTGCGTGCCTGTGGTATTTCACAATCACACTCATCACAGAATTCAGCACTCGCGCCTGAGATTAAATTTTGCCTTGCATATTGCACTGCGTCGTTAACACTTGCATCGATTTGATCTTGAATTGCGCCATCACGCGCCCAACCACTTGCCATAATTAACTCCTAATAATAAGAAATTAAGCTAAAAGGTTAGCAGCACAGCGCTTTATAAATGCTGAATATTTTGTACAGGCTTTATTGATTGAGCTATTTAAAGGATGAATAAATATGGTTAAGAGTAATTTGAAATTTAGTTGTGCTATCCATTTTATCTACACATGCAGTTATAAGTATGTATTTTTAACGCAGCTAGCAAAAATTTATCACTGTAACTGAATAATTATTATTGCGGATCGCTCTTGAAAACCTAAGAAGTTATACGTAGGTGGTTATTAATTAAATAGATAGTTTTTTAGATATTGAAGAAAATTAAAAGTGTAAAACTAAAACTTTAACGGATAAACGGTAGAAGTTAATGCGCTGGATAGCGCTGAGGAAGTAATAGCTTTATACACTACTAAAATAGTAAGTGGCGTCTCAATAGATTAGTACTCTCGATAACGTCGTGCATAGAGAGTGCGGTGTCACACTGCTTTATACATCACCTAAAATAGTAAGTGGCGTCCCCAAGGGGATTCGAACCCCTGTTACCGCCGTGAAAGGGCGGTGTCCTAGGCCTCTAGACGATGGGGACGCAGAAATTGCTTTGCAAATCACTGATTTGCTATTTCTAAGTAAGATGAGGCCGAGCCTGCGAGGCGAATGGCATTATCTTCTTAAAAACTTTTCTGTGTCACTAGGACAACTGAATGGTTTGACTCGTTTCAGGCGAGTTTTTAATAACACTACCCTACTATAAATAGTAAGTGGCGTCCCCAAGGGGATTCGAACCCCTGTTACCGCCGTGAAAGGGCGGTGTCCTAGGCCTCTAGACGATGGGGACACTAAAAAGTGTCACTAGGACAACTGAATGGTTTGACTCGTTTCAGACGAGTTTTTAATAACACTACCCTACTATAAATAGTAAGTGGCGTCCCCAAGGGGATTCGAACCCCTGTTACCGCCGTGAAAGGGCGGTGTCCTAGGCCTCTAGACGATGGGGACGCAGAAATTGCTTTGCAAATCACTGATTTGCTATTTCTAAGTAAGATGAGACCGAGCCTGCGAGGCGAATGGCATTATCTTCTCAAAAACGTTTTCTGTGTCACTAGGACAACTGAATGGTTTGACTCGTTTCAGACGAGTTTTTAATAACACTACCCTACTATAAATAGTAAGTGGCGTCCCCAAGGGGATTCGAACCCCTGTTACCGCCGTGAAAGGGCGGTGTCCTAGGCCTCTAGACGATGGGGACACTAAAAAGTGTCACTAGGACAACTGAATGGTTTGACTCGTTTCAGGCGAGTTTTTAATAACACTACCCTACTATAAATAGTAAGTGGCGTCCCCAAGGGGATTCGAACCCCTGTTACCGCCGTGAAAGGGCGGTGTCCTAGGCCTCTAGACGATGGGGACACTAAAAAGTGTCACTAGGACAACTGAATGGTTTGACTCGTTTCAGACGAGTTTTTAATAACACTACCCTACTATAAATAGTAAGTGGCGTCCCCAAGGGGATTCGAACCCCTGTTACCGCCGTGAAAGGGCGGTGTCCTAGGCCTCTAGACGATGGGGACACTAAAAAGTGTTACTAGGACAATTGATAAGTTTAACTCATATCATGAGGTGCTAAGGTAATACGTTTAATACACATAAAGACTCGAGCTTTAAGTGCTACGCTATTCTCTTGGTAAAACCACGCCTAACTATTTGTTAGATGGCGTCCCCAAGGGGATTCGAACCCCTGTTACCGCCGTGAAAGGGCGGTGTCCTAGGCCTCTAGACGATGGGGACACAGAAAACTGCTACCCTAGGACATGCACAAAGATTTGGTGGAGCTATGCGGGATCGAACCGCAGACCTCTTCGCTGCCAGCGAAGCGCTCTCCCAGCTGAGCTATAGCCCCAAACCTTTTAATACCCAACGTGTTTAACACGTTGTGTATCGCTGAGTGCGGGGCGCATTCTATGCACCCCCCAAAATAAAGTCAACAGTTTTTTATGCCACTTTATTTAAATGGTTTAATTTTCAACAAACTGGCTATCAGACATGCAAAAAATACAATTTCGACAAAATTTGGCCTGTACTTCATCTCACAGTACTATAAACAGGTTAATTATCTATTTATACCTCGTTGATGAAGTAATAATGTTTAACATAAAAGGTATACATTTATATGCAAATTGAGTTGGGGTTAAAAAAGTACTAAAACCAAGGCTAAACCCCGCATTTAAGTGTGTTATTAAAATGCGAGGGCTCTATTCGATAACCTTATTATTAAATGCTCAACCCATACCTTTTTAAGTTGCTTGTACAAACATATAAAAATTGAAGTGAATTAGGCCGTCGTTAAAAGTGCTAGCAAATAATTCGTGCTGTTTTTAAACACTATGTTCCAGTTTGGGTAATAGGCTCTATTTTGTTGTCATTGTGCCAAAACCCATGGCGTTAATTAAAGTTTATTCGCACTAATGGCAATACAGATAACTGCTTATGCCCTTACCTTTTAAAAAGTACCGTATACCAGTTCAATAATTTAAAACCTTATCTTATATAGTCATAAATCTTCTTTTTGATAAAACGCCACACTTACTGTATCAATTTCAACATCGCCTTTTATTAGCTTATTTAAGCAATGCTTTTTATTGCAAGTAAAAATAAGGCAGTCACTTAGCTCAGATTCAGCTGTTAATTTACCCTAACAACTTAAATTTGATGATAAAGTAAACGCCAACCACCCTCCACTGTTTATAAAACCTTCATTCAGCACATTTTTATCATTCAAGTGTTGACACATTTGCAACTCTATCTATAATAGCGCCCCACAACAACGCAGCAATGTAATGTTGTTTAGATGTGGGTGATTAGCTCAGTTGGGAGAGCATCGCCCTTACAAGGCGAGGGTCACTGGTTCAAGTCCAGTATCACCCACCACTTTATTAAGTGTACACATCTAAAATTCTATATGAGTTGTTAACTCAGTTAGAAAAGAGAGCGTCACTGTTTTTAGTAAAAGAGGGTGAGGTTCACTGGTTAAAGTCCAGTACTATTATTAATAGTAGCGTTTTAATTTATATGTGGGTGATTAGCTCAGTTGGGAGAGCATCGCCCTTACAAGGCGAGGGTCACTGGTTCAAGTCCAGTATCACCCACCACATATAAAGCCTATTATTATATTAATAGTTGCGTTTTAAAATTGTAATATGGGTCGTTAGCTCAGTTGGGAGAGCATCGCCCTTACAAGGCGAGGGTCACTGGTTCAAGTCCAGTACGACCCACCATTCTTAGAATGGCGCATATTACACAAATCTAAATGGGTCATTACTCAGCTAGAAAAAGAGAGCATTACCGCTACTTCCAAGTAACGGCCAGGTTCACTGGTTAAAGTCCAGTACTATTTATTTTAATAGTAGCGTTTTAATTTATATGTGGGTGATTAGCTCAGTTGGGAGAGCATCGCCCTTACAAGGCGAGGGTCACTGGTTCAAGTCCAGTATCACCCACCACATATAAAGCCTATTATTATATTAATAGTCGCGTTTTAAAATTTAATATGGGTCGTTAGCTCAGTTGGGAGAGCATCGCCCTTACAAGGCGAGGGTCACTGGTTCAAGTCCAGTACGACCCACCATTCTTAGAATGGTGCATATTAAATATATAATTTGGGTGATTAGCTCAGTTGGGAGAGCATCGCCCTTACAAGGCGAGGGTCACTGGTTCAAGTCCAGTATCACCCACCAAATTATACTAAACGTTAAATTGATAAAGTCATACCTATTATATGTGGGTGATTAGCTCAGTTGGGAGAGCATCGCCCTTACAAGGCGAGGGTCACTGGTTCAAGTCCAGTATCACCCACCACATATAAACACTTCAAAATACCTAAGTTAAAAACTTCCAAAAATATCACTCTTAATTTGTCTTTTGCAAAACGATTAATCTGTAACATGTAAAGTTCTATATGGGTTATAAACTGCGCCATGAGCAAACATATAGTTAATCGCTCATTTAGAGCACCTTTTTACCTATTAATTAAGCATTGATTTTAAATCGCTAAGGCCAGGATAATATGAAGCCATCTAAACGTATTAAAATAACTTAATCTTCTAATAACCTCGGCTAATAGTTAAATTCCCTTGTAAGCAGCTAAACTGTTGATTATAGTCTGTGATAAATCAAACAACATGTAAGCCAATGCCAACTAAGATCTACGCCAAAGCCAAAATACTGATAGTGGAAGAGCAGCCCCTCGCTCAAAGCTATATGAAACAGTCGCTAGAAAGGCTTGGCTTTCGGCAGTTGCACTTTGCCGATCATGCAATTGCAGCAAAAGAGCAATGTTTGGCTGAGCAATTCGATTTAATTGTATGTTCGTTTAATTTAAGCAAACACCAAGACGGCTACCAACTCTACGAAGAACTCCGTGTTAAGCAACTGATAAAAAACTCCACCGCGTTTATTTTTATTTCTGCAGAAACCAGTGGTGCGCTAGTGCATAGCGTTTTAGAGCTTCAACCCGACGACTTTTTGGTAAAGCCATTTACGGTACAAGAGTTAAAAACGCGGATTGAGCGTATTCTAAAACGTAAAAATGAACTTCAGAGCATTTATACATTAGTAGATGATGGCAACGACTCTAAAGCAATAAAAGTAATCGATGCCGCTTTAAATAAAAAAAACAATATATACAGCCCTATCCTCCTTCGCTTAAAAGGAGATGCATTGCTTAGGCTAAACCGCAGTGAAGAAGCTAAAGACTTTTTTACCTCGGTGCTAGACATACAAAAATTTGCCTGGGCCAAAGTTGGTTTAGTAGAAGCGCTGATTGCTAATAATGAGCATATTCTTGCTCAACGCATGTTAAAAACCATGCTTGAGCGCCATGAAACACGTTTAGTTGCACTGGATTTACTCGGCCGATTAGAAATAAAACTAAACCAATTTGAATTGGCGCAAGATTTTTTAAGCCAAGCAGTCGATATCGCGCCACGTAACATCCAAAGGCAAAAATCGTTAAGCAATGTTTCGTTAATAAACCACGATTACGAAAAAAGCTATTTAACCCAAAAAGACATAGCCAGCTATGCGCGTCATTCTATTCATGACAGCCCCGACATCTATCTCAATGCTGCCCGTGCCGGTATAGACTTTGCTTTAACCACAGATCAAACAGACCAAATACAACGTATTTCGCGTCAAACTAATAAATACATAAATGATTTAAAAAAGCAGTTTCCTAACAACGCAAACCAATCTCAAATTGATGTACTTAATGCGCGTTTGCACTATTTAAAAGACGAGCACCAAAAAGCCAAGCGCTTGATAGAGCAACTTGATGACGACGATACGTTAATACGCTCTGTAGATGGGGCACTTGATAAAGCAAAAGCGTTTCACGAGCTGGGTTTTCATCAAAAAGCACAAACATTATTTAACCAAATAATTAGCCATTGTAAGCGCCACCCCAATATGAGTGATACAACTTACCTGCGTTACATTCAACAGCAGCAAAGTGAGCGTCGCGATATTAAAATGGGCCCTAAAGAGCTTAACAACCATGCAGTAACTCAATTTAATAGAGGGCAATTAAATACGGCGTTAGAGGCGTTTACGCAAGCATTTAGAGTAATGCCGCGTAACCCAAGCATTGCGCTTAATTTATTACAGTGTTTGTTTGATTCGACAAAACAAAAAGGCGGCACTTTTAACTTGGTTATTGCTAAAAAGTGTTACGCCCTTTTGAGTAACTCTACACTGCAGCCAGATCAGTCGCAGCGTTTAGATAAAATTTTGCATATGGCAAAAGAAATGAAACTCGATATTCAATCCCCCTAGCGCTAACTAGCGGCTAGAAATAGCTGTTTATCTTGATTGAAAGCTAACTATATAATTAAAGCTTTTTCATTGCAGCGGCATTTACACAATAGCGCAAACCCGACGGTGCTGGCCCATCAGGAAAAATATGCCCTAAGTGTGCATCACACACATTACACACCACTTCAACGCGCTGCATACCATGGCTTAAATCGTTCACATAACCAATTGCATCGACAGTTGCAGGCTGCGTGAATGATGGCCAGCCTGTGCCGCTATCAAACTTTTCATCGGCATCAAAAAGTAAATTATCGCAGCATACACACGCGTATTTACCCGGTTCTAGTAATGTGCAACTTTGTGAGCTGTGAGGGCGTTCTGTGCCCTTTTTACGTGTCACATAGTATTGCTCATCACTTAGCATTGCCTGCCATTGCGCGTCTGTTTTTACAACCTTTTCGCGTGGCGTAGGATTGCCATTATTGGCAAAATTTATAACATCATTCCAAGTAAGCATAATAGCCTCCTTCGGTATTAATAAGTGATTAGGGTCTGTTGATCTTTTAAGGTTAAATTTGCAGCAGCCTGTTTGGTATTTAGGCAAGGCAGAGCCTATGCAGTGTGGTTATTCCCCATAATTGGGCGATAACGTAGCATTAATGCCAAACAGGCGCTGCCCAACGGGTTCTTCCTAGGGGCTATTTACTCTTTGTTGCTCAGCTTTTACTTAGCCCACTAGGTTACAAACTTCGCGCCGCGATTAAATAGCCCCTAGTTTGAACAAACTTTAATCCGCAAAGTTCAACAGCCCCTAACTAAAGCGAATAGTTTGCTTTTCGTGATCTGAAAGTATGCGCTTCATGTAGGCGTCTATGTCATTTTTTTGTGCGGGTAAACTTACACTAAATTGTCGCTCGTTATTGCTATGAATAATAAGCTCATCGTTCTTACTTTCTATATGTTCAATGTTGCCAATAACAAGCCATTGCGGGCCAAATTTTTTATCAAAAAAACCTGCCAAGCTAAATAACATTAAGTGCTGTGCATCGCGCTGAATAAAATTATCAAGCGTATTGCGCTTTTTAAAGGCGGGTGTCAGCCTGTAACAACACGAACAAAACACAAATAACCATAATCCTATTACGGCAGAAAACCAAATATGATCAGTTAGCGATGTAAACAACACCAAAGCGCCTAAGATAATGCCAATACCAAGCACTACAATGGCAATTTTTTTATTAATGTTATCCATTTAGCTCCCTTTTATTTAGCGTTTTTATCATCTGCTTTTTCAGTAGGCTCTGGCCAATCGTTAAAAAACACCTGCAAATAACGACTCTTTGCCAAGTACCACATTACCCAAAACACAATCACCATTTGCACAGCTAAAAACAGTGAAAACCTGTAATGACTATGTGCAGCTTGTATTGTTAACCAGCTTAAGTCGGTTATTGCACACACCAGTAACGGCCAGCGCATGTAGCGCCACACCATCGCTAAACGCGCACTTTGCTGATGAGAGTCGCGCGGGCGTCTTAAGCAAAATAAAAAAGTGGGCACTATCGCAATAGCGCCAATCGAAATTGCGATAAAAAAATCGTTTTTAGATTTAAAAAATAGCGACATTAAATCAAGCTCAGGGCGACGACTCAGCGCCGCTATAACCCAAATAAAATACGCACGTAGTAACACCAATAAACTTAGATGAAATGCAATTGGCGTACGGTAGCTTCCGTATTTATCCCAGTACTCGGGTCCATATCGGCTCATTTTACTACCCTAAGCATTGTACTTATCAAACAGTGCAATTAAGTCGCCTTCGCTAAGTATGTCTATGCCTAAATCTTGTGCTTTAGTTAATTTAGAGCCGGCTTTTTCGCCCGCCACCAATGCATCTGTTTTAGCCGACACACTACCGGCTACTTTTGCACCTAACTGTTGTAAGCGTGCTTTAGCATCGTTTCGGTTTAAAGTATTAAGAGTGCCAGTTAATACATAGGTTAGCCCAGCTAAGGGTTGCTCATCCTCTGAAGGCGGCGTTAGCGCTGGCCAATTAATATCTTGTTCAATTAAAGCATTAACCACATCTACATTATGTTGCTCATCAAAAAAGCCTCGAACATGAGTTGCTACAATAACGCCTACATCGCTCACTTGTGTAAGGCTTTCAATACTTGCTTGGGTTACCTTTTCAAGTGTTAAAAAATGATTTGCTAAGTTTTGCGCTGTGGCCTCGCCTACCTCACGAATACCCAGCGAATATAAAAACTTTGCAAGCGTAGTTGTTTTTGCAACTTCAAGCGCATCCACTAAGTTTTTAGCCGACTTAGGGCCCATACGCTCAAGTGACTCAAAGTGACCTTGTTTTAATATAAATAAATCTGCGGGGGTTTTTACCAGCTCTCTATCAACCAGCTGATCAACTATTTTGTCGCCTAAGCCATCTATATCAAGCGCTTTGCGTGATGCGAAATGCTTTATCGCTTGTTTACGCTGAGCTTGGCACACTAAGCCACCGGTACAACGAGCCACGGCCTCGCCTTCTACTTTTTCAACGTGTGAGTCACAAATGGGGCAACTGGCAGGAAATACAATGTCGCGTGCATCATCTGGGCGGCGCTCAAGTACTACTTGTGTAATTTGCGGAATAACATCGCCGGCGCGGCGTATAATTACTGTATCGCCCACCTTTACGCCTAAGCGGGCTATTTCATCGCCATTGTGCAGCGTTGCGTTTGATACCGTAACACCGCCTACAAATACAGGCTCTAAACGCGCTACCGGCGTTATAGCGCCTGTGCGGCCAACCTGAAATTCTACATCAAGTAACTGGGTTATTTCTTCTTGCGCAGGAAACTTATAAGCAATTGCCCAGCGCGGTGCACGTGCAACAAACCCTAAACGCTCTTGTAAGGCTTTTTGGTTTATTTTAATTACTACGCCATCAATTTCATATTTAAGCTCGCTTCTGCGCGTTAAAATATCAGTGTAGTAATCTAAAGCCGCTTGCGTACCTTCAACTAACTTTGTTTCTGGGCACAGCGGTAAACCCCAATCAGTTAATTTTGCCAATTGTTGGTAGTGATCCTCAGGGATTGTGCCATCGGCCACCAGCCCTGTGCTATACGCATAAAACATTAGCGGGCGCTTAGCGGTAATTTTTGAATCAAGCTGGCGTAGACTACCTGCGGCTGCATTTCGAGGATTTACAAATACTTTTTCGCCACGTTTTTCGGCTTCGCTGTTTAGTTTTTCGAACCCTGCGCTATCCATAAATACTTCGCCACGTACTTCAAGCTCTGCGGGGTAATCGCCACGCAGCTTAAGGGGCACATTGCGGATTGTTTTTACATTTTGTGTAATGTTCTCGCCTGTAAAACCATCGCCACGAGTTGCGGCCTGCATAAGCACGCCGTCACGGTAAATAATCGACACAGCCAAGCCATCTAACTTAGGCTCACAACAAAAAGTGAGCTCATCTTGGCTCATTAAACGCTCTTTAATACGGCGGTTAAAGGCGCTAAATTCTTCTTCACTAAAGGCGTTATCAAGCGATAACATAGGCACTTGGTGAGCAACTTGTTCAAATTTACTCAGCGCAGCGCCTCCTACCTTTTGAGTGGGTGAGTCTGGCGTTAAAAATTCTGGGTTTTCTCTTTCAAGGGCGCTTAACTCGCGCAATAGTCTGTCGTATTCTGCATCAGGAATACTGGGTGTATCAAGGACATAATAATTGTAGTTGTGTTGCTCTAACGTACTACGAAGATGATTAATTTGCTCACTAATGCTGCTAGACATTTAAACCTCAAAAAACATAAAAAAAGCCACTTTTAGGTAAGTGGCTTAATAAAAATAATGTGTGCGTATAAATTACGCAGAAAATGCACGAACCTGCTCAACATATTGACGAACGCGCTCAACGGTCATTTCTTCACGCTCGGCATCTAAAATTTGTGCACCAAATTCATCGGCAATTTTCTTAGCTGCGCTATGTAACATATTAAAAGCAGCTAGCCCATCGCCTTCACAAGGTAAAGTCATAAATAAGCTAACCCCTGCGGTACTAAACTGTTCCATATTATCAATATCAAACGTACCTGGGTTATACATATTTACTAATCTAAATAACACTGGACCTTGCCCTGCAGGGTCTATGTGGCGATTAAAAAAGCCTTCTTCTGAATATTTAAATCCTAAGGTATTTACTGCAGGCAATAACTTACTGCCTTGCATGCTTAGCCCTTCAGGCATTTGAATATGCACAATAACAAAGTCAGACACATCTGCTGGCGCTTCTTTTTCGCTCTCTGGATCTGGTTCTAGCTCTGGCTCTTGAACTACTTGCAGGTCGTCTTCAATGGGTGTTTGCGCCACGCTAGTACCTATTTGCGGCTCGTTTGCATCAAAGTTTAACTCACCAAATTGCGGCTCATCTCGTTGGGCAACAACCGGCTCTTTAGGTTCAACTGGTGTATGCGAAGGTGTATCTTGCATTGGTTCAACCCGCTCTGAAGGCGCTACCTCTGGGCTGTCTTTTTTTCTAACTGACCATAACCCATGTACTAATAAGCCACCTATGACAAGTACACTGATCACAATTAAAACCAATCTTAGTTCTTCGGCCATCCCCTCACCTTTTATTATTTGTTATGCCTAAACCCGTGTATTAATTAACACTAATACGCTTAAAATAAACTGTTATGTGTGTGCAAGTTGCACTGCTTGTTCTATATCTACTGCTACCATGCGTGATACGCCTGGCTCTGCCATAGTAACGCCAGTTAAACGCCCTGCCATTTCCATCGCAATTTTATTATGACTAATATAAATAAACTGCACCGATTGTGACATTTCTTCAACCAAACGGCAAAAGCGTACCACGTTAGCATCATCAAGCGGCGCATCTACTTCATCCAGCATACAGAATGGAGCTGGATTGAGCCTGAATATAGAAAACACCAATGATAATGCGCTCAGCGCTTTTTCTCCACCACTTAACAGATGAATTGTCGAATTTTTCTTGCCTGGCGGCTGTGCCATTATACTAACACCACTTTCGAGTAAATCGTCACTGGTTAATTCTAAATACGCGCTACCACCGCCAAATACTTTTGGAAATAGCTCGGCAAAGTCGTTGTTCACTTGATCGAAGGTAGCTTTAAAGCGTGTTTTGGTTTCGCTGTCAATTTTACGAATCGCCCCTTCAAGCGTATTTAGCGCTTTGGTTAAATCCTCAAGTTGATTATTCAGGTAATCACTGCGCTCTTTAGCTTGTTCAAACTCATCTATTGCGGCTAAATTAACTGGACCTAGCTTATCTAATTGATGCACAAGCCCACTGATCTGATTTTGCGCTGCATTTAAACTCAGTGAATCAGGCAGTGTATCTAAAACACTTTTTAAACTTTGCTTTAATTCTTCAAGCGGCTCAAGTGCTGCCTGTGCTTTTATAATTAGGCTTTGCTCTTCAATACTTAGCTTTTGATGTTGTTCTTGCAAACCTGTCAGCTCACCTTGAGAGTGCTTAAGGCTGGCTTGTTTACTTATAAGTGTTTGCTTTGCCTCGTTAAGCTTTTTTTGTAACGCAACCAAGCTAGCTTCGCCCTGCTGATGCTTTATTAAAAGCTGTGCTATTTGCTCAGTGAGCTCTTGCTCGGGTATAAGCAACGCTTCCATTTGCGCTTGCAGCTCTTTTGCTTCTTCTTGCGCACTCATGAGTTCTTGCTCAGCATGATTAAGCTTTGTTTGACTAAGCTGCCACTCACTGTGTGCTTTTTGCTCTTTTAACGTGGCCTGATGCGCTTGTGTTTTATATTGCTCAAGTGTAGCTGCAGCTTGGCTGTATGCAGTATTACTGCGTGTGCAAGCGGCGTCGGCGCTTGCCAGTTCGTCAGCTAAATTACGTTGCTGTTGATGTAACACTTCAAGCGCACTATTGTGCTCATCGCGCGTTTTTAAAAATTGTGATTGCTCAGTGGTTAATGCACGCTTTTGTTGCTGGTACTTTTCTAGTTGCTGTAAAAATTGTGCTACTTGCTCTTTTAACATGTCGCTGCGCGTAGTGGCCACGGCAATGTTTTGTGCTAATTGATGAATTGCGTTTTTAAGTACCGCTAACTCATCACTCAGCTTTTGCTGCTGTGTTTTTAGCGCATTAAGATTCTCAAAATCCCTTGCGAGGGTATTTTCGGCCTCTACTAAGCTCGCTGTTTTTTGCTTTAACTGTGTGTGTTTTAAAAGTTGTGAGTTTTCGGCGTTTTTGTCTGCGCCACGGTGCCAGTTTCGAGCATGTAAAGCACCGCTTTTATCCATAACCGCAATATAAAACGTATCATTTAACACAGCGAGTTCGGCGTTTTCGCTGTACGCAATACGGGTCAGTAAATCTGGATAAACACCCTCAGTAATCAACGCCGCAACGCTATTGACTGGTATTTCACTCTTATGCGGCCACACACTATTGTTGCTTTGCACATCGGCTACATTTAGGTGCTCAAGCGTTTGCAGTGCCTGTTCAACTATATGTTCAAACCCTGGTTTTACCTGTAATTGATTAAATAAAGTGTGCTGCTTATTATCATCTTCAATCCCTAAACTGCTTTTAAGCCCAGCAATGCGAGCTTTTAGCTCATTAACGTGCTGTAAGCTTTGCTGATGTTGTTGCTCAGCGTCATTTACTAAATCGGTTTGCTCTTTAAGCGCTGCGGTGCAGTGTGTTTGCGCCGTTTGCTTACTGGCAAGCTCTTGAGTAAGGGTTTGTTTGTATTTTTGTTGCTCGGCTAGTTGCTGCTCTAATTGGCTACTTTTAATATCGTCAATTTGGCTATTTAGTTGGCTTAGCTGTGTGTTTACATGGGTTAAGGCTTGCTCTGTTTGCTTAACACTACTTTGCTGCGCCTGTACTTTATTATTAAGCGCGTGTTGTTGTTGATTAAGGCTTTGCCACGCGTTTGTGTGCTTATTTTTTTCATCTGCTAAATCTGCAAGTGTAAGGGTAAGCTCTTCAACTTGTTCGCTGCACTCTAAACTGTACTCGCTTATCTCTTGGTGGCTCACAGATAACTGCTCACACACATTTTGTTGCTGTGTTTTTAGCGCTTCACTTTGCAGCTTTCGCTGCTCAAGCTTAACCACACTTTGTTTAAGTGTTTGCGTTTGCTGTTTAATATTAATGTGTTGTTGTTCGGCGCGGGTCAGTTCTGTGTGGGTAACGTGTTGCTGATGCTGCGCATCGTTAAGCGCATCTTGCTCTGCATTTACTTGAGCCTCTAGGCTTGCAAGCACATCGTCGTGGCCTGAGTGAGCTGTTTTAAAAAAGGCGATTTGCTCATTAAGCTTTTTGATTTGCTCACTTTTTTCAAGCTGTTGTTGATGCAGCTTTTGCCATTTCAATACAGCCACTTGGCCTTTTAAGGTACGCTCTTGCGCTTTTAAATCGCGGTATTTTTTCGCATCAACCGACTGCACAGCCAGTTTATCTAGTTGCGCTTGTAATTCTTTACGCACATCAAGTAAACGCTCAAGGTTTTCGCGGGTACTTTTAATTCGGGTTTGCGTTTCGCGGCGGCGTTCTTTGTATTTAGACACACCCGCGGCTTCTTCTAAAAATACGCGTAGCTCTTGAGGTTTGCTCTCGATTAAACGCGAGATCATCCCTTGCTCTATAATTGCGTAGCTACGCGGGCCAAGCCCGGTGCCTAAAAATATATCGGTAATATCGCGCTTACGACATTTGCTCCCATTTAAAAAGTACAACGATTGGCCATCGCGTGTTACTAAACGCTTAATCGCTATTTGGTTTCTGTCGGCAAATGTATTAGGTAAATCACCTTGAGTGTTATCAAAAATAAGCTCTACTGAGGCTTGCGAGATAGGTTTACGATTAGTTGAGCCATTAAAAATAACATCGGTCATGGCATCGCCACGCAAGTTTTTAGCTGAGCTTTCACCAAGCACCCATCGCACAGCGTCAATCACGTTTGATTTGCCACAGCCGTTAGGCCCAACAACACACGTCATTTGATCAGGAAATGGAATTTTAGTGGGCTCTACAAACGATTTAAAGCCCGCTAATTTAATAGTGCTTAAGCGCATCTTATTGTTATTACCGATTATTATTGTTATTACTTACAAACAATTTAACTCATAAACAGTTAAAAAGTTAAGCTTGGCGTTTAAAGTTATCTAAAATAATACCTGTGGCCATTGCCACATTAAGTGACTCTGCCTCACCAAAAGCCGGTATGGTTATTTTGTCGCTTACTAATTTTGCACACTGCTCGCGTATGCCATGCGACTCACTGCCCATAAGCAATACACCCTTTGCGCTAAAATCCGTTGTATGTACGCTTTGCCCATCTAAAAAAGCCCCATAAATAGGCATATTTAATGTTCGTAAGTATTCAGGTAGCTCTACTTGGCTTACCGACACTCTGACAAACGAACCCATGGTAGCGCTAATTGTTTTAGGGTTGTAAGCATCGGCGCTGTCGGTACTTGTTACTATATGTTTAATGCCATACCAATCGGCAACTCTGATAATAGTGCCTAAATTGCCCGGATCAGAAACCCCATCAAGCGCCAATATTAAGCCGGTATTATTAGGTAAATCAGCCTTTGGCATATCAACCACTGCAATGGCCGCGTTATTACTCACTAAGGTACTGACTTTAGTCAGCGACTCTTCTTCTGCTGGCGTAAAATCTACTTCTGGAAACTGGTTTTGGTGAGTATTTATAAACGCCTGTGTTGCAAATATATCAACCGCCTTTAATGGGCTGTTTAACAACTCAAGTACGTTTTTTTCACCTTGTACAAGGTATTGATTATATTGCTTTCGGTACTTTTTTTGGCCAAGTTGGCGAATAAGCTTGAGTTGGTTTTTTGAAATCATAACAGCCCCATAAAATTATCGCCCTAGTATACCAGAGATGATTTAAAGTGCAGCACCACATATATTAAAAGCAGCGCCATTGTAGGCTGTAAGGCTATTAAAGATTGAGCTTTGCACCAAATTTAGGTAAATTAACAAAAAAACAACATGGATATAATTTTAATGGAATCAATACACCCTACTCCCCCAGAAACCACCCCTGCAGTAAGTGAACCTGCTGCCCCTATTTTTAGCGGTAAAGTACAGTTTAGCGGTAAAGGCGGTGAGTTTTTTGGTATTTGGATAGTCAATATTTTACTGAGCGTACTTACTTTAGGTATTTACTCGGCTTGGGCAAAAGTGCGCACAATGCGATACTTTTATGGCCACACCCGCATTGACGGACACAGCTTTGACTACTTAGCCACCCCGATGCAAATTTTAAAAGGCCGTATTTTAGCGGTTATTGTATTTTTAATTTACTCCTTTGGTAGCAGCTTTTTTCCTCTTGTAGGCTTACTATTTGCGGTTGCTTTTATCTTTTTAATGCCATGGATTATTAACCAAGGCCTGCGCTTTAATATGCGTATGACCCGTCATCGAAATGTACGCTTTGCATTTAAAGGCGATTACGGCGAAGCCTTCATTAACTTTATTCTTTTACCTATTGCCAGTATTTTTACCCTTTATTTATTAATGCCGTATGTTTTAAAACGTATCGACACGTACATACATAGCAATATTAGTTACGGCGATACGCCATTAACCGTAAACCTTAAAGGTGAAACCTACTACTTAACCGCCCTTATTTGCTTTGTGGTGAGCTCTATCACTATGGTGATATTTATGGCTGTATTAGGCTTATTTGGGCTTGATTTAATGAATGTAGAAAATCAACAAGCTGCACAAGATCCAGCCAAAATGGGCGTTATGTTTGGTGGATTAATGATTGCTTACGTATTTATGATTGCGATAGTAACCGCTGTGTGGGCTGCGGCTATTCGTAACCATATTTTTGATAACAGTCAATTTGAAGATGTAGCATCATTTAAATCAGAGCTTAAGCCTATTCCTTTTGCCATATTACTATTAACCAATATGCTGGCAATCGTGTTTTCTTTAGGGCTTGCCTACCCGTGGACCAAAGTGCGTACATCGAGAATGCTTGCCGAGGTTACAACCGTTAATATTTACCCTAGTGCGCTAAATTTAGTGGATACCGCGCAACAAGAGCAGTCATCGTTTGCTGAAGAAGCAGCCAATGTATTTGATATTGACCTATCGCTAACCTAAGAGCTTATTATGCACGTACAGGGACATTACTTCCCCAAGGCATCAAGCAATTACCAGCAAGGTGTCGCTAACATTCGCGACACCTGTGTTGAGATTAGCTACGATGACCAGCTTATTTCAAGCCATGCAATAAGCGATATAACACTCACCTCTGGCCTAGCTGGGCTTGCTGATGAACTAAATTTTAATGATGGCAGCCGCTTTATCCCTACTGATGTAAATTATCGCTGGCCTTTTAAAGCAAATAAGCATGACCTACTAGAGCGCCTTGAAAAAAGTAAATGGGCTATTATCGCGGCCGTTATTTTTACACCGCTTTTTATGTGGTTAATGCTTTATAAAGTTGTGCCCGCTATTGCTGTTTACAGTGTTGATACTCTGCCGCGCAGTGTAGTAGAGCAAATGGGTGAACAAAGCTTTACCATAATTGAAAAGCTCGCGCTTGATGACAGTGAGCTGCCTAATGAGCAACAAACTAAAGTACAACAACACTTTAATACCATGCTTAATGCGCTCTCGCTTGAGCCATCGGTTTATAGGTTATCGTTTTATAAATCAGAGGCCTTTGGAGCGAATGCATTTGCAATGCCCCACGGGCGTATTGTCGTAACCGATGAGTTAGCAAATTTATTAGCCGATAAACCCAACGCACTAAAAGCCGTATTACTTCACGAAATTGGCCACGTAGTCCACCAGCATAGCGTACGCATGACTGCGCAATCGGCAGCCAGTACCATTGTACTTGCAGTTATATTTGGCGATTTAGAAGGCATAGCAGAAGTGGTACTTGGTACGGGGGCATCTTTTGCACAGCAAGGGTTTTCTCGTGATATGGAGCGCGAGGCAGATAGCTATGCACTCATTCAACTTGAGCATTTAGGGTATTCAAGCAACGACTTTGCCGATGCCATTGAAGCATTACAAGGCGCGCACACCAGCGAAAACGAACACCTTGAAAAGGTAAATAATTTGCTCGAATATTTATCTAGCCACCCAAGCGCACAAGAGCGAATAGACAATGCGAGGAAATAACCCCGGTTATATACAAATTGCTCGCTATATTGTGGGGCTGAGTTGGATATACCACGGCTTTTTTCCAAAGCTTTATCATATTGCCCCGCTTGAAAAACTAATGACTGGTAGTGCGGGTTTTTCAGCAGAAGTGTCTGACTTAATTACACGTTCGGCGGGTATTGGCGAAATTATATTTGGCGTGTGCTTATTAGTGTTTTATAAAAATAAGCACATCGTTATTTTAAATGTTTTAGCCCTTGTAGGGCTTTTGTTAGCGGTTGTAGTAATGCAGCCACAATTACTCATTGAAGCCTTTAACCCGGTAACCACTAACCTGCCGCTGATTGGCTTAAGTTTTATTTGGTTAAAAGAAATTAAGCTGCAAAATAATCGACACCTCTAAAATAAAAAAGGTATGCCTGCGCATACCTTTTTTGTAGTGTTTAACTTATAGCGTTAATACTTATTTTTATGTGTCCACAGGTGCAATAATTCACTGGCAATTGTTGCTGCGGCAATAGCGGTAAGCTCACTTTGGTCGTACGAAGGGGATACCTCTACCACATCCATACCCACCATATTTATGCCTTTTAGTGCGCGCAGTATTTTAAGCACTTTATCAGATGTTAAACCACCGAATACAGGTGTGCCTGTACCTGGTGCAAATGCTGGGTCTAAACAATCTATATCAAACGTTAGGTAAACGGGTAAGTCGCCTACTCGCTCACGTATTTGCGCTGCTATTTCATTAGCGTGCAAATCGTTAGCTTGCATTGCATCAATCACTGCAAACTCATGCTTTGATTGGTCAAAGTCGGTACGAATACCAATTTGGATACTGTGCTCTACATCAATCAGCCCTTCCATGGGTGCATGATAAAACATAGTGCCGTGATCAAAACGCGAGCCATTGCTGTATGTATCAGTGTGCGCATCAAAATGAACCAGTGCCATTTTGCCATGTATCTTTGCATGCGCGCGCAATAGCGGAAGCGTTACAAAGTGATCGCCACCAAGGCCTAACATCGTTGCCCCTTGGCGAAGTATTTGCTCTGCAGCCATTTCTAGCTGTGCCGTAAAATACTCAGGATCGCCTACCGGATAAGTAAAGTCCCCCGCATCAGCAACCGTTAAACGCTCAAACAAAGGAAATGTCCACGGGTATTTAGTGTCTTCCCATGCTAAATGTACCGACGCTCTGCGAATGGCATCGGGCCCTAAGCGAGCACCGGGGCGACCCGATGTTGCTAAATCAAAGGGTAAGCCTAGTACAACGACATCTGCATCAATGGCATTAATGTTTTGCACCATAGGACGACGTAAAAACGTCATCCCGTTTGAATACAATGAGTGGTCAACATGACCAAACAAGCTAGACATTGCTTATAACTCTTCTAAATAAGTGTAGCCATTAAGGCCGCTTTGCAACTCGTCTAAAACGCTTTGCTGTTCATTTTTATCTATTTTTGCAGACACTAACTGCGCGTACGACTGCTGAAAGCTCTCAACATCTAAATGTACATAGCGCATCATATCGGCTACGGTATCGCCTTGGTTTATCTCACTAATACTGGCAACGCCTTGCTCATCCATATTGATAATAGCGCTGTGCGTATCGCCAAATAAATTGTGCATATCACCTAAAATTTCTTGGTACGCACCCACTAAGAAAAAGCCCATTAAGTAAGGTTTATCAGCACTGTACTCAGGTACGGGTAATGTGCTTTCAATACCTTGGCCATCAACATAGTGCTCAAGCGCGCCGTCTGAATCACAGGTAATATCAAGTAATACAGCACGTTTTTTTGGTGCTTCGGTTAAGCCACTTAATGGCAATACCGGAAACACTTGATCAATCCCCCACGCATCAGGAAGCGATTGAAAAAGCGAAAAGTTTACAAAAAACTTATCGGCTAAACGTGCGTTCAACTCGTCAATAATCGGACGATGAAAACGGTTTTTGTTATCCATGTGTTTGTTAAGCTCATAACAAATACGTAAGTTAACTTGCTCTGCCCACGCCCGCTGCGTTAAATCTAAAAGCCCAAGTGCAAACTGGTTATGCGCCTCAGCTAAATCCCCTTGGCTGTCGTGGTAAATTTCAATCAGTGCACGGTCATCCGTTAAATCGGTTAACTGCACAAACGAGGCCCACATATTATTTAATAAAAGCGGTGCATCTGCTGCTGGCGCTACTAACTCTTCTGGCGTGTAACTTTCAGTACCAATAACATTAGAAATAAGCACCGCATGGTGCGCCGTTAGTGCACGCCCCGACTCAGAAATAATCGTCGGCATAGGCTGCGCGTATTGCTTACATGTATCACCTATGGTGTACACAATATTATTTGCATACTCAGCTAAGCTGTAGTTCATTGAGTTATGCGATTGGCTGCGGGTACCATCGTAATCAATAGCTAAACCGCCCCCTACATCTAAGCACTCAATGCTTGCACCTAATTTGCGTAGCTCACAGTAAAAACGCGCGGCCTCACTTACACCTAAACGCACATCACGAATGTTTGCCATTTGCGAGCCTAAGTGAAAATGCACAAGTTGCATTAAATCAAGCTGGCCTGCGTCTTTTAAACGGTTTACTACATGTAAAACTTGCGACGCAGATAAACCAAATTTAGATTTTTCGCCGCCACTTGCTTGCCATTTTCCTTTGCCTTGCGATGCTAAACGAACGCGAATACCAATACGTGGTTTAACATTTAGCGCTTTTGCTTGGCTAAGTACCATGTCGAGCTCAGAGAGTTTTTCAAGCACTATGTATACTTTGTGGCCTAGCTTTTCGCCAATAAGTGCTAAGCGCACATATTCTTTGTCTTTGTAGCCATTACATACAATCACTGCACTGGTTTTTTCTGCCATTGCCAAAACAGTTAATAGCTCTGGCTTGCTGCCCGCCTCAAGGCCTAATTGTTTTTTTTCTAATTCGGCTTGGCTTGCTACTATTTCTTCAACCACTTCGCGTTGTTGGTTTACTTTAATTGGGTAAACTAATAGGTAATCTTTTGGATAACCATAGTTTTCAATCGCGGTATTAAACGCGCCACATAAACTGTGCACACGATGATGTAAAATTTGTGGAAAGCGCACTAAAGCCGGTAAGCTTAAGCCTTTTTCTTGAAGTTGTTTTGCAATATCTGTAAGTGCAATAGTTTGCTCTGGGGCGTGAGCCTTTGGGGCAACATACACATCACCTTGATCATTAATACCAAAAAAACCTTGGCTCCAATGACGAACATTGTAACTCGTGCGAGCTTGTTCTAGTGATGTTGTCTCTTTCATTTATCTTTCTCTTTTATTTAATGAATGCCGGTTCGGCCAAGTGCGCGCATTAAAAGAAAAATAGACTTTTAAGTCCAACAAGTATTTTTACTCGTAACAAGTGATTTTTAGTGTTGAGAGAAAAAACACCTACACCTTAGCTTTTACAGCTAACCGCCTTTAGTAAAGCAAGCTGGTTATGCGGCTAAAAAAATAAGTACAGCTGTACTTTTTTAAGATAAAATAGAACAACTGTACTTATTTGGTATAAACATGAAACAAATTTATTTTAATCAAAACAAGCCACCTAAATTTTCTAAAATAACAAAGGCTGCCACTTTTGGTCTGACCAAAACATTTCCTAAACTCAGTGCCCGCCTTGCCATGAAGGTATTTTGTAATCCGCATAGCCGACGCCAATACGAATTTAGAACATGTATACAGCCAATTAATATTAAACTTACTACCGAGCTTGGCGCTGTAAACCTGTACTATTTTAGCCTAGCCGAAAACACTAAAACGGTATTTTTATCTCATGGCTGGGCCGATAGCACTAATCGGTTTACTGCTTTAATAGATGAACTACTTGAAAAAGGCTTTAATGTTTACTCAATTGATCACATAGGCCATGGCTATTCGCACGGCAATACCTCGCACTTATACGGGTATATGCAGGGCCTAACAGCGGCTTTTGAGTACTTTAATGGGCAAAATATTACAATTAATAGAGTCGTTACACACTCTATGGGCGGTGTTGCTTTGTTAAACTTAGCGCCTCATTATTTAGAGAATAAAAAAATTGTGATGATCTCTGCCCCTGCACAAATATTTGAAGCCATGTTTGCTAAGGTCAGGCAAGTGGGTATTTCTGAGCTCATGCTAGAAAATATGCTTAATAGAGTGTCGGACAAATATGGTATTAGCTGGCAAAACCTTCACCCTGATCATTCTAAAAATAAAATTAACGAAAACATGTTGTTTATTCATGATAAAAATGACTCAGTAGCAAGCTTTGAGGCAATAAAATTATTAACTGAGAACACACCCGCAACACTTGTGGCCACACAAGAGCTGGGGCACGTGCGCATTTTAAAAAGCCAATACGTGTACGACCAAATAACACGCTTTATGGATTAACGATGAAAAAAAGTGAGAGCACAAAACGCAATATTTTGCACAAAGGAATGGCCTATGCGGCTGCACATGGTTTATATAGCTTGTCGATAGGAAAAATAGCGGCAGTGACTAACATGTCGCGTACTGGGGTGATCTCACACTTTGCCAATAAAGAAGATATGCAAGTGGCTATTTTGGCCTACACCGAAGAAGAGTTTAGAAAACAGGTTGTTGATATATCTGTTGATGAAGATGCGTTAATTCATTTAAATAATTTTCAGCAACGCTGGCTTGAGTGGCTCAATTTTTTAGATACGGTATCGCCTGGTAAGCAGGCAAGTTGCCCGCTCATTAAAGCATCGGTAGAGTTTAAAGCAAGCCCGAACTGTTTGGTAAGGCAGTTTATGCAAGACCAACACTTAAAAATGATTAACTACCTCACTAAACTTGCAGTTAACTGCCAAGCACAAGGCTACTTTAGCCAAGACAAAGAGCCGAGCATTTTTGCGTATGAGTTTTATGGCTTATATACCGGGCATGTTGTACAAACAAGCTTAATAGATAATCCAGCTTTATCGCTTACTTATAAAAAAGTAGTTGGCAATTTAATTGCGCGATATATGCGTTAACAGTGGCCTGTAAGGCGTTTTTTACCTTTAATATGTCGTACTTTTTAAGCGCTTTTAGGTGCAAAAATAATAATAGCCATGCCCAGTAAGGCAACCGCCCCGCCCACTACATCCCACATTGTAAGCTTTACGCCATCAACTGCCCATAACCACAGTAAAGCCACGCATATGTACACACCGCCATACGCGGCATACACCCGTCCAGCGGCTGCTGGGTGTAACGTAAGCAACCACGCGAATAGCGCTAAACTGATTGCTGCAGGTATTAAAAGGAATATGGATTTATCTTCTTTAAGCCAAAGATAAGGTAAGTAACAGCCAATAATTTCTGCCAGTGCGGTAATAATAAATAGCGCGATAGTTTTTACTTCAAACATAAAACCTCACGTGATTTAAATAACAAGAACATAATAAAGCTAAGTAACTGCAAACTAGTTACTTAGCTAAATAGTACTAATTTGGGTAAAAAAATTTTACCCATATTTAAGTAAAACAGGTTACTCAGCTAGGGCCGCGTCGGCCAGCTTCATTGTACTTTCGAACGATTTAGTACCGGCTATAAATAAACCATTGTGGCAAAATACAGCGTCGTCTAAGCCTGTTTCAGCTTGAAACTCTTCATCAGATAAACCAGCCCACGCTTTAGGCAGTGACTTTCTGTCTTCAAACGAACCAGGCTCTACTGGTACAGTTTGAATAATCCATTGGCCGTTTTGCGAAGGGTAAACCATAAATAAGGCGTCGCTTGATAAATGGTGTACTGTTTTTTTCCATGGTGTGTATTTTTCTAAAATAATCACGCGGGGATCTTTTGCCTCTTCTATTGCTTTTGCAACAATATCTTTGGCGTTAATGCTTCCTTTTGCTGAGGCAATAAAACGGGTTAATAAACGCGCTGCAAACTCAACGGCTTCATCAAAGCATTCATCAAAGTTGCCTTCCTCTTCCCATGTTGGATTAAACATAGAAAGCGTTTGGCTAAGCGTTATGCCCTCAACCACACCCTTAACGTAACCACAATCTATGGCATCAATTGTAGAGACTAAACCAGCGTCAACTCTATCAGCCACCGCTTGGTTATTATCACACAGTGCTAAACCATACTTTTTCCAAATTAAGCCAAATGACGAGTATGGCGTGCCATTTTCGCGCTCGCCTGCGCCGCCGCGTTGGTGGTGATCAAAGCGTCCTGTGTCAGGGTTGTATTCACCACCTACATCAACAACAATATCGGCACTTTCTATTACTGCTTTATCGCGGGTTCGTACCAAGTTAAAGGCAGGCAATACATGCTTAAGTACCGCAATACTAAACACGTCATCGGCATGGAAATTACCACTGTGGGTTACTACTGTTAAATCGCTCATTGGTTTTGGGCTACTTTTAAAAAAGATAAAATTCTCACTTATGAAGTGCTAAATAAAGGTTTATACCCGTTTGCTTAATCAAGTAATTTATTTTGAAGCAAAAAAGCTTGTTTATAGCCAGGTTTTGCCTCTTAAAATCATTAAGTATTACTGTGCACAGGTATTAAATATAGGTGGCGAATTTTATACGAAGATAGCAGTGAAAAACAGTGAAGTATTTTTTGCGCCTACAGAGTCAGCTATAGGCACACAGTAGTAAATAGCTTATTTATTCTGGCTCAGGGCTCAGGGCAAGCTCCATAAATACACTTTGTGGGTTATCTTGATACGAGCCAAAGCTTGCACAGCGCGCAAAACCTAAATCTTCATATAAACTAATTGATTCGGTTTGCTTTGGGCCTGTTTCTAATCGGATAAGTGGAATTTTTGTTTCGCCGGCGTAATGCAGTAGGTTTTGCATTATGCGTCTTGAAAAACCTCTACCACGGTAACTTGGTTTTACGTATAAACGCCTTATTTCGCCATATAGCGCGCCGTCATTTTGCTTAACAATAGCGCCACAGGCAATAATGCCATCTTCGTTTTTTAAACCAATTGCGTAAACGTTGTCTTTGCTTAATTCTTCTAATTTGAGAGATTGGGCTGTAGCCACGGGGTATAAGGAGTTTATCAGTCTATCTATATCTGCAAACACATTAACTACATCAGGATCCTTAGGGGTTAATTCGACTAACTGCATCTCTTGTCGTCCATTTTATTATTTTGAATCGTTATAGTGACTTCATAATATATACTTAATACGCGTGTTCCTAGTGTTGTTTAAACAAAATGTTTTAATAAGGTAAAAATAGCTTTATTAAAACGTTAGCTTAATTTACAAAAACTACGCACAGCCTGCTAAGCACTTAGGCTTTGCTTTTTTAATTGATGGGCATGCCACTTAATATAGTTACTGGCATTCATAGGTTTTGCGACTAAATAGCCTTGTATACAATCTGCATTGAGCAAGTTTAGTAACTCAAATTGCGCCTCTTGCTCTACACCTTCAGCAACAACAGTAATGTCTAAACTTTTGCCCAGGCTTATAATCGTATTAACAATATTAAAGCCTTTGCCTTTATCTAAAATCTTATCGATAAAGCTTTTATCAATTTTTATTTCCTGTACGGGGAACGCATTTAAATGGGCTAAACAGGAATACCCCGTGCCAAAGTCGTCTATAGAAAACACAAAACCTTGTTCTTGTAGCTCCGTCATTTGCTTTATTGTGCTGTCAATATCGCCCGATAGCATGGTTTCGGTGATCTCAAGTTTAATATGCTGCGGTTTTATGTTGAACTCTTTAATTGTAGAGCAGAGCTCACGGGTAAGCTGCGCAGAATTAAACTGTATATGACTAATATTTATAGATACGCTAAAGTGCTCATCTATCATGTTTTTTTCATTAAGTTGATTAATAAGGCTGCATATATTGCGAAGCACTATGTTTTGCAGTTTTTGAATCAGACCATATTGCTCTGCAATAGGAATAAACTGATTAGGCGCAATAACCCCTTTATTAGGGTGTATCCACCTTATCAGAGCTTCTGCACCTACTATCTTCCCTTGCATACTAATTTGCGGCTGAAAATACGCACAAAATTCGTTATTTGCGATTGCTCTTACAATATCCGTTTCTAATTCGGCTTGGTTTTCGAGTAAAGTTTGCAGTTTAGGGTCATAAAAGCTGCAGCTATTGCCACCTTTTGCCTTAGAGCGGTACATGGCGGTATCTGCAAATTTTAATATGTTATCGGTGGCTGTGTGCTCTTCGTTAATTAAGCAAATACCTATACTGCAGCTAACTTGAAATGCCAGCTCCCCTATTGCAAACTTATCATTAAACACGCCTTGTACTTTTTTAGCGACTATTTCGGATTCAATACAGGCTTGGTGGTTATGCTCGCCAATGTATTCGAGTAAAATAATAAATTCGTCACCGCCCACTCTAGCTAAAGTATCAGATGATCGTATTACGCCACCTAAGCGTTTTGCTAATTCTATTAATACTTGATCTCCGGCGCCGTGGCCTAATGAATCGTTTATTCTTTTAAAGTTATCAACATCTAAAAACAGCAATGCGCCCGTTTTTTTGGTGCGTTTAATACGCTCTACACACTTTGCTAGGCTGTCGCTGAGCATTCGTCTATTAGGGAGCCCTGTTAGTGGATCAAAAAACGCAAGCCGTTGAACCTCTTGCTCGGCTTTTTTGCGAAGGGTCACATCTCTTGCCATCCACACTATGTGCTTAAGTTCTGGTTTTTCTGGCTGATAGTTAGTAAGTGCAGCCGCTCTTCCTTCAAAGGTTATGTGGCCTTTGGGCACGGCTAAATCGTACTCAAATATTTGCATTTCATTGGTGCGAATGGTTTTTTTAATAATCCCCATGATCATGTCGGCATCTTTAACTGGGAACAAGTCTTGCACATTTTGACCAATTAAGTCGGTAGGCGATTCAAGTAATAAGTCACTCGAGGTACCGTAAATATCGGTATAGACGCCCTCTTCGTTCAAAATCAAAATAAGATCGGGCATCACTTGCGTAAATGCTTTAAATTTTTCATTACTTTTTTGCAGGTCTGCCACTAGCTGCCTAGCTTTGAGCGACTCTGCGCTTTTTTCTAGTGCTATGCTAGAAAAGTGTACAAAATAGTCAATGAGTTCTAAATCTTGCTGTGTAGGTGCTTTAGGGGCGCCGTGGTAAATAGCAAAAGTGCCTAATATTTCACTGGTGGTTGAAATAATCGGGGTTGACCAACAAGAATATAAACCGTAGCTGTGCGCTAAATCTTTGTAACCTTCCCACAAGGGCGATAGGTCAATATTTTGCACAATAACTCGCTCATTTTTATAAGCCGCGGTGCCACAAGACCCTACATTAGGGCCTATAAACACACCATTAATGGCCTTTAAATATTCATCGTCAATATTTGGGGCAGCACGATGAAATAACTGATTACCTGTTAAAGACAGTATTGAGCATCTTGCAGAGCTGTCTTCAATAACTTGCTCTATAGCTAAACAAATATCTTGTAAAATATCGTCTAAGGCAATGCCTAACGCGATTTTAGATAATATATCCTGCTGGTGAGATAACAATTGTTTTAGTTTTGCAGTATTCATACTTCACCATGCATCTAGGTACTTTTATGTTGCTACGCACTTTAAAAAAGTGCAGTGCATCAACAAATTCCTGCTCTTAGTTCATATATTTAAAATGAGTATAGTTAATAAACTTACAGCACGAGTTTTATTATTACGATTATGGAAATTGTTTTTTAATAAAATAGCTAAAAAACAACTTTAGTATGCGTTAAGCCTATATTATTTTGCAACAAAAAATAAACATCTATAACAAAAACAATCCAGCCAACACACTCTAAAACTTTTTTTAAATTTTGCAGGTTTAACACTTTGTTACTTAAAAAGGCTGTTCAAAATTATCAGTCTAATTATACTGCATGCAGATATGAGTCTTTTTTGAGGTTACTGTGCAGATCATACAAGGTATGGAATATTTTTTTTCAGGCTTTAAATTAATTAGCCAAAAAGGCCTTAAGCGCTTTGTGCTTATTCCACTTTTACTTAATATTTTATTGTTTGGTAGTTCATTATTCTTTTTATTTGGTTGGTTAAGCGACAGCTTTAATTATATAAACAACATGTTACCTGAGTGGCTAAGCTGGCTTGAATGGTTAATGTGGCCCATTGCGGTGCTTGTGGTGCTATTTAGTTACAGCATGCTATTTACGGTAATAACCAACTTTATTGCGGCCCCTTTTAACGGACTACTCAGCGAAAAAGTAGAGCTTTATTTAACGGGTCAAAAAATAAATGACGACGGTTTTGCTGATTTAGTAAAAGACATTCCACGCATGGTAGGCAGAGAGTGGACAAAGCTTTGCTATTACTTACCCCGCGCTATTGGCTTTTTTATTTTGTTGTGGATTTTACCCGTTATTGGACAAGTGTTATGGGTTTTATTTACATGTTGGATGTATGCTGTGCAATACAAAGATTTTGCCTTTGATAACCATAAAGTAGGCTTTAAGCAAATGAAAGACGATTTAAAGTCTAAACAAGGTTTATCTTATGGCTTTGGCTTTGCTGTTATGCTGCTCACTGCAATCCCATTTATTAACCTAATTGTTATGCCCGTTGCTGTGTGTGGCGCTACTCGTTTGTGGGTAGATAATTATCGCTCTAAATACCGAGCGGGCTAAATAACACTACGGTAAATAATAAAAGCACCTTTTGGTGCTTTTATTTTATCTATCTCAACTTAAGTGCAGTGTAATTTAGTCTTGCGCGCCTTGGCAGTGCTGCATTTTTTTCATCTTGTAAAGTAAACGCTGTGATCACTATCGAGAATAACTGCTTTTTAAAAGTAATGTTAATGACTTCGCCTATTTTAGTTTTATAAGTGTGTTGCTGATTAAACAATTTAAGTTCACCGTTTCCTAATTGCTCAACATACAAATAGGGGGTGTGCAAAGGCAGTTTTAACCTTATAACATTTAAACTGCTTTGCTCCTGTACTGCAATCCACGCCCCATCTTTATAAAGCGTATTAAAACGCGTTATGCCCTCGGGCTGTAGTACAGAGTCGTTTTGTATTAAACACGTGCTGCACCCGTTTACACGCCTTTGCTGCCAATTTACTGGCTTGTTATTATAATAAAGTGCATCAGTTAGTAACCATTCACTACTATGGCTACTACTGGCTTTATTAATAGCGCCTTGGCTACAGGCAGCAACTAAACAAATAATAGCTCCTTGTAAAAGTGCAGCTTTTATAAATCGGTAGCTCATTTAGCGCTCTTTAATTGCTTTAATTTGGTTAATTATAGCCTCGCTTGGCGCTGCTTCTTTTATATAGCTAGGCAATGAAGTAGAAACAGCTTGAACACGCTGTTGTTGATACAGCTTATGGCTCATAGTATTTGCCACACCAAATCGGTTACCTGCACTTTGTGAGTAAAACTGTAAGTTAATCATGCTCCACTCATCGGTATCCGTTAATACAGTAATTTGCGAGTCTTGGTTTGCATCAAAGTTAGTTAATGTATCGCCTAAAATTGCATTACAATTATAATCGACCGCCTCAGAGCCAGGCCTGTTTAATCCTGCGCTTTCATCAATAGCACTTTCATTTATATTTGCAGCGCTGCCGTTTGAATAATCAATGATAAAATCATCCGTTGATCCTGTTTGATTATTGGTATTTGGCACAAGGTCGCAGTTAATGTTGTTGGTATAAAACCGGTCGTAATAACGATCACCTTCGTTATTACCTATGCTTGCAAGCCCCGTTAATTGATATAGATAATTCATTGAGCTTAAATGATTTGGCTTAAAGTTCACTTCTTCGTCGCCGCCATGATAAAGCCCTAAATTATGCCCCAACTCATGAAAAATAGTAGACGCTTGGTAATTATTCGTCACATTTTGTGATGTTTGATCATCAACGGATAACCCCCATCCGCCCATAGTCAGCATTAGGTCATTACCATTTATTTCGGCAATACCTGAGCCACTAATGCTGCCATCTTCGTTACCACTGTTTGCCATTAATAAATAATGAAAAATTGGGCGGCGCGTTGTATCGGCATATTCCATTTTATAGGCAAATAAATTAGCAGTACCTTGGTCATATTCAAAGGGCGTGTAGCTGTTAAACGGTACGGTTGTACCGCCTCCTAAATCAAAGTTAGCGGTGGAAATACCCGTGCTTTGGTCAAACAAATCGCCTACATCAAAATGCACTGTGTAGCCGTTACTTGCAAATACGCTCACTACTTTTTCTAATGCTGTACGCTGTGGCGTAATACCTATATCGGTACTGTCCATATAATCAATTTCTATAAATATATCTTTTTGATTTTCCCGTGCGCCCCATTCATATAAAGGCAGCCCGCCAAATGTTGTGCCTTCTTGCTCACTGCAATCAGGGATCCCATCTAAATCTGTATCGGTATCACAGCTAATATCATTTTGCCCTGCCGGCGTATTAAACACTGAGTAAACCCAATCACTTGCTTGATTAGTATCTGTTGCATTAAGCGCACGTTTTAAGCTTGACCCTTGTTCGGCCTGCATTTGTGGTGCGTTATCGCCTTGCCATTGCGTGGCACTAACCGGTTGCTGGGTAGAATTACCAAATTTAACAAAGTCGATTGTTTGTGTGGCGGCGCTATTTAATAACTCTGCAAAGCCATTTATATACCAGTAAGGACGTAGCGCATCGCTTTGGTTACCCACCAGCACAATTTTAGGGTTATTAAGTGCCGCACTTGCTAAAAACTCATCACCAAAACGACTTTGCAGTAAAATATAACTGCCGTTTTCTAATACTTTGTTGGGTAATGTAAATACTTGCTCTGCGCTCACTGAGCTATCAAGCATATTAATTGCGCGCGTTTTTAATGAATAGTTTTGTAAATTAACAGCCTCTCCAGTGCCGTTATAAATCTCTACCCAGGGCGTATCATTAGTAAATTGCACCGATATGAGTTCGGTTATTTTTAAATCTTGGGTTGAGGTGGTAAATTCACTCACTTGGCCTGCTGTCGCAGCAGTACCAGAAAAATTAACTAATTGGTCATTTACACGCACTTTGTAAAGCGTGTTTTCTGAAAAATCAGCGCTTAAGTTAACGTTTTTAAAATAGTCACTCGTCTCATCAGGCGCACCAGATACGCTCTCTACATTAAGTGCAACGCAGCTTGCAAAATCATCACTTGATACCTGAACACTGCCTTCACAGCTCCCCGCGCTACTATTTACGGTTAACGAACTGCTCAGCATCACATCAGAAAACGTAATGCTGATGGGGGTGTCAACCAATACCGGTTCATCTGCCCCATTAGGCGTTATTTCTGTCACCGTTGCAGCGCTGGTATCAATAATTGTCGTATTAAGCAAAAAGTTGGTGCTGTCTTCACCATCACTAGCAGTCAGTGTGTAGCTTTTTGCAGAAATACTATTTACAGGCGGTGTATAGCTAAAGCGCAGCGCTTGGGCATCAATAACACTCACCTGCGCCCCTTCTAGGTCATTTGGAAAAGTAATTTGTACCGTATCGCCATCGGCATCATTTACCGTCAAATTAAATTCAGCACTTAAGTTATATTGCACCTCAACGGTTACATCATCTGCCACAGGCGGATTGTTAGGCGGCACCACAATCACCGTTTTTTGGGCGCTATTAGTTGCATCGTCGTTATCTCTAACGGTGGCTAAAAAGGTAATATTGGTATTTTGAGCAACTGTTGGAGCATTAAACGTAATGCTGGAGTCGGTTTGCGTAAATTCGACCACGGGGCCGTTTGTTTGTTGCCAGCTTAGCTCGCTAATGGTGCCATCGCTGTCCTGCGCTGTAGCTGTTATTGTCACTGACTCATTTTGCATTGCCTCGTCAGGCCCAGCTAAGGTAACACTAGGTGCGCTATTTAATTGCGTAATAAGTACCGTGGCACTGCTTTGTACAGTGCCCCCGGCATTGTCGGTTACAGTAACACTAAAACCAAGTGTTTCATTTTCACTTACATTTGGGGCGGTAAAGCTTAATTCACCTTCAGTTTGGCTAAATTCGATGGAGGAGCCAGCAGATTGTACCCACACTATGGCGCTAATTGTGCCATCTATGTCTTGTGCATTAGCAATTAAACTAACTTGGGTATTAGCCAGTGCACTGCTTGGGCCTGTGATATTAACTGTGGGAGGGGTATTTTGAACCGTGATAGTCCCAGAAAACACTTGCTCTGTAGTTGCGCCGTCATTATCGGTTACTAGCACCGAAAAACTAAAATCAGTGTCGCTTTCTACACTGGGGGCCGTTGCTGTGAGTATGTTGCCATTGGCAGTAAAGGTAAATTCAGGCCCCGACAGCTGCTGCCATTGATAACTAGACACCTGCCCGTCACTATCGCTTGCCTGAGCCGTAATAGTAAAGGTTTGGTTAGCAACAATAACGCTGCTGCTTACATCAACACTCACAGTAGGGGCGGTATTGCCAGTTGAGCCACTATCGGTGGCGTCACTATCGCTGCCACCGCCGCCGCAACCGGCTATTAAAAGTGATAAAAAAAGTAATCCTAGCCATTTATAAACATTATTTAATACCACTTTTATGCCTCTATGATTTAGCTATACAAATTTTGGGGCACCTTAACAACGTTTAAATGAACGGTGATTTCCTCACGATCATGATACAAATGCTTAGCTTGCAACTCATAGGTTATACCGTACTTAGTAAGCTCTTCTTTGATCATCGTTAGGCATTCATAAACACTATCAAAGCGTTTTTTCATAGGCAGCTTTAAATTAAATATCAGCTCTTTGGCGTATGCGTTTACTGCCCAGTCAATCATTAGATTAGTCACTTTGGTTGGTTTTTCCACCATATCGCACACTAACCAGTTAATATTTCTTTTTTCTGGGCGGTATTTAAAACCATCGGCTCTAAAGTGTTTAACTTGGCCTGTTTCCATCAAACTATCGTTCATTGGGCCATTATCTATTGCGCTAACAAACATGCCTCTGCGTACTAATTGATAGGTCCAACCGCCTGGGCAAGCGCCTAAATCAACCCCTCGCATGCCTGGTTGTACTCGCGCTTCTCGCTCTTTTTCAGGGATAAAAACATTAAAGGCTTCGTCAAGTTTTAACGTTGAGCGGCTCGGTCCGTCACTTGGCATACGTAAACGTAAAATGCCCATAAAAAACGGCGAATTATTATAACTATACGAATACCCTACATACGCGGCATTGTTTGCTAAAAATAGTACATGCATTACCGGGCGGTTTGCCTTTGGCTCACGTAATACCGTGTTTTGTTTTTCGAGTGCTTTTTTTAACGGCGTTGATATTTTTTTACAAAAGGTAAGCAGCTCTTTGCCTTCGTTAGTATCGGGGGTTTCTACGCGCAATTCACTACACAAAGGAAAATCCTTTGCGGCTTCTTTTAATGCAGTGACCCTATCTTCTACCGGCATATTTTCGATTAACGTGCCAGCAAACCACTGGCGCGCAAATACCATATTTTTAAAGTCAACCTTTTTGATTATTTCGTCGCTGTGTTGCGCTTCAAAACATTCATAAATCACGTAGCCGGTATTTGGTTTGGCTTTTACATAGCCGGCAAAACCTTGCTCGGCAGCATGAAACGTTATTTCAGCAGCCGCATCGTTTTCAAAACCACTACGACAATAAATCACAACACTAGACATATTAACCCTTAAACTCTTTAAAACTTAAATCGTGCAACTTGCACTAAAATAACAACCCAACCAATTATAAAACATAACCCACCTAATGGGGTTATTGGGCCTAACCACTTCATGCCGCTTAGGGCTAATAAATATAAACTGCCACTAAAAAGCAGTGTACCGGCAATAAAAAAACCTCCCGCCACGGTTAAATTAATACCCCACTTAATAAGAATCGCCACGGCTATAAGCGCTAAACCATGCACCATTTGATACTCAGCTGCGGTTTTAAATACCCCGAGTGAATACTCAGTTAAACGGCTTTTTAAGCCATGCGCGGCAAATGCCCCTAACATAACCGACAGCATGCAAAAAAAGCTGCCTGTGAGTAAAAATAATTTAATCATAATTGCTCCACTCTATTGGCTATAAATTTCCCTGCTTCAAGCGCTGCAGTTTCACGATTTTGCAGCTCGCTCACACCACTTTTTTTGCGTGGTTTGAGTGAATGGTCGCCATCGCTAAGCCACACATAACTTGGCTGTTTTGGCATAGAAAGTGTTTTAAGCTCTTCACGGGTGCCAAAGGTATCTCGCTCGCCTTGTAAGACTAAAAACGGGCAAGGTATGTCTGCAAAATGATCGGTGCGTAGCTTTTCTGGCTTACCGGGCGGATGAAACGGATAGCCAAACGCTAATACACCTGCAATCGGTTGTGTAGAGCTACAAGCAAGCATAGACGCCATACGCCCGCCCATCGACTTGCCGCCAATAAATAACGGTAAATTAGGTTGCGCATTTGTTAGTACTTGCTCGTAATAAGCTAACAGTTTAGGGGCTCGCTCTGGCGGTCTACGTTTTTGTGTTTGTTTAGCAATTTGCATGTATTCAAAATCAAATAAACCTACATCAATACCCTGCGCACTAATGAGTTTAGCCATATGCTGCATAAAATCAGAATCTGATCCAGCTCCGGCACCATGCGCAAATATAAACTGTGCAATAGCCGGCTGCGTTGCGCTTTTAAACCATTCAATCATTATTAATACTCTTGTTCTTGTTCAACTAAGCTCAGCATCCAATCTTTAAACGAGACTATTTTACCCAGCTCTGTTTGCGACTCTCTAATCACTAAGTAATACGCGTTTTTACTCTCTAAGCTGTGGCTAAATGGGATCACTAAACGTCCCGCGTCAATATCGGGTTTGGCAAGCACACTATTGCCTATTGCTACACCTTGACCGTGCACCGCGGCTTGGAGCACCATTGATGAGTGGCTAAATATAGGGCCTTGATTCACTTGTACATTACGTACACCCGCCGTTTTCATCCAGGTTTTCCAGTTACGGCGCGTGGTATCGTGTAACAAGGTGTGCTGGGCTAAGTCACTCGGTTGATTAAGCGGTTTATGCCCGCTTAATAACAGTGGGCTACATAAAGGCACTAAATACTCGGTGTGCAATTTGTAAGTTTGAACCCCACTCCAGTGGCCTCGGCCGTAGTAAATAGCAATATCTACATCATCGGTTAACGAGTTTTCGTCTTGGTCTTGCGCTTTTATACGCACATCTATTTCGGGGTGGAGTTCGTTAAATAAACTTAATCGAGGTACCAACCACTGAATTGCAAAACTCGGGGTTAAACTTACGGTAAGCGAGCCTTTTGCACCGCGAGCAAGTAGCTTTTCGGTGGCATCTATCAGCTGGGTAAAAATTTCTTTAATATCTAAAAAGTAGCCTTGGCCTTCTTCGGTTAATAATAACGAGCGATTTTTACGTAAAAACAATTTTAAGCCTAAATGCTCTTCAAGGGTTTTAATTTGATGGCTCACTGCCGCTTGCGTTACATACAGCTCTTCTGCTGCTTTAGTAAAGCTTAAATGGCGTGCCGCGGCTTCAAAAGCTTTAAGTGCGTTTAATGGGGGGACTCGTCTTGACATAGTAACCAAGCTTAGAATTAGTTTTTCTTATGCGTAAGATTATATACAGCATCGTTGTGTGTGTATATTAATGGAATAAAAAAAGCGACCTAAGTCGCTTTTTAACTATTACCTAAATAGGTGTTAAATTATAAATCGCTTGCGCTTGTATCAAGTGGTGCAAAGCTTTTAATTAAATCATCTACCGCTTTCATTTGCGATAAGTACCCTTCAAGCTTGCTAAGTGCCAATGCACATGGACCATCACACTTTGCTTCATTAGGGTTAGGGTGCGCTTCAATAAATAAGCCCGCAATGCCCAGTGCCATGCCGCTGCGAGCAAGCTCGGCAGCTTGTGCACGGCGTCCATCAGCAGAGTCAGCTCGCCCACCTGGGCGCTGTAGTGCATGGGTGGCATCAAAAATAACCGGTGCCATGGCTTTCATGTCATCCATACCTAGCATATCAACAACTAAGTTGTTGTAGCCAAAGCTTGAGCCGCGCTCACACAGTGCCACATTATCATTACCTGCTTCATTAAATTTAGTAATGATATGGCGCATTTCGTGCGGCGCTAAAAACTGTGGTTTTTTCACATTAATAATGGCACCCGTTTTAGCCATAGCTACCACTAAATCGGTTTGGCGTGCTAAAAATGCAGGTAACTGAATTACATCAACCACTTCAGCAACAGGCGCTGCTTGGTGTGGTTCGTGCACGTCGGTTATAAGCGGAATATTAAAGGTGTTTTTAATCTCTTCAAATATTTTTAAGCCTTCTTCCATACCTGGGCCGCGGTAAGAATTTATTGATGAGCGATTCGCTTTATCAAACGAGGCTTTAAATACATAAGGAATATTTAATTTAGACGTTACTTCTACATAGTGCTCTGCAATACGCATTGCTAAATCGCGCGACTCTAAAACATTCATACCACCGAATAATACAAATGGTTTGTCGTTTGCCAGCTCAATGTTATTAATATTAATTACTTGGTTGTTCATTTAAATTCCTTAAGGTGCAACTGCTTGCATCATTAATCCACAAATGTAGGCCATATATGTACCTACACCATACCCTAGTACAGCTAATAAAACGCCCACTGGCGCAAGCGAAGGGTGAAACGCAGAAGCCACCACAGGCGCCGACGCAGCGCCGCCAACGTTAGCTTGCGAGCCCACCGCCATATAAAATAACGGGGCTTTTATTACTTTGGCTACAATCAGCATTAAACTTGCGTGTGTTAGCATCCAAATAGCCCCAATTAAAAATAACCCAGGGTTACTAAATATAGCGGTTACGTTCATATGTAAGCCAATTGATGCCACTAAAATATATAAAAAGCTTGAAGCAACTTTTGATGCGCCAAACGCTTCTATTTGCCTTACTTTAGTAAATGATAAACTAATACCAATAGTGGTTGAAATAACAATTAGCCAAAAGAATTTACTGTTTAAGCTGTACTCTTTAGCCCACGCATAATTGTTTGCAAAAAACGGCCCTAAAAAGTCGGCACAAAAATGAGCTAGCCCCGTTATACCAAATGCTATGGCAATAATGGTCATGTAGTCATTGAGTGTCGGCATGCGGGCATGCTCTGCATGGTATTGCTCAACACGGTTTTTTAAATCTTCTATGGCGGTTGTATCAGCCCCTGTTGCGGCATCAATTTTTTTATGGTTTGCGGCCATTAGTAATAAAACAGCCATCCAAATATTCGCCACAATCACATCAACGGTCACCATAACCGAGAATATATCGCCGCCCACTTCAAACATTTCTTTCATTGAAGCTTGGTTAGCGCCGCCGCCAATCCAGCTGCCGGCAACCGTTGTCATACCACGCCAAACAGCATCTGGGCCGTGGCCGCCTACTAAATCAGGGCTAAATACACTAACCACTAAAATAGATAAAGGCCCACCAATCACAATACCCAGCGTGCCCACTAAAAACATAATTAGCGCTTTGGGGCCTAAATTAATAATCGCTTTTAAATCAATACTAATGGTAAGTAAGATTAAACATGCTGGCAGCAAATAGCGCGAAGCAACATAGTAAACATTTGAACTATGCCCATCTACAATGCCAAACGTATTGAGTAAAGAAGGTAAAAAGTAACACAGCAATAATGCTGGTACATATTTATAAAATGCTTTTAGTTTGGGGTTTTCGCTGCTAGAGGTTTTAAAAATGAACCCTAAAATTATAGCAAGCAAACCCAGTACAACAGCATCGTTAGTAATTAATGCAGTGTGAGTATCAGCCATATTTGTTCCTATTCTTAATGGTGTGTTTTATTATTATCTTCAAGTTCTTCTAGTTGATGCTGAATAATTTCAATTGCCGGATCGTCCGGGCACTCATCAATAAAAAACTGTAAATCATCGCGTGCCATTTTAGGACAATCTAACTGATTGAGTAAGTAACCTCTGTCGCGTCTCTCGTACGGGTCATCGCCTAATAGCTCCATTAGCAACTCAACACATACCAGCGCGTGGCCAAATTTATTTTCGCTAATAAACGACCATTTTTGCTGCGCTAAAAACAATTTATAAACTTCATCGTTATAAATAAGTTCAAGTGGCTCTTGCTCTTGGCCATTTTCTTCATCCGCATTTTCAGGAATGATGTACCAGCTTTGTTGCCCACTGCTAGGCTCAATAATGTAGCCTTCTTCATCACTTATCGCGACATGCACGCTTATATCACCCTGGTTAATACACACACTGGCATCTAATTGCGCTTGCTCAAGCAAATGGCTCAATAAAATACCTAATGTGGTTATAGAGCCGCTGCGCATAGTGAGTGTATAGCTTAAGCTATTTATTTTATGCTCTGGCACCTTTAGCCCAGAGGCGCTAAATAGCCATTTGCTATAAAAAATATCAAGAAGGACTTCTAATCTATCGTGTGGGTCTTTTTGCTTTGCGCACATAGCAGTGATCTGCTGCTCAAAGTCAGTTAATACAGAAAAAGTTGGCGCTAAATCTATTTGAGGGTCCCATTTCGACTCTGCATTAATACACCGATAAAGTGGCGGTGGAGTAAATTCATCATATGCATCATCTAAATAAGATTCGTCGTGTTCGTCATACCCGAGGGTGGTCATCAATACTACAACATTTATTAAAAAACGAAGGCGTAGTTTACCTAATTTTGCGGATAGTTACCAATACAGCGAAGCTCCCACCCGTAATTATACCCCAAAGGTGTGCTTTATAGTAAAAGGAGTAGGCCAGCCTGGCTGAAAAATGGTGAAGGCTATGAGACGGGCAAAGGTGTATTAACTGTTACTCAAGTTCCTTGGGGGTTTAAGTCCCATACTTATAAGTATCGTGCGTGTTTAAAAAGCATATACACGCACCGACACTTAACTTGCAACAGAGTAGGTATTATAAAAGTAGCGGCGATTTTGCCGTTGCCAAATACCCTATCGCTAAAATCACAACCGTGTTAACTACCACATACATAATTTTTGGCAGCGTATTAGTTTGTTTAGCACTAATAATACCTATCGCAATATAAATCACTACAAGCACTATTTTTTCTAATAACCATAGTTGCTCAAAGGGGTTTATTTTTGCCATGAACACCAATGTTATTGCAGAAATAAGTAATAAAGTGTCAATGCTGTGACTGCCAATAAAAACCAGTTTATTTTTGGCAAGCTTGCCACTGCCCATACGCGAAAAAGAGCGGATGTAAAATAAGATAACGCTTAGCATAGCAATTGCCATGTGTGAGTGTTTTACTGCTAAATAATCCATAAGCCTCAGTACTTTTTGTTTTGTTAAATTTAGTTAAGTGCGTTTAATACCATTCCGCTTAATTAAGTGATCTATTTTGAGGATGGAAAAACGTGTTGATAGCTAGGCAAAAAATTTGCTATTTAGTTGTTCTAAATAAGAATTTTTTAACGCTGATAGCAACATGTTTAGCCCCTCAACATGATTAAGTATTATCGCGGCTTGTATAATACCAAGCCCTACGCACTGCTTTGGCTATTATGCCTCACAAACTAAAAAGCACATAGTCGCAAGGCTATGTGCTTTTTAAATTTATAGTAACGATTAACGTTGTTGTCGTTGCACGTTCTCAAATGCTAGTTGTACATTTTGCGAAAAAATCTCAATTAAATTACGTTGCGTATCGGTTATATTTTTAGGGATCCCCGATATAAATAACATCGAATTGTGATTGTATTCGCTACTACAATAAGCAAATAAGTAGTTATCTTTATAAATTATGCTTTTATCTTTAAGTGCTTGATGACACGCCTCTAGTTGCTCGTTTTGCAGCACCGCATCTAACTCTTTACCCTCGCTTTGCTCAAACTCACCGGTACCAGAGCGTACTATTAGCTTATCGTTACTATTTTCTTGCGTATTTTGCGCCACTAACGTAGTGGCATACACCGCTTGATCAGCAATGCCTAATAACGAGGTAAGTTGCTGCATCACCCCTTCAATAAACTGCTCTATTGAACGTGTGGCAAATATATCGCGCGAGGCAACAATAATTTTTTCAAGCCCTTCGCGAGATTGCTCTATAGAAATAATATCGCGATACGAGCGTAAGCTCGACATAATCACAGTAAAGAGCTTTTGCGCTGTCAGCTCTGTTTTCGATTTATAGTCGTTAATATCGTAATTAATAATAACTTGGCGTTCAGGCGCCTGCCCAGGCTGACCGGTTCTTAAAATAATGCGAATATGATTATTATTAGCTTCTTCGCGAATAAATTTAGCAACCTGTAACCCAGCGTCATCTGTTTCCATTACCACATCTAGCAGTACAATAGCGGCATCTGGGTGCGCATTTATTAATTCTTTTGCTTCAGCGCCCGAGTATGCGCTTAAAAATTCTAAACGTTTATTCTGAAATTCAAAATCACTCAACGCAAGCTTTGTAACAGCATGAACTTCAGGTTCGTCATCAACGATTAATACTTTCCAAGTGCCAAGCTCTACTTCACTTTCTAACTCATCTGGCTCATCTGAAAATAAAAAATCACCCATCATATTAAAGGTTCCTTAATGCATTTATAGAACACACAATCATGGCTGTTTATTATCAAATTAAGGCCACTGTGCGAGCGTTACACGATCGTTATTTCCCAAGTCTTTTACTGTTTTAATATTTATATACGCCATTTGCTTAAACAAATGCCGAACAGCTTCACCCTGTTCAAAACCATGTTCTATTAAAAGATAGCCACTAGGGAGCAAATAGTCACGTGATTGTGTAATTATTTGTTTTATATCAGCCATTCCTGCCTCATCGGCCACTAACGCAGAAAGAGGTTCAAAGCGCACATCCCCTTCTTTTAAATGTTTATCGTCGTGTTCAATGTACGGGGGGTTGGTCACAATTAAATTAAACTGCTCATTTTTCAGCGCGCTAAACCAGTTACTTTGCTTAACTTGCACATTATTAATGGCTAAACGCTGCTGATTCCGAGTCGCTAAGGCCACCGCATCTGCTACTTTGTCGACTGCTGTAATTTGCCATGTTGGCATTTCACTACCAAGTGCAAGTGCAATAGCGCCGGTGCCAGTGCCTAAATCAAGCACTTTTGCTTGCTCAGGCACGGTAAGTGCTAAAGCTTGCTCAACGAGTGTTTCGGTATCAGGCCTAGGAATAAGCGTCGTGGCATTCACCTCGAGCGCTAAGCTCCAAAATTCGCGCTGGCCAATAATATGCGCTACGGGTTCACCATTTAAACGCCGTTCACAAAATTCATCATATTGGCGCTGCTCCTCGCTGCTAAGTAGGTTATCTGGCCAGGTAAATAAGTAACTGCGGGGTTTTTGAAGAATATGTAATAGCAGTACTTGTGCGTCTAATTTAGCGCTGTCGCTAGTTGGTGCAAGTTTAGTTGCACCAACCGCTATTGCCTGCTCAAGCGTGTGGTTCACAATTACTCATCGCCCATTGCAGCAAGTAAATCAGCCTGATGCTCTTGCATTAATGGATCGATAATTGCGCCTAAATCACCAGTTACCACTTCGTTTAAGCGATAAAGCGTTAAATTAATACGGTGATCGGTAATACGCCCTTGCGGGTAGTTGTATGTACGAATACGCTCAGAGCGATCGCCACTGCCCACTAAGTTACGGCGCTCAGAGGCCTCAGCCGCATGACGTTTTTCATCTTCGGCTTGCTGTAAACGCGCGGCAAGTACCGACATCGCTTTAGCACGGTTTTTATGTTGCGAACGCTCATCCTGACACTCAACCACAACACCCGTTGGAATATGAGTAATACGAATTGCCGAGTCGGTTTTATTTACGTGCTGACCACCGGCGCCCGAGGCTCTAAAGGTATCTACTTTTATATCGGCGGTGTTTATTTCAATGGCTTCAGCTTCTGGAATTTCGGCCATTACTGCGACCGTACACGCAGAGGTATGTACACGCCCTTGCGACTCAGTCTCTGGTACACGTTGTACACGGTGAGCGCCCGATTCAAACTTAAGCTTACCGTACACACCTTCACCGCTAATGTTTGCGATAACTTCTTTGTAGCCGCCGTGTTCACCTTCGTTGGTGCTCACCACTTCAACTTTCCATTTTTGTGTTTCGGCGTAACGGCTGTACATTCTAAATAAATCGCCTGCAAAAATAGCCGCTTCGTCACCACCGGTACCCGCACGTACTTCTAAAAATACATTGTTGTTATCTTTAGGATCTTTAGGAAGCATAAGCACTTGTAGCTCATCTTCTAATGATAAAATTTGCGCTTTAGCTTCTTTATATTCTTCTTGCGCCATTTCACGCATATCTGGGTCTGAATCTTTTAACATTTCTTCAGCAGTCGCTACATCGTCTTGCGCTTGTTGGTATGCTAAAAATGTTTTTACAATTTCTTCAAGCTCAGAGTATTCTTTTGAAAGAGCACGAAAGCGGTTTTGATCACTAATGACCGACGGATCGCTCAGTAGCGCTTGTACTTCTTCGTAGCGCTCTACTAAGGTTTCTAATTTACGATATACAGACTCTTTCATTTAACTGTTATTCCTGATCAATACCTAACATTTTTTTCAACTGAGTTAGTTGTGCCACTTCACCTTTTTTAGCCGCATCTTGAATTGCACGGGTAGGCGCGTGCATTAAGCGGTTGGTTAATTTATTGGCCAACTCTAATATAATTTTTTCTGCGTCTTTACCTGTATTTAGCTGACTAACCGCCCGCTCAACAAGTTCTGACTTAATGGTTTGCACGTCGTTTCGGTAGTGGCGAATTAAATCAACCGAATCGAGAGAGCGAACCCACATTTCAAATTCTTTTACGCGCTCGCTTATTATTAATTGTGCTTGTTCTGCCGCCTGTTCACGCGCGGCCATATTCTCGCTTACAATGGCTTGTAAGTCATCAACGGAATATAAATAGGCTGCGTCAAGCTCGCCTACTTGGCTTTCTATATCACGTGGTACGGCAATATCAATAAACAGCATAGGTTTATGGCGGCGCTGTTTTAATGCTTGCTCCACCACCCCTTTACCTATTATTGGTAACGTACTGGCGGTTGAGCTAATAACAATATCGGCTTTGTGTAAACGCTCAGGTAGTTGTGCCAGCGCAATCACATCGGCCGACACTTCCTGCGCTAAACCGCGTGCACGCTCAATGGTTCTATTGGCAACCGTAATTTGTTGCGGCTCATTTTGATATAAATGTTTAGCTACAAGCTCTATTGTTTCGCCGGCACCAATTAATAACACATTGGTTTTATCAAGCTTGCCATAAATATGTTTTGCTAAATTAACCGCAGCAAACGCCACCGACACAGCACTGGCACCAATATCGGTGTCGGTACGGACCTGCTTAGCTACCGAAAAGGTTTTTTGAAACAACCTGTCAAACTTAACGCCTACGGCATCGTGTGTTTTGGCGCTATGATAAGCTTGCTTAATTTGCCCTAAAATTTGCGGCTCGCCCAATACCAACGAATCTAAGCCGCACGCAACACGCATTAAATGATTAATGGCTGCATCACCTTGGTGGCAATATATATTTTTGCTCAGTTCGTGTTCATCCAAACCATGGAAACTGGCAAGCCAGGCTAGCAGTGCTTGGGAATTTGACTGCTCAAGGCTACAATAGATTTCGGTACGGTTACAGGTAGATACAATAACGGCTTCGTTAAAGTCGGCATGACCGCTTAATTGCTGGAGCGCCTCAGACATTTGCTCAGGCGAAAAAGCCACTTTTTCACGTAATTCTACGGATGCGGTTTTGTGATTTATACCAAGTGCTATGATGGTCATATTTGCCAAATATTGCTGCGCCCTACTTTAAAGGCGGCAATTTTACCAAAAATCAGCAGAATATGGAAAGTAAGGAACAACATTTGATTAGACATTATTTAATTTTATTCACTCTTTTTTTGTTTTTAGCGGGCTGCGCCCACCAAATTGATACAAAAACAACGCTTTACGATGATTGGAAACCACGCTTAGCAGCGCAAAAAACCTGGCAAGCACAAGGTAAATTAGCGTTTATAAGCCCTGATGAGCGCCAATCTGCAAACTTAAATTGGCAACAAGACGAAAAACAAAACAACTTAGTGCTCACTACGTTTATTGGTACTCGTATATTGTCGCTTAAACAAACCCGCACAGGTGCGGTACTTGATTACGACGATAAAACATACACAGATACTAACGCCGCGTTATTATTAAAACGCTTAACCGGTTTTGACCTTCCAGTTGATAACGCTGATAACTGGTTAAAAGGCACGTTAATGTCGCAAACATTAAAAGTAGACGAACTTGGCCGTGCACAACAAGTTATTTGGTACGATAACAGCAATAAAAAGTGGCAAATAACGTATTCAAACTATAAACAGCAAGGTGGCTTTTGGGTTCCTGGCAATGTCACGCTAAAACATCAGCAAATTAAAATCAAAATTCAACTCTACAATTGGCAATTTAATTAAGTATGAATACTAAAACAGCTTTTTCGGTCATTGCACCGGCAAAACTTAACTTATTTTTACACATCAATGCGCGCCGTGATGACGGTTATCACGAACTAGAAACCTTATTTACCTTTTTAAATTTTGGCGACACACTCGACTTTTCAGTTAACGAAGCCCCTACTATTTTAATAACAGGTGATACGAAAGGCATAGCAGATTGCGATAATCTCATCTATAAAGCCGCGTTATTGCTTAAAAATCACTGTGGCATTTCATCAGGTGTAAAAATAAATCTCACTAAACGTTTACCTATGGGTGGCGGTGTGGGAGGCGGTTCATCCGATGCAGCCACCACGTTACTTGCACTTAATAAAATGTGGAATACACAACTAAATATTGATGAATTAGCAAACTTAGGCCTGCAATTAGGCGCCGACGTGCCGGTATTTATTCGTGGTAAAAGCGCCATAGCACACGGTATTGGCGAACAATTGGTTGACGTAGAGCTTGAACAAAAATGGTATTGCGTTGTGCACCCTAATCAGCATGTCAGTACCGCTAAAATATTCACTCACCCAGATTTAAAACGCGATACACCAAAAATTTCAGGTGATTGGCGAACCCATAAATTAACCAACGATTGTGAGCCTTTAGTTAAAAAGCTCTGCCCCGAGGTTGAAAAAACCCTGCAGTGGTTGCTAAAATACGCCCCGTCGAAGATGACCGGAACAGGTTCATGTTGTTTTGTCGAATTTGCTAGCCAAGTTCAAGCACAAGATGTACTTGATAACCTCCCCCATACTTGGCAGGGTTTTGTTGCTTCTAGCGCAAATGTCTCACCTGCTCATACGGAGCTTGCCGCCATATTCGATCAATGAAGTAACGTACAAGTAATCATAAGTTAACGCGTAGTGGGTTTTACCTATTTACCCGTTAGTCCAAAAATTCAGTGCCTGAGGAACCCTACCGTGCCTGACATGAAGCTCTTCGCTGGTAACGCAACACCTGAGTTAGCTCAAAAAGTTGCAAAACGTTTGTATATTGAATTAGGCGATGCTGTTGTTGGCCGTTTTAGCGACGGTGAGATCAGTGTTCAAATAAATGAAAATGTTCGTGGCTCGGATGTTTTTATCTTGCAATCAACCTGTGCCCCTACTAACGATAACCTAATGGAACTTATCGTTATGGTTGATGCTCTACGTCGTGCATCAGCAGGTCGTATTACTGCCGTCATTCCTTATTTTGGTTATGCACGTCAAGACCGTCGAGTACGTTCTGCGCGCGTTCCAATTACCGCTAAAGTTGTTGCCGATTTCTTATCAAGTGTAGGTGTTGACCGCGTTCTTACGGTTGATTTACACGCTGAGCAAATACAAGGTTTCTTTGACGTACCAGTAGATAACGTATTTGGTAGCCCTGTATTACTTGAAGATATGGAAGAGCGTGAGTTTGAAGACGTTGTTGTAGTATCACCAGATATTGGTGGTGTAGTACGTGCCCGTGCTATTGCAAAACTACTTCACGACACAGACCTTGCTATTATTGATAAACGTCGCCCTCAAGCAAACGTTTCTCAAGTAATGCATATTATTGGTGATGTTGAAGGCCGCGACTGTATTATCGTAGATGATATGATTGATACCGGTGGTACTTTATGTAAAGCCGCAGAAGCACTTAAAGAACACGGTGCTAAACGCGTATTTGCCTATGCAACGCACCCTATTTTATCTGGCAAAGCTGCAGAGAACATTCGTAACTCAGTAATTGATGAAGTAATTGTAACTGACTCAATTCCGTTATCTGATGAATTAAAAGCGCTTGATAAAGTAAAAGTACTGACTCTTGCTGACATGTTAGCCGAAACAATTCGTCGCATCAGCAATGAAGAATCTATTTCAGCGATGTTTGAACACTAAAATCACACATTCGTTGGAACATATAAGCGCCTTTTGGCGCTTTTTTTGTATGTGTTGTTTATTTTATCGGGGGGCGGTGTTATGATAGCGCGCCTTTTGGGTAGGGACCTTGGTCGCAAAGGCCCTAACACTTTTAATTATTGGAGACATTATGTCTAACGAAACTTATACTTACAACGCTGAACTTCGCGTAGAAACTGGTACTGGTGCGAGCCGCCGCCTACGTCGCGAAGACAAAGTACCTGCTATCCTTTACGGTGCAGATAAAGAAGCGGTATCGCTTACTCTTGCTCATAAAGACATGATCAAAGCACAAGAAAGCGAAGGTTTTTACACGCACATTCTTACGCTAAATGTTGGCGGCGAGTCTGTTGAAGCTATCTTAAAAGATATTCAACGTCACCCATTCAAGCCAAAAATCACTCACCTTGATTTCCAACGTGTAGATGCAACTCACAAATTAGTAACTAAAGTTCCTCTTCACTTCATCGGTGAAGAAGCAGTTACTAAAGCTGGCGCAACTGTTGTTCACCAGTTAACTGAAGTTGAGATTTCTTGTCTTCCTAAAGCACTTCCAGAATTCGTTGAAGTTAACGTTTCTAATTTAGTAGTTGGTGATTCAGTTCACATTTCTGACCTTGAACTTCCTTCAGGTGTTCAGTCTGTTGAACTAGGTAAAGGCGAAGGCCACGACCTGTCAGTAGTTACAATCAAAGCTAACAAAGCAGCTCCTACTGAAGAAGAAGCTTCAGACGCTGCTGAATAATATTTAAGGTCTTGCACCTTGAATTCTATTCAAATGCTTGTGGGCCTGGCTAATCCAGGCCCCGAATACGCAAACACACGCCACAATGCAGGTGCTTGGTTCATTGAAGAACTCGCAGCACGCTACAACTGCACGCTCAAACACGATCCTAAATATCACGGCCTAACAGGCAAAGTGATCATCCAAGGCCAAGAATTCAAATTATTGATCCCCACCACCTACATGAACTTAAGTGGTAAAGCGGTCGGTAGTTTAGCCAATTTTTTCAAAATCCCCGTGGAAAACATACTTGTTGCCCATGACGAAATGGATTTAGACCCAGGCGTTGCCAAACTTAAAAAAGGTGGCGGTCATGGCGGTCATAATGGCTTAAAAGACATTATTGCAAAAATGGCAAACCAAAAAGATTTTATGCGTTTACGCATAGGTATCGGTCATCCAGGGCATCGTGAAATGGTTACCGGTTGGGTGCTTGGAAAAGCAGCCAAAGAAGACCAAGAAAAAATGGATGCAGCGGTTGATGAAGCAGTTCGTTGTATGGAAATACTTGCAAAAGATGGTGTGTTAAAAGCACAAAACAGACTACATTCTTTTAAACCATAATCGTTTAAACGAATCTTAACAAGGTATCTTACTATGGGTTTTAAATGTGGCATCGTTGGCTTGCCTAATGTTGGTAAATCAACGCTTTTTAATGCACTAACTAAAGCGGGTATTGAAGCCGCTAACTTTCCTTTTTGTACCATCGAACCTAACACAGGTGTAGTACCGGTACCCGATCCTCGCTTAGACGAGCTAGCAAAAATTGTAAATCCTCAACGTATTCTACCTACTAGTATGGAATTTGTTGATATTGCTGGTTTAGTAAAAGGCGCATCAAAAGGTGAAGGTTTAGGAAACCAATTTTTAGCAAACATTCGTGAAACGGATGCAATTGGCCATGTAGTTCGCTGTTTTGAAGACGAAAACGTAATTCACGTTGCAGGTACTATTGACCCTGCTGACGATATTGACGTTATCAATACCGAATTAGTACTTGCCGATATGGACAGCGCTGATAAAGCAATTTTCCGTAACGCTAAAAAAGCGAAAGGCGGCGATAAAGACGCTAAAGAGCAAAATGCAGTACTTGAAAAAGTTAAAGTACACTTAGACGAAGGGTTAACACTTCGCTCTTTAGAGCTTACTAAAGAAGAAAAAGCAGCAATTAGCTCAATTAACTTCTTAACTATTAAGCCTACTATGTACATTGCTAACGTAGCTGAAGATGGCTTTGAAAATAACCCACACCTTGACCGTGTACGTGCTATTGCAGAGTCTGAAGATGCTGTAGTAATTCCGGTGTGTGCTGCAATCGAATCTGAGCTTTCTGAACTAGATGAAGAAGACAAGCTTGAATTTATGGCAGACCTAGGTTTAGAAGAACCAGGCCTAAACCGTGTTATTCGCGGTGGTTACGAGCTATTACATTTACAAACCTACTTCACTGCAGGTGTAAAAGAAGTACGCGCGTGGACTATTCCAGTAGGTGCAACTGCGCCGCAAGCGGCTGGTAAAATTCACACCGACTTTGAACGTGGCTTTATTCGCGCACAAACCATTGCTTATGACGACTACATTGCCTTTAATGGCGAAGGTGGCGCTAAAGAAGCCGGTAAAATGCGTCAAGAAGGTAAAGAGTACATTGTTAAAGATGGCGATGTAATGAACTTCTTGTTCAACGTATAATTACGCCTAAACAATCTGTTTATAAAAGCCCGCTTAATGCGGGTTTTTTTATGCCTTTACCCAAATAATTTTTATCCAAAAGACAAATGGCCTTAATCATTTTTGGCTTTTTATAGTAATTAGCATAATTAAGCGATCTATTTTGAAGATAGAAAAACCTGTTGATAGCTAGGAAAATTCGCTATTTAGTTGTTCTAAAATAATTTATTAACACAGATAGCGACACGTTTAGTCCCTAAAAATGATATAAGTCTTATTACGGATTGGTATTATACTAACGAGCTAAGTTAAATACTTTATTTAACGTAAGAAATACGCATCAGTAGTAAGCAAATTGCCCTACCAACTCCCCCCGCGCGGTGATTAATATGTATTTTTAACGCAACTAGTGCAAGTTATGCCTACTTAAAATGACTGAATAGCCTGGTTGTTAAGTATCATAACTTCATTCAATAGCTAAAATACCCAATAAACTCGGCTTTAATACAACTTGATCGCAAAGCGACTGCTGAAATACTCAGCAGTTTTTATATTAACGGTTTTAAGTTGTTATTACTTAGTGTACTTTGACAGTTGATTTACAGTTAAAAAAACAGCAAATTTATTAAAATTTAGCCTCTTAGCTTAATTTTCCTGCAAACAAACCCTGTTAAGTGTTTTTTTGCAAAAAAGGTGTTGACGGATTTGGGTCATATCAGCATAATACGCCCCGCACTCAGCGATGAAGTGATAACAAAAGAGATGGCTAAGTAGCTCAGCTGGTTAGAGCACATCACTCATAATGATGGGGTCACAGGTTCAAATCCCGTCTTAGCCACCATTTTTCTTTTGTTGCTCAATGAAGAGTTTAAAATAACTACCTTCCTTTGATTATTCAAAGTGAAAATGCGGGAGTGGCGGAATTGGTAGACGCGCTGGATTTAGGTTCCAGTATCTTAGGATGTGAGAGTTCAAGTCTCTCCTTCCGCACCATGTTCTGATATGAACTAAACTATCAATTGTTTTCTGTTGGGATATCGCCAAGCGGTAAGGCACCAGGTTTTGATCCTGGCATTCCCAGGTTCAAATCCTGGTATCCCAGCCAACAATGGCTAAGTAGCTCAGCTGGTTAGAGCACATCACTCATAATGATGGGGTCACAGGTTCAAATCCCGTCTTAGCCACCATTTCTTTTTTAGAAGTGGCTCTGCAAGAGTTAAATTGCAGCTCAATGAAGAGTTTAAAATAACTACCTTTCTTTGATTATTCAAAGTAAAAATGCGGGAGTGGCGGAATTGGTAGACGCGCTGGATTTAGGTTCCAGTATCTTAGGATGTGAGAGTTCAAGTCTCTCCTTCCGCACCATGTTCTCGATAAGAACTAAAATAATCAGCTAATTCTTTGTTGGGATATCGCCAAGCGGTAAGGCACCAGGTTTTGATCCTGGCATTCCCAGGTTCAAATCCTGGTATCCCAGCCAATTTCTTCTACCAAAGAAATTGCTATAAAGAATGACAATATGCGGGAGTATCGGAATTGTCAGTAGTCTTGAATTAGACGCTGGATTTAGGTTCCAATACATTAACACCTGTGTATGTTAAATGCGGGAGTGGCGGAATTGGTAGACGCGCTGGATTTAGGTTCCAGTAACTTAGGTTGTGAGAGTTCAAGTCTCTCCTTCCGCACCATGTTCTCGATAAGAACTAAAATAATCAGCTAATTCTTTGTTGGGATATCGCCAAGCGGTAAGGCACCAGGTTTTGATCCTGGCATTCCCAGGTTCAAATCCTGGTATCCCAGCCAATTTCTTCTACCAAAGAAATTGCTATAAAGAATGACCATATGCGGGAGTATCGGAATTAGCATTTGTCTTGAATTAGACGCTGGATTTAGGTTCCTATACATTAACACCTGTGTATGTAAAATGCGGGAGTGGCGGAATTGGTAGACGCGCTGGATTTAGGTTCCAGTATCTTAGGATGTGAGAGTTCAAGTCTCTCCTTCCGCACCATGTTCTTATCTAGAACTAAAACTATTCCAAATTTAGCGTTGGGATATCGCCAAGCGGTAAGGCACCAGGTTTTGATCCTGGCATTCCCAGGTTCAAATCCTGGTATCCCAGCCAATTTCTATATTATCCTGTACTCTTCCTCATTAGCATATTTGTGTATAAACTCATTAATGTTTACTGGCTTGCTAAAATAATACCCTTGCAAATAATCACAATCCATTAGCGTTAACGTTTGTTTAAGATCGTTATCTTCTATTCCCTCTGCCACCACTTTACAATTAAGTCGCGTCGCTAAAAACAATGTCGATTCAACAATCGCGTAATCTGCTATTTGAGTCAGCATGTCTTTTATAAATGACTGATCTATTTTTATTTGGCTTATAGGTAATTCTCGCAGTAATACCAAAGAAGAAAAACCCGTACCAAAATCATCTACACTAAATTCAAACCCTCTGCTATTTAGTTTTTGCATCATTGTGCGGGCGGCTTCTAGGTTTGTCATCATGGCGCATTCGGTTATTTCAAAAATAATTGCGTCGCTTAACGTTGGGTCATGCTTTACTAGTTCTTCAACAAACTCATAAAACTCCGGGCTTTCTAAATCTTTAGTAGAAAGGTTTACATGCAACGAACCTATAAACCCAGCTGCTTTTAACACCTTTAAATGCTTTATTGTTTCTAGTAGCACCCATTTAGAAATATTTAATATCAACCCACTTTGCTCAGCAATGCCAATAAATACCTCGGGGCTAATAAAAGAGCCATCACTTTGCGGCCAGCGTATTAATGCCTCTGCACCATGTACTTCATCGGCTCTGGCATCAAAAATAGGCTGTAAATAAAGCTCAAATTCGTGGTTTTTAATGGCGTGCTTAATACGTGAGGTCATATTTGAAAGCTCATTTGCTCGGGTGCTCAGCGCCTCAAAGTAATGTACATACAGTTGCTGTGTGTCTTTAGCCTCATGTAGTGCTAAGTCTGCTTGCTTTAATAGCTCGTTAGCGTGCGACGAGTGATTCGCAAAGGTTGTTATTCCCACAGTCACGTGTACACGTAAGCTATGTTCGTAAATATGAAATGGGTGTTTGGTTGATTTTTTTATTGCTTCAATACATAAATTAATTGCCTCATTGGCTGAGCTATCAACAATAAGTGCAAATTCATCGCCGCCTAAACGGTACAGCTTGGCTATTCCCACAATATTATGGTTGAGTGTTTTTGAAAAAATGCTTAACAGCATATCCCCTACTTTATTGCCGTATGAGTCATTAATCGATTTAAAGCGGTTTAAATCTATAAGCATTAAATAAAACGAAGGCTCGTACTTAACTTGTTTGTTAAGCACCTGAAAAAACTTTTTTCGATTAGGGAGGCCAGTTAAGCTGTCGTTTTCGGCAAGGGTTCGTTGACGTTTTGCATAGCTGTCTATTTTTAAAATACTTTTATAACTGAGCTGAATAACTAAATAAACAAAAGCGCCCCCGCCAAATAAAATTAGCGATACGCTCATAGCAATAAATCCGGCTATATCGTTATTTACAAAATAATAAAGTACATACCAATAACCCACTATAAAGCTAAAAATAAGCGCCAGTAGCAAAATCCACGAAACACGGTTAGTTTTTTTACAAATTTTTATTGTTGGCACAATGCTCAGCGTTAATAGCAAAGCGCCGACAATGAGTATAAAAATAAAAAAATTATCCACAAACACACAACTTTTAATTGGTTAGTAGTTTGAGTATGGCAAAAAAACGCAATAACGGAATAAATTAATAGTGACAACTATGCAGGTGCCAAGTGGCATAAGAAAGGGAGTGATTGGCCGTGCATTTATTAATTTAGCCAATCACTTAAGCGGATTTAATTAAGCTCCCCACTAATGGCGTATTTTAATACCCAGTTTTTTAACGGACCGGTATTGTTAGCCATTTTTAAAAACTGGCTGCGTGCCCATTTTAGTGGCGTAATTTGATTAGAAAAACCAAAGTAACACGCATCCATCATGCTCATCATTAATAGGTTGGCTTTACGGCGGCTTCGCTCGTATTCTTTTAGTTTTAGCGGACAACCAATATCATCAGCGTCTTCAAGCGCCTGTGCGAGTGCCACCACATCTTGAAAGCCTAAATTAACGCCTTGCCCGGCCAGTGGGTTAATTGTGTGAGCCGCATCGCCCACTAACACCAAACGCCCATTAGAGTAATTATTTGCATGCTGACGGGTAAGCGGAAATACCGCATGGCTTTGCACCTCAAAACCCCCTGCAAGAAGCGGAAACTTATTTAAAACATGCGCTTTTATTTGATCAGCCGTTAACCCTTTAAAGTTTTGTAAGGTATTGGCGCTGTCGTACCAAATTAAATTAGCGTATGGCGCCTGCATAGGTAAAAAGGCTAACGGGCCTGTAGGGGTAAATTGTTGCCATGTTTTTACTTGCTGCGGCGCATCTAGCTTTATTAGTACGCCCATGCAGTGCTGCTGATACTGCCACCCTGTTACACCAATATTTGCCTTGGCACGTAGCTGCGATTGCCCGCCATCGGCTGCAATAACTAAATCAGCAGTGTAACGGGTATCGCCATAAATGAGGGTGATTGACGTTATGTCTTGCTCAATAGCGCTTAAAGGTGCTGACTGTTCAATAACCTCAATATTATAATGTGCAAACTGCTGCCAAAGGCTTGCTTGTATTAAATTGTTTTCAATTAAATGACCTAAGTGCGAAGTATTAATATCGGCGCAATCAAATAATAGGTTGTCGCCACCGCGCTCAAATGCTTCTAACTGCGTGTAAGGTGCTAATCGATTTTGCCTTAAAATAGGCATAGCCCCTAGCTCGTCCAGCAGGTTTTCTGAAAAACGGTTAATAGCCGATACCCGTATATCTACCTGATCACTTGCTAAAATGGCGTCGGCGTTAATCAGTTTTTTTTCTATTATTTGTACTGATTTTCCTTGCTGTGCAAGCTTTATGGCCATGGCCGCACCGACCATCCCAGCGCCTACAACAATCACTTTGTTTTGAGTCATGTTTTTCATCATTTGGTTAATACGTAAAACTGTTTTGATTGTACCGTAACTCGCCGCATTAGTGCGAGAGTATATAACTATCACGCTATTAAACTGCCTGTGTATTGATTTGAGATCACAAACATGAAAACTATACTTGGATCTGGGCGGGTATCCAGCTAAAATACGCGTCCTTTAAGTGAGCAACCTTGCTCCTTAATCCCGTTTTAAGCACATTTTTGTGCCACTACCGAATTGAACACGAGGCTATATTTCAATGAGCAAAAAGCTGCATATCAAAACTTGGGGTTGTCAGATGAACGAGTACGACTCTCAGAAGATGGCTGATCTTTTAGATGCAACCAACGGCTACCAGCTAACGGAAGAAGCAGCAGACGCCGACGTTATTTTACTTAACACCTGTTCAATTCGTGAAAAAGCGCAAGAAAAAGTATTTCACCAATTAGGTCGCTGGAAGTTATTAAAAGACGACAAGCCAGATTTAATTATTGGTGTAGGTGGTTGTGTTGCCTCTCAAGAAGGTGACTCTATTCGCCAGCGCGCACCGTTTGTTGATGTTATTTTTGGCCCACAAACATTGCACCGTTTACCAGAAATGATTAAACAAGTGCAAGGCGACAAAGGCTCATCGGTGGTTGATATTTCGTTCCCAGAAATTGAAAAGTTTGACCGTTTACCAGAGCCAAAAGCAGAAGGCCCGTCTGCATTTGTATCAATAATGGAAGGTTGTTCTAAGTACTGTACTTTTTGTGTTGTACCTTATACCCGTGGTGAAGAAGTTAGCCGCCCATTAGATGACGTATTATTAGAAGTTGCACAACTTGCCGAGCAAGGCGTACGTGAAGTAAACCTGCTTGGTCAAAATGTAAATGCATACCGCGGTGAAACACACGATGGCGAAATTTGTTACTTCTCAGATTTAATCCGTTATGTAGCAGCGATTGATGGCATTGACCGTATTCGTTACACCACCTCGCACCCAGTAGAGTTTACGCCAGATATTATTGATGCGTACGCTGATGTACCAGAACTTGTTGATCACTTACACCTACCTGTGCAAAGTGGTTCAGACCGTATTCTTAATTTAATGAAACGCGGCCATACAGCGCTTGAGTACAAATCAACAATACGTAAGCTGCGTAAAATTCGCCCTAACTTAAGCATGTCGTCAGACTTCATTATTGGTTTCCCAGGTGAAAGCAAAACAGACTTTGAAGCCACAATGAACCTAATTAACGACATTGGCTTTGATATGAGCTTTAGCTTTATTTACAGTGCGCGTCCAGGTACGCCTGCCGCCGACTTACCTGATGACGTATCAGAGCAAGAGAAAAAAGAGCGCTTATACTTACTACAAAACCGTATTACACAAATGGCACAACAAATTAGCCGCCAAATGTTTGATACAGAGCAACGTATTTTAGTTGAGGGGCCTTCGAAAAAGAACCCAATGGAATTACGTGGCCGCACCGAAAACAACCGTGTAGTTAACTTTGTTGGTCCACACACAGTGATCGGCCAGTTTGTTGATGTACGTATTACCGAAGCGTTACCAAACTCTTTACGTGGCGATTTAATTCGTACAGAATCAGAAATGAACTTACGTCGTGATATTGCTCCTTCAGCTATTTTAACAAAAGCTGCAAGCGTTGAGCCAAAAATCGATACAACCAACGAAATTGGCGTAGCTACTTTCGTACCGTAGTTGTATAAATTCATTGCGCCAGTAACCCTTACTGGCGCACCCGAATAGGAAGTAATTTTGAGTAATCAGTTAAAAACATTAGAGATTTATTTAGAACCTGCCGACAACAAACGCCTTTCTTCTTTATGTGGCCCGTTTGACGAAAACATCAAACAAATTGAACGCCGCCTAGGTGTTGAAATAATCCACCGCGACAACTTTTTTAAAGTAACAGGTAAACTGCACTCAAGTGCCGCGGCCGTAGACATTTTAAAAAACCTTTATGTTGATACTCAACCTGTTCGTGGCGAAATTGGTGAAATAGAGCCCGACAACGTACATTTAGCCATTACCGAATCAAAAGCCCTAGAACAAGAAGTGCCGCAAAGTGCGTACGGCAAAGAAATGTTTATTAAAACCCGCCGTGGCGTAATTAAACCGCGTAACGATAACCAAGGTTTGTATGTTGCTAATATTTTGCATCACGACATTACCTTTGGGATTGGCCCTGCCGGTACAGGTAAAACCTACCTAGCAGTTGCAGCCGCAGTAGATGCCCTAGAGCGCCAAGAAATTCGTCGTATATTACTTACCCGCCCAGCGGTAGAAGCCGGCGAAAAACTGGGTTTTTTACCAGGCGATTTAAGCCAAAAGGTAGACCCATACCTGCGCCCTCTTTACGACGCGCTATTTGAAATGCTTGGCTTTGAAAAAGTAGAAAAGCTTATTGAAAAACACATTATTGAAATTGCCCCACTTGCTTACATGCGTGGCCGTACACTAAATGATGCGTTTATTATTTTAGATGAAAGCCAAAATACCACCGCCGAGCAAATGAAAATGTTTTTAACCCGTATAGGCTTTAACTCTAAAGCAGTAATAACGGGCGATATAACACAAGTTGATTTACCACGCGGTGCGCGCTCAGGCCTTCGTCATGCAATAGAAGTACTTAGCGATGTTGAAGAAATTAGCTTTAACTTTTTCCAATCGCACGACATTGTTCGCCACCCTGTTGTTGGCCGTATTGTCGAAGCCTACGAGCGCAATGACGAAAGCGAGCGACTAAAACGTATAGAAAAACAAAAAGCCAAAGAGCAACTTGCCGCTCAACAGCCGCCTTCTACTAAAGAGTAATACCGTGAGCACCGAATTAGATTTACAAATAGCGTGTGAGTTTGACAACCTTCCAAGCGAAGAACAATTTGCACTGTGGGCCGATAAAGCCCTGAGCAAGTTTCGTGATGAGTCGGAGCTGAGCATCGTTATAAGCGATGAAGCGCAATCACAACAATTAAACAACGACTACCGTGGTAAAAATAAACCAACCAACGTGTTGTCGTTCGAATTTGAAGCACCGCCAGGCATTGATTTGCCATTAGTAGGTGATTTAATAATTTGCCCAGCCATTGTATTGGCCGAGGCAATCGAGCAAGAAAAGTCATTTCATGACCACTTTGCCCATATGGTTATTCATGGATGCTTGCATTTACTTGGATTTGACCATATAAAGAGTGAAGACGCTTTTGAGATGGAAAGCATAGAAAAGCAATTACTTGCAGAGCTAAACATAGCTGACCCATACCGGGACGAAATTTAATTTAACGGAGCATTTAGACGCAATGAGCGACGATAACTCGCAATCTAGCCAGGGTTCTTCTGGCAAAACGTGGATGGGCCGCATAGCCCAAATGTTGCAAGGGGAACCCCAGAATAGAGAAGAGCTGGTTGAAGTAATTGCCGACGCGCAAGAGCGTGACGTAATCGACCCAGAAACCAAAGAAATGATTGAAGGTGTGCTTGGTGTATCCAAGCTTAAAGTGCGCGATATAATGATCCCGCGCTCACAAATGGTCACACTTGAGGTCGACAGCCCCCTTGAAGATTTGATCCCCATGATGGTCGACTCCACCCACTCGCGTTTTCCGGTGGTGTGTGAAGACAAAGATCACGTTGAAGGTATTTTGCTCGCAAAAGACTTGCTGCCGCTTATTTTAAATAAAGATGAGCACCTACCCTCACTGCGCGAATATTTACGCCCAGCCATGGTAGTGCCAGAAAGCAAGCGCGTAGACACCCTACTAAATGAATTTCGTCAACAACGCTACCACATGGCTATCGTCATTGACGAATACGGCGGTGTATCGGGCCTTGTCACCATTGAAGATATTCTTGAAATAATTGTCGGCGAAATCGAAGATGAACACGACGAAGAAGAAGATCAACAAGATATTCGCCAACTTGCTAAGCATGTATACGTAGTACAAGCGCTCACCCCTGTAGATGACTTTAACGAGTACTTTAAAACAGGTTACAGCACCGATGAAGCCGATACCATTGGCGGCACGGTACTACACGCATTTGGCCATATGCCAAGTCGCGGCGAAACAATTGAAATAGACGACTATCAGTTTAAAGTAACTAATTCTGATAACCGTCGTATTTTACAACTGCAAGTCACCGTTCCTAAGGTTGATGAAAACGACAGTGAAGAAACTACTAACTAAACTCACCCTGTTAGTAAAAGATAAAAAAGCATGGCTCGCACTGGTTGCGGGCCTTATTTTAACTTTTGGCTACGCCCCTTACCAAATTTGGCCCATCGCATTTTTTAGTATTGCCGCCATTATTTTTTGTATTAACCCAAACAACACAGGCAAAGCGCACGCAAAAAGCGCTGCTAAATATGGCTTTATATTTGGCTTAGGCTGGTTTGGCGCGGGTATTAGCTGGGTGCATGTATCTATTGCCACCTTTGGCGGCATGCCGCTTATAGCATCGCTCTCGTTAATGGCTTTACTGTGCTCATATTTAGCCCTGTTTCCAGCACTTGCGTTTTGGGCTGCAACTCGCTTTGCAAGTGGCCCTAAAAGCATGGGTGCACTTCTAATTGCCACTATAGCCATTAGTGAATACTTACGTGGTCACTTACTGACCGGCTTTCCATGGCTAAGTTTTGGCTATACACAAACAGATGGCCCGCTTAGGCTGCTTGCCCCTTATATTGGCGAATTTGGCTTAACGCTTACCTGTGTTGGCATTGGTTTTGCCCTTTTCAGGCTCACCCAAAAAGATTTTAAAACCCCATTAATAAGCGCAGCCGCTTTAGCGTTACTTGTTATTGGCGCATTAAATACCGGTAATAATCACTACTCTGGCAAAGAAATGTCGACCTTATTGGTACAAGGTAATATTAAACAACACCTGCGCTTTGAACCCAGTGAGTTTTGGACCACCATGAGCAAGTACCAGGACCTAACACGCCCACATTGGGATGCCGACCTAGTGGTATGGCCCGAAGCCGCCGTGCCCGAAATAGAAGCCCTTGCCGACACGTACTTAGCCAATTTAGACAGCGCGGCCTCGTTTAATAAAACCGCATTAGTTACCGGTATTGTTGACTACCAGCTCGACACCAAAACCATTTACAACACCCTTATTGTGGTAGGTAATAAAGAGCACAACGACGAGCACGGCCATTATCGCTACCTAGACAAAAACCGCTACCGTAAGCACCAGTTGTTACCTATCGGCGAATTTGTACCATTTCAGGATATATTGCGCCCTATAGCGCCATTGTTTGATTTACCTATGTCATCGTTTACCCGTGGCGATAGAGTGCAAAACAACCTACGCGCCAATGGCTTTAACCTGCTACCTGCCATTTGCTACGAAATAGTATTTTCCGATTTAGTACGCGGTAATTACCAAAGCGACTCAGACCTACTATTTACCGTAAGTAACGACGCGTGGTTTGGCGATTCAATTGGGCCATTACAACACATGCAAATAGCCCGCATGCGCGCATTAGAATTACAACGCCCGCTGGTACGTGTTACCAACAATGGCGTAAGCGCCGTATACGACCCACTAAGCCACACTCAGCAAACCATGCCACAGTTTGAAGCCGCGACCATGAAAGCCGATATAAAGCTTATACAAGGCGACAGTGTGTACAGTCAATACGGAAACATCTTTGTGTGGGGGGTTGTGTTGCTGCTGGGAGTTGGTGGATTTGGGGTTAGGTTTAGGAAATAAAATAGGGTTGGTAGCTGTGTAAAAAACAACTATTAAAAAGAAAGGTGTTTTTTGTTGGGTTTCGCTTCGCTCTACCCAACCTACAATAATTACTTTTTGATCCAACCTATGCTTAAAATATAGCGAGTACCTTGCTCTATTTTTAATACTTGATGCCGCTCAATATCGGGCCTGAAAAGTTTAATTCGACTGTAATTTATAATCGGGTTTTCACACATAAACTCACCTCCCCTAGCGGCATGCTTCAATACAACATTAAGCCTAAAGTGCCTGCCAGTTTTAACTTCATCGGTATGTGGCTTTATTTCACTGCCCTGCGGGAATTTAATTAAGTATGCATCCAATTTAAAAGGGAAAAGCATGTAGCACAATAACATTTTATCGTAACCCGACTTTTGTCGCCCACGTTGCCAACTAAATAATTTATTTGCCATAAACTACACTTTCACTTGTTCTGAAAATCCCTTAGAAAGAATATCAAAACCACTTAAATTTCAGTTTGGCAGAGTGTACTCTGCTCGCCTGTGGTCTTAGTAGATTGCAGTGAATATCAATATAGCTACTCTTACTTGGTTCTATAAATATGTCATCGCTTTTGCCTAAGCAATTACCAACAAACTTGCCACTTTCGTCAAATGTAGATGCAATAACACCACCAGCATATATGCTTTCGTTAGAGGTGTTTTTTAACTCTGCAGTTATTCTTACACGCCCATTTTCTTTAAAAATATCAGAGAGAGTAAGTTTGTAATCATTACTTAAATCAGATGTGCTATCTAATACTTTATTAGAAACCTGCTCTTTAAATCCACTCTCCACCTCAGCAGCTATTGTGAGCGCGTATACACTAATGCCACCTAGAGTTGCTATTACAAACCCTGCTCCCCCAAAAAAAACCCTTTATAATCTCATTAAAATTATTACTCATTTAATTCCCTTTTAATTTTCCCACTGAATTTAGTAAATAATATACCCAAAGCAACTCTTTTTTCTTACCAAGTTTATAAGTTAAGGTTTACCTTTTTAATAAGCTTTTTAACCCATAATACCAACTAAGCGCAGCGACTGTGCCATGAGTTTCATCTTTAAAGTAACGTTGATTAATAATTAGATTATTGCTTGGGTGCGCTTTTAACTTTTTAGCAAAGGCTACACCCCATTGGTAATTTGTTTTACCAATTTCGCCAAACGCTTCGTCATTATTTGCAAAGGTAAAATATACATTGCCATTAAGTGGCTTATTTATAAGTTGTTTCTCATCATAATAACGGTTTAGGTAGTTATTATCCCACAGGTAGGTTGCATCAATTATTAAGTAATCTGTAAATAGCGCATGGTTGCTGAGTAATACATAACTGGCAAACAAGCCACCGAAGGATTCACCTATTAATACGCGTTTAGTTGATGTTCGGTAATTTTTATTAATGAGAGGAATAAGTTCTTTTTCAAAAAAGGCACTGTAATTTGCGGCGTTGCCAATATTTTCAAACTTTTCTAGAAGTTTACCGTTAAATGTCCAATCAACATTGGTTGGGGTAAAATCCCGCTCTCTTATCGCATTTTTACTATTAGGAATGGCTACTATAATTGCTTGTTGTATTTGCTGCTCTAGCCGCTGAGTACTAAGTGCCTCTACTAGCCCGGCTACGGCTTTTAGATGTGTTTGGTCACCATCGAGCAAGTAAATAACTGGGTATGACTGATTGGGGTTTTCATTGTAGCTTGGCGGTAAATAAACGCTAAAACTGCGTTGTTCATTTAAAATAACAGACTTAAGTTGATAGGTTTTGGCTAAAGTCATAGGCTCTGAGGCATTTATATTTATTGTAAAAAATAAATATAAAAATATTATTGATAAGACTTTCATACATATCCTTGTATTAAATTAATAGCAAACCAAGAAGAAGCGCCCTTCTTTCAACAATCAAAACACCGCTTTTATTGCTAAGCTATTCCTTAGTTCTTGAGGCTAACTTTTTATATATTGCATCTTTATCGCGTTTACCAATTGCGAGTACATACACCACAACTTCGTCATCAATAACTTCGTAAGCAAGGCGATACCCTGCCGTACGCAATTTTATTTTATAAACATTATCAAAGCCGCGTAATTTAGAGGCTGGGACATGCGGATTATCTAAGCGCTCAGCAAGTTTCTTTTTAAACTGGCTTTTAAGTGGTGGCGCAAGTTTTTCCCACTCTTTTAAGGCTGCTGGTAAAAACTTTAACTTATAAGTCATCTATACTAACTTCAACCGCTTGAGATAAATCGCCTCTGCGGCTCTCAACAACTTTAGTTAGTTCATAATCATCCAATTGTTCCATAAGTTGCTCATACATTTGTGCAGGCACCAAGTAAGCTGCAGGCTTATTATGATTTAATATGGCTATTGCAGCGCCATCAGCTTCATTTAAAAGCGCGGTTGGGTTTTTTTTAAGTTCTGAAATACTTGCCGAACAATCAGCTAAAACCTGTCTCATATAACACCTATAAAGAACTAAATTAAGACCTTATTTTAGCCCTTTTTTTATCTAAAGCTATATATTTTATAATTGCTTATTTTCTAAGTAGTTTTTAAAGTCTCTTGTACCCTTTGTGCATTTACAACCTGATTCACACTGCCCTGAATAACCACCGTGGCTGATATTTTATCTTGAATAGCTTGCCTGTTTGGGTCCCAGTACACTTGTAAAAAGCCTAATAAACCTGTTGCAAAACCGGCGCCGTATCCACCGTATCTGCCAAAACAATCAAGCATACCTAGTGGCTCGCCATTTAGTGAGACCACCCGAATATTACATACTTTTTTACCTGGGGTTTGTCCGCGCCATAATAACGAGAACAACGTAAAGTATACGGCCGCCCAGCCAAAACCAAGGCCTAGGTCTTGAATAATGCCTTTACCCCACTGCAAAATGCTGGTGACAGGTTTGGTTTGCTCGCTTTTAGTTTCAGCTTTTTCAGTGATATTGCTTTTATGAGTTATTTCGCCCGAAATGCTTTCTCGCTCTGTCTCATTATTTTTAAAATCATCTGCCGCAACGGGCTCATCATCAGATATAGCCATTAAGTGCAATAATGTGCGCGTAACTTCAATCCCTCCTACGTTTTGCATTTCAGCAAGCGCTGGTAATTGGCCAATTAAATTAGCTCGAGCAACGCTTTGGCAAGCATCATCACAGTTTTTATCGTCTTCTGTTTGCGTTAAATAGGTGCGTATTATTGCTTTATCATGCTCGCTTAGCTCATCGTTTTGCTATGTTTTTTCTAGTTGAGGTGTTTGAATAACGGTATCGCCTTCAAAAAAATCAATTGCTAACGAGAGTACGGTTAATGAACTTACAAATAAAAAACTCGCGGCAAAAAGCTTTAAGGCTCTGCGCCAAAACGACGACATTTTTGGAAGATATTGCTGCGCAGTGCCTTTATAAAAAGCCATGGCAGCCACAAAGGCAATTAAAGTGGCGCTTAGCTTAGCGGCCATAAATATTAAAGTAACATCAATAGTCATCGCCATTGCACGTTTAATTGGGCTAGCTAATGGAATACCTAATAACGCTTGGTCAATTTTAAAGGCATACGGGGTGATCACGTCTTTGGTTTCAGAGTCTGATAACGCGAGTTGCTCTATCTCTTTGGTTTTCATTTTTATTTTTATGTTTTTAAAATGGGTAAGCTATTTAACTTACGCGCTTTTTATTGTTATATCAATCCGCTTAATTAAGTGATCTATTTTGCTGATTGGTATTAGCTCAAGTTAAAAGTATTGATTTACCAGCATAAAAAAAGGGCTGCATACATGCAGCCCTTAAAATACTTTATTTATAAATAATTAAGCGGTTGGGTAATCGGTATAGCCTTGCTCTGCGCCACCAAATAAGGTGTCGGGGTTGTGGCTATTTAGCGGTTTACCTTGCTCTAAACGTGCAGGTAAATCTGGGTTAGACACAAACGGGCGACCAAAGCCAATCATGTCGGCCCAGCCTTGTGCTAGGGCTTCATCGGCACGTTCTTTAGTGTACTTACCTGCATAAATTAATACGCCGCTGTACGCTTTACGAATAGCCTGCTTAAATTCAACACTCATTAAAGGGGCATCATCCCAATCGGCTTCAGCAATGTGCATGTAGCCCACGCCAGCGTCGTTTAGTGCTTGAGCAACGGCTAAATATGTTTGCTCTGGGTTATCATCAACCGTGCCGTTAAGCGTGGTAAGTGGTGCAAGCCTTACACCTACTTTTTGACTACCAATTTCATCGCTTACTGCATTTACGACCTCTGTTAAAAAACGCAAACGATTTTGCACACTGCCGCCATATTCATCAGTACGGGCATTTGATTGCGAGTCTAAAAATTGGTTAATTAAATACCCATTAGCGGCGTGTAGCTCTATGCCATCAAAGCCTGCGTCTACTGCATTTTTAGCCGCTTGGCGAAATTCGCCTAGTACATTTTCAATATCTTGCTTGCTCATTTCACGCGGTAACTGAGTCTCAACAAAGCCAGGCTCGCCGTTAGTATCTACAAATACTTTTACGTCTTTTGCAGCAATGGCCGATGCCGATATTGGCTGCACACCGCCTGTGTTATCGCTGTGAGTTACGCGCCCTACATGCCAAAGCTGCGCAAACATAACGCCACCAGCTTCATGCACTTTGTTGGTCACCGTGCGCCAACCTGCTACTTGCTCGTTTGTGTAAATACCTGGTGTCCAGGCATAGCCTTTACCCAGCTCACTTATTTGTGTGCCTTCGCTTACTATTAACCCAGCACTTGCTCGCTGCGCATAATAAGTGGCCATTAAATCATTGGCAATGTCGCCAGGCTGCGTTGAGCGCGAGCGAGTCATTGGTGGCATAACAATACGGTTTTTTAAAGTTTTACCTGCAAGTTCTATGGGTGAGAAAAGTAACGTCATAATGCCTCCTAAGTTTGATGGCGCTCATAATAGCGCAGCTATATAAATTCAAAAATAGCAAAAAACACAAAATAGCTTTGTTGTATTTGCAAAAGTGTCTACTTATTCTTCTGCTAAGCATTACATACAAACCATTTAAAAAGTCATGCTAGTGCTAGAAAATTTAATTGATACAATATAACATACCGATAAATACCTATTAGTTAGTAAAATTAAATGATCAATAAACTGCCCGTCACAGTGTTATCAGGCTTTTTAGGCGCTGGTAAAACAACCGTACTTAGCCATATTCTTAATAACCGACTAGGAAAAAAAGTGGCTGTTATTGTCAACGATATGAGCGAGATAAACATAGATGCAGCCACAAATAAAAACGATGTGTCGCTCAATCACAGCAACGAAAAACTCGTCGAAATGAGCAACGGCTGTATTTGCTGCACACTACGAGAAGATTTACTTGTTGAAGTGGGCAAACTTGCCAAAGATGGCCGTTTTGATTATCTCGTCATTGAATCAACAGGCATTTCAGAACCCCTACCGGTTGCCGAAACATTTACCTTTGCCGACGAAAACGGTGTTTCTCTTGGTGATGTTGCCACCCTCGATACCATGGTAACCGTGGTTGATGCGGTTAACTTTTTAACCGACTACGAACAAGCAAACGATTTACAAGATACTGGCGAATCGTTAGGAGAAGACGACGAGCGAAGCGTGGCTGACCTACTTGTTGTTCAAGTTGAATTTGCCGACGTTATTTTAATTAGCAAAACTGATTTAGTCACCAATGAACAGCTCAATAAGCTTATTGCTATTTTAAATACGCTTAATACTCAAGCTAAAATCATTCCTATATCAAACGGCAATATTAATATTAACGAAGTGCTCAACACGGGCTTATTTAATTTCGCACGCGCCCAACAAGCACCAGGTTGGCTTAAAGAAATGCGTGGTGAACACATTCCCGAGACCGAAGAGTATGGTATTAGCAGCTTTAATTATACGGCGCGCCGCCCATTTAACCCTGAAAAGTTTTATCACTTTTTGCACAACACCGAGCAATTTGGCAAGCTCATTCGCTCTAAAGGGTATTTTTGGCTCGCAACGCGCCCTTTATTTTGCGCGCAGTGGAGCCAAGCCGGCGGTATAGCTCATTACGGGTTTGCTGGCATGTTTTATAAAGCAATTCCTAAAAAAGACTGGCCCACAGATCCCGAGCTACTTGCTGATATAAACAGTAAATGGGTAGAGCCCTTTGGTGATATGCGTCAAGAACTTGTATTTATTGGTCAGTCGTTAAATAAACAAGCCATGATTGAGGCGCTTGATGACTGCCTACTGCCAGAAGAAGCCGTGCTTAAAGGTAAAGTTTTTTGGAAAACCTATAACGACCCGTTTCCTATTTGGGAGGAAGTGTAATGAATGCCCTAGCTCCAATAACGGCACAAATAAAACCCACTGAGCAACTCCACCGAAGAGCAGCTAAAGACAGTAACGCCAATATATTGCCACACATTTATGACCAAAACACTAACATCGTTATTTGGCAAAGAGACCTTGAACAAGCATTAACAAATGCCGTTAATACACTCATTAGCACTAATGCCATAAAACCACTTGAGCTTGCGGTATCACCCGATGATGCGCTTGATAAGTTAGTTACTGCACTTAAACCAGATGATAATAACCGCGATGAAACTCATGCGCTGTGTAAAGACATAGCATTATTAGTTGAAATGTTTTGCTGCCTATTTGATTTAAAACGCGCCGGTTTAAGGCTAAAAATATTAGATAAACCTATGTGCCCGCGTTTTCATGTAGACAAAATTCCGTGCCGATTAGTGACTACTTACCAAGGCGTTGCAACGCAGTGGTTAAATCACAGCGATGTAGACCGCTCAAAGCTTGGAACTGGTAATTTAGGTAAGCCCGATGAAGAGTCTGGCTTATTTAAAAGCCTAAATAATATTAATCAGCTAAATCAAGGGGATGTTGCCCTGCTTAAAGGTGAGTACTGGGATGAAAACGAAGGCGCAGGGCTTGTACATCGCTCGCCACCGGTGGCTGAAAACGAACAACGCTTGTTGCTCACCCTCGATTTTATTTAAAATTTGTTATGGTGATAAACGCTGCACTAATGGGCGTTTATCACCCTCACGATTACTTCGTACAACCCTTGTGTATTTACCGGTTTAGAAACAAAGTCATCCATGCCTACACTTAAACAGCGCTGCTTATCATCTTCATAGGCGTTTGCGGTAATAGCAACAATGGGCACATGTGCCTTTGTGTTTACCTCGTTAGCCCGTATTGTTTGGGTGCACTCGTAGCCATCCATATTAGGCATTTGGCAATCCATTAAAATTAAATCAAAGCGATTACCTTCAAGTACTTTTAGCGCTTCTATGCCATCGGTTGCCATCACTAAGTTTACCTTTGTAGGCTCTAGCATTTTTGCAATTACTTGGCGGTTAATGGGGTTATCTTCAACCAGTAAAAGTGTTTTATCGCTTAAATTAGGCAACGACTTCGCCTGTTTAACGGGCTCTGGTTTGTTGGACTGTGCTTTAGGTGCACTTACGTAAAATTTAAGTACGCTGCCTTTGCCTGGTTCGCTGTTGAGGGTAATTTCACCCTGCATTTTTTTAATTAACCCTTGGCTAATTGCTAAACCTAACCCTGTGCCACCATACTTACGTGCCACACCTACATCTGCTTGCGTAAACTCACTAAATAACAACGACTGCTGATCTTTTTCAATACCAATACCGCTATCGGCTACGCTTATTAAAAGTTGCTCGTTTTCGTAATCAAACGATAAGCGCACAAAACCACGCTCGGTAAACTTATACGCATTAGAGAGCAAGTTAATAATGACTTGGTTTAAACGTAGGTCGTCTACTTTTACGCAATCTGGCAGCCTGTCGCTTTGACTAACAATAAACTCGACGTGATCAGAACTTACAATGGGAGAAAACAACGACTTTATATTGGCAATAAACGGCGCAAGGTTAGTCGCCCGAGGGCTAATTTCCATGGCGTTGGCTTCTATTTTAGAAAAATCTAAAATATCGTTTAAAATTTTCAGTAAATTTTGTGCACTTTTTTGCTGCGTATTTAACAGCTCCCGATGCTCATCGGTTAATGAATTATCGCGCAATAAAACCTCACCCATACCTAAAATACCGTTCATAGGGGTGCGTAGCTCGTGGCTCATATTGGCTAAAAATTGCGACTTAGCAACATTGGCTAAATTAGCCCTATTTACCGCTTTTTTAAGCTCGGTGGTTTGCTCTGCTACTTTGCCCTCTAGCTGCTGATTAAATTCGCTCAGCTGGGTATTTAACCCTTGGTTTCTGATATTAGAGGCTTGTAGGTTTTCTATTGAAAGCTGCAGCGCATTAGCTAGTAATTCAAATTGCTGTTGCAGTTGCAATACCTCATGCCAGCTTGAGTCTGTATTAAACTTATGTGTTTTGGTTTTACCAAAGCTTTGCATTAGCGTCGTTAAGCTAGTGATTGGCTGCACTAATAAATTAGCAAGTTGGTGTATAAAAATAACCACCATAAGCATCAATAGCGCACTTAACAAAATAGTGGGTAGCCAAGCTTTTGCCACCGCCATACTTAAATGTTTACGATTATAAAAGGTAATAACTTGCCAGTGGTTTTGTGGGTCAATGTACCTAGAGCTGTGGTACACCTCGTTTTTGCTTGAGCGAAATAGGTTTTTATCTCCTAAATTACTGGTATTAAAGCCCTCACCGTTAAAATGGCTCAGAATTTTAAATTCATCAAGGGAGCTAAATACCACTTTTTGCTGCGCATCTAGCACCACTAAATCGCCCGTGTACTCAAATAAGTTAGGTATAAACCGCTCTAAGCGGTCTAACTTTAACGAGCCCTCTACCACACCATAAAACGTATTGTTACGGTATATAGGTGCCGACAGCGCCACAATGGCCTCGTTACCTAGGCCGCGACCTTGAAACACGCCACTGGTATAGCCCAGAGGGAACTGCTGAGCTTGGGTAAAGTATGCTCGGTCTTTAACACTACGCTGCGCAAGGCTAAGCCCCTCTATTAAATCGCTGGGCGAGCTAAGCTCTACAAAGCCATCTGGGTTTGCATACAAGCTGGTGGTAAAGCCTGGAAATAACGACATTAATCGTTTGAGCTGCACATCGCTTGCAGTGCCCGCACTTATTGCGTCGCTACTCATAACAATGGCGTTTTTATGAAATGCTAAATAATCATTTAATTGCGTGCTAATAGACTCGGCTTTTTCTTTTAGTTGAGCGTTTACTTCATACTCTAAGCGCGCATGATGATCGTTTACTAAAATTACACTGGTTAGCAATACCACTAAAATAATAATGACACTAACCACATAGCTTAAAATTTTTGCCAGTGGCCTCCCCTGATACGCACGGCTAGCGTAAGGTACAAATACACTAACTAAATCAACCACCGCCAAACTTATTAGCGCGTTAATTAAGTACTTTGATATCGCTACTATTAGCGTTAACCAGGCCAAGCCAATAACAAATTGGCCTATAACCCATACAAAGGGTAAACCAATACATAGCCAAAATACGCTACCCAGAGGAAGAATAGGTTTAGAGCGGCGTAAGCAAAAAGCATAAAGCCAACAAAGCTCGAGTAAATACACAATACTCGGCCAACAATGGCCCCACCTATAAAGTAAAAAACCAGAAACAATGGCAAGGCTTAGGCACGCGTAACGCAGCCCAGTAAATACTAAGCTGCATAAAACAAACAATTGCCCAAACAAAAATTCGGAGCTGTCGAAAAAATACAATGGCGAGAGATTTACTAACCCGCCTAATAACCCTAATAAAACAGCGAGTGTCCACTTACTTCTTTGCGGCATTAATCAACCTTGGGGCACTTTGTTAACACTTTACATGTTAAAATTAATGTAATTTTTACATTATTACGTACAAGGCAAGGGTTGTCTAGCAGCAATAAAACAGGAACAGATAAACATTACCCCCTGTCAAAAAGCGTGTTATATGTTTTTACACTTACTCTTTTTATGACTGTCACTTAAATTTAACTTAATATCCTTAAGCATAGGCTTAGCATTTGCGATTGCTAAATAGGCATTAGCTAACGCTTCTGGAGCTGCGCAATAATCTACAATAAGTATTACTGTTGAAACATTGAGTGACAGTAATTTATTGCCAAGCTCAGTAGATGTGAGTTTTGCTTTGGCGTTGCTAAATAAGTGATTTGATTTTTTACATAAATAGTGAATGTTTCATCTGCTAGTGCAGTAAACGACAGTAATAAAAACTGTGTGAATGTAAAAATGAGGTAGAGCGGTAATAGTGGAAAATCGACACTCGTGATATTAAATATTTAACGGTGTTACTAAGGAATAATTTAAAAGGAATATATTTTCACCCAAATGAGGAATTTGGGTGGCAGTCTTACCAGCCACATCTCGGCACACACGTCACAAACTGTGGCTGCTCCCTTCCGGGCCTGACCAGGTTCGCCTGCTAGTGTTGCGAGAGGACCAATAAGACTACCATTGAGGGCCTTGGTTGGCGCGGGAAGGATTATCTCTACTTTTGGTGTGTTATTCAAGGGATAATCAAAAAAGAAAGTGCGATTGCATACTTCATATACAATCGCAGCTAAAAACAGCCTTTAATGCCTATTAATTACGCTCTAACTCGGCTTTAATTTTACGCAGTGCTGCTTTTACTTTTTTCATGTTTTCTGGGCCCATACGTAACAGCTGTTTTTGTGCAGCTGGTAATTGCTCCCATTCAGAAAACGCATACTGATAAGTAACCGAGTCACGCAGTAGCGGTAACTCGCCTTCTGGCTCCGGTGTATCAAGTAATAACTCAATAGCATCTTCTAGCGTTTGATTAAATTCATCATCACCGTAACCAATTTCACTGTACGCGTTGTTGATTAATGGCTTGTACTGCTCGTACATACGCACAGCTTGGGCGGCGCTCATGCTCGTAAATACTTTTACATACGGTGTATAGCGCTCGTAGCTATTAGGGTCAATTGTTAAAATGTCTCCTTCGTTTACGCTAAATTCTTCTTCAGGTTTAACCACTGGCGTATGCTTTTTAGCAATTTTGCCTTTGGCTATGTTGTCTATAAATACGACGCCACGGCGAATTACATCGTCGGTTACCATTAGGCTCATTACCGAGTCGCTTAAGTATTCATCCATTTTGGCAACCACTACGGTGTCGCTTTCATCAAGCGTTGGTAATGGCTCTACAATCGGCTCTGGCTCAGCTGGGCGCTGGGCAGGCACGCTTAGCTCTGCTGGCTTTTCAGGCTTAACTGATGGCGCATCTACCACAGGGTCGTTTTCTGGCTTTAGCTCCATCACTGGCTGTTCTTTTGGTGTTTGCTCTACCTCTGTGCGAGTTTCTTGCTCGTCAGTGGGCGATAGCAGAACGAACGCAGCGGCACACACTAAAATAATTAAAATAATAACGGCGAATAAAAAATTGTTTTTAGGCGGACGTTTTTGAACATCTGACGCTTCTGGTTTATCTGACATACAAACTCCATAAATTTAAATGCATATTACTCAGAGTACGCTGAGTGGAAAAAATTCACTATCGGTAATCACTATTACTTTAAATATAGGCTTTACAACATAAACCTACACTTACTAATTAGAACAACGAGCCATAGTAACTCAGTTATTCTTTGATTCTTCTAGCTTAAAGACTTAAAGTTGATAAATAAAGAAAAGACGTTAAGCAGTTCAAAAACCACTATGAAAATCCAGCAAGTTGACCCACATAAACCTAAAATAGCCCTATTACTTACAGGTGGTGGCGCTCGCGCTGCTTATCAAGTGGGCGTGCTTAAAGCGCTTGCTCATAGTATGCCTCGCACTGCGCCTTTGCCATTTAGAATTATTAACGGCACTTCTGCAGGCGCGATTAATTCTGCAGCTTTGGCCTGTTATGCCTCGTGTGCGCATTTGGCCGTGCGTAAGCTTGAGTCTGTTTGGAAAAACTTTTCAACGTCTATGGTCTACAAAAGCGACTTTTTAAGTGTGTTTGGCCATATTGCGCGCAATATTTTAACCAGTTTTCAGTCTGAACACATAAACCACCCACCCGGCAGTTTGCTAAATAACCGCCCTTTGCGCGGTTTATTAAACGAAATTTTAGACCTACACCGCATTGAACGTAATTTACATCGCAATTATTTAGAAGCGATTTCTATTACCGCTTCAAGCTATACAACCGGTGACTCTGTTGCGTTTTTTCAGTCAAACACACAAACACCTTGGCAACGCGCCAAACGCGAAGGTCGCCCTATGCGCATTAACGTTGAGCATTTAATGGCATCAAGTGCTATTCCTATGGTGTTTCCGAGTGTTAATGTATTTAACCACTATTTTGGCGATGGCTCTATTCACCAGCTTTCACCGCTTAGCCCGTCTATTCATTTAGGGGCCGAAAAAATATTTATTATAGGGGTAGAGCAACCAAAAGAGTCGCACCCAGCGGGTTACTCGCCCCACTACCCTGGGCTTTCTGCGGTTGCAGGGCATTTACTCGATAGTGTATTTAGCGACACCATGCAAGCCGACCTTGAGCGCCTTGAGCGTGTAAATCGCACTTTAGGGCTGCTTCCGGCGCGCGACAAACACCAAGAGCTGAAACAAATAGAAACCTGTATTATTAACCCATCAAAAAACTTTAACGATATTGCCGCGCAATACTACAGCGATATGCCGTGGGCAATTAAGTTGCTGCTGCGCACAATTGGGGTAAAAAAGCACTCGCAATCGAGTTTAACCAGCTATTTATTGTTTGAAAAACGCTACACTCAGCACCTAATTCAAATTGGCTATGAAGATGGCATGAAAAAACTACCCGAAATACGCCAATTTTTAGAGCTCGACTAGCTAATGTTGGCCTTGAAACCTGTTATTTAATCGCAGAGCAAGCTTTGAAACCAACTGAGCTGGATAACTACCTCTGTGTTATTTTAATAACTTGCATCTATGTCAGTAAAAAACATCAAATGCATTTTTTATTCAAGCCCATCGAGTAGGTAATGCTCTACTCGCTCTACCCGCCTAGGCTTACCTTGCAATACCAGTACATCGTTTGCGCACAATGTGGTGCTGGTTGATGGGTCGTCTATTTCTTGCCCCTCTCGGCGCAAAGCTTTTACAGTCACGCGGCGTTTAGGTAAGTTAAGCTCATCTATTGTTTTATCCACCGCATAGGCTTGATCTGGCAACGCAACTACGTGCAAATATTCTAAGCGCTCAGAGGAGGTTTCTTCATTGTCTTTAAAGTAACCGGCGTAAAAACTTTGCATAAGCGGGTAGCGATTACGGCGCTCTTTACTAACACGGCGTACAATGCGTGTCATCGGTACACCCGACATCGACAACACATGCGAAACCAACATTAAGCTTGCCTCTAACGACTCAGGCACCACCTCAGTAACCCCCAGCTCTTTTAAGTTGTTTAATTGGCTGTCGTCGCGGGTTCTTATTAGTATTTTAACGTTGGGTGCAAGCTGCTTTATGGCGTCTATTACCACGTGTGCATGTTCAAGCTCTGTAAAAGTAATAATCACTAAGCGTGCTCGCTCTACCCCTGCGCACTTTAAAATATCTTTTTGTTTTACATAGCCAAATATTACTGGCTCACCTGCGGCTTTGCCCTCTTGTACTAAAATAGGGTTACTTTCTATGGCAACGTAATCTATGGCTTCGGGTTTTAAAAATCGCGCTATAGTTTGTCCTACGCGTGAAAAGCCACAAATAACCACGTGATCGTTATATAAGGTGCTACTTTTAGGCTCGCTCTCCCTCGCCATACTGGGGTGATCTAAAATACCTAATTGCTTTAAAATTAGTGGGGTTTTATCAATTAAAAACGGGGTTAGCGCCATCGATAGCACCCCCAAGGCAATTAAAAACGACGCCTGCTCGGAATTGAGTAACTCATGCTGACTTGCCAAAGCAATAAGCACAAACCCAAATTCTCCCATTTGCCACAGCATAACGCCGCAGGCTAACGAGTCTTGATTACGCTCATGCATTAATCTGGCACTGAATGCCAGCACGGTAATTTTTAATATTAACAAGCCAAATAACGCGCCAATAATTACAAAACCATGTGAAAGCACAAATAAAATATCGAGCTGCATCCCCACAGTTACAAAAAACAGCCCCATTAAAATATCGCGAAATGGCCTAATATCAGCCTCTAGCTGATGGCGGTAATGGCTCTCTCCTAACATCATGCCAGCTAAAAATGCCCCAAGCGCCATTGATAAACCAAACATGTAAGTTAAAAAGCCGGCAAATAACGCCACCAAAATTGTGGTAAGTACAAACAGCTCATCGGTTCGTACCTGCGCTATTTCTTTAAATACCTTAGGCAGCACCCATTTACCAATTGCCCACAGTAATAAGCACACAAACGCGCCTTTTGTAAGCGCAAATGCCAGCGCCCAACTAATACTTTGCGAATCGCTTGAGGCAAACAATGGCAAAATAATAAGTAGGGGCACAACGGCAATATCTTGAAACAGTAATACGCCCACCGCCAGCTGCCCACGGCGCTGGTTTAGTTCGCCAGTTTCTTTTAATAGCTTAACCACCACCGCGGTTGAAGAAAGCGCCATAATTGTGCCAATGGTAAAGCTAGTGAGTAAGCTAAAATTTAAGCAATATAAAATAATAATGAAGAGCAAGCTGGTAACACCAACTTGTAACGAGCCCAGTCCAAACACAATATTGCGCATGGCCATTAGCCGCGATATAGAAAATTCGAGCCCTAAACTAAACAATAAAAATACGATGCCCAGCTCAGCAATAAACTCAATTTCGTGAGATTGAGCAAGCCAACCAATGCCATGGCTGCCCGCTAAAACGCCTGTTGCTAAATACGCCAAAATAGGCGGCAAACCAATGCGCTTAAAAAACCATACAAAAAGCACCGCCGCCACTAACAAGCCAAAAATTTGAGCGTTTATACTTTGCAAATTCGGCCTCCAGCGTCAATTAAACTACGGAATGAACTTTAAATATAGCAACCATATGTTTATCAAGCAATTTTAAAATATGGCATAAAAATAGCTTAGTTATTGCAAAGTAACACCCTGGGGGAAGATTTTAATGGAAAATGTCCATATTTTGACACAACGCGTGTCTGGGCGCGGCGATTTTTTGCCGTTTTCAGCAGAGCAAACACACACAAACGAAACAGCGGCAACGCACGATTTAGTTACCGAGCTACAAACAAGCCTAGTAATAGAAGATGTGTTGGCTATTTATGCAAAATTTGCCAAACAGCTACTTAACTTTTCAGGGCTGCAGTTTCAATCAACGCTCGGCACTGCACAAACCTCAGATAGCAACACGAACACTAGCCCGTATTCTTACGATTTAGCTATTGGTCGCGAGCACTTAGGACAGCTAATTTACTTTAGCCAATACCCTATTAGTAAAGCGATTGAAAACAAATTACGTGCTTTGCACAGCGCCCTTGTGTACCCACTACGTAACGCAATGATGTACAGCCGAGTGTTAAAACTTGCCACAAAAGATGCGCTCACTGGGTTAAATAACCGTAGCCAATTTAATGACATGTTATCGCAAAAGCTCGAAAACTGCCGCCGTTACCAGCGCCCTTTTAGTTTAATGCTGCTTGATTTAGATAACTTTAAGCAAGTAAACGACAACTATGGCCATAAAGTAGGTGACGATGTTTTAAAAGAATTTTCGCAGGTACTTTGTAGCAGTATACGCGGCACCGACTCCGTGTTTAGATTTGGTGGCGATGAGTTTTCGCTGATTATTGAAGACCCCGAGTTTACAACAAACAAAGTGGTTGCTGAGCGCATTATGCACTTAGTCAGAAACTCAAGTTTAATGTCTAAATACAAAGTAACCACCAGCATTGGCTTTACCCTAGCCAATAGCCAAGATTGCGAAACAGCAATATTTGCTAGAGCCGATAAAGGCTTATATAAGGCAAAGGCCTCTGGGCGCAACTGTGCAAAAGCATATTAGTATTTATATAACTGTATTATTTATAAAAGCTTAGCTTCCCCCGCTGAGCTTTTTTATTACTGTTTAATTATTTATTAGCCAGTAATTTATAAACAAACAAGGCTGCACAAAAGCCAAAAAAGAAGCCGCTCACTAAATTAAGCAATGCTGTTATGCTTGCAAGCGGGGTAAATAACACTAAAACCAATGGTAAGCTTACGCCTAAAATAAAAAATAACCCGCCTTTACCTAACCAGTAGGCAAGCAGTAATACCGCCGATACCACCCCGCCCACAACGGCATAACCTAATGTAATAATATTAAGCTCTAGTAATACATTGGCAATAACAGCAACTAACGCTGTTATTAACATACCCATCGGCGCTTTGCTAACTAGCGATAAGCCTACATGTGGCTGATCTTTCATTTATTTACACTCCCAAAAAATGCCGTTTACGTCTTGGTGTTTTTCACTTACAAAATAACCAACAACTTGCACAAGCTCATCGTTATAAAATATTAAAGGCACGCGCTCTCTTAACCACGGGGCTACTTTTGCATCTTTAAACCAGTGTTTAAGCGTATTGCTGCCTGGCTTTTTTAACGGCTTTATACGCGCACTATTACGATTAAAGCGCACGGTGACTTGCTCGTTTGGCAGTGGGGCACGTAGGCCTTTACCGTGTTGCTTTATTAATACGCGCCCATCATTAAGTGCAAGCTCATTGCTCGTTAGCGTTTCATCGGTTAATAGCGTGTGTGGTGTAACAAAATACAAATACCCTTGATGGCGTCGTATTTGCCCCTCGCTTAAATCAACTTGCATTTGCGCATCAGCCTGCGCATTTATGGCTTGGTTAATTATTTGCAAAAGCTGCTTTTGTGAGGGCATTACTTGGGTAAATAAGCTAAGCCATGCACGAACCACATTGGTTATGCGCACGTCGCTGTAGGTGGTTAGCTGGCTAACGCTCAGTGCTTGATGGGCGTTTACGCTTTGTTTTAAATCAAGTTCAGTGTACTCATCAAGTAGCGCTTGTTGTTGCTGTAGTAACTCAATGCTGCGCCCAGCACAGTGCTCAAAACCTTTAAAGCGCTTTGCAAGTAAAGGCACTACACGTGCACGTAAAAAGTTACGATCAAAACGCTCATCGGTATTTGAGTCATCAGTAATGTGCGTAATATTAAACTCTATGGCAAAGTGCTCTATATCACTGCGCGTTATGTTTAAAAGCGGCCTGTAGCATATTCGCCCGCTTTGTAGTTCACGCATTTTTTGCATTGCGCCTAACCCTTTTAAGCCAGATCCGCGCTTTAACCGCAGTAAAAACGTTTCTATTTGATCGTTTAAATGCTGACCCAGCAAAATAACGCTGCTCGCGGGGCTTAGCTCATCAAGTGCTTTGTAACGCGCCTCACGTGCCTGCGCTTCGAGGCTTGCTCGTGTTTTTGGGTTTATTGTTACCTGCGCGGCATTAAACGGTACATTTAGCTCAGCGCACAAGTTTTGGCAAAAGCGCTGCCAGTCATTCGCGTATTGGCTTAAACCATGATTAACATAAATCGCGTTTACGTTTAGCTTTGGTTGCGCTTGTTTTAATAAGTGCATTATATGAAGCAATACCACCGAATCCACGCCACCCGAAAGCGCCACCGTAAAGTTATACTGCTGGTGCTTAAAAAAGTGCTCAAGGGCGTGTTTAACGTGCTGATAAATAGGTGATGCTTGCATGGATACGCTATAAATTTAATGTTTGCAGTATTTTAAAACAAAAAAGCCGCATAAGCGGCCTTTTTTAACAATAAATGTGTTGGTTAGCTAATTAGCAGTAACCAAACGACATTAAACGTTTGTAGCGTTGATCTAGCATGTCTTCAAGCGATAGCGCTTGTAAGTCAGCAAGGTCACGTTTTAAACGTGTTTTCAAGTTACGTGCCATTGCATCGTAATTGCGGTGTGCGCCCCCTAAAGGCTCTTCAACTAAGTTATTAATTAAATCAAGCTCTTTAACGCGCTCTGCAGTTACACCCATTGCCTCTGCGGCAAGTGGTGCTTTATCGGCGCTTTTCCATAAAATTGAAGCACAGCCTTCTGGCGAAATTACTGAGTACGTGCTGTATTGCAACATGTTAACTCTGTCGCCAACACCAATGGCTAATGCACCACCAGAGCCGCCTTCGCCAATAACCGTACAAATTGTGGGTACTTTAAGTGCCGCCATTACTTTTAGGTTACGTGCAATTGCCTCAGACTGACCGCGCTCTTCAGCGCCCACACCTGGGTATGCCCCTGGGGTGTCGATAAAGGTCATAATTGGCATTTTAAAACGCTCGGCCATTTCCATTAAACGTAGCGCTTTGCGGTAGCCTTCTGGTTTTGGCATACCAAAGTTACGTTTAATTTTTTCAGCTGTATCACGCCCTTTTTGCTGGCCAATCACCATTACTGGTTCGCCATCTAAACGTGCAACACCGCCTAAAATAGCCGGATCGTTAGCAAAAGTACGATCGCCTGCAAACTCGTCAAATTCCGTGAAAATGCGCTCGATATAATCTCGAGTGTAAGGACGCAACGGATGACGCGCTAACTGCGATACTTGCCAAGCGCCTAAATTTGAGAATATTTCCTCTTTTTGCTTAGCGCTTTTTTCTTTTAATTTGCTGACTTCCTCTTCTAACTCAAGGTCTAATTCGCCAGCGCGGCTTATGCTTTGTAATTCTTCAATTTTTGCTTCTAATTCTGCAATCGGAAGCTCAAAATCAAGATAATTGAGGCTCATGCTCTAAACTACCTAATCAGTTAAATTCTAGTTCTACATCTTGTGCCGCCATGAGTGATAACTTATGAATTAAGTCGTCGCTCGGCGTAACACACCATTCGATCCCTAGGGTTAATTGAGCCAACGCATCGGGGCGCTGGTAATAAACCTTGATCGGACACGTTCCCATTTTATAAGGTTCGAGTACTTTTTGTAATTTATCGAAGAAACCTGCCTCGATTTGCACCATGTTCAGCGTCATTTTAATCGCTTTAATGCGTTTTTCACGCGCTTGAGCAATGGTGTTTATTTCTCTGGCGGTCATTGTAATGCCACCGGAGAAGTTATCAAAGCTGACCTGTCCAGATATTACCAAGATATTGTTTACTTGAAGCATTTCTTGGTACATTTCGAACTGTTCAGGAAACAAGCGTACATCAATACGGGCGCTCTTGTCATCTAAAGTTATTAAGCCCCAACGATTTCCTTTTTTATTAATTAAGGTCCGCGCTGAAATAACTAAACCCGCCGCCGTAGAGAGTACATCACGATTTGTTGGCTGTAAATCCACCAGCTTGCCGCTTGTGTAATGTCTAAGTTCACGACGATACTGATTTATCGGATGCCCTGTTAAATAAAGGCCTAGCGTGTCTTTTTCGCCATCAAGCCATTGGTTATCAGTAAGCGGCGTGGCTTTAATAAAGGCTTGCTCAACTTCATCAGGCTCGGTGGCCAGTAAGCCAAATAAATCGCTTTGCCCAAGTTGCTCAGCTTTGTTGTGCTGATCGGCAGCGCGCATGGCATCTTTTAAACTTGCCAGTAATGTTGCACGCCCTGCTTGGGTTTTCTCTGGCCCGAGTTGATCAAGTGCACCGGCGTAAATTAATTTTTCGGTTACACGTTTATTTAAGCGTTTTAAATCTACACGGGCACAAAAATCAAATAAATCTTTAAATGGGCCGCCTTTTGCGCGCGCTTCTAAAATGGCCTCTACCGGCGCTTCACCTACACCTTTAATAGCACCAATACCGTAAACAATTTCACCTTGCAGGTTTACCGTAAACTTAAATTCTCCGGCATTTACATCAGGCGGTAATAAGGTGAGCTTCATGTTTTCACATTCATCCACCAAGATTACTATTTTGTCGGTGTTATCCATATCGGCCGACATTACCGCAGCCATAAATTCTGCCGGATGGTGCGTTTTCATCCACAGCGTTTGGTACGAAACCAGTGCATACGCTGCCGAGTGAGATTTATTAAAACCATAACCTGCGAATTTTTCTACCAGGTCGAAAATTTTAATCGCCAGTTCGCCGTCTATACCATTATTGCGTGCACCTTCTTCAAAGGTTGAACGCTGCTTGGCCATTTCTTCGGGTTTTTTCTTACCCATTGCACGACGTAGCATGTCGGCGCCACCAAGCGTATAGCCTGCTAGTACTTGGGCAATTTGCATTACTTGTTCTTGGTACAAAATAATGCCGTAAGTAGGCTCAAGTATGGGCTTTAAGCTTTCGTGTTGGTATTGGGCATCTGGGTATGAAATTTCTTCTCGGCCAAGCTTACGGTCGATGAAGTTATCTACCATGCCTGATTGCAGTGGGCCTGGGCGGAACAAGGCTACCAATGCAATCATATCTTCAAAGCAATCGGGCTTTAATCGGCGTACGAGGTCTTTCATGCCGCGCGATTCTAGCTGGAATACCGCGGTTGTTTCGGCGCGCAGTAATAGCTCTATACTTTTTTTATCATCCAGTGGAATGGTATTTATATCAACGGGCGCTTTGCCTTCGCGCTTCATGCGCTCGTTGGTCATATCCACAGCCCACTGCAAAATGGTCAAGGTACGTAAGCCCAAGAAATCGAACTTAACTAGGCCTGCGGTTTCTACATCGTTTTTATCAAACTGTGTTACCGGAAACTTACCTTCGTCATCGCAATAAAGTGCAGCAAAGTCGGTAATGGTCGTCGGCGATATTACAACACCACCGGCGTGTTTACCGGCATTACGTGTACACCCTTCGAGGATGCGACACATATCGATTAAATCTTTTACCTCTGAGTCGCCATCGTAGGCTTCTTGCAAACGCGGCTCTACCTCAAACGCTTTGGCAAGCGTCATCCCGGGATCCCCTGGGATCAGCTTAGAAATTCGATCAACAAAACCATAAGGGTGGCCAAGTACACGCCCTACATCCCGTATTACTGCTTTTGCAGCCATGGTACCAAAGGTAATAATTTGTGATACCGCGTCCCGCCCATACAATGCCGATACATGGTCAATTACCTCATCACGCCTGTCCATACAAAAATCGACATCGAAATCGGGCATTGATACACGTTCAGGGTTTAGAAATCGCTCAAAGAGTAAATCAAATTCAAGCGGGTCGAGGTCGGTAATTTTAAGTGCGTATGCTACTAACGAGCCTGCACCTGAACCACGCCCAGGGCCTACCGGTATATTGTTATCTTTACTCCACTGAATGAACTCCATTACGATTAAGAAGTAACCCGGAAAACCCATTTGGTTAATTACACCAAGTTCTACTTTTAAGCGCTCGTCGTATTCGCCTCGTTTTTCTTGTCGCTCTTGTTCATCGGGGAATAAAAACTGTAGTCGCTCTTCAAGGCCGTCTTCTGAAACTTTAACTAAAAAGTCTTCAATTTTTAACGAGCCGGTTGGGTAATCAGGCAAAAAGTAAGTGCCTAATTGCACCGTTACATTACAGCGTTTGGCTATTTCTACCGTATTTTGCAGCGCTTCAGGGATATCGCTAAATAGCTCTGCCATTTGCTCAGGCGTTTTTAGGTATTGCTCTTGTGAGAATCGTTTAGGGCGGCGTTTGTCATCAAGGGTGTAACCGTCAAAAATAGCCACACGAATTTCGTGCGCTTCAAAATTTTCGGGCTTTAAAAAAACCACTTCGTTTGTGGCAACAACGGGCAGCTGCTCTTTTGCTGCAAGCTCTACCGCCATATGCAGGTAGTCTTCTTCAAGCGGACGGTCGGTGCGAATAAGCTCTAAATAGTAATGATCGCTAAAATGCTGCTTATAAAAGCTCACTACAGATTCAATAACGCCTGGGTTATTTTTTAATAAGGCTTTACCTAAATCACCATCTTTTGCGCCTGAGAGAATAATAAGCCCTTCTTTGTGCTTAACTAGCCATTCTCGGTCAATCACTGGGCGATGAAATATATGCCCGCGTTGGTAAGCTTCAGATATTAATAAGGTAATGTTTTTATAACCGTCGTTATTTTTAGCTAGCAACGTAATACGGCTTGGCTCATCTGGAAACTCTGGGCTGCGCAGCCAAAAATCGGCTCCCACTATGGGTTTAATACCGGCACTGTGGGTTGCGCCATAAAAACGCACTAAACCACAAAAGTTCATTTGATCGGTAATTGCCAGCGCGGGCATTTCAAGCTCTTGCGCTTTAGCAACAATAGGCTTGGTTTTAGCTAAGCCATCGACCATTGAAAAGTCTGAGTGAACCCGTAAATGTACAAAATCTGGAGCGGCCATTATTTATGCCTCGCCCTTTGCTTGCATTAGCACACGTTGTACCGGCTTAAAGCTTTTACGGTGCTCATCAATAGCACCGTATTGCTCAAGCGCAGCAAAATGTGCTTTAGTTGGGTACCCTTTGTGCCCTGCAAACCCGTATTGCGGGTAGCGTGTATCAAGCTCAAGCATTTCATCATCACGCGCTACTTTGGCTAAAATAGAGGCTGCTGAAATTTCAGCCACTAAACTGTCGCCTTTAACAACCGCTTGAGCCGGCATAGCTAATTTAGGTAAGCGGTTACCATCTACAAATACAAACTCTGGTTGTGTACTTAAGCCCTCAACTGCACGCGTCATTGCAAGCATAGTTGCATGCAAAATGTTTAATTCGTCAATTTCTGTTGGGCTACAACGACCAATAGCATAACACAGCGCTTTTTGTTTTATTTCTATAGCCAGTGATTGGCGCTTTTTGTCGGTTAGCTTTTTAGAGTCAGCTAAACCTGCAATAGGATTCGCTGGGTCAAGTATTACCGCAGCGGTAACAACATCGCCGACAAGCGGGCCACGCCCTACTTCATCTACACCGGCAATTAAGGTTACGTTGGGTCGTTCAATTTGCATTTATTAACTCCGCCACAGCATTAGCTGCTTGTTTGCTGGCATTTAATCTAATTTTTTCGTGGATGGCTAAAAAGCGTGCTTTTAGTTCTTTATTATCGGTATTTAGCATAGGCGTAAGTGCGCCCGTTAAATTAGCCACGTTACATTCACTTTGTAAAAACTCCGGCACTAGCTCTTCATCGGCTAATAAGTTTGGCAGTGAAAAATATTTAATATTAAAGGTAAACAAGGTTTTAAAAATCCAATAACTCATTGGCTTAATTTTATAACCCACCACCATAGGCTTTTTATACAGCATGCCTTCGAGCGTTGCTGTGCCTGATGCAAGTAAAATGGCATCGGCTGCTTGCATGGCTAGTTTTGACTGACCATCGAGTAGGTTTACATTTAAATTTGGTGCAGTGGCATTTAAAATTTCACTAAATTGCGCTTTGCGTTTTTCGTTAACCAGCGGCACCACTATTTTAAGGTCTGGGTTTTGCGCTTGTAACTGCGCAGCTGTATTTATATAGGTTTCGCTGAGCAAGCCTACTTCTGAGCCACGGCTACCTGGCAGTAAAGCCAGTACTTTGTCGTCGGTATTTAGGCCAAGTTCTTGGCGGGCTTGGCTATCGTCGTGCTCAAGCGCTATATCGTCAGCTAAGGTGTGCCCTACAAATGTACACGGTACTTGGTGCTTATCGTAAAATTCTTTTTCAAACGGCAGCAGAGCAAGCACTAAATTTGTGGCAGCACTAATGGTATGAATACGTTTTTCGCGCCATGCCCAAACCGACGGGCTTACGTATTGAATTGTTTTAATACCGGCATCTTTTAAAGGCTTTTCTACGCGTAGGTTAAAATCGGGCGCATCAATACCGATAAATACATCGGGTGGGTTATCTTTAAAGTGCTGCACCAGCTGCTTACGTATTTTAAGTAAACGCGGCAAACGCCCTAATACTTCAACCAGCCCCATTACCGAGAGCTCGTCCATGTCGTAAAGCGTTTTACAGCCTTGCGCCTGCATTTTTGGCCCTGCAATGCCTTCAAAAATAGCATCTGGAAAGTGCGTTTTAAGTGCTTTAATTAAGCCTTCGCCTAAAATATCGCCCGACAGCTCACCTGCCACAATACCAATACGTAGTTGTTTTTTCTCTTTATTCATTCGACTTTATTTATCAGGCGTTCATAGCGGTTAGTTTACCGTGTTTTAATGTTTGGTTAAACGCTTTAAATTAACGATTATTTGTAACTAATTTAGTACCAAACGATTGTTTGTATTTCATACTGATGTAGCATGGTGAATATATATTAACTTTTTCTAATATGTTTATTGACAAAAATTGTGCAAACGTAAATAATATTCCAAACTTTCAGTAATTACTGAAAGTTCATTAATTTTAACTTTGCCAATTATTAATTGCCTTGTTAACCCGTCACCCTCAAGGAGCCAAAAATGATAGATGAAACCTTTGTGGATCTATCGCGATTGCAGTTTGCTGTTACCGCACTCTTCCATTTCTTATTCGTGCCTTTAACCATAGGTATGACCTGGATTTTAGTTATTATGGAATCGGTTTATGTTATGACCGGTCGCGAAATTTATCGTGATATGACTAAGTTTTGGGGAAAATTGTTTGGTATTAACTTTGCTATTGGGGTGGCAACGGGCCTGACCATGGAGTTTGAGTTTGGTACTAACTGGTCTTATTACTCGCATTACGTAGGCGATGTATTTGGCGCCCCGCTCGCTATTGAAGGCTTAATGGCGTTCTTTTTAGAGTCGACCTTTGTGGGTATGTTCTTTTTAGGCTGGGATAGGTTAACTAAACGCCAACATTTGGGCGCTACATTTTTAATGGCGCTAGGTACTAATATGTCGGCGCTGTGGATATTAATAGCTAACGGGTGGATGCAAAACCCAGTAGGGGCAGAGTTTAATTATCAAACCATGCGCATGGAAATGACCAGCTTTGCAGAGCTTGTATTTAACCCTGTGGCGCAGGTTAAGTTTATTCATACGGTATCGGCAGGTTACGTAGCCGCTTCTATGTTTGTACTGGGCATTAGTAGTTGGTACATATTGAAAGGTCGCGATTTAGCCTTTGCTAAGCGCTCGTTCTCGGTTGCATCGGGCTTTGGTTTAGCATCCATATTGTGTGTCATTTTATTAGGTGACGAATCAGGCTACGAAGTAGGCGAAGTTCAAAAAGTAAAACTTGCCACCATAGAAGCTGAGTGGCATACCGAAGAAGCACCCGCTGCGTTTACCGCGCTTGGTTTTCCTGACTCAGATGAGCAGGTAACTCATGCAGCAGTAAAAATACCTTACGCACTGGGTATTATTGCTACCCGCTCTTTAGATGAGCAAGTTATTGGTATTTCTGATTTAGAGAAAAAACACGAGGTACGCATTCGTAACGGCATGATAGCGTACGAATACCTCCAAAAGCTAAGAAATGGCGATGACAGCGAAGAAAACATAGCTAAATTTGATTCTCTTAAAGCCGATTTAGGTTATGGCTTGCTGCTTAAGCGCTATACCCCCAATGTGGTAGATGCCACAGAAGAGCACATTCAAATGGCAGTTAAAGACTCGTTCCCTAAAGTAGGCCCTATGTTTTGGTCGTTTAGGATAATGGTGGCCTGTGGTGTAGCTATGCTGGCCGTGTTTGTATTGGCATTTTATTACAACGCACACCGTATTATTGAGCAAAAACGTTGGCTACTGTGGGCTGCAGTATTAAGTATTCCACTACCATGGATTGCAATAGAATTTGGCTGGATCGTTGCTGAATATGGTCGCCAGCCTTGGGCTATATCAGAAATATTACCGACCTTTTTAGCCACCTCGTCACTGACGGTAAACGATATTTTAATTAGCTTAACTGGGTTTATTATTTTTTACACTGGCCTTGCCATTGTAGAAGGTTGGTTAATGGTGCGCTTTATTAAACAAGGACCAAGCTCGTTACATACAGGTAAGTATCACTTTGAGTTACCAAACAAAACAGATAAAGACGCAGGAGAGCAATTATGATTTTTGATTATGAAACATTAAAAATGCTGTGGTGGTTGCTCATTGGCGTACTGCTAATAGGCTTTGCAATTACCGATGGCATGGATATGGGCGTAGCGATGCTGCTTCGCCTAGTTGGTAAAACAGACTCAGAGCGCCGCACGGTAATTAACACCATTGGCGCCCACTGGGACGGTAACCAAGTATGGTTTATTACCGCAGGCGGCGCTTTATTTGCAGCGTGGCCTATGGTGTATGCCGCTGCATTTTCGGGCTTTTACTTTGCCATGATGCTGGTATTGTTTGCGCTATTTTTTAGACCTTTAGGTTTTGATTACCGCTCAAAAATAGACTCTAAACGCTGGCGTAATAACTGGGATTGGGGCTTATTTGCAGGCAGCGCCATTCCGGCTTTAGTATTTGGTGTGGCATTTGGTAATTTATTTTTAGGTGTACCGTTTAACATTGATAACTTACTGCGTGTAAGTTACCAAGGCTCGTTTTTTGGCTTACTCAACCCATTTGGCCTACTGGCAGGTTTAATTAGTATCACCATGTTAATTGCCCATGCAGGCATGTGGCTACAACTGCGCACAGCAGATGCCGTAGCAGAGCGCTCAGCGCAATATGGCCGCTACGCATTAGTGGTATTTATTGTACTGTTTGCGGCTGCGGGTTTTTGGGTAGCAAACATAAATGGCTACCAAATTGTTTCTATGCCTGATACGCAAAGCCATGCAGATCCGTTGGCAAAAGTTGTAAGCACAGCGCAAGGTGCGTGGCTTAATAATTACAGCGAGCGCCCATGGACAATGACCTTCCCTATTTTAGGCTTTGTTATGGCACTCAGTGCTTTACTGTTCTCTAAACTAAACAAGCCAGCGCTAGGGCTTATTTCAACCAGCATTATGTTAATTGGCGTTATTATGACGGCGGGTGTGTCGCTGTTCCCATTTATTATGCCATCTGTTAATAACCCAGATATTAGCTTAACTATTTGGGATGCGGTGTCGAGCCACAGAACGCTTAATATTATGTTTGTTGCTGTTGTTATATTTATTCCGTTAATTTTGGCCTACACCACCTGGTGTTACGTAAAAATGTGGCGCAGAGTAACGGTAGACGAAATTGAAAACAACACGCACGGTAGCTACTAAGGAGACTAAATTATGTGGTATTTCGCTTGGATTTTAGGTGTACTTTTAGCCTGTACCTTAGGTGTTATAAATGTAATGTGGTACGAGTTTCATCAAAATAAAAACAGCATAGCTGATGATGAACAACCGATGCACGATTTACTAAACGAAGCTAACAACACTAAAGATGACGACTAATCCCCGACCAAATCGCGCGCAGCAGCAATCTCTGCGCGCTTTTTTAAAACGGCAAAGTAAGCCTGCGGGTGCATGGTTAAAGTTAAGTATTGCACTGGGCACATTTAACGCTATTTTAATGATTGCAGGCGCCTATTTACTGGCACAAACTATTCATAATGTGATGTTTGAAGGTGCAAGCCTTAACCAAGTAACCCATTTACTTTGGCCACTTGCGGGTATTATTTTACTCAGAGCCCTGTTTTTAGCTATCAGTGAAAGGCTCAGTGCTTATGCGGCACTTAAAATAAAGTCGGCTATGCGCCAAACCTTATTGACCAAATTAACGCAACTTGGCCCAAGTTATATTGAACAACACGGCCAAGGAGCAACGCTCAACACCGTGCACGATGGCGTTGAAGCACTGCACGACTACTACGCTAAATACTTGCCTGGCGTTGCTTATAGCGCGCTTATTCCGCTGGCAATATTGATGGTTATTTTTCCAACCGACTATAAAGCAGGCTTAATATTTTTATTAACCGCCCCGCTTATTCCGTTTTTTATGATTTTGGTGGGCTCAAAGGCCGAGGCGTTAAATCAAAAAAGGTGGCAGCAACTGGCCGTACTAGGTAATTACTTTTTTGACCGCGTACAAGGTTTAACACAACTTAAATTATTTAACGCAACACAAAAAGAGCTAAAACAAATAGCCAAAATTTCTGATGACTTTAGGCACGCTACACTCGGTGTTTTAAAAATTGCCTTTTTATCATCATTTGCGCTGGAATTTTTAGCCACAATTAGTGTGGCACTGGTGGCGGTAATCATTGGTTTTAGACTGTTTTTTGGCACGCTTGATTTTGCAACCGGCTTTGTTGTTTTACTACTTGCCCCAGAATTTTACTTACCACTTCGCCAATTAGGCAGCCACTACCATGCCCGTTTGCAAGGTATAAGCGCAGCGGCCGATATGGTCACTATTTTAAATGCCCCACTTCCTGAGCAGTCACAGCAACATTCAGCAAAGTTTGAGGAGCAAATAAGCTCAATAAATATAAACAACTTAAACTTTACCTACCCAAACAGTAACGAAGGCATAAAAAATATAAACCTTACGCTACCCGCTAAAGGGCTAGTGGCAGTAGTAGGTGCTAGTGGCTCAGGTAAAAGTACTTTATTTGATTGTTTATTAGGATTTCACCCGCAGGTGATTGAACAAATAAGCATTAATAATAAACCACTTGATGCTACAAGCATGAGTACATTACAAAACGCAATTGCGTGGATCCCACAAACCCCAACGCTTTTTTATCAAAGCATTAGCGATAACATAAAAATAGCCAAGCCAGCCGCTACGCAACTAGAGCTTGAGCAAGCCGCGCACCAAGCGGGCGCCTTAGATTTTATAAACACGTTAGAGAATGGGTTCGACACCCTGATAGGTGAGCAAGGTGAAGGGCTCTCTGGCGGTCAAAAGCAGCGTATAGCTCTTGCACGGGCGTTTTTAAAACAAGCACCTATTTTAGTGCTTGACGAACCGACAGCCCACCTTGATAGCCAAACCGAGCAGCTTATTCAGCAGGCTATAAATAATTACGCTAAAAACCACTTAGTGTTGGTCATTGCCCACCGGCTAAATACAGTGAAAAACGCAAGCAATATCCTGGTTATGCAAAATGGCGAAATAGCACAGCAAGGTACTTACAGCCAACTTGAGCACCAGCAAGGCGCATTTAAATCACTCCTTAATTCACAAGCGCAAGGAGCAAACAATGACTAATTTTATTAGGCTATTAAAGCTTTGCCGACCGCATTATAAAGCCATGTTACTGGGTACTTTTTTAGCCACGTTAACAGTACTTGCAAACGTGGGCTTATTAGCTATATCGGGGTGGTTTTTAGCCTCAATGGCGGCAGCGGGTATTGCAGGCTTACAAATGAATTACTTTACACCTGCAGGAACCATTCGATTTTTAGCGATTGTACGAACTGCATCACGCTATGGTGAGCGCTTAGTAACACATAACGCGACGTTTTTATTGCTTAGTGAAATACGCGTTAATATGTTTGCCACGCTAAGTAAGCTAAACAATGTAGATTTAGCAATGAGCCGCAGCGCCGATTTAGTTAACCGCTTACAAAATGATGTGGATGCGCTTGATAAGTTTTACTTAAACATATTACTACCTATGCTGGTAGCGCTGTTGAGTGTGCCCATAATTATGGTGTTTATGGCGGCTTATAACGCCAATGTTGCGCTTATTTGCTTTATAGGCATTGTTTTAATTGGTGTTGTTTTACCTGCGCTGTTAAGTGCTAAATTAAATAAAAATAGCCATAAAGAAACACAGCTCAGTGCACAACTTAGAGCAGAACTTTCTGACACCCTAACCGGCCTTAGAGAGCTGAGTATTTATCAGGCACGTGCTGGGCAAATTTCAAAATGTAATGAACTAAACGAGCAATATAACCAACAACTTTATAGTCGCCATAAAGCACTCGCAAATAGCGACGGTTTAAGTTTGCTGGTTGTGCAGCTAGCTATGCTTGGCGCCATAGTCACTATTGTACCTTTGGTTTACAGCGGTGCTATGGTCAATGTTGAGCTTGCTATGTTAAGCCTATTTGTATTAGCAAGCTTTGAAACTGTATTGCTGTTGCCTAATGCATTTATAGAGCTGCCCACTGTACTCAAAGCCGCTGAGCGACTATTTACACTGGAAGATAAAGTCACAGCGCAAGAAGCTAATAGCGCAGAGTTAATTGAGATGCAGTTTGATAAAAACAATACAACTTTGGCGCTTAATAACATTGGCTATAAATACCAAGGGCACAGTGCTTTAGCTAATATCAGCTTTACCCTTGAAGCACAGCAAAAAGTAGCGATTGTAGGCAGAAGCGGCAGTGGTAAAAGCACCTTGGTTAATTTACTCACCGGGTTATGGCCTGTGCAGCAAGGCAGTATTAGGCTAAGCGATGAAAATAACGCAGAAGAACTCCACGCACTAAGCAGCCACACCCGCGCAAGCATTATTAATATACTTGCGCAGCAGCATCATATTTTTGATGGCACATTAAGTGAAAACTTACGCTATGCAAAGCCAAGCGCCACAAAAGAAGAAATGCTTGAAGCCATTAACCTTGCACAGCTAAAACCTTGGTTTAATGAGCTACAAGATGGTTTAAAAACCCGTTTAGGCACAGGGGGGAGAAGTGTTTCTCAAGGCCAATCAAGGCGCATAGCTATTGCGCAAGCTTTATTACAAAACCCAGCTATTTTAGTACTTGATGAGCCTACTGAAGGACTTGATAACCAATCTAAGCAAACGGTAATGAACGCTATTATGCAGGTAATGAGTAAGGCAAGCGTACTTACCATTACCCACGACCCTGCTCTTTTAGCACAAATGGATAACATTATCTGGCTAGAAAATGGCAGCCTTGTAGCACAAGGCACTCATAAAGAGCTTAGTGAAACATATTCCGATTATGTTGCCTTAACTACTCGGTTTTAAATAACTTGAACTCTGGTTAAGAGATTTACTAACCAACCGAATATTAATGAAACTTAATTCTGTTTTTCTCTAGCTAGAAATTTTAAGTGGAAACAAGGCGAATTTACGCGTCAATAGCTAGCCTATTGCAAGAAAATTCAACTCAGTTAGCGCTAAAAATAGCTGCTTGAGATAGATATATTATCCAGAGATCAAGTTAATCATTTAAAACGCTGATTGATACATCTATAACGCCGACTTTAGGGTCGGCAATTTTTTTAAACATACCTAACGATAAATCAATAACCCGCCCTCTAACGTAAGGGCCTCTATCGTTTATTCTCACGATCACCGATTTGTTATTTGCCAAGTTTGTAACCTTCACTTTTGTACCAAAGGGTAATTCTAAATGCGCAGCAGTGGATGCGTTTTGGCTAAATGTTTCGCCGTTTGCAGTTGTGCGACCATGGTATTTATTAGCGTAATAAGAGGCTTTACCTAACTGAGTACGCTCGCCATTAGCAGAGGTAACTAGAGGTTGGCTGCTACACGCAGCTAAAATTGATAAAAAACTGAGGGTAAAAATTAACTTAGTAAAAGACATAGATGCGCTTTAATTATAAAAATTCGCGCAAAGGTTAACCTTACGTGGCTGAGTGTGTACTGAATTAAAATATTTTATAGGCAATAAAAAACCACCGTCGATTACTCTTAGGTGGTTTTTTTTAAAAGCATAAAGCGCTTATCTTACGATACCGCGCTCAGAGCTTTTCACAAAATCAATCATGGTTTGTACTGCAGGATACTTAGCAGCATCTTCACTTAGTGAGGCAATCGCTTCGTCTACACTTAAGCTCTTACGGTAAAACGCTTTATAAGCACGGCGAACAGCCATAATTTCGTCGCTTTCAAAGCCACGACGCTTCATACCTTCTTTATTGGTCGCAGCAGGGCCTGCTGGCATACCAATGGTGGTTACAAATGGCGGTACGTCTTTATTAACGCCTGAGTACATGCCAATAAATGCGTGATCACCAATTTTACAAAATTGATGCACACCTGAGTTACCACCTAAAATAACCCAATCGCCTACATGCACGTGGCCTGCAACACTTGCGTTATTAGCAAATATAACGTTATTACCAATTACGGCATCGTGAGCAACGTGGGTATACGCCATAAATAAGTTATTGCTACCAATTTTAGTAACACCTTGGTCTTGAATAGTACCACGGTGAATGGTTGCACACTCACGTATAACGTTGTTATCGCCCATAATAAGGGTGGTTGGTTCGTTGTTATATTTTTTGTCTTGGCAGGCTTCGCCTACTGACGCAAATTGAAAAATATGATTGCCAGAGCCAATAGTAGATGGCCCTTTAATAACAACGTGAGACTCAATAATACAGTCATCACCGATCACAACATCATTGCCAATATAGCTATATGGACCAACTGAGACATTGTTGCCTAGTTTAGCGCCAGGTTCGATTATTGCTGTAGAATGGATCACTATTAAAACTCTCTTCTCGCACACATAATTTCGGCACTACATACAACCTTGCCGTCGACTCTTGCTTCAGCGGCAAATTTCCATATATTGCGACGCTCTTTTAAAAACTCTACATGCAAATGCAGTGTATCGCCCGGTATAACTGGCTGTTTAAAACGTGCGTTATCGACTGCAGCAAATAAGTAAAGCTCGTTATCGCTACGGTTTTCTACTGTTTTAAATCCTAATAAACCGGTGGCTTGCGCCATGGCTTCTAATATTAGCACACCAGGGAAAATTGGCTGATTTGGAAAGTGGCCAGTAAAAATAGGCTCGTTAACCGATACATTTTTAATTGCATGCAGTGACTCGCCAGGCGTAAAGTCAATTACACGATCAATTAAAAGCATCGGGTATCGGTGTGGTAATAAACTTAAAATTTCTTGAATATCAAGGCTATTTAATTCGTTTGCCAAAATAGCATCCTTATTAGTGTTCAACGTTATGACTTAGCCAATGCTTCAAGCGCTTTAAGACGTGATTTCATGTCTGAAAGATTACGCAAGTGGGCAATTGATTTACGCCATTCTTTATTAGTTGTATGGGGCATACCAGATGAGTAAATACCCGGCTCGGTGATCGATTTAGTCACCATACTCATGCCGGTAATTATAACACCATCACATACTGACATGTGACCATTAATTGCGGTCATGCCACCTATTTGGCAGTTTTTACCAATGGTTACACTACCTGCTAGTACAGTACAGCCTGCAATTGCAGTACCCGAGTTAACTTCAACGTTGTGTGCTATTTGACATTGGTTATCGATGATCACATTACTATGAATAATCGTGTTATCGAGTGCGCCACGGTCAATTGTAGTGCTTGCGCCCACTTCAACCTTGTCGCCGATAATCACAGAGCCTAGCTGAGGAATTTTAACCCACTGCCCGCGCTCGTTTGCATAGCCAAATCCGTCACTGCCAACCACACTGTTTGCTTGAAATAAACAATCAGCGCCAATTTCAACATCGTGATAAATAGTCACACTCGGCCAAAGCTTTGTGCCAGAACCTATTTTAACACGTTCACCGATGAAACTGTTCGGACCAATTTGTGCGTTATCACCAATTACAGCACCGGCTTCTATAACTACATTTGCGCCAATAGCAGCACTTGTGCTAACTGTTGCACTTGGGTGAATAGTCGCACTAGCGTGTATACCTTGCTGCGCCGCTTGCGGGGTTGTATCCATAAATTGTGCAAGCTTTGCGTAGCTCACATACGGATTTCCAACAATGATTTTTGCGCCACTAAAATACGGTGCATCGGCTTCGCTAAGAATCACTGCGCTGGCTTGTGTGGTTTCAAGCTGCGTACGATATTTTGAGTTCGCTAAAAATGCAATATGCCCAGAACGGGCATTTGCAAGTGTAGCTATTTTTGTAATTTCTAAAGCGCCATCACCTTGAAGTTCGGCGCCTAGAAGTTCCGCAATGTGCGAAAGCGTATAATTTTGCATAGAGTGATTATTTCTTACTAACTGCTGATACAACTTTGCTTGAAAGATCAGTTACTTCTTTAGGGTTAAAGTAAATAGTAGTGTCTTTAACTTTAACTTCATCGAAGTCGCCATCTTTAGCAATTTCTTCAATTGTTTTAACAATTAAACCCTGAACTTTAGCAAGCTCTTGGTTTTGACGTGCTTTGATTTCTTGCTCTAAAGGACGACCTTTTTCAGCAAGGTTTTGTTGCATGCCTTGAATTTTATCACGTAGTGCATCTTTTTGAGCTTGGCTCATTGTAGTGCTTTCACGCTTAAATTTTTCTGCTTCAAAGCGAATGTCGCCTTGTAGTTTTTCAAGCTCTTGACGACGCTCAGCAAACTCAGTTTGTAAAGACTGCTCAATTTTAGCCATTTGAGGAATTTGCTTGTAGATCTCTTGCATATCAACAATGCCTACTTTGTGGGCAAATGCACTTGCAGAGGTGCCCATCATCAATGTTGCTAACACGGCTACTGCTGTTGATTTAAATAATTTTTTCACAAAAAACTCCTTTAGAAAGTGTTACTAATATTAAAGCTGATGGTCTTTGTATCGTCATCTTCTTCTTTTTGCAATGGATACGCAAAACTAATCAGCATTGGACCCATTGGAGAGATCCATTGTAAAGATAAACCGGTTGATACCCTAAAGCGCATTGGATCAGAGTAATCATCTAACTTAGCACGCTCATCTGGCGCTAAGTTTTGGAAACGGTCAACGTTAAATTCAGTATCCCATACGTTGGCAGCATCTACAAAGAAACTGGTACGTACAGAACTGGTGTTTTCTTCATCTAAGAACGGCGTAGGTACAATGAGCTCCATACCTGCAACCGCTTTTGCATTACCACCAATACGCCCTTGTGGTACTAAAATATCAAACTCATCAGAGCCACCAATGCTACCGGTTGTAGTACCATCAGCACCTGGCGTACCAGGGATTGATAAAGGAACACGTGATACAGCACGCGGCAGTATAGTATTACGGTCAAAGCCACGTAGCTCCATTTCCGTTATACGGAAGAACTCTTGGAATGGCAGGGTTTGTTCATAACCATTGGTTGACCCATAACCATTACCGTAACCAAGCGCTGCACGTGTTGAGAACACCCAACGGTGGTCATTAGATATTGGCCAGTAAAAACGCGAATCGTAGTTCAGTTTAAAATACTGAAGATCAGAGTTAGGCGTTGTGGCTGTTAAATTTAATGTTTGGCGCGAACCCGCTGTTGGGAATAAACCACGGTTAACTGTGATACGCGACCAACCAACGCTTAGCTCATATTTAGTAAAGTCAAAGCCAGCATCTGGGTTTTCTTCATCTAAGAAGGTTTCGCGTAGTACACGTGTTTGTTCGTACTCGGCAATCTCTGAAAGTTCTTCTTGAATCCAACGTACGCCAAAGTTAACACGGTTTACCGCATCAATTGGGAAACCAATATTGGTACCAATACCGTAACTTGTTGATTTATAATCTACTAAGCTAAATTTACTGGCATCGTAGTTGTTGTAAAAAATACTGCTGCCTTGCGATACACCATCTGGCGTAAAGTAAGGGTCGGTGTACGACAAGCTAATGCTTTCAGAACCAGTAGAGGTATTTAAGTTTAATCCAATTTGATTACCCGTACCTAAAAAGTTAGATTCGGTCACACCAATATTAAACTGAAGCCCTGCGTATGAGCCATACGCTAAGCCCGCGTTAAAGCTACCGGCCGATTGCTCTTTTACTGTAAAGTCTACGTCTACTTGGTCATCTACACCCGGTACTGGTACTACGTTAAAATCAACAGTTTCCATGTACGGTAAACGTTGAATTTGCAGCTTTGAGCGCTCAAGATTTTGATTAGATAACCACGCACCTTCAAGTTGTGTCATTTCGCGGCGAAGTACTTCATCAGCAGTATTTTGGTTACCACCAACGATGATACGACGTACGTACACACGCTTGCCCGGATTTACCGACAGCGTAAGTTGCACTTCTTGTTTTTCATCATCAATTTCTGGAATTGTGCGTACTTCGGCATTGGCATAACCAAAGCGCGCTAAGTAGCTTTTGATAAATTCTTCAGATGAGGTCACCACTGAGCCATTGTAAAGCTCGCCGGCGCGAAGTGGGATAACGCTTTTGATTAGCTCTTCTCGGCCAAGTAAATCACCGATAAAGTCAAAACCTTTAACTGTGTACTTAACACCTTCTGTTAAGTTAGCAGTTACATACACAGATTCGCGCTCAGGACTTACTGATACTTGCGTAGAATCGATATTAAAACGTAAGTAACCGCGGTCTAAGTAAAAGCTGCGAATTTTTTCTAAATCGCCTTCAATGGTTTGTTTTTGGTAACGGTCGCTACCCATAAACTGCCACCACGGTAAATCTTGTTGCGATTCAGCAAGCTTTAAAAGCTCTTCGTTAGAGAATAATTCGTTACCAACTAAGTTGATTTGACGAATAGAGGCGGCTTCGCCTTCGTCAAATTCTAGCTTAAGCTTTACACGGTTACGTGGCAGCTTAGTTACGCTAATATCAACGGTGGCATTGTATTTACCAATACTGTGGAAAAACTCAACCAACCCTTTTTCGATATTATCGATAACAGTTTTATCAAGCGGTTCACCTTGGCGAATATCTTGCTGATCGAGTGATTCGTTAAGCTGCTCGTCTTTTATATCTTTATTGCCTTCAAACTCAATAAAGCTAATAGTAGGACGCTCAGTCACTTTAAAAATAACGTTATTACCATCGCGTAACGCTTTGATGTTGTCAAAGTGACCTGAACGATAAAGTGACTTTATTGTTTTTGAAATCGTATAGTCATCAACGTTATCGCCCACATTGATAGGAACATGCGTTAGTGCTGCACCAAGTGCTACACGTTGCAAACCTTCAATTTTTAAATCTTCAACAATAAAGGAGTTTTGGCCCAGGGCTGCAAAACTTGCACCCAATAAACTTGAAACTGCCAAATGTTTTTTTATAGCCATTTTATTATCTTTATCCTTTACAACTGTATTACCGCTTAACATCAAAACTAATAATTAGTGATGCTTACAATCGTGTTCTAATTAGTAATTGTCACGCTGTAACTACAAACGCGATACATCATTGAACAAAGCGAAACATGTTAAAAATATGAGCAGCAAGGCGCCCACTTTAAAACCAAATTCTTGTGTCTTTTCAGAGACCGGCTTTTTACGGAAAAGTTCAATTATGTAATACATTAAGTGTCCACCATCAAGCACTGGCAGAGGTAATAAATTAAATACACCCAAGTTAACGCTTATTAGCGCTAAAAAGCTTAAAAAGGCGACTAGCCCGTAGCTTACGCTAGTTCCTGCACCAACTGCAATGCCCACAGGGCCACTTAAATTTTTAACCGAAACCTGACCTGTAATTAAATTACCAATCATGTCAAAGCTAAGCGTTATAAGGCGCCAGGTCTCTTGGGTACCACGAGCAATACTATCAAGCGGACCAAAGCTTCGGGTTTCAACATAGCCCTCAGGCCAAGGTTGAACAACCGGCGCAACACCTAAAAACCCTTGTTCAATACCGTGCTCATTAATGCGCGATTTAGGCGTTACTGTTACGCTATTTATACTATCTTGTCTTTTTACACTAAATTGTAAAGATTTGTTAGCCGATTGCGTAATAAGATTAACTAATTGCTGCCAATCGCTTATTGTTTCACCATTTACAGCGATAATCGTATCGTTAACCTGCAAATTAGCCAGTTCGGCTGCTGAATTTTTAGTAATAGCCGCAATGGTTAATGTGGCTTGGGGTCTAAACGGTACAATACCCAACGAACTCAGTGGCGGCACGTCTTGCTGATCGAGCTTCCAACCCTCTACGTTAAGCATTTTTGTTTGCTCTTGGTAGTTTTCGTTACGCACTACTACGGGCACGCTTTGCTCACCTAAGCTCGACATAAGTGCAAAAGTTGCATCTTGCCAGGTGGCAATCGTGTCATCACCAATTTTAATAATTTGTTCAGAGGGCATAATGCCCGCCTGCTCAGCTCTGCTACCTTCGGTAATACTCCCGACCACAGGTTTTACCGATTGCACGCCCACCATGTACATAGCCGCCAACGCCACAATAGCAAATAAAAAATTAGCCAGCGGGCCGGCTGCCACTATGGCTATACGGGCCTGAACCGATTTAGCGTTAAATGACAAATGGCGCTCATTTTCTGGCACTTCATCCACGCGTTCATCAAGCATTTTAACGTAGCCACCCAGCGGAATAGCGGCAATTACGTATTCTGTATTGTATTTATCGTGCCACTTTAAAAGCGGTTTACCAAAACCAATCGAAAAGCGCAGCACTTTAACACCCATTTTACGGGCCACCCAAAAGTGCCCATATTCATGAATAGCAACTAAAATGCCCAGCGCTAAAATAAACGAGCCAAGATTCCAAAAAAAATCTAACATATTAATGAGTCACTTTTGTTATTAAATCCGCTGCACGTTGGCGGGCTTGTTGGTCACACGCTAATATTTCATCTAGGCTTTGTACGTTAGTGAATGTGGCCGCATCAAGCGTTTGTAAATTAATTTTATAAATGTCAGTAAAGCCAATTTGGCCTTTTAAAAATGCCGCAACCGCTATTTCGTTTGCTGCATTTACCGTTGTGGTTGCGCCTTGCCCTGCGCTGCACGCATCAATAGCAAGTTGTAAATTTGGATAACGCGCAAAATCAGGTTTTGTGAACGAAAAATCACAAATATCCGAAAAGTTGAGTGGTTTTACACCCGCGTTAATTCGATCTGGGTAAGCGAGTGCGTGTGCAATAGGTGTGCGCATATCGGGGTTACCCATTTGCGCTAAAATGGAGCCATCGTGGTATTGCACCATAGAATGAATAATACTTTGCGGGTGGATCACCACATCAATATCGCTGGTGTCACAATTAAACAGCCATTTAGCTTCAATAAATTCAAGCCCTTTGTTCATCATGGTGGCTGAATCTACCGATATTTTTTGCCCCATAGACCAATTAGGGTGAGCGACGGCTTCACTAACCGTTACCTCTTTTAAGGTATTTATATCGCGCGTTAAAAATGGTCCACCAGAGCCGGTAAGCAATATTTTACTTACGCCATGCTCTTGTAAATTTTGATCAGCGTTTGCGTTTTGAAGTGAATGCGGTAAGCACTGAAAAATAGCGTTGTGCTCGCTATCAATAGGTAACAACGTGGCTTTATGCTGTTTTACTTTATCAATAAACAACTGCCCTGACATAACCAACGATTCTTTATTGGCAAGCAGTACTTTTTTACCTGCTTCAACGGCGCTTAGTGTGGGCAGTAAGCCGGCAGCGCCAACAATAGCTGACATGACGGTATCGACATCGGGATGCGCACATAAATCGCTCATAGCCTGCTGTGAATGCATTACTAAGGTTTGGCATGGCGTATTATTTAAATACGATGATAATTGCTCTGCAGCGCTTTGTGTGGCCATAACCGCATATAACGGTTCGTGCTCAATACATAGCTCAGCCATTTTTTTTGCATTGTGGCCTGCAGTGAGGGCAAACACGTTAAATAGCGCTTTATTTCGCGCTATAACATCTAATGTACTTAACCCAATTGAACCTGTAGCGCCTAAAATAACAAGTTGTTGCTGTTGGCTCATAAACTCAAGGTCCATGCATAGCACATTACAAACATAGGGGCTGCTGCGGTTAAGCTGTCAATTCTATCTAAAATACCGCCGTGGCCGGGTAAACAGCGACCACTGTCTTTTAGGCCGGCTTCACGTTTAAACATGCTTTCGAGTAAATCACCAACAGCCGAAAACAAGGCTATAAAGGCGGTCATTACGGCATAAATAGGCCATACAGCAAAATCCACACCGGTAAAATGACAAAAAGCTAAAACAAATATAATTGATGCAACCACACCGCCTGCTAGGCCTTCGATGGTTTTGTTAGGGCTCACCTTTGGCATAAGCTTGTGCTTACCAAAACTTTTGCCTGTAAAGTAAGCCCCTACATCGGCGCTCCACACAATACCAAATACCACTAAAATCAGTACCGAGCCAAAGTGCGTAGATTCAGCGTATTGCGCGCTACGTAAGGTATTGAGTGCAAGCCAAAGTGGGATTAAAGTAAGCAACCCGGCAATGCCGCGCATTACCAAGCCTTCGTTCCATGCTTTGGCCATGGCAGGGTAGCGCCAAATTAAATAACTGGCCACAATCCACCAAGCAAACGAGAGCGTAAATAAGTAATTTGCATCCCCGACCAGCTGGCCGTTTTGCCACAGTGATTCAATCGGCCAATGTAAATTTAGTAGCGCCAATAACGCGCCAATTAACACCACAAACGCACCCCGTTTTAATTTTGTGCATAGGCCCATAAAAGCAGACCACTCCCACGCGCCAAGTAAAACAATAATACCGGCAAAATAACTAAACAATGTTAGTGGAGTATAAAAAACCAAGGCTAGCGCTAACGGCGCTAATACAACCGAGGTTAAAATTCGTTGTTTTAACAAAATAGTGACCCTTATTCTATTTTAGGTTTGAGCGAGTAATTGTTTTATTTGTTCGCCCGTACAACCAAAACGTCGCTCTCTGGCAACGTAACACGCAATGGCCTCAGCAAATGCTGCTTCATTAAAATCAGGCCAAAGAGTTTCGGTAAAGTAAAGTTCCGCATAAGCAGCTTGCCATAGTAAAAAGTTACTAATACGAACATCACCACCCGTGCGAATTAGTAAATCCGGCTCCGCTTGGTCTGCCATGCTCATATGCTGTGCTAAGCGCTCTTCTGTAACATCCTCTGCCTTGAGTTGTCCGTTTGCAACTTGTAGTGCTAGTTGCTTTGCTGCATTTGCCATATCCCATCTACCGCCATAATTAGCGGCCACGTTTAAATGCAAACCGGTGTTATCTGCTGTTAGCTCATGCGCAGCGTTTACTTTGCTACGTAAACTTTCAGAGAATCGTGATAAATCTCCAATAATGGTCAGTTTTACATTATTTTTATGAAGCTTTTTTACTTCCTTTGTTAAAACAAACAAAAAAAGCTCCATTAAAGTGTTTACTTCGTCTTCGGGGCGGCGCCAGTTTTCACTACTAAAAGCAAATAAGGTTAACGATTGTATCCCTAATTTAGTACAAAACTGAACAGATTGACGAACTGCGTCCACGCCTTTTTTATGCCCGAACACACGAGGTCTATTTCTAGCTTGCGCCCAACGCCCGTTACCATCCATGATGATGGCAACATGTTTAGGTAAACATTGCTGTGAAATTGTATCAGCGTCTAGAACCATAAATATTGAGTATTCCATAAAAAAACGCCGCCTAGTATACCCTAGACGGCGTTTCAAAACTAATATATTTCATAACCTGCATTGAGGTTATTTAGCTGTTTAGATTTCCATCAACTCAGCTTCTTTCGCTGTTAGTTGTGCATCCATTTCTTTGATAAATTTATCTGTAAGCTTTTGAATTGTATCTTCTGCTTGACGCGCTTCATCTTCAGAAATTTCTTTATCTTTTAATAAAGATTTTACATCGCCATTAGCGTCACGACGAATGTTACGCACAGCCACACGGCCGCTTTCTACTTCGCCACGTACAATTTTAATTAAATCTTTACGGCGCTCTTCTGTAAGCGGAGGAAGTGGTACGCGAATTACGGTACCAGCAGACATAGGGTTTAAACCTAAGTCAGACGCCATAATTGCTTTTTCTACAGCTTGCGCTAAAGACTTGTCGAATACGCCGATAGCCAGCGTACGAGAGTCTTCAATCGTTACATTAGCCACTTGGTTAAGCGGTGTATCAGCACCGTAGTACGATACCATAATGCCGTCTAAAATTGCTGGGTGAGCACGACCTGTACGAATTTTTGATAGTTGACTACCTAGTGCTGCTACACTTTTTTGCATGCGCTCTTGCGCATCTTTTTGAATATCGTTAATCACGGTTTAATCCTAATTATTTGATTACTTCATCTGAGGCTTGTGAAGAGATAAGTGTGCCTTCTTCTTCACCCATAATTACGCGTTTTAAGGCGCCTGATTTATTCATGTTAAATACGCTCAGTGGCATATTATGATCGCGAGCGAGTGTAAACGCCGCTAAATCCATTACTTTTAGTTCTTTATCAATAATCTCATTGTAGCTTAAGTGACGGTAAAGCGTGGCTTCTGGGTTTTTAACCGGATCATCACTAAATACGCCATCAACCTTAGTCGCTTTAATTACAGTGTCGGCTTCAATTTCAATACCGCGTAAACACGCAGCAGAATCGGTAGTGAAGAACGGGTTACCCGTACCTGCTGCAAAAATAACAACGCGGCCAGATTTTAATAAGCTAATTGCCTCAGCCCAGTTGTATGCATCACATACACCGTTTAGAGGGATTGCCGACATTAAACGACAATTAACAAATGCACGGTGAAGTGCATCACGCATTGCAAGGCCGTTCATTACGGTTGCAAGCATACCCATGTGGTCACCAACTACGCGGTTCATGCCAGCTTCTGCTAGTGATCCGCCACGTAAAAAGTTACCACCGCCGATAACCAAACCCACTTCTACGTCGAGTTCTACCAGCTCTTTAATTTCTTGGGCCATACGATCTAGCACTTTTGGGTCGATGCCGAAGCCTTCGTCTCCCATTAAAGCTTCACCACTTAATTTGAGAAGAACACGTCTAAAAATAGGTTTACGATTGATAGTCATAGTATTGGGGCCAACTTTTTATTAAATTATGGGTAAAAAATAACCGCGCTTATGATAAACATAAAAGCGCGGTTATTTTAAAGAATTTCTAAGCGTGACGCAAAAGCAAATAGTACTTTAATGGCATCTAATTTCCTTATGCATCACAAATAGTTAATCTTACTCGCCTTTTGCAGCTGCAATTTGAGCAGCAACTTCAGCAGCAAAATCTTCTTCTTTCTTCTCGATACCTTCACCAACTTCTACACGTGCGAAGCTAGTAACTGTTGCGTTTTTCTCTTTAAGAATTTCGCCAACAGATTTTTTAGGCTCCATGATGAAAGCTTGACCAGTAAGAGAAACCTCACCAGTAAATTTCTTCATGCGGCCAACAACCATTTTTTCAGCGATTTCAGCAGGCTTGCCTTCGTTCATCGCGATGTCGATTTGAACTTGCTTTTCTTTTTCTACAACGTCAGCAGGTACATCTTCAGGCGTTAAGTACTCTGGGTTTGAAGCAGCAACGTGCATTGCAATGTGCTTAAGTGTTTCTTCATCAGCAACACCTGCAACAACAACACCAATACGATCACCGTGACGGTATTCAACAAGTGTTTCACCAGTGATGTACTGAAGACGACGTACGTTGATGTTTTCACCAATTTTAGTTACTAGCTCAACACGGTCTTCTTCAAACTTAGCTTGTAAGTCTTCGATAGTGATTGTTTCAGCGATAGCAGCGTCAGCAACTTTGTTAGCAAACGCTAAGAAGCTTTCGTCTTTTGCTACGAAGTCAGTTTGACAGTTAACTTCTACTAGTACTGCAACACCATCGTTTTGCTTGATGATGATAGTACCTTCAGCAGCAATGTTACCTGCTTTCTTAGCAGCCTTTGCAGCACCGCTCTTACGCATGTTTTCAATCGCTAACTCGATGTCGCCATCAGTTTCAGTTAACGCTTTTTTACAATCCATCATGCCAGCGCCAGTACGCTCGCGTAATTCTTTAACTAGGGCAGTAGTTACAGCCATTAGTAAATCCTCAAATCTGAAATCAGGTATTAGATAAGCGGGTAAACCGCTCTACAAGAATAGCAAGTCTTCACCTTAAAAAGATGAAGACTTGATGACAGCTAATTACTCAGCTTCTACAAAGTCGTCTTTCTCAGCTTGAGCAACGATGTTGTTCTCACGACCTTCAGTGATAGCAGCTGCAACAGAGCTAGTGTAAAGGTTAATTGCACGGATAGCATCATCGTTACCAGGTACGATGTAATCAACACCGTCTGGGTTAGAGTTAGTATCAACGATTGCAACAACTGGAATACCTAGGTTGTTTGCTTCACGGATAGCAATGTGCTCGTGATCAGCATCGATAACGAAGATAGCGTCTGGAAGGCCACCCATGTTTTTGATACCGCCAAGGCTCTTTTCAAGCTTTTCCATTTCGCGAGTAAGCATTAACGCTTCTTTCTTAGTTAACTTCTCGAAAGTACCGTCTTGGCTTTGAGCTTCAAGGTCTTTAAGACGCTTGATTGACTGACGAACTGTTTTCCAGTTAGTTAACATACCACCTAACCAGCGGTGGTTAACGAAGAACTGGTCGCTTTGTAAAGCAGCTTCTTTAACTGCTTCGCTTGCTGCGCGCTTAGTACCAACGAAAAGAACTTTACCTTTGTTTGCAGCAGCACTTGATAAAAACTTAAGTGCGTCGTTGAACATTGGTACTGTTTGCTCAAGGTTGATGATATGTACACGGTTACGTGCGCCGAAGATGAAAGGCTTCATCTTAGGGTTCCAGTAACGTGCTTGGTGACCAAAGTGAACACCAGCTTGAAGCATATCGCGCATTGAAACGTTTGCCATTTTGTAAATCCTCTATGTAGTTTAGGGTTAGGCCTCCACATATCCCATAGCACCAACACCGAAGTATTTAAACTTCAAATGCACCCAAGTGTATGTGACGATACGTGTGTGTGTTAAAATAAAATTGTGTTTGCCTTAAATACAAAAAATCATTTAAGAATTTATTTGTAAAAAGACGGCGCGCTTTATACCATATTAAAATTAAATACTCAACGTCGCGTGCAAAATTTGTGCGACGATAAATGTTAAAAAACGCAACTTTGGAGCCTCAATGAGCGCTGTGATCAAGACCCCTGAAGAAATTGAAAAAATGCGTGTAGCCGGGCGTTTAGCGGCAGACGTACTTGAAATGATTGAACCACATGTAGTGCCAGGTGTGACTACTGATGAGCTAAATACAATTTGTCATGATTATATTGTAAATGTGCAAGATGCTATCCCTGCGCCACTAAATTACCACGGTTTTCCTAAGTCGGTATGTACCTCTGTAAATCATGTAATTTGCCACGGTATTCCAAATGACAAACCGCTAAAAGATGGCGATAGCGTCAACATTGATGTAACTGTAATTAAAGATGGTTACCACGGCGACACCTCAAAGATGTTTCATGTAGGTACGCCTAACATTCAAGGTAAACGCCTTGCACAAGTAACGCAAGAAAGCTTATACCTTGCCATTAAAATGGTAAAACCAGGTGTGCGTTTAGGCGATATTGGTGAAGCAATTCAAAAATACGCAGAGAGCTTTAACTACTCAATTGTACGTGAATACTGCGGCCACGGTATTGGTAGCGAATTTCATGAAGAGCCTCAAGTAATGCACTACGGTAAAGCAGGTACTGGCGAAACACTTAAAGCCGGTATGTGTTTAACAATAGAGCCAATGGTTAACGCAGGTAAGCGCCAGTGTAAACTTTTAAAAGATGAGTGGACTGTAGTTACACGCGACCGTAGTTTGTCTGCACAGTGGGAACACACCCTATTAGTGACTGAAAATGGTGTTGAAATTTTAACGCTGCGATCAGATGATACTATCGACAGGATTATCGAACACTAATAAAAACCGAGCCGCTTGATAAAAAGTATTTAACCTCTAACATGGTTAATACTTAATAACATACTGAATTATATGTAATATTTGATTTATTTTTCCCAAACCGGAGATTTTCAGTGAAAACAAATCGAATTGACGCGCCAAATAGCGAGCCTATTTGCAAGTGGATTCAACACTGTTAACACTAAAAATAGCCGCTTGGGATAGACTTATTACTTAACGTTCAGGTTATTTATCAATGCTTACGGTTCAATAAGGAGCCAGCCCACGTGGCATTACCCAACAAAGTAAAAAAGTTGCTTAGCGATGCTGAGCAACTGAGCGATTATCGCGATTGTTCTAGCTATTTTTATAAGTGGTTACATAACGAATTTTCTAAGCAACCAGTTGGTAATTTAATTAATGCCCGGGCTGAGTTTATAGACCGCCTGCTAATTAAACTGTTTCATGTTTACGATTTAGCTCACGAGCCTGATCTTGCCCTTATTGCCGTGGGCGGGTACGGCCGTGGCGAGCTACACCCCTACTCCGATATTGACTTTTTATTGCTTGTTACGCAGCCGCCTAGCGAGCAAATATGCGAAAAAATAGGCCAGTTTGTTACCATGCTATGGGATCTCAATTTAGAGATAGGCCACAGTGTGCGTACCATTGAGCAAGCCATTGAGCAAAAACGTGAAGACGTTACCTTTGCCACCAGCTTGCTCGAAAGCAGGCTCATTTTTGGTAATCACATTGAGTTTGAAAAACTCAAAACGCATATTATAGAAACCCCCGTTTGGCGCTCAGGCGAGTTTTTTGTAGCCAAAGTGCAAGAGCAAAACCTACGCCATAAAAAGTGCCACGGTACTGCTTACAACCTAGAGCCAAACATAAAAGAAAACCCCGGTGGCCTTCGCGATTTACAAACCATTATTTGGGTTGCTAAAAAGCACTTTAGAGCCGAAACCCTACAAGAGCTAATTAGCCACGGCTACTTAACGCATGAAGAGTTTCAGGAGCTTTCGGAGTGTCTAGAGAACCTTTGGAATATTCGCTTTGCACTGCATTTAGCCGCTGGGCGCTCAGAAAACCGTTTGTTGTTTGACCATCAACCACACACAGCTGAAATACTTGGCTTTGGTAGCGATGGTAAAGCCTCGGTTGAGCGCATGATGAAACGCTTATTTAGAATTATGAGCCGCGTACGCGAGCTTAACCAAATGCTGCTATCGTACTTTGAAGACAGTATTATGCCAGAGAGCAGCGAAGCGCCAGTGATTGAGTTAGACAAAGACTTTGAACGCGTTGGGCACCAAATTAGGGTTAAAAACCCATCGGTATTTTTTAGACGCGATCAACTTTTTGTTTTGTTTGAGCATATTGCCGACAACCCCGAAATTACCCATATTTACCCAAGTACTATTCGCACCATTAGGCAAGTACGCAGGCGTCTATTAGGTGACTTACAAGATTACGCAGCGTGTCGCGAGGCATTCATGCGTATTGTAAAACACCCTAACGGCATGGGCCGCGCATTCACGCTCATGCACAAACACGGCATGCTGGCCGCGTATTTACCACAATGGCGTAATATATTTGGGCAGATGCAATTTGACTTATTTCATGCCTACACAGTAGATGAGCACACCCATAAATTAATCAATAATATTTACCAATATTTTGATAAATCTAAAGTGAGCGAGTTTCCTATTTGTAGTGAAATAGTAACCCGTATGGATAAGCCTGAGCTGCTTTATTTAGCAGGTATTTTTCATGATATTGCTAAAGGGCGTGGCGGCGATCACTCAGAGCTAGGCTCGGTTGATGCCATTGCTTTTTCTAAATTACATGGCTTCCCATCATCTGATGGCAAGCTTATATCGTGGCTAGTTGGTAACCATTTACTTATGTCGGTTACTGCGCAGCGTAAAGACATAAATGACCCAGGTGTTATTAAAGACTTTGCTTCGCGCGTAAAAACAGAGCGCCAACTCGATTACCTCTATTGTTTAACCGTTGCCGATATACGCGCAACCAACGACAACTTATGGAATGATTGGAAAAACACCCTACTACGCGAATTATACTTGCATACTCAGCGTGCATTACGCCTAGGGCTTGAAAACCCAATGGATCAACGCGACCAAATACGCGATAAAAAACACCAAGCTAAACAGCGCTTACTTAATTTGGGCTACCTAGAAAACCAAATTGATTTAATTTGGAGCCGCTTTAAAGCCAATTACTTTACTGCCTTTAGCGAGCAGCAAATATCATGGCAAACCGAGCACCTATTAAAATGCGCAGACTTAAGCCTACCCAGTGTTATTGTTTCTGATAAAGCAATGCATGGCGGCACGCAAGTGTTTGCTTATAGCCCATATTCTGGGCCGTTATTCGCTCGCTTAGTTAGCGTAATTGGCTCTAAAAAAGCGCAAATACAACACGCTCAAGTGCTTACTACCAAAGATGGCTACGCCCTATTTAACTTTGTAATACTTGAAGTGAGCGGCGACCCTATTGCAAGTAGCCGTGCTCAGTCAATTAAACGTGGGCTTGAGCAAGCACTTAGCGAACCACGTAAAAAAATACGCTTTAAAAAGAATCGCTCGCAACGATTTAAAGACTTTAATATTAAACCCAAAATAGTGCTGCGCCCTCATGCACGTAAAGATCGCAGCCTAATAGAAATTCAAGCTGTTGATATACCCGGTTTACTTACTAAAATTGCCGAAGTTTTCCAAGCGCATTTATTACACATTCACGCAGCCCGTATTACAACGGTAGGTGAACGTGCAGAGGATTTCTTTGTCGTATCAAATAACGAATACCAAGCGCTGACTGATGAAGAGCAAGCCAAAATTCATCAGGCATTACGTAAAAAATTCAACGCCGAAACAGAATAAGGACACACCATGTCAGATTTAAAAACCATGATAGAAAACGCCTGGGACAACCGCGATAGCATTAGCCCAAGCAGTGTATCTAGCGATGTAAAACAAGCGATTATTGACGCACTAGAGCTTCTTGATAGCGGTGCAGCCCGTGTTGCTGAAAAAATATCAGGCGAATGGGTCGTACACCAATGGCTTAAAAAAGCCGTTTTACTATCATTTCGTATTCGCGATAACCAACCAATGAACGACGGCGTAAACCAGTTTTACGATAAAGTACCGCTTAAATTTAGCGACTACACACCGGAGCAATTTCAGCAAGGTGGCATGCGCGTAGTACCAAATGCTGTAGCACGTAAAGGCAGCTTTGTAGGTAAAAACGTCGTACTTATGCCATCGTATGTGAACATTGGGGCATTTGTAGATGAAGGCACCATGGTTGATACATGGGCAACTGTTGGCTCGTGTGCACAAATTGGTAAGAACGTACACTTATCGGGCGGCGTGGGCATAGGCGGCGTTTTAGAGCCACTACAAGCTAACCCTACCATCATTGAAGACAACTGCTTTGTTGGCGCACGCTCTGAAATTGTTGAAGGTGTAGTAGTAGAGGAAGGCGCTGTTATTTCAATGGGCGTTTACATTAGCCAAAGCACTCGTATTTATGACCGTGAAACCGGCGAAATTCATTACGGCCGTGTACCAGCAGGTGCTGTAGTTGTGCCAGGCGCATTACCATCAAAAGATGGCACCCACAGCCTGTACGCGGCAATTATCGTGAAAAAAGTTGATCAACAAACACGTGAAAAGGTAGGCATCAACGCCCTACTACGCTCAATTGATGATTAAAATAAGCGATAAGCTTTTAGCTGTAAGCCCTAAGCTGATTGGTGTTAAACGTAGGTTGGGTTGAGTGAAACGAAACCCAACGACACATTAAAGCTTAGTGTTTTAGCTAAATTTAGAAAGCTCTAAGCCCTTTGGGTTTAGAGCTTTTTTGTTTAGATTAGAGTTTATCTCTTAAATAGCTAAACCGTTGGGTTTCTCTGTGCTCAACTCAACCTTAATTCAAAGCAATATACGTATACAAATAAACGACTGAATTAGCCAACACACCCAAGATATAATAAGGTAGTAAAGCATACTTGAAAGTTAGCAATTAATATTAAGGATTAATATGACAAAAACTGCTTTACGCTCAACTATTTTGCTACCGGTATTTTTGCCCGCGGTATTTATTATTCTGCTTTTGGTCATTGGTACAAGTAGCAACCCTGAACTGGCAGGGCAAGCATTCAGTGTCGCCCTCAAGTGGATAACAGAAACCTTTGGCTGGTTTTATATGTTATCAGTTGCCATCTTCTTAGTTTTCATCGTTTGTGTTGCCGCCTCCAGCTGGGGAAATATCAAGCTGGGGCCTGATCATGCGCAACCGCAATACAGCTTTGGCGAGTGGTTTGCCATGCTATTTTCGGCCGGTTACGGAGTCGCATTACTTTATTTTGGTGTAGCAGAACCCGTGCTCCATTATGCATCTCCGCCGGCAGGCGCCGCAGAAACCGTTAATGCCGCTAAGCAGGCTATGCAAATTGCATTTTTTCATTGGGGTTTTCATATATGGGCAATTTATGGGATTGTTGGTTTAGTGCTTGCTTACTTTGCATTTCGCCACGGTCTTCCGCTGTCTATTCGCTCAGCCTTGTATCCACTTATTGGTGATAAAATATATGGCCCTATTGGGCACACTGTTGATGTGTTTGCCATATTAGGCACGCTATTTGGTATTGCCACAACATTAGGGCTTTCGGTTACTCAAATTAATGCCGGGCTGCACTACTTATGGCCAAGCATCCCTATTAATAACACGGTACAAATTACCGCTATTGTTATTATTACCGCAGCGGCAACGTTTTCTGTGGTGGCAGGTATGGATAAAGGCGTGAAGCGTTTATCTATAATAAACATGACACTCGCCGTATCATTAATGGCCTTTGTGTTTTTTATTGGCCCGACTATTCATATTCTTGAATCGTTTTTACAAAATACAGGCAGCTACCTTAGCGGTATTGTTGAGCGTACTTTTAATTTACAAGCCTATAGCCGTAGCGATTGGATTGGTAACTGGACTCTATTTATATTTGGCTGGACTATAGCGTGGGCACCCTTTGTTGGTATGTTTATCGCTAAAATTAGCCGCGGCAGAACCATTAGGCAATTTGTTGTGGGCGTGATGCTAGTTCCGACTATTTTTACCTTTTTATGGTTTTCTGTATTTGGTGATACCGCGCTAAATTTAATAATGAATGAAGGGTTTAATACTTTAATAACCGATGTTCAAGCAAACCATGCCGTTGCGCTATTTCAATTATTTGAAGTGCTACCGTTATCGTTTATTATTTCGCTACTGACGGTTATTTTAATCATTACCTTTTTTGTAACCTCATCTGACTCGGGCTCGTTAGTTATTGACTCCCTCGCCTCTGGCGGGAGTATTGATACGCCGGCATGGCAACGGGTGTTTTGGGCTGTGCTTGAAGGCGCTGTGGCTGCTGTTTTATTAGTAGCAGGTGGGCTAAGTGCACTACAAACTATGACAATAGCTAGTGCCCTACCCTTTGCTGTTATTATGCTTATTGCAACCGCGGGACTTTGGCGCGCACTTACCATTGAAGGCCATCGCGATACGAGCTTACAAGCACATGCGCTCAATAGCCGTAATGTTAACCTATCTCATTGGAAGCGCCGGTTAGCCGCTATGGTTAATTATCCCAATAAGGAAAAAGTGCATACCTTCATTAGTAGTGTGGTGGTAAAAGCAATGCAAGCTGTTCAAGCAGAATTAAAAGCGCGCCAGTGGCATGCCGAGGTAGATTTTGATACTGACTTAGGCCGCGCCCATTTAACCGTACTACGCCATGAACATGTTGATTTTGTGTATGATATTCGCCTTACTGAGCACCCAATGCCAAGCTTTGCCTATACAGAGCTAAAACCGGATGCTGATAACTCCGAGATGTATTACAAGGCAGATGTTTTCTTACGCCGCGGTGGGTTATCTTACGATGTATATGGCTACAGTGAAGATGATATTGTGAAGGACATTCTTGATCAATTTGAGAATTACTTGCACTTTTTAGGTAACAGCCCCGGGGAACTTCCGTGGGATATGGCCGAACACGATGACATGTTAAATAGCGACAAACCTTAAATAAGCGCTTTATTTAACAGCGCAATTTTGATGCAATAAAAAAGGCACTGAAAAGTGCCTTTTTAGTCTGCTCAATTAATTTTTTAATTACAGCGCGTTAAATACGTCGTCTGTTTTAGCTGCGCAAATAAAATCGTTTTTGTGCAGGCCTTTAATTGAATGGCTCCACCACGTTACGGTTACTTTTCCCCACTCGGTTAATAAACCTGGGTGATGGCCTTCATCCTCTGCCATATCACCTACTTTATTGGTAAACGCCATAGCTTGCTTAAAGTTTTTAAACTTATAAACACGCTCAAGTTGCATAATGCCGTCGCGTACCTCTGGTACCCAGTCTGGAATTTTGGTAATAAGTTGGGCAAGCTCTTCCTCAGATACCTTTGGCGCATCTACGTGACAGGCTTCGCATTTTTGTTCACTTAATGAAGACATTTTAAATCCTTACTTTAGCGTTTCTTTTTAAATTAAAGTTAACCGGCTAATTTTTCTTTAGGTGGAAATTTTGGGTCGTGCAAACCAAGCGCTTTAGCTTGCTCAACCAAAGTCATAATATCCATTTGCGATATATCAAACAGATCATGAATCGAATTTATGGTGTAGTACTGTGGTTGCATAATATCAATGCGGTACGGCGTACGCAGCACATCAATTACGCTCATAGGCGTTATCTCTGGTGTATCTGAATACACGTACTGGGTTTCACCTGGGCTTGATAATATACCACCGCCGTATATACGCAGGCCGTTTTCGGTTTGCATTAAACCAAATTCAACCGTAAACCAATACATACGTGCAAGGTATACACGATCTTTTTTCTGCGCTGCATACCCTAATTGGCCGTATTTGTGTGTGAATTCGGCAAAGTCAGGGTTTGTTAGCATAGCGCAGTGGCCAAATATTTCATGGAAAATGTCAGGCTCTTGCAGGTAGTCAAACTCTTCTCGACTACGAATAAACGTCGCTACCGGAAATTGTTTGTTTGCCAATAACCTAAAAAATTCATCAAAATCGATAAGCGCAGGTACAGGCGCTACTTGCCAACCGGTGGTGGCAAGAAGCACTTCGTTAAGTTCGCTTAACTGCGGAATACGATCGTGTGGTAGGTTTATTTTTTTAAGGCCCTCCATGTACTCATCACAAGCTTTGCCTTCTATGCACGCAAGTTGGCGCGTAACAAGCTCAGACCAAATTTTGTTTTCTTCTTCGCTCCAATGAATAACACCGTTTTCATCAGGTGTTTTAGAGGTGTATTTACTTGCTTTAGCCATAATAACCTTCTTGGGGTTAAGCCCTAAATGTGTGTCAGTGTGATACTCAAGATGAGTGAATATCTAATGCAGCCATACTATGCAAAAGTGAAGAAAAGTTTAATAGTTAGGCGGATATCTACATTTAGCACGATCCCCTGAAGTGTATAGTTAAAATTACACCACCGGAATTAATATTATACAACCACTAAAAAGAAGGTGTTTAAGGTGAATTTAACTGTACATAAATAAATACGCCTAACAAATTAATGTAAAAGCTTGGTTTAAGTCGTCAATAATATCGTTAACATCTTCAAGCCCTACAGAGAGTCTTATCAAGCCATCACTTATGCCTGCGGCTGCTCGCTCCTCGGGTGTGTAAGGAGAATGCGTCATTGATGCGGGGTGCTGAATAAGCGTTTCGGCATCACCTAAACTTACAGCAAGTGTGCAAAGCTTCATGCTATCTATAAACTGCGCTCCTTGAGCAAGGCTGCCTTTAATTTCAAATGCAATAACGCCGCCTGCGGCTTTCATTTGCTTGCCTATATATTTGTTGCCAGGGTGCGATTTAAGCCCAGGGTAATAAACAATATTAACCTGTGGGTGCGCCTCTAAATATTCGGCAACCGTTTGCGCGCTTTGGCAATGGCGCTCCATGCGTATAGCTAAAGTTTTTAATCCGCGATTAATAAGCCATGCGTCGTGCGGGCTTATGGTGGCACCAATATCTTTAAGTACCGTCATTTTTATTAAGGTAATGTGCTCATGCGTTCCACACACAAGCCCCGCTACTACATCGCCATGGCCGTTTAAGTACTTAGTGGCACTGTGCACAATAATATCTATGCCGTACTGCTTAGGTGATTGCAGCAGTGGCGTTAAAAAGGTGTTGTCGACCACACTAATTAAATTATGTTGCTTAGCGAGCGCGCCAATTAAGGCTAAATCAATGACTGCCATTGTGGGGTTGAGGGGCGTTTCTACAAATATCATTTTTGAATTAGGTTTTATAGCAGCGCGAAGCTCGCCCTCGTTGGTCATATCAACAAAAGTAACTTCTATTCCCCAGCGCGGTAACATGTGAGCAAAAAACGCAAAAGTACATCCATATAATGCACTTGATGCAATTAAATGATCGCCCTGCGATAAAAAGCTTAATACCGACGCCGATACAGCGCCCATACCTGTGGCGGTAGCCGCTGCAGCTTCGCAGCCCTCTAACTGTGCTACTTTTTGCTCAAGTTCGGTGGTGGTTGGGTTACCTAGGCGGGTGTAAATATAACCGGGCTCATCGCCTGCAAAACGCGCGGCACCTTGTGCTGCATTTTCAAAATGAAAGGTAGAGGTTTGATACAAAGGCGACGTGAGTGCGCCGTGCGGATCGTTTGCTTTTTGCGGGCCATGAATACATTGGGTATTAATATGCTGCTTGCTCATTGTGTGATCTCGTTTTTATTATGTGTGTCAATTACATAAATAAAACGCACCGCAGTTTAAATCACAAGCATGCCGGATGCTCAGATGGCTATTTGTGCAAAAACCGCTCAGCGCGGTTTTGTACACAAATATTGCCACTGCTACTTTAGGACGTTGGCTCGGCCTTTTTACGGCTCATGATTTTGCTGGCAATACTTTGCACTGTGCCTTTTAACAAGCTGCGTTTGTTTTCAAGCCGTGGTAATGGGCGGCTAAGCTCCATTGCTTTGTAACCAATACGTGCTGTAAAAATACCGGCGCTTACACCTTGCGCTGCACGCCCCGAAAGCTTACCTAAAAGCTCAGCACTGAGTGCTGTGGCTGCTAAATCAGATACAAGCTCAGCACTGCCTACAAACATAACTTGTTTTATTAGCATACGGTAGAGCTTAATGCGGCTTGCGTAACCAAAACCAATGCCATAAATTTTACCAATTTGCTCTATTAACTTAGTACCGCGCCAAAGCACCGCCATCATGTCCACCAGCGCAAGGGGGCTTAGGGCAACAAGCAACGCTGACTCTGTCGCAAAGCGGTTTATAAGCTTTTTAGCTTGCGTGTCTTGCGTTATAAGCAAGCTATTTGCGTAAAGGGTCATTATTTCCTTATCGCTATGATGGGTAGCCACTTGGTTTTTAAACGCTTCGAAGTTATCTAGTTGTTGGTGCTTGTTTAGTTTTTCAAGCCAGGGTAATGCGCCGCCTACTTGCTCACTATTTAAGAGTCTGTCGGCTTCTTGGCGGTGTAACTGATTACGCTTTAAACTGCGCAGCATTCTGTATTCGCGCCATAGCATGCGCCCAATTAGCAACACACCGCTTACCACCGCCGTTAAATACACGCCGCCTAAAATGACTGACTGCTGAAACGCAAACACTAACGAATAAGCAAACTCAAGTAGCACTAACACTAAAAAGCTTACAGCAAACACCCCTTTAAGCGTTTGCCATTTAGACTTTTTATATACCGGCTCTAGGTCTATTTCTTCATCAAGTAGTTCATCTTCAGGCTCTTCAATGTATTCACTTTGACCTTGAGTAATTATTTTTGCAGGAGCAAGCGTCGCCTCAACCTGCTCATCAGGTTGGCTATCAATTCGCCTACCTGCTTGAAAAGTTTGCTGTGAGTCGTTCATAATAATTTGTCTCCTAACAAGTACTGCATCACATGATCAAGGCGAATATGCTTAAGTTGCTTATCGGGGTTTGGCATAGGCGCAAACGATAAAAACTCAAAGCCCGGCGCTGGCCACTCATTTTTATTAAGCATGCGCTTTGGTGGCTGTGGGGGTAAATAAGTAAGCCAATCTTGCTCGTTTAATGGTTTACCATAAATACAATCAAGCGTTTGGCCTTTATCGGCCACTTGGCGCGGCTGCGTTGCTGCAATTGACGACATTGCCATGGTTTCTATTTGTACGCCATCAAACTTTAAGTGATTACTTTGCTCATGCACTAGTGAATCAAGTAGTAGTGCTAAGTCTTTATGGTGCTTAGCACTTATATGATCTGACTTATTTGCAGCAAACAGTATTTTATCTATGTTGGGTTTAAATAAACGCTTAAAAAAGCCCGACTCGCCATAATTAAAATGTGCGAGTAATTGGTTTATTACACTACTTTGCTCTTGGAGTGTTTCGTGGCCTTCGTTTAATGCGCTGAGTACATCTACCAACACAATTTGGCGGTCAAAGTGTTTAAAGTGCTCATTATAAAATGGCTTAACCACCTCTTTTACATAGGCGTTAAAGCGCTTAATTAAATGCGCTAAGTTAGAGCCAGGCACTACCTCATCACTTTTTATATGCTGCGCATTTACCGGAAAAAACAACAAAAGCGGCGCACCTTGTAAGTCGCCAGGCATTAGCATGCGCCCAGGTTGTAACATGGCAAGCTTAGTATCTTTTTTAAGCCCTACCAGCATACTTTGATAAAGCGCTGCAATGTGTGCAAGTAAGCCTTCATCTACAGGCGCATTTAAATCAAGCTGTTCAAGCGCGTTTAAAAATTCAGTAGAGGTATTCACACGTGGGTGCTGTAGTAACAGCGGGTATTGTTGCTCGCACCATTGACTATAGCTTTGCTCAAGCATAGGTAAATCAAGTAGCCATTCACCAGGGTAGTCAATAATGTCTAAATACAGCGTAGATTGCGGCGAAAAATGCCCACGTAACCCTGATGCGCTTTGGTATTTAATCGCTAAACGCAGGGTATTAATGCGCTCGGTTGATGCAGGCCATGTAGGCATCCCATCAGTTGGGAGCAAGGCATTAAGTGCACGCGGATAGTCAAACGTAGGGACTTTTAACGCCTCTTGCGGCACCACTTTAGTGGCTATATGGCGGTGCTCTCGCATTACATCAAAAAACGGTAAGTTTTTATCATCGCTTTGTGTTGTAAGGTGCTTAACAAGTGCGGTAATAAACGCGGTTTTACCACTGCCACTTAGGCCGGTTACGGCCAATTTTACGTGTTGATCTAAACTGCGATGAAGGGCTTTTTGGGCTGAACCTTTAATACTTTTAAAGGTTTTTTTGGCAAATGAAGTGCTACTCATAATGGGCTAGCACTTCGTTGATGCTGTTAATCACCGAACAAAGTGCTATTAAATCCTTTAAAGTTTGTTGATTTCACGGCTAACCGTAAACTCGCTTGAAGTAACATGGCGCTCCATATCTTGAAGACGCGTGTCTATTCGCGTTAAACGCTCTTTTAAGTCTTGCAATGCGCGACGCGGTGGCTCGCCTTTTTGCCATACTTTAAATTTAACTTCTAGCGGATCGTCAGTTTTAGTTGAGCTACTAGCATGTATAGTTATGGGGTCTTTTTTATCTAAAATAAACCACGCTGCAATATACGCTACCACAAATAATGGGCCACCCGTTAGCAGTACCGCACTAACAAAAATAATGCGAACTAACCATAACTCCATATTAAAGTAGTCACTTAATCCCGCACATACACCGGCGATTTTGCCGCGCTGTGGGTCTCTTAATAATTCGCGTTTGGCACTCATACTTTGCGTCTCCATTGTGGTGACTCTTGATCGAGTAATGCTTCAAGGGTTTCTACTCTATCAGCCATTTTTTCGGCCTTGTGGGCAAGTTCCAATAACTGGCGATGTTCATGCTCACTTAACCCTTGGCTCACTTGCTTTTTGCTACGGTAGTGCAAAATTAACCACAGTGGCGCAACAAAAATCATGAACAAGATAAATGGTGCAATTAGTATCTCTGGATCAAACATAATCCTCTCCTGACAATCCGTAATCGATGTTTTAAGCAGTGGGGCACTTTAAGTACCCCTTTATAAGTTATTTATCAGCTAGCTTCTTTTTAAGTTCGGCAAGCTCATCATCTATCTTTTCATTTTTTTGTAGGTCGGCAATTTCATCTGCAAGCGACTTTTTACCTAAATCGTAAGACTCTATTTGAGATTCTAGTCCATCAATTTTAGTTTCGTAGCGCTCAAAGCGATTAAGTGCATCTTCTACTTTAGAGCTATCGAGGGCTTTTTTCACTTCAAGGCGCGACTCAGCCGAACGTTGACGTAAAATAATTGCCTTTTGACGTGCTTTAGCATCGGCTAGCTTTTCTTGTAGAGTGGTGACTTCTTGCTGAAGTTTCTCAATATGAGACTCTACATGCTCAAGCTCAGACTCTACTGCTGCGACTGCTTCTGCCGATTTTTGCTTTTCTAGTAATGCTGAACGCGCTAAATCGTCGCGGTCTTTACTTAGTGCAAGCTCTGCTTTGTCTTGCCAATCACTTACTTGTGCTTTTAGTGTGTCTACACGACGTACTAATTCTTTTTTCTCAGCCAGTGTTTTAGCTGAAGTAGAGCGCACCTCTACCAATGTGTCTTCCATCTCTTGGATAATAAGACGAACCATTTTTTCTGGGTCTTCTGCTTTATCTAAAATGGCATTGATATTAGAATTAACAATGTCTGCAAAACGTGAAAAAATTCCCATAACATTTACCTCTGTAATATAAACTTAGTTGGTCTGCTGTAACTAGTATCAATATGCTTGCCAACTTTTTAAAATCTAAAATACACTTTATTTTCATTAAGTTAAACTAAATATACAAATTCCTTTAGTTATCCCTGATTATGAAATACACTAACTGTTAGCAAAAATGACCAAGAGTTAGGAAAAATGAGCCAATATCGCCAACAGGATAATTTACTCGGCCAATCTGATAGCTTTTTAGCTGTACTTGATCAGGTATCGCAGTTAGCTAATTTAGATAAGCCAGTGCTTATTATTGGCGAGCGAGGAACCGGTAAAGAGCTTATAGCCGCCCGTTTACACTTTTTATCAAAGCGTTGGGATCAAAACTACGTAAAGCTTAACTGTGCAGCCCTTAACGAAAACCTCCTCGAAAGCGAATTATTTGGTCATGAAAGCGGTGCTTTTACCGGGGCAAGTAAACGTCATGAAGGTCGCTTTGAGCGCGCTAACAGCGGTACCTTATTTTTAGATGAGCTGGCTAATACATCGGCCATGGTACAAGAAAAGCTTCTGCGCGTTATAGAATATGGTGAATTTGAGCGGGTTGGTGGTAAACACACCGTAAAGGTAGATACTCGTTTAGTGTGTGCCACCAACGAAGATTTACCCCACCTTGCTGAACAGGGCGAATTTAGAAGTGACTTACTTGACCGCTTAGCCTTTGATGTAATTACCCTGCCACCACTGCGCGAACGTCAAGACGATATTATGCTACTCGCTGAGCAATTTGCCATGAATATGGCACGCGATTTAGAGTGGGAGTTATTTAGTGGCTTTACCCGCAGCGCCACCGAAACCCTGCTAAATTACGATTGGCCGGGTAATATACGCGAGCTTAAAAATGTAGTTGAGCGAAGTTTGTATCGTCATGGTAATGAACATATTCCCGTTCACCAGATTATTTTAGACCCATTTGAAAGCCGTTTTAGACCCAAAGCACGCATTAAAGCTCCTATTGCAACACCGCTTGCCCCAGCTGAGCCTACAACACTAGCCACACCTATTAGCGAGCTTAGTAACGAGCTTAGCGCCCCAATTGAATTTCCGTGTAGCTTAAAAGAGCGCTCTAACGAATTTGAAATAAATATGATTAATAAAGCCCTTGAGCATAGCCAATTTAATCAAAAGAAAACTGCAGAAGTACTCGGTTTAACGTATCATCAATTACGTGGTTATCTTAAAAAATACAATTTATTAGAAGATAAATAGTTAGAGGTTATGCGAGTGCATAAAATACTACTTGTTTTACTAGCCAGCACCTTAACAGGCTGCTTTGATAGTAGAGAAGAAATAATAGAAGAGAAAAACCAAGGCCTCGTTTATTGCGCCGAAGCGAACCCTGTGTCGTTTAATCCGCAAGTAACAACCACTGGCTCAACTATTGATATTATTGCTAATCAGTTATTTGACCGTTTAATTAGTATTGACCCCGTTACTGCAGATTTTAAAAGTGAGCTGGCAACCGATTGGAAAATTAGCAACGATGGAAAGTCGGTCACCTTTACGCTGCGTAAAGGCGTAAAATTTCATTCTACCTCGTACTTTACCCCTACTCGCGATTTTAACGCTGATGATGTTATTTTTACCTTTAGCCGATTATTTGACGTTTACAACCCGTACCATTTTGTAGGCGATGCAAACTACCCGTATTTTCAAAGTGTGGGGCTCGATCAGCTTATTCGTAAAATTGTACGCGTGTCTGACTATCAAGTGCGCTTTGAGCTATTTCACCCAGAAAGCAGTTTTTTAACGAACATGGCCACCGACTTTGCCGTGGTGCTGTCGCAAGAATACGCAATGCAATTAAAAGCGCGAGATCAAACTAATTTATTCGATCAGTACCCTATTGGCACAGGCCCCTACATTTATAAAGAGTACCGACGCGATCACTTAGTGCGCTTTTACCGCAACCCCCTTTATTGGAAGCACGATGTTGCCCTTGAACAGCTGGTATACGACATTACGACAAACGGCACTACGCGCATAGCAAAAATGCTCACTAAAGAGTGCGATGTAACCGCACACCCAAGTAGCGCACAACTGAGTATTTTAGCGCAACGAGACGATATAAACGTTGAAAAAGAAACCAATTTAAATATTGGTTATTGGGCCTTTAATACTGAGCGCGCCCCTTTTGATGACATTAGAGTGCGCAGAGCCCTTGCGCATGCAATTGATATAGACAAAATAATGCAAGCCGTTTATTACGGTAATGGTATACGCGCGCAATCTATTTTACCGCCGACTTCGTGGGGCTTTGAACCACAAGAAAACATGCCTATGTTTGACCCAGAGCTGGCTAAAAAACTACTCATAGAAGCGGGGTTACCGAATGGCTTTGATATGACCATTTGGGCAATGCCGGTGAGTCGAATATACAATCCTAATGCCCGCAAAATGGCTGAGCTGATGCAAAGCGATTTACGCAAAATAGGTGTTAATGTAAGTATTGTTGAATACGAGTGGAATACTTTTATTCAGCGTATAGGTGAGCACCGCCACGATAGCGTATTACTCGGCTGGGCTGCCGATACCCCCGATCCAGATAACTTTTTTAGCCCATTGCTAAGCTGTACCGCCACTTTTAGCGGTAAAAACCCAGCCAATTGGTGTAACCCGCAGTTTGACTTATTGCTTACCCAAGCGCTCGACACCACCGATTTAAGCTTACGCAAACAGTATTACGATCAGGTTCAAGCGCTCATTATTGATCAGCTCCCGTTGGTCCCTATTGCTCATGGTATGCGTTTTCAAGCAAATAGTGCCGATGTAGAAGGGATAACCCTTGGCCCATTTGGGGCTATTTCACTCGCAAATGCGAGGAAAAAATAATGATACTTGATTATATATTACGCCGCCTTGGCTTGTTTTTGTTCATGATCTTAATGCTAAGCATATTTACCTTTTCGCTTAGCTACTTGTTCCCAGGGGATCCGCTTAGCAACCTAAGTGGTATTCCTAGCGGTAATTTTTCTCAGCACAGTGAGCTTGAAGATAAATACATGTATGACAGCAACTACGTTATGCAGTATTTAGCATTTTTAGGGCGGATATTTCAAGGTGATTGGGGTGTGTCGTTTGCCTCGGGAGATAACGTTTTTCAGCACATTTTAGATTTAATCCCAGCAACTTTAGAGCTGTGTGTTTATGCGCTTATTGTATCGGTTGTGGTAGGTGTACCAGCAGGAATTTTGGCCTCAGCATATACACGTCTTTGGCCAGATAAATTAATTAGCTCTACCACCATGATTGGTTACTCTATTCCGGTTTTTTGGTTAGCGCTGTTACTTATTATGATTTTTTCGCTCAAGCTGGGCTGGTTTCCTATGTCGGGTAGAATGGGGTTACTATTTGAAATACCGCCTAATACCGGGTTTATATTAATCGATATTATGCTCGCAGGCTTCCCCTATAAAGGTGAAGCATTTATAGATGCACTGCATCACTTAACACTGCCAACCATAGTACTGGCCATGTTTCCTACCACTGTTTTAGTGCGCTTTACCCGCGACTCTATGCTTAAAGTAATGGATCAAAGCTTTATAAAAACAGCCAGGGCAAAAGGCCTTAATCGCCGCCAATTAATCATGCATCATGCGCTGCGCAATGCGCTATTGCCGGTAATAAAACAAATAGGGCTGCAATTTAGTACGCTCATTACGCTTGCAATGATAACCGAAGTTATTTTTTCTTGGCCGGGTATTGGCCGTTGGCTAATCGATAGTATTTACCAACGAGACTACCCTGCTATTCAAGGCGGTTTAATGGCGGTGTCTATGTTTGTTATTATTGCCACTATTGTTGCCGAGCTTACATATACTCTGTTCGACCCAATTTCGCGGAATCAGGCACATGGTAAAGTTTAAATTATTTTCTGAAGAGTCGAATAAATCGCCGCTGGCGCGTTTTTGGCGCAAATTTAAAAACAATCACCCCGCCTTGGTGGGATTATGGATTTTTATGGCGTTTGCGTTATTGGCCGCCAGTGCGCCCTTTTTAGCGCCGTATGGAGTTAACCAGCAACATAGCGATGCTTTACTTATACCGCCATCATGGCGAGAAATGGGCGATGTGCGCTTTATTTTGGGCACCGATGATTTAGGACGCGATGTACTCTCGCGCTTAATGAATGGCGCAACCTACACGTTTGGCTTATCGGTGGTGGCTGCCTTTATTACTACCATTATTGGTGTGCTTGTTGGCACTTTTGCCGGCATTAGCCGCGGCCTTCGTTCAAGCTTTTTAAATCACTTGCTTGATATCACGCTCTCTATTCCGTCTTTGCTATTGGCGATTATTATTATCGCAGTGCTTGGGCCGGGCTTAATGAATACAGTGTGGGCTATTATATTGGCGTTATTACCGCAATTTATTCACTCTATTCGTAATTTAATTGTTGATGAGCTAAGCAAAGACTACATTACCGCTTTTAGGCTTGATGGTGCCTCTAACTGGCATATTTTGTCGCGGGGTATTTTTCCTAATATTTATGAACACATTGTGGTTATTTTTACCACCGCGCTTTCTACTGCTATTTTAGATATTGCCGCCTTAGGCTTTTTAAAACTAGGGGCACAGCCCCCTACTACCGAATGGGGCGCCATACTGGCTGAGAATTTAGGCCTTATATATTTAGCACCTTGGACCGTTGCGCTACCGGGTGTATTATTATTTTTAGCTGTTTTGTCTACCAATTTAGTAGGTGATGGCCTACGAAAAGTGCTTAAAGCACGTAAGGCTGATTAAATGCAATTACTCGACGTTAGAAATTTAACCATAGAGCTGCGTACCTCAGAAACGGTGATTCGCGCTGTAGACAGAGTCAGCTTTAGCCTAAAAGAAGGTGAAGTACATGGCTTGGTGGGTGAGTCGGGCTCAGGTAAAAGCTTAATAGCCAAAGCCATTGTTGGGGTACTTAACGAACGCTGGCATATAACAGCCGATAGAATGCATTGGCGCGGTGTTGATTTAATGCGCTTAACCCCAGAGCAACGCAGAAAAACAGTCAGCCAAGACATTGCGATGATTTACCAAGACCCTAGCCGCTGCCTTGACCCGACCGCTAAAATATTTGACCAAATAGCCGAAACACTGCCTGAAACATCCACTAAAGGCTTTTTTTTAAAGCGCAATAGAGAACGTAAAGACCGCGTAAAAGCACTTATTCATAAAGTGGGTATTAAAAACCACGACGCTGTGCTTGATAGTTACCCGCACGAGCTCTCAGAAGGCGTGTGCCAAAAAGTCATGATTGCCATGGCCATAGCGCGCACTCCTAAGCTACTAATTGCTGATGAGCCGACTACAGCGCTTGAAAGCACCACCCGCGCACAGGTATTTAGGTTGCTAAAAAGCTTAAATCAATTAAAAAACATGTCTATTTTGATGATTTCTCATGAGCTTGAAGAAATAGCCGACTGGTCGCACGGTATTCATGTTTTATATTGTGGGCAAATGGTTGAAGCCGGCCCTACGCAACGTATTTTTCGCCAGCCTCGCCATCCTTACACGCAAGCGTTATTAAAAAGCTTACCCAATTATGAGCAAGGCTTAGCACACAAAGAACCCTTTTATGCACTTAAAGGCACTATCCCTACTTTGCAACATTTACCTATAGGTTGCCGATTAGGCCCACGCTGCCCTCAAGCACAAAAAGAATGTGTAATTACCCCTGCACTTACTAAGCACCATGGGCACAGCTATGCGTGTCATTTTCCGCTTATTAAGGAGATGAAGTAATGCAACCGGTATTAAAAGTACAAGCGCTTTGTAAAACCTTTAACATACGTGCCGGTTTATTTAGCCGCAAAAAATTTGAGGTACTAAAAAATATCTCTTTTTGTGTGGGCAAAGGCGAAACAATCGCAGTAATCGGTGAAACCGGTGCGGGTAAAAGTACACTCGCTAAATTACTCGCAGGGGCCGATAGCGCTGACAGTGGGCAAATTTTATTAGAAAGTAATATTATTGAAGATGATGGTGTGCGCGATGATCAATGTCGACATATCCGCATGATATTCCAAGACTCCGCTGCCTCGCTCAATCCGGGTCTCACCATAGGTGATATGCTAGATGATTGCTTGCAGTATAATACCGATTCAGACCAACTCGCTCGCCAAGAAAAAATAGATGCCACGCTTTCTAAAGTGGGGCTGCTAATCGATCATCAACATTATTACCCTCACATGTTTAGTGTAGGCCAATTGCAGCGTGTAGCGTTGGCGCGGGCGCTCATTTTAGACCCTAAAGTGGTGGTGCTTGATGAAGCGCTATCGGCTTTAGATCCCTCCGTTCGTGCGCAAACAGTTAACTTATTACTTAAGCTGCAAAAAGAAACCGGTTTAACTTATGTACTCATTACGCACCATTTAAGTTTAGTGCGCCATATCAGCGATCAGCTAGTGGTGCTTGAAAAAGGTGAGGTAGTAGAATATGGGCGTACCGAAGAGGTGTTTCAAAATCCGCAATCAAAAGTAACACAGCGCCTCATATGCTGTTAATTCAAAGCTTATATTTATAAGCAATACTGCCTAATCATTTTACTAAGCACATTGAAGTTATAAAAAGGCGCGTTACTTATAAAGTAAACGCGCCTTTTTTAATGTGTCGCGATTATTCTGCTGCTTGCTCTACCACAGGTAGATTTAGCTCAGCTTTAGCCTTTAAAGACTCAATAAACGCTAAATAGTTTTTGTTAGCTTGCGCCATAGTAATGTTTTGCTGTACTTGCGGGTCGATATTTGCGGTTACTTGCGCATCGCTTACCGATTTAAGTGCAACAATTGCCGCATCACCGTTGTTTAAATCAACCACGTCTGTGCTTGGTGCATCATTAGGACGAGGCATTTTAAACGCTTGCGTTACAATAGCAGGCGAAACCGTGTAGCTTTGACGCGTTAAGCTCGCTTCTTCACGTACCGTTAGGTTTTGCTCACTGGCCACATCGCTTAGCGTTTTACCTGCTTGAACTTGTGCAAATAACTCACGTGCTTTTTCTTTAGCAAGTGTTGATGCTTTTTCATTAACTAAACGTGTTTTGATTTGCTCACTCACTTGCGCAAGCGGTTTAGTTGCAGATGGCTCGTATTTATTTACACGTACTACAATAACGTGCTCATCACCTAGCTCAATCACTTCTGAGTTTACTTTATCTTCAAGTAATTCTACTGAGAACAACTGTGAAATTACCGCAGGTGTATTAAGTGGCTCTGGCAATGCATTACGTGCAACAAGTGGCGTGGTTTTAACTTCAACGTCTGCCACTTCTGCTGCATCGTCTAAACGGTCAGAAATCTCAAATGCTAAGGCACCCATTTCTGTTTGCTTTTCGTAAAACGCATCTACTTTTTCAGTTTGCTCAAGCTCTGCACGTAAGTCGGCTTTTACGTCGTCATACGCTTTCACTTGCTCTGGCTGTAAGTCAGTAAGTTTAATGATGTGATAACCAAACTCTGATGCTACAACCTCTGAAATATCACCTTTGCTTTGAAGCGCAAATGCAGCATCTTCAAAAGCTGGGTCCATTACATCGCGTTCAATCCACTCTAGGTCGCCGCCCATTTCGCCACTCACAACATCATCAGATGATGACTCTGCAAGCTGTGCAAAATCAGCACCTTGCTCTAACTGCTCATGTAATGCGTTGGCTTTTTCAAGCGCGGCATCATCATCTTCGCTGTTATCAATTAAAATGTGCGATACACGGCGTTTTTCAGGCTCGATGTATTGTGCTTTATTTTGCTCATAATACGCTTTTACGTCATCTTCTGTTACCGACTCTACGGTGATATCTTGTGCTTTAAGCTCAATGTAATCAACCGATACACGCTCTGGCGATAAAAATTGTGATGCGTTTAGCTCGTAGTAATCAGCAATTTCTTGCTCAGATACGTCTACGTTTGCTTGTAACGCTTCTTTGCTTAACACAAGGTAGTCTATGCTACGCGTTTGCTGCTGCAGGGCTGCAGCGCGTTTAAGCTCGTTTTCAAGTGCAAACTCAGTACCAGCAACCGCAGACACTAATTGGCTGCGTGTCATGTCTTTACGTAAGTATTCACGAAAAGCATCTGGTTGAAAGTTCATTTGACGAATTACTTGTAGGTAACGGTCGTTATTAAATTTTTCACCAATTTGAAAGTACGGTAGTTCTAAAATTGTTTTACGTACGCTGTCGTCGCTTACGCGAAGGCCTAAATCTGCCGCTAATTGTGATTGCAATTCTTGTTGTACTAAGCGGTCAATTACACCTTGACGAATTTGCGCCATGTAATTTGGATCTGCACTGATTTGTGCAAAGTATTCGCCAAATTGTTGCTCTAAACGGCTACGTTCGTTTTGATAAGCACGATTAAATTCGGTTTGGCTAATTTTAATTCCATTTACTTCAGCAACGGGTTGTTCTGGGGTTTGACCTAAGTAACTACCGATCCCTGCTAAGGCAAAAGATAAAATCACCGCGCCTAAAATTATTTTGGCTACAGGACCCTGTGAGCCCTCTCTGATTTTCTCAAGCATTTGTTTATCTCTTATTGATCAAGGTATTTTACCTTGTCATATGTAAAAAAAGCGTATCTTACCAGATACGCTTTTTCACTTGAAGTAACTGGCGGTGAAGTTACTTAATTCATCGATTAGGATAATTAAGTTTATATACACTCGCCATAACTAATCTGTATTTAAACAGTGATTAGTTTACTGCGTCTTTCAGCGCTTTACCGGCTTTGAAAGAAGGAATATTTGCCGCAGCGATTTGGATAGTTTCACCAGTTTGTGGGTTACGGCCTGAACGAGCAGCACGCTCGCGTACTGAGAAAGTACCAAAACCTACAAGTGCAACTGAATCGCCATCTTTAAGCGCTCCAGATACAGACTCGATGAATGAATCTAGTGCACGACCTGCAGCCGCTTTAGAAATGTCAGCGTCAGCTGCGATTTGATCGATTAATTGAGATTTATTCACAATATCATCCTCTTTCATTGTTATTATCAAGAGCGATTGTTTTTTAAACTAACATCACTTTTTTGAAAATTTTAGAGCAAACTTTTAATGCTCACATGATTATATTTTTCTTAAGCCTAGGCCCCATAAGGGCTAGGCTCGAAAACCAGTGCTTAACTTATCATACCGATTAGATTTGAAAAGCCCTTTAAAGCACTTTTTTTGGGTTTTTTATTGGTTTTTCGGTGTTTCGACTGAAAAACTCTCAACAGGATGCACTAAAGCTAACTTTAATACTTCATCAATCCATGTAACTGGGTGAACATCTAAGCCTGCCAGTACGTTATCTGGGATCTCTTTTAAGTCACGTTCGTTAATTTTAGGAATAATGACTGTTTTAATTCCACCACGGTGTGCAGCAAGTAGTTTCTCTTTTAAACCACCAATAGGCAGTACTTCACCGCGCAGTGTTATTTCACCTGTCATTGCTACATCGGCTTTAACGGGGTTACCTGTTAAGCTCGATACTAAACCCGTTACCATTGCTGCACCGGCACTTGGGCCATCTTTAGGGGTCGCGCCCTCAGGTACATGCACATGAATGTCGCGTTTTTCGTAAAAATCGTTATTAATACGGAACGTATCAGCACGATTACGAACTACCGTCATGGCCGCTTGTATTGACTCTTGCATTACATCGCCCAGTGAGCCTGTGTAGCTTAGTTTGCCTTTACCTGGCACAGCCGCACATTCAATGGTCAGTAAATCGCCGCCTACTTCGGTCCACGCTAAGCCTGTTACCTGGCCAATGCGATCGCCGTCTTCAGCTTTACCGTAGTCGTAGCGCTGTACACCTAAAAACTCTTCTAGGTTATCTTGATTGATAGTGACTGTTTTAGTCTCTTTATCAAGTAAGATATTTTTAACGGCTTTACGACATAGTTTAGATACTTCGCGCTCTAAATTACGTACGCCCGCTTCACGCGTGTAGTAACGAATAATGCCAATAATTGCACTGTCTTCTATTACTAGCTCAGAAGGTTTTAAACCATTGCGTTTAACTTGCTTAGTAATTAAGTGCTCTTTTGCAATGTTTAGCTTTTCATCTTCGGTGTAACCCGATAAGCGAATAACTTCCATTCTGTCCAATAATGGACCAGGAATATTAAAGCTGTTTGATGTTGCTACAAACATTACATCCGATAAATCGTAGTCTACTTCTAAGTAGTGATCAGCAAAGTGGCTGTTTTGCTCCGGATCGAGCACCTCTAATAATGCTGATGCCGGGTCGCCGCGCATATCTGATGACATTTTGTCGATTTCATCTAACAAGAATAATGGGTTTTTAACGCCCACTTTTGTCATGTTTTGAATCAGCTTACCTGGCATAGAGCCAATGTAAGTACGACGATGACCACGAATTTCAGCTTCATCACGTACGCCACCTAATGCCATACGAACATATTTACGACCCGTAGAGCGTGCAATAGACTGCCCTAGTGACGTTTTACCTACACCCGGTGGCCCTACTAAACATAAAATAGGCCCTTTAAGCTTATTAGTACGTTGTTGCACCGCGAGGTATTCAATTATGCGTTCTTTAACTTTATCTAAGCCGTGGTGATCGCTATCAAGAATTTTTTGCGCGCCTGCTAAGTCTTTTTTCACTTTCGAGCGTTTTTTCCATGGTACGTTAATTAACGTATCAATGTATGAACGCACTACAGTGGCCTCTGCAGACATTGGCGACATCATTTTAAGCTTATTAAGCTCAGCTGATGCTTTTTCTTTCGCTTCTTCTGGCATACCTGATTCTTCAATACGCTTTTTAAGCGCTTCAAATTCGTCAGGTACATCATCAAGCTCACCAAGTTCTTTTTGAATGGCTTTCATTTGCTCGTTGAGGTAGTACTCGCGCTGAGATTTTTCCATCTGCTTTTTCACGCGGGTACGAATTTTTTTCTCAACCTGCAATAAGTCTATTTCACCTTCCATCAGTGCCATTAAGTATTCTAAGCGCTCTGTAACGCTTGAAATTTCTAACACTTTTTGTTTTTCAGGCACTTTTAATGGCATATGCGCTGCCATTGTATCGGCAAGGCGTGCTGGCTCATCAATACCTGAAACAGAGGTTAATACCTCAGGTGGAATTTTTTTATTAAGTTTTACATAGCCTTCAAACTGGCTAACAGCGCTGCGGATGAAAATATCTTGCTCTTGCTCATCCACTGAATCAGATTCGATGAACTGAGCATTCGCTACAAAAAACTCATCGTTATCTACAAATTCTTCAATTTGTGCGCGCTGCGTACCTTCAACTAAAACTTTAACTGTACCGTCTGGTAACTTTAATAACTGAAGTACAGTAGCAATAGTACCGATACGGTAAATATCGTCTTGCTCAGGTTCGTCTACAGTTGCATCTTTTTGTGCAACCAAGAAAATTTGTTTGTCTTTATCCATTGCCGCTTCGAGGCATTTTATTGATTTTTCACGGCCTACAAAAAGCGGGATCACCATGTGCGGATATACCACAACATCGCGCAGTGCTAACACTGGGATTTCGACTCGATCGGTTCTCTCAAGCGTCATTATAGTTTCTCTTCGCACTTCATTTATTTAAAAGATTACTCAAGTATATGGGGATAATCTAATTAAAGTTCAACAATTTCCCCCAACTCGTTCAAATTAATTATAAAAAAAGGAGCCTAAGGCTCCTTTTTTATACAAATAGCTTAAAAACTACTCTGATGCAGCTTTATCTTGATTATTGTTTTCATAAATCAAGATTGGGTCAGATTCACCTTTAATCACGGTTTCATCTATAACCACTTTGCTTACATCATCCATTGATGGCAGCTCATACATAGTATCAAGGAGTACACCTTCAACTATTGAGCGAAGTCCGCGAGCACCTGTTTTACGCTCCATTGCTTTGTGAGCAATAGCGCTTAGTGCATCATCACGGAACTCTAATTCAACGTCTTCCATACCAAACAATACAGAGAACTGTTTAGTAATGGCGTTTTTAGGTTCACTTAATATTTGTACAAGTGCCGCTTCATCAAGCTCAGTTAATGTAGCAACAACAGGTAAACGACCAATAAACTCAGGAATTAAGCCGTACTTAACTAAATCTTCTGGCTCTACGTCTTTAAATGTTTCGCTTAAAGAGCGGCTCGACGCTGACTCTTTAACGTTAACACCAAAGCCAATTCCGGTATTTTTATGGCTACGCTGTTCGATTACTTTATCTAGGCCTGCAAAGGCACCACCACAGATAAATAAAATCTTAGAGGTATCAACCTGTAAAAACTCTTGCTGCGGGTGCTTACGACCACCTTGTGGTGGTACTGAGGCAACCGTGCCTTCAATTAGTTTAAGCAGCGCTTGTTGTACGCCCTCACCCGACACGTCACGTGTAATAGATGGGTTATCTGATTTACGCGAAATTTTGTCAATTTCATCAATGTAAACAATACCACGTTGCGCTTTTTCTACGTCGTAGTCACATTTTTGTAGCAGTTTTTGAATGATGTTTTCTACATCTTCACCTACATAACCGGCTTCGGTTAGTGTAGTTGCATCTGCCATAGTAAACGGTACATCAAGTAAACGCGCAAGTGTTTCTGCCAGTAATGTTTTACCACTGCCTGTAGGGCCAATAAGCAAAATGTTACTTTTACCTAGTTCTACTTCTTGCTTTGTAGATTGGTTGCGTAGGCGCTTGTAGTGATTGTATACCGCTACAGACAATACTTTTTTAGCATGGTCTTGACCAATTACGTAGTCATCTAAGTGATTACGAATTTCTTTTGGCACAGGTAGTTTATCAGACGAATTATGCTTAGGAGCAATGTCTTTGATTTCTTCCCTGATAATATCGTTACACAGCTCTACACATTCATCACAAATGTATACTGAAGGACCTGCAATTAATTTACGCACTTCGTGTTGGCTTTTGCCACAAAAAGAGCAGTATAACAATTTATTACTTTTGTCGCCGTCTGTAGGAGTGTCAGACATTCAGCTACCTCTTTTATACGTTGGCTGCCAAATAAGGTTGGCAACTATTTCAAATTCGCTTTTAACTATACCAAAATTTACTGGTTTTCGCATAGTAACTCAAAGTGGCAAGCAATTATTTGCTTGCCTACACGCTTACTTGCTTTCGCGATTTGTAAACACTGAGTCAACCAGGCCGTAATCTACAGCTTGTGATGCACTCATAAAGTTATCACGGTCAGTATCGCGTGAAATAACATCTAATGGCTGGCCTGTATGCTCTGCCATTAAGCGGTTAAGTTTGTCTTTAATAGACAGAATTTCTTTTGCGTGTATTTCAAAGTCAGATGCTTGACCTTGGAAACCACCTAACGGTTGGTGAATCATTACACGTGAGTTTGGTAAACAAAAACGCTTACCTTTAGCGCCAGCAGTAAGCAAAAATGCGCCCATGCTTGCCGCTTGGCCAACACAAATAGTACTTACATCTGGTTTGATGAAGTTCATTGTATCGTAAATTGCCATACCAGCGGTTACCGAACCACCTGGTGAATTAATATATAAAAAGATATCTTTTTCAGGGTTCTCTGATTCTAAAAATAGCATTTGCGCTAAAATTAGATTTGCCATGTTGTCTTCAACTTGGCCCGTTAAAAAGATAATTCGCTCTTTTAATAGACGCGAATAAATGTCATACGAGCGCTCACCTTTAGCTGTTTGTTCAACAACCATAGGGACTAATGCATTTAGGGGATCTGTCATACCAGTGTTCATACTTTTTTAATTCCTTATGCGCTTATGCTTTTTCTTACTAAAGGAAGCATAGTTATCATTTTTCGCAAATTATGGGGCACAAACTAAAATGGCCCGGGCACACTGCATAAACAGAGTAACACGAGCCATTTAATCGTTAGCGAGCGCTTAAGTCAATGACTTATTAAGCACCTTGCTGAGGATTCATGATGTCATCAAATGCTTTTTCAACGTCAGACACGTTTGCTTTAGCTAAAATAGCTTCAACAGCTTGCTCTTCCATTGCAACATTACGCATTTGCTGCATAAGTTGATCATTTGCTTTGTAGTATTCTACTACTTCAGTTGGATCTTCGTAAGCAGATGCAACTGTAGCAATTAATGCTTCAACTTTTTCATCATCAACTTTGATATCGTTTGCTTTGATCACTTCACCTAGTAATAGGCCAGTTTTAACGCGAGTTACAGCTTGCTCGTGGAACAATTCAGCTGGAAGCTCAGGCATGTTTTTAGCGTCGCCACCAAAACGTTGAGCTGCTTGCTGACGTAATGCGTCAACTTCTTGATCAATAAGTGCTTTAGGCACTTCGATTTCGTTGTTTTCTAAAAGACCTTTAATCGCTTGGTCTTTCACGTTAGCTTTAACCGCTTGGTCTAGCTCACGTGTCATGTTCTTTTTAACTTCTTCTTTAAGCGCGTCTACGCCGCCTTCGGTAACACCGAACTTAGTTGCAAACTCTTCGCTTAATTCAGGTAGCTCTTGTGCTTCAACTTTTTTCACTGTGATAGTGAATTGAGCCGCTTTACCTTTTAGGTTTTCAGCGTGGTAATCTTCAGGGAAAGTTACATCAGCAACTACTTCTTCGCCTGCTTTTTTACCAACGATGTTGTCTTCAAAACCTGGGATCATACGACCTTGGCCAAGCTCAAGTGGGAAGTCTTCAGCTTTGCCGCCTTCAAACTCTTCACCGTCGATAGTACCTACGAAATCAACTGTTACACGGTCGTTTTCGCCAGCAGCTGCGTCAACATCAGACCAAGAAGCGTGTTGCTTACGAAGTGTTTCTAGCATGTTTGCTAAATCTTCGTCAGTTACTGTTACCGCTGGTTTTTCTACTGCAATTTTGTCTAAACCTTGAACTTCAACTTCAGGGTATACTTCAAACGTTGCAGTAAACTCTAAATCTTTACCTGCTTCAAGTGATTTAGGTGCAAATGATGGTGCGCCAGCAGGGTTAATTTTTTCAGCAACAATTGCTTCAATGTAGTTACGCTGCATTACTTCGCCAGCTACTTCTTGACGAACCGCAGGTCCAAAACGCTTGTTAATTACTGAAACTGGTACTTTACCAGCACGGAAGCCATCGATACGCTGCGTTTTTGACAGTTGTTGTAAGCGTTTTTTTACTTCGGTCTCAACGTTCTCTGCAGGAACGGTGATGGTCAGACGGCGCTCAAGGCCTTGAGTCGTCTCAACAGAAACTTGCATGATTTACCTCAATATTCAATTTTGGCGACTGTTCGCCTTCCTTACAAACAAAGTAATCTTCATGAGTCTTGATAAATTTTAAAGCGATTTTTCACTAAAAAGCATCCGTCACTACCATGAGATCCCATTGCTGCTCTGCCCTTCGGGCACTATGTTAAACAATAGACGCGGCATTATAACCTAATAATTATGATAGTCGAGTGTAGGGGGCAATTATTTGGACTAGTTTAGCTACGATCGAGACCAACTGCGTAAAAAACAGACTAACTGGTACGTTAAAGCGATATTTTAGTAGGAAGTAAATAGAAGTTATTGCTGAGTGATTACTCGTTTACTTTCTTTAAGGTTAAGAAAGTGGTCGGCGATGCAGGATTTGAACCTGCGACCCCTTGGACCCAAACCAAGTGCGCTACCAAACTGCGCTAATCGCCGATAATCGTGTTGAATACTTAAATGTTGAATTTAAGACCACTTATGAGAAAGTGGTCGGCGATGCAGGATTTGAACCTGCGACCCCTTGGACCCAAACCAAGTGCGCTACCAAACTGCGCTAATCGCCGATACTCGAAGTAAATTGGGGTGACTGATGGGGCTCGAACCCACGACAACCGGAATCACAATCCGGGGCTCTACCAACTGAGCTACAATCACCACGGTATTTACTTTGTTTTCAAATGGCGCACCCGGAAGGATTCGAACCTTCGACCAACGCCTTAGAAGGGCGTTGCTCTATCCAGCTGAGCTACGGGCGCATCGAAAACTTCATAGTTTGCCTGTAAGCTATTCTATTATAAAAATAAAAGAAGTGGTCGGCGATGCAGGATTTGAACCTGCGACCCCTTGGACCCAAACCAAGTGCGCTACCAAACTGCGCTAATCGCCGATGCTTACGATTGCCTGCGAGTGACCTCGTTGACAACGGGGTGCATAATAGTGATTTGCCTGGGAGAGGTCAAACGTTTTTTGCATAAAATAAATCAATCGGTCATTTTTAGTTCATAATGGTTAAATATTGCAAAACTAAGCTGAAATTTAGACGCTTTTTTTGAAAACACCTGTTTATAACCTAAAAGCAACTTGGCGCTTCGGGCCTTTTCTGCGAAAATAGCCTGCATATTAAAAAAGCATTAATAAAATTAATTTTTTGCATATACCCCTCTTTATATGCAGATGCTTTTAAAATATAAGTATCGAAGTTTATTTAACCCCAATTAAAGGTCCCCCATGACGGCAAACATCATTGATGGTAAGGCAATCGCAAAACAAGTACGTAGTGCAGTGGCTGAGCGCGTAAGCGAACGCGTTGCAAACGGTTTACGTGCACCCGGTTTAGCAGTAGTACTGGTAGGGCTTGACCCTGCAAGCCAAGTTTACGTTGGCTCTAAGCGTAAAGCGTGTGAAGAAGTAGGATTTATTTCAAAGTCATTTGATTTACCTGCGCAAACCAGCGAAGAAGAACTACTAGCATTAATTGATGAGCTAAATAATGATGGCGAAGTAGATGGTATTTTGGTGCAACTACCGCTACCTGAAGGCCTAGATGCAGAAAAGATTTTAGAACGTATTACACCACATAAAGATGTAGACGGTTTTCACCCTTACAATATTGGCCGCTTAGCGCAACGTATGCCGGCGCTGCGCCCATGTACACCCAAAGGGATTATTACCTTATTAGATTCAACGGGCGTGCGTTACAAAGGGATGCATGCGGTAGTTGTTGGTGCTTCTAATATTGTTGGTCGCCCTATGTCGCTTGAGTTATTACTTGCCGGTTGTACTACAACGGTATGTCACAAATTTACACAAGACTTAGAAACCCATGTGCGCCGCGCAGACTTATTAGTCGTGGCCGTAGGTAAACCTGAATTTATACCAGGTGAGTGGGTAAAAGAAGGTGCAATTGTGATTGATGTAGGTATTAACCGTTTAGATACAGGCAAGTTAGTGGGCGATGTTCAGTACAGTGTTGCAGAGCAAAAAGCTGATTTTATTACCCCTGTACCGGGTGGCGTTGGCCCAATGACTGTAGCAAGTTTAATTGAAAACACCCTCGAAGCATGTGAAAAATACCACAGTTAATTTAATGCCTTAGCATTAAAAAAGGGTTGCCAACTGGCAACCCTTTTTAGTTTAAAAGCTACTTTAACGCATTTACGCTTTACGCCACGTTGTTTTACCTGCTGAGTCTTCAAGCACAACACCGAGTGCATTAAGTGCATCACGTGCTTCATCAGCAGCGGCCCAATCTTTGTTTGCGCGCGCTTCATTACGTTTTACAATCAGCGCTTCGATAGTGGCCACTTCATCATCATCTTGTCCGCCTTGCAAAAACGATTCAGGTGCTTGCTGGGCAACACCAAGCACTTCGCCTATGCTGCGTAGCACAAATGCTAATTGCCCTGCTTGCTGTGTATCGGTGTCTTTAACACGGTTTAGCTCTTTAGCCAGTTCAAATAAAACCGGTAACGCCTCTGGTGTATTAAAATCATCATTCATGGCTTTTCTAAATTTAGCCACGTACTCATTATTTTCAATATCGCACGTAATTGGCTCAACACCGCGAAGTGCTGTGTAAATACGTTCAAGCGATGAACGTGCTTGATCTAAATTCTCTTGCGAGTAATTTAGCTGGCTACGGTAATGCCCTGATATTAAAAAGTAACGAACTGATTCAGCGTCATATGTTTTTAATACCTCACGCACAGTAAAAAAGTTGTCTAATGATTTAGACATTTTTTCTTTATTTACTTGTACCATGCCTGTGTGGATCCACGTATTTACATACTTGCCATTGTTTGCACAGCATGATTGCGCAATTTCGTTTTCGTGATGCGGGAACTGTAAATCAGAGCCGCCACCGTGAATATCAAAATGCTCACCTAAATGCTTTGAGCTCATTGCTGAACATTCTATATGCCAACCTGGACGCCCTTCTCCCCAAGGAGATGACCATGAAGGTTCGCCTGCTTTTGCTTTTTTCCACAATACAAAATCAAGCGGATCGTCTTTGTCTTGTGCAACCTCTACGCGAGAGCCTGCTTGGAGCATACTTAAATCTTGCTGCGATAGTGCGCCGTACTGCTCAAACGTAGAAACATCAAAAAGCACGTCGCCGTCGTTTGCTACGTACGCATGGCCTTTTGCAATTAAGCGCTCAACCATTTCGATAATTTCATCCATATGGTTTGTAACCGTAGGTTCAATATCTGGGCGCAACATGTTTAGGCTATCAAAGTCTTCGTGCATGGCTTGGGTCATACGCAAAGTTAGGTCATTAATTGACTCGCCATTTTCGTTTGCGCGTTTAATTATTTTATCATCTACGTCGGTAATATTACGTACGTATTTTAAGTCGTAACCAAGGTGGCGAAGGTAGCGGACAATAACATCAAACCCGACAAATGTACGCGCATGACCGATATGACAAAAATCATAAATGGTGATACCACACACGTACATGTCGATTTTGCCTTCGACCATAGGTTTAAACTGCTCTTTTTGTCGCGTGAGTGTGTTGTATATTTGTACCATTTACTTTTAGTCCTTGACTGTTTGCTGAGTTGGCTATGTTAACACTTGAAAAGCCCCCGCTCTAGCGCTTTTTATACCCAAACCTCTTCAATACGCATGTTTAAGCTGGAATTAAAACCAATTTAGGCAAGGCCTTGATTGTATGTAATAGAGGTTCTGTTGTTAAAATTAATAACACTGTAAAAATCAGTTTTAACCCCCCTGTTCATTGCTTAATAGGCTCTTGTTCTGTGCATGGTTATATATTGAGAGAAAATACCACCTCGATATCAACCCCCTGTAAAACGCACAAGTATATACCTTGGGCAGCTTTGGATATATTGAACAAGCACTTTGTTTATCTTAGTTAACTAAGATAAAATAGCGCGACTAATTAAACCAGATATAGGAAACCACATGGTTGTTCTACACACTAATTTTGGTGACATCACCATTAAAATGTTTGAGCAAGAAGCTCCAAACACAGTTAAAAACTTTTTAGAGTACGCAAACTCAGGTTTTTACAACGGCACTATTTTTCACCGCGTAATTGACGGCTTTATGGTGCAAGGCGGTGGGTTTGTACCTGGTATGGAACAAAAAGACGTTAACGACCCAATTCAAAACGAAGCAAATAATGGCTTATCTAATAAAGTAGGTACATTAGCAATGGCGCGTACACCTGATCCACATTCAGCAACAGCCCAATTTTTTATTAACGTTAACGACAACGACTTTTTAAACCACAGCAGCGAAACTTCGCAAGGCTGGGGTTACTGTGTATTTGCTGAAGTAGTTGAAGGCATGGACGTAGTAAATAAAATTAAAGGTGTAGCAACAGGCAGCGCTGGTTTTCACCAAGACGTACCGCTTGAAAATGTAATCATCGAAAACGTTACTGTAAGCTAAACGTTTACTCATATACTGAGTAATTAAGCGGGCATGGTACATTATGTATGCGCCCGCTTTTTATTTAACCTAACTAGATGCCTCTATGACTTCTCAAACCTACTTTATTGCAGACTTACACCTAAGTGAAAACCGCCCAGATATTAGCGAGGCTTTTTATCGCTTTATAAATACGCACATTATTGGTAAGCCAGTAGATGCACTGTATATTTTAGGTGATTTTTTTGAAGTATGGGTTGGGGATGACTACGTAACAGAATTGGCTAGTGAGGTAGCAAAGCATTTAAAAGCCGTTAAAGATGGCGGAACACCAGTGTACTTTATACACGGTAATCGCGATTTTATTATGCGTGAGCAATACGCTAAACGCGCAGGTATGGTATTGCTAAACGAGCAAACGGTTATTGATTTATATGGCACTCCCACTGTTATTTTGCACGGTGATGAAATGTGTACTCAAGATATTGAGTATCAAAAGTTTCGTAAAAAAAGTCGCGGTTGGTGGTGGCCTAAATTAATGTTAGCAATGCCACTATGGTACAGAAAAAAAATTGCTCGCAATGCCAGAGAAAAAAGCAAATTAAGCCAAGCCGACAAACCCATAGAAATTTTAGACGTAGTAGATGACGCCGTACTAGCGATGTTTGCCAAGTATAATGTAAGCAACATGATACACGGCCACACCCACCGCCCTAACGTACACACTTACACTGTAGGTAAGCAAACACTAACACGCACTGTGCTTGGTGATTGGTATACTCAAGGCTCATATTTAGTGGTTACTCCACAAGGTCAAAAACTCATTAATACGCCCTTCGCATAATTTCAAATCCTGACTATTATTTAAGTACTTTTTGGTAATAGGATAAGGATATATGTATAAAGCTATTTATTGTTTGGTGCTTTGTTGCATTTTTTCCAAAGGGTATGCCTCAGAAAATTGGCAACTCGTCGCCGAAAACTCCCCACCCTATATTGGTGAGCGCTTAACTGATAACGGCTGGGTTACTGCCTTAACTAAAGCGGCCTTAGCTAATCAAAATATTAATAACGACATTGAGTTTACCAGCTGGAACAGAGCGCTGGAGCTTACCAAAATAAATAAAAAAGATGCAATTTTAGGCGCTTTTTATACAAAGTCGCGTACTGATCTTTTTTATTATTCGCGCCCACTTGCTAACGTATACGTTGGACTATTTAAGCTCAAAGACAGACAAATAAACTATGACGGCAGTATGGACTCTTTACAGCCATACAGTATTTGTAAAGGCATTGGCTACGCAGTAAGTGAAGTTTTTTCTGAAAGTAATGGCCTTGCCGTAACCTCCACTCGCGGGTTAATTAACAGTTTATATATGCTTCAAAAAGGACGAATAGACTTAGTAGCAGGCACTAAAGAAGTGGGTGAATACTGGTTAAAAAACACCGAAAAGCTTAATGAACCCGGCGCGCCACAAGTTGAATATATTTCGCCCGATTTAGAGCATCATCAACTGCATGTTATGTTTCCAAAGTCTGACCCTGATGCAAAACAAAAAAGAGACGCGCTTGAACAAGGCTTTTCTACTATTTTATACAATGGCACCGCAAAAGAGCTATTAGTAAAACATGGCTTTTCTCAAAGCACGGCGCTTGAGCTCATAGACTTTATAGAAAGAAGTAGCACACCTAACTAGCCGGTGTGCTTGAAGAGCTAAATAGCACCACTTTAGTTAGTAACGAGTGCAGGTGCGCCACTGTGAAATTTAAAGTCTTCATCAGGGCTAGTGATCAAATCAGCCTCAATTTTACCAAAAAAGTCGACTCGCTCAGTAATATCAAAATCAGCAATTTCTTGTGCCAGTGTTAAGTAATCTTGATAATGGCGCGCCTCAGAGCGAAGCAATGAAATATAAAAATCGCCTAAGCGTTTATCAACATGTGGAGCAAGTGCAGCAAAACGCTCACATGAGCGAGCCTCAATATAAGCACCTACAATTAGTTTATCGACTAATGCATTAGGCTCAAACGTTTTAACGTTACGTAGCATCCCTTTAGCGTAACGACACGGTGTAATGCTTCTGTACTCTACCCCATACTCGTCCATTATTTCGAGCACTTGATAAAAGTGATGTAATTCTTCTTTTATTAGCATCACCATTTTATCTATTAAATCTTGCCCGTAAGGTGAGTTAGACTTTGGGATAATAGATTTTGTAAGTTTATTTTTAGCCGCTAAATCACGCCAATTACCTTCACGTTTATAAATAAGTGTTTCAAAGGGCTTTAGCCATTCGAGTAATGCATCGCTGCTGTCTTTATCTACCGCGTACTTACGAATTAAAAACATTGCACTTTGCGCTGCTTTTAACTCACAAATTAAGTGATCGATTAAAATAATCGATAAATTTTCTTTTTTTACTGCCTCAATAACCCATTCATTTGGGGTTTCGCACAATAAAAAATTATTAATAGGGGCTAAAAGTTCGCTATGTGGCACAGGGCTGCTCGTTACTTCAAATAATAAAAAGCCATTTTAACACGAAAAATAACGAAGAATAAAACGAGCTAAAACAACCTCTTTAAAATGTTAATAAGCAGTTAACTTGACTTTGTATATGAACTACACCATAAATATAGATACTGTATAAAAAACAAACTAACTAAAACTAAATTATAACCAACAGTAATACGTTCCTTTTATGGAGTACCGCTATGATACTGAACCACCTGTGGGGCATTTATGCTCATCCACTCGAAGAATGGCAAACAATAGATAACCGCCACGAAAGCCTGACTTATAGCCTGTCGCATATTTTACTTATTGCATTATTTCCATCGATTATGGGGTATTACTCATCGGTGTATCTAGGCTGGAGTATTGGTGCGGGCAACCCAGTATTTTTAACACATGAAAGCGCACTGCTAATTGCCGTGGCTATGTATGGTGCGTTAATAGCCGGTGTGTTTGCACTGGCCTATTTAGCCCATTGGATGGCCGTTACATTTGGTGCTAAACCTACCTTTACACAAACGCTTGAACTTGCCGCTTATACTGCTACACCCGTGTTTATGTCGGCCTTAGCCGCTTTTTTACCTGAGCTGTGGTTTGTTGTTTGCGTAGGTATGATTGCCCTAGCCTACTCGGTGTACTTGCTTTATACAGGCGTGCCAATACTAATGCATATTCCACAAGAGCGCGGCTTTATTTATGCCAGCTCTGTTGTCACCTGCGGGCTAATTTTATTGGTAATAATTTTAGCTGTAACCGCAATACTTTGGACTAACGGCATTGTGAGTCCAATGTTTACCTAATCAACCACGTTGTTTGATATGAAGTGTTCCCTTTCTTTCCTTCGCAAAAAAGGAGCTAATTAGCTCCTTTTTTTATGTCTGATTATGTTTAATCACACATTAATCAGCTTCGTTGGCATCTTGATTGTGTATTTCAAGGCCTGATGACATGGCGTTTTCGCGGTTACTTTTAGCCGAGTCGTTACGCAATTGATCAATATGGTTTAAGTAATCTTGATCGATATCACCGGTAATGTATTGCCCATCAAATACAGAGGTTTCAAACTTAGTAATTTCTGGGTTTTCTTGGCTTACAGCGGCAATTAAATCGTTTAGCGATTGAAAAATTAAGCCATCAGCACTGATGCTTTGGTTAATGTCTTCAACTTCGCGGCCATGCGCAATAAGCTCTGCGGCAGATGGCATATCAATACCATACACATTAGGAAAACGAATTTCTGGTGCTGCTGAGGCAAAATACACATTTTTTGCTCCGGCTTCACGGGCCATTTCTACAATTTGCGCCGAGGTTGTACCGCGTACAATTGAATCATCAACCAGTAAAACGTTTTTACCTTTAAACTCACGGTCAATCGCATTTAGCTTTTGACGCACTGACTTTTTACGCATTTCTTGGCCAGGCATGATAAATGTACGACCAATATAACGGTTTTTAACAAAGCCTTGGCGGTAAGGTAAATCAAGCATGCGGGCAATTTCTAACGCCACATCGCATGAGGTTTCAGGAATTGGGATAACAACATCAATGTCTTTATCGCTCCACTCACGCGCAATTTTTTCACCCAGTTTAGTACCCATGTTTACACGCGTTGCGTAAACCGACATACGATCGATGGTTGAATCAGGGCGAGCAAAATAAACAAACTCAAAAATACACGGCGCATAAGAGGCTTTTTCAGCACAACTTTGTGAATGAAATTGGCCATCTTCAGTTACGTAAATCGCTTCACCTGGTGCAACGTCACGCACAAATTCAAAGCCGTCGGGCTTTAAAGCGACGCTTTCTGAGGCAAACATGTACTCAGTGCCTTTAGGGGTTTCACGCTTACCAAATACCAAAGGACGGATACCATTAGGGTCACGAAATGCTAAAACACCGTGGCCAATAATCATCGCAATAGCGGCGTAGCCACCGGTTACTTTGTTGTTTACTTCGGTTACTGCAGTGAAGATGTCTTCAGCGTCTAAATGCAATTTGTCAGACTTACTTAGCTCATGCGCCATGATATTAAGTAGTATTTCTGAGTCAGACGTTGTATTAACGTGACGACGCGCTTCTGAGAACAGTTGCTGCTTTAGAGTTTCAGCATTGGTTAAATTACCATTGTGCGCAAGCGCAATACCAAATGGTGAATTAACATAAAACGGCTGCGCTTCAGATGAACTTGACGAGCCAGCAGTAGGGTAACGTACGTGGCCAATACCAATTGTGCCTTGTAGTCGTTTCATATGGCGGGTGTGAAACACATCCTTTACTAGGCCATTTGCTTTGCGCAAGCTAAACGTATTGTTTTCAATGGTAATGATGCCCGCGGCATCTTGACCTCGGTGCTGCAAAACAGTTAAGCCATCATAAATCGCCTGATTAACAGGAGATGTTCCGACTATCCCAACGATACCACACATGTAATTTATCCTCGCCGATTAACGGTTTACTGAATTTAAAAAGCTCGAGTTGTTTTCTAGGTACGAAAAGAACCATTCAACAACAAAGCCAAATTCTGGAATCAAAATAGAATTGCCCCACCAGTGCGTGTTTGGTGCACCAGTAAAAGCATCAAGAAAGAAGAGTAACGCGCTCACGACCAACACGCCTCGTAACGCACCAAAAACAATGCCGAAAACACGATCGGTGCCAGATAAACCAGTACGTTGTACAAGCTCACCTAAAATGTAGTTTAGTAAACCGCCTAACAGTAGCGTCGCAAAGAAGAGTATGGCAATGGCCGCCGCATTTCTTAAAAGGGGTTCAGAAATACTTGTTAGGAAGGAAGCTAAATATTGGTAAAACAAACTAGAGATGATAAATGCGCAAGCCCATACTGCTAATGACATAGCTTCTTTAACAAAGCCGCGTATTAAACCGATGATGGTAGACAGTGCAATGATGCCAAGAATGGCGTAATCAACCCAGATCATATTAACCAATTAGTCGCTATTTTGGGGCGCATTCTATACCCAAACCTCGTTAATATGCAAGTTAAAGCGGGAGATAACCAGCAACTAGCACGTACAAAAACTTATCACTTTAACGGCTATTTTTAGCCCTTAAAAACAAAAAAAGCCTTACTATAGTAAGGCCTTTTAAAATCAATTAGAGACGCTGTATTGAGTGACTTTGCCGTTTAACTTAGTAAGCGCTTTAAGCTCGGGTAACTTTTTGGTCAGCTCCGCCTTATCAAGCGAGGGACCAACAAACACTTTAGTCAATGTGCCATTTGGCGTTTTAATTGGTTTTGTAAACGTTTTAAAGCCTTTCGCTTTAAGCTTAGCTTGTAAGGCCTTAACATTGGCGGCATGGGAAAAACTACCTAGCTGAATTACATAGGCCATGTCAGTGAGGTTTTCTTCACTTTTACGTGGCGCAATAGGTTTTGCTTTTACCGGCTCTGGCGCTTTCGCTACAGGCTCTGGCGCAGTCTGAGGCTCTATGCTTGCTTCGACTATTTCAGGCTCTGCTGCGTATTGGCTTTCTTTGCTTGTTAGCACATCGTCATCGGCAGCTATGTCTTCAATTTGCTCTTGTTTTAAAGGCTCAGCCTGCGCTACTTTTTCATCTATAGACTCTTGAAGGTCAATAGTTTTAAACTCAGAGCGTTCAGGGATAGCTTTAAAGCCCTCTTTGTAGTGGACCTTTTCGCCATCGAGTATATTAGGAATAAACACAATTGCTGCGATCACCACAATACTGGTTCCGACTAAACGATTTATAAAACCTGAGTTCACCGACTTTCTCTCTATTTTTTAAAGTAGTTTATAGCATCTGCAACAGTAAAAAATGACCCAAACACAATTAAAAGCGTATCACTTTGCTGTGTAGGCATAATTACATTAAGTGCTTCGTGCACACTATTATAGCGTTTATGCGTGCCTGTATGAGGTATAGTTTGCAACGCCGCGGCCATATTTTCAACGTTATCGCCACGAGGTATGTGCAAGCTAGTAAGAGACCAGTGATCAATTACATGGCTTACCTCTTTAAGTACACCCGCTTTATCTTTATCAGCAAGCATAGCGACTAATGCATGAATTTTAAAGCCTTTATCTTTATAGCTTGCAAGCTTTAGTGCTAAATAACGAGCAGATTCGGGGTTGTGAGCCACATCGGTAAACACTAAAGGTGAAGTGCTTAACTGCTCAAAGCGCCCCTCAACAACTAAGTTAGCTAAACAATGCTTAATTACCTCATCACTTGGCAATAGATTTAGCACAGCTAAGGTTGTTAAGGCCGTTGCTGCATTTTGTGCTGGGATCGCTGGCTTATCTAACAGCAAATTATAATTTTTATATTGCCATGTAAAATGCGCTTCGTGCTCTTTGAATATAAAATCAGTACCGGATATAACCATGCCTGCTTTAATCTCAGCACCGTAATCGGTCATTGTATGTGGTATGTTTAAATCACCAATAATAGCTGGCGTGTTTTGACGAAATATACCTGCTTTATCATAAGCAACTAACTCTCTTGTATCGCCTAGGTATTCTTTATGATCTAAATCTATGGTGGTGATCACGCTTGCATAAGGTGTAACAATATTGGTGGCATCAAAGCGCCCGCCCAAACCAACCTCAAGCAGCACATAATCAACTTCAAAGCGTTTAAAAATAGCCAGCGCACCTAGGGTGCCATATTCGAAATACGTAAGCGCCGTGCTAGCGCGACCTTGCTCTAGCGTGTTAAAGGCATCAACATGGTATTGATCATCGAGCTCTTGGCCATTTATGCGCACACGCTCGTTGTATCTAATTAAATGAGGAGAGGCATACGTACCTACGCTGTAACCTTGCGCAAGTAATAGCGATTCTAAACAGCGTGCAGTTGTGCCTTTGCCGTTTGTGCCGCCAATAAGAATAATTTTGCTGGAAGTGTTTAATAAGCCAATGTTATTTGCAACAGTAGCAACGCGTTCGAGTCCCATTTCAATATTTGCAGGGTGAACACTCTCTAAATAACAAAGCCAATCATCAAGGCTTGATGATTGGCTAGGAATTGTATTTGTCATAGCGTGTAATCAGTAAAGCTGAAATTTACGCTACTCTATGCTCTTGTTCGGTAGAAGGCAAGTTCATAAATTTAGCAAGTACGCGTGCTAATGTGTCGCGCATTTCACGACGGTCAATAATCATATCAATTGCACCGTGCTCTAATAAGAACTCACTGCGTTGAAAACCTTCTGGCAAGGTTTCACGTACTGTTTGCTCAATTACGCGCGGACCCGCAAAGCCAATTAAAGCTTTTGGTTCAGCTACGTTAATATCACCTAACATCGCTAATGATGCAGATACGCCACCCATGGTTGGGTCGGTCATTACTGATATAAACGGCAGGCCTTTTTCACTCATTTTAGCAAGCGCAGCGCTGGTTTTAGCCATTTGCATTAGCGACATAAGCGCTTCTTGCATACGTGCACCACCTGAGGCAGAAAAACACACTAATGGCATGTTGTGCTCTAAACATTGGTCTACGGCATCAACAAAACGTGCGCCTACTACCGAAGCCATTGAACCACCCATAAATGAGAATTCAAAAGCAACCGCAGCAACAGGAATACCTTTTAAGCGGCCCTTCATTGCTACTAACGCGTCTTTTTCGCCACTTGATTTTTGGGCTGCGCTAATGCGGTCTGAGTATTTTTTAGAGTCTTTAAACTTTAATACATCCTTAGGCTCGTGCTCAGTGCCAAGCTCCGTGCGGTCACCTTCATCTAAAAAGTGCTCTAAACGTTTTCGGCCGCTCACACGCATGTGATGGTCGCATTTAGGACATACGTTTAATGATTTTTCTAGTTCAGCTTTATATAAAATTGAATCGCAAGCTGTACATTTAGCCCAAACGCCTTCTGGAATTTCTTTACGACCTGACGACTTAGTCGTTTTAGGTAAGATTTTTTCTAACCAACTCATTTGCAACTCTCTTAATGCTGTTCTGTGTCGCGAGTCTGCTAATAAGTAGCAGACAGATTTTTTCAATTAAAACATGAATTACACAAACACGGTATAAAAAACTGGTCTTAGTAGTTAGATAAACGCTTATAAATTCAACACTAACATTCCGAGTCAGGTAAAAATAATGGCCCTAGTGGGGTTTTAGGAATATTAAAGTGTTCTGGGTAATCTACATCTACTAAATAAAGACCCGCGGCTTTAGCCGTGGCACTGGCTTTAGCACGCTCTTTTAAATCTAATAGCTCTTTTAACCATACAGGTTGGTGCTTGTGTAGGCCTATATCCATTAAACAGCCGGTAATATTACGCACCATATGGTGTAAAAAAGCGTTCGCTTTAATATCAATAATAACGTAATCGCTCTGGCGTTGTACCGATAAATGATGAATAGTTCTGTTTGCTGTATTAGCTTGGCAATGCAGCGCTCTAAAAGAGGTAAAGTCGTGCTCGCCAATTAAGTACTGACACGCCTCTTGCATTTTTGTTTCATCAAGTGGGTGATGAAAGTGCGTAACGCCTTCATTCATAACTGCGCCTCTATAAGCGTAATTATAAATAACATAACGATAACGACGCGCTGTTGCGCTAAAGCGTGCATGAAAGTCTTCACTAACAGGTTGTGCAAAACGAATCGCTATATCTTTAGGGAGTAACGTGTTCATTCCCATAGTAAATGCAACCATCTCACGGGGAGCATGGGTTTCAAAGTGTACAACTTGACCAGTGCCATGTACACCTGCATCTGTGCGGCCCGCACACACTATTTCAACCGGATGATTACAAATGCTCGACAACGCTTTTTCTACTTCTTGTTGTACGCTATTTACATGAGACTGACGTTGCCACCCACTGTAACGTGCGCCGTTGTATTCAACTCCAAGTGCTACTCGCATAATTACTGCTTTACCTACTGTGCTAATGAACGGGGCATTTTATGCTATCTCGCGGTGCAATAAAAGTAACCTCGTCTATTTATAGTTATTCGCAAAATTAAGTAATTTATTTTACCCCAATAAAACACAGCGATAAGTTAGTGAGCTTTTAACGTCCTGGGTTTAATAAACGTCTAAAACTAATTAAGTGCTTTTATAGGTTAGAGTTATTCGTACCTATAAAAAAACCGCATTAACAAAGCTAATGCGGTTTTTATAATCATGAATGCTCTAGTTAAGTTTAGCTTTTAAACTTTGCGCTTCTTCTTGCACATCTTCAGGGCCACTTTCAATAACATCTTCAATCACTTTAAGGGCTGAGTCAAAGTCGTCAATTTCAATGTATGCTCTTGCCAAATCAAGCTTGGCAGAATAACCACCGCTTTCTAAGTCAACATCTGTTGGGTTATCGCCTGCAAGTAACGAATCAAAGTCACTTAAGCCTACGTCCATATTAACCTCGTCATAGGGTTCGTGCTCAAGTACTGAGTCATCGCTTTGCTCAAGTAGCGCATCAATATCAACAAAGTCATCGGTTGTAGCCTGCTGATCACTTTGCGAAGGCTCTTCTTGCACCGCTTTCGCTTCAACTTCAGTGTCTAAGTCTTCGTTTAATAGGCTATCAAAGTCGACATCAAATTCGCTGCTATCTTCTAAATTTAACTCATCCGGTTCACCTAACTCACTAAGCAACGCATCAAAATCGGTTTGCGTTAAGTCAGCCATAAATTCATCGTCTAGCTGCTCGTCAGGAATAACGTCTTCATTAGTTTGATCATCAGCAGCCTGTGTTAGCTCGGCTTCTAATTGCGAATTTGTTATTTCATCTTCAACGTCTTCTGAAAGTGCTTGTTCTAAAATTGCATCGTCAAAATCAGGCTGTTCCTGTGCACTATCCGTTGCTTGCGCTTCACCTAGAGGTTCCTCTTGCGGTAAAGGCGCATCAAGCTCATCGTCAATCAGCGGCTCGCCATCTAGGTCGGCTTCTAACGCATCAACACCAGTGTTACCAGCAAGTGCATTTGCTAAGTCTTGCTCAGCTTGGCTTGGCGCCATACCGCTTGCTTGTCCATCAAGTTCATCACCTTGTAACTCTTGCGGACTATATGATTGCTGATCATCTAAATCAATTTCGTCATCGTTATCAAGCTCTAACTCAGGGTACTCGTCAAGCTCTTCACTTGGAGTTACTTGCTCATCTAATAAAGCATTGAGCTCGTCGTCTAGCTCATCAACGCTTTGCAATAAATCATCATCGAAAACCCCTTCGTCTGCATCCGTATTTTCAGATAAATCTAGCTCGCTTTCATCATCAGTTAATTCATCTAGTGATGACGGCACTTGAGCGTGGTTATCATCTGCACCTATACCATCGGTATGCTTCGGCTCAAGTTCTGGCTCTGAAAAATCGTTATCAATGAGTAACTCATCATCAAAGTCGTCTTCTAAGCTATCTAATTCACTGCCTGAAAGTGCGTTTGCTAAGTCTTGTTCAGCTTGGCTTGGCTGCATGCCTGTTGCATCACCATCAAGCTCATCTCCCAATAACTCATCAGGAAGATATTGCTGTTGCTCTGTTACATCTAACGTCTCGGGCTTATCATCTGAAAAGTCTATATCATCACTAAGCGTATCATTTACAGCCTCATTTTCAGGTTGAGTATCTAAAAGCGGACTCGCTGGTGTTTCTTGTGAATCAAGCGGATCATCACCTAAATCAACCTCTACCTCTTCAATGTCATCATCAAGATCATCTAACGCCCAATCAGGGTTTTCAACATAGTCTTCGTCTGTAGCCTGCTGTAGCTCGTTGAGTAATTCATCAACACTTTTTAGGGTATCGTCAGTGTACTCTTCCTGTGCATCCTCTGGGTCGAGTAACGTTTCTGAACTATCTGTAAAGTCAGTGTTTTCAAGCAAGTCAGCATCAAGTTCTGGTTCTTCTACAAGCTCGGGTTCTTCTACAAGCTCGGGTTCTTCTTCAAGCTCTGGCTCATCTGCAAGCTCTGGCTCATCTGCAAGCTCTGGCTCTTCTACAAGCTCTGGTTCTTCTACAAGCTCAGGCTCTTCTACAAGCTCTGGTTCTTCTGCAAGCTCTGGCTCACCTTCAAGCTCTAGCTCACCTTCAAGCTCTAGCTCATCTGCAAGCTCGGGGTCTTCTACAAGCTCTGGCTCTTCTTCGAGCTCTGGTTCTTCTTTGAGCTCTGGTTCTTCGACAAGCTCAGGCTCTTCTGCAAGCTCAGGCTCTTCTGCAAGCTCAGGCTCTTCTGCAAGCTCAGGCTCTTCTGCAAGCTCAGGCTCCTCTTCAAGCACTGGTTCTTCTTCAAGCTCAGGCTCATCTACAAGCTCTGGTTCCTCGAGAAGCTCTGGCTCATCAATAAGTGAAGACGCTAATGTTTCAATATCATCTTCGTCAAAATCTTCCTGTGCATCAGCTAGATCTTCGACTGAATCAGCTAGTGCGCTATCAATATCTCGCTCAGTATTATTATCTGTTGCTACTTGATCGGCAGATGAATCTTCAACTTCATCAATTAAGCTGTCTATGTCGTCTAAATCAAAGTCATCGCTTTCTTCAACTAGCGCATCAGCAGGGGTTTCTTCGGTTGTATCGCCGGCTTCATCGATTAGGCTATCTATGTCGTCTAAATCAAAGTCATCGCTTTCTTCAACTAGCGCATCAGCAGGAGCTTCTTCGGTTGTATCGCCGGCTTCATCAATTAGGCTATCTATGTCGTCTAAATCAAAGTCATCGTTTTCTTCAACCAGCGCTTCCGTAGGTGTTTCATCAGGTGTACCGCCTGCTTCATCAATTAGACTGTCTATGTCGTCTAAATCAAAGTCATCGCTTTCTTCAACTAGCGCATCAGCAGGGGTTTCATCAGGTGTATCGCCTGAGTCATCAATTAAGCTGTCTATGTCGTCTAAATCAAAGTCATCGCTCTCTTCAACTAGCGCATCAGCAGGGGCTTCATCAGGTGTATCGCCCGCTTCATCAATTAAGCTGTCTATATCGTCTAAATCAAAGTCATCGCTTTCTTCAACTAGCGCAGCATCAGCAGGGGTTTCTTCGGTTGTATCGCCGGCTTCATCAATTAGGCTATCTATGTCATCTAAATCAAAGTCATCGCTTTCTTCAACCAGCGCAGCATCGGTAGGTGTTTCTTCGGTTGTACCGCCGGCTTCATCAATTAAGCTGTCTATGTCGTCTAAATCAAAGTCATCGTCTTTTGGTGATTCTTTATCAGCTTGTTGATCTAATAATTCATCAATATCAAAGTCATCATCCTCTTCTTGGGCTAGCTCTTCGCTTAAGGCGGCCAACTCATCATTACTTTCTAAGCTGCTATCCTCGGTAGGTTGCTCAACCTCAGGCAAGTCAATTTCAGGCAGGCTATCGTCCTCGTCAAATAAATCGTCTAGGTCGTCACTGCTTAAAATATCGTCCGAATCTTTTGTATCATCTAAATCAAGGTCAATTTCATCATCTTGTTTTTCATCTACAGGTTCATCAAAGCCCTGCTGCATGAAAACGTCTAACTCGTCCCCTTCACTGCCTTCGTCATCAAAAACAATATCATCACTTAATAGGCTTTCTAATTCGTCTTGATCGAGCAAGTTTTCTGAATCAGAAAATTCATCGTCTAACGCATCATCGAGAGAATCATCAAATGCAATATCATCTTCTGGCAAAATATCGCTGCTATGATTGTCATCTAGTTGAATATCTAAATCATCAAGAGGGTCAGGAATGATTGGATCGTCTAACGCATCATTACTTTGCGGCTCGTCTTCGGTAAAGCTGGGCGTTTGTGGCAGAAAATCATCGTCATCTTGAGTTTCTTCGTCTTTGTTGGCGCGCTTTCGTAAAAACATCACCACAGCAAAAATAATTAATAACGCAGGAATGGTCATTAATAAAATAAGCACAAGTGGGTTAGACATTAAAGCGCCTAGGTCAAAAGGTTCTTCTTTTGGTACTTCTTGCACTTTTTGTTGAGCTATTATTTCGTTTTGTTTTTCTATTAGCTCTTTTAGCTGTTTTTGAATTTCGCTGTCTTGACCTAGCTGTTCTTTTACATTGGCGAGCTCTTTTGAAATACCCGACAATTGTTTTTTGAGATTATTATTCTCAGCTAATATTTCTTCTACATTATTAACCGAGCTTTTAAATTGCTGCTGCAGCTCAACAAGCTTATTACCTTGCTGCGTTTTTATTTCATTTAATTCTTTTTGGATTTCTTTTTTAGCGTCGTCAACATCGGCTTTACGAGCTTGTGTTACTTTAGTTTGCGCGGCGTTAATTTCACTGGTGGTTAGTGTGCCATTTTTCTTTTTTTCCCACAGCGCGTCATCTTGCTCTGAGCGTTGTTTAGCAAGCTGTGGATTTACGCGTCTAATTTCCGCTAAAGTGGGTATTTTTAAATATGCACCACTTTGCATGTGGTTTAGGTTTTGTTCTAAAAAAGAATTAGGGTTTTTGTTATACAAGGCTTGCATAACTTGGTAAATACTAACTGAGTTATCTGGGCGTACTTTGGCAGCAATACGCCATAGTGTATCGGTTGGCTTTATAGGCCCTATTGATCGCCCTTGCGCACCATAGTCAGCGCCTTTTGGCCCCTTTAATTGGGTGCTGTCTTGAGAGTAAATTGGAGTTACTACCAATGCAGACGCTAATATAATAAGTGAAGCTAAACCGCGCATGCTGATCCTTTAATGTGTAAATGTTAAATGCTTTGCTATTTATTTAGCTGCTCAACATTAATTATTCTTGCCGTAACCAGCCAAATAGCTGATCTACATTTGTTATTACAATCTATTTTTATTGCAAGCTCTATTCCAGTTACAAACTATAAACCAGTTGCGGCCTAATATCCATTGCAACGCTTTGAAAATAAATACCTTAAAACTTTATTCTTAATACTATTTTATCGTGATAGATCAAGGCGTTTAGTTTAGTAGCAACGCTAAGCGGCAATAATTTGGCTCCCTTAAATACAAAAGCGGCAAACTATAAAAGTTTGCCGCTTAATTTACACGCAATGTTAGCGGGTATTTATAAGTAGTTAGCGATTAACTCTTCCGCTATTTGCACACTATTAGTGGCAGCCCCTTTGCGGGTGTTATCACTTACAACCCACATATTTAAACCATGAGGGTGCGAAATATCAGCGCGTAAGCGGCCTACGTAAACTGTATCATTACCACTGGCATCTGAAACCGCGGTTGGGTAATCGCCCTCATCTTCAATAAGCTCGACTCCTGGGGCATCATTTAAAAGCTGTTTAACGTGCTCAAAGTCATACGGCATGCGTGTTTCAATGTTGATTGACTCAGAGTGGCCAAAAAATACAGGTACACGTACACAGGTTGGGTTAACAGCAATAGTGGTATCACCCAAAATTTTATGCGTCTCGTTTACCATTTTCATTTCTTCGCGCGTGTAGCCGTTATCTTCAAAGGTATCTATTTGAGGAATAACGTTAAATGCAATTTGCTTAGGAAAAATTTCGTTTTCCATTGGGCGAGCATTCATTAAATTAGCTGTTTGCTTTGCTAATTCATCTACGGCTTCTTTGCCTGCACCAGATACAGCTTGGTAGGTAGATACATTAATGCGGTCAATACCGTAGGCGTCGTAAATTGGTTTAAGCGCTAGCATCATTTGAATAGTAGAGCAGTTAGGGTTTGCAATAATATTGCGATTTCTAAAGTCTTCAAGGCTGGCTGCATTAACTTCTGGTACCACTAGCGGTACTTCAAAGTCATTTCTAAAATGTGAGGTGTTATCAATTACAACACAGCCCGCATCGGCTGCAATTGGCGCGTATTTTTCTGATACACTGCCACCAGCTGAAAACAAACCTATGTGTGCTTGGCTAAAGTCAAAGCCTTCTACGTCTTGCACTTCAATGGTTTCACCACGAAACTTTATGTCTTCACCTGCGCTGCGGCTACTGGCTAGTAAAAAAAGTTGGTCTACCGGAAATTTACGATCTTCCAGGGTTTCAATAATTTGACGACCTACTAAGCCTGTAGCGCCAAGTACAGCAACGTTATATTTTTGCGACATATTTTATCCTCTTTAAGCAGTGTTAAAACAACACTACTAGTTAAATTAGTTTGCGGTGTTAAAGCCAAGCTGAGCGAGTGCATCTGTATGCTGTGCACTCCCTTTTACCGTTAAAGTGCTAAACTCACGCCTGACTGGGTAGTTTTTACGTAAACTATCAAACCCGTCTTTTGCTAAGTTGCGCAGCAAAATGCCATCATCACGGCGTACGTCGTAAATTAAATGCACTAAACGCGCAATATCAGCCTCAGTAAAGCTGCTTTGCAAACTTAGGCTTGTAACAGCAGGTTGTGGTAAAAAATCAGCAAGAGATTTTTCTGCGGTTACGCCTTTTAATTTACACAATGCTTGGTACAGCATTTGTGTGCCGCGGGCTTTTCCTTCAAGGGTATGACCGGCAATGTGCACGCTGGCATAGCGCACATGATCAAGCAATGGAATTAAAATGTTAGGCTCGTTTTCCCAAACATCCAAAACCAAATCTAAGTCTGCCCCTTGCTCCATAACCGATAACAAAGCTTGATTATCAATTACTTCTCCACGGCTCGCATTTATAACTGCTAACCCAGGCTTTAACGCTTTAAGGCGTTTTTCATCAATTAGATGATGCGTTTTGTGCTCACCGGTTTTAATCAGCGGTACATGAAAGGTAACCGCATCTACGCGCTCAAGTAGTTCGTCAAGCTCAACATGCTCGGCTAATAAGCCCTGCTCATGTTTAATTGGGTCACATAATAAAACATCAACATTAAGTGCTTTTAGTTTTTGTGATAAACAGCTGCCAATGTTACCCACCCCAACAATACCTATTGTTTGACCACATAAAGGGGCTGCGTTTTCTTGGCTTAAGGCAAACAAGCTACTTATTACGTACTCAGCCACCGCAATTGCATTGCAGCCAGGGGCACTACTAAAGGCAATGCCTTTATCGTTTAGTAACTGTGTATCTATATGATCAACACCAATAGTGGCGGTACCTACAAAGCTTAATTTATTAGCGTGGGCAAGCAAGTCACTGTTTACTTTAGTAACCGAACGCGTAAGTAATACATCAACACCAATTAACGCATCGGGTGTTAAGTTTCGTCCATCAAAGCGCGTTACCTCACCAAAGTCTGCAAAATACTGCTCAACTAAAGGCATGTTTTGATCGGCAAGAATCTTCATTGGGGAGTCCGTATGGCAAAATAAGGCGCTATTGTAACGAACAACCGAGCCATTACACAAACTAAAAAGCCGAGCAATGCTCGGCTTTTAATCACTATAAAGAGAAAACGAATTAACCTTTATATTTGCTCATAACTAATGTGGCGTTTGTACCACCAAAGCCAAAGCTATTAGACATAACAGTATTAAGCTGTGCATCACGGCGCTCAGTTACAATGTTAAGGCCTTGTGCTTGCTCATCTAGCTCATCTACGTTAATAGATGGCGCTACAAAGTCGTTTTCCATCATTAAAATTGAGAAAATAGCTTCGTGAACACCCGCAGCACCTAGTGCGTGACCCGTTAATGATTTAGTCGCACTAATAAGCGGCGAGTTACCACCAAATACTTCTTGAATGGCGCCTAGCTCTTTAACATCCCCTACTGGCGTAGATGTACCGTGCGTGTTTAAATAATCAATTGGTGTATCAACGCCTTGCATTGCTTGGCGCATACAGCGTACTGCGCCTTCACCTGAAGGTGCTACCATGTCGTAGCCATCAGATGTAGCACCGTAGCCTACAATTTCTGCGTAAATATGTGCGCCACGAGCAAGTGCATGCTCAAGCTCTTCTACTACAACAATACCGCCACCAGCAGAAATAACAAAACCATCGCGGTTTGCATCGTACGTACGAGATGCTTTTTCTGGTGTTTCATTATATTTGGTAGATAACGCGCCCATTGCGTCAAATTCCATTGCAAGGGTCCAGTGGAGCTCTTCACCACCACCGGCAAAAATAACATCTTGCTTGCCTAATTGAATTTGCTCAACAGCGTGGCCAATACAATGTGCAGATGTTGCACACGCAGAGCTTATAGAATAGTTAACGCCTTTAATTTTAAATGGCGTTGCTAAACAAGCCGATGTCGTACTTGCCATCGTACGCGGAACCATATAAGGACCTACACGCTTTACGCCTTTTTCGCGCAAAATATCGGCCGCTTCTACTTGCCACTTTGAAGAGCCACCACCAGAGCCAACTAATAAACCCGTGCGCTCATTAGATACTTGCTCATCAGATAAGCCAGCATCTTCAATTGCTTGCTTCATAGAAATATAAGAGTAAGCAGCAGCATCACCCATAAAGCGCATTGCTTTACGGTCTACGTGTTCTTTAACATCAATATCAATTTTGCCCGATACATTACTACGTAAGTTGTAATCGGCAAATTCTTGGTTAAAAGCAATACCGCTTTTGCCCGCTTTTAGTGACTCTAATACTTCTTGTTTGTTATTACCGATGCTTGATACAACACCGATACCCGTAATTACGGCTCTTCTCATGGGTAATTCCCTTAGCTTGATACTAAATTACTGTGTATTTTACGCTGTTTTTAGGTGTTAAGTGGTCAGCTTTCTAGCGTACACCTGTACTCTGAATTTAATAGCTTATAAATAACGCCAGACTATTTCAAAGAAAACCCGTAAAATAATTAAAAAATACTGTCTAAAAATTTAATAAGTCATGATAAAAAACGCCCAAATACACTTTAATGAAGTAGGCACACCGGTAGCCGATAACTTTGACGATGTTTATTTTTCTAATGACGACGGCCTTGCTGAATCGCATTACGTGTTTTATCAACAAAACAATATACAGGCGCGGTTACAAAATCATGACCAAACGCATTTTGTTATTGCCGAAACCGGTTTTGGTACTGGTTTAAACTTTTTAAATGCATGGCAACACTTTAATGACCACCTTGCCAATCAACAAGTTCAAAATCAAGTAGACAAACGGGTTAAGCGATTGCATTTTATTTCGTTTGAAAAATACCCGCTTAATGCTGATGATCTAAAAAAAGCACTGCAAGCGTGGCCAACATTAAACAAGCTTAGTGACGAATTAATAACGCACTACCCTATAAACTTAGGCGGCTGTCATCGCATAGAATTTAATAAAGGCCAAGTTATTCTTGATTTGTATTTTGGCGACGTGCTTGATTCAATAAATGCAATGAGCTACCCGCAATCAGGGGTGGTCGATGCGTGGTTTTTAGATGGCTTTGCACCAAGTAAAAACCCTGACATGTGGCAACAAAGTGTGTTTAATGCCATGGTTGATATATCGCGCAAGCATGCAACACTTGCCACATTTACAGCTGCAGGCTTTGTACGCCGAGGCTTAATAGCTGCAGGCTTTAGCATGCAAAAAGCGAAAGGCTTTGGCCGTAAACGCGAAATGCTGATAGGCCAATTAGCACACGCTAATAGTGCACAGTCATCACCCCCGTACTTTGAACAACCCCCTGCCAAACTAGAGCATGTTGCTGTAATTGGCGGAGGGATTGCGAGTAGCTGTATTTTGCACAGTTTGGCTAAGCGTGGCATTAAAAGTAGCCTATTTTGCCAAGATGAAAAACCAGCTATGGGCGCTTCACATAACGTACAAGGCGCGGTTTACCCCCATCTGCAAGCTAAAAACTCACCTCATAGTGAATTATTTGCGCACAGTTTTTTATACGCTAAACGCAGTTACCAGCAACTACTAAAAAACGGCTTTAATTTTGATTATAGCTGGTGCGGTGTACTGCAACATGCGGTAAAAAAGCCTCTTGCCGATAAACATCAAAACTTAGAACAAAAACAGTTATGGCCTCAAGCCTTAATGCGCAATGTAACTGTAGAGCAAGGAGATAAACTGGCAGGCGTAAAAACCGGCTACTCCGGCGTTTATTTTGAGCAAGGCGGTTGGGTAAACCCACCCCAGCTAGTTGAGGCAATGCTAAAAGCAGCCAATAGCCTTAACCCTATTAATAGCTATTTTAATTGCCATATACAGCAACTTACTAAAACCGATGCAGGCTGGTATTTAACCCACAAGCATACCCAATATGGCCCTTTTAGTGATGTAATAATATGTGCAGGTGAGCATAGCGATGCGTTTGAACAAACAAACGCATTACCTATTGTAGGGGTGCGTGGTCAAGTATCGCATATTCAAGCGAGTGAACAATCTAAGCAGCTTAAAACCGTGTTGTGCCATAAAGGTTATTTTACCCCCGCCTATTTAGGTAAACACTGTATGGGCGCTACATTCGAAAAAAACACAAAAAGTCGCGTCGTTACAGAAAAAGACAACCAGCTAAACCACGAGCAATTACTTAGCTTTTACCATCAAAGCGACTTTGCCACCACATTAGGTAACATCACCTGCGCTAAAGCAGCTGTGCGCTGCACGTTTATAGATCACTTGCCAATGGCAGGACAATGGTGTGAGCAAAGCGATTACAGCACTGCCTTTGCTAATTTACGCCTAGGTAAACGCTATCAATACTCACCTCTATGCAAGCCACAACAAGGCTTACATATTTTTACCGGATTTGGAGCGCGCGCATTATGCAGCGCACCGTTATTAAGCGAGCACTTTATTAGCACGTTAAATAATGAACCACGCCCACTCAGCGAGCGTGTAAGCCAGGCCATTCACCCTGCGCGTTTTATAGTACGTGATTTAATACGAAATAAAATTTAAATGACATCATTCATTTTTTGCGTAAAATAATAACTATAAAAGGAATTTATACCAATCCGCTTAATTAAGTGATCAATTTTGAGGCAGAAAAAACGTGTTGATGGCTAGGTAAAAAACTCGCTATTTAGTTGTTCTAAATAAGAATTTTTTAAAACAGGTAACGACACGGTTAGCACCGCAAAATGATTAAGTATTATTGCGCACTGGTATTATATAACCAATGCGCACCATATGTATGAATGCGGATGGGTATCAATAAAAGGATCACAATGAAAGCTTTAACCTGTGCTGTAACATTACTCGCCGCTATATCGTTTAACACATTTAGCCAAGACGTAACCGCCATCCCCTTACCTGAAGAATTCATCACCACCATGGATGTAACTGGCGAATACCCGCTGGTTAGAACAGGGTATTTAGCTGCTTCTATTGATGCTATTTCTAAATTTTATCAGCAGGCCCTTGGTGATCCCATTAACAGCAAAGGCGATAATAACTACCGCACCCTTTACTATAACTACCAAAACCATGCTGTTCGCATCAGTTTATACCATCATAATTATGTTACCGAAGTCAGCATAATGATTGAATAAACACGGCAAAAGCGACTAATTTTCATACTCAGTTCAGACTCCTACTTTATTCACCAGCAAATTTATTATTTGTGAAGAATAATCATGTTTTACCCTTTAAAAACGAATGCCTACCCCAAGGTCTATTTGTACTAAATACCTTTACACTAAATTGAGAAGGAATTAATTATGAGTAAGACCCTAATTATTGGCGCTAGCGGACAAATTGGTAAAATGGCAACCAAGTTGCTTTTAAACAATGAGCAAAATGTATCTGCATTAGTGCGTGACAAAAGTAAGTTAGATGATTTAGATAGTCCATTTTTAAGCATTGTGGAGCAAGATCTCGAAGGCGATTTTTCTGGTGCACTAAAAGATTGCGATCAAGTTATTTTTGCTGCTGGCTCGGGCGGAAGTACAGGCACAGATAAAACCGTGCTTATTGATTTATGGGCAGCCACCAAAGCAGCAACGTATGCTAAAGAGCATGGCGTAAAACATTTTATTATGATTAGCTCTATTGGCGCTGACGATCCAGACTCAATAGAAAGTGACTTAAAACCTTACTTAGTTGCCAAACATATGGCCGATGAGCACCTTATCAACAGTGGCTTAAACTACACCATAGTGCGCCCAGGTGGGCTGACCGATGAAAGCGCCTCAATGAAAGTAACCACCGAGCGTCCAAACGATCGTTCTAAAGCTAAAATTAGCCGCGAAAACGTTGCCAATGCCCTATTACATATTGCTACTAACGCATTTAATGGTAACCGCGTTTTTGAACTATTTGACGGCGAAACGCCCATTAAAGCAGCCGTAAAATAAACACTCTGGTTGCCCTTTGTAAACCCCCTTGCAAAGGGCAACGTATTTAAATGCTAAATCGCACGCGCCCTCTCTTGCTTCACTATATTTATTAAATGTAAACAACACGTTTAAATCGCTTTATAAAAGCCTACACACCGCGTTCCTAATAAAACAACATGAAAAACAAGCACTTCCACTAAAATCACCGCAAAACAATGCGTTAAAAACCCAACAGAGTAAATTTTGTTCAGGCTTTTTTACTAGTTTAATAAGGTTAAATACTAGAAACCCCTTATTTTATCTGGTAAATTAACAGCGTGTTAAAACAATAATAAAAATTCCTCAATGGAAGTTGCACGAATAAGGACATAGCGTGAGCGCCTCATTTAAAATTATTTTTAATGGTCAGTTACACCAAAATGCTGACATTAGTACCGTACAAGAGCAACTCTGTCAGTTTTTAAAAATTCCCCATAATGTCGCTGTAAAATTATTTGATGGCCGAGCCTACGCACTCGTCAAAGACCTATCGAGTATTGATGCAGTTAAAACAGAATCTAAACTAAAAAGTTTTGGTTTAATCACCAAAGTAGAACCGCACGCAAGTGTAAGGGCACCCCAAAGTGCCGCGGGTACTAAACTGGTTGTTGCTCGCAATGAGCCAGCAGTAAAAAACATAGCTAATACAATAACCAGCATTAAAAAATCCGGCGTAAATAGCCCAACCGCCTTGCCCAAATTAGCACTGCAAAGCGCATTATTTTTTTGTTATAGCTTATTATTCATCTGCCTTATTTGCTCAGCAGTAATAAGCTTTAACACACTTAAAATGAGTATGATAGACAGCTCAATAGCTTCGCCCTCTACAACATTAAATTACGTTAATTATAAGCAGTACTTAGCAAATCAAAAAAAGCACCCAGAAGTCACCTTGCCTAACACCCATAACACAGATGAGCTTAACCAAGGGGCGCAGCAAAAAATTGATAGCTATTTTGCTCGTTTTTCAACGCATATAAATAGTTACGCAAAAATTCTAAAGCAACCAAATATAAACAGCATGGGCGCAGAAAGGTTAAAGCAGCACCTACAAGAAATAGATGCGCTAGGCACTGAACATGTATTTTGGGAGCAATTAATTAACCTTGCTAAATCGCTTAATAACGACGCCCATGTAATGAGCAAGCTTGGTAATGATAACCCTGATAAAATTCAATGGATCAACGCCGTTGATTGGATAAGCCAAAGCTACATTAGGCAACAACAAAATAAGCCTGACGCTTTGCCCGTCACACCTACAAACACACAACTCGCCAAGTCACCGATATTAGATTTAACTCTACTAATTAGCTTAATGTCGTTTTTAACGCTTATTATTATTAGTATTAAAATGAAAGTAAGGTCGATAAAAATGAAGCTAGCCGCTACAAGCACAGAATAAATTAAAGCCATAAAAAAAACCGCCAACTTGATTGCTCAAATTGGCGGTTTTTTATGGATTTTAAACAAACGAATTTAAAAACCGTTATTGGTGAAGCTGGGGGGGTGAACCCCCATCCGAAAAGCCTCGATTATTACATGTAGCTATCAAAAACAACAACTTACTTTGAAAACATAGAGTTACTTACTTGTGACATCTCATAAAATCTTGTGTTAACTTATGTAATTGGGGATGATATGGACAAAACAACTATTAGGGATGATTATGTCAAATCCAGTACAATTAGAACAATTAACAAAAGATCTGTGCAAACCATATATTATTACTCGCTCAAAATTAGGTTCAACTACAAAAGTTATAGAAAGAGATTTTGTTTGTAATTTAAATGACCTTGAAAGACTTTTTTCTATGGTCGGTGAAAAAGTTAAATCATACCAACCAACTAAAGCTGGTTTCCAATACTTAATTTCTTTTTCAGATTGTACGCATTTAGAAAACAATAGTATCCATTCACTTTATCAAGCTGTAGAAGGTTCTGATAAGTGCACTGATAAAGTTATATTTAATTGGATAATAGCTCATGAAATAGATAATTTAGAAAATGAAATGTCTATTACGGTTAGAATTTCCAATCCAATGAATCCATTCGTTATGCTTCAAGCGGCGCTATCTAAGAATCATAGTGAGGCAGACGGCTTAGACTTTGAAGATGGTTCTATATCTGTTTCAATACATGGAGCTACTCAAACATCTTCAGAAGAGGTATTTGCAATTGTTGGACGATGGGCCAAGGGATGCACACAACCAAAGTCTGTAACAGGTTCTAATATATTTATATCCAAACATATTAAAAAGTTAAGGTTTATAAATCGTTGGATATTACCAGTTCTTTTTGCATCTATATGTATAATTTATTTAGCTTCGCAGTCAGGTGATATACTGCATGCATTAACATTAGCTGGCTTTGTTTCGTTTCTTCTGCTGAGAGATGCTACGGCACTTTTTAACCACCAAATAGAAAAGTGGGCACATTTTAGTACCCGATTTAGTCTCTTTTCTTTAACTGGGGGTGATCATAACCAACAGTCTGCTTATATTGCTATTTCAAGTAAAAGTAATACAAAACTTATCTTAGCAACTATCGGCTCGTTTACTCTTAATTTAGCTGCTGGTGCAGTAATTTGGTACTTAACGAAACCTAGTTAAATTAATATACTCGGGCCCAATCTAATAGCATCCTCTAAATGACTTGGTGCAAAGTGCGCGTAAACCATGGTTTGCTCAATCTTTGCATGACCAAGTATCTGCTGTAGTACCAAAATATTACCTCCGTTCATCATAAAATGACTTGCGAAAGTATGCCGTAGAACATGGCTACACTGCCCTTTTGGTAAATTAATATCGGTTTTATTTACCGTCCTTTCAAACGCCTTTCGACAATCTGCAAATAGTGGCCCTGATTTTTTGGGAATCTCATTAAACAGCTTTCACTAATTGGTACAGTTCGGTTCTTTTTACCTTTGGTATTAATGAAGGTGATTCGGTAGCTGTCGCCTTATTTGATAACTTGAGAACCTTTTAAGATATTAATAAGCTAAGTAACAATTGCTTTCTATTCAGAATGAAAGTCTTAGAGGGGATTTATTGTTGCTTTGGGTAATGCACCATAAATTAGCATACAGATAATGCACGGTTAAATATCAAAGCAAATACTGTTTCAATTAAAATTATCGTGTTTACATTAAGATTAAACAATGAAATAAATTAAGGAACTAATTTATTTTATTAAATTCAATGCCATTTAATTTTCTTTGAATAACTAATTGCTTAAATTCTTCACCGCAAAATAGCCCTATCCCATCTAACAACTTAGATTTAAATAGTAATTTGCTATTTATATCTGAATCAATAAATGCAAAGCTTTTAAAGCCACTTCTTACTCCTTTAGAGTAGTCCTCAATGCATTTATCTAGATCTTCTTGGCCAAAAACAAGCAAGTTAAAAAGTATCATTTCACTGCCATTTACGTCTATTTTTAGGAACTCACCATACTCATTTAAAAGCTGGTATAAATATTCATAAGCTTTCTTAGATAATAATAAAAACCCACCCTGGATATAAATATCAACTTTTTCATAATCATTAGACAACGGCTTTATAGGCATAACATCTGGCCATATATTTTGAATAGAGTCATTATTGGCATGTAAATCAAAAATTTTAACCATAAACTCTGCTTCAGAAGTGTCCACGTATCTTTTTAGTGATTGATACAATGAGTAAGGGTCAAAATCTAGTATATCCCCTTGGTCATTCTTACAGTTAATTCTATATACTTTCATGAGCATTATCCTAAAGTGGGGAAGTTACCATCTTTAATTAAAATTTTGGCAATTCTTAGCTCGTTTATAAATAAGCTTTTATCATCTCTAAGCGCCTTACGGCCTAAATTGTCACCAAGCCAAGTTTCATATTTTTTGGTGTGTATAGTCTTATGAGCAGGAGCATCCGGTGTGCCCCAGTCATACTGTTTATTACTAGGATTATTAAAAAGCCAAACGCCATTTTTAGCATCATTAATGCCTATTCCATTAAAATGTAAGTTAAGTCTCGCCCTCATCACTGCAGCTTGATCCCAACGTCCTTTACAACAAATTATATGGTGTGCCTCATGGTTTGCTGAGGGCTTCATCTCTCCAGCTGCTCTTAGGTTTTTTTGAAGAACTTTTGTAGGGCGATATTTTTCTTCCATTTTTTGCTCAATACTTGAACTTTCACTATTAGATCTGTAAGACGCTAAAATAGCCCGAGCCTCTGCAGGCCTTAAAATTCTTTCTCTTTCTTTGTTTAAGTGGGCCATATCTTTCGCCATAGCTTTTTTTGTGTCCCCACAATTTGGGCTATTTTTTAAAAGCTTTTGATAGTGTTTCCTAGCTAGTAATTCAAAATTGTAAAGTTGTAAATCTTGAGCAGAAGGGTTTTCGGGGCGAGTTGGCATTGCATACATTAAATATTTCCTTATAAGTATCTGTATAGATCTTTATACTCCCATTTTTCATTTGTTTAGGCAAATTTTAAGTGTGTATTAAACTTACTTTGCTACTAGAAATTTAAATAGGTCTATCAGTCATCTTCGCTATAAATTTTGCCTATCAAAAGCGCGATAGTAATTAAAATCTCATTCCACTATTTTTAAAACTATCTCTTTCTTCTTTAATTTTAAGGCGATATTTTAGGCAATAAAAAACCCGCTAACCTATGTGGTTAGCGGGTTTCCTGTATCTGTTCGGATGTTATCGAACAGCGAATTGGTGGAGCTGGGGGGATTTGAACCCCCGCCTAACCCTTTAAAAACAACAACTTAAAATCATTTGTGTATAAATGGTGTATTTTTTAATTTCTATTCTTAGTATGACTCATATTTACAATCATCATGTCGATACAAAACTGCTGATGAGTCTGTACTGATTGAACAGTAGCAAATTTTTATTTTGTACATGGAGCCGGAGCTTGATTGCGAATAAAAGCAGGAATATCAAAAATGTCAGTTGTTTCAGGCTTGGCTTTATTAGGCTCTTTTTCCTCAGGCTGTTTGTCTTTACTCAAGTCATCAATAACCATTTTAGAACTCGCGCCCGTAGCAATTACTAGTAACTCATAGTTAGTCGCTAGGCTTTCTATTCTTGAAACACCACAAATAACCAAAGCATTAGGGCTTACCTGCTGACGTACTGTATCGGTAATGAGATTATAACTGCCCAGTGAAATTTCATCTTTGCAATTAACTTGTATTATTACACCGGTACTTGATGACATATCTACCTGATTAACCAGTGGGTTATTGAGTGCACCATCAAGTGCAGTAGTTAGCTCGCTTTCTTCATCGCATTTACCAACACCTAGTACTGCATCACCCTGGCAATCCATAATTTTCGCAAAATCATTTAAATCCACGTTTATTAAGCCTTGAAAGCACAGCATATCGATTAATGATTTTATCAGTGAGTGGAGTATTTGGTTGCTATGCTTAAAGGCATCAAATAAGCCAATATCATTACCTAGCACTTCAATAAGTTGATCGTTTGGGAGAGTAATAACAGCATTAGCATGCTCTTTAAGCTCATTTAAACCTGCTTGCGCTATATTGCTTCTAAACTGCCCTTCACTACTAAATGGCAATGTAGCTACAAATATCACTGGCTTATTTTGCTCACTAGCAAGTTGTGCAATGTAAGGGCTAGCGCCAGTCCCTGTACCGCCACCCAATCCTGTTGCACAGAGTATTATATCGCAACCATTAATAAGCGTTAAAAGCTGATCTTTACTTTCTTCTGCTGCCTGCAGCCCAACTTTAGGATCTGCTCCTGCACCATATCCATGAGTAAGCTCTGCACCTATCAGTACCGCTTCATCACTTTGCGTATGTTCAAGCACCACTTTGTCGGTATTAACGCTGTATAAGTGCGCCTGCTCAGACTCGCGTTGTTCAAAAATACTGTTAAGCGTATTACAGCCACACCCGCCAATGCCAAATACACCGATTGATAAACCATCATTTTGCTGAATTAATTGAAACATAACTACTCCTTAACTTTTAAAGGAGCATAGCAAACAGGTGCGTCAATTTTTGACGCACCAAAACTAGTAGGAGTTATTTATAAATATTTGCGGCCGCTTGAAGCTTGCTAACAATTCTTTGTCGCAGCTTTTCGGGTTTAACAACCTCGAGCCAATGGGCAAATTTAAATAGCTCATCGGTCAATTGCTCGCTATCAATAGTTTGGTAGGTAAATAATACGTATTTAGCGTCAATCTGTTGCTTGTCAGTCAGCTCACCAAGCTCAATAAACCCTTGATTAACCGCCGAATGGGTAGGTACTTTTATTACTAATTCTATAGCTTCTTGCGACATGCCTTTGTTAATCGCACTGCGTAACGACTTTAACTGCTCAGTGCTTGGCTCTCGTCGTGTTTTTTGCAAAATGTGTACATTGCGGATACGGTAAACCGGCATCTGGTAACACTTATCATGAAGCTTCCCCACCATAAACTGCGCCATCAACACGCCACCTTGCTCAACTAAGTTGTAAAAACTCAATTCAGCAAATTTTAGCCAATGCGCCTCATCATAAAGCACCCTATAAAGCTCAGCACTCACTGCACGCTTATGCTTAATCGCATGCTCAATTTGCGCAACTAACTGAGTATCAATATTCACTTTTAACGACGATTTTGGAAGGGTTGCAAGCCAGTCAGGCACATGATCATTAAAACGTTTAAGCGCCTGCTCAGCTTTAATATGCACTAACTGCTTAACGTCACTTGGGACTGATTGTGGTAGTAATTGCTCTAGCAATAAATAGTGCTCTGCAACTTCACTGCTCATTACTCTTGCGTTCCCACCTCGCCACTGCGCATTGATAGACCAGCCATAGGGCTTACTGCGGCTATCTTTTTCAAGACCAAAGCAACCTTGTTCGTAAAGTGATTGCAAGTCACGTTGAAGCATGCGCATTGAAACTTCAAAGCCCCGCTCAGTTAATCTGTGTTGTAATTTTTGAGTTGAAATAGAGCTTGGCGCTATCGGCAAAAGCTCTAAAATTGATAAATGGCGGTGTAAAATCATTAAAATAGTTAGCTACTTCTGAAGTAAATAATTACGAGCTTATTAGTTAGCAATATTGATTTATCAATACCGTCAAAAACAACCCCTCTAGGATAAGGTTTATTCTGAGCTTGCTCAACAGCCACCTCATTTCAAGACTACTTCGCAACATAGAAGACTCAACGCAACTTGGCCTGACTTAGTTTGGTAACAATATTTAGCCTACCCTGCTTCTTTCTTATTTACTCGAATATAACTTTGGAGTAAAAGCCGTTTCAAAAGCAATTACTTTTTTAAGTAGCCATTGGCAATAATCATCCCACTTGGCCTCATCATATCCATCACATTCATATTTAACTTGAATGACAGCCGCTCTATTATCTTTTCCAATAACCCAGTCAAGGTCAAAACCTAATTGAGTTTCAATATTTTTTCTATTTAAAAATAATTGATTAAAGGCTTTTTCTTGTGTCTTAAAGTCATTAAATTTAATTAAAAGCCTTACAGCTACATGATCACGGCTAAAATTTAGCTGTAATTTTTGACCTGTAGCTAATGACTTAGAATGTATTAAGGACTTTGGCTGTATTTTTGTATTAACAAACGATTGACTGTTGTTCTCCAAAAGTTGTGGCATGAGCTTTTTCCAAAATGATATTCGTTTAGTATGTCGATTACCATTTTGTTTTGCTTTCACCTGACTTTCGGCTTTTTCTCTCATAGAAATTAAATAATCTTCAGTCTCTTTTAGTGGGATTATTTTATTTACACTAAGCGCTAATTCCTGCCCAAGCTGGTAAGGCTTAACTTCAATACATGTAATATCTAAACCATGCTCTCTGAACCACAAAACAGTGCTAGTCACTTCTTTTCTAAAATTGGCCGCAACTAAAATAACGCGCTGTTTAATACCTTCATTTAAAATTACTTCTGACTCCTCACTTTCGTCCAAGAATTCATAAATAACCTTAGAAGCGTCATCCGCATCCCCATCTAAACTTTTCAAATAATCTTTAAAGATAGAAATAATTTGTATAGTTGTTAACGTTGAGCAATAAGCTGCATATTTCATCGCCTGCCATACAACATCACGCCCACTATCATCTAATTTATTCTCAATAATTACTAAGTTACCTTCCTTATCCAACGCCAATAAATCTAAGCGCTCTCGGGTATCTTCAAATCCTGCGAACTCTTTTTGAATAATTAATAGCTCTTCACCAAATGCATTTGGATGATTTGCCAACCATTCCTGTAAATGGTTTCGCTCAGTAAAACCAAGCTCAGTAAAACTTTTATTTTTGATCGGTGTAATACTGTTTGACGTTCTGTCTATCTTAAACATTATGTTCCCTTTAATTTAGATATATTTTTAAACTTGCTAAAATCAAATTCTTATTTGGAATGTAAATTAAGTCACAATAAATACCCACATTATATGGTATTTAGTATTTGGAAGTTCGATTGATATTTAAGAGTGATAACTCAATAGTCTTCATTTATATTAACTCTTTATCACAACAGTGGCAGTAGTTATATAGCAAGATTCTTTATCGAGGTTGCATTCATACCACCCAAGTTTAGCTCCGTTTTCTCATAGCATGCGACCTTTAAATGTACAAAATTCAAATGCATCAACATTATTAATGTTTATATCTGTTTCAATCAAACTATTAAAAATTAAGTGCGTCGTAATGTTGTGAGCCCAATTAAACAAACCCAATCTTCTGCTTTCCGCCTTCTTTTTGAGCGTTTTGCTCTTGTAAAACCGATAACATTCGCTCTTGAGTCATTCGCTTTTTTGAAAACTTCATTTGCCTTTTTACAATCGCGAAGTCACCAGGTGTGAGCTTTGTAAGCTTGTATAACTCATGCATTAAGTGCTTATTTAACACTCCTGGGCCTAATGTATCTTTAAATAATTGCTTAGCCTGTACAGGAGTCAAATAGGTTAAATTTAAATTAAAATCAAATCGCCTCATTACCGCTTTATCTAAATTTTTAGCAAAGTTAGTTGCGGCAAAAAGTGGGAGTTGAAATTGCTCCATATGGCATAGTAATTCATTAACTGTTTGCACCTCCCAATTTGCATTCGCTTGTTCGCGGCTGCATAGCAAGCTATCCGCCTCATCGATAAATATTGCACTTCCTTCTTGTGTAGCTTGTTTAAATAGTTGAGCAATATTTTGCTCACTTTCGCCAACCCACTTGCTTAATAAGTCAGATGCTTTAACAGATATAAGTTTAAAACCAGCTTTTTCGCATAAATAATTTACAAAAGCTGTTTTACCTGTGCCAGGCGGGCCCGTTAGCAAAGTTCGTGAACTCGAATATTCAATTACAGCCTCTTCAACCTGTTCGAGTGATGCATACTCAGACTCTATATTCACCATTTTAGGATTAAATTTTTGCGCTGCTTGATAAATTAATTCGTGTGCTGAAAAACCGCATGCAGTTAAAGTATCTTGAATATTCTCTTCTATGCATTCACGTGCGGTCTGTGCTTTAAATCCACATAATTTTGCTACATGTACAGCTTTAGCAATATGAGCTGGCAGTAAGTTTTTTTGAGTAGCTAATTTACTTATAAAACTATTACCAACACTCAAACCTTTAACATATTTCCCAATCATTTTTTCTTTAGTTGTTTTGTTTAGCTCAGGAATTTCGTAAACAATATTAAATCGCCTAATAACGCTCTGTGGTAACTCTTCTAGATGATTAGTGATCCAAATACTCACAACAGGGTGATTTTCAATATAAGTATGAAGTAACTCCTTTGAGAAGCTTTTAGAGAATAAGTCACGCTCAAAAATATTTTCACACTCATCCAGTAACAGCATTGTTTTTTTACGCTTGCCAACCAACTTACTCACCACATTAAAGTGCTCTAAACGCAGCTCAGAACTTGCGCTTCGGCTATCGAGCTCGTTAGTTGGGTTTATTAAGTTACTACCTTTAGCTTGTACCTTTAGCAACTGTGAGCCACAGGCTTGCGCTATATATTTAGCCAATGAAGTTTTGCCCGAACCTGGCACACCATAAAATAAAATACTCAATGCTTGCCCACCCGTCTTAGTAGCATTTTGCGTAGCTTTTAGTAACGTATTTAAATCTAAGTGAGATAAATCAGCAGCGCTAAGTTCAGAAGCTTCACAAGGAGTAACCAAGTTAGATAAAATATCACTTTCACTATTTAACTTACCCTCGAGAAGGCTTTTAGCAATTGCGTTTGGTAGTATTAAAAACTCATCTTCCCCTGCAAATATCTCCATATCCATTGAATACATACCAGATTCAATAATTAATCCAATTTGCTTGTTGAGTTGTGCTTCATCAATACCAACCGCATAAGCTATTTTTTCTAAAATAACGCTCGCATAATCGTCACGTAAGTATTCAACAAGTTCGCGTAATGGTTTACTGAGCGTCATACAGCAAGAAAAAATAACTAAAGGAGTGACCGTTTTAGGCAGTCCAAACGCTTTACAGAATATATGCACATTTTTTTGTAACGTTTTAGGCATTGTGGTTATTGCTAAATGATCTAATCGGGCTATCAAATCATCAACATCTAAGCCCTGTAAATTTGTATAGCTAAACCCAGAAATGCTACATAACGCTTTTTTAAATAGCTTATCTTGCCATAGCTCTTCTACGTCGAACTCTTCTAATAATTCAGTGGTAAAGTGTGCAACAATACGTTTTAATTGAGGGGTTATATTCATGCTATGTACCTAGTTGTTTGTAATCAATAAGTACATAGTAACCGGTATAAAGTAGTATTTTATAACGTAAAAAAAACAAAGAAAAAAATCATAACCCTATGAATTTAAATGATTTAACAGTGTCCTTTTCTAGTTTTTTCAACGGGAATTTACAATGTCTTGTAAGGTATTGTTTTAAAAAACAAAAAATCAAATAAATTAGGTAATAACGTTAATTTAAACTTTATTAGGATTTATATGGAAATAATAAATAAAAACCCGGGCTCATTTGATAATCCTATTGTTATTAAAAATAAGCACCAAAACTCAAAATTATCAAAAGAATATAGAGCTCGTGGTGAGACATACATTCATCGCCCACTATTACAAAGCTCAACTAAAAACAACAATGGCGATGTATTTGCTTTTGATAAAGCACCTGAAGGATATGAACATTTTGCTTTAAATGTTATCTCCAACCCTAACTTACAACCACTTGATATTAAAATAGCCTTAGCCTTATTTGAGATACTTGAATGGCGTCACAGTGGAGAAGGGAAAGTTTACCTATGTACCTCAAAAGAGTTAGACCTCGAAAATTATGGTGAATTTGGGATAGATATTGTTTTTAGCGATGGATTTGAAAGAGAAATAGACCCCACTCCGCTTACTGAGCAGCTACATAAGTTATTTAAAACTTCAGTTTCTACCGATATTTTAAATAAAGTTCTTACCCGCTTAGATAGCTTTCACTACATAAACGTAACCCCTGTTACTATGGCAAATTCAAAACTCGCTAAACCAGAACATAAAACGGGTAAGAGTAAAGCTTATCTCAAGCTAATTGAAATTAACGAAATGATGGATACAAAAAACCTCACTAATATTTGGGTTGTAAATAAGGAATTAAAATGAATAAACATAATTATTGCCGCAGAATTATGGAAGTGTACGGCGTTATTGTCGACTTTGAAGGGAATATTGCTAAAACTAATGTACCAGGCCCTATAGATGAAAATGAAACACTTAAAAGTTGGACTAATCGAGTTTTAGGTGATGACGTTTATGATGTCTCCTTTAGTTTGCAGCACACTTATGCACCACAAACTAGAATGGGCACTATTATTGATGACTCCCATGATGCTGCACAGCAAGCCAAAAAAATACTGAAAAACACAGTTAAAAATAAAACGGACCGCTTGAAGGAAGAGCTAGAGCAAGAATCGTTAAAACACCAGAAAAAAATTAAAAAGATTTTAGCTAAGCAAAAAAATAAAAAAGAAATCTCCTTGGAAGTATCCGCTCCTAAAGCTGATGATTTAGACCTTGAAGAAGTTTATGGCTTAGCAAAAGATTTAACTTTACACCCAATAACGGAACAATTAATAGACTCCGCATTTAATCGTGAAAGTTTAACTCCTGAAGAATTAATTTTAAATTTAGTGATGTCTTTAAACTTACGTGTAGATGAACTCGATAAACTCAGAGACCTTAATCTTTAATATCTTCTTATAAAGCTCGTACAAATTACTAGTTCATAAATACTGCGTCCATAAAAGACGCAGCTTTATCTGTTATAACCAACCATGATTCTTAAGTTGCTTCCAAGCAGCTGTAACATGATCTTGGCTCATTATACTTTTTTTACGGTCATTCCAGTTTTTAATTGCTTGAAAAGCTTGCTCTGGAGTATTTGCTTGCTCTTGTTTCACCACCCAGTGAACCGTTGCCAATAACTCCACACCATAAGGTGATTCATAACCTTCTATCAAATCTGAGACACGGTTAATTCGAGAATTAATTTCAGGATTAGAACTGGCTAGAAACAACTTAGCATCTTCAAGTGTACTTTCAACTGGACGAATCTCTGACTCAACAACCCCATCACCAACACCTTGAATATAATGACCATCCATTGTATTTAAAGCATGTCTTAAAGCATCGGCGTAGGGACCAAACTTATCTTTTACAAAATTAAGTCGCAAATCTTCGCCGGCAGCTTGCAAAAAGTAGGCAAGCTTTTGTACTTCAATTTTTGATAGACCATAACTAACCGATTGATACGATTCCAACAAGGCTAAGATAGCAGCCCTACCTGGGGTCATTCTAGGCTTCGGAGTACTCGTTTTCATGTCTTGTGCTTTTATAGAGCTTGTTGGCTCATATAAATAAACATCAAGTTCAGGAATGTCAGCCAAATACCTTAACATTAAAGGTTTTACTATTGCCCAATCGAGCCCGCCATTACCACAACCTAAGGGTGGTATAGCAATAGATTGAATATTTAGCTCTTTAATGCGAACAACTAAATCTTGTAAACCAGCCTCAATATCTTTAAAGCGAGAGTCACTTCGCCAATGACCTTTTGTAGGGAAGTTAATAATAAAACGCGGAGTAGCAAGTGCGCCTAGTTCAAAAACGAACATTTTCCCTAGAGTAACTCCTCCTTCTTTACAGGCCGCCGCATAGGTTTTGTAGTTGGTTGGCCATTTCTTTTTAAACTGTAACGCAATACCTTTCCCCATAACACCAACACAGTTAACCGTATTTACAATGGCATCAACATTTTGCTGTTCTAAAAGATTACCCTCTACTGATTTAATACCCATACAGCTCCCAAAATCACCCTTAAAAATACCAAGCTGGCATAACAACTACCGGCAAGTTTAACTCAAACCGCCTTAAAATAGCATTAACTTGTTGTGCTTTACCTTCGTTTGCCACACCTATTCGGTTAACCCAAGCTAAAGGAACTTGGTTTTTTATTAAAAACTCCGCCATACGCTTTTCCCTTCTATCTAAATATCTTGGGTCATTGTGCCTATCCATAAAGAATTTGCAAAAACCATCAAGCGTAGGAGCTTCAGTTAATATTTCCCAATCAATTACATCCTGTAATAACTTTAAGTCTGTATAGGCATGACTGTAGCCTTTGGTAGCGTTTCTGTCGTAAAAAACGTATTCACTCATACCCGCTTTTAATGCGCCTTCAATTGTTAGCTCAAAATGAATAATATCTTCTTGAAAATAATCGCAGTCTGCCACTTTCCGATGATGGATTGCTGAGAGCATAGGAGAACGCGGGGCAAAGTAAAAAGGCACAAATTCATGTATGCCTCCCCCTGGTGGGTTAATTACCTGCTTATAGGCTCGAGCACCTTGGGCTCCCTCATGCGCAATATTATTGTATGCGATGCCCTGCTTACATGACTTTTCTTTACTTCTAAGCTCTCTGTGTTCACAGATCATTGGCAAGTTATCAATTGCGGTAATATGAAATATCCGAACGGGTCTAGGCATCGTCATTATTTTTAACCCTAATTACTCAGCTAGCTAAATTTGAACCTATTAAATGTTCAATCTCTTCTAAATACTTTTCCCACTTGGTTACTAAGGCACGCGTGACTTCAAACTCATAGCGAGAATAATCATTCCCTTTAAACCAATCATGAGTTTTTTGAGATACTCTGTCTTTATAGCCAGCTCCCTGCCCCCACTCTCTGTATAAAACATTCCAAAGCACCTTATCTGTTTTCATCGTGCTTTCGTAAGCAGAACGACCTTTTGACAAAGCTAGCTGTGCTATTTCATCTATACGTATATCTGTTGTATTTCTAAGTTGCTTAAGTAAAGAGTGTGCTGGTTGTAATTCATTTTGAGCTAGCATATTCTCGATCAAAGTGTTTAAGTCGCTTTTAACTGGGTAAATTTTATTTACACACTGAGCACGCGCTCCCGATGCTATTTCTTGATAATAATCTAGATTATGCCAATCACCACTTCTATTCACACTAGCCCTAACACTGGCGGCATAGGTCCCTTTTGCGCTAATTGTTTTTACCAAAGGTAAGAAAAACTCGTTTAGCGTAGGTGTAGAGCCTCGAGACTTTTTTAACCAAGGCTCCAAAGTCATTTTTACTTGTCGTTTAGCAAGCTCTGCTGACTCTGATTTCAACTCAAGCTCAATCTCATTAACTGAATTATTAATTTCGGCTAAACGTGCTTGATGGCCCTCACGTAACGCTGATACTTTATCAATTAGCAGCTTAAGTAAGTCAGTCGGCTCATCCTGTTTCGCATCAAAAAATTCAATATCTAATTTATTTACAGCAAACTTTTGTGAAAGCTCACTACTAATTTGATCTGCTTTAATATCACGACCATCTTCTTTATCACCTACCGCTTCTTCATAATCCATAACATCTTCAGCTTCACCTGCGCGGTCTAAAACAAGTAATGCTGATTCTGAATTTATCCGTGATTTTAAACCCGCTTGAATCGCGCTATCAATCATTCGTGAACAGGTTTGATCTGGCGCATCATTAAAGCGAGTACAGAAAACACTTAGCGTTCGATCATCTGTTAAACATTGATCTAAATCAACTCTGTTAACTGTTTGGTCAACTCCCTTTGTATCAACAAACGTAAGTGTAAAATCGCCGCTATTAATATTGAGCTCAGGTACGTAAAGGGTGATTTTTTTAGCCAAACTAACATTAGGTTGAGTCGCACTATTTATTTGCTTAAATGTATTGTTTAACCATTCTAAGTTAGGCTCTGAGCCATCATTTTCAAAACGCGTTTGAGTACGTTTTTCTAGCTTAATAATTTTATTAAACTCATTAATTAACTCATCGCGGCTAAAGTCTTTTGCAAACACTTTCGCAAAGTCAGTGGCAATCCGTTTACCATCAACTTTTTTACGCTCTATTTTCAGATCAAGCATATTACGAATAGCACGCTCAACCTCAGCGCTTAATTTAAAACCTTCCTGATCAGCATCACTGTTATCTGATTTTAAATATAAAGCAAAATCCAGTAAAAAACTTTGTACTTCATCGTTTGTATAAGGCTCAACATCAATCATAGCTTGTTGGCTATGCTTTAAGTGAACTTCACACAATGTAGTTCTACCTGAGCCAGTACTTAATACAGGCGTGTCATTACTCACTAATCCAAGTAAATGACAAATTGATGTTGTTTTACCAGCACCAACATTACCAATAAACGCTATTTTATGATTTTTATTGTCTAAGTAGCTTTCACTACGCTCATACAATTCGGCGTGGTTTTCGAGCTGTTTTCGAGTCGCACTTTGCATGTGCTCAGTCATTAATGTTTCTATTTTTTTAATTACGTTTGTATTCATTACTTTTTAACTTCCATTATTTAATGCGTAATAATGTAAGTGAGTCTATACAAACTCACTTTTAAATATTGTACTTACAACGCCTGTTCGACTATGGCGTCGGTTAGGTGAAGTTTAGTCGTTTGTGCGTCGGTTAAACGGGCTTTGAGTTGATCGCAAAATGCCATTAGTTCATTGACTTTAGCTACGATGCCGTGTTGCTCTTCTGATGGAGGTACAGCTACTAAAAGTATATTGGCTTCATTCCGGTTAAGCCCTGGCTTGATGCCTTTGCCTAAAGAGTCCAATCCAAGTGTGTGTAACTGATAAAAACAAAAATCAATATCAATTCCTATAGGGGGAGAAATACTATAAGCCACATCAGTTACCCAACACCCTTTCTCACTACATAAATTTAAGGCTCCGGCAGAGCCTTTCCGCCCAACGACAATACATTGACCTTGAATAGATGCTTCATTATGAGTACCTACAACTCCATTGGACCCATATACAGAAAATTCTCCTGTATTTGAACGCTTCGGCTGTGGCAAATTATTTCCATATTCCAATAAGTACATATCACCAAACCTAACCCACTCCCAGCCATTCGGTAACTCAAACGGTTTTTCTTCGTCGGTGATTTCTGGCAGTGGTTTTTGCTTTTTGATTTTTTTGTCTTTAATCAGTTGGGCTTTTTCTGCTGCTATGCGCTCTAGGAGTTTGGCGGCGGGTTCGTCGTTTGGATTTTGTGGGACGAGTTTACCTATTACTGCCAGTTGTAGAATGGTTTGCTTTAGCGTGTCGATGCTGGCGGTGGTGGTGAATAGCGTGTCGAAGTGCTCGCTTAAACGTTGCCAGTTTTGTTGGAACTGTTCAGCGGTTTGTTCCGGTGTTGTTCCTTGCTCTGGTGCTTTTAGCAAGGCCTCTAACAGCACTTCAACTAAAGTTTGATGTGCGGTAATACTGTTTTCAGTTTGCGCCTCAAGCTCATCACACAAGCTCATTAGCTCATCGACTTTAGCAACGATGCGTTGTTGCTCATCCAATGGTGGGATTACTAGTAGCATTAGCGATAGTTTCCCTAAGTATATCCCCTTTTGAGCAGTGCCCTTTGCGTGTTTATCAAAGTACCTCATACAAATAGGAGATATAAATTGATTACATATAAACTCTGGGATTAAATCTGTACTAATAACAGCAACACTTCTTTGCAATACAAACTTAGGTGCCATCGGAGGTACAACTGCCGAGCGTCCTATTGAACCGACGATAGTGAGTAGAACATCATTTTCTTGAACTAGGGTTCTAGAGTGTTCTTTATCATAATTTTCTTGATCTACGTACCTCGAAGGGTTTACAAAATCGATTTTGCCATAATTTACGTTTTGCCCACTTAACATAGGGTATCCTTCCCCGTTATTTCTAGAAGGATTATGAGAGCCATCCGTCAGCTTTTTTGCTATCTCACCTAACCTTGCCCACTCCCATCCTTCAGGCAACTCAAAAGGTTTTTCATCCTCATTAATTTCCGGCAGTGCTTTAGGCTTTTTGATTTTTTTATCTTTCACCAATTGCGCTTTTTCTGCGGCTATACGCGCTAGCAATACTGAAGCTGGTTCGTCGTTTGGATCTTGCGGCACTAACTTGCCACGTACTGCGAGCTCTAAAATAAGCTCACGGAGCTTTTTAATACCGTGAAGCGAAAACTTTTTAGATGAGCCTCGCCCTGATGACGATTTTTGCTCAATAGCCGTTGTCCAAATATCAAGGTGTTCGGTGATTAACTGCTGGGCGTTTTTGTTTGGTGTTTTTGACTCAGCCATTACTTGCCCTCGCTATCTTTTGTAAGGGCTGCTGATAATATACCTTTAAGCTGATCACGCAGTGCTTGTATGTCGGCTTGCTGCTTTGAGTAGTCGGCTAATAGCGCTTGCGGGTCATGGCTTATTACCTCGCCTACATGGGGGTTTTTAATGTCTAGGTTGTAGTTACGAGCAATAATATCGTCGATTGATACTTTCCATGCTTGTTCGGTTTCAGTTCGGCTGGTAAAGCCGTCAGCTTCGTTACCCCACCATTCGAGCTCCGTTTTAAACTCTTCAAAATTCATTGGCTTGGTTTTGTTGTAATTTTTAACCCCTGCTGGATATGGGTGCTCGTAAAACCACACGTCTTTTGTTGGTGTGCCTTTGGTAAAAAACAGTATATTTGTTTTAATACTGGTGTACGGGTTAAACACGCCATTGGGTAAGCGTATTATGGTATGTAAGTTACATTCCTCTACCAATAGCTTTTTAATTTTGGTTTTTACGCCTTCACCAAACAAGGTGCCGTCTGGCAATACTACTGCGGCGCGCCCTTTGGTATTGAGCACTTCTATAATGAGCTGTAAGAACAAGTCGGCTGTTTCGCGAGTTTGCATGTCGCTTGGGAAGTTTTTTTCTATGCCGTCTTCTTCGGTGCCGCCAAATGGTGGGTTGGTGATGATTACATCTACTTGGTCATCCCAGCTTGAAAGCGGTTTATTTAGCGTATTACCGTGTTTAACTTGTACTGGTACTTCAATACCGTGAAGCATCATGTTGGTAGTACACAGTAAGTGCGGGAGTTGTTTTTTCTCTACGCCGTGTATTTGCTTTTGCAATACTTGGTGGTCGTCGCCCGATTTAACATAGTTTGCTTTTACATGGTCAAACGCACACGCTAAAAAGCCACCGGTACCACAAGCCGGGTCCATGATTGACTCGCCTAGTTTTGGGTCGGTTACTGCTACTATAAATTTAGTGATAGCGCGCGGGGTATAAAATTCGCCCGCGTTGCCTGCGCTTTGTAAGTCTTTTAGTATTTGCTCGTAAAGGTCGCCAAATAAGTGGCGCTCTTTTGAGTCGGTAAAGTCTATTTCGTTTAGCTTATTGATTACCTGGCGTAGTAGCGTGCCGTTTTTCATGTAGTTAAAGGCATCGCTAAAGGCTTGGGTGACTACATAGCCGCGGGGGTTTTTATCTATGGGTGCGGTTAGGTTTTTAAGCTCTGGGAATAGCTTATCGTTTACAAACTCTAACAGCTCATCGCCGGTTATGCCTTCGTTATCGGCCGCCCAATTGCGCCATAAAAATTGTTCAGGGACTGGCTCGCGGTAATCGTCTAATTCAAGCTCTAGCTCTTCTTCTTGTGCGTCAAAAACTTTTAAAAATAGTAACCACGACATTTGGCCAAGGCGTTGGGCGTCGCCATCGACACCGGCGTCTTTACGCATAATATCTTGAATGGATTTAATAGCTGAACTGATAGACATAGTATTCTCTTGTTTGATTATTTTTATAAACAGCGGTAAAAAGCGAATATGAAAGCTGTTTATTATGATTTGTTAATACATTGCTGTAGCTCATACAAAGCGACAGCAATGATAAATTTAAGCTGTTTTAGACGTTGGTATTTGGTAAATTTCGGCCTCGAGCTCTTTGAGTGCTTGCTCGTATTGTGGTTTGCCGCCAAAGCCTTTTTTAATAATTTCACCTAGGCTGCCAATTTCGTTAAATGGCGCCACTTTAAGTGCTTGCATAGATTCTATTTCTTGCACGCCTACGTCGGCGTATTTTAACAGAAGGTTCTCGAGTACGGTGTGCGCGGTTCCCGAATATTTAGTGAAATAGTTACGCTTTTGTACGTTATCTGCGCGCTCTTTACGGGTAAGGGGTGGTTGGTCGTAAACTACATGGCAGATCATATCAAAGGGGTCCATGTCTTTGCCAACTTCTTCCTCAAGCGCTGACCAAATAATGCCTTCTTCGGCAAGCTCATCGATGACTGCTTGTTTACGCTCTGATTCATTCCAGCGTTTTACAAAGTCATCCAGTGAACTGTAATGCTTGCTCATGGTTTTACGGGTGTAATCTATAAATGATTCGGTAACGAGTTTACCGTCGGTATCGTAATACTGTACTCGCTCTGCCACTTTATTAACGGTAACACCTGATACGCGGTACTTAACCATTTTGTTTGTTTCATCGTCCCATTCGCCATCAAGCGAGCCATCGCCTTTAGGGTCATTTATGGTGTCGTTATTGACATTGCTTTCATCGCCGGTTGATTGATCATCGAATACGCTATCAGGCTGCTCTGCGCCGGTTGCATCATCTTGTGATTCAATATCAACATCTTCGTTTTCAATGTCGGTTGGCGTTACCTTTATTACTTTTTCTGGCGTGCCATCAAAACGTTCATCGGCAAATAACTCAGTGGCTTTTTTAAAGTCGACTATGGTGAACCAAAGCTTACCGTAGCGGTCGTCAATACGGGTACCACGACCAATGATTTGCTTAAACTTGGTCATTGATTGTATGTTCTGATCAAGTACCACTAGCTTACAGGTTTTAGCGTCTACCCCTGTGGTCATAAGCTCTGAGGTAGTGGCAATTACAGGATATGGGCGCTTAGGGTTTATAAAGTTGTCGAGCTGGCCTTTACCTAGTTCGTCATCGCCGGTGATCTTCATTACGTACTTATCGTTTTTAGCCATTTGCTCTGGGTTTAAGTTGGCAATGGCACGGCGCATACGTTCGGCGTGGTCTATGTCGTTACAAAACACAATGGTTTTAGCCATAGGGTCTGTACGCTTAAGGTAGTTGGTGATGGTTTCGGCCACCAGCTGTGTGCGCTCGTCAATTACCATAGTGCGGTCAAAGTCTTTTTGGTTGTATATGCGGTCTTGTATTACTTCGCCATTGTTATCAACCTGGCCTTTTGTTGGCCGCCAGCCTTGTAGGTCTACATCAAGATCAACACGCACCACTTTATAGGGTGCTAAAAAGCCATCTTCTATGCCCTCTTTAAGGGAATAGGTATAAGCAGGGTCACCAAAATAATCAGTGTTTGATACTTCTTCGGTTTCTTTAGGTGTTGCGGTTAAACCGACCTGTGCTGCGCCTTCAAAGTAAGTAAGTATTTCGCGCCATGCGCTATCTTCACTTGCGCTACCACGGTGGCACTCGTCAATAATAATAAGGTCGAAAAAATCAGGGTCTACTTGCTTAAACGCTTTTTGAGATTCTTCTGGCCCTGTTAGCGCTTGGTATAGTGCTAGGTGTATTTCATAGGCGGGGTCGATTTTTCTGCCGGTAATTTTGGTCATTGAAGTACCAAATGGCTGAAAGTCGTTAATACGAGTTTGATCGACCAATATGTTGCGGTCGGCTAAAAACAATATGCGTTTTTTAGCGCGTGATTTCCATAAGCGCCAAATGATTTGAAACGCGGTATAAGTTTTACCGGTTCCTGTTGCCATGACGAGGAGTACACGGTCTTTACCTGACGATATAGCCTCTACTGTTTTATTAATCGCTTGGAGCTGATAGTAACGCGGGTGTTTGCCACTGCCATCATCGTAATAGGCTTGGTTTATTATAGGGAGTTGCGATTCTGTATAGCCTTTGTAGACACAATATTTAGCCCACAGCTCTTGTGGTGATGGAAAGTCTTCTAAGCGTATTTCGGTTTCGAGGTTATACGCATCTGGCGTGCCTAGCTTAGTTTTATCGTGGAAAATAAAGCCATCACCATTAGAGGCGAATATAAACGGCACATCAAGCAGCCTGGCGTAATCTAACCCTTGTTGTAGCCCTTTACCTACTTCGTGCTTATTCGCTTTAGCCTCAATGACAGCAAGCGGCATGCTGGGTTTATGGTAAAGCACTATGTCAGCCGATTTAACCGTTTTACGTACACCAAGTTGCCCACGGACGATTACTTTACCGTCACGTAGTTTAACCTCTTGGCGTATCTGGGTTATGTCGTCCCATCCTGCGGTTTTAACTGCGGGCAGAATAAACTTACTGATTATATCGGTTTCGCTGAGCTTTCTTTTATCCATAACTTAAACCATCCCTAAATACTACGCTATGAGTGCGCACAACTCGTTGACTCAACGTGTTTCGTGCTGTTTAGTGATGCTATATAAAATAGGGTTAATAAGCAAAGATTAGCGTTAGAACCAGAGTATTATTAAAAATTAATAGTCTATATTTTAAAGCTCGAGCATTGAAGTAAGAACTTGATAAATTATAGAAATTGGGTAAATCCTAATACATTTATAATAAAGCCATTACCAATCATGTAACCTATAAAGCCACCTATAAACTGAGGTCCAACAGTCCAAAAAACTCTTTTCTGTAACGCATCCATCACACCTGAAGTAAAGTACAAATTTGGCTTTACAAATTTTAAGAAAAGCCCTCCTATGTATGAGCCAATAGAAACAGTTATTGGCATAACAATAATGAATGACAGCCAAGCCCAAAAACCAAGAGAAATATTAGAAGAAAAAACACCTACGATTGCTAGAAAAAGAAATAACGTAAAACAAATACCAAGATGCCTTAAATAGCCTCCATTTGACAAAATTTGAATTATCAAATTTAGATTAAAATTATTCTTATCTGCTTTAACTAGCTCACTTCCGCAATATTTGCAGATTTTGTCATTCATTATCGGTTCAACTGCAAAGTCTTTATCAATAGGCAAAACATCTGAAACTTTTTCAGTCTTTTCAGGTAACTTATTTGGGGGCTGCTTATTCTCTTCTTTTGAATAGTTAGTTATTACACCTACCGACTTAAGCTTCTTTTGTATTAATTTAGCTTTCTCTAAATTAAGCCCTTTTTTGATAATATATGTCTTTCCATTGAAAAGTAATTCTGCTTTAGATTCAGGTAATTTAAGAAATTTTGCTAGTGAAAGTCCTACTTTATCCCGCTCAACCCCTTCTGTAAGCTGACCCTTAAAAGTAACTTTATAACTATCCATAAAAATAAGAGCTTGATTATAAATAACTTAATTAATATTCAAACGGTATATTAATCTCTTCGCCTTCATGTAAGTCAACGCATTCGGACGAATTATAGACTTCAACTAGAGTAGCATATTGAGCTAATGCATTTTTTCTATAAAGCTGCATTTCTTCATTACGAATCTCAGCACCCATGTAACTTGCATCTCTGCTTGATATATATAACTTTTCTTCTTTAAAAAACAACCCCATCTTATCATTTATTCTATCGATCGCTTGATGCTGATCTAGTTCATTGGCTGCAATCCCACATCTTAAGAACGTCATTGCTTCGTCATCAAACTCACTGCACCCAGATAAACACAATACACTTACAACAATCTTCAATTTCATCTTTCTGTAATCCATTACTCATTCCACTCATAAACTAAAAGCTGTCAAACTGAAAATACTACCAGAGTTATAAAAACCTACATACTTCTTTCATGAATATTATTGTCATAAACCTAATACCAGACAGCAGACTTTTTAGTCCGGATGACGTCTTTTTATTTGAATGATAAAGAAGTTGTGTTTTTAAGATCCCTTTTACCACCCATAGTTTGTGAATCTGAGCAATTTAAAAGTACTTAAATACTTATAAAACTAAAAAAGCGCCCTAGAATTAGGCGCTTTGCGTTTAGGACAAATAAACAAGGGTTATACAAATTTAAATAGCAAATATTTGAGCATGATTCTCATACTACGCCCATTACTTTGGCAATATTTCTCATAGTTAATTATGCCAATAGCCATTTTAGTACAGAATAAGGTCAGCGTAATAAACCAGGCAAAATTTTGAGTTGATTGGTACAGGAAAGAAAGTACCGCTGAGCCACCAAATACAATGGTCGAATATACGATTTCTATTCGATAACCACGGATAGCTTTTAAAAATTTGGACATCAAAAACTATCATCAAACGTGTCAAATGCATCAAAACAGTCATCATTGTTTAAATCTACTACCGAATCTTCAATCTCATAAGTAGTCATTACTCTATTAGGTTGGCCCACCACATTGCCACCAACATCAACGATATTAGCACTCGCATTTGTGATAGGTAGCCCTGTTGTTGGATTAATAGCAATATCAGTAACGTCATTATTTTTCATTTTTTAAACCTTATCAATCATTAATTTATACTTTCAAATTTAATGATTTCGTGATAAAAAACAAACTTGTTTGACTGCGCAGCTCAGCAACAAACAGTTTGAATAAGGCATTCACTTTTCTTCTATTTTCACTTAATTTTTTAAGTAAAAACCCTTTCCTCTTTATCTAAAAAGTTCATTAATAAGTTTAATTTGAAGGCGTTTTATGTCTGCAAGACGCTCTTAAAACGCATTTTTCGGCACGAAAAACTGCAAAAATAGCGCCTCAGAATGAGGCCAATAGCTCGCGTAATACATTGGAGGCGAAGCCGGAAATGTATGGAGTCGCGCGAATGTACAGCTGGTCTGTACTAACCGCGATAGTGTTTCGCATCAGCGAAATTCGATATCAATTTGGCAGAAATTGATATCGAACCATCTATTTTCGTAGAAAATAAAAGCGAAGAAAAATGCGGATAATGGGGCACCCATCGCATTGTCTGTAGCGGCAGGATGGCGGTTAGTACAGAGCGTAGCTCGGTGCATTCGCGCTGGGTCTACAACGCTAGTGCGATAGCGCGTCGAGTCAGCTCGTTGCGGAGCAACATCAGAGCTGGCGTGCGTTTTAGGCCCTATGGTTGAGTAGCGAAGCGACGAAGCCATCCGCTGAAAGCGGCTTCTCTCAATGGTTTCATCCCTCGTTTCATTAAAAGAGCAAACGCACAACGTCTTGCAATGAATACCGTAATATTTTTGCCTAATTGAAATAAAGAATAACTTATAAAGTAAGGCCTCCTCTTTAAGAGGAGGCCTTACTTTATAAGTTTAATTCATACAAATTTTCTACGTTTAAAAACACGCTTAATAAAAATAAAAAATAAATTGGATAATTTTACTTAAAACACAATTAGTTCGTTTTTCGACATCCTATTTAGAAATTCCGAAATATTACAATCCGATAGGAGTTTATAAATATGAATGACCAAAAACATAGCAAACAATTTACACAAAGCAGTGAATCAACAAGCACACCTAAGCCATTACACCAATTAAGAAGATCCGATAGCGTGCTTAGTATTGTTCAGGCCGATATTCCTCAACCATGCATCATTGTGCCTTCGATATTAACTGCCGGAGAGGCTACGCTACTTGCTGCCGGAGCCGGCTCTGGAAAAACCTATATTTCTCAGTATATCGCAGCGTGTGTTGCTGCTGGCACTACTAGTTTTGGTAATGAACCGTGCGAAGCTAAAAAAGTTTTGTATATTGATGCTGAACTAGGTTTACACCAGATAAAGCAGCGGTTTGCTTGTATTTTTAGCGCGATAGGCGCTGGGCCTGGTGACCAATTTTTTAGAGTAATTCATAGAAAAAGTATTCCAGGAGGAATGCCCGACCTTGCAACACCTGACGGTTATGATGCACTAGCCAGTGATATTGAATGGGCCGATGTAGTGATTTTCGATAACCTATCCGCACTGTATACATCCGCAGAGGAGCTCAATCAAAACGACTGGAACTACTACAACAAATGCATTGACGCATTGCGAAACGAAGGAAAGGCAATTTTGATACTGCACCACACAGATAAAACAGGCAAAAACTACCGTGGCCATACTGAAATTGCACGTGCTGTTGATAACGTGCTCATCGCAGCAAAAGATTTAAAAGCCAGCACCAATGCAGTAACTGTGGTTGATATAGCACAGTCTAAATCACGTAACGGCGCCAGTAGTGAAAAGCTTATGAGTATCGCGTTTGGTGATGTATATAACGAAGGACGGTTTTTAATGGTTCGCGCTAAATAAGCGAGCAATTTTGCATGCTCGGGAGTTATATAAATTATGACTCCTGATTTAGTGAACACGAATGCAAAAAGATAACGACTATACTCTCCAATACGCCCGCCATTTTGACATTGATATGCGATATAACGTAGGTGCTAACAACTACCAAAAGGGTATGAACCGTACTGCTCTAACAGTCCTTATTGCGGTCAGGTTTTCTATTGTCGCGCCAGTGATTATTCGCTGGCTCTATAATATTAGTCAACCTCAAGCGCTTGCCCATTTAAATAGGTTAGTAGACGAAAAGCTGTTAACAATGGTCTCTACACATAGAAGTCCTGATGGGCGGGTTTATATTCCAACTTACTCAGGAGCTAAATATGCACAGGAGCAAACCAGTATCGATTCTTACTTTCGCTCAAAATCAAACCCCGCACTGCAGGTTAACCACAACCACATAATGCACGACTTAATGAATGCATTTATTGCTCTGCGTGGATTACATAACCATACCTCAGATGGCGTTTACAGGCCGCTATGGACAGGGTTTTTATCTGAGCCAGAATTTAAACGACTATATAACCAAAGCAGTGCGCGAATTGTAGACGGTATCGCCGTATTACCAGATAGAACCGTCGTTGCTATAGAAATTGAAAACTCATTTAAAAATAAATCGACGCGTCAGACTATCTTGCTCAAGTACCTAGCTTCACTAAAAACGGGCCATTACCAACAAGTATTTATATTTTCACAATCTACGCAAATATTTGATGATATAAAAAGATTACACACCCAGTTAATGACAGAGCTTCCAAAGCGAATAAATAAGAAGACCCAACAACCATTTATGACTCACGAAGATGCTGCGTTACTAGAATCTGCGATTGTGTATCGCACAAAATTTTGTGATGAAATTACAGCGCTGTTTTATTCATAAGTCTAAATATGAACGTGAAATAATATGATTACCTAATAAAAAAAGCATCGTCTGATGCTTTAGTGTTTTTTATTGCGGTTACAATACAGCGCAATTGTTTTAAATGTTAAATGCCCTATATAGCAAGCTGCTACAGGGAGCGTATAAGATTGAATAGTAAGTAATATTAAATAGGTTTTATTTATTAGCCCATTATAGTAAAGCCAACCGAAGGCAATAAATATAAAGCCAAACATCCTAAATATTTCTGCTATAGCGTTAGCGATAAACTCAATCCATTTATTCTTAGTCATAGCTATTGTCCTTTTTGTCCTTGTTACTTTATATAAGTACATATCAGAGGATTTATTAGCCTTTTCAACTTACTTTAAAAACCAATCACAAAAATAAAAGAGAGCAAACTAAGTTCGCTCTCTTTATTATTTTGTCAGGTTACATTATGCAATTAAGGCAACGCATTCGTGCCCTACCGCCAGGTCAATCGCTATATTGCCCTCCCCCTGCACAACCATCTACTGAGTAGATAGCATGACGAGACTCATTTGATGTGCAGTGAATCACCTATTAGCTCTTCAGATTATGTAGCTTGTATAGCGACAAGCTGAGTGCAATTTTTTGGGGTAATGGATATGCAGGTATGTTTATGGCTTTACATCAATAATTACATTCGCTGCAGGGGAATTACAAAGAGTACCCCAGTAGTTCACTTAGAGTTTGTATATTTTCAATATATTTCAAGCCACTACTTTTCTATTGCGCTAAAGCAACTTCCTAAAAGATTAATTTAATCTTCGCTAATATTTTCTTTATTGAATCAGAAAAAATATCCGTACTTGCAAAGTACACGTCAAACATTATTATTAATAATAACTTATAGTCGGAGAGTAATGATGACTGAATTTTTAATAATGATTTTTCCAGCGATAGTCCTCACTATTGGCTTTGCATATATCGTGATGAAACACGACAAAGAAAAGTAAAGTTTAGCTCATTTATAAGCCTAAAAAAGCGAGCCCAGGGCTCGCCAGAGTTTATGATCTTTCAATTAACCGTAACCAACTGTCTTCTGCAGCTGCAAAATATAGACTGGGTTTAATCATAAATAACTGCTCAAATTCTGCAGTAAATAAGCTACAGAAGTTTGTTATGTCTTCAATATGCATAAGTAAAAAAGCATACATTTCAATACCCTCCAAATACCGCTCTGAGAACTCAGGGTTAGCAGCTAATAACTGTTGAGAAATACTAATACCCAGCACACTCCCCACGCTACCTCGGTGTAAATAAATGTAGTTTGTGAAGCCCAGCTCTAGTGTTTGCTTATCAATAACATCAGCTAATAGCAAAATAGTTGAACTGTCATCCCAAGGCGATTTACTAGCGCGTACATATTGGCGTATAAACGGTGATTTTTGGTCTTTCATGATTTTTCCTAGTTAATTTGTCCTAAAACTAACTAGGTACATGGTGAGAGATTTTGAAGAAACCTGAATTTAGATACCTTAAAAAATTAATTTTTCATACAATCCCCCAAAACTTTCTAACAAAGCCAAGAAAATATCGAGTGAAAAACACACAAGAAGAGGGTTCCATGAAAAAACATAACCAATTGAAAATATTAAATAAAATAAATTAATTGAAAATAATTGAAAAAATAATTAAAAAAAAGGTCGATTTTAGCGATTACTATTATATGGCAGTTAAAAAAACTTAACTCAGAGCCATATTTTTATAAACGGAGAAAATTACTAATGAAAAAATAGCGTAGTTATTTTTATTAAAACAATCTTAAGAAGTAACTCAGGAAGAAGTGAATAAAAGTAATGATTACTTAGGAATAGAGCACTTGCATTTCACGCTTATTAATAGCTTTCCGCGTGAAGCTCTAAGTTTATATACGTACTTATTTGGTTCAATAAATTAATTAATTTTTAAGGTAGATATAAATGATAGTTGAGCAGTTAGAAGTCCTTCCAATCAAAAAATATTGTGAGTTAACTGGCGAAACGAGAAAAGCTGTGGATTCCAGAATACAGCGAGGGATATGGCAAGAAGGTATACATTTTTACTGTGTAAAAAACACACGAGAGCGATGGTTGAACATCAAAAATATCATCAGTTGGGTAAAAACAAACTAAGTATTTCTATTATATAGAAAAGGGTTTTGGGCTGAGCTTTGCAGCAAAGAACCCTTAAAATACAGTATTTTATGGATAAAATATATAAGATTAAAACATTAAAACGATAAATTTAAAATGCTATTAAAAACTCAAAAAATTAAGCCCCCTGCGGGCGTGGTAATTCGTTATAACTCAAAAGGTGAAGCTACATCATTCCAACTAAACTTTACCTACAAAGGTATTTTATGCAGAGAAAAAGTACCATTCGTCACTAATAAACAAGGCCTAAAATCTGCAGGTTTTTTTTTGGGCCAAATTAAAAATGAAATAGCGCATAACACTTTTGATTATGCCAAACATTTTCCAAAATCTAACAAAGTAAAGTTGTTTACAACTACCCCAAACGACGCAAAAGTTGTTGAGTACATGGACTTATATATTGAAAGGGGAATAGTCAGGGGATTAGAAAAATCAACAATTACTGGGTATAAGAAAGCTAAAAACGGATTAAAAACATTATGGGATCGTAAAGTTTCCGAATTAGAGAGCATTGATATTGTTAATCTAATCGAAGCATCAACTTTATCGAGAAAAACATTATCAAACCGGATTTCATTTTTACGTTGTTGCCTAGATCGAGCCGTGATCGATAAATTAATAAAATCAAACCCTGTTCAAAATATTCGCATAGGGGAATATTTACCTAAAATAAACAGCATAGATTTAAGAGGTGCACATAAAAATGTAATTCCATTCACACCTCAAGAAAAGGCTAGGATAATAAACGGTTCATCTGGGACAATAAGAGCAATTGTAAGCCTTGTATTCAACACAGGCATTCGCTCTAGTGAGTGGGTTGCATTAAAAAAAGCTGACGTATGTTTAAAAACAAGACAGGTGTCAATTTACGAAGCTATTGTTGACGGTATAGTTAAGGCAACCAAAACAAAAGCCGGCCGAAGAAAAATTCCTATTTCAGAAGATGTTTGTGATCTATTAGCGATAGAAATGAAAAAACATAACTCTGAATACCTATTTTTAAATTCTCGGAAAAAGGTTTGGAACCAAGATTCGTTCAGAAAAAATAGATGGATAAAATTACTAGACTCTTGTGGTGTACAGTACCGTTACCCCTACCAGATGAGACATACGTTTGCATCTCAGTTGATTTCTGAAGGTGCAAACCACTGGAAGGTATCGAAACTTATGGGGCACTCTTCACCCAATACACTCTATCAGCATTATGGTAATTTCATCGATGAATATGAAAGAGAGCATAATGCATAGTTAAATATTATTGAAGGGGGGGTGTATGGGCTTGATACGCATTCTACTCAGCTACCCCTCCCCTGCTATTAATTAGTGCTATTTAGCCCAAGTCAAACTTCTGGAAAGTGCCACAAGCAGACGGTCGTAACGCCCTGTTAACAGGCTAAATATAGTTGGCTAAAATATGCGACGAAGGAGCATGAGCCAACTGTATTTAGTCCTTGTTTAACAGCTTGTTAGACATAATTAGCTGCATAGATTGACTTTAGTTTCTTTACTGACATAGCAGGCTTCTCTGTATGAATCATTGCATGACAATTAGGACATAGAGGAACTAAATCAGTCTCAGGGTTTATAATATACTCCCCATTACTATGTGCTAAATCAACCCGATGATGCACATGGATATAGTTACGCCCAATATCTCCATATACATCTTCAAAATTAATCCCACATACCTGGCAACTACAGCCGAAGTGATTGATACATTTATCTCGGGCTGATCTGTCGCGCTCAATTGCTGTAGATGTAACGGAATACCTTCTCCCTTCAAAGTAGACAATATCAGAAGATTTTTTTGTGCCTTGGCACTTAACCAATGTCCATCTGATACTTTCTCCTTCAGCAACATTTCCTTCAGATGCTTGCCATAACTTATCAGGATCAATGTTTGTCAGCGCTGCTTGCCTTTGATGTGAATAACCGAGAATAGAATTCTTCGAATCAAAAATATACGGCCCAGTTATAGTAAAAACACATTCCCGTTTTTTATTTGCGGTAACTATGACTTGGTCGCCAATCTCTACTTCTGAAAAAAGATTCCAAAGACTTGGCCCTGCCATATTTGCATTTTCAACATCAGGCTGAACACTTTTCAACTTAGCTGCAATCTCACTACTATTTCTAGGTGCTAAATTTTTTATGTCGCCTATATTTGACCAACCGATCGCAATTCGACCAGTATCAATCATTTTTGATAGAGCTTTTTGAGATTCTTCATGGTGCGCTACTAATCTCCAGACTTGCATCAATTTTCCTTATGCCTAAGAACTTTATCAAAGGACACTTTCCCTATTTTAGCGCGAAAACGTCCTTATTTTATGAACTCATTAATAGCAAATAGTGTAAGTTATTGCCAGCTATAAATATTATGCTTAGATCGGTTATTACATCATGTAAAAAGGGGAACTTTTTCTATTAATACTACTTTGCGAATGGCTATTAACTCTGAATGACTGGTTATCGCTCCAAGCAGAAGTTCGCTTTAGTGGCATCAAGAGCTACTAAGCTGCAGCTAAAATCTCACTCAAAGCATGGTAAAGGTTTTTTAAACTGCTCTCTTCTTAACAATTGTGAGCTGAGATGACTTTCCTGTACAAATCTTAATAATGTTTAATTATAAGAAGCTTTATAAGCGATAAATTTTGGGTTTTGAAATTAACTACTTTATTAATTAGAGTTTTAAATTCTTAGCCTAATTACTTTAAGTATTTTCAAAAAATCACCCTTATCAAAATTAATGACGAGGTGGCAATCAATAAACCTCCATCTATTAGCTCGTACGAAATTCTATCTAAAGTGGTGCTACCTACTCCTAGTAAAAGGCTGTTATATAAAATTATTTAATGGTTTATCACACAAAAACTGTGTGTATATTTTGTGTATTTTTGTGAAAAAGCACTGAAAACATAAAATATACAATTAAGCCAAACAGCCCGTATTTACTGGTGTGTAGAGCTTGTGTATTTTGTAGAGTGTTATAGAGGGTTGTAGATGTGAAAAAACCGCTGAAAGCTACGTATTTACTAGCTTTCAGCGGTTTTAAAGTGGTGGAGCTGGGGGGATTTGAACCCCCGTCCGAAAAGCCTCGACCGTCGGTACTACATGTTTAGTATTGTCATTTAATTAACCTTTAAATCCCGGACAAACACGGTAGATAAAGGCGAGGCCGCTTAGTTTTAACGCTTCAACCCCGGCCAGGGTTTCCGTCGCGATCAGGTGTTAGGGTGACACTCCAAAATCCAGTCCACAAGAATACATGGAAGGAGCGCTAGCCAGCCTAAGCTGCTAGAGAGTAGTTATCGTCGTTTGCGATTACTTTAAATTGCGGCTTTTTTACGAGGCAAACCGCACCTCGACATGCACCTCAGGCTTCTTGAATTCCGTCGAATCCTAATCAGCCCCTGAAATATGAATTTCTTTCAGTGAGGGCAGTATAACTGAGTAAACGACTGATACTCAAGGGGTGTGACACTTTTATTTTAGCTAACTGAATCAACTGAACAGTAAACAAGCACAAGTTTGTAAAAAAGCAAACAAATACTGAACATTTACTTAACATACCGGTCAAGTTGTGCTCAAATAAGGAGTTAAATTTTACACTAGCTATAAGGCTTTAGTAGTAAAAGTAATAATCATAATAACAGGCATATTACGTAGGGAATTTATAAATGTCGGTTTTTTTATTTAATGAACAAACGGGTGAGCTGGCGTTATCTGCACATCCTATTGATAATGGATTTCCGGTGACGAGTGCTCAACTTATTGAGCTACTTGAACAGTCGGATTATTGCGAGTTTGAAGTACTCTCTGGCAATATTGGTAAGTTATTTTCACCGAGTAAAAATTATCAGCAAGAATCATTAGTAATTGCCAAAGCCACGGACGCGAGCATTGTTATTAACGTTGATGAAAAAAACATGGTTGCAGAGGCTACGCTTACCACGGCCAAAGGCGGCGCATTACTCTCTATGGAGGCAGCTCAAGCAGCTTTAGTTAAAGCCGGTGTAAAAAAAGGCATTAGCCCTCGCGCACTTGATACGTTTTTAGGTCAGCAGTTTTCTCACCCTTCAGGTACATCATACAGCGCTATTGTGGCTCATGGCCGAAACCCTAAAGAAGGCAGTGATGCGAGGTTTGTTCGTCTTTGCTCTACTGCGCAAGACCGCGTACTTAGCCCCCAAGCAAAAGAAGGTGGCAAGGTCGATATGAAAGACCTTGGCGCGATTATTACGGTAAAACCCGGCACCCCTTTAATGCAGCGAGTAGCTGCTACACCAGGTGAAGATGGCTATACGGTTTTTGGCGATATGATCAAGGCAACGCCTGGTAAAGAGCATCAATTACAGCCGTTTGAAGGCACAAAAATAGATCCTAATAACCCAAACATGCTCATTGCCGATTGTAAAGGTGTGCCTGTGGCCTTACCTAGAGGCATGCGGGTTGACGATGTTTTGTGTTTTCATAACGTAGATGTAAGTACAGGCCACGTTGATTTTGATGGCAGTGTAATTATATCTGGTGACGTAAAAGACGGTATGCGGGTTAAAGCCAATGGCGATATTACTGTATTAGGGTTTGTTGAATCAGGCACAATTGAAAGCCAAAGCGCGGTAACTATTATGCTCGGCGCTATTGGCCGTAAGCGTGAAAATGAAGAAGCATTTACGTGTGAAATTTCAGCCCAGCGTACTATTTCTATTGGCTATGCCCAGTACTGTAATATTAAAAGTGCGCAAGATTTATTTATAGAACGCCAAGCATTGCATTGTAATTTAAGTGCAAGGCGCTTAATACGTGTAGGTAAAGCAGGTAACCCTCGCGGCAAAATAATTGGGGGGAATATTCTTGATGCTATGCGTATAGAAACAGGTGAACTAGGTGCGCCGGCAGGGACTAAGACCCGTGTGTTTTTAGCTCAAAACTGGCATGAACTGCGCTCAAAGCAGTCTCAAATAATTGATTTTGAAAAAGTGTTGGCAAATAAAACATCTGCACTTAAACAAGCTAAAGAAAAAGCGATAAAAATTCCAGTTGCTGCTCAACGCCAAAAGCTACTAGATAAAATTGCCGCTAATGAGCAGCATATAAAAACCCGCGCTATGCACGTACAACGTCAAAAAAGATTGGTGAAGCAAAAAATTTCTCAGCTATTGGCAACTAGCCGACTTAAAATTAATGAAATAATGCACCCAGGTGTGGAGCTTAAAATAGCAAAAGACACAAAACAGTTTTCGCGTATTTACCCACCCCACTTAGTAAAACTTTCTGAGGGAAAAATCACTCAGTCGTTTTAGTATCCTCTTCAGTGTTTTCAGTTTCTTGGGCGTCACTTTCAGGTAGTGGCGCTAACGGCCAGCCCCCTAGTTCTTGCCAACGATTTACTATTAAACAATATAGCTCTGCTGTGCGTTCTGTATCGTAAAGTGCCGAGTGTGCTTGGCTGTTATCAAACTCAATCCCCGCGGCTCTACATGCTTTAGCTAGTACCGTTTGGCCTAAAGCTAACCCTGCAAGCGAGGTTGTGTCGAAACTCACAAATGGATGAAATGGCGTACGCTTAATATTGTTACGCTCAATGGCTGCGTTTAAAAAGCCATGATCAAAGGCGGCATTGTGTGCCACTACAACTGAGCGTTGACACCCAGCAGCTTTTTGCGCTTTACGTACTGCTTTACAAATTTCTTTAATTGCTTCGTCTTCTGGTACAGCGCCGCGCAACGGACTAAACGGGTCTATGCCGTTAAATTCAATTGCGGCTTGTTCAATATTAGCGCCTTCAAAAGGCTCTACATGAAAATGAACGGTATGATCTATGCTGAGTAACCCTTCGTCATCCATTTTTAAAATTGATACGGCAATTTCAAGTAAGGCGTCGGTTTCTTTATTAAAGCCGGCGGTTTCTACATCAATAACAACAGGAAAAAAGCCGCGAAAGCGTTGTGCGAAAAGTGTTTGCTCAGTATTTGCCATAGTCTTCTTGGTTTATGAGGATAAGCTCACTATTATGTCAAAATTGGGGGCTACTCGGCTAGGGCTTTATAAATTATTTAATTAATATATTGTAGGCATGCTATTTGCTTTTAAATAACTGCTAATTGTATTGGCTGTTATTAATCCCCATCGCATTAAATTACGGATACCAGTATGGCGCCTAGAAAATAGCGCAATAACAAGGCGAAAATTATTTATAGCTTTGTTTTACATCAGTAAGTTTAACGCAGTGAGTGGGCTATTTAATACGATACAAAGATTATGTTTTTAATTAAGTTGGTATAGAGCCCTACTTTAGCCGTACGCCAAAATATTGGCTTAGTAGATTAACCGGAGCGTTTTATGAAGTGTAAGTTGTTTTTTATTAGCGTAAGCCTTGGCACCGCCTTGATGAGTTATTCATCGCAAGCGGCTATGCGCCAATACAGCGCAAATCAAGATAACTCCAATTGGGAAGTTATAAAAACAACGCGCTTACAGTGTCAATTAAACCACGAAGTGCCCTACTACGGTGAGGCCATATTTAAGGCATCGGCCAGTAAAAACAAAAACCTAACTTTTAATCTAGATATGGTTGTGCGCCCCGACAATTACGATATAGCCGGTTTAAAGGCGGTGCCACCAGCATGGCGTTCAGGCCTGCCCGCGCGTGATATAACCACGATGAAGTTACTTAAAAAGTTTGATGGTGAGCTTGGTAATAAAACCGCGTGGGAAATGCTAACTGAACTTGAAAAAGGGTTTCATCCTACCTTTTACTACCAGGACTGGCAAAATAGTGCCGACAAAATTGCCGTTGGTATTTCAAGCGTTAATTTTAAGCAAGCCTACTGGGCGTTTTTACAGTGCCGTGATGAACTTTTACCATACAGCTTTGAAGATATTTCATTTACTGTAATGAACTACCAATCAAATAGCAGTAAGCTCACTAAAGAGTCGCAAAAGCGCTTAGATAAAATTGCTGAGTATTTAAAAAATGATACCAGTATTGAGTCTATAAGTATTGATTCGTATACCGATAGCTACGGTGGCCGTTGGAATAACTTAGATTTATCGCGTAAGCGTGCTAAAGCTATAAAAGATTATATGGTCAGCTTAGGGGTTGATGAGGGCAAAGTACAAACCACAGGCCTAGGTGAAAAACGTTTTGTTGATACTAACGAAAATATTTTAGGGCGAAATAAAAACCGTCGTTTAATTATTCAAATAGCAAAAATGTAACCGCCCTAAACTGCTAGCTAAAGCTTCGCCGCTTTATGAGCTTATCGCCAAACTGAAAAAACGTTAGGCTCAAAAATATAATTATGGCTCCTATAATGAGCTCCTGACTTAAAGGCTCGTTATTAAGTAATGCGCCTAGCGCTAATGCAAAACTTGGTGTAATTAAACTACTTAAGGCTACAGTACTGGCGTTTAACTTTTGTAATACATGAAAATACGCTAAAGCCCCTACAATCGAGCCAAAAATACCTAAATACGCAATACTCCATAACGAGCGAGCACTCCAATAATCCATACTTATTTGCCCATCTACCAGCCACCACAACAGTCCAAATAAAGGAGTAACAAAAACCAGCGCTCCAAAAGTGGTTGCCATAGGATGAATAGCAATTTTTACACGTTTGATCATCACCCCACTGAGACTAAATAAAGTAACGGCCAAAAACACATACATCAGCCCTATGCCCTGAGTTTGTGAGGTTTGTAGCTGGTTATAACTTACAAAATAAAGGCCTATTAATGCACAGCTCAGCGCTATTAATTTAGTAGGGCTAAATTTAGGCTCATTAAGTAACCTTTGTGCTAAAAAACCAGAGAGAATAGGCGCAAGGCCAAACACTAACGAAATAATACCTGAAGGTACTGTGGTAGCAGCCATGTAACTTAATGACATACCGCCAAAAATACCCAAACTGGAGTATGCATATAACGTACACGCGTTTTTGCTCCAAGGTACACGAATATTGGCTATAGCAACAATTAACCCAGCAACAAATAAGCCTATAATCATGCGCATTAAAACGGCGAGCGTTGGTGCTACAGTTTCACTGCTCCATACAATACCTAAAGGCGTAGTACACCAAATAATGACAAGTAGTAAATAAGATAATTTAACTGGCACACGCCATTCCTTTGCACTGAGGAGGTAGAAACCCTATTAAAGTAAATTATACGCGCGAAAGTAATACGCAGTACATATATAAACGCCTAAATACAGCTGTAAATTCATAGTTACATTATTATTTACCGGCATTTATTACAAAACTATTTATGTTTTAAGTAACTAGTTATATCTTGAGTGCCTCTCACACATTTTAGGATAGTTAAGTGCTTAAAAATAAAACAATAGGCAGCATGTTAATTGTTGCAGGCACCACCATAGGCGCAGGTATGCTGGCATTGCCAATAGCCTCTGCAGGACTTGGGTTTAATACCGCGCTTGCACTGATAATAGCCAGCTGGTTATTGATGACCTACACCGCTTTATTAATGCTAGAGCTCCACCAATACGCCCCTAGAGATGCAACGTTAAACACCTTAGCAAAGCGCTGGTTAGGAAAACGCGGCCAGTACATTGCTAACTTTTCGATGATATTTTTGTTTTACGCCCTGTGCGCAGCCTATATAGCCGGGGGTGGCGCGCAGTTGCAGTCGCGTATTAATAGTGATTTGAGCATAAACATAGCGCCCCAAATTGCCTCTATTGTTTTAGCCATTGTAATAGGTAGCGTGGTTACTTTAGGCACCAGTAAAGTAGATAAACTTAACCGCGTGTTATTTACGATTAAAATTTTAGTACTAGGCAGCTTGTTTTATATGCTTACACCCTATGTACAAGGTAAGCACTTACTTGAAATGCCCGTTGAGCAAGGGCTGATTTTATCTGCCTTACCCGTTATTTTTACCTCGTTTGGTTTTCATGGCTCTATTCCGTCAATTGTTAAGTATGTGGGGCTAGAAACAAAAGTATTGCGTAAGGTAATGATTGCAGGGGCTGCTTTACCTTTGGTGATTTATATTTTTTGGCAACTGCTTAGCCAAGGGGTTATGCAGCAAAGTGATTTACTCAATAGTAATGGCTTAACAGGCTTTGTAGAGAGTGTGGCAAGTATTGCGCATAATCCGCAGGTAACAAGCGCTGTTACACTGTTTGCCGACTTAGCATTGGCCACCTCTTTTTTAGGTGTTAGCTTAGGGTTATTTGATTTTTTTGCTGATGCATTTAATAAAGGCGACACCAAATCAGAAAGAATAAAAACCGCACTAATTACTTTTATTCCCCCTTTAGGGTTTGCGTTATTTTACCCTCAGGGATTTATAATGGCGCTAGGCTATGCAGCCATCGCCCTTGTGGTATTAGCAATATTTTTACCGGTTTCTATGGTGTATAAGCAGCGTAAATCGGGCCCTCAAACGGGATACCAAGTGCGAAGTGGTAATATGGGTTTAGCGGTGGCAGGGCTGTGCGGCGTTGTAATTATTGTCGCCCAATTTATGCAAATGCTGGGTTTAGTACCCGCTATTGGTTAATAAAAAGTCTAACCCCTTTAGCTTAAAGGGGTTAGTTAAAACTGTTAAAATACCCGAGACTCACCACGGCCTGTAGCCTGAGAAGCTGCTTGTAACTCACCGTCTTTATTTACAATAACCTGCAAATCACCAAAGCGGCGCTCATCCAGTGTGTAGCCCATTTTTATAAGTTCAACTTGTGTGTTTTCACTGAGCCCTGCGTGTGTTCTGATCACATTTTTAGGCCATAACTGATGATGAAACCGCGTGCTATTAACAATATCGTTGGCGCCCATGTTAAATTCAACCGCATTTAAAATAGATTGATACACCGAGCTAATAATTGTTGTACCCCCAGGCGAGCCTGTGACCATTTTAACGCGGTTGTTTTTGAGCAGAATGGTTGGCGACATTGAGCTAAGCATACGCTTTTGTGGCTGAATTTCATTGGCTTTACCGCCGAGCGCACCAAAGGCGTTCATTACCCCAGGTTTAGCGCTAAAGTCGTCCATTTCGTCATTTAATATAAAGCCTGCACCTTCAACCACAACGCCACTACCAAAGCTTAAATTAATCGTTGTGGTATTGGCCACCGCATTACCCATTTTATCAATAATAGAAAAATGCGTGGTTTGTTCACTTTCTTTGAGGCCTGGTTTAATGTTTTCGGTTGTTGAAATAGCTGTTAAAGAAATATCTTTACTGCGCGCTTTTAGGTAATCAATATGAGTAAGTTCAGTCACTGGTACATCAAAAAAGTCCGGATCGCCCAAATACTCTGCTCTATCGGCAAACACACGTTTACCTATTTCAGCAAGTAAATGTACGTATTGAGTAGAGTTATGTACCAGCCCCATTTCACTTTTTTTAAGCTCAAACATTTTTAGCCACTGCAAAATAGCTATTCCGCCAGAGCTAGGCGGTGGGGAGGTTAATACTTCATAACCGTTCCAGTTAGCTTTAATCGGCGTGCGCGACACAGCCGTGTAATTAGCCAAATCAGTTTCGTTAATAATGCCGCCGTGCTGGTGCATAAAATTGGCAATAATACGGGCCGTTTCGCCTTTATAAAACCCGTCTTGGCCGTTATCTCTTATGCGTTTTAAAGTAGCGGCTAGCTCAGGCTGTTTAAAAATCTGATTTGCTTTTATATCTGCAAAATAGTGTTTAAAATTTACATTTATATTTTGTTTGTCTAAATGAGCAATGTATTGTGCGACCCCTTGAGCCAATTTGGGCGGCACTTTAAAGCCTTGCTCTGCTAAGGTAACCGCTGGCTGTACTAATGTTTTCCATTTTAAGGTGCCGTGTTTTTGATGCGCCAGCCACATACCGGCTACGCTCCCTGGTACACCACTTGCGTGAATACCATAAATTGACTTGTTTTTAATTACATCGCCCTTGGCATCTAAATACATATCTCTGTGCGCTGCTTGGGGAGCCGTTTCGCGATAGTCTATAAAATCGCCTTTTCCCTCTTTTTGTATAAGCATAAAGCCTCCCCCGCCAATATTTCCGGCTTCGGGAAGCGTTACCGCTAATACAAATTGCGCAGCAATAGCCGCATCAACAGCATTTCCACCTTGTTCTAAAATAGCTTGTGCTGTATCTGCACTAAACGAGTCCGGCATTGCGACAGCGCTTTTAGTAACTTGCTCCGCCTGCACGCTAAATATACAAAATTGTGCAATCAACACACTCTTAACAATGAGCCGGCTTGGTCGAAAAAATAACCCCATAAAACATCCTTACTTTATTATTTGAATCTCGCTTGGCTCATTTATGCATACCATAGAATGTTAGGTCAATGTTTATACAAGTAATTTTTTGTATGCTATAACGCCTTTGCGTATAAAACGGCATCCAAATCGCCTTGTTCATCAGTGTGTATATAGTTTTTAACCCAGGTAAATCCCAGCTTTTGCATGACGCTAATTGAGGCTTTATTATCAGCCAGTGCCATTGCTGATAGTGTTTTTATATCTGGCTGCATTTTTAAGGCGTTACATAATGCACTAGCCGCTTCCGTTGCATAACCCTGTCCCCAACTAGATTGCTTAAAGCGCCACCCTATTTCAATATTTGTAAAATCGGGAGTTTGAGTAAAAAAGTGCATAGGCCTAATCAGCACCCACCCTATAAAAGAGTCCTCTTTTTTAAGCGTGATTTTCCACAGCCCCCAGCCTTTGTTTGCATTTTTATAGGCAAGCATTCTGGGGATCCCTATTTCTTTAATTTGTTTTAATGTCGAAGGCGTTCCTCGGTTTATGTATTTCATTACCGCGGGGTCTTGATCTAGTTCATGCAGCAGCGGCCAATCGTGTTCATTCATTAATTTGAAATTTAAGCGTGTTGTTACAGGTGTGTTCATCTTCGCTGTTCTATTATTAAGTGGAATTAATTATTTGTCTCTAAGGAGAGATAGCACATGAACAAATTAGCAGGTTTAGCTTTATTAGGCACTTTAATTACACTAACGGGCTGTGAAGATGCTCAGGAAGTACAAGAAGATGCAAAAGATAAAAGCGCGCAAATGCAAGAGCAGCTTGGTGATACATGGAACGATGTAAAAGATAAAGCCACAGAGCTTAAAAATGATGAGTCATTAAATGAGCTGCTTGAACAAAGTAAAGCAATGGGCTTAGACATGTACGACGATGGCAAAGAAATTGCCGTTGATGCATGGATAAAAAGCAAAGAAGCAGCCGGTGAATTAACCAAAAAAACAAAGCAAAAAGCGCAAGAAATCGCTGAAGAAATTGAAGAAGCACGTGAAGAACATTCTGAAAAACAGTAATATTATTGATACTAATTCATTTAATTAAGTAATTTTCTTTGGGGTAAAATCATCGTTCAGTAAGTAAAAAATTGCTATTTAGGTGTTCTTAACAAGCGTTTTTAACGCACTTAGCGTGGGGCTTAGCCCCTTAAAATACTTAATTATTATTGCTGATTAGTATTAAATAGTATTTACAAAAAAAGGCTGCAAATAACATTATTTGCAGCCTTTTTATTTATGCGCTTATTACTATAATTAAATTGCTTCTTCGTCTTCTTCTGCGGTGCGTATACGTACTACACGCTCAACGTCTGTGACAAATATTTTACCATCACCAATTTTGCCTGTTTGCGCTGTTTTTACTATTACTTCTATAGCGCGTTCTACATCTTCATCGGTTAGCACAATATCAAGTTTTACCTTAGGTAAAAAATCCACCATGTACTCAGCGCCACGGTAAAGTTCTGTGTGACCTTTTTGACGACCAAAACCTTTTACTTCACTTACAGTCATACCCGTAATACCTACATCTGATAGGGCTTCGCGTACGTCGTCTAACTTAAACGGTTTGATGATTGCTTCTATTTTTTTCATGCTCACTACTTATTAAAGCTTTAGTTGCCTCGATTTTAGACAATCATGGAGTTCATAGCAAACAAAGCAATTGAATTCGATGATAAAACAACCAAGCGTGGTATAATTATTTATAAGTCTGAATTATAAATCTTTCTCAACTAGCTATAATAATAACAAATGTAGTAGGTATAAATAATATGAAAAAATTCCAAACCGGTTTAACTTTATTAGAGCTCATGGTGGCAGTAGCCATAGTCGGTATTATCGCCTCTATAGCTCTTTGGGACAGTAGCGATATGCTTGAGGAGAACCGCGCTGAGAATTTCTTGCTTGAACTAAAGCGCAATATTAGCTTTGCTCGCTCACAAGCTGCCAGTACAGATGAAATTGTTGTTTTGTGCCCTACTGGCCAAGGTAAAATTAAAAACAGCGAAGACACTTTCAACTGCAACAAAAAGTGGGACGAGAATAAAATTATTGTTGTATTTATCGATGTAGATAACGATGGGCACTATAACGGCGCTTCCGATACGCTGCTTAGAGTCATGGAAGAAATATCAGATAACGACAAGTTAACCTTTACAGGAAATGAGCGTCGCCTTCGTTTTAATACCAGTGGACGAATTACCACAAACCCAGGTGACTTTGTTTTTTGCCCCAATGGTGGCACTGAAAATAATAAAGCGCTTACTTTATCGCAATCAGGTACTGCTTTTTATGCCGGTGACAGCGCACTTAAATGCGGTTAAAAAACATACAATTTAGGTTGTCATATTTTTATCATTTACTACACTGAGTTAATACATTTTTTGACTCAAGGCTTCAGGGATGAGGTTATCTACCCAAACTCAGGCTGGCTATACGCTTTTAGAATTAATGGCATCTATTGCTATTGTGAGTATTGTTAGCCAAATTTCTCTATCGGTTTTTCCTGACTTTTTAGCGAAAAACCGAGCTGACAATCATGTTAGTTTGCTGCACAGAAACATTAATTATGGCCGCCTTTACGCCATTGAAAATGGCACTTATGTTACTTTGTGTGCTTTAAAAGATAATCAATGCACTAAAGATGAGTGGGATGGGCAAATGTCGCTGTTTATTGATAACGACAAGTCTACGTCATTAGACACCGACGACTTATTAATAAGCACATTTGAAAAAATCCATGATGCAGATTCTATGCAATACCCCCGAAGTGCAATTACCTTTCGGCCCGATGGCTCTTTAAATGGTTTTCAAAATGGAACATTTATATATTGCCCAAATAAAGATAAAGCCAACCTTGAGGGGCTGGCTTTATCGGTCAGTCAAACAGGCCGTATACGAATTAAATCAACCGACAAATGTCAGAGCGACTAGTTAACCCGATTAAGTTAACGTCCCCAGCAATACTCAACATCTGAATTACCTTTACTGCCTTTTGCGCCTTTATAGCCTGTGTCAGTAATTGTAATTTGCGTGCAGTCACCATCGCCTTTTACAGCACCCGCAATAGGTTTTGCAGTAATTGTAAACGTATTATCGTCATCATCCACATCAATCGACAGCTCAAAATGGCCGTTTTCTGTGGTCTCTTGTATACCTAAGTCTGAGAATGTCTCTGTGTACTCACGATTATCTACGAAGTACTGCTCTTGTTTGTTTGCAGCGTCTAAAAGCGCCGCTGCGGCCTCGGCCCGAGAAGAGCGTTTTACATATTCAGTATAATTAGGCAGTGCTATTGAGGCTAAAATACCTACAATAGCTACGGCTATCATTAACTCTATCAACGTGAATCCGCGTGCTTGTTTATTCATTAATATTCCTTAATCATCAATTTCATCATTTTCTTCACGTTTATAAATATAGGTTTGTTGGGTTTTAAAGCCAAACCCTACACTATCATCGTCATTCACTAATTGTACGGTACCATCTACAACCGTTAAGCCTGGGCCCATTATTTCTACTGGCTTCATTGGGTTTTGTGCATCTTCGCCTTTTATTCCCGGCCCAATTAGGTAAAACTGGCTTTCTTCGGTCACTTCAATGGTTGGGTTATCATCACAAAAGCCGTCGCCATTTCCATCGGCACAAGAGGGGCCTTCACCAAAGTACAATTGTGGTGTATCAGGTACATCATAGCTAGTGGTAAACTTTAAGTCGTCATATACCTTGGTGCCATAATGTAAATGGAACGCATACAACGAGCCGCCACCGCCACTTAACGAACATTGGTTCTCTGTAGAGGTTTCTGATGATGGAGTAAAGCTTGTATAGTAAGCGACACCGCCCACCACTGTGGCTGCTGCTAAAGATTTTTCGCCTGTGCCTAATTCATAGCGCCAGCCTTTAAATTTAGCTAAATCGACTTCTAAATCAACAAACTCATCTACATCATCAAGTGCATTACCAAACGGGTCGCTGTTCATTAGCATTAAATCTGCTGGTTTAATCGCTGAAGGGGCGCTAGTGAATGACTGAGTTACTGTATTTTCATCTCTTATCATAAACAGCTGATCGTCTTCATTTGTACCTGTTGGTTTTGAGCGATTTCCGCTGCCTATTACAATAGCGTCATACGGCGTATCTAAACGTGTAATCACTGTTTCACCATTAATCGTTGTTTCACTTACTTTGCTATAAAGTGTACGTGCCACCAACGGCTGGTAAAAAAAGCGACGGTCTTGGCTTGCTAAACTGCTACCAAGCTCTGCAAGTTTAAAGTGCGTAAAATTACTGGTGCTTGTGCCTGGCATGTCTATACGCCAAATATCGCCCCCGGTATCGGCAGCATAAATTCTGTCAATGTAACCATCGTAATCTGAATCAAGCGTAGAAACATTTGCTGCAATCGAGTGCTTACCTTTAAATCCATTTTCGTTTGGCGTTAAAGCCCACACTTTTTTACCTGTTTCAGCTTCTACTATATAAATACCGCGGCCAACAGAGTCTTCACTTCTAACCACGGCATCTTTATTTGTATCGTACCCTGCACCAAAAACGAGTAATGGCTTATCACCAAATGCTTTTATGTACGCTATTTGGGGTTTTGACCACGTTTGAGCTAGCTCTTTAAAATCGCCAGTACCGCCTTCTATAGGGTTATCCCATAGTTTTTTAGGCTGATCGGGGTTAGTAATATCAAAGGCGTAATAGTTTTTTCCACCACGGCGCATACCTGCAAATGCCCACACGTCGTCACCATCGCTTGCATCAACAATACCATCGTTAATGCCTTCGTCATTTAAGCTTTTATCACTAAAGTAAACACTGATTGGGCCGTCCATCCCGTAGAGTTTACCGGTGTCTTCATTGCGTAAAGGCTGAATAATATCGTAAAGATCAGAGGGAATGAACGCCCAACTTTCGGTCACTTGGTTATTGGTATCATCGTCTTTAAACATATGTAAAAAGCCGGCATTAGTACCAATCAATATACGTATGTCGTCATTGCCATAGTCGATTGCTACGGGCTTAGAATGTAAAGGGTCGCCAAAAATATCGCTGCGTTGATCGGTGTTTGAGCCATCGTTGTCTTCATCGTCAACATCTATCCCCATTGCCCATTTTATATCTGAACTAGCTAGGCTAATCGGGTTATTGGTGACTAAATCTAAAATATCGCTCACAATATTAGTAGTAAACTCAACTATATCGCCTTGCTTATCTGTATAGAGGTTGCGTCTTTCTTCAGCTGGAGTCCCCGTAAGTGTAGCTAAATGATAGTTTACACCCCCTTGTGCAACTAAGTTACCATCGGCAGACTGGCCATCTGGCAACCAAAATGTTTTAGCATCGGTATCGATTAAACCATCAGAATCAAGCGCTGTATTATCTGCAGAGTCAACTATTTCGCTGCCTGATACTTTTAATTTTTTTAAATTCCCACCCCATCGGGTGTTTGTTTCTGGGTAAAACATGGCAAAGTAAATGGCATCACGGCTACGTGTTTGGTCTACGTTGTTACTTGCTACCGAAGGCGAAGAGAAGCTATCGTTTACTTCACGAATACGAGAAATAGCACTATTTAGCGAGTTAGAAAGCTCATCTGGGGTGCTTGCTGGTAAGTTTTCACCGCCACCCAATAAGGCAGCACGTCTTAAAAGTTCTTGCCCGCTTGCACTCATACCTGAACCAAAACCTATAGTGTATAAGCGGCCTGTTTCGTGGATATCGGCAGTGGCAGGGTATAAATCAACGGTAACATCACTTGTACCATGAATAATTTTAGCCATTTGGTGTAAGTAGTTACTGTAATAACTATCGGTATTCCAGTTTAATGGTTCTCCAAAGTACTTTTCGTGTTCATCACTAATATCACTATCGCTGCCGTTATCATTAGAAGGGTCGCCATCAGTCATATAAATAATGTTGATTGAATTATCGCAACGAGCCGCTTCAGCTTCACTGTCTGCAAAGGGCGATATATAAGTATACTCGTAATTGTCTCTCACTATATTTTCACATTCATACACCCAGCCAGTTCTTCTCCCTTTGTAAACCCAATCACACTCAACATCTGTCCATTGGCTACCTGTACGTAACTCTACATTTGTATCACGCTCTACAGTTGAAGCGTCTTCACCATATTCAAGCTTCTGCCCAGTAATATATAAATATGCTTCCCAAAGAGTCTCTGTTAGGGGGGTGCCACCATTGGCTGGGAGAGCTGCGATGGAGCTGCGCACTATAGATGAGTCACTACCAACACCATTTACAACATAGCCGCCCTCAGAATCACTTTTAAATCGCATCAAACCAAAATCAATAGAGTCTTCGTTATCTGATACCACTTTTGTCATGGCATATTGTGCTGCCGCAAGGCGACTATCTGCACATAAGTAGTAACCAGTTTGGTTGCTAAAGCCACAACTATTACCATTAGAGGATGAAAACGCCATACTGCCTGATGTATCAAATATGAGTAAAACCCTTGGTTTCTCATCTAAATCTAAATCATGATTTACATAAAGCTCTATATCTTCAGCAACTGCTGAAGCGCTCAGTGCTAAACCAAGTAAAGAGACCAATGGCTTATTAAGATTAAATTTCATTCTAAATCCCCTTACTTATACTGGCCATTTCTTGAGCTACACCGGTTACAATTGTAAGTTCGTGCTTTGCTTTAGAGCCATATTGAATAGTGGTAGAAACTTGCAGCATGTTACACGATATACCGGCAGTAAAATTAAATCGGCGTGGGCATTCTAAATCAAGCGCCCCCTGATTTAGGTTTACCATTTTGCTTTGCATATCGTCGTGCGTGGCTATTACCATCCCTTCATCATCTGCGCCTGCATGAATTGATACTTCATCTGGCGTTAAAAAAAACTGATTAGCAGCTCCTTTGCTTGCCTCATCAGAAATCATTCGCTGTACTTCTCCAATGAGCTCATTTTCAGCGACTTCTCGCTCTTGAGCTGCATTGGTAATTTTGATATCTACACTACTGCTGCTCATTAATGTAACGGCAATTCCCGTTACAGCAATAACCATAATAAGGGCTGTAATAAGCACAACACCTTGTTGTTTATTTGCATGTTTACTTAGATACGCCATAAATTTGCTCCCACGTTATTTAAACGAATTGTAGTGGTAAATACTGTTCTTCTGTAAGTATCGGTAAAAGTGAGCTCTCGGGAGTCTTCATCTTCACCTAAAATATATGTCTGATTTTTTATTTTAAGACCCGGGTCTGGTTGCAATGCTCTAACTAACAAAAAAACCTGCACTGTTAGAATGCTTTTGCGGTTTTCCCAATCAGAGTGCTGCATATCCTCAATGCTTCGGTACGAATCAACACGACTATCACTGTCTGTATCTAAACCAAATACAAAGCGCATGTTTTCAACGCCCTCCATAATGGTTTCGGCCTTCATGTTGGCGCCATTTAAGCGTTTACGCATTAATGCTGGTACTGTAAGGCTTTTATTATTTACCGTATAAGTTTGCTCTGCGAGGTAATAAACATGATGGCTATAAGGCCACACCGTGGCATTAACGTTTAAACTACCCGCAGCTACAACGCCTCGGGTAAATTCTGCGCTTTCTTGCTCAGCTATAAAGTAGTTTTCATCCGCTTGTGTTTCATTAGTAGCGCCATCTACCGTGAGCTGCTCACCTTGTAAAAACTTGATTTGTAAAATGTCAGTCCCTGCAATTGGCTTACTTATACAGTTAAGCTCACTTGTTGAACTGGCTTCTTTTGCATAAATAGTTCTGAAATTGCTAGAGGATGCTAAATCTGGAAAGCTGCCGTTATTAAGCCCTTCGAAGCAATCACCACCAGGGTTAGCTAACGTTTGTGTGTTTGCTGCAGTAAACGAATCATCATAATAAGTTCCCCAAAAGCCTATCTGCTCTATATCACGCTGCATAATATTAATGGCTAAGCGGCCTGACTCTTGTAACTCGCCTATTGTCATTGTGTCTTTTGTGGTTACTTTCATACCAATATAGGTAAACATCACCCCACCTAAAATAAGCCCACCAATAAATAATGAAATCATCATTTCTATTAGTGTAAAACCTTTTTCTCTCATGTTAGCTCCTTAGGTATATATAGCTATTTAATGCAACCAAACGGCGTTTTTTATCGTCAGTACCGCATTTTAGTGCTTTGGTTTCATCATTGGCATTAAACTCTTGGCGGCCTTGCCAAGACACTATTACTTCAATATTAAACCCACGCCCACCCGTACCTGCTGCAGCCGTAGGGTTTATACATACAGTGGCATCATCGAGAGAGCCGGTGTTTTCGCGTGCACGAATGGCGCGTTTCCATTGCTGTAAATCAAGGGCTGCAACTTGCGCTGCAGTGCATGACCCACTAAAACAAGCCGTAGAGGTAGACGTTGATGTTTTACTGGTGAAAGTTTGCGTATATAAAGTAACTAGCTGTGCGGTATCATTTGCTCTAATGCGCTGAATAATATCATTTCCTAACGCTACCGCGGCTGCCCGCTGCATAGAGTCAAAGCTTGCCTGCTTAGCTTTTGCTTGCAGTGCAACAGCGCCTAATAAGCCAAAGCTTAAAATAATAAACGCAATCAGCACTTCAATTAAGGTAAAGCCTTTTTGAGGTTTTTTGTGGGGTGAATGCATAGTAAAAACCAAATAAATTTTATCTGATTATAAGTTTATGCATTGAAAATGTAGATGCAATATATACTAGGACAAGCGGTTAAATTTGTTGATAAACGGTTAACAGCATCAAGCCAATTGAGCTTTGAGGATTAAAGTTACTCTATCTAGAAGCGATTTAACTCCAGCGCAATGCTGCTAATTTAGTGGGCGCAATAACGGCCTCTGCCTTGCTTAAAAAGCCAAGCAACCTACTAAAAATTCAACCTAAAATATAACAGGCTCTAACTTAGCGCATTTTTTACTGTTTTTAGCTCTCGCCTACTTACGCTTAATTGCTCCTTACATCCGGCTAGTTCTACGCTATGTACACCAGGGCTTTGGGTATGCAAGGCAACAAGCTTTTGTTTGTTTATGAGCGTGTTTCTGTGAATACGTAATAATTGCGTTGGGAAGCGTTGCTCAAGTTGTTTTAAGCTTTGTTCAATTAGGGCCTCGCCCTCTTTAAATACCATATTGGTGTATTTTTCTTGGGCATTAAAGTAATACACTTGATCAAGTTCAATACTTTTTATTGTGCCACCAAGCTGATAACTAATTTTTGTAGATTGCTGCTTTTGCATATGCGCTTTATTTAAACGCCCTACTTGCGCTAACACTTTATTTAATGCCTGTTCAGTAACGGGTTTTACTAAGTACCCTGCGGCACTGAGCTGTAGCGCATCAAGTGCATGCTCGGGGTAAGCCGTTACAAATACTATTGCTGGTGGCACGCTCAGCGTATTGAGTTGCTGCGCTACCTCTAGGCCATTAATACCCGGCATATCTATGTCTAAAAAAACCAAATCGGGATGAACCTGCTTGATAATGGCAAGCCCCTGCGCGCCGTTATCACCTTCGCCTTTAACTAAAATATGCTCGTTGTGCTGCAGTAGCCGCTTTATTCTAGCGCGAGCTAGCGGTTCATCATCAATAATTACAACATTCATTGGGGGTTCTCAAACTGCTTAGGGATCACCACTTTTACTCTAAATACATCCTCTTTTTGTGTGATCGTTAGTTGTGCTTTTTCTTTGTAATATATAAACAATCGCTGGCGAATATTTTCAAGTGCCATGCCGTTATTTGGTCTTTTTAACGCCTCATTATGAGTGGTCGGGTTAGAAACAATCAATGTTAAATACCCTGTTGTTACGTGTAGCTCTACACTAATAACGGCCCCTGTTTCACTGGGTTCTACCCCATGGCACACCGCATTTTCTATTAACGGCTGAAGGGTTAAGCACGGAATACTAATATCTGGTAAATCAGCAGGCACTTGCCAATTAAGCTTTAAACGACTGCCAAAGCGCCAAGTTTCCAGCGCAACATATTGTTTTGATAAGGTCAGCTCATCTTCGAGAGAAACGCGCTGTCCCGAGCGCATAGCCGCTTGCGACAGCGCCGCAAGCGCAAGTATTGCTTGCTCTGCAGCATCGGCATCATGATGTGTTAGCTCGGCGGCGGTATTAAGGCTATTGTACAAAAAATGAGGGCGAATTCTGGCTTGCAAAGCATCAAGCTCCGCGCGCGAGAGCGCTTTTGTTTGCTGCTCTTTTTCAAAGTAAATCAGTAAAAACTGTACAAATAAAGCCGTGATCAAAAAAACAATTAAGCAGTTTCGTAATACAAAATAAATACTCGTTTCATTATTTGTAATATCTAAAAAGTAGCGGGCACACAGCACACTAAATAGAGCGGTACTGACTAAAAAGGAAATAAAAAAAGCAAAAAGTTGGGTGGTTTGCGGCTTTTTTTGTAAAACACCCCGAAAAGAGTATAAAGCAGAAATACTGACCAAAACGGTCATATGAGAAAATAAACTAATTACGCCAAGGCTCTGCCAGCTATCCCCTTCAACAAAAGGAGCAAACGCTAAGATGGTAGCAACAACTTGGGTAACAATAAGCGTGGCAAGTACCCCTCGCTCATTAAAAAGAGCCGAAAAAAGCAATGTTTCACCTTGCGGCAACTTGCTCATAACGGCTCTCCTTGTAATCTAAATAATTAATTTATATAGATTAACGCAGCTCAACAGGAACGGCAAATACGATATTCTCTTCTTCACCTGGGTTTTCAACTACCTGCTTGCCGCCTAGCTCTTTTAAGCGTGCAATAACTTGTTGTACAAGCACTTCTGGCGCAGAAGCCCCCGCAGTTACTCCCACAGCGTTAGTTTCGCCAAACCACTGTGCTTCAACATTTGTTGCATCATCGATTAAATAAGCAGTTGTGCCCATTTTATCTGCAAGTTCACGTAAACGGTTAGAGTTAGAGCTGTTTTTTGCCCCCACAACTAATAGCACATCTACTTTGTCTGCTAAATCACGCACAGCATCTTGACGGTTTTGTGTCGCATAGCAAATGTCATCTTTGCGCGGGCCATCAATTGCTGGGAATTTTTCGCGCAGCGCATCAATTACATCTGCAGTGTCATCTACTGAGAGCGTTGTTTGGCTACAATAAAATAGGTTATCAGCATTTTTAACGTTAAGTTTGGCAACATCTTCTGCGGTTTCTACAAGGTAAATACCACCGCCGTTATTGTCATACTGCCCCATAGTACCCTCTACTTCTGGGTGTCCATGGTGACCAATTAAAATACACTCAATACCTTTACGGCTCGCACGCGTTACTTCCATATGCACTTTAGTAACTAATGGGCATGTTGCATCAAATACTTTTAAATCGCGGCGTTTAGCTTCTGAGCGTACTGCTTGCGATACACCGTGGGCGCTAAAAATAACAATGCTGTCATCAGGTACTTGGTCTAGCTCTTCAACAAATACGGCACCACGGTTTTTTAAACCATCTACTACGTAGCGGTTATGAACGACCTCGTGGCGTACGTAAATTGGCTTTTCAAAAATATCTAAAGCGCGCTCTACTATGCTAATTGCACGGTCTACCCCTGCACAAAAGCCTCGCGGGTTCGCTAATAAAATATCCATTAGCCTTGCACCTCAATAATATCTACTTCAAACGTTAAACGTTGACCTGCTAACGGATGATTAAAATCTATAGTAACCGACTCACCTTGTACTTCGCGTACCAGTCCTGGCAGCTCAGTACCATCTGGCTGAGTAAAGGCAATAATTGCGCCGACTTTAGCTGGCGTTTCTACACCAAATTTACTGCGTTCTACATAGTAAATATTATCTGGATTAGGTTGGCCAAAGGCGTCTTCTGGTTCTAACTCAAACGTTTTGCTTTCGCCTGCACTTAAACCTAGTAAGCACTTTTCAAAATTAGCCGTTAAGCTGCCATCACCCATCGTTAACTTGGCTGGTTTATTATGCACCTTGGTTGAGTCTGCGGCAGAGCCATCTTCTAGTTTAATAGAAAAGTGAAAAATAACCTCTGAGTTTTCACCAATTACAGCTTGGCTCATGCTTTATGCTCCTTCGGACTTTCGCCTGTAAAGGCATCAAATAATAATAATGCGGCACCAATACAAATTGCACAGTCGGCAATATTAAATACTGGAAAATGCGAGTTTTTATAAAACACATGTATAAAGTCAATTACATAACCATAAGCAACACGGTCATATAAATTACCAATAGCGCCAGCAAGCACTAACGCATAAGCACTACATAATATTTTATTTGTCGCTGGTAAACGCTTTAACCACCACACTAATAGCGCACTAATAGCAATGGCAATAAAACTTAAAAACCAACGTTGCCAGCCACCCGCTTCACTTAAAAAGCTGTAGGCCGCTCCATAGTTATGTACGTAGGTAATACTAAAAACAGGCAGTAAATTAATCGACTCTTGATAAGCCATGGTATTTACAACAAGTGTTTTAGTGGCAAAGTCTATTACAAGCAGTAATAGACTTAACCAAAGCCACACTAAACCACTTTTTTGGGCTAGTTTGCTCACTGAGTAAAGCTCCTAAGCGAATTGACGCTTTTCACCTTCGCCGTCAACATTGCTTACACAACGACCACAAATTTCAGGGTGTGCAGGCTCTGAGCCTACATCATCGCTGTAATGCCAACAACGCTCACATTTAGTTGCATCTGTGGCTGCTACGCTGATGTACAAACCTTCAATTTCAGTTGTTTGTGTATCACTTGGCTGGCTATCCACTGCAGATACTGTGACCGCAGACGTTAGTAATACAAAACGTAGCTCATCACCTAATGCTGCTAACTTATCAGCCAGTGCTTTTTCGGCGTATAAGTTAACGCTTGCTTGTAACGTTGCGCCAATCACTTCTTCTTTACGGGCTGCTTCTAGTACGCGGTTTACTTCGTCACGTACATTTAGAATCGCTTGCCAGTCATCGTTGCTAAATTGGCTGTTTGTCGGTGCGTGTAAACCGTCGTACCATACCGATGTAAATACGTAATCGCTACGCTCGCCCGGTAATGCTTCCCAAATTTCTTGAGCTGTAAAGCTCATAATTGGCGCCATCCAACGAGTCATTGCTTCAGCAATATGATAAAGCGCAGTTTGACAAGAACGACGTGCATGACTGTCGCTTTTTGCTGTGTACTGGCGGTCTTTAATTACATCTAAGTAGAACGAACCAAGCTCACCTGTACAGAAGTTCATTAGCTTTTGCGTTACTAATAGCATTTGGTAGCTATCGTAAGCTGCTAAAATTTCTTCTTGTAATTGGGCTGCACGGCCAACAATCCACTTATCAAGCTCAACCATATCATCAACAGCAACTTGGTCTGTTTTTGGATCAAAACCACTTAGGTTAGCTAACAAGTAACGGCTAGTGTTACGAATACGGCGGTAGCGATCTGCAGAGCGTTTAAATATTTCATCCGATACCGTCATTTCGGCGGTGTAATCGGTAGAAGCTACCCATAAACGTAAAATGTCAGCGCCAAGTTTATTCATCACGTTTTGTGGTGAAATAACGTTGCCTAACGATTTTGACATTTTGCGGCCGTTTTCATCTACGGTAAAGCCGTGCGTTAGTACTTGCTTGTAAGGTGCGTGACCGTTAATAGCAACTGAGGTCATCATTGATGACATAAACCAACCACGGTGCTGATCAGAACCTTCTAGGTATAAATCGGCTGGGCCAACTAACTCTTCTCGTGCATCAACAACACATGCATGTGTTACGCCCGAATCAAACCATACATCTAACGTATCTTGTACTTTCATGTATTGCTTGGCATCTTCTTCGCCTAACAAGGTGGCAGGCTCTAAGTCATACCATGCTTGAATGCCTGATTTTTCTACCAGCTCTGCAGCTTGCTCAATAAGCGCTTGCGTATTTGGGTGTAAAGCACCAGTGTCTTTATCAACAAATAAAGCAATTGGCACACCCCAAGTACGTTGGCGTGAAATACACCAATCTGGGCGACCTTCAACCATGTTCGCAATGCGGCTTTCGCCCCACTCTGGCAACCATTGGGTGTTTTTAATTTCGCTTAACGAGTCTTGACGTAAGTTAGCCTGATCCATGCTTACAAACCACTGCGGTGTAGCACGGAAAATAATAGGTGTTTTGTGGCGCCAACAATGCGGGTAGCTATGCGTAAGCGCATGATGATGCATTAAAGCACCGCGCTCTGTTAGTACGTCAATTACACTGGCATTTGCTTTAAATACATGCTGACCAGCAAATAATTCTGTATCAGGTAGGTAAACGCCATTCGCGCCTACAGGGTTTGCTACTTCAAGATTGTAATTTAAGCCTGCCGCGAAATCTTCTTGACCATGGCCTGGCGCGGTATGTACCACACCCGTACCTGAGTCAGTAGTAACGTGGTCAGCTACAATTACCGGTACATCAAAATCGTAAAATGGGTGAGCAACGTGTAAGTTTTCAAGTGCTGCACCTTTAACATAACCTAGTACGTGGAAATGATTAAAGCCATAACGGTCCATTGCATCTTTAACAAGCTCTGAGCCTAAAATTAAACGTTGCTGTGAGCCTTCATCATCTACTTGTACTAAGGCGTACTCTAAATCTGCATGCACTGCTACCGCACGGTTAGCGGGTAAGGTCCACGGTGTTGTAGTCCAAATAACAGTACCTACACTGCCTTGGCCTTTATGGCCATCGGCTAAATCAAAGGCATTAACAACCGCGTCTTGATCTGCAAATGTAAAACGTACGTCAATCGCTGGAGATTGCTTATCTTGGTACTCTACTTCGGCCTCTGCTAATGCAGAGCCACAGTCTGTACACCAATGCACAGGCTTTGCACCTTTATGAAGGTGGCCATTTTTAATAATACGACCAAGCACGCGAATAGCGTTTGCTTCAAAGTCATAGTTCATTGTTAAGTAAGGTTTGTCCCAATCGCCAAACACACCTAAACGTTTAAAGTCTACTTTTTGACCTTCAACTTGCTTTTTAGCGTAAGCACGGCATTTTTCACGAAACTCGCTCGCGGTTACTTTAACGCCAGGCTTGCCTACTTTTTTCTCAACCATTAACTCAATTGGCAAACCATGACAGTCCCAACCAGGCACATAAGGTGCATCAAAGTCAGATAAAGTTTTAGACTTAACAATTATGTCTTTTAAAATTTTATTTACTGAGTGGCCTAAATGGATATCGCCGTTTGCATACGGAGGGCCGTCATGCAAAATAAAGGTCTTTTTACCTTTTTTAGCGCTGCGAATTTGACCGTACAGGTCGTCTTCATACCATGCTTTAAGCATTTTTGGTTCACGTTGTGCCAAATTGCCACGCATTGGAAACTGTGTTTCCGGTAAATTCAAAGTATGTTTGTAGTCGCTCATTAATCCTACTTTCCGTATCTATCGGCTACCTAATTTAAACCAAAACACTGTTTTGCGGCGGCAACATCGGTTGCAATTTGTGCCGTTAACTGTGTTAATGTCTCGAATTTTTTCTCATCGCGAAGTTTTTTTATTAACTCCACGTGCATAAACTGTCCATATATATCTTGTGCAAAGTCAAAAAGATGAACTTCTAACAAAGCACGAGTTCCATTAAAAGTGGGCTTGTTACCAATATTGGCTACCCCATAAACGTGTTTTCCGGCAATGTTTGCTTTTACGGCAAACACCCCATTTACAGGGCAAACTTGGCGTTTAAGCGCTATATTTGCAGTTCGAAAACCAAGCTCTCGACCTTTTTTCCAACCATGTATTACACGCCCTGAAATAGCATAATTATGCCCTAGCATTAACTTAGCATTTTCTAAGTCGCCTGCGGCTAATGCTTCACGTATTAGTGTGCTGCTTACTCTAGCATTTAATTGGCGAAAACTCGCGGTGCTTTTTACATCCATGCCCGCTTGTTTGCCCATGCTGAGCAGTAAATTAAAATTCCCTTGGCGCTGTTTACCAAATTTAAAATCATCACCTACTGTGAGTGCTTTAACGCCTAGCTTTTTAATTAAAATATCACTAACAAATTGCTCAGCATGCATATTGGCAAATTGTTGGTTAAAGCTAATACAAATAACCCGCTCAATACCTAAGTTACTTAGTAATCTGAGTTTGTCGCGTAACCGAGCAAGTCGAGCTGGCGCATTGTTTTTAGCAAAAAACTCTTGCGGCTGCGGCTCAAATAACATCACAGTACTGGGTAAGTTATGTGCTTTGGCATCCGCTAACAGCCCTTTTAACACTTCGCCATGGCCTAAATGCACACCGTCAAAATTACCAATAGTCAACACACAACCATAATGTTGCGCTCGAATATTGTGTATACCTCTAATTAACTCCATGCCACCTAATGCCTTTTTCAGCGAGTATTATTAACGACTTTAAAATCGTTCAAAACCACAGGGCTGCCGATTATAATCTTTTTTTTAGTTTGATTCAGTAGTTGCTACACTTTTTATCGTATTTAGTCTTACACCAAGTAAAAACAGCACCGCAAAGTAACTTATTGCGGCAATTACTAGCAATGCAATTAACAACATTACTTGCTCAGAAAAGTGCCATGTAGCCCAATAATAACGGCTGCTGACGTACCACGTTAGAGCGCCCATTACCAAGCTTGCCACTATGCACTTTACGCTAAAGCGCAGGCTCATTGCAGAAAACTGATACACGTTTTCTTTTTTAAGTTGCCTGTAAAGTAAAAAAGCATTGCAGCTGGCCGACATAGACGTTGCTAAAGCAAGCCCTAAATATCCTATAAACGGGGCTAACATAATATTAAATACCATATTAAGCACCAGCGTAATAATACCAATGCGCACAGGTGTTTTGGTATCTTGGCGCGAGTAAAAACCCGGCGCTAGCACTTTAATAAGCATAAAGCTAACTAACCCTACCGAGTAGGCAACCACCCCTAAGCTTACCGCTTTAACATGATCAACATCAGCGTCTTTAAATGCGCCGTGATCAAATAACACAGTAATGATAAGCGGGCTTATAATCATTAAACCAACCATGGCGGGTATACCTAAAAAAATCACAAAACGCACCCCCCAATCTAACGTATGCTGAAAATCACTGAGCTTTTTACTGCTATGTAATTTAGAAAGTGCGGGTAAAATAACGGTGGCAATACCAATACCAAATAAACCAAGTGGAAACTCAATTAACCTATCTGAGTAATAAAGCCATGCGATAGAGCCCGTCATTAATAGCGAGGCAATCATGGTGTCGAGCAGGAGGTTAATTTGGCTTATTGAAACACCAAATAATGCCGGTAGCATAAGCTTACGCACTTTTTTAACGTTCTCGTCTTGCCACGCCCAGCGAGGACGTGCCAGCATTTTTGCTCGGTATAAAAATGGTAACTGAAACAACAATTGCACCACTCCGCCCACAAATACACCAATGGCTAACGCATACGCCCCCACGCTAAATTTGTCGTGCAATAAAATGGCGCAGGTAATAATTGAAATATTAAGTAATACGGGCGTAAAAGCAGCCACTGCAAAGCGGTTATACACATTCAATACCGCACCGCTAAGTGCTACCAAACTAACAAATAACAAATACGGAAAGGTTAACTTTAATAAGGAGCTTGCCAGCACAAACTTTTCTGCATTAGGGCCACCTTGCCACCAATCTATAAACCAGCCAGTACCAAATAACGCGGCAATAACAGGCGAGGCAATAACGCCAAAAATAGTCACGCAAAGCAAAATTGTGCCCAGCGTACCGGCAGCCTGTGCTACAAATAACTTAACTTTATCATCGCCATGGTGTTCTTTAATTTCGCTAAGTACAGGCACAAATGCCTGAGCAAAGGCCCCCTCTGCAAATAGACGGCGTAAAAAATTGGGAATACGGTTAGCAAACAAAAAAACATCAGCAGCTGCACTAGCACCTAATAAGTTTGCAACGACAGCGTCTCGTACTAACCCTAAAATACGCGATATCATTGTCATACAACTTACAATCATACCGGAGCGAAATAATCCTTTTGACACCTTAAACCTACTTAAAAACCTTTAGTTAGCGCAATTATGCCACAGTCTTTTTTATAAATCGCTTTAAAGCACTAGGCTGGGCGTCTGTGCTTTGTTACAATAGCGATATTAACTGCTAAAGCGGCAAATTGATGTTCGTTATAAGGAGCAGTTTTTCTTGAGTTGTTAAATTTAAATTGACATTCATGATAAAAACAGGCATATTCCACGGCCTTTAATTTAAGCTTTATTTAAGATTGTTAGGAGCAAACCTTGGCTAACATCAAGTCTGCAAAAAAACGCGCTATCACTAGCGAAAAAAACCGTCAGCACAACGCAAGCCGTCGTTCAATGATGCGTACTTACTTCAAAAAAGTAACCGCTGCTATTGAAGCTGGCGATAAAGAAGCTGCACAGCAAGCTTTCTCTGTTGCTACACCTATCCTAGACCGTTACGCAACTAAGGGTCTAATTCATAAAAACAAAGCAGCTCGTCATAAGAGCCGTTTAGCAGCTAAAATTAAAGCGCTATAATTTGTTTTATGATTAAAAAACCGGCCTAGGCCGGTTTTTTTATATCTAAAATTTGGTATTTAGCAATCCGCTAAACTTTAAGCTAATTTAACGCATTACTATTAAAGCTGGTTAAACATTTTCCAAATCGGGATAAAACTTTTTCAACATGGCCGCAATTTTCTTAGGCGTAAATGGCTTAACCACAAACCCCTTAGCACCTTTATCAATGGCTTCTTTAACATTTTCTACTGCTGAATGGGCCGACACCATCACCACATTAGTTTCAGGGTTAATGTCATTAATTTGCGCGATTAACTCTTTTCCATCGCCGTCAGGCAGTTCAATATCTAAAAAAATCATATTGTAATTAGCCGCTTGGCATTCGCTAATGCATTGTTTAGCCGTTGAAGCCTCTTTAACGTTTTCTATTCCTAAGTGCATGAGCGTTTGGCTCAAAAAACTACGCACTGTGCTAACATCATCTACTATTAAAATTGATAGCTGCGTATCCATGTATCTTCCTCGTAGGCTAAAAGCATTGTATAAGTTATTATATAACTAGATATTTAATCATTTTATTATAGAGACCTACGCTCAAAAGGCCAGATTTGCTTTATGTCAAACAACACAAAAAAACAATCATTGCTTGGTAAAACACCACAAAAAAGAAAAACCCCTGTAAAAAAGCCCCGCAATAGGCCGCAAACAGCACCGCAATCTTCAGCTAACCTAACATCAACCCCAGCGGAGCAGCCTGTAAAGTCTAAAAAAGGGTTACTTATTACGCTGGCTATCATTTTTGCTGTAGCCATTATTTTTCCAAAACCAACTTTGCTCACCTATAAAAAATTAGGGTTAGTGAGCGAAAGTATTTATTGGCCTGGGGTCTTTGGGTATGGCCGTACATTACTTGATTCAAACTTACACCCGCAGCTAGACGAGAAGCGCAATGCCCTTTATTTATGCACAGATATGAAGGCGCCGCAAAGCTGTCAAAAGTACCAACTAATAAAAAATAATGGCTTTTTTGCAGCACTAGCTAGCTATATTTAGCATTAAAAAAACTAATCTGAAAATTTAAAATTACTTGGTTGAAAGGTGTGCAAAAGATCAACATAATGGCGCTCCTTTTTTCAACAACTGAACTATTGAAACGACCATGCTAAACGAGCTAGATTGGCTTTTAAACACTGTATTACTTGCACTAGGTTTAGGTGCATTCTTTATTAACCACATAACAATACTGCGTGTTGCAGCGATTAGTGCATGTGGTCTGTTATTTTTGTCTTTTAGCTTGGATTTAATGTCGTCGAGTGTTATTTCGAATATGAGTTTAGTGTTGATCAATACATTTTACTTGTTCAAAGTGTATACGTTTGGACAATTTAATGTAACGCAGAGTTAACATTTCCCCTTAGAATATTTTATAGCCCAGCCTTGCTGGGCTTTTTTATTTGAAAAAATTAAAAGGCTTGGGGAACAGATTGAACTAAGATAAAATTTATCTCGTATTAATCCTCATTTAGGTCTTACTATGTCTTTATCTGATTTCGATTTATTTTTATCTTCTATGGAAGATGTAAAACCTATAAACCACGATACTGTAACTCCCCTTGCAAGTAATCCCAGTGCCACTCTTGCCCAACAAGAAAAACGCAAAGCTGCCGAGCTTAGCCTTGCGAATGACGAAAATTACTTACAATCTGAGCATGTAGAGCTTTTAGACCCGCATGCATTACTCAGTTTTAAAAAAGATGGCGTACAAAGCGCAGTATTTAAAAACTTACGCTTAGCTAAATACCAAGTTGATGCCACATTAGATTTGCATGGCCAATTACTTAAAAACGCACGCACAACATTATTTAACTTTATTACTGATTGCCACCAGCGAAACATTCGCGTTGTATTAGTTCGCCATGGCATTGGTATAAAAAATAAAGCTAAGCCCGGTATACTAAAGAGCTATGTTAATAAGTGGCTACAGGCTCTACCCGCGGTATTAGCGTATCATACCGCTTTAAAGCACCATGGTGGCAGTGGCGCAACGTATGTGTTGCTTAAAAAAAGTGATGAGAAAAAGCATGAAAACCGAGAGATCCATGCTAAACGGTACTAATTAACTTATTTTACTAAATACCAGTAACGAAGCGCACTTTAGTAATTAAATGGCCTAATGAAAGGTGGGTACTCTTTAATGATCTGGCTTTATTAGGCCAAAAACAAATTAACAGAGCCCACTTTTTATAATTTGCCTGCAAATGCACTTATTCACTTTGTGAAGTTTGTGAACTTTTGCTTTGTGGCACTTGATCGGCACTTGCTTGGTTAAACCAAGCAGACACGCCTAGCACTATAATAGAAAACACTACTAAACTTAGTTTTACTCCGCCTTGACTTGATTTCATACGTTACTCTTATTATTTTTATTTTAGTGACTAAACTTCACAATAATTAAAATTACAAATGTTAACAAGCTGTTTGTTAAACTGTTTTGCTATCTATCAATAACCTTTTGTTCTATTAACCCGATTATTTAATGTAAGGCCGCTTTTTAGGCGATTAATATTTTCTGCAATTTGCGCTGTTACGCTATTTAAATCAGATAACGCGGCGCAGTGTGGTGTAATCGTTATTTTAGCGTTATGCCAAAATGGGTGGTCGTGCGGTAGCGGCTCTTGGGTAAATACATCGAGCGTGGCAGCCCTTAACATTTCACTGTTAAGTGCGTTTATTAAATCTTGCTCTACTAGGTGCTCACCTCTGGCAACGTTAATAACACAGGCATGGGCCGGTAACTTAGCTAATAAATCGGCATTAATAATACCCTTAGTATCTTTAGTTAGCGGCAGTAGGCATACCAAGTAGTCAATTGTAGGCAGCATTTCATTAAGGCCTTGCAGCTGAGAATATAGATGCACCTGCTCATCGCTTTTTTCAGTTTTTGACCAAGCGCTTACCGTAAAGCCATTCAGGGTTAGTTTTTTGGCGCACGCTTTACCTAGCTCACCAAACCCTAAAATACCCACGTGATTATATTTATATGCACGCTTAGGTTTATAATTGCATTGTGATTGCTTAACAAAATACTCTTTTAAACGCAGCTTGTGCGCAAGTAAATGGCCTAGCACGTACTCTGCCATATCTTGAGCAAGCTCAGTATCAACAATGCGAACCACGTCTACCTCTTTAGGCAATAAAGACATATTAATACTATCTACACCCGCCCCAAACGATGACACCGCTTTTAAGTTAGGTAATTGCTGCCACAAATTATCTGGTGCATTCCAGGCTAATACAAACTCTACATTGTTGAGCTTTTTACACTCTGGCCATTGCATTATTTCTTCATTGGGTAATAGCTCTTTTAGCTTTGCAATTAGCTTTGTATTATCTCGCCCGGTAATGGCTACTAATACCGACATAGAAGCTCCTAATTTTATTGAATAAATTTTATCTACACTAATAAACAACTGAGCAGCTCGTTATGTGCTCTTTAAAAAGTCACACAACTGCAAAGTAAATGTCACACCCTTTTTTTACTCTAAACAGGATGGCGAATAGGCCAAATTGTAAATGAGGTTAATATGATAAGCGTTGATAAAGTAATAGCAGCAAACTTACCACAATTAGAGAACTCCCCTAAAGTAAAAGGTTTAGTTAAAAAGGGGCTAGGCTACTTATTACATGAACAAGAATTTGTCGCCTTTGGCGATGCTTACCCCCATTTACAAGGGCTAGAGTTTGTTGAACAAGTGCTTGATGAGCTTGACTTTGATACCCGCTACAAACCAAAACAAATTGAAAACATACCCAGCGAAGGTAAGTTAGTTATTGTGGCTAACCACCCCATTGGCTCGCTCGACGCACTTGCGCTGATAAAAGTACTTTCCAGCGTTAGGCAAGATTTAAAAGTGGTTGCCAATCGCATGCTAATGTCGGTCACCCCTATGCATTCATTGCTGTTGCCAGTAGATAATTTATCGGGAACCAGTAAAAAACAAGAATTAAGTAATATACAAAAACACTTAAAAGATGAAGGTGCGTTACTTATTTTTCCTGCGGGAGAGGTCTCGCGTTTAAGCCCTACCGGTATTAAAGATTGCAAGTGGAACAGTGGCTTTTTACGCATGGCTAAAAAAGCAAACAGCCCTATTTTACCTATTTATATAAAAGCTAAAAACAGCCCGCTTTTTTATGGCACCTCAATGATTTACAAACCACTTGCGAGCTTATTATTAGTAAAAGAAATGTTTAAGCAGCGACAAAAGTCATTAGAGTTTGAAATTGGTGCTTCCATTCCGCCTGAGTCATATTTAATCGAAAACTTAAAAGATAAAGAAATCGTTAATCTCATTCGCAAGCAACTTTATCGCCTTACCACTAAAAAGCCCCTCCCCCTTAAAACCCAAACCCCTATTGCAATACCTGAGTGCCGCAAAGAGCTTAAAAAAGCCATAGAGAGTTGTCAGTTATTAGGCAAAACACAAGATGGCATGCATATTCATTTATATCAGTACACTGGCAGCTCACCAGTGTTTAGAGAGCTTGGACGACTGAGAGAAATTGCCTTTAGAGCGGTAGGTGAAGGCAGCGGGAAACGCCGCGACATCGACAAATATGATATGGATTACCAACACTTAGTGCTATGGGATCCTACGCAGCTAGAATTAGTGGGGGCATATCGCCTTGCTTGTGCAAAGGAAATAATAGAGAAACATGGCCGAGAAGGCTTATACACCGATAGTTTATTTAGTTACACACAAGCAATGAAACCGTATTTAGAGCAAGGTATAGAGCTTGGCCGCAGCTTTGTGCAACCTAAATATTGGGGGCGTAAAAGCTTAGACTACTTATGGTACGGTATTGGCGCATTTATTAAAAACTACCCGCAATATCGTTATTTATTTGGCGCGGTAAGCGTTTCTAACGCCTTGCCTGAACAAGCAAAAGCCATGCTCGTGCATTACTATCAACATTATTATAAATCAGAGCAACACCTCGCCACCCCCAATAACGAGTTTAAATTAAGCGAGCAACAACTCACTCAGTGTAAAACTGTTTTTAGTGGCAACGATGTAAAAGAAGACTTTGTAGAATTAAAACATGTACTGGCCAATATGGGGGCACAAGTTCCTACGCTATTTAAGCAATATACTGAGCTGTGTAAGCCTGGCGGCGTAAAGTTTTTAAGCTTTAGTATCGACCCCGACTTTAACAACTGTATTGATGGGTTAGTGCTGGTAGATTTACAAAACGTAAAAGAAAATAAAGCCAAGCGCTATTTAGGTTAGGGCGTGTTGAACTTTACGGATTGAAATTTGTTCAATCTAGGGGCGATTTAATCGCGGCGCGAGGTTTGTAACCTAGTGGGCTAAGTAAAAACCGAGCAACAAAGAGTTTATCGCCCCTAGGCAGAACCCGAAGGGCAGCGCATGTTTGGCATTTATGCTGCGTTATCGCCTATTTATGGGGAATAACCACACTTCATAGGCTCTGCCTTGCCTAAAAACCAAACATACTGCTGCAAACTCAATCATTAAAGATCAACACGCCCTACTCAAACAAACAGCGAGGTGATTCTCGCTGTTTATTTTTATTGGGTGATTACTATTTATGGCTAAAAATTCGCGCTAATAAGTCTGTGTAAATGGCCTCAATTTTAAGTAAATCATCAACCGGAACATGCTCGTTTACCTGATGAATGGTACTATTTTTAACGCCGCACTCAATCACTTGGGTATGCTGGTTTGCAAAAAATCGGCCATCCGAAGTACCGCCACTGGTACTTAACATGGGGTAACTCCCTGTTTGCGCATAAATGGTGTGCTCTAACTGCTGCAATAAACTCCACCCGTTTGTTGGTGGCGTATAATAGGGCTCACACGCTCGCTCCCATTCAACCTCCAGGTGCTGGGCGTATTCACTCAGCGCCGCTGATATACAGTGCTTTATTGCATTGCTTGTATAACCATGGCTATATCGCACATTGAAGGTAATTTCGCATTCACTAGGCACTAAATTATCAACAACATTATTTATATTAATGCCGGTCACTTGCAAGGTGGTTTTAGAGCTTGGCTCATCGTCAGGCCATGTTAAATTACTTAAACAATTTACAATATTACCCGCAATATGCGCAGAATTTATAGTGTTCTGTGGGTAGGCAACATGTCCGGCCTTGCCGTATACTTTTATACGAGAAGAAATAGCGCCTCGGCGACCATTTTTAATTGTATCGCCTACGTGTGAAGAGCTTGTCGGCTCACCTACAATACAGCCATCAAGTTGTATGTTATTTTTTGCTAAACGCGCGGCTATTACCTCTGAGCCAAATTCTGCCTCTCCTTCCTCATCGGAGGTAATAAGCCAGTAAAAACGCCCTTTTTTACTTTTAGTCTCTTTTAATAGTGCCTTAGTAGCACCAAGCATAGCCGCCACGCCGCCTTTCATATCGGCAGCGCCGCGACCATACACGGCATTATTAATAATATTGCCGGCAAAAGGCGGGCTTAGCCAGTTGCCCGACTCTGCGGGCACAACATCAATATGCCCAGAAAACGCAACACAAGGTCCTTCTTGCTCAAAACTAACGTAGGCAATTAAATTGGTAACGCCTTCACAAATAAACTGCTCACAGTTAAAACCAAGCGCAGTTAACTCATTGCTAAGCCAATCTATGGCACCGCCTTGGTTAGGCGTTACAGACTCAAACCTAATAAGCGTTTGCGTATTTTTTACCACCGCGCTTAAAGGCTCACTTACACTGTTTTGCGATACTTTTGCAACAGACATAACAACACACTCAATAACCATAAGAGAGATTATTAAAGCGCGAGAATATGACCAAATAATGGCAAAGTTAATACAGTGCGATGACCGTTAAATATATAACTGTGTCAATTAATTAAAATACTTTTTGCACTGACTTTAATCTAAATCAAGAAAAGGGTTCACATACTTCAAACATTTTTGAAACTTTGATCTAGAACAGGTTTTCAACGCTCGGAGATTGTAATAATAGCGTCAATCAAAAAGTAGTTATTGGAGCACAACATGAAAACCCAAATCAGCATTGCATTACTTACCTCTTTACTTGCTATTGCCCCTGCAGCGCACGCTAACCTTAGCGTTAATGTTGGCGCTATTAATGTAAATCCAGATAACAGCAGCTCGGCAATTAACGAAGCGCCAACACTGGGCCTTAAAGGCGACTCTGACACGCAGCTAGGTATTACAATCGATTATGCATTTAACGATAAGTGGGTGGTAGAGCTTATTGCCGCTACGCCGTTTTCGCACGATGTAAATGGCGCGGGTGGGTTAGCTGGCAATAAAATTGCCGACATCAAACAGCTTCCGCCATCATTGGTTGCGCAATACCACTTTTTAGATACAAGTTACGCGCTACGCCCGTTTATTGGTGTAGGGTTAAATTACACCACCTTTTTTGACGAGCAGCCTTCTCAAGCGCTAAAAGCAACCCTAGGCACTGATGATGTTGAAGTAAAACTCGATGATTCGTTTGGCTTTATTGCACAAGTAGGCGCTAACTATAAAATCGATCAACATTGGGGGCTACATGCCATGGTATCAATGATTGATATAGATACCGATGCCACAGTGTATGCAAACGGTGCAAAAGCCCTTACATCAACCGTTGAGCTTGACCCTGTCGTTGCCATGTTTGGTGTTAGGTACAGCTTTTAAATAAGTTTACAGCGCCTATGTTCTATGTGTTTAAGGCCGAAAGGCCTTATTTTATGAAAATTATTTAGGAAGGTTATTCACCTTTTTTTGCTCAAGCATTTCTTTCCAGTGCATAATTTCACTTGGCAAAATAGGCGCTACACCATCAAACTCGGCTACTTCGAGCATTTCTTCAATACTGACAATGCCTTTTTTGTTTTTAAACACACCGCGCACATACGCTATTGCATGCAGGCCACGTGCAGAATGAAACTTTTGTTCAATGTAAAAATATTTATGATCCCACCCCACCAGCTTGGTACTAATGGTATAACGCTGCATAGGTTTAATATCACGAATATAAGTTATGGCTGTAGCATTGACAATAGGAAACCAACGGCGCTTCATTACTTGTTTTAATAGACCAATTCGCTCAATCATCCAAGTGCGCGACAAGTCCATCATAGCCAAATAACGCGAGTTTGTTAGATGCAGGTTTATATCGCAGTCTGTTGGTAGCGCTTTGTAATCAATATCGACAGTATCAAGTAACTGTTGGTAGTCGCGGTTGCGCTTAATTTTAAAAAATAATAAAAGAAGTCTAATATATAAGTTCACGAGAAGGTCTTACCAGTATAAAGTTAACTCAGTGTAACATAGCCACTTGTTAAGGCGAATGTTCTGTTTTAATCTCAAATTATAAATATAAAAAAGTCATAGTATGAAATATAAATTAGCGACACTTTTCACAACCAGTTTATTATGCATTAGCACCTGCGCACTGGCCGATTTTACTATTAAAGGCCCAGGTACGGTAACTTACCCAACAGGTATAGAAAAAACCTTTAATTTTGGCTTTGCATGGCAGCAGCAGCTTGGTAAATTTTCGATAGGTAGCAAAAGCTACGATATGTCGCAATTACCTAACTCATACTCGGTGGCAATCACTTTAGCTAAAGACGATAGCCAAGTGTGGGTACAAGAGTTTAATAATGGCTTTATTGAAGCGTTTGATTGGCAAATAGGTAAACATACTGTCAGTTTAAAAAAACAGCAATTTAAAGACCCCGTAAAAGGCAATTACGTGATTGAGCTGAATGGCCGCAGTTACTTTTTTACTCGTAATAACGCAAGCATAGTGATTAATTTTGATGAAAATGGCATAGAAACTATCGCCATTGATGGGGTTACTAAAAACATGGGCACTAAGAGCTAGTGCCCAGTAAGCCGGCTATTAAACTTTAACAGTTTTGCGATTAATACCGTAATCTCGTAGTTTATTTGCCACTGCAGTGTGGCTAAGCCCTAAACGCTTAGCTAATTGTCTTGAGCTTGGGTAAGCCGGATACAATTTACGTAGCAAAGTTGCTTCAAAACGTTTTACAGCTTGATCTAACGACCCTTCAAAGTCTGATTCTAAATAGCCTAAATCGTGGGTAAAGGTAGGCAATTGCAAATGCTCTACACGTAGCTCGCTATCATCAAGTAACGACACCGCCCGATAAATTGCATTTTCTAGCTGGCGCACATTACCCGGCCACGGGTACTCTTGTAAAAAGCGTAAGCACTCTTGTGATAAAAGCGGAATTGCGTGACCGTTTTGCTGTGCGTACTTTTGAATAAAGTGCTCGGCTAATGGGCCTACATCAGCTTTACGGTCTCTCAGTGGTGCAATCTCTAATGTGAGTACATTAATTCGATAGTATAAGTCTTCTCTAAATACACCCTCTTGCACCATCGCGGGTAAATCTTTTTGTGTGGCTGCAATTATACGCACGTTTACTTTTACTTCGTTTTCGTCGCCCACTTTTCTAAATGTGCCGTCTTGTAAAAAGCGCAGCAGCTTTGTTTGTAGCTGTGTAGACATTTCGCCAACTTCATCTAAAAACACAGTACCGCCATCGGCTTGCTCTAGGACCCCGCGTTTAGGTGCGGTGTTTTCTTCATATCCGGCGTAACCAAATAATTCAGATTCAGCCACATCATCGGGCAAAGATGCGCACGAAAGTGCAATAAACGGCTTAACCGAACGATTAGAGGCATAGTGGCACGCACGAGCAAGGAGCTCTTTACCTGTGCCAGTTTCTCCGGTTATTAAAATGGGTGCTTCTAGCTGCGACATTTTGCGTGCTTCGCGCACTACCCGGCGCATAGCAGTACTAAAGTTGTGAATAGTTGCAAAGCTTTCTTGCCCGTAACGTCTAAAGGCACTGACCTGCTGACCAAGGCGGCTTTGCGATTTTATATTTATAACCGCACCAGCTAACACGTCACCTTCACCACCTTGCGGGACGGCAATCGGTAAAATATCGGCAATAAAGTCTTCACCGGCAACATCTACCCGGGTTGTTTGTCCAAGTACTTCTTTGCCTTCTAACCAACGCGTAAAGTTAAACCCTTTTAGTAGGTTATTAATATTGGCCCCTACCACTTCTTTTTCGCTCAACTGTAGGTCTTTACAGGCAGCGTCGTTACACAAACGTACCCACCCTTTTGCGTCAATCGAGATAACGCCATCGGGAAGTGCACGCAGCAGTGTATTTAATTCGTTATGCTCTCGCTCAGAGGGTAAAAAGGCGGTTGTGCGAACATCATGTACGCCATCAATCAAACGAATAGAAGGCATAATTTTTTGAAATTGCTCAAATTCAATTTCAGGAAAGCTTACATACATACGGCAATTTACCGAATCAACCTCAATCCCTTTTAAGTCAACATCGTAGTTTACTAAAATATTTAGGATCTCTTGGGCAATACCTACACGGTCGGCACAATGAATATCTAGACGCATACATCCTCGAATAAGGAAAAACTATATTAGCCGAATAATACGCTAACTCCGTTATTCAATACAGTAAATTGTAAACAAATTTGGACAAACCACCGTCTTTATCGCTGTAAACTCACGCCTATAAACATCAAACTGTAATAACGTGCAGCTTAAAACTAAAAAACGCAGCGTGTAAGCTGCGTTTTAAAAGGGATCATGCATATATGCTATTAATTTTGCGGATATGGGGTCCAGTCTCCGCCATCTAATTGAATATAAGGGCGCTTATTAACATACATCATTATTGTATCGGCGTTTTCGGCTACTTTAGGTGCACGAGGCAGCGTATCAACTAAGTCGGCAATATTGCCATTACCTGCAAAAAAGTTTGTGCTAAGCACGCCACTAATTAGCTCCGATAAACCAAAGTAACTTGTTGATTCGCTAACAAGCGTTTGTGAATAACTTTGTACATTTTTACCAATAAACTTAATCGCCACCGGAACAGATACAATACTTGGGCTTGGTATCTCACGAAGCCCAGCAAATTGCACTTTATCGCCTTTTAATGCTGCGCCGTGTTCAGGTACTATCATCAGCATGACATTACGGCCACGTTTTTCTAGGTTTTTAATAAACCCGTTAATATCGTTAAATAAGTTTTTATGTCTAATTGGATAACTTTCAAGGCTACTCATGCGGGCTTGATTCGCTAGTTGATTGCCATCATGTAAACTGGTGGTGTTGTAATACATAGCACATGGCGCGCAGTCTTCACCTTTATCATTTAACCATGAGTTTAGTACTGCCCCGTCTGAGTAAATAGGTTTGTTGTCAAACCCGTATTGAGCTACAGGTAAGTTAGTTATATCGTAAGGCTGCTCATCTATTTTACCAAACTTTTTCACCAAACCTTTAAACTCATCAAAGTGGCCGTCGTGGTTCATAACCACATTGCTTTTGTAACCTAAGTTTTCTAAATTTTTAAACAAGTGACACTGCTCTGGCGCATTTTCAAATAAGGCAGTTTGGCTTGTTTGACCACAACTTGCTCGTAGCAGGCGAATTGCAGCAGGCCCAGAGTAAGAAGTAGCCGAATTAAAATCAGAAAACACCACATCAAAATCGCTATATAAATCATCAAGGCTTACGCCAATAGCCTCTAGATCAGCCACGGCCATCGAGCAAATATTTAGTACTATGACATCAAATAACTCGCCATTATATTGCTGAGGGAACTGGCTTGCTAGCAAACTTTGCTGCTGATAAAACTCTTTTAATTGCTGATCAGGCGATTTTGCTTCTTGTGTTACCACCTGTGCTTGTGCACGAGGCGCTGCTGTTTGAACATTATTAGCCGCCACAGGCTGTGTAATTAAATTATCCTCGTTGTTTGTCCCCTGCCAAGCTACAAACATAAGCCCAACTATTGTTACGGTGGTAAAGCGTATCCACTGTGAGCAATACCAAAAGCACACAGTAATAACAAACAGTGCCAATAACATATCAACATTAATAACCCGCGCCATGAGCTCTAAAAAGTAGCCAAAGCTAAAGTCTTGCACGTTACCAGCTTGGCGTGTTAAACGGTCTATAGGGGGCAACCACGAATCTTTATAAAGTAAAACAATGGCCATTACTGCGCCTAACCAATGTTTGGCTTTATTTAGTAAAGGATGCGTGTAAGAAATAGCAAAAAAAGCAGCCAGCGCTGCATTTGCTAATAAGCCAAAGTCGATTGCACCATAATAAAAAAGTGCAAACTTAACTAAAAAATAGAGGTTCCACACCCCTAAGCCTGATAATTTCACTATTTACCCTTCTTTATTCTATTTGGTTTGTAAGGTTCGAGTACTTCATGTTTAAACGTAAGCTGAGCATAGTATTTTTTTATTTTTTTCAGTATCAACGACCCCGACATACATAAAAATACGCCAACTAGCATCGCTAAAATTGCTGTAATCAATAATTGATTAATACTCATACATTACTCTTTATAGCCATTTTGAACGGCACGGCATCTGCGCGCTCGTTTTTAGTAAACTCTGGTGTTTCTAAATTAGTTGCAACACTTGCATCTATTTTTTGCGAAAATTTATAGCTGTCATTCTCTGTTAATTGGGCAGAGTAATCGGTTATATCTTGGCCCGCATAATAACGCCTAAGCTGTTTACATTCTTGCTGAATATAAAAATGATCGGAAATAATATTTTGCTGCGCAAAAAAATCGTTTGTTTCTAATTTAAACAAGTGCTTTATCGCGTTGTTTACATCATTTTCGCGACACGCATGTAAATACAAATACACGGTGTTTTCTACCAAACTGAATACGTCGCCCTCACGCTTTATATGAAATAAATGCAAAGGGTGGATAGGATCAATCCGAGGCAAAAGCTCTAATTTAACCAACACCCCGCTTACCCCTAAATTTACAGCTGAGTCGCTGTGAACTTCTACCTGTTTGGTAAATTCGATAAAAGGCAAGTAACCTTTAAAAAAGGTATTTTCGGTAAATTGAAGTACATGCTCAATAGAAGGCGGTAACGGTCTTGAAAATTGAAACCCTTGAATTGACTGCACCTGTGAGAGCAACCTAGAAGGCTCTGAAAAACTATACAAAATAAGATTAACACCTAAGGTCAAAAATAAGCATTCATCTTGATGGCGGATCACCCCATCAACGTTCTGAATCACTAATTTAAGCCAGCGACCACAGTTTTTTCTCAGCTCAAAACATTGCTTGGCAAGCAGGGCTAAATCGGTATAGCGCGAAACTGCAAATACCAATGTTGCCGCCTCTAATTTAGGGCCTTGAGAAAAAAGCGCATTGTTGTCTTTTATTATTTTATATTTTGCAGGAAGCTTGGTCCCTTCAGGAATAGCTCCTTGTACAATCCACACGTCGTCTTCATCTGCAAATACACCCGATGTTGAGGTTTGTTGTTCCGTAATACTATTTTGCTGCACTTTAAAGCAGCCATTTTCAATCATTAATGGATACTGTACAGAGGCGATGATACCTGTACTGTGATGCCAATAATCGTACTCTAGTACGCGCACTGTTGAATCATTTTCAACATATACCAACCCGTCGAGGTCCGAATTTAACCGCCTTAATAAAAAGCGATAGTTAGTCACCTCAGGGCCAGAAACTAAAAATAAGACGGTCGCTCCTGATTGTGTACTAAATTTTTTATAGGCCTGAACACTTTGAATCAGTTGCTTTTGATCCAATGAAGCTAAATCAGTCGTACTAAAGTGGACAATGACCAATGCATTATTTAGCTGTTTATAAGCATTTAGCTCTTTTAGGGTGTTGTTAATTATTTGTTGCTTTGGCCAGTCGCGTGTATCTGCCGAAAACCTAAACGGATGCACTTTGTGTTGGTCAAATGCATGATTTAATGCATCGCTAAAAGGGCCTTCAAAAAATGTTTCTATTTGAGAAGAAACAATATAAATATCAGAGGCTGAGGGTTTATTAATTGCATGTAATGCCAGTTCAGTAGCAAAATTGTCTAAAGGGGCTAAAATTGCATATAACGATGCAGGTTTTAGCTCTGCAGCAGAGGGCTGCAAGCCTGAAATGTTAAAGTTTTGCACTGAATTTAGCCTATAAAAAATACTTTTTTACTAGTTTTACCCGCTATTCTATATATAATAGACAAATATTGTCCACTTTAAATAAAAATAATAAACTTCACCATAAAGGCAACAATGCGTAATTTAACGACAAAAAGCTCTGAAACCTTAACATCAAATGACATTGAGAACCTTGCACGACGTTTTGGCGGCAAAAGTGAAGATTACGTTGAAATTGTTAATAAACAAAAAAATAAACAAACAATAAAAAAATACGCATTACTGAACGAAATACACCGAGCAGTAAATACGTAAGTAATAATTAAAACGATAGGTAAACAACCCTTTGCAAAGAATTTTTCTAAAAGGCATTAAAGGCGGCACTGGCGCTACTTCTATGGTTGCCAACTTAGCCTGCGTATTAAAAAAGTCGGGCTCTGACGTTATTGCTATAGATTTAGATTCTAAAAGCGATTTGGGCCTGCACTTTGGCCTGCCTTGGCAGTACAACCACGGCTGGAGTAACGAACAGGACTTTGAACAAGCACTTGAGCACTTTCATCAAGATAGTGATGGCATAGTGTTTTTACCTTTTGGCGATAAAAGTGTTAGTACCGCCGCGTTATTCGATTTTATTAACAATTGCAATAAACTGGATTATAACAATAATGCTTGGCTTCTTTTTGATTGCCCTGCACATATTGATATCACCCACTACCCGCTCGATAAAAACGACATAGTAATTGAAATAGTTAATTGTGATGCTATTTGCCACAGCTTAATTTATAAAAAACTACAAACGTTAAAACACACTGACAACCAGTGGAAACACTTCTTTTTAGTCAATCGTTATAACTCTGCATCAACACTTGAGTTTGACCTGTTTTCTTTATGGCAATCTACCTTGCCGCTTATGGCGCCTTTTTTTATAAATAGTGATGAAGTAATTAAAGAGTCTACAGCCTATAGAAATGTAGCGCTTAACTGTGCGCCATACAGTGTTGCTAACGATGACTTTGAAACACTTGCCGGCTGGCTTGTAAGTAAATCGGCCCTGTAGTTATGAGCTTTTCTTTATTTTATAAGCGCCCAATACACAGTACTTTGTATTTACTGTTAAGCATTATTTTTACTGAAAAACTTGTACGTTATATTTTATTTAAGTTTCATAGTTATTTTAACCAGCACAAAGTAAACGTAATAGAAGCCTTTTTAATGCCTTTTATTACGCTGATTAGTTCATTGTTTATCAATATAAAAGACCACAAAATTAACTTTGAACTTATTTTATATGATTACTACCCGCATCTTCGCTTGCCGTACCGCACGTTTATTTATTCAAATATTTTGCGCTTTATCATTCAAAGCGCTTATTTGTTATTTTTTAAATACAAACCTAAAAATAACTCTGTAAGGGAGCGGCTATCAAATCAGTTTTATAATGGGATAAGTTATTCACTTAAACAGTTGCGTTGGTTTGACTTAAAACTAGGTAGATTACTAAAGCGTTTGTTATCAAAAAACGTTAAGGGTCCTAAAAAAAGTGCTTTTAAAACCATGGCTGACGCTAAGATTTGGCAAAATAAACTAATAAAATATGTGGTTGTAGCCTTTATATTGTTTTTACTGGCTATTTTTATAACCATTCCGTTTAGCCTAGAAGCGCAAGCCGTGTTTATTAGTTTTATTTTGATAGTGGCATACGGGCTTAAACGCGTTAAAGGGCAAATGGCCACGATTGTAATGATCACCCTATCGGTAACCACTTCATCGCGTTATTTATGGTGGCGCTACACAGAAACCCTCAATTGGGATGACCCTGTTGCGCTTACGTTAGGCGCAGGCTTGCTGCTGGCAGAAACCTATGCGTGGCTAGTGCTCATTTTAGGCTTTTTTCAAACTATAAACCCCCTTGAGCGTAAACCTGTTCCGTTGCCAGAAAACACCGACTTATGGCCAACAGTCGATGTATACATTCCTACTTATAATGAACCATTAAGCGTTGTACAACCTACCACGCTTGCGGCGATGAGCATTGATTGGCCTGCTGATAAGCTCAACGTGTATATTCTTGATGATGGCAAACGCCCTGAGTTTAAAGAATTTGCTCAAAAAGTGGGGGTGGGTTATTTAACACGGCCGGATAATAACCACGCTAAAGCTGGTAATATGAATAGTGCCATGCGCTACACTAACGGCGACTACATTGCTATTTTTGACTGCGACCACGTACCTGCCCGCTCATTTTTACAAATGACCATGGGGCAATTTTTAAAAGACAGCAAAGTATGTTTAGTGCAAACACCGCATCACTTTTTCTCAGCAGACCCGTTTGAGCGTAATTTAAATAACCACAGCCAAATCCCTAATGAAAACATGCTTTTTTATGGGTTGATCCAAGATGGTAATGACATGTGGGATGCCACCTTCTTTTGTGGCTCATGCGCTGTTTTAAAACGCGAAGCACTCGACAATATTGGTGGCTTTGCATTTGAAACGGTAACCGAAGATGCCCACACTGCTCTGCGTATGCAACGTGCCGGTTATAAAACTGCTTATATAAATATCCCACAAGCTGCAGGCCTTGCCACCGACAGCCTCTCTGCACATATTGGCCAGCGTATTCGTTGGGCTCGGGGTATGGCACAAATATTTAGGCTCGATAACCCAATTTTAGGTAAAGGGCTCGATATACCACAGCGCCTGTGCTACTTAAACGCCATGCTTCACTTTTTATCGGGCATTCCGCGTATTGTATTTTTAACCGCACCACTGGCGCTCATATACTTTAATGCTTACATTATTTATGCGCCGTTTTTAGCTATTTTTATTTATGTAGTGCCTACACTCATACAAATAAAAGCGACCAACTCACGAATTCAGGGTAAATATCGCTACTCTTTTTGGGGTGAAGTATATGAGTCTGTTCTTGCCTGGTACATATTAAAGCCGACAACCGTTGCGCTAATAAACCCTAATAAGGGTAAGTTTAACGTAACAGAAAAAGGCGGCTTAAATGATAAAGAGCATTACGATTGGGGTATATCTAAACCCTACTTGGTACTTTTGCTCATAAACTTAGTTGGCATGCTAGTAGGTGTTTTACGCTTAGGCTTTGGCGATCCGAGCCAAGTGGGCGTTTTGTTAATCAGCATGGGCTGGGCAATTTATAATATTATTATTTTAGGCGCTGCGGTAGCCGTTGCTGCAGAAGCTAGGCAAGTAAGGCAGTCACACCGTATTAAGGCAAACTTTCCGGCGGGCGTGCGCTTAGCAAATGGGCATACGTTAAAAGTTAAAATTACCGATTACTCTGATAATGGAGTGGGTATTGAAACAGAGCACGCTCATTTGTGCCGAGTAAACGACAAAATAGAGCTATTAATGAGCCGCGGTAATAAACAGTTTTCGTTTACAACATATGTATGTAACACCCGAAACAAACAAATAGGCTTAACGTTAAAAGATCTCTCGCTCGAAAAGCAAAAAGCATTTATACAGTGCACCTTTTCAAGAGCGGATGCGTGGCTGGACTGGCAAAATAATTTTCGTCATGACCGCCCTTCATATAGCTTTAAAGAAGTACAAAAAACAAGTTTAAGAGGATTTAGCAATTTATTGTTTCATGCTCCTAAGCCATTACAACCCTTTGTAAAACTAATGACAAAAATTGTTGTATATATAAACTCTTTCACCCCTAAAAAACCAATAGTGCATAATAATTATGATTAAAAATTTGCTTAATACATTTCTAATACTGTTTTTAACATGCAGTGCTTACAAAGCATGTGCTATTGAGCCAATGCACGATAAATCTGTGTTTATAAATGGCTACCCAGAAAGCGCCAACGTGTCTAGTTTAAGATTAGACTTTGCTGCTTTGGGCTTTAATGGCTACAAGCTTGATGGCATAAACAACAACTCAAGAGTGGATTTTACCAACCGCATTGATAAATTAAGCACCGATTTACAGCTTAATTTTTCTTACACAAACTCGCCATCATTGATTGCTAACGTGTCGCATTTAAAAGTGTATTTTAATGAAAACTTAGTCACTGTACTGCCCATAAATGAGCAACTAAGTGTGGTTAAAAATACCGTTAACCATAGCCTAAAACTCAATGCTAAGTATGTACAAGACTACAACCAAGTACGGTTTGAGCTTGTTGGTTATTATGATTTACGTTGCCAAGATTACTTTAGTCGCTCTATTTGGACCGAAATTAATAAATCGAGCAATATCACGCTCAATCAAAAGCAACTGGCAATAGATAGCCGTTTAGAATATTTACCAGAGCCCTTTTTTGATGCCAAAGATTACAATAAGTTAAGCTTACCGTTTGTGTTTGCAAAAACACCTAACACCAAAACAATTGAAGCGGCTGCGACTCTTTCAAGCTGGTTTGGCGCGCAAGCTGACTGGCGTGGTGCTGATTTTCCGGTGGTGATTAACAAATCATTAGATACGCACAGCGTGGTTTTTATTACCAACGATTCAAAGCCTGACTTTTTAAAAGACTATCCCGATGTGGAAAAGCCAACCGTTGAGATTATTTCAAACCCACTACATAGATACAGTAAAATGTTGCTTATTTTAGGGCGTGATGAAGACGATTTAAAAACCGCCGTCACGGGATTGGCCTTTGGCCATAAAGTCATGACCGGCAGAACAGCTAGCATAGAAGCAATTAACCAACTACCGCTTCGCAAGGCGTACGATGCCCCGCGCTGGTTACGCGCTGATAGAGCTGTACACTTTGACGAATTAATTGATTTTGACAATCAGCTACAAGCACAAGGGTTAAATAACGGCCCCGTAAAATTAAATGTGCGTTTTGCTCCAGATTTATTTACTTGGCGCGAAAAAGGCATCCCCATTACATTGCAATATCGCAGCACACCCGAGAGCGAGTCTTTGGACTCTCGGTTAAATATGTTGATTAATCAAAAATTTATTAGTGGATATTTGTTAGATAACGACGACTCGGCACTCAATACTACAAAAACATTATTGCCGCTTATTGCCAATACCGATACTACACAAAACGCAGAAAACTTTTCACTTAATGGCATAAACTTAGCTACTCGGAACGAGCTAAACTTTGATTTTAGATTTGGTGTGCTGAAAAAAGGTGAGTGTGCAATAGCACCACCTGGTGGTGAGTTTGGTGTTATTGATGGTAATTCTAATATTGATGTAAGTGGCTTTGATCATTACATTGCGCTGCCTGATTTGAATGTATTTGCGAACAGTGGCTTCCCGTACACCAAATATGCCGATTTACAGCAAACACTTGTACTAATTGACCCGCAGCCTTCTGCAAAAGCGTTAACTTTGCTGTTTAATCTTACCGGTCATTTTGGCGCAATAACGGGGTATCCAACCCACAGAATGACAGTGGCCCATTTAAATGAAAATGTTGATTTAGACGACAAAGATATTTTAGTTGTTGCAAAGCCTGGCAGCACAGCTCAGCAACTAGATGAAGATGCGCATACAAACGTACTTTTAACGAATAACCAACGTGAAATAAAGCAAGCAATTTACAACGGTGCATACGATGAGCAAGCCACAGATAAAATACAAGTAAGTGTAAAAAGTAGCGGAGATATGGCGGTAATTACAGCTTATCAATCACCTTTTGATTCTGAGCGCTCTGTTGTGTCACTTAATGCCACCACTGAAAAAGCCTTTGGCTTGATTAATAAAACCCTTATGGACTCGCAAACATTAAGCCAATTAAAAGGCAGTGCTGCGGTTATAAACTCACAAGGCGTTAAAACAATAAAAACCGAAGAGCAATACTTTGTCGGTCATATTCCTGTACATACGCTGGTGTGGTTCCATTTATCTGACCATCCATTTATTTTAGCTCTGCTTTCAATATTAACGCTGTTACTAATTTCATTTATTTTATGGCGATTACTACAAGCACTCACCCATAAGCGTTTAGCTGAAGGAGATGAATAATGACATTACTTAACCGAGCATTATTAGTAGCCGCTTTTTTAAGTTTTTCTGTGTCAGCGCAAACGCAGCAGTGCGAGCCTTGGCAGGGGTGGCAAGTATTTAAAAATCACTTTATTAGTGATGAAGGCCGCGTAATAGACCTAGGTTCAAAACAAAATATTACCACCTCAGAGGGGCAATCATACGCACTATTTTTTGCGCTAGTAGCAAACGATAAAGCCTCGTTTGATACCATTTTAGATTGGACGCAAGACCATCTCTCTGAAGGCGATTTAAGTACACGTTTGCCTGCTTGGCAATGGGGTGAAACAGGCAATGATACCTATGGGATTTTAGACTCAAACCCAGCATCAGATTCTGATTTGTGGATAGCATATAGTTTATCGCAAGCAGCTATTTTATGGGACGACCGCCGCTATAGTATTTTAGCTGCTGTATTAGCGCAGCGTATTATGCGAGAAGAAACCGCCTATATTTCAGGCTTAGGGCTTACTTTATTACCCGCCCCTGCTGGGTTTGAATTTGAAAATAACACCTATAAACTCAACCCTAGTTATTCACCGTTATTTATTTATCAGCAATTTAGCAAATTATACCCGCACTCACCTTGGCAGCAATTACATGAAGCGTCTGCAAAGCTTATTTTGGATACCGCTAAAAACGGAGTGAGCCCTGACTGGGTGATGTATAGCCCAGCAAAAGGTTTTTATTACGATAAAAAAGCAACCGATTTAGGCAGTTTTAACGCCATTAGGGTTTACTTATGGGCCAGCATGATGGCGAACGATGCGCCATACAAAGCACAACTAAGCGAGCAGTTTACCCCTTTTGTAGAGGCTATAAACAGCCGTGGCTACGTTCCTTTAAATACCTATGCGCGCTCTGGCAAAATCCAAAAGCGTGGCCCATTAGGCTTTAATGCTGCCCTACTGCCCATGCTAAAAGAAAATGGCGATGATTCTTTGGTTATGGCCATTCAACAAAAGTTAATGGTCGATAAGTCATTCACACAAACACGCTATTACGACAGTGTATTAAATCTGTTTGGTAGTAGTGCGCTTAATAAGCGCTTCTTAATAACAGCAGACGGGACGCTCAAGCCAAGGTGGAGCACTGAATGTCGTTAAAATGGGCTGTTGTTTGTACGTTAGCAGTCAGCGCAAGTGTGCATGCTAAAACAAATAATGACATTGATACACACTCTGTTGAGTGGCTTTTAAGCCAAATCAATATTGGTGAAGTGCAAGAAAATAAAGATTTAATTGCCGATAGCTTACAAAAGTTATTGGCCATTGCCCCTAATCGAATAGAAAGCCAGTGTGCGCTTGCTCGTTTTGAGTTTGCCAATGGTAAGGCTATACAAGCAAATCAAATTTTAAGAAAAATTGACGGTAACAACACACGTACCCACCCTTGTGTAGAACAATTACGATTAATTGCTAGATTAGAAAACGAAGACAAAGCAGATATACAACAAGCTAAATTACTTGCCCGTGCGGGACGTTACGAACAAGCGCGATTAATTTACAGCAGGCTTTTTAAAAACACCTATCCAAGCTTAGCGTTTGAGCTTGAGCATTTAAGTTGGTATGCACAAGAGCAAAGCCAATGGCAAAATGTAAAAAAAGGCTACGAAAGGCTACTACGCAGTTACGAAAACATCGGCGCGGTAGATATTGCATATGCGCGCCACTTACTCAGAAATAACCCCACTGATAGCACCGCGCTAACTATTTTAAGTAAATATGGTGCCACCTCTCGCTACAGTAATGAAGTAGAAGCAATCTGGTTAGGTGCTTTATCTAACATGCAATTAAATAGCGCTACAGAAAAGCAATTTCAGCGCTACTTTAGCGTGTATCCGTTTAGCAGCAAAGGCGAATTACAGTATCAAGATTTCAAAAAAGATTTAAAAGCGCGACAAAAATTATTAGCTAACCCGGCCTACCAACTATGGCTTAAAGGTGAGGCGTTGCTTGAAAAAAACAAGCTCGTTGCCGCAGAGCCGCTTTTACTAAAAGCGCTCAAAGGGCGCCCTAACGATGGCGCAATTATGCGCAGCCTTGGCACCCTTTATTTGCGTATGGGTAAAAATCAAACATCTTATAATTATTTTACTAAGGCGTATTCGCATACCGCCGATTTTGCCGAGCGAGAAACGCTAAAAGATTTAGCCGCCACAGCGAAGTTTTGGCTTTACATACGCCAAGCTAAAGAAGCCATTAATAATAGTCAGTTTAAAACGGCGTTGCTTAAATTAAATTTAGCCGACACACTTGAGCAAGACCCTGCTAGCGTTTTGTATAACCGCGGATTGTTACAATTTGCTCAAGGTAATTATTCACAAGCGGCCGCTATTTATCAAACCGTGTTAAAAAATGATCCGCTTAATAATGGCGCTCTAACAGGGTTATTAGAAATTGTTGAATTGGATAACAATGAGCAGTCGTTAATCAAGTTTTATAATGCTTTATCTCAGTCTCAAAAAGCACAGCTAAAACCTGTGTATGCGGCAACGTTAAGTAGCCAGCTTCGCGAAAAAGCACGCCAATATAGTGATGCAGGCGATACAGAGCTTGCTGAGCAAACCTTAAAAGAGGCTATTGAACTGGCCCCTGAGCAGCCTTGGCTTTATTACGATTTAGCGTTTATTTATCAACAAAACGGGTTAACTCAAAAGGCAAAAACGTTATTTAATAATGTGCTTTGGCAGTTTCCGCTCAATCCACAGTTACGTTATAGCCATGCTTTATTTTTACGCTCAATTGATGATTATCAAGGCGCTTTAAACACCTTAGAGTATGTGCCGGTTAATGATCGAAATGACGACATAATTTCTCTTGAGCAACAGCTTAGGCTCAACGAGTCTCTTCGACAAAGCGAGCGACACTTAAATACCAAAAATAGAACCACGGCTATTTTTCATTTAAGTAATTTAGAAGCGCAAAATTTAACTCCAGTAATGAAAGCCGAGCTATCGCGTAGCTGGTATCAAATAGATGAGAAAAAACACGCTCTAAAGTTAATTAATAATGCATTAAATACCGAGCCTACTTTATCACCTTATTGGCATATGCTTTACGCGCAGTGGCTATTAGAACAAAACGAGCGCCCTGCTGTAGAACAATGGTTTTCTCATTACAGCTTGCCTAATAATGCAAGTGCTGGCGAAGTAGAACAGTACGTCAATTTATACACCACGTATATTAATCAGTATTACGAAGGTGGCGAATTATTAGCAAAGCTTAACCAGCTTGATCAAAAGTACCAAAGTACACCCGCCATCACCACGGCATTAATAAATGCTAATTTAGCTCTGGGGCAGCAAGAGTCAGCAATTATTGTTTATCAGCAAAAACTGAAAAACAATCAGCCAATTGAACCTCAAGCAATGCTTGCAATAGCAAAAGCTTACAGAGAATTAGGTAACGACTTTCAGGCAAAAGAAGTTACTGAGCGCGCAATAACGCAAACAGATGATCAGCAAGCCTACTTACAACGCCAAATAATGGCCTCGTTAAATGACTTTAATTACGCAGGTGATGCTTTAGTTTTAGCCAATCAATTAATTGCTAAATCACCCAATGATAAAGAGCTTAGTTATTTGGGCGCTGAAGTTGCTCGAAATTTTAATGAACAAGACCAAGCTAAGCAATGGTATTTAAAAACGCTATCAAGCGAGCAACGCCTAAACGATGAATCGTTTTACAAACAAATTGCTAACATAGATGAAAATGATGCGTGGTATATTAATGGCGCTAAGCGCGAGCTTATAAATGAGCAAAGCAAAAACCAAGCATACATTGCTATTGGGGTAAACTTTAGTGGCCAAACAAGCACCGAAAGCGAGGCAACTCTTGGCGCAGGCTTAGTACCTATTGAGGCCTACTTTCCACTTTGGCAAGGCCAAGGGTTTATTAAAATAGACCCAACCACTATTAGCGCACAAACAACTCGCTTTGATGAGCAATTTGCTGGTAGCCGCTACGGCCAAGGTGCACTTTGTATATTTACCTGTGCTATTGATGAAGTAAGCCCTGAGCAAGATGGGGTCGACATAGGTATTGGATGGCAAAATGAAAATTGGCGTGTTGATGTAGGCACGACCCCACTTGGCTTTTTAATTGAAGACATAGTATGGGGTGTAAATTACGCCAACAGTATTGGCGACTTTGGTTATAGCCTAGAGCTCGAAAAACGCCCTGTAACAAGCTCCGTGCTCTCTTATGCTGGGCTTGAAGATGTAAATACCGGTGAAATTTGGGGCGGCGTGCGCTCAACAGGCCTAACTGCCAACCTATCTCATGACTTAGGTGGCGATTGGGGCTTTTGGTCAAGCGCCGACTTTACGCTCTATAAAGGGCAAAATGTTAAAGATAACCAACGCTATAGAGTAATGGGCGGGTCTTATTATCGCGTTATTAGTAATCAAGAGCGTGAGTTTACCGTCGGCGCAAGTCTATTACATTGGGCATACCAGTATAATTTAAGTGAAGAAACATGGGGCCACGGCGGTTACTATAGCCCACAAAACTACGTTGGGTTGTCGGTGCCTTTAAGCTACGATGCGCGCTGGGGCGATGACTTTGTTTATCGCTTAAAAACGGGGATTTCGTATTCGCAAACAAAAACCCAAGCCATTGATTTTTATCCTAACGACACTGACTTGCAGCTACAAGCCTACGATAGAGAAGCGATTACCGGGGTGGACCCTGTATTTGAGAGTGATGACAGCTCTGGCGTGTCATACAATCTTGAAGGAAGCTTTGAGTACCGTATAACGCCGCATTGGTTTTTTGGTGGTTATTTAGCCATCGATCGTGCTGACTTTTACGAACCAAACTTTGGCCAGCTCTATATTCGCTATTACTTCAATCCTGTGTACGGGACGTTAGAGTTTCCTGGCACCCCAATTATTCCCTATGCAGACTTTTAACGCAGTGCAAGGTGATACATCGCGAATGCTTCCCCTCGCACTAAGGTATATGTATACTTGAGCGCAATTGTAACTAGGATAAGGGTGTGTCTCTTACCTTGTGGTGTTACTACCATTTAGCAAATCATTATCTTAGCTACAAATAATATACAGATGGTCGAGCGTTTTAGTGCCCCATGGCACAAAACAGCTAAAGCAAAAAATTATAAGGCCATTACAACAATTCTTAAAGTTAGGAAGTAAATATGAGTTCAGCTCCAGATAGTGGTTGGTTTGGCCACCCTAAAGGACTTTCGACATTGTTCTTCACTGAGATGTGGGAACGAATGAGTTACTACGGCATGCGAGCGATGCTCGTATTGTTTATGACAGCAAGCCTACAAGAAGAAGGCCTTGCCTTTACTGTTGCATCAGCTGCTGCAATTTACGGTTTATACACAGGTGCCGTTTATTTCTTAGGCTTACCGGGTGGTTGGCTAGCGGATAGATTATTCGGTGGTCAAAAGGCTGTATGGTACGGCGGTATCATCATCATGTGTGGCCATATTATTTTGGCCGTGCCTCATGAGTATTCATTTTTTATTGGTTTGATCTTTGTTGCTACAGGTACTGGTTTGCTAAAACCAAATATCAGCGCAATGGTAGGCCAGTTATACAGCGATGCTGATGAGCGCCGTGATGGCGGTTACGCTATATACTACATGGGTATTAACTTAGGTTCTTTAATTGGTTACTACGTATGTGGTTACTTTATGGAAAACGTAGGTTGGCACTGGGCATTTGGTGCAGCTGCTGTGGGTATGGCTATTGGCTTAATCCAATATAAGCGCACGCTTAACAATCTACCAGAGCACAGCGCTTTGCCTGCTAACCCATTAAGCGCTAAAGGTGCATCTCGTGCATGGTTTGGTATTGCTGCTTTTGTTGTTATTGCCGCTGGTGTGACCGCTGCAGCAATGACGGGCGCAATTATTATTAACCCAACCGTTGTTGCAGGCTACACAGCTGTTGTGTTTACTATTATATTCTTTATTTATTTCGGGGTTATTTACTTTACAGGTAAATTAACAGCGGGCGAAAAACAAAGAATGTGGGCACTATTTTTAGTGTGTGTTGCCTCTGCGTGTTTTTGGTCTGGCTTTGAGCAAGCGGGTTCATCACTTAACCTATTTGCCCGTGATTACACAGATCGCCTTATAGGCACTTTTGAAATTCCAACAACATGGTTTCAATCTTTAAACTCACTATTTATTATTGCTTTATCGCCATTTTTTGCCGCGCTTTGGATTAACTTATCTAAAAAGATGGTATCGCCGACTTACAGCGTAAAATGTGCAATGGGCTTAATTATTATGGCTTCTGGCTTTTTAGTTATGTTTATGGCCGCTCACTACGCAGCTGAAGGCTTAAAAGTAGCGCCATACTGGCTAGTAACAACCTACTTTTTACATACAGTGGGTGAGCTTTGTTTAAGCCCTGTAGCATTAAGTGCGGTAAGTAAACTTTCGCCGCGTCGTTACACAGGCCAAATGATGGGTGTATTTGTATTAACTTATTCAATTGGTAACATTATTGCTGGCTTACTGGCTGGTAACTTTGATCCAAATAACGTTGAAGAAATCCCTAACTTATACTTACAAATTGCCTTATTTAGCATTGGCGTAGGTATTGTTTTAGTGCTTATGAGCTTTAAAGCGAAAGTATGGGAAAAACAAGGCCTAGAAGAAAAAGCTGCATAATATTGCACGTTTAATTACGCGTAATACTAATTATAATTTCCCCCATAGCCGCTATGGGGGAAATTTTCTCAAATTTCTATATCACCTCGCTGTAAACTGGTATCATCTGCTGATTAATTTTTAACTAGTCTCAGGGACGCAGTACATGCGCTTGTTAACTTTATCTCACACCCTATTTTTAACCTTAAGCATTGTTTTTTTATCAGCCTGTGGTGGTTCAGACGATCAAGTTACAACTAACCCTAATGATCCCGTTGAGCCTGAGCCTAGCGAGTTAACTGTATCTACAACTACCGGTTTAGATGTCAGCCTTGATGAAGGAAGCTTTTTACTGACTGTACCTGCCAATGCCGTCTCTCAAAATACTGAGCTTACTTACGAAAAAACAGTATTAGATGATGCAAATGCACTACTAAATATTATCTCAGATATACACCTACTCACCCCAAATACGCTTTCTTTTAGTAATCCAATAACAATTACCATAAAAATACCTGATGATTACCAATTAGGAGGCCAGCTATTTATTGCTAGACAATCTGGCGATAGCTGGGCAGTTATTGATAACTCTTTTGTTGCAGATGGTTTTGTAAGTGCGCAAGTAACAACACTAGGAACCTTCGCTATTATGATGCAGCGTAATGAGGCCTTTGCTGCTATAGGCCCAACGTGTGACGCCACAGCCACAGAGCAATCGGTTAGATTTGTTCATGTTGCTGACCTACATGCGCGATTCGGTTATGAGGAGCAATACTTTAGCCGCATAAAAGCCTACTACAACCAAGTACTTGCACAAACGCCGCATACCCTTTTTACCAACGGGGGGGATGACTACGAAAAAGGCACTGTTGCTGAGCAACTATCACAAGGTAGCGCTACAGAAGAAGCCATTAAAGCCATGCAGTTTGATTTACGTGTGGTAGGAAATCACGACTATGCATGGGGGCCAGAAAAGTTATTAAGCTACTCGCAAGATGATAACGCCATAGTACTTGCCAGTAATACACGCTATGAAGGCGAACAATTACAAGATTTTGCCGCTGTAGGCTTTGCTAAAGTACAAGTAGGCTGTGTGACCTTAGGTGTATTTGGTATGACCTCAGTACCTTGGAACGAGCTAGATGAACCGATAGATGATGAGCCTATACCTGACTTTATCAAACAATTTAAAATGAGCTGGCAGTGGCAACAAATAGCACAAAGTATAGTAAACCAATACCAAGGCGATGTTGACTACATGGTAATGCTAAGCCATTTAGGTGAAGGCTTAGACATTGATATGGCAACCGATGTAAGCGGTATTGATTTAGTGTTAGGCGGTCATACTCATGGCGGTGAAAGTTATAATACGCTCGAGAACGGCGCTGTGGTTATTCAGCCAGATTTTTACGCCAAAGGCATCACCGATGTTACTCTTACGTTTAACTTGCAAGATAAAACATCACCAGTAATAGATTACAGCACCATTGAAACTGACAGCATCAGCGAACGTGATGAACCAACTAAACTGGCAATTGATGAAATTATGGGCCGCTATGCGCCTGATGCAAACACAGAAATTGCTATTTCTGAAAACTACCCAAGTAGTTTAGAACTTGCAGAAATAACGGCTTTAGCTGCAGCCCATGCAAGTGATATAACGGCGGCCTTGCTTAACCCAGAATTAGTACAAACGAGGTGGACACCAGGGACCTTAACACAAGAAGACTTTCATAAAGCCTACTATGTTGAGCGCCAGCCCTCTAACACTCCTGGCTTTAATTCGTTATATAGCGTAACGGTTACAGGTAGCGATTTAAACACCATGTTTGCCAGTCAACCCGATTGGTTTTTACTCAAACCAGATGATATACAAGCTGCGAGCACTTATCAGGTTGCGTTGTTTAAAGGCGCAGCGCTTAATCCTGAGCTATTTTTTAGCGGTGTTACCTTTTCAAATGTAGAAGCTATTGACGAAGCATGGTGGTTACTTGATCAATATGCGCGTTTTAGAACAAGCCAGTGCTTATACCTAGATACCGATAATCAACTCTTTTCATGTAATGAGCAAAGCACTGTCACAGTGTGGAATTTTGACGATGCAAATAGCCCTTTGGCAGCAGATTATGGCCCTTCAGTATTGAGCTATTTTGACCCAGAACAAACAAACTGGGGCCCTGATGAAACACAATATGATACAACTCAAGCACTTGGTATTGCTGATTTTGCTGATGGCAGCTCAGGTGTAATGGCGTTTTCACGCCACGCCCCTACCGAGGGGTTATTAATAACCTTAAATACACCTGCCAATGGTGATTATGCAAGTGAAGGAATGGTTTCTGATTACACCTTAGTAATGGATTTATATTGGCCAGAAGAAGGCAAAGATATTTATCGCGCTATCATGCAAGCAAACACACAAGATTACCTCACTGATGATGCCGATATGTTTATCGACCCAACCGGCGGTTATGGTAAATCAACCAGTGATAGTGGTTACTTTGGACAAACAGAGCCTGAAACTGGCACCGAGTTGCATTTGTATTTTATACCGCCCCCAGTAATGGGGTATTTGAAGTGTACATAGACGGCGAGCTTGCTGGTGTTAAAGAAGACGGTGAAATAAATAACACCTGGGCATTAACGTCATCTGTTTTACTCTTTACAGATAACAACTTTGAAACAGTGCCCGGTTATTTAAACGCCCTTTTATATGCTGGGCGCGCCCTGACTCGAGACGAAATTAAAAGCATAGGCAGTGCACAATCAAAGCTGACATTTACCCCTACAACACGGGTATTAAACCAAGCTATTGAGCGCCACTACCAAGCAGCTCCAACCGTAACACCTAATCTTTGGCTCGAGCAGCGCAACACGTTTTTTAACAATCGCACACAAAGTGTAAACAATTAAATACAAAAAACATTACGTAGCTACATTTTTAAAAGAGGTTTTATTTTTATAAAACCTCTTTTTTATTTATTTATATCAATATCTTAAACTTTAATAAACGAAAAGCATCAAGCTAATACATGCTCGTTTACCCTAAAGCGTAAGGTATAAACCTATTGACTAAGTAAACGTCTTATTAAATTTACAGTTTGCTCAAATGCTAAATCTGCTCCCCCTCTTCCCCAAACTTAAAATCTAGTTGATTATCTAGCTCAACACGACAACAACACATAATCGCAGTAGCAATATTTATTGCAGGAGTAATAAAAATGAGTGAAGCAAATAATCCACTAGGTTTAGTTGGTATTGAGTTTACTGAATACGCAACACCTGATGCAGACTACATGGATAAAGTGTTTACTGATTTTGGTTTTTCAAAATTAAAAAAATTTAAAGGCAAAGATATTGTCTATTACAACCAAAACGACATTCACTTTTTACTAAATAACGAACGCGATGGTTTTTCTGCTGAATTTGCAAAAAGTCATGGCCCAGCAATTTGCTCTATGGGTTGGCGCGTTGAGGATGCACAGCATGCATTTGAAACAGCTGTAGCACGTGGTGCAAAACCCGCAACCGACTCAGCCCATAAAGACTTACCTTATCCCGCCATTTACGGTATTGGCGATAGCCTGATTTACTTTATTGAGCAATTTGGTGATCAAGGGTCTATTTATGAGTCCGACTTTGAAGATTTATCATCACCAAATGTAGTTGAAGATAAAGGCTTTATACGTATAGATCACTTAACTAATAACGTTTACAAAGGCACTATGGAAACATGGGCAAACTTTTACAAAGACGTATTTGGTTTTACAGAAGTACGCTATTTCGATATTAAAGGTCAAAAAACAGCGTTGCTATCGTATGCATTAAAATCACCCTGTGGCACCTTCTCAATTCCTATTAATGAAGGTAAAGGCAATGACAACAACCAAATTGACGAGTATTTAGGCGAATATAATGGCCCTGGTGTACAACATCTCGCGTTTTTAACTGACGATTTAGTTAGCTCGCTAGATAAGCTTGATAAATCGACCATTGCTACTTTAGACATTATTCCTGAGTATTACGACACTATTTTTGACCGTGTACCGTGGGTTGCAGAAGATAAAGAAAAAATTCGCGAGCATCAAATATTAGTCGATAGCCAAAGTGAAAACTGCTACCTATTACAAATTTTCTCTAAAAACCTATTTGGACCTATTTTTATAGAAATGATCCAACGTGTAGATGATGGTGGTTTTGGTGAAGGTAATTTCCAAGCATTGTTTGAGTCAATTGAGCGAGACCAAGAGCGCCGCGGCGTTTTATAACTTTTTTGAGTAAATTAAAAGCAGCGATCTTCGCTGCTTTTTGTCGTTTTAATATTTAAAAAGTAGGGTGCAACATACAAGTATGCTTAAATAAATGCATGCACCCAACATCAAACCTAAAGGATAAGTAATGAGCCAAATTAACGAAACCCACGACATTAATTTAACTAGCTGGGTAGAGTCGGCCAATATTAAAGGCTGTGACTTCCCGATTCAAAATTTACCTTTTGCAGAATTTCGTACTAAAAACACAAATGAAGAATTTAGAGGCGGGGTTGCTATTGGCGATCAGGTTATTGATTTAGCAAAATTGAGCCACTTAAACATTTTTACCGGTGATGCTAAAACAGCCCTGGATGCAGCAAGCGAATCAACACTAAATACATTTATGGGTTTAGGGAAGCAATACTGGTCAGCACTGCGCTTAGCGCTTTCAAAAGCATTGCGTGAAGGCGCACAGCAACAAAAAGAAATGCAAAGTACCCTTATTGCGCAAGCTGATATAGAGTTTTCGCTGCCGTGTCGTATTGGTGATTACACCGACTTTTATACCTCAATTTACCATGCAACCGCCGTTGGTAGCTTGTTTAGACCAGACAACCCGCTTTTACCAAACTATAAATGGGTGCCGATTGGCTATCATGGTCGCTCTTCATCTATTGATGTATCGGGGCAAACGTTTCACCGCCCTAAAGGGCAAACTAAAGCGCCCGATGCAGATACCCCATCATTTGGCCCATGTAAGCGCCTAGATTATGAGTTAGAGCTTGGTATTTACTTAGGCAAAGGCAATGCGCTGGGTGATGCTATCGCCATTGAAAACGCTGAAAACCATGTATTTGGTTTTTGTGTATTTAATGATTGGTCAGCACGAGATTTACAAGCATGGGAATACCAACCATTAGGCCCGTTTTTAGCTAAAAACTTTGCATCAACCGTATCGCCTTGGATTGTCACCACTGAAGCACTTGCACCTTTTAGAACTAGCTGGACACGTGATGAAAACGATCCACAGCCAATGCCGTACCTAGAATCTGCCGCTAATCGCGAGCAAGGAGCATTTGATATCCAGATGGATGTTAAAATTCAGACTCAAAAAATGCGTGATGAAAACCACCAACCTAAGCAGGTCTCTGCCTCAAGCTTCAAACATTCATATTGGACTGTGGCGCAAATGGTGACCCATCATACTGTAAATGGCTGTAACTTTATGCCAGGTGATATGCTCGGCTCTGGCACGCAGTCAGGCCCTACACATAAAGAAGCGGGCTCTTTATTAGAGCTTTCTCGTGGTGGTAAAGAAAAAATAACCCTGAGTAATGGTGAGCAACGCAGCTTTTTAGAAGATGGCGATAATGTAATTATGCGCGGCTGGTGTGAAAAGCCAGGCTATGCCCGTATTGGCTTTGGTAGTGTAGAAAGCACAGTATTACCTGCTAAATAACTTATAGGTTATTGATATGTCCTAAATAAGCAAACACATTTGAGGACAACACATAGCAAATAAAAAAGCCACCTAGTTAAACTAGGTGGCTTTTTCGTGGTGTAAAGCCAGGTTGATTGGCTTTTACCTGTAAAAGCGCAGTAATATTTTGGTTGGCTCTTTCGTCGCTAAGCTTACAACACATTGCAACACATGCAAAAAATAAAGCCACTAGTAAACTAGGTGGCTTTTTCGTATCTAAAGTACGGGTTGATTAAAGGTCTTTTTCAACCTCATCAAATAGCGCAGTAATATTTTGCGTTGGCTCTTTCGTCGCTAAGCTTACAACGACAATTGCAATACTTGCTAAAATAAAGCCTGGTACAATTTCGTACATGTAACTGCTTAAGCTTTGCCCATCAATCATAAATGGTGAGTAAATCCAAAACAGAACCGTACCAGCACCTACAACCATACCTGCTAGTGCACCTTCAAAGTTCATGCGTTTCCAGTACAGGCTAAATAAAACCAGTGGGCCAAATGCCGCACCAAAACCTGCCATGCATTACTTACTAAGCTTAATATTGAGCTATCTCTATCGTACGCTAAGTAAATAGCACACAAAGCGACTGCTGCTACACTAATACGCCCTACAGTAACAAGCTCTGTGTCGCTTGCTTCTTTGCGTAAAAACGTTTTGTAAAAATCTTCAGTTAACGAACTTGAACTAACAAGTAACTGCGAAGAAATTGTACTCATGATTGCAGCTAAAATAGCCGCCATTAAAAAACCAGCAATTAATGGGTGGAATAATAACTCAGAAAGAATTAAGAAAATGGTTTCTGGGTCTTCAACAACAATGTTTTTTCGTAAGTGTACGCGGCACCAAATAACCAGTACCCACAGCACCAATGGCTGCAACTATCATCCATGTCATACCAATACGGCGAGCCGTTGGCATATCTTTTACGCTACGCACCGACATAAAACGTACAATAATATGAGGTTGACCAAAGTAGCCTAAGCCCCATGCCATTGCCGAAATAATCCCTAATGCAGAGCCTGCACCTATCCAATTAAGCATATCGGGTTAACGCTATGAAGTGTTGACTCTAGCGGTTGATCTAATAAAGAGTAAGCAACGGTCGGTACCAGTATCAAGGCAATAAACATAATACAGCCTTGCACAAAGTCAGTTAAGCTAACTGCTAAGAAGCCACCAAATAAGGTATATAAAACAACAACACCAGTGGTGATGTATAAACCCATTTCGTAACTTAAGCCAAACGAGCTTTCAAACAATTTACCGCCTGCTACAACACCTGATGATGTATAAAGCGTAAAGAACACAATAATTACTACCGCAGAAACTACACGTAAAAGGTTTGATTTATCATTAAAACGATTAGAGAAGTAGTCTGGGATTGTGATTGAATCGTTTGCTTTTTCAGTGTAAACACGCAAACGAGGCGCAACTAAAAAGTAGTTTAACCACGCACCAATAACCAAGCCTATTGCTATCCATGTGCTACTAAAGCCAGTAACGAACATAGCGCCAGGTAAGCCCATTAAAATCCAACCGCTCATATCCGATGCGCCAGCAGAGAATGCTGCAACACTTGGAGATAAGCTACGTCCACCTAGCATATAACCCGAAACATCACTTGTAGACTGTTTGTATGCATAAAGTCCAATGCCAAGCATGACTATAAAATACAATACCAGTGAAATAATCATTCCTGTTTCCAAATTCGCCTCCACAAAGTTGTATAAAACAGGCTTTTAATCCTAATAATGACTCTTAAAATATTATAATAAAGACACTATTGGGGTAAAAACCATCCGTCTTGACTATACCATGCTTAAAGGTGATAACTCCAACTTGTTACACTGAAGTGAACAAAAAACAGTCGCATTGACTATTTAACCCTCAAACACCCGATATACGGTAAACTTATTTACATATATAGCTAATATTTAATAACAATTCATTAAATCAATAATAATTACCTAATGCTATTTCGAACGTTTTGCCATATATTATAGCCATTGCTAATAATTATTATTTTGTACGGAACTATTTATGTATTTTTATGCTGCACGCCAACCTATTTTAGACCGCGAAAAGGAGCTTGTTGGATACGAGTTATTATTTCGTGATGGCGTTGATAATGTATTTCCAGACATAGACGGTGACGAAGCAACAACTAAGCTAATCGAAGGGAGTCAGTTTAATTTTGGCTTAGAAGATTTAACTGGCAACAAACCCGCCTATATTAACTTTACTCTAGAAACCTTACTTAAAGGTTACCCTACAATGTTAGGGAAAGAGACGGTCGTTGTAGAAATCCTTGAAACAGTGCAACCAGGTAAGCGCTTACTGGCTATTGTTAAAGATTTAAAAGAAAAAGGCTACACCCTAGCGCTTGATGATTACATTCACCAACCAGTATGGCGCCATTTTTACCCATATATCGATATTATAAAAATAGACTTTTTAACCACTGATGAAAGTGCAATAAAAACCATAATTAACGATATTAAAGCCTATCCACACATCAAGCTTTTAGCTGAAAAAGTAGAAACCTATGAAGCCTATAATTTAGCTCTAGAGCTTGGGTTTGAATATTTTCAGGGGTTCTTTTTTTCAAAGCCTGAAATGGTACAAAGTAAAGCACTGCCGCCATCAGAAATGGCATTAGCAGAGCTGCTTTACGAAACCTCATCTGTTGAAATGGATCTTAAAAAGATAACCGATGTGTTTGAACGTGACGTAAATCTATCATACAAATTATTGCGTTATTCAAACTCAGCTGCGTTTGCGCGCAGAGCCGAAATAAACACAATCAAACAAGCACTCATCGTCCTTGGCGCTAACGAAATTAAAAAGCTGTTATCTTTGTTATTTGCAGCGCAAGTTTCTGCCGATAAACCTGTTGAGCTAATTAGGCTTTCGCTAACACGTGCACGATTTGGCGAACTACTTGCTATTTCACACGGGCAGTTTAAAGATACCGGTATGGCCTTTTTAACTGGCATGATGTCGCTTATGGACGCTATTTTAGATGAAACCATGGAAAGCGTTATGCAAAAGCTCCCGCTGTCTGCAGAGATAAAAGCTGCGCTATTGAATGACGAAGGCCTGCTTGCTCAGTATCTAAACTTGGTTAAGTTTTATGAGCACGCAGATTGGGAAGCCGCCAACGAAATTGCAAAACAATTAAATTTAGGCGAAGAAGTTGCCAATGCATACCATGACGCCTTAACCTGGGTTAATGAGCAAATGCAGCTGATGGTTAAAGAATAATAAACATTAGAGCTTATTTAAGCTCAAAATACACATAAAAAAATGCCAGCAATTGCTGGCATTTTTTATAGCTGTTATTTAGAGGCTTTCTAAGAAGTCTTCATCAAAGTCTTCAGGCTCTTCTTGATTGGTGGGTTGCCGTCGTATAGCTCATAAAGCTGACGCTGAAAGTATATGTCTTTAACAAATAAATACGGGTCAAGAGAGTCATTAAGTAGGCCTTCTTGCGGGATAAGTGAAGCACGAGCTTCGACCGCTTTAAGCGCAAAAACTAAAATAGTTTGAGGCGTAGTCAAGGCGATTTCTGGTAACACAAAGTTATCAACTACATCGCCTGTTAAGTTACGTGCTGTAGTCGGCCCCATTGCTGGCAGCATAATATATGCGCCATCGCCAACGCCCCACACGCCCAATGTTTGGCCAAAGTCTTCATCTACCAGCTCAAGTCCAAGTGAACTTGCAACATCAAAAATACCAAATACACCTACCGTAGAGTTAACTAAAAAACGCGCTAAACTCACGCCTGCGTTGCCCGCTTTACCTTGTAGCCCTGCGTTTATCATATCAACAGGCGCACTAATATTATCGGTAAAGTTAACAATCCCGTTGCGTACAGGTACAGGGGTCACTTCTACATACCCTACAGCCACAGGGCGTAAAATATAAGCATCAAGAATATCCATATTAAAGTCGTACAATGGACGGTTAATGCTTTGTAGCGGGTCGCGCTCATCAACTTTGTTTTCTGGTACTTGTGCACATCCGGCTAGCACCAATAAACATAAAAAAGTAAAACTATGCTTTAACATCTAATGTCCTTAAGGTATTAATGTATCAATTTGAAGTTGGTAGTCACTTACGTTTTCACGTTGTAGTGTCTCAGAGTGACCCTCTAACTCACCACTACTTGGCATAACTGACTCATCGATTGAGATCCGCGCTGTGATCACAATATCTTTAGCACTTGATAAGTTTAACCCATCAACCATTGCATTAGCATCAGTGAGTTGCACCGTTAGCGGAAAGCTGTATTCATTTAGTTTAACAACCGCTAATGGCATAGGAGAGCCTTGAGCAGCCTTGGCAAAAATAAATAAAGTCCCTGCTGTGGCTGCTTATCGAAAAGCTCATTCGCTAAGCTCACAGTAACACTAATAGCACTATTAGCAGAGACCGGCATTACAGAGCCCTCATTTTGCATTTGTTGCTCTATATCGGAAATACGCTGCGCTATCATTGAGTAGCGCGTATCGCTTTTATCCATGCTTGCCAGTAATACTTCAAACGCCGCTTTGGCTTGCGGCCAGTCCTTGCGCTCATAGGCAATAAGCGCTAATAAAGAAATAGCATCAAGGTTTGTTGGTTCAACCTTTAGCACTTTAGATAGCATACCCGCTGCACGCGTCATGTTCTCTTCGCTGCCTTCAAGCAGTAAAACTTGGCTGTAGCTAATGAGTACTTGCATGTTGTCTGGGTTCATTCGAAGGGCTTTATCAAACGATTGCTGCGCCATATCAAATTCGTTTAACGACATGGCTACACGTCCAAGCAACATCCACGCAACTTCGTCATCGCCTGATTCACTAAGCTTAGTGCGCAGCGCTAAAGCAAACGCTTGCAACTCGTTTTGAGTTAGTGGCTCACCTTTTTGCATTACCGCACGCTCGCCATAATCTGCAAGGTTATCCATTGCATCATACCACGCTGCTATTTGCTGCTGGCTCCCTGTAAAGGTGTAAAAAACACCGGTGAGGGCTAATAAAAATGCTGCGCCTGTTAAAGCAAAAATACGGTTATTACCTTTGCTATTAAGCGATTTTTCTGGTGAAAGCTCGTTCAATAAACGACGTTTTAGCTCAATAACCGATTCACTGTGGCTTTGCGCATCAATACGTTGATTGTCTAAGTCGTTTTGCAGCTCAACTAAACGCTGCTCGTAAATGCTGATCAATTCTGCATTAGCATTGTGAGTAATGGTTTGCACGCGCTCTTTTTTTAAAAAAGGCAACATAATAAAAGCCAGTGCAATTAGTGTGAGTAAAGCAAAACACGCCCACATTAAAATCATTAATTTTGCTCCTGACGTTTATTTTCTGCAATTAACTTAGCAAGTTTTGCTTCATCATCGCTGTTCCAGGTTTGCTTAACTGACGCCTTACGCTGGCGAATTACAATAAAACCAAAACCCAAAATAACAATAAGTACAGGTAAAACCCAAAGTACTAATGTGGCCGGTGTTACAGGCGGATCGTAATGAACAAAATAACCGTATCTGTCTATCATGTAATCGATTACTTCGTCTTTTGTTTTACCTTCTTTTACCAACGCGAGTACCTTGTCGCGTAAATCTTTTGCAACAATGGCATCAGAGTCTGCAATATTTTGGTTTTGACATTTAGGGCACCTGAGCTCTTTGGTTAACTCTTCAAAGCGCACAGCTTGTTGGTTATTGTCAAACTGGTAGCGATCTTGCTCGGCATACACTGCCATACTTATAAAAAAGCTCAGGGTTAATAAAAACACTCGCATTAATTTAGCTCCTGCATAACAGGGGCAAATTTAGCACGCCATACGCGCGGGTTTAGATCCCCTGTATGGTGTAATAAAATTTTACCCGTTTTATCCACTAAAAATGTTTCAGGGGCACCCGATACACCTAAATCAAGTGACAAGGTACGGTGCAAGTCTAAAATATTAAATTGGTATGGGTCGCCAGCACGGCTGAGCATATCGCTCACATCGGTGCGCAAAGCCTGCATATCAAATGGGCCATCAAAATCGGCATCGTACCCTTGTACATAGTACAAACCAATAATTTTTACGCCTTGCTCGCGTAGCTTAGTTAAATACCCTAGTTCAACTAAACATGTAGGGCACCAAGTCCCCCATACATTAAGTAAATAAACTTCGCCTTTTAGGCTTTCATCTGTCCAGCGCTTATCATCTTGCATTAAATCAGGCAGGTTAAACGCAGGCATCGTTTGGCCTAGTCGTCCGGTTTGAATTTCACGCGGGTTGGCAAACAAACCTTGATACAAAAATACACATAAAAATATGAATATTAATAACGGTGCTAAAGCTAAAATTTTACGGTTCATTACGCATTCTCCAACGCTTTTTTGCGTGTACTTGCTGATGTACGGTAGCGTTTATCGAATAAAATCATAAACCCTGCAAGCGATATAAGTACACCGCCTATCCACATCCAACGCACGAACGGTTTGTGATAAATACGCAGTGACCATGCCCCTTTACTTAATTGCTCACCGAGCGCTAAATATAGGTCGCGAGTAAAGCCGGCATCAATTGCCGCTTCGGTCATAAATTGCATACCAATATCGTATTTGCGTTTTTCTGCATGTAACTCAGTCACTAGCTTATCGTTATTGAATACCGACACTACACCAGCATGCCCACTGTAGTTAGGGCCGCGTATTGATTTAACGCCATCAAATCGGTATTCGTATTGGTTAAGCGTGACAATATCGCCTTGCTTCATAGAAACATCACGCTCCACCGAGTACGCCGAAGTAAGTGTAACGCCTGCAATAACAAATGCTAAACCAACGTGACCTAGCACCATAGCCCAGTAGCTAATGCCTAAACGTTTAATGCCTTCTTTTAGCGTCCCGTGAACCGACGCCTTGGCGTATAAATCTATGGCAGTAGAGACTGCAACCCATACACCTAATGTGGTTGCTAATAATGTAAGTGGTTTTACGACATCGTAGCTTGAGAACAACCACGCACAGGTAATAGCAACACTTATTAACACACCTATTAATACTTTATTTTGTAGTACAGCCCACTTGTTTTGTTTCCAACGAAGAAAAGGCCCTATTCCCATTAATATGGCAAATGGTACTAATAAAATGGCAAACATTTTATTAAAGAACGGTTCGCCAATAGAAATACTGCCTAGGCCCATTTCTTTATGCACCATAGGTAACAAAGTACCTAAAAGAACAATTAATGTGGCTACCACTAAAAAGATGTTGTTAAGCCATAAGGCCACTTCGCGTGATACAAACTTGTAACGGCCTTCGCTTTTAACTTGTGATACGCGCAGCGCATACAACGATAAACCGCCGCCAACAACAATGCCTAAAAAGGCTAGAATGAATAAACCTCTATCGGGGTCAGTGGCAAATGCATGCACCGATACAATAATGCCTGAGCGAACAATAAAGGTGCCTAATAAGCTTAGGGAAAATGCAGCGATGGCAAGCAGCACAGTCCACGATTTAAATACACCGCGCTTTTCTGTCACGCTCAAAGAGTGCAATAAAGCCGTAGCGACTAGCCAGGGCATAAGCGATGCGTTTTCTACCGGATCCCAAAACCACCAGCCACCCCAGCCAAGCTCAGAGTAAGCCCACCAGCTGCCTATGGTTATTCCTAAACTTAAAAAGCCCCAAGCAGTCATCGTCCATGGGCGAGACCATTTAGCCCAGGTGTTATCAAGTTTACCTGTTAAAAGTGCTGCAATAGCAAATGAAAACGCAACCGATAACCCCACATATCCCATATACAGTAATGGCGGATGAATGATCATACCTGGGTCTTGTAGAAGCGGATTTAAATCACGCCCTTCAACAGGGAAATACGGCAGTAAGCGTTCAAATGGGCTTGAAAGCAGTAGTGTGTACATCATAAAACCGACACCTAAAAAGCCAAGCACACCTAAAACACGTGCACGCAACACCCAAGGTAGCGATTTAGAACGCATAGCAACCACGGCGGTCCACCCTGCTTGCATTACAAGCCACAGTAAAATAGCGCCTTCGTGCCCACCCCACGTAGAGGTGATTTTATAATACCAAGGCAACGTACTACTTGAATGATACGCCACATAAGATACCGTAAAGTCATCAGTTAAGCTGGCATAGATAAGCGCAGCAAACGAGAGAAGTACAAAAGCAAACTGCCCAACGGCTAAAGATGGGGCCGCACGCATTAAACGAAGATTACCGGTATGCGCGCCCCATAGCGGAAAAATACACAGTAAAACGCTTAGCACCATAGCAAGCGTTAAAGAAAAATAACCAAGTTCTGGGATCATATTAGCTACCGCTATCTAGGTTGTATTTTGGTTTTTCGTGTTTAATTCCTTTTACGGCTTCTGCTACTTCTGCTGGCATGTATTCTTCATCATGCTTAGCCAGTACTTCAAAAGCTTCAATCACGTTTGGTTCTACAAGCACACCTTGCGCTACAATACCTTGGCCTTCGCGAAATAAGTCAGGCAAAATGCCTTGGTATTTAATTGTTACCAATGGCCCAGTATCAATCAGTTTAAAGCTGACTTGTAAACTTTGTTCATTTCGAACGACAGAACCCGGCACAACCATACCGCCAATACGCAACTTTTGCCCTATTTGCGGTTTTTCTTTATCAGGGCCTTTGCCGTCTATTAGCTCGCTTGGTGTATAAAATAAGTTTATGTTTTCTTGTAGTGCATAAAGCACTAGGCCTACAGAGGCACCAATACCAAACAGTACTGCAATAATTACCAATAGGCGTTTTTTACGTCTTGGGTTCATGAGATTTGTTCCTGCTTCGCTTTTTTAATTCGCGCTTCACGCGCAACTTGCTGCTCTACTGAGGCCATAATACGTTTTGTATCACGTAAAGAGCTAAATAAAATGCCCAACAAAATTAAGGCGCATGTACCAAATGAAAGCCACACGTAAAACCCGTAGCCTCCCATTGCAATAAAATCAGAAAAAGAGTCAAACTGCATAATTTACCCCTTACTTAACAAGGCTCGAACCCAAGGTCGATGCTTTTCACGTTGTAATATTTCATTTTTAAGGCGAATTAACGTTACAGTGCCCACAAACGCTGCAAACGCTAAAATATTTACCATAAGCGGCCAAAACATACTTGGGTCAATGGCTTTTGTATCAAGCTTTGTGATTGTTGCGCCTTGGTGTAGGGTGTTCCACCACTCTACGGAGTAGTGAATAACGGGTAAATTAATTACCCCTACAATGGCTAAAATAGACGCTGCCCGCCCTGCTGATTTTTTATCTTCAAAGGCATGGTAAAGCGACAACACGCCTAAGTATAAAAACAATAAAATAAGTTCAGAGGTTAAACGTGCATCCCATACCCACCAAGCACCCCACATAGGTTTACCCCATGCAGCGCCGGTAATTAAGGCAATAGCTGTAACACATGCTCCCACCGGAGCAATAGCAATCACAGCAAGTTCAGCGTTACGTAATTGCCACACTAAAGCGACAATAGCTGCTATAGCCATAGAAGAGTATGCGCCCATAGACAAAATAGCCGATGGAACATGAATGAAAATAATACGGTAGCTGTCTTTTTGTTGATAATCAGCCGGTGCAAAACCTAAGCCCCAAATCCAACCAACAAGCATACTTATAACCGTAACAACGGCAAAATAAGGCAGTAACGTATTACATAATTGATATGCGCGCTCTGCTTTTGCGTAGGGATGTAACCACTTCCACATATTAACTTACACTCACTTTTAATGCTGACGATATGGCGATGGGTGCGCATATAATAGCAACTACTAACATGGCCCCAAGAATGGCAAGCTGCCCGCTATAATCCAGCGACATAGTACTGGTATCAATGGCTGACGTTGCAAAAATTAAAACAGGAATATACAAAGGCAACACTAATAAGCTCATTAAAATGCCGCCTTTTTGTAATCCCACAGTAAGGCCAGCCCCAATTGCACCAATAAAGCTTAATAATGGCGTGCCTAATAATAATGTTAATACGGTCGCTAACAGCGCAGAGCTCTCTAAATTAAGCAATAAAGCAAATAACGGTGTCATTAATACTAATGGTAAACCGGTAACAACCCAATGCGCCGCGACTTTAGCCAACACGGTGAGTGATAGCGGGTACGATGAAGCAATTAGCTGCTCCAACGAGCCATCGTTATAGTCGTCTCTGAATAATTTATCGAGTCCAAGCATGGTAGAGAGCAAAGCTGCTACCCAAATAATACCTGGCGCCATTCTGTTTAATAGACCGGGCTCTGGGCCAATTGCTAACGGAAATAAAGAAATAACAATGAGAAAAAACAAGATAGGATTGATAATTTCAGCACGCTGGCGAAACGCAAGCTTTACATCTTTACTAAATACCGCACTAAACAGCAGCCAATATGAATGTTGACGAGTCATCAGTAACGATACTCCAAGGTCACCGTTTGTAGGTTTTCAAACTGTGTTGTTAAATCTTGATGGGTTGTTAGTAAAATAGCGCCACCACTTTTTAAGTGCTCAGAAAAACGTTGTTGTAGAAATGCAACGCCATTTTTATCAAGTGCAGTAAAGGGTTCATCAAGCACCCATAGTTTTGCATCGCTTAACCATAATCGCACTAAAGCGACACGACGCTGCTGCCCTGCAGAGAGCATTCTTACCGGCACATCTTCAAGGCCCACTAAGCCAAGCTTAGCTAAAATTGGATATAAGTCGGGCTCATTTGTATAGCCGTTAATGTGTAACCAATGGCGTACGTTTTCCAGTGCGCTGAGCTGCACATTGACACCGGTTTTATGGCCTATAAATAGCAGGTCTGTGGCGTACTCTTCATAATGCTTGGTAATAGCTTGCTGGTTATAAAAAATAGCGCCTTCATCAGGCACACTAAAGCCTGCGACAATACGCAATAATGATGTTTTGCCAGCCCCGTTAGGACCCGCTAATTGCATGATTTGACCGCTATTTAGGCTAAAATTAAGATCCGCAAACAAACAACGTTCTTGCTTGATGCAGGTGACGGACTTAATGTGTAACAAGATGACGTTTCTCTATGCCAAAAATTAGGCGTTAGTCTACCATAATGATAGGGTAATACGAATATTGCTTTAAAATCGATTCACGAAAATTAGCGAAAACTTGATTTAAAATAATGAATAATCCAACGCAAATCACATTATCTAATTCATTGGTTAATAACCAAAGCGCCCCGAGCACTTCGCACGAATTAGTACAATTACCCGAGCAGGTACTTGCGGCTAAAAATATTCAGTTTTCAAAAGGCTCAATTACTCTCGATGTTTTAATAGATAAACACTGGCAAACACTGCGCTTAGGCATAACGCATGCCCCTCAAAATACAGACAAAATAGCAAGTGCTAACATACAGCTCAGCGCCGATGGAAAGCAGCTAAATATTACTCCTAACAATACCAATATTACACTTAGCAACGCATCACAACTGCAGCGTTTTTTAAATTATGTTAGTACCGGGAGTGAAATACAAAGTAAACCCTTGCTAGTCAATGTACAGCTTTCGCCGTCACCGCAGCTTATGATACCTAGCCTTAATGCCAGTATTGCAATTAACAAAGAAACCGCACAGCTGTTAAATACCGAGCAGCCATTACAGGTACTTATTAATACAACCAATAAAGGCGCACAAATAAATGTTATTAACCGCTTTGCTGACACCGTTCATACTCAAACTCTCAGCCAGCATAAAATTTCGCAGCTATTAACTAACTTACTGCCCAGCGCGCAACTACAAGCAACGCCTAAATTAGCTATTATTTCGCACCCTCAGCATAGCGGCTCGTTCACAACCCCGATAACCAATAAACAGCTTAGTGAATTGCCTAGCAAGCCCGTGGCAGTAAATATTACTAATCAAGCAGATAAGTTGCTCATTAAAACTAACTTACCTAAAATGCAGGTCGCACTTAATAACTCATTTAGTAAACCCTTTACTGACTTGGTTTTATCACAGCAGCAAAATGCAGTCAGTACCCCCGCTGATAAAACAAGCCCGCAGTTAAGTGCACAAAGCCCTATAAAGTCATGGTTACAAAGCAGCTTTAGCGATTTAAAAACGCGAATTAACGATGCCGTTAAATACTTTGAAAACAAACCCTTTGCGAGTAAAACACCACCTTTGCAGGCTCAACAAGCTAAGCTTGATGTAAATAAAACGCCGACACCAATAAACACGCTAACAAACCCTAATTTAAGCAAGCTAAATATAACCGCAGAAGTTGCTAATCATTCTTTTACCCCTAACAGCCCTTTAGCTAAACACTTTGCGCAGCTGCCTCCTTTAGTGCAAATAACCCAGCAATTAAAGGCAAGTGTGTCGTTATGGCAATCAGCAAACAATACAGCCCAGCCCCAAGCAGTAAGCGCCCAACCAACAAATGTAAGTACGCAAGGCAACGCTTCTGCGCCGCTGAGTTTAAAAACACTACATGCCACAACTTCACAGGTAAATACTCCCAATCAACCCAGTTTGTCTCACTCGCTTTTTAACACAGCTGTAAGTCAGCAGTTACAACCAACAGAAGCTAAACTTTTAACCTCGCTTTTAAATTTGCCAACAGAGAGTGAGCGCCCAAATAGTGCTTCCAACCCTAAGACATTGTTGAGTAGCCAAATTACTGACATAGCAAGTAAAGCTACACAAAATACACCTGATCTTACGCGTTTAGTGAATCAAGCTTTTAATAGAATGGTCTCCAGTACTAATGTGCACCCAGCCACCATACAACGAGAGCTTTTAAGTACCTTACAACCGCTTACTACGCCAAACGACACACTACAAAGTAGCTTTACAAAAGGGCTTGAGCAACTTGCGGTTACTATTTTAGCGGCGCCAATAATAAGCCAACCAAGTACTTCGCTAACGTTTAATAACCACACAGGCGTGGACGCCCTACTTAATGTGCTTTTACCTACTTTTAAAGTAGGTAATGGCGCGGAAAAACTATTAGAGCAACTTCAACTAACACAAATACAAGAGCTTGCCCCAGAGCTGCTACAAGTTAAAAATACCCTTAGCCAAGTACAAGTAACTACGCCAAACCAACAAAGCGACACAAACCCGCTAGCACAGTTTTTATTTCCGATGAAACTTCCGCCTGAAGCGGGACAAACAGAGATAACCTTAGGGCAATATAAAAAAGCCAGTGTAGATAAAACCGAAAAAAACGTGTGGTTTGTTAGATTAAATTTTGATTATGCACAGCAAGGGCAATTACAAATAGTGGCTGAGCTTATGGACAAAGCGCTCGATTGCCAGCTGCTTGCCTCTAGCCAAGAAGTAAGTGCAATTGCACACCCTCATTTAGATAGCCTCAGGGCTAAGTTGGCTCAGCATGGCTTGCAAGTAGGCGAGCTAAACTTAAAACGCGCAGATGTTAGTCATCAAGCGTTTTATCAATCGCATGCCATTATAAATATTAAAGTTTAACATGACTGACACCTCTAATTTAGCAGCAAATAATAAATCCGCGATTGGCCTGTTGTATGAAGCAGGAAGTACCCCAGCAGTAAGTGTAAAAGGGTTTGGCGAGTTGGCCGATGAAATAATCGCAGCAGCGAAACAAAAAGGCATTATGATCCACCAAGATGAAGCACTTGCTAAAACACTCTCACACTTAGAATTGGGAGAGGAAATACCTAAAGAGCTTTATTATGTTATTGCTGAATTGATTGCTTTTTCGTACGTGCTTCGTGGGCAGTTCCCACCTGGCTGGCAAGACTTTCAAGGTAAGCTAAATGTAAAGGCCTAACTAGGTGGATGAATTATACCTACCCCCTTTATTAAGTATTACTGCACATTGGTATTACGTGTAGTTAAAAGCAAAAAAGACGCTAGGCGTCTTTTTGTTTATGTAACGAAAATAATAGTTCAGCTTCAGCCCTAGGAAGCTCACACTCGCGTATCACCTCATCTAAATCTGCGCCAAGCTCAACCATTTTAACAGCACGAGAATATATTTTTGCGTCTGGGTCATCATATTTTTGGGCAGCTTGTTGTTGCATCAACTCTTGATTTTGTTGCTCAACTTCAAGTACGCGCTTACCAATACTTAAAAGCCCTGTTCTGAGCTCAGACACTTCACTGCGTAATATATGTGTTTGCTCTGAGGTATCTTTTAATTGCTGTGATACCGCATTAAGCTCCGCCGACTGTTTATTTTTTAATGCAATAATAAGCGCCAGCGATATTAAACCTATCCCTAGCGCTGCTATTGCGATACTGAGTAACAACATAATTTTAGTGGTAAAGCTTAAATATCGCTTAACTCATCCCATTCGTCATCGCTAAGTAATTTATTTAAATCGACTAAAATAAGTAATTCGTTATCGCGATTACATACACCTTGGATAAACTTAGCGCTTTCTTCGGTACCAACATTTGGGGCGCTGTCTATTTCAGAGCTGCGTAAATACACAACTTCAGAAACACTATCAGCTAAAATACCAATTACTTGCTCTTCTGCTTCAATAATTAAAATGCGAGAGTTATCAGTTGCATCTGCAGCAGGCAAACCAAAGCGTGCACGAGTATCAATAACAGTGACTACGTTACCACGTAAATTTATAATGCCAATAACGTATGAAGGTGCTCCAGGTACTGGGGCAATTTCGGTATAACGTAAAATTTCTTGCACCTGCATTACGTTTACGCCATACGTTTCTTCTTCAAGCTTAAACGTTACCCACTGTAAAATTTCATCGTTGTTATCTGCGTTTTTATTCGCTGATAATAGTCTATCTTCGCTCATGCTGTTACCCCGTTATGGTCGTTACTACTGACGGCTATCTAAGCCTTTTTCTAATAGTGCATTTAAATTATCTACATCTATTAAAGCACACATTTTTTCTTTAATAACACCGGCAAGCCAAGGGCGTTTGCCACTGTTTTTTCGCCATTTTACATCTTCTTTACTCAATGTAATGTTATTTATTAACTTTTCGGCCAATAAACCCCAGTTGCTATCGCCTAGGGTTATTAAATACTGATAATTAAGAGAGGCCTCTAACTTTTCATCGTACTTTTCAGGCATTACCCAACGGGCAGTATCAACTACGTTTAGCTTTTCATCTCTATTAAGCATAACGCCTTTAAACCATTTTGGCTTACCAAATAAATGATTTACTTCACCTAATTGATGAATTCCTCCAAGCGCTTTCAAAGGAACAGCCAATGTTAAACCAGCCACTTCAAAAAACAGAGCCTGAAATTCACCTTCAAAGTAATCTTCTTGGCTATGTAATAAAGGAGCAGGTTCTGTACTTAACTGGGTTTGCACCTCAGCTGTCTCTACTGGCTCAGGCTCAATAGGTGCTGGTGGCGAAATAGTGGCATCAGCCTCGCTATTACTCTCTTTTACTTGCTCAGAATAAAGCTGCTCGGTTACTTTTAATTGCGCTTTGGGCTTTAAAAGTACTTCGTCGTTTTGTAAGGCACTAGGTACTTGCTCAAGTAGCTTTGCTACAGGCTCAAGGTTTTCCTCAGGTTCGTCTTCGCATAATAGCGCCCCTAAGTATTGAGTCATTACTTTTTCATTAGCAAATAATTGCTTACTCATTCATTAACCTTGTCCAATTAAATAATCTAATAACGCTTTATAAGCGTAAACCCCACGTGAACGTGGACAAAACTCTATGGGCACCTTTTGTGCAAGGCTTGCATCTCTAAACTTTGTATCAACGGGGATCACCCCTGGCCATACTTTATCTTTATATGTACTTTGCAACGTTTTGTAGGCTTCAAGCGACGCTTTTGTGCGCTTATCATACATAGTAGGGATTATAGTATATTGGTACTGTTTCGCTTGAGAGCTTTGCATTAATTCCATAGTGCGCATCATTCTATCAAGCCCTTTGAGCGCCAAAAATTCAGTTTGCACAGGCACTAAAATACGTTCGCTGGCGGCTAATGCGTTCACCATTAAAACACCTAAAACGGGCGGGCAATCAAGCAGCGCATAATCGTAATGTTCACTAATTTTTGCAAGTGTTTTTTTTAAAATTAAGCCCATCCCCGTTTTATTGCCCATACTTCTATCAAGGGTTGCTATAGCCATCGTCGCGGGCAATATATCTAGGTTTTCCATGGTAGAGGGGCACAATGCTTGAAGTATTTCTTCACTTTGCATTGAGGTGCCGCGGGCAAAAATATCGTACACACTGACTTCTAAATCTTCAGAATCAATACCAAAATAGTACGTTAGTGAGGCGTGAGGGTCGGTATCAATGAGTAATACGCGTTTACCTTGCAAGGCCAAAATACCAGCAAGACTGACAGCCGTTGTGGTTTTACCTACACCGCCCTTTTGATTTGCTACTGTCCAAATCTTCACATTAAGTCCTAATTACTGTTCATTGCGCGTGGTGATTCTGATGCCACCATGAGGTAAACGAATTATTTTAATAGAGTTATCATCAGAGGGAAGTTCCACCTCTGGCTCAGGCGCAGCTTGTTGCATTTGCTCATCAGGCTCAGCTTCATTTTCGGTGGTTTGTTGTACTAAGCCATACTTAGAAAGCGCAATAACAACTTTACGATTCTCTGCTCTACCCGCTGCGGTGTCGTTATCGGCAAAAGGTGAGTATTGCCCATACCCCTCGATTGCCATTCGCGCTGGGTTAATTCCTAACGTTTCTAATTCAACTAAAATAGAGGTCGCCCGTGCAACTGACAACTCCCAGTTAGAGCGAAACATTTCATTGCGAATACTTTCGTTATCTGTGTAACCTCTTACCCTTATGTAGTTATCTACTGGGGCAATAATATCTTTTACAATTTTTACGACTTGCTTAGCTCGCGCATGGGCCACAGAGCTACCACTTGAGAACAGCATTCCTGAACTTAGCTCAATAATAAGCCAATCTTGGTTGAGCTCTAAACTTGCTTCTCCATCACGAATTTCATCAATAAGTGCTGAATGTAATTTAGTTAACAAACTATCGAGTGGTTTACCTAAATGTTTTTGTTTTATATTGCTGGTATCACTATGTCCATCTAGCAGCTCTGGGCCAGACTCCTGTTTTTGAATGCTCTCACCGTACAATAACTCTTGCTCAGGGGTAACACGGTCAGTAAGTAGCCCTTCGCCTGACACGCCCTCACCTTGTTGCGATTGCTGCCTTGCTGATTTGTCAAAAACCTGTTCTAGGGAGTCTGAGAGGATTTGAAAACTTTCTTCTTTATTTATGGCAATGGCATACATAACCACAAAAAAGGCAAACATAATGGTCATGTAATCAGCATAAGAGACTAACCAACGTTCTGTATGTTGATTTTTTTCAGCTGATTGACGTAAGCGCCGGCGTAACATAAAAGTTACTCTACCACGACATTAGGGCGCTCTGTGCGATAAGCTTCAAGCTTTAATTCTATGTTTATAGGACTTTCGCCAAGGCTTATAGCAATCACCCCTTCGGCCATCATTTCATGGTAAAGCATTTTTTGCTCTACTCGCTGCTTAAGCTTATTGGCCATAGGTAAAAATAATAAGTTAGCTAAACCCACCCCATATATTGTTGCAATAAATGCGGTGGCGACCCCTGCACCTAGCTTTTGAGGGTCAGTAATAAATGACATTGCTTGAATAAGACCAAGTACAGCCCCTAAAATGCCTATAGTTGGGCTATATCCGCCCATGGCTTCGTACACTTTACTTGCTTCAAGTAAGCGGTCTCGTTCAAGCATTAAATCTATTTCTAAGGTGTCGCGTAGCTTTTGCTCCGAACACCCATCTACTAGTAAACTAAGCCCTTTTGCTGCATAAGGATCTGGGTGACTAAGTGCCTCTTTTTCAAGCGCTAAGTACCCTTCCTGGCGAGCTTTATGCGACCACGTTTTAATTTGCTCTATGGCTTGCTCAATATTGTACTGGGGTGAAAAAAACACCCAATGGCTCATGCTTAGCGTTTTTTTAAAGGTGCTTGTCGCCGTTTGCAACATAACAGCCCCTAAGGTGCCGCCAAGTACAATAATAAGTGCAGGGCCATTAAATAACGCCGTGACAACGCCACCCTCTAAAGAGTAACCAATCGCTATAGCGGCCAGCGCAATGATTAACCCTAGAACAGAGAGCTTATCCACAACCAGTCTCTCTTTTTATTCTTGCTGCTACGTCGTTTAACGCTAAATGCTCAGATGCAAGCCCAGCGTTGGCAATGGCTTGAGGCATACCATATACCACACAGCTTTTTTCATCTTGCGCCCAAATTGTTGCGCCAGATTGCTTAAGCATTCGCGCGCCATCACGTCCATCAGCGCCCATGCCGGTTAAAACAATAGCAAGTACATCTCCTTGATAGCTTTTGGCAACACTTGCAAAAGTCACATCAACGCTTGGTTTGTAGCTTATACGTTCACTATTATCTTCAAATACACGCAACGTTTTGTTACCACTTCGCCCCTCTACCATCATTTGCTGTCCACCAGGTGCTAAGTAGGCTGTGCCGGCTTCTAGCCTGTCACCTTGTTGCGCTTCTTTAACGCGTATTTTGCAAAGGCTATTTAAACGTGCCGCAAACGCAGGCGTAAATGCCGCCGGCATGTGCTGAATTAACAAAATAGGGTGTGCAAAGTTAGCAGGTAATTGGGTTAATATGGTTTGTAAAGCAACTGGCCCGCCAGTTGAAGTGCCAATAGCCACTATTTGATAGTGTTTACCGCTGGCACGCGTGGGCATACTGGGTGTAGTTGTTGTCTGCACTGGGGCAGCACGTTGAAAGCTTCTATCAGGTTGTTTAAGCGAAGAGCTTGTTGTGGCTAGTTTGCTTGCAGGTGGAGCAGTAGTCTTACTTGATGTTAATGGCCTAACAGGGCGTGGGGCACGCCTGCGACCAATTTCCTTCACTTTGGCTTGCAATAACTTGATTGCATCTTCGTTATTTCGTGCAATGTCTTCAAACTTTTTCGGTAAAAAGTCCATAGCTCCGGCATCAAGTGCATCTAAAGTTGCGGTTGCACCGTCGCGGGTTAATGAAGAAAACATAAGTATTGGCGTTGGGTTACTCGCCATAATTTCTTTTACTGCGCTAATACCGTCAAGCACAGGCATTTCTACATCCATGGTGATCATATCTGGACGTAACTGCGCTGTTTTTTCTACGGCTTCTCTACCGTTAACAGCAAAACCTATTACTTCAATACCGCTGTCTTGTTCAAGAATTTCGCTTACTCGACGGCGAAAAAAACTGGAATCGTCAACAACTAAAACTTTTACGGCCATTGCGCTCTCTTATTAAATTTATGTGTAGGCATACACAGGTATGCCTACATTTTATCCTGCGTAATGCTTAAGCATATTAGGTACATCCAGAATCAGCGCAATACCACCGTCAGATGTAATTGTTGCACCAGCCATTCCAGGCGTACCTTGTAATAACGCATCAAGAGGCTTAATAACAACTTCTTCTTGGCCAATTAATGAATCAACCACAAAGCCAACTTGCTGAGTACCTATTTGTACAATTACCACATGACCTTGCGCTTTTCGCTGAGAACAATCAGCACCTTTAACTAGCCAATGCTCTAAGTAAAATAGCGGTATCGCTTTTTTACGGACAATAATTGTAAGCTGACCATCTACCACATTGGTTTTGGTTAAATCTAAGTGGAATATTTCACTCACACCAGCAAGTGGTAACGCAAACGTTTGCTCACCAACAATAACCATCAGCGTAGGTAAAATAGCCAGTGTTAATGGTACTTTTATCTCTAAAATAGTCCCTACGCCCAACTCTGACTGTATACTCACAGAGCCATTAAGCTGCGTAATTTTAGTTTTTACTACATCCATGCCTACGCCACGACCAGAAATATCAGATATCTCTTCTTTGGTCGAAAAGCCTGGTGCAAATATTAAGTTATACGCTTCTGTATCTGTTAAGCGACTTGCCTGATCATGATCAATAACGCCTTTACTGATCGCTATTTTTTTCAGTTTTTCCGCATCCATACCTGCACCATCATCTTTAATGGTTAACAAAATATGGTCGCCTTCTTGCGAAGCCGATAATGTAACGTTACCAGTTCTAGGCTTACCCGCAGCTTCACGCGCTGCTGGCATTTCAATTCCGTGGTCAACTGAGTTTCGTACTAAATGCACCAACGGATCGGCCAGTGCCTCAACTAAGTTTTTATCTAAATCGGTTTCTTCACCTACAAGCTGTAAATCAATTTCTTTATTTAAGCTACGGGCTAAGTCACGTACTACGCGAGGGAATCGGCCAAACACTTTTTTGATAGGCTGCATTCGCGTTTGCATTACTGCACCTTGAATATCAGCAGTGACCACATCAAGATTTGATATCGCCTTACCCATCGCTTCACTGTCTGTATTGGTCGCTAAACTGACCAACCTATTTCGTACTAATACCAACTCGCCAACCATATTCATTATTTGATCTAAACGCTTTGTATCAACACGTACTGTGGTTTCAGCAGGTGGAGGCGTAGCTTTTTTAGGTGCAGCGCTACTCGCTGGTTTTTCAGCCACTTTAGGTGTAGGCGCAGCGGCTTTTGCCGCCGGAGCTTGTTTTACTGCAGGTGCTGGCGTAGGTTTTGCTGGCGTTTGTGCTACAGGTGCAGCCTTAGGTGGCTGCGGTGCAGGTGTGTCAGCTTCTTTTGATTCTGGTGCGGCACCTTTACCATGCAATTCATCAAGCAATGCTTCAAATTCATCATCGCTGATTTCATCATCACCGCTATCATTTGTAACAGCCGCTGGTGGTGCTGTGTGTTTTACTTCTGGCTCACTGCTTGAAGTATCTCCTGCAACCGGACCAAAACTACCTACACCGTGTAATTCATCTAATAAACTGTCAAATTCATCATCGGTTATATCTGAACTTGAATCTGGCTCTGCACTTGGTTGCGACACTGGGCTTTGCCCTTTGCCGTGTAGCTCATCGAGTAAGCTTTCAAATTCATCTTCTGTAATTTCATCAATTTGCGTGCTATCTGCTGAAGGGCTTGAACCTGCCACATCAAATAGTTCATCAAATGCAAATGGGTCTTCATCATCTGTTGCGCTAACGGGAGCTGCGGGTTCTTGTTCAACAACTTCGGGGGCTGTTTCAGTAAGCTCGTCATCCGTAGGCGGTTGACCAAGTTTGTGAAGGGTTTCTAATAATTGAGGGTCTGCTGGGTCTGGCTGTTCGCGGTTTTGAATAGTGGCAAACATTTCATTAATGGTATCTAGTGCTTGTAAAATCACATCCATTAATTCTGAATTAACAGTTCTAACCCCTTGGCGTAAGAGATCAAATACGTTTTCAGCACCATGACAGGCATCAACAAGCTCAGTCATAGCTAAAAAGCCTGCCCCCCCTTTTACGGTATGAAAGCCCCTAAAAATAGCATTTAGTAACTCAGTATCTTCTGGGTTATTTTCTAGCTCAACTAACTGTTCAGATAAAAGCTCTAGGATTTCTCCAGCCTCTACAAGAAAGTCTTGTAAAATATCTTCATCGACTTCAAAGCTCATGCAGTTACTCTCCTCTTAGAAGCCCAAACTTGATAATAGGTCATCGACCTCGTCTTGGTCAGATACAACATCATTTCGCGACTCTTTATCAATAATAGGGCCTTCAGGACCTGCTAATGTTTGTGCGGCAACCAGTTCTTCTGTTTCTTGTTGTTCTTTACTTTCAACAATGCTGTCATCTTGTGCAGCAAATGCTGTTAAAAGGTGGATTAAACTTTCTTCTACTTCTCTGACTAATTCAATTACACGGCGGATAACCTGGCCGGTTAAATCTTGAAAATCCTGCGCCATTAGTACATTGGTCATTAAAGTTTGCAACTCATCGGTTTTATGATGAGAGCTGTTCATAAACTTGTCGATGCTGTGGCATAAGGTTTTAAACTCGCCCAGCTCTATTTCGCGGTTCATAAGCCTATCCCAAGTAGGCTTAATATGTGCAATTTCATCTGCTAGCTGCTGCGCAATAGGAAGGCTTGCTTCGACCGCATCCATTGTCTTATTAGCTGCATTTTCTGTCATTTCCATGACATAGTTTAAGCGCTTTTTCGCATCCGGTATTGCATCAGTGGTTAAATCGGTTAAACGCGTATCAAGTTCAAAGCTTTTAAGGGCTTCGTGTAATTGGCGTGTTAACTTACCTACTTCAGCAAAAAGCTGCGATTGCTCTTGAGAGGCAGTATCTAAAATTAATTGATCTGCTTTATCTTGCTCACCGTTTTCTAAAAAAACGACGAGCTGACGAGCTTGTTCTAAAGTAATTTGAGGCGCAGCTGGTGCTGACATAAGCCTCTCCTCTCATTAACCTAAGCGTTCAAACACTTTTTCTAATTTAGTTTTCAAAGTACCAGCAGTAAATGGCTTAACAATATAGCCATTAACACCTGCTTGCGCTGCCGCTATTATTTGTTCTTTTTTAGCTTCTGCCGTCACCATTAAAACCGGAATATGTTTTAATTTTTCGTCAGCTCTAATGGCTCTTAGCAAGTCAATACCCTGCATGCCTGGCATGTTCCAATCGGTTACAACAAAGTCAAAAACCTGATTTTGCAACATAGGTAATGCTGTAGAACCATCGTCAGCTTCTTGAACATTCGTGAACCCTAGGTCACGCAACAGATTTTTTATAATACGTCTCATTGTAGAGAAATCATCAACAACAAGAATTTTCATGTTTTTATCCAAAACATCCTCCGGTGAGGTCTTAACCTATAATTTACTTACTACTAGTTTATCCAGTCATTGATTTTTGCTTTGAGCTTAATCATCGCCTGACCATGTATCTGACTTACACGCGATTCACTTACATCGAGTATATGCCCAATTTCTTTTAAATTCATTTCATCGTTGTAATACAAAGAAAGCACCATTGCATCTCGCTCTGGTAAAGACTTTATTGCCTCTAACAATGAATTATTAAACCGTTCATTTTTAACATTATTAAATGGTTTGTCTAGCGCTAAATCTTGACCTGCAGGGCTAATAACATCTTCATCTACCCCTAGGTCTTCTATACCAAGCACTTTACTGGAATTAACATCATTTAAAATATGATGGTATTCTTCTAGCGAAATATCAAGTTTTTCAGCTACTTCAGTATCTTTTGGTTCTCTATTTAAGCTATTTTCTAATTCTGTGATGGTTTCGGCTACTAATCGGCTTTTGCGGTGTACCGAACGTGGTGCCCAATCCCCTCTGCGCATTTCATCAAGCATAGCGCCGCGAATACGAATACCAGCAAACGTTTCAAAGCTTGCCCCTTTACTGGCGTCAAAGTTTTTTGAGGCCTCGATAAGGCCAATCATTCCCGATTGGATTAAGTCATCAAGCTGAACGCTAGGAGGAAGACGAGCTATTAAATGGCACGCCACTTTTTTGACAAGCGACGCGTGCTTTTCAACAATCACATTTAAATTTTGTGTTGATTGATATCCCATAGCTCTTTTCACCGATGTTGTCATAATCAGCCGTTTACTAGCTTCTCAATGAAAAACTCTAAATGTCCTGAAGGTTGATTAGGTATAGGCCATTTTACTGCTTTTGTCGCTAATGTTTTAAACGCGACTGCTGCTGGTGAATTAGGGAAAAGATCGACAATTACTTTTTGTTTACGCGTAGATTTACGCATATTTTCATCATATGGAATAGTCGCAACAAGCTCCATAGACACATCTAAAAAGCGGTCTGTTACTTTAGAGAGCTTTGCAAAAAGCTCTTGGCCCTCGCGCATACTGCGCACCATGTTTGCAACAATTTTAAATTTATAAACGCCATGCTCGCGGCTAAGTACTTTAATAAGCGCGTAGGCATCAGTAATAGAGGTCGGCTCATCACACACCACCACCATGACATCTTGCGCTGCACGAGAAAAACTCAGCACCATGTCAGAAATACCAGCGGCGGTATCTACAATTAAAATATCAAATTCGGTATTAAGCTCACTAAAGGCACGAATTAACCCAGCATGCTCAGATGGGGTTAGCTCCACCATACTTTGCGAGCCTGATGTAGCAGGCACGATTTTAATACCGCCTGGGCCTTCAACTAAAATCTCGTCAAGTTCGCACTCGCCTGAAAGGACATGAGATAAGTTTTTTTCAACACGTAGTCCTAGCATTACATCACAATTAGCTAGGCCTAAATCGGCATCTAATACTAATACACGATTACCCTGCTGCCCTAAAGCAATAGCAGTATTTAAAGAGACGTTGGTTTTACCCACCCCTCCTTTACCGCCGGTGACAGCGATAACTTTTACGCCGTTGTTGTTGTTTTGACTCATTTTGCGCAGGCCGCTTGCTTGATCTAATACTGTGTTAATCATACATCCCTACTGTGCTTGGCGCCACTGCTTGGTGCCTTGAATGTTGTGCTTTTGCTCTTTTTAAATACAATTGCTCAGCTTTTTTTACTAGTTTTTCAGCATTTGCAACGCGAATATCTTCTGGTACACGCTGACCATTAGTAAGATACCCTATTGGAAGACGATTTTGAATCGCTATACTAATAATCTCACCTAAACTTAATGATTCATCTAACTTAGTGAAAATACAACCGCTTAGCTGAACCTTTTTAAAATGTCTTACGGTTTCTTGCAGTACATTTATTTGTGCTGTGGCACTTAATACTAAATAACTACGTATATCTACTCGCTGGTTGCGCATTAACGTATTTAATTGCTCTGTAAGGCGTAAATCACGTTGGCTCATACCCGCTGTATCAATTAATACTAGACGCTTATTGCGTAAATGATATAAAACTTCAGCTAATTCATTGGCATCTTTTACTTGTTTAACACCACAACCAATAATACGACCATACGTTGCAAGCTGCTCATACGCACCAATTCTGTATGTATCAGTTGTGATTAGGGCAACTTTGTCGGCGCCATACTTTTGTGCGCCTAATGCGGCAAGTTTAGCAACTGTGGTTGTTTTACCTACACCAGTAGGCCCAACAAGGGCATACACACCCCCTTGGCGAAGAATTTCGTTATTGGTGGTTTGCATTTGATCTTCAACCATTTGCAATAATGCTTTCCAACCTTGCTGACGCGATACGTCATCTGGGATAAAACACGCCATTTGCTCTGCAACGTCTTTATCTATTCCCATGCCAACTAAACGGTCAATCATGCATGCACGTGTAGGGTCGCGACGTGCCATATCTTGCTGCATTAAACCCGATACTTGGTGTTCTAGTAACTGGCGAATTGCGTTCATTTCATCACGCATCGCGCTCATTTGGGCGCTTTCGTTGTTATTAGTTTGGCTACGTGGTGCAACCGGCGCATCTAAATCGTCAAAGTCTTGATCTAAATCATCAAAGCCTAGGCTGTCTGCTTGGGTTTGCATGCGTTTTGGCGCTTCATTTTCGCGAGCAAACATATTTGTCGTACGTGGCTGTGCTGGCTCTTGGTAATGCTCAGACGTATCAATACCTGATTGCGAAAACATAGAGGCTAGCTCAGGAGAGCGAGGGCGTGGCGACTGACGCTCTAATAAAGCTTGTAAGCTATCAGCTACTTTTGCTTGTGGCTCAGGTTGCGCACGCTTAGGCTCTGGCTTTACAAAGTTATGAGTAGGCTGTTGCACGGCTCTTTGCGGAGCAGGCGCTGCCTGTGGTTGTGCTGCGGCTTTAGGGGCTGCTTTGTCGTAATCTACTGCGGCAACAATTTCTACACCATTAGCGAGTTTTTTGTTCGACATAATAACGGCATCAACACCTAGCTCATCTTTAACTTCTTTCAGTGCGGTGCGTATATCTTTGGCAAAAAAACGTTTAATCTTCATGGTTCAACCCCTGTTAAAATCTTTATTGTTGGCCTACTGAGCTGACAATCTTGATCTGTCTTTCATCTGGTACCTCTTGATAAGACATCACCCTTAAACCCGGTATGGTGTACTTAACAAAGCGAGATAACACAGTGCGTAACATTCCTGACGTTAGCAATATTGAAGGTTCTCCGGCCATTTCTTGATTCTGATGCGCTTCGTTTAATGATGTTTGAAGTCGCTCAGCAAGGCTTGGTTCTATTCCGGCACCTTCGTCGCCTGCATTTTGTAATGACTGATGCAACATCTGTTCCAACTCAGGCGCCAAGGTTATGACAGGGATTTCTGATGACATTCCCACAGCGTCTTGAACTATTAAACGGCGCAGCGAAATACGCACTGCAGCTGTTAAAACATCGGCATCTTGGCTACGTGGGCCGTACTCTACAAGGGTTTGAACAATAGAGCGCATATCACGAATAGCCACCCCTTCGTTTAATAAATTTTGCAGTACTTTTACAACGGTTGTCAGTGGTAGTACTTCTGGCACTAACCCTTCTACTAAACGTGGATGGCTTTTAGCTAACATATCAAGCAGGTTTTGAACCTCCTCATGCCCTAGTAATAATGCGGCACTATTAGTTAATAACTGGCTAATATGGGTGGCTACCACAGTGGCTGAGTCAACCACGGTGTAACCTAGTGACTGTGCTTCGTCTTTTTGATCAGGCTTTATCCACACCGCATCTAGGCCAAATGCTGGGTCTTTGGTTTCAACCCCTTTAATCGGGCCAAATACTTGCCCTGGGTTGATGGCCAGTTCATCGCCATGTTTGAGTTCGCCTTCACCACTTGAAACCCCCATCATGGTAATACGGTACGCATTAGGGTCTAACTCTAAGTTATCGCGAATATGTACAGGCGGTACTAAAAAGCCAAGCTCCTGAGATAGCTTTTTACGCACCCCTTTAATTCGGTTGAGCAGCTCACCACCTTGAGATTGGTCAACAAGCGGAATAAGCCTGTAGCCAACTTCTAAGCCAATAACGTCAATTTGTTGTACATCGTCCCATCCAAGCTCTTTTTGCTCTTGCTTGTTTGCAACGCCAGTACCGGCAACGGCACCACTTTCAGCCTCTTGGGCTGCTAGAGCAGCGGCTTTTAATTTTTGCTGCTGAGTAAAGTAAGCTAAGTAGCCAAGTAGTGCGCCTAAACTTAAAAAAGCAATATGAGGCATACCCGGAACTAACCCCATAATGATTAAAATACCTGATGCGATAAATAATGATTTTTCGTTACCTAATTGGGCTTTAAATTGTTCACCCATATTATGTGATTCGTTTTGGCGAGTAACAACAATAGCAGTACCAATAGAGAGTAATAATGAAGGAAGCTGCGCCACAAGGCCGTCACCAATGGTAAGTAAAGTATATACTTCCATTGCGCGGCTAAAGCTCAAGTCGTGTTGGATCATGCCCACAAATAAGCCGCCAACAATATTAATAATTAATATCACGATACCGGCAATGGCATCGCCTTTTACAAACTTACTCGCCCCATCCATAGAGCCGTAAAAGTCAGCTTCGCGGGTTACTTCACTGCGGCGCTCACGTGCTTGCTCTGCACTAATAAAGCCAGCGTTTAAGTCGGCATCTATCGCCATTTGCTTACCCGGCATAGCATCTAACGTGAAACGAGCCGATACTTCAGAAATACGCCCAGCACCTTTGGTTATTACTACAAAGTTTATGATGATCAGAATTAAAAACACCACTAAACCTACCGCGTAGTTTCCGCCAATAACCACTGAGCCAAACGCTTCAATTACCTTACCAGCCGCATCGCCCCCGTTGTGACCCTCAAGGAGCACCACGCGTGTACTGGCAACATTTAGGGCTAAACGCATAATTGTAGCGATTAACAATACCGCGGGAAACATGCCAAATTCGAGGGGTTTCATGGTGTAAACAGTCACCAGTAAAACAACTAAGGCAAGGGCAATATTAAATGAAAATAATATATCAAGAAGAAATGGCGGCAGCGGTAAAATAACCATACCCAGCGCTGCAAGTACTAATAGCGGTGTGCCAACACCTTTGGCATACTCTTTTTTATCTTTGTTAAGTTGTTGTAATACCGCTTTAAAATCCATAACTCTACAATTCAATAAATTGACACTAGCCTGAATTTGCAATAACTATTCCAAGTATAGAGTCAGCAATAGATTCATTGAGTATTGATGCAAAATTTAAAGCAAGTGAGAGACAAGAGCGTATGGGCTTTATGGTTTGAATTTGCAGCGGCGTGTTGATATTTATAAAGTGTGGTTAGCTCAACACACTCTAATCGTATTTGAAGTCATCAGGTATGGGCAGTTTAGACTTAAGCGGAATAGGTCGTTTACCACGCCCTTTTTTAAACCGTTTAAGCTGAAATACATAGGCTAAAACTTGAGCGACAGCGGTAAATAGCTGATCTGGGATCTGTTGGCCTATTTCAGCAGTATGATAAAGCGCCCGCGTAAGCATAGGAGATTCTACAATCGGTACTTCGTTACCTTTGGCTATTTTACGAATTTGCATAGCCATTTCATCTATCCCTTTGGCAAGTACAATCGGTGCACCTGCTCGCTCAGTATCGTATTTTAGCGCCACAGAATAGTGAGTAGGGTTGGTTACAATTACGTCGGCATCGGGAACATCTTGCATCATTCTTCGCTGCGACATTTGCCTTTGTGTTTGCCTAATGCGCGCTTTAATTTGCGGATCACCCTCTGAGTTTTTGTACTCGTCTTTGATCTCCTGCATGGTCATTTTAAGTTGTTTGTTGTGGTTATAACTTTGATAAGGCGCATCTATTGCGGCAATAATCACCAAGGTGCACGACAACCCTAAAAACATCCACGAGAGTATTTCAAGGGCATGTATTATATTACTAGGTGCGCTTTCAATACTTAAATGCAAAATTTCATCAAAAAAAGTTTGAATCAAAAACACCGCAAAAATAGCCACCAGCGCAAACTTTAATATAGACTTTACAAGCTCTATCGCTGCTTGTGGGCCAAACATACGTTTAAAGCCCTTCATTGGCGACATTTTACTGGGTTTAGGTGCCGCGGCTTCCCAACTAAAATTAAAGCCGCCTAGTAAGGTATTTCCTATAAATGCTGCAATAACAATAATTAAAACAAACATCGCCATAGGAAACAGCAACGCACTGGCCACCTCACTCCACACCGCAAACATTTTAGTGGTGTCGTAGGTTTCACTGCGATTTAAAGACAGCATCCTGCCCATAATATTGTATAAGCCTTTGCCTATTTCGGGCCCATACAACAGCAACGAAATTGCAGAAAAAATAAGTACAAACATAGTCCCTAGCTCTTTTGAGCGTGCTATTTGACCTTTCTTTTTAGCATCTTCGAGCTTTTTGGAGGTGGGTTCTTCTGTTTTTTCTTGTCCTGAATCTTCAGCCATTGCCCCTCCTACACCGTACAGCCAACAAGGCTACACATTAGCTCAATCATTTTTAACCACTGAAACTCAAATTGGGTTACAAAATTACCCAAGGTAGCCCAAATAATCATTAAACCGGCAACTAATGTAAACGGAAAACCTATTGAGAAAATGTTTAATTGCGGTGCTGCGCGGGTCATAATACCAAATGAAATATTAATAATGAGCATGGCCGTAAGGGGGGCTAAAGCCAATACCAATGCAGTGGTAAACATCCAGCTGCCCCACGTTACTATGTCCCAGTAATGATCAACAGCCGACCACTGGCCGTTTATAGGCAACACCGAAAAACTATGCACCACCATTTGAATCATCATTAAATGGCCATTAAAAACAAAAAATAACAAGGTCGCTAAAATTAAGTAAAACTGGCCAACTGCAGGCACGCTCGCACCATTTGAAGGGTCTATAACAGAGGCAAAGCCCAAACCGGTTTGCATTGCCAGTATTTGCCCAGCAAGCACAAAGGTATTTAGCATTAGCGTAGAAGCAAACCCTATCGCAACGCCTATCAACATTTGCTGAATAACCACCAGCACCATTTCAAAAGAAAATAAATTAGTAAATGTTGCAGGAGGCAGCGCTGGCACCACTAAAAACGTTACCACTACCGCCAACCCCATTTTAATGCGCGTAGGTACGTTTTGCGCGCCTAAGCCCGCCATAATCATGATCATAGAGCTGATGCGAACTAAAGGCAGTAAAAAATCACTTAACCATTGAATAACAACAGAAAAAGGAAATTCCACAATTAGCCTGCAATTTCAGGAATGAGTAAAACTAGGCGGGTAAAAAAGTCCATTAGCTCTTGAGTAAGCCAATGCCCACCTACAATAAGTGCCCCAATGGTAATTAATAAGCGCGGTAAAAAACTTAGGGTTTGTTCATTAATTGAGGTTGCCGCTTGGAACACCGCCACCACTAAACCAACAAGTAAACCAGGTACCACAATAGCTGATACCAGCTTAATAACTAAAAACAGTGCATCGCTAAGAATATCAACAAAAATTTCTGGTTCCATGTTGTACTCCTAATGTTTAAAAGTGCGAATGTAAAACATGGTTTATGTACCTAGTCCAAAGCTTTTAGCTAACGTGCCCATTACTAGGCTCCAGCCATCGACCAGTACAAATAACATTATTTTAAAAGGCAAGGACACTATCATGGGCGAGAGCATCATCATACCCATGGCCATTAATACCGAGGCAACCACTAAATCCACAATTAAAAACGGTATAAAAAACATAAAACCAATAATAAAGGCGGTTTGTAGTTCACTGGTCACAAATGCAGGTATTAACACAATAAGCGGTGTGGCCTCTGGCGAGTCAAGCTGGTCATAACCTGCTATTTTGGCAAACGTTTCTAAGTCTTTTAATCGTACCTGCGAGAGCATAAAGGCCTTCATGGGCTCCTTTGCAAGCTCTAATGCTTGTACCGATGTAACTTGTTCATTTAAATAGGGTTCTATCGCGCGCTCGTTAACTTGCTGATAAATAGGCGCCATAATAAAAATACTTAAAAAAAGCGACATCCCTAATAAAACTTGGTTTGAAGGTGTTGATTGTAAACCAATGGCTTGGCGCAAAATGGCCAGTACAACAATAATACGGGTAAACGAAGTCATCATAATTATGGCGGCAGGAATAAAGCTCAGCGCCGTCATAATTGCCAGTACTTGCAAGGTTACAGAGTAATCTTGCGTCCCGTCGGCATTGGTTGTAATGGTTAGAGCGTCTATGCCCTCTGCACTGCTTGCAGCAGGTACAAATAACACAGCTAAAATAATCAGCAGCCACTTTATCATAGGGTTAATTCTTTTTATTTTGATTCGTTTGCGGGTTTAGTAGTTTGCTAAATCGCTTAGCAAGTTCTGGCAGTTCTTTTTCACTTAACGGCGTGTCTAATTTATGTAAGTAGTTAATACTGTGCGGGGTGACCCCTAATAAATGCTGTGCATTATCTATTTCAACCACCATTAAGCGCTCTCGAGAGCCAAGCGGTAAGCTTCGTACCACTTTAAATTCTTCGCTATTAGCTAAATTTGGGTTAAGTTTTTTAACAAAAAATGCCAGCACTACAATCAGTACTAGCACCGCAACCAACGACAACACCATAGACAAAATGTCGGCCGTAGGTGTTAACGTTTCTGCCTTTGTAAATACTGAGTTTGTTAAAGCAGCAAGGGAGCTCATCGTAATTTTTTGATCCGCTCTACCTGGCTAATAACATCCGTTAAACGAATACCAAATTTATCATTCACTACAACCACTTCGCCATGGGCAATGAGCGTACCATTTACTAATACATCCAGTGGTTCACCGGCTACACGGTCTAGTTCAACAACAGAGCCTTGGTTTAGCTGCAGTAAGTTACGAATATTTATTTTAGAGCGCCCTACTTCCATAGAAATGGTCACAGGAATATCTAAAATTGTATCGAGTTTACGCTTTTCGTCACCGCTAAGTTCATGTTTAGCATCACTTAGTTCATCAAGCTCTGCTACATGCGCTTCGGCGCTCTCATCACCGCCTTCGGCTTCAGCTAAGGCTGCTGCCCATTCGTCCATTGTGTCTTGATCATCGCTCATACTTTTAACCTTTTAATCAATTACCAGTCTAAGTCTACACCGTCAGAAAGGTGTAAATCATCTTCTAGTTCTGCTAATTCTGCATCTGAATCAATTTTCTTGCCGCCTTTGGTAAATACATGCAGCTCAGATTTAACTGAATCAGGGCGTTTAATTTTTTCACTAATTTGTAGCGCAACGTTATCGCGAGAACGACCCATTTTAGCTCTAAATGTAGGTAACTCCTCAACAAATACCGTAATATGCTCTGGCATTTCTACCGGTATAATATCGCCCGCTTTGAGTTCCATTATTTGTTTAAGAGACAAATCCACCTCAAGAAGTTGAGTCGACATATCAACCTCAACGTCCATAATTTCATCGCGTAAAGCTTTGCTCCAGCGCAAATCGGTGTCTTCTGTATCCGATTGTACACCCGCATCTAATAGCTCTCTAATGGGTTCAAGCATTGAATACGGCAGAGCAATATGAAAATCGCCGCCACCGCCATCTAATTCAATATGAAAAGAGCTAATAACCACAACCTCAGTAGGGCTCACAATGTTAGCCATTGCTGGGTTTACTTCTGAATCGAGGTATTCAAACGACACGTCCATAACCGGTGCCCATGCTTCTTTGTAATCTTCAAAGATAATTTTTAGTAGCATTTGCACGATTCGACGTTCGGTAGGGGTAAATTCGCGGCCTTCAATTTTGGCATGGTAACGCCCGTCACCACCAAAAAAGTTATCTACCAAAATAAACACTAAACGTGCTTCCATGGTGATAAGGCCAGTGCCTTTTAGCGGTCTAAAACGCACCATATTTAAACTTGTTGGTACAAATAAGGTATGAATGTATTCGCCAAATTTAATCATTTGTACGCCATTAATCGACACCTCTGCGGTGCGGCGCATCATGTTAAATAAGCTTATTCGCATATGACGAGCAAACCGCTCGTTAACAATTTCCAGGGTCGGCATGCGACCACGCACGATCCGATCTTGCGAAGAAAAGTCATACTGTAATGTACTGCCTTCGCCGTCTTCACCTTCGTGTATATCTTCCTCTTCGACTTCATCAACGCCGTGTAAGAGTGCATCAATTTCGTCTTGGGATAATAAATCGCTCACGCTAGCCCCTTATTGCATCACAAAGCCGGTAAACAATACCCGCTCAATTACTTTAGTGCCTTCAACATCATTTAGCGCAGCTTGCACTTTTTCAAGCGCAGTAAAGCGTAATGTTTCTTTGCCTGCACTGGTGCTGAGCTCATCAGCTGTGGTGGTTGAAAACACGCTTAATAAGGTGCCTTCAATCAGTGGGATGTGCTTTTTAGCGGTTTCTTCATTTACATCGCCACGCACAAGTAATTGCACTTTTATTTGTACAATTCTATCTCTGCTTGACCCAGGTACATTAAACACAAAGGGTCTTGGCATAGCAACATACAAGGCACTGCCCATTTCGGCTGAAGAGCCTGAAGGTGTAGCCGAGTCGCTTTGCGCTGCAGTTGTTGTTTCTTCATCTAATGTTTCAACGGGTGCATCATCGCCCGCCATAAAAAAATAGCCTGCACCACCGCCAACAACAAGCAGTACTGCCACTATGATTATGATCAGCTTTTTTTTGCTTTTACCGGTTTCTTCTATTTCTAAACTTATTTCTTCGGCCATTGTGATTCCTTTTTTAGCAAAGGTACTTGCTTGTTTTAGTTATTATAATAGCAGTACTTAGGCATAGTAATCTATTGATGATGAAGTTTGTTGTCGAGAACTTTGTGGGTTAGCTCCATCTTGCTCATCATTTTTATCCTGCTGTGTATTTTTATTAGCCGTTTGACCTTGTGATTGCCCCTCGCCTTCATCGCTTTGCTCATTACCAGATTGCCCGTAAGAAATCGTACTTTCACCTAAATCAATTCCCTGCTCGGCTAACATTTCACGTAAGCGCGGCATTGATTGTTCAAGTGCTTCTTTAGCTTGCTGGTTTTGCACTACAAAATTTATTTGTGCTTGTTCAGCATCACTTCTGATACGAATTTGCATACTGCCCATTTCTGGCGGATCTAAGCGAATTTCAGCTTCTTTATTGCTAATGCTTAGCATTGAAGATACACGCTCTTGAAGCATTTTAGCTGCATCACTTTTAACAATATTAATAGCCTGCATCATACTTGCATCTATATTTACCTGCTTAACCTGCGCGGTGCTGCTTTGTAATTGCTGCGACTGTATAGCTTGGCTCTCTAAAATAGACTGCTCATAACGAGCGTTGTCATACTGAGTATTTATTTGTGCCTGCGTGTTATTAATGCCATCGGTTATCAACGTAAACACCTGAGCTACACGCGATAAACCAGTATTTTTTTTAGGCTCTTTAAGTAAGCTTTCCTGCTCGGCCTCTAGGGCGTTTAACTCTTCTGGATTTACACCGTCTTGCTCAATACTAGAGGATGCTTCAGCATTAATCATGGCTTTATTTTGCGGTGTATTCGCATTCATTGCAGCATTACTGGCTTGCTGCGCATTTAAAGCCATATTTGCAGAGCTCGACACACTTTGCGCTTTGCTCTCACTAAGCTGCGTATCAAGCATAGTTTGTAAGTTGCTTATTGTTTCATTTACTTTTTTGAGTGTATCACCTGTTGGTTGCTCGTTACTCACATAGCTTTTCAATTGGCTAAGTAGCGCCTGCTTTTCATCGCTATTTAAGTTTTTTAACTGAGATTGAACTAGCTCACCGCGCGTGCTTGTCTCTTTTTCGTTTTGTACGACAAATTCTGTCAGTAATTGTTTAACGGAGCTTGCACGATCATCACCTTCACTTGGCGTGGTTTCAGTAAATGAGCTTTTAACGTGCTCGTTTAATTGTGCACGTTGCGCTTCGCTTAATGAGTTGAGTACTTTAGATGTAGTTGAAAGCTCTGATTGCGTAGATGAACGAGTCAGGTCTTTGGCTAATTGCTCTATGTCTGCATCGCTTATAGGCAGCGCACCTTCAGCATTTAACGCAGTGCCTGGCGCTTTTGTATTCTCAGCACCTTTACCTTCATTTTTTAAAGAAGGGGCTAAATTTTCTCCAGTGCTTTGCTTAGCTGCTTTAACTTCTAGCTCGGCGCTCGTAAACGCGCTTTTTTTGCCGTTGCTATTATTATCAGCTAAAAGAGTATCATCGGCTTTAGTCGTTATGGCATCGGCCTCATCAGTTTCACCTAGTTGCGAAGCTAAAAAGCTGATACTTTTATCACTCTTTTTTGCACTTAAATCGCTAAAATCATTATCGCTACTGCCGTGTGTTTTTACACTTACATCAATCACTTGCGAGGAGTTTATTTGTGCTAAAACGCTGTCGCCAGATAATAACGTATCTTGCGTGTCATCACTTGATGAAGCTGTCGGTTTTTTGCTATTGGCTAGCTGCTTATCATCTGTTGGCAATAAAGAGCCTGTTTGGCTAGGAGCCTCAGAATTAGCAGGCAAGACAAAGGGTTTGTCTGCATCTTGTAGCTGGCTTAAAAAAGCATTACCAGATTCGTTACCTGCAGGTAAGTTATTGTCTTTAAATGCTAAAAAAGAGTCTTTTTCAGCTGTTGCCAACATTGAAATATCGTTTATTGCCATAATTCACCTACACAGCACTGCGGCAAGTTGCCACCGCACTTTGCCAAAATTAATTACCACCTACCAACAAAGCAATAAACGCGCCAAAGTTATAAACTTTTACGGCGCTGAAAAAATTGATTAGCAGAAAACTCGTCCAGCATTTTTTGCTCACTCTTTGCCATTAACGCCGCTGCTTTTAGGTTTTGTTTTTCAATTAATTTTGCTACGGCTTTTGCTTTTACCTGCTGCTTTAACCACAAAGCTTTACGCTGTGTTACAACTTGCTTAGCGGTATTTACCGTACTGGCTTGCTGACGAATCGCTTCTTCAATTTTTGCTATAAAGGCATGGTACTGGCCAAAGCCCGCGCTTGATAAACCGGACTTTCCTTTCACATGTAATTGCTGAGAGTATTCTAATCTAAAGTTATTTAACCCTTGCAGCTTTTGTTGGTTAGATTGTAAATTTTGATTGGCTTGTAAGTAGCTCATGCGCAGATTTTCTTCTTTGTCGTTTTCGAGCTTAAGCAGTAAATCGAGCTTATTTTTTGCCATTATGCTTGTCCTAGTAATTGGGCTAGGCCGTGTAAACCATCGTCGTAACTTATTACATCACGCATACCTTGCTGTAAAAACGCATTGACGCGCGGCATCATATTTATAGCTTGATCAAGCATTTGGTCAGCCCCTTTTTGATACGCACCTAAGGTGATCATATCTTTATTTTGCTGATACATTGAATACACTTGTTTTAATACGCGGGCCTGCTGCATATGAGGCTCAGACACCACTTGCGGCATAACACGAGAAATTGATTTTTCGATATCTATCGCGGGATAATGACCGCTATCGGCTAAATCTCGAGAAAGTACAATATGCCCATCTAAAATAGCACGTGCAGCATCGGCTATTGGGTCTTGCATATCATCGCCCTCACTAAGCACTGTAAAAAACGCAGTGATAGACCCTTGCCCTTCGCCGCCATTACCCGCCCGCTCCACCAGCGCCGGTAATTTAGCAAATACAGAAGGCGGATACCCTTTTGTTGCAGGAGGTTCGCCAACCGCTAGGGCTATTTCGCGTTGCGCCATGGCGTAACGGGTTACTGAATCAAGCAATAACAATACGTTTAAACCTTGATCACGAAAGTACTCAGCAATGGTCACCGCGCTTTCACAGCCTTTTAAGCGCATAAGGGGCGATGCATCAGCAGGAGCAGCTACCACAACAGAGCGTTTGCGCCCTTCTACACCGAGTATCTCTTCAATAAATTCTTTTACCTCACGGCCACGCTCACCCACTAGGCCAACCACAATAACATCGGCTTCACTGCCGCGGGTCATCATACCTAAGAGGACCGATTTACCAACACCAGAGCCTGCAAACAAACCCATACGCTGGCCTTGCCCTACAGTAATAACTGAGTTAATAGCCCGTACACCTACATCCATAGGTTGGCTGATTGGTCTTCTAGCGAGGGGGTTTATGGGGTTTTGTGCAAACTTTAAATAGTGTTCGGCGTTAATTTTTCCCAGGCCGTCAAGCGGACGACCTAAGCCATCTACAACACGGCCCAGTAGGCTCATACCAACGGGCAAGCCGGTATCATTTACTTGTGGAATAACACGCGCACCGGGTAACACACCGGAAATGTGGTCATTAGGCATTAAGTAAAGGGTTTGCTCACTAAAGCCCACCACCTCAGCATCTACAAACCCTGACATAGTTTCTATTTTGCATTGGCTGCCTACAGGCGCACGTAGCCCTTTCGCCTCAAGGGTTAAACCGACTACTCGGGTTAAAATACCCGCTACAGCAGGTTTAAACGCTGCAATATGTTGTTGGTATTGATTTAAGCGTTCGCTTAGAGGTGCACGTTGAGCTGCCATAACACGCCACAAAAAAGATTAGATACCGCTATTATGCAAAAAGCTATCCAACGTTTCTTTGACACGGGTTTTTAAGGTCATATCTAAAGACGATTGTGGCGTTTTAACTTCGCAACCGCCGCGCTCGAGTGTGGGTTCTGCAATTAGTTGCCAATTATTATCTGCAATAGTTTGCTCACCATAGCTTTGCTTTACCAGTTCTAGATCGTCTGGGTTTAAGTGCACACGAACTTTTTCTTGCTCAGTATTTAATGCATCTATGCTTTTTTTAAGCGTATGTAAAATAACATCGGGCGATGTTTTAATTTCTTGATAGGTTATAGCTTCTGCCAACATAACCGCTAATTGCACTAAGTGCTTTTCTGCCAGTTCGTCCACTTTATCAAGCGGAGCGCTGAGGTTGTTGATTATGCTACGCAAGCTGGTTAACTGCTCTTCTATTAACGGCTTAACGTCTTCTTGGCCTTGTGTTTTACCAAGCTCTACGCCTTCTTTGTAACCTGCTTCTTTGCCCTCACCAACCCCTTTTTCAAAGCCATCTATGTAGCCTTGTTCGTGCCCTTGCTTTAAGCCTTCCTCATAAGCATCTTGCCTAATGCGCTCAAGCTCAGCCATAGTTAACGAAGGCAGTTCAGGCTCTTGCGGCTGAGTGTCTTCTACTGCTTCTTCTTCAACTTCTTTTTTATACAAATCAGAAAGTGGTGTGCCAAAAGCCGTTGAACGATTGCCAAAACTACGCTCATCAGGAGCAACATCAGGTATTGGCCAGTTTTTTAAAAGCTCATCAGCTTCATCTGCATGTAAAGGGCGACCTTTTAATTTAGACATAGCTTACAGGAACTCCTCGCCACCGCCGCCGCCTAACTGAATCTCACCCGAGTCAGATAGACGCCTTGCTGTTGAAAGCACTTCTTTTTGGGCAGCTTCTACTTCACTTATTCTAACCGGTGCCATTGCTTCTAAGTCATCGGCAAGCATTTCGGCAGCACGTTTAGACATATTACCCAAAATTTTATCTTTAAGCGCTTCGTCAGTCCCTTTAATTGCTTTCATTAGTACGTCTTGCTGTACTTCACGCAATATGGCTTGAATACCGCGGTCATCCACATCCATAAGGTTTTCAAACACAAACATAAGATCTTGAATTTGCTGAGACATTTCTTCATCGTGTTCACGAATAGAATCCATCAACTGCCCTTCTACATTTGTATCTAGGTAGTTCATTATATCTGCCGCGGCTTTTAAGCCACCCATTTTAGCGGCTTGTGCGCCTGCTTGGCCGGCAAATTGTTTTTCCATAATTTCGTTAAGTTCTTGCAATGCTGCAGGTTGCACTTCTTCAAGGTTCGCAATACGCATAGTTAAATCTAGGCGCACTTTTTCAGGAAATTGCGCTAGGATTTCTGCCGATTGCTCAGGCTCTAAATACGATAAAACAATAGTTTGAATTTGCGGGTGCTCATTACGAATAATATTGGCAACTTGCTTTGAGTCCATCCATTTAAGTGAATCTAAGCCTTTAGCGCCCGAGCCCATTACAATTTGGTCTATTAAACTAGCTGCTTTATCTTCACCTAATGCGGCGGTAAGCGCCTTTTTAATAAAGTCTTCTGACTGGAAGCCAATTGTACTAAAGCTTTGTATTTGTTCTATAAATAAATTGTGAACTGCGCTTATTTTAGATTGTGACAAGTCATCTAGCGCAGCCATTGCCATACCCACTTTTTGCACTTGCTTAGGCTCTAAGTGTTTAAGTATTTGCGCTGCGTCCTCTTCAGATAAGCTCAATAAAAGAATCGCGGCTTTATCTACGCCATCTAACTTGTCAACATCAAACGCTGGCGGGAGTTGTTTTTGTTCTTGATCAGTCATCTTCTGTTAACCACGCTTTCACTACTTGTGATGATAGTTCAGGTTCGTTCGCTACAAGTGCTCTTACCGCTTTAAGCAAATCTTCGTCGCCATGTAAATCTGGCAGCTGTAGTGTACCATCGCTTGAGAAGCCTACAGAAGCAGAATCAAAGTCTTTATTTAGCATATCTAGCGTGCTATCGCCAATATCAACCCCTGAGCTTAATGCATCTTCATCGTACTCTTCGAGCGTATCATCTGGGTATATTAAGCGTTTAAGCATAGGCTTAACAACTGCCATAATAAGCACAATAATAACCAAAGCACCCAGTACTAAGCGGACGATTTTCATAAACCAGTCCTGCTCCCACAGCGGTACTTCTAAATCTAAATCAACTGCTTCGCGTACAAATGGCACGGTTACCACCTCTAATGCATCGCCGCGTTGCATATCAAAACCTACCCCACCTTGTAATAGGCGACGTATATTTGACAAAGCCTCTACCGAGCGCGGCGCCATGGTTGTTTCGCCGTTTTCACCTACTTTTGGCACATAATCAACGGCAACCGAGACGCTAATTCTGCGAATAACCCCTGTTTGTTGGCGCTTATGCGAAATGGTGGTGTCTAGCTCAAAGTTACGTGTAGCCTCTTTATGCACTCGGCTTGGGTTCGTTGCTGTACCAGCATTACCTTGACCTGCCACTTCTGGAATAGTTGAATTCATAGGTGGTTGATTAGTGAGTGCCCCAGGAATACCTACCGCTAAGCCACCAATGTTGTTCTCTTCAAATGTGGTTTCGCTTCTTACTGCTGGTAAGTCTGGATTGTAGCGCTTTTGTGTTTCTTCTACTGAGCTAAAGTCCATGTTTAAATCAACTTGCGCCGTGTAGTTACCCAAGCCGACTACAGGAATAAGAATACTGTCTATTTTCTCTAAATACTCTTGCTCACGCTTTCTTTCAATGTCGTACTCTTTACGAGAGCGTGCTGCTAATGAATCTTGTGAACCTGAATTAAGTAAGCGACCATTTTGATCTGTTACCGTAACACGTGAAGGCTCAAGCCCTTGTACTGCAGAGGCAATCATATCAACCACTGAGTCAATTTCTTCGCCATCAAGCATTCTGCCGCGCTTAAGAGTCAATACCACTGTGGCTGATGGCTTTTTCTCTCTACGTGCAAATACGTTTTCTTTTGGAATGGCTAATAAAACTTTAGCGCGTGTTACGTTGTTTAATTCTTCTATGGTGCGGGCAAGTTGTTGTTCGCGGCCGTGTTTTAAGCGTTCACGCTCTAATCGTTGGCTAACACCAAAGCCCATATCTTGCATTATGATGTCGGTGCCTGAAGTAGGACCTTGCTCTAGGCCTTCACGGGCCATCAGCAATTTAATGTTTTGATACTCGCTTTCATCAACCGAAATTACGTTGCCGTCTAGTTCGTAGTCAATTTTTTGTGCATCTAAAAAATCAAGGGTTTGGATCAGCTCTTCTGTTGGCATTTTACCCAGCGGACGCATGTCTGGCTGACGTGCCCAAATAATCACAAATATGGCAATAGCTAAACAAATAGCCAGCGCAATAATAAGGGTAACTTGGCGAAGCACATCAACACCATTTAAGGCGCTTAAGTAGCCCGACTTTTGTTCTTGTTGCTCGTTATCTTCGCTTTGGTCAATACCGCCACCAGCAAGAGCAAGATCTGTTGATTGATTAGATTGCGCCACAATAATTCTCCACTACCTACTTAAACAGGCATGTTCATAATTTCTTGGTATGACTCAACAAGTTTATTTCTTACTTGTACTGTAGCCTCAAATGCCACTGACGATTTTTGTGAGGCAATCATTGCCTCAGCAAGCGATACACTTCTATCACCCATTTCAACAGCCACTACTTTTTGTTTGGCATCTTGTTGTAAGCCATTAACCGTGTTTAATGCATCACTTAGTAAGTCACCAAATTGAGCAGACGATGTTGGCTGAGCTTGAGTAGGTAGCTTATTGATTTGATTTGTATGGCCTGCTTCTAAAGCCATTGATTGCATTTCTTGAAATAGCGCGCTGTTTTGAATTTTCATAATTTTCTCTGGCAAATGCAGTTAACGTTCATAGTAGTTATAAAGCACAAACTGTGCCATATAAATAAACCTTTTATTACAACAGGTTAACTTTAATTTAGATGAGTCAGAGATTTGACAACCCTAAACTAAGCAAAGTTAGTTTAGGGTTATTTAAGGTGGGACTAGCTAAGTTTAAGCGGGAAGTGAAATACCTAAGTCGCGCATTTGCGCTAGTTTATAACGTAAAGTACGCGGACTGATCCCAAGTGTTTGTGCAACATCTTTACGTTTGCCTTGGCAGCGCGCTAGGGTCTCTAATATTATTTTATGCTCTTTATCTTTTAGCTCATCTTTATAGCTGCCAGTATCAACACTAGGCAGTGAGCTACTCGCTTCTGCAGGCGTTATTTTGTCATCATAATACGCGCCACTGGGAGTGTTCGCTTGTTCAGGCGCTATCTCCTGTGTAGGCGTACTGTTAATTGGCGCTTGCATTAAGTTTTCAATAAAAATGGCCTGTTCGCCAATTACATTGCCCGTTCGCAAAATAAGCGCACGTTGAATTACATTATCAAGCTCGCGTACATTACCAGGCCATGCATGGCTTAGTAATTTTTGCTCAGCGGCACTATCAAGCGTTGCTAGCGGCTCTTTACTTTTAACTAAATGGCGCTCTATTAAATGCTTAGCCAATACAATTATATCCCCTGGGCGCTCACAGAGCGGTCGCCACATTAGGGGAAATACATTTAAGCGATAATATAAGTCTTCTCTAAATTGGTTATCTGCAACGGCTTCTTTTAGGTCGCGGTTACTGGTGGCGAGTACTCTTACGTCGAGTGAAATTGTTTTACGGGCACCTAAACGCTCAACTTCACGCTCTTGCAATACCCGTAATAGCTTAGCTTGAAGCCCTAAATCCATTTCGGTTATTTCATCAAGTAATATGGTGCCGCCCTGGGCTTGCTCAAATTTACCTGGGCATGCCTGTATTGCACCAGTAAACGCGCCTTTTTCGTAGCCAAATAAAGTGGCCTCAAGCATATTTTCGGGAATAGCCGCACAATTTATTGCCACAAAAGGCGCATCGCATCGGTTTGACTTATCGTGAATATATCGCGCTAATACCTCTTTACCTGAGCCGCTAGGGCCAAGTACCATAACGCTTGCATCTGAGCGCGCTACTTTACTTGCTAGCTCTAATAGTTGAATGCTACTAGGATCGGCTACGATTGGGCCATCAGTGTCTTTAGGTTTTTCGGGTAAATAGCGACTAACCATATTTAAAAGCACCTCAGGGGCAAAGGGTTTAGCCATATAATCAATTGCGCCTAAGCGCATTGCCTCTACTGCATCATCAATCGTTGCATAGGCAGTCATCATTAATACGGGGAGATCTGGGTAGTTAAGCTTAATGCTTCTAAGTAAATCTAGGCCGCTCATCGCGCCCATTTGCACGTCGCTGACCACTAATGAAAACTCAGATTTTTTTAATTGGATCATGGCTTGCTCAGCACTATCGGCTGCAACACAGGCAATACCCGACATCTCTAACGTGTCTATGAGTGCTTCTCTTAAGCCTGCATCATCTTCAACTACTAATATAGTATTGCTCATGCTGTTTTCTCCTGCGTTGAGGCCGTGCATATGGGCAGCAATAAACTAAAACATGCACCACCATTGGCATTATTAACCACTTCAACACGTCCTTGATGCGCATTTGCCACAGAACTTACAACAGCAAGCCCAAGCCCTGTACCTTGGCTTTTTGTGGTATAAAACGGTTCAAAAATTTTCTCTATTTGGCTCAGCTCTACCCCAGGGCCATTATCGCAAACGCTAATACGTACGGTGTCAGGTTCGCTGCTATCGCGCTGCGCTTTTAATGTCACCTTTGCTTGGCTGCCAATAATTTGAATACTATTGTGAATAAGGTTTTGAATAGCGCTGGCCAGTGCGGTTTTATTACCGGTGATTTCTATATCTGGCTCTGGTAGCTCAACGGCAAGTTCACTGTTATTTAAGGCCACCATTGCATCAGCACCTAGTTTTACTTCGTTTAAAAGCTGCTGCATAGACACTTGCTCAACCACTTGCTGCTCACCACTTTTAGCAAAAAGCAGCATATCGTTAACTTGGGTTTCTAAATCTTTTAAACGCGACATAAGCTTGGTTTGAAAGTTATCACGCGATGACTCAGGCAGTTTTTTTGAGCCTAAATTTGCGGCATATAACATAGCGGCCGAAAGTGGCGTGCGCACTTGGTGTGCCAGCGATGCCACCATTTTACCAAGCGCACTTAAGCGCTGCATATGGGCAACGCGCTTTTGTAAACGGCGCGTTTCGGTTAAATCTGTCATTAATATTAACTGTCCTGGCTCTGGCGCAAGTGCAGTAATATCAAGTTTTATAAGACGACCATCTTTGAGCGACACTTCATGCCCATCATCTTGGTGAGGGCGAAAAGAGCGTTGAATAATATTAAACCACTTCTCCCCTTCTAGCGGTTCGCCTAGCATATCAATTGCGATTTGATTGGCTTTTGCAATAAGCCCTTTGCCATCAAGCACAACAACACCCGCTGGCATGGTATCAACTAAGTGCGACAGCCAACTTGCTTGCTGTCTTAAATCACTTAATTCGCCAATGTACTCTTCTTGAAGTAAACATGGGTTATACTGTTTTGCAGTAATAAACTGTGGTTTAAGTACACTTGCAAGGGCCATAATCAAATCTCTTAATGATGTAGATACAGGGCTAAATGCACAATTTATACCAATATTATTTTATATATTTTTCATTTAGTTACCTTACAATAACGCGTAACAAAAAAATGACGCACACTAAAAGGAATAATAATGAGTGAGCAAAATAAATGCCGTTGTGCATGGCTTGATGCCACAAAGCCTGATTACGTGAAATACCATGATGAAGAATGGGGAGTGCCCCTTTATGACGATACGAAATTATTTGAATTTATCACGCTAGAATCGGCACAAGCGGGCTTAAGTTGGTACACTATTTTAAAAAAGCGCGCTGGCTATAAAAAAGCATTTGCTAATTTTAATGTGCAAAAAGTGGCTAACTTTACAGCCGATGACATTGAGCGACTAATGCAAGATGAGAGCATAGTGCGTAATCGCTTAAAAATTACTGCCACAGTTAATAATGCTCAACGGTTTATTGAGATTCAAAAAGAATTTGGCAGCTTTAGCCATTACCAATGGCAATTTGTGGGCAATAAACCAATTATTAATAATGTAAATAGTGTTGAAGACGCCCCTGCAATGACCGAGGAATCAAAAGCGTTTGCAAAAGATTTAAAAAAACGAGGTTTTAAATTTTTGGGCCCTACAACGGTATACGCACATATGCAGGCCTGTGGCATGGTTAACGATCATAGTAATGATTGTTTTAGAAGAGCCGAGATAATTAAAAGTTATTAGCTGTAAGCTGTAAGCTGTAAGCTGTAAGCTGTAAGCTGTAAGCTGTAAGCTGTAAGCTGTAAGCTGTAAGCAAAAGATTAATACAGCCAAACTCGGTAATTCATAATGGTTCGGCACTTGCTACGTTTGGCTAATCTCGCGATAGATTGTACTTTTTCATTTTTTCGACAAGCGTTGTACGCCTTACACCTAATATTTCTGCAGCGCGAGCAACAACGTAATCAAAACGCTCTAACGCTTGGGTAATTAAGCTTATTTCAAGTTCGGCTAAATAATCTTTAAGCTCAATGCCCTCTTCTGGTAATACGCCTGAGCCAGCGTGGTTAAATTCAGGTTCTGGCTCGTTGTCATAATCGCTAAAGCCAGTACTAAAAATATCGTTAAAGGCATCTTTTTCAAGTAGTTCTTCAGGGTATTCTGGCTCGTAAGCGTCTACCTCAATATAACGGTATTTATTTGGTAAATCGGGAACATCAACCACCTTTTCAGGGAACATAATCACCATACGTTCCACTAAATTAGCAAGCTCTCGGATATTACCAGGCCATGCATGTTCTTTGAGGCTCTCAACCGCGCGCTCCGTAAATTTTGCCGACGTACCGCTTTGCTCATTAACACGGCGCATTAACTCTTTAAGTAATAAAGGTATGTCGTCAGCACGCTCATTAAGAGACGGGTTTTCAATAGGAAACACATTTAAACGGTAATATAAATCTTCCCTAAAGCTGCCCTTTTCAATCATTTCCTCAAGGTTACGGTGGGTAGCTGCAATCACTCGTACATCTGCTTGAATCGCTTTAGTGCCACCTACACGCTCGTAGCTACGCTCTTGTAATACGCGAAGTAGCTTAACTTGCATTTGCAGTGGCATATCACCAATTTCATCTAAAAACAGCGTACCGCCTTGCGCTAATTCAAACCGCCCTTTACGTGCAGAAATAGCGCCGGTAAACGCCCCTTTTTCATGGCCGAATAACTCGCTTTCTAGCAACTCTCCAGGAATAGCACCACAGTTTACTGGTACAAACGGCCCAGTATTGCGTTTAGATAATAAATGGACGTTACGCGCAACCACCTCTTTACCTGTACCCGACTCACCTAAAATAAGCACGTTTGCATCGGTTTTAGCCACCTGCTCAATTAAAAAGCGTACGTTTTTAACAGCATCGGTTTCGCCAACTAAACCATCAAATGTTTTGTGTGGTTTATGCTGCTTGTGGCTACCAGGCAACATACGTTGGTACTGTTGGCAGTCGTGTAATAACTGTGTGGTTACTTCGTGATTAAACGGCTCACAAATTAAGCCCACCACATTAGCAATACTTAATAAGGGCTTGAGTGTTTCACCAATCAGTAAAAAAGGCAGGGTTGGAAAACGCTTAATTAAGCTTTCATGATCTAAGCCTTGCAATGCACCTAAAATAACAATGCATTCTTGTTGTTGATACTTACTAGATACTTGCTCAAAATCACTTTCGTCAAGTAACTTCACAGCTTCCCCAATAAAGGTAAGTGATGCATTCAATCCTATTGCACGGTTATTATTATTATCTAAAATCAAGATCATAGTTAGCGAGCCATAATTTCACTAATTTATTATATTAGCTAAATTGTAAGCGAGATCTGAATGGATGCAAGTAATAGCGGCGGTTTTTTGACATAAACGCCAAAAAACAGACAGAACAGACAGTACGTTAAAAACAATAATACTTAATGATTAAAACTTAAGTGTTGTTTTGTTATTTAATACTTAAAGCTAATGCCATGCATTGTTTTTTACTTAGTGCATAAAATTACTTTAGTCAAAAATATAAACTATAATTAACTTAAGTTGAAAGCAACGATGCCGATAACTAAATAAACGCAATATGCTTGGCATTAATATTGCTTTTGTTTCGTATAGACGATTTCACATATTTATTTAGGATTTTTCCATGGCTCATGTTTCATTAAAAAAATATTCTCAAGTGCGTGCCAGCAACATTGCAGAAATGGCACCCTATGAGCAAATTAACCTTATTTTTAGTAACATAATTGGCCGCTTAGCTGCTACTAAAGGGTTTATTGAGCGCAAAGAAATAGAAAAAAAAGGCGAAAACATCTCTGCTTGTATTTTACTCTTGGGTGCATTACAAGACGCGCTTAATTTAGAAGTGGAACAAGACCCGAGTATATCAAATAATTTATTAGCGCTTTATGACTACTGCCAAAGGCGCTTGGTGCAAGCAAATGTTGACAATGACATTGAGATTATTTCTGAAGTAGCTGGCATTATTAAAGAAATAAAAGAAGGTTGGGATAGCATTCCTGTCGATCAGCGTACTCCTGCGGTATAAGCTTATGGCTTTAGAGGAAACAAGCAAAGCTGAGCATATTAATCAATTGCTCAGCAAAATTGAAGTATTAGTGCAAAGCAACAAAGCTGATGACGCCACTCCTATTATGGATACTTTAAATAGTGAGCTTAAACGCTGGTGCGAAAGCGATAACCCGCCTACCGCCGAGCAACTTATGGTTGTGCAAGCCAATATCAACAATATTAGCAAACAAGCAAATGCTGTAAAAAATGAATCATCTGAAGCCATAATTAAGCAAAAAAAAACAGGTAAAGCAATCTCTGCTTATAAATCGGTTTAGCTACCTCTAGCAGCTTTTAAACTTACTAAGCATGTTAAAGGTAATATTTAGACATAAAAAAACCGTTTTTAAACGGTTTTTTTATGTTCATAATTAATATGGAAAATTAAGAATTATTACTCACCACACCAGGCATATTTTCAAGCTGTGCTTGTACATAGCTGCTAGTAGAGTTTAAGCTCGCTACCAATAAATCCATGGCGTTGTATTGAGCATATAATCGAGACGATAACGATTCCATTTTACTTGTCAGGCTTTCACGCTGCTCATCAATATCTTCTAATTGGTTTGTTTTACTGTCGATACGATTTTGGATAATGCCGTCAGAGTCGGTATAAAAACTCATTAACTCATCAAACGATTGGGCAAAGCCACCCAAGTCATCGTCACTGCCTACAAAAAACTGTTGCACTAAGTCGACATCTTCATCAATTTTTTCATTTAAAGTCTCGGTATTAAGCGTCAATACTCCATAACGATCGGCTTCAACACCTAATTGCGAAAGTGATAATGAGTTGCCATTGCCTAAATCTACAGAGTCGGTAATCTGCTCTCGCAATTTAGACATTACACCGCGTAGTAACGAATCACCGGCCATTACACCAGCGCCATCTTCGCTTGAAGCGCCTAAGTTGTTACTCAGCTCCAGAAGTTCATTATAGCTTTCAATAAAACTAGCTAAACCAGCTTCAATATTACTATTATTCTCTGTAATTGTAATATTGCTTACATCATCATCTTCAGCGTGTGCTTTTTTTGCCGTTATTGTGATGCCATCTATTACATCGGTAAAGGTATTTGAAGAACTACTTACTGTGAGCGAGCCATCGATAGTAATTGATGCATCGGTTGCAGCAATAATTTCAGAGGCGTTTTGAACACCAGCAGAATCAAAGGCTAAACGAGACAATCCATTAGTATCGGTGTTATTGCCGTCAGTATCAATTACCTCTACTTTAATCTCGTTCTCAAGTCCGCTATTTTTAGCTGCCAGTACTAAATGTTGACCGGTATCATCTGTTATTATTGTTGCATTTATGCTGTCGTTATCACTGCTGTCGTTAATTGCATCTCTTATTTCACTTAAAGTAGCGGTATCTGATACTTCAATATCAAAGCTGTTGTCGCCTGAGCTGAATGTCATTGTACCTTCACCCACTGCAGCGTCAGCGTCAAATGCTTCTGATAGTATTTTATGCTCCGTAGCAAGGTTATTAACCTCTACAGAGTAACCACCTGGCTGGGCGTCTTCATCAGCACTTAACTGCACGAAAGTATCACTTCCTGATGTACTACGTTTTTGATAGTTATCAGCGTCACCTAGCTCTTCCATTGCTGTTTGCACTTGCTGTAGCGCAGACTTTAAAGCACCTACAGCTGAAATATCAGTAGTTAGTGTACTTTCTTGAGTGTTTAAACGAGCCTCAGCTGGAGCCTGCTCAGCATTAACTAACGCATCAACTATATCTGATACCGCTAAACCAGAGCCTAAACCATTAAACGAAATAGACATACTTCACCTCTTTAAACCCAAAAAACTTAACTAATAATATATCAACAGTACGGCGGCTACACCGTTTGGTCGATTAAAATACCTGCAGACTCAGATAGTTTAGACACTAAGCTTAATACTTCTTCCGAAGGGTATTGCTTAATTACATCACCACTTGTTTTATCAAGTATCTTAATTACATCTCGCCCTGAATCTTCATCAACTTGAAATTGCAGAGTACGGTTCATCTCACCCATAAACTCCTGCAATTGCTGCGCCACTTTTTCAAGCTGCTCACGTGCAAGCTGTTGGTTTTGCGAACTATTAGTCTCAGTTCCTTGTTGTGCATATTGATTATTTAACTGGTTTTGTGGGCTTTGTTCATCCGTTTTATTTACGTCATCAACAGCGCGCTGAGTCAATACTGAGCCACTCTGCCCTACTTGTTTATCTTCACCAGTTAAAGATGTTGATGCTATCGTAACTTCTGCGTTTGAAGTAATGGTGTTCATAACGCCTCCTAGAGCTGCCGAACCTGTATAATTATTAGACTAACAATAGCTTAATTTATACCCTTAAACCACAAAAGGAGGTAGCTAAAGCCACCTCCTTGTTTTTTAAAACTAATACTGACTTTTTGTACTAGCTAGCTACCCATTAAGCTATAACGTTTAACTTATTAACCTAATAAGCTAAGTGCTGTTTGTGGTAACTGATTCGCTTGCGATAAAATTGACGTACCTGCTTGTTGCAAGATTTGGTTTTTAGTCATCTCTGCTGTTTCAGTTGCAAAGTCTGTATCTTGAATACGGCTACGTGATGCCGATACGTTTTCTTCTATGTTCGCAAGGTTACTAATAGTGTGGTCAAAACGGTTTTGAACCGCACCTAAACTTGCACGCTGTGAGTCAATATTCGCAATCGCATTATCGATAATAGCTATTGCGTCTTGTGACCCCTGTTGATCAGTAATATCTATAGAATCTACACTTTTAAGAGAACTTACTTCTGTATTAGCAGTAGCAGCAATTGTAGTATCTGTCGTTTGAGCTGTAAAAACCTCAGACGAGTTTAACTGTAATGAACCTGAAACATGAACATCATCACCTGCTGCAATAGCCACACCTGTAGTCGCATCTACTCCGTCATAAGACTTACCTGTAACCGTCATCCCAACAGTGCTAGTGGTTCCATCACTTTCTGCTAATGCAGAAAGAACAATATCTTCACCCGTGTCGTTGCCAATTGTTAGTTCTCCGTTTTCAATTTTTGCAGTTACACCGTGTTCATCAGTTTTCGCGTTGATAGCTTCAGCCATAGCTTGCTTATCACCAGCAACTGTGCCTGTTGATACAAATGAAACTTTTATTTCATCCCCTGAAGCTAAGTCTTTACCGTTTAGTTCAAAACTTATAATCTCATCTGCATCGCCAGCTGTTGTAATATCAACCTTTGCTTCTGAACGAGCCTGAGCAGTAACCCCGGTAGAGCTTGTGTAGCTATTTACAGCACTTGCTGCATCCGCCGCACTAGCACCTGCCGCAATCGCAACAGAGGCAGATTCTCGGCCATCAATGACTAAATCACCACCTGCAACTTGGCTCGCAGTACCTGCAAATGCTTCTGCAAAACCTGCTGTATCACCTTGTAAGTTAATTTGGTTGGTGCCTATTTTATTCGCTGCAACACTCGACAATGAAACATTAATATTCTCGTTAGCGTTAGCACCAATTTGAAAAGACTTAGAACCAAAGCTACCATCTAGTAGCTGTTGCCCACCAAATGATGTTGTTTCTGCAATACGTGTAAGCTCTGTTTGGAGCGCACTTACTTCTTTTTGTAGTGACTCACGGTCTTCTGTTGAGTTTGAACCGTTAGCAGATTGTAGTGCTAGCTCACGCATACGTTGTAAAATGCTTGTAGATTCGCTCATTGCACCTTCAGCGGTTTGTGCCATTGAGATACCGTCGTTAGCGTTACGTTGTGCTACTGCTAAACCATTTACTTGTGATGTTAAACGGTTTGAAATTTGTAGGCCTGCCGCATCATCTTTTGCGCTGTTAATGCGCATACCTGATGATAAACGCTCCATTGACGTTGCAAGGTCAGAGCCTGAAGTAGAAAGGTTACGCTGAGCGTTTAGTGAAGATACATTTGTATTTACTGAAATCATAATAAAACTCCTGATTACTTTCGTAATGTGACTGTTTAGATTTAACCAAGAGCTGTCACAATTGTATGTTCAAGCTCTGTACTGGTTAAGTTAACGGCAGGAGAAAATTTATCTTTAGCGTTATTTTGATTTATTTTTAAAGTTATTAATAAAATAAATATAAACAACTAATTTTAAAGGAAATAATAAATTCACTTCTCCCTAAAAAGTTTTTAATTCACGTACTGCGTGCTATTTATGGACAAAAAACAAAAAAGCACACCTATCAAGATGTGCTTTTTTATAAGTTTTATTAATAGCGTTTATTACTAACCACCTAACAAGCTAATAGCAGCCTGTGGTACCTGGTTTGCCTGTGAAAGAATTGATGTACCTGCCTGCTGCAGTATTTGGTTTTTAGTCATCTCTGCTGTTTCCGTTGCAAAATCGGTGTCTTGAATACGGCTACGCGATGCGGTTACATTTTCTTCAATGTTTGCAAGGTTGTTAATTGTAAAGCTAAAACGGTTTTGCACCGCACCTAATCCCGCACGCTGCTCATCAATATTGGCAATGGCATTATCAATGATTGAAAGCGCATCTTGTGATGCTTTCTGAGTAATAACATCAATATCAGCTACATTTTCTAATGTACTCGTGACCTTGGTATTTACTTCATCAACAAAGACCGTACCAGTTGTAGCAAAAGTTTCTGATGAATTTAATTGGATTGAGCCAGCAATCCTAGCGGAGTCCGGGCCTCCTGTAACTAGTGTTTGGGCGTCACCGGCCGCACCTTCATCATAGCCTTGTGGTGTAATAGTAATATCTGAACCTGTGTCACCCACAAACCCTACAATTTCTATACTTTTACCATTATTGTTTGAGAATGAAAGCTCTCCATTCTCTATAGTAGCAGTAACTCCGTGCTCGTCAGTTGCCTTATTAACAGCCTCTGCCATTGCTTGTTCATCACCAGCGATAGTACCCGTTGCAACAAAAGACACTTTTTCGCCATTTAATTCAAAACTTACTGAACTACCCTCTGCACTTAATGTTGCCCCCATTTCGACAACAGCTTCGGTTCTAGCCTGTGCTGTTACACCTGTAGCACCACTTACCTGATTTATAGTTGCAGCAGCTTCTTCTGCTGTAGAGCCATTGACTATGTTAACCGTCGAATCTACCCTACCTGAAATTGTAAAACTACCGTAAACAGTCGCACTATCAGCAAGAGCACCAGTTCCAATTTCAGAAACCTGACCAAAGCCATCACTACCGGAAGCTGCTTGTAAATTCACTTGGTTTGAGCCAATTTTTTCAGCTGCAACGCTTGAAAGTGATACGTTAATTGTTTCGTTAGCATTAGCACCTACCTGGAACGCTTTGCTACCGTAACTACCATCTAATAACTGTTGACCACCGAATGAGGTGGTTTCTGCAATACGTGTTAACTCAACCTGAAGTGCTGATACTTCTTTTTGTAGTGCTTCACGGTCTTCGGCAGAGTTTGAACCATTAGCCGCTTGCAGGGCAAGCTCGCGCATACGTTGAAGTATGTTGGTCGACTCACTCATCGCACCTTCAGCGGTTTGCGCCATTGAAATACCATCGTTGGCATTACGTTGAGCCACTGATAAACCATTTATTTGTGAGGTTAAACGGTTTGAAATTTGTAAGCCCGCCGCATCATCTTTTGCGCTATTAATACGCATACCTGATGATAAACGTTCCATTGACGTTGCTAGGCCTTCGCCAGATTTTGTTAAGTTTCGCTGTGCGTTCAATGACGACACATTAGTATTTACTGTTAATGCCATTTGACCATCTCCTAGGTTTAAACAGAGTGTGGTTCAACACGTTTTAACAGGAACCACTATTCGATAATTTCTAATTATTAGAAAAGCATTTACTGTGCCAACTTTGAAATATATTTAAAGCTTTGTTTTTAAACAGTTTTATTTTAAGCATCATAGAGTTAACGAAGCGTTAAATGTTTAGGTATTAAAGTGACAAATTATTGCCACGCTAATGAGGGAGGTTTTTGCCGCTTTATGCTAACTAAAGCGGCAAGGTATTTCTGCTTATAATCTGTTTATAAGTAATCAAATAAAGAAAGGTTTGTTAAACGGCCAAACGTGGCTTGTGACGCTTGCAGTGCGGTTTCTTGTTTAGTGAGTTCACTAATGGCTTCTGCCATGTCTACCTCTACTAAATCAGAAAGGTTACTTTTGTTTTGAATGTCTTGCGCAAGATTTGAGTCACTCACGCTATCAACCGCATTCATCCGCCCGCCTAAGCTCGCTTGCGTATACACAACTTGCTCACTTGCATTTTGAAGCTGTACTACACCATCGGCTAATACTTGCTGAAAATCATCGTTTTCAAGTGTGCCATCATTTAACCCCGTAATGAGCGATTGTAATGTATTAAGCACATTTTCTTTGTGCGGCTTTTCGAGGGTAAAATCAAGCTGCCCTGGTGCTGCGCCTTCAAATTCGATTTTCATGCCTGCAAAATCGATTGGCTCATCCGTTATCTCGCCTACTTGTGCAGGGCTTAGCGACACGCCGTCACGCAAAATTTCATAAGTATCAGGGTCGTTAGCGGTAGCGCCTGGTGTTATTACCACATTATATGTGTTCACTGTTGCCGCTGCGGTTGGATCTGCATTGTAATTTTCTTGATGGAAACGGTCGAATTCTGTTTGACCATCGACGTAAACCGTACCCGCTGTAATATTATTTGCAGGCGTAGTTACTGGGATAGCAGCTTGATTATCAGTAACATCTAACCTTGCATCACTTTTCTCGAACGTATCAAAACCGTTATCGCTTGATTTAATACTCACGCCTTCAGCAATAGTTATAACATGCTGGCCTTGATCCCCATTATAGGTGTACTCACCTGCTGTAGAGTCAAACTGATAGGGTTGGGTACTGTCTTGGTAGCCTGAAAATATAAACTTACCGTCTTCTGAGCGGGTATTCATTAAATTAACAAGTGTTTTTTGTATTTCACTCAGCTCTGCCGCGATTGACTCTAAATCATCTTGAGTATAAACACCATTGCCCGCTTGAATAGCTAGCTCTTGAGCTTGTTGAATATTGGTATTTATACTTTGTAAGATGGTTTCTTCAGTTTCAAGGCGGCCAGTTAATTGGTCGATATTTTTAGTATATTGCTCATTTGTTTGTATTTTATTTGAATACAGCATCCCTTGTGAAATAGCAGCAGGCGCTTCTGAGGTCGTTAAGTATTTTTTACCTGTTGTTACTTGCTCTTGTGCATTAGCAACACTTTGTTGGTTATCGAGTATTTTATTAATGTTGTTTTGATACATTAAGTTATTTGATAAACGCATAATTACCTCGCCGCACTTAATAAGGTGTCAAAAACTTCTTGGGCCGCAGCTAGTACTTGAGCTGATGCCGAATATGATTGTTGGAAACGTAGTAAATTGGCAGCTTCTTCATCAAGGTTTACACCCGAGAGCGATTCATACCACGCTTCTGATTGCTCTGCTAACGCATCAAATGCACTAGCACTGGTAATGGCTTGACCAGTGACTACACCAATATCACTCACTAACCCCGAATAGGCTTGATTAAATGTGTCGTGATTGTCGGCAGTGGCTGTTGTCACTACATTTTTACGCACTAATTCGCCATTTTGTAAATCAGCGAGTTTTAAACCATTACGGTTATCGTCAAAGCCGCCTTCGTTAAATTCAAGGGTAAAGGTGTCTCCGGTAGCTGGCGTGCCTTCAATGTCAAAATCAAAGCCATAGTTGCTATAAGGTACGCCAGCCTGAGCCAGTACGCCCTCTGCTGGAGGCGTTACTGTAAACGTAGTGGTGCCATTTGCATCTGTAATTTGATATTCGTTTGCAGTGCCTGTTTTAACTAACGTTATATCGCCATTGGCTAAACCAGGGGTAGTGTTAAAGCCACCCGAGGTAACACTTGTTACTTCTCCGGCTGAAATAGTCGCTGTACCTACATTATCTATGCTGTTAGCTGTACGAATAGGCGATGCAAGTGCTAAATCTTCACCGCGGCTTGTCGCAAGGGAAATACTGGTTGCCGCCTCAGAGTTAAGTTTAATTTGAAACTGATCACCTGTATTACCAGTACCGGCTACATCAATTTGCAAACCAAACGATTCACCGGTGGTAAAGTCATCTGAGTTTATAACACCAGACGGCGGTATCGTTGCTAAAGAAGCGCTGCCTATCGGCTCCCCTTTGTTATCAATTGGTTGAATGCTCACTTCGTTTGCATTAGCGGTATAAGTGACAATAAAGTCACTAGCGGGTAGCTCACTGCCTTTACCTGCTTCAAGCGTGGCTGTTAAACTGGCGCTACCGGTATTGTCTTGGTACGCATAACCACCCACGGTAGGTATATTAAATATATCACCGCCTAGCTCGCCATTAGCATCCATACCGAGTTTATTTTGCTCGTTAAACGCATCAGCAATCGCTAATCCCATTTGGCCTATTTGGTTTTGTGCCGGTACAAGTATGTCGTCTCTAAACGCTAATAAGCCGCCAATTTTTCCTTTCAGTTTGCTCGCATCTATTTCAAGCGGCACAGCTTTGCCGCCATTAACGTCAAGCGTCAATTCTTTAAAATTAGGATCCGGGTCGCCCGACAGTGAAAACAAGTTAAATGTACCGTTTTCCATAACTAAAGATTCACCGCTCCCCATAAAGACGAGTTTTTCACCATTAGGGCCGTCAAGTGTTTCTATATCAACAAGCTCTGATAATTCACGAATCGCTAAGTCGCGCTGGTTATAAATAGAGCTTGCGCTTGATGCGTTATTTGTGCCATTTACGACTGCAATTTCTTGGTTTAACGTATTTATATTTTGGATAAGTGAGTTGGCTTCTTCAGAAAAAATCTCAAGCTGCTCATTTACTATACCTTGTTGCTCAAGCACGATACCCGAAAGCCTATCCATTTGATCAACTAAACTTTGCGCATCGGTCATTACTAATGAGCGAGCAACCGATGAAGAAGGCTGATTTAGAGCCTCTTGTACGTTGTTAAATAAAGAGTTAATGCCTGTAGATAAATTATTAGACTCTTCAGAAAAAATGGTATCTACACGGTTTGCCTCAGTAACAAACTGATCAAAAAATGATTTATTAGAGGTATCGCGATTTAATTGCGACTGGGCAAATTCATTTAAAAGCCTATATGTTTCGCCGCGCCCTACTTGATTATCAACCATAGTGGTAAATTCAGTTCGCTCACGTACGTAGCCCTCTGTATTTACATTGGTGATGTTTTTACTGGTCGTTTGCAACAGCTCAGAGCTTGAACGCACCCCAGCACTGGCAATATTTAATAAACTAAACGACATATTACTTCACTCCTTGGGTAAACGCGCTTGTTGCAATATTTTTAAGCTCACTGCTATTTAGCACTTTTTTTATTTTACTCGCGTAATTAGGATCGGTTGCATAGCCTGCTTTTTGTAGCGAATCTAAAAATTCGTTTGGCTGTGCTGTTTTTTGTAATGCTTCTTCGTAGCGTGGGTTTTGCGTTAAAAAATCGACAAAGTCGTTCACGCTTTCTTTTATAGAATCGTAAGCTCTAAAACTTGCTTGCTTTTTAACAGGGGTACCTTGCTCAAATTCAAGCGTTACTTTACTTGCTTTATCGCCTTCCCAGCTTTTATCTGATTTAATATTGAACAGGTTATTTGAGCTATTCCCGTCGCTTTTATTAATAATATGCTTACCCCAACCAGTCTCAAGTGCCGCTTGGGCCACCATTACTGCAGGGTTTAAACCAATTTTTTCGGCCGCTGTTTTAGCATGCTCCCACACGGAACTCACAAACTCTTCAGCATTATTAAATGACGACTGTGTAGGCTGTGTTGTGGTTTTAGTTTGTGTTGCTTCACTGCTGGCTACTAAGTCATCTTTATTTGCTTGCTTTATACTGTGCACTTTTTCGTGCGGCAGCTCAGAGCCTGCGCGTTTATCGCTCATAAAGTCGTTAGTAGTTCTTAATACTGAGCCAGGCATAAAGTTCTCAGCCTCTGGAGAAAGCTGCTGAACAATTAAATCAGCCAAACCCAAAGACCCATTTGATGAAAGCTCAGAAGAGAGCTGCTGATCGTGCATTTCTTCAAAAAATTTTACGCCGCTAGAGTTAAACGGGCTGTCTTCATCTTCAAATGCTTCGTTGGCTTTACGCATCCCTTTTAGAAGCATTTGTGTAAAAATAGCTTCAAATTGTGCCGCTGCTTTTTTTAGCGCCGCTTTAGACGCATCAGTAGATGCATCACCGCTGTTTAAAGCGTCTTGACGTAAAGTATTAAGATTACTTAAATCAAAAAAGTTTTGCTTATCGAGGTGATTTGTTTCCATCAGCTTTTTGACACAAAAATGAATAATGCTTTAAGAAATGCAAAAATTGAGCCAAAGAAAGGTAAACAGTAAAAAGCTTAAGTACCTTTTGAGTACTTAAGCTTTATGTGGAAGGGTAAATATTCTAAAATCTAACTAAATAACAACAAGCTGTCCGTTAATTGCACCCGCTTCTTTAAGCGCTTCTAAAATAGCCATTAAATCGCCAGGTGCTGCGCCTACTTCGTTTATTGCACGTACTAAGTCATCTAAGCTAACGCCGGGGTTAAAAACAAACGCACGAGAATCATCTTGATTAACGTCAATAATACTTTGCTGTGTAACAACAGTTTCGCCTTCTGCTAACGGATTAGGCTGCGTTACATTTTGCTGTTCAGCAATTGTGACTGTTAGGCCGCCATGGGTTATTGCCGCAGGCTGTAGCTTCACATTTTTGCCAATGACAATCGTTCCCGTACGTGAATTAACAATAATCTTGGCTGAGGTATCAGCAGGCTTAAACTCTAGGTTTTCAAGCGTTGATAAATAAGACACTCGTTGCGATGCATCACGTGGCGCAATAACCCGTACTGAGGCAGCGTCAATAGCTTGTGCACTATTAGGGCCTACCAAATTGTTAATTGTTGCTTCTAAACGTTTTGCCGTTGTAAAGTCAGGGCGGTTTAAGTTAAAAGTAATGTAGTCGCCTTGCATAAAAGGGCTTTTAACTTCGCGCTCAACAGTGGCTCCGTTAGGTACGCGGCCAACCGTCGGGGTGTTAATGACCACTTTACTGCCATCTAGCCCTTGTGCTCCTAGGCCTCCCACAATTAGGCTACCTTGTGCTATGGCATATACGTTTCCATCCACCCCTTTTAAGAAAGTTTGTAACAAGGTGCCGCCACGTAAACTGCCTGCACTGCCAATAGAAGATACCGTAATATCAATTGTTTGACCCGGCTTTCTAAACGGCGGAAGCTCAGCATGGACTGCCACTGCTGCTACGTTTTTAATTTTAGGGCTTTGTGTTGAAGGCAGCGTAATACCAAAACTGTTTAGCATGCCTCTAAAACTTTGTTGCGTGTAAGAGTTTTGCTCCCCTGTACCAGGTAGCCCCACCACTAAACCATACCCTACGAGTTGGTTAGCACGCACACCTTCAACCATAGATACATCTTTAATACGCTCTGCACTGGCAGAAAATTGCCAGCCTAGCAGTATGATCAAAATAAACGCTTTAATGCTATTCATACTACTATCCTCTAAAACGGAAATAACGAGCTACTAAAGAAACGTGTTAACCACCCTGGGCTTTGCGCTTCTTGTGTTTGTCCTTTACCTGAATATTGAATTCGGGCATTGGCAATTCTATTCGACTCAACCGTGTTTTCGGCGCTTACATCTTGCGGACGTACAAGGCCTTCGAGCCTAATAAACTCTTCGCCGGTGTTAAGTGTTAGCCATTTTTCACCACGAATAACTAAATTACCATTGGGTAAAACACGCATAACATTCACCGAGATATCGCCCACTAAGCTGTTTGACTGATTTGATTTAGAGTCACCGGTAAATGATGAGTCACTACCAATGCCAAACTGAATACTGTCGCCACCTATATTTACTGGTAATCCACCTAACCCAATAACGGGGTCTAGGCTGGCTTCGGTTTCTTTATCGGTTTCGGTTTTAGCGGCTTTTGTAGCTTGTGTTGACTCTTCAAGCTTAACGGTAATTATATCGCCGGTTCTAAGTGCTTTTTTGTCTGAATACAAATCATTAAATGTATTGGTGTTAAACAACGAACCCGTTGCAACAACAGGCTCTGCTACAGGCTCTGGGTACATGGGTGCGTAGTAGGGGTCGTCTTGAACCACTTCACTATTTTGCGTAGAAACACAGCCACTTAAAAATAAGCTGCCTGCTGCAAATAAAATAACATTACGCATAACTATCCCCTTGTGCACGGTTATAACTGTTGATTGATGTAGCTCATCATTTCGTCAACGGCCGAGATTACTTTTGAGTTCATTTCGTACACACGTTGAGTTTCGATAAGGTTTACCAACTCTTCCGTTACATTAACGTTTGATGTTTCAAGCGAGCCCTGAATAATAGTACCTAAGCCCTCTACACCCGGATTGCCTTGTACAGGCGCACCACTAACAGCGGTTTCGGTGTAAAGGTTTTGACCAATTGGCTCAAGACCCGATGGATTAATAAAGTCACTAATTGTAAGCTGGCCAATTACTACGTTGTCGGCTTGCCCTGCTACACGCACCGACACTTCACCATCTTGAGAAACAGTGATTGATTGCGCATCATCGGGTACATTCATTTCGGGCTGAACAACAAAACCTGCGCCGGAGGTAACAATGCGGCCGTCTTCATCGGTAGTAAATTGCCCATTACGCGAATAGGCAATATTGCCATCTGGTTGCAGTACTTCAAAAAAGCCTTCGCCTGAGATCATCCAATCAAGTGAGTTTTCAGTGGTGAGCATATTACCTTGCGTAAACTCTTTTTGGTTAGCAACCACTTTTGCACCCGCACCTAGCATTAGGCCAGATGGCAGCTCGGTATCTTGTGATGAGCGCCCGCCAGGCTGGTTGATGTTTTGATACAATAAATCTTCAAAAATAGCGCGGCTTTTTTTGTAACCTACGGTACTGGCATTCGCCAAGTTATTTGAAATAACTGAAATATCAGTTTGTTGAGCGTCTAGCCCTGTTTTACTTATCCACAATGCAGGATTCATAAGTATGCCCTCATTTTAAAGTTAAACTATGCGCATCAACTGATCTTGACGTTCGTCAATCTCTTCAGCTGTTTTCATTAGTTTTACTTGTAACTCAAATTGACGTTGGTGGTTGATCATATCGACCATTTCGTGAACTGGATTAACGTTAGACATTTCCAGTGCACCACTTAACACTTTTACATTTGCAGAAGTATCGACGGCTTGCCCAGGTACTGGTCTAAATAAGCCATCGTTGCCTTTTTCAAGCTGCCTGCTGTTTCCTTCAACAACACGTAGCGTATCTACTTCTTCTAAAAAATTGGCTGGTGCGCCTTGGGGGCGAACCTGTATGGCACCATCTTCACTAAAGCTTATTTTTTCAATAGGAACAGGTAGAATTACGGGGCCACCTTCGCCAATAACTTGACGACCGTGGCTCGTTACTAACATGCCTTGAGCAGTAATGTTCAGCGTACCTACTTTTGTGTATGCTTCATTTCCTGAGTCATCTTGAACGGCAAGCCAGGCGTTATCGCTCATGGCAATATCTAAATCTCGCCCTGTTTCGATTATGCCGCCAGAGGTCATGTTAGAACCTGGTCGCTCTTGCATTGAAAACACGCGAGTTGGTAAGCCCTCGCCAAATGCTTGCATAGAGCGCGCTTGCGCAAAGTCAGCTTTAAAGCCTGTGGTGTTTGCGTTTGCCAAATTATTGGCTTTAAGTGCAAGCCCTTGTAGGCTTTGCTTAGCGCCAGAGGCTGCAATGTAGACCATTTTGTCCATAACATCGACTCACATAAAAAATCTCTGAGCTGATAAATGCAAAATAGATGCCAGATTAAATTTGACGCAATATTAGGAAGGTGGTGAGCGGTTCAGCTCCGCTAATTTTAGCCACATAGCTACAAAAAAGGCTGCAAAAATGCAGCCTTAGAATTTTAACCAAAAATAAGATTAACTTATCGAATCTGCAAAATACTTTGCTGAATTGTTGAGTTAACTTCAAGCGCTCGAGAGTTTGCTTGGTAGTTGCGTTGAGCGGTAATCAAATCAACTAATTCGTTTGTTAAGTTGGTATTTGATTGCTCAAGCGCAGATGAGTTAATACTACCAAAAGTACCCGAGCCTGCTTCACCGGCTACTGGCTCACCAGAGTCAATACTTTGCTTCCAACTGGTATCACCTACTTGCGATAAACCTTGTGAGTTTGGAAAGCGTACCATAGCCACTTGGCCTAAGTAGGTTGAATCACCATTACTGTACGAGGCCACAATTTTACCGTCAGTACCAATATCAATACCCGCTAAACGACCGACTGTAGAGCCATCTTGATCAAGGGCTTTTACTTCAAAACCACTTGAGTACTGAGTTGGAATACGCCCTGCTGTGTTATTTTCATCGCGCCAGTTTAACTCAATACCCGTGCTTGGAAATGTCGCGCCGTTATCAAGCATTGACGATAAACCAGTACCCGCACCTGCCGGTAAATTAATTTCGTCAAATGTTGTCGTGTTAGTATTTGCTACACCGCCCGTTGTGGCAGGTAAACCGCTAGAATCAAAACCAAGTGTAGTAATCGGTGTATATGGCGTAGTTGTTTGCTCTGCACCAGTTGTACCGTCTATTACCTTGCCATCAAGTGTGGCATAGACTTCCCAGCTATTATCAGTACCACCCGAGGCCGCATCTTCTTCTTTTACAAAAAAGTATTGCAGAATATGTGGTTCACCCAATGAATCGTAAACTGTTGTAGACGTTGACGAGTTATAGGTACCGTTAGATGTAGGGTCAAAATCGAGGCCTGTTGCATCAGCTGTTGCATCTAAGTTAAACGATAAAAATACGTTCTCTGTAGCGCGAGGCGAACCAGATGAATCAGGTATTTGAATCGGGTTTGTAGTACTTAAACTAACTGATGTGGTATCACCTGTAGATGAGTCTACTGGAAAAGCTTGTAAATAATTGCCTTTTGCATCAACCATAAAGTTATCTTGATTAAGCTTAAATGCACCTGCACGAGTATAGGTTAAATCTTGCGACGAAATATCATCGGTCATTGCAAAATACCCTTCGCCAGTAATCGCTAAATCTAACGAGTTGTTAGTAAATTGCAGTGAGCCTTGATGAAATTGCTGTGCAACCATGGTTGTTTGCACACCATCTCCATTTTTAGTTTTGCCTGCGCTAAACACAGATGCAGCGTAAACATCAGCAAATTCAGCACGCGATTCTTTAAAACCGGTGGTATTTACATTGGCAATGTTATTTGCCGTCACGTCTAAATCTTTTTGTGCGGCTGCTAGGCCTGTAAGTGCAATATTAAAGCTCATAATTCACCTCTAACTTTTGATCTAATAGCCTGCTAGCAGGCGAAATACTTTTTAATTGGTTATGCGATCTCTGCGACGTCTGTCAACCTAACCGCACCCTCTTTAGTGTTAATAATAATGCCACTAGAGCCGTTGATATTAACGCTTTCAATGTTTTTGAATGTTGCCACCGGTAAGCTTGAAAACTCGCCGTTGGTACTGCCCTCTGCAGTAATAGTGTATTCACCCTCTGGTAGGCGCTCACCGGATTCATTATTACCATCCCAGCTAAAGCGCACTGCACCCGCTGCTTGCGAACCCATATCGATAGTTCTAACCAGTTGCCCAGAAGCATCTGTGACTTTAATTTTTAAATTATCAACGGCTTCTTCAGCAACCGCAGACCCTTTTGCCTCTCCGCTTTCGCCAAGCTCAAGCGTATTAGATTCTAAAAGCGCTTGCTTACCAACCAGCGTTGATGCTTGTAAGGCAGAGTTTGAGGTCATTGACGAGGCAAGTGACTCAAAGTTTGTGTTTAAATCTGTGATGCCTTGCGCCATAGTAAAATTAGTCATTTGCGCAATCATCTGATCGTTATCAGCCGGATTACTCGGGTCTTGATACGATAGCTGCTGAGTTAGCAACGAGAAAAAATCTTCTTGCGTTAAGGCATCGCTCTCTTCAGTGGATGTCGCTACTTGGGTCTCTTGCCAAGTTATCGAGTCCATAAAAGATGAACTAGTACTAATATCGTTACTCATAACCTACCCTCGGTTATCGCTGCCCAAGTAACAGCGTTTTGCTTAACATTTGCTTAGCTGCATCGGCAACTTGCACGTTTGTTTGATAAGAGCGAGAAGCAGAGATCATATTTGCCATCTCCTCAACAACATTAACGTTGGGTTTATAGATATAGCCATTTTCATCCGCACTTGGGTGATTAGGGTTATATTCAATTTGTAGTGGTTTGTTACTCTCAACAATTCCCAGCACTTTAACACCAACAGCGGAGCCCTGAGGGTTGCTAGCTGAGGCAGACGCTTTCGTCAGCTCTGCAGCAAATACAGGTTGGCGTGCTCGGTAAGTTTTGTCTTGGGATGAACTAATTGTATTAGCATTCGAAATATTACTTGCGGTAGTATTTAAGCGCACATTTTGCGCACTCATACCACTACCTGAAATATCAAAAACGTTATATAAACTCATAATTATTACCCTTGACTACCGAGCGCTTTATTCAGGCCCTTAAATTTACTACTTAAAAATTGCAGGCTTGCCTGATACTCCATCGCATTCTGTGTATACAAGTTTCGTTCCACCTGTATATCAACTGAGTTACCATCGCCTGTATCTCCTTGATTTGGAGTGCGAAATAATTCAGAACCACCTACACTTCGAGTACCGCCAGCAATGTGTTTTTCATTGGTAGTAACCATGCTATTGCCGCTTTGCTGAGTTGACCTTGCCGCTTTTAATGCTGAGGCAAAGTCGATATCTTTTGCTTTATAGCCAGGCGTATCAGCATTCGCTATATTTGTGGCAAGTACTTCTGCCCGCTGTGAGCGGATCAACATTGCATGCGGGTGCACACCTAATGCTTTATCAAAACTGATAGCCATAACGTTCTCCAAAAAATTGACTTGCTTAAGTTAAAGCAATTTATAAGCCAGTAGTTTTTAGTTACGTTATTTTTTTATAGAGGGTTGTTATTAAATAAAAAAACGACGCTAAGAACGTCGTTTTTTAATAACAAAGTGATAGGATTATTTTTTTTGGTAGATGATTCCAGGGTTACAACGAACCATATCAAACTCGTTACTTAAGCCCGTCATCGACTCCGACGCACCTAAAAATAAATACCCTTTTGGGTTTAGTGCTTGGGCAAACTGACCAATTATTTTTGCTTTAACCTCTGGTGAAAAATATATAAGGACATTGCGGCAAAAAATAATATCAAACTTCCCCATTAAGGCGTAAGAATCAAGCAAGTTTAAATGTCTAAAGCTCACCTGTTTTCTAACTGAGTCGATAACTTTTGCCATGCCGTTGCCGCTATCCATAAAGTACTTTTTACGGCGCTCTGCTGATAGGCCTCGCGCTAATGCCAACGCATCATATTCAGCGTTTTTACACATATCGAGCATTGTGTTAGAAATATCTGTACCAATAATTTGAGCCCCCATACGCAACACGCCCGGTTGCTTGGCCTGAAACTCAGCAACAGACATGGCAATAGAGTATGGTTCTTGGCCTGAAGAGCTGGCCGCTGACCAAATTTTTAATGGCCGGCGGGCGTCTTTAAACTCTGGAAACAATTTATTTTTTAAAAGCTCAAATGGGTATTGATCCCTAAACCACAAGGTTTCGTTAGTGGTCATGGCATCAACTACAGCGGCTCTAAGTTGCCGCTCATGAGGGCCAAGCGTTTTACTCACTAATTGTGATAAAGATTCAACATTAAAACGAGCCATAAGCGGCGCAAGCCTACTTTTTACTAAATACTGCTTGTTTTCGCCTAGCACAATACCACATTGCTGCTCTAAAAATGAGCGAAACTGATCGTAGTCACTTTGCTGCAAATCTTTATTATTCAAATTAATAACACCTATTGTTGTTTAGTCGCAATGAACCCATTTTTTAACTGCTGTTGCCAATTCATCAGGGTTAAATTTTGCTATAAAATCATCCGCGCCTACTTTTTCGATCATCGCCTGATTAAACACCCCACTCAAAGAAGTGTGTAAAATAACATGTAGAGGCGCTAATTTTGGATCTGCTTTAATTTCTGCTGTTAATGTATAGCCGTCCATTTCAGGCATTTCAACATCAGAGATAAGTAAACCTACACGCTCAGTAATATCATTTTTACAATCAAGCTCGGCTATTTCTTTAAGCCTAACTAAAGCCTCTTTACCATTTTTTGCAAGCTCAGTTTGCACGCCAAGTGGCTCAAGTGCTCTTTTTACTTGGTTACGTGCAACAGCTGAATCGTCGGCAATAAATACAATGCGCTCGCCTAAATCTTTTTGTATTGCACTATCGGCAGCAAGGTCGGCACTAACCTCGGTATTTACTGGACAAATTTCGTTTAAGATTTTTTCTACATCGAGAATTTCGACCAATTCGTTTTCAATCTCGGTAACGGCAGTTAAGTAAGAGTAACGCCCTGCTCCTGACGGAGGTGGCATTATTTTTTCCCAGTTCATGTTAACAATTCGCTCAACGCCGCCAACTAAAAAGCCCTGCACAGAACGATTGTATTCTGCAATTATTATGAAGCTGTCTTTAACATTTTCAATAGGTCGGCCGCCTACGGCCATTGATAAGTCGATAACTGAAATAGTTTGACCACGAATATGCGCCACACCCCGAATGTATGCATTTGATTTAGGCATACTCGTTAAAGGAGGACATTGCAGTACTTCTCTTACTTTAAATACATTGATCCCAAAACGCTGACGCCCTCTGAGCTTAAATAATAGTAATTCTAGGCGGTTCTGCCCAACCAACTGGGTGCGTTGGTTTACTGAGTCTAAAATGCCTGCCATTCAAATCTCCTAAAGAAAACAAATAATGCGGAACGATAATTGCTTTCTGTTTATAAAGCTACATAACATCGCGGGAGCGTCTACTTTTTGACGCAAAATATTTATACCCTGTTTGAAACCATAAGCATAGTCGAAACATTATGAGTTTGTTAAAAAAAGTCAGAAGATACAGTGTTTTTTATTTTCTTGCTAGCCTCTGCTTAGCAACACCTTTGCATGCAAAAGTGTTTAGTAAAGATTTATTACAAGAAATAGCAATTTCTCATATTGCAGAGCGAGTTACCGTGCCACTTGAAAAAAATGTGGAGATTACCGCCCTTGCCCTCGATAGCCGCATTCCTGATAGAGTATGCGAAAACGAGCCAGAATTAGTCGTGCCAAATGAGCCGCCATTTACACGCCAGGTGACTGTACAAATAAAATGTAACGATGCGCAAAGCTGGACTCAATATGTCCATGTAAGAATAGTTAAAATGGCGCCCGTTGTGGTTGCCACGGCAAATCTAGCCCGTGGTGAAGTTATTACTAAGTCTCATTTAAGCGTACAAATGAAGCCTTCGCAGTTTGTTAGGGTACAATATTTAGATAACCCTTTAATGCTTATTGGCAGCCGCAGTAAGCGAAATATAAGAAGCGGTATGCCGGTTTTGCTTAACCAAATTTGTATGGTTTGCAAAGGCGACGCTGTTAATATTTATGCGAGTATTAAAGGACTTAGAATAAAAACTACGGGGATAGCACTTGAAGATGGCACCCTTGGTGAGCAAGTACAGATCAAGAATAAAAAATCCGGTAAAATTTTGAATGCACGTGTAGATGGTGTAGAGTCTGTGCAAGTAAATATTTAATTTCGATTTATACTAAAGTATCCTATGTATATGCCGATAACTTGGCATAAGTTGGGTAATATACAGGTTTATTATTATGGTTAATCAAGTTAATGGCAGTAATCAACAAGCTAATGCGCTTACAAACGCTAAACAGCAACAAGTTGATATCAAAAAAGATAACGCTGCAAGTACACAAACAACACAGACTCCTTCGCCTAAAGCGGCGAGCGATTCAGTGAGCCTGACGCCACAAGCACAGCAGTTAAAAACACTGCAAGATAAAGCACAGCAATCATCTGGCTTTGATAGTGAAAAGGTCGCTGAGCTTAAAAAAGCGATTACCGAAGGTAAATACCAAATTGATGCTGAAAAGCTGACTAAAAACTTAGCTGATTTTGAGTTTAACGTATATGGCTGATCACAATAGTTTAATTAGCGTTAAATTAAATGAACAAGTTAAATGCTTGGATTCATTATATGCGTTATTAAACGAAGAGCTTAGTATTATTGCCTCTCGTAGAGGTGAAGGTTTAAAAGAACTTGCCCAACAAAAAATGTCTTTTTTAACTAAGCTTACGCAGCTCGATAAAGAGTTGAATAAACTTTTTGCTGCAAATGATGAAAATGCCCCTGACGTAACTGAACGAGTAGCGCAAGTTAAAGCGCAGTTAGCGCAGTGCCAAAAACAAAATAAAGTAAACTCACATGCTGCCCGCCAAGCACACTTAAGTGTAAAACAATTAAAAGATATTTTAATTGGCGCCCCAACCAGTATGACTTACGACCAAGGCGGTAGTGTAGTTAATACCGACAGCAAGCTGGTTCGTAACCTAAAAGCTTAACTGCTTTTATCTATCCTAATTTATTAAAAAAGCCCTTATTGAAGTCTCAATAAGGGCTTTTTTAGGTTTACTACTTAGCACAAAATAATAACCACACTTTTGATTAAGTGAGTTTTAGAAACCCACTTCAGTTATTTAACTGAAGTGGGTTACTGATTTAAATATCTGTTTGATTATTACCATTTTCAATTAAGTGTTTAATCATTTCCTCTGATTGATTTTGAACATCAACTGCTGGCGCAGCTTCATCGGTACTTCCGCCACTTTGTGCTGGGCTATAAGCAATTGCAGAGCCTTCATCGTCAATCAAAGTATTAAGAGCAACGAGTTGCTCGGTGTCTTCGTCAATAATTACATCATTGATATTAAGGGGCTCTGTAGAGCTCATTGACACCGTTTGCTCTGTACTCGATAAAGCACTTACATTACTTAAATTAACCGTTTCTCCTAAAGCATCGCTGGTTACTGCTTCATTTGGCATAGTAGCGCCTAATGCTGCTTCTTCGCTAAACGGCTCAGCGGCTCCTTCTAAGCCAAATGTTGTATCGGTGGCACTTGCACTGCTTCCTGCGCTAGCAAGTTGTGGGTCGTTTCCTTGGTCAATAATATTGTCATTAATATCCTTAATTAAATAATTACCGGCTTCATCAACTGTGATAAAGCGATAATCAGACCAAGAACCTAAATCAAGAACTGATAATAATGAACTCCAATTTCCATTCTCATCAGGTTGAATTTCCATAGCGCTTTCTAGCACATTTAAGTTTAGGTTTAACACCTCAAGGCCAAGTAAGTTTGCTCCTACAACATATACACTATTTCCTTCTTCTACTGTGCCTTCTGCAGTTAAACCTATTCCTAGTAAGCCCCAGTAATAGTTAGACACTTCGAAGTCTACCGGCGTTGAGTCAATCACTAACCCAGATAAGCTTCCACTTGAAGTAACATTTCCAGATTCATCAGTAGCGGTAGCCGTTACAGTGTATGCTCCATCGAGTAAAGCATTGTCTGGTGATACGCTCCATACACCTGTCTCTCCCGCTGTTGTATCCTTGGTTACCACAGTACCGCTTTCATCTATAAAGCTTACGGTAATATCTTCGTTTGCTCCTGCGGTACCTGTGATCTTAGGTGTGCTATCGGCTGTTAATTCTAAACCGGAGTTAATTACTATGCCTGAATCAACTATGCTGCTTATTGATTGCTCGCCAATATTACCTGCATTATCAAGTACGCTTACATCAACGCTGTAATTCCCTTCACTAAGAGGCTGCGAAGCTGTAACACTCCACGACCCATCTGTGTTTACTGTTGTTGAAACATTGTGTGTTTCACCTAGTGCGTCAGTAAACATCACAATAACTGCAGCTCCAGCAAAACTTCCGGTTACCGAGCCTGTAATAGTCGGTGTGGTATCTTGGCCTACTGCAATAGGGTCTATAAATACAATAGGTGCTGTGTAATCAGTACTTGAAACCATGGTATCGCTTGATGAGTTTCCTGCAGCATCACTCACTGTTGCAGTAGCACTAAAACTGCCTTCACTAAGCGGCGTAACAGCTGTGACTGACCAAGTTCCGTTACCTGCCACTTGCGCAGTTAATGTTTGCGAATCACTATTAGCATCAGTAAGTACTACGCTTATGGTTGTACCTGCCGGAGCATCACTTGTACCTGAGATGGTTGGCAGTGAGTTATTCGTAACTGCAAGTTCATTAATTTCAATTGTAGGCGGAGTTAAGTCAACTATGCCATTAAGACTTGTAGAGCTTGTAAGGTTTAAGTTTTCGACTGTCGCATCAACCGTAAATGCACCTTCAGCTAATGGAGTGGTCGGAATTAATGTCCATACACCAGCAATAGCTTGAGTGTTATAGGTTGTTACATTACCACTGCTATCTGTAATAACAACTTCTACATTACCGTTTATTACATCGGTAGTACCACTAATAGTAGGGGTTGTATCGCTTGTATCTATTATTGGGTTAATTAATAGACTCGGTAAAGTGGTGCTCACAACGCCCGTTTGCGTCACCGTTGCTATATTGCCTGCGTTATCAATACTAATAGCCTCGACGGTTAAATCGCCCTCAGCAAGTAAAGGTGCAACAACAAGCCACGTGCCATCTCCTAATACTGTTGTAGTAACTTCATAAAGTGTGTTTGTAGAGTCGGTAATATTAATCGTGATTAAGCTACCGGTTTCTTCGTCACTGGTGCCAGTAATAGTAGGCGTTAATGTATTAAGTACACCAAAGGCGTCTATTTCTAACGATGGCGGTATGGTATCAATCGTCACTTGCTCAGTAGCAGACTGGCCTACATTACCCGCAGCATCAGTAATACTAGCGAATACACTATATATACCATCAGGTAGGCTAGTGGTTACTAATGACCACGTGCCATCGCTACCAACAAGAGCATCAAATACTGTTGCGTTGCCGTTACTATCTATCACAGTTACATCAATGTCTGTGCCCGGAGCCTCCTCTGAAGTACCAGAAATAGTTAGAATGTCAGTATTGCTGATGTTCAACGGTAAAATATCTACCACAGGCACTAACGTATCAACAACAAACTCGAGCGTTTGTGTTACTACATTGCCGGCATCATCAGTGATACTCACGTTAGCAACATGCTGCCCTTCAGTCAGCGCATCAACCTCCAGTGAAAATAGCCCTGCTGCATTCACTGTTGTTGTTAGTACTGAGCCTCCGTCCAGCTGAATCTCTACCACTCCATTAATTAAATCACTGGTCCCTTGAATAATTGGAGTAGAATCTGACGTTGTACCAATCACTTGCAAATTAAGCGTTGGCGAGATGGTATCTACTACACTGCTTAGCAGCTGTGTAGCTGTGATCCCGACTTCACTTAATACATTTACAGTTACAGTAAACACGCCCTCAGCAAGTGATTGAGGAACCTGTACAATCCATGAATTATCTGCCTGCACTATAGCAACCAAATCTTGTGCTATGTTATCGCTATCTACCACTCTCACTAGCACTTCGGTGCCTGGGGCTTGGTCGGTCGTACCGCTAATTACTGGTAAATCACCCTCGCCAGCTACAAAGTCAACCACCGCATTAAGTAACGGCGTTGAAGCATCTACATCTGCCGTCGTTATAGTGGTGGTGTTACCCGCTTCATCAGTTGCGGAGGCTTCAACAACTGATAAGCCAATAATATTAACCGCTAGGCCTAATAACTCCCAATCACCATTGGCATCGGTGGTTACATCGTAAGTTAAGTTAGCCAAATCACCAGCTAATTCTAAATTAACGGTAACTGTTTTACCTTCACCTAAATCGGAAGTACCAGATAAAGATACTAGCTGTCCTAATACGAACGAAGGCACAATAGTAAGCTCTGGCCCTACTGTATCTACTTCGCCATCTGTTTTACTATCAACAGAGGTATTTCCTGCGCTATCAGTAATCGTTGCCGAAACACTGTAAACACCTTCTGCTAATACGTTGTCTGCAGCGGCTTGCCAGTCCCCATTAGCATCCGTTTGTACGGTAATTTGATGCGATGCGCCAGCTGAGTCAGTAAACGTAACGAAAACGTTTGTATTGGGCTCGTTTGATGTGCCACTAATTAATGGCGTGCTGTCTTGGGTAAGTATTAATGAACTTTGATCAATACTAATTTCTGGCGCAATTGTATCTATATTAGCGTTAGTGATATTGCTGCCTGTATTTCCGGCATTATCAGTAATAAATACTTCTACTGAATATGCCCCTTGCGAAAGACTATTGCTTGCCTCTACTGACCAAGTTCCACCGGCTTGCACCGTTGTATTGACAGTATGCGCATTTCCTTGGAAGTCGGTAAATACCACAGCAACCACATCTCCTACGGCTGCACCTGTTACACTTCCAGAAACGCTAGGTGTTAAATCTGTACTACCTACAATATCGTTAATGCTAACCACTGGTGCGGTTATATCAACCACACCGGTAGTGCTAGTATTTACAGGGTTCCCCGCGGTATCACTTGTTGATGCAGTAACAGTATATGTGCCTTCGCTAAGCGATAAAGGAGCTGCAACTGACCATGTGCCATTTGCACCTACTGTGGCATTAACTGTTTGCTCTGCGCCTAAGCTATCTGTAATCAAAATAGCGACTATGGCGCCTTGTGGGGCTGTACTTGTACCTGAAATTGTAGGCGTTGTATCATTACTCGTTAGTAGCGGTGTAATATTCAATTCTGGGGCTGTTAAATCTATCAGCCCTGTATCTGTTGCACTGCTGGTTAAGCCACCTTCAGTCACATTGGCTGAAACAGTAAACGTGCCCTCAGGAAGGATATTTGTCGCATCTACACTCCATGTATTATCAGTTACAGTTGTTGTAACCGTGTGCGAGACATTATTAATATCGGTAATTGTAACCGTAACTAGCGTACCATTTGCAGCACTACTCGACCCAGAAAGCGTAGGTGTTTGATCGTTTGTATCAACAATAGTGTTTATATTAATGGTAGGTGCATTAGTATTAAGCGTGGCAGTAGCATTTGCTTCACTACTGTTACCTGCAGTATCAGTAATGCTTGCTGAAACTGTCACTTGTCCATCAGTTAATGGCGTGGTTACATCAACACTCCAAGCCCCGCCTGCTCCCACAGTCGTTGCGTAGGTATCAGTGCTATCACCATCAGTAATTGTGACATTAATTGTAGTACCTTCAACCTCATTAGATGTACCTGAAATAGTAGGCGTGCTGCTATTAATTGTACCTAATGCGTCAATGGTAATGGTTGGTGCTTGAGTATCAACAAGCCCTGTTCCAGTCGCTGAACCTGTATTATTAGCATCGTCGGTAATACTAACAACAACACTGTAATTTCCTTCAGGTAAATTAGGCGCTGTTGTTTGCCAATTACCATTTGCATCAACCGTAGCAGCTAACGTATGCGTATCACCATTACTATCTGTAATAACAATATCTACATTTGTGCTAGTAGGTTCACCAGATGTACCACTAATAACTGGCGTATCTGTGTTAAATACGGTTATGTCGTCCAATGCGACTATTGGTATCTGAGTATCAATTGTTAAGTCGATTGTTGTGTTAGTGATATTATTGGCGTCGTCAGCAACATTAATTTGCGCCGTATAGTTACCATCGGTAAGTGCAGTTGGTACCTCTACCTGCCAATTTCCATCAGCATCTACTACCGCAAAAAAGGTTTGGCCATCAATGCTAATTATTACATCAGCACCTATGGCATCACTGGTGCCTGATAGGGTTGGCGTTGTATCTGCTGTAGTGTCGATAGGATTAACGCTAAGAGTAGGTGCTATGCTGTCTATTTCACCTTGTGCTTGCTCAGTGGTTAAATTACCAACATCGTCTCTTACCTCTGCGGTAACAGTGTACTGCCCTTGTGCTAACTCGGTTGGCACTTCAACAGACCAACTTCCATTAGCTTGAACTATGGCCGTAAACTGCTGGCTTTGACCTGCACTATCTACAACGGTTAGTTCTACCTCGGTTCCTTGAACCATATCAGTAACACCAGAAATCACAGGCGTTGCATCATTCGATAATGCATCTACAGTAACAGTAAGCGCAGGTGCTTCATTATCAAAATTAAGTGAGTTGACGCTCGCAACATTGCCGGCTGCATCACTTGCAGTTGCAGTAACATACGCAAGACTAAGCAGAGGTACTGTTATGTTGGCAAGTCCCCATGTGCCATCAGCGTTCGTGGTAGCAGTGTAGGTAGCGCCTACAGCACCGCCAACAAGATACTCGGTAATTGTGATCACTGACCCTTCTGGTAAATCAGAATCCCCTGAAAGAGAGACTAAATTCCCCAACAAGAACGAAGGAATGATCTCTAAGGTCGGTGGGGTCACATCCACCTCGCCCGTATCACTGCCTGTGCCGGTGTTGCCCGCCGCATCGGTAATGCTGGCGCTAACACTGTAGTTGCCTTCAGCTAAATCCGTCGCTGGGGTGGCACTCCAATTACCATTGGCGTCGGTTTGTACATCAATAGTTTGTACGGCATTGGCTGCATCGGTAAAGGTTACCGTGACGGTGCTGTTTGGTGCATCACTGGTGCCCGTAACTGTTGGTGTGCTGTCGTTGGTGAGCGCTGGTGCATCCACACTCACACTTGGCGCGGTGGTATCAATGTTACCGCTGCCGGTGATATCAGTGCTGTTACCTGCATCATCACTAATGCTGGCCTCAATACTGTACGGTCCTTCTGCAAGTGCCGTCGGTACTTCCACTGAGAAGTTGCCGCTCGCATCCACGGTGGTGGTAAAGGTTTGCTGGGCCCCTAAATCATCGATAACCGTAAAGGTGATCACGGTGCCTTCAACCGCATCACTGGTGCCGCTTAGGGTCGGTGTAACATCGTTACTTGAACCTGGGCTGGTTAAATCAAGCGTTGGCGCAATGGTATCAACCTCCCCTGCACCTGTGGCGGTCGCTGTGTTACCCGCTGCATCGCTTACGCTTGCACTTACGGTATAACTGCCCTCAGCAAGGGCTGTTGTAACCGGCACTGACCATGTGCCAGTTGCGCCCACTGTGGCGGTAATGGTTTGCTGTGCACCGGCATTGTCTGTCACAATAATTGTCACTTCACTGCCTTGTGGCGCATCACTTGTGCCGGAGATCGTCGGTGTTGTGTCGTTGCTAACGCCGCTATCTGTAATAACAAGGCTCGGTGGGGTTAAATCAATCTCACCGGTTTCGCTCGCGCTGCCGATATTACCCAGACCATCGTCTACTTCTGCGGTCACTGTGTATTCACCTTCAGCTAATTCACTCGGTGCAGCAACGCTCCACACGCCACCGGTTACGGTCGTATCAACAGTCGTAATATTACCTGCACTGTCTTCAAACGTTAAGCTAATGGTAGTGCCATCGGCTGCATCACTTGTCCCATTAATGGTTGGTGTGGTGTCGTTGGTATCAACCAAGGTATTGATGCTAATACTTGGCGCGGTGGTGTTCAGCGTGGCTGTTTCACTAACTGTGGTGGTGTTACCGGCGTTGTCGCTCACGCTGGCTTCAATGGTCAGCTCACCATCAACCAGTGCATTTGGTACATCGGCTGACCAGCTGCCTCCCGCTTGCACTGTGGCTGTGAAGGTTTCGGTGGTAATGCCATCGCTAACGCTGATGCTAATCACCGTGCCGGCTGGTGCATTCGTGGTACCACTAATAGTTGGCGTGCTGTCGTTGGTGGCACCCACAGTATCGAGTGTCAGTGTCGGTGCAAGGCTATCAAGAGTGCCCGATTGCGTAGCGCCGCCTGTATTGCCCGCCGCATCCGTAATGCTGGCTTGTACACTGTAGCTGCCATCAGGTAATTCTGGACTGATTGCTTGCCAGTTGCCGTTGACATCCACGGTGGCGGTGAGCGGTGTTTCATCGCCATTACTGTCGGTGATTACAATGTTTACAACTGTGCCTTCTGGCTCAGTTGAAGTACCACTAATAAGTGGAGTACTGTCGTTACCAAGCCCCAGTGCATCCACAGTTACAACCGGGGTAATGGTATCTACATTGCCACTGCTGTTGGCGGTGCTCTCATTGCCGGCGGCATCAGTAATACTGGCCGTCACAGTAAAGTCACCTTGTGCCAGGGCACTGGGCACTTCAATATCCCAATGGCCATCCGTACCAACGGTGGTGGTAATGGTTTGCACAGCGCCATCACTGTCGGTCACGGTGAGTGTTACCGTGCCGCCAATTTCGTTACTGGTGCCTTGTAATGTAGGGGTTAAATCGTTTATATCGCCTACATTTTGTATCGTAAGCGTTGGCGCTTGCGTGTCGATAGTCGTGGTTTCACTCACGGTAGTTTCGTTGCCTACGCTATCGCGTACGCTCACTTCAATCGTGCTTTCACCTTCACTGAGTGGTGTCGCTGGGGTGGCGCTCCACTCGCCGTTGGCATCAACAAGGGCGGTAATGGTTTGTGGGTTACCGTCACTGTCGGTCACCACAATCGTGACTTGTGCGCCTTCGCCTGCGTCACTTGTGCCGCTGATTATAGGCGTGTTGCTATTGCTTTGTGCATCCACCTCAACTGTGAGCGTAGGTGGTGTGTTATCAAAGTCGTCTGAGCTGATTGTGCGTGTGTTCCCTGCTGCATCTGTGGCTGTGGCAATCACAGAGCCTACATCCAGTAGTGATACATCAAGCCCCACCAAAGACCAATTACCGTTGGCATCGGTTGTGGTGGTGTAAGTTACACCCACACCCCCGCCAATAAGTTGCTCGGTGATGGTGATTTCACTCCCTGCTGGCAGGTCAGACGTACCACTTAGGGTAACCAATAAACCAAGCTCGAAGGTTGGCGTAAAGGCAAGAGCCGGTGGCGTTACATCCACTTCACCGCTGTCTGTCCCTGTGCCCGTGTTACCCGCTGCATCCGTGATGCTCGCGCTAACACTGTAGTTGCCTTCAGCTAAATCAGTCGCTGGGGTGGCACTCCAATTACCATTCGCATCGGTTTGTACATCAATAGTTTGTACGGCATTGGCTGCATCGGTAAAGGTTACCGTGACGGTGCTGTTTGGTGCATCACTGGTGCCCGTAACTGTTGGCGAGCTGTCGTTGGTGAGCGCTGGTGCATCCACACTCACACTTGGCGCGGTGGTATCGATGTTACCGCTGCCGGTGATATCAGTGCTGTTACCTGCATCATCGCTAATGCTGGCCTCAATGCTGTAAGGTCCTTCTGCAAGTGACGTCGGTACTTCCACTGAGAAGTTGCCGCTCGCATCCACGGTGGTGGTAAAGGTTTGCTCGACTCCTAAATCATCGATAACCGTAAAGGTGATCACGGTGCCTTCAACCGCATCACTGGTGCCGCTTAGGGTCGGTGTAACATCGTTACTTGAACCTGGGCTGGTTAAATCAAGCGTTGGCGCAATGGTATCAACCTCCCCTGCACCTGTGGCGGTCGCTGTGTTACCCGCTGCATCGCTTACGCTTGCACTTACGGTATAACTGCCCTCAGCAAGGGCTGTTGTAACCGGCACTGACCATGTGCCAGTTGCGCCCACTGTGGCGGTAATGGTTTGCTGTGCACCGGCATTGTCTGTCACAATAATTGTCACTTCACTGCCTTGTGGCGCATCACTTGTGCCGGAGATTGTCGGTGTTGTGTCGTTGCTAACGCCGCTATCTGTAATAACAAGGCTCGGTGGGGTTAAATCAATCTCACCGGTTTCGCTCGCGCTGCCAATATTACCCAGACCATCGTCTACTTCTGCGGTCACTGTATATTCGCCTTGTGCTAATTCACTCGGTGCATCAACGCTCCACACGCCACCGGTTACTGTGGTGGTTGTGGTGGTTTCAGCGCCTGAACTGTCTACAAACGTTAGGCTAATGGTGGTGCCATCGGCTGCATCACTTGTCCCATTAATGGTTGGTGTGGTGTCGTTGGTATCAACCAAGGTATTAATGCTAATGCTTGGCGCGGTGGTGTTCAGCGTGGCTGTTTCACTAACTGTGGTAGAGTTACCGGCGTTATCACTCACACTGGCTTCAATGGTTAGCTCACCATCAACCAGTGCATTTGGTACATCGGCTGACCAGCTGCCATCCGCTTGGACTGTGGCTGTAAAGGTTTCGGTGGTAATGCCATCGCTGACGCTGATGCTAATTACCGTGCCGGCTGGTGCATTCGTGGTACCACTAATAGTTGGCGTACTGTCGTTGGTAGCACCCACAGTATCGAGTGTCAGTGTCGGGGCAAGGCTATCAAGGGTGCCCGATTGCGTAGCGCCTCCTGTATTGCCCGCCGCATCCGTAATGCTGGCTTGTACACTGTAGCTGCCATCAGGTAATTCTGGACTGATTGCTTGCCAGTTGCCGTTGACATCCACGGTGGCGGTGAGCGGTGTTTCATCGCCATTACTGTCGGTGATTACAATGTTTACAACTGTGCCTTCTGGCTCAGTTGAAGTACCACTAATAAGTGGAGTACTGTCGTTACCAAGCCCCAGTGCATCCACAGTTACAACCGGGGTAATGGTATCTACATTGCCACTGCTGTTGGCGGTGCTCTCATTGCCGGCGGCATCAGTAATACTGGCCGTCACAGTAAAGTCACCTTGTGCCAGGGCACTGGGCACTTCAATATCCCAATGGCCATCCGTACCAACGGTGGTGGTAATGGTTTGCACAGCGCCATCACTGTCGGTCACGGTGAGTGTTACCGTGCCGCCAATTTCGTTACTGGTGCCTTGTAATGTAGGGGTTAAATCGTTTATATCGCCTACATTTTGTATCGTAAGCGTTGGCGCTTGCGTGTCGATAGTCGTGGTTTCACTCACGGTAGTTTCGTTGCCTACGCTATCGCGTACGCTCACTTCAATCGTGCTTTCACCTTCACTGAGTGGTGTCGCTGGGGTGGCGCTCCACTCGCCGTTGGCATCAACAAGGGCGGTAATGGTTTGTGGGTTACCGTCACTGTCGGTCACCACAATCGTGACTTGTGCGCCTTCGCCTGCGTCACTTGTGCCGCTGATTATAGGCGTGTTGCTATTGCTTTGTGCATCCACCTCAACTGTGAGCGTAGGTGGTGTGTTATCAAAGTCGTCTGAGCTGATTGTGCGTGTGTTCCCTGCTGCATCTGTGGCTGTGGCAATCACAGAGCCTACATCCAGTAGTGATACATCAAGCCCCACCAAAGACCAATTACCGTTGGCATCGGTTGTGGTGGTGTAAGTTACACCCACACCCCCGCCAATAAGTTGCTCGGTGATGGTGATTTCACTCCCTGCTGGCAGGTCAGACGTACCACTTAGGGTAACCAATAAACCAAGCTCGAAGGTTGGCGTAAAGGCAAGAGCCGGTGGCGTTACATCCACTTCACCGCTGTCTGTCCCTGTGCCCGTGTTACCCGCTGCATCCGTGATGCTGGCGCTAACACTGTAGTTGCCTTCAGCTAAATCAGTCGCTGGGGTGGCACTCCAATTACCATTCGCATCGGTTTGTACATCAATCGTTTGTACGGCATTGGCTGCATCGGTAAAGGTTACCGTGACGGTGCTGTTTGGTGCATCACTGGTGCCCGTAACTATTGGTGTGCTGTCGTTGGTGAGCGCTGGTGCATCCACACTCACACTTGGCGCGGTGGTATCAATGTTACCGCTGCCGGTGATATCAGTGCTGTTACCTGCGTCATCGCTAATGCTGGCCTCAATGCTGTAAGGCCCTTCTGCAAGTGCCGTCGGTACTTCCACTGAAAAGTTGCCGCTCGCATCCACGGTAGTGGTAAAGGTTTGCTCTGCCCCTAAATCATCGATAACCGTAAAGGTGATCACGGTGCCTTCAACCGCATCACTGGTGCCGCTTAGGGTCGGTGTAACATCGTTACTTGAACCTGGGCTGGTTAAATCAAGCGTTGGCGCAATGGTATCAACCTCCCCTGCGCCTGTGGCGGTCGCTGTGTTACCCGCTGCATCGCTTACGCTTGCACTTACGGTATAACTGCCTTCAGCAACTACTTGTGAGGCAGCCACACTCCACGTGCCATTAGCTCCTAGGGTTGTTGTAACCGTATGGGTCACATTATTACTATCGGTGATTTCAACCGTTACGGTGCTGCCTTGCGGTGCATTCGCGGTGCCGGTGATCGTTGGGGTTGTATCATTGGTAACAACTAGCTCATTCACTTCAATCGCTGGCATAGTGGTGTCAATAATACCGGTTTCTGTGGCGCTGCCGATATTACCCAGACCATCGTCTACCTCGGCGGTCACTGTGTATTCGCCTTCAGCTAATTCACTCGGTGCATCAACGCTCCACACGCCACCGGTTACGGTGGTATCAACAGTCGTAATATTACCCGCGCTATCTTCAAACGTTAAGCTAATGGTGGTGCCATCTGCTGCATCGCTTGTCCCATTAATGGTTGGCGTGGTGTCGTTGGTATCGACCAAGGCATTAATGCTAATGCTTGGCGCGGTGGTGTTCAGCGTGGCGGTTTCACTAACCGTGGTGGTGTTACCGGCGTTGTCGCTCACACTGGCTTCAATGGTCAGCTCACCATCAACCAGTGCATTTGGTACATCCGCTGACCAGCTGCCACCCGCTTGGACTGTGGCTGTAAAGGTTTCGGTGGTAATGCCATCGCTAACGCTGATGCTAATTACCGTGCCGGCTGGTGCATTCGTGGTACCACTAATAGTTGGCGTGCTGTCGTTGGTAGCGCCTACAGTATCGAGTGTCAGAGTCGGGGCAAGGCTATCAAGGGTGCCCGATTGCGTAGCGCCTCCTGTATTGCCCGCCGCATCCGTAATGCTGGCTTGTACACTGTAGCTACCATCAGGTAATTCTGGGCTGATTGCCTGCCAGTTGCCGTTGACATCAACGGTGGCGGTGAGCGGTGTTTCATCCCCATTACTGTCGGTGATTACAATCGTCACCACCGTGCCTTCTGGCTCAGTTGAAGTACCACTAATAAGTGGAGTACTGTCGTTACCAAGTCCCAGTGCATCCACGGTTACAACCGGGGTAATAGTATCTACATTGCCACTGCTGTTGGCGGTACTTTCATTGCCTGCGGCATCAGTAATACTGGCCGTTACAGTAAAGTCACCTTGTGCCAACGCACTTGGCACTTCAGTATCCCAATGCCCATCCGTACCAACGGTGGTGGTAATGGTTTGCACAGCGCCGTCACTGTCGGTCACGGTGAGTGTTACCGTGCCGCCAATTTCGTTACTGGTGCCTTGCAGTGTAGGGGTTAAGTCATTTACATCACCCACGGTTTGCATGGTTAATGTGGGTGCTTGTGTATCTAAAGTAATTGTATCGGTTACTGTTGTTGTGTTTCCTGCTTCATCAGACACGCTCACTTCGATGGTGTTATCACCTTCATTCAAGTCTGTTTGAGGGGTTACTTCCCAACTTCCATTGGCATCTACTGTGGTTGTTAGTGTTTGTTCAACACCGTTTTCATCAGTGATCACTACAGTAATCGTTGTACCTACATCGGCATCACTCGTGCCTGAAATAGTCGGTGTTGTATCATTGGTTACAGCATCAAAATCAACGGTTAAACTTGGCCCCGCAGTATCAATATTACCGGTTGCTGTATCTAAAGCACTATTGCCTGCAGCATCAGAAACCTCTGCCTGTACAGTGTAATCCCCTGAAGCCAACTCTTGAGAAAGCTCTACACTCCAATTCCCTTGTGCATCTGTTGTCGTATTAAACGAGCGAACAACTCCTTGCGAATCTGTAACAGTCAAGCTTATTACAGTGCCAGAAACAACGCCTGTAGTATTACCAGCAATAATTGGTGTTGTATCATTACTGGTTTCTAGATCGTTAATTTGTATGGTTGGCGGCGTAATATCAATTACGGCATCAAGTTCTGCTATGGCTGAACCACCGCCTAAATCAGTCACTGTTGCACTGATTGATACACTTCCCTCAGGTAAATCGGCTGGCGGAGTAACACTCCACTGTCCGTTTGCATCAACAACCGTAGTTAAGGTAATAGTCGCACCTGTAGAGTCAGAGATCTGAACTTCAACAGACGAACCTACTTCTGCATTAAATGTATCACCGCTTATTTGTGGGGTTTGATCGTTGGTTTCACCAATCACATCAATAGTGATAGTTAACGCACTTGTATCAATAGTACCAGAGGCGCTTGCAGTACCTTCATTGCCAGCGTTATCGCTAATAGTAGCATCAACAGTATAGCTACCTTCAGCTAAAGCTACGGGTACTTCTACTGTCCAACTTCCATCTGCAATGACTTGTGCAGTGATAGTTTGCACTGCACCATTAGCGTCCGTTACAGTTAAAGTAACAGTTGAGCCTGTAGGTTCCCCGCTTACCGTACCTGATAGAGTTGGTGTAGTATCACTTGTATCACCTAGCGCATTTATGGTCACAACCGGCGCTGTTGTATCAACCTCACCTGTGGTTGTTGCTGTGGTTTCATTACCTGCGTTATCGGTTACCGATACCTCAACGGTGAATTCACCTTCACTTAATTCATTCGGTACATCCACACTAAAGGTACCATCGGCTTGCACTTCAGTGGTAATAGTTTGTGGGTTACCCGCTTCATCAGTCACGGTAATCGTAACAACTGTGCCCTCTGGCTCGCCCGTCGCAGACCCTGAAATAGTGGGTGTGGTGTCGTTTGTATCACCCACGGGATCTATTATTACTGTAGGCGCTGCGGTATCAACCTCACCAGTGGTCGTTGCTGTAGTTTCATTACCTGCGTTATCGGTTACCGATACCTCAACGGTAAATTCACCTTCACTTAGCTCATTCGGTACATCCACACTAAAGGTGCCATCGGCTTGTACTTCGGTAGTAATTGTTTGCAGATTACCCGCTTCATCCGTCACGGTGATCGTAACAGCTGTGCCTTCTGGCTCACCCGTTGCACTGCCTGAAATTGTAGGTGTGGTGTCGTTTGTATCACCCACGGTATCTATTATTACTGTAGGCGCTGCGGTATCAACCTCACCTGTGGTCGTTGCTGTAGTTTCATTACCGGCGTTATCGGTTACCGATACCTCAACGGTAAATTCACCTTCACTTAGCTCATTCGGTACATCCACACTAAAGGTGCCATCGGCTTGCACTTCGGTAGTAATGATTTGTGGGTTACCCGCTTCATCAGTCACGGTGATCGTAACAACTGTGCCCTCTGGCTCGCCCGTGGCAGACCCTGAAATAGTGGGGGTGGTGTCGTTTGTATCACCCACGGGATCTATTACTACTGTGGGCGCTGCGGTATCTACTTCACCTGTGGTGGTTGCTGTGGTTTCATTACCTGCGCTATCGGTTACCGATACCTCAACGGTAAATTCACCTTCACTCAGCTCATTCGGTACATCCACACTAAAGGTGCCATCGGCTTGCACTTCAGTAGTGATGATTTGTGAGTTACCCGCTTCATCCGTCACGGTGATCGTTACAACTGTGCCCTCTGGCTCGCCCGTGGCAGACCCTGAAATAGTGGGTGTGGTGTCGTTTGTATCACCCACGGGATCTATTATTACTGTAGGCGCTGCGGTATCAACCTCACCTGTGGTCGTTGCTGTAGTTTCATTACCTGCGTTATCGGTTACCGATACCTCAACGGTAAATTCACCTTCACTTAGCTCATTCGGTACATCCACACTAAAGGTGCCATCGGCTTGCACTTCGGTAGTAATGGTTTGCGGATTACCCGCTTCATCCGTCACGGTGATCGTTACAACTGTGCCCTCAGGCTCACCCGTTGCAGACCCTGAAATAGTGGGTGTGGTGTCGTTTGTATCACCCACCGGATCTATTATTACTGTAGGCGCTGCGGTATCTATAACGCCTGTAGTTGTGGCTGAGGCTTCATTTCCAGCTGCATCAGTGGCTGTGGCCGTTATTGTAAACTCCCCCTCAGCAATTGCAGTCGTTGCCCCTACTTGCCAAGAACCATCTTCTGCAACAACTGCCGTTAAGGTTTGCGAATCACCATTAGAGTCTGTTACTAATACAGTGATCAAGCTACCTGGCTCTACATCAGTTGTGGTACCACTAAATACAGGTGTTGAATCGTTAGAGTCAGTAAAGTCATTTACACTAATAGTTGGAGCGGTTAAATCTATAGTACCAGTTTGTGAGTCTTGCGCGCTATTACCAGCACTATCACTTACATTTGCCACCACACTAAACTCACCCTCAGCTAATGCTTGTGGGACATCTATACTCCATGTGCCATCACCATTTATAGCAGTGACAAATTGCTGCTCAGCGCCAGCATTATCAGTCACAATCACTGTAACCACACTACCTGCAGCTAAACCTTGAGTAGAGCCGCTTATAGTAGGCGTTGTATCGTTTGTATCACCAATATTATCTATAGTTACGCTAGGTGCGGTTAAATCTATGGTGCCAGTAACCGTTGCAGTACTGCTATTACCTGCTTCGTCACTTACACTTGCAGTAACTGTAAAGTCACCTTCGCTAAGCTCATTAAGTATATCGGCGCTATAGCTTCCATCGGCATTAGTAACCGCTGTAATAGTTTGTTGATTACCGTCACTATCGGTTATTAATAAGGTAACCTCAGTACCTTGGGGTACATCTACTACGCTACCTGTCACACTCGGTGTTGTATCGTTTGTATCTGTAATTGGGTTAATAGTAATTGCAGGATCAGTTAAATCAATTTCCCCGACTTCAGTAGCAGAGGCAGTATTGCCAGCAGCATCGGTTACTGTTGCAACCACCGTAAATTGGCCCTCTACCAACTCATCGGTTGCTTCGATTGACCAAGACCCATCAGCATTTGTGGTTACTTGCACAGTTTCTGTTGCGCCATCGCTGCCTGTAAAGGTAACAGTAACAACCGCACCTGCGTCAACATCTTGCGTAGTACCACTAATTGTTGGAGTGGTATCGTTAGTATCAATAATAAAATTAATACTTACGGTTAAATCTACATTACCAACCGTACTTGCTTGTGCCTCATTACCCGCATCGTCTATAACGGCTGCAACTACGGTAAAATCCCCTTCAGGCAGAGGCTCTGTAACTTGAGCGCTCCAAGAACCATCTTCTTGCGTGACCGCTAAAAGATTAAAAGTACTGCCATCACTTGCGGTAATCGTTAGGGTTATAGTGGTACCAGCAGGCACGTTACCGGTATTACCGCTTAAAAGTGGCGTGGTATCGTTTGTATCTGCAATAGAGTCAATTTGAATAGAAATAGGGGCAAATGTAACTTCACCACTTGTTTGCGCGGATGCTTCGTTACCCGCCGGGTCACTCACTGTCGCGGTAACGCTAAACTCTCCGCCAGGAATAGCGTTGGGCGATTCAACACTCCACGTGCCATCAGCCTCAAGTGTCGTTGTTAAGGTTTGTATATTACCGTCGCTATCGGTTACTAAAACAGTAATTACAGAGCCCTCTGGTGCGCCTTCAACACGGCCAACAAAAGTAGGCGTAGTGTCATTAGTGTCTGCAATGGCCGTAACCGTTATCTCAGGGCTAGTTAAATCAACTAACCCTTGCTCTACAGCTTGTGCTTCATTACCTGCAGTGTCGGTCACAGTTGCATTAACTTCAAACTCACCTTGTGCTAAAGGTGTAGAAACACTTACAGACCAGCTGCCATCATCATCTGTTTGCGTTAACAGCGTTTGAACTTGCCCATTAATATCGGTAATAACCACGGTAATTACCGAGCCTGCTGGCACATCTTGCGCAGAGCCAGTAATAATTGGGGTTGTATCTTGCGTATCGGCAATCGCATTAATTTCTACAATTGGCGCCGTTAAGTCAATAACTCCAGCATCACTTGCAAGTGCTTGGTTGCCTACGCTATCACTCACCTGCGCATCAACAGTAAAATCACCTTCTGGTAGTGCCACACCTACATCAACAGCCCAACTACCATCTTCACCGGTAATGGCAGTTAAAAGCTGCACTTCGCCTGCACTGTCGGTTACTGTGATTGTTACTTCAGTACCTTGTGGCACACCGGTTGTAGTACCGGTTAATGGCGGCGTAGCATTATTTGTTTCACCCGCTACTGTAACTGTAATTTCTGGAGCGGTTAAATCAATACTCGCAACAGCTTGGTCAATTGCTTGGTTACCAGCGGCATCAACTGCTACTGCGTTAACATTAAACTCCCCTTCTGCTAAAGGCGATGTAGTGGTAATACTCCAATTACCTTGTGCATCAACTTGTGTAACAATTGTTTGTTGTGTGCCTGTGCTATCGGTAAGAGTTACAGAGACGTTGTCGCCAGTATTCAAACCCGCTACCGAACCCGTAACCGTTACTGTTTGAGATGCAGAGTCTGCAACAGGGTCAATATTAATTACTGGCGCTGTGGTATCTATTTCAATAGAAATAGCATCGTTAAACGCATTACCATCTGGGTCGGTGGCTTCTACAACTACGCTCACGGGGCCATCGGCTATCGGGTTAGGCAATGTAATTTCAAACGTGCCATCTGGGCCAATAACCGCGCTTACTACTTGAGAGTTACCATTTTCATCTGTCACAGTAATATTTACTGTTTCACCCACTAAGTTTTCACTTGTACCACTAATTGTTGGCTGAGATGAATTAGTTAAACCTACTTCATTTAATGATATAGATGCAGTGCCATCATCAGGAACTACCCCATCAGAGGTGTCGCGAATATTTAGCGCTTCTGTAGAATCAGGATCAAAGCTTGAATCAAAAGCAACGCTATTAGGGTTAACCCCTTCCGCAATACGTGTAAGCTGAACAAATGAGCTTCCTCCACCAGATCCCGCACCACCAGCACCACCTGCGGCCGTTGCTTCTAAATTATCTAAAATATCACCATCGCCCTCTAAGGCATCTAAAAAGTCAGTAACATCAGAATTAGCCGCCGTTTGGCCATCGTTATTATCAGTTTGTTCTAAGCTTGCAATGGCCGCATCTAGGCTTTCGTCAAACACTGTGGTTTCGCTGTTATCACGGGTTTCTTGTGCTAATAAATCAGGGGTGATCTTTACGTTTTGATTCGCAGGAATCGACAGTGTTTCTCCTTGCACATCAATTGTTAGCGATGAATTATCGGCGGTAACCACTAAATCGCCCACAGTAATAGTATCGCCCACTTCAAGTGGCTTAATTGTGCCATCTTCTAAAACAACACCAGCAGACCCTTTTAAGTCTATTACTAATAATTGATTAGATTCCATTTTACTTACCTCAAACATAAGAATTAAAAACTATTAATTAAAATGTAGAACAGCAAAACGCATTAGATACTGTACTCAAGTACAGTTTTTAAAAAAACATTAAAAATAAAAAAGTGGTAGATAATAAATTTTATGCTAGCCAAAACGATTATTTGCGAAAAATGCATTTATTGACTAAACCATATGGTAGGTATTGATAGCCCAAGTAACCCTAAGAGGAAGAAATGATTACAAAAAATACTTTACTAAAGCAAAAAGGAAAGCTGCTTATAGGTTTAACGCTAAGTGCGCTTGGCGCAACTAACGTGGTAAAAGCCGATGACAGCTCTGTGGCGCCGCTTACATACGTCACCAGTAAAGCAATTGAAAATAATCCAGAGGTACAACAAGCATGGCATACATTTAAATCCTCAATTTATGGCGTAGATGCAGCCCGCTCAGGCTACTTACCTAGCGTTGATGTATCTGCCAGCGCAGGTTATGAGCGCCGAAACTACGGTATAGAAGACGAATACAACCGCAACACTGCAGAGCTTAGTGTTACTCAAATGCTTTACGACGGGTTTAGAACATCTAACACCGTTGAAAGGTTTGAGCGTATTCAGCTCATTCGGTATTTTGAATTACTCTCACAAACAGAGCAAACTGCATTAGATGCATCTATTGCATTTTTAGATGTGCAAAAATTTAAAGAACTTGTGACACTCGCTGAAGAAAACCTGCAAGAACACGAGTCTGTATACCAACAAATTGAACAAAGTGTAGGAGCCGGTGTTGCCCGAGCAGCAGATCTAGAGCAAATTAGCGGGCGCTTATCGCTAGCGCAATCTAATGTGCTAACCGAGTACGCTAACCTGCACGATGTAACCGCGCGTTATTTAAGAGTTGTTGGCGAGCTACCCGTTAATGATATAAAACAAGCCAAATTAGATGAGCAAAACGTGCCCATTTCTATTAACCAAGCGCTTGATATAGCCTATAAAAACAGCCCTGCTTTTTACGCATCGCTTTATAATATAGAGGCGCAAGAAGCCAATGCTCAGGCACAAAAGGCAGCGTTTCATCCAAACGTAGACTTATCTGCCCGTTACGGCACACAAGACAGAGACGAGCTAGGTTTAAACGAAACAAGAACCGAAGCACGGGTAGGTATAGACATAACCTATAACCTGTACAACGGGGGCCTAGATAGCGCCAACCTTGAACAAGCATACCAAGATGTAAATATTGCCAAGTATCAACGCGATCAAGCTTGTGTTGATATTCGTCAAAGCCTACAAATTGCCTATCATAATGTGAACAATATAGAGCAAAAGCTACCCACGCTTGAAAGCTATAAAAACTCGTCAAACAGAGTAAAAATAGCCTACCGAGACCAATTTGATATTGGCCAACGCACCCTGCTTGATGTACTTGACGCTGAAAACGAAGCGTTTCAATCTAACCGCTCGTACATTGTTGCTCAATACGATAGACAAACAGCCATTTTAACTATGCTTAACGAAATGGGTAAACTATTGCCAGCTCTAAATGTTATGTCTGACAAGTACCCAACATTAACAGAGTTAACAGATGACCCAATCGTGCATAACGCACAAAATATATGCCCAAGTTACGATGTAGCTGCCACCTTTAAACGCAAAGCTTTTTTACAAAAAAAAGCCAAGCAAGATAACGCCTACATGAGCGTTACAGCAATGCCTAGGTATTTAGAAATGCCACCAGAGACCCCTAGCGCATCGAGTTTTGCAGATGACGATAACGACGGCGTACCAAACGAGCAAGACACCTGCCCAAGCACCCCAGCGGGAACAAATGTAGACCTATCTGGGTGTACTTTGTATGACCAAGCGACCGACTCAGTTGAAATAGGTATTCCCTTTTCAGCCGACTCAAGCCAAGTGCGCTCAGAGTACTTGCAAGAGGTAGAAAAGCTCGCGGAGTTTTTAAAAAATAACCCTGACAAAAAGGTAGAGATCCAAGGTCACGCCTCATTAGATGGCGATAGAAAATACAACCGTAAACTTTCAGAGCAACGCGCCTTTGCCGTAGCACAATTACTTATTGAGCAATTTGGTATAGCGCCTAATCGTGTTCAATCATTTGGTTATGGTATTGATCAGCCACGCGTTAATGAAATTTCGGTACGTGCTAATGCGGCAAACCGCCGTATTGAGGCGGTTATTACCGATAGTTAAGAGGTGCTTAAAACAAATAAATTTAAAATGTTTTACATAACATTGGATGGTATATGGAATTAAATGATGTACTTGATCATGGCGGCGCACTGGTAGATTGCCTTGCAGTATTGTGCCGCTTTCATGATAAAGATTTTTCAAGGGAGGCCTTATTAAATGGCCTCCCACTAACAGATGGAAACTTAACGCCTTCAGGATTTGCACGTGCTGCAAAACGTGTGGGCTTTAAATCAAAAGTTGTAAATAAGCCTCTTAATCAAATTAATACTGCTTTATTACCCGCCATTATTATTTTAAATAATAACCAAGCGTGCGTGGTAACCGCTATTGATAACCAAAAACAAACAGCGCAAGTTACTTACCCCGAGCTAACCGAGTCTGTTGTAGAAGAAGACCTAGAACAGTTAATTGAAAAATCAACAGGTTTAATTATTTATGCTCATCCAGAGTTTATGTTTGATGAGCGCTCCCCGGTGCTTGAAAAGCTCTCTAAAGACGGCTGGTTTTGGGGCGTAATAAAAGAATGCCGCGCACTGTACAAAGACGTCATAATCTCCGCCATTGCATTAGGCGTTTTGTCTGTTGCCATGCCTTTATTTGTAATGAATGTATATGACCGCGTAGTTCCTAACCATGCAACAGAAACCCTCTGGGTTTTAGCCATCGGTATTTTAATAGCGCTGACCGCCGACTTTGTACTGCGCTTAGTACGCAGCTACTTTGTAGAGCTTGCGGCAAGTCGTATAGATGTAAAAGTGTCTGCGGTTATTATGGAGCGCGTACTTGGTATGAAGCTTAAAAATAGACCCTCATCAGCGGGGTCATTTGCGAGTAACATACAATCGTTTGAAGCCGTACGTAACTTTTTTAGTTCAATAACCTTGGTTGCGCTGGTTGATTTACCCTTTGTTGCTATATACCTAATTGTTATTGCAATAATAGGTGTACCGCTAAGCCTACCCATTATCGCAGGTGCCCTAATACTTTTAAGTTATGGCATAGCAGCCCACAGAAAACTTGAAGCGCTGTCAGAGCAAACCATGAAAGCAAGCTCAATGCGCAACTCCATACTTGTAGAAAGCTTAACCAACATTGAAGATGTAAAAAGTTTTCACAGCGAATGCAAAACCCAATCAACATGGGAAAAGTCAACTATTTATATTGCTCAGGTTAATGCGCAAAGTCGCTTAATCTCAAGCTCAATCTCTAATAGCGCAGCGTGGATACAACAATGTGTTGGCGTGATCATTATGATCATCGGTGTTCATTTAGTTATTGAAGGCGAGCTCACGCAAGGGGGATTAATAGCCGCTTACTTACTTTCATCACGTGCAATGGGGCCGCTTGGGCAATGCGCCGCCGTACTTGCGCAATATCATCATGCTGCTATTGCTATGCAATCGCTTAACGAAATAATGGAGAAAGACGTTGAGCGCCCGCCAAATAAACATTGGTTAAGCCACCCCGTATTAAACGGCGAAATAGAATTTAAAGACGTATGCTTTAAGTATGAAGACGACGCGGCCGATGCGCTTAGTAATATTAGCTTTAAAATAAAAGCGGGCGAAAAAGTGGCTATTTTGGGGCGCAATGGTTCGGGTAAAAGCACCCTCGAAAAACTTATTTTAGGCCTTTACGACCCAACCGCAGGCTCCGTAATGGTCGATAACAACAATATACAACAAATAGACCCCGCAGAACTTCGTCATAACATAGGGTACGTACCCCAAAATATAGCGTTGTTTTTTGGTAGTTTAAAAGACAACCTCACTATTAGCGCATGGCATGCTAAAGATGAGCAAATAATTAGCGCATGCGAAAAAAGTCAGTTATTCGAGTTAATCAACTCTCACCCCGATGGGTTTGACCTACAAGTTGGTGAGCAAGGTCGCCTGCTATCTGGCGGCCAAAAACAAGCAATTGGTATAGCGCGCGCACTAATAAACGACCCCCCTATTATGCTGTTAGATGAGCCTACCTCATCGCTTGATCACAATAGTGAAAATAAAATTATTCAAAATTTAAAAACCGCCACCCAAGACAAAACCTTAATCGTAGTTACTCACCGCTCGTCTTTACTTTCGTTGGTTGATCGCATTATCGTGCTCGATAACGGAAAAATAGTTGCCGATGGGCCTAAACAAAAAGTAATTGCCGCACTGAATAACCAAACAGTGGAGCAAGCATCATGAGTGACAATAAAAAGCCACTAGAGCAGCGCTCTTTTGAATCGGTAAGTAAAGCAATAGAAGCACGTAAAAAAGGTAAGCCTTCAATCTTTAATCGCTTATTTAAAGGCTGGCTTTCGCCTCCTGAATCACAAGATTGGGTAGTCGATGCGCAATGGGAAAAAATGCAGCAAGAGCCTGCCAGCGCACGTTTTTTGTTATACCTCATTTGCATCGCATTTATTTTGCTTACAATTTGGGCAGGCTTTGCGCCACTCGATGAGGTTGCCCGTGGTGAAGGACGCGTTATCCCATCAAATAAATTACAGTTAGTGCAATCTTACGATGGCGGTATGGTAGAAAAAATAAACATTCGAGAAGGGCAAATTGTTGAAGAAGGTGACGTATTAATAAAAATCGATCCTACTCGGTTTATTTCAAGCTTTAGAGAAAACCAATCTAAAGTGCAATCACTCACTGCAAAAGTAGCAAGGTTACAAGCCCTTACCAGAAAAGAAGATCTCGTTTTTCCTGATGAGCTTGTTAAGCAAGTACCCGAGGCGGTCGCTCATGAGCGCTCAATATATTTAAGTAATCGCCAAGAATTAGAGCAGCAAGTGGCAATTCATAAACGCCAGCTAGAGCAACGCAGACAAGATCACATTGAAGCAAAAGCCGCTTTGCAACAACACACTAGCGCTCTAAGGCTAAGTAATCGTGAGCTGCAAGTAACACGCCCACTGTTAAGAACCGGTGCTGTATCTGATATAGACATCATTAGGTTAGAGCGTGAAATAGTTGATTTAAACGGCGAAATAAACCGCACTAAAGCCGTTATTAACCGCAGTTTATCGGCTATCAACGAAGCTAAAAACAAAGTAACAGAAGTCGAACTTGCGATGATCAACCGCTGGAACAACGAGCTTTCGGAGGCATTGCTGCGTTTAGAGTCGATAAAAGAAACCGAATCAGGGCTTGCCGACAAAGTAACACAAACAGAGATCAAATCACCGGTTAAAGGCACGGTACAACGTTTATTGGTTAATACCGTAGGCGGCATTTTACAACCCGGCAGTGACGTTTTAGAAATAGTCCCTTTAGACGATCAACTTATTGTTGAGGCAAAAATACCGCCCAAAGATATTGCCTTTTTACGCCCTGGGCAGCCCGCCATGATTAAATTTAGCGCCTATGATTTTGCGGTATACGGCGGACTAGAAGCCGAGGTACTGCATATAAGTGCAGATACAATTACCGACGACAGAGAAAATACTTTTTATTTAGTGCAATTAAAAACCACTAAAAATAACTTTTCAGAAGAGTTGACTATAATTCCAGGAATGACCACACAAGTGGATATTATTACTGGTAAAAAAACCGTCTTGGAATATTTACTTAAACCCGTACTCAGAGCTACATCGCAAGCAATGACAGAACGCTAAACTGAATTTATTGGAGTAAATTAATGCGTCAAAGTATATTTATTACACAACCCGAACTTGAATCGAGCCACTGGCGAAGTGCGTTTGCAGGTTGTGTAATATGCACCAAAGAACCAAAACAAATTAATGCATCAAGTATTATATGGGTTCTGGCGGGCACTTCGGGATGGCTTGAACTGGTAAAAAAATATGCCCAAAAACGCTTGCCGGTTATTGTAATGACCACAAATCTAGAAATAGAGGAACTTAGAGCAGCCCTGCAAGCGGGCGCAAGAGGCTATGTAGAGGCACTTGCATCTAAAGTAATATTGCAACAAGTACTTGAGACTATTTGCTCAGGCGGTCTGTGGTTACCTGGGCAGCTGCTATCTAATATTGTTGGGGCACTAAGCCAGCAGCAAATAAATTACACCCAAGCGTGCGATATTCAAAGCTTAACTAAACGCGAGCGCCAAGTTGTTGATATAGTTATAACAGGGGCGACCAATAAACAAGCCGCTGAGTCACTTAATATTACAGAGCGAACAATCAAAGAGCACATGAGCTCAATTTTCACTAAGTTAAAAGTGCGTGACCGTATACAACTTATGTTAGCAGTTAAAGGTAACTAGCTTGAGTTGGAATAATAAAACCTTCGCCAGTTATAGTTAAACTTACTAAACAACGGCTTATAGGTTAAATACTGAATTGCATTTACCTATTCGCCGCCATTATTAAACCGCTCCCCTTTTAATTAAAGAGTCGCTTTACGACTCTTTAATTACCCCATCAAAACCTAGATTAACCAGTGTATCTATATCGTCTTGGCTTGTTACGCCCTGCGCGACCACTTTAATTCCAATAGAATGTGCTAATGTGCAAACACCGCGTAAGAAGGTTTGATTGTCTTGGCTGTAACTAATGTTATGCGCGTAAATGCTGTCTATTTTAAGCATTTCTAAGCCAAATTCTTGAATGTTCTTAATCTTAGTGAATTCAGGTCCCACACGTTTAAGTGCCACTTTAGCGCCCATACAACGCACCTGCTCACAAAATTCCTTAAATATATCCTTTTCGTTTACGACAATGTTTTCGCGTATATCAAAACATATATTTTTTGCCAAATCAGGAAAGGCAGACACATAGGTTAATACCGAGGCAAGCGCGGTATCATCCATTAATGTTTGCGCCGAAAGCTCTACAGCAATCAATTCATTTGGCGGCGCTTCACCGTACTGTTTAACAATTTGCTTGATTAAACTCCAATCCAAACGCGCTAATAGGTTTAAGCGATTAGCCCATTGATAGTAGTAGCTTGATTTATAATGTTGGCCGCCAAATTCTAAACTTAAACTAAGCTGGTGCTGCAACAAGGTGTCGTTAAAACCCATAACCTCTAAACAATTTAACTGTATAGTTTTTTGCTCAAGTGCATCCTCAATAGCCTTTTGCCAGCCAGTTGAGTCATCAAAAATTTCACTCTTTTGTTTATTATCAATGACTTTTGCTTGCACCCCAGGTTTGTTACCTGCTGTTTTTAATAAACCATCTACACGGCGTAATAAATCAAAGCGGGTGTCGTTTTTCTCTATGTAGGTACAACTGTGTACAATGGCCAAATCAATATTTTTGTATTCATCAACAATCGATTTATGCAGTGCGGTTATTTGCTCGCTAAGCGCCTGAATATCATCAGTATCGCTAAACAAAACGGTAAAGTCGGTATGTGATATACGCGCAATATAGTTTTCTGAAAAGTGCGCCTGATTCGACTCTAAAAACTGCGTTAACACCTGAGAAAAACGGCGTAAAAAGTTAACCATTTCTACACGGCTAATCGATTCACTTATTTTATCTAAATTAACCACCCTAAATAAAAACAAAGCACCATGGGCATGATCTTTCACTTTTTGTAAATGAGCCTCTAATGTGGCACTAAAATACTCTCGATTGGCAAGCCCTGTTAGCTCATCGTGCTGGGCTTTAAAACGCAACTCCTCTAAGCGTTTATTATCTTCTTTTATAATGCGACTAAACCGTGTCGATAATAAATTCATCGACTGCACAAGGCGTGCAAACTCAAAGGTTTTTGGCACTTTTGATTTAATAAAGCGCTTATCGCCAAAGGCGTTAGCTTGGTACACCACATCATCAAGTGGCGTTAAAATTCTACGTAATAAATACGCACTTATGGCACAGGCAAAAAAGGCCACCACTAAAAAGCTAAAAAACAGTTTAAGGGCGCTTTCCCACAATGCTTGCTCAGCATATTGGCTGTGGCTTTCAACAAATAAGGTGCCAAATTGCTGCCAACCGTTGTTAACCTGCCCTACACCTGGCTGTACATTAAGCCCATATACCGCTCTAAACCAAGCTGGTGCGGTATTTTCTAACGTGTCGGTAAATACGCGCTTTACAATAACCTCACCATTTGGGTCTTGCAGTTCTATGCGTTTGTAGTGGCCGGTATCAAAAGTGGCCGATACTAACAGCTCAAGCTCTACAGGGTCTTTTTCAAGCTGACTAATCATCAGCGCCAAAGAGCTAGCATTATCAACATTTTTTAAATACAGCTGCGTAGAAAAATAGTCTCTAGCAGAGTTAGTACTAATTAACACGCTACTTATAAAGCCAACAAAAATCACCACCAGCAAGGTGATCCACAGCTCTTGCCTAAGAGTGATTTTTCTTTTTTTGAAAAACTTAAATAAGGAAAATGACGCCATTACCACATAACCCCTTCTTGTGATGTCTGCTCCAAAATTTTACGCCAACGCGATAGCCTTGCTGTCGGGCTGGCTACACTTTTGGTCGAGTTATTTGCCCATAAACCTTGGCTGTTAAAACTAAATACCGGGCTTAAATCAACGCGTTTTGCTGCAGGTAACACTTTTGTTATTAAACTATCTAAAATAAGCGGCTGAGCATTAGGCGTAGCAAAGTAGCCTAATACCATGTGTGCTTGTGTTTTGTTTGTACCAGCAAGCTTAGCTTTTACATATATAAGCCTAAGCTTGTCGTCGCTTACGCCTAAGGCGCGTAAGCTAATGTATTTAGCAATGGCATAATCTTCACAATCACCTAAACCACGGCCAAGGGTTTCTAATGGCGTAGCCCAATAGTCGTTTTGCTTCCAAAGCTGTATATCGGTTTGGTATCGAAGATTGCGTGCAAAAAAGTCGTTAACAATTAAAATTTGTTGTTGTTCTGGTTTATTTTGGGTGCGCACCAACATAGTTTGCCAATTACGCGCCACAGTGACTCGCGCAGGGCCATACTTTTGCCCCATTAATTCTATAAAGGTATTAAATTGAATAGTTAAACGGCTCGCAAACACGCCGCTTGAAAGTAAAAAAAATAGCAGTAAATAGCGCAAATTGCTTTTGCACCAAAAAAATAGCTTACTTGAGGAAAGAGTGGGCCTAAGTGTCATTCACAGCCCAAAAAAAGAAAAATTAAAAACATATACTAAACGCTACACTACTTGTTCAAATATTATTCGTAACAACAGCATAGCACTCAATATAAAAGGATGAGATATTTTGTATGTGTTTTTTTACTAGATTTAAATTTTAACTCGGTCATTTCAACATTGCTTAATACATTAACTAACGTATTGAACCATCGTTGTATTTAAAGCTGATTTATCAAACCCTAGATTTACAGAAAAACGCTCCCGTAAGTAGCAAAGTTATGTATTGCTATACGAGTATATTCCACGCGCACGCGCTTAATGCTAAAACCAACCGCTAAAATAGCAGCTTAATGTAGCTTTACTATTTAAAGTACTGGCCAGTTACTTAGTAGTAGGTCACTTTTTTAACTTCACGCGGCTTAATTTCACCTATGTATAAGTCATGCACGCGCTTCATGTTTAGCTCAAGCTCAGTAACGTATACATCGTCAACTGAGTAAGTTTTAATAATTTGCGCACCTTTAATTATGCCCTGCACTTTACTTTCCATGTAATCGTTTTGAGCAATAGCACCTGCTACAGACGTGCCCGCTGTAATTTTTTGCCCATAAACTTGCTCAGTCAGTTCACGGTACGCCTCAAGCTTAGAGGCCTTAATTGCCATTAATTGCTTTTGTGATTTATTAGCCCCTTGCTGCAAGCTAATAGGTGCATAACCAACCGCTTTAAGTATGGGATAATTATTTGGCTCTACATATTTGTACTCAACATGTTTATCAAACACGTTGCTGCAACCGGCAAGGCCAAGGCCTGCTAAAGTAAGTAATATAATTGCACGCATTTATTTGCACCCTTTAAACTAATTGCGCAAATAAATGCAGGTTTAATGCCATTTGTTATAAAATCCTCATATTGGTGCAGTCCTTGCTTAGCTAAAGCGTAATTAACTAATTTTATGTGGAGTACCAGTATGAACACGTTTTTATCATCACTATTTGCAGGTGTTACTAGCGCTGCATTATTAACGTTTTCTACCAGTACTTACGCACAATGGTTTGAATCTACCGGCCATGCACAAATACAAAATGGCGACATAAGCAGTGCTAAATCGGCCGCAATTAAAGATGCAATTACACAAGCATTAGTGTTTTCTGGCGCCCGGGTTAGCTCGGTACAAACCTTGGTAGACGGCGTGTTAACGCAAGATCAGCTAAAAATTAGTAGCCACGGCGAAATACAAAAAATAGAGCTGGTGAGCGAGCAACGCCAAAATCAACAATTTGCCATTACGCTTAGGCTTGATGTATTTGCCCAAACAGAGCAATGCCCACAAAGTAGCTTTAATAAATTTGTTGCTGTAACCCAAAGCCAGCTTGTTCATCGTGAACATGCCTTAATGGGTCAAATATTTGACGTAAATAAAACCATTAGTAAAAAGTTATTTAGCGCTTTGCAAAGTACAAAAATGAGCGCCCTGCCCGTTGCTTACTACAATAAAGCAATTAATGTAGACAATTACTTTAATCAGCAGCACGACTACTCAAATGCACAACTAGAAGAGCTTTCAGCCAGAAGCAACGCGCAATATGTTTTATTAAGCCAAATAACCAATTTAGCGCCAAGCGATAAACTCAACAACGACTACGCCTTTTGGCAAGACGAAACCTACCAGCGCAGCTACGCTATTGAGTTTATGTTGTTTGATGGCACCACGTACGAACAATTATGGCAAAACAGCTATCATACCCAAGCTGTATGGCCATTTGAAAAAACAGCCATAGTTGATGTAAATAGCGATAGGTTTTGGCAATCACCTTTTGGGCAAAGTATTAGCGATATAAATCAAACGGTCAGTTACGATATACAAGCGGCTATGGCGTGTTTTCCTACTAAAGGAAAAATAATGCACATGGAAAACAATAAATTGGTGATAAACCTAGGCAAAGATCATGGCCTTAAAAAAGGCCAACTATTAAGCATCGCGCACCATAACTACTTAACCGATGCACAAGGCAATACTATGCCGCATACCGTCACCACGCTTAACACCATTGTGGTTGAGCAACTTTATAAACAAAGCGCCATTGCTGTAAGCCTTAACGATAAGCCTTTGCCTGGGGTACAAATAAACGATGTGGTAGAGGTTGCAAGCCAAGAACGCTAAATAAGCGCCCGTTTTAAATTTGGGTGCTCTGCCAACCACTGGGCTAATTGCTCAACGCCCGCTAAACGCGGATAGTGTTTTCTGCAAGCAAATACCACATTACGCTGCTGATTAGGAAAAATAGGTAAATAATCAATCCCTACACGCTGTGTACACGCAAGCTTGGGCACAAATGTCACCCCGTCATCTATCGCCACCAGCGCCAATAAAGTCTCTAAACTATTGCCCTGATATTGGTTTGACACATCCACTCCCGCAGCAAAACAAAACTTTTGGGCTTGATCTTTAAAGCAATGGCCATCACTTAACATTAATAGGCTACAACTTTGTAAATCGCTTAGCGCTACTTTTTTACGGTTAGATAACGGGTTATCGGTTGAAACAGCAACCATAAAGTCTTCTTTGTACACGTTAACCGTATGGTAGTTTTTAAGCTCGGGAACATCGGCCAAAATTGCAAAGTCGAGCTCGCCGTTATCAAGCGCCTCTAGCATAATCGCTGTTTGCATTTCTATAAACGAAAAGTGGCTCTCGCTAAACGCCGCTTTCATAGAGGTCAGTAAAGCGCTGAGTAAGTACGGCGCAATAGTAGGAATAATACCAATTCTTAGCTTACCTTGTAGCGGCCCGTTTGAAGTAGCCGCCAGCTCTTTTAAGATTTCTGTTTGCTCTAAAATAACGTTTATTTGTGTCAACAAACGTTCACCTTGCGCTGTTAATGTAACTTGCTTAGTTGAGCGGTCAAATAAAACAACATTAAGCTCTTGCTCAAGCTTTTTTACTTGCCCGCTTAGTGTAGGCTGGCTAACAAAACAGGCATCGGCCGCTTTGCGAAAATGCTTGTGGTGCGCTATTGCTTTTACATACTCTAAATCTTTTAAGTTCAAATTCATCTCCACCTGATAGGCTATACCTATTAGTTTAATACAAACAAACGATTGGAACTATATTTAAATTCTCGCCATAATGGCTCCAACAAATCAAGAGGAACAAACTATGTTAAAGAATATTGAAGGTCAAACAATCCCAAGCGTTACATTTGCAACACGTCAAAACGACGAATGGAAATCAGTAACCACAGACGAAATTTTTACAGGCAGAACCGTTGTTGTGTTTTCACTACCGGGCGCATTTACACCAACCTGTTCATCAACTCACTTACCACGCTACAACGAGTTAGCCGGTGTACTTAAGCAAAATGGCGTTGATGAAATTGTATGTGTATCAGTAAACGATACATTTGTAATGAACGCATGGGCAGAGCATCAAGAAGCGCAAAACATCACATTATTACCTGATGGAAACGGCGAATTCACTGACGGCATGGGCATGTTAGTAGATAAAAACGATTTAGGCTTTGGTAAGCGCAGCTGGAGATACTCTATGCTAGTTAAAGATGGCGTTATCAACAAAATGTTCATCGAACCAGATTTACCAGGCGACCCGTTTGAAGTTTCTGATGCAGACACAATGCTTGACTACATCAACCCAAAACAAACTAAACCAGAGCCAGTAACCGTATTTTCTAAGCCTGGTTGCCCTTTCTGTAAAAAGGCAAAAGAGCTACTAACAGAAAAAGGCTACGCATTTGAAGAAGTTGTTATGGGTGCAGGCGCTACATTAACAAGCCTTAAAGCAATTTCTGGCCGTGACACTGTTCCACAAATATTTATTGGTGGACAACACATTGGCGGCTCAGACGATTTAGAAAAATACTTTGCTTAATTAAGTAAAAAAATAGCAGGGGCGTACGCGCCCCTCTATATCAATCTCATCGCTCAGATTGAAAATAATAAAGGATACCACTATGAAAGAATTACAAACCGATGTTGTTGTTATAGGTGCAGGTACTGCAGGCTTAAGCGCATACCGTAACGCAAAACAATTCACCCCTAACGTTTTAATGATTGAATCAGGCCCGTACGGTACTACCTGTGCACGCGTTGGTTGTATGCCAAGTAAATTACTTATTGCCGCAGCCGAAGCCGCGCATTCAATTGAAATGGCACCTGCATTTGGTGTACATAGCTCAAAGCCAAGAATAGACGGCAAAGCAGTTATGGCACGTGTTAAAAGCGAACGAGACCGCTTTGCAGGATTCGTAGTAGAAGCCGTAGACGACATTCCTGATGAAGATAAAATTCGTGGCTACGCCAAGTTTTTAGACGCCAACCGCGTGCAAATTGACGATGACATCATTATTACTGCTAAACGTTTTGTTATTGCCACGGGTTCGCGCCCATCATACCCTGGCGTGTTTAATAACTTTGGCGACAAACTTATTATAAACGACGATGTATTTAACTGGGACGACCTACCAGAGTCAGTGGCTGTATTTGGCCCAGGCGTAATAGGCCTAGAAATTGGCCAAGCACTTAGCCGCTTAGGCGTAAACGTAAAATTATTTGGTGTTGGCGGCGCAATTGGCCCACTTACCGACCCAGTAATTAAAGACTATGCAAACACTGTTTTTGCTGAAGAATTTTTTGTAGATACCGACTCAAACGTATCTGACATGATGCAAGTTGGCGATAAAGCCCAGCTTACTTACACCGATAAAGACGGTGCTAAACACACCGAGCAATTTGACTACGTACTTGCAGCCACAGGCCGAGTACCCAATGTAGACAAGCTAGGTTTAGAGAATACCGGCATAGAGCTTGATGAGCGCGGTGTGCCACACGCCGACCCGCACACAATGCAATGTGGTAACTCAAATATATTTATAGCGGGCGATGCCAGCAATATGATCCCCCTGCTACACGAAGCATCTGATCAAGGCACCATTGCCGGTCAAAATGCTGGGCGCTTCCCCGATGTACGCATTGGCCTTCGCCGCGCAAAAATTGCCGCAGTGTTTAGTGACCCACAAATAGCAATGGTAGGCGACAGCTACAAACAAATTACAGACCGCCTAGGTGAATGTGGTTGCTTTGAAGTAGGCGAAGTGAGCTTTGAAAACCAAGGCCGCAGCCGAGTAATGCTTAAAAATAAAGGCCACATGCGCGTTTACGCAGAGCAAGGCACAGGCTTATTTTTAGGTGCAGAATTTATTGGCCCACAAGCCGAACACCTTGCTCATTTATTAGCATGGGCTGTGCAAAACAAAATGACCGTACCAGAAATGCTGGATATGCCATTTTACCACCCAGTAATTGAAGAAGGTTTACGCACTGCCCTTCGCGATTTAAATGCCAGACTTAAATTTGGCCCAGATATTATTAACAGCTGTATGGAATGCGGACCAGGCGCTTAACTTTTATACAGTAATAAAACAAATACATACTTGCTAACAAAAAGCCAAAACAGTCGTTTTGGCTTTTTTATGCGCTTTTTTAACGCTAATACCTATTGTATTAAATTATGATGTATTTATAGCAACAGATAAACAGAGTACATACAAAGGCATAATTTTCGATAGGCATATGTTCTACTTAAAAATTTATAACGCCGTTTACGCTTTATTTAGCACGTTTGAATGACTAAATTTTTAATTCGATTGCTATAACCTCTCAAAAATTATTTTAGCTGTTACACTTATTTGATTACTCAATCACAACAAGATGGAAAAGCTATGCCCAATAATAAATTTAGACTAGTCACCCGCAGCGATTTCGACGGCTTAGTATGTGCCGTACTGCTCAAAGACTTAGACCTAATTGATGACATTTTATTTGTACACCCAAAAGACATGCAAGATGGCAAAATAGACATAACTGCAAACGACATTACCACTAACCTACCCTACGTTGCTGGCTGTCACATTGCATTTGACCATCACTTAAGCGAAACCGTACGTAACGCAAGCGATATTAAAAACCATGTAATTGACCCTAAAGCTCCTTCTGCTGCACGCGTTGTTTATGATTATTATGGCGGCGCAGAAAAATTTCCAAACATCAGCACAGACATGATGGAAGCGGTAGATAAAGGCGATGCAGCGCAGTTCTCAAAAGACGAAATACTCAATCCAACAGACTGGGTATTAATGAACTTTATCATGGATGCACGCACAGGCCTTGGCCGATTCCGCGAGTTTAAAATTTCAAACTACCAATTAATGATGAAGCTAATTGATGCCTGTAAAGACCAAAGCATTGAAGATATTTTAAAAATGGAAGACGTAGCCGAACGCGTTGCGCTTTATAACGAGCATAACGAAAAGGCCAAAGAGCAAATAGCACAATGCGCAACCGTGCATAAAAACCTCGTGGTGCTAGATTTAACTCAAGAAGAAACTATTTACGCCACCAACCGCTTTGTTATTTACGCCATGTACCCCGACTGCAATATATCAATTCACAAAATGTGGGGCCTTAAAAAACAAAACGTAGTATTTGCCATAGGCAAATCAATCACCAACCGCAGCTCAAACACCAATGTGGGCGAGTTATGCCTCAAATACGGCGGTGGCGGCCACTTAAACGCCGGCACCTGCCAAGTAGAAACCAGCAAAGCCGAAGCAGTGCTTGATGAGCTGATTGATACGATTACGAGTGATGGTTGAGCTGTAAGCTGTAAGCTGTAAGCTGTAAGCTGTAAGCTGTAAGCTGTAAGCTGTAAGCTGTAAGCTGTCAAAATTTTAAAGCGAGTAGATTTATATTTACTCGCTTTTTTATGCGTAGTTATAAAAATTACTGTTTTACAAACACTTCAACTCAGTAGTTATTACTCCCCTGAAGCTTTAAGAACAGCATTGAGCGTTCAAAATTTTTATGAGCATTTTGTATTTATGGATTAACTTAATAAAGCGTACCTGTACTCACCCACCTCTTCCCAAGGTTATCGAATACACTGCATCAGACATAACTTACAATCCCTAACTATAAGTTACTTATATGTATGGCAACATATAAATTTTAGTATATGTGTAGTAACTTTTGTGCTTTCTGATAATCTGAATGCAAATTGGTTGACCACTATAATATGCAGTAAATAACAATGAAGTTAATACCTTTAATTCTCACCATTCTTTTAATCATGACTTTCATTACATTTCATAGCAATGCCCAAGTGAGTCGTTGTACTGATTATAACTCTGTTGTTTCAAATCTTTATAATTCAATAGAGACTCTAAACGTTAAAGAATTAAAGGAAATAAACGAATATTTAAAAAACTATTGTGCTCATAAAAATATTGAAACTCATCTTTTATTTAGCGAGTTAACAATTGCTGATGCAGAAAAAGATAGGAATAATATAGAACTCATTAGAAACAAGATTACAAGATTAAATATTTTAGATAAAAGCAATCCTCATTTTGCTTGGCACCTATACGTAATGGCTCAAAGTTGGTTTTGGGATTCAAAAACTGAAAAAGCAATTTCATTACTTAGCAAATACAAATCCTATTTCATAGGTGAACCAAAAAACTCTATTGAAGTTAGAACCTTATCTTTATTAGGAGGGTATTTTAATTATGCCGAATCGAGCATTGAAAAAGAAAAAACCTCTATTTTGATAAGGCTGAAATTAAAGCAAATGAGATTGGCGATCCTGAATTAATACTATACGTTAACTTTAGAAAAGGAGACGAAGCCTACCCCGATGTAAACATAGATAGTGCTGTTAAATTTCAAGAGAAAAAAGATAAATGGACAAATATGTTAGATTCAGTGGATTCTGGTGTAACTAAAGCTGAAGTATTACTTTATTGGGGATACTTGGAGATTGAGGACAAGAACAAAAGTTTATCAATATTAAAAGAGGCTATCCAAATACTATCTGACTTTGGGGTTAGTAGAACGGCATTAGATGGGTCGATACTTTATATTAAATTATTAAAAGATTATGGTGAAGTGTCAGAAGCTGAGTTCATGATTCATCAGTTAATGGCAGACTACGATGGCTTAATAGACGACTATCAAATGAAGACATTATATGAATGGCTCTTTGAATTTAGTACGTCACAAAAGCGATTCGAAGATGCTATGAAATATAAAAATAAGTATTACGAAAGCTTACTTATTAAAGAGGATAAATCTCAAAAAAAGTTAGATGAATTACTTTCTGAATATAAAGTTGAAGAGCAAAAAAGTGCACGTAGAATTTTAGAACAATCGCTTAAAGTAACGAACTTAGAAAAAGAAAATGAAAAACAAAAAAATTATATTTTAGTTATGTTTATCATCACGTTGACGATAGCTGTATTTTTCCTTTCTCTCATTATCTACCGAAGTCAAAAATCTAAAAATGAGTTTAGCAAATTAGCAATGATTGATGTCCTTACAGGTGCGCCGAATAGACGAGCAATTACCCTCCGAGCAACCAAAGAATTAGCCGCTGCTCAACAGAAATGTCAAAACTTAACTATACTATTGGCTGACTTAGATGACTTTAAATCTATAAATGATATTTATGGACATGATGTCGGGGATTTAGTACTAAAAACATTTGCAGATATTGCTTCAGAAAATATTAGAGCATTAGATAGATTTGGTCGATGGGGAGGAGAAGAGTGGTTATTCATCTTACCAGCGACTTCGCTTGACGAAGCAAAAAATTTATTTGACCGTCTTTCTAGTAAATTATCAAAGTTTGAATTCAATGGCCTTTCAAATATCACATTTTCAATGGGAGCTGTTGAGCTTTTTAGTGATCCTAATTCAGATTTAAATTCTTTAATAAAGAAAGCCGATGATAAGCTATATATAGCTAAAAAATCTGGCAAAAACAGAATCTGCCTAAATAGCTAATTAAGAACTTTATCTTATGTGCGTATATAAGATGGAACTAAATGACAAAACTGACTTTCAGCCTGAACATACGACTGTCAAAAGGTTGTTATTTGAACGGCAACTTTTTACTTTTGAGAAAAATTAGGAAAAAATATCGCTTAGTTTAATCTAAAGATTAAGTTTTTGATTTAATTGGTAGCCCCTGCAGGAATCGAACCTGCAACTGCCCCTTAGGAGGGGGCCGTTATATCCATTTAACTAAGAGGCCGCACCGAGCTTACAGCTTACAGCTTACAGCTTACAGCTTACAGCTTACAGCTTACAGCTTACAGCTTACAGCTTACAAAAATTATAACGGCATCTTGTTTTTCATATCAAGCTAAAATTAACTTAATTGCTTGATAAATATATATCTTCTTTGTTTAACACGTACAGTGGTATGAGTTTGCGGCTGCTTGCTACAATATGTTTGCTGTGAAAATTTATAACGCGGGTGTTTACTGCTACGCCATTTGGGCGGTAAATTAACGTACCTGCTAATACATAGTTAGCCATGCTGCTTTCGCTTAGCTTTTCTATATCGCGAGATAACACAAAGTCGCCTCTGTTTGATACATCAATGTTGTCCATGGTTTTAAAATCTACCACGCCGTAGCCAAATTTTTGCAGCTGATGAATAAACGTCTCTGCTAATTGATTACCCAACTGATTACTTTTATTAAGCGATGCGTCTAAATCTACAATGGTGGTAACCGCTATGTTGATGCTGTTGTTATCGGGCGCTTCGGCTTCAAGCGTATCGACTAAATCCAGCGCCATTTGCTCTACATAGTTTGCCAGCGTTTTGTGGTGTTTAAGCGGTGTAAACTGCCTTGCTGTGTCGTACTCACTTTGCTGCTGCACAGATTGGTTGGCATGCACTGGCGTTGGTTGGCTACTTTGCGTTAGCACGGTGTAGTCTGAGCGTGTGTTTATGCTTTCGTTATGCTCATTATTTTGCGTTATTGAACAGCCAGTTAATGCTAACGTTGCCGTTAGCCCCGCTATAGCAGATAGTTTGTAAAACATGGTCAACCTCACTCGCTGGCTTGTTTAAGCATAATTCCGTCGGTGCGATAGCTACTGTTTAGCGCATCCACCACTGATTGAGGAATAAACCCTTGCGCACTGCCCACTACCGCTTTACTTTTAATGCCCACTATTCGTGCATTTACCAGTACGCCGCCTTGGTGGCTCACAAGTGTTCCTGCTAATACGTAATTAAAGTTTTGATCTTGGTTTAGCTCTAGGTAGTCGCGGCTAAATACAAAGTCGCCTGCGGGGGTTACTCGCATATAATCGGTGGTTTTAAAATCGATAACCGGTACTCCAAAACTATGCAGCTCGTGCATAAAGCTTTCGGCTATTTGGTTACCTAACAGGCTTCCATCGCTGTAGTCATCATCTAAAAATACAAAGCTAGAAACGGCAAGTGGCGTTTTGTCGTTTACGTATTGCAGGTTTTCGACCATGTCTTGCATTATACCGCGCACATAATGGTTTATATTTTTGCGTTTTGCGGGGGCACTTTTGGTGTAGTTACTTTGCTTGTTTAAATTAGACTGAAATAACGTTTCATTTGGTGCAGGTGCTTTTACCGCACGTTGCTCTGAAACAAGCTGGGCTGCATTATCTTGCTCAACTTGCTCCGGCTCTGAATGTAGCGAATTTAACATTTGCGAACAGCCAAAGCCTAATGGCAAACATAGGGTAATTAATAGGTTTCTCATGGTGTGCTCCTGATTAATATTCGCTGCGGTACAAAGAGCCGTCACGCTGCTGAATTTTTTCGTTTCCCCACATTACATTTATAGGGATCTCTATGCTGCCTGCCGACAGTACTTGCTTGTTTTCAATATTAACGAGTCGTGCATTAACTATATAAGCATGCTGTTGGCGCGTTACAGTGCCGGTGATGACTAAGTCAATATTTTGGCGATTGCGTAATTTACTTAAGTCGCGGCTTAATATGCTGTCTGCGTTTTGCGCTAATATAAGGTTATTGCCAAGGCGGTACTCAACGGTATGATAGCCAAGCTGGGTAAATTGCGTTAATAAGCTTTCTTGAATTTGTAAGCTCAAACCCGAGGCCTGCCCTGCTACTAGCTTAGTATCTAAAGCATCGGCATAAAAAAAGCTACTCACACCAATGCGCGCATTGGCATTTAAAGCGCCATTTACATGGTTAAGCTGCGAGGTTAGATTTGCTACATACTCGTTAACGGTATAGGGTGCCATTGCTGCTTTTGGCGCGTCAGTAGGCACACTCGGCTCTGGGGGCGGAACCAAGTTGCAAGCAGTTAAATTTAACAATACTAAAGGCAGTAAAAGGCGCATAGTTGCCGTCCTCTTTAAAACATACCGAGGATAAAGCAATTATTATGCCTAATTAACCTAAACTCTGGATAATAAACCTATCTCTAGCCAGAGATAATAAATTTAAGTATCAAGATAGTTCAATATGCTAGTAAGGCTCTTAACCAGAGTTCAGGTTAATTAACTTTGAGGCGTTTTCACGTAGTAGGTTACAAAGCAGGTATTATTGTTTATTAATGACTTACATGCATCCTTTGCTGCTTCTTTTGTTTTAAACGCACCAAGCTTTAATCTATAAAAGGTGTGCTGGTCAATCAGTACTTGCTCGGTATTTACTTCAAGCTTATTTGAGGCCGATTGAAATTGCTTTATAGCCGCTTCAAGTACCGCTTTATTTTTATACGCCCCCACTTGCACAGCAAACAGCGCATTTGTATTCACAACAGCTAAGTGGTTAGTTTGCTGTGGTTTTGGCTGCGCGTTAAGTTGTTTTAATTTATCTACTGTGCGCTGTAATTCACTTTCTAGCTTTAACAGTCTTTCTAGTTGAGGCTTGGTTTGTTGCCACTGCTGCGCTGACTCTTTGAGTACGGCTAAGTCATCTTTTTTAATGAGCATCGCCTGCTTTTGGGCCGTTGCTAGTGCGTGAGCACTGTTTGCTAATGCAAAGCCTAAAACTAATGAGGCTAAAAAATCCTTGTAGTGCAGCATAAGTATGTTGTTAATTTGGGTAATAGTGAGCGCTATTTTAACAGCCAATCAACGCTAAGCAAGTCACGCGTGCTACGGCCTATTGCGCTTTTATACCAATTAGCTTAATTAAGTAATCTATTTAGAGGATAGTAAAACGTATTGATAGCTAGACAAAAAATTTGCTATTTAGTTGTTCTAAACGAGATTTATTAACGCACAACGCAACACGATTAGGCCCATAAAATGATTATTTATTATTGCGGGTTGGTATCACTATTAAAGTTTAATTGGCTTATCGGTGTAGTTACTTACAATGCAGTCGAGCTTATACATTTTAAATACTTCACAGTCGGCTTTGGCATTTTTAAGGTTTTTATAAGAGCCAAGCTTTAAGCGATAAAAGGTTTTATCATTTATTTTTGCGGTTTCTACGTTGGTTAATATTTTATCTCTAAATAGTGGCGCTGCTTTGGTATTTAGTTCTTGCCAAGCCTTGGCTACATCCTGCTTAGAATCAACTGAGGCAACTTGTAATGCAAATACATGTTTAGGGGTATTAAGCTTTATAGTTTGCTTTTGGTTATTGTTAGCAGCTTTGTAAGTTTGCTGACGACGTGGCTTATTACTGGTTGTACGCGAAGGCGTGCGAGTGTAACGGCTGCTGTAGGCAGGGCTTGCATTAGATTGTGCAATAGCTTTAGAGTTTATTATATCTATATGATTAACCAGGTAAGTAATTTCTTTTTCAAGCTTTAAAATACGCTCTATACCGGCGCGTGCTTGCTGCCATTGCATTGCGGCATCTTTTAATTGCGCAAGCTCTAGTGCAGTTATCGATACGTAATCGGGCGTGGTGTTAGGTATATCATTATCAACAGCAGGTTTAGCGGTAGGCGTAATAGAGCACGCCGTGCCAAACGTAAGCGTAAAAAGGCATACAAAAAAGTGTTTATAGTATTTTTTTAATTTAAGCATGTACCCGTTATCCTGAAAGCAGTGCCTGTGCACTTACATTTCAGTTAAACATTCTCACAAGAAAGCGTTTAACTTAGCAATTTAAACAATGAGCGATTTTTGCTCCCGCACGCTAATTTACCTGCATAGATAAAATTAACATGACCCTTCCGTGAGTTTGGCTTTTAATACAACTTTGATGCCAATTAACATAAACTTTACAATATAAATTACGTTATGTTGCTATATAACGCAAGTCAAATTCAGAACATAATTAAGCGTAGACCATCTTTATTACTGGCGGCGTTAAAATTAAGTAAAGCCTTACCTATTTTGCTATTAATAATGTAGCACTAAAAAAGGCGCCTAAACAGGCGCCTTGGTGGGTAATTTAATAAAACCTAAATTAACGATTTAATAAATGTTTTTAAATCATCTGCAAACTCGTCGCGGCGCAAAGCAAACTCTATCGTTGCTTTTAAGTAGCCTATTTTACTACCACAATCGTGGCTGCGGCCTTTCATTGCGTACGCGTCTACTTTTTCTTGCTGCATTAGCATGGCAATTGCATCTGTAAGTTGAATTTCGTTGCCAGCCCCTTGCGGCGTTTTAGCAAGCAGTGGCCAGATGTTTTCGCTTAATACATAACGCCCTACTACCGATAGGTTTGAAGGTGCTTCATCTATTGGCGGTTTTTCTACCATGTTAATAATTGGCGAGCTTTCACCTTGGTGAAGCTCTACGTCACCTAAATCAACAACACCAAATTTGTCTACTTCGTCCATTGGTACTGGCTCAACCATAATTTGGCTGTGCTTAGTTTCTTCAAAACGGGCGATCATCTCTGCTAGGTTGTCTTTTTTAAGGTCGCTCTCTACGTCATCAACAATTACATCTGGCAAAATAACCACAAAAGGTTCGTTGCCAATAATTGGCGCTGCACAGTTAATTGCATGACCTAAGCCTTTGGCTTCGCCTTGGCGTACGTGAATAATGGTCACATCTTTAGGGCAAATTGCCTGTACTTCGGCAAGTAATTGCCGCTTTACACGTTTTTCAAGCGTGGCTTCTAGCTCAAAGCTGGTATCAAAATGGTTTTCGATAGAGTTTTTACTTGAGTGCGTTACAAGTACAATCTCTTTAACGCCTGCTGCTACCGCTTCATTTACTACATATTGAATAAGCGGGCGGTCTACCACAGGGAGCATCTCTTTAGGAATAGCTTTTGTGGCAGGTAACATACGCGTTCCAAGGCCTGCTACTGGGATCACTGCTTTCATCTTGTTCTCCTTAATCTTATTATACTGAAAACGGATATTGGATTGGTTCGTGGCATTGATAGCCTACTACTTCAAAATCGTCTCGTGTTACCCATGTTTCTATATCTTCTAGTGATTTTATGTTTGGGTTAATATTTAATTGCGGTGAGTCAAACGGCTCACGTGTTAGCTGTACATCGCGCATTAACGGTAACTGGTTTTCGTAAATATGCGCATTAGCAATTTTATGATACGCCTTACCTGCTTTATGGCCGGTAATTTGCGCCACCAATGCCAGTAATACAAAACACTGAATTTGATTAAAATTAAGGCCCAGCGGCACATCGCAACTGCGCTGATACGATGTTAAATACAGCGTGTCGCCAAGCAGCGAAAACGTATGCGTGTGCATACATGGGCGCAAGCAACCAAGCTCAAACTCACCAGGATTATAAAAGGTAATTATTTCACCTCTGTCATCAATCCCGTTTTTTAAGTTATTTATTACTTTAGCAAGCTGATCGAGCGTTGAGCCATCTGGGCGCTGCCAATTACGCCCTTGCACGCCGTAAACGCGGCCCATGTCGTCCTCGCCTTTGCGGTTAGGGTTATTTAGCCATGCGTTATTATCGTTTGCGTTTGCATCCCACGTTTTACAGCCTATATCGCGAAACTGCGCTGCGCTATCGTACCCTCGTAAGTAACCTAAAAGCTCTGCTATAGCGGCTTTGTAGTAACTTTTACGAGTGGTGATCATAGGAAATTTATTATTACCTACATCGTATTCTAAGTCGGCATTAATAACGGTTAAGCAGCGCGTGCCTGTGCGTTTGTTTTCTACCCATACACCTTCGTCAACGATGCGCTGACATAATTTTAAATATTGTTTCATGATCTGTTCTTACTATGCCTTTGCTGCGGTTACAGGTTGCGGTTTTTTGTACGCCCAAATTAATAGCCCTAGGCCACCAATTATCATAGGTAACGAGAGTATTTGGCCCATTGAGATAAAATCGGCAAATAGGCCAAGCTGCGCATCTGGTTGGCGGAAATATTCAATACAAAATCTAAATACGCCGTACCCTAATAAAAATACACCGGCTACACTGCCTGCAGGGCGAGGCTTTTTGATAAACCATAATAAAATTAAAAACAGGACTAGCCCTTCAAAAAAGGCTTCGTATAACTGCGATGGGTGACGCGCAAGCGGCCCACCCGTTGGAAATACCATTGCCCATGGCACATCGCTTACGCGGCCCCATAACTCGCCATTTATAAAGTTACCAATACGCCCTGCTAATAAGCCTACCGGAACCAGCGGCACCACAAAATCTCCCACTGCAAATAGTGATTTTTTGCGGGTTTTGGCAAATAGTATAATAGCGGTAATAACCCCTAATGTTCCGCCGTGGAACGACATACCGCCTTGGTCAATTCTAAATAAATACAATGGATTTTCTAAAAAGTAACTAAACTGATAAAACAATACATAGCCAATTCTGCCGCCTAAAATAACCCCTAGCATGCCGTAAAAAAGCAAGTCGCTAACTTGCTCTTTAGTCCAACCAGAGTTTGGTTTTTCGGCTTGACGATTAGCAAACCACATCGCAAATGCAAAACCAATTAAATACATTAAACCGTACCAACGTACGCTTAGCGGTCCAACAGAAAAAATTATTGGATCGATTTGAGGAAACTCAAGTGCCATAAATAAACCTTTAGCTAAAAACCATTTTAAGTGCGATGAGCACAAGCAACACCGCGAAAATTTTCTTTATTATATTAACAGGTAAATAATGAGTTGCTTTAGCCCCTAAGGGCGCCACAAACCACGATGTTATTACAATACCAAATAATGCAGGTAAGTATACAAACCCTGCGAACCCATGGGCTAAATCGGTTACCTGCCAGCCTGCGCTTATATAACCAATAGAGCCAAATAGCGCGATAACAATGCCGCTCGCTGATGCACAGCCTATCGCTTTTTTCATATCAACTGAAAAGTAATTAAGCATAGGGGCAATAAGTGCGCCGCCACCAATACCTATTAAACCAGAAAGCGCGCCCATAAGGGCAGAAATGCTCCCTAAAATAACCCCTTTTGGTAGCGGTTTTTCTTTAAGCGATTTACTACGTGATGCCAACACCATTCTGCCTGCAATAAACACAACACTAATTGCAAACACGCTGCGTAATGCTTGTTCGGGTATTAAACTTGCGGCAAAGCCACTTATTAACGCGCCTAAGCCTACACCCGACATAACCCACGGTGCAATTTGCCATGGCACATTATCATTTTTATGATGAGCCAAGACTGAAGAAGTAGAAGTGAATAAAATAGAGGCAAGCGATGTTGCAATAGAAATAACTAATACGTGATCAGGTGAAGTAACGTCAAACATCAGTAATAAGCTACTTAAAACAGGCACAATAATTAAACCGCCGCCTATCCCTAATAGCCCTGCTAAAAAGCCAACTACACAGCCAAGTAGCGCACAACTGGCCACGAGTAAAGCTAAGTCATACATAGTGTTCTCAAATACCTTTTCGTGCGCCTATATTAAAGGATTATAAAGTTAATAGCATCTTTAAGCGCTGCATTATTTGGCGGTATAAAAAAGATCGCCTAATTGGTGTTCAATCATAAAATTGCGCGTTAAGCGCAGTACCTGTTTAGCGTTCGATTGCACTAAGCACTCTGCGAGTAATTGCTGCATATCGTTAATTTTTAAACGCCTTAAAATCCACTTTACTTTAATTAACGACGACATGTTCATACTTAAATGCCTATAGCCCATGGCAATGAGTAAAATAGCGCCCTCTGGCTCGCCGCCTAGCTCGCCACATAAACTAAAGGGTAAACAGTGTTTATTACATTCATTCGCTACTTTATTTAATACCCTTAACACACCGGGGTGATATGGGTTAAATAATTGAGCCACGCGCGCATTTGCTCTATCGACAGCAAGTAAGTATTGCGTTAAATCGTTACTGCCCACTGAGCAAAAATCTACTTTTTTAGCCCACTCGTCGAGCATAAATATACTTGAGGGTACTTCAAGCATAATGCCCACTTCTGGGCGCTCCAAGTTTTGCTCTGGGTGTTTTTCTGCCAGTTCAAAATAAGCTTGTTCAAATAACGCGAGCGCTTCGTCTACCTCTTCTGTACCGCTGATCATAGGCAGCATTATTTTTAAATTACCTAAGCCCATATTTGCTTTTAACATGGCTTTGAGCTGATCTAAAAATAGCTCTGGATGGTCAAGGCTTATGCGTATGCCGCGCCACCCTAAAAAGGGATTTTCTTCGGTAATATTAAAGTAATCTAAAACCTTGTCGCCACCAATATCTAGGGTTCGCATAACCACTGGCGCCGGGTGGTAACTTTTTAGTACCTCCCTATACCAGTTTTCTTGCTCAGCTTGCGATGGAAATTGCCCCTTTTGCATAAACCATGCTTCGGTACGATAAAGCCCTACCCCATCGCAAATATGCGCACTGCTTTGCTCGGTATTAAGCTCAAGCCCTGCATTTAGCATTAAATTTATTTGCTCACCATCTAAGGTAACCGACTGCGCACTTTGCTCTGCTAAAAAGCGGTTATTGAGTAGTTTATCTTGGTGCTTTAACTGTGCGTATTCATCGAGTAACACTTGCGAAGGAGAAATATATAAACGCCCAGCAAAGGCATCTAAAATCATTGGTTTGGCATCAAATTGCAATAAGGGTAAATCTTCAATACCCCAAATAGCCGGTATTCCCATCGCTCGGGTTAATATAGAGGCATGGCTATTGGCTGAGCCATTCACACTCACTACACCCGCTAAATGCCCGTTGGGTACTTCAGCCAGCATGGCGGGCGTTAAGGTATTCGCAATTAATATGGTATTGGGTGGGTAATCTTTTACTGCGTGTTCTGTGTTTACTAGGTGGTGTAATACCCTTAAACCAATGTCTTTTACATCAACTGCGCGCTCTTTAATGTAGGGATCTTGCATGGCATTAAACTGCGAAATAAGCCGCTCAATAACAATTTTTAAGGCGCTTTTTGCGCACCAGCCCTCTTGTAACTGTACCTCAACATTGTGGCCTAAACTTTTCGCATCAAGTAATTGTTGGTATACATCAAATACCGCGAGTGCTTCACGCGGGATTGAGTCACTCAAGGTCATAGACAGGGTATTAAATTCTTTGCGGGTGGCAGCAACGGCTTGTGTAAACAAACGGCGTTGCTCGGCGCTATCAGGATCTTTTTTTAGCTCTATAGATTTAAAATCAAGCTTGGGCAGTACCACAAAGGCTTGGCCAATCCCAATACCTGGCGCACTCGACACCCCTTTGAGCACTGAGGTTTGGTGTGATGATTCGTCTTGGCGTAAAAGCTCTTTTATTTCAGCATGCGCAAGTTGCGAGGCTAGCTGCGCTGAAAGGGTAATTAAAAACGACTCTTCGTCTTGGCTAAAAACCCGCGCCATTTTTTGTTGTACAACAATAACGCCCAATACCTTTTTTTGATGCACCACAGGTACAGACAAAAAAGCATTGTAACCTTCTTCGTTTACTTCGGGGGAGAGCTTAAAACGCGGATGAGATTTTGCAAAAGCTATATTAATGGGCTCTTCTCGCTGGGCTACTAAACCTACAAGCCCTTCGGTAAAACCAATTCTAAACTTACCTACGGCGTCGGGGTTAAGGCCTTCGGTTGCCATAAGTACAAAGTTATCTTGGCTGTAGTCGGCAAAATAAATAGAGCAGCACTGGGTTTTCATGGCCTCTTTAACCATTTTCACAAAGCACACTAAGGCACTGTCTAAATTCGCTTGTTGCGAAACAGACTCAGCAATAGTTCTAAGTGTTGCCAGCATTACCTGCTCCTTATTTTATAATTATGCTACTACCTTTTGTGTCGCCACTGTTCTTTATGATGTTCTCTTTTATTAAAAGGCATTGCAAACGGTGCAAACTCTTTCATCACCCGTCTGTATACATCGCGTTTAAACGATACCACTTGCCTTACTGGGTACCAATAACTCACCCAGCGCCAATCATCAAACTCGGGATGATGTGTTTTAAGCAAGTTTACATCTTCATCTTTGCAACGCAGTTTTAATAAAAACCATTTTTGTTTTTGCCCAATACACACCGGACTAGAGTCGCGGCGAATTAATCGCTTGGGTAATTTATAGCGTAACCAATGTTTTGAGCTTGCAACTATTTCTACATCTTCTGGTCGCAAACCTACTTCTTCGTGTAATTCACGGTACATGGTTTGTTCGGGTGTTTCTCCGTCATCAACACCGCCTTGGGGAAATTGCCAAGAATGTTGACCGTAACGTCTAGCCCAAAAAACCTGCCCCTGATTATTGCAAATTACAATTCCGACATTGGCACGAAAACCTTCGGCATCAATCACCTTAGTGCCTCATTTGTAAGTCGATTTTTAATGATTGTTCCACATTAGCTGCAATTCGGCAAACACTATTATCCCCAAAGTCATCACGCCCTAATCGCACGTTTACTATTTACACTGTGCATAACGACTTAACATTAAATTAGCACTGAGTAATTACAAGGATAAAATAACCCTTAATTGACGCAACTTTTAGCAAAAAAAGCTAAGCTATGCCTTGATTATTATGTTTAGTGCTATTTACTCACAGCTTGTGTATAACTTTTGATAAACAAGGCTATTTTGCAAACAAGTCCACAATAGCAGATCTAAAAACTCGCTTTCTCCACAGATTCTGTGGATAAACATGTTTATATAGTTGTATTTATCCCATATAGAATTTGCTAACTTAATTAAAGCTGAATGAGTTAATTGAAAATATTAAAGCTAGTCAGTCACTTACAGTTAAACTGTGACTTTTTGGGGTGAGCAAAATTACGCCAAACACAGTACGTATAAAAAACAACCAAAAGCAAAGATATCCACCTTACGGGGGTTTTGCTATCATGGCGCTGTTAATTATTCAAGGTAAATGAGTAGCATGCGACCAACAAAACCCCATTCAATTAATGACTTAATGCAACGCGTAAACGCTATTGCTGGTTTAACATTAGGGCAATTAGCCTCTCAATACAGCTTTAAAACCCCTGACGACCTATTACGCGAAAAAGGCTGGACCGGGCAACTTATTGAATACGTGTTAGGCGCTACTGCAGGCTCAAAACCCCTCCCCGACTTTGAAGATTTAGGCATTGAATTAAAAACACTGCCTATTTCGTATAAAGGAAAACCCTTAGAAACCACTTTTGTGTCGGTTACCCCCCTTATAAACGTAACCGGCATGACGTGGCATACAAGCGCTGTGCGTAAAAAACTCAATCATGTTTTATGGCTGCCTATATTGAGTGAGCGCGATATTGCGCCTTTTGATAGAACCATTGGCAGTGGTTTTTTATGGCAGCCTACGCCTGAGCAAGATACGTTGCTACAACGTGATTGGGAAGAACAAATGGAGTTAATAGCGCTTGGGCGAGTTGATGAAATATCGGGCCATTTAGGTGATGCCATTCAAATTAGGCCAAAAGCCGCTAATAGCAAAGTGGTTACTGATGCTATTGGTCCAAATGGGCAAACAATAAAAACCTTACCGCGTGGTTTTTATTTAAAAACCAGTTTTACAGGGGCTATTTTAAAGCAGCAGTTTCAGCTCTGAGCTTTGCAGAAAATATTATGAGTTAAGCAAACCCTGTTTCGCACTACTTGCGCGAGTCAGCGAGCTTAACGCCTACAAGATATTTCACCTTTTTTAATAAAACAATTTGTGGTTTAAATAAAGAGTTTTCACTTTTCTTGTACCCTCTTTTCGCACTGCGTGCGCGCGTCAGCAAGCTTAACGCCTACAAAGCATTCTCATCTCTTTAAAAAAGTATCAGGCATAAAAAATCCCCGCATTAGCGAGGATTTTATTATCTAAAATTAAAAATAAGATTCTATATAAAATAGAATTACTGACCTTTAACTTCTTTAAGACCGTTGTAAGGTGCTTTAGAACCTAGCGCTTCTTCAATGCGAAGAAGTTGGTTGTACTTAGCAACACGGTCAGAACGGCTCAATGAACCTGTTTTAATTTGACCAGCAGCAGTACCTACCGCTAAATCAGCAATAGTTGCATCTTCTGTTTCGCCAGAACGGTGCGAAATAACAACTGTAAAGCCTGCATCTTTAGCCATTTTGATTGCTGCTAACGTTTCAGTTAGTGAACCAATTTGGTTAAATTTAATTAGGATTGAGTTAGCAATACCGTTATCAATACCGCGTTTTAAAATCTTTGTGTTAGTTACGAATAAATCATCGCCTACTAATTGGATTTTATCGCCCATTAATTTAGTTTGGTGTGCAAAGCCATCCCAATCTGACTCATCTAAGCCATCTTCAATAGATACAATTGGGTATTGCTCAGTTAAATCTTTTAAGAAGTAGTTAAACTCTTCTGAAGTGAACTTTTTGCCTTCACCTTTCAGATCGTAAATGTTTGCTTCTTTGTCGTAAAACTCAGAGGCTGCACAGTCCATAGCCAGTGTAATATCTTTACCTAGCTCGTAACCTGCGTTTGCTACAGCTGTTTTAATAGCAGCAAGTGCCGCTTCGTTTGATGCAAGGTTTGGTGCAAAACCACCTTCATCACCTACCGCTGTAGAGTGGCCATCTGCTTTTAATACTTTAGCAAGGCTGTGGAATACTTCAGCGCCCATACGTAGGCCTTCGCGGAAGTTTTCAGCGCCAACAGGTTGGATCATAAATTCTTGAATATCTACAGAGTTATCGGCGTGCTCACCACCGTTGATGATGTTCATCATAGGTAACGGCATTGAGTAAACACCTGGTGTACCGTTTAAGTCTGCGATGTGCTCGTAAAGCTCAACTTTTTTAAATTGTGCAGCGGCTTTTGCAGTCGCTAGTGATACCGCTAAGATAGCATTTGCACCTAGTTTTTCTTTATTTTCGGTGCCATCTAAATCTAGCATTACTTTATCTACAGCACTTTGCTCTAATGCATTTTGGCCTTTTAGCGCATCCGCAATTTCGTTGTTAATAAAACCAACTGCGTTTAATACGCCTTTACCTAAGTAACGGGCTTTGTCACCATCACGTAGCTCTAGTGCTTCGCGAGTACCTGTTGATGCACCTGAAGGAGCGGCAGCGCGGCCCCAAGAACCATCAGCTAAATATACATCAGCTTCAACAGTAGGGTTACCACGCGAGTCCATAATTTCGCGACCAATTACTTTTACGATTTCTGACATCTTGATTCCTCTATATTCCCAAAATGGTGAGTTCAGCTAACTTTACTACGTTTTATATCTTTTAGTCAGCCCTTTAGACAAAAAAGCCGTGCAATATGCACGGCTTTTTTTAATTACGAAGACGTTTTTTGATGAGTATGAGCGGCTGCTACAAACCCTTCAAATAACGGGTGACCATCACGTGGTGTTGACGTAAATTCCGGGTGGAATTGCGCGGCAATAAACCATGGGTGATCTTTGTTTTCGATGATCTCTACTAGTTTTTTATCTTCTGATAAACCGGTAAAGCTTAAGCCTGCTTGCTCTAATTGCTCTACAAAGTTGTTGTTTACTTCGTAGCGATGACGGTGACGTTCAATAATTTCTGTATTGCCGTACACTTCGTGCACCTTAGAACCCGGCGTTAAGTGACATTTTTGTGCGCCTAAACGCATCGTGCCACCTAAATCAGATTTTTCATCACGTATTTCAATGTTACCTTCAGCATCTAACCACTCGGTAATTAAGCCCACTACTGGCGCTTTTGAGTGAATATTAAACTCAGTTGAGTTAGCGTCGGTTAAACCTGCAACATTACGTGCGTATTCAATAAGCGCTACTTGCATACCTAAACAAATGCCTAGGTAAGGTACTTTGTTTTCACGGGCATACTTAGCCGCTAAAATTTTACCTTCAACACCACGGCCGCCAAAACCACCTGGTACTAAAATAGCGTCTAGATGAGAAAGCAGTTCTACCCCTTTGCTTTCTAAGTCTTGCGAGTCAACGTATTCAATATTAATGGTTAAACGGTTTTTAAGACCTGCATGCTTTAGTGCTTCGTTAACTGATTTGTATGCATCTGGTAGTTCAATGTACTTACCAACCATACCAATCGTTACTTCGCCAGTCGGGTTAGACTCTTGATAAAGTACTTGCTCCCATTCAACTAAATCAGCTTCTGGTGCGTCAAGGTGGAAACGACGACATACAAAGTTATCTAGCTCTTGTGATTTTAATAGCGCAGGAATTTTGTAAATGCTGTCTACGTCAGGAAGCGAAATAACCGCTTTTTCTTCAACATTTGTGAACAATGCAATTTTTGCACGTTCGTTGTTAGGCAATTTACGGTCTGAGCGACAAATAAGAATATCTGGCTGAATACCTACAGAGCGTAACTCTTTAACTGAGTGCTGTGTTGGTTTGGTTTTTACTTCGCCTGCAGGCCCTAAGAATGGCACTAGCGTTAGGTGAATAAATAGCGCGCGTTCGCGGCCAATTTCTGTACCTAACTGACGAATTGCTTCAATAAATGGTTGTGATTCAATATCACCTACTGTGCCACCAATTTCTACAATCGCAATATCATGACCTTCAGCACCGTCGTATACACGTTGCTTAATGTCATTTGTGATGTGTGGAATAACCTGAATGGTTGCACCTAAGTATTCACCACGGCGCTCACGACGTAGTACATCTTCGTACACTCGCCCTTGTGTGAAGTTGTTGCGGCTGGTCATTTTGGTGCGAATAAAACGCTCGTAGTGACCTAAATCAAGATCCGTTTCGGCGCCGTCTTCTGTAACGTATACTTCACCATGTTGAATTGGGCTCATTGTGCCTGGGTCAACGTTTATGTAAGGATCCAGCTTTAAAATGGTAACATCTAAACCGCGGGCCTCTAAAATAGCTGCCAATGACGCTGCTGCAATACCTTTACCCAACGAAGAAACAACCCCGCCAGTAACGAAGATAAATTTTGTACTCATGCGAACCCTAGAATATCAGGAATTAAAAGGAATATAACACCCGAGAAAGAGACTCTGGGTATATCATCAAGACGGGGCGAAATTGTACCAAAACAGCGTTGAGCAATCCAGCTAAAAATAGCGTTTACGCGCACAAAAAATGTTCGTTGATTAACATTAGGTTGTACTGAGCTAATCTTATTTCGCTTTTTTAATGGCTTCCCATGCTTCTTCCATTTCGTCAAGCGTTGCGCGCTCTAAACTTTTACCTTTTGCAATTAAATAACCTTGCACTTTTTCAAAGCGCGCCGAGAACTTATCGTTGGCTTGTCTAAGTAGTTGCTCTGGGTCGCGTTTAACATGGCGAGCCACATTAACTGTGGCAAATAATAAGTCGCCTATTTCTTCTGCTGTATGATCGGATGAAGGGTCGTGCTCAAGCGCTTCTTTTACTTCAAGTACTTCTTCACTTACTTTATCAAGTGCCCCGTGGTAGCTTGGCCAATCAAAACCAAGTGCGGCAACACGCTGCTGAATTTTTTTAGCTTTAGTTAGGCTTGGCATATTGGTGGGTATATCTTGCCAAAGTGAGGCTTTGCTTGGCTGTACTTTTGCTGCACGCTCTTGTGCTTTAATTGCTTGCCATTGCTTTGCTAATTGCTCGTCGGTTAATGCTTGCTTGGTGTTAAAAACATGAGGGTGACGGCGGGTAAGTTTACTATTTAGCTCACTAACCACGTCGTTAAAATCAAACATGTCCTGCTCTTTGGCAAGTTGTGCGTAAAAAACGATTTGAAACAGTAAATCACCCAGCTCATTTTTAAGCTCGTTTAAATTACCCGACTCTATGCAATCGGCCACTTCAAAGGCTTCTTCTAGCGTGTGCGGAACAATCGATTTAAAGTTTTGCTTGCGATCCCACGGGCAACCGTCGCTAGGATCGCGAAGCAACGCCATAATATCGAGTAGTTGCTCAAGTGCGTTAACGTTTGCCATTTTATTGGTTTCGCTTGGCACTGTGCACACCTTCAATTTGATGCAGTTTAGACAAAACCCGGTTTGTGCCCGATAGGTCATGCACTTCTATTTGCATAGTGAATACCGCTAACTGATCAGCCCCAACTGTATTAACGTTCATGTTGATCACATTTACTTTTTCGTTAGCCAGTACAGAGCTAATATCGCGAATTAAACCTGAGCGATCGCTGGCTTCTATTTTTATACTTAGCGCATAAGAGCCGTTTATTTCATCTGACCAACTAACCGATATAACACGCTCTGGGTGCTGCTCTTTTAAGTTGTTAAATGAATCGCAATCTTCGCGGTGTACCCCAATGCCTCGGCCTTGTGTAATATAACCAATTATTTTATCGCCAGGTACTGGACGACAACACTTAGCAACGTGGCTCATTAAGCTGCCTACACCATCAACCACAATGCCGTTTTTATCGCCAGTTACTTTACTTGGCGCTTTAAAACGAATAACTGGTTCTTCTTCAGTACGATCACTGACAAAGTTAAGCATTTGGTTTAAGCGAACATCGCCGGCACCTATGGCAACCATTAAGTCATCTAGTTCTTTAAAATTAAAGCGCTTAATAGCTGGGTCTAAATCTTTGTAGGTTAAATCTAGCTTTTGCAGTTCGTTATCTAGAATCTCTTTACCGGCGCTTAAGTTTTTATCGCGGTCGAGCTGTTTAAACCAATGATGGATTTTAGCCCTTGCACGCGACGATTTAATGTAACCAAGCGATGGATTTAGCCAATCGCGGCTTGGATTAGGCTGCTTTTGCGTGAGAATTTCTACCTGATCGCCCGTTGATAGCTGATGTGTAAACGGCACTATTTTGCCAAATACTTTAGCCCCTATACAGCGGTGCCCTACATTTGAGTGAATGTAGTAAGCAAAATCAAGCGGTGTAGCGCCAACAGGTAAATCGATAATATCGCCGCTTGGAGTAAATATATAAACGCGGTCTTCTACAACTTGGTTTTTAAGCTCTTCGGCTAAATCGCCCCCATCAACCACTTCTTCTTGCCATTGCAGTAATTTGCGCAACCAGCTAATTTTTTGCTCATAGCCTGAGCCACGCCCAGGTAAAGCGCCTTCTTTATACATCCAGTGCGCGGCTACGCCTAGCTCTGCATCTTGGTGCATTTCGCTGGTGCGTATTTGTATTTCAACGGTTTTCCCTTCAGGGCCAAATACCACGGTATGAATTGATTGATAGCCATTTTGCTTAGGTGTAGCAACGTAGTCGTCAAACTCTTTATTAAGGTGGCGCCAATTAGTGTGCACAATACCTAGCGCGCCGTAACAATCTTGCAGGCGCTCTACAACAATTCGCATTGCTCTAATATCAAACAGCTGATCAAACTCGTAGTTTTTTTGCTGCATTTTTTTATAAATGCTGTAAATGTGCTTAGGGCGGCCATACACTTGCGCCTCAATACCGGCTTCGCTTAGGCGAGCTTTTACTTGCGCAACCATATCTTCCATATAGGCTTCACGGGCAAGGCGTTTGTCATCAAGTTGTTTAGCAATACTTTTATAGGTGTCGGGGTGTAAATACCTAAACGATAAATCTTCTAGTTCCCACTTAAGCTGGCCTATACCTAACCTGTTTGCTAACGGGGCAAAAATATCGGCGGTTTCTTTAGCGGCAATAACACGCTCTTCTTCATCGCCATTTTTTACATTGCGTAAATGGCACACTTGCTCAGCAAGTTTAATCACCACAGCGCGCACATCTTCAACCATGGTAAGTAACATTTTACGAATGTTATCTACCTGCATAGTGCCTTTACCTTGGTGCGATAAAGTACTAATAGCAGCCATTTGCGCAACCCCAGTTAAAAGCATGGCTACATTTTTGCCAAGTTGTGCTTCTACGGTTTCAAGGTCTACTAAGTCGTTTAAGTAGTAATGCGTGAGATACGCGGTTGCGAGAGATTCTGCATCTAAATTTAGCTCGGCTAAAATCTCGACCATTTCTATGGCCGTGTTTTGCCGTGCTTGGTTGTCACATGTAACACACAATGCTTGCGCTTTGTTTAGTAGCGTTATTTTCTCTTGCGATAACGCTAACTGTTTTAGGCTAGTAGCAAAGTCACCTGTGTCGTCCTGCTGATGTGATTGACGTGTAGCGACCATAAAACGCTTTACCTCCGTTGAAATAACGCCATTGTTTCTATGTGTCCTGTATGTGGAAACATATTCATTAGCCCAATTTTAGTAACTTCAAAGCCTGCTTGCGAAATAATTGCACTGTCACGGGCTAAAGTAACAGGATCGCAAGAGACGTATAAAATGGTTTTAAACTGCTTTAAAGGTAGTTGCTCTAAAACAGCCATAGCACCTGTGCGAGAAGGGTCTAATACTAATACGTCTAGCGCCTTATTAAACCATTGTGCTGTTTCAATTTTTTGCGTTAAATCAAAACAATGAAAGTGCGCATTAGTGATAGAGTTAGTTTGCGCATTTTGCGTCGCCATTGCAACCGCCGATGCAACCCCTTCTACTCCAATAACCGATTTAGCATGCTGGGCTAGCGCTAATGAAAAGTTACCAATACCACAAAATAAATCCAATACTTGCTCGTTTCCTTGCAAGTTAAGCCAATTTACCGACTGAGCTAACATAGCTTGGTTAACTTCATCATTTACTTGAATAAAATTACCAAGGCCAAATTCAAACTTTAAATTAAACTTTTCTAAAAAATAATACGGCGTAGGCAAATGAGCCTGCTCTATAACATCACTGTTGTCTTGCCAAGTAATTAACCACTGCTGTGCGTTTGCTGCTTCTTGTATATAGCTTTTGGCTTCATCTGGTATCGCTTTAGTATGGCGAATAACAATAAAGTTCCCAGCTTCGTTTTGGCACAACTGTAAATGACTTATACTGTGTAGCGCTTTATATTGATTAATAAGCGTTTCAAAAATACTAAATACGTTAGTAAATGCCTTACTAAGCACATCACATTGCTCAATACTAATCACATTTTTAGAGCTAGGCGCACGATACCCAACTCGCATTTTTTTAGCGGCTTTATCATACATTACGGCAATACGCGCACTGCGTCTGTAATGAGTGGGCTTACTTAAAAGAGGCGCTTGCCAATTTAAGTCGCTTAATTTGGCAAATTTTTGAAACAGTTGCGTCACTGCATTTTGCTTTTCAACCACTTGCTGATTTATTTCTAGGTGCTGCAACTGGCAACCACCACAGTGATTATAATGTTGACAAAAAGGCTGCGTGCGCGCATCGCTTGGATTAATAACCTTAACCAGCTTTGCACTACTGTATTTGGCTTTATCTTCAATTAGGCTTGCCGTTACTTTTTCATTCATTAAAGCGCCGCTTACAAAGCACACTTTGTTATTGTGTTTGGCAACGCCCCGCCCTTGATGATCCATGGCCGTAATATTAAGTGTGAGTGTTTGCTGTTTAAGTGGTTTTTTCTTTGCTTTAAAAATTTGCGCCATGCGGCATTACCTTAAATTTTGTATTACGTATAAGCAAATCAGATGCTTTGAGAATAGCCGATGAACCGTATATACTCGATCCATACTAATAATGATAATAACGCTTCCATTATGACCAAATTAGGCTTACGTGATTCTGTTTTAACCTTAACCTTGATCCCCACAGTGATCATTGGTTTGTTACTTGGCGGCTATTTTACAATAAATCGTTACATTGAGCTTGATGAAATTTTATATCAACAAGGCAGCTCAATATCTGAACCCTTAGCAATTGCTTTAGAGCAGCCTTTACTTGAAAAAAATAAAAAGCTGCTCAACCGTCTGATTAGTTACACACACAATAAGCACTCCCCAACCATTAAATCGATTGCTATTTTTGATACCAGCAATCAGCTTATTATGACCAGTAACTATCATCGCTCGTTTGATGAACTAACTCAAAAAGAACAAATTGAAAATCTTCACACAACAAAAATTAATAAATCAGAAGAGTTAATCACGTTCTACACCCCTATTTTTAATCATTCTGCGCCGGTATCAAAATGGGATATTAATGATTTTCAAACCCCGCTTGGCACCGTTATTTTACAACTTAATAAAGACCAAGCGATTATAGGCCAGCAGCGAGCGGTTTTAATTAGCGGCATTGTTATTTTATTTTCAATAATATTGGCATCTATTTTAGCGCTTAAGCTTAGCCGTATGTTTATGAACCCACTTAATAAGTTAGTACTTGCCACCGACAAACTAGTTGAAGGTAAAAGAGACACGGGTTTAAACGACACCATGATGGGCGAATTTGAACTTTTGCGTGAAGGGCTTAATACCATTGCCCACACTATGGTTATGCAAAAAGACGAAATGCAGAAAAATATTGATCAGGCCACGAGTGATTACCGCGAAACCCTAGAGCAATACGAAACCTCAAATATTCAGCTAACCATGGCCAAAAAAGAGGCACAAGATGCTAACCGCGTTAAGTCCGACTTTTTAGCTAAAATGAGTCACGAGTTACGTACCCCGCTAAATGGGGTTATTGGCTTTACGCGCCAATTGTATAAAACACCTTTAAATAAACATCAAAAAGACTACCTCGATACCATAGAGCTTTCTGCCAATAGTTTATTGACAATTATTAGCGACATTTTAGATTTTTCTAAACTTGAAGCAGGCGCAATGGAGCTTGAATCAATCCAGTTTCAACTGCGCGATAGCGTAAACGAGGTTATGACATTATTAGCTCCCTCGGCGCATGAAAAACAACTTGAGCTATCTATTTATATCAACCCACAAGTGCCTGATGATTTAACCGGTGACCCCACTCGCCTTAAACAAGTACTCATTAACTTGTTAAGTAATGCCATTAAGTTTACTGAAAAAGGCTCTATAAAAGTTGATATAAGCTACCGCTTATTAGATGAAGACCGCGCCTCTATTTTAGTATCAGTAACCGATACCGGTGTGGGTATTCCAATGGATAAGCAAGATGCGTTATTTACTGCATTTGGCCAAGCAGATTCATCCATCACCCGAAAATTTGGCGGCACTGGTTTAGGTCTCATTATTACTAAACATATTGTAGAGGCTATGAATGGCCGAATAACGCTAAATTCAGCCCCGGGAAGCGGCACCTGTTTTACCTTTAATGGTGTGTTTAGGTTGCCTGATCATACCTTTAGTAACGACTTACCTTCTAAATCACTTATTGGTAAACGCATATTATACCTAGAGCCACACGAGCATACGCACCACTCAGTGCTTTCTGTATTAAACGAGTGGGAAGCGGTTGTAACCGCCTGTTTTAATGAAGCAGCGTTTTTAGACGCCATCAAACATAAAGTTCTTAAGTACGATATTTGTATTATTGGTGATATGGCATCGGTAGATGATATGCAGCGACTTAAGAGCTATGTGAATATGGTTCGCGAGTCGTGCGATTATTTATACCTTATGCTCAATACGGTATCGCATAATATGCGCGAAGCGTTTATTGGCAGCGGCGCCGATGCGTGCTTAAGTAAGCCGCTTAATCATCGTAAATTATGTGAAGTACTGGCTGCGCCTTATCGCCTTGATCATCCAACCTTAAATATTGAGCCAAGCGACCAAACATTATTGCCATTAAAAGTACTGGTGGTAGATGACAACGATGCAAACTTAAAACTTATTTGCACCTTGTTAAAAGAGCAAGTTGAATTTATAGACACCGCTTATAATGGCTCGCAAGCCTACAGCTTAAGTAAAAGCCATAAGTACGATGTTATTTTTATGGACATACAAATGCCGATTATGGATGGCATTACCGCGTGTAAACTTATTAAGGAGTCTTCTTTAAACGAAGACACACCTATTATTGCGGTAACCGCGCATGCACTGCACAGTGAAAAAGAGCAGCTATTAAAAGATGGCTTTAAAGGCTATTTAACTAAGCCTATTGATGAGGACATGCTGAGCCAAATTATATGCGATCATAGTCCACAATCGCCCGTAAGCCGCGACAAAATTAAAAGTGTAACGTCGCAAAGCCCTGCTCCATTTGAAAGTAACTGCTTAGATTGGTCGCTTGCGCTACAACGTGCAGGGGGCAAAGGTGAGCTGGCGCTGGAAATGCTCAATATGCTGTTACAAAGTGTGCCAGAGACACTCTCGCAGCTCAACGAGGCTATTGAGCAAAACGATTGCCAAACGGTATTAAGTGTTATTCACAAATTCCATGGCGCGTGCTGTTATACCGGTGTGCCTAAGCTTAAATCACTGGCAGAAACCATAGAAACCTCACTTAAAAGTGATTGCGTGCTAGATAACGTTGAGCCTGAACTATTTGAACTTCAGGATGAGCTGGAAAACCTTATGGCAGATGCAAGTGTTACCGAGCACCAACGCTAAAAAACACGTAATAAAAAAGCGCTGATAATGCGCTTTTTACAGATTTTAATACCATTTTACTTAATTAAGTATTTCTATGAAATGGTGCCACCATGGGGTTAAATTTATAACCTTGCCTCAATCATGAGGCGTTTCATGTCGCGTACTGCTTTTTCAAGGCCATCAATAGCTGCGCGCGCAATAATAGCGTGGCCAATGTTAAGCTCATAAATTTCAGGCATTGCAGCAATTGGTTTTACGTTATGATAATGAAGGCCATGCCCTGCATTTACAATTAAGCCTAAGCTCGCCGCGTATTTTACACCCTCTCGTATGTGCTCAAGCTCTTTGTGTAAATCTTCATCATTAGTGGCATCTGCATACGCGCCGGTATGAATTTCTACATACGGTGCACCACACGCTTTAGCTGCATCTAACTGTGCTTTATCGGCGTCAATAAATAATGACACTTTAATACCCGCATCAGTTAGTGTTTTAGTGGCCGCTTTAATTTTATCTACATTACCAGCCACATCTAGGCCGCCTTCGGTCGTAAGCTCTTCACGTTTTTCAGGTACTAAACATACGTACTCAGGCTTTACTTCTAGGGCAATGTTAATCATTTCATCTGTAACCGCTGTTTCAAGATTCATACGCGTTTGAATCGTTTTAGCCATTATGTATACATCGCGGTCTTGAATATGGCGGCGGTCTTCACGCAAATGAATAGTAATACCATCTGCACCGGCGTGCTCTGCCACACTGGCTGCATGTGCTGGGTCTGGGTATGATGTACCACGCGCTTGGCGAAGCGTTGCGATATGATCAACGTTTACGCCTAAAAGAATGTCTTTCATTTTGTTACCTGTAAAATATGTTTATTGAGAGGCCATAAATAATTCACGGCTTTTTAATGGTTTATTACCCAGTAAAGGTTTTAGTAAATAACGGCTTAATTGTTTTGCCATATAGAGTACATCGCTTTGGCTAAAATCATGATTAGCAATCGCTTTGAGCTGCGCGCCGCTAAACCCTGAACGCGTATCTTGTTGCATCAAAAAACCCAACTCAGGAAAGTAACTATACGTTTGTCTTTCATCAATTGGCTCACCACTGGCATCAAAGCTAAAGTCAACGCCATAACCCAACAACTCTAATAATTGAAATTCGTATGAGCGCAGCACCGACTGTAAATTGACATCGCTATTTAAGTTCTCTAGGTGAGTTTTGTAGAGCTCAAACACTTGTTCAAGTGGCTCGTTTACCGGCACAATGCGGTTAGTCAGCTCATTTAAATAAAAGCCACAGTAAAGCTTATCCTTTGTTAAATATAAAGGATTACCATGTAGCTCAAATTTATTAATGTATTTTAAATCGTACTTGCCACTGTAATGAACAAGCAGTGCCTGAAAAGGCTGTAATTGTGCTTTGTGTTTAGTGGCCTGGCGACCACTCACTCTGGCTAGCATTCTAAGCTGGCCTACGCCTTCTACCAGCATATCGAGCATTACTTGGGAGTCGCTATAAGGACGCCGATGTAATAGGTACGCTGTGTAGAAGTCGCTATCCATATTAGTTGGCTAAATGCTGGTTAATCTTCGCCATAGCCTAAACTTCTTAAGGCACGTTCATCATCTGCCCAACCCGATTTAACTTTAACCCAAAGCTCTAAAAACACTTTGTTATCGAGCATTTCTTCAAGGTCTTTACGGGCTTCACGGCCAATCACTTTAAGCTTTTCGCCTTTGTTACCTATTACCATGCGTTTTTGGGTTTCACGCTCAACAAGAATTAACCCGTTGATATGCCAAACACCGTTTTCTTGCCATTTAAACTGCTCAATTTCTACAGTAACAGAATACGGCAGCTCTTCACCCATAAAGCGCATTAGCTTTTCACGAATAACTTCTGCCGCCATAAAACGCATTGAGCGGTCGGTTACATAGTCATCAGGAAAGTAAAATTCGCACGGTGGTAAGCGTTTAGTTACTTCGGCTTTAATTAAATCAACGTTTTTACCTTGCGTTGCCGATACCGGCATTATGCCCACAAAATCAAATTTGTCGCCAAGCATCTTCATATGCGGTAATACTAAATCGCGGTCTTTTACTTGGTCTATTTTATTAATAACAAGTAAAACAGGCTTACCACTTTGCGATACTTTATTAAGTACCATTTCGTCATCGGCATTCCAGTGAGTGCCCTCAACAACAAAAATAATAAGCTCTACATCACCAATTGAACTCGATGCAGCACGGTTCATTAAGCGGTTAATAGCCCGCTTTTCTTCAACGTGTAAGCCCGGCGTATCAATATAAACAGCTTGGTGTTGCCCTTCTGTATGAATACCCATAATACGGTGGCGAGTTGTTTGTGGCTTGCGCGAGGTAATACTTACTTTTTGCTCAATGATTTCATTAAGCAATGTTGATTTACCTACATTAGGGCGGCCAACAATGGCAACCATGCCACAAAACGTATCAATATCACCTTCATGAGGCTGTATTAAGGTATCAAGATTCATTTTTTAGTATCTTCAATGCTTTTTCGGCAGCTTTTTGTTCGGCTTTACGGCGCGAGCTACCAACAGAAATAATGCTATCCATACCTTCAACTATACATTCAACCGTGAACGTTTGATTGTGCGCTTGACCTTTGGTATCAACAACGGTGTAGCCCGGTAAAGATAACTTACGCGCTTGTAGATACTCTTGCAGCAAGGTCTTAGGATCTTTTTGATTAAGCCCTGGTGAAATAGCATCAAGTCGAGATTCGTACCACGCTAAAATCAGCTCGCCACAGCGGTCTATGTTTGAGTCTAAAAACACAGCCCCTATAATGGCTTCTACAGCATCAGCTAACGTTGATTCACGACGAAAACCACCGCTTTTTAACTCACCCGGCCCAAGGCGCAAGTAGTCACCTAAACCAAACTCTAGCCCAAATTCAGCAAGTGTTTGGCCACGCACAAGCGTAGAGCGCATACGGCTTAAATCGCCTTCACGCGCTTTTGGAAATTTGTCGTACAAAGCATTGGCAATAACAAAGCTCAAAATTGAATCGCCTAAAAACTCTAAGCGTTCGTTGTGTTGACCTTTATGACTGCGGTGCGTCATTGCCTGTTCAAGTAAACCTTGATCAGCAAATTCGTAGCCAATTCGTTTATATAATTCTGTTACATTTTTTTTCATTGTTACTGAATATTACCTAGGCGTTCAAAACGAACACCAGTTGGAACCCATCCTGGTAAAATATCATCTGGGCCATTCTCAAATTCAAAACTCATCCATATAAAGACAGCTTTACCCACCAAGTTTTCTTTTGGTACAAAGCCCCAAAAGCGACTATCTTGGCTGTTGTCGCGGTTATCACCCATCATAAAATAATGATCAGCTGGTACAGTCCATTCATCCGAAGGAGTCCCTGGTTGCTGATAGTAACGCCCTTTACGTTCAGGTGCGCGTGGGTTGATTAAAATGTCGTGCTTGAGTGTCGTTAAATCTTCATTTACTCGGGCAAGCGACATTTGGCCTTGTTTAAACTCATTATCGTTAATTAATTTAAAATCAATTTTATTAAACTCATTACAAAGTAGGTCACCCTGCTGGGTCTCGCCTTCTTTACAATTAGGTTGAATATATAAACGCTTATCACGATAAACAATTTTATCGCCCGGTAAACCAATAGCACGTTTTATATAATCTACTCGCTCATCTAACGGGTATTTAAAAACAACAATATCGCCGCGTTCAGGCTCGCCTACATCTACAAGCTGGCTACGCCATACCGGGTCTTTAATCCCGTACGAGTACTTTTGTACTAAAATAAAGTCGCCCACCAACAGGGTTGGCATCATTGAACCTGACGGTATTTGAAAAGGCTCAAAAATAAACGACCTAAAAATAGTAATAGCTGCAATCATCGGAAAAATCGATTTTGCAGTTTCTGTAATTGCCGGCTCAGGTGCAATTAACGCCGCTGTTTCTTCATCAAGCTGGCCACCGGCAGATGTTTGGGCAAGCGCCAAACGCTCTTGCCTTTTTGGCGCATACATTAGGTGGTCAATTAACCATATTAAACCTGAGCCTAACGTTAATAACACCAATAAAACTGAGAAATAACCAGCCATCTATAATCCTTTGTTTTTATTTACCAACTTTCAAAATAGCTAGAAACGCTTCTTGCGGTACTTCTACATTACCCAGTTGCTTCATTCGTTTTTTACCATCTTTTTGCTTTTGCAGTAGCTTTTTCTTACGGCTCACGTCACCACCGTAACACTTAGCGATTACATTTTTACGTAATTGCTTAACCGTAGTACGGGCAATAACATGTTGTCCTATTGCAGCTTGAATCGCAATATCAAACATTTGACGCGGAATAAGCTCTTTTAACGCATCAGCAAGTTGGCGGCCGCGTGATTGTGCACTGTCTCGGTGAACAATTATAGCGAGCGCATCAACACGTTCACCATTGATAAGTATATCAACACGTACCATGTCTGATGTTTGAAAGTGCTTAAAGTTGTAATCAAGCGATGCAAAACCACGACTGGTTGACTTTAATTTATCAAAAAAGTCCATAACCACTTCAGCCATAGGTAGCTCATAAGTTACAGCGACTTGCTTGCCGTGATAACTCATTTTAGTTTGCATACCACGCTTTTCTACACACAGAGTAATAACGCTACCTAAAAACTCTTGCGGTACAAGTATGTTTGCCTCTACTACTGGTTCGCGTATTTCAACAATATCATTAACCGCCGGTAAGTCAGACGGGTTATCAATTTGTCTCGTACCTTCTTTGGTTACTACTTCGTAGATTACAGTAGGTGCCGTGGTAATTAAATCAATATCGTATTCACGCTCTAAACGCTCTTGAATAATTTCCATGTGTAGCATACCTAAAAAGCCACAGCGGAAACCAAAACCCAGTGCTGTTGAATTTTCAGGTTCAAAAAATAACGACGCATCATTTAAGCTTAGTTTATTAAGTGCATCACGGAACGATTCATAATCATCAGAGGCAATTGGGAACATACCTGCATATACTTGCGGCTTAATTTTTTGAAAGCCTGGTAAACGCGCTGGTGCCGCATTTTTTTGATGCGTAATCGTATCGCCCACTGGGGCGCCGTGTATTTCTTTAATACCGGCAATAACAAACCCTACTTCGCCGGTACGTAAAATACCCGTGTTGGTTTGTTTAGGGGTAAAAATACCCACGTGATCAGCTGTATGTACTTGCTCGTTCGACATTATTTTTATTTTGTCGCCGGCACGTAGTTCGCCGTGCTTAATACGCACTAGTGATACAACACCTTGGTATGGGTCAAACCACGAGTCAATAATAAGCGCCTGTAAAGGTTGATCTTTTTCACCTACCGGTGGTGGGATATCCTTTACAATCATTTCAAGTACTTCAGCAATACCAACACCTGTTTTAGCACTACATTGCACAGCGTCTAGGGCATCAATACCAATAATGTCTTCAATTTCTTCTGCTACACGAAGCGGATCGGCTTGCGGTAAATCTATTTTATTTAAAACAGGGATTACTTCTAAATCCATTTCAATGGCGGTATAACAGTTTGCCAGCGTTTGTGCTTCAACACCTTGTCCGGCATCAACAACTAAAAGCGCACCTTCACATGCCGCTAAAGAGCGAGAAACTTCATAAGTAAAGTCAACGTGCCCCGGTGTATCGATAAAGTTAAGTTGGTAGGTTTCGCCATCGTTAGCTGTGTAGTTAAGCGTTACACTTTGCGCTTTAATGGTAATACCGCGCTCACGCTCGATGTCCATTGAATCTAACACTTGCTTTTGCATTTCGCGGTCTGTTAAGCCACCACAAACCTGGATCAAACGATCTGAAAGGGTCGATTTACCATGGTCAATATGGGCGATGATCGAAAAATTACGGATATGCTTCATAAACTGGATTCTAAACTTCTATTTTAATAGGCTAAGTACGAACACCTGAGTGACTTGAAAATACTTATTGGGTATAAGTGCTATATAAATGGCTAAATGCGCTTTAGATAATCAAATTTTTGATTGCCTTTTTACCCTGTATTTCCAAGTTACTCTGGTATAAAACGGCAATTTTACATTTAATTGGCCTTAATCACCATCTATTTGCGTTAAAGGAAGGCTAATTGGATGAATTTTTATCACTTTTACATCATGCCTGAGTGTTTTTACTTTGCTTTTAGCTAAAAAGTAACCACCTACACCGCCCAAAGCGGCGAATAATATTTGCCATCCCTGCGCTAAAAGTAGTAATTCGGCACTAATAAATGCAAGCGTTAATCCTAAAAATAAAGGCAGCATGTATACAGCAAAAGCATGTTTGACTAAATGCGAATCATCTAATGAGAGCGTTACTTTTTGGCCCACTTCTACAGGAGTATCAAATTGATATGGAAAGGTTTTTTTATCGCTACCAAAGAGTTTGGCAAAGACTTGCGAGCCACAGCGACCATTACACCCTTCGCAGGCTTTTTTTTGCTGGGCTTCTAAGTGGGCAGTGGCGCCATCTAGGGCAACCACTGTAAGTGTTTGTTCAATCATAACAACCCTTACGAATTGTTTATAATGCGCGAGTCACTGACTCAGCAATTGCCTTTGCGGTTTGGCTTGGCACATTACCAACAACAGATACATCAAAGTTTCCGCCATTATGCACATAAATTGTCGTTGCGCCAGAAGTTAATGATCCGCTTAAGCGGCGACCTGGTAAGGGGCGCTGTACAAAAACAGAAATTTCAACAAACCCGTCAGAATATAAATAATAGTCAGTAAGTTCGTTGTTTAAATCAAGTTTATGGCGGTCTGATTTTAGTAATTTAAAGCCATTAGGTAACCAACCAATGCGCCAGTTTGTGGCATTACTTTTTTCACCTTCCAGTGCGTTACCTGGTAACGGCGTTGGAAAATTACGGTTGAGCACTTCTAAAATCATCGGTGCTGGTTGCTCTGTTACGCTAATATGGGTTAACTGTAGCTGCTCTAATGCTTCACCTTGGTGGTTAACATACGCGGCTTTTAATAACAGCGATGACTCTGTATCAAGCCAAATCCAGTAGTTATATTTGTATTCATCTTTTGATTCTATTCTCACCAGTTGCGCCGCTCGCCCTGCAATACGGCCTTTACCACCTAGCACAAAATCATATTGGCTGCTTAATGCTTCAATATCTTTAAATAATACTTCAGGTATTGGCCCAGCAATGGAGTCTGTATTTATAGAATATGGCTGCGATTGCGGTTCAAAGTAGGTTACTTGGTCGTTAATTCTCACCATTTCTAAGCCCGCGCCATTAAGTAAACTTAAATGCTCAAGCTCTGTTTCACCTTGCTTTGCATGCACCCAACGGTAAGGTTCCATGGCTTTACCCTTTACCACCACAAAAGAGGCGTCAAAATTGCGGGTATGCACTGCGTTCGCCATGTTTAGTAATAAATCTTTGGCGGGATTTGTGTCGTTAGCAAAAACATTAAAGCTTAATACTAACGACAGAACAAAAGTGATTACTTTCATTTAATTAGTTTTTTTCCTCTTGCGCTTTGTCACTATTTTGCGCTGTTTGCAAAGAGTGTGCAACACGTGCTTGACGTTGATGCTCTAAAACTAACGCACCAATGCGTTGTTGCTGTAATTCGCGTAAACCCTGCTCAGCGTTTTCAAGAGCAGGTTCTGATGAGTAACTCACCGGCGACGCCATACCTGTTAACGGGGTAGTTTGTAAAAGCGGAATTTCGCTTTCTTGCTCACCCGCACCTTGTGGCAAGGTATTTACGCCAACAATGGCAAACATAGCTACGCTTGCAGCAATAGCAAGTTGTGCAACCGGCTTGCGCCAATTAAACGCCACTACTTTGTTATCTTGCTGCGCTTCACTGTGCTCGGTATCAGGTGTTTTGTTTGCTGTCGATTGGGTGAAATCGGCATACACAGGCTCACTTTCAAGTGCTAAGGCTATGTTATCGCTTATATCGATGTGTATGTCGTTGTTATTTTTTTGAGCACGCATCGCATCACCAATTAGCGCATATCGACCAAACGTAGCAACATCCTGATCAGAAATTTTACCCTCTGCAAGGTGTTGTTCGCCGTCAAGTAATGCTGATAACGTTTCGCTATCCAACTTGTTAACGTGTGCTTTTGTCATACTAAGACTCGCCTATTAATGGGTTTAATTTATTATCTATTGCTTCTCGGGCTCTAAAAATACGCGAACGTACTGTCCCAACAGGGCAATCCATTACCACGGCTATTTCTTCATAGCTCATCCCTTCGATTTCTCTTAGGGTAATCGCGGTTTTAAGGTCTTCAGGCAAACTATCAATCGTATTAAAAATAACAGCGCGTACTTCGTCGCTTAACAGTAAGTTTTCAGGCGATGCGTTTGAACGCATCGAATCCGCACCGTCATAAAACTCGGCATCTTCAGCGTCTATATCGTTTGCTGGCGGTTTACGGCCCTGAGCTACTAAATAATTTTTAGCACAATTAACGGCAATACGGTATAACCACGTATAAAAGGCACTATCACCTCTAAAGTTTGGAAGTGCACGGTAGGCCTTAATAAATGCCTCTTGTGCTACATCTGCAATATCGCCTTGGTTAGACACATAACGTGAAATTAACCCTGCAATTTTGTTCTGATACTTCTTTACTAATAGGTTGAAGGCGTTTTTATCTCCTTGCTGGACCCTTTTTACAAGCGCTAAATCTAATTCCTGCTCGCTCATTCGAGCCGGTACTCCTCTGTTTGATTCTTGCTGGTTATTCATAGTGTCGCCATTGTTCACAAATACTCTGACCTCTTTATGAATAAAAAGTTCTGCTTAATATTATTTTTTTATAAAATAGTCGTAAATAACGGCGCTAAGCCATTAAAATCACTACGTAGTAATATGACAAATATGATACAACTACATTATTAAAAACAAATATTGCTCTAATTTGAGCATTGTAACCGCAAAGTACCTCTAACATGAACCAAAATAAACATCATATTGCTGATGTCGCTATTATCGGTAGCGGCGCGGCGGGCTTATCTCTTGCATTGTCTTTAGCTAACTATTGTAATGTTACTGTGATCAGTAAAGGTGCCCTCACCGAAGGCTCTACACTGTATGCACAAGGCGGGATTGCCGCAGTATTTGATAAAAAAAACGACAGCATAGAATCACATGTTGAAGATACCCTTGATGCCGGCGGTGGTTTATGTGACCGAGAAGCTGTGCATTATACTGCAAGTAATGCGCATCAGTGTTTACAATGGCTCATTGAGCAAGGCGTTCCTTTTGATATGGAGTTTGATAGCAAAGGAAAAGAGCGCTTTCATTTAACCCGCGAAGGCGGACACAGCCATCGCCGTATTTTACATGCAGCCGATGCCACTGGTAAGGCCGTACAAACCACGTTAATTAGCCAAGTTAAAGCGCATAAAAACATTACCTTGCTCGAGCAATACAATGCCATCGATTTGATTAGTGATAAAAGCTTAGGTAAGCCGGGTTCGCATATTCATGGCATGTACGTGTGGAATAAAAAAGCAAAAAAAGTAGAAACTATTTCCGCTAAATTTGTAGCGCTCGCAACAGGGGGGGCAAGCAAGGTGTATTTGTACACTTCAAACCCTGATGTATCTAGCGGTGACGGTATTGCCATGGCGTGGCGTGCAGGCTGTAGGGTAGCCAATATGGAATTTAACCAATTTCACCCCACTAGCCTTTATCATCCTGAGCTACAAAACTTCTTAATTACCGAAGCTATGCGCGGTGAAGGAGCGTATTTAAAGCGCCCCGACGGCACTCGCTTTATGAAAGACTTTGACGATAGAGAAGAGCTGGCACCGCGCGACATAGTAGCCCGTGCTATCGACTTTGAAATGAAGCGTTTAGGTGCAAATTGTGTATACCTAGATATTAGCCACAAAGATAAAGACTTTATTATTGAGCACTTCCCTACTATTTACGCAAAGTGTTTAAGTGTAGGGCTTGATATAACCAAAGAAGCCATCCCGGTTGTTCCTGCCGCGCATTATACGTGTGGCGGTGTAATGAGCGACTTTAACGGGAAAACCGATTTAGATAACTTATACGCTGTAGGCGAAGTCGCCTACACAGGTTTGCACGGCGCTAACCGTATGGCGAGCAATTCATTATTAGAGTGCATTGTATTTGCCCACGCTGCCGCTAAAGATATTTTAAGTAAACTTGAGCATGCGCCGGCACCACTTGCGCTGCCAAGCTGGGATGAAAGCCGTGTCAGTAATTCTGATGAAGAAATTGTTATTACCCATAACTGGCACGAACTGCGGTTATTTATGTGGGATTATGTAGGCATTGTGCGCTCAACTAAACGCCTAGAACGAGCACTGCACCGTGTTGAGTTATTACAACAAGAAATACATGATTATTACGCAAACTTTAGAGTAAGTAATAACTTATTGGAGCTTCGTAATTTAGTGCAAGTAGCCGAGCTGATAATTAGAAGTGCAATGCAGCGTAAAGAAAGCCGTGGCCTTCACTATACGATTGACTACCCTGAGCAAAATGAAAACCCAACACCCACTATTTTGATTCCACCTCGCCATTAATGGCAATCAATGCTGCGCGCTTTAAACGTGCGTAGCTTTGCTTATTTACGCCATTAGCTGAAATAATAAGCCATTGGCGTTTATTAAAACCTTTAATGTGTAACCACACACTGGTATTTAATATTTTTGTTTTAGGGGTTATTTGTCCCTGAACCTTTAAATTTTCGTTTTCAAAGCGTATTTGCTTAGGCTCTAAAATAATAACGCCACTTTCAGGGTGAATGGCCACTATTTTTTGCCATACCCAGCAAAGCGCAATTGTATTTACAGTTATACAAACAACAATGCTAAAAAAAGAGCTTAAATAAAGCCCTAATACCACACTTAATAAGCAGAAAAACAGCACCACAGGCCGCTGTTCTGCTTTGTTATTTACTACCGTAAACCTATACACGAACTCGGTCTAAAATTAGCGATACCATGGTATTAAGCTCAGCATCTTTACACTCTTCATGGCCCATAAACCATGCAAATAAATCAGGGTCTTCTTGGGTTAGCAAACGCTGAAATACAGCCTGCTGCTGTGCATTTAACGAATCATACGCCTGCTCTACAAATGGCATAAACAAAACATCTAACTCTAACATGCCGCGGCGACAAGCCCAGCGTATACGTGCTTTACTATGAATTTCAGTCATTTTAAACCTCATACTTAATTGTCCCGAGTTTAACAAATACCTGCCTAATTAGCAGCTATTAATCTGTGTTCAAATAATAAAAAACTGCCCGCCTTCGTTGCTGTACCCTAGGTTATAACTGCGTTATTATGTCTACTCATTTGTATTGCACAGAAGGTTTTTATGTCGAGCGTTTATGCATGTCCGTTATCTCACCAACTTATTAGCCTAACCGGTGCGGATAAATTGTCTTATCTTCACGGACAAATCACTCAAGATCTCAATAAACTATCTAACAGCAATTATTTATGGGCTGGTCACTGCAGCGCCAAAGGCAAGTTGTGGGGTGTGTTTAAATTATTTTCTCACCAAGATAGCTACTACTTAGCAGGTTCACAGCCTGAGGTAGAGAAGTCGCTCAGTGAGCTAAAAAAATACGCTGTGTTTGCCAAAGTAGATATTGATGTTTCTACGAACAGATTAATTGGGTTGATCAGTGACGATTTAACCCCAGTCCTAGAAAAACTTGATATTCGTTTTTCTGATAACCAAACGGCCTGTGACTTCCCAAGTGGTAAAGCCCTTAAGTTAGCGCCAAATCGCGTTTTACTAATGGTTGATAGCCAATTTAGTATGCCAGATGATGTGTCTACATTAGATAACTGCGCACTATGGCAAGAAGCCGCTATAAAAGCGGGCGAGCCACAATTAAATAGTGACGCCATTGGCGAATACGTACCACAAATGGTAAACCTTCAAGCGATTAACGGCATTAGTTTTAAAAAAGGCTGTTACACCGGCCAAGAAACGGTTGCCCGTATGAAGTACCTAGGTAAAAACAAACGCGCTATGTATATTGTTACAGGTAAAAGCGATGGCCTACTTGAAGAGCCAGAGCTTGAAACCCAAGTGGGCGAAAACTGGCGTCGCGCTGGTAAACTAATTGCCCAAAGCTATAACGAAAATAGCCAAACCTTATTTGGCCTTGTTGTGCTGCCAAACGATACACCAAGTACACACGTACTTCGTGCAAAGCACACCCCTCAGGTAGAGCTAAGCATTCTGCCTCTACCTTACTCTCTTGAAGATGAATAAATAGGAATGACTATGATCGTTGCACCAAACACAGTAGTAAAAATGCATTATTCAGTACTGGATAACGATGGCAATACCATTGATAACTCTTTTGATGGCGAGCCACTGGTTTTTATTATTGGCACAGGCTACTTAATCCCAGGGCTTGAAAATGCACTCCAAGGCAAGCAAGCCGGTGATACATTAAATGTAAAAGTAGAACCTGAAGAAGGCTACGGCGAACGTCACGATAACCTAATGCAAGCGGTGCCTAAGTCGATGTTTGATGGCATGGAGATTGAAGTGGGTATGCAGTTTAGAGCGTCAACTGATGATGGTGATCAATCTGTGATGATTATCGAGATTCAAGATGAAGACGTTATAGTTGATGGCAACCACCCGCTTTCGGGTATTACCCTTAATTTTGATGTAGAAATTTTAGAGGTGCTCGAAGCAACCGAAGAAGAGCTTGCGCACGGCCACGTGCACGGTGAAGGCGGTTGTGGTCACGATCACTAATCATACCGCCGTTTATAAAAAAAGCGCCTAAGGCGCTTTTTTTATAACATATTATTGTAGCTCGCGGTTTTTATTGGCGCCGGTTCCTCTAAAGGAGTTTCACTGGGTGTTATTTTACCCTCAAGCGCACGTAATAAGCCTTGCTGATCGTTTGTTCCCACTCGGTACTTAGTACCGTCTTTTAAGGTTAACTGTAGCGCACTAAACCCGGATACAGAATACACCCACCCATCATGCGTAATACGAATACCAATACCATGGCGGTAAGAGTTTTGCACCGCTTTAGCCTCTACTATGTCAGCTAGTGCTAATCGTTGCCCCGCAACGCCAGGGCCAAAAGCCCAACTAATTGTTTGCTCGTCAACTTTTACAGTTAAGCCATGAAACAAAAAACCGACTAAAACCAATACACCGGCAAATACCATTAATGGCACATCGGCGCCCATTAAGTTCCAGGCTAAGGCTACAAAGCCGCCTATCCATGCTAAAACAAAAAATATAAACACCGCATATTGTTTATGCTGATACATAACGCTCTCTTTATTATTAAAAACTGTACACCAACGTGGCGCTTAATTCTGAGTCGTATTTAAGGTTATCGTCTTCAGGTTTTGAATTATAACGATACATGTAGGCAAACTTTAACGATACCGCACCTATAACTTGACTAATCAAAGCGGTTTCTGACTTCAAACGCGAATTTAACCCCGACAAAGACTGCTCAATACTCACATCTTGATTAAAGCGCGTGCGCTTTGATACCAAACGCTCCCACTGCATTGCGATACGTACTAAATAACCGGTTTTGTTTTCATCTTCTTCGCTTACCTCTGACTCATCATCAGCGACGGAGCGATATAAACCTGGGCCAATATCAATATCTACTTTATTTTTTACACCTTGATAAACTCTGGCACCATAGCCGGTAGCCACTGTACTTTTGTAATCTAGGCCACTAAATTTATCTTCTTCGTAGTCACCGTAAATAAAAAATGAAGAGTTTTTAACGCCCACTTTGTAGTTACCCTGTGCAGAGACAAAAATACGGTCTGCCGTTACATCGGTTTGCCCTGTATCTTCGTTTTGATCTCGTTTATACAAGGTGTCTAATTTAAATTGGTTACGCCAATTTTCGAAGTCTTGGTATAAATTTCCTCTAAACTTAAAGCTGGTAGAGTTAGTATTACCCTTACTTAAAATTAAGCCAAACTCCGTATCGCCATAGAGCATTTCGCCTTTATGTAGCTCGTGAATTTCTTCATCAGAGAGTTGTCCATATTCATGAAAGTCTTCAAATGGATCAACAGCCCAACAGCGGCTGCTCATTATTAAAAACACGAATAGTAAATACTTATGCACGGTAAACTCTCTTGCACATACAAACAAAACTGCTTACTCAGCGTGCTCTGTTTCTTTCCACAAAATATGACAAAACGGCGCGTCTTTATCACGGCTAATTAAAATTTTTGCAAATAACACATCTTCGTTTTCAAACTCTAACCCCACTAGCACTTGCACAAATAACTCCGGCTCTATTTCAAGTGCAACAAAGTTTTGCCATTGCTCATCAGGCTCGCCCTCTTCAATAAACCCAAGCTCTTCTCGATATTCGTTAAAGTCTTCAACATCTTGTTCGCTAAGATTATTTGGCGCCAGCTCTAAAAAAATATCGTACGCTTGATGGGTAACTTCTTCTTCGCTATATAAACGTGGGCCTGACATGGGTAAAACCTCAATGCATTTTAAGTGCGCACATAATATCAAAACTCATCTGTGTTTTGAGAAAAAACAGCTAAAAATAATGACTTTTTTGTTACCAGCTCATGCGCAGTTAAGCTTAAATAAGATTCAAAGTGCTTTGACTAAAAAAGTTAAAAATAATTCAATTTATTTTTTATTATAAAACAAACCGTTACTTTACTTAGTACGGCGTACATCATAAGCTCAAACACATAATAATAGGAGAGCGCAATGATAAAACTAGAAATACAACAAGGCATTGCTAACGTTATTTTAAGCCGCGCAGAAAAACAAAATGCACTTAGCTTTGATATGTTCTTGCAATTAAACAGTACTATTAAACGTATAAAAAAAGATAAAAGTGTTCGCGCCGTAGTGATAAAAGGTGATGGTGAGCATTTTTGCTCTGGGCTTGATGTGGCTGCAGTGATGGCCTCACCATTAAACATTGTTAGGCTGTTGCTAAAATGGCTACCTGGCAATCAAAACCTAGCGCAAAAAGTGGTTCTGGGCTGGCAGTCGTTAAGCGTACCTGTGATTGCGCAAATAAACGGAAATTGTTTAGGGGGTGGGCTACAAATAGCGTTGGGCGCCGACTATAGAATTGTTGATACCCACGCAAAACTAGCCATTATGGAAGCGCGTTGGGGGCTATGCCCCGATATGGGCGCTAATGTAGTGCTTGCTGGTTTATTAAAGCGCGACCAAGCACTGTGGCTGGCAAGCCACGCCAATCCTATTAGTGCACACACGGCCTACGAGCTGGGGTTAGTCACAGAGCTTACAGACAATACCGAACAGGCCACACAGCGCATGTTAAATATATTACGTGAGCGCTCCCCCGATACACTAGCAGCGATAAAGCGCGTTACTCAACAAAGCTACACAACAAACCAACGACAAATTTTAGCTAAAGAAACGTTTAGCCAAATTCGCTTGTTACTCAATCCTAATACTAAAAAAGCAATTGCCAAAGCAAAAGGGAAAACAGATATAAGCTATGCAAATTCAAAGCGCTGGTAAGACTAAATTAGCATTTAATAATAGTGCGTATTTGCTAACGTTAATTTCTTTCTATATTAATGAGCCATTATCATGAAGTACTTGCTTAGCAGTGCAATTATTTTACTGTGCTTAGGGTGTGCTAAATTAATAATGCACTTAATTGGTGGCAGCTTCCCTGCACCGCTCCTTGGCATGGTTATTTTACTGAGTTTATTACTGTTAGGTGTAGTGAAAGAGCACCATATTAAACCCTCGGCCTCCCCTATTTTAAATATTATGCCAATATTTTTTATACCCGCGGGGGTAGGATTTATCGAGCACATTGCACTTATTAAGCTGCATTGGCCCTATTTGGTTTTGGTTATTTTGCTCGTCCCTGCCAGTACGCTTTTACTGGTAAGCAGTGTTGTTGGCTATGTTAAAGGTAAAAATAACAATGACTGAGCTGCACCTTACGCTATGGTACTTAACAACTCCCGCTATTATTTTGCTGTTTTTATTATTAAGAGCGTTTAATAAACACTGGCAGCACAGCATAGTAAAGTCGCTCACCAACCCGGTGTTTTTAAGTATTGCGATTATTGCCTTAGTGCTTGTTAATTTAAAATTACCTTATGCTGATTTTTCTAGGCATAGCCAACTACTTAGTTGGCTATTAGAGCCTGCTATAGTGGCACTGGCCTTACCTTTGTATCAGCAGTTTATACATGTAAGAAAAAATCTACTGTTAATAGTAAGCACCTGTAGCTTAGGTATTATTAACGCCACTGTGGTGGCTTTTATTTTAAGTATTTTATTTGATGTACCCGCCAATTTAAGCGCCTCCGTAGCTGCATTAAGTGTAACTACGCCTATTTCGTTAATAGTTACTGAGTCCTTAGGGGGGATTAGCTCTCTTGCCGCAGCATTAGTTATATTTATTGGCTTACTAGGTGCACTCTTTGGGTTAATGCTCATTAAGTGGGTAGGTGTTAATAACCACCAAGCTCAAGGAATAGCAATGGGAACTGCGTGCCATGCTATAGGCACCGCAGCAGCACTAGACGAGCACCCAAAAATAGGCGCGTTTTCCTCGGTTGCTATGGCTTTAAGCGCATTATTAACCGCCATAATAGCCCCCGTGCTATATCCTTTTTTAGTCAACACTTTGCTATAGTTAGCAAAAAATAATTACGCAATATAAAGAGCCCACTATGATCAGTTCTGAAATAGAACAATTTGAAAAATACTACACCATGCTCACTGAGTATTTAGTTACCTACAGCATGCAAATTGTGGGTGCTGTTTTTATTCTTATACTAGGTTTGTGGGTGGCTAAAAAACTCTCAAATTTAGTCGCTAAATTGATGGCTCGTCATAATGTCGATATCACGCTTACCAGCTTTGTCAGTAACGTGGTAAAAGTATTGCTTATTGTGATGGTTGTAGTGATAGCGCTTGGCAAAATAGGCATTAGTGTTACCCCCTTTGTAGCGGCTATAGGTGCAGCCTCTCTAGGTGCGGGTTTGGCCTTACAAGGGATGCTTTCAAACTATGGCGCTGGCCTTGCTATTATTGCCACGCGCCCTTTTGTGGTAGGCGATACCATTGAAGTAAAAGGGGTCAGCGGCCAAGTAAAAACAATTGAGCTGGGTTACACCATTTTAATTGATGAAGAAAAAGTAGAAATCACTATTCCTAACAAGCACATAGTGGGTGAAATTATTCACAACTCATTTAGCTACTCGTTAGTTAAAGGAGAAATAGACATAGCCTATACTGCCTGCGCTGATACCGCTGTTAGCCTTATTGAAGAAGTGTTAAAGGCTCATGATCAGGTGGCTCAAAACCCTATTTCTCAAGTGGGCATAGAGCGCTTTGCCGATAGCGGCGTAACCATTAGTTATCGCTATTGGGTGCCAACAACCAAAATAATAGAAACCAAACTTGCTATTAACGCAGGCGTTTATAAAGCCATTAATAGCGCTGAGATAGAAATACCCTTTCCGCAGCGGGTGGTTACTATTAAAGAGCGCGACCTTTCTTAATAAAAAACAAAGCCGCTTAATGCGGCTTTGTTGTTTTTTAGCTTAAAGCAGTAATAAACTGCCTAACCCTAAAAAGGTCACAAACCCAACTATATCAGTAACCGTGGTTAATATTACCGAGCCAGAAAGCGCAGGGTCTATTTTCATTTTGTCTAAAATAGACGGTATAACAACCCCAGCTAACGACGCAGCAACTAAATTAAGCAATATAGCAACGGTAATTGTAATGCTTAGCATTATGTCGCTAAACCAAACAAAGGTGAGCGCGCCAATCACTAATGCCCACACTAAGCCGTTCACCGCCCCCACCCGTAGCTCCTTTTTTAAAAGTGCATTGCGGTTAGAGTCGGTTACCTGGCCAAGCGCTAAACCGCGCACTATTACCGTTAAAGTTTGACTCCCGGCGATTCCGCCCATAGAGGCCACCACAGGCATAAGTACCGCCAGTGCCACAACCTGCTCTATTGTTGCGCCAAATAAGCCAATAAACCAAGATGCTAAAAACGCAGTGGCTAAATTTATACCCAGCCAAATTCCCCGGTTTTTAGCACTTTTTCTTACACTGGCAAACAGGTCTTCGTCTTCGCGTAAACCACCAGCTTTGGCCGCAGCTTCATCGGCAATTTCTTGGCGTAGTTCGTATGCCGAGCTAATGGTTAAACGCCCGACTAATTTGTTATCGGTATTAACCACCGGCATGGCCATTTTTTCACTGTGAATAACCACTTCTGCCGCTTCGTATAAATCATCATCTGCATGTAATGATGAAAAATCATAGTTTGCCAGCGCCAATAGGTTATCGCCTTCATCGGCTTTTATTAAATCATTTACTGCAAGTTCACCTATTAGGCTGCCTTGGCGGCTAACTAAATACACAACTTCGCTGTATTGCGGCAAACCTTTGTGCAGTAATTTTTTAACGCCTGCAATTGTTGCTTTTTCAGTTATTTTTAGAAAGTCGAAACCAACCCAGTGACCTAATTGCTCAGGCGGATACTGCTGAGCAAGATCGTATTGTTTCGTTTGTGCTTCATCGAGTTGCTTTTTAGCATAATCAACAAAGCGCTCAGGAATAACCTCTTCAAGCTCAAGTAATTCTTCAACATTCACTTCATCTAATAGCGCGTATGCCTCGCTATCATCTAAGGTTTGTAGTAACCATAAGCAGCTGTCATCGCTCAGGGTGACAAATATTTCATGCTGCGTGTCTTTATCTAATAGCTGCCAAATTTCTAGACGCTGTTCTTTTGGGATGGCCTCAAAAAGTAGCGATAGGTGTTCAGTAGATAAATTAAGCTGTGCATCGGCTAAAAGCTGGCTTTTTTGCGTGTGTGTTTCGCATTGTAATAAATCGTTTATTAGCTGCGGTAGTTGGTCGACTGGATACTCAATCATCTTGAAACCTTAAATTTTAAAATGCACATTGCTTATAGTTTACTTGAACAATAAAAAATTGCAGAAAAAACCTAAACTTATTAAGACGCTTTAAGCTTTGATGGTTGAAACTGCGCTCATTATTTTTGCGCATTGTAGGGGTAAAAACACCAGCGATACTACTGTTTATTTTAAAATTAAAAAAGAAATTATTGGCCTTATTTTTAACCAAAAAAAAGCCCATAACGCTAAGCTGTTATGGGCAAAGTCACACAATGAAAAAGGGGGATTAAAATCTATCGGTTAAGTTACGTATTAGGTCAGAGTCCACAAACTGCGTGACCATTGCAGCACCCCATGCATATGCACGTTGTATTGGGTAGCCTTTAAATATCCAGCGTTTACGAACATGGTTAAAACGCTGCAAATACTGCTGCTTAGCACGCGGCAAAGGTGTACTACTTAGCTTATCCCACGCTTTATATACGCCCGACATGTCAGAGCCGCGCATAAAACGTTGCAACCAACGCGAAAAGCGTGAAAAGCTAATGGTTGACTGAAAATCAATGATATAAGGCTTGCCATCGCTACCACATAATATATTGCCCATATTACGTAAATCTAAATGCACAATGCCTAGGCGGTGCATTTTTGCAACTTGGCGTTCAAGCTCAATAAAAAATTCAACAGGCAACGTCTCCCCCTGGTGTATTAAGCTTCTAAGCGGCGTGCCTTCTATGTAGTCATACGCCACCGCTATCGGCGATAAACGGCTAAACCGATTAGCAACTGCATCAAGCTGTGCTAAGCGGCTCAATCCTTTAAATTCTTGATTTACAGAAAGCTTGGCAAAGGTTTTACGAATAAACCACGGGCTTTGGCTAAAGTCTTTTACTATTAAGTCAAACGTATCATCTTTGTACCTGTATACAATTGCGTTCGCAAAACGCCCTTTATGAACAACACTTAAATACTGTTGCATAAATACATGTTCAGGAAACTGCTGCTGTAATTGTGATAACAACTTATTTTCAATCATAACAAACCTAACAAGATGATAACTTTAATTGCCTAGGCAACTATATTAGCAAAGTTAGATTTGCCGCACAATTAGATCTAGTACTTAGCAGGCTAAGTTTTTATTGAAACAGTATCGCTAAAATGTTGATAATCTTTTTTAGAGATTTATGAAGGTGTATCTAGGTTGTTTATTGCTCGGTTTAGTAAGTCCATAACGCTGTGTTTTTCATTTTCAGAAAAGCCGCTAAGTGCTTTTTCGTACACTTGATTTACTAAGGGCATTATTTGCGGATAAAGCGCTTTGCCTTTATCACTTAAACTTAAAAGTGTAGAGCGCTTATCAAACTCACATTGTGTTTTTTCAATTAAATCTTTTTCTTCTAAACGCTTTAACAAACGGCTCATCGCGCCTTTATCGTACACCATATGATCGCTCAGTCCGGCTAATGTGTTTACTGAGCCACGCGCTAATAGCACTACCACAATATATTGCGCAGAGGTTAAGTCCATACAATCGAGTTGGGCATCAATGTGTGTAGCAATTTTTGAACGTAAAAACGATATCAACCGGCCTAGGTCTTGCTCTGCTACGAGCGTTTCGGGGTCGGCGTTTTGTACTGAAGGCATACTTTGTTGCATATAAGGGTTACTCTGTTTATTCAAAATGCGTGTAATAGACTACACATAATTAATAAAATTCCCTAGGGTTAGCGAACTTTCAAAAATAAAAATTTGTTCTACCTAGGGTCTGACATGTTGGGCGTTAATACGCCTATGCCTTTGCAGCAACCTTAAAATATAAGCACAGCTTTACCAAATAAAAGTACCTTGCTAAAAATTCACCTCAAAAAGTAAACAGCCTCTAAACCATTTTGTATTTAAAATAAAAAGCCGCAACATAAGTTGCGGCTAGTAGTGGTTTATGCAATGACGTTTTAAACCTTAAACTGCCCTATTAATTGTCCTAGGTTTTCACCGCGCCCTGCTAAATGCTGGCTAACCTCAGAGGTGGCCTTACTTGCTTGGGTTAGTTCATTAACAATTTCTTGAATGGCAAACACATTACGGTTTATCTCTTCTGTCACTGAACTTTGCTCTGTTGCAGCGGTTGCAATTTGCGTACTCATGTCGTTAATGGTGGTAACCGACGTAGTCACAGCACCTAAACTTTGCGATATATCGCGCGATGACTCAACTGAGCGATTACAACTTGCTTGGCTCGCCTGCATGGCATTTACCGCGCCGCCCACTAAGTTATGCAATTCACTTAGCATTTCACTAATTTCATGGGTACTAAGTTGCGTACGACTCGCTAAGCTTCTTACTTCATCAGCCACCACGGCAAAACCCCTACCCTGCTCGCCCGCACGTGCGGCTTCTATAGCGGCGTTAAGTGCAAGCAAATTAGTTTGCTCGGCAATGCCACCTATTACACTAAGTACACTGTCTATTTTTTTAGATTGCTCACTTAAAGAATTTACCTGATCAGCAGCTAGGTTAATCTCGCCCATAAGGTTGGAAACTTCACTTAGTGATATATCTACGCACTCTTGCGCTTTTGCCACTTCTAGCGTTGCCGTATGAGTAGACTCAGCAACTTGCGTGGTATTTTTAGCCACTTCGTGAGAGGTGGCCGACATTTCGGTAATCGCTGTGGCAACTAGGTCTGTTTCGTGGTTATGATTGAGCAGTTTATTTTCAAACAGTTTTGTTTGCGAATTAATATCGCTTGAGGCATTTTTTACATCATTAGTAACATCAGCCACATTACTTATAATGCTTTGCAGCTTGCTAACAAACACATTAAACGATTCGCCCAACTGCCCTATTTCATCGTGTGTATGTATAGCTAGGCGTTTTGTTAAGTCGCCTTCACCTTTAGCAATATCATCTAAGCTTTGGCCCATTATTTGGATAGGTTTAACCATAGCGTTAGACGCTAAAAGTGCGCCCACTACGCTAACCACAACCCAAAATAAGGCAATTAATAACAAGGTGGTTATTTTTTCGCGAGTATGTGATTGCATAGTCTGTTTATAATTTGCAAGCTCTGTTTGTATATCATCCATATAGGCACCCGTACCAATCATCCAATCGGTACCTGGTATCATTACGGCATACCCTATTTTCTCTACTAACCCGTTGGTATTTGGCTTTTGAAAATGGTAATTAAATGCCCCGCCACCTTTACGTGCTTGCTCTAATAATCCAACAATTATTTTTTTACCATTTGGGTCTGTCATCCCAATTTTATTTTGCCCTTCAATAGCACTTCCTAACAGGGCATGAAACACGCTAACGCCACGTGTGTCGTAAATAAAAAAGTAACCGTCGTCACCAAAAGTAAGCTCCCTAAGGACATTTTTAACACTTTGTGTTGATCCGTTATCCAACTGATGGCGTACCAACTTGCTTGCTATTTCCACTTCAGTGGCAAGTAGCGTGTGTTTGTCTTTAATGAGTTTAGATTTAATTGTTTCAAAATTTTGTTGCTGGTTTTGCGATTCTAAATAGTACGAGCTGGCCATTAAGCTAATTAATAACAAGCTCAACGGTAAAATAGCCAGTAATAAAAGTTTATTTCTCAAGCTTAAGTTACTCATTAAATCTCCACAAATAGGGTATGCACGTTATCACTGTCTGCTTTGCAGTAATTAACGCAATAAAGTAAGCATTTAATATGTCACTATTTATATCAATTTATAAATAGCGCAGGGGGTTGCCAAGGGCTGGCAAGGTGGGCGCATTATAATTAGATTACAGCGCTTTAGATATACATTATCACTCGACATTAGTCGCAATTTTTTATCGAAAACACTGTGCAGTAAGGCGTTTTCATTACCTTTTACTTAGTTAACCCTCAAGCAATCCCACCACGATTCATCTCACATTAAGGTAGCCAGGCATTTTTATTTAACATATAATCATCACAATTCTAATAATAAATACCTATACAAAAAGCGGGACAATGTTCAACGTTAACTTAGGCTGTGGTTTTTAAAAATAATAATGAAGTACTTCTTATATCTAACGTTGTTGATTTGTTTAAACGTGTGCGCTCAACCTGCTAACAAGAGCATTGCCTTTTATTACTCATCCCCCATGCCATTGGCCGAAATGACCTTTTATTCACGGGTTGTTGTGCAGCCGCAAAGCATTACTCAACACGAACTTAATTGGCTTAAAGAGCGCAACACTCGCGTATTCGCTTATTTAAGTGTGGGAGAATCGTTTACTGAAAATGAATCCTCAGTAGCAAAAAACCCACACTGGAATAGCCATATTGCTGATTTAACCGCTGAGCATTGGCAACAACACCTGCAAAAACAAGCACGTGAATTACAACAACGAGGCTTTAACGGTTTATTTTTAGATACGCTCGACAGCTACCAATTATTAAAACCCGATTACGATAAAGCGGCTCAACAAGTGGGGCTTGTGAATATAATTAAAGGTTTGTCGAGTACATTTAATAAACATTTAATTTTAAACAGAGGGTTTGAGCTACTGCCACAGCTTAACGATTACGCCTCTGATTTAGTTGCCGAGGGTCTATTTAGCCACTTTAATCCAGTAGATAACAGCTACAAACTTACCACTGAGAACGATCAAGCTTGGTTAAATGAAAAGCTCCATAAAGCACAATCACTGGGCTTTAACGTACAGGTAATTGATTACGCTAAACCACAGCAGCGCCTTGCGATGGCTAAGCAAATTATTGCCCAAGGTTATGCTCCTTGGGTTACTGATGGGCACCTTCAAACTTGGGGGACATCAAATATACAGCCAGTGCCTAGGCGCATACTTATTCCATACAACAGTAATGTAAAGCCACTTATATACACCACGGTTCACCTAAAGCTTGCCACAATGATTGAGTATTTAGGCTACATACCTGATTACATAGACATGGCTAACACGCCTTTACCTAAAGTAGATACCAGCCTCCATGCTGGCATTATCTCTTGGACGACGAGCGATCAATTTTATAATGCACAGGTTATTGAGTGGCTCGAAAGTAACTTAGGCGTGGTACCGCAACTGGTACTTGGCGAGCTCCCTCCTTCTAATAAGTTACTTGAAAGCTTAGGAGTCGAGCCTTTTAATTTGCCTTCAAATGGGCCTTATAAACTCGCGGCTATGGCATCTTGGCTCAAAGGTGAGTCAACCACTGCGCCCGCTATTGTAAAGCCCTATTTATTAACACTTGCAGAGAATGCGCAATCATTAATATCAATACACGCTGAAGATGGCACCACCCTAACCCAAGGAAGTAAAACTAAGTACGGCGCACTTATCGCTGCACCTTGGCTTATAGATACGTTGCCTATGGAGGGCAGTAACTGGGTTGTAGACCCCAAAGCCGTGTTAACTAAGGCAATGGGGCTTGCGCCTATACTAGCCCCAGATACAACTACATTAAGCGGCCGGCGTATGCTAACCCTTCATATTGATGGCGACGGCTTTACAAGCATTGCGCACTTTGCAGGTAAACCTTACGCAGCAGAAGTTGTGCGCGATGAAGTTATAAAAAAATACAAGCTACCACTTACCTCCTCAATTATCCAAGCCGATATTGAGCCTAACGGATTGCATGGCGCTGACAGCCCAAAGCTTGAAAAAATAGCCAAAGAAATTTTTGCGCTTCCTTATGTCGAAGTGGCATCACACACTTACAGCCATCCCTATTTTTGGACAGCCTTATCAGGTAGAAAAGAAATAAATAAAGACGACACCGACTACGGGTTTCATTTAGATGTACCGGGATATGACGCCATCGATTTAAATAAAGAAATAACCGGCTCAATAAATTACATTAATGAGCGGCTCGCACCAAAAAATAAAAAAACAGTGATGATGCTATGGTCGGGTGATGCAACCCCAGGCCCAAAAGCCCTCGAACTTGCGCGCGATGCCGGTGTAATTAACGTTAATGGAGGAAATACCGACGTAAATGCCGACAATCCAAGCTTGTCGCATATATCACCTATTGGCCGTCCTGAGCGAGATTTGCTGTATCAAATATACGCCCCCATTTTAAACGAAAATGTTTACACCAATTTATGGCACGGCCCTTACTATGGTTTTAAGCGCTTAGTAGAAACATTTGAAATAACCGAGAAACCATACAGATTAAAGCCTTACACAATTTACTTTCATTTTTACTCTGGCGAAGTGCCAGCAGGGCTTGATGCGCTGCATTACAATATTGATTACGTATTAGCCAGAGAAAATACCCCGGTGCATTTAAGTCAATATGCACGCATTGCCAAAGACTTTTATTTTTCTGCGCTTGCTAAAAATACGCGCGGCGAATGGCTATTTAGTTCTAAATATATAAAAACGCTGCGCTTGCCTGTTATTTTTGATGTGCCCAATATGACTAACAGCCACGGTATTTTAGGGGTAACCGCGCAAGGAAACTATATTCACGTGGGCGATGAAATAGCCACAATTAACTTTGATCATACAACGCCAGATAACCAACCTTATTTGCTCTCCGCTAATGTCGCGTTTAGTAATTGGCAGGTAAACGGCCCTGTCAGCTTTAAAGCGTGGATTGAGGCTAAAATTGAGCTTAAAAATGCTCGCAGTTGTCATTTCATTTCGCATATGGGAAAGCGCTTTAGCGGAAAAACCTTTGGCAATACAACGCAGTTTTCATTACCTGCTGGCGAATTTTATGGCTATTTAAACTGCGCAAGAAGGGCTCAATAATGAATAACAAAAAGCGCCCTCACTTAGTATCAGTTAAAACCATTTTAATTATATTAGCGGTAAGTTGCTTTTCACTTTACGCGCTGTTTCCGCACACCTTATTTTTTGAAGATGACTCGCTATCACAAGATTATACCTTTGAAAAAACCTACTTAAATGCCGCATTAAGTAGCGACCCTAATAATGAAAAACTACGCGCCAAAAAAATAGCCATTCACCTGAGCTTAAATGAGTATTCGCAAGCGACTAACGAGCTTGAAAAACTCCCTAAAAGCGATACAAAAACTGAATTAGAAATAAAACTTTTATACGCATTGTGGGTTGATAGCGGCGCAAATAAAGATGACCGTTTTGAAGAACTAACACTTAAACTTGCGGCATTTAAACACTGGGATAGCCAGTTATTAAATATAGCTAAAGCCACGGGGCTCAATGCAAACGTAGCACAATATTATGAGCAACACGCGCAGCCATTATTAGCCGCTGATTTTTGGTTAGGCGCAGGTGAGCCTGGCAAAGCGCTCGCTATTTATAAAACCCACATTAATGCCGATGTAGCCCAAAAAGCCATTGAAACCGCACTGGGTGCTAACAATCCAAAACAAGCTTACACATGGTGGAAAAAATACGGTGATACCGCTAATACCGAGCGTACATTATATTTTGCAAGCTTAGCGGGTGATAATAAAGAAGCCTTAAAAACAGTAGAAACATTATTAAAAACTCAGCCTAATAACAGCGAATATTTAACCAAAGCCATGCATTTAAACTTAGCCAATGGCAATGCAAACGCAGCTGAACAATTAATCGCAAAGTTATTACTTAAAACACCCAATGATAAAGCGCTAAGGCTTTTAAATTGGAAAATTATGCGCTGGCAAAATAAGCCTAAACAGGCGCTTAAAGAATTTAAATGGTTAATGGCCCATAAAGCCGTTGATGTAGCTATGCTGACCGACAGCATTAATGATGCGAATGCCTTATACTTATATCAAGATGCCAACGACATTTACGAATATAAAGCGCAAAACCGACAGCTTAAAGGCAACGGATTTGCAAATTGGATGCAAACCAACGAATTTATTGGTAATGCAAAACAAGAGCTTAATCATATTGAGCGCTATGAGCAAATAAACGGAAAAACACCTCTTTCACAATATTGGAAAGCCAAGGTGTTACACGATACCGGTAATTTAGCTGGGCTGAGAGCCTTGTGGCCTCACTACGCAGGGCCAAAAAACGAAGAAGACTTACTCTGGCTTGCAAGAGCGCATTGGTTAAACGATGACTTTACAACCGCTTTGGCCATTTTAAAGCAAAAAGCACGTAGTAACGATGATGAGTTTTGGGGTGCCCGCGTCGATATGGCTTTGCGTGTAAATGATAAAAAAGAAGAGCTGTACGCTTTAGAGCAATTAAAAAACATCAGCCCACTGAGTGTAGGTGATATGCTGCATTATCAGCAGCTAAAATTTGCCGACAACCCACAAGGGTTATTAAATTACCTATGGCAACAAACCGCACTCACTGATAGACAGTTAATCCAAATTACTTTATTAAGCACGCAAATTGGCGATGAAGAACACGTTACTCGTGCTCATCAGGCTCTTGAAAAACAACGTTATAATAAAGCGCTTTACCCTGCATGGCTAATATTATCAAACTGGTACCAAAATCAAAGTGACTTAAATTACGCATACACAACACTTAACCGCGCAGCAAAACTAAGTGAATACAATCCCGATGTGGTACTAGCGCAAGGCTGGCTTGCATTGCAAATGCACGACACCATTATGATTAAGCGTATTTTAGCTAACTACTCACGCAATGAACCCAGCCGAGAGTGGGCACAATTATTGGCGAGTTTATCTATTCATCAAAAAGCCTTTAATAGTGCTTATTTTTATCTGCGCCAATTAGCCATTAGTAACCCTCGAGATTTAACTACTTTAGTAAATTTAGCCGATGTTATGAACCAGTTAGGCTACTACGCTAATGCCAGCGAACTTAAACATTATTTATTAAACCATTTACCAAAAGACAAATACGCATACCGAGGTTTAATGATCCAATGGGCCGGCGCAATGGCCGTGCCCCACTTACGCCAATTTAGCAGCTTAGATGACATAGCGCCTGAGGCTATAAACAACGCAACCGCCAACTGGTGGTTAGCCAGACGCGCAGCACAAAAGCTTGAGCCATGGCAAAAGCTACAATTGGCTATGAGCAACGGCGAGTTTAATAAAGTAAAGGCACTGGTAAATACGCAAACGTTAGGAAAAATAGATGAGCTAAGTGCTTTGCTCTATTTAAGGCAGCCTTATGCAACTATGCAGCGTTGGTATGAGGAGTTAACACAAGAGCCAACACAAGCCGAAACGTCTTTATTACGTAACGCCCGCACCAGCTACTTTAGAGCATTAGAGATTAACCTATCCCCTGAGGCCGGTTTAAATACCAGCCAGTACGATGTAAATGTTTATTTTCCGTATGCTAAAGGGCAATGGAAACTTAGCATTAGCAATCAACAAAACTTAAATAACAACGGCTTACTGTTTGCCATAGAAGATAAAATGACGTGGGGTCGTTGGTACTTTAATGCAAAAGTAGACTCTCATCAGGGCAATTTAATGAGCCGCCAAGGCTTGAGCCTAGATGCGCGTTACCAGTGGGACTCGCGCACGCAGGTAGGTGTAAAACTTGAGCACAACGTTGAAAACCGCCAATCAGAAACCTTACTTAGCTTTGCTAAATTAAATAAAACCACGGCTTATATAAATTACGCTATTGATGGGCGTCAAAACGTGCAGTTCTCGGCAGCCGCCATGGCATTTAAGCGCCGCAGTGATAGCTCAACGCTTATCAGCGGGCAAGAATATAACGCCCGTTATCAATACACTATTTTAAAAGACCGCCCTATTTGGAGTACTTATTTTAGTGCTCAATGGCAAGACTTTGAACGCACATTAGCCCCTTTAGGCATAGATCAAAGAGCGCGACCGCTGCTTATTAATATACAACCTTTTAGGCGCTTTGCTCTGGGCACTTCGCTTTCGTCAAACTCAAACTTAGCTCCCCCTTATTTAGGCGAAAGCCCCTCGTGGTTATTCGACATCAGTACGGGTTATCAAACGTTAAACGACACCCTCGACATTTCAGTATCAAGTGGTGCGGGCTGGTCAGTGCTAGGGGATGATTTATTTAAATTACAGCTGGGTTATCAAAGTAGTAATAAAGTGGGTAACTCAGATACACAATTACAATTAGGCTATTACGTACATTTTTAATGTTAGGAGAGAATATGTTTCGTTTAATCATACCGTGTTTGGTATTAGTGCTCAGTGCATGTACCACCAGCCGTGTGGCTGATGATGTAGAGCTAGGTCCATCAACTACCGTGGCTTTAATGCCTTTGGTAAATCATGCGCAAACCCCCTTAGCCGGTGAACGTGCAGAAGATATACTTGCAAGTATTTGGCAGCAAAATAAGCTTCCTACGTTATTACGTGCACCGCGCAGTAACACTAAAGACCTTCCGCCACTTGACGATCAATACCGTCTTGATAACGCCATGCAGTGGTTAAGCACACAGCAAACAGACTATGTGTTATCAGGTAGCATAGAAGAATGGCGTTATAAAGCGGGTCTAGACGGCGAGCCGGTAGTCGCACTTACACTTAGCTTAACGGCCAAAGGTCAAACAACACCACTTTGGACGGGCACTATCGCAAAAAGTGGCTGGGGACGCGACAGTATTGCCGCGACAGCACAAGATGTCATCGCCGATTTAATTTCGTACATTGAGGTTAGTGAGTGAAAACACATTTTTTTCGACCAAGAGAGGTCCCTGAGCTACAAATTTGGGCTGAGGTAATTGTATTTACCGCGCTTGCAATTGTGCTGCCGGTTATATTTAACGCCGAAGACCCCTTTTGGACGGAAAATGGGTTTTCGTGGCCGGTACTTGGGCCGCTGTTAGTGGCTTTGCGCTATGGTTTTTCAAAAGGCTTTATAAGCATATTATGTTTATTAGCCGGGCAATTGCTGTTAAGCAAAAGCGAAGTATTAGCGCAACCTAACGAATTTAATATTAACGCCATGATTGGTTATTTAATTGTAATTATGATTGCTGGCGAATTCAGAGATGTATGGGAGCGCACTAATCAACAGCAAAGTATTGAGCTTGAGTATGTAACTAACCGATTAGAAACCTTTACCCGCCAATACCATTTAATAAACTCATCCCACGACCGGATTGAGCAAATGTTAGCAGGTCATACTCTTAGCCTGCGCGAATCGCTCCAAGCGGTACGGGCCGTTATAGGGCAACTAACACAAAGACGCTTAGACAGTGCGGCAAATAGCATTTTAAACTTATTTGTTGAATATGGCTCACTTGAAAAAGCAGCGCTTTATAAAGTAGAAAACCACACCATAATAGAGCAGCCATTAGCAAGCATAGGTGCTATGGGCGAGCTAAATAGGGAAGACCCCCTTATTAAAGCCATGTTTGAAGAGCGCGAGCTGGTTTCTGTTAAAGAGGTTAAAAATAAATTTAGCCAATACCATATTGCTATCCCATTGGTTGATATTAATAACACTATTTACGGGGTAATTTTAGTACAAAGCATTCAATTTTTTGCCCTTAAAAACACCACACTTACTTTGCTAGCTGTTATGGCCGGTAACATTGGCGATTTGCTGCGTCATGAAATTACCAACCCGGTAATGACCCCACAAGAAACCCCTTATTTTGTAAGGCAACTACGCAGGGCGAACAAAGAAGCTAAACGCTATAATATTCCCTCGCAGCTGCTTAAACTCAAAGCAATGCAAACAAGTGAAGAGTCGCGCCAATTATTAGAGTATTTAAGTGAAGCTCGCAGAGGTTTAGATATTTATCTTTACGATAGTCAAAACCACACACTTTTACTGCTTATGCCAATGGCAAGTGAACTGGACAAAAGTGGCTTTATATCGCGTATTAATACTTGGTGTATCGAGCACTTTGGTAAAACCGTTGAGCAACTGCAAATTAAAATAGAAGAACAAATGGCATTGCCTATAAGCAGCGAACACATCGCTAAGTTAGTTGCATCCCATGATTAAAATTATCGTTGCCACTTTTATTGGCTGTTTATGTGAATACTTTGCTTTTGCGCATATTTTAGATGCGCCTAACTGGCTGTTAATTGTTTTATTACATGGCATTGCTAGCCTGTGCTTTACCTTTGTAAGCCATGCTTTTATTCCTAACAAATACAAAACCACCTTAAAAAGTGGTTCGGCACTGTTATTTTTACTGCTATTTACCTTGCCTGTATTTGGTATTTTAGGGGTGGTATTTGCCATTACTTTTGCCCTTAGTAAACCGCTTAAAAACAACGACATTGATATTGTAGAGCACAAGGTTCCTGCCCTGCCCTTTGAAGCAAGAAGTGTTTCAGCAACGCCTATTTACTCTATGGGTGGACTAAAAGCTATTTTAAAACACGCCAGTGAGCCAAATAAACGCCTAAGTGCAGTAATGGCTGCACGGCACATGAGCGATGCCCAAGCTATTCCTATACTCAAGCTGGCTTTAAAAGACTTAGAAGATGATATTCGCTTACTTGCCTATTCAACTCTTGATAGCAAAGAAACTAAACTGAACGAAAAAATAAGCCAATGCCAGCACGCTATAGCCAATACCACGCAACAACCTAAATTAAGCAATCTGCAACGCCAACAAGCCGAGCTTTATTGGGAGCTTAGTTACTTAGGCTTAGCACAAGGCGCACTTAAAAGGTACGTACTAGAAAAAGCAGAAGCACTAACCTTAACAAGTATAAAGTTTAACCCTCAGCCAGCAAGCTATGTGTTTTTAGGGCGAATTCAACTTGCGCTCGGTAAATTAGATGAGGCGCAGCAAAGCTTAAATTTAGCCACGCAATTAGGCATGGCTAGGCGCCACGTATTACCTTATAAAGCCGAAGTTGCCTTTGGATTACACAATTACACAGACTGTCAGCGCTATCTTGAAGAGCTAGCACTACAGCCTAAAGGCTCTGAGTTACGCCATTTACAGGAGTATTGGCATGAGTGAAAAAAAAGCCGACATTTTACTCTTACTTGAAGGCACTTACCCCTATGTACGGGGCGGCGTATCGAGCTGGGTACACCAAATTATAGAAGGCCTGCCTCACTATAACTTTGAATTAGTGTTTGTTGGTGGCGCACCCGAACACTACGGCGACATTCAGTACACGCTACCGAGTAATGTGACTAAGCTGCATGTGCATTATTTAGTTACGCAACACAGTACAAAAATAAAAGCGAAACATGGCGTTAAATATAAAAAAGAACTGTTTGATTTTTGGCAGCAATTGCAAGGGTATTTCCGTGACTGTAAAGACCCAATACCGACGGAGTTGGTAAAGTTTGCCTTTGAAAATTTAGCTAAAAAAGACGGCATCAACGAAGCCGATTTTTTATACAGCGAGTCGTCGTGGCAGGTGCTGGCAAACTATTATTTAACCTATTGCGATGAATCGTCATTTATCGACTTTTTTTGGTCGTACAGAAATTTGTATAAACCACTGTTTAAAATAGCCGAAATAGCCCGTTCACTCCCCGATGTTAAACTTATTCATTCTATTTCGACAGGCTATGCTGGCATATTGGGCGCAGGTGCAAGCGTTATACACAACACGCCATTTTTGCTTACCGAGCACGGTATTTATACTAAAGAGCGTAAAATAGATTTAATACAGGCCAGCTGGATAAAAGAGTCTGAACAAAGCCTAGGTAAAAACCTAAATACTGAAATGGGCTTTATTCGCCGAATGTGGATCAGCTTTTTTGAGCAAATTGGCCGCACTACTTATAACCAAGCCGACAAAATCATCTCGCTTTATGAGGGGAATAGACAAAGGCAAATTAAAGATGGTGCCAGCGAAAGTAAAGCCTCGGTAGTGCCTAATGGTATAAAAACAAAACGCTTTGTTGATGCGCTTAACGCAAGACCTAAATCGGTCCCTATGGTGGTTGGGTTAATTGGCCGTGTAGTGCCAATTAAAGATATTAAAACCTTTATTCGTGCTATTAAAGAGGTCCAAGCCGAGCTGCCAGAGATAGAAGGCTGGATCATAGGCCCTTTTGAGGAAGACCCACAGTATTACAAAGAGTGCCAGCTACTAGTAAGCAGCCTAGATTTAGACAAAAACATTACGTTTACCGGCATGAAAAACATCGTCGAAATACTCCCAAAGCTAGGTATTGTTGCGTTGACTTCAATTTCTGAAGCTCAACCATTAGTGCTGCTTGAAGCAATGGCAGCAGGCGTACCTGTACTTGCAAGTGACGTGGGCTCGTGCCGAGAAATAATAGAAGGGGCAAGCGAGGAAGATAGGACCCTTGGTAAAGCTGGCGAAGTAGTTTCTATTGCCTCACCCAGCGAAACCGCACAGCAAATAATCACCCTATTGGAAAATGAGCAAACATGGTATCAGTACCAACAAAACGGCCTCAACCGTGTTAAAACATACTACGACGAGAGCCATATGTTTGCCCGCTACGATAAACTTTACAAGGATACAATCGCATGGCCGGAATAGGTTTTGAGATACGTAAAATTCTCAAAAAAAACACCCTACTCTCTGTTTTTGAAGCATACGGTTATGCGGGATTAATAGGCTCAGGCCCTTGGCTGCTTTCTATCATTGCGCTCATGCTAATTGGTATTTTAAGCCTAGGTGTCGTGCTGCCAAAAGTATTAATTATTCAGTTTTTAACGCTTATTACGTATATGATGGCAGCGTCCCTTATATTGACCGGCGGTCTGCAGCTATTATTAACGCGTTTTGTTGCCGATCTGTTTTTTCAAAAAAAGGACGAGCAGGTGCTGCCTAATTTACTTGGCGCGCAGCTAGTTACCACCCTTGCCGCATTACTGATTGGCTTAGCTGTATGGCCAATACTACCGCTACCTGTTGTGACTAAAATAATAATATTAGGGGCGTTTGTAAGCTTATGTAACCAATGGCTTGGCGCTATATTTTTGTCGGGAATGAAGGAGTACCGGCTTATTTTAGTGACCATGTTAAGCGGTTACAGCTTTATGGTGTTACTGGCATTTTTACTGCGCGACTGGCAAATAGACGGGTTGTTTTTTGCTTTTTTTGCCGGTGAAGCGCTGCTCTTTTTTAGCTTTTTGTTTATGATTATTCGTCGCTACCCTGGCGGTAGACTCATTAGTTTTGATTTTTTAAACAACAAAAAAGTGTATTACAGCCTATTTTTTTGTGGGCTTTTTTACAACATAGGCGTGTGGGCCGATAAAATTATTTTTTGGTACTCCCCCGCTACCTCTATTCAAATTATAGGCACATTAAGAGCAAGCCCTATTTACGACTTGCCTATATTTTTAGCCTATTTAACCATTATTCCAGGAATGGCGGTATTTTTAGTCAGAATGGAAACCGACTTTGTAGAACAATACGACCGTTTTTATACCGCTATTAGAGGTGGCTCATCGCTTGAAGAAATTTTTTACCTAAAAGATAAAATGGTGCAAACAGCGCAAGGCGGCCTTTACGATATATTTAAAATCCAAGGTATAACCGTTGCGTGCTTATTACTGTGGGGCGAGCAAATACTGACCTTTATAGGCATAGACCCTAACTATAAAACATTACTGTTTATTGATGTGGTGGGTGTAGGTGTACAGGTTATATTTTTGTCTATTTTAAATATTTTATTTTACTTAGATAAGCGTGCCACCGTATTATTTTTATCTGGGCTGTTTTTGTTTATCAATATCGTATTTACGATTACCTCAATTGCATTAGGGCCACAGTTTTATGGTTACGGTTTTGCGCTCTCGACCATAATTACATCTGTAATTGGTCTGTATTGGCTATCAAAACAATTTGAAGAGCTTGAGTACGAAACTTTTATGCTGCAATAATATATTATAAAAGCGGTATAAAAGTCGTCTTCTTTTACGTGACTGAAAACGTACTGAGTTTCTCTATATTTAATGGAATATATTATGGAAATTAATTATTTAAATTATTCACTTCAAGAGTTGCGTGAAGCTTGGATAGCAGTTGATGATTACACGTATCCGGAGCGTGCAATTGAAGTTTATAAACTTTTAAAAAATTTGGAGATAAAAGCTTCAGAAGAAAATTATTGTGATACATCATCTACTTGGGTTGTCTCTATGCTACGCAACTTCAACAAACCTAAAATATTTGACCCAGCCTTTAGCGATGTATTACTTGAAGAAAGTAGTGCTATGATGAAAGAGAAGCGAGTTATTAAACTTATAGCAGAGCGAGAAAATATTGATCACATGTAAGTGATCAATATTTTAAGTTAAGAGCAACACTAGCCAAATTTAACGTGGAAAAGAGTTTGGCTTTTTACTCGCATCATTTTTTACCAACACAAAAAAGCTATGTGGTTATTTACTCACCCAGCGCGCTTTAAAACCACGCGTATCAACATGTATAAATGCACCGCGATGCGATTTTGGCCCGTAAACACCTAAACCGCCAAGTAAGCCTTTAAATGACTCTCGCATAGCGAGCGACTCCACTATACCAGCCATAGCTCGTGCATCGCCAATAGAGTGCTTGCCGTCGTTGTTTATATCATCCATACGGTAGTCGCCGTCGTTATCTATAAATATATCGGCAGCATCGCCAAACACATGGCGGCTAAGCTTTACGTTACCAATGGCTTTGTTGTAATAAGGGGTGCGGTAGCCGCTCATTACCACCATATTTTTAACTGGTATGTTTTCTAAAATCAGCTCTTTGCGTATTTTTTCAAGTTTAAGTAACAACTTGTTTTGTAAAAATAAGTATTTAGGGTGCTTACTTCGTTGCTTACTCACAAATTCTTTAAGAGAAAAATGCGGTGATATTTTTATATTTTCGTTCTCTGGGGTCACCTTTACAAAACCATCGGGCACTATGTAATGCTTACTATCTTTAATTTGTGAGGGTGTTGGGTAATGACCAATGTGGTAATATTTAAGCTTTCCACCTTGTACTTCATCTGCAGGTACTTTAACAAACACATTAATTGTCATACGTTGCTTTTTGTCGGGGGATTCAATAATTACCCGTGTTAAGCCAGGCTTTTTAGGCGCCTGCCACTGCCAGCGGTTTGTATCAGTTAAGGTGGCGTTGCTATGGTTATTAAGTAATGAATAGGGTCGTTTTGATTGTGCGTAAAGCACTTCAAATTCAACGGCCTCATTAGGCATCACAAATACAGAAAACACCGAATACGGCATTACTATGTCGTTAATTTTTAGGCTAAACTCTGCATCTTCAAAATTTGCTTTATTTTGAATATCAACGCTTGGGTGTGCTTTTTTCACGGGCTCGGCGGCATAACTACCTACGCTTACGCAAAGCGCTAATATGCAGCCTAAAATACACGGTATAAACGGCATAAATCCTCTCATAGTCTATTTAATCAATGCAGCAATGACTGACTGATCTTCGTTTTTAAGTAATGCTTTTGCGTCGTGTTGATAAATATCGTCTCTAAAATTAACGAGCATGTCTTCATCAACCCACGCCGTCCAATACACTAAATGAATAGGTAAGGGCTCATTTAAATAAAAGGTTTGAGTGGTATCGGTATCTCTGGCTTTATCCACTTGCTTAAGGGTGCGCTCTTCACCTTGGTGCTTAATTATTTCACGTGCCAATGAAAATGGCTCTTCAACCCTTATACAACCATGTGATAACGCACGCTGCGACTGGTTAAAACGCTGCTTTGCTGGCGTATCGTGAACATAAATGGCTTCAGGATTTGGAAACAAATATTTCACTTCGCCAAGTGGGTTTTCATCCCCTGCACGCTTAACTAAAAAGTGATCAAACTGATAGGGCTTAATAGCCTGCCAATCAATATTACTGGGATTAACTGTTTTAGAATCTAGGTAGCTGTTTTTTCTAACTTCGATATTATTTTTAGCAAGGTACTGAGGATCTTTTGCCACCTTTGGTGCTATTTCTTTGGTTGCAATAGAGGTTGGTATGCGCCACTCAGGGTTTACTACAAATTTTTCGATTTCGTCACTAAAGGCAGGAGTTTCCCAACTCGGCTTACCCACAATAACGTTATTTTGTAGTTTTACTTCGCCTGCTTTTACATAGCGCAATGTGTACTCAGGTATGTTTACATACACATACTGCGAATCACTTGAGCCTGCGAAGTTAGTTATGCGGTAAAAGTTAAGCTTTAATTTAGCCAATTTTTTCTTAGCGGGTACATTAAGCTTAGCTAAGGTACGCTTTCCTACTCGCCCATCAACCTTTAAACCGTGGCGACGCTGAAACTGCTGCACAGCCTGCTCAATGGTTTTATCAAATGTGCACATTGCGCTGTCACATACATTGCTGGTTAAGTCACGCTCTTGATACAAACGCAGCGCTAACTGACTCACCGCCTTACTGGTGCTGCCAAGTTCAAGCAACTCATTAGTGTATAAAGGGGTAAACCCGCCACTGTTAACTATTTCTGTGTACCAGTTAATTGCTTTTTCGGTGCGCGCTATTAACTGTGCTGCATTTTGATCAAAATAATAATCGCCATTTTGCAATTGTTGTTGCGAGTTGTAAGTGGTCAATGAAGAGTTGGCAAGTGCCACACTTTCAAGATCTGCACTGCCTAGCGCTTGCCCTGTTAGCATGGCGCTAACGCAGCCTGCAAGCGTAGCGTGTAACGTAATGTGCTTTACCTTTGTAGACAATGCCTTTGAAAATAACCCCTTCACTTTGTACCTCCTCGCTAAATATCATTGATAAATGCTTTTGTACTTACTGCTTAACAGTAATTTGAAGGTGCAATGCAGGTGCCAAAATAAAATAAAAACACAACACACTGAAATTTAATAACTTTTTAAACTTTCACATGCTGGTTAAAAAACACTTCAATTACGCAATTATGTAATTTGGTTGCTGTAGTGTGTAAAGTTGCTATAGCAATTAGTCTTTTAAAAAGGCTAAAAAGCCACGCTCATAACGACTCAAGTATTTTGTTTTTCGCGGTAAAGAAAGCGACTCTCGCCACGCTGTTTGGGTTTGTTCATCCTCTTTACACAAGGCAATTAAATCCGGGTGAACATACGATTTACGGGCAATAGCGGGCGTATTACCTAGCTGCTCAGACACGCTCTCGAGCATACTTTTTAAACTAAGTGCGCCTTTTGCTTTTACAAGTTGCTTAAAGGCAATAACACTGGCTCGCCAGGTTCTAAAGTGCTTAGCGCTAAAGTCCTCACCCATTATTTGTTGAATATACTGGTTAATTTCACTAGAGGTTACGTTTGTGCGCTCTCCATCGCTTATATATTGAAACAAATGCTGACCGGGTAAATCTTGTAGGTCTTTAATTACATGGCTAAGCACTCTGTCGGTTATGTTTACCTCGCGCTCTTTGCCCGATTTAGCCCGATACCGTAGCTGTATATTTTTACCCGTAAGCTTAGCATGGCGATTGCGCAGGGTTGTGGCGCCAAAACTTTTGTTTTGCTTTACATTTCGCTCGTTACCTACCCGCAATGCACCTAAGTCCATAAGCCTAACTACCGCAGCTAATGTGCGCTCTACGCTGAGCTCATCCCCTTGTAAATCGTTTTCTAAACGGGCACGCAGTAATGGCAGCTTATTGCCAAACACCCCACAGGCTTGGTATTTTTTCGCCTCTTGTTGAGCTCTAAAATCTTCATGGTAGCGGTATTGCTTACGACCTTTACTATCTACCCCGGTTGCTAAAATATGGCCATTTTCTTCAGGGCAAAACCAAGCATTTTTGTAGGCGGGCGGAAACGCTAACGCATTTAAACGATCAATCACTTTTTGATCGGTAATTTGCTTTCCTATTGGGTCAAAGTACAGCCACGTTTTGTTTTTACGCTTACGGGTTATACCGGGTAAATTATCATCTACGTAGATTAGTTTCATTTATGCTCCTAGCAACTTAAACCACCATCAATAAATGTATCACTGTAAAATAACCTTAAACTGAACAACGTTATTGATATATAATCAAAAATTGAACAATAATATAAAAATCCGTTTAGTTTAATTACCTGCTTAAGTATATAAACTGCACCTTTTGGTACCGTTTAGCTATGCTCATTTTGGCCAAAATATACACGGATAATAATACCAACTCGCTTAATTAATTAGTCTATTTGAGCCCGGAAAACATAGCTAACACTAGGTTTGGTCCCGCAAATGATTAAGTATTATTGCAAAACTGGTAACCCCCCTTAAATAATGTGCTGTTTACAAGGAGCATACAATGGCATTTGATTATGGTTCTATTGATCTTGGGTTAAAAAACCCCTTTAAGTTGGAAGGTAAAGTAACCGCGCTAAGAGGTATTATTGAGTCGGTAGCAGGCGTAAGTTTACTTGTTATAGCTGCAAGCTCGGTGAAAGAAAGTACCACCGCAGGCTGGATTTTAATGTTATTTGGCATGTTTATTTTAGCGCTGGGTATTCGCTCTTTATCGTCAGGTATTTATGCCACCTTAAAGTACTTTGTTGGCAGAAACCACCCTACGTCGCTTGCGTACAATTTTAGTAAGTCTGAGAGCTCTACCGCGCAAGAAGAAAAAAAAGAAGTAGCCTATAACGCCCAATCACTCGAAGAAATGCTGGTTGGTCGTAAAAACAGTACCTTTAAAGAGCCTAACGGATTTTTATCTCGTTTGTTACACAGCTTAATTCCCAAACTGTTATTTTTACCTTACCCAATTCGAAATGTAGCGCAGCGATTATTTGGCTCATGGGTGAGCACGCTTGTTGCTTTAGTTGCTTATGGGCTTGTAGCGTTTGTTTCGCTGTCGGGCTTTACTGGGGAAGCTGGCGAATTAGCCTTTCCGGTTTACAGTGCTATTTTAATGTTTTATGTGCTTTTTTCTTGGCGTTCAAGTAGCAAACCTATCTCTCGCAATGCTGAAAGAAACATTGAAGCGCTGGGAGGCGGTACATTAGCTAAAATTATTTCGTTGTCGTTTATTTTACCGATTGTTATTGGCCTTTCTATGTCGTGGCTAATGCAAGAGCAACATATCAGCAAACAAGAAATAGACGCGTGGATGGCACAACTGCCAAACTTGCATGCTGGCATATACCTCATTGCCATTATTATATTAGCAACGTTAAGCTGCGCATTAGTATTTACAATGATCAAAGCACGCTTAAACGCAGTGACCCCTACCGCCGAAGTGTCAGAATTACGTGAAAACTGGCAAGAGTCTGTTCACCCTGATGAAGTATTTATAAACCTTGATAATCTTGTCATGGCAAATAGACGCTACAAAGAAGTGCCTAATAGAGTTTACCGAGAGCTAGACCCCAAATTGCAAGAGCAAATAGAGGGTAAAGGCGGTTTTAAAGGCGAAATGATTCAAGAGGTTCAGCCTAAACTACATGCTATGGAGCTAGGTAAAAACTTTACCCTAGCCAGATTAATTGCGCTAATAAGTGCTAATTTACTTTATATTGTGGCATTAGTATTAACGGTGTGGTTAGCCTATTCATTAATAGATATTTATTACTACATAGATAGCGCTAATATTAATAATTTACAGCAAGCGTTTAATAATCAAAACGTTATACAGTTTAGTAGCTTACTAATGAGCAGTGTTCATATTTTAATAATAGCAGTGATTATTAAAGCCTTTGCTCGTTTACTGGCTAACTGTGCTCATTTATTTTTTGCCGAAATGCAGTTTGAATCATTACTTGTGTACTTTAAATGTGAAGGCACATTTACCGAATCTAAAATTTCAACGGGGACAGGTATTCACGACAGCACCCGCTCAGAAAACACCTTAGTGCGCAGCAGTATCACGCCATGGGTCATTGTCTCTCGTGTTATTACGAGCACGTTTGCTGCCACCGGTATGAAAAACCTTGAGCATCCTCGCCATATAATGGAAATGCACAAAGATGAAGGTCAATTACAAGCCATTAAAAATGATGTAATTGCCTTTCTAAAAGACCGCGAATCGATTGCTTCAATTACCAGTGAGCGCGATTTAGGTAATGCATCGCAAATACATCAATTAAACCAACAAACCCGTGCAATACCTACTCAGCAAGCAATAACAAAAGAGGATGAAGAGGCCGCAGGTTACCTAAGGCAAGAAGAGAACTTGACACCAGAGCCTAAAGCTTAATAATCGCTTTGCTATATTTGTAAAAGCTAAACTGCGCCGCGGTTTTAATCTAGGCAACTAGGTTACAAACCGTGCGCGCACTAAATACTTACCACTAAACCTTTTTTAAATACCCGCTTGTTAAAATTTATGGTGTTTATCTGCCTTATTATTAACGTATTTTTAATTGTCCTTCACTTTATTGAATCATTTATACCTATTTGACCGATTAATTCTAAATTTACGCATAAACCCCTTGCTTTATGCGTTAAAAACCAAATAATGAAGCAATTATAAACTGGGTAAGAATGAGGAAAATGAGCTATATACTAACCACCCAATGTGCCGACGATGTAGGCCTAATTGCCAAAATTACAGGGCTTTGCCACGCGCACAATTTAAATATTACACGTAATAACGAATTTGTAGATAAAGACGCCAAGCGCTTTTTTATGCGCACTGAACTAACCGGCGAGCCACAAAGTGACTTTTTATCGCAATTACGCGCTTTATTACCTGAGGGTGCACAACTTGCTCTACATGATGATACAAAAACTAAAGTGGTACTGCTTGCAACAAAAGAAGCACATTGCTTAGGGTCTGTATTACTTAAACAGTTTGAGCAAGCGTTAAATATTGAAGTATTAGCTGTAATTGCCAACTACCCAGATTTAGAGCCATTAGCAAAAGGCTTTGATGTGCCTTTTCATGTTGTTTCGCACGTAGGCCTAAGTCGCGCCGAGCATGATGAAAAAGTAGGTGATTTAATTGCCTCTTATAACCCTGACATTATTGGCTTAGCAAAATACATGCGCATACTAAGTCCTGAGTTTGTGGGTCGTTTTGAGAACAAAATTATTAATATTCACCACTCGTTTTTACCGGCCTTTATTGGCGCTAAACCGTATCATCAAGCATTTGAGCGCGGCGTAAAAATTATTGGTGCTACGGCTCACTTTGTAAATAATGAGCTAGATGAAGGCCCTATTATTTTACAAGACGTTACCAGCGTAACGCACGCTAACACCGCTGAAATGATGGCTAAAATGGGTAAAGACGTAGAAAAAACCGTGTTTAGTAAAGCCTTACAACTAGCTTCTGAACACAAACTATTTATTAACGGTAATAAAACCGTGGTATTTAGCTAATACCATTGCGCATAATTAAGTGATCTATTTTGAGGATGGATAAACGTGTTGATAGCAAGGCAAAAAATTCGCTATTTAGTTGCTCTAAATGAGAATTTTTTAACGCAGATAGCGACACGTTTAGCCCCTTAAAATGATTAAGTATTATTGCGGATTGGTATAAGACCCCTTTTTACATACTATAAAGCCAGCAACAGGGCTCTCCCCTTTTGCTGGCTTTTTTATGCCTAACAGCTTAATTAGAGTCAGATATTAGCTGTAGCTGTGTTTTATCCGACACCGTATTTAATTGTAAATTGGCATCCACCATTAAGGTGTGTAATAAATAGGTGACTCAGGCCCTACTGGCAAGCCTAAAGCAAACACCCATACGTAAAATAAAATGACCCAACCGATAAAAAACACAATACTGTATGGCAGCATAGTGGCCACTAACGTTCCTATACCCATGTCTTTTTTATATTTAACTGCCACCGCTAAAATTAAGCCAAAATAGCTCATCATTGGGGTGATTAAGTTAGTCACAGAGTCACCAATACGATACGCCGCTTGAATGGTTTCTGGCGCGTAACCAATAAGCATAAGCATAGGCACAAAAATAGGGGCTGTAATCGCCCACTGCGCCGATGACGATCCTAAACTCAAGTTAACCATTGCACACATTAATATAAACAATACAAATACTTCTGGGCCAGTAAGGTTTAACGCTTGTAATAGTGCTGCACCATTAATTGCCAAAATAGTGCCTAAATTAGTCCATTTAAAAAAGGCCACAAACTGGGCTGCAAAAAATACTAATACTATATATAAACCCATTGAGCTCATGCTTTTGCTCATTGCGTTAATAATGTCTTTATCGTTTTTCATGCTGCCAACAACACGCCCATAAACAAAGCCTGGCACACTAAAAGTTACAAATATAATTGCGACTATTCCTTTTAAAAAAGGCGAGCCTGCCACTTGGCCTGTTTCTGGGTGGCGTAAAATACCATCGGCAGGAATAATCGTCCAAGCAAATAACGACAGCACCACTAACAGAGCAACGCCCGCCCATTTTAGACCGTTTTTTTCTAACGTGGTAAGTGTATCAATATTGTTTTGTGACAAGTCGATACTGGCTTCATCGGGGTTATATTTACCTAAACGCGGCTCTACTATTTTTTCGGTTACAAGTGTACCCAGTGCGGCAATAAGTAATACTGATATCATCATGAAATACCAGTTAGCCTCGGCGCCAACCTCGTACGTTGGGTCAATCATTTGTGCTGCAGGCGTAGTTATACCTGCTAATAATGGGTCTATTGTGCCAAGTAGTAAGTTAGCGCTATAGCCGCCAGAAACACCAGCAAATGCAGCCGCTAAGCCAGCTAAAGGGTGGCGCCCCAAACTATGAAATATCATGGCTGCAAGCGGAATTAACACCACATAGCCAAGCTCAGAAGCTGTGTTAGACATTATGGCCGCAAACACCACCATAAAGGTAACTAAACGCTTTGACGCGCCCATAACCATGCCTCGCATAGCAGCAGAGAGTAGCCCTGAATGCTCTGCAACACTGACCCCAAGTAGTGCCACTAATACTGTACCTAAAGGCGCAAAACCGGTAAAGTTAGTAACCAGGCCAGCCATAATACGCTGTAGCCCCTCAGCACTGAGTAAGCTAACAACTTCAATTACTCCATCAGGCGCACGCCCTGCTGCCCCAATCGGTCTTGGGTCAATTGCGCTTAGCCCAAACCAATCAGCAATACCACTAATTAGCACAATTGAAACCGCAAATATCGCAAATAAAGTAATGGGATGAGGAAGCATATTTCCTAAAAACTCAACGGTTGCTAAAAAGCGATTAAATAAGCCGTTATTGTCTTTAGGTTGATTATTAGGTGAGTGTGTGGAGTCTGTCATACTTGGCTCTATAAATTACAAAATTGCGCTAACCTAGCATTGTTTGCAAAAGAGATCATGTATAAAAGGTAAATGACGTGTAGGTTTTAAGTTTAAAAAGCGCTGCTTTGAGTGTATTGGCTTTTGTGGATTGAAGTTTATTCAGTCTTGCCATATCACCCAGAGCAGCGCATATCTGGTATTTGTAAGCGCTTATCACCTATTAACAGGCAATAAGCTCATTAGCTAGGCACGGCTTTGCCTAACGATAAACAGATTTTAGCGCTTTTAATATTTTAAGCTTGCTCTATTGGTTCTAGTTGTAGTTTAGCTGCAATAAGAACGGCTTGGGTACGGTTATAAACGCCAAGCTTTCTAAAAATTGCGGTAATGTGTGCTTTGACTGTTGCCTCAGAAATATGTAGTTCGTAGGCTATTTGTTTGTTTAGTAACCCTTCATGAAGGTATTGCAATACACGATATTGCTGCGGCGTTAACGATGCAACCTGCGCGGCAATTTCTCTGTCTTCTCCTTCTATTTCGGCTACTTTATTTTTTAACTCTTTTGGAAGCCACGTATCGCCTTCTAGTATTTGGTTTATAGCATTAGCAATATCATCTGAAGATGATGACTTAGGAATAAAGCCCATTGCGCCATAACCCATTACCTTAGACACTATGTTTATGTCTTCACTTCCTGAGACAACCGCTATGGGTAAGCTTGGGTAGTCTTCGCGAATGCGGATCAGGCCATATAAATCGCCATTACCTGGCATGTGTAAATCTAGCAGTAATATATCAAGATCTTCTTGTTCGCTAAGTACTTGCAATGTGCTGTCAAAATCTGATGATTCAAATACCTCTAAATCGTCAAACTTAGCACTTAATGCTCCTTTTAGTGCCTCGCGAAATAACGGATGATCATCCGCTATTAAAAACTGACTCATGGTTCGCTCCTAATAAATTCGGCTGCCAATAAGGTATAAAGTACTTACTGACAGCCGATATACTACGTTTAGAATCAACTTGTAATCAAGTTTTTAACGCGCATTTAACGATTTAATCGGTTTTCTATGAGCTCATCTACCACGGTTGGGTCTGCAAGTGTTGATGTATCCCCTAGCTGTTGATGTTCATTTGCGGCTATTTTACGCAAAATTCGACGCATAATCTTACCTGAACGCGTTTTTGGTAGGCCAGGCGACCATTGAATCATATCAGGGGAAGCTATTGGGCTTAGCTCTTTACGTACCCAATTACGGACTTGAGTTGTCAGCTCATCACTTACAGTAACGCCTTCATTTGGCGTAATGTAAACATAAATACCTTGGCCTTTAATATCATGCGGATAACCTACTACGGCGGCCTCTGCTACAGCTTCGTGAGCTACCAGCGCGCTTTCTATTTCAGCGGTGCCTAAGCGATGCCCTGATACATTAAGCACGTCATCAACACGCCCTGTGATCCAGTAATAGCCATCTTCATCACGACGACAGCCGTCACCTGTAAAGTAAACACCGGGGTAAGCACTAAAATAGGTTTGTTCAAAACGTTCGTGGTCGCCATAAACAGTACGCGCTTGTGAAGGCCAGCTATCTAATATCACTAAATTACCGTCAACAGCACCTTCAAGTGTATTACCCTCTGCATCAAATAGAGCCGGCGCAATACCAAAAAACGGATGCGTTGCTGAACCTGGCTTAGTTTGGGTGGCACCAGGCAGCGGAGTGATCATAATGCCGCCCGTTTCGGTTTGCCACCACGTATCTACAATTGGGCAATTAGCATTACCAATATTTTCGTAATACCACGTCCATGCTTCAGGGTTGATGGGTTCACCCACTGAGCCTAAAATGCGTAAACTTTGACGATCAGATGACGTGGTTGGCTCATCGCCTTTAGCCATTAACGCTCGAATAGCGGTTGGTGCAGTATATAAAATGGTTACGCCGTGCTTATCAACCACCTCCCCCATGCGCCCTGCGGTTGGGTAGGTAGGCACGCCTTCAAATACCACTTGCGTACAGCCATTAACCAGTGGGCCATAAGCAATATAGCTGTGGCCGGTGATCCAACCTACATCGGCGCTACACCAATATACGTCGTCCTCTTGTAAATCAAATACGTATTCGTGGGTCATTGATGAGTAAACTAAGTAACCCCCTGTAGTATGCACAACCCCTTTTGGTTGGCCAGTAGAGCCCGATGTATATAAAATAAAGAGTGGATCTTCTGCATTCATTGGCTCCGGTTCGCACTGCGCCGGTTGGTCAGCTACAAGCTCATGCCACCAAATATCGTGCTCGTTCCAATCAACTTCGCCACCGGTTAGCTGATGTACAATAACGTGTTCAATGCTTGTCACCGACTCTTGAGCTACGGCTTCATCAACATTCGCTTTTAAAGGAACACAATTACCAGCTCGGCGGCCTTCATCGGATGTGATCACCACTTTAGCGCCAGAGTCTTTAATTCGATCTGCAATGGCAGAGGGAGAAAAACCACCAAATACAACCGAGTGAATAGCACCAATACGTGCACAGGCTTGCATGGCGTAAATTGCTTGCGGCGTCATCGGCATATAAATAGCAACTCGGTCACCTTTTTGTACGCCCAGTTTTTTTAAACCATTAGCAAAGCGTGCCACTTCATCATGTAATTGTTGGTAGGTAATGTTTTCACTTTGGTTTGGGTTGTCTCCTTCCCAAATAAGCGCAACTTTATCGGCTTTGGTTTTTAAATGGCGGTCAATACAGTTATAAGAGGCATTTAAAACTCCATCTTCGTACCATTTTATATCGATATGGCCTTTATCAAATGAGGTGTTTTTTACTTTAGTATACGGAGTAAACCAATCTAAGCGCTGGCCATGTTCACGCCAAAACCCTTGTGGGTCATCAATCGACTGTTTGTAGAGTGTATTATATTTTTCGTTATCAACTAACGTCGTTTTTTCAATATGTGCAGGAACAGGATAGATACTTTGTGACATCTCAGTCTCCATTTTAATAACTTGCCATGATTAAAGGATTACTCAGCAGTACTTTATTAAGTATTAGACCTTAGTTGTACAACCCTTCTAATTAACATTTTGTGGTTTATAATCTCGCCGCTCATGACTTTTTTACATAGAAATACAGTATGTTAAATATAAGTAAGTGGCCATTGAATTACTCTTAAACCTTCGTCTTATAGACCAATAGGTAATTGAGTAAATTTTGCACATATTTAAAAGTGGTTTTCGGACATTAAAATAATGATGCAGCCATGCAAGTTAAACACTTATTTAACGAACTCGTAGCGTGATGCAAGATAAATAAATTTTTATTCGTAAGTAATACCTGTAGCAAGTAATACATTTGAACGTTTAAAAAGCAACAAACAACAAGTAGCCTTTAAAGGACACCACAATGAAATTTACCCCATTAAAAACTCTTGCAGCGAGTGCTGTATTATGTGCTTTAACAAGCACGGCTTATGCGGCAACTGCAGCTAAAGTAGGTAACACCGAATTTACTTACGGCGGATACATTAAGCTAGATACAATGTGGAGTGATTACTCTGCAGGCGCTCCTGATGGCTCAAATGTAGGACGTGATTTTTACGTACCAAGCACACTGCCCGTAGGCGATGATGATGATTCGGATGCCGTATTTGATATGCATGCACGTGAGTCACGTTTTAACTTTGGTACGTCAACGTTAATGGATAACGGTAAAACAGTTAAAACTAAAATTGAGTTAGACTTTTTAGCATCGGCCCCTGGCGGTAACGAGCGCGTATCAAACTCTTATGCACCACGTATTCGCCATGCATTTGTAACTTACGATGGCTGGTTATTTGGTCAAACATGGTCAAACTTTCAAAACGTGGGTGCACTTGCAGAAACACTTGATTTTGTAGGCCCTGCTGAAGGCACTGTTTTTGTACGCCAAACGCAAATTAAGTACACAACCGGTGCTTGGTCGTTCTCACTAGAAAACCCAGAAAGCACAATTACCACTCAAGGTGGCGCACGTGTAGAAACAGATGATGCGTCACTTCCTGATTTTACTGCGCGCTACACACACAATGCCGATTGGGGTAACTTTGTAGTTGCAGCACTTGCTCGCCAACTTACTTATAAAGTAGGCGATGTTGACGCTGATGAAACCTCGTTTGGTATTAGCGCTTCGGGCCGTGTAAATTTTGGCGAAGACTACCTTAAATTTATGCTTACTCAAGGTAAAGGCCTTGGCCGTTACGTGGGCTTAAATGTTGCCCATGGTGCAGTGCTTAATGGCGATGAACTAGATGCAATAGACTCAACATCTGGTTTTGTTGCTTATCAACATAAATGGACAAGCCAGTGGCGCTCAACTTTCTTATATTCTTTCTTTAGTGCTGACAACAACACCGATCTATTAACAATATCAGGTGACCCTGTTGAATCAAGCCAAAGCTTTAGTGCAAATATTTTATACTCACCGGTTAAGCGTTTAACATTTGGTGCAGAGTTTAAACATGCCGAGCGCGAAACAGAAAGTGGTATTGACGGCGATTTAGAGCGCTTACAATTTTCTGTAAAATACAATTTTTAATTAAACATAGTGATCACAATAAAGCGGCTTAGGCCGCTTTTTTTTAGCTATACAACTTGAACTCTGCTTAAAAGGTTTAATAGTACTGTGGTAGTAATGGTATTTAAGAATGCTTTTTTGTCTGAGATTTTCAGTAAATTAAACACGGTTAGCGCTTAAATAAGCTTAAATAGCAGCATTTGGTAGAGCTCAGATAAAAGTTTGCACAGAAATAACACTCTCTTTGCGATTAAGGGATATTACCTTAGCGCTAAACTAAGCGGCTATTTAGTTGCTAAAATCCACTAAATCCCCACAATTTCGGATAACTACTAATTATTTTGCACAAACAACAAACATGTTATTGAAAATCACTCTCATTTAGATTATGTTATGCACTTCTTTTTTGAACCTATTGGAAAAACACATGTCGTCCCAACAAATTTTGCGTTTATCTAAGCTAAGCCTTATTACTTCACTTGTTTTATCTGGTCATGCATTTGCACAAGAAACTACAACAAATACAGATGACTCATTAGAAAAAATAGCAGTATATGGCCAGCATCATAAAAACTACATCACCGAAGATGCGCAATCTGCTACAAAATTAGGCCTAACAATCAAAGAAACCCCACAAAGTATTTCTGTTGTTTCTCGCGCTTTAATGGATGATTTTTCACTAGATGATATTAACTCAGTGCTAGAGAGCACCCCCGGTGTAACTGTAGAGCAAATAGAAACTGACCGTACTTATTTTAAAGCCCGTGGCTTTGAAATAACAAACTTTCAGGTTGATGGTTTAGGCATCCCACAAAGCTCAGGCTCTATTCAGGGCACTTTAGATACGTCTATTTACGACCGTGTAGAAATTGTACGTGGTGCAAACGGCCTGATGACTGGCGCAGGTAACCCATCTGCAACCGTAAATATGGTATTAAAAAAACCAACTTACATAACTCAAGCGCATGCATCTGCATCGTATGGTTCATGGAACAACAAGCGTTTAGAGGTAGATGTTTCAACGCCAATTAACGACGACCACGCTGTACGCGCCGTATTTACCAAGCAAAAAGCGGAGTCATACCTAGATCGTTACGAAACAGATAAAACAATTGCTTATCTTGCTTACGAAGGCAAGCTAACCGACGACACGACATTAAGCATCAACTATGTTAACCAACAAAAAGATGCCGATAGCCCACTTTGGGGCGCACTCCCTCTTTATTACACCGATGGCACAGCAACAAACTACGACGCCTCTACAAGTACGGCATCTGATTGGTCTTACTGGGATAACAGCGCAGAGCAAGTATATGTAACACTTGAGCAAAACCTATCGGCTACGTGGGTTGCAACAGCGCGTTACGCACACATAGAAAACGAGCAAGACTCAGAACTATTTTACGTATATGGCACACCTGATAGCGAAACTGGCCTTGGTTTAACAGGTTACGCAAGCCGTTACGACTACGAAGATAAGCACGATTTATTTGATTTATACGCCAGCGGTAAATTTGATTTATTTGGCCAAGAACACGACCTGTCATTTGGTGTTAGCCAAGCAAAAATGGATTACAACGAGCAGTCGCTTTACGATTACACCACGGGCAACGGCTTCCCAGCCATGCCTTCGCTTGATACGTGGGATGGCGTAGTACCTGAAGCAACCCTTGCTGATGGCTTAAATGGCAGTGACATAGAAAACAAACAGCAATCAGCTTATATGTCTACTCGCATTAAATTAAGCGCTCCGCTAAGCGTGTTAGCAGGTGTACGTTACACTGATTGGGAAACATCCGGCACTGCTTATGGTGTAGAACAAACACGTAACGACAGCGAAGTTATCCCGTATGTGGGGGCTGTGTATGACTTTAATGAATCACTTTCAGCCTACGCAAGTTACACAGAGACCTTTGTGCCACAAAAAGAGCTTGATATTAATGCTGAGCAATTGGCGCCAATTACAGGTAAAAGTAGCGAAATTGGTTTAAAAGCACAGCTTTTAGACGATCAAGTATTTGTAACCTTTGCTTACTTTGATGCAAAACAAGAAAACCTAGCTGTTGCATTACCTGATTCATTACCAGGCGATACTCGTTATTATGGTGCTGATGGTATCACCAGTGACGGTTTTGAAATTGAATTAAGTGGTAAAGTAACCGAGGATTTAAGTGCAAGTATCAGCTTTAGTAATTTAAGTATTGATGGTGATGATTTAGTTGAAGATTACACGCCAGAGAACCAGCTAAAACTTGCTGCAACTTACCAAGTACCATTTGTTGAAGGCTTAACTTTTGGTGCAAATTATCGTTGGCAAGACTCGGTTAGCCGCGTACAAGTTGAAGATGCAACCGGCGCTGCACTTGTAACCACGAACCAAGATGCTTACGGTATTCTTGATTTAATGGCTAACTACAAAATTACAGAAAACGTTGGGGTTACTTTTAACGTTAATAACACCACAGATGAAAAATACCTACACAGCCTATACTGGGCTCAAGGTTATTACGGTGCGCCGCGTAACTACGCGCTATCGGTAAACTGGCAGCTATAAGTCGCTTTTTAAAAGTACGGCTTTTAAATTTAAACGGCACTTTTTAGTGCCGTTTTTGTTTTAAGCCCCTTTAAGTTAAAGCGCTTATCCCCCCTCCTTGCGCTATCTACCTTATGCAAAGTACTAGCAATACCATGCTTTTATTAGGCGCCTCAATTAAAACGCGAACTTGTTAGCCAGCATCACTGTAAATATGGCTAAGCGCTATTTAAACTGCATCTATTAAAGCCTGTAAGGTTATAGTTTTAGCGTGCTTTAAACACAAAAAAGGCGCTAACCACTGCTGGTTAGCGCCTTTTAAAGCTCGGGTCAAATCAAGCTTAGAGAACGTTTACACTTAAAGGTCAGACTCAGCGCCTAATACGTCTTCGCCATCTTCTGGCTCAACCGTTGCTTTTAATAGCAACATATCACGTAACTTACCTTCAATTTCATCTGCAATTTCTACGTTTTCTTTCAAAAACTTAATAGAGTTTGATTTACCTTGGCCTACTTTATTGCCGTTGTAGCTGTACCAAGCACCTGCTTTTTCAACAATTTTGTGCTTAACACCTAAATCTATTAACTCACCTTGTTTAGAAATACCTTCACCATACATAATGATGAACTCAGCTTGTTTAAACGGTGGTGCAACTTTGTTTTTAACTACTTTAACGCGGGTTTCGTTACCGACTACCTCATCGCCTTCTTTAACAGAGCCAATACGACGAATATCAATACGCACTGATGCGTAAAACTTAAGTGCATTACCACCTGTTGTTGTTTCAGGGTTACCAAACATTACACCAATTTTCATACGAATCTGGTTAATGAAAATACATAGCGTATTTGAGCGTTTAATATTACCTGTAAGCTTACGTAGTGCTTGCGACATTAAACGTGCTTGTAAGCCCATGTGCGAGTCGCCCATGTCGCCTTCAATTTCAGCTTTTGGTGTAAGCGCTGCAACAGAATCGACAATAACAACATCTACAGCACTTGAACGTACTAACATGTCACAAATTTCTAATGCTTGCTCACCGGTATCTGGCTGAGACACTAACAGCTCATCAATGTTAACACCTAACTTTTGTGCGTATACCGGATCAAGAGCATGCTCAGCATCAACAAAGGCACATGTTTTGCCTTCTTTTTGAGCCTGCGCGATAACTTGCAAAGTAAGCGTTGTTTTACCTGAAGACTCAGGGCCATACACTTCAACAATACGCCCCATAGGCAAACCACCTATGCCTAAAGCAATATCAATCCCAAGTGAGCCTGTAGATACAGCATCAATATTTAGGGCTTTGTTATCGCCCAGTTTCATAATTGATCCTTTACCAAATTGACGCTCAATTTGTGATAGTGCAGCGTCCAGCGCTTTTTGTTTATTATCGTTCATTCTGTTCTCCAAATCCGGCTAATGCGAACAAGTATACTGTATGAAATCACAGTATCAAGTGAAATTTATAATTTTATCTTCTCGATAGCACTTTTCAATGCAAATTCAATAGCTTGCATTCTAACTTGCGCTCTATCGCCGTTAAATATTTGCTTAAACGTAAATTGTTCATTGGCAATTTGTATGCAAAACCACACAAAGCCAACTGGTTTATCGGACGTAGCGCCACCTGGCCCAGCAATGCCCGAAATTGCCACGGCAACATCAGCTTTGGCAACGCTTGCGGCACCAAAAGCCATCTCTTTTACTGTTTGCTCACTCACCGCACCAAATTGCTCTAGCGTAGTATTGGCCACATTAAGCAGTTCATGCTTAGCTTCATTACTATAAGTAACAAATGCGCGGCCCAAATAACCTGAGCTACCTGGCGTATCTGTAAGCGCATAACTCACTCCGCCTCCAGTACATGATTCAGCGGTAGTGATCCATAAGCGTTTATCCGTTAAAATAACGCCCAATTGCGCAGCAAGTGTTTTAATCTCTTGATGTAATTCCATATTCAGCCTTTGGGTAAATACATGTCGTTTGATCTTTATGCACCGCACACTATAAAACAACAAACCCCTATGATGCAGCAGTATCTAAAAATAAAATCAGAGCATCGCGATATTTTATTGTTTTATCGTATGGGGGATTTTTATGAACTCTTTTTTGACGACGCTAAACGCGCGGCCCAACTACTCGATATTTCGCAAACGCATCGCGGTAAAGCCGGCGGCGATCCAATCCCTATGGCGGGTGTCCCTTATCATGCAGTAGAAAACTATTTAGCTCGTTTAGTGCAAATGGGCGAATCGGTTGCTATATGTGAGCAAGTTGGCGATCCTGCAACCAGTAAAGGGCCAGTAGAGCGCAAAGTCGTACGTATCGTTACACCGGGTACTATTTCAGATGAAGCGCTATTGCAAGAACGCCAAGATAACTTACTCACTAGCGTATGGCAAAATAAAAAAGGGCTATACGGTATTGCCTACCTTGATATAAATTCAGGGCGCTTCAACGTAGTTGAAGTTAACACCGACGAAGCATTTACTTCAACCCTACAGCGCTTATCACCCGCTGAGCTTTTATACTGTGAAAGCTTTGAAAACACACATTTAATTGAGCATATAAAAGGGGCACGGCGACGCCCTGAGTGGGAGTTTGACCTAGACACCGCGCAACACTTACTGTGCGAGCAGTTTGGCACCAAAGATTTAGTTGGTTTTGGTGTAGATAAAGCGCATGCTGCTTTGGTCGCTGCGGGTTGTTTAATGCAATACGTAAAAGATACACAACGTATTGCGCTACCTCACATTCGCGCTATTACGCTTGAGCATAACGAGCACGCAGTTATATTAGATGCGGCAACACGCAAAAATTTAGAACTAACCGTTAATTTATCGGGCGGCTTTGAAAACACCTTAGCGCAGGTACTTGATAAAACCGCTACGGCCATGGGGTCGCGTTTACTTAAACGCCGCATTCATACACCTGTGCGTAATAAAAATGAGCTTAACTCACGTTTAAATGCCATTAGCGCTATTTTAGATGTGCAATTATATGGCGAGTTACACGATTCATTAAAAGAAATTGGTGACATAGAACGCGTAATAGCACGACTTGCTTTATGCACTGCACGCCCGCGCGATTTAACCCGACTGCGCAGTGCCCTACAAGCACTCGCACCACTGCACGCATTATTAAACGATGCTAATGATGAGCGTATCGCTAGCATTGTTCGCCATTCTCCAGAGCTACCTGAACTACAAGCTTTACTTGAGCGTGCTGTTATTGATAACCCACCAGTACTAATTCGCGATGGGGGCGTTATTGCACCAGGCTACAACAGCGAACTCGATGAATGGCGAAACTTGAGTAAAGGCGCTACCGATATACTTGAGCAACTAGAACTTAGAGAGCGAGAGCGCACCGGGATCAGCACATTAAAAATTGGCTATAACAAGGTGCATGGCTTTTTTATCGAGGTAAGTCGTGCAAATTCACACTTAGTACCTGCTGATTATATTCGCCGCCAAACGCTTAAAAATAATGAACGCTACATAATACCTGAACTAAAAGAGCACGAAGACAAAGTGCTTGGCAGCCAATCAAAAGCTCTTGCGCTTGAAAAGCAATTATATGAAGAGCTATTTGAGTTTATAGCCCCGCATATTGAACAGCTTCAAATGATGGCTGGCGCATTAGCTGATTTAGATGTATTGAATAACTTAGCAGAGCGAGCACAAACGCTTAACTATGCTAAACCCCAGCTATGCGATGATGACAATATAAGTATTAAACAAGGTCGCCACCCTGTGGTAGAGCAAGTAATGAAAGAACCTTTTATTGCCAACCCTGTGGAGCTAAATAGCCAACGTAAAATGTTGATTATTACCGGTCCAAACATGGGTGGTAAATCAACCTATATGCGCCAAACAGCACTTATCGTATTGATGGCGCATATTGGCTGTTATGTCCCTGCTGATAGTGCAAAAATTGGTAATATTGACCGTATATTTACTCGCATTGGTGCAAGCGATGATTTAGCCTCTGGTCGCTCTACTTTCATGGTAGAAATGACTGAAACCGCCACAATTTTAAATAATGCAACTGCGCAATCTTTGGTATTAATGGATGAAATAGGCAGAGGCACCAGTACCTACGATGGCTTATCACTTGCTTATGCAACGGCTGATCATCTGGCACAAAAAATATCTGCTAAAACATTATTTGCTACGCACTACTTTGAATTAACGGAACTTGCCGAGCAAAAAACTGGGCTGGTGAATGTGCACTTAGATGCCATAGAGCACAACGACACCATTGCATTTATGCATACTGTGCTTGATGGTGCAGCAAGTAAAAGCTTTGGCTTACAGGTCGCAGCGCTTGCCGGCGTGCCTAAAGCCGTGATAACCCAAGCAAAGCAAAAGCTTAAACTGCTCGAAAACCACCAGAGTGTAACAGCGCCTAATGCTGAGCAGCAGGCGTTTTCATTTGCTAATGAGTTACCTGCGCCTGAGCCTTCAGAGGTTGAGGAGCAGCTCAGTGCCATTGACCCTGATAATCTATCGCCGCGTCAAGCACACGAACTTCTTTATAAATTAAAAGCACTACTTTGAATATAGGTAACTTGAGCGGTGGTTAAGAGGCTGATAACACAGTGAATAGTATTTATTGGGGGTCGTAAGACATAAAAAAAGCTGAAGGTTTTATCCTTCAGCTTTTAAACACATAGACAGTATAAAAGGGAGTTACGAGAACTGGTCAAACAAACTTTCTGTGCTTAACCCTTCTTGTTGTAAAATATCTTTTAAACGACGTAATGCTTCTACCTGAATTTGTCTTACGCGCTCTCGCGTTAAACCAATTTCACGGCCAACATCTTCAAGTGTTGATGGCTCATAGCCAAGTAAACCAAAGCGACGCGCTAATACTTCACGTTGTTTAGGGTTTAACTCACCTAACCAATCGACAATATGTTTGTTAATATCGTTGTTTTGAACTTCGCCCTCAGGGCCTGCGCTTTTTTCATCGGCAATAATGTCTAACAGTGCGCTGTCGTTCTCACCGCCAATTGGCATATCAACAGAGGCAATTTTTTCGTTTAAGCGTAGCATTTTAGTTACGTCTTCTACGGGTCTACCTAAGCTTTCAGCAATTTCTTCAGCAGTTGGCTCATGGTCTAGCTTTTGTGTCAGCTCGCGTGCTGTACGCAAGTAAACATTTAATTCTTTAACTACATGTATTGGCAGGCGAATTGTGCGCGTTTGATTCATAATGGCGCGTTCAATTGTTTGGCGTATCCACCACGTTGCATAAGTCGAAAATCTAAAACCGCGCTCTGGGTCAAACTTTTCAACAGCGCGAATTAAACCTAGGTTACCTTCTTCAATTAAATCTAGAAGTGCTAATCCTCGGTTGTTATAACGGCGGGCAATTTTTACAACTAAACGTAGGTTACTTTCAATCATACGCTTGCGAGATGCTTCACATCCACGTAGCGATTTGCGGGCAAAAAAGACTTCTTCTTCAGCGCTAAGTAGGGGAGAAAAACCAATTTCTCCTAAATAAAGTTGGGTTGCATCAAGGTTTTTAGTTACTTCCTCTTTTGCAAATATCTCTTCTTCGTTATCAACCTCTTCAAGTAATGCTGCAGTTTCTTCTACTGCGGTGTCATCAAATTTTTCGTCGGTGGTGTTTTTGTCAAGTTTTGCTGCGTTAGCCATAAGCCTTCTCCCGAGCAATTATCAATACCTAAAAATTAGGGAAGGTATTTAGCAGGATTGACAGCTTGCCCACGGTAGCGAATTTCAAAACGAAGCGCAGTGACCGAAGATTCTGACTTGCCCATTTCTGCTATTTTTTGTCCTGCCTTAACTTTCTGCTTTTCTCTAACAAGTAGTTTCGAGTTATGTGCATAAGCACTTAGGTAATCATCATTATGTTTCAAAATGATTAAATTACCGTACCCTCGAAGCGCATTACCCGCATACACCACCGTTCCTTGTGCTGCGGCTAAAACTGAAGCCCCTGTACGGTTAGTAATCTGTAAACCCTTGTAACCGTTTTCCTTATTAGAAAAGCGTTTAGTCACTTTGCCCTTTGCAGGCCAAAACCACTTTACTTTACTGCTCGACGAAGGTTTAGCATTACTAACTATTTCATTGGCTTGTTTTCGAACATACTCTCGTTGTTTCGGCTGATCAAGATTTTTCTTTAATTTTTTGTTAGTTTTTTGTTTTATTTTAGTGGATGTTATTTTTTGTTTAACGGGTGAATTGCTAGCAACCGCATGGCTACTCGTGGCTACAAGCGAAATAACTTGCCCAGGATAAATAACGTAAGGTGATGGAATTGAATTGTTTTTTGCAAGCGACCTAAAATCTTGCCCTGCACTAAAGGCAATGGAATATAAAGTATCACCCTTTTGTACTGTGTATTTATTGCCATTAATGTTAATGCCTTTTTGAAAATCATTAACATTAGTATTAAGGCTACTAACAGGAGCAGGAATATGGCGAGATGAACACCCCGAAAGCAAAACAGCAATAAATACAACTACATATAATACGTACTGACTATTCAAGGTGTTTTGCTCCGAAATTTAAAAAGTACTACTTTTGCTAGTTAGCGTAATAAAAAGTAAGTAACCGCTATTAATATAACTAAACCCCAGCCAAGTACTTCAACATATTGACGTAATTTTTGCTCCATTTTAACCCCGCCCCACTTCATTAAAGCAGAAACTAAAAAGAAACGCGCACCACGGCCAACGGCAGACGCTATTAAAAATGGTAAAAATGCCATTTGTAATACCCCTGCACCAATAGTAAATACCTTATAAGGGATAGGTGAAAAGCCCGCTAAAAATACCACCCACACGCCATACTCTTTAAACCATGTAAGCGCTGTTTCAAACTTTTCTTGCCAGTGCATCTGCTCAATAAAGGGCTGTACAACAGGCTCAAATAACCAGTAACCTAAAAAGTAACCTACAATCCCCCCAAGTACTGAAGCAACTGTTGCAAAGCTTGCAAAGCGCCACGCTTTACTTGGCTGAGCAAGCGACATAGGAGCAAGCATTACATCCGGTGGTACCGGAAAAAAAACAGACTCAGCAAAGCTCATGGCTGCTAAATAGCGCTCAGCAAAGCGGTGTTTTGCCCACACTAGGGCCATATCGTATAACTTAGTAAACAATTTCAACGTGAATTCCTATTCAATATCACCAGGGACGAGAGGGACAAACCGTACTGGTGCAATAACATGCTCTGTGAAGCTATCGCCTTGGCGAATAATCATGGTTAATTTTTGTTCTTGCTCTCCAATGGGGGCAAGGAGTACACCGCCATCAGCTAGTTGTGCAAGTAAGTCTTGGGGCACTTTTGATGCGGCCGCGGTAACTATAATACCATTAAACGGGGCCTGTGATTGCCAGCCTTGCCAGCCATCTGCGTGTTTCATGGTTACATTGTATAAATCAAGTTGGTGTAAACGGCGTTTAGCCTGCCATTGCAGTGCTTTTATACGCTCGACCGAATACACCTTATTAAAACATTTGGCTAACACTGCGGTTTGATAACCAGAGCCTGTGCCAATTTCTAACACTTTGTCGCGTACGCCAGCCAAATGAAGCAGCTCGGTCATACGCGCCACAATATAAGGCTGCGAAATAGTTTGCCCTTGCCCTATTGGCAACGCCGTGTTTTCGTACGCCTTGTGTTTTAGTACATCATCAATAAAGGCATGACGTGGTATATCTGCAATGGCTTTTAATACCTGTTTGTCTTCTACCCCTTCTTGCTCTAATAGCTTAGAAAGCGCAATAGCACTGCGCGAGTAATTAGCCAGCACGGTTTATCTCCATTTCAGCTAACCACTGCCCAACCGCTTCAATACTTTCTTTTGCTGTCATATCAACACTTAACGGTGTAACTGAAGCATAGCCATTATTAACAGCGTAAAAATCAGTGCCCTCTCCGGCATCGCTTTCAATACCAAGCGAGCCATACCAAAAAATATCACGCCCCCATGGGTCCGTTTGTTTGGTCATGGTTTCGGCTTTATGTCGAGCACCTAAACGCGTAACTTGCACCCCTTTTAGCTCAGTTAGAGGAATATCGGGTACATTTACGTTGATAATTTGATCTTTAGGCAGGGGGTGCGATGCCAGCCCTTTAATTATATTAACGGTCACAGCTGCTGCGGTTTCAAAGTGCTCACCATGGTGCGAGCAAAGCGACACGGCAATAGCAGGCAAGCCTAAATGGCGCCCTTCGGTCGCCGCTGCCACAGTGCCTGAATACAATGTATCGTCGCCCAAATTAGCGCCGTGGTTAATACCTGCTACGACTAAATCAGGCGTTTCATCTACTAACTGATTAACCCCTAAATGAACACAATCAGTAGGCGTGCCATTAACCGATATAAAGCCGTTTTCAAGCGTGGTAGAGCGCAGTGGGTTTATTAACGTTAACGAGTTACTGGCACCACTACAGTTACGATCAGGGGCTACAAGGGTTACATCGGCAATTTGCGTAAGAGCCTGGTATAAAACAGCAATCCCTTTAGCGTTTACACCGTCGTCGTTACTTAGCAGTATCTTCATTTTGACTGTCCTTTTCTTTTCGCTCATTAGGGCTTGCATCGGTGTAATCCACCAGCTCACGTAAAAGTGCGGTAGCAAAACACCCTTTAGGCAATCCAAAGCTTAATTTTAAAGTCGTTTCGTCTAGTGTTTCTATGGTTAAATCTTGCGGAATGAGGCGCAGCATACGGCGCTCATTTTTTAGGCCTAATTCGCCTAAGCCCTCACACCATGCTTGGTATGGTTTTAGCCATAATTTTTCTTGTTCAGTTAAGCCCTTTTCGCTTTTACCAACCATAGGAGCCGACATCATAATATCGCCAGAGGCTAAACGTGCTATGTTTTCATCGCTTATTGCATCTTCAAAAAATGCGTTACTACCGCTTAGCATAAATACTTCACGGTGCATGGTTTTAGCTAACCCATGCTCTTTAACACGTAAGCTCACTATTTGATTAAATACATGTGAACGGGCAGCGGAGATAATAATACCGCGTAGTTTTTTATCGCGAATGCGCTCGCCGGCAAACATTTTTTCGGCCATAACTAAATTATGCCCATCGCGGCCAAAGCGCTGCTCGCCAAAGTAGTTAGGCACACCCGCACGTACGGCATTAATGCGGCATAAAATATCAAGCGGCTGGGTTACATTACGAAGCGTAATAGTGAATCGGTTTCCTTTGTGGCAACCGGTGCGTAATTTACGTTCGTGGCGCTGTTGCGAAACCACAAAAATGCTGTCGCTATTGAGTTCACTAAAATCAATATGCTTTTTAATAGGTACTTTTACGCTAAACCATTGGCTACAAACGCCGTGGCGGTCTTTCATGCCAGCATAGCTTACTTCGCGCGGTGACACTCCAGCCTTTTGTGCAATTAACTTGGCCACGTACTGCGTGTTTTCACCTTTTTTAACGACCTGTAAGCATACATGCTCACCACTGCCGGTAAATTCTATGCCGAGGTCTTCATCAACCATAAAATCTTCAGCAACGGTTTTAAAGTCTGCTTTTGAAAGCGGTGCACCGTATAGGTAATTTAAATCGCTCATGCGCTTCCTGTACTCTCAGGCGCTTTGCTCATAATAACCACAGCATGGCTAGAAATACCTTCTTTACGCCCTTCAAAGCCAAGCTTTTCGGTGGTGGTCGCTTTAACATTGATTTGTGAAAGCTCGCAATTTAAATCGCTGGCTAAATTAGAGCGCATAGCGTGGATGTGTGGCAACATTTTAGGAGCCTGCGCCACAATAGTGACATCGCCATTGCCCAGTACATAACCTTGCTCTTTGGCAAGGCTAACAACATGGCGAAGTAAAATACGGCTATCTATATTTTCATACTCGCTCGCCGTGTCCGGAAAATGCTTACCAATATCGCCCATTGCCAACGCGCCTAAAATAGCATCGCATAATGCATGAATAGCAACATCGCCATCTGAGTGTGCTAAAAAGCCCTGCGGGTAATCTATTTTTTCGCCGCAAATTGTTATTGGGCCTTCGCCACCAAATTTGTGTACGTCAAAACCATGGCCAATTCGAATCATAATGCTTGCTCGTTTTGTTGTTTGTTTAATAAAAACCCCGCCAGGTCTAAATCCTCCGGCGTGGTTATTTTAATATTGTCGCTGCGCCCTGCAATTAGCTTAACGGGTTTATTTGCCCACTCAATGGCACTGGCTTCATCGGTAATAGTCACGCCTTCACAAAGCGCGCGTTGCAACGCATTTTTAAGCTCGTCATATTTAAAAAACTGCGGCGTAAGCGCTTGCCATAAATCATCACGAGGCACGGTTTGCTCGCTATGCGTGTTACCGCGCTTTATGGTGTCTTTTACTTTGCTTGCTAAAATACCGCCTTCGTCGTCGGCTATACAATGCGCTATTAAGGTTTCAATATCGTTAATAGTGACTAAAGGGCGGGCTGCGTCGTGCACCAGCACCCATTCAGGAGGGTTATTTTCTAAAAATAATAGGCTATTAAGCACTGAGTCTGCTCGCTCCTGCCCGCCGTTCGCGCGTAAAATTCGCGAGTCTATGTGCGCAAGCGAGTCAAAATAAGGGTCGGTTTGACTAACGGCTACAACTATTTGGCTTAAGCTTTGTAATTGCGAAAGCTTACAGAGCGTGTGCTCTAAAATAGTTTTTCCTGCCAATTTAATATACTGCTTAGGTGCACTGTGCTGCATTCTGCTGCCTACGCCGGCAGCGGGTACAATGGCAGCTATTGAATTATTATTTTTCATGTTGTTTGCCCGGTAAAACACGTATAAATGTTTCATCCGGTTTAATCATTCCTAATTCGTTACGAGCGCGCTCTTCTATGCCTTCTTGACCAAGCTTTAAATCTTCTATGTCGGCGGTAAGTACTTTATTGCGCTTAATTAGTTTTTCATTAGTTTGTTGATGAGAAGCCACGGCTGCTTTTAAACGTGTATAGTCTTGCACACCGTTATGACCAAACCAAAGTCGGTATTGTATAAACAGTGCTAAGCACAACAGGCCAAGCTGAAAAAACCGCATTTAACACTCCCTATTCGTTTTTAAATAAAATTAGGCTCGTGGGCGTTTTATATTACGCCAATTAATATTACCCGCTAATAGCATTTCTCTAAGTGAAAGCAACCTAGGTGCGCAGCGTTTTGAAAATTGCCACTGATGCCCGCAACACGCCGCTGTAAAACTCATTTTACTGGGTTTTACCAACTGCGCATTTGCTTGCTCTAGGCCCTTGCCAAAAAAATCAAACCAGCCTAGTTCATTACAGTGCAGTTTATTGTCGCTTACTTGATCTATGCTGTCTATTCTTAGCCTCACTTGGTCATGACTATTTATTAACACCGGCACTATTAGCCCCACTTGGGCATATTTTTTATAAAAAAGTTCATTTGCCTGAGCGTTAACCTCTGGCGGTGTTGGCTTTTGTTTTTCAAGCCAAGAGCCATTTTGTGAGTCGAGCGTAAACGGCGAACTCCCATTGGCAACCAAAGTTGCCGCCCGTTCTATATAATACGGTAAGCTTTTTAATTGGCGGCGTAGTTTATCGGCATTAGGCTCAGCAACTAAGCGCTGTACCTCTCGCTGATAAAACGCATTGCACAATTGTGCATACAGCACTTTTTGCGCATCACTTTGCCATATTTCTTGCTGCTGAGCTGCAAGTGGCTGACTCTTCGCTACCAATAGTTATACTCAAAAAACAATTAGGTAGCTGTTTTATAGCACAATAGCGGCTATTTTTTAAGCGCACTTGGCAATTTAAGCACTTGGCTTTTCACCTAATTTAGCAATGCCGCTTTCTAAAAATTGCACCACGGTATTACGCTTTTTACCAATTAATAAACTGCCATCAGCTAAAAACATAAAGTTTTGCCAATTACGTTTAAATACATCAAAGGTGGTTTCTATAACGTTATCGCGTGCCATACAAAAATAAACAGTGGTATTAGCCTGCCAATCTAAATGATCCAAAATGGCTTGTGGTAAGCTTTCGTCGCCATTTTCCCACGCATCTTCCCAATTTACTTCATCACTAAAGCTTTCTTCTTTACCGCACCAATCAGTTTTATCAAAAAAATCGGGGTGGTCGAACTCGCGGCTCACCATAGTGCTCCAAAGCACCGCAGCACGTTCGCTGGTCATTGGCTTAATACGCGCAGCGTCTTCTTCAGATACAGGGAGGTCTTTATGACGAAAAACCCAGGCTTTTTTGTGATCATCGAGCGAAATATAATTCATAGTGTTGGTGTATTCTTTGGCATAATAAAAAGCAAACGCAATTATACAAGAGATCAAAACATGACTACAGCAATAAAACCGCTTTCCCTCAAACCAGGCATATATCAACACTACAAAGGCCCACAATACAAAGTATTTTACGTAGCAACACACAGTGAAACCGATGAGCAACTAGTTATATACCAAGCCCTGTATGGCGAGTACGGCATGTGGGCACGCCCACTAAGTATGTTTTTAGAAACCGTTGAAAAAGATGGACACACTATTCCACGCTTTGCCTACCTTGGAGCTGCAGATTAACTATGGCATTATAATCACATACAACACTGATCAGACCAGGCAAGGGGAACCCGTGCAATTTAATTCTACCGACAACTACATCGCTAGCAGCTCGCTTAAACAGGCTGTAAATGCCGCTATTATGCTTGAAAAACCCTTATTAATTAAAGGTGAGCCAGGTACAGGTAAAACCATGCTGGCGGAAGAGCTTGCTAAAAGCTTAGATACCGAGCTTATTCAGTGGCACATTAAATCAACCACCAAAGCACAACAGGGCTTGTACGAATACGACGCGGTATCGCGCCTACGCGACAGCCAATTAGGCGATGAGCGCGTACATAATATTGGCAACTATATTGTTAAAGGCAAGCTGTGGCAAGCGTTTAACTATGCTGAACTTAACGGCAAACGCCCAGTGCTTTTAATCGACGAAATAGACAAAGCCGACATCGAGTTCCCAAACGACTTACTGCTCGAACTTGATAAAATGGAGTTTCATGTTTACGAAACTAACGAGCGCATTGTAGCGAAAGAACGCCCTATTGTGATCATCACGTCAAACAATGAAAAAGAACTACCAGATGCCTTTTTACGCCGCTGCTTTTTTCACTATATTGATTTTCCAAGCAGCGAAGAAATGCAGCAAATCGTTGATGTGCACTACCCTAACGTTAAACAAGATTTAGTTCGCCAAGCTCTCGAAGTATTTTTTAATTTACGTGAAGCCAACGGTCTTAAAAAGAAACCTTCCACCAGCGAATTACTGGATTGGTTAAAGCTTTTAATGGCCGAAGATATAGACGCTAAAACGCTGCACGATAAAGCCCAAAAAGGCGGCTTAATGCCGATGTTTGGCGCACTGCTTAAAAACGAGCAAGACATAAGCCTCATCGAAAAACTTGCGTTTATGAGTCGTCGCTAACATGTTAGTACAGTTTTTCTTCAAGCTGCGCAAATACCGCTTACCGGTAAGCCTGCGCGAGCTACTCGATTTAATAAACGCCTTAAAAAAAGGCGTTATATTTGCCGATGTAGATGGCTTTTACCATTTAGCGCGCACCATAATGGTAAAAGACGAAACCCATTTTGACCGGTTCGACAAAGCCTTCAGCGACTATTTTAGCGGTATTGCCGACCTTGATTTGCTTGAAAGTTTAAAACAACAGCACAACTTACCTAAAGATTGGTTGCGCAAAGAGTTTGAAAAACACCTAAGCGATGAAGAAAAAGCCCAGCTAAAAGCCATGGGTGGGCTCGACGAGCTAATGAAAACCCTAAAAGAGCGTTTAGAAGAGCAACAAAAACGCCACGCAGGCGGCAATAAATGGGTGGGCACCGGCGGTACATCACCTTTTGGTGCATACGGCTATAACCCAGAAGGCGTGCGTATAGGGCAAGAGGGTAACCGTAATCGCCAAGCGGTAAAAGTGTGGGATAAGCGCGAATACCGCAATTTAGACTCAGATCGCGAAATTGGCTCTCGTACTATTAAACTCGCCCTTAAAAAATTACGTAAATTTGCCCGCACTGGGGCAAGTGACACCCTTGATTTAAACGAGACCATTCGCGCTACTGCCAAACAAGGCGGCATGCTGGATGTAAAAATGGCACCCGAGCGCCACAATGCCGTTAAAGTATTAATGCTGTTTGATATCGGCGGCTCAATGGATGACTACATTCATACTTGCGAAGAGCTATTTAGCGCAGCCCACAGCGAGTTTAAACATTTAGAGTTTTACTACTTTCATAACTGTTTATACGAACACGTTTGGCAAGACAATGCTCGGCGCCATTCAAACATTATCGACACCATGACGCTGATTAATAAATTTACCAGCGACTACAAGGTCATATTTGTAGGTGATGCCACTATGGGCCCTTACGAAATAGCCTACCCTGGCGGCTCAGTAGAGCACTACAACGAAGAACCCGGCAGTGCATGGCTGCAACGAATTACCAATCACTTCGATAAAGTCGCCTGGCTCAACCCACAACCTGTTGAACACTGGCCTTACTATCAATCAATTGGCTTTATAAAAGAGTTAATGAACAATCGCATGTATGCGCTGAGCTTGGATGGAATAAGTAGAGCGATAAAAGAGCTGAGTTAAAATGAATAATAGGAATATATTAAAATTAGTTTTGTTTGCATCACTTATTATCAATATGGTTTTTATTACTATCTTTAAAAGTGACTCTAAAAAGGATGAAAGCATTTATTTATTAGCAAGCAATGTTGAAGCTAAATGCTTGAATGACTGGAAATCACAAGACTCTAGGGTGCCTTTTATTACCTCTCATCAAATTTTAGGGCCAGATCCGTTTACTGAATATAACCTTTTAGAGCTGGGAGGTTATGATCAGTCAACATCTTTCACATACGAATTCTCAGCATGTTTTAAAGATAAGTTTTCTACAGTAAGAACAATTTCAGAGATGAAATATGCTATTGATTTCATGGGTAAGCAATCAAAAAATGTTGGATTTTATAAATTACCAAATTCTGATGAAATTATTGTTTACTCAAATGAGTAGCAATTAGGCTAGATTGGCTAAACTCACAACTCGTTGAGCATTCGCCGCACTATCAATCAACTGATTTTATAAAACAGTTGATTGATAACCACATCTAACCACAGAGTTTAGCTGGGATAAGTAAAGCGATTAAAGAGCTGAGTTAGAATGTTAATTTACGAAGGCTCAGAACTAGCAGTGGAGCTTCAGGCGTGAACCTATAACGTTGTTGGGTGGCGCCTTTGGCTTAACCAACCTACCTTTAACGTAGGTCGGATAAGTGGCGAAGCCACGCCATCAAAAAAAATGATGAATTAACTAGAAACAATCTGACTTACAGAGTTAATGGGAAATATAAAAAAATTCAGCAATATTTATTATTACTTGCTAATAAATTTACACATTCCGAGCCCTAAACCATCGCCATCTCGTTTTACATAACCATATTGTGTATAAAAGCTTTCTTTACCATGAGCACTTAATAAAGCGATTGTAGCGCCATTAGGGCTGGTGCTGCTTAGGTAGTTTTCAATGTGGGTCATTACTAAATGACCAATGCCTTGTTTTTGATAGCTTGGCGCAACAATTATATCTTGAATATAAAAATACATTGCGCCATCACCAACCACTCTGCCAGTGCCTATTAACTTATCCGTGTCGTATACAGTGACCCAAAACAATGAATTTTCGATGCTTGCTTTTAATGTTTTATCGTCAGGGTTTTGCCACTTTACTTGTGTACGTAAATTAGCAAATTCATCCTGTGCAGGAGCTGTATATTCAACCTTATAAACCATAATATCCCTTACTCACTTTTAAAGCACTTTACTCATAAACAAGCTGTACGGATCTAGCTGATAATCACCGAACGGCTCGCACTCTTTAAAACCAAACTGAGTGTAAAGCTTTTGCGCAGGTAAAAATGCTTTTGCTGTTCCAGTTTCTAGGCTTAACTTTTTATAACCTCGCTGTGTTGCTTGCTCAATAATATGCGTGAGTAACTTAGCGGCTATGCCTTGGCGTAAATAGTTGCTTGAGGTGCGCATTGATTTAATTTCGCCATGCGTTGTATTTAGCGCTTTTAATGCGCCAATACCCGCTAAATTATTATCAATCCATAAGCTATAAAAAGTTATATTGGGCTTTGTGAGTTTAGTTACATCCAGCGCATGTACGCTTTCAACAGGTGAGTGTTTTAGCATATCGTTATGATGCGCTTGTAGTAACTTTATAATGTGTGGGTTTGAAAGCTCACCTGTTTTAATTTTCATTTATAGCTCATTTTTTAGTGTATTAATATTTATTGTAAAGCGCTAATAACTTAACATTCAATTCATCATTATTAGAAGCTAAAACGCTACCTACTGATTTTGGGTTATCTAAATCCCCTACTTGCACCTCAAACGTTTTATTATCAAAGCTATCAATAAAAATATATCTTTCTTTTTGTTCATCAAAAAAGGATGCAAAATTATCTGTAATAGACATTTCAAATTTCATGTCACTTTCCTCATAAACACAAATTAATGCCTACACCTATGCTTAACTAACTTAAAAATATCATATTTATATAACTGGTTTATGCAGCTAGCTTCCAAACCACAAACGCAACAGCAAAACCAACCAAGTACACTAAGCCTAACCAGGTTAAGCTGCGCAGTAATACGCTGTGCTTAATAGCGGGCTCTGAGCGTACAAGGCTAAAGTTAAGCCATGCAAAAACGGGGGTAGTGACAAAAGCTAGTGTCATGGCAAAGGTAAGCATGGGGCCAAGGGCCGATTTAAAAAATAAAATCACTGCCATACCGGCAAATGCCTGCAGTACTAACCAAATATTTAAACTGTGTTTAGATTGCTTAAAGCCAAGTAGTTTATGTGACTCGTTAAGTGTACGGGCGTAGCCATCAAGCACGGTGAGTGTAGTGCCAAACATACATAAAAAAGCAATGGCTGATACAAGCGGCCTTGCCCACTCGCCAATAGTCAGTGCATACATATCAATAAGCTGTTTAGCAAAGGCAACACCGCCAAGCTCAATACTGCTGCTTTGCCCGTATTGCACCAGCACACCTAAGCTAAAAAATACCAATGCTAAACAGGCTGTTAGCCAATAGCCTACGTTAAAATCGAATAAGCCTTGGCTTTTAGTAACCGTTTGCTGAGTTTGTTTTTCTTTAAGCCAAAGCGAACTAAGCGCTGATATTTCTATGGGTGCTGGCATCCAGCCCATTAACGCGACCATAAAGCTCAGCATAGCCAACTCGTAAGGTGATGGGCCAATATAGTCAGCAGGAGCCATTGGGCCATTACTAAACGCGATAACCAGCGCAATAACAGTAGCAAGCGTTAATAGCCCCATAATGCCTTTAGCAACGCTGTCGAGCGCTTTAAAGTGCCCAAGTAATAAAATAGCTAAACACACACCGAGCAATATCCAACACAGTAGCGTGACTTCTATCACTATTGGCAGTGCATAATGCAGCAAGCTTGCAGTCAGTAATAACACCCCTGCAGTATTAACTATGGCGGCAAGTATATTTAAGCCAATAAAACTATAAAAATAGACAGGGCCTTTATTTTTATAGCCTTCTACTAAACTGTTTTTGGTTGCTAAGGTGTATTCCATTCCAAAGCGAAAAAACGGGTACTTTAATACGTTAACAACGAGAATTAGCCAAAACAGTTGCCAGCCAAATAGCGCGCCAGCTTGAGTAGATGCAACTAAGTGAGAGCCGCCAATTGCTGCGGTTGCCATTAAGATACCAGGGCCTAGTGCGCCCAATCGAGATTTCCAAGAGGTGTGTGTTTGCTGCATTAATTTCTCAAATTATGTGTATTATTCGCTCTGGTTATTAATTTTCATAATTAATAACACCGAAGGCTGCATAACTTACCTAAATTAAAGGCAATAAAAAAGAGCCGTAAGGCTCTTTTTTATAGTACTTTGGGACTAAATCTTATTTTAGTTCCATCTCTTGGATGATTTCGTGCGCTATTTCTGGCGTTGTGCTTACAGGCTTTTCGTGTAAATTTGCTTTTATTTGCCCTTTTCGATGTTTTAGTGCTGCATCGAGTTTTTTAGCTGCGCTTGCAATCGCCGGGTACATAACTTCGTTTTCCCCTTTTACCGATATACGCGCACCTTCGTAATTTGTGCTAATTTCTGCTTGGATTTTGTGATGCTCTTTAGACAATATAATGTCGAGTGCGATAAGTGATGGAAAGTGGCTCTCGATTTTTGAAAACTTTTCGTTGATATGCTCTCTAATAGAGTTAGTAACGTCTACATGGTGACCAGAAAGATTAATTTTCATAGGGTATCCTTTTATTTGTTACCTCATAAATAGTATTGGGGGCTATTTAGATTAACACAAGGAAAAAGCACTGATTTTTGAAATTAATTTGTTACTTAAACTGATTTAAATTATAAGTTGTGCAAAGTTTATGCAAAGCCCATAAAATATGGGCTTTCAGACGTCTAGCCTTTAGCGTTTAGTCTGTGTACGAACAGCAATAGTCAGCAAAATCGCTCACTTTTACTTTAAAGCTAACATTGGCATCAACGTTAAAAGATTCGCCTGCGATAAATGTTTTCCACTGCGTTTCGCCAGGTAATAAAATGTCCCACTGGCCGCCTAACAGCTCCATGAGTTCTTTTTTACTGGTATCAAATACAAATTCGCCTGGTTGCATAAAACCTAGCGTTTTGGTTGTGCCATCATTAAATACCACGGTACGGCTTGATACTTTACCGTCAAAATACACGTTCGCTTTTTTAATTACGCTTACATTTTCAAACTGAGACATCCTCACTCCTGTTGTATTATTTTATTTAATCGGCCACCACCTTGCCTGATAGGTCATAGCCTTGCAAGAAAAGCGCTGTGAAAATTACTCATCTGAAATTCAAACTCAAAAGGCTTTAAGCTAAAAAAGTACTACGTATTTCAAGCAGTGTGATGCAGTATCTTAAGGCTACTACACCGCTTTATAACTCAGTCAGCAAACAAAAAAGCCCGCCCTGTTTTACACAGGGCGGGCTTTTAAATATTAAAGCTAACGGTTAAAACAACGCGTTTGCTTTATTTACAATGTTCTCTACTGTAAAGCCAAAGTACTCAAACAGCTCACCAGCAGGTGCCGACTCACCAAAGGTAGTCATACCTACTACTGCGCCATTAAGGCCCACGTACTTGTACCAGTAATCAGCAATACCTGCTTCTACTGCTACGCGGCGTGTAACGGCTGCCGGTAGTACGCTTTCTTTGTACTGTGCGCTTTGCTCTTCAAATACATCAGTACATGGCATAGATACAACACGTACCTTTTTACCTTGGCTGCGTAGCTCTACTGCAGAGTCTTGTGCTAGTTGCACCTCAGAACCTGTTGCAATAATAATTAGCTCTGGCTCGCCGTCACAGCTAAGGATGTAACCACCCTTTTTAACATCTGCTAATTGCTGAGCGTCACGCGCTTGTTGCTCAAGGCCTTGGCGAGTAAAGATAAGTGATGTAGGACCGTCTTTACGCTCAATAGCTTGTTGCCATGCAATTGCCGACTCAACTTGGTCACACGGGCGCCAGTTGTATAAGTTTGGCGTTAAACGCATGCTAGCAATTTGCTCTACCGGTTGGTGAGTTGGACCGTCTTCACCTAGGCCGATTGAATCGTGCGTGTATACAAAAATGCTTGGTTGCTTCATTAGTGCAGCCATACGTACCGCATTTTTTGCGTATTCAACAAACATTAAGAACGTTGCACCGTAAGGAATAAAACCTTTATGAAGGGCAATACCATTCATAATTGCCGACATACCAAACTCACGTACACCGTAGTAAACGTAGTTACCGCTTGCATCGTCTGCAGTTAGCCCTTTAGAGCCATCCCAAATTGTTAAGTTTGATCCAGCTAAATCGGCTGAGCCCCCCATGAACTCTGGTAATAACGGGCCAAATGCATTTAATGCATTTTGCGACGCTTTACGAGATGCAGGGTTTGCAGGGTTTGCTTGTAGTTGCTCTATGTATGCTTGAGATTTTTCAGCCCAATCGCCTGGAAGTTCGTTATTAATACGGCGCTTATATTCAGCTGCAAGCTCTGGGAATGCCTTTGCGTATGCTGCAAATTTTTCGTCCCAGCTAGATTCAAGCTGTTGACCTTTTTCTTTGCTATCCCACTGTGCGTAAATATCATCAGGGATTTCAAATGCACCGCCAGACCAGCCTAAAAATTCGCGAGACGCTGTAATTTCGTCATCACCTAATGGCGCACCGTGACAATCGTGGCTACCAGATTTGTTAGGTGAACCGTAACCAATCACTGTTTTACAACAAATTAGCGATGGTTTGTCAGTAACACTTTGAGCCTCTGCTATTGCAGCACTAACAGCATCGCTGTCGTGGCCATCAACGTCACTTATTACATGCCAGCCGTACGCTTTAAATCGTGCTGGTGTATCGTCGCTAAACCAACCTTCTACTTCACCATCGATTGAAATACCGTTGTCATCCCAAAAAGCCACTAACTTGCCAAGGCCTAATGTGCCAGCAAGTGAACATGCTTCATGAGAAATACCTTCCATTAAACAACCGTCACCCATAAATGCATATGTGTAGTGATCAACAATGTCGTGGCCTTCACGGTTAAATTGTGCAGCAAGCGCTTTTTCAGCAATCGCCATACCTACCGCATTTGTGATCCCCTGACCTAGTGGGCCCGTAGTAGTTTCAATTCCTGGTGCATAACCGTACTCAGGGTGGCCTGGCGTTTTAGAATGCATTTGACGGAAGTTTTTAATTTCATCAAGTGGTAAGTCGTAACCAGTTAGGTGCAATAGAGAATAGATAAGCATTGAACCGTGGCCATTTGAAAGAATAAATCTGTCACGGTCAGCCCACTCTGGATTAGTTGGATTATGCTTTAGATAATCGCGCCATAATACTTCTGCGATATCGGCCATGCCCATAGGGGCTCCAGGGTGGCCAGATTTGGCCTTTTGTACTGCGTCCATTGACAAGACGCGAATAGCATTTGCAAGTTCTTTGCGAGATGGCATGAATTCTCCTACCTTTATGTGTATTTGCGCGGGTACTTATGTGTTCGTTAATACCCTTAAGTAACTTAAGAGCTGTTATAGCAACCATTCTTACTTAATGTGGGTGCAGTGTGCAATTAAAAACCCCATAAAAATGGGCTATTATGAATATTTTTTAAGACCAAAAAGTTATTACTCATTTTATTTAGACGTCTAGGCGTAAAAACACTATGCAAGGTGTTTTGTTTTAGATAAAATACGCCCCTTAATTTTTTAGCGCTAATACCGACGTTTGTGAAGCGCAATATTTGTGAGCAGAAATACAATGGCAAAACATTTATTTACTTCTGAATCTGTTTCTGAAGGTCATCCGGATAAAATCGCCGATCAAATCTCTGATGCGGTACTTGATGCTATCCTAGAGCAAGACTCTCATGCCCGTGTTGCGTGCGAAACTTACGTAAAAACCGGTATGGTTATGGTTGGTGGTGAAATTACCACTAGCGCATGGGTTGATATTGAAGAAATTACACGTAAAACAGTACGTGAAATTGGCTACACGCATTCAGACATGGGTTTCGATGCAGACTCGTGTGCAATTTTAAACACAATTGGTAAGCAGTCTCCTGATATTAACCAAGGTGTTGACCGTACTAGCCCAGAAGAACAAGGTGCTGGCGACCAAGGCTTAATGTTTGGTTATGCATGTAACGAAACAGAAGTACTAATGCCTGCGCCAATTACTTACTCACACCGTTTAGTACAGCGCCAAGCGCAAGTACGTAAAAGCGGCGAGCTTAACTGGTTACGCCCAGATGCAAAATCTCAAGTAACTTTTGCATACGAAAACGGCAAGCCAGTAGGTATTGATGCAGTTGTGCTTTCTACTCAGCACGCTGAAGAAATTTCGCAAAATGACTTAGTAGAAGCCGTGATGGAAACCATCATTAAGCCGGTACTTCCTGCAGAGCTTATTACTAGCGCGACTAAATTTTTCATTAACCCAACGGGTCGCTTTGTAATTGGCGGACCTATGGGCGACTGTGGTTTAACAGGTCGTAAAATCATCGTAGATACATACGGCGGTATGGCACGTCACGGTGGTGGTGCTTTCTCAGGTAAAGATCCATCAAAAGTTGACCGCTCAGCTGCATACGCTGCACGTTACGTTGCTAAAAACGTAGTTGCGGCTGGCCTTGCTGATAAGTGTGAGCTACAAGTATCTTACGCAATTGGTGTAGCAGAGCCTACCTCTATCAGCGTTGAAACCTTTGGTACAAGCAAGCTTGAAGAAGGTCGTTTAATTGAGCTTATTCGTGAGCACTTTGACCTACGCCCTTACGGCTTAATTCAAATGCTTGATTTAGAGCGCCCAATTTACCAACCAACAGCGGCATACGGTCACTTTGGTCGTGACGAATTCCCATGGGAACGTACAGATAAAGCAGACGCACTTCGCGCAGCTGCTGGCCTTTAAGCCAAAATGCATTAAATAATAAACGGCCCTTTTAAGGGCCGTTTTTATATCTAAAGCAAAGGCTAATTATACTATTTATATCAATTGCATTAATTTAGTTGTTTATCATTGCACCCTGTAAATAGTGCAATAACAAAGGAATTTACGGCGTACAGTTATTTTATATAAATAATTTTAACGCAGTCAGTGCGCTATTTAATACGCTAAACTAATCGTGTTTTGAATTAAATTGGTATTAGCTAGCCCTCGAATTTCGTACGGTTTTAGGTATATACTCTTTGCATAATAAAAGCTTAAGGGATAAGTAAATGGCCAATAATTTTCGCGTTATGTTTGTAGGACTCGCCGAGGGCACTGAGGCTAAAACGGCCTGCGTAAATTTAGCAAGTAAGCTAAAAACGTCTGAAGATAAAGTAACTCAGTTTTTTAATGGCAAAGCACTCTTTGCACCTAGCAATAAAGACAAAGCCCTAAAGCAGGCCAAATTACTAGCAAGCCTAGGCATTAAAAGTAAGTTACAAGCCACAGGTGAGTTGCCCACTCAAAGCCCTAGCGCAGCTAGTCAGCGCGATGAACGGATTTTTGATGCCCTTGATTACATAACGAGCAGCCTGATCCGCCTAGAAGAAAAACTAGAAGAGCTAGAACAAAGGCTTCCAACCAATGAGCTAAAAAGCCCTACAGACGAAAGCGATGAGTGGCAAGAAGATGATCTTATGCTTGACGAGCAGCTCGATGAACCTGTTAAAACGCGTAGCAATATTTTGTTATATTCACTGATTGCCACCGCCGTTTTACTACTTATTGTGCTTGCTGTTTACTTAGCTTTTCCTGATTTAGTGTCTATTTAATCAAAGGTGCGTAATTACAATGAGCAATAAACGTACACACATACGCCAATCTATTCGCCAATTACGCAATAATCTATCAAAAAAACAGCAAGAAAAAGCCGCGGTACAGTTAAAGTTGAATTTTACTCAACAGCTAAATAGCGATAAAACAGCCTCAAAAAAACAAATAGCCATTTACTTTAGTAACGATGGAGAATTAGATACCTCATTGTTAATTAATGAGTTATGGCAACAAGGCCACACCCTTTACTTACCCGTTATACACCCATTTAATGGGGCTACTTTGCTGTTTCAACGCTATGAAAAAAACTCACCCATGAGAGCAAATCGCTATGGTATCTTGGAGCCTAAGCTGAACTGCTCTCAAATATGCCCATTAACTGATTTAGATTACTTACTGATGCCACTTGTAGCATTTGATAATCAAGGTAATCGATTAGGAATGGGGGGTGGATTTTACGATAAAACACTGGCGCAATTACACGCTTACAATTGGCAAAAACCGCAACTTATAGGCTTAGCACATAGCTGCCAAAAAGTAGATGCACTGCCAATTGAATCGTGGGATGTTCCACTTAAAACCATTATTACTCCCGATAAAATTTATCACTGGTAATAAACACCCACTACACATTTGAAATATGAGCATAACAATGACGCAAGACGAATTAAAAAAAGCAGCTGCGTGGGCTGCACTCGAGTTTGTAAAAGAAAACACCATTGTTGGTGTGGGGACAGGCTCTACCGTAAATCATTTTATTGATGCCCTAGGCACAGTAAAAGACACCATAACGGGTGCGGTATCTAGCTCTGAGGCTTCAACAGCGCGTTTACACGCGTTAGGTATTGAAGTGTTTGAGCTAAACGATGTAGATGCTCTTGATGTATACGTAGACGGCGCAGATGAAATTAATGCCCAAAACGAAATGATCAAAGGCGGCGGCGCAGCACTTACCCGCGAAAAAATAGTCGCAGCCGTTGCAAAACAATTTGTTTGTATTGTTGATGACACAAAATTAGTAGATACATTGGGTGACTTCCCACTTCCGGTAGAAGTTATACCCATGGCACGCAGCTACGTAGCGCGTGAATTATTAAAACTTGGTGGCGACCCTGTGTACCGCCAAGGCGTAGTAACCGATAACGGTAACGTTATTTTAGATGTACACAATTTAAGTATTAGTAATGCCAAACAACTTGAAACACAAATTAATTCAATTGTTGGCGTAGTTACCAACGGCCTATTTGCGATGCGCGGCGCTGATAAAGTGATTATCGGCACTAAAAATGGGCCACAAATTAAATAGGATGAGGTTATGAGTAAGGTATCGTTAGCAAAAGACAAAATTAAAATTCTCTTGCTTGAAGGTGTTCACCAAAGCGCAGTAGAAACGCTTAAACGTAATGGTTACAGCAACATCGACTACGTAAAAACATCGCTACCTGAGGACGAACTTAAAGAGCGTATTAAAGATGTGCACTTTGTAGGGCTTCGTTCTCGTACTCATATTAACCAAGCAGTTTTAGACTCAGCTGAAAAGCTAGTAGCCATTGGTTGTTTTTGTATTGGTACTAACCAAGTTGACTTAAACTCAGCTCGCGAGCGCGGTATTGCAGTATTTAATGCACCGTTTTCAAACACTCGTTCAGTGGCTGAACTTGTACTTGGCGAAATACTATTACTATTACGTGGTATTCCAGAGCGTAATGCAGCAGCGCACCGTGGCGGCTGGTTAAAAACAGCAACCGGCTCGTTTGAAGCGCGCGGTAAAACGCTCGGGATTATTGGTTACGGCCACATTGGTACCCAGCTTGGTATTATGGCTGAAAACATAGGTATGAACGTAGAGTATTACGACATTGAAGATAAGCTATCTTTAGGTAATGCAACACAAATTCATAACCTAACACAGCTTTTACAGCGCGCTGATATTATTAGTTTACACGTACCAGAAACACCGCAAACTAAAAACCTAATTGGCACAGCAGAACTTGCCGTAATGAAACAAGGCTCAATACTAATTAACGCTTCACGCGGTACTGTAGTGGATATTGATGCACTTGCTGAAGCACTTAGCGAGAAAAAGCTAAGCGGCGCAGCTATTGATGTATTCCCTGTTGAGCCAAAATCTAACGAAGAAGAATTTGTATCGCCACTGCGTGAATTCGACAACGTTATTTTAACGCCGCACATTGGTGGTTCAACCCAAGAAGCGCAAGAAAACATTGGTATTGAAGTAGCCGGTAAATTAGCTAAATACTCAGATAATGGTTCAACTATTACAGCGGTTAACTTCCCTGAGGTTTCGCTTCCAGAGCTTGCTAACCGTAGCCGCTTATTGCACGTACACCACAACCGCCCTGGCGTACTTACACAAATTAACCAAGCGTTTGCCCAGCACGGTATTAACATTGCCGCGCAGTACTTACAAACTGATGAATCAATTGGTTATGTAGTTATTGACGTAGATACCGATCAGTCAGAAGTTGCACTTAAAGAGCTAAGCGCAGTAGAAGGTACAATTAGAGCGCGTATTCTTCACTAAAAGATGAAGTGTAAAAAATAATTAAATAAACACCGTGTTTAAAATAAATACGGTGTTTTTTTATTTTAAAGCTAACTTAACTTTAGGCTCTCATTTCAACGCATTTACCTAGGTGCCCATTATAAACCTTGAGTAGCGCCTTGCTTAAACAGTTTCAAGTTTTCATAACCACTTATACTTTCACAGCTGATGCTATCCTCGCATTTACCTCCTTTAATACGACTCGATACGGCGGTTCGCATACTAGGCATATTTTTTATATTAGTGATAAAATTACCCATTGTTTGCTTTTCTCTGACAACGGTTATACGCTCAATATCTTTATTTTCAGGCTCTCTTGGTAAATCAATGCCTAAAGAGGCAAGCTTTAGTTTTGCCCTTGGGTCTTTTATAGCCGCCTTTTTATAATGCTTAATTGCTTTTTCTTTATTGGATTGACCTAAAATTGCTGATTCATACACTTTAGCTAGTAAAAAATTTGCCCTCACATAGCCCTTATTTGCTGCCAGTTCTAGCTTTTCTTTTGCTTCTAAAGCATCATCTTTTGTCGGGTTATTAGTTAGCATATATGCTGCAATATAATAATTTGCTTTTGGTAACTTTTTAGCGGCGTGTCGTAAGTTTGTAAAGCCAAGGCTTCTATTAACTTCACCACCTTGGCCTTCAATCATCATTATGCCAAGTTTAAACTGGCTATTAGGCAGCCCCCAACGAGCGGCTTCATAAAAGTACCTTCTTGCTTTTTTTAAATCTTGCTCTACACCATAACCATTATAATAAAAAGTGCCCAACATCTCTTGAGCAAGTGGGATCTGTTGACGTGAGTATCGCTTTAGTTTTTTAAACTCTTCCTTACATTTTTCTGAAGAGCATGACTCCACCTTGATATTGTGCTCAAAATTAGTTTTTGCTGATAAGGTAGGCGAAAGTGATAAGGTTATTACTTGGGTAAGAATTAAAAATAAGCGCATAATTAGGTCCATTTCCGTATGTATAATTAATACACTAGCCAAACAGAGACTAAAAAACAAGCAGTTCAACCAATGAAAAAGCATTTAAAAACAGATTATTATATTGCACAAAAAAGCGTGAGATATACCCACGCTCTAACAACTTCATTGTTTGCAGCCAACCATATAGGCAACTACAAAGCTAAAACGACTTTACTCGCCTTTAACTTCTAAATTGACAAATTTAACTAGCTCTTCTGGCTGGCCAGCTAACATCATTATTTGCTGGTTTACTTCCATCATGGTTTTACCTTCAGGCAATTTTGCCGATATGCTTAATGAGTTTAAACCTTTGGCAAAATCAGTTAGCGCCTGTGCAATTTCTTCAGTTACGGGAGCTTGCTGTAACTGTTGCTGTAGCGTCATTTGCATTTGCTCAAGCGTCATACCTTGTTTTTCAAGCTCGCTCACAAATAGCTCTTTTAATTTGCCTTGGTTATTAAGTACTAAATTAATATTTCGTGGCTCAAGCTTACTCATAGCTTGCATAACTAAGGTTTGCTGTTGTAACTCTTGCTCGTACGTAAGTGGCGTGTCACCTGCTTCTTGCTGTGCTTTGCTTATCGCAAGGGATGCGTCCATTAATGCTTTAGAATTGGCAAGGCCTACATCCATATTAAAACTAGCAATATCTTTTGCATCTAGTTTTAAAACTACGTCACTGTCGCCAGATTGTTCATCGTAATCGAGTGATGAGCTTAAGTCGTAACTTGCAGAGGCAAGCATTTCGTTTGTATCAGCAGGTAGTTTTGCTACAAAGTCTTTATCGAACTGAAAGCTTTTTACTGTAAACGATGTATGTGGCGATATTTTATCGGTTTCGTAACTGGTTACTTCAATACTTTGAATATGCGCTACGTTATCACCTTCAGGGCTAATTACTTCCATGTTAGTAATTTCAACGCTTTGAGAAATAACACTTGCCGATAAACCCGCGTATTTAAATGTTGCACCGGTTTGATCGCTCACTAAAGCAAGCTGCTTGTCTACTTCGGTACGTACTTCTTGAGTTGCTACATAGTTTGCGTAGCTAACACCGCCTACGCCAGCTGCAACAATGGCTATGGCTATTACGAGTTTTTTCATGCTATTTCCTTATTCTGATCTGTATATAAATTGTGTTTGCTCAAGAGTAACATTGCACAGCAGCCGCTGTAAGCGTTAATTAATTAAACTCAGTAACTCGTGCACGGTTTTTACTGGCGTAATTTTAGCCCCTAGTCCTTCCATCGATTTATGGTAATTACGAAACGGAATAAATATTTCAGTAAACCCATGCTGAGCCGCTTCTTTAACCCGTGGTACACCGCTGTCGATTGGGCGAACATCGCCGTTTAAACTAAGCTCACCCATGATGCAGGTTGTACGCGGTACAACAAACTCGTTTAAGCTGCTTAAAAGCGCGGTTACTAACGCTAAATCAATACAGGTTTCGGTTTCATCGATTCGTAAGCCGCCCACAATATTAAAAAACGTATCGTGAAATATTTTAGTTTTGGTGTGTTTGCGTAAAATACCAGTGAGCATTTTTATTCGGTTCATGTTTAAACCCACGCACACACGCTGCGGAAATTCGGCTTCGGTTTCGGTGGTTAAACATTGAATTTCGAGCAATAAATTACGGTTACCTTTTCGGATACACGTAATAGTAGAGCCTGGTGATTCAGTACTTGATCCCGATAAAAAAATCTCGCTGGGGTTATCAACACTCAGCATACCGCGTTCGCACATTTTAAAAATGCCTACGGTATCAATATCACCAAAACGGTTTTTGTTAGCTCTAAGCGTACGTACCTGTCCATCATTCGTGTCAATGTGCAATAAGGCATCCACTATATGCACTAATGTTTGCGGCCCTGCAATTTCGTTGTTTTTATTTACATGGGCAATAATAAACATAGTGACATCGTTTTGCTTACAATACTGAGTAAGCGCTTGCGCGGCACTTTTTACTTGCGAAGGCGAACCAGGGCTGCCATTTGCAGTGTCGGTTACAACCGCCTGAATAGAGTCGATAACAGCAAACTTAATTTTATTTTTATCAAGCTCTTCAATAATGGTTTCTACGCTAGTTTCAGAAAGTAAATAAAGCTCATCGGCGTTATAGTTAAGCTTTAAGCGGTTTACACGGTTTTTAAACTGCGACAACGACTCCTCAGCAGTACAGTAAAGTGATGGCATACGCTGCGACATTCTGGCTACTAAATCAGATAATAGCGTTGTTTTACCTGCCCCTGGGTCGCCCGATATAATATTAACCGAGCCCGTGGTTACGCCGCCGCTTAGTACACGGTCAAGCTCGCCTATTTCTGTTAGCTGCTTTTCGGCCTCGGTGGTGGCTACATCATCAATTTTTTTAGAGCCGCCACCAATGCCACCTGCATAACCACCAACGGTTGCTCGCGCAGCGGCTTTTTTACTTTGCCCTGCAGAGGGTTTAAATTCTGCCAACGTGTTCCACGCACCACAGCGACACTGACCTTGCCAACGTTGATAGTTCATACCACACTCTGTACAAACAAATTCTACTTTTGCCGCTTTAGCCATTTATAACCTTACCTACTATTCTTTAATTTAAAATGCATACATTTAGTTGTTTATTTTATCATGGGGAGAACGACATAGCAGCGCTACATTGCTAAAGCCACTCTAGGATCTATATTAGAAACAAACACATGTAATTTTCTCTTTTACTTTAAGTTAGGGCATACTTATTGCTTTTAAATACTTTAAAGTAACTTGCCAACAAATTGGCATTTAACACATAATAACAAGAGTTAAACTGTACTTACACGAAAAATCGTACCTATATTAATAACATAGCACGATGTTACGTTTATTGAATTTTTCAAATAAATGGACTTTACAGTATACCTACTTTTCAATTAGACGGTGACGATTTATAAATGGCTGAAGACATACTGCTCAAACACGAAGACCTCGTAAATGAGCTAAAAACCTATTTAGGTAACGCAAAGTTCGACCTAATTTTCAAATCTAAAACGGCAGGTTTAACAAAGCCTGAGCAGTTTTTAATGAAAATGGAAATGTCGCGCCTATCTCAGCCAGTTGCCCGTTTTGTTGACCTGCGAGGCTTAGTAACAGGCCAAGTTCGCCCGTATGAGCACAATGGTAAACAGCACTTTATGGATGACACCGCCATAGAAGTATTTGAGGCAGCCTTAAAACAACACGGCGGCTATACTTTAGCGGTATACGAAGCGGTAATGAATACCGAAAACAACCATCGCGTATTACAAAAACAAGCACAAGAGCAAAGTGATACACAAGTTGAAAACGACACTCTGACTACCAGCGTAATAAAATTTGCCTCTTATGAAAGCCGCTCTGAGGAGCGAATGAACTACTCGATTAAAGTTAAAATTGAGTACAACGATAAGAAAAACATTGCCGCGAGTACCTCAGATATCTCTTTGAGTGGTTGTAAAATTAAGCTTCCTACCCGCCAAATTATAAAAAAAGGGCAGCTAATTGCCATGCGGCTAGTAGGGCTTGAGCAAGATTTTGAGCTAGGCCTTAAAAATGGCATTCAATATGAAGTAGTTGCAGTTGAAAATATATCTCGTGAATATAACCACATTCGTTTAAAGCGTACTTTTATAGAAAAAAATGAAGCATTCGATAATTTTTTAGATAGCTTTATAAACGGTAATAAACGCCGCTATAAAGTGAACCTAGATAACACCCTAGATGCTGTGGTTTCAAAGGGTTATGAGCAATATTATATTCCGCGCGTTACCTCTTTATACGTGTTTTTAAGTAAAAAAGGCGAACAAATTGTTCCTAGTTTAAGCCTAACCACTGAAAACAATATTTTTATTCAGCGCTATTTTACTGATGAACGAAAAGTGCCCTGCTTATATAGCATTTTAAATAATCAACGTATTAGCCAAATGCTTACCCAAGTAAACGCAGTAAAAGAAGATTACTTATATACGTTTACTCATGTTTCTGCAGGAAAAATTTATTACTACTCAGCCACGCGTACAGAGCTTAATAACAACCCTAAATTAAGAAACCTATTTTTAGGGTTTGGTAGCCAAAAAGACAGCTGGCAATGCTTTAAATTACAAGTTATGCCAAGCCACCCAGATGATTCGTTTATTCCATTATCGTTGCCTAATTCGGCGGGTAAAAACATAGAAAAGCTAAATAAGCCACCTTCTCCAAGAGTGGCTGGCCTTATAAAAGATGTAAAATACATTGCGGTTTTAACCGCCATTGGTAACAGTGAAGAACAAGCGCACTATAAGAAGCAGCCCTACGATAAGGCGTTAGTTAACCAGCTTAAACATTTTGGCCACGCTAAGCATAATAAGCCTCCTTATTTAGATATTGTGCCACTAGAGTATGTAAATTTACGCTCTCACAAACGTTACTTATATAAAACACCTGCCGAGCTTACGTTTGAGGATAAGCAGTATCAGGCTCATACTCGGGATTTTTCGGTTATGGGCTTGCAATTAGAGTCAGCCTCGCCGGTTAGCTTTAAAAAAGGCGATATTGTTTTACTGTCTTTCCCCGATTTACAAAAAATAACTAAAAAGCATAATTTAAGTGAGCTTAAATACGAAGTGATGGCAATTAGTAAGTCGTTAACGACCATTAATTTAAAAGCCAACAGAGTTGCTGACTTACCACATGCAGGGGTTAACTTTTTTACCCAATTAATTCAAAGTAATAAAGATAAATTAAAAGTGTCTGAAGAAGCCCCTAAAATAGAAGGCCTTTCTACCGCACTGAGAAATATGGTGACCAAAAGTGTGTGCCAATTCCCGCTTTATTTACATAAAGAAGCAAGCCACTTTATTCCAGGAGCCATAGGTTTTGGTTTATATGCCAGCCCAATTCACGTGATTTTACAAAATTTTGGCTTATTAAATAATAAAACTGACCTAAGCCATATTTTAACGCAGCAACAAATTATTGATGTGATCACCCCAAGCATTAAAGATCGTAGCCGACAAGACCCGCCTTTACCGTTTACACTCGCAATTAATTTTGACCCTAAACAAGATAACATTGAAAAGGCTGTGACGAGCCAATGCGTACTAGGCGAAAACTATTCGAGCTTTAGTGAGCAAATTAGCGCAGGCGTTAAGTCTGAGCTGGTATTTGTTATGCGCTTGTACTTATCGCGAACGGGTCGCCCAGATACAGACTACCTATCAAACGAACTTAAATATGTAAGCCAATATGCAATGCACAAAGCAAAAGACATAGAAGAAGCGCTGTGGGCTGTATCTGGGGTGGGTGATATTGTAGATATAACCGACGAAGCGCTTAGCCATTTAGAGTTAGATCAAAAGCAGGTCGCTCAAATGGGCCGCAGAAAGCTGCTCTGGTTAAACCGCTTGCGCTAAGCGGCTTAATACCAATCGACTTAAAAGTTTATAGCGTGCTAAATAAAACGTTAGCGGCGTTATAAATTTCTCATGTATAACAACTACATGTCGAAATTTATGCCTTGTTATCACGCTATTTATCTGTCGCTATAAATGTCTAATAACTTAACCCGATTGGTATAACTTATTTTGGTGGTTATTCTCAGGTTACTTATTTAAGGGAATAGCCAGCATATACAACAATTGCAGTAACGAGCCCTGACATATAGCCGCTTGCGCTTGCTCCACCACTTTTGGTTTACCATGTACGGCAACGCCTAATCCTGCTTTTTCCATCATTAGCAAATCGTTTGCACCATCGCCAATGGCTACCGTTTGCGTATTTGCTAAGCCCAGCTTTTGCTGCAGTGTTTCTAAAACAACCGCTTTTTGCTGCGCATCAACAATGGCACCAGAGACTTTTCCTGTGAGTTTATCGTTTGCAAATTCAAGCACATTAGCATGTACTTCATCTAAATTAATCAGCTGCTGCACACGCTCGGCAAAGGGTACAAACCCGCCTGATGCTATAGCAAGATACCAATTATGCTGCTTTAAAATTTGGCATAACGCTTTAATACCTGGCATTAATGGTAAGGTGTTTTTTAAATCTTCAATTAAACTTTGCTCTATGCCGGCTAACTTTGCTACACGCTGATTTAAACTTTCGCTAAAATCTAGTTTGCCCGCCATTGCAAGCGCGGTTACAGAAGCCACATCGTCATATACATCTGCTAAACGTGCAATTTCATCAATACACTCTATGGTGATGGCGGTAGAGTCCATATCCATAACCAGCAGCCCTGGCTCATATAGGTTAGGTGGCGTTGTAACTTGCACTAGCTGAAAATCAAGCGTGTTTGCAAACTCTCTTAGCGCAAGCGGGTTAATTTTTTGCTCTGCCTCTGGGCTATAAAAACACAAAGCTGGGGCTAACCCTAAGTCGGGCTGATATTGACATACAGCGGTTACTTTAAGCGCGTGCGTTTTTAAAAAGTCGATAATGCTCGTTACATGCTTTAGTTCGAAATCGCCCGCAAACGCAATACTAAATAACCCAACGGTTTTATCTGGTATTGTTTGAGCAGGAGTAAAACTCCCTTCTTTGTAATCAAACCATGTGTTTAGCGTTAAAGAATGTAATGCTTGCTCAGCAGCTGGCTGTGCCATGTTCATTTGCGACATGGGTTCTCCGTGTTTGTTATTTATTTTTCTAATTTGGCGTATCAATTAGGGTATTCATAACGCTAAATTCGCCATCGGGGTAGATTTAAGGTTATAGTTAGCGTAGTTGTAACATCAAATCAAAATGCTGTCAGTAGCATATACGGTGACTATGAAAAATAACCATATAAAAAGCCCTTTGTCTGCATCACAAAGAAAGCGAATCGTTCGCTTGTTATTGGCTGCGGGCTGTTTTGTATTACTGAGTTTTGTAGGTGTTAACAGTAGCTTTGAAAGCCACCAACTACTTTATAATAGTGCCAATAATACTGCCAAAAGCTTAACCTCATTTATGGCACTTAATGCTAAAGAGCCATTGCTTGCTAAAAATAAGCCACAGCTTAGAGCTTTGTGTAATGATATAAGCAAAGACGAGTTTGTACTTTCAGCCACAATTTACGATCAGCAAGGCGTACTTATAGCCAGCAGCGATCACTGGCAATCACACCATATATTTGGCCAATTGCCAGAGTCCACCCCAGGGATTAGTAAACTAAAAACCCCGTTTGTTGAGCCTGTTGTAAGCGACATAGATAAGCCTTTAGGCTTTGTATCTATTACTTATTTAACCCGCGCGGCAATATCTGACAGCCACAATCACTTTCATGATTTAGGCAGGCAAGTTTTATTAATGCTAGTAATAGCCTGTATTTTTACATGGCAGCTAGGGCGAGGCCTAAAACGTTGGCAGGTAAATCGCTATATGCAAAAAACCTCAGAGCAAGAATCGTAAAGCTGCTGAGCAAGTTCGGCTTTATTACTATTTGGCTTTAAACTGCATAAAACTTCAAATACAGCAGGAATATGCGCAGGGGTGTTAATTTCTCCCTGATGGCCACTTAATGGCATTGAGGGTGCGTCCGTCTCAAGCACTAAATGCTGCGGTTCTATTTGAGCAATTACATCACGGGTTTTTGCTGCTCGTTCATAGGTAATAACGCCACCTACACCTAATTTAAAGCCCTGTTTAATATAATACTGTGCTTGTTGCATGGAGCCTGAGTATGCATGTATCACGCCGCCATATTTTGGCTTGCAGCGCTTAAACGCATGCGCAATTAAATCATGGCTTTGCCTGTGATGCACAATAAGCGGAAGCTTGAGCTCATTAGCAAGGGTAATGTGTTGCTCAAATAGGCTGGTTTGTTTTTCAAGGTCATCAATACTTCTATCAAGCCCGCACTCCCCTATTGCCACCAACTGCTTTTTATTGGCTTTTGCAAAATCGAATAACTGCGCTAAGTGAGCATCTTTATGCTCATCTAAAAAGTAAGGGTGAAGCCCTGCGGCAATATGTACTTGTGGGTATTTAGCTTTAAATTCAATTAGCTGCTGAGATTGCGCCAAGCTAATACCTGGCACAATAAAGCGCTCAACACCTTTAGCCATACACTCTTTTATTAGTGATCCGCGGTTTGCGTCAAACTCAGTAAAATCGAGGTGGCAGTGGGAGTCTATAAACTTCACAGCGTAAACCGGTTAAGGGTTTAAACGTGTTATTTGCCAGCTATTATCGGTTTGGCGCTGATATATAAAGCGGTCGTGTAAACGATGTGCGCCACCTTGCCAAAACTCAATTTTAGAAGGGACTACGCAGTAACCGCCCCAAAAATCAGGCAATGGAATTTCACCATTAGCAAATTTACTCTTCATATTAGCAAAGGTTTCCATAAGTACTTTGCGCGATGAGACCGGCCTGCTTTGCGCTGAGGCCCATGCTGCTAATTGGCTTTCTTTAGGGCGCGATAAAAAATATTTAGCGACTGCAGCTGTCGGTAATGGTTTTGCCTCGCCGTATACAATCACTTGGCGCTCCATATGGTGCCACGGAAAGTGCAGCGATATTTTGTTATTGCCTTTTAGCTCTTGCGCTTTACGTGAGCCGGTATTAGTAAAAAATACAAACCCGTTATCATCTAAATGTTTTAACAATACAATACGCTGTGAAGGTTGGCCGGTTTCATCAACCGTTGCCACAACCATGGCCGTTGGGTCTGGGATATTACTGCCCACAGCATGCTCAAGCCACGTTTCAAATTGTTTGAATGGATCATCTTGCAAGTTATCTTCGCTTAGCGCGTCTTGCAGGTATTCACGGCGGATGTCTTCGAGTTTCATAAACAAATCCTTCTCTGTTTATTAAAGCGTATGTGGGTAAGTTAAGGTCAGGCAATCAATAGTAATCAGTAATAAGAACAATTTTATATTTTGGGTTAGTGCTTGGTTAATGTTGGGTTTCGTTTCACTCAACCCAACCTACGGTGCTATCAGCTATAAAATGATTAACTTACAAAAGTTCGTCAAGTAAAGCCTAAAATCATCTGCAAGTGTAGGAGTGCTAGCAAGGCGGTATAACTATTTATGCCAAGGAGCATACGGTTTGTATGTGACTTAGGCTAAATAATTTTACCAACGCAACTAAAGCGAACTACACAACTCAGATATCTGCAAGTGCAGGAGTGCTGACAAGGCGAAGTGCTTTTTTATGCCAAGGAGCATACAATTAGTATGTGACTTAGGCTAAAAAAGCACGACAACGCAGTCAAAGCGAACTACACGAAGCAGAAGGTTCACCTAAGTAGTTTAGCCTAAGACAAGGCATTCACCCCTACTTATCCCTATGAGCATACGGTTTGTATGTGATTAGGGTAAGTTGGGGTGGATAACGCAGTATTAGGTTAAAATACGACGGTGATTACATTTGCTCCATGACTTCAATGCCAAGCAAGTCCAATCCTGTTTTTAGCGTATCTGCCACTAAATTACATAACACTAAACGGCTGTCACGTACGTTTGGCTCTACGCCTTCTTTTAGTACTGGACAGGCTTCGTAGAATGTCATGTATAGGCTAGCTAGCTCGTATAAGTAGCTACATAGTACGTGCGGAGTAGCCTCAGAGATCATTAAATCAAGGACTTCTTCAAGCTGTAGTAGCTTAAGCGCGAGGGCTTTTTCTTGCGGCTCAGTGATATGCACTTGAGCCCCTAAAACTCTAAGAGTCTCAGCATCGACACCTGATTTACGGAAAATACTGCGCACACGGGTATAAGCATATTGTAAGTAAGGTGCTGTTGCGCCTTCAAAGCTTAACATGGTGTCCCAGTTGAATATGTAATCGCTGGTACGATGCTTAGAAAGATCAGCGTATTTAACAGCGCCAATACCTACTTTACGCGCAATTTCGCTGCGATCATGATCTGATAAATCAGATTCACGCTCAGCAAGTTTTGTTGCTGCACGGCTAATTGACTCTTCAAGTAAATCAGCAAGTTTTACTGTACCACCTGTACGGGTTTTAAATGGTTTACCATCGGCGCCCATCATGGTGCCAAACGGGCAAAACTCGTAGCTTGTTTCATCGCGTAAAAGGCCTGCTTTACGTGCGGTAAGCTCCACCTGATTAAAGTGAAGACTTTGGCGTGCATCAACAAATATTAAAATACGCTCAGCGCCTAAGGTATTTGAGCGGTAGTTACACGCGGCTAAATCGGTGGTTGCATATAAAAAGCCGCCGCCAGATTTTTGCACGATAAACGCCGATGGCTCACCATCTTTATTAGCAAGTTCATCTAAAAACACGACTTGTGCGCCTTGCGACTCTATCGCTATGTTTTTATCTTTTAATAGGCTAATAATATCGTTAAGCTCACTGTTGTAAGCACTTTCAGCCATAATATCGTCTTGGGTAAGCGTTACGTTTAGACGTTTGTAAACTTCTTCAGAGTGCTTAACAGAGGTCGCTATAAATAGCTTCCATAACTTTTCACAGTGCGCGTCGCCGCCTTGTAGTTTAACTACATAGTCACGGGCTTTATCGGCAAAGCCTTCTTCATCGTCAAAACGTTTTTTAGCATCGCGGTAAAACGTTTCTAAATCAGCAAGCGCTACCGACTCTAAGTCTACGCCTTGGCTAATTTGATCTTCTAAATGCGCAATTAGCATACCAAACTGTGTGCCCCAATCGCCCATGTGGTTTTGACGAATGACTTTGTCGCCTCTAAATTCAAGCGCACGTACAATGGCATCACCAATAATGGTTGAACGCAAATGGCCTACGTGCATTTCTTTTGCAAGATTAGGTGATGAGTAATCTACCACGACAGTTTGCGGATTTGCGTGCTCGTTTACAGCCAGTTTTGCATCGTTGTTCGCTGCTTTTACACTGTTGGCTAAAAACTCAGGCTTTAAATGAATATTAATAAAACCAGGGCCGGCAATTTCTGTTTTTTCAGCGATGTCGGTTACATCTAGGTTATCAATAATTTTTTGCGCAAGCTCACGTGGGTTGCTTTTCATTTTTTTAGCGGCGCCCATTGCACCATTAATTTGGTAATCACCAAACTGTGGGCGTGTGCTTTGTGTAACAGCTGGGTTTGTGTCTTCTGGTAGGCCTGCTGCGGTCATGGCGGCAATGGCTTTTTCTACTAAAATAGTACGAATGTTCATTATATTATTTACCTTTGTAAGCCCGCCATAGCAGGCTTTCAGTTAACTTTAGTCAGTCGATTCTAGTTTTCGCGCGTATGGTTAAAGGTTACCTCTGGGTAACGCTCTACCGATAAGTTAAGGTTTACACGGCTCGGTGCTATGTAAGTTAAGTTATCGCCACCATCGAGTGCTAAGTTGCTTTCGCACTTACGTTTAAACTCTTCAAACTTTTTAACATCGTCGCTGCTTACCCAACGTGCCGTATTTACATTTACGCCTTCGTAAATTGCATCTACGTTGTACTCAGCTTTTAAGCGCGCTACAACTACGTCAAACTGTAGTACACCTACCGCGCCTACAATTAAATCGTTGTTAGTAAGCGGTCTAAATACCTGTACAGCACCTTCTTCAGAAAGTTGTACTAAGCCTTTTAATAATTGCTTTTGTTTGAGCGGATCGCGCAAACGAATACGACGAAATAGCTCAGGCGCAAAGTTAGGAATACCGCTAAATTTAAGCTTTTCGCCTTGCGTAAAGGTATCGCCAATTTGAATGGTACCGTGGTTATGCAAACCAATAATATCGCCCGCATATGCATCTGCTGCACGCTCACGATCGCCCGCCATAAAGGTTACCGCATCAGAAATACTAATTTGCTTACCAAGGCGTACGTGGTTCATTTTCATGCCTTGGCTGTATTTGCCCGACACAATACGCATAAAGGCAATGCGGTCACGGTGTTTAGGGTCCATGTTGGCCTGAATTTTAAACACAAAGCCGGTAAAGTTTTCTTCTGTTGCGATTACTTGGCGGTCATCTGTTTCGCGCGGTAATGGCGTTGGTGCCCATTGCGTTAAACCATCAAGTACATGGTCTACACCAAAGTTACCAAGGGCAGTACCAAAGTACACCGGAGAAAGCTCACCTGCTAAAAACAATTCAAGATCAAACTCATTTGAGGCACCAATTACCAGCTCTAGCTCTTCACGTAATTGCTCAGCGAGTTCTTCACCAATGGCGGTATCAAGCTCTGGGTTATCTAGGCCTTTTACAGTGCGAACTTCTTGAATAGTATGACCTTGGCCTGTTTTGTATAAAACCGCTTCGTCGTTATGAATGTGATAAACACCTTTAAACTCTTTACCACAACCAATTGGCCAAGTAATAGGCGCACAGGCAATATTTAGCTCTGTTTCTACTTCATCGAGTAGTTCCATTGGGTCACGAATATCACGGTCACACTTATTCATAAAGGTAACAATAGGCGTGGTACGTAGGCGCGTAACTTCCATTAGCTTACGGGTACGTTCTTCTACACCTTTTGCGGCATCAATAACCATTAAACACGAATCTACCGCGGTCAATGTACGGTAAGTATCTTCTGAGAAGTCTTCGTGTCCAGGGGTATCAAGTAAATTAACCAGCGCATTGTTATACGGAAACTGCATTACAGAGGTAGTAACCGATATACCACGCTCTTTTTCCATTTCCATCCAGTCAGACTTTGCATGCTGATTAGAGCCACGGCCTTTTACAGTACCGGCTTTTTGAATCGCTTGTCCGAACAAAAGTACTTTTTCGGTGATGGTGGTTTTACCAGCATCCGGGTGCGATATGATTGCAAAAGTCCTTCGCTTGCTAATTTCGTTGATAATATTCTGGTCTGCCATTAATAAGTTCTTTTAGTTTGATGCCAAGTTACATGCATAACATTGAGTGTATGCAAGGCAACCCGTTAAGTTGATCGTTATTAACTGGGCTTTGAGCAATTTAGTGTGAATAAATTGACAACAATTAACGCCATATAGCTAATTTTTTAATAGTGGCAATTGTAACAGGAGTCGGTATAAAAGTGTGCTATCTAACTCAAAAATATCTTGGCATTATATTCAAAAGGAAGGAGTAACTAATTTTAAGGGTCAGCAACATGGTTACTGGCCCTGTAATTAACGCAATACGCTATTGCGTTATTGAAATACTTGGTACCACAGACATACCTACTCGTAACTGCTTAAGCGCTAGCTGGTTTGCATCTAAGCTAATTTTAACCGGTAAGCGCTGCACAATTTTGGTGAAGTTTCCTGTGGCGTTATGTGCACCAATGGCTGAGTAGCTCACGCCACTGGCAGGGCTTAGGCTATCAACGTGGCCGCGTAAAATTTGCCCTGGTAGTGCATCTACTTTTATTTCAACTTCTTGGCCTACTTTTACATTAGCTAGCTGAGTTTCACGGTAGTTCGCACTAACAAACACTTTATCAAGCGGTACAACAACCAATAGCGGGCTGCCTGGGTTTACATACGCCCCTACACGCACCGATTTTTGGCCAACTATGCCATCAATAGGCGCTGTAATTTGGGTGTACGATAACTTAAGTTCGGCATCTACTACACGTGCTTTAGCTTGTACAAGCACAGCTTTGGCTTTTTCAATATCGGCACGTAAAATTTCAATCTGCTGCTTTGCTGCTGCAAGGCCTGCTTGGTTTTTATGCAAATTTGCTTTTTGAATAGCCAGCTTTGCTTGTGCTTCTTCTCGTGCTTGCACAGTGCCTGAGCCATCGGTTGCTAAGTTGGTATAACGCTTTAAATTTAACTGCGCTAATTTAAGTGATGCAGTATCGGCCTCTACCGCAGCTTGCGCTTGTTGTACCAGCGAATCTTGATAAGTTAGCTTAGCTTGCAAGCTAGCTACACTTGCTTTAGCACTATTAGCTTGGGCTTTAGCGGAATCTAGGGCCACTACAAAATCGCGATTATCTATGGTGGCAATTAAATCGCCTTTTTGTACTCGCTGGTTATCTTTAATGAGTACTTGATCTACCGTGCCAGATACCTGAGGTGCCACAAAGGTAAAGTCGGCTTGCACGTAGGCATCGTCAGTTGTTTGAGTTGCACTTTGCGACTCCGATTTATTAAGATAAATAATACTGCCTGCAACAACGGCAAGTATAGTTGCTGCAACGGTTAATTTAACTACTTTTGGTAAGGCCATAATATATTACTCAACGATTAAAATTTAAGATTTATTAAGATTCGGGGCTGGTACAAAGTTCATACATAGCGCCAGCGGAATTAATACAAGTGCTAACACACCAAGCACCAAGTAGGCATCACCTACCGACATCACTAACGATTGCTGGGCAATAACGCCGCCTAATTGCTCATTAGGTATGGTGTTTGCCAATGAGTTACCGATCATAGAGGCGCGGTCTAATAGCATTTCGTTATGAAAATGACTGCGCACCGTTAATAGCTGCCCCACAACAGCCCCGCCAATAAGCGAGCCAAACACACGTAATGTGTTTATGGTTCCCGAAAAAAACGGCCCTTCGCTTGGGTCTAGTACACTGGTCATTAAAAATAAAATAGAGACCACTGCCATGGGCTGGCCAAATGCTTGCAACAGCTGCGCTGTGATAAATTGATCGCGATGCCATAAAGGCGTAATTTGTGCGCCGCTAAAACAGGCCAGCGCAATTAAAAATAATCCAATTGACATCACAATGCGGGCATCTACCCATTTTTTATATAAAAGCAGTGCCACTACCGAGCCAAGTACAAGTTGTGGTAGCGCAATTAATAACCCTACTGGCGCTAGCTGTAATGCTCTATAGCTATGCAAATTGGCTAAATGGGTTGAGGGCAACATTGAGCCCGACATCAACACCACTAGCAACATGGTAAGCAGTACAGAGCCAATACCTAAATTGCGACGGCCTAATAACTGCGGTCTCATAAACGGCGCTTTGTGATGCCACTCGGTTAATACGTAGCAGCCAAATAAAATTAGCCCACCAAAAAAACACACACTAATAAGCGATGAATTAAACCAATCTAAACGCACACCTTGATCAAGCGCGATGGCAATTAACGTCAAAGACGATACGCCGCACACTAGGCCTAACCAATTTCCTTCTTTAAAGCGCGCATATTTAACGCCCTCTTTTGGGAGCCCCCACGCAGTTAGTGAGCCTGCAATAATACAAAGCGGAATAACTTGCCAGTAAATCCAGCGCCAGTCCGATAACACATCAGCCCACTGCCCGCTTAGCCAAATAGCTAAATTTGGGGCGAATGTAGCGGTCATCGCGTAAAGCGCTAAACCGTGTAAACGTATGTTAGGGGGTAAAAATTTAAGTGCAGCCATCATTAATATAGGAATGAGCGCGCCACTACTTACCCCTTGCACAAAACGCAGTGCAATTAATAAGTTTAAATCATGAATAAAAGGCAAAATAGCCGCAATAACGCCACATATAGTCACCATAGAAATATGAAAGCGTCTAACCGATAACGTAATGGCAAACCAAGAAGCAAAAGGCATAGCGATTAGCTCCCCAACGGTATAGGCGCTTGAAAGCCAAGAGGCATCATCTAAACTTGCCCCTATTACGCCCCTCACATCAGCTAATCCAAGTGCCCCTACTCGGTTATTTAAACCCGCCATCATAGCGGCAATAAAAATGCCTAATAGCCCAGCCAGTGCTTGTTTTGATGGCCCTGCGGGCTTAGCAACAGGTGCTGCATTTTGTACAGGCACATTAATCGTGACTGCATTCATTACTCGCCCTCCGCCTTGGCTGACATTGGCGCAAGCCCACTTTCAGGTAGTGCGTCTGGGTTCCAGCCACCACCGAGAGATTTATACAAATTTACAACCGCAATCGAGGCATTGGTTGCACTGTTATTTAACTTAGTTTGGCTTGCTAATAAATTACGCTGCGCCGTTAAAACGCTAAGGTAGTCGGCTGCCCCTTGCTGGTAGGCTCTTTCAACGGTTTGTAAAGCCTGCTTATTAAAGTCGTGGGCAATTTCAACTTTGTGATGGTGATTTTGCTGCGCAGCCCAGCCATCTACTGCGTTATCAACTTCGTGCCACGCTTTTAGTACAGTTTGACGATACGTTAATGCCGCGTTTTTCTCGCGCTCTTTAGTAAGCTTAAGCTGTGACTTTAAGCGCCCACCCTGAAAAATAGGCAAATAAACATTTGGTCCCACTGAAAAAACACGTGAATCCCAGGTTGATAAATCACTTTGCGCATACCCTTCAACTCCTAATGAGCCCGTTAAAGTAATGCGTGGGTAAAAATTCGCTTCGGCCGCGCCAATAGCGGCAACAGCACTGTGTAAGTTTGCTTGCGCTTGTAAAATATCTGGGCGGCGTTTCACAAACTCTGATGGAATAGCCGAAGGGATTTCGCTTGGCATAACGGGCGCAGCAATACGCTCGGCTAACAGAGTATTTAAGGCACGTGGTTTTTCACCTACTAGCAACGCAAGCGCGTTCATTAACACATTACGGCGCTGCGTTTGCTCTGGTAGCGCAGCATTAATTGTTGCCAACTCTGCTTTTGCACTAATTGTTTCAAAACGTGTACTTACACCGTTTTTTTCGCGGCTTTGTGCAAGCTTTAACACACGCTCTGCAATGGTTTTGTTTTCGTGTGTTATGTTGAGCTGCGTTTGCGCACTGCGCAGTAACAAATACGTTTTAGCCACCTCGCCAGCTAAGCTAACACGGGCGGCTTCACGCGCATACAAAGAGGCCTGCAGCATAGCGACGGCCCCTTCTTCAACACGTTTATTACGGCCCCATAAATCAAGTTCCCAGCTGGCATCAAAACCAAGCTGCCAAAAGTTATCAGGGTCTGAGGGCGCACCGAGTGCAACAAACTTACCATTTTCGCTCAGCCCTTCGCGCTTGTAGTCAAACCCAGCAGATACACTGGGTAAGCGGTCTGCCGATGCAATACCCAATGCCGCGCGGCTTTGGGCAATTCGGCTTGATGCTAGCTGTAAGTCAAGATTACCTAACTGTGCTTTGCGCTCTAGCTCCGTTAAAATAGGATCGTTTAAAATTGTCCACCAATTCCACGCCAATTCAGCATTACCGCTTTGTAGCTGAGTAAATTCGGGAGTTGGCTTTATAGCATCGTTGTTTATATTTGTATTAGGCTCTTCAAAGTTAGGACCCACTACACAACCCGACAAAGCCGCAGCTAATGTAAGCGCAATAGCTGAATGCCGCGAATAATTAAAAAGCCTTTTATTAAGACACTGATTAGCCATTTTTAAATCCTAAATTAATAACACAATTATTTATGTACTGTACCGCTCGGTTCGAGTGATAGGCAAAAAAAGCTAAGCACGCTAATTGCTGCCTAGTCACACCTTAAATACATTTAAACAGGGTAATACCAATAGTTAACAGCTGTTAAAAACACCCTTAACTTAAAGCTTAAATTGAACTGTACCGCTCGGTTTGATATGCTAGGCGTAATTTAACATTATGTCAAGGTGAAATGTAATGACAAAAACGCTTACTAATGCCCAAAACACTCTGCCTCCAAGTGAATTAGAGCTTGGTGCAAAAGCACGAACGGTATTACACGCTGCACGAAAAATATTTTTAATTCATGGTTTTAATGGTGCAACCACCGACATGATCCAACGTGAGGCAGGCGTATCAAAATCGACGGTTTACGCTCACTTTGCAAATAAAGAAATTTTATTTTTAGCGGTCATTAAAAGTGAATGCGAAATATTTACAGCATCAATCGATAATATAACGTTTAAGCCAGGCAACTTAACAGAAAACTTACGCCGCCTTGGGCATGCTTATTTACAAATCGCTCTATCAGAGTCGGCCATGGCTCTATACCGAATTGTTGTTGCTGAAGCCCCCCGCTTACCCGCCCTAGGTCATATGTTTTATAACTCTGGCCCGCGGGTGGTAAAAGACAAGGTCTCTAATTATTTAAAAGCGGCAGTGGAATCTAAAGAGCTTGATTTTGAAGAATTAAACATTGAAGAAGCCACTAACCTATTTGTTGCCTTAATGCGCAGTGAGCTACATTTAATGTACTTAACTCACCCCGATCAGCCTGTGCTTAAAAAAGATATAGACCGCTGGGTAGAAGTAGCAATAAACTTTTTAGTGCGCTCTTACGGTACGGCTCACACGCAACAAAACTAATTTGTTAAATGTGTAATACTTTAAATAAATAGCATTTTAAAGCCACGCATTAATTTTAAGCGTGGCTAAATTACCCTTAATGCCAATGCCCTAACAACGCATATTTTAATGCATTGTGCTAAACACTAATAAATATAAAAATAGCGCTACGGGTTAGCCCCCTGCGCTCAATTTATGACAGGCATTGATACTGCACTGTTAGCTATATTATTAAAAAACCAAGCAGCGCAGGCGCTAACTTGTTTAAAACAAAGCTAAATATAGCGCCTTAAAGATAATCTCGCTTAAGGTGCTCACTAGCCTTATTTAAACCAATTATATACACGCTTTTTTTACGCTAAATTAACTCAAATCAGCTTACGCTTCTTGTGTAATAAAGTCGTAACGCATATCATTGCTAGATTGCACGGAGGATAAGTAGTTTGGTCATGAAAACCAGTAAGTTAAGTATTCGATTATTATGGTATATAACCCCCCTTGTTATATTACCCTTGTTGTTTTTAGGTGGTTTTACATTAACTAACGTAACCAACTCAACACAAAAGCAGGCTGATCTTATAATGAGTCGCTTTGTTGAGCAGCAACAGCAAAAGGTTTTCAACTACATAGACTCGTTTCATTCAACAGCAAAACTACTGTCTACCTCGCCTGTTTTAAACGATTTTTTATCAAACGACATTCATGCTGATGGCAGCTATACCCGCCGCTTAGGGGCACTAATGGATGTTTTTGCCAGTTATAGCGAAGCCTACCCAGATATAATTAGTATTAACTTAGTCTCGGCCAGTGGTAAAAGTGACGCGTATTATTCTAATAATTTAACAACCGCACCGCAGTCATACCCATTTTTTAAGCAAGTACTGCAAAGTAATTTGCGCCAACAACAATTTATGGTGCAAAACAACGACGGCACCACCAACTTATTTTTTGTACAGCGCGTACAAAGTGTTGATTACTATTTAAAACGCCCACAACAACTTGGCTTTATAGTATTGCAAGTTGAACCCTCTATATTAAACACCAGTATTTTAGAAGCGCCTTATAACAACACCCTTAATTTACTGCTAACCAACGACGGGCAAATTTTATTTAGCTCAGACTACAGCTTACGCGGGCAATATATTACCGAGCACGAGCTTGAGCAGGTTCACGATTTAGCCGATGTAGGCACCCTTTCGACGATTGAGCTTTCGAGCATAGATAAAATAGAAAGAATGATATTTGCCGTACAAATGAGTGGCGGTTATTACTTTGTATCAACCATTCCAAAAGGCGTGCTTTATCAGTCGGGTAAGGCAATTAGCTTAATCACAGGCTTAATTGTGATAATTTCGGTGATCACCCTGCCTATCCTTATTTTTGTGGTTGTGCGCAATTTACTGCTAAACCCAATTGAGCTTTTAGGGGCCGCCAGCCACCGTGTAGGTGATGGTGATTTATCGGTAAATTTACCTGCTCATACAAATGATGAAGTTGGGGTGTTGTTTAACGATTTTAATCACATGATTAACCAAATTAGACACTACCAAGAGCAGCTAGAAGAATATAAACACCACCTAGAAGACAAAGTAGAAAGCCGTACTAAAGCGCTTGAAGCGATGAACAGCCAGCTTGAACTTGCCATAGCTCAAGCAGAGCAAGCTAACCAGCTTAAAAGCCGTTTTTTAGCAAATATGAGTCACGAGATTCGCACCCCACTTACAGCCATTATGGGCTTTACCGAGCAGTTATTAATTAATGATAAAGTGGTTAACGACAAACAGCATTTAAATACCATTTTACGAAACTCTAAACACTTATTAGAGCTAATAAACAACATACTCGATTTATCTAAAATAGAAGCAGAAAAGCTCGCTGTAGAGCAAGCACCCCTTAATGTAGTGCAGCTGGTTCACGATATAGAATCAATTATTGAACCGCTAGCACACGAAAAACAACTCGCGTTTAGCATTCATTACGAGCTGCCATTACCGCGCACTATTTATAGTGATATGACGCGTTTAAAACAAATTTTAATAAACATAGCCAGCAATGCCGTAAAATTTACCGAGCAAGGCAAGGTGTCAATTTGTGTGCATTATTTGCAAAGTAAGCAGCAGCTTGAATTTGTGGTTAAAGACACCGGTATTGGTATGTCTGAGCACCAAATAGAGCGTATATTTAAACCTTTTGAACAGGCCGATGCCACCACCACGCGCCGCTTTGGAGGCACAGGATTAGGTTTATGTATTTCTAAAAACTTAGCGCAGTTATTGGGTGGCGATGTTACTTTAAAAAGCGAAATTGGCATAGGCAGTCGCTTTGCTATTACCGTTGATTGCCATATTAACGAGCCTAAACAATCACTAGAGCTTTTAACTGAGCAAGCACAGCTTATTCCAGAAAAAGACCCTTTCTTGTCGTTTGCCACTTCTAGTTTTGATGCCAACATATTAGTTGCCGAAGATAACCCCGATAACCAGCTACTTATAAAACTGCTATTACAAACCTGGGGCCTAGAGCCAGATATGGCTAACAATGGTGCACAAGCAGTAGAAATGGCGTTAGTAAACGACTACCAGTTAATTATTATGGATATGCAAATGCCTGTAATGGGCGGCCTTGAGGCAACTAAAATGCTACGCCATGCAGCCTACGATGGGCCCATTATCGCGCTTACTGCCAATGTAATGAACCATGATATAGACACATACATTGAGGCAGGTTGCGATAAAGCACTGGCAAAACCCATTGATAAAGACGCGCTTGAAAACGTGCTAGTTAGTTACTTAAACCTTGAAAAAGATAATCAAAACAAGTGGGATAGTTTACTAAAAAGTGAAAAGTTTCAGCAAATTAACGATAACTATGTGGCTAACCTGCCAAGTTACCTGCAAAAGGTAAACAGCTTAAAAGCCAGTAACGATGCAGAAGCACTTCGAAGCGTAGCCCATAGCTTAAAAGGCAGTGCTGGTTGTTTTAATTTTGACGATATTTACCACAGTGCAGCGCTGCTAGAAGAAAACCTGCTTAGTAATGACCAAGCGCAGCGCCCCACATTAATTGTAAATTTAATTAATGCTATTGAGCAAACCATAGCTAAAAGTAAAGAAACAGCCTAAAAGTGCGTGTTTTACTATAAACGTTTATTTAGCGCTTAATTTAACCCTTTAACTAAACCCTAAGTTAAGCGCCATACCCATTAGTATGGCGTCTTCATAGCCATTTTTAGAGGGCTCATCGCTTGGGTAATAGTTCTTACGTACCGACATTTGCGTAAAGCCAGCATGTTCGTAAAGCTTTATTGCACGCGCGTTTGATTCGCGTACTTCTAAAAAAAGGTTTTCAGCATTTTGCTGCTCGCCATATTCAATAAACTGGCTAAGTAACTGCCTTGCAATGCCTTTACCTTGCTCACTGGGCGTTACACATATATCCATAAGGGTAAAGTCAGGCCCTGCCTTTTCACCTATATAAAAACCTACTAGGGTGTTTTCATCAAACGCCGCTAAATTAAAATAACGGCCACCCATGCAAGAGCTCATTGTTTTAAGAGACCAAGGATGAGAGTGGCAGGCAGTTTCAATAGCCATTAATTGTGCTATTGCGCTTTCGTTTACAGGTTTAAAGTTTATCAATGTGTGTGCTCATTAAAGCCCATAAAGCGCGCTTATCAGAAGCACTGAGCTGTGAGGTTGGTAGTGTAAGCTTATCGCCGGTTAACTGTATGTCAGCCCCTTTTAAAACATGATTAATTGTTAAAGAAGGTGCACTTAAACGTATATCACTTAATAACTGCTTGCTCAGCACTAAAGGCTCAGCTGGAGTGCTTTGTGAAACGGCTAAAGTAGGGTCAGTATTTTTAGGACGATAATGCTGATTTAGTTCAAGGTTTTCTATACCAAAAATAGCTGCGTAACGTGGATGCATAACAACTCAGTAGATTAAACACTAGAACAATATATGAAGTAATAAAAACGATGTAAAGAAGAAATGGCAGGGGCGGAGAGATTCGAACTCCCAACCGTCGGTTTTGGAGACCGCTGTTCTACCAATTGGAACTACGCCCCTGCAATGTCGACGAATTATAGAGACCTTTTAGAAAAGGTAAAGTAAAAAATTAACTTTTTAGTTTAACTGCTTTTTAATTATACAAAACGCTGAATTAGCAAGCTAAATAGCGCTGTAAAGCCACTTTAGCTTTAACAGCACTTACCTTTAAAAAATAAATGCTGCTCAGCTTAGCGTAATTAAAACTGCAGTATGTGCTTTAAAAACGTGCGAGCTTAATAACCGCGGTACTGTTTCTGCCTTCGCTTAGCCCAAACGCTATGCTGTAAATTCTTTCTTAAGTGTTAAATACTTTAGCTAGCATGGTGTATTTACACTTGCTGCTAGTTATTTTTTATACCGGTTTAGCTTGGTTGAGTTGCTGTATACATAAACAAGTCAATAACATTGGCAGCATTTATGATACAATTTAGCGTCTAGGGGATCCGCGCCTTACCACCTAATTGCATATTTCATCATGTATCTTACTTACGCGGGTCATTCACAATGCAAATATGGAGGAGCTTTACTATTAGCAGTTGCTGGTAGTTCACGCCGTGTTATATGAAGTTTAAATCAAAAAAATACAGTATCGATTCAACCGATTACCAAGTAGGACAAGATAACGTTAGCAAATGGGGCATGGATATTCATACTAATGTATTTTCTGTTTCTATTGGCCTATCTCTACTTTTTATAATTACTCTACTTGCCCTCTCGCCTAACGAAGCTAAAGAGGCGATTAACTCAATAAAAAATGCCGCACTAACTAATTTTGATTACGTATTTATGTGGGGCGCCAATATATTACTGCTGTTTGCAGTGGGTATTGCCGCTTCACCGCTGGGTAAAATTCGCCTTGGCGGCGATAAAGCAACTACAGACTATTCAACCTTATCGTGGGTATCTATGCTCTTTGCTGCAGGCATGGGTATTGGCCTTATTTTTTGGGGCGTGGCAGAGCCCACCGCCTTTTACACCGACTGGTTTGGCACGCCTCTCAATGCCGAAGCCTTTACCGAACAAGGCCGAGAAATGGCTTTAGGGGCTACTGTTTTCCATTGGGGTCTGCACGCGTGGGCAATTTACGGTATGACCGCTTTATGCCTAGCCTATTTTGTTTACAACAAAGGCTTACCGCTTTCTATGCGCTCAATATTTTATCCGCTTTTAGGAGATAGAGTATGGGGCAAGTTAGGTGATGTTATCGATGTAATGGCGGTATTAGTAACCCTTTTTGGTCTTGCTACGTCGTTAGGCTTAGGCGGGGCACAAGCTGCCAGTGGTATTAGCCACGTACTCGGCTTTAAAAGCTCTTTATTATTACAACAAGGCATTATTTTATTAATTATGAGCTTGGCTATCCTCTCTATTGTGCGCGGTATGGATGGTGGCGTTAAACTCCTAAGTAATATAAATATGGGCATAGCCTTTGTGTTTTTAGCGCTGGTATTTATTTTAAACTTTACCACGGTACTTGATTCTGCATACACAGCCGTAATAGGTTATGTTAAAAATATCATTCCTCTAAGCTCAAGCACAGGCCGAGAAGATACGCAGTGGCTACATGGCTGGACTGTGTTTTATTGGGCGTGGTGGGTTGCATACGCACCTTGCTTTGGTATGTTTGTAGCGCGTATTTCAAAAGGGCGTACCATACGCGAATTTTTAGTGTATGTATTACTCATTCCTACTCTTGTAACTACTGCTTGGATGTCGGTTTTTGGTGGTGTTGCGATTGATCAAATTATAAATGAAGTTGGGGTACTTGGCGCAAACCAAGGTATTACAGATGTAACGCTTAGCTTGTTTTATATGCTAGATGCTTATGCATTCGGTACGCTGCTTTCTCTTTTAGCTGTGGCGTTAATAATTATCTTTTTTGTCACCACCCTCGACTCCGGCTCTATTGTAATAGATAGCCTTACATCAGGCGGAAAACTAGAAGTACCTATAAAGCAAAAGCTAGTATGGGCCGTTATTGCCAGTATTATTGCTATGTTAATGCTGTGGATTGGTGGCACCGATTCAATTCAAGCATTGCAATACATTACTATTATTGCCGCCCTGCCCTTTACTATTATTTTAATTTTAGGCTGTATTAGCCTAGTTAAAGGGCTACTTACAGAAACCGAGCAACCTACACCAATCCCTGCAAAATAAACCCGCTTAGCCCACTTCACTTAATGAGTTTAGTGGGCAAGAGCTAACGGTTTTTAGGCATAAAAAAAGTCCGTGTAAGCGGACTTTTTATTATTTAAATAACAAAACTATGTTTGCTATCTAAAAGGCATTAACCATTAGTAAAACGGGTGTTATTCCCACTCAATAGTGGCCGGTGGTTTACCAGAAATATCGTAAACAACACGTGAAATACCGTCAATTTCGTTAATGATACGGTTAGAAACCACACCTAAAAACTCATACGGTAAATGTGACCAACGCGCTGTCATAAAGTCGATAGTTTCAACACAACGCAGTGATACAACCCAATCATATTTACGAGCATCGCCCATAACCCCTACCGACTTAACAGGTAAGAATACAGTAAACGCTTGGCTTACTTTATGATAAAGCTCAGCTTTGTGTAGCTCTTCAATAAAGATAGCATCAGCACGGCGTAGTAAATCACAGTACTCTTTTTTAATTTCGCCAAGTACACGTACACCTAAACCAGGCCCTGGGAATGGGTGGCGGTAAAGCATGTCGTACGGTAAACCAAGCTCTAAGCCAATTTTACGTACTTCATCTTTAAATAATTCACGTAATGGCTCAACTAAGCCCATTTTCATGTCATCTGGTAAGCCGCCCACGTTGTGGTGAGATTTAATTACGTGTGCTTTACCTGTCGCTGAAGCGGCTGATTCTATTACGTCTGGGTAAATAGTCCCTTGACCTAACCACTTCGCATTTTTAAGCTTTTTAGCTTGCTCATCAAATACATTAATAAACGTATGGCCAATGGCTTTACGTTTTTCTTCTGGATCTGATTTGCCCGCAAGGTCAGCTAAAAATTGCTCCTCAGCGTCTACTTTAACAATGTTTAAGCCAAATTTATTGCCAAACATGTCCATAACTTGCTGACCTTCGTTTAAGCGAAGTAAGCCATTATCAACAAATACACATGTTAGGTTTTCGCCAATTGCACGGTGAATCAGCATTGCTACAACAGATGAATCAACACCTCCTGATAAGCCTAAAATAACTTCATCATCGCCAACGGTTTCTTTAATGCGCTCAATAGCATCATCAATAATTTTGGCAGGTGTCCATAGCTTTTCACATCCACAAATATCAATTGCAAAACGCTCTAATAAACGTTGCCCTTGATGAGTGTGCGTTACTTCTGGGTGAAATTGTACGCCGTAAAAACGTTTTTCTTCGTTAGACATAGCAGCATGCGGACACGTTGGTGTTTTAGCTGTGGTGCTAAAGCTTGCCGGCACTTCCATTACTTTGTCGCCGTGGCTCATCCACACGTCTAAAACGCCGTTGCCGCCATCGGTAATATGATCTTCAATTGCATCGAATAATGCACAGTTACCCACTTTTTCTACTTGTGCATAACCAAACTCTTTTTTATCTGAGCTGTGTACACTGCCGCCAAGTTGAGCTGCCATGGTTTGCATGCCGTAACAAATACCCAGCACTGGCACGCCAGCGTTAAACACGTATTCAGGTGCACGCGGGCTGTTCTCTAGTGTGGTTGACTCAGGGCCACCAGATAAAATAATACCTTGTGGATTAAATTCGCGAATTTGCTCTTCGGTCACATCCCATGCCCACAGCTCACAGTAAACGCCAATTTCGCGGATACGACGCGCGATTAATTGAGTGTATTGCGAACCAAAATCTAAAATTAGAATTCGTGAATCGTGAATATCTTTGCTCATGAAGGATCTCGTAAAGTAGATGCTAGATTCCACTAATTTGCTTAGTGGCTATAAAAGAGGGCTGGTAATTCCAGCCCCGTAATTTAAACGTGTTGTTTAACCTAAGCGGTAGTTAGGCGCTTCTTTGGTAATTTGCACATCGTGAACGTGCGACTCACCCATACCTGCAGATGTAACACGTACAAACTGCGGTTTTGTATTAAGCTCTTCAATGGTGGCACAACCCGTTAATCCCATTGCGCTACGAAGGCCACCCACTTGCTGATGAATAATCGTTGCAATTGGGCCTTTATAAGCGACGCGACCTTCAATACCTTCAGGTACTAATTTGTCAGCTTGGTTAGATTTTTGGAAGTAACGATCCGACGAACCTTCTTTTTGATCCATCGCACCTAATGAGCCCATACCACGGTAAGATTTGTAGTAACGGCCTTGGTAAAGTTCAACTTCGCCTGGCGCTTCTTCTGTACCAGCAAGCATTGAGCCCACCATTACACACGATGCACCCGCAACCAATGCTTTAACAATATCGCCAGAAAAACGAATACCGCCATCAGCAATAACTGGAATGTCACGCCCTTGTAAGCCATCTACCGCATCAGAAATAGCCGTAATTTGTGGCACACCACAACCTGTAACAATACGCGTAGTACAAATTGAACCTGGGCCAATACCTACTTTAACCGCATCCACACCTGCATCTGCAAGGGCAATTGCGCCTTCGGCTGTAGCAACGTTACCGGCAATAATTTGTAAATCTGGGTAAGTTTCACGAGTTTGAGAAACACGGTCAATAACACCTTGTGAGTGGCCGTGTGAAGTATCGATAAGTAAAACATCAACACCCGCCTCTACTAATGCAGCAATTCGCTCATCAGTACCTGCGCCAACACCAACTGCAGCACCTACACGTAAACGACCTAGCTCGTCTTTACATGCATGTGGTTTGTCTTGCGCTTTTTGGTAATCTTTTACGGTGATCATGCCTTTTAGTTTAAACGCATCATCAACCACTAAGATTTTTTCAATGCGGTGTTCGTGCATTAAACCTAAAATTTCTTCGCGCGATGCGCCTTCTTGAACCGTTACCAGTTTGTCTTTTTTAGTCATAACGCTAGAAACAGGCTGTTCAAGTTTCGTTTCAAAACGCATGTCACGACCAGTAACAATACCTAGTAGGTTATTTTCGCTATCAGTAACCGGGAATCCCGAGAACCCTTTTTCTTGCGAAAGAAGCGTCGCATCTGCAATGGTTAAATCGGCAGACACAGTAACAGGGAATGACACAATACCTGCTTCGTAGGTTTTAACTTTACGTACGTTTCTCGCTTGTTCTTCAATGGTCATGTTTTTATGGATAAAACCAAGACCACCTTCCTGCGCGAGGGCAATAGCTAAACGAGCTTCTGTAACAGTATCCATAGATGCTGAAATAAGCGGCAAGTTAAGTTTGATACCACGCGTTAAGCGAGTTGAAATATTTGCCGTGTGTGGCAAAACAGTAGAATGACCAGGTACTAAAAGTACGTCATCAAAGGTAAGAGCTTCTTTAGCGATTCTAAGCATTTTGGCAACTTCTCACATGTGGATCTAAGATAAGGAATTGCGGCCAAATTTTAACAGCGTTGTGGGCATTCGTAAATAATATTTCGCAAATATTTATGATAAACTTGCCTTATAACTTGCCTCATAATAGTTTTAGGTTGTTTTTTATGTTTTCGAAGCCTTCGCAAACGGTTTACACCGTATCGCGCCTTAACAGAGAGATTCGTACAGTTCTTGAGCAGGGCTTTGCATCGCTAATTTTAACAGGCGAAATTTCTAACTTTATTACCCCTGCTTCTGGGCACTGGTACTTTTCGTTAAAAGATGAAAAAGCACAAATTAAAGCGGCTATGTGGCGCGGTAATAACCGCTCTCAAAGTTACCGCCCCGAAAATGGCGCACAAGTAACAGTAAGAGCCCGTGTTTCACTTTACGAACCACGCGGTGATTATCAGCTTATTGTTGAGCATATGGAACCTGCCGGTGAAGGCCAGCTTAAGCAAGAGTTTGATGCATTAAAAATGCGCCTAGCCGCAGAGGGCTTGTTTAGTTCGGCCTATAAAAAACCACTGCCGCAAAATATAAACCGTGTAGGTGTAATAACCTCAGCAACGGGCGCTGCTATAAAAGATATTTTAACCGTACTTAAACGCCGCGCACCGCAATTAGAAGTCATTATTTACCCAGCCATGGTGCAAGGCAAAGAAGCCCATGTGCACTTAATTAACCAAATACAGTTAGCCAATGCACGCAATGAGGTCGACGTACTTATTGTAGGGCGAGGCGGTGGCTCGTTAGAAGATTTATGGTGCTTTAACCATGAGCAGCTTGCGCGTGCTATTTATCAAAGTGAATTACCCATAGTCAGTGCGGTAGGCCACGAAATAGACACAACCATCAGTGACTACGTAGCCGATGTACGCGCAGCAACGCCTTCAGCAGCCGCTGAGCTTGTCAGCCCTAACACGCAAGAGCTACATAGTAAGGTTATTGAGCTCATTAACCGGTTAAATAATGCCTTTAAACACGATATGGCCGATAAGCGCGCACTAGCAACACAGTTACAGCATCGGCTTAACTTGTGTCATCCGCGCAATCAACTTAATCAAAAAGCGCAGCGATTAGATGAGTTAACTATTGCCTTACAACAAGGCATGCGCAATCGCCTTTACCAACAAGAGCGCACGCTTAATAATTTAACCCCGCGTTTAATGCGTCAATCGCCTGATAAAAAGCTATCACAGGCCAGCCATCAGCTTATGCAGATACAAACTCGGCTTGAGCAAGCAATGCAGCACAAGTTGCAACACGCGCAAAATAGCTTAGCGCTGCAAGCGAGTAGGCTTGACTCGGTAAGCCCACTTAATGTTTTAGCGCGCGGTTACAGCATAACCAAAACCCCGCAAGGCAAAGTGGTTAAATCGGTAGATCACATTAAAACGGGTGACGTGCTAATTACAGAGCTGGCCGATGGCGCTATAAAATCAACGGTGTTGTAAAGCTCTTTCAGTTAAAGCTCTGTGGCCATTAGTAAGGTTAGTTCGGTGTCGCTTGACGTTGAGGTTGTTCTTTTAAATTGCAACCAAAACTCTTGCTTCATTAACTTATCGTTTAGCTCTCGCCATTGGGTATGATCAAACGAGTCGTTATCAGTAGGTGCAGCAAGTTCAAATTTACATACGGTGGTTTTACACGCTGCACTAACAATCTCTGGGATAGAGCTTAGATCAGAGGTAAGTAAAAAATCTTGTAAAGCTATTTCTGTTTGATAAGCCCACTCTTCATTACGTATTTGCTCATCAAATTGCGCTTGCAAAACGGCTTGCGCATCAGAGGGGTCACGCAGCTGCTGCGCCGCGTTTTTCATCAAGGCTTTTTGCGCTGCTAATTGCTGTTTAAGCTGCGATACTTGCTCTTCTAAAGGAAGCTCATCTAGCGGTTGTGGATCTGGTTTAGGGGGATTATCTTTTTGCTCTATACGAGCGCTTTGCTCAGGGGCAGCGGGTACAACACGCTTTGCTGTTGCTTCACTGCTTTTAACTGGCTGAACAAAAGGTGCCTGCTGCTTTGTATCAGCATGTTGTAACTTTGCGGGGTTTGCGTCACTTGAAGATAAATTAAAGTAGCTCCACGTTAAACCTACACCCGCAATAAATCCTATCCCTAGTGTTAATAAGCTATTTTTGTTCATTTTAATTCCTTTTAAAATTATTTTTATTTATACAGGCTGCTATTACAGCATGGCGCTGGTGTGTGATTCGTTTTCAGGCTCTGGAGTGGTTAAAAAGTTTTGGTTCATACTTTGCGCCGGACACGGGCAATCCGGTCTGCCAATAATTTTAGCCGGTACGCCTACAGCGGTGGTATGTGGCGGTACCGCAGTTAAAACAACTGAACCTGCGCCAATACGTGCGCCCTCGCCTACTTCAATATTACCCAGCACTTTAGCGCCTGCACCAATAAGCACACCGGCTCTAATTTTAGGATGACGGTCGCCCTGCTCGTTACCCGTACCACCAAGCGTTACCGATTGCAGTATTGATACGTTATCTTCAATTACCGCCGTTTCACCAATAACAATACCGGTGGCGTGGTCAAACATTATCCCTTTACCAACCTGACACGCAGGGTGAATATCAACCCCAAATACTTCTGAGGTTCGGCTTTGAATAAAACGAGCAAGCTCTTTACGGTTTTGCTGCCACAAGCAGTTAGCTAAACGATGCGCTTGAATAGCATGAAACCCTTTTAAGTTTAAAATAACCGTAAGGTAGGTTTCGGCTGCTGGGTCTCTGTCTTTAACGGCTTTAATATCTTCGGCCACATAGGTAAGCATACGGTCGCACTTTACAAACGCTTGGTCAAACAACTCACGTATTGTAAAAGCCGATACAACAGCATCTGCCAACTTATTAGCAACAATAAAGCTTAACGCCGAACCTAAACACTCATGATTTAAAATGCATGAATACACATGACTTGCTAAAAGTGGTTCGCGAGTTACAACTTCATTAGCTTCACTACGAAGCTGTTGCCAAATTTCATGACGCATAATACTACACTGCCTTAAATTGATATAAAAAGAGCCTTTTCCTAAGTTTAACGGATTTAAAGCCTAAGGTGTTAACGCCTTAGTTATTTGTTCTGGTTATTAGGTATAACTAAGAGTAAAAAAATTATATGAGTGCTAAATCACTCACACACAAAGCATCTTTTCCTTTATCTTTTGCTTTATAAAGTAAATCGTCTGCTTCTTTGATTAAATACGCACAGGTAAAGTCACTACTGGGTGTAATAGTAGTGAGGCCTACACTCACTGTAAGGGTTTGGCTGGGTAATGAATGTTTATTTTCAATGTTTAACTGTTTTAATTTTTCTAAAATATCGTTCAATACTAACAAGGCCTGATCTGAGTTTGTATTTCCATACACTAATACAAACTCTTCACCACCAAAACGGGCACATAAATCACCTGGGCGTTTAGTAAATTCATTGAGTACTTTTGCCACCCTTTTTAAGCATGTATCGCCTTGTTGGTGGCCGTAAGTATCATTGAGTAATTTAAAATCATCTATATCAATAATAGCCAACGAAAGCGGCATACCTAAACGCTGACAACGATTCCATTCTTGCTCTAAAAAGGTATCAAAAAAGCCTCGGTTAGCAATATCAGTTAAGCCATCAATAGCGGCAAGTTTTTGTACTTGCTCTTCAGCCAGTTTACGCTCGGTAATATTTTGATGGCTAATAGCGTAATACGCTTTATCTGTATGGCTAAACGACACTACTCGCATCATAAACCAACGTTTTTCATCTTCACTATGGCATGGATATTCTAAATAGAAGTCGTCATTAGCCCCCGAAATAACTGATTTAATGCCGTTAAATGCCTTTAAACCAAAGCTATCTCCTTTTTTAGCAGCTTTTTCACACTCTGCTAAGTAATTTTGCTGCTCCCACATATCACAGCAAGCACAGTCGTTTTGCTCACCAAAGTTTTGCCAGCTTCGGTTTATATAAACTATGTCGCCGTTAGAATTAATAACCACTACTTGGTCGGGCGTGGTATCTAGTACCAACTTAAAAAACGCTTTATCGTCAATCACGAGCTTTCCATTTTAGCTTTGTTGTTAATCAGTATAATCAATAACAATTCTTTAACACAATATTGTTACTTTACTTCACGCTATTTGCATAATTTATTAATGTGAAGTAATACTCCGTATGACAGCTAAATACTCTATAAAAAATATAAAAATTTTACTTTTACATTAAAAATCAGATACTAAAGCAGCATGACAGGGTTACTGTCATATGCCAAACTAGCTACTGGAATACTACTGACGGCGTAAAAAATAAAAACAAACGCTAAATTAGCATCATCAACTCAACAAGGATAACGATGATGAAAAACGATATATTGAATACAAAAAAGCTTGGTTATAAATTTTACTTTCAAGATGGTGACAATCAAATAGCCTGTTTTGGAAGCTACTTCACTGGTAAAGAAGAAGTATTTGTAAACGATGACCTATTCAGTAAAAAACGAAATATCTACTGTGCAAGCACACACTCTTTTGCTTTTGAGGGCTCACAGTACCAAGTAAAATTTGACATGCTTAATATACTTACAGGACGTCTGGAGTGCACTCTTTATAAAAATAGCAGTGTGATAGCCAAACAAGTTCAAAGTAGTCTTTCAGACGATCCTAAAAAGGCAGCATTTTTTCTTGCTGGCTGTACATTAGGTGGGGCGGTGTTTGGCTATACAACGGCAACTATTGTTGAGCTATTTGTAGGGAAGCTTTAACGTGCAATTAAATCCTACAACAGTTAAATCGCTTAGAAGTAAGTTAGATTGGACGCAGCAACAGCTCGCAGATGCCTGCGATGTAAGTTTGCGGACCATTCAACGGGTAGAAAAAGAAGGCGCCGCTTCTAAAGAAACCACTATGGCGCTTTGCGCGGTACTTGAAGTACGCCAAGGCGAGCTAATTAAACTTGATGAGCCTATAAATAATGACGTTAAAAGTACGCCAACTAAAAGCTTTTTAGCGGGAGTGGTTATTAGCTCCTTAATAAGCTTTGCTCTAGGCGCAGGCTCAGTGCTTTTAGCGACTAACTAATATTACGTTTTAATAGCACTAATTAAATAAAAATGCCCCAAGCTATAAGCACTGGGGCATTTTTTATATGTTAGAAAAAGAGATTAATTACTGAAACACTTTTTCAACAGCCATTACTTCAATGTTGTTAGCTGGAATAGCTAATTTATAATCGGCAATGACTTTATCCTCAGCAACAAGCGCTGCTGGTTTTTCTGTGTTGTAAACCATTGGCGATGTTTGCTCTGACACTAAACGTTTTTTCATGTCTTCGCCGTCACCGGTAATAAACACGTACTGTACGTTATCTGTTTGCAGATTATCTTTAATCACGCGATTAACATCAGCAAGCGTTAGCTTTTCAAGTTTACTTGTCACGTATTTTACAAACGACTCTGTGTTATAAAATTCACTATCAAGTGCATAACCTAATTGGCGGTTTTGACTTGCGACAAGCTGCGGTACGTAGTTAATTAAAAAGTTACGTGTTGCTTCAAAGTCTTTTTCGGTTAAGCCATTTTTAATAAGCTTATCCAGCTCAAACAACGCGGTACGTGTTGCAAAGTGTGCATCGTTATTAGAGCGCAGCGGGCGTAACCAAATTTGGAATATTTGCTCAGAGCGTCCTAAGTTTGCATCAGGCTTAGTTTGAAACATGCCACGTGGGAAGTACTCAATGTAGGCGTAATCGCCGTAGTTCATACCACGTGTTTGACGAATTCGCTCATACAAGTATGAGTTAGAACTACGGTGCTCACCAAAGTACGAACGCACCAGCCAAAGGGCTGTCCAATCTTCACTACTACGAATAGTATCAATTGGGAAACCAAACGATACCGCAGTAGATTGCGCCGACTTTTCTACAATCGTGGCATGGTGACCTTTAAGCTCTGGCGCATCAGGAATACTTAAACGGCTTTGCTCGCCTTTAGGTAAGGTTGCTAAGTCGCTCATGATTTCGGTTTTAAGCGCTTTTGGCACAGCGCCAATTAAACCCAGTGTTAGTTTAGATTGGGTAAGCTCTGTGTTGTAAAATGCTTTTACATCATCAAGCGTTAGTGCTTCTAAATCCGAAATATCACCGTAATTGTAGCTTTCGTATGGGTGGCCTTTGTAAAGTGTGCTGTAAAGCACTTCTTTACCTAGCTCTTCATCATTAGAGGCTTTTAAGCCCGATTTAATACCGTCGATCATTTCTTTTTTAAGGCGCTTAAAGTCATCATCTCTAAAACCTGGGTTAAGTAATTGATCGCTTACAAGCGCATACCATGTAGCAGCGTTATCTTTATGAATACGCCCTTGGAATGACAGCATTTCTTTATCTATTTGATAACCAAAGCTGCCAGCAAGCGGATAAAGCGCTTTTTGTATGTCTTTGTAACTCGTACTTTGCGAGCCACCTTGAGCAAGCATAGCGGCTGTGAGCGCAGCAACCCCTTTTTTACCTTGCGGGTCTGCAGCAGCCCCTGTATTGAATAAAAAGTTTACATCAATCAGCGGCGAGCTATTCGTTTTATCAAGCACTTTAAATACGGGTGCCTCTGGCGCTTTATCACGCTTAGCGACTAATGCGTTTAAGCTTGTTTCTTGCTCAAACCCTGGCGCTTTATCAAGTGCAGACATAGTTACGGTAGTACGCGCGTCATCGACAAAATACTTATTAGCCACAGCTTTAATATCTTGTGCTGTGATGTTGTCGGCCGATTTATAAAGCTGGTTAATAACCTCTGGGTCGCGCTCAAAATGCATATAACTTGCAAGGGTTGATGCAATCGCTTGCGATGAGTCTAAGCCGTTAATAAAGCTGTATTTAAGGTTAGACTTTAAATCACTTAGTTTTTGCTCATCAACAAGTTCGGTACGTGCTTTTGCATAAGTGCGGTTAATAGCATCGCGTGCTTTTGCTAAATCATCTTCGTTTTCTACTTTTACAAACACATGCAGTAAGCCAGGATCTTTTGTCTCTGGATTGTAGGTAAACATTTGACTCGCTATTTGTTTATCAACAACTAGCTCTTGGTATAAATCGGAGTTATTAGAAAAATAAAGCTGTGAAATTAAATCAAGTGCGGCTCTGTCTTTTTTAGCAGGCTCCCATGCAGCCCCTTTGTAAGATACAAGCAACCAATGACCAGGCAAACCTTCGTTTTTCTCATGTACATATTTAGGTGCTTGCTGCTTTGGCTCAGCTTTAATATCGGCAACGTAATCGCCTTTTTCCCAACCACCCCAATGCTTTTTAACCATAGCCATTGTTTCTTCTGGCTCTACATCGCCCACAATTACAAGCGATACATATTCAGGCTTATAAAACTTATCAAAAAATTCTTTACCGTACGCCATTTGATCTGGCATGGCTTCTATATCTTCAAAAAAGCCCATGGTGGTATGTTTATAAGTGTGCGTATCAAACGCTTCTTCGCGTACTGCGCTCAATAACTTACGAATTGGGCTGGCGTTATTTTTTAAATATTCCCCTTTAACCGTTAGCGCTTCGGTTCTAAATTGCTCTTCGGTGTAGGTTAAGTTTTGAAAAATATCGGCTTCAATTTCAAGTACTTTATCAAGATGCTGCTTTGAAAAGTTTAAATGGTAGTTTGTGTAATCGTTAGTGGTATAAGCACGGTTATCGACCCCTGCATTTTTAAATATGGCAGTGTATTCGTCTTGCGGAAATTTTTTAGAGCCTTTAAACATCATGTGCTCAAAAAAGTGAGCAAAACCGGTTTTACCTGCTTTTACTTCATTACGCGAGCCAACCGATACCGGAATTTGCAGCGAGACTACATCGGGGTAATCAGTTTTAACAACCATTACGCGTAAGCCGTTATCAAGCTCTTCGATTAAGTACTCTTGCGAAAATACACGTTCGTCAGCTTTTGTTGTTTGCTGTTGTTGTGCCGTTTGGGTGTTTTCGCTTTGCTGTGTTGCGCAGCCTGTTAGTGCCAGCGATACCGCTAAGCTTGTTGCTAGTAATTTAAATTTCATTCTTGTCCCTTTTTAAATTGAGCAAATTTGTTATTAGGTTTAATACTAACTCGCTTAGATTATGCCCCAAAGCCACTAAATATAAGAGCCCATCGGCTATTTATAATGTAAACAACTGTGTCAATTCCCTATTTTAAAAACATTTAAGTATGAAAAAAGCTCAAGTTGATTGAAAAACTTTCACTAAATAAATCTATCTAGACGTCTAAATGGCTGATATATTAAATTACATACATTGGACTAAGCTGGAATGAGGATTATGGCTTTATCACTACAAGAAAAAATAGAAGACACAAATCAAGGTGTTTATCTTATTGGTACTACTCCGCCTAAAATTGGTACTGATAAAGCGCAACTAAAAATCATTGCAGAAAAACTACTTGCTCGCTTACACGAAATTGAATACGACGGCGTGATAATTTACGACATTCAAGATGAAAGTAGCCGTACAGATAAAGCACGACCATTTCCTTTTAAACAAACTGTAGACCCACGTGAATACAGCCACTTACTACGTAATTTATCTGCTCCAGATGTCATTACTTACAAAAGTGTGGCACAGCGTGGTGTAGAGGAGTTTAAAGGCTGGTTGGATGAAACTAAAAACGACTACGATTTAAAAAATGTCGTTTTAGTGGGTAGCCCCTCATCGGTAGGTGATATAAAACTAAGCTTGCCAGATGCCTATAAAACGCTTGCAGAGCAAAGTGATGACTTCTTTTTAGGGGGCGTTACCATTGCTGAGCGACATTCAAGTAAGCGAAATGAGCACGAACGCCTTATAGAAAAAACAGCACAAAGTTGTCAGTTTTTTATATCGCAAGCGGTTTACGACGCGCAAGCAACTATAGAGCTAATAACAAGTTACGCGCGCACCTGTAAAGCACAAGGTATTACACCGAAACGGATTATTTTAACGTTTACGCCATGCGGTGGCGATAAAACCTTAGAGTTTATGCAATGGTTGGGGATCTCAGTGCCAGAGGCCACTAAATGGCGCATGCTTGATGCAGACAATACCTTAAGTGAATCTGTACGTATTTGCCGAGAAAATCTCGACCTAATACTCAAAAGCTGTGCGCACCTTGATGTGCCACTAGGCTTAAATATTGAAAGCTTAACAAACCGTAAAGAAGAAATTGACGCATCAATAAACTTATACCGTTTATTGAAAGCCACTATGGAATTAAACCTAGCCGAAAAACAAATCGCTTAAAGCCTTATTCACACCCTTTATAGCAAGCCTAATGGCTTGCTTTTTTGTTGCTATATTTAAGTGTATTGCTTTTATTATGCTTTTTAGCCAATTTATACGCTTGTTTATTTTTATACATTTGGTGATCGGCCAAATTTAATAACGTATCAAAGGGTTGCTTTTGTTTATTAGTAAAACTTTCGCCTATGCTGAGTGTCAGCGCGCATACGTTGTTTTCTAATAGTGCGTTTTTATACTCAATTTTTATTTTATCAATAATATGGCTAAGCTTACTTCTATCACTAATTTGCATTACTGCTACAAATTCATCGCCGCCTAAACGCCCTACTATATCGGCCTCTCTTAAATGCGTTTTTAAGGTATTTGCTAAGAGGATTAACGCTTGATCGCCTATTTCATGGCCATAAGTGTCGTTTAGTTTTTTAAAGTCGTTTATATCAATAAACAAGCAACACACATCAAAACCTAAACGCAGCGCTAAATTAAGTTTGTGTTGGGCAAGTAAGCTAAGTGCACGGCGATTATAAATATTGGTAAGCGGGTCGAGCATGGCTATTTCGCGCATTTGCTCAAAGCTATAAATAAGCGCTAAATCGTCTTCAATTAAATCACGAAGCTGCTCTATTAGCTCAAAATATTCATCGGTGTAACTGGTTTTTTTTGAATCTTTTAAACACAAGGTGCCAAATACTTCACCTTCAGGCCAGTGAATTGGCAAGCCAAGGTAGGATTCAACGCCATCTTCAATAACCTCGGGCATGGTATTCCACTGCGTATTGCTGCGGGTATCGCTAACATACAAAGTGTTGTTGTTTTCGGCTACATATTTACAAAATAAGGGAGTTTCGGGAGGGAGTATAGGGTTGGTTTCAAAGTGTGAGCCACCTTCATTAGCTCTAATAACTACACGATAACCTTTACTAGTAGCCTGAACTATATAACCAGAGGGGGCCGAAAAAAGCCCCGTAATAAGATCAATGGTTTTTTGCCATTTATGTAATGATATTTGGCCATCGACACCAGAAAACGCCCATTGATCTGTTTCAAACATAACTATACCTCAGCTATTTAGTGGCCTTAGTATAGCCAAATAAATATGTTTAAGGCTACTTTCTGCGGCGTTTACTTGGTGCTCTTTGCCCGGTAATGCGCTTTTTATCGCGATCTTTACGCGCTTTGTTGGTGTTTTTACGGTTATCTTTAGGGGGCTTGTTTAAATCAGGCTCGTAACCTTCTAGCCATTGTGGTGCTAAGCGGGTATCCAGTAGTACTTCAATTTCTTCCAGTAACCACTGCTCGTCAATACTTACCAGCGACATGGCAAGGCCTTGCTCGCCAGCGCGCCCCGTACGACCAATTCGGTGTACGTAATCTTCTGCTATGTAAGGTAGCTCAAAGTTTATTACGTATTTAAGCGCCGGAATATCTAAACCGCGGGCAGCTACATCGGTGGCAACTAAAACCCGCGTTGTGCCTTCTTTAAAGTTTTGTAATGCACGGTCGCGTGCACCTTGAGATTTATCGCCATGGATAGACTCAGTTTTTAAGCCGTCTTTACACATTTCTTTGGCAAGTTTATCGGCCATTTGTTTGGTGCGTGTAAATATAAGTACTTGGCGCCAATTTTTCATGCCAATCATGTGTGATACAAGCTCGCGCTTTCGCTCTTCATCAACTGCGTAAATAACTTGTTCAACCTCTACAGCAGCAGAGTTGCGTTTATCAACTTCAATTAGCTCGGGGTTTTTAAGTAGTTTTTTACTCAGCTCAAACACGCTGTCATCGAATGTGGCTGAGAACAATAAGGTTTGGCGATCGCCCGGAATGTGGCGCAAAATACGTTTTATTTCATCAATAAAGCCCATATCCAGCATGCGGTCGGCTTCATCAAATACTAACGAATCAACACTTGAAAGCACCACACTGCCTTTAACAATATGATCAAGTAAACGCCCAGGCGTTGCGACTATCACTTGCGCCGTTTTAAGCGCTTTAATTTGCGGGCCAATACTTGCACCGCCATACGCTAAAGCGCCTTGAATATTTGTGCCTTGGGCGTATTTTTCAAAGCTTGCGAACACTTGCTGAGCAAGCTCACGCGTGGGCGTTAAAATAACCACTCGGGCTATGCCTGGCTCATCTTTTTTTGGTGTATTTAAAAGCTTATGTAGTAGTGGTAATACAAAGGCGGCTGTTTTACCTGTGCCTGTTTGCGCGCTGCCCATTACATCGCTGCCCGCTAATATGTGCGGAATAGTTTTAACCTGAATTGCGGTAGGCGTGGTGTAATTATTTTGCTCAATTGCGGTTAGTAATAACGAATCGAGTTTAAGAGATGAGAACGATGTGGCAGACATAGGCTTAGCTTTAAAATAACAAAGAGCGCTATTGTACGCATATTACGGTACTGCGTAAATTAACCAGCTCAGAAAAGTATTGAGCTTAGTTGTATTTCCTACACCAATAAAAAAGGCGCTAAATAACAATGTATTTAGCGCCTTTTTTATACCAATCCGCTTAATTAAGTGATCTATTTTGAGGACAGATAAACGTGTTGATAGCTAGGCAAAAAATTCGCTATTTAGTTGTTCTAAATGAGAATTTTTTAACGCAGACAGCAACACTTTTAGCCCCTAAAAATGATTAAGTATTATTGCGGATTGGTATTATAATTTAATAACGTTTTAAACCGGTTTTAAGGTGGCTTTTCGCTCATTATAAAATGCGATTAAGTCATCGACCGTTGCTTGGCAGTATTCACGAATACCCGACACCACCATGTGCTTTTCACCAAAACCCACTTTTTCGCCGTTTTCTAGTAAATTAAAGCGCAAGGTAATTTTGCCGCGCTTACCCGTGTACTCAAAACTTGGCTCAGCAAACTCAAGGGTTGGTGCTTGAATATTAATGTTATCAAGGTTAATGATCATCGACTCGTAAATAACCATAGGGCGCGCTGGGTTAATCATTACATCTTGCTTACCCATTAGCGGAATAATTACGTGCGGAAATGCAGCACCAGAAAACTCAACATAGTTTTTTATTAAGCTATTTGTAAGTGTTGGGCATTTGCTGGTTTTACCTTCGCGTTTTACTTTTAAAATTACTTTGTCGCCGTTGGTTACATTAAACTCATCATCCCCTTCTGGGAAGTTAAGTTTGGTGTTTTCGTCAACCATACCGGCAAAGGTAAATTCCATTCGCTCACTTATACCGTAGCGGTCTAACACTAAAGAAAAAAGTAAGTCTCCTGGCGCGCAAAACTTTTTGGCATCTTTATCATGAAGTGGGTTGTAATCATCGGCAACGCACTTTGCGAAACGACACCCTTGCTCACGAGAGATAGAAACATAATCAGCATGCTGCTGAAAGTAAGGACTTAACATAGATTGTTCACTGCTTAAACTGCTTATAACCTGCCCATACTACCAGAAAAAATTTAAAGAGAGGTCGAATCACTTACAAATTCATACAATTAACTTAAGAGTAAATGTTGCACACACCTGTTTTAGTTAGTAATTTAGGTACCAAACTAAATAAGGGACTAATTATTATGTTACGTGTTTTTGCAGCAATAAGCGTACTCACTACTTTGGCTGGATGTTCTAGCGTGACTTTTCATACCGATATAGATAACGATGTTTTATCTGAGGAAATTGGTACGTACGTTAAAAAACGAGATTTACAACAGTTTTATAGCGACCAAGAAGCACACGAAAGTGGCGCCACACTTTTAGGGCGAATAGAAGGCGAAAGCTGCAATGGCGACGGTAGAGGCGACAATAATATAAGCTACAATCGCTTAAAATCAAATGCTATAGATTTACTTAAAGCAGATGCAATGCGCAGAGGCGGTAACGCCTTTACTATAAATTCTTGTAGCGAAATCTCTGTATCGTATTGTGACCTGTCTGTTTTATGCAGCGGACAGGCCTACGACTATTAATAAATTATATATTAAGCGCAAAGCTTAGTAGTACGCGCTTTCCCGACTCAATTTTAGAAACGCTATGCTCGTATTTGTCGGGTCTAAATAAATATACGCGGTTAAACCAATTAATAATGCATTTTGAGCATTTAAAAACCCCACCAGCTTTAGGTTTTACTAGTACAAAATTAAGTTTGTAGTAGCGCCCTTGCTGTACTGGATCTATATGGTTCATCACACTGTGATGTGTAGGGTAAGTAACTAGGTTTATTGAAAAGGCATTACTGCTAAATAAAGCTTTGTTTTTTACAGGTGCAATCATGCTGCCTCCTTTAAATTTACATGCAGCATTATAGCATTTGCTAAAGCGCCACGGCTTGCGCTAAACAATATCAAAACGCGATGACATATAGCCAAACAGCCTGAAATAAAAAAGCCGAGCTTAATTAATAAGCTCGGCTTTTTATAAAGTATGACTAAAGATTATGCACTTGGGTATGTGCGGTACGCACGCTCAATATTTTTAGCCTGCTTTTTAGAAATGCCTAAATGAGCAAGCGCTACACGTAAACGCGCACGTGATAAGTCTGAGCCTAAAATTTCCATTGCATCAAGTACTGAGGTAGATGATGTTTTACCAGTGATTGCTACAAATATTGGCTCTAAAAAGTCTTTAATTTTAAGCTCGTGGAATGTAGCAACTTCTTTTGCAATGGCAAAAATAGCTGGCTTATCAAAACTACGCAAACCTTCAAGCTGCCATACAAAAAACTGTAGCGCTTGGCGTATTACGTTTTCGTCAGCTTTGCCCGCCGTTAACAGTGCTGGGTCGTAAGTTGGAATGCCGCCTACAAAATGCCCTGCTAAATCAACCATGTCCGAAAGCGTATTTATGCGCGTTTTAGCTTCTGGCAATACTTTAGCTAGCATTTCGCCATTAAACTTCCAATCAACAAAGCGCTGTACAAGCTCTTCATCTGTTAGGTTTTCGCGGATCCACATGCCGTTTAACCAGCTTAGCTTATCAACATCAAATACAGGGCCACCAAGTGATACACGCTTCATATCGAAGTGTTCAATCATCTCGTTAAGAGTGAATTTTTCACGCTCATCTGGCATTGACCAACCCATACGGCCTAAGTAGTTAAGCACGGCCTCTGGTAGGTAACCCATTTCTTTATAGTAATTAATAGAAGTTGGGTTTTTACGCTTAGAAAGCTTTGATTTATCAGGATTACGCAGTAGTGGTAAATGCCCTAGTACGGGTGCTTCCCAACCTAAATCTTCATAAAGTTTTAATAGTTTAGGTGCTGAGTTAATCCACTCTTCGCCACGGAAAATATGGCTTATTTGCATGTGGTGGTCATCCACTACGTTTGCTAAAAAGTACGTAGGGAAACCATCGGCTTTTAATAGCACTTGCATGTCTACGTTTTCCCACGGGATCTCAATTTCGTCGCGTAGGTAGTCGTTAAATTTAAAAGTGCCTTCGCTTGGTATTTTCATACGAATAACGTAAGGCTTGCCTGCAGCTAGGTTTGCTTTAATTTCATCTTCGGTGAGGTTTAAGCCACGGCCGTCGTATTTAGGGCGCAGACCTTCTGCCATTTGCTCTTCACGCATTTGGTCAAGCTCTTCGCTGGTTGCAAAACAGTAAAATGCTTTACCTTGCTCAACTAATTGGTGTGCGTATTTTTTGTATAAATCGCTACGCTCTGATTGACGGTAAGGGCCAAATTCGCCACCTACGTCAGGGCCATGATCCCACTCAAGACCTAACCAACGTAAGCTATCCATAATCGCTTGTTCTGACTCTGGCGTGCTACGAACTTGGTCTGTATCTTCAATACGAAGCACAAACTCGCCGCCTTGTTGTTTAGCAAAACAGTAGTTAAATAAAGCAATATAAGCGGTGCCAAGATGCGGGTCACCTGTTGGAGATGGGGCAACACGAGTACGGATTGTCATGATAATGTCTCTTTTAATAAGTGAGATAAAAATTAAGGGGGTCGTTTAAGCCGCTACTTTGTTTAAGTAAGCAATAATATCGTTAGATTCGTATAGCCACTCTACTTGGCCATTTTTTTCTATACGAAGGCATGGCACTTTAATTTTGCCGCCTTGCTCTAACAGCTCTTGACGAAATTGTTGATTGTTTTTTGCATCACGCGTTTCTATTTTTAAGCCTTCGCGCTTAATTGCACGGCGTACTTTTACGCAAAACGGGCATGCTTTAAATTGATAAAGTTTAAATTGTGAGGTTTGCTGATCAAGCTGCGCTTGCACATCGCTTGCACGCTTTTTACTGCGAGGAGTAAATACAAAATTAAAGAATAAAATTATACAACCTAAAAACCAACGAACGAATTTCATGTTTTGTGCCTGCCTACAACAATTTAAGGAGCCAGATTTTAGCACAAATTTACAATCAAAAAAGCTCAATACTATTATCGGTGGTCACTTCTTCATTTACCTCAAGCTCGCTATAAGCGGTCACTTTATTACGGCCGCTATTTTTAGAATGATACAGCGCCATATCGGCTTGGTTTACGATACTAGATACAGTATCAATACTTGCCAGCTCTAAAAAGCCAATACTAATTGTAAGCTGCCCAACTTGCGGAAAAGGATACTCAGCAATATTTGAGCGCAAACGGTTAAGTGCTATATGTGCTTGTGCCTCGGTTTTGGTTTGAAATAACACCGCAAACTCTTCGCCACCATACCTAAATACGTAGTCTTCTAGCCTAAAGTTATTTTTTAACAGCCGCGCCACAAGTAAAATAACTTCATCGCCTATTACATGGCCGTAGCTGTCGTTTACGCGTTTAAAGTGATCGATATCTGCAATGGCTAAATACCATCGTCGCTTTTCGTTGGTATCATCACGGGGTAATAAAAAGCCTTTGCCTGAGACAATTTCGATCACTTTTTTATCAAAGGTTTGTCTATTTAAAAGCTCGGTTAAAGGGTCTAATCGCGATTTATGTAATAGCCCTAGCTGGTTGGCATAAATATTTAAAATATGCACGGCGAGCATTGTGGTGGTTTGCGCTAACTCTTTTGTGGTTTCTATGAGTAATATGCCAATTACTTTACCAAAGTAATACACTGGCACATACGTAGTTACTACACCTAAGGCGCGGCTTACTCTTATTTTGTTTTGGGTTACTTTATTAAGCAGCGCTAAGGCTTCGTTAGACTCTAATACTTCAAGGCGGGTGTGGGTGTTTATAAGCGTAGGCGGTAATTGCGCACTAAAGTGCTTATTAATATAAATAGCAAAATTTTCAACTTCGAGTAGGTCGCCAATAATCTGCACTAATGATGCATCTAAATCACTTTCTTCTTCTTGCTGAGTTAGACTGATTATCCATTCGTGCCCGCAATTGTTTGCCTTCATTAGTTTGCCTAAACTGTTTTAACTTCAATCAGTTTAGACAAAATCATCAACTTTGCTAATTAATTAACCAATACTTTTGAATTAGGTCGCATTGAGCTATGTGGATTAAAGTTTGTTTTAGCTAAGCGTTATTAATTCGCAGCGCGAGCTTTGTAACTTAGTGAGCTCAATAACTACTGCGGTATTATTTAATAACTTACATACAGCAGAGCCTAAAACAGCCTATGCTTTGCATTTATGCTTTGTATTTATGTTTTTGTACAACCCGTTATTCTAAACACAACATAGGCTCTGCCTTGCTTAAATACCTAAATCCAGCCGCAATACTAATAGCCAATGCGCGCTATTTTAAAAAGCTAAAATAAAACTAAAGCAAAACTAAGTCGTCTCTGTGTAGCACCACAGCGCCACTATCAAAGTCGAGTAGTTCGCCTATTTGCTCTGAGTGAGCGCCTTTAATTTTATTTACTTCAACCTGGTTAAAACGTGTTAACCCTCGTGCAATAACTTGGTTGTTGGCGTCTATTAAATCTATTAAGTCGCCCCGCTCAAAACGGCCAAATGCATTCGTTATGCCTTTTGCCAGCAGGCTTGCCCCTTTGTTTTGTAGCGCCGTAATAGCCCCTTTATCAATCATAATTTGGCCGGTACTTTTAGGCCCTGCCATTAGCCATTTTTTACGACCATCTTTTGGCGCAGTAAGTTTTAAAAACCGCGTGCCGGGTAATTGCTCACTCATGCATTTTAAAATAACGTTGTTGCCAGCGCCTTTTGCAATAATAACCTCTACCCCTGCGCGCCTTGCTACGTCGGCGGCTTGTAGTTTTGTGGCCATACCGCCGGTACCTAAACTTGTACCGCTACCACCAGCCAGTTGGCGTAACTCATCGTTTATATGAGTGACTTCGTCAATCAGTTTTGCATCGGTATTTGTGCGCGGATCGCTGGTAAATAAACCTTCTTGATCGGTAAGCAGTAATAGCTTATTGGCATTAGCTAAAATAGCCACCAGCGCCGATAAATTATCATTATCGCCTACTTTTATTTCGGCGGTTGCTACCGCGTCGTTTTCATTAATAATAGGCACCACATCGTGGCTTAATAACGCATTTAAGGTATCGCGCGCATTTAAATAGCGTTCGCGGTCATCTACGTCTGCACGGGTAAGCAGCATTTGCCCTACGTTTATGCCATACAAGGCAAATAAGCTTTGCCAAATATGTATAAGCTGGCCTTGCCCAACGGCTGCCAACATTTGTTTATCTATTAGGCCGCGGCCACAGGGTTTAATAAGTTGTTCGCGCCCCGCAGCAACCGCGCCACTTGATACTAATATAACTTGGTGGCCTTGCTTTTTAAGTTCGCTACATTGGCGAACCAGCTCAACCATATGGGCTTTATCTAACTTATCGGTGCCGCCGGTTAGTACACTTGTACCAAGCTTAACAACAATTACCTGTTCCCTACGCATTATTATTTACTATTAAAATGAAAGATAAATAAACTTATACCAGCTCGGTATTTTTGAACAAGTTAAAATTATTCATGCTAGGATCGGCGTTAATTTAATTTGATAAAATTTCATTTATGCCAGCCAGTTTATGCCTAATTATTGCTACCTTTTTATGGGGTAGCTCCTTTATTGCACTTAAGTATGCTATTGCCGTTTACGACCCTGCACTAGTTATATTTTTACGCATGCTAACCACCTTAGTTTTATCGCTGTGTTTATGGCGTTATGTAATTAGGTTTGAGTATTTAAAAGGCGATTGGAAGTACTTATTAGGTATGTCGCTCGCAGAGCCATGCTTGTACTTTTTATTTGAAGGCCACGCAATGGAATACACCTCGGCCTCTCAGGCGGGAGTTATTGTTTCGTGTTTGCCTATTATTGTGGCGTTGATGGCGTTTTTTATGCTTAAAGAGTATATAAGTAAAGCCATTGTGATTGGGTTTACCCTGTGTATTGGCGGCAGTATTTTACTTACTTTGCTTTCACCAAATACCGATCAGGCCCCTAATCCATTATTGGGTAACTTTTTAGAACTTATGGCCATGGTATGCGCGGCGTTTTACACCATTAGCATTAAGCACTTAGCCAATCGCTACTCGCCGTTAACGCTAATTGCTTTACAGGGCATAAGCGGCAGTGTGTTTTTTGCACCGTTTTTATTTTTTATCGACTTACCAAGCGAAAACCAGCATGACCTAACCGCCCTTATGAGCATTTTGTATTTAGGCTCGTTTGTCACCTTAGGTGGCTATGGTATGTATAACTATGCAATTGGCAAAGTGTCGGTATTAACGGCTGCGGCTTATTCAAATTTAATTCCTATTTTTACGCTTATTTTATCGGCCATTATTTTGGGTGAAGTACTCGATTTTTGGCAATGGGTGAGTATATTTGTTGTTTTTGCAGGGGTGATGATAAGCCAACGACATCAAGAGCTGGTGGTAGACATACCGCTTAATGACGCTGGCGATGACCCTATCAACTCAGCCGATACAAGCCATCTTAAATCAGTACCCGATGCCAGCGAGTCAAAAGGGTAACAGGTTAATAAATAAAGCCCTGGGGTTTGTAAAAATGCCTGCTGGGATTGATGAATTACCTCAATCCCCTTCACTTTATAATGCTGTATTACGCCGCTTTGCAGCTGCAGCGTAAACGTTTCACCCACTTTGGTGTGTTTTAAAAATGCAAAGTGGGTATCGTTGTGACCCGCTATTAACGCACCGCCATGTTTATCTCCAAGCTTTGCCCCTGGTAAAAAGTGGCTTGGTGCAAATGCTAAATTACGACCACTTGCCCCAGCTAAAACGCTAAGCACTTTATTATACTTAGGCCAGTTAAGCTGCGCGGTTACAAAGCTGTCGGCGTAAAACCACGGTTTAACACGAGCGTGTGGCGTAATAAGCGCCTCTTGCCAGGCCTGCTCTATTAATACTTGGGCAAGCCATGCCTTAGCTTGCATATAAGCACCATGAGAAAACAGCCCCAGCCCGGCGATTAATAAGCCCGCACTTAGCCACTTTTTCATTTAAGCCCTCGGTTTATTTTAAACGCGCCATAGCCAAGTAATAAAATGCAGCCCAGCAATATGTACAGTCGGCTTTGCCCATCGGTTTGTGGTAAACGCATAGCCAGTCCTTGTGGCGCTGCGTTCTTAGCCAGTGCCGTTTGCTTTGCAGGCTCGTTAATTTGAGTGTGTTCAATAGCTATAAAAGCAGTAAACGGGCTCAGTAGTTGGTGTGTAAGCGCAAGCCCCTGCACCTCATTTTTAACTGACTGAAGGTCATTATACAAAAGCAACGATTTAATTTTTTGGCGCGCCCACAGCTTATCAATCCCTTTTGCGCTGGCGCTATTTTGTGCGCTTAGCTTTATATTTAAAGGGCCTTGAGCGGTTTGCCCACTAAGCGTAATTTGATTTGTATCATTTAGTTTTATAGCCACCATTATTGGCTCGCCAAAATATAAATCGGGCAAGGGAGATGGCCAAAAATCTAAATTGTGAGTGCTTTCATCGCGCAGTGCTAAATTAGTGATAGCGGGATGAGCAAGCTTATCAAATAACTGCTGCATTTTAGGCTGCACCTCATGGGTGCTGCCAATAAACGTAAATGACCCTTTACCTATATCAGCTGCGCGGCGCATAAAAAAGCTATTGGGTGCACTGCCAATGCCTACAGTAAATAAGCGGCTATCACCCAATTTATGCTGAATATTTTTAAATAAGGCATCTTCGTTACTTACACTGCCATCCGTTAAAAACACCACTTGGCGTACAAAGCCTTCAAAGCTGCTGCCATCAAGTACCGCATCAAGCGCACCTTGTATTTCGGTACCACCATCGGCCTCTAGGCTATAAATAAAGCGCTCAGCGCGGCGTAAGTTAAAGTCACTAGCAATAAGGGGTTTATCGCTCATGGGGGTAACCACGTTATCAAAGCCAATAATGTTAAAGCTGTCGTCGCTATCAAGCAAAGACAGCGCATAAAACAGGGCCTTTTTAGCTTGCTCCATAGATTGCCCGTGCATAGAGCCTGAGGTATCTACAACAAACACCATTTCGCGTGGTAGGCGCTGCGTTTGTGTAAAGTGATCTGCTGGCGGCATAAGCATAGCAAGCCCGTATCGGTCGCCGTTTTCAAACTGCTGGGTAAAAAATGCTGCTTGTGCGCTTTCTTTTTGCAGCGGTTTAAACTCAAGTACAAAGTCGCGATTGGCCCCCGTTTGCTCATTTAAAGCAACCGTATATTGCCCAAAGGCCGGATTTTGTACTTCTACACGATGAAATTTAGACGTTATATCTACAAGCTCTAAGCCTACATCTATATCAATATTTAAACTAAATTGGCTGCTTGGCGCCTCACTGTGCTGCGTTTTGCTATACACAGGGCTTAACCACCCCTGAGGAGCATGGGTTAGGCTAGTTTGCTCAGCTTCAATATTTGCGCTTATTGTGTGATAGCGCGGCGTAATAGTACTTGGGAAGCGAATAGCAAATGTGCCATTGCTATAATCAATGATCTCTTGGTATTCAAGCTCTATCACAATTTGCTCGCCAGGGCCTATATTTGCCACGTTAGTAATGAACATATTAGCGCGCTGCTGGCGTACAAGTGCGGCTTGCTTGCCTGCATTTTTAGCTGCCTGATACTTTTTTTCGGCCTCTACTTTTTTATCTATTTGGCCTTTTATGACTCGCTCACCTATGCGCATCGTCATCGCATGCACGGCGCTTTCATCAGGTAGCGGAAACACATAACGCGCATTTACCGCAAATGGATTTTCGTTTTGATAAGTTTGCTTAACAACCACGTGATTTATCAGCCCGGTTAGGGTCATGTTAGCATCGCTTTTTAATATAATTGCCGGCGCGACAGATGCGCCGCGGCTGTCAAAAAGTTCAAGCTTGGGCGACTGTGCACGGCTATTAAAACTAACCAGAAGCACAGCCACTAAGAAAATAAAAATGCTTACTTTAGTAAGCATTTTGGTTGGGTTACTCAACATAAAATCACTCCATCGAACGCTTAACTTTACTCAAATAAAAGTGGCTTTAGTTACTTGCCGTTTGGCCATTTACTGGGTTTATTGAGCGGGTAGTAAGTGTTACGCGTCGATCAAAAAAGTTATCTTCTACGGTATTGCTGCGCGCTAATGTTTGTTGCTCGCCAAAAGCGTGCGCACTTAAACGTGTATGGCTAATACCGTGCTTTATAAGGTAACTTTGCACTGCGTTTACACGTTTTTTAGACAATAAAAGATTCGCTTGCTCATCACCACGCTGATCGGCAAAGCCACTTAAATCTAATGCTAGTTGCGGCTGATTTTTTAACAGCACCACAAGCTGGTCTAACTGCGTAGCAAAGTGCGGGGCAATAGCACTTGAGCCTGTTTTAAATTGTACTGTCATGGCAAGTAAGTTATTTATTTGCGATTGTGTTAGTTGCTCATTTTGATTAGTTAGTACATCTAACTGCTGCTCTAGCCTATTGTTTTGATTAAGTACCTGTTGGTAGTCACTGGTTTTTTGCTGCATCACTGTTATTGCTCTCTGCTGCTGGGCAATTTTGTCATCAGCTACTTTTGAATCACCAATTACCCCCCCGGCAAATGCGCCAATAAAAGCACCAATTGGCCCACCAACGACACCACCAATAATAGCGCCTGTACCTAAGCCAATGGCGGTTTCTTTATGTGCTTCTTTAGAAGGGGTGTTGGCGGCTGCTGCAAATGCAGGTGTACACACTGTAGCTACTAGCGTTAATGCGATTAATGTCTTCTTCATAATGTAATCCTTAAACTTGTTTTAATTTGTGATGTTTTGTTTTGATGGTTGTATTAAAACAGCTGCAAGTGGCAACAAAGGGGAGCAAAAATGGCAAACCGCTGAGCAATTGTGGCAAAAAAATGGCAATTGCCTTTTTAAGCGTACATAACTGAAAAACTTCGATATAGTGCGTTTTAAAATAAATAAGGGTGAGTAGAATGAAAAAAATAGCCATCATTGAAGATGAAACCGCCATCCGCGAAAACTATATTGAAATGCTTAGCGCCCAAGGTTACCAAGTGAGTGGTTTTGCTAACCGTGTCAGCGCAGAGATTGCATTTAAAGACGCCCTACCCGATTTAGCCATTGTTGATATTGGTTTAGGCCACGAAATAGACGGCGGTTTTTTGCTTTGCCAAACCTTGCGTACGCTTTCTAAAACTCTGCCTATTATTTTTTTAACCGCCCGCGATAGCGAAATAGATACTGTGTGTGGCCTGCGTATGGGCGCCGATGACTACCTAACAAAAGATATTAGCTTAGCCCACTTGGCTGCCAGAATAGGCGCGCTATTTAGACGCATGGAAGCGCTTGAGCAACCCGCCGATGCCAATGCATTAATTACACGCGGCCAGTTAACGCTCGACACCCAGCGCATGCAAGTATTTTGGCAGCAGCAATTGGTTGATTTAACCGTGACCGAATTTTGGATGTTGCACTCACTTGCGCAGCGCCCAGGCCATGTAAAAAGCCGTAACGATTTAATGAGCGATGCAAAAATTTACGTAGACGACAGCACTATCACTTCGCATGTAAAACGCATTCGTAAAAAGTTTATCGCCCTTGATAACAACTTTGACTGCATAGATACGGTGTACGGCATGGGCTACAGGTGGGAACAACGCTAATGTTACGATTTGGCCTGCGCAGTAAATTTATATTACTGTCGTGTTTTTTGTTTTTACTGCCTTGGCTAGGCTACGAGTACGTGTGGGAAATGGAAAAGTTTTTACGCCAAGGCCAAGAAAAAACCCTCGTAGGCACCACACGGGCGCTCGCCACCGCCCTGCATGAACGCCCAGCCCTTTTTGATGAGCAAACCAACTTTTTAGATCAGGTAGTAAAAGGGCGCGACTTATATGCGTACAATCTTAAAAATGCCATTCAACTCGATGGCAAACTGAGCGACTGGCAAAGCTATCAACCACTCTTTTGGCATTACGATAAACGCTATTTACAAAAAGCAGACAAGGAGCATAAAGCTGAGGATTTATCGTTTGATCATATGGTTGGAAAATTTGATAACTATTTATATGCCGTGTTTAAAGTAACTGACGATCACCTTGTATATCGTGCTAAAAATAGTTTAAGCATTACTAATAACGACCATTTAATACTTGGCCTAAAAAGCCCAGCCGGAAATTTTAATACGTACATTATTGCCCCACGCCAAGATGGCTGGGTAAATGCGTTTGATGCTAATACCAAAACACCGTTTACAAAAATTCAGGGCTATTTTATACGCACTGAATCGGGATATAACGTAGAGCTGCGCTTTCCTATAAATATGCTTGGTAACAAGCTAGGCTTTGCCGTGGTCGATATTGACACAAAAAAAGCGTCGCTCGATTTTAAAACAATGTCGACCTCTAATTTAAATAACCCAAGCGATTTAGGCTCGGTATTGGTGCCCTCACCAGAAATTAACCGAATTTTAAAAGGTATGGGTCACAGTGGTAGCCGTATTTGGGTGGTTGATAATCATCATCGCGTATTAGCGCAGTCAGGCACAATTCAAAATGCCGATGGCGTATGGGCCGACGGCCTTAAAAACCAGCCGCCTAAAAATGCCTGGCAACGCTTTGAGCAAACGTATTTGCACCCGCTTTATTATAAAATTTTAACTCGCCCCGAAAACGAATTTTTAGATACCCTGCACGATGTTGCCTCAATGCAAGGCACGCATTTAGCTAAGGCACTGAAGGGGCAACCAGCGTCGTCTTGGCGGTTAACCCCCGACAGTAAAGCCGTTATTTTATCGGCGGCTTACCCTATTTGGATAGAAGATAAAGTGATTGGCGCAGTAATCGCCGAGGAAACCACTAACGGTGTACGCACCCTGCGTAATAAATCGCTGGAAAAGCTTTTTAACGTTATTTTAGCGGTGATGCTAATTGGCACCGTTACGTTGTTCTTTTTTGCCTCGCGTATTTCGAGCCGCATTAGGCGACTGCGCGACACCGCAGAGCAAGCCATTGATGCCCAAGGGCGCATTACCGGCAGTATTAATTACAGCGACTCAAACGATGAAATAGGCGACCTTTCACGAAGTTTTGCCAATATTGTTGGCCGCTTAGGCGGGTACACTAATTATTTAGAAAATATGTCATCGCGGTTATCTCATGAGCTACGTACACCTGTGGCTGTGGTTCGCTCTTCTTTAGAAAACCTACAAAGCTTGGAGCAAAATGAGCTTAGCCAAAAATACCTAGAGCGAGCTAGTGAAGGGGTTGAGCGCTTAGGTAAAATAATAACCACCATGAGCGAAGCCACGCGCCTTGAACAAAGCATTCAAAGCAACGAGAGCGAGCCGTTTGATTTACAAAAAGTAATTAATGGCTGTATGCAAGGCTACCAGCTTACTTACCCAGAGCAGTTATTTGAGCTTGATGTATGCCAAAGCGCTTTACCTATGCAAGGTGCCCCCGAATTTATAGCTCAGCTACTTGATAAGCTTATTAATAATGCGCTGGAATTTAGTGAAGCAAATACGGCTATTAATGTAGATCTTAAGCAGAGCGAAAATAAAGCAATATTAACAGTGAGTAATACAGGCCCCTCTCTTCCTGCAGGGCTAACTGAGCATATTTTTGATTCTATGGTGTCGGTACGCAGCCAGCAAATGCAGCAACAGCCGCACTTAGGTTTAGGGCTTTATATTGTAAGGCTGGTGTGTGATTACCATAAAGGCAGTGTCACTGCGCAGAATAATGAGCGCGGTAATGGCGTGGTGTTTAAAGTAACCCTGCCTTTACAAAGCTAGGCTGTGCATAAAGTGGCGCCCTGCTGAGCCGCCCTTATTTTTTGCACATCGATTACAAATTACTACAACTTAAAATGTAACTATTCACTTTTAATTCAGTCAGACAGCCATACCCTGAACGCTAATTAAGGAGAATAGATCATGAACAACCCACTTGAGCGTGAAGAGATCGAATTTATTTTTGATCTATACAGGCCCCAAGAGCAAGCACCTAGCTTGCCTTCAGAGCCTGCCACCTCTACATATAAAAACTTACGACAGCCAGAACAAGTTAAAAACGAAGGCGTGTCTGAATACCTCAGCTAGGGTATTGCCTATTGCGTTGCTTGCTCGTTTTGTAAAAACGCTTTAATGCAGTTTATTTCTGCCAGTTTTACCTCTTCGCCTATTTCTGGGCCTTTTTTGCCATTTTTAAGTGCAGTTTGTACTACCTGCTTTTTATCCATTTTTTGTAATTCATTAAAAATTGCACGCAGCTTAGCCCCTTGCGGATAGGGCTTATTTACAAGTGTTTCTCCGCGCCCTTGCGCATCACATTGGCATGCTTGGGTAAACGCAATAAATCGCTCTGGGTGCACTAATGCATTTAAATTAGTAACAATTAATTTATGAATCGTTTGCGGCCTTAATTGCTCAAGCGTATGGCATAAGGTGTGATTATCGCTGGTGAGTACGCCAATATCGCGAAAACGATTAGGCACTTTTAAACGCTCACAAAACTTTTCTACTACGGCTACCCCTTCGCGTTCATGGCCGCGTAAATTACCGCGTTTTTTAAAGCTCAAGGCCTTACCAAAATCATGGGTTAATGCCGCAAACCGTGTTTCTAAATTAAAGTTTAAATCGGCAGCGCGCCTAAGTACCAACATAGTATGAACAAACACATCGCCTTCAGGGTGGTGGTTTGCAGGTTGCGGCACCCCTTGCATACTCTCTATTTCTGGGAAAATACCTAAGCCATGTAGTGCTTGGAAATACAGTTCAGGGTGTTTTTCACCCAGCGCTTTTTCGGTTTCGAGCCAGACGCGCTCGGGCACTAAATGATTAAGCTCACCTTTGTTTTTAAGCTCACGCATTAATGCATAAGTACTTGGGTGAATACGCCATTCGCTTCCGTAGCGTGCTAAAAAACGCGCTATGCGTAATACCCTTACCGGGTCTTCTACAAAGGCTTCTGTGGTGTGGCGCAGTATTTTATTGTGCAAATCGCTTTGGCCATTAAAAGGGTCAATAACGGTGCCGTTTTCATCAAGTGCCATTGAGTTTATGGTTAAATCGCGCCGTGCTAAATCTTCTTCAAGGGTGACATTAGGGCTGGCATCTACCACAAAGCCGGTATAGCCTTTACCGCTTTTTCGCTCGGTGCGACCCAAGGCGTATTCTTCTTTTGTTTTTGGGTGTAAATAAACCGGAAAATCACTTCCTATAGGCACAAAACCAAGCGACTCCATAGTTTGGGGTGTTTCGCCTATAACAACATAGTCGTTATCTTTTGATGCTATATTAAGTAGCTGGTCGCGTACCGCGCCACCAACAAGGTAAACTTGCTTAAGGTTGTGTTTCACTGTTTATCCTAATCACACTGGGTGGTTATTTGATGTCGATCATACCATTAAAATCACCATAGTTTGCCAAGCTTAAGCAAGCTCATTACAATAGCGCTTTATTTTAAGCAATAGCCTTATACTCAATGAAAAATCATTCATCAAAAAAAGAACTTATGCTACTGCCTATATTACTTGTGGTTATTGTAATGTGCGTGGCGGGTCACTTTTTACTACAGGCTAACTTTCAAGATAGCAACATGGTTGAATACATGTTGGCAGCGCTGCCCTTTGCGATGTTTGGCCTAGTTATTGTGGCATTTAAAATGGCAGCTAAAAGCGAAGCCAATGAGCAAAGCGAGCAAGACTCTTAATTTTACTGTTAAAGAATATAATACCCAAACCAATCTGGTTTTATTGGTTGAGCATGCCCACTTGGTGTAAGCTTAATATTTAGTTGGCTGTCTAGCAGGTCTATAGCAAAGCAGTCATCTACATCATGTAAATCATCTTTATGAATATGGCTAAGGCCTGCAAGCAAATCGCTTTTAGCGCGCTGCTTGGCCTCTGCTGAGCTACTGGCAACATACAATGCAAAGTCGTGTTGCTCTGCCATAGAGTCGCTTCTGTAAGCGCCTAAATTAACAAAATACAGCTGCTTATTTTGCTCAACGTAGGTATCAACGACTTCTACTTTATAACCGTCGATATGGTTAATTGCCATGTAGCTGTCCATATGCACATTGTTTTTATCGCCCACCCATTGGCTTTTTAGCTTTGAGTAGGTTTGCTCAATGCTTTGCCCTACGACAAAGCGAATATCGTGCATTTCTATGTGGCAGCCTTGAATTCGCCCGCCTAGATACACCATAAATAACTGCATTTAATAACCTTACTCTTAAATTACACTAAATTATCGACATCAATATTGTGTTTTTTTATTAACTTATAAAAATCCGAACGATTACGTTTGGCAAGCTTTGCGCCTTCGGCTACGTTACCGCCGGCCATTTTGAGGGTGTTTATTACATAATCGCGCTCAAACTCTTTTTTGGCATCATTTAGAGAAAGCGGCTCTGCACTGGCTTGGTTTGAGTTAAGTGCGTTTAACACTAAGTGTGCAGAAATTACCTCGCTGGCGCTCAATGCGACCACTTGCTCTACAACATTTTGTAACTGGCGTATATTCCCAGGCCAGTCGTAACGTACCAGCGCATGCATGGCATCGTTTGCAAAGCGCTTTTCTTTTTGGTTCATACGTTTAGCAATACTTGCGCTAAAGTGCTGAGCGAGCAGGCTTATGTCTTCTCGGCGCTCACACAGCGGCGGTAATTTTAAATTAACAACATTTAGGCGGTAGTATAAATCTTCCCTAAATTGTTGATTGCTAATCGCATCGGGTAAATTTTTGTGAGTGGCCGATACAATGCGCACATCAATAGGAATTTCTTCTTGAAAGCCCACCGGGCGTATGGTTTTTTCTTGTAGTACACGCAGTAACTTAACTTGTAAATTAAGCGGCATATCGCCAATTTCATCTAAAAATAAGGTGCCGCCTTGAGCTTGCTGAAATAAACCTTGGTGATCTTTCACCGCCCCTGTAAATGCGCCTTTTTTATGGCCAAATAACTCTGACTCTAAAAGCTCCCCAGGCACTGCGCCACAGTTAATGGCCACAAAAGGTCCTTCGCTTACATGGCTGTGTTGATGAATCGCCTGAGCCAGCAGCTCCTTACCTGTGCCGCTGGCGCCTGAAATAAGCACATTTACTTGGGTTGGCCCCAGTAACTTTACTTGCTCAAGGAGGTGCAACATAGCGCCACTGCGCGTTACTATATTGCTTTTTTGGGGCGATTCTTCTGCGTTTACGCCATGTATTTCAATGGCTTTGGCTAGGCTGTCAAACAGCTCGTCTTTATCTACCGGTTTTGTAATAAACGCAAAAATACCTTGTTTTGTCGCCTCCACCGCATCGGGTATAGAGCCATGCGCAGTCATCATTATCACCGGCAGTGCTGGGTAGCGGCTTTGTAATTGGCGATGTAAGGCCATGCCGTCCATTTCGTCCATACGCAGATCTGTTATAACTGCATCAAACACTTGGTTTTTAAGAATTTGTAATGCAAGTATGCCGCTTTCACAGGTTGTTACGTCATACCCTTTAGACTCGATTCTTAGCGCGAGTAATTTAAGTAAACTTGCATCGTCATCAACGAGTAATACTTTTGCACCTTGTGGTGTGTGTGTTGCCATAATTACTGCTCCTTAGTGTCTTCGCGTAGTAACAGCTGCTGCTCTATGGTGGCTAAAGACGATAACGTTTGCTGCATTTTGTCATTTAACGCCTGTTGCTCTTTTAGGGCATTTATCTGCCGAGTAACATGCTGCTTTTGAAGCCATAAATATTGTTTTATTGGCTCAGGCCAGAAGTAGGCTAAATCGAGTTTTTGTAATCGTGTCATCACCTCCTCTGGTGCACTTGAGGTGTTAACACACATGAATTTAAAAAAACGTTTTAGCTCTTTTTCACCTAAATAAGTATGTAGGCTTGGCTTTACTTTAAAACCGCCACATTGATTAGCATGCCATGCAACAACACGTTCTGCGCTGGGGTAAACGGGGTCACTTTTAGGGCGCTTTTTAGGATTTGGCACCGTATTTTTTGCAGGCTCAACCTCCTGCGACACTGCTGCTGTTTGTGTGTTATTTGTTTCACACCCAGCTAAAACAACCGTACTACTGAGCACACATAAAATAGCTATTAAACGCGTACGCATGCTATTAAACTCCTTGATTAATTAAAGGTATTTTTATTGTAAATAAGCAGCCTTGGGGCTGGTTATGCTCAACACTAAGCTGGCCTTGCAATTGCTCAACCGACTCTTTTACTATGGTTAAACCTAAGCCACTGCCTTGCAGCGTAACATCTTTATTATGCTTGCCTTGGTAAAATGCGCTGAATATCTGGGTTTTTTCTTGCTCTTTAATACCACAGCCTTCATCGCGCACTTGTATTGTTAGTAGCTTTTGCTCAAGTGCTAAGGTTACATCAACACTTTGTCCTGTATTTGAAAATTTTAACGCATTAGAAATGAGCTGAATGAGGGTCATTTCTATCAGCTCTGCGGGTAATGCAAGTGGCTGTTTTGTTATGCTGTTGTGCCAATTTAAGCGTTGCTGCTTAGCCGTTAAGCGGTGCTCAAAATGGCTGTTTATTTTATTTATTAAATTGCCAAATTCGACTTCGCTAACGCTGTCTTTACTGGTTCTGATAGCGTTATAACTAAGTAGGCTGTCAATCATAGTACGCAGACGCACCATAGATTGGCTAATAAGCTCCAGTACGGCTTGCTGCTCTTTTGTAATGGGGCCGACTATTTCATCGCTAAGTAAATCGGTGCCCTCGACCATTGAAGCCAACGGCGTTTTAAGCTCGTGGGTTACATGGCGTAAAAAGGTATCTTTTTGTTGCTCAAGCATATGTAGCTGCTCTTGCACCCATTGTAGTTTTTCGCCTAATTCCACGAGCTCACTTGAGCCTTGCACTGCAATTTTTTGCTGCCAGTGGCCTTGTCCTAGTCCATCTATTACCGACGTAAGCCCTTTTAAGCGCTTACTTATGCGCCATAAAAAGCCCCCGCCCACTAGTAAAGTAAGCGGAATAAGCGCCACTAACCAGTTGATAAACGAGCTTTGTAAAGTACTTAATTCACTTTGGTTGTTTTGTATTTGCGCTGCATTCGTATCGCGCAACCACACCGTAAGCTCAGCCACTAAATCGCTAATAGGCACAAATAATGCAGCATCTTGTTGGTTATTTTCAATTAAAGCTTGATGAGTGCTACGCAATGTTTTTGCTAAGCGGCGCCACTGCATAGTGTATTGCTGTGTGGCACTGGCTTGGCTGAGCGTGTCGATTGTTTGTAAGGAGGATTGCCATTTTTCGTTTATTAACGTGTCGAGCGACTCGCTTTTTAACACCCAGTTTTGTCGCGTTGCCCGCTCTAGGCTATTAAGCTCTTGCTTTAAAAAATTAAACGACTTAGTAACTTGGTAATTATTACTGACAATAAGCTGGGTAACAGCGAGCTGTTTGTTTAACGCATTTAAAAAAACAATAACCACCAAACTAAGCGGCAGTAACGACAGCAGCATACTAATTATAAACTGACCTATTAAGTTAGGCCGCCAATTAAGCATTGCACGATACTTTTTAGCCAACGTTACAGGCATTATCATTTCCTTTTATTATTTTAAGCGCCCTATTTTAGTTACTTACCTTATACTCTCGCTGAATCAACTTCTATGTTTAACCCAATATACCCTCCTGTTGCCATTTAGCAACACACTAAGCTATTGATAACTATATTAACGACTAATAGCACGTACCGCCTGTTGCAAAAATAACACACATTTAAGTAAAAAATTCCGACCAGCGCCCCATAAAAAACATAAGCCATTGATTTTAAATACCTATTTAAATTGGCACCATTTTTGTAATAGTGAGTGCAACTTTAATCAATAAGGAAATTAAATGAACAACCGCTTTTTAGTAATTTTACCCATGCTGGCTTTTGGGTTTATGGGCACAGATGCAATAGCTATGGACGTTCAAGCTACATTTAATGAGCTAGATAAAGACAGTAACGGCACACTTAGCGAATCAGAAGCGGGTGAAGATGCCGTACTACACGAAAACTTTTCACAAATAGACACTAACCAAGATGGCCAGTTGTCGCTAAGTGAATTCAAAAAGTTTATTCAGTAAATTCATTTAATTAGGGAACATGATTATGAAACAACTTATCGCAGCATTTGCATTAATGTTTTTAGCCATTAGCGCCACGGCTTTAGCCTCTTCTGTCAACATTCGCTTTGCTCATTTAGACAAAGATATGGATGGAGCAGTATCGCTTGCAGAAGCCAAACAAGATAAAGAAGTAATGAGGCAATTTGCCGATTTAGACGAAAACCAAGACAAGAAAATTTCTAAAGAAGAGTTTCAAAATTTTAAACCTTGATTGTGATTAAGCGCTTTAATAACAAACTCAATAGTAACGATGTTTAAATCTTTTTCTCTGGCTAGAAATTTTAAGCCGTTAGCGCTAAAACGAGCTGCTTAAAATAGATTTATTATCCACAGCTGAAGTTAATTAAGTTTTACTTAAGCTTTTACCTAGTAAGGTAGGTTTCAAAAGCATTTGCCATAATCCCTGAGGGAATGTGTAAACGGATTTAATGTTGGGAAGTTAAATTATGGCAAGTGCTTTTTTTATTAATCTACAAACACTGTATGTTGGAAGGAAAACCATGAAGTGTGTTTTTTTTAGTGTTATCGCTATTACCATGATCAGCTTTAATGCTGTTGCGTTAGATGTTAAACAACGTTTTGATCACCTTGATGCCAATAAAAGCGGCTTCTTAACAGAAGACGAATTAGAGCCACAGCCTCAGCTACTCAGCACCTTTACTCGCTGGGATAAAAACCAAGACAAACAAATCTCGCTTCTTGAGTTTAAAGACTATTTAACCAATAACCTTTACTGAGTATAAGTATGAAGACCGTAAGCTATTTAGCGCTTGTTGCGCTGGGCCTTTTTAGCGATGTAAGCCTTGGCCAAAGTACAGAAGTTGCCGATAAATTTGAAAAGTTTGACCGTAACCACGATGGCTTTTTAACCCGTTCAGAAACTGCCATTGACCCCGCCCTTTGGTCGCGTTTTTCAAGTTATGATAAAGATAAAGACGGCAGACTTACCCTTTCGGAATATGGCATATACGCCAGTAAGTAACTCTTTTTTATAAGCGTAAGCGCTAAATTTTTAACAGCCCTTACGCTTTTAAGCTATCTACCTCAACATATTGGTATTCTAAAAGTGAGTTTGCTAGTGTTATTTTACTAACAATAAAAAATAACCAACTTATGCAACTCAAAAAACTATTTAACCCACTACTGCTTGCCGGCTTATTTGTAAGCAGCACTGCGATTGCGCAAACGCAGGTCATTTACAACGCTAATGGTTACACTCCCTTATACCAAGGTGGTATACAAACGTTTTCTACTTTAGTGATTAAAAACGGTAAAGTTGTTAAAACTGGAGATGATACGCTTAAAAACATTTTTCCTGATGCCAAACTTATTGATGCCAAAGGTAATACGTTACTGCCAGGGTTGATTGACGCTCACGGGCATGTAATTGGCCTTGGTGATAACTTATCGCAACTTGATGTACGCGGCGCTAAATCGGTCGCTGAAATAACCACAAAGCTAGAACAATTTGCGAAAAATAAACAAGGCTGGATATTAGGGCGAGGCTGGAACCAAGAGCTGTGGAGCGACACGCGCTTTCCTACCGCCAAAGACTTAGACAAAGTAGTCAATGACCGTCCAGTGGTACTTTCGCGCGTTGACAGCCATGCAATTTGGGTTAACAGCAAAGCCTTAGAGCTGGCCGGTATTACCGCAGCCACTCAAGCCCCTGACGGCGGCGAGATTATTAAAGATGAATTTGGGAATCCAACCGGTATTTTTGTTGATAAGGCCGAGTCGTTAATTACCCAGCATATGAGCGCTCCTTCAAAACAAGCTATAAGCGACTCGTTAGATGCCGCAGGCGCACATTTATTAAGCTTAGGCATTACCTCTACTCACGATGCCGGTATCGATAAAACCACCTGGGAAGTTTACAAAGAGCGCAGCGAGCAAGGTAATTTGCCACTAAGAATAGTCGCCATGCTAAGTGCTGCTAGCCCCGATTTAAAGCACATGCTTAAGGCAGGGCGCTATCAAGATGCAGCATCGTTTATGTCTATCCGCAGTGTAAAAGTATATGCCGATGGCGCATTAGGCTCGCGCGGGGCTGCGCTAATTGATGACTACGCAGATAGAAAAAACCACCACGGCCTAATGCTAGAAACCCAAGCTAAGCTTGAAGAATTATTTACTTTAAGCTTTAAAAATGGCTTTAGCGCCAACACTCATGCAATTGGTGATAAGGCAAATAAAGTGGTACTTGATGCGTATCAAAACGTGTTTAAGCAAACGGGCGGTATGTTACTGCGTAACCGTATTGAACACGCGCAAATAGTCACCCCTGATGACATTCCGCGTTTTAAAGCTCTTAAAATCATTCCATCTATGCAGCCTGTGCATGCCACCTCAGATATGCATATGGCTCAGCAGCGCTTAACCGATAACCAATTACAAGGCGCATATGCATGGCAAACATTTTTAAAGCAAGGCTCTGTGATTGCAGCAGGCTCTGACTACCCAGTAGAGCTGGCAAACCCTTTTGATGGCTTGTATTCAGCCATTACCCGTATGGATCATAATATGCTGCCTGAGAACGGCTGGCGCGCAAGCGAAGTGCTAAGCCGCGAACAAGCCCTAAGAGCGTTTACACTCGGCGGCGCGTATGCAGCGCACCAAGAGTTTAAAATAGGCAGCTTAGAAAACGGAAAATGGGCAGACTTTATTTTAATAGACAAAGACTATTTTAAAGCTCCTGTCGATGAGATTTATAAAACACAGGTTTTACAAACTTGGGTAGCTGGAGAATTACGCTATGAAAAAGAAATCGAAGAAGAGAAAATAGATTAAGCCTAAAAAAGGGAATGCTTATGCATTCCCTTTTTCAATATTAACTTTAGGCTGTCGGTAGAGCTTTATAATATGGTACATATTTACCAGCGCTAATAAGCCATTAGTAAACGCAACAGGCACTGCACCAATAGCCACACCGTAAATAGTAAATACAATACAACCAAACATATTATACCAACGCAGTTTTACTACATCGGTCATTGTTAACGATGCAACCAAGAAAGCTGATGCAATATAACCTAAATATTCCCAACTCAATTGTTCTCTCCTACCCTTTAGGTTAGCATTACGCTAATGCTAACGTGTGGCACTTGTCAGTGTTACAACGTTTAATACCAATGCGCAATAATACCCAATCATTTTGTGGGGCTAAACGTGTCGCTACCTGCGTTAAAAAATACTCATTTACGACTGCATGAATGCAGAGCAATGCAGGAGCAATTGCCGAGAACGACTAAATAGCGAATTTTTTGCCTAGCTATCAACCCGTTTTCCTAGCCTTAAAATTGATCACTTAATTAGGCTGATTGGTATAAAATAAAAAAACTAACTTGCTTAAAAAACCTTAAAAAGTATATTGGTTGTAGCCAATAGCTTCCTAAATCATTACACGGGAAATGAAGGTATTACGTACTTAGCAAGGCTAAATACAGTAGCAAGTTAGCGTAAATTCTTAGAGCCTTAATAATATCGTCATTAAGGTGTAATAAATAGGACAATTGTCCGAAGAGCATATTGATGTTTCAATACCATTTTTCTAGTTACCTTGTTGAACAATTACTCACTTTTGCAGGGAGTAGCTATCAACAATCAAAAAAAGAAGTGCTGATCCACCAAGATCAACCACTTAGTAAACTTGTGCTGGTGCGCAGCGGTACTATTTCATTTAGTTATGACGTAGGTAACGGACGCCGCCTATTATTGGGCCAATTAGATTGCAACAACACCCTAATTGGTGAAATAGAAGCATTAAACAATAACCCATGTATTTATACGGTCACCTGTTTTAGCGATGTAACCTATAATTTAATAGAGCTTCGCCACTGGCGAGCATTACTACTCGAAAAGCCAGAGCTGAGCTTATATACCGCGCAAACCATTGCGGCTAAGTTTCAAGAAAACCAAAAAATTAATTTAGATAAGTTACTGCTGCCTTTAAGCTACAACATAGCTAAAGACTGCTTACTACGCGCCGAGAACAATAACCCAACGCTACTGCGCGCATACCCAACCGTTAACGCCGAAGCAGAGCGCTTTGCAACCACTGAGCGAGCTTATCGTCGCGTAGTTACCGAGCTTGTTGAAAAAGGCTTAGTGCAGCGCAGCTCCCATGGGCTAAAAGCGGTCGATACTCAAAGTTTAAGTGATTACGTAGACAGTTTTGCGCAGCTGTAAAAAAACAGACACAAAAAAAGGCCGTAATGGCCTTTTTTAGTTTTTGTGGTATTTATTAGCACTGTGCTATAGCAATCATTTATTTAAAACGAGTACACAAACATGCCCCCGCGCAAATAAACTCCTACTTAACGCTTAGGCAATTACTTATCTAATAAAATATCTTGGATATTTACTAAATCAGATTTACCTTCAATTATTTCATCTGGCGTTAAACCCGATAACTCATGCGGGAACACTAACCACTCTTCTGACTCATGAATAAAGTAATCTGGCACCATCTCTACTTTTGAGTTTTTAGGCTTATAGTACGGACATGCCACACGAATATCGCGTGGTAAGTTTAAGCGCATAAGCTCAGAAAGCTTTTCTTTTAGTGCAAATATACTGCGGCCAGAATCAAACACATCATCAACAATAAGCAGTGAGTCACCTGCATTAGCGTTTTCTACAATGTAGTGTAGGCCGTGTACTTTTATTTCTTTAGATTGCTTGCCAATACCGTAATAAGACGACGTACGCACCGCAATGTGATCAGTCTCAATGCCTTTGTAATCGTAGTATTCTTGCACAGCAATACCAATAGGTGCACCACCTCGCCAAATACCAATTATAAAGTCTGGACGAAAGCCATCTTTATAAACTTGTGCCGCTACGCGGAATGAATCTTCAAGTAGCTGTTGAGCTGTGATGTAGCACTTATCTGACATAGTTTAGAACCCCAGTGGTGAGTATAACATTTGAGTGTAGGCACTTTAGCCAATAATTAAACACCCAAACAGGTATTGGCGAAGGATTTTACCGTAAATAAAAATAAATTGCTTGCCTGCAAATAGCAAAATAGGCACCAATTGGTGCCTATTTTATGTATTAAACGCCTAGTTACGTACTATTAAGCTTTTTCTAACAATGTACGTGCCACTGTGCGCATACCTTGCGTAGTTGCACCTGCAGCCCATTGGCTAGTGCTACCCATATTAAATGCTGCAGCTAAATCAATGTGTACCCAACCTTTACCATCGTTTGGTACAAAGCGAGATAAAAAGCCTGCTGCATTTGATGCGCCGCCGTAACCGCCACCTTTTTGAGCGCGGCTATTTGCCGTATCAGCATATGGAGATGGGCAGTTTTGCTGGTGCCATTTTTCAAGCGGAAGAGGCCATGCAGCTTCCATTTCTTGCGATGCAAAGTCTTCTACTTCGCGTACCAGCTCTTTATCAAGGGCAAATAATGCGTTGTACTCTTGACCTACAGCAACGAGTGCAGCACCGGTTAGTGTTGCCGCATCGATAATTAGCTCTGCGCCAGTTTCGCCTGCAGCCATTAGGCCATCAGCAAGCACTAAACGCCCTTCAGCATCGGTGTTTACAATTTCAACGGTTGTGCCATTTTTGTAGGTTAAAATATCACCTAGCTTGTAAGCGTGGCCCGAAATTAAGTTCTCTGCACAGCATAAAAATAGCTTAATGCGTTTTTCTATACCGCGATTAATAGCCAGTGCTAAACCCGCTGTTACCGTTGCCGCGCCACCCATATCGCACTTCATTCCTAGCATACCTTCGCTAGATTTAATTGAGTAACCGCCAGAGTCAAACGTAATACCTTTACCTACAAGCGCTGCGCTTACCGGTGCGCTTTGATCGCCTGTTGGGTTGTAATCAAGCTCAAGTAAAACAGGTGGGCGCTCAGAGCCACGGCCTACAGCATGAATACCAATCCACTGTTGCTCTAATAACGCATCGCCTTTAATAATTTGGTAGCTTACGTGTTCAGGCGCTAACGATTGAATAAATTCGGCGGCTTTTTCAGCAAGGCTCTCAGGGTAAATGTCATCGGCTGTGCCGTTTACCATTTCTCGTGCCCACGTAGCTGAGGCTTTTAAATGCGCAAGCTCGTTTAGATCTGATTGTGCGTTATCAACAAATTCAACACCATGTAATGATTTAGGTGTTACAAACCCTTGGTAAAAAGCCCATTGGCTTTCTGTGCACCATGTATCGCCCGCAAGCTCAACCTGTTTAACACCTTGGCTTGCAATTGTTCGCGCCGCTTTTTGAACATTTTTTAATGTTTCTTGCTCAGATAAATGAACCGTTGCGCCTTGCTCGTTAAAAGACAACGCCGCGTTTTCGCCCCAATGGCTTGGTGCTGCTTGCTCGCTTAGTTGAACAACAAATTTTTCACTCATGTTAGAATACCCTTACACTTAAATGTGCCACCGAGTTTACTATAGTGAGTACAAGTTCCCAACAGCTTGAGATAAATAACATAAACCAACGCATCTGCAGCGTTTAGCATTGGAATTTAAATGAAATACACCCCAGCTTTACAGCCCGCCACGTTATTAAAACGCTATAAACGCTTTTTAGCCGACCTCCAACTTAACGATGGAACTGAATTTACCGCCCACTGCGCCAACACCGGTAAAATGACAGGTTGCGCAGAGCCTGGCTTTAGCGCTTATTATTCAACCAGCGATAACAGTAAACGAAAATACCCTCAGTCGTTAGAGCTCACTCAAAACTCCCTCTCGCAGTTAATATGCGTTAATACCGCCGTGGCAAATAAAGTGGTCGAAGAGGCTATCAACAACCAGGTTATTACAGAGCTTAACGGGTATGAGCAGCTTCAAAGTGAAGTAAAATACGGCAGCGAAAACAGCCGTATCGACTTTTTGCTCACCAGCGACAATAAACCCACTTGCTATGTAGAGGTAAAGTCAGTCACCTTGTTAAGCGAAACCGCACCACAAAGTGGGCAAGGTTACTTTCCGGATGCGCAAACCGTGCGTGGGCAAAAACACATTCGCGAATTAATAGAAATGATCGAACAAGGCCACCGCGCAGTATTACTGTTCGCTGTTTTGCACCAAGGTATTAATATTGTGAGTGCAGCAAGCCACATAGATAAAAAATACAGCGACTTATTAAACCACGCGATCAAAAAAGGCGTGGAGGTATACGCTTATAAGGCATCTATTTCACCAAGTGAAGTAACGCTTAATGAGAAAGTAGCCTTTAAATAAAAAATTTAACTTGCTTTTAAACTTTATGCCCATATAACTAGGCAAGTTTAAATACCGAAATAACGATTAATAAAGCATCAAAATCAAAATATGAGCCTTTTTAGTCAACACACTGGTTGAAGCTAATTCGATTAATTAAAAAATAAATTTGCCTAGGGTATAAGATTCTGCTATTTATACCGCCGGCTAATGCTGAGGCATTAAATTAAGGATTTAGGAGAGAGTTATGCCAGACCAACAAAGACATGGTTTATTGGCTCAAGCCGGTTTAGAACCATACCAAGAAAAGCCGGGCGAAGAGTATATGAATGAAGCACAACGTGCTCATTTTAAAGCGATTTTAGAAGCGTGGCGTAACGACTTACGTAATGAAGTTGACCGCACGAAATCGCATATGCAAGACGAAGCTGCCAACTTTCCTGATCCAGTTGACCGCGCTGCGCAAGAAGAAGAGTTCTCTTTAGAACTTCGTACTCGCGACCGCGAACGTAAACTGATCAAAAAAATTGAAAAAACAATTATCTTAATTAAAGAAGATGATTTTGGCTTTTGTGAGTCATGCGGAATCGAAATTGGTATTCGTCGTTTAGAGGCGCGTCCAACTGCAGATTTATGCGTAGACTGTAAAACCCTTGCAGAAATTAAAGAAAAACAAGCTGGGCGCGGTTAATTAAAATTAGTTAACTATGCCTCCTACAGCCGTTACCACGCCAAAGCGTGACTATCGCGGTCGATTTGCACCGTCTCCTTCTGGGCCACTTCACTTTGGCTCACTTGTGGCGGCTGTGGGCAGCTACCTTGATGCTAAAGTAAATCAGGGTAAATGGTTAGTGCGCATTGAAGATATAGACACCACCCGCGTGGTTAAAAATGCCGACACCCATATTCTAAATACCTTACAAGCCTACGGCCTTTACTGGGACGAATCCGTTGTTTATCAAACTCAGCGCCTACCTCTTTATCAAGAGCTAACAAATAAGCTGATCCACCAACAATGTGTATATGGTTGTCGCTGTTCTCGCAAACAAATAAAAGCCATGGGTGGCATTTACCAAGGTCACTGCAAAACGCTTAACTTATCAACAGAGCAAGGCGCACTTCGTCTTAGCCAACAGCACCCAACATGCCATTTTAACGATTTGATTCAAGGCGATATTACTGTAAATAGTGCATTAGCCCATGAAGATTACATAATAAAGCGCAGTGACGGATTATTTGCCTACCAACTAGTGGTGGTTATTGATGACATTGAGCAAGGTATTAATCGTGTGGTACGTGGCGCCGATTTAATCGAGCCTACAGCACGGCAAATAAGTTTATTTAAACAGCTTAATGCGCCCATTCCCCAATACGCACATTTACCCCTTGCGGTGGCCGAGCCTGGTTTTAAACTCTCTAAACAAAATTATGCGCCCGCTATTAGCACAGATAACCCAAAACCCGCGCTTATCGATGCGTTTGAATTTTTAAACTTACCTGTGCATAGCCAATTGAATGATTTATCTGTAGAGCAATTAATGGCGTGGGCTATTAACGAATTTAGCTTAACAGCGGTGCCAAACATACCCGAAATTCAAATTTCGCAAGGTCAGCATCCAAACAGCACTAAATTTACGCATTTAAGCAAATAAAAAACTTAAAAACGGCTTAATTTCAGTCCATCAACTTAATTTTTATACCGCGCTGGTATATGATAGCCGCCTAAATAGAGGCTATTTACAATAAATACAAAGCACCGCACTATAATACCTAATTTATGTGCTTTTTGATTGCGATGACCAGCCAATCATCATTTCTGTAGGAGACAGATTATTATTTCCAAGCTTTTTCAATTTTGCAGGCAAATAATCGGCCCAAATGCCGATGTGCAAAGCACTCAAACAAGTGATGAACCGGTTGTTGTAACACGCGGCGAACATGGTATTTCACGTAAACAATTTAGCCCAAATGCAATCAAAGTACTTTACCGTTTAAAAGACGGTGGTTACGACGCTTACCTTGTAGGTGGTTGTATTCGCGATATATTGTTAGGTCAACAACCAAAAGACTTTGACGTTGTTACCAATGCCACCCCAGAGCAAGTTAAAAAACTATTTAGAAATTGCCGCCTAATTGGTCGTCGTTTTCGCTTAGCACATATTGTTTTTGGTCGCGAAATTATAGAAGTAGCCACCATGCGCGGGCACCACGAAGCGCAAGAAGACAAAAACCAAATTAGCCAATCAAGCGAGCACGGGCAGTTACTGCGCGATAACGTGTTTGGTAGCATTGAAGAAGACGCCGAGCGCCGTGATTTTTCTATCAACGCGCTGTATTACTCTATTAACGATTTTTGTATATACGATTACGCCAATGGCTTAGCGGCTATACAAGCAAAACAAATTGAGTTAATTGGCGACCCAGAAACACGCTACCGCGAAGACCCTGTACGTATGCTACGTGCGGTACGCTTTGCAACTAAGCTTGATATGAGCATAGCGCCAAAAAGCGAAAAGCCAATTACTGCGCTTGCCAGCCTACTTGATAACATACCGCCAGCGCGTTTATTTGAAGAAGTTCTAAAGCTGTTTTTAAACGGTAAAGCCGAAGCTAACTATTTAATGCTACGCCAATACGGCTTATTTAAGTCGTTATTTCCGGTGCTTGATAAAATTTTAGATAAAAACCCTGACGGCTTAGAAGCGGCGTTTATTCAGCAAATGTTTCAAAACACCGATAAACGCATAAATGCAGATAAAAAAGTAACGCCTGCGTTTATATTTGCTGCTTTAATGTGGTTTCCGCTGCTTGAGCGCACAACTAAAATTAAACAACAAGAACAGCTGTCTTACTTTGATGCCTTTGCTCAAGCCATGAATAAAGTACTGAGCGAAAATGCCCAGCATATTGCAGTACCTAAACGCTTTACCTTAGGCGCACGCGACATTTGGCATATACAGCAACGTTTAGATAAACGTGCCGGCCAACGCGCTTACAGACTTACCCAGCAGCCACGATTTAAAGCCGCTTATGACTTTTTATTATTACGTGTTGATGCCGGTGAGCACCAACATAGTGAGCTTGCCCAGTGGTGGACACAATACTTGAGCCTAGATATTAATGGCCAAAAAGAAATGGTAAAAAACCTAGGCCACCAAGGTGGGCCAAAACCACGTAAACGTCCGCGCCGCCGCACCACTAAAAAGCCAGCTGAGTAATTGCATGCAGTGTGTATATTTGGGTTTAGGTGCCAACCTAAACTCACCCAAAGAGCAGCTTGATAACGCCGTTTGTGCGCTTAAAAAGCTGCCTCATTGTGAATTTATAAGTGTATCGCATTACTATGCAAGTAAACCAATGGGCCCACAAGATCAACCCGACTATGTAAATGCCGTAGCGTGTATTAAAACCGCGCTTGAACCTGAGCAATTACTTGATTTAACTCAAGCCATAGAGCTTGAACATGGGCGGGTAAGAAAAGCCGAACGTTGGGGGCCGCGTACGCTCGATATAGATACCTTACTGTTTGGTCAGCAAGTGATTAATACCCAGCGCTTAACTGTGCCACATTATGGCCTGTGCGAACGTGAGTTTGTAGTTTACCCTTTACTTGAGCTTGCCCCAGAACTGATTTTACCAAGCGGCATTGCATTAAAAACCATTGCGCAAGACTTACCGCTCAACGACTTACAACAATTACCTCTGTAATTAACCAAGGCTTATGCCTGCGAGGATATTATGTCTAAAATAACCGTTTCTACTTTAAATAAAATGAAAGCAGAAAATAACAAAATCACCGCATTAACCGCTTACGATGCCAGTTTTGCTAAGTTATTTCATGATAACGGTGTGGACGTTATTTTAGTTGGCGACTCTTTGGGCATGGTGCTGCAAGGTGGCGACGATACCCTAGGCGTAACCAATCAAGATATAGCCTATCATACCCGCTGTGTACGCGGTGGCAGCCGTGAGCTTTTTGTTATAGCCGATATGCCCTTTATGAGCTATTCAAACGTTAGCGACACCTGTAAAAATGCAGCAGAGTTAATGCGTGCAGGCGCTAATATGGTAAAACTTGAAGGCGGTGAATGGCTTTACGACAGCATTAAAAGTTTAACGCAGCAAGGTATTCCAGTTTGTGGCCATTTAGGATTAACGCCGCAATCAGTACACGTATTTGGTGGCTTTAAAATTCAAGGCCGCGAAGACGACAAAGCACAAAAAATGATTGATGATGCAAAAGCGCTAGAAGCCGCAGGTGCCCAATTATTAGTGCTTGAGTGTATCCCAAGTGCGCTCGCTAAACGCATTACCGATGCCGTCACCATTCCTACCATAGGTATTGGCGCTGGTAATGTAACGGATGGCCAAATACTGGTAATGCACGACTTAGTCGGTATTTCGGCAGGGTACATTCCTAAATTTTCTAAAAACTTTTTACTGGAAACTGGCAACATGCCAGATGCAGTTAAAAAATATTGTTCAGACGTTAAAAGTGGCGCATTTCCAAGCGCCGAACATGAGTTTAAATAATGCAGTCAATTACTGAAATTAAATCATTACGTAGTCAAATTAAAGCTTGGCGCCAAGCAGGTTTAAGCGTGGCTTTAGTGCCAACCATGGGCAACTTGCACCGCGGCCACTTTTCATTGGTTGAAAAGGCAAAAACAATGGCCGATAAAGTGGTTGTGAGTATTTTTGTCAACCCAATGCAATTTGGTGCCAACGAAGATTTAGATAGCTACCCGCGTACATTAAACGAAGACAAACAAGGCTTAGCCGACTTAAACACCGATATTGTGTTTACCCCAAGCGTAGACACCATTTACCCAAATGGGCTTGGTGAGCAAAGCTTTGTAGATGTACCAGGCGTATCTATGGGGTATTGTGGCGGCACGCGCCCAGGACACTTTAGAGGCGTTGCCACAGTAGTGACTAAGTTATTTAATTTAGTACAACCAGATTATGCATGCTTTGGCGAAAAAGACTTTCAGCAGCTGCAAGTGATTAAAACCATGGTACGCGATTTATCAATTCCGGTTGAAATTGTTGGTGTACCGACCATGCGTGAAGTTTCAGGCCTAGCTATGAGCTCGCGAAATGGCTATTTATCTGCAGAGCAAAAAGCCACGGCTACCGCATTATTTAAAACACTAAACAGTTGCGCTGAGCAGCTCAAAGCAGGCAATACCGATTACAAAGCACTTGAGCAAAGCGCACAGCTTAGTTTAGAGCAAGCCGGCTTAAAGCCTGATTATTTTGAGATAGCTCAACGAGATACATTAAAAGCTGCTACACTTGATGATACACAACTTGTTATTTTAGCTGCCGCCTTTTTAGGCAATGTTAGATTAATCGACAACTTACAAGTTGAGATTTAACAAAAGCGCAGTTCAACGTTAAGGATAAGCATGCAAACATTTATTAAAACGAGTGCCCTCGCCCTTTCATTTTCATTGTTAGCAGCTTGCCAAAATCAAGTGAAAAACCCTGAGTTAAACCAATGCGCACAACAAAACTATCAGTGCGAAAATAGTTGCGATCAGCAATCGGTTGACAAAGGGTTAAAACAGCAAGTGTGCTCTGCCAAATGTGTAGAGAGCTATAATCAGTGTAAAGCACAAGCGCAAAAGCTGACTGATCTGTAATCGCTTTTAGTAAGTTAGTCTGTTTTACGTTTTAAAATTTTACACACAAAAAAACCGCTCATTGAGCGGTTTTTTTATTGGTTGGGCTTAAATTATAAACCTAACTTTTTAAGCTCTGCTTCTACTAACTTAGCAGATAGTGGTACGTAACCATCTTTTTCAACGATTTTTTGACCGTCTTTAGAAAGTACCATTTTTAAGAACTCAGCTTCAATTGGAGAAAGCGGCTTATTAGGGTGCTTGTTCACGTAAACGTATAAGAAACGAGAAAGTGGGTATTTACCTTTAGCAACATTATCAAGCGTTGCATCTACGTAGTTAGTGCCTTTTTTAGATAAAGGAACCGTACGTACACCCGACGTTTTGTAACCAATGCCTGAGTAACCAATCGCGTTTAATGACGATGAGATTGATTGTACAACAGAGGCTGAACCTGGTTGCTCATTTACGTTGTTACGAAAGTCACCTTTACACAGTGCTTTCTTTTTAAAGTAACCGTAAGTACCTGATACAGAGTTACGTCCGTATAATTGGATGTCTTTTGCAGCCCAGTCCCCTGTTAGGCCAACATCGCTCCAGCGGTTAACTTGCTCAGACGCACCACATTTACGAGTAGATGAAAAAATAGCATCTACTTGGTCAATACGTAAGCCTTCAATTGGGTTATCTTTGTGTACAAATACCGCTAATGCATCAATCGCTACACGCACTTCTGTAGGCTTGTAACCGTAGCGTTTTTCGAACGCTTCGATTTCTTTTGATTTCATTTTACGGCTCATAGGACCCATGTTAGAGGTGCCTTCAGTAAGCGCTGGTGGAGCAGTAGACGAACCTGCCGCTTGAATTTGAATATTTACATTTGGGTAAATACGTTTGTACTCTTCAGCCCAAAAAGTCATCATGTTAGCTAAAGTATCAGAGCCTACAGATGAAAAGTTACCTGAAACGCCGTTAATTTTTTGATATTCAGGAATTGCGTCGTCAAGAGCAACAGCCTGTGCAGATACTAATGTTGTAACAGCCACACCCATTGCGGCAACTAAGTTTTTAAATTTCATGCGGGGTTCTCCGATTTGTTCGTCCCATTTCCTAACTGTCGTCTACTGTAAAGTGAGTAGATGACAGTTACATTACTCTTAAATGACACTTTTATGACTTTGCTTTTTATTGCCCTTAACTTGCTAAGTTAACAAGCTTATCCTTTGAAAAGTCGAAAGAAAAACACGAGCCTTTACCAAGCTCACTGCTTATATTTAATTTGCTATCGTGACGTGTAAGCACATGTTTAGTAATTGCTAAGCCTAAACCTGAGCCACCGGTTGTGCGACTCCTTGCTTTATCTACGCGGTAAAAGCGCTCAGTTAAACGATTTATATGCTCTGGTGCAATACCATCGCCATTATCATTTACACTAAAGTGCGCAAGCCCCTCTTTACGCTGCCAGGTAACAACAATTTTTCCGCCCGCTTTAGTGTAATGTATAGCGTTAAACACTAAATTAGAGAACGCACTGCGTAGCTCATCTTCAGAGCCTTTAATATCAAGCTCATTATCTATATCAAAAATAAGCTCATGGCCTTTGTCTTGGTTTATAGACTGCGCTTCGGTTTTAATGTAGTTGAGCATTTGCGGCACATTAATGGCTTTGTCGTTGTCTTGCCTGCGCGCCCCCTCAATACGCGAAAGAGATAAAAGCTGATTAACTAAGCTGTCCATACGCTTACATTGCTCAAGCATGGTATTTTGCGCTTTATTCCACATTGCAGGCGGTGGCATCATATCGCCATCCATCATCTCAAGGTAGCCAGTAACAACCGTAAGCGGCGTGCGCAGCTCATGTGATACATTGGCAACAAAGTCTTTGCGCATTTGCTCTAGCTGCTTTAGGCGTGTTACATCACGTACTACCACCATAAGCTGCGTGTTGGCATAGGGCATTACCCTAAATTCAAGCACTTGGTCAACAATATGCCCGTTATCAAGCTCTAATGGCTCTTCAAATTCACCGCGCAGCATGTACTTGGCAAATTTAGGTTCGCGTATTAGGTTATCTAGGCGCTGGCCATGATCGGTCGGCCATTGTAGCCCCAATACTTTAAGTGCAAGTTGGTTACACCAAACAATGCTTAAATCACTTTGCAACACCACTACGGCATCGGGTACGGCTTCAGCTCCATCGCGAAAGCGACGAATTAAATCGGCCAATTCATTGCGTTTTTTACGATTACGGTGCTGTAAATGATAAATGCCTTCAAATACTTGTTCCCACGCACCCTCGCCCTCTGGTGGGTTAAAGCTACGTTGATTTAAAAGCCAATCGCTTAAGCGATAAAGTTGATGATAATGCCAGACTAAAAGAGAAGAAGTGCCTAAAAATAAAAGCAAAAAAGGTGCACCAATAAGCACACCAACTAATAACAGGGGTAAAAAATAGATAAACAGACGTTTTACTAACGCCTGTTTATTAATAACTCGATACATATACTCACTTTACCTTTGAGTAGTAATTTATGCGTACTCACACCCTAGCTGCGGTACCTTATAATTTACTAGAAAAACGATAACCTGCACCACGTACTGTTTGTACTAAGCGATCATGCCCCAGCGGTGCAATCGCTTTGCGTAAACGACGTATGTGCACATCAACTGTACGGTCTTCTACGTACACATTAGTTCCCCAAACATGGTCAAGCAGTTGCTCACGGCTATAAACACGCTCTGGGTGAGTCATAAAAAAATGTAATAATCTAAATTCGGTTGGGCCCATATCAAGCTCGCTTCCCTCTGAGGTAACGCGGTGCGATATTGGGTCTAAACGCAAGCCATGTACTTCTATAGCTTCTTCTAATGAGGTAGGCGATACACGGCGAATAACCGCTTTAATACGAGCCATTAACTCTTTAGGAGAAAAAGGTTTAGTGACGTAGTCATCTGCCCCTACTTCTAGGCCGCGTACTTTGTCTTCTTCTTCGCCGCGGGCTGTAAGCATAATGATTGGAATTTGGCGTGTGTATTCACTTTGCTTAAATTGCTTAGCAATTTGAATACCGCTACCGCCTGGTAACATCCAATCGAGTAAAACCATATCTGGGTATGGTTCAACCATAGCTGCAATTGCAGAATCGTAATCTTCTGCTTCAATTGCTTGAAATCCATTTTGCTCTAAAACAAAAACTAACATCTCTCTGATAGGAGCTTCATCATCTACGACTAGTACTTTACGTGACATTCCAAATTATCTCTTACGCTATCGAATTAGTTTTCATTATTATGACTAAGTATGACATTTTTATGAAAGTGTAACGTGTAAATTAAAATCCTGATAAAAAAAACACAAAATAGTGACAAAAAACCTCATTAACGTCATATTTTTAAAACTATTTTGCAAATTACGGTTAATCAAAACATATTTACAAAAATATGACAGTTTTATTTCTAAGTAGATATTCATGGCGGGATCATTACTTAACTAACACAGTAAAAAACCAGGTACGAAACTGAGTTTGCACTGGAAGATGTCATTACGTGGTTAAAAATAGATCTGTTTTTTACTAAGCAGCCTATAAAAAGATCAGATTTTTACTAAGCCGATCGGGTTTGGGATCACGGTTATACTTAGTCAAACAACTAAGCACCTGATCTATTGTACAAATAAAAAACGATCTGATTGATTGAGCGCCTAACGTGGCGTAAATTTATGCGCTAGTTGGTAAATAAATGATCCAAATGCGGGGCGGTTAGTAAATCAGTGATCCCATTTTATTAAGTTGGTACAACAGTGATCCCAGTGCTTTGCGGTATAAAAAAACCAGCTGGATTACGCCAGCTGGTTTTTATAAAGGTATTTTTAATCAAAGATCATTATTTAATTTGTGGGTCTAACTCACCACTTAAATATTTAAGGTGCATGTCATCAAGTGAAATTGGCTTAATTTTACCTGCTTGACCAGCTGTACCAAACGCGTTGTAACGCGCAACACAAATCTCTGTCATTGCTTTAGTTGCTTCTGCTAGGTATTTACGCGGATCGAAGTTAGATGGGTTAAGCGCCATATGACGGCGAATAGCACCGGTAGAGGCCAGGCGTAAATCGGTATCAATATTTACTTTACGTACACCGTATTTGATCCCTTCTACAATTTGCTCAACAGGTACACCGTACGTTTCAGGAATTTCGCCACCGTATTGATTTATGATCTCTAACCACTCTTGTGGTACAGACGACGATCCGTGCATTACTAAGTGCGTGTTCGGGATACGTGCGTGAATTTCTTTAATACGATCAATCGCTAAAATGTCATCTGTGGGTGGGCGCGTAAATTTGTACGCACCGTGCGATGTACCACAAGCAATTGCCAAGGCATCAACATGGGTTTTATTTACAAAATCAGCGGCTTCTTCTGGGTCGGTAAGCATTTGATCAGTAGTTAGTTTACCTTCTGCGCCTACACCATCTTCTTCGCCCGCTTCACCGGTTTCAAGTGAGCCAAGTACACCTAGCTCGCCCTCTACCGATACACCACAAGCATGTGCCATAGCCACGGTTTCGCGTGTTACTTCTACATTATATTCGTAGCTTGATGGGGTTTTTCCGTCAGTCATTAATGAGCCATCCATCATAACTGATGAAAAGCCAAGTTGAATTGAGCGTTGGCAAACACCGGGTGAGGTACCGTGATCTTGGTGCATTACTACTGGAATGTGCGGCCATTCTTCAACGGCTGCTAAAATCATGTGGCGGATAAATGGAGCACCAGCATAAGCACGTGCGCCTGCTGATCCTTGAACAATTACTGGGCTGTTTGTTTTATCAGCCGCTTCCATTATTGCGCGCATTTGCTCTTGGTTATTCACGTTAAAGGCTGGAACGCCGTAACCGTGTTCAGCTGCATGATCTAAAAGTTGTCGCATACTGATTAAAGCCATTGGGTATTCTCCAATTTATCGACAGCAGTCTCCTGCCATCTAGTTTGAACGGATATGTTAGTTTGACGCAATCACTGCGCCACAAAATAAAGCAATTTACACTGCTTAGTTTTGTCTTAATTAACTATTAAATAAGGGTGAGAGGTATTTAATAATTAATCGTTGGTGAGGGTTTCCCCTCACCAAATGCGGCTAAAATTTATTATTTAGCGCGCGACTCTAGCATTTCTACTGCTGGAAGTTTTTTGCCTTCTAAAAACTCTAAGAACGCACCACCACCGGTAGAAATGTAAGATACTTTATCGGCAATGCCGTATTTATCAATTGCCGCTAAAGTGTCACCACCGCCTGCAATCGAAAACGCATTAGAGTTAGCAATTGCCTGGGCAATAGCACGTGTACCATTACCAAACTGATCAAACTCAAATACGCCAACTGGGCCATTCCATACAACAGTACCGGCGTTTGCAATAATTTTTGCAAGCTGGCTGGCTGTATCAGGGCCAATATCAAAAATCATGTCATCGCTTGTTACTTCGCTTACATCTTTAAGCGTAGCGACTGCAGAGTCTGAAAATTCATTACCTACTACAACATCGGTCGGTACCGGAATTTCACCATCGTTTGCTTTAGCTGCTGCACATAAACGATTTGCTTCATCCATTAAATCAGCTTCATAAAGTGATTTACCAACCGGATGACCCGCAGCTGCAATAAAGGTATTAGCAATACCGCCACCTGTTACAAGCTGATCTACAATCGTTGAAAGCGAGTCTAAAACAGTTAATTTAGTTGATACTTTAGAACCACCTACAATAGCCACTAATGGGCGTGCTGGGTTATCTAGTGCTTTACCTAGTGCTTCAAGTTCTGCTGATAATAACGGGCCAGCACAGGCAACATCTGCAAATAAGCCAACGCCATGAGTAGACGCTTGTGCGCGGTGAGCGGTGCCAAATGCATCCATTACATACACATCACACAGGGCAGCAAGTTGTTTTGATAAGGCTTCGTCGTTTTTCTTCTCGCCTTTATTAAATCGTACGTTTTCAAATACAACTACTTCGTTATCGGCAACTTCAACGCCGTTTAAGTAATCTTTTTCAAGGCGGACATTTTGCTCAAGTGCGTCGTTTAGGTAATCGGCTACAGGGGCAAGTGAAAATTCGTCATCGTACTCGCCTTCCGTAGGGCGGCCAAGGTGCGACATAACCATTACTTTAGCGCCTTTTTCAAGAGCTAGCTTAATAGTAGGTAGTGCAGCACGAATACGTGCATCTGAGGTCACTTTACCTGCTTTAACTGGTACATTTAAATCTTCACGAATTAATACGCGCTTGCCGTTTAAATCTAAATCTGCCATTTTTATGACCGACATAACATCTCCTTAGTTAACGATACTTGAACCTGAAAAATAAATTTTAAAATTATTATAAAATGTTTACTTAGCCATCATCGCACGTGCTGTATCTAGCATGCGATTGGCAAAACCCCATTCGTTATCACACCAAACAAGTAACTTTATCAGGCGTTTGTGACTAACACGTGTCTGCGTGCCATCAATAATACAAGAATGTGGGTCGTGATTAAAATCAACCGATACCAATGGCTCTTCGGTGTAACTTAATATACCTTCTAAGCGGTCTTTTGCTTGGGCTTTAAGTGCCGTATTTACCGCCTTTAAATCTACATCGGCATTTACTGTAACACTTAAATCCATTGCCGTTACGTTAATTGTCGGCACGCGAACCGCAATGGCTTCAAAGCGCCCTTCAAATTTGGGTAAAATGCGGTCTATTCCTCGTGCTAATTTTGTATCAACCGGAATAATAGACTGACTCGCAGCGCGGGTACGACGTAAATCATGATGGTACGCATCAATCACTTGTTGATCGTTCATCGACGCGTGAATAGTGGTAATAGCACCCGATTCAATGCCAAACGCATCATCTAGCACTTTAATAACAGGCACCACACAGTTTGTAGTACACGAGCCGTTAGATACAATAGTGTGCTCGTGTTTGAGCTCATCGTCGTTAATGCCATACACAATGGTGGCATCTACATCGTTATCAGCTGGGTGCGAAAACAACACCTTTTTAGCACCCGCAGTAATGTGTAATTGTGCATGCTCGCGCGAGTGATAAACACCGGTACATTCAAGCACAACATCTACATCTAGGGTTTGCCAAGGCAATTCTACTGGGTTTTCTTCACAAAATAGTGCAATGGTATCGCCTGCAACGCTAATGGTGTCTTCACCAAGTTTTACAGGAAAAGAAAAACGACCGTGGGACGTGTCGTATTTTAATAAATGAGCAATAGCTTCAGGGTCAGCAAGTTCGTTAATCGCAACAATTTTTATCTCGTTGCTCAAACCTGACTCGTACAACGCGCGGACAATATTTCGACCAATACGACCAAAACCATTAATTGCAAGTTTGATTGCCATGAAATATAAAATCCACTCTCTTTACGTGCAGACAAAGGCATCGATGCCTTTTAGATGGCTGTATTGTAATCGACCTTGAACATTATTATAAGAGGGAGCGATTAGAAACTTTAAATTAACCCAAAAGTAGCTAATTTACTTGGCTACTTTTAGGCATAAAGCGAGCTTGCTTTATTGCTTACTGTAGTGCTTTTAAAGCATTAATTATATCTTGCGGCTCTGAGCGGGTGCGGTAATCAACATCGACATAGCGCCACGTCACTTTACCTTCGCTATCTAAAACAAACGTGGCAGGGATAGGTAAAATACTGCCGTTGCCGTTATTAAGCGACTCTAAATCAAGGCCGCGGTCTTCGCGCATATGATCTAATAAAAATGCAGGTACTTGCCACGCAACGCCATAGCTTTCTGCTACATCTGCATTTTGGTCACTCAGCACGACAAAATCCATATTACGTATGTCGTTTTCGCTCATTGAGCCATCGGGCGCTTGTGGGCTAATAGCCACCAGCTGTGCGCCTAATGCGTGAATTTCAGGTAGGCGTGACTGCAATGCTTTTAGCTGTAAATTACAATAAGGGCACCAACTACCACGATAAAAAGTTATAACCACAGGCCCTTTTGCAAGTAGCTCATCTAATAAAACTTGCTCACCGTGCTGGTTCGGCAGTTCAAAGCGTGGGGCATTTTGATCTAAATTAAGTGCATTTGCCCCTTCTTGAAACGCTTTTGCCTGAGCAATGGTTTCATCAACGCCTTTCATAAAATCAGGGTTACCTTTTCGCCCTGCTGCTACTTTTGCCTCGGTTTGTGCTTTTAACGTGTTACTTTCATCGCTCATAATACTGCTACCCTCAAATTAATCAAAAACATAAAACTAGCTTACAGTACGAACATGTATTTGAAATGAAATTATTAATTTAATCAGTTATCTCTAAATCAAACACCACGTTTATGGATGATTTAAAGCTTATTGTTGCCTGTAAATCGTTACTACGTATTTGAGGAAAAGAATTATTATCTTGCTGCGCCCTGTGCATCTTAGTTATGGCTGTACTAAAACCACTGTCATAGTTGTTTTTAGTTGAGCGAATAGTGCGTACTTCACCTACTTTTGCATTGAATGAATCAGCAAGTAAATCCGCTTTTATTTTTGCATCTTCAATTGCTAACTGTGTGGCTTGCGCTTGTAATTGCTCAAACTTTGAAGATAAAAACGCAATATTTTGAATGGCATTTACTTCTTGGTTCAATAAAAAATCGGTTAAATCGCTCACACGCTCAATACTGTTTAGCGTTACTTCAAACGTTCTTATCGCTGCGTATTCGCTAAGGGCCTGATGCCCTGTTTCAATATAATCCATTCCTGTTTTTTCAATTTTAACGTTTGAGGCAACTACGTCATCGGCGCTTATTTCAAATTGATTGAGCCCATCGATTAATAACTTCACTTTATTCTCAAGCGCGTTATTGGCTGCTTTCGGCTCATTTTTAACACTATTCACCTTAAATAGTATTTTAGCCATGTCAGGCTCAACTAATACCTCAGCAGTGCCTTGCACTGAGATATGACGATTGGCAGGTAAGCTCGAATTAGCAAAAGCGATGAGTGGAAAAAAGAGTAGAGCAATAGCGGTAATGAGTTTCACGTCGTTCCTTAAAGTAATTAGTTAAATAATGATTACGTAACCGTACCTATAATCATACAGTTGAAAATAAAAGTAAACTGCCCTTTATTGTAGGCAAGAGTATACCTCGCGCGGCATAAAGCCGCGCCTACAGCCAACCTAGGTTAACTCACCCACTTTTAGCTCTTTACCACGGTTTATTTGGTAGCACTGGGCTAGTAGTAATTCTGCAGTGGCCTGTGCGTCTGTAAGTGCGTTATGGCAATGATAGCTTGGTAACTCATAACGTTTGCGACACGCACTTAGGGTTAAATCATCTTGTTTTATTTCTGCGCCTTGGCAAATAAGGCGCTTTTTTTCTATGTGGAGGGTGTCGAGTATTAGCTTAGGTTGTGCGTTTATATTGGAACCTTTAAGGGCTGCTTTTAAAAACCCCCAATCCAGTATGGCGTTATGAAAAACCAAAATATGGTCACTAAAATCACGGCTTAGCTGCGTTAATATAGTGTGCAGGCTTTGCCCTTTAGCCACAGTGTCGTCAATAATGCCGTGAAAAACAGGGCTTTGCTCTAAGCGTTTAACGTTTTTATTAATTAAATGCTGAGACTCACTCATTTTTATACATTGGTTATCTATTTTTACCCAGGCTACTGAGACAATTTCATGCTGGTTTACATCAAGCCCAGTAAGCTCTAAATCAATCACTAAATAGCGTTGCGTTAACGCATTTTGACTTAAAAGATTACGCCTTTTTATATACTTACTGAGCCATTTTTTTACCACAGCGCTTACCTCTTGTTACAAACTGCCACGGGCAAATTTAAACGCCGCGGCTTGCTGCGCTTGTTTTACTAAATAAAAAGCCTCTTTAAGCTGATGACGCTCTAATGAACTTAATTTATCGGGGTTTATGCAGTTACTTGGCAAACCTTCTTCGTTTATTTGCGTACTAAAACGCAACTGAGTTAAAAATCGCCAGCAATCTTTTAAATTATAAATATCGTCTTTATTTAGCAGTGAATGCTTAAGTAAAGCATCTAAGCGCTCTTGGGTATTGGCGCGTTTTATGCCTGCTTTTAACGCATATAAACGCACTATGTCGTTAATAATAACAACACCGCGCTTTTTTAAATCTATGTATTTATGGTTATTATCATTTTTTTGCGTTTTAAGTTTATTAAATAAACCAATAGGCACTGAACTGGCTCTTATGTCGGTTGCCATAGCAGCATAAAATAACTCATCGCGCGATATTCTATTTAGCTGCTCGCAAAAGCCGCTGTATAAGGCATTGGAGCCTTCTATAAAGCGCAAATCAAAAAATATTTTGCAGTTAAGCATGGCACTTGGGGTTGGGCTTTTTATCCATTTAAAAAAGCGCTCACACCACTGGCTTACACTCATTCTGCATTCATCGCTGCTGGCCATAATATTACCAGGGCAACGCCTAATGCCGCATTCTACTAACTGCTCACATACAAACTCCCCCATGTGTTTAAAGTAAGCTTGGTGTTGCTCGCTTAAATCATTTGGGAGTAATAAGCCGTTGTCTTGATCTGAATGTAGGGTTTGCTCTTCGCGTGCTTGCGAGCCAAAACATATAAAGCAAAAGCTGGTGGGCGCTGCGCCATTTTCTTCTTGAAATAAATGAATAAGGCGCGAGGTGAGTGCATCGGTTAAGCCGCTGAGCAGTTTACCAATTAGCGATATGTCTTCTATGTTGTACGAAAAACTTCGCAGTAACTCAGGGATTTCGCCTGCATAACGTTTTAAATCGGCAATGCTGTGGGCTTTATAAATGCGGCCAATAAGCTGCACAGGGTCACTTTTTTGCTGGCGCAGTAAATCAGTACTGGTAAGCATACCCAAAGGCTTATGGTTTTCATCAAGTACAGGTAAATGATGAATATTGTATTTAAGCATTAAATGCAAAGCAGAAAACACCCGATTGTTTTCAAATATAAATTTAGGCTTTGCACTCATTATGCTGCTAACCGCATCTTGCGGGTCTACCTCGTCGGCCAGTACACGGTTACGTAAGTCGCGGTCGGTCACTACGCCAACTAAAATGGCGTGTTCGGTGATCATAATTGACGATACACCGTGTTTTTTCATTTTTTTAGCGGTTTGCCTAATACTGGCATCGGGGGCTAAGGTTATGGCGGTGCGGGTCATCAGCTCAGATATTCTGCGCTCAGACCAGCTATCGTTTTTACTTTTATAATGTGATGAAAGTAAACGATTGGCGTGCGCGCGTACAAAATATTGCTCAAACGGTTTGTATTGATGACGTAAAAAGTCAAAATGCGTTTGCGCAAGCATATACACTATGCCCTCTTTTTGTACCTGTAACCTATTTTGAATCGCTTCTCCGGTTAACAAAGAAGGATAGCCAAAGTAATCCCCCTGCGCTAAACGCTTCACTACATCGCCTTTTGCATCCACTAGGTCGTATAAACCAGAGCGAATTAAAAAAAGCTTTGGGGTTTGCGTTTGCAGCCACTGCGCTTGGTTTTCTCGGGTTAAATAAACACTATCAATATGGCTTACAAAATACTCACACGCACTGTCGTGTAGCATGCTAAATGGCGCCTGCATACACACAAACTGGGCAACTTCCTGCTGCTCTACACTCATTGCTGTACTCTTAAAAAGTATACACAAAACCTAATGTACTCATTATTTGAACAAATAAAAAGCCCGACTAAAGTCGGGCTTTTGGTGCTTTATTTTTAAGTAGGCTTAGCGCATTAATGTGCGTGTGCTTCACCTGACCCTTTAGGATTACGAATACCTTCCACCATTTGTTGTATTTCAAGCGGTGTCGATTTTGTTAATTTAAGTACGGTTGCAGCAACCGCAAAGTTAATGATCATCCCCACTAAGCCAATTCCTTCGGGCGAAATACCTAAGAACCAATTTTCTGGGCTATTAAGCTCAGGGCTTACAAATTTAAAGAAGATAATATACGCAGCGGTAAAGCCTATACCGGTCACCATGCCAGCAATTGCGCCTTCTTTATTCATTGTTTTAGAGAATATCCCCATAATAATTGCCGGGAAGAAACTCGCCGCCGCTAAACCAAAGGCAAAGGCGACCACCGATGCAACAAACCCGGGCGGGTTAATCCCAAAGTAAGCCGATATAACAATGGCAATCATCGCGGCTAACCGAGCAGCGAGTAGCTCTTGTTTATCGCTTATGTCGGGTTTAAGGGTTCGTTTAAGTAAATCGTGCGACACTGATGTTGAAATAACCAGCAATAACCCCGCTGTGGTTGAAAGCGCAGCAGCAATACCACCGGCCGCAACTAATGCGATTACCCATGCTGGTAAATCAGCAATTTCAGGGTTAGCTAGTACCATAATATCGCGGTCTACTTTTACTTCGTTTGCGCTTGTTGGGTCTTCTACCTTGCCGGCGGTGTAAAACATTTTGCCGTCGCCGTTTTTATCATTAAAGGTAATTAAGCCCGTACGCTCCCAGTTTTTGATCCACGCTGGTGCTTGTGCGTACTCTGTACCGCTACCATCTTTACCGTTAATGGTGTCAATCATGTTTACACGTGCAAACGAGGCAACCGCCGGTGCAGTAGTGTAAACAATGGCAATAAATACCAATGTCCACGCTGCTGAAATACGGGTATCTTTAACGCGAGGTACAGTGAAAAAGCGAACAATTACATGCGGTAAACCAGCAGTACCCACCATTAACGCGCCAGTAATAGCAAATACGTCAATCATGCTTTTAGAGCCTTCGGTGTATTGTGCAAAGCCCAGCTCTGCGCTTAACCCGTCTAGCTTATCAAGTACATACATGCCTGAGCCATCACTCAATGTGGCACCAAAGCCGGTTTGCGGGAAGAAGTGGCCTGTCATCATCATTGAAATAAAGATAGCGGGCACAAGGTAGGCAAACACAAGCACACAGTACTGCGCTACTTGCGTGTAAGTAATGCCTTTCATGCCGCCAAGTACCGCATAAAAGAATACAATCACCATTCCAATGTAAACACCGGTTTCAATTTCTACTTCTAAAAAGCGCGAAAATACCACGCCTACACCACGCATTTGCCCAGCAATGTAAGTAAAACAAATAAAGATGGCACACAAAATAGCAACAACACGTGCTGTTTGTGAGTAGTAACGGTCGCCTATAAAGTCAGGTACAGTGAATTTGCCAAATTTACGTAAGTAAGGCGCTAAACACATAGCGAGTAATACATAGCCGCCAGTCCACCCCATTAAGTAAACACCGCCATCGTAACCTGCAAACGAAATAATACCCGCCATTGAAATAAATGACGCTGCGCTCATCCAATCGGCTGCGGTTGCCATACCATTGGCAAGCGGAGGTACGCCGCCCCCTGCCACGTAAAACTCATTTGTAGAGCCTGCACGCGCCCAAATTGCAATGCCGATATAAAGCGCAAAACTTAAACCAACAATTATAAATGTGAGTGTTTGAACATCCATTACCTAGCTCCTATTCGTCTACGCCGTATTTTTTATCTAACGTGTTCATTTTGAAAACGTAAACAAAAATCAAAGCTACAAAGGTGTAAATAGCGCCCTGTTGTGAAAACCAGAAGCCAAGTTTAAACCCAAAAAAACGTACTTCATTCAGTACATCTACCAGTAATATGCCAAAGCCAAATGAGACCACAAACCACACTGCTAGTAACTTAAACAGTAGTGAAATGTTTTCTGCCCAATAAGCTTTTGCTTGTTCTTCATCTTTAAAAGCCATTTTTATTTTCCCCTTTAAGCATTGCATAATTGCAATGAGTGGTTTTTTTATAGTCGGTTATTAATTTAGCAACGCGGCGTGAAGAGTGAAGTGAGACCATAGTCGTAACAGCCTGTTAACGTTTACGTAAACTGCAAATACGATTGTGTTTAAAAGTACAATTACACTTAATTTTCAGTAAGTTAGCTTTTACCAAAGGGCGTAAACGGCAAAATTTAAGTGGCTTTGTGTAAAAATGCGACATTAGTCTAATAAATCATCAACAATATAAATAATCATTTAAAATCAACACAATAAAAACAACGTTAATATTTTGCATAAAATTGTGCACGCACACTTAAAGTTATCTCTGGTATTGTGTGTGGGTATAAATAATAAGGTTTAATAACAACATGACTGCTGTACTGATTTTTGTAGCATTAGGCTATATTGGGGTGCTGTTTTGGCTTGCTAATTGGGGCGATAAAACAACACCACTTGCTAAACGGATTAGCCATCATCCTTTTGTGTATTCGTTATCGTTAGGGATTTATTGTACCTCGTGGACGTACTATGGTTCGGTTGGTACCGCCGCCACCAGTAGTTGGAGCTATTTACCCATTTTATTGGGGCCTTCATTGTTGTTCTTTTTTGGCCAAGGCTTTTTACGCAAACTAGTATTAGTAAGTAAAAAACAAAACATTACCACCATTGCCGATTTTATTTCTGCCCGCTACGGTAAACGTCAAACCAGTGCAATACTGGTCACTGTTATTGCCCTACTTGCTACCATTCCCTATATTGCGCTGCAGTTAAAAGCACTCAGTACCAGCTTTTTGCTTTTGCAAAACAGCAATCAAATATCTGGCGAAATGCTTACCCTCACCGCCACGTTAATTATGGCGCTGTTTGCAATATTTTTTGGTACCCGTAAGGTAGATGTTACCGAGTACCGCTCTGGGCTTATGCTAGCAGTCGCCTTTGAGTCAATGATAAAGCTCATTGCGCTTATTGCCGTCGCTGGCTTAGCCTTGTACACCTTATTTAATTTACCCACCCTTAGCGGCGATGAAGTCACAGAGTCGATTTGGCAACACTGGGGCAACTTTAACTTTTTTAGTTTTAACTTTATTGGCCAGTCACTTATGGCTGCCGCGGCCATAATTTGTTTACCACGACAATTTCATGTCACCGTGGTAGATAACCAAGACAAACGCCATTTATTTACTGCTCGCTGGGCTTTTCCGCTGTATTTATTACTCACCGCCGCGATGATAATTCCTATTGCTACTGCCGCAATTCACCCAAGTATTGGTAGCAGTTTTTCACCCGACAGCTTTGTATTAGCGCTACCGCTTATTCACGACCAAGCTTTTTTAAGTACCTTTGTATTTATTGGCGGGCTTTCTGCAGCCACCGCCATGATAGTGGTGGCCACACTTACGCTTAGCACCATGATCTCGAACGATGTAGTGCTGCCGCTTCTGCTACGCCGTAAATTTAAGCGCAACTTAATTACCAGCAGTTATAAATCGCAAATTTTATTAGTCAGGCGTTTTACCATAGCCGGCATACTTATATTGGCTTATTTTTATCAGCAATGGTTTGGCCATGGTAGTGCGCTGGCTAGTATGGGGCTGGTGGCATTTTCGTTAGTAACGCAGCTGCTCCCGGCTATTGTGGGCGGGCTTTACTGGCGAAAAGGCCATGCTTATGGTGTATATGCGGGGCTATTAGCGGGTTTTATTTGTTGGGTATTATTTTTAATGATGCCAATTTTAGATGCCGGCAGCGCTCTTGATAGCGAGCTTCAGCAAACACTTATTACACGCGGCACTCTGATTGCCTTATTTGCTAATATTGGTTGTTATATTAGCTTTTCGTTAGGGGCAGAAGAGCGCTTGATAGATAAAATTCAGGCCGCTGCATTTGTTAACCCTAAAGATCAGGCTATTTTATCGCGCCGCTTAAACAAAAATGTTAAAGCCACGGTTTACGACTTTAAAATACTACTGCAAACCTTTTTAGGTATTCAGCGAAGCCAACAAGTACTGGCGCACTTTTCACTTTCGCACCAGCTAAGTGACAATAATGCCCACCCCGAGCCCGAATTTATAGCCTACTGCGAGCGTGCGTTAACTGGGGTGTTAGGGGCGTCTTCGGCGCAGGCGCTAATCCGTACGGTTTCATCGGGTAAACGTATGGCCTTTGAAGAGGTGGTTAACTTTTTTGACGAAACCACACAAGCACTGCAGTTTAACCAAAACCTTTTGTATACCTCGCTCGAAAACTTAAGCCATGGTATTTCGGTGGTCGATAAAGATTTAAAACTGGTGGCATGGAATAAGCGCTACAGCCAAATGTTTGGCTACCCCGACGGCTTTTTAGAAGTGGGGCAACCCATAGAAGATATAATAAGGTACAACGCAGTACGCGGTGAATGTGGCCCAGGCGAAATAGAGCGCCAAGTAGAAAAACGCGTTCAGCATTTAAAAAATGGTAGCTCGCATCACTTTATTCGTCACCGCCGTAATGGCCAAGTGTACGAAATGATAGGTAACCCCCTACCCGATGGCGGCTTTGTAACGAGTTTTTCAGACATTACAAACCATATAAGTACGCAAAATGCGCTTGAAGAAATTAACATGGATCTTGAAAACCGCATTGAGGCGCGAACTCAAGAAGTGCAAACCATTAATAAAGACTTACAAGCCCAAATAGATAGCCGAGTAAAAACAGAGCAAGCACTTACTTTAGCCAAGCGCGAAGCAGAGCAAGCCAACGACAGTAAAACGCGATTTTTAGCACTGGCAAGCCACGATATTTTACAGCCCCTTAACGCGGCGCGTTTATACCTTGCAGCCATTGATGAAAAGCAGCTTGATACAACTAACCAAAATAGCTTTAATAAGCTTGGCCACAGTTTAGACTCAACCGTGCATTTAATGTCGGCCTTACTAGAAATTGCCAAGTTAGAGCAAGGCGCAATGACCCCAACTCCACGGCACTTTTGTATAAACGATATACTTATGCCACTGCAAAGCGAGTACGCTATTTTATCAAGCGATAAAGGCTTAAAACTAACCGTGCGTTCAAACGCACAAATTGTGCATAGCGACATTACCTACTTGCGCCGAATTATACAAAACTTGGTGTCTAATGCGGTTAAATACACTGAAACAGGGCGAGTATTAATAGCGTGCAGAAACCGTAAACATAATTTACGTATAGAAGTATGGGACACCGGCCCAGGTATTAGCCAAATAGAACAAGCTAAAATATTTAACGACTTTTACCGTATAGAAGCCGGTGATAACAAAGGCGTTGGTTTAGGGCTTGGCGTTGTAAAACGTATGGCCGATTTACTTAGCTTAGAGCTTGATGTGCACTCAGAGCCCGGTAAAGGCAGCCGCTTTAGTATTGAAGTACCCTATGGAGATGCGCAGTTTGTACAACAAAAAGCTACGGCCAGCAGCTTAGTAGAAAACCGCGCCGCGATTAACATAGTCGCGGTAGACGATGACCCCGAAAACCTAGCAGCAATGGCCAGTTTACTTAAAAAGTGGCAAGCCAATTACACCTTGTTTGACGATGTAAATAAAGTACTCGCGCACGCTAAACAGCACGGAGCGCCCGATGTAATTTTAATGGATTACCAATTAGGTAATGATTGCGATGGTATTTCGCTTATAAAAACACTGCGTGATACATGGCAAAGCGAAGTGCCCGCCATACTTATAACCGCTGTACGCGACACCGAGCTTAAGCAAGAAACCAAAGCGGCTAATATTCATTATTTAAGTAAGCCTATTAAGCCGGGTAAGCTTAAAGCTTTACTTAATCACAGCACGTAATAGCCAATTAGCAGCAAAAAATAAGCCCAGCATGAGCTGGGCTTATTTATGTGCTTAACAAAGCGTTGGAACCCTTAATTATTAGGCTGGTTTGGCTTGGCTTCGCAGTTTTTGAAATAACCAACTAAGCCCCACTAACGACAAGCCTAAGCCGATAAACGATAGCGCTTTTAAAAGCCCCGTTAAATTAGCCATGTCCACTAAGAATACTTTTAAAATAACGGCTGCCAATAATCCTAACCCTATTTTTTGGATTAATAGCTGATTTTTTAAATGCCCTAACACCACAGTAATAGCCCCTAACACAAGCCAAATAACCGAGTAGCTATAAAGCTCTGCGTTGCTTGCACCTGTTGATAAGTAAATATAAGGGCCTTGCCAGTATTGGCGTATAAAGCCATTAATTGCCAATACACTCAACACACCCGCTACTGTGAGTATAGATGGCGCAGCTTTTGTATACAGCGGCTTAATTAACGTATAAAGCCAAAGCACGAGACCCGCAGGCACTAACCAAAGCAAAAATAGCCAATTAAATACAAAATATTCGCCAATATAAATAGAGCTTAAAAATGGGTTGGCGTTTAGTAAGATGCTCAGTGCAGTAACACCCGCAGCACCTGCTAATGCCATGCCTGCCACTTGGTATAATTTAGCTAAGCTACCGGCAATACGAGCACGGTGTAAATATACACAACCCAGTGCAAGCCAATTACAGGTGAGTAAAGCTTGTTCGTAAAAGCTCAAAGAATCAAACTGCGGATAGTGCCCTACCAGTTGATAGCTGGTTTCGGTGGTAATAAACAACGCCAAGCAATGCAGCGCTGCGCCTTCAAGCCAAACTTTTAACTGTGATGCGTTAAAGCATTTGGCTGCAGTGTAAAATAACACCACACACAAAGGATAAACTACTAAGCTCCAGTGTACACCCAATACACTAAGCGCCTCGTAACTTGGGCTCCACGGTGACAGTGTAAGGCGAAGTAGTAATGCAGCCACCAACGCTTTAATTGGCCAATGTGGCATAGGCACCCGATAGCGGTTTATTAACACGCTAATAAGTAAAACTTGAATAGCCAGTGCAATGGTTAGCCCGCTGTCATTTAATAACATAGTGATAGCAAGCGTGATGTTGGCATTTGCCCCCACCCAATATGTAAAGCGCTGAAAAAGCGTTGCGCCACCTATTGCGCACTTAATTAAAATGGCGCTACTTGTAAGTAGTATCACTGCCCACAATGGATAGGCTGTGGCCAACGCATGGTTTGGGATTATAGCGTATAAGGTGGCAATCATTATAAATACGCTAAACGAGGCAGTAATATGAAAAGCCAATCGTTTAGGCTGCCACTTTATACCAAAATAAAGCCCATATACGCTGAGCGCTAACCCTAAAAATATAGCGCCACCATATTGGTGCCTAAATATAAATAGCGAGTCAGAATAATCAGCATAATAAGAAGGCGTGCTTAATAGCCAGAGTATAGCTATTAACATCGCCATCCCTTGCCATAAATCCCAGCGGCTATTTTTAAGCACTAAAAACAGCAATGTTAATATGCTTAACGCATTTATTATTTGCCACTGTAAGTAGTTATTACTATCAAAAAGCATAGCCAGTAACAAAGGGACAATACAGGCAAGCATTAAAGGGTTACTAGGGAGTGCGTTTATTAGGCGCTTTAAACTATGTGGGCGAGTTTCAACCACCGCAAGTTTTAACCCCAAGCGTGGCACGGCAATTAAACCAATAACACTTAATAGCCCATACGTGCCCATAAGCCAAATGGTGCTGCTGTTAGCTAAAGTAAAGCCAACAACATACCAGCTCAAATGCCCCGCCCAAAGTAAATACCACAGCCATGTACGCTGTACTTTATGCGCGACCAGCGCAGCAGATAAGCTCACAAACCCAATGTACATATAAAGCGCAAATAAATTATTGCTGCCAGTATTAATCAGCACGGGGACACAATAAGCACCAATAATACCTAGTACGGCTAATACTGGGCCAAGCATTATTGCCATAGCGCTCGCACTTATGGCAATAACCCCAAGGACAACAAATGCTGTTAAAGGGCCGATCATGTTATAGCTGCTATACGCTAATAAGGTCAGTGCAAAGCACGTAATAACCCCCCCACTGGCAAGCGCTGCAGGTATATAGTTATTAAACCCTTCAAATACACTATTTTTGTAATGCATATAAGCTGCGGCTGCAATTAAGCCACCACCAAATAAACCGCCTAGGGTTAATCGCATTGCAGGAGAGAGCAACCCGGCTTCTAAACTGTACTTTGCTAAAAATATACCGCCTAGCGCCAATGCGATTGCGCCTATCCAGGTCATCCAGTTTTGTTCAAAGTCGCTACGCAGTTTTTCAAAAAAAGAAGTTAAAAGTGTGGGTTTGAGATTTTTACTGCCTTGCTTATGTTTACTGGCAGAAGCATTAGCGGGAGGCTTTATTGCTGAAGCTGGCGTTTTTACCTGCACACGAGGCTGACTTGGCTGATTGAGTTGATTAGGACTAACTTGATTAAAAGTCGCCTCATTGCTATTTGCTTGAGCCGTGTCCGCATGTTCAGCTGTGGAGCAATCGGTGCTTTTATCGGTGCTTTTATCGGCGTTTTCAGCGTGGCTTTGTGCGTTGTTAGCTAATTCTAAACTAAGTACTTTTGCTTTTAATTGGGTAATTTCTTGCTTTAAATTACTAAGTTGTGCAATTGCGACAATACCGCAAATAGCACCGGCCATTATTGCAAATGCAAATAAACCCACTATTCCTAAAAACTCATCCATGTCACGCTCTTTTTATTTATTATGTTATGAGTGTACCTAAAATTTTTAAAAGTTATAGCAATCTGCTTATATATGGGTTTATTTAATGAAAACAAAATCACTTTACAGCTAGGAAAAAAAAAGCCCCAAACAATAAAGCTTAGGGCTTTTACTTTCTAGAACGTGTTACATGTTACTTATTCTACGCTGTCTGTAATTGTGCGCGTTACACTCATTTTAAAGCCTGAACTGGTTGTCTCATCGTGCTCTAAAATTAAGATATAGTTACCTTCTTCGGTAAAATCTATATCGCTTTGTTGAATTAACACTATTTGTTGGCCGTTATCTTCGTATACGGCATACACAGTGTAAGCTTCATCATCTACATCAATTTCTTCTTGATCGTATCTATCTAAGCCATCAATTACATTGGTGGCGTCATCAACAGTTTCACCATTTAAGGTAAAGTACACGTCAACTTCGCTTACTGTTTGCCCTGCGTAGCTTTCAATTAGGTTAACAACCGAAATAGTATGGCTGTAGCTGCTAGGTGTTAGGTTTTCCTCAACACTCATCATGCGTAAACCATTATCGACATCGTTGTAAAAAACGCCTACCGCACTTTGCTCGCGCTCTAGGGTCATTAAAAAGTTATCGGCAAGCTTAGTGCCCTCTTCGTCGTACATTGCAACGCTGTAACTATTTGGCGAAAGCTCAATGTAATCGGTGTAGGTATCGCTTGCTACCGTATTGGTATCGTTAACTGTGGTACCACGGGTCGTGCTAAAGCTAACTGGCGAGTAATCATCAACGGTATTTATAAAGCGCAATTGGCCTAACGCTGATTGGTGCTTTAGTGCTGTAACATAGTTATTGTCAGTCACAATATCGAGCGTGATACCGTTTTCTTCTGTTGCATAGCTTGGGCGGATCATGGCTACGTAGCTTTCTTCATCGTAAAAATAAACCGACTCCGACTCATACACTACATCAGTGCTACCTGCCTCAGTGATATAAATTGTGTAGTAACCCTCATCAAGGGTTTGTAAATCTAGCTCACTCAAATACTGTGTTGATGTAAATAGTTCAGCACTTTCAAATACGCCATCATCGGTTGCTAGGTAAATATCGTAGCTAGTGTCTTCACTGGTGATATTGTAAAAACCTAAGTTAAACTCATCTGTATCACTTGAAATGGGCACACTTAGCTCTGTGAACGTAGGTTCGTCAAAGTTACCGCTCATTACAATTAGTTCGGTTTTGTCACCTTTGATTGATACTTCTTGTTCGCTAATTGTAATGTAGCTGTCGTTTGCATCTAAGTATTCAAAGCTTAAATCGTAAGTGCCGGTGCTGTAATTATGACGCGTGGTTACATCAGCAAAATCAGTGCCTGAGCGCTCAGTTTCGTCTACAAATAAACGCGTATATGGGCTGTTATAAGAGCCATTATATAATTGTACGTAGCCTGTATCACTTGAGCCGTCGCTGCCGCCACAACCAACTAGAATAGACATTAAACTTAGAGGTAAAGCAGCTTTCAACAGAGAGTTGGTCATTAAAGTTTCCTTATTATTAAAATCACTATTATGACTTCTTTGCTGCATTTTAATTTCATAGTTTACAAAGTATTACCCTTGCTGACAGTTCTTTACGAAAACGTAAAAAAGTGTATTAAATGTGCAAATAATAAGGACGTATTTTTACAAAAAAAAGATTTACGGGGCTATTTCAAATCTGTCTCGGCCATTATTTTTAGCAAGATACAACGCCATATCTGCGCGTTTCATTACTTTATCGAGGGGCTCGTTGGGGGTTTGCAGGGCCATGCCTATACTTACTGTAAGGTGCTTAGCCTGCTTAACATTAACACTGTGGGCGATGCTGATTAATTGCTGACAAAACTCAGCCGCTTGGCTTATATTGCTGGTGGGTAAATAGCCACCAAATTCCTCACCACCGAGGCGCGCAAATTTAGCGTTATTAGCAAATACATGATTGTATTTAGTGGCTAGCTGCTGGAGCACTAAGTCACCTTCGTCGTGTCCAAACTCATCATTAATTGCCTTAAAATGATCAATATCAACAATTAAAATCACATAAGGCGTGGCGGAGGCGGTTTTAACATGCCGATAAAAATAACGCCTATTATGTACTTGTGTTAAGTCATCAGTAATTAGTTCGCGCGCTAAACGGTTATGAATACTTTGCACAAAGCGCATGGTTTTAAATAAGCCATAGGCGGTAAAAAGCATTCCCATGGTTCTGCATAAGTCTTCAAAATAAACACTCATCCAATAGGGCTGCACAACTAATTCATCTATTACATCGGCCGTTGTGCCCATACTCCATAACAATAAACCCAATGTAGAAAACACATACGCTTGTTTTGAAAGCTCAGAGCACTGCACTATCCAAAATAAAAATATAAGCACAACAAGGTTGCAAAAGTCGGTAGTAAAACCGTACACGTTATTTTGCACATCTAAAGGGGGGAAAGTATTTAAAGCATAAAGTGAGAAAACAATAATGTAGAGCAGTAACGCTATACTTACCGCCTTGTTTATCCAACTCATTTTATAAAAGTTAGACAGCCTAACGGTAAGTTTTACAGTTTCAATCATAGGGTGGCGCTTTTTAGTGCGTTATTAACAAACTATAGCACACCAGAAAAAACCGTTATAAAAGGTTACCTTACCCTATACTTGCTGGGTTATTTCACCACCTTGTATACAAAAGCTTGAGCAATACAGGCTCAAATACAACGCAAAGCTAAAAACCCATATTTGCATTATGTGCCCACACAGTTTCAGTCTCGCTGAGCAGCTTACTTACCTATACCAACCAAGTATAAAACTATATTAAGGTGCTAAAGCCCCATAAAGCTAATACTAAAATAGTAATAGCAATCATCGCTTTAGTTTTATGTTTACTGATTATTTGTTCAGCTTTATTACCTGCGTAATACACCACTATTGCTAATCCAAAATAGCGAATTGAACGAGCAATACCAGAGGCTAATAAAAACAAACCAATAGAGTATTTTGTAGCCCCAGCGGCAAGCATCGCAATTTGAAACGGAATGGGCACAATGCCCAGCGTCATTACAAACCAAAACCCTTGATTTTGCATTTGCTGCTTAACATTTTCAAATTGCTCTTGGCTTGAAAACATTTCAATAACCCAGTCACCTATAGCGTCAAATAGGTAATAACCCAGCGCATAACCGAATAAAGCACCAATCACGCACCCAACTGTAGCCATAAGCGCTATTAACCACAGCTTCTCACGACGCGCTTGCATAAGAGGCACAAGCACTGCTTCAAGCGGAATAGGGACTATCGTAGATTCTAAAAACGACGCTACGGTAATACCTGTTAGCATATGTTTAGAATCTATAAAGTGCCGTGTTTTTTCTTTTAGTTTTTTTTGAATAGCCATGTAAATCCTTTTTTGCTTGTGATGATAAGCCGTTGCTCAATGGGTTAATTCTTACATATTTACGTTAATACACGCTGAAAACAGTTAAAGATTTAACCCCATATAACTGTTAACAAATTAGCAATATTTATAAGAATATTTTATTATGTGCCAATGCAGTTAAATACCCACCAAAGCAGTTAAAATTTATGCAAAGTGCACGTTTTATCCCCTTTAGAAAACAAGATATTGTTGATATGTGCAGCGCTGAGCTCACAAACAACTCAGAGCAAACATCGTTTAAACAATTTTGCGATTTATTAGCAAGCCTTATCCATTACGATTACCATTCAACACTTGAGTCGCTCAAAAATAACTACGCGCCCTTTGATCCCAATAGCGATACGCGATCTTTAGCGCCAGTATCAGCTGATCAAAAAGCGCAGTGCCAACGCGAATTTGCTAAAGATTTTGCTAAGGTACTTAATGCAGCTAACTTTGAAGTGATCACCCATCAAGACCTACAAGATGCACTCAACGAAGAGTCACTATTTAAAGTGCGCCTTGAGGTAGAGTTTGAGGACTTTGAAGAAGTGGTTTTTTATCGCCGTGGCGAATCACAGCTCACTGAAACCATAACCAGCTTTTGGGGCCTTCGTAAAAAGCCGCTGCACTTTACCAATTACGACCGCGTTGCGGTGTTTATTCGCTTTAAAGATAAAGCCTACTTTGAGGCTAAAAATAAAACGCCTTTAGGATTTGAGCCAAGCTCTACCATAGTTAAGCTGTTTCAAAATGTACCAAAAGCCGACCTTGAAATGCTATTTCCAAATAGCGAAGTACGTATGCGCCCTATTGATAAAGTGATTATTGGCTCATCGGCTTTAGTAGGCGGTGCCGTGGTATTAATCACTAAGCTTGGCGCATCTATTTTATTGTTATTTGCTTTGTTTGCTTTTTGGGGTGGCTTTAGAAGTGAGGCCGTAGAAATGACCCAACAACACTTTATTACCTTTGCTATTGGGATGGGGGTTTTTGGCAGCTTTATTTTTAAAGAGTGGAGTAAATTTAAAAACCGTAAAATTAAATTTATGAAAGCGCTAAGCGATAACCTCTACTTTAAAAACCTAGATAACAACGCCGGTGTTTTTCACACCCTTATAGACGCCGCCGAAGAAGAAGACATAAAAGAAGCCCTGCTTGCCTATACATTTTTATTAAAATCAGAAAGTGGCTTAAGCGCACAAATGCTTGATGAGCAAATAGAGGCGTGGTTTAAAACAAAGTATAAATGCGAACTCGACTTTGAAATTAGCGATGCACTTGAAAAGCTCACCCGGATGCGTTTAGTAACCTGCACTAACAATTTGTATAGTGCAATAAATTTAGATCATGCAAAAACTATTTTGGATGAGCGCTGGGATAATCTGTTTCAGTATAATTAAAATGTTTAAAACAACTTTTTTCTAAACTCAGTGGGTGACACGCCCACTGATTTTTTAAACCGTTTTGAAAAATTAAATATATTAGGGTACCCCACGTAAGCGGCAATATGGGCAACCGGCCAGCGGGTATTTAGTAGTAAGTTTTTAGCCCGTTTAATACGTAAATAAATAAGCTGCTGCATTGGGCTTTTACCAAATTGTGCCTGGCATAACCTGTGTAAATGCGGTGCTGAGTAATGTACTTGTTCGCACATAGCCTCTATTGTCCAATCAAACTGCAGGCGCTCTTCTACTTCTAAAAACAAGCTGGTTAATCTGTTTTGCCCGCCTATTTGCGGCTCACTTTGAAGCGTAGTGTTTAAATAGTGACTTAAAATAGGCATTACGCCTTCGCGCAAAGTAGCGTTTGCCTCGCTGTATAAAAGCTCCATCGCTAAATGTAATGGCGCTAACTGCTGATTAGTTAATACTTTAGCGTGCGCTAAATTTAAATGTTGCCAACGTTTAGTGTTTGCAAGGTTTAGCCAAATAACATCCCATTTTTCGCTCGCTATTTCTACCTCAAAACTTTGCCGTGCTGGCAATATAGCTAAGCTATTTTCGGCAAGTACATATTGGTTATTAATGGTTTTTAGCGTGCCCTGGCCAGTCAAAGTATAAAAAAGAGTGTGTTCAAGCGGGTTAGTACGTGCAACACAATAATTACCCAATAAATTTGAGCAACCAGCCAGCTCTATTTCAAGGTTTGGCATTTGCGAAAGCGTGGCTAAATCAATAAACCGCTCTGTACACTCTGGGCCAATATCGAGTACATCTACAATGGTGTTGCGCATAATTTAAAATGATAGTTTTGAATAAATAAAAGAGAGCTTTAAGCATAACCTCAAGGCATTATTTTAGCTATATTTAAGCCACTATAATTGCCACACATGCAATAGGACACGAATGAACTCACTACAGCACATAATTAACCGCCGCGATTGGGAAAACCCAATTTCGGTGCAAGTTAATCAAGTAAAAGCGCACAGCCCACTTAATGGCTTTAAAAGCGTTGACCATGCCCGTACAAACACGCAATCACAAAAACAAAGTTTAAACGGCCAGTGGGATTTTAAATTATTTGATAAGCCCGAAGCGGTTGATGAGTCATTGCTAAGTGAAACACTCGCCAGCGACTGGCAAAGTATTCCAGTGCCTTCTAACTGGCAACTACACGGCTTTGATAAACCTATTTATTGTAATGTTAAATACCCCTTTGCAGTAAACCCGCCATTTGTACCAAGCGATAACCCTACAGGCTGTTACCGCACTGAATTTACTATTACGGCGGATCAATTAGCGCAGCGTAATCATATTATTTTTGAAGGCGTTAACTCGGCGTTTCACCTTTGGTGTAACGGGCAATGGGTGGGTTATTCACAAGATAGCCGCTTACCCAGCGAATTTGATTTAAGCGAGCTGTTAGTCGCTGGCACCAATCGCATTGCGGTTATGGTTATTCGCTGGAGCGATGGCAGTTACTTAGAAGATCAAGACATGTGGTGGCTAAGTGGCATATTTCGCGATGTTAATTTACTTACTAAACCGCAGCACCAAATACGCGATGTATTTATAACCCCAGATTTAGACGCCTGCTATCGCGATGCCACTTTGCATATAAAAACCGCAATAGATGCACCAAATAACTACCAAGTCGCAGTACAGGTTTTTGATGGTGAACAGGTACTGTGTGAGCCACAAATACAAAGCACTAACAATAAACGTGTTGATGAAAAAGGCGGCTGGTGCGATGTCGTATTTCAAACAATTGATATACAAAACCCTAAAAAATGGACCGCCGAAACCCCGACCTTATACCGCTGTGTTGTAAGCCTGTTAGATGAGCAAGGCAATACAGTAGACGTAGAAGCCTATAACATTGGCTTTAGAAAAGTAGAAATGCTTAACGGGCAGCTTTGCTTAAACGGCAAGCCGCTGCTTATTCGCGGTGTAAATCGCCACGAGCATCACCCAGAAAACGGCCACACGGTGAGTACCATCGACATGATTGAAGATATTAAGCTGATGAAGCAAAATAACTTTAATGCTGTACGTACCGCTCACTACCCTAACCACCCTCGTTTTTACGAGCTATGTGACGAGCTAGGTTTATACGTAGTAGACGAAGCCAATATAGAAACTCACGGTATGTTTCCTATGGGTAGGCTTGCCAGCGATCCGCAGTGGGCTGGCGCATTTATGTCGCGCTATACGCAAATGGTTGAGCGCGATAAAAACCATCCCTCTATTATTATTTGGTCATTGGGAAATGAGTGCGGGCACGGTGCCAACCACGATGCGATGTACGGCTGGTCAAAAAGCTTTGATCCATCGCGCCCCGTGCAATACGAAGGTGGCGGCGCAAATACCACAGCAACCGATATTATTTGCCCTATGTACGCCCGTGTAGATACCCATGTTGCCGACGACGCCGTACCTAAATACTCTATTAAAAAATGGTTAAGCCTACCGGGTGAAACGCGCCCACTTATTTTATGTGAGTACGCCCATGCAATGGGTAACAGCCTAGGTAGCTTTGACGATTACTGGCAAGCATTTAGAGAATACCCGCGTTTGCAAGGTGGCTTTATTTGGGATTGGGTAGACCAAGGTTTATCTAAAACAGATAAAAACGGTAAGCATTACTGGGCTTACGGTGGCGACTTTGGTGATGAACTAAATGACCGCCAATTTTGTATTAACGGCTTATTATTCCCAGACCGTACACCGCACCCAAGCCTGTTTGAAGCTAAATACAGCCAACAACATTTACAATTTACGCTGCGAGAGCAAACTCAAAACCAATACACCGTTGATATATTTAGTGATTATGTATTTAGAGCAACCGATAACGAAAAACTTATTTGGCAGTTAATAGAAAATGGCCAATGTGTAGAGCAAGGCGAGCAAGTTATTAATATTGCTCCGCAAAGTACGCAAACGCTAACTATTAATACAAAAACGGTGTTTAAAGCAGGTGCGCAATATCACCTTAATTTAGATGTTGCACTGATTAACGACTCAAGCTTTGCAAGTGCCGAACATGTATTAAACACCGAGCAATTTAAGCTTATAAATAGCCAAAGTTTAAGCGCTGATACATTTTCGCCTGCTTTAGCAAACGCCTCAACGCACGGCGCACTAAATATTAGCGAAACCAACACACAGCTAAATATTGAAGGCGATACCTTTAAACTTGTGTTTAATAGCCAATCAGGCCTTATTGAGCAATGGTTACACAATCAAACCCAAGTTATTAAAAGCCCATTGGTTGATAATTTTTACCGCGCCCCGCTTGATAACGACATAGGCGTAAGCGAAGTAGACAACCTAGACCCTAACGCATGGGAAGCACGCTGGTTAAGAGCGGGTATTGGGCAGTGGCAGCGTACATGTCGCTCGTTTGAAGTAGTGCAATCAACCGTAGATATACGTATTACCTGTGTATTTAGTTATGAATTTAATGGCGCAGTACAAGCAAAAACAACATGGCTTTATACACTTAATAATACAGGTGAAATTAACTTAAATGTTGATGTACAACTAAACGATACTCTCCCGCCCATGCCACGCATAGGGTTAAGCACAACGCTTAATAAACCAAGCGATACACAAGTAAATTGGCTTGGTTTAGGCCCATTTGAAAACTATCCAGATCGCAAAGCGGCTGCGCGCTTAGGGTATTACAGCGCACAATATAATGAGCTACATACCCCGTATATATTCCCAACCGATAATGGCGTACGTAGTGATTGCCAATTACTTTGCATTAATAACCTAAACATAACTGGTGCGTTTTTATTTTCCGCCAGCGAGTACTCACAAAGCATGTTAACGCAAGCAAAGCACACCAATGAGCTAGTCGATGATGATTGCTTACATGTACATATTGACCATCAACATATGGGGGTTGGCGGCGATGACTCGTGGAGCCCAAGTACCCATAAAGAGTATTTACTAGAGCAGAAGCAATACAACTACTCTTTAAAATTTAGTGCTAAATAAAACAGCGCTTAATCCATACAAAAATAGCGGCTAATTTAGCCGCTATTTTTTTAACACTGAATTGTTATTTATTACTACTGAGGCAGCGATTTATTCGCTAACTTTTTAGCAATTACGTTATCAACCGATAAGCTACCTGCCCCTTGTATAGCCAGTGCAGCCGTTGCAACTAACAAGGTAAGTGCGAACTCATAGCCGTTGTTTGCTACAAATAAACCATGACTAATGTGCACACTAAATATCGCAATAAGCATAGTAAACGCCGTAACTACAGCTGCTGGGCGCGTTAATAAACCAATGGCTAAAGCAATGCCGCCAAAAAATTCAGCGCTGCCAGCCATCATTGCAAGCCAATAGCCAGGCTCAAGGCCAATGCTTGTCATCCACTGTCCTGTGCCTTCAAGGCCGTAGCCACCAAACCAAGCAAATAATTTTTGTGCACCGTGCGCTGCTAAAATTAAACCAACGGGTACACGTAAAATAAGTGCTGCCATGCCTGCGTTAGAGCTTAATAATGAGTGTAAGTATTTCATAGTGTGATCCTGTTTTATTGTTAATAAGGCTAGTAACCAATGAGTACAGTTTACTATCATCATTTAAAACAATTAATACGAATATTATTGCCAAATTATCAACATGGTGTTTTTAATTGCTTAACTAAGTTGCGCCTATTTTGTACTTAGCGGGCATAAACACCTCAGGAGCTAGTTTAATAGCGCACTTTTAAGCGTTATTAAACAGTAAACTAATAGCTAAATAGCCCGGCTCTGCTAGTATAAAAAAAGTAGTAAAAATTGGACCCGCTTATGAGCTATAAAGGTAATAGATTGACGTTTTTCCCACCTAAAAATAAGGGGGCGCTCTTTTTTGTTTTCATTACTTTGCTCGCGTTATTTATTACTTTTGATTCTCATGCTGCCGATACATGTAAAATAAAGCACTTAAACTCACCCACGCCTGCCTCTGTGCTAAAGGTAAATACTCCTTCTGAACTCACTGCTCAACGCGGTGTTAATCAATACCAAATCAGTTGCTCTGTTAAAAACGGTGGCGTACTAAGCTTTTTACGCCCAGGGTTAGATAGCTTTACTTGGCAGCAAAACAACACTGTAAAAGCGCCCTTAAAAGCAGGGCAAGTAGCCTACTTAATGGACTCGGGGGCTTTTACAGCCACAATAACATTAGAATCAAAGCTTAATTACACACCGCGGTTTAAATGGCAGCCAACTCACATTTATTTTAAAAAAGCGCAGCAACATTCGCTGATTATGGGCTCATTTTATGGGTTGTGCATTACGCTTATTTTTTATGTATTAATAATGGGGCATAGACTTAACGAAAGTGTATTTAAGCTCTACAGCATTTACATTTTTTGTATTGGCAGCTTTATTTTACTCCAAGAAGGGCAACTGTATTTATTTGTAACGCAGCATGTCTCTGGCGTTATTTTTAACTTATACCTACTTAGCATTGGCTTAACCGTACTAAGTGCCACGTGGTTTATGCTTGCGTTACTAGAGACTAATAAACGCTGGCCTAAATTAACTAAGCTGCTCAAAACATTGGCCTGTACTGTAATGCTATGCGCGGTACTTAAAATGCTCGTTACCGACCTGTTATTTTGGACAATAGCAGGGCATATTATGGCTTATTCTTCGCTGTTTATTGTGGCTGTTATTTTTACTTTAGCAGCCATGCAAGCCCTCAAAGGTGTACGCGAGGCAACACTCGTATTTGTAGCGCTTAGCTTTGTATTAGTAAGTATGATTTTTAGGGTGCTGCTTATTAACCAAAGCCCGTTTATGCAGCGTTATGGGTTTGTGTTAGCGTTTGCGGTTGAATCATTTTTATTAGCTGTTGCGGTTTCAAGGCGTATAAGCCGAATGCGAATTGCACAAAAGCGCGCCGAAACCGAAGCCGACTACGACCCCCTTTGTGGTATTTTAAACCGCAGGGGCTGGGCTAAAAAATCAACCGCGCTTATCAATATGCACGCCAAAAAAGGCGGCGTATTATGTTTGATGTATATAGATTTAGACGACTTTAAACAAATAAACGACAGCTATGGGCATGCTGTAGGCGATGACGCTTTATGCAACGTTGCCCGTTGCTTAAAAAGCAGTGTTCGCAGCAGCGATGCTGTAGGGCGCTTAGGCGGTGATGAATTTGTAGTGCTTGCACATTTTTATACTAATGCGCAGGTAAATCCTAAAACTCATCATTTAAAAACCGCCTTAAATAGGCTCACAATAAATCACAGCAACGACCCTATAGCCATTAAAGCAAGTATGGGTACTACCGTATTTAGTGAACCGCCCCACTCCATTGATGAAATTTTAAAAGCGGGCGACACCGCCATGTACCACGAAAAAATACAACGAAAGGTTAAGCCGCTCACGTTAGTAGATGGCTAAATTTAGGCAATACTGCTTATTGCTATTAAACCGTAGCCGGCTTGGCAAATTGTTTACGGTTTACATAGTGGCTCATAATAATGGTAAATAAAGTTGAGCACACTGCAGCCGCTGCATATACCTGCCAAATCACAAATTCAAACTTAAGCGCGAGTGCAATCACAGCAAAAAACACACAGCCCCCTAACGAACCAATAATGCCGCCGTTAAGCACCGTATACGCCGAGTATTTTTTATCACTTGCATGCGCAATACTGCCCATAACCGCCAAAATTACCGGAAAAGTAGAAAGTAACCCGCTCCACATTGACCCTATTTTTGCCGATATAAACGTAACTAACATAATAAAGCAGCTGACCAATAACATTTTTAGCGGCAGCTCCCACGCAGCGGTAAAAGGTTTGGCATCGGGCGCAAATTTTAACTTACTAGATGCCAGCGCAAGCACCAATAAAGTACTAAGCGAGAGCACCGAAGCAAAGGCAATATTCACCGGCAATAACAAGGTAAATGCACTAAAAGCGCACCATAGTGTTAATGCAGCAAACAGCGCTTTAACTACCCCATATTTTGCAAGCATGGCAGCATAACAAAAACAAAATAAGCCTATACCGCTCATGCCATACAACGACGCCACAGCCGAGTTACTGGCAAATAACTTACCTTGCTCAAGCGCAATAAAATACGAAATAGGGCCCGATGTAATAGGCAAGCCCGGAATAATACCGCTCACAAAACTGCCAAAGCGTTTTTGAGCAAAGTGAATAAATAATAAAAGTAATGGCGCAATGGTGAGTTTTAACAGCAACATAAATAACTATAAAGAAAGAGAGTTGCGCGTTAGTCTACGTTTAAAATTCCGTACTGTAGAGTGAATAAATATCACTCATACGGTGTAATTATTTTCATCCATAGGTACAAAAAAGGCCACTACAAAAGTGGCCTATTCTTTAATAAATATTGCTTACGCTTTTTTAAATAAAACCTCAGGGTTTACCATGGTTTTCATTTCAAGCACGTTGCCGTTTGGATCTTCAATAAAAAAGGTTTCTTGTTCAAACTCATCACCAACAAAGCGGCGATACGGTTTATCTAGGTATTCAAGCCCCGCATCTTCTATACGTTTTTTTAAACCGTTAAATTCATCTTCAGATAAGTGAATACCAAAATGCGGTACCGCCACTGCGCCCATATCTACATCGTGGCGAACAGTGGGTAAGCGCTCTTCGCTTTGATGTAATGTGAGCTCATTACCCCAAAAGTCTATGTCTACCCAGCGCCCTTCTTCGCTGTTCCCTGTTTTACAGCCAAGCACATCACAGTAAAACGTTTTCGCTACTTTTAAATCGCCAGCGGGTATAGCCAAGTGCAAACAGTTAGACATAAATTACCTTTAATCTTTTAAATTTGTATATTAATAACCTCTATTATACATAAAATATAATTTATGAAACATTAACAGCCACAAATAAGCATAGTTAATACCAACCCAGATTAAAAAGTAGCCTTAATAACATTTAACGCTAACACCCACATTTTATTTATTAGAGATAGTTAGAAAGCGTAAAAGGATTAGTTTAAAATGCGATGCTATGATTAAATTCTTATTTTTAAAGTTTATAACCTTCTTTTTAGGCTTTGTTGCCTGCTTTGCTATGCACACTACTTTTGCATTGCCTTTAGTTATTTCGGCGGCGCTTACAGGGCTAATTGGCTCGTTTATTCCTTTTCCTGCTCGGTTTAAAAATCATCCCTATGCGGCTATTTACGCAGGTAGTTTTGCCGGTATGTGCTCTACACACTTAATTACAAGTTATTGGGAAATAGCCATAATTTCTGTTATTGGCGCCAGTTTATATGTACTTACCATAAATATGTTTACCGGATTTGGCGGTAAGCTTGGCAGTGTTGCCTTTGCAAGCGTGGCTTTATTTATGTTGGCCAAAGGAATGGTTTTATGAATTTAGAATACCCATTTATAGCCTTATTAGGTGCGTTTTTAACGTTTTACTTAGCCAAACATAATCGTTTTGACGGCATACGTGCATCGGCCTCGCTTTCTATTATTGCTTATTTACTATTAAGTGCTTTAAACCTAAACCCCGACTTATACTCAGTCGTGTTTTTTGGCGGCACGTTTATAGGCATGAGCGCCCCACACCGATTTGGTATTTATACCGTGACCAGCTCATCTATTTTATTTTCGTTTTTATTTGAATACCTGGTACCAAAGCTTGATGGTTATGGCGGTGCGTTAGGTGTGAGTGCATTTTTATCTATTTGTATTTGCCACATGTTTATTTTACTCGGAGCGCCAAGAAGTAAAAAGCCAAGCTCTTAAAAGCAAGCTAAAAACAGTAAGTAACTTGTTTATTTTATTGCTTAAAGTAAACGCAACATGAAAAAATTCATAGCTAGTTATGTTCCTTTTTTCTACAACTCTGTTAGAATCCTCCGCGATCTTTATTTACCCTAAATAAAGACTAATCGTATATGGATTTATGAATATGAAAAAAATAATCGCAGTAGCAGCACTTTCTTTACTTCCTTTCTCTAATGCAATGGCTGACCAAGATATTGGTTGTGGCCTAGGCTCTATGTTATTTGCTGGTCAGCAAGGTAAAGGCGTTAAAATTTTAGGCGCTACAACTAATGGTACTTCTGGTAACCAAACTTTCGGTATCACATTTGGTACTTTAGGTTGTGACGGTACTGGTACAGTTACTTCTTCTGAAAAAATCGCATTATTCATCGATGGCAATATGGAGCAACTTGCTCGTGATATGTCTCAAGGTGAAGGCGAAACTTTAGCAACACTTGCTGAGGTTTGGGGCGTTTCAGAACAAGATAAAGCAGCATTCAACAAGCTTGCTCAAGCACAGTTTTCTTCAGTATTTACTTCTGAGAACGTAACTTCACAAACAGTGTTAGAAAACCTAAACGCTGTTGTAGCAAGCGATGCACAACTAGCTTCTTATACTCTTTCTTAATCAGCTAAATTAGCCGGTTTTATATGTATAAATAAAGCCGCTAGAGTATCCTCTAGCGGCTTTTTTATGATTTAGTGATTATGAAAAAAATATTATTTACCTTGCTAGCCATACTTTTTAGTACGCATTCACATGCTAAAAGTATTGAAAAAAGTACCTTAGCCACACACCCTTATTGGCTTAAACTGGGCCACTACAGCAATACCACATTAGGTAGCTTTAAAAGCGAAGTAGATAGCGCCGAGTTTTTTTTATCGCCTACAGGTAAAACCAGCCCAGTAGATGAGCTAAATGCCACCATTAACGCATTTAATGCCAATAAAAGCAGTCAACAAAAATACAGCTGCCAATTTCCAGCTCGCTACACATGGCTAAAATCAAAAATTAAAAACAATTGGCCTGCTCTTGATTGCGCTGAGCTTAAGGCCTGGCAACAAGTCATTAATCCTAAAGGGGTTACGCTTGTATTCCCTACTGCATTTATGAACAGCCCCTCTTCTATGTTTGGGCACACTTTACTGCGCATCGATGCTAAAAATCAAACCCGTAGTAAAGAGCTGATTGCCTTTGCTGTAAACTTTGCGGCAGAACCTGATGGCTCAGATAACGCTGCTATGTACGCATTAAAAGGCCTTATTGGTAGCTACCCGGGTAAGTTTTCGCTTATGCCGTATTATAAAAAAGTACGCGAATATAATGATTTAGAATCACGCGATATTTGGGAATACAAACTCAACTTAACCGAGCAACAAGTTGAGCTGGTGTTACTACATTTGTGGGAGCTACAACACGCCACTTTTGATTATTTTTTTATAGACGAAAATTGCTCCTATCAGTTACTCGCGTTACTGCAATTAGCAAATGAAGAGCTTAACTTAACCTCACAATTTAATATGCAGGCTATTCCTTCAGACACTGTCGCCGTGTTAAGGGATAACAATTTACTGCAAACGCCAAATTATCGTCCCGCCTTTGGCACTAAGTTATTCCACTATTCAACACAATTAAGTGACCAACAACTAAGTGATGCCAGAGCCCTTATGCAAGGCAAGCCATTAAATACACGTAATTACTCGCAGCAAGAACTTGTTGCCATATTAGAAATGGCGTACGAATGGTTAAATTTTGAATTTTACGAAAAAGCACTTAACCGTGAGGAAATAGCCCCTCGTCTTACTAAGTTACTTTTAATGCGCAGTAAGTATGCGGTTCCTTCACCTTTGTCTAAGCCGACAAAGCCTAAAGCATCACCAGAGCAAGGCCATGGCTCTTCAAGGCTAACGGCTAAAAGAGTGCAAAATAATAACCAGCAAAACACCACCAATGTAGCTTATCGCCTTGCTTATCATGATTTACTAGACAGACCCGCAGGCTTTATACCCGGTGCACAAATTAGCTTTTTTGACTTATCAGCCAACCTATCAGATAGCGGGAATAGCCAGATTGAGCACTTTTACTTACTTGATGCTATGTCGCTTGCCCCCGATAACCGTGTATTTGATAGCTGGTCGTGGAATATAAAAATGGGCTTTGATAGGCAACCAAGCCCAAACAAACGCTCTGGCCGTTTTTTTACTAAGGGTGGATACGGTAAATCTTATGGCAATCCAAACAGTGTGCATGGCTACATTTTGGGACAGTTTGAGCTAAATACTGGAGATATTACTAACCAGCTCAGCGTTGGATTAGGCAGTGAGGCGGGCGTTATTTGGCAAGTAAATAACAATCACAAACTAGCCCTAACAGGTAATATGTTTTGGCTAAGCGATAATAATGCTAATAACCACAGCGAAGCTACCCTAACCTGGAGCTACGCGCTGTCGCGTAATATAGCGCTTCGCAGCCAAATAAAGCACGAAAAATGGCACAGCTATAATACTGCGGCTAGTTTTGCAGTGCAGTTTTACTTTTAAGTCTGTTATTTAACTTTAACGCTACTGGTTGGGTAGCCAAATAGCACTTTGCATTTAGCTTTTAATCCTTTCGCCGTATAGGTACTTTTTAATAAATGAGCCCACTGATGAAACGTTATTATTAGTGGGTTATTACTATTTAGCTGCCCTACTATGCCGTATTTACAGGGCTGATTTTTGTCTTCTTCTACAAAGGTGCCAAATAACTTATCCCAAATAATAAGTACACCTGCAAAATTTTTATCAAGGTAGCGTTTATTAATTGCATGATGAACCCTGTGGTGCGATGGCGTATTAAATACGCTTTCAAACCAGCCTAATTTAGCCACTATTTGCGTGTGCACAAAAAATTGATACGCCAAATTAAGTGCCACTACGCTAAATACGGTTAAAGGGTCAAACCCTAGTAGTATCATAGGTAGCCAAAATACCCACATGCCGGCTACTGGGTACATTATGCTTTGCCTAAACGCAGTGGTAAAATTCATTTTAGTGGAGCTGTGGTGAACCACATGCGCAGCCCACAACCAATGAATATGATGCGACGCACGATGAAACCAATAGTACAAAAAATCTTGCAGTAAAAATGCAAAAGCAACGCTTAATACACTTAGCTTTATATCAAATAAGCGGTACTCGTAAAGCATGTAAAAAAATGGCATAAGTAGCAGCAGTGCCATTGCATCTGCGCCTTGGTGCAACAAGGCTAAAACGGTGTTTGCTAGGCTGTCTTTTATATTGTAATAGCGCTTAAATTTTACAAATTCAAAGCATACAAACACTAAAAATACAGGGCTTAGGGCAAGTAAAATAATTTCTGAGTTCATACTTTGCCCACCATAAAGTAATGCTGCAGTTTATTTAATGCCTGGGTTATATCTTTACTAATTAAGTGTTTTAGCAAAGCATTTGGCAGCCACCACGGCGCTTTGCAGCGTATACAATAATTAAGCTCGGTAGTGATACTTTTAGCGCCTGTATTAGCAACTAAATAAATATCACCTTGATGGTTTGCCACAGGCTTATTACCTACTATTTGGTAGCAAATGTGGCTGGGGTTAGCCATTATTATACGCTCATTAAACGTGGCATTTGCCATTTTCACTTGCCTAATAGCGCCTTTACCGCCTTTTAGCTCACCGCTATTTGCTGTTTTTATTAGCTCAAACTTGGCATTAAAAAAGCGATCTAACTGCTGATGATCCAACAAGGTGGTTATTATTTGCAAAGGATCTGCATTAAGCGTTTGTTTTATTGATATAAAGATCATTGTTTACAGCGAAGATAATTACTCATGTAACTAGCATATAAAAATTGAACATGGCAAGCTTGCTCATACACGACCATTTTTTAGCTTTAGACGACAAATGCATACACTGGCTGATCATTACTTTTCGAGCATTTTAGATTACTTGCAAACCCAAGGTATTGATTCTAATACGGCTCTTAAGGCAATCGGGTTTACTGAATTTAGTCGCCAGCATAGTCAGCAATTAGCACCCCGTATTAGTTTACAAAGTTACAATGCGCTGCTTGTGTACGGCCAAAAAGTGCTAAACGATGCGCTGTTTGGTTTTACTTTAGGTATGCACATTCGCCCCGCAGATTACGGTATATTGGGCTATTTAATAGAATCGAGCGATACCCTAAGTAGCGCTATAAAGGCACTGTTAAATTACGACAGCTTAGTGGCAGATATTGGTAAAGCGCAGTTTTTGCAAACTGCAGACACCGCTACGGTGCGCTGGCATGCTCATCCTCATTGTAATGAACAAGTAGTATTACGAAACATGACTGCGTGGGTAAGCGTTATTCGCCAATTAATAAACGCATCGCTTTGCCCAAGCAGTATCAGCTTTATACATAATTGGCCTAAAAGGCACACACAACAGTTAGAGGCCTGGTTTAAATGCCCCGTTATAAGCGGCGCAGCGCATAACCAAATAAACTTTCCGAGCAGTTATTTAAACCTTGCCTTTAAAACCGACAACGCCATTGTAAATGCTACATTTAAGCAGCTTTCACAACAGCAGCTATCGCGTTTTAAAAGGCAGCAGTGCCTAACAGAAAAAGTTAAACAGCTACTTATTGCAAAAACAACATTACGAAATTGCCAGCTTATTGCAGTTGCAAGCGCACTAAACGTAACACCGCGCACGCTACAGCGACATTTAAAAAAACAACATGTAACCTTTGCGCAATTGCTTGAACAAGAAAGAAAAAACCGCTCCCACACGTTAATTGGTACGCTCCCACTTAGCGAACTAGCTAACCTGTTAGGCTTTAAAGATCAGAGCTCGTTTAATCGTGCTTTTTTACGATGGCACCATTGCACACCCACACAATTTTTAAAACGTAAATGAACCGCAGTGTTATTCACATTAAATAAACATTTATGGTATACCTTTTAATCAACACTCTTTAAACTAGAGCGCATAATAATTAAAAATGTGGGTTATATTTGTGCGTGTAGTATTAAGTATTTGTGTGTTTATGCTTTATAGCGCCATGTGCAACGCACAAACCATTACCTTTGTAGCAGAAGATCTCCCGCCATATCATTTTATAAATGAAAATAACGAACCCGACGGCGCATTAGTCGATTTAGCCAAAGCCACCATTAAACACACAAAGCTATCCGCCAAGTTTGAAATAATTCCTATGGCGCGTATTTTTACAATGCTTGAAAACAACCCAAATGCAATTGCGTTGTCTCTTTTAAAAACCCCCATTAGAGCAAGGCAATACACCTGGCTAGGTGAGTCATACTTTGCCGATGCTTATTTAGTTAGCTTAAAAAACCGTACTGATGAAGTTACCCACCTTAATCACGCAAAATTTTACCAAGTGGCCACAATACGTGGCTATTCAAGTGCCACCTATTTGAAAAACGCCGGTTTTACCGAAGACAAAAACCTAGTTCTTGTAAGCTACTATCAGCAACTGTGGCAAATGCTTTATAAAAAACGCATCGACTTTGTACTAACCAACACACTTACGTTAAATAACGAGCTAAAGCACTCTGGCCTAAATCCCAATTTAATAACGAAACGAATTCATTTAACCGACTACCCTTCAAAATTATATTTTAGTGCCAACAAAACCCTAGATAAACACACCGCAAGCGCTATTAGCCATGCACTTAACACGCTAAAAGAAAACGGCGAATATCAGGCTATTTTAACCAAATGGCAGCTACCGCTTCCGGCTACTGCCAACAAGTTGTAATAAACAGGGTCTATAATTTTAGCAACGCAAACACTGCTAGTTGGCTATGCGAACAATTAAAACACCTCAGGGTATAAAACTCAGTTACCAAGACGAAGGCGATAAAAAAGCCCCCGCAATCATACTTATTATGGGTTTAGGCGCACAAATGACCGTGTGGCCGGACTCGCTTTACTACACCTTAGTAAAAAAAGGCTTTAGGGTTATACGCTTTGATAACCGCGATACTGGCCTATCTACCCATTTAGAGCATCACCCTAGCCCGAGTTTATTTAAATCGTGGTTAAGTAAACGCCTGCCCATACGCACGCAAACGCCCTATTTACTTGATGATATGGCAAACGATGTATTGGCGCTTATGGCGGCGCTTAAAATAAAAAAAGCACACTTTGTAGGTGCTTCTATGGGCGGTATGATTGCTCAGCTAATTGCAGCTCAACATAAAAAAAAGGTGCTAAGTTTAACCACTATTATGTCAAGCTCTAGCCTGCCAAGGCTGAGTGCCAAAAGCATTGGCGTATTTATAAAGCTTGCCAAATTAAAGCCAAAAACATCCAGCCGTGATGAGGCGATAAACTACAACATTAAACTTAACCAACTTATTGGCAGCCCCGCTTATCCTCAATCAGAAGACGCACTTCGCCATCATGCAACGCAAATTGTAGAGCGCTCGCATAATCCAAGTGGCTACAAACGCCAACTTATTGCTATGGCCGCGAGTAAAGATAGGCAACATTTAATTCGTAAAATTAAAACGCCTACTTTAGTAATTCACGGCAGCGACGATGTGGTAATACCCGTAAGAGCAGGCAAAAAAACGGCAAGCCTTATAAAAAAAGCCAAGCTAAGAGTAGTCCCTGGGATGGGCCATAACTTTGCGCCAGAACTTATGCCTCTTATGACAAAGTGGATAGTTAAGCATGTAAAAAAAGCGCAGCGCAAACACCTAAATAAAAAACGTAAAAAACAACAGCAACAAAAAACCACTTTGGTATAACCAAAAAGGCACTATAAAAACTACACAAACAAAAAATTGGTAATGTTGATATTTTAAATTGGTATGTTAGATTAAAGTTAAGCGAAGTTAATATCGCTCATTTTTAATATCATCACACAGAGACAACAATGAAAAATCTAACATCTACTTTTAAACTCACAGCACTGGCTGCTGTTACCCCTTTGCTATTTATGGGCTGTGCCAGCACAAGTACACCTGTTGATAGTAATGCCGCAGTACCTGCGTCAAAATTTGATTTATCGCAATGGAAAATCAACGTACCTGTAGATCTCAATAACGATGGAAAAATAGATACCATAGACGTAGAAGAGATCCAAACCTACGCGCACCCTGATTTTTTCTACCTTGATGATCAAGGTTATATGGTATTTACCTCGCCAAACAAAGCGCTTACCAGTGCCAATTCAACCAATACCCGCAGTGAACTAAGGCAAATGATCCGCGGCACCAATACCAAAATAAAAACTAAAAATTCAAAGAATAACTTTGCCCTAGCTGTACACCCGCTATCGGAGCGCTTTGGCTCGGTAGGCGGAAAAATGGAAGCCACGCTAAAGGTGGATCATGTTGCGCTTCGCGCTAACGATCCTAATAAAAAAGCCGCTTATTCTGTGGTGGTAGGGCAAATTCACGCAGGTAAAGATCAAGCCCTAATAGATACAAAACTGGGTTTTGGCTGGGGTAACGAACCACTTAAAATTTATTATAAAAAATGGCCTGGCCATAAAACCGGATCTGTTTTTTGGAATTACGAACGTAACTTACCAAAAAAAGATCCTAACCGAACCGACATTACATACCCTGTGTGGGGTAATACCTGGGAAAACTCGGACGATCCCGGTGCGACAGGCATAGCGCTTGGCGAAGACTTTAGTTACACAGTAAACGTGCATAAAAACATGATGTACTTAACCTTTAGCGCCCAAGGCAAAAAAGACGTTAACTACGCAATTAACTTAGGCAATAACGTAGATGCCTATGGCAAGGTAGATGAAAAAGATCACCCTAATGGCTATGCTGCCGATTGGCATTACTTTAAAGCGGGTGCATATAACCAATGTAGCACCAAAAGCGCTAAAGGCATTTGGTACCCAGGTTGTTTAGGCACTGGCGATTGGGCTACCGACAAACAAAATGGTGATTACGCCCAAGTGAGCTTTAAAAAATTAGTATTAAGCCCATCAACTAAGCCGTAAGCGTTGTTGTAGTTAAGTAGTTTTTAAGTGATGTAAACAGTGGCGATGGTAAATTATTAATGTCGCACCAGCGCCACTGCATACATTTATTTGGCTCGTTTAGCACAGGCTCGCCGCCCTCGTAATCGGCTTTTACATATAAAGTAATGTAGTGTTTATTCTCAGCACTAAAAATATCGTTAGTAAAATCAAGCTTGGTAATTTTACTCACATTTAGCCCTGTTTCCTCAAATACCTCGCGTATTGCGCACTGCTCAACACTTTCACCAAATTCTAAATGTCCACCAGGCGTTGCCCATGTATTTGCACCATGCGACCCTATTCGCTCACCTAATAAAATAGTGTTTTGGCGCATTATAATAACCGCAACCCCTACTCTTACTACGTTACTCATATTGTATTTTCTCTTATTTTAATTGCGCGCCATGCTGAGCCACACGCTTTGTATTGTCAATTTTGTATTTTAAAACCCAAAGCGTTGATTAACTTTTAGCCGACCATAGTCGAATACCTATCGGTTAAAAAAAAGCCTACCTTTTGTAAGGTCTCTCACACACATTTAGTATTAGGAGCCCACTATGTTAGGCCCATATAAACAACAATACGAAAGCTTTAAACAAAACCCAGCACAATTTTGGCTTGAACAAGCAAAGCGCCTACCTTGGTATAAAAAGCCTGAACACGCCTACACACAAGACACTGACGGCCTTTACCATTGGTTTGATGATGGCCAACTAAACACCAGTTTTTTAGCGCTCGACCAACACGTTATTGCCGGTTTTGGCGAGCAAACCGCGCTTATTTACGACTCCCCCGTAACCAATACGCAGCAGAAGTATAGCTACTACCAGCTACAGCAAGAGGTAGCTAAATTTGCCGGTGTAATGCAATCGTTAGGCGTTAGTAAAGGCGACCGCGTTGTTATTTATATGCCCATGATCCCCCAAGCTGTAATAGGCATGCTGGCCTGCGCCCGATTAGGCGCTATACACTCTGTGGTATTTGGTGGCTTTGCAGCGCATGAACTCGCCGTACGTATAGACGATGCTAAACCTAAACTCATACTGAGCGCTTCGTGCGGTGTAGAGGTAGATAGCGTAATAGAATATAAACCGCTGATTGATCACGCCATAGATCTTGCCAATCATAAAATAGATCACTGCGTTATTTACCAGCGCGAACAAGTAGCTGCCACGCTTATCCCCTCAAGAGATATTAACTGGGATGAGGCAATGCAAACAGCCACTGCAGTAGAGCCAGTACCTGTAAGTGGGCGTGATCCTCTTTATATTTTATATACCTCAGGCACCACAGGCACGCCTAAAGGCGTAGTGCGTGAAAACGGCGGCCATGGTGTTGCTATGCACTACAGCATGGAAACCGTTTACGGCATGCAGCCCGGCGAGGTGTTTTGGGCTGCCTCAGATATAGGCTGGGTCGTTGGGCACTCCTACATAGTGTATGCCCCGCTAATTTATCGCTGTACAACAGTATTATTTGAAGGCAAACCAGTTCGCACACCTGATGCCAGTGCATTTTGGCGAGTAGTAGAGCAATACCAAGTAAATGCATTATTTACAGCGCCCACTGCGTTTAGAGCCATCAAAAAAGAAGACCCAAATGCAGAGGGCTTTAAGCAGTACAACACCAGTAGTTTAAAACGACTATTTTTAGCTGGCGAGCGGCTCGACCCGCCAACGTACAACTGGCTAAAAGAAAAAACTAACCTGCCAATACTCGATCACTGGTGGCAAACAGAAACCGGCTGGGCCATTGCCTGTAACCCCGTAGGCATAGAAGAATTAGTAACAAAACCAGGTAGCTCTACCGTGCCAACTCCTGGGTTTGATGTGCAAATATTGAATATGCAAGGCGAGCAATGCGCACCAAACGAGCAAGGCGTGGTGGCTATAAAATTGCCGCTGCCACCAGGTTGCTTACCCACCATTTGGCAAAACACAGCGCGCTTTAAAACCGGTTATTTAACACAGTACCCGGGGTATTATCTTTCCGGCGATGGTGGTTACATAGATGACGATGGTTACCTATTTATAATGGGCCGCACCGACGATGTTATAAACGTAGCAGGCCATAGGCTTTCAACCGGCGAAATGGAAGAAATAGTCGCATCCCACCCAGCCGTTGCAGAGTGCGCGGTGTTTGGGGTTACCGATACACTAAAAGGCCAATTACCGATGGCCATGATCGTACTTAAAAACGACTTTACCGGCTCCCCTACTGATGTAGAGCAAGAGCTTGTGCAAACAGTACGCAACCAAATAGGCGCTATAGCGTGCCTTAAAACGATAGTAAGCGTAGAGCGATTACCAAAAACTCGTTCAGGTAAAATACTACGCAAAAATTTACGTCAACTGGTCGATGGCGACGAACTACAAATACCTTCAACCATAGACGACGCCGGTATTTTTGAAGAAATAAACCAGCAGCTCACCCTGCGTTAAATCCAACCTAACAAAGCCACTTTATATTTAAAATAAAATGGCTTTTACTTTGACTGAAATTTTATACTCATTAGCACTTTCTTACTTAATGCTAGGGTCTGTTGATCTTTTAAGGTTAAATTTGCAGCTGTCTGTTTGGTATTTAGGCAAGGCAGAGCCTATATAGTGTGGTTGTTCCCCACAAATAGGCGATAACGTAGCATTAATGCCAAACAGGCGCTGCCCAAAGGGTTCTTCCTAGGGGCTATTTACTCTTTGTTGCCTACATGGTGTAGGTAAAGGGCGTGAGCAGGACGCGGAAGCTTTGCTCGGCTTTTACTTAGCCTACTAGGTTACAAACCTCGCGCCGCGATTAAATAGCCCCTAGTTTGAACAAATTTTAATCCGCAAAGGTCAACAGACCCTTAGAACATTAAACAGGATTGTGCATGCTTCGCTTAATACAAACACTACTTGCCACCAGCCTACTATTTACAGGTTTTATGGCGCAAAGTTACGAAATTGAAGATTTAGGCGATGGCCTCCACCGCTTTATTGACGACAGACACCGCTCGGTATTTTTAATCACTCCACAAGGTGCAATAGTTACCGACCCACTTAATAAAAAAGCTGCCACGTGGTTAAAGGAGCAAATTAAAACTCGCTATAACGTACCGGTAAAATATGTTGTATATAGCCATAATCACAGCGACCATATTTACGGCGCAGAGGTATTTAAAAGCCAGCACACAACCTTTGTTGCGCACAAACTTACCGCGCAAGATATTAAAAACACAAAAATAAAAACGGTTACCCCTAACCTTACCTTTGATGACGAACTAATACTTACCCTTGGCGGCTCAACCTTAAAACTTAACTACCACGGCCCTAAAGATGGCCGAGGCTCAGTAAGTATGCTGTTCGAAAAACAAAAAACACTATTTGTGGTCGACTGGATAGTCATTGGCAGAATGCCATGGCAAAAACTGTGGAGCTACGATATTCAAGGTATGATTAATTCAACCCAAGCGGTATTAAATTACGACTTTAATACCTTTGTGGGCGGCCATGCCGATATGGGTAATAAAGCCCATGTAGCACGTTACTTACGCTATATAGAGAAGCTTTACAGCCAAGTAACCGCAGGCGCACTTGCAGGGCAAAGCCTAGAGCAAATAAAACAAAACGTTAAGCTCGATGAATTTTCAGATTTAAAGCAATATAAAGCATGGCTGCCACTTAATATTGAGGGCGTATACGAGCGCCTTATGGAAGAGTCGGGCATGGGCTGGCGCAGCGATTTATAAATTGTATGTGTATGCATTTATAGCTTAAATACAAGTGCATACGTATTCACATTGAATTAACAACGCAAGCTTGTGATAGTGCACTTTTTGTATGCTAAGGCGCCACCATGAAATTAGTTGCTTTACTGTTTAGCTTATCAATATTTGTAGTGCATACCAGCTATGCAAATACGCCCACAGTGCAAGTAAGCAAGGGCCACATTGAGGTGATCGACAATATAGAATCACAGTTTGTAAAAAACCGTTTTTTAAATGTATGGCTACCGCCAGGTTACAACAAAAACACCACCTACGATGTACTTTACATGCACGATGGCCGCATGCTGTTTGATGCCAATAGCACATGGAACAAGCAAGAATGGCGCGTAGATGAAGTAGCCGGCTCATTAATAGAGCAAGGCAAAGTACGCCCATTTATTGTGGTAGGCATTCCAAACGCCGTTGAAAACCGCCACAGCGAATACTACCCACAACAACCGTTTGAGGCCTTGAGCAAACAAAAGCAAAATGCCCTATACCAGTTAGAAAAATACCCAGGCCACAAATTATTTGCCTCTAAGGTGTACTCAGACAACTACTCACGCTTTTTAGTTAAAGAAGTTATTCCTTATATAGAGTCTAACTACAACGTAAACAAAGGCGCGCAGCACCGCTATATTGGTGGCTCTAGCATGGGTGGGCTTATATCGTGGTATACACTACTTAATTACCCTAACGAATTTGCCGGCGCTATTTGTATGTCGACCCACTGGCCGGGTATTTTTAGCCACGACGACGAAGTATTTGCCGAGTTTAAAAATTACATTGCCAACAACATCGCAAAGCTGAGTAACCAAAAAGTGTATTTTGATTACGGCGACAGCACTTTAGATGCCATGTACCCTAAGCTACAAGCGCAAATTGATGATTTATTTATGGCGCAACAATACCCAGCAAAGCTATGGCAAAGCCAGTATTTCCCGGGGGAAGATCACACCGAAAACGCATGGGCAAAACGCCTACACATTCCCCTTGAGTTTATGTTTAGAAAAACCAAGCAAGCTGCCCCCGAATAATCATTTACAAGTATTATCCTATCAGTAATCACAAAAAAGCGGCTTAACGTTTACTACGTTCAGCCGCTTTTTTAATAGACTTTTAAACCGTTTTAAAACGTAGGTCGGAAGCGCAGCACCGTCCGACAATTAACGGTGCTTAAAGCTCATTAGTCTTACCAAGCATTCATAGGAACCTCTAAAGGAACTTGGCTACCATCCTCATTTTCTAAAACTAACTGTAAGATGTCCCCTGACTCCTTTCGCATTAATTTTTTTGCTTTACTGGCAGGGCAGCCCGGAATTTTACAGCCTTCTACAGAAATAATTTTTTGCCCTGCAACAATCCCTGCTTTCTCAGCGGGTGAATTAGGCTTTACGTTTTCAATAATAAATGACATTACTTTTGGGCTAAAAAAGCCATCCGCCCCAACGTTCCCTACAACTCCAAGCTTCACTTCTTCTGCTGCCAAGGCATTAAAAGAAATAATTGATATTAAAATAATTATAATTTTGAACATAAAAATAAACACTCCATGTTATCCAACACTAAATATGTTGGTATCGTTTTTTGTATTGTTTGCTAAATATATGACTATTAATCATTCTCTGGGTCGCCGCGTTTGTTATATCGCTCTTTGAATGACTCATAGTCTTCGCTTTCAAGTAATAAAACATTTTGTAAAGTATAACTAGCCGCACCATATGTAAAATCAGCTGAAACAGAAACACTTTCCCCTATTTCAAAATCAGAACGATTAAACCCGCTAATTTCAGACTTGTTTATAGCAGCACACAACTAAGCTAACTTCTTTGGACCACTATTAATACTTATGCATAACTCAGATATTGGTTGGCCTTGTTGATCAACGTCGGGATACATTAGTATTATCCAGCTATCGTCCAAATTTTCACTATTTCCATCAACTAGTCGATGAATGTTTAATTTTTTTGCTTCATCTGAGCTCAGTACATTTTCAGAAATAACAAGCGATGTGTTTTCAGCACTACATACCCCAAATGGGCAAAGTAATATAAAAACTAAAAGTATCTGCATACATCTCCTAAAATAAAACATTCAATAATCGCAACTAGTTTGTACTGGATTGCCCTGATTACTATAGAGCAATTTCCCATTCCCAGTTTCACACTCCACTATCGCATACTATTCAATCAAATGTTTAATTTCACATAAAAAACCGCGCTAACACTTTATAAAAAGCCTTAGCGCGGTTATTAATACTTGAAACCTAATTAACCAAATAACTAACTAAAATCGACCACCACTTCATAGCGCCCTGGCTTGTCGTTTACATCGTAAACCCAACCGTGGCGTTTTATTATTTTTTCGCTTAATTGCAGGCCTAGTCCGTACCCTATACTGGCGTGTTTTGCTGAAGGCGAGCTCGCTTTAGGGGCATCGTCTTGCTTACTACAATTAACAATAGTCACTTTACTGCCTTGCTGCGTAATGTGTACTTGGCCAAATTGGGTATGTTGGTAGGCATTACGAATTAAATTAGTCAGTACTATGTGGCACGCAGTAGCATCGGTGGTAATAACGCTCTCTTGCTGGGTGTTTAAAACCACCTCAACGTGCTTCGCATTAAGCAGGTAATTAAGCTCGTTACTCAGGGTCGTTATTTTATCACTAAGGTTTACAGGTTCTGGACTACTTTGCTGATCTTCGTTGCGGCTTAGCCATAATAACGTATCGGTTAAATCGCTCATGGTTAAACCAGCGCGCTCTATACGCTCAAGTGTAAGCTGTTGTTTATCACTTAACGGGGCTTTTTCGCTCAGCCGGTTGAGTAGCTCAACGTTACTGCGAATAACCGAAATTGGCGTCCGCAGCTCGTGGCTGGCATAGCTTAAAAAGCGCTGCTCACGCTCTACGCTTTCATTCGCCGAAAGTAAGCTGCTGCGTATTAATGTGGCTAAAGTGTTTAGTTCGTTATATGTAAAATCGGGCGGTGTTTGCTGCAGATTAGTTTGGTTTAACGATTTAGCCCAGCCTCTTAACGACTCCACTGGCTTGGCTATTTTTTTCATTACCATAAACAAAAAAAACGCAAATAACACAATGGCCGCAATGCCTGTAATGGCAATCCAAAGCATGCGTTGTTCGGGCTCTATATTAGCGAGCAATTGGGGTTTGTCTTTTTCGAGCATAATGCGCGATATATAACGCGGCTCGCCTTCGGGGTTTGGATAATACACCACAAAAAATAAATTTTGCGGCATAGAAAACATCGATGGCCTGTCTTTTGTTTTATGTAAAAGCCCCACCTCTGTTGGTTTTTTAAAACGCTGCTGAATTGACGCAGGCATGTCTTCCCAGCGGCTTGCTATATTAAAGCCCACCAGCTCTTTTGTTTCCCCAGGCTTTACTTCTGTGGTTTGCGAAAGCTTTAACATCACCCCGTTTAAGCCTTTATCTAGCCCATCAATAAAGTAATTTACACTTAAAAACGAAAAGCCAATGGCCATAGCAGAGCTAAGCACTACCATACTGGCAAAAAAGTAGAGCCTTAAACTAGGCCTTATTTTCATTGTGGTTGCCCTTCATTTGCTGTTATTGCAAAGCCCACACTAGGAATGGTTTCAAGTGTAACTTGGTGTGTGGTGGCTTCTAATTGCTTGCGCAAATGATGTACATGCACTTTTAAACTGTTGCTGTCGGGCTGCTCTTCGCCCCATATAGCTTGCATAATGCTACTGCGCGTAACAGGCTGCGGCGCATGGCGTACTAAGGTTTCTAGCAATTTAAATGCAATGGGCGATAACTTTAATGTTTGCCCCTCTACATCGGCACTGCGCTTTGCTAAATCTAAATTTAAATTAGCTAAGGTGAGGCGTTTTGCCTCACCACTTTTGCGCTTTGCCAGCACTTGTACCCGCGCTACTAACTCTTTCATAGCGAAGGGTTTTACTAAATAGTCGTCGCTACCGGCGGCAAAGCCCTCAAGTTTATTATCGAGGCTATCGCGTGCGGTCAACATTAATACCGGAATATCTTTACCTTGTTCACGCAATGTTTTGCACATTGTTAAGCCGTCCATTTTGGGCATGTTTACATCTAAAATAATCATTTGATAATCATTAATTTGCAGTAAATTTAAGCCCAAAACGCCGTTGCTTGCATGGTCACACTCAATGTCTTCTATATCGAGGTAATCAACAATTGTTGTTGCCAGGTCTATGTCGTCTTCAACCAGTAGTACGTTTATCATTAAGAGGCAGCTCCTACGGTGCGTTTACCACTTAAAAAGTCTAACACATTGGCAAGTAAGCGCTTAATGTCTATTTGAATCATTAATAATGCCGGAATAAGGATTAATGTAATAACCGTGGCAAACAAAATACCATAACCAAGTGATGCCGCAGCAGGAATTAAAAACTGTGCCTGCATTGAGGTTTCGCTTAATAACGGCACTAAGCCCGCATAGGTGGTAATTGAGGTAAGCATTACCGCGCGCAGGCGGCTTGTGCACGACTCTACAATGGCATCGTGCGTGCTCATGCCTTCATCTTTTACCAGCTCGTTAAAGCGCGATACCAATAATAGGCTGTCGTTTACAACCACCCCACTGAGCGCCAAAATACCATTTAAAGAAAGTATGCTGATGGTTAAGTCGTTCCACCAATGGCCTAAAATAGCCCCCACAATACCAAAGGGAATCGCCACCATAATCAACATAGGTTGAATGTACGATTTAAGCGGAATCGCCAGCAATACGTAAATAACTAATAACGCGGCTATAAACATAGTGGCCATTGAGCCTGTTGTTTCGTCTTGCTCTTCGGCTTCTCCGGCAAAATGAATACTTAAGTTAGGAAATTGCGCGTTAAGCTCAGGTACTAAATCGCGGCTTAAGTTAGCAACTAATTCGTTAGATGCCACAATGTTTTTATCTACTTGAGCGCTTAAGTAAATTGCACGTAGGCCGTCAATGCGGGTTATTTCATCTTGCTGATATTCGCTACTTATATTGGCTACGTTAACCAAAGGTACTACGGTGCCATCGGGTAACCTAATACGCGATTGCATAATATCGGCTGGTGTTTTACGGGCGTTTTCTGGGTAACGCACACGTACTTTTACTTCGTCTTTATCGCGCTGGTAACGCTGTACAATTGCTCCACCAAAAGCTTGTAAAACCTGCTCTGATAGGCTCGCCGTATCCATACCTAAAGCGCGCCCTTGTGCGTTTAAGGTAAATTTAAGCTGTGGCTGACCTGGGTTTAAATTATCGTCTATGCCATTAACACCAGCGGTATTTTGTAAGCGCTCTTTAAACAGTGCACCAGCGGCCATTACGGTTTCGTCATCCCAGGCTTTTAGCTCCACTTTAAAGTTATCGACCATTTTACGTGTAGCCAATACTTGTAGCTTTTTGCTGCCCTCTGGCATACCGGCAAGGCGCTGCCATTCTTGTGCAAATTCGCTTGCAGTAAAGTCGCCCTCGTTTAATAGCTCAACACTTACCGTACCGCTAGTATCGCTACTGCTCACTAATTGTAAGCTCGTTATTTCGCTCTCTTGCGAGTCAAACTTATCCATTAAATTTTGCTGGGCTTGTAGTGCACTTTGCTCAAGCGCTAACAAGTTTTTATTAGTTTGCCCATACGCTGCATCGTTTTGCATAACAAGCTCAGCGGTTACGGTGTCGCCGGCAATACTTGGGAAAAAACCTACTTTTACTGCACCGGTCATAGGCATACCAACAACCAGAATAAAAAAGGCCACAAATGCAGCAACAATGGCGTACCTAAAGCGTAACGAGTATTCAATAACGCGGCGGTACACTTTATCGCTAAACCAAGTTAGGCCGCTGTCGGCGCCGTGCTGCACCTTTGACCACAAGCCACTAAGGCCCGATTTCAACTGGCGTTTAGTGCTTACGTGGGCTAAATGCGACGGTAAAATAAGTTTTGATTCAACAACCGAAAGCAGTAAACAAATCGTCACTACGGTCGCAAACTGTGAGTAAATTTTACCTAAATTGCCAGATACATTCGAAAGCGCAACAAACGCAGCTACCGTGGTTAATACGCCAAATATGGTAGGTACAGCCACCTTCATGGTACCTAAAATCGTGTTATTAAGGGTGTCGCCGTGTTTTTTGCGAGTGGTGTAAATACTCTCCCCTACAACCACGGCATCGTCGACCACGATCCCCAGCGCCATAATAAAACCAAAGGTGGTCATTTCGTTTATGGTCAGCGCGGTGTAGCTGTCGGTCATAAAGTACAGTGTGCCAAAAAAAACAAATGGCAAGCCACCTGCAACCCATAGCGCAACGCGTACATTTAAAAATATCGCTAAAATAACAAACACCATAATAATACCGGTTACGGCATTTTTAGTAAGCAGCGATAGGCGCTCGGTGATCATAGTGCTTTTGTCGTGCCAGCTTTCAAGCTCTACATTTTGCGGTAATAAGCCGCGCTCGTGCCATGTATCAATTACGCTTTGTGCTTGCTCAACTATGGTGGTTATATCGCTATTTTCATCCATTAAAATTTCAATGCCTACGGCATTTTGTTGGTTATAACGACTTAGTGAGTTGGTATCTTCTGCGAATGTGTCGGTAACGGTTGCTACATCACCTAATTTAATTTGTGTGCCTGATTGCGTTGTAAGTAACACAATATTGGCAAAGTCGCGCTGCCAATAAGCTTGATCTGCCGCTTTTAGGCGCATAATTTTATTGCTATCTCGCAAACTAGTAGAAAGCGGGCTCGATGATTCGTTGTTAATCACCTCACTTACATCGCTAATAGTTAAGCCGTAGGCTTGTAGTTTGCCTTCGTCGATTTCTACCGACATCATAGGGTCAAGCACGCCCGATTGCTCTACATCGCTAATGCCCGATTTAGCTAATAAATCGGCTTTTAGTTTTTCACCTAGGTTTTGCAACGTATGGCGGTCGGCATCACCAAATAATTGTAAAGTTAATGCGTGATCTTGCCTGCGCGCTTTGTCGATCACCGGCTCTTCGGCATCTGCCGGAAAGTTATTTATGGCATCAACTTGGTTTTTAACATCGGTGAGTAGCTCATCAAGCGAGTAGTCGGTTTTTTTCTCAATGCTTACATGGCTGCCGCTGGCATCAGATGTAGAGGTAATGCGCTTAATACCCGGTACGGTTTCAAGGGCTTCTTCTACTTTTAGGGCGATGCCTTCTTCTGCTTGTAAGGCATCGCCACTGTCGTAAACCACCGATACCGAAATAGTATCTGGCTCAAGGCTTGGAAACGCCTCTTTACGCAAAGTAGAAAGCGACATTATGCCCATTACTATTACGCTAATGAGTAATAAATTGGCGGCCACTGAGTTGTTAGCAAACCAGCTAATAATGCCGTGCAAAGGGTTAGTATTATTAGGTAATTGCGGTGCTTGATGCGGGCTCATTATGGCATCTCCTCAACAATTGGGTTTACTAACATATCGTTTAAGTAGCTTACGAGTGGGCGAGCCACCACACGTAAATTAGTGTGTCCTTCAATAGGAGAGATATAAACGTAATCACCGCGCTCAAATAGTTTTTGCGCTTGAATGCTCATTAACGTGTTTTGCTCGTTTACGTACCAAATTAAGCCTTCTTGCGATACTGCTGAGGCGGGTAATTTAATTACGTTGTTAAGCGCTTTACCGGCAATTTGTACTGCTAAAAATGTACCTGGTAGCAATGGTGTTGCTTGCTCAAAAGGTTTGTCTAGCGCAACCACTACACTGCGCTGGCGAGAGCTATCGTCAAGATGCTGCTCAAAACGAGCAATGTAACCTTGCCACTGATTCTGTGTTGTTACATCACTTAAAATAACCTCGCCCGACTTATCGCTTGCCAGGTTTTGCCATTGGCTTAATGAAAGCGGTACGCTAATTTCTACTTTGTCGGTGCTGTTTAATGTAGCCAGTGTATCGCCGATGCTTACGTAAGTGCCTAAATCTACATCGCGCGATAAAATAACAGCATCAAAAGGGGCACTTATATGGGTGTTTTTTTCATCACGCTGCGCAGTTTGTAGTGCGTATTGGGCGTTATCGGCCGTTGCTTGGGCGGCTTCTAGCTGTAGCGTTCTAAATACTAAAGGCGAGCTTGGTGCTTGTGTTACACCCGAGCGCTGCCATTCACGCTTTGCTTGGTTTCCTAAGTCTTGCTCTTCTTGTAGGGCAAGTTTGGCATCTGCCAATGTGGCTTTAGCGCTAGCGACTGCTTGTAAGTATTCGGTGTTATCTATTTGTGCAAGCACTTGGCCTTTTTTAACTACATTACCGGTAGCAAATTGCTCGCTCATATTGGTTATTTCGCCCTTAACTTGTGCTTTTAAGCTAAGTGCCCAGTGTGCTTTAGCCTCACCGTGGCCGCTAACATAGGCTTGATACGTACTTGGCACAGCGTTAATAACCGATACATTGGGCGCCACAGATTTAGCCGGCTCAGGCTTTGGGCCATTTGCTTGCTGCGCCATTTTTTGGCCGTTATATGAAATAGCAAGCCCTATACAAACAATGGCAACAAGAGTTACAACAACAGGTACTGGCGAAATTTTCATGACGATACTCCAAGGCCCAAGGCAAGGCCTAAATCTATACGGTTAGTTAAAAAGGTGTAATTTATTTGGCTAAGCTGAGCTTGTAGGTCGTACACCTGCTGCTGCACGGTTAGTAAATCTAAAATATCAACCAAACCTTGCTGGTATTTGCTTTGGTAGTTGCTATAACTGCGCTTAGCACTGGCAAGTGCTTTACTAATTTGTAGCTGCTGCTGTGTTAATGATTGCTCTTGGCCTAGTGCGTTTTCTACTTCGTTTACGGCGCTAAGTAGCGTGTCTTGGTATTCCCAAAACGCCTGTTCGGAATTTAATTTTGCAATATCAACTTGTGCACGAAGTGCCCCGCCTTGAAACAATGGCGCACTTAAACTGCCTAATAAGTTCCAAACTGGGCTGGTTAATAATGCTTGGCTGGGTGTAGCTGCTAAATCGCTAAGCGATGCCGAAAGCGTAATGCTTGGCAGTAAATCTTTGTAAGCTACATCCACTAAATAACGTTTAGATTGAATATTGTAATAGGCACTTTGTAAATCGGGGCGACGCGCTAAATCTTGCTCTGGTAACGCGCTTAGCGGCTCAATAACCTCAGGTAAAACAGAGGTAGTAGGTAAGTTTTCAAGTTTATCAACGCCCACTAATAATACTAAAGCACGTTTAGCTTGCGCTATTTGTTCTTGATAATCGGCAATAGTGGCTCGGGTAGAAGCGGTATTTGTACGCGCGGTATCAAGGGCTTCTAAATCACCTAAGCCGTATTGGTAACGCTCAACAATGCTTTGCTCGTTATTTTCTAAAACCGTTAAGCGCTGCTGCTCTATGTTAAGTAAATCTTGCTGCAAAATAATGTTTAAATACGTGCGCATCACGCTGGCTACTAAGGTGTCTTTAGCGCCTTGGTAAGTGGCCTGATTACTAGCTATGGTCATGTCTTGCGCGGCTACGTTATCAGCAATTTTTTGCCATACGTCGGCCTCCCAGCTAACCCCTAGTGATGAGCTGTACTGCGTGCCAGTTGTTTCGTTGCGCTGAGCGTCAAAATCGGCATCTACACTAAACCACTGGCTTGCTGCGGTAACATCGCGCTGCGCATAAGCAAGTTTTAGCGCCACATGCACCTGGTTAAATGAAGGATTATTTGCAACGGCTTGGTTAATAAGCGAATCAAGCCCCGCTATATTCACTAAATCAGTGATATAACTTACCTCGGTTGCATCATCTTGTGTGTATTGCCAATTTGCATGCTGCTTTAGCGATTGCTCGGTGCTATTACCTGTATAGCTTGGCTGGCTACTACACGCAGCAAGCGTGCAGCTAAGTGCAAGCAATAAAACCGTTGAGCGCTTTTTAAAATAAACCATTTAACTGTGCCTAATTTACATCATTACACACAGTGTATTAGGGCAAGGGTTAAGGATGGGTTAAAAGGGGTTAACTTACTTTAGACAAATTAGTATTTGCCTCGTTTAGCCAAATTACGTAGCCTTTGGCAAAAATACTCACTTAAAACTCATATGCATAAATTAATTTTTACCCTTTTTTTAATACTCCCCACGTTATTGCAGGCTCAAGTAACCTTAAGTGATAAAACCATTATATACAGTGGCCAAATCAACAAACAAAATAACAATACGGCAGCTGAGCTTTTAAAAACTAACCCTACAATTAATACATTTACGATTACCAGCGGCGGCGGAAACATAGATTTAGGGATGGACTTAGCCGAATTAATTTTGGCGCATAAGCTAACAGTAAACATAAAGCAGTTTTGCTTTTCGTCGTGTGCTAATTATGTGTTGCTTGCTGGGCACCCTACTACAATTGAGCCCAATACGATTATTGGCTGGCATGGGGATGCAGCCTCAGCTAAGTGGTTAGATAGTGATATTGATGCCATGGTAAAGCATTTAAAAGAACCACAAAAAAGCAAAAAGTGGCAGGCATTACGCGCCCATTACGATGAGGTAATTGCTAAAGCAAGCTTGCGAGAAAAAGCCTTTTACACAAAGCTAAATGTAAATCACAACCTACTCACAGTAGGGCTAAAACCCAGTTTACGCAGCGCCGCCATAAAGCAACGTGCGCGAGGCTGGACGTACTCACCTAAGGTGCTTAACTATTTTGGAATTAGCAATATTAGCTATAATGATTGGCAACCTCGTTCAGTTAAAAATTTTCCGCTGCTTATTATTAGCGACTTAAACTAATAACCATACCCCCACTTTACTAATCTCATTTTTACTCACAATAAAGCCCTGTTAATAGCAGGGTTTTGTGTTTTAGCTGCCTTATAAGTACTTTGTGGATACTCACTATTAATATGACAAATACTTTACACGCTTTAAAATCTAATTGATATGCGTTATCATTCGCAACATCATTAACTTTTAATATTAACAATAATGAACAAGCTAATTAAATTTACCCCAATATTATGCGCGCTTGCGTTGGCAGGTTGTGGCGGTGGCTCGGGTAATACTGCTCCACAGTTTTCTCAACCTAATTTAAGTTTTACTGTAAACGAAGACACCACTTTTTCAGGCCAAGTAACAGCCACCGACGACGAGGCCTTAAGCTATACGCTTGCTAATGCACCAAGCAATGGCATCATAGCAGTTGAAGCAAACGGTGAATTTACCTACACACCATTTAGTAATTATTTTGGAGAAGACACAGCAACCATTAGCGCAAGCGATGGCAGCTTAACGGCAAATGTAGTGATACGTTTTAGCGTAGAAAATGTTAATGATGCCCCGCAGCTACTAACTACTAATGTATTTGTTACCTCTTCAACCACCACTCAAGGGGTTATTACTACACAAGACTTAGATGGCGACACCGTAACTATTAGCTTAATAACACCACCGAGTAATGGCGTAATGAGCATAAATAGCACCACGGGTGAATTTACCTATGAGGCTCAATCTCTAAGCAGCATTGATGAGCAATTTGAAATTAGCTACACAGATGGCCTAATTAGCGAGCCGTTAACTGCAATTATTTCACTAAGCCCGTCTTATGTAACTAACGAAGATAAACTTAATTATTATTACAGTTCTAGTCTGTCGCACTTAAAACAAGCCGACGAGTTAAGCGCAAATATTGCCGATGAACTTTCTCGATATGAGGTATACGCAACCCAAGCTGCGGCCTATGCACGTGCAGGTTTTTTAGATACTGCTAACGACTATTTAGCGCTTATAAACGAGCAAACAGCGCGTTCTTCGGCACTAAAAGATGTGGCACAAGCACTAGACGAAATAGGCCAAACAGAACAAGCAAACGATTACCGTGACCAAGCGGTGGCGGCCTACAACCAATACTTAGCTGATAAAGGCTTTGATAACATTGCCTCATCAGACGCATCAGCGCTTTATTCTTTAGTAAAAAGCTATTTAGCTGCTGATCAAGTTTCGCAAGCAAGTAATTTGTTAAATACAATTTCATTATACGCAGAGCAAGTACGCGAAGACGAATACACCTCAAGCTATGGCTACTTTTTAAATGGCGTACGCTTATCAATAGATGACGCCCTACAAAGCTATGCGCAAAGCCTAGATGAAAGCGATTTAACGCAAGCCAAATTGCTTGCTAATAACTACGCGCAACTTGCAGTAAAAACAGGTTACAGGCTAGTACGTAGCGGCGAATACGAAGGCCAACCATACGAGCAATACAAAACGCTACATGGTGCATGGGCTGCGCAATACCTTTATAGATCTGGTGAATTTGAAGCGGCAAAAGACTATACCAACCAAGTACTTGCCATGTATGGTTCAACGGGTTTTGATAGTAACTACGCATACTCTGCATCGCCTTATAGCGCCGCTACTTTGAATAACTACACTTACCCTATTCAATTTTTAGCAGGCTTAATTGAAGGCCTTTACCAAAGCGACGAAAATCCAGCAATAACGCTATCAGACAGCGAAACCGATATAAACAACGCGCAAGAGCAAGTGTATGGTTTTAATATAGCTAATCGCCTGCTTGGTGGTGAAGATATAACGAGTGCTGCAGCTCAAGCTCGCAGCTTTTTTACTGAAAATGGTGATTACAACGAATTTTTTAGAGCGCTAACATCGCTTGATAACGTCCCTGGCACAGGCCTAATTTTAAGTGAAGCTGGCAGAAACGACCTAGCACAGCAAGTATTTACCTATGCGGGCGACTTTATAGCCTCGGATGACTACATAAGCAAAGAATCATCAACCACGCTTTTAACCGGTTCCAAGGGCTGTAAATTGTTAGTTGATTTAACTGCGCAAGTCGGTGGTGATACAGCAAATGCCGCTAATAAGTGCTTAATCATGCTTAATACGCTCAATGCAGGCGATATACGTACGCTAAGTAATACCTCATCAATTACAGCTCATAATCAAGTAATAGTATCGCTTATTAAAGGCGGCTTATCGGAGCAAGTAGCTGGTGTACACAATCAACTACTTAGCTACATTGCACTAGATGAAGATACCGAAGACAGGTTTGAAGCCCGCTTAGAAACCTTAGGTTACTTAGTTAATGCAAACCAAACATCACTGGCAAGTACCACTTTAAATGATGCTATTACTGAAATAACCCCTGAGCTAAATGCATTAACAAGCGATCAGCTAGAAACTATTTTAGCCGCTGTTAAAGCCGAAGTAATTGGCTTAGAAGAAGCTCAAACAGGTGAATTTGAACGTTATTCTATGCTTTCAAGTATGGGCACTAACGCGGCGAATATTAGCGATTTTTCAGCAAACTATAGCAATGCAAAAACACAAGCTAGCACGCTTTTAAATACGCTTGAGCCTCTTATTTTAAACTTTGCCGATACAATTATTGCCGACAACATGGAAGATTTAGTAAACAGTTTTACGCTAATTAACGATACCACTAAAGCACAAAGCTTAATAAATAATGGCGTTAATGGCGAAGCCGATCAGCTTGAGCTTTACATAGGCATGACCAACTTAGTCGCCTCTCGTGATGACTTTAAAGGCATAGCTATTGCCAGCGTAGATACTGACCACGACGGCTTACCTAACTTCTTTTTACCTAACACCAGCGATGAAGATATAGCCTTAGCTGGATTAATTGCCGACCAAGACGCCGATAACGATGGCGTAATTGATAGCGAAGACACTACCCCACTAGGTATTTAACTAAGAGCCGTAATAAATGCAGACACCGACTACCCTCGCGTGTCTGCTTTTGCTTTCTCAGGGTGTATACGCCGCAGAGCAGCAACAGCAGACCGAACCAAAAACACAGCCATGTAACGACCTTAAAAATGAGCAAAAAGAGCGTTGTGAAGCACTTGAGCACATTGAAGTAAAAGGCCAGTACATAGGCATAGAAGTACCCGAAGTTATTGGGCGTTCTTACTTAAATCGTGACTTTATAAATGCCACACCTAAAGGCAACGGCGATATAAACGAGCTTATTGCATTGCTCCCTGGTGTACAGCTAAGCAACGAGGCTTACTCTATTGGTAGTTTGGCAGAAATCAGCGCACCAGAAATATCAATCTCAGGCGCGCAGCCATGGCAAACTGGCTTTTCATTAGATGGACTAAACTACAATAACCGCATAGATCCAGGTAGCAGTAGCCGCTTAAGCTCTTCATCAAACGATGTATCGGGCGGCGTGCAAAGCATGAATGTAAACTCCGATGTAGTTGAATCAATCACAGTGTACGACCACAACATTCCGGCTGAGTTTGGTGGCTTTTCGGGTGGCATTGTTGATAGTAAAACCAAAAGCGTATTTACCAATGACAGTTTTAGCTTTGGTGTGCGGGGTAATCAAAGTAGCTGGGGGAGTTATCACTTTATAGAAGCCGCTCAAGACAGCTCTCAGCAAAATGTTGATCAAAGCACACTTGAAACGCCCAAGTATGAAAAAATCAGCTATAACCTGCGTGCTAATAAACAAATTAATAAGCGTCATGGCGTAATGATGAGTGTTAGTTACTTAACCAGCGACATCAGCGATTTGTCGTTAGGGGAAGTCAAAACGCAAAGCCGTAAAAACATAAATGCCATTGTTAAATATGGTTATCGCAATGGCTGGGTAGACGCATTAGATTTAACCCTAATGTATTCACCTTACGAAGTAGATGACTTTATAACCGACGCCAAAGACAGCGACTTCCATTTAGAAGGCGGCGCTGTAGGCGCGGTCGCATCACTTACCCAGCACTTTGATTTTGCAACCTGGCGCAGCAACCTTAATTTTAGTATGAGTGATAGCAGCCGAGAAGGCCCTGCGCACTTTTATAACTGGCTGCAAGCTAAAGGCAAAGATTGGGGACAATATGCCGACCAAGGCGATGCGCAAACGCGCTACTCTCGCCAAGGAGGCTATGGCGCTTTAGATAACACCCAATACACCACCAGCTGGAAAAACACGCTAAATTTCAATTCATTTGAATTAGCAGGTACTGAGCATAATATTAAGGCCGGTATAGAGCTTATTCGCCAAGAAGTAGAGCGCGAACGCATACAAAATAGCTACAACTACGACTCCCCTATTATATGGTCTAGCGCAAGTACACCACTTAATTGCAGTGGTTACACACTTGACTGCCAAGCGCTTGAAACCACTATATCTATTGACGAACTTGCAGCGCAGCTAGGGGGCGAAATTGATTTTAACAACCAAGATCACATAACAGCGTACAGCAACAATGTAACAGCCACCGCGCAGTATTTTAATGGCCGCTTAGTAACCCCAGCAGAGTATATAAATGTAGCGTTAAATCGCGCCTCGTTTTATGCAACAGATAGCATCACCTTAGGGCAATTAAGCTTAAATTTAGGTATGCGCTACGAATACGATGACTTTTTAGCTAATCACAATATTGCGCCACGTCTATCCCTTGGTTACGATGTATTTAACAACAACCGCACTATTATTAGCGCAGGGGTTAACCGCTATTACGACTCAGCCATTATTGGTTATAAAGTAAAAGAGCAGCAGCGTTTTTCATACCGAGAGTACCGCCCAATTGAAAACGGCTACCTTCAAGGGTGGCTACCGTCTAACTACACCGGCGCGTTTAAATACCGCTTTGATGATGTAAATACCCCCTACGATGACGAACTTGCATTAGGCATTGCGCATTCATTTGAAAAAGCAGGCAATATATCGCTCAAATATGTAAAACGTAAAAAGCATCAGCAATTTTCTCAGGTTACCGATGAAGAAGCAGCTAGTGATGGCTATAAATACATTTATATGACTAACGAGGGTGATGGCAGCTCAGAGCGCTACTCTATCTCGTGGAGTGCACAGTTTGGTAAACACTCTTTATGGGCCAATGCCTCCTACGCTGAAAACAAAGTTTCAAACGACGAATACAGCGCTAGCGCAGAAAATACCCCCCTTGATGAACTCGTTTATTATCTCAATGCACAAGGCGAAGGCGAGCTTGTAACGCTTGGGCAGCTAGAGCAAATACGTACCAACTTTGGCACCCCAGTGTCAGGTGCGCTTGGCTGGAATGTTGATTGGAACAGCTCATTTAGTACAGGCTTAAATGTTACCTACAGTGACAGCTACACCAGCGCGGTAAGTACCGGGGCTAGCGAAAGTATTGGGCTTGAGCAAAGCTGTACAAGTTGCCCTGTAGAATCAAGCTTAGTTGATGTATACGAAGAGCAAGAAATACGCGCCAGAACCATGCTAGGGCTAAGTTTACGCTATAGCCATAACCTCACAAAAACCCAATCTATTGACATAAGAGCGGATATTTCTAATTTATTAAATGCCCGCACTTACACAGTAAACGAAGGAGCATCAGGTATTGAGCCCGGGCGTATGTTTTGGGTAGGAGTTAGCTATAACTATGATTAGGTTATTAAGCATTTTTTTACTGTGCTCATTTAGCTTAAACGCCAAATCAACAAGTAGTAACGATTTACGCTCACTTTATAGTAAAGGCCAAGCTCATTGGCCTGCTATTCAAACCAGTGACGGAAGAAGCGTTGAGCCCATGTCGCTTTTGCCTGTAGCATCGCCTAAACCGGAGCATGTTGCACTAGGCGATAAGCTTTTTCACGATGTGCAGCTTTCACGTAATAATACCGTTAGCTGCGCAACCTGCCATGAACGCGACAAAGGCTTTCATGATGGCCGTACAACTGCCATAGGCATTGACGAGCAAGTAGGCACGCGTAACACCCCCGCTATTTTTGGTATTGATCAATGGCAACATTTTTTTTGGGATGGACGCGCAAGCACCGCTGAGCAGCAAGCACTTATGCCAATAGAAAACCCAATTGAAATGGACTTAGATCCAAAAATAGCTTTAGCCCGAGTAAATAAAGATAAGAGTTACCGTGCATTTAATCAAAGCGCTTTTAATAGCAACACGTTAACCACCGAGCAAATGGCAAAAGCCTTAGTTGCGTTTGAGCGCACATTAGCAGCGCCAAATAGCCGCTATAAAACTTTTTTAACACAGCTTAATAAAAATCCACAACAAGCAGTTAGTAGCCTAAGTGATAGTGAGTTAAATGGCCTGCACCTATTTAGAACTAAAGCTAAATGCATGACTTGCCATAACGGCGCACTACTCAGCGACAACCAATTCCATGGCACAGGGCTGCATTATTACGGCCGCCGTTTTGAAGATAAAGGCCGCTACGATGCCACCCATAACCCTGAGCATATTGGCCAATTTAGAACCCCATCGCTATTAGGGTTAATGCAAACATTTCCGTGGATGCATAACGGCTTATTTGACGATTTAGCCGGCATTGTCGCCTTATATAACCATGGCGGAGTAAGGCCCAGACCACGAAAAAACCAACTAAACGACCCACACTTCCCTAAAACCACCGACCTGCTTATAAAGCTTAATTTAACCAAGCAAGAACAAGCAGACCTAGTGGCATTTTTACGGATTTTATAAATAGTAAGCTACTCACCTAAAGTGCGCGTGAGTAGCTTAGCGATATAAAATCGAGGCCTGGGTTGGGCTTTTTAATACCAGCGTTTGAATAATGAAAATACTTAAGCGACACGCTATGTTGCTCAGCCTCACCAAATTTCATGGCAATGCCTAGGCGGTCTTCAAACTGGTAATGTGTGCTTATGTTTTTACCCGCAAATTTGGTGTCATCTAATAAGCTTAAACCAATACCAAACTCGGCAAAAACGCGGTTCCCAGCAATACTGCCAATAGGATAAAAAATAACAGGCGAAAGCGATAAGCCTAAATTAGCGTCGTAGCGTTTTGGGTCATCGTATTCAAAAAAGTTGGCATTGGCTTCTAGGTAAATCTCTAGTTCTTCAAAGCCTTCTATTTGATAATCTAAGGCATATTGATAAGCCACCTTAATCCCTCGCACGTCTCCTTCACCTTGAATATAGCTCATCGAAAAGTAATCTTGTGCAGCCGTTGCAGCGCCTGCGTATAGCGTTATAGCTATTAAAAATAATTTATAAAGTTTCATGTTATTCACCTCAAGCAGCTCTATTTTTATTGCAATTGCTTGACCTAAACACAGCAAATTTAGCTGCTCTAGATTAAGCAATGATTCAATGAGGTGCATACTAATTGCATTTAACTATTTTGATAATTGCAATTTAAGTGGAATAACTTTCTTTAATATATTGATAATTAAACAGTGCTTGAGCGCACGCTAACGTGTGTTGTTAACCGCTTATATTGCTGCTTAAAAAGCTGCCAACCCACAATACCCGATAAGGTATTACCGCATGCCATACCGATAAATAACCCTGTTAAACCGTAAAAATACGAGCCTAACCAAAGTAGTGGTAAGAAACACAAAAATAGCCGCAATATAGAGATAAATAAGGCCGTGGTCGCAAACCCCAGCGCGTTACATACCGATACCATGATCATACATACACCCAAAGCCGCGTAGCTCAGGGGCACAAATGCAAAGTAATCTGTTAGGTTAGCTACTATTTCACTATTATTGCTAAGCGCATTTGCAAGCGGGTTAGCCACACCTAGCATAATAACCGCTAATAAAATTTGTATGCCAATTACAAAACCGCACGCAAGTTTTACTACGCTTAATATTTGCCTAAGCTCGCCCCGCCCTTTTAAATTTCCAACAATGGGGGGCAGCGCCATGGTAAGCGCTAAAATTAAAATAATCGCAATATATTCAATACGGTTTGCAAGCCCCCAAGCTGCTACAGCAAACCCACCATACGCGGCAATCAATGCCGTTACTATCATGGCTGAAATAGGCGGAATAAACTGTGAAAGTAAAGCCGGCGCCATCATTTTGGCAATGGCTTTTATTGCCTGCTCGGTGCGGTTTTTTAAAACGTCAAAGGTTACAAGTTCTCGTTTAATAAGCGTGTAAAACACCACTACTAAGCCTATTGAAAAAGCAACACAGCTTGCCCATGCAGCACCCGCTAACCCCATATCAAAGGTAAACATAAACAATGGATCGAGCGCTATATTTAACACACTGGTTAGCACCATAATTCGCCCAGGCAATAAGGTTTCGTTATGGGCACGGCAAATGCTGTAACCAAAATAAAGCAGCGCTCCAAGCCAGCAGCTTATTAGCCAAGGTAGCCAGTAAAGCTCGGTTAAATTAAATAACGAAGGCGTTGCACCCAGCGCTAAAATTATAGGCTGCTGAAAAAGCCACAACGCCAAGCACAATAGCGTTACAATTACGGTGCCAATAAGTACGATTAAACTACCTAAGTAGCGTGCATAGTTAACTTTATTTTCCCCAAGTGCAGTAGAAATGGTCGCAGTTGCCGCAATACCTAAGCCTACTTGTACTCCCACAATTACCTGAAAAATAGCAATACTAAAGGCAACTACAGCGAGCGGCTCAGCGCCTAGCTTAGCAATAAAAATACTGTCTACCAGCTGGCTTCCCATAATAGAAAACAAGCCAACCAACATAGGCCAAGTTTGCTTAAATAAATACTTTAAAAGTAATGATGTATTACGGCTCATAAGGCAGGCTCACTCTAAACTTAAAAATTTAAACGAGAAAAATACCGAAAAAAAAGGCGCTTATAGTAAGCGCCACAGGAAAAGTCACAATGAATAAGCTGCTAGTATATTTACACAACTAAGTATTGATAATATAGTTGTTTAAATAATCAGTTTATTGAAAAATTTGATAATGAACATTGCCCATTTAAATCTGTTTGTCAGAATCGCAACAACACACAATATTAGCTTAGCTGGCAAGGAGTTAGGTTTGTCGGCTGCGGTTTCTAGTGCCCAAATGAATAAGCTTGAAGAAACGCTCGGCGTTAAACTTATTCATCGTACAACCCGAAAAGTATCGCTAACCGAAGAGGGGCAGGCTTTTTTACCCCACGCCGAGGAAGTGCTTGCCAATGTTGAAATGGCACGCGCCTCGGTAGGTATTGGCAGTGTAACTCCACAAGGAAAATTACGCATTACCGCCCCTGCTTCGTTCGGGCGTATGCATATTATTCCTGCATTGGCTGGATTTATTGAGCAATACCCCGACCTGACAATTGATTTACGCCTAAGTGATAGCATTATTGATATGGTCGGCGGTGGTTTTGATATAGCAATACGCGACGCCGCCCTAAACGACTCAACCCTTATAGCCCGAAAGGTTGCCCGCGACAAACGCTTAATTTGCGCATCGCCTAATTACCTTGCAAAACACGGCACCCCAACAACACCGCAAGATTTAAAAAATCATACTTGCGTTAATTTACATGGTTTAACTACGTGGTCGTTTATTACACCCGAGGGCACACAAAACATTAAAACCAATAACGTATTACAAGCCGACAACGGTGAAGCGGTGCGCGATGCGTGCGTGCAAGGCTTAGGTATTACGTTAATGTCGAGCTGGTGTGCCTATAAAAAACTACAAAGTGGTGAGCTGGTACAAATTTTACAAGACTACCCACTTGCATCCGACACCGCTATTTGGAGTGTTTACCCAAGTTCGCGTTTATTAGCGCCAAAAGTAAGGGCCTTTATAGACTACTTTAGCGGCTACTTTGGTGACGAACCCTACTGGGAAAAAATATAATTATTTAACCGTAAAATATAAAAGCACAAACCAAGGTTTGTGCTTTTTGCGTTTTAAGCTTTAATTTTAAAGTGTTAAATAAAACCTTTATTTACTGGTTAAACGCTTATAGATGATGTCTTTTAGTACTGCGCGATCATGCTTTAACTGATGCATTGCTTCGTCATCAATTGGCGCATTTTCAAGTTCTAACTCGCGAATTTGTGTATCCAGTGCGTTGTATTTTTCAACTTGCTGTGCAAATTCTGCATCACTTTTAATAAGCGATGTGAGTGTATCTGTGTGCTGTGGGAATTCGTTTGCTACTGAGTGGTTTTCGCCTAACATAATTGTTCTCCGTTGTTTTAATAGGTAACCCCTTGGGCATATAAAAATAGTAGCAACTAACCTTTATTTTTATAATACCCATTTTAGCAGAGTTACTTTATTCAATAATTTGATAATAGCTAATATAAACGTACCGCTACGTTGGGTTTTTAGCTTTCCAGGCGTTATCGGTCGCTCTTAGGTTTTCGCCATCTATACTCATTACTTGCTCAAGATGCTGATGATGCTGCTTATACGCCGATATATAACTTTCTTGCTCGTTGCGATTTTTATAAAGCTCAGGCATTACATGAGCATCTTTTTGTTTAAACAAACGTTGTAACCGGTAAGCCTCATAGGGCTCTACTCCTAACGCTTCTAAAGCGGCTTGCCCCATTTCTAGTGCGCTACCAACTGTTTCTCGGTGAATGCTATTAAGGCCGCTATCCATGAGGTTAAACTCGGCTTCGCGGTTGTATGCACTAATTACTATTTTAAGCCACGGAAAATGCTTTTTAGCCAGCTCAGCCAAATGTTTGGCTTGTTCGGTATTACTCATGGTAATTATCAGTAGTTCTGCCGATGCTGCTCCTGCTGCATGAAGTAAATCTAAACGCGTGGCATCGCCATAATAAACTTCAAAGCCGAGTTTTCTGAGTAGGTTAACGTTGTTAGCATCGTTATCTAAAATAACGGGTTTAATACCTGAAGATATTAAAAAGCGGCCAAGGTCTGTGCCTAAACGGCCAAAGCCGGCCAAAATAACACGATGATTTTGCTGTGCTATCGTATCGGGTTCTGAGCTTTGTGCCGGTATTGCTTGGTTTTGTGCTAAAAACTTATCATGAAAAATAAATAACAACGGCGCTAAAAACATTGAAATAGCCACCGCCGATATAAGTGGGTCAATGACGTTATTGGCTAATACACCGTTATTTTTTGCAAACTGAAATAACACAAACGCAAACTCCCCACCTTGCGCTAAGGCAATGGCAAATAACGAGCGCGCTCCCGAGCTAATTTTAAATAACTTGCCAACAATTACTAATACCAACCACTTTATGGCAATTAAGCCTGTTGTTAAACCAATGATTAGTAATAGATTATCGCCAATTAACGTAAAGTTTAAACTCGCCCCAATGGAGATAAAAAATATACCCAGTAGCAAGCCTTTAAAGGGTTCTATGTCGCTTTCAAGCTCGTGTCTAAATTCGCTGTCGGCAAGTACCACACCAGCTAAAAATGCCCCAAGCGCTGGCGATAGCCCTACCGCAAGCATTAACAAAGAGGTACCAATAACCAAAGCAAGCGCAGCAGCAACAAACACTTCGCGAATACCGGTTTTTGCTATGGCTCTAAATATAGGTTGGCTGGCAAATTTACCTATTAAAAATACCGCAAAAATAGCCGCAAGAGTCAGTATCACTCGCAAATAATTAGGCAGTGTTGTTATATCAAATAGCACAGAGCTGTGGTGCGAGCCGCCCGCTATAGCAAATGTTGCCAGTAACGGCAGTGCTGCAAGCATAGGAATAACCGCTAAATCTTGAAACAACAATACAGCAAACACACTGCGCCCTGCTTCTGTATTCATTTGGCCTTTTTCTTGAAGGGTTTGTAGCACAATAGCCGTAGACGATAACGACACGATTAAACCAACCGCCAATGCTTGCTGCCACGGTAAAAATATTAGCGCAATAGCAGTAATAATAATGCTTGTAGCAATTACCTGCGAGCCACCAATACCTAAAATAGGCAGCTTTAACTGCCAAAGTAAGGACGGTTTAAGTTCAAGCCCAACTAAAAATAGCATCATCACTACGCCAAATTCAGTAAAGTGCATAATGGCTTCTACATCACCAATTAACGAAGCGCCAAAAGGCCCAATAATAATACCGGCAATTAAATAACCCAGCACTGAGCCTAAGCCTAATTTTTTTGCTATAGGTACCGCAATGGCCGCAGCGGCTAAAAATATAAATACTTGAAGTAAAAAACCTTCCATAGCTAGTCCCTCCTGATAAGTTTATTTAAATCAGAGTTTAAAAATTCACTGTGCGCCAACTGCGCTTCATCTAGCTTGCTATCTCGCAGTGCTAAAATAGCGCGGCGATATTGCTGAGCATAATTATGTACCTGCTCTGGTGCTAAACCACGGTGTACGCCACTAATTACAAACGGCGGTAAGCATTGCATTTTGCATAAATTAACAGTGGCTTTAAAAGGCGAAGTGAGTTGCTCTATGGTAAATTTATTTATGCCCGTGGGCGTATAGGTATCGGCATCGCCCCCGGTTGTAATGGCCTGTAGCGCCAATTTATTTTTTAATGCATCACCTTTTGAGCCGTACGCCCAATTGTGCTCAAGTACTAGGTCAAACCACTGTTTAATAATGGCTGGGCTTGAGTACCAGTAAAAAGGATGCTGAAAAACAATAATGTCGTGTGCTTCGCATAAAGCTTGCTCGCGCTGCACGTCAATCATCAGATCGGGGTAATGTGCGTATAAGTCGTTAACAGTAACGCCTTCAAGGTCTTCTACTGCGCTGCGCAACTCTTTATTTATATTTGAGCGAGCAGCCGCTGGGTGAGCAAAAATAATGAGTATTTTTTTCATGGTTTATCGCCTATTGCACTGTAAAATCAAAGCCTACAGCTGAAGTTAAATAAATTAGGGTGCACTGCCATGCACTGCGCCTTAGTTAAAACCGTTATTTAACGTTTTGAATTGAAACCACCATGTCGGGCCAATTACGTTGGTTCTCCATGCTGTACTCGGCACCTTGCTCATCGGCGTATTTAAAACGCCTTAACGCAGGTGTTTGGCTTGTCGCTTGGTATAACCAATAAGCTTCAGCGCGAAGCGCTTCTTGAATAGGTAAGTCGATTGACTCATACACTGCTTGTTTAGTGGCATTAATCGATTCGCTTGGCCAAAGCGCAATGCGCTTTGCAAGTTTATCAACGTATGGGCCTATTTCGTCTGGGTTTAGTGCGCGGTTAACGGTGCCGTAAAATTCGGCTTGGTCTGCGTCAAAGTCATCGGCGCTTAGTACTATTTCAAGCGCTCGGCCTAAACCAGTTTGACGTGCCATACGCGATGCACCACCGCCACAAGGTAAAATCCCCATACCCACTTCCATTTGCATAAACTTAGCTTTACCACGAGCTGCAAAGCGCATGTCGCATGCGAGCGCAAACTCATGGCCGCCTCCTCGGGCAAAGCCTTCTATTTTTGCAATGGTTGCTTGCGGTAATTTACTAATGCGCTCTAACACAACCTGTAGGTCGAGCAGTTTTACTTCGTTACGTGGAACAGCCTTATCAGACATATCCTTTAAAAAGTCGGTATCGGCATGCGAAACAAATATTTCTGGATGGGCCGATTGAAACACCACTACTTTAATTTGTTTATCGGCTTCTAACTTTTGTGCCAACATTGTTAAATCTGCAAGCATTGGTAAACCTTGAACATTTACCGGTGCGTAGTCAAAAGTAACCGTTAAAATTCCATTATTTGCAATGGTATTGAATGTAGTAAACCCTTCGTATTTCATAGCGTTATCCTTTGTTATTTTGTATAAATCAGCAAACGTTAAATGTTGTTAGCAACAATCAACTGAACGATTTACATTCTAGTAACTAAAGATAAATTTGATAATATTGATATTAAACGAATTAGTTTACTGTTATTTTTGATAATAATTGGTATTACTACCATCTCATTAGTAATTAGCCCTGTATATTATTTAATAATAAATAAAAAATTCTAGCCGTTTAATAACTCAATAATTATTGAGTTATTAAACCATTACTTTATTACGGCCTGCATTTTTAGCTGCGTATAATTGTTCATCAGCTCGTCGGGATGCATCTTTTGGGGCTTCACCTGGTTTAACTTGTACTACACCAATACTTACTGTTGATTTTATATGGAGTGAGGTATGAGTAACATTTTCAATATTTTCACGTATACGTTGGGCCACCTCATGTGCAAAACTAAGAGGAGTATTAGGTAAAACAACTAAAAATTCTTCTCCGCCAACCCTACCTGCACAATCTGTTTGACGAATGTTTTTTTCTATAAATTTAACAGTAGAAATAATAACTTCATCACCAATATCATGTCCGTAAGTGTCGTTTACTTGCTTAAAGTGGTCTATATCAATAACAATTAGTGAACACGCACTCCCTAAAAACTCACTCTTTTTAATCGCATTATATTTAAATTCAAATATTGATCTACGATTAGCGATACCTGTTAATTCGTCTTTTAATGCAAGTGTTTTAAATCGCTGTTTATGCTGAGTTTGTTTATAAGTTATGTAAGCTAAAATCAATATTAGCCCAATAGAAAACAGCAAAGATGCAATTTGCCAAAACGCTTTTTCATCAGCTAAATTTAATAACTGTTCTTTTACCTCTGACGATTCTTTCAGTCTTGTTATTTCTCGTTTTTGCTGTTCCGAGTCAAACGCTAAACGTTGAGATAGTAATGTATTATCTGCAATTTCTTGCACTTTTCTATCTGCGATTTTTAATAACTCTCTTTGAGCTAAGGCTTCTTGCTGATAGTTATTTTTTTGCATTGCTAGTTCACGCTTAAATTCTAAAAAACGTGTTAAAGAGTCAACTGACCATACTTGAGAACTATTTTGCTCAAAGTCTAAATAAAGCAGTTCCGCCTCATCTAGGCGGCCCTTTTTAATTAACCACTCAGCTGTTGTTATTGATTGAATAAATTTAATCCACTCACTATTTAGTGTTAAACCCCTGGCTTTATTTAAGTATTGCTTAGCCGCTTGCAGCTCATTTAATTGAATATTTATTTGTGCGATTTTAAAAAGTAGGTAAGCATTCCCTTCATCGTCTTCATACTTAGTAACCGCTGGGAGTATACTGTTGTACAACAGTATCGCTTTTTGATAATTACCTTGAGCTTCATGAGCTTGGGCTAGGCTATCTGTGGCTATGTACCACTCTTGCTCATTATAATTTGTCAGCTCATTAATCGCTCTTTGCAATTGCTCTTCAGCGAGCGAAAAATTGTGAAGATCGGCGTGGATAAGCCCTATCTCTTTAAGTATAAGCGCTTTGTCGTAAGAAAAGCCGCCTTGCTCATAGGAATTATAAGCTTGTTGAAATGCCAAAAAAGCTTGCTGGTACGAACCTTGTGAACGAAAAATTATCCCTAATATTAAGTTAGCTGTTGCATGTTGATAATAAAGCTCTGGATTTTTAGAGGTGGCACTAATAACATTTTTAGCCATTGAAGTGGCTGTACTTACTTTGCCTTGTTGGTATAAATGAAATGCGTGGCATGTTTCTAAATCGAGTTTTAATTTAGGCGAGTTAGCTTTTTTGATTGCTTGATTTGCATCTGTCAGTAAATCATTTAATGCTATATGATTTTTGTCATTTTGGGGGTCATAAAACCAACACTTTACAGTTTTAACACGAGCAGTATCGAGCACTGAAGAATAAGGTAAATTGCGCTCTAACTTATCCATAAGCTCACGACTTTGACTACTCGTTAAATGTCCACTTAGTATTTTTCCAACATCTTCTTTTACTGCATTAGCAAAAGTACTAAAACAAAGTAGAGAGTAAAAAACACCAATAAATAACTTAAACATTTAGCTTTATAATTCCTTTACCGTACTTAAAACACAATTGTAGGACACTGTAATTAGCTGACGACAATCTTTAATAACTAATGTTAATTATGGTAACAGTATTTGCTTTAATACTTATATTAATACTTGCATTAAAGTTTGCTGTTATAGGTTTTGTAATTGCTCTATCAACCACTTATGAATTTGGCTGTTATTGGTTCGTGGATGCCATGCGGCTATTATTGGCCTGAGCATGCTTTTCTCAGAGTGCTTTATCTAATAAACATTAATGGTTAAGAGCTCGGCTTATTAATTAGATTAAATGAAACTTTCATTTTATTTGCACAATTTATTGCCATACTAAAACCTACGTATATAAATCGTTTTGGGGTAAGTATGAGAACAATTAAACGAAGTCGTTTAAAAGCGCCTAGCGTTAACACTACAAAGACTAAGTTCGCATTTTGCCTGCTTAGTGCCACGGTACTTTTAACTGCATGTGGCGAGCAGATAAAAAGCGAAAGTACACCTGCCTCCCCAGAAGCTAAAAGCGCTAAAAACACACTTATTAATACCGATGATTTTAATATTAAAGCCATGGTAAAGCTGCCACAAACTGTTGAGTGTACGCTTGAAAACGGCTTACAAACCCAGTGTGCCCAGGTTGTTTTAAAATATCAGCCCGACAACATTGAAGTCGGCCCTTTTTGCCCAGAAACACTCGACGACGTAGGCGGAATTTGGGATTGGGATGGCACCGATGCGGGGCTATATAGGTTAGATAAAGCATTTTTAACCATGCTTAACGAGCAAGGTTTTACCTTTTACGATGAAGACGGCAAAGTGCATATTGTTGATAACGCGACCATTCGCCCAACCGTTGATCATGCATGTATTAATGTATCGGTAGATAAAAGCGTGGAAATTACCGCCCTTTTACCACTGCACCCTGTTATGTCTGAGCAATCAAATGCTTTAGGCACTGTATCTAAAGTGGGTATAGCGCTTGCGGGTGTGCCTATTTTTTCGGATGCGCCAAGTGTGCAACATACAGGGCATTTACCCGCGCTTGATACCTGCGCAGGGCATATTGACCCGGGCGGTTGGTACCACTACCACGGCACCGCCAGTGATATAGACAGCGTATATAAACACGAACATGTAAACGCCAACTGTAATAATTTAACGCAAAAGCCAAGCGCCCTATTTGGTTATGGCTTTGATGGCTACCCAATTTACGGAAGCCAAGAAATTGATGGTACATTCCCAACCGAGCTTGATAGCTGTAATGGCCACACAGGCCCCGTGGGTGAAAGCGGCATAGTTACTTACCACTACCATGCAAGTAATACATTCCCTAACTTACCTAAGTGCTTAAAAGGTGTGGTTGCACAAAACAACTTTACGACCACAGCACAAGCGGGTGTAGGGGCCAAGCCACCTGAAGGCACTAAAATATCTCGCCATGAACCACCTGGTGGCGGCGGTCCAAAAGCAGGTGGCCCTAACGGCGGCATGTCGCCACCGGGGTTTGCTGACGCTGCTAACAAACTAGGCGTTAGCGAAGAAGCGCTTATGCAAGCAATGCAAAAAGCCGGTGGCCCTAATGCCGATTTAACGGTTGTAGCAAAGGCACTTAACGTAACACCGGAGCAACTAAAAGCCGCCTTACCAGAAAAACCTAAACGCTAATTAACCTGAACTCTGGTTAGAGATTTACTAACATATTGAACCATAATGATATTTAAGTTTATTTTCTCTAGCCAGAGACTTTCAGTGAAAATAAGGCAAATTTACGCGTCAATAGCTTGCCTATTGCAAGTAATTTAAACGCGGTTAGCGCTGAAAATAGCGGCTCGAGATAGATTTATTATCCAATAATTCAGGCTAATTATAAATTTCAGCAAGTGTTAAAAGCACATGCCGTAACAATTAGTTACACAACTTATAGCCTATAAAAGTTCCTAAAATCGTCAAAAATGTGAGAAAACGTTGGCTTGTGTCAAGAACAGTAAACGTTAGTAAAAAGCTGTAAACACGCCCCTGTTATCGGTTACATGTCAGTTACCATTCAGTTTAAAGCGCTAGTATTGAACCCAGTTATGTAACAACATACACGAGGCACTAGTATGAAACTGACTCAATTACTCCCTGCTCTACTTGCCATAAGTGCAGTATCTGGCGCTGCATATGCAGCACCCAATGAGCGAGAACACGCAAAAAGTTTTAATAATGAGCGCGCAAAACGCATCGAATACAAACGAGATGAGCGCCGCGATGACAAAAAACAGCGTATAGAATATAAAAAAAACGACCGTAAAGAGCGCAAACAAGCCAAACGCGAGCACCGCAAAGAGCAAAAGCGCAAAGTTGCCCATTACAAACAGCAGCAACGCACTCGTAATTATTTTAAACATAATCGCCACAACGTAGTGACCTACCGGCCTGGGCATTATTTTAATCACTTACCGCGCAATAGTGCTTCAATCAGATTTAATGGCATTACGTTTACATTTAGTGATGGTATTTACTACAGAAAAGCAAAAAGAGGCTACCACGTAGTTAAGCCACCAAGAGGCTTAAGAATACGCTCACTACCAAGGCATTATTCATACTTTAAACGCCATAATACCACTTACTATACCTACCAAAATGTATATTACGTGGCAGATAATAATGGTTATAGAGTAGTTGATGAGCCTAAAATAGTGGTTAATCAGGCTATTAAGGTAGGCAGTGCTAAAAATTATGATTTAGGGCAAACCTACGACACCCTCCCTATTTCGGCAGAGGCTGTCACGATTAACGATCAACAATATTTTAAGTACCAAGATATTTATTTTTTACCGCAAATAAACGGTGACGAAATAAAATATTTAGCGATAAATTTAGGGTAATAGTAATAAATTTTAAAAGCTCAGCACTTAACTGCTGAGCTTTTTATTTAATGTAACCCGATCTAGGATGCACCTTAATTACTAAAACATGCCCATTAACCACCTAACAGTGACCGCTAATGAACTAGCTAGAAAAAAGCCCGAAAATGCCATAATGCCTGTAATAAGAAGGATTCCACCACTATCATTTAACTTTAAATATAATGCGAATAGAAAAAAATAAGCTACCCAAATAATAAAGTTAATGAAAAATTGATAAAAGTAATTATCTGCAAAAAATAAAACTATGGGGATATAAACTGCTAAAATAAAAGGAAATATCAACAAAAAAAGAACAAAAAGATATGAGCTTGTTTCGTATATAAATATTAGTGATGCTTTCCCACCCCCTCGTTTAGCCAATTTCCTGCGGTATTTAATATTATCTTGCTGTGTGGATTCCTCTAATGATATGTTCATCTTTTTAGCGTTGTTAGAAATACTTTTATCTCTAATTTTTTGCTTGTAAGACAGTAAATATCCTTCTATTGACCCACACAAGACCAATAAGGTCATAAATAAAAATCCATAGTACCCATACTCAGGCTTTAACAAGGACATAAACATTTAATTCCTTTTACATTATTGAGTACGTTTCACACACCCTAAGCTTACTAATAATGTGCTGTACACACGTACTTTTATCTACAACCCATAATCCATAACTTATTGGCAGTATATCAATATTAGCGCGGCTAAATAATTTATAGGTATCGAGCTCAAAAAAATCAGCCCATGGCCCTGGAAAGCCAATTAAATTAATCGCAAGATATCGTCCATTATACCGACAAAGAATATCAACATCCGTTCCGGCTATCGTGTAACCAGCCCACGTTTCTATTTTTAAACTAGTTAATTCGCAGATAACTCTTTGCTGAAATTTATCAATATCAGAGGTTACATTGTGAGCTGCTTCAAACTGCGTTATTGAACTTATATAACGTCTTAGTAAATAATGCTCTGGCAATTGCGTTTCATCTATTGATAAAAATACACATTGTTTTTGCCTCGCTCGTGTAATACACACATTAAATACATCTGCTTTATTAATATAAGCCGCAGCTCTTTTAGCATTATTATCTAGCGCAAAAGAGATAAGCATAATGTCTCGCTCCTCGCCTTGAAAACCAAATGGAGTGGCAGATCTCAGTTTATACTTTATTATCTCAGCTTCATTAAAGTGAGTTTCTATCTCTTTGGTAATATAATCAGCTTGGCTTCTAAAAGGCGAAACAACCCCCATGCTATGGCTGATCCCTGCGCTTTTATCATCATCAATTTGTTGCTTAATCGTGTTTATAATACTGCTCGCCTCAAGATGATTAATACCTGAACTATCTCGAGTTCCATTAACGCGTTGTACCAGTAAGTTACCCGTACTTGTACAAGGTCTGTGCTGCATTATTTTTAACTTTGATTGATAAAAATGTTCGTTACTAAAATTAATTAACTCAGGCTTGCTTCTAAAATGTTCATCTAAAAATGCCAGTTGTTTATTATCGTTTAATGCATTTAAGGTCAGATCTAAAATAGAGTTATCACGATAGCTCATAACGCCTTTATCGCAAAAACTCACATTATTCTTAGACATAAGCTGGGTTTCTTTGTTTTTTGCCAAAAAAGAGTAATGTTTTAACTGCTTAGTATCACCGACAATAATCGCTCTTTTTGCGCGATAAAGTGCAGGTAAACAACTACTGATGTTACATTGTGTCGCTTCGTCAATAATAACTAAGTCGAACATTTCGGCTTTTAACGGTAGTACTCTATACAAGGTATTTAAACTTACGAGCCACACCGGAAAAGCCGATAATAAAGCCTCGTATTCTATATTATCAAAAAGCTCAAACTGTCTTTTAGATGTGCGACTACGAATAGCTTGGTTAAATGCGTTTAACGATTTACGCTGAGTATCAATTAACGCTTTAAGGTTTTTATTTTTTAACGCGCTTAAATAACTACTCGCCAGTTTTTCTCTTTTAAGTTGTTGGGTATTTATTTGCTCTAACGAAGACCACTGCTTTGCTAATTGCTTAATACCACGACGAGCAAATTTAATGTATAAATTACTAAGCCATTCGATATTCTTATCTTCAAGATTTTTGAGTCTTTTACCTCTAATTATGGCTCGGTGGCAAAACTGACTAAAGCGCAGTTCTAATTCATTTAATGAGGTATTTAGCTTGTTTAGTTCAGACTCAATAAGCGCGGGGTTATCTTGTTCATCCGCTAAGTAGCCTGCTAATAAATCGGCAATATAATCTTTTAATTTTTTTAAAAATTCTTTTTGTCCGGCGCGTATGGATACATCACTTAGCCCAAAGTTTTCATTAAGTTTATCGGCTATTACATCCAGTGCGGGATTATTGTTTGCTACAATAAGCACCGACTCTCCTCGCGCCATATGCTCGGCTGCAATCGCTGCAATTGTGTAGCTTTTCCCCGTACCTGGCGGTCCTGAAACACACCCTAAATTAATATTTGCGGCAATTGAGATAACTTTCTTTTGCGAAGCTGATAATAGCCCAGGCAAATAATCGTACTTCAAGTTTTTATTTTTAATTGAAGGCTTCAAAGCGTCAATTAAACCGTTAACAGGCGGTGATAGTTTATCTGATTCAATGATTTCTTCTAGCTCATGCAGCACACCCCGGCTACTATTTGAGCGCTCAATAAAAACCAGTATAGAAGCAGGTAAAAGTGTTGGGGTTTTACTTTTTAAGGCTTTTTTTATTTCGTCAGAATCAGCAAGTTCAGGGTAGTTTAAAAGCTCAAATAGGTTCAGCGCTATCGGGCTTTCTTTCAATAATGAGGTCCAAAAATAAGCTGACTGAATATCAGCCGTTTCATCGATACTTGTAAGCTTGTTACCCTGTGGTATTAATAGTTGAGTTAATGATTCATTTATATCCGGTTGAGTATCAGTAAGAGAAAAGTAATAGTCACCCTGATCTTTTTCAATAACGGCTTCATTAAATAAAATAGGCGAAACAACCTGCTTTATCTCGCCCTTAACTTCTATGTTACCAACGAATATAAAGCGTGCATAAAGTAGTACCCGTTCGCGTTGATACACCTCTACACGCTTCATCATTTGCTTAGCAAAATTTGCAGGAATTGGAAGACGTGGTAAAAATCCAGAACCTAAATCATCTCGGCCTTGAAGAACAAAACGATCCTCTTTTTTTAATTTATTTAGATTCCATAAATTTAAATCCGCGCTATCTTCTTTGTAGCAATCGCGATAATACGACAGGACGTTTTTACTACTCAAAATTTAATTCCATTTAAAGTTAGACACTTAAATTACGTTCGAAATTTACAATATCAACGCCGGCTTTTACTTTGTATAACTGTGCTAAGCGACCGCCAGATTTAACTTTTTCATCTAGTGTTTCAAACATACTAGAAGCTTCAATGCGTCTTATTATACTTTTACGCTGAACAGGTTTACCTATAATGGTTTCAATGACTGACTTAAATTGCCCTACGGTAAAATGCTCTGGCAAACAATAAACCGGCGCCATTGAGTACAATGCCTTTTGTTTTAAACGCGCTTTAGCTTGCTCAATAATATACTTGTGATCAAAAGCCACTGGCAAATTATTTACCTCATCTATATCTATCCATTTTGCATCATCAACCGTTTCTATATGGGTTGATACTTGCGCCTCTGCAATTAAAGCAAAATAAACTAAAGTGACACTAAACCCTCGAGGATCGCGATTAATGCCTGAGTATGTCTGTAGCTGCTCTAAATATTGAGGCGCCACACTGGTTTTTTCTTTAAGCTTTCTAAGCGCAGTCATACTTACGCTATCGTCAATATCTACGTCGACAAACCCACCGGGTAGCCCCCACCGCCCTGCAAATGGCTCACTCGCACGCTTAACCATTAGTACTTTTAGAGCACCGTTTTTAACAGTAAATAACACACTATCGACTGTAAATAATGGGTTTTTGTATTCGGTAATATCGTAATGGTTAATCACAGCACGCTCACATCAAGTTAAGGTCTTAGTGACACAATAAATTAAACGCATTTCAATATCAACCTACCTTAAAATTACAGACATATTATTAGTTCAGTGATTTAGTTTAAAAAACAGCTTGATTACTATAGGTACATTTGATAATTTAATTGTGTCGCTAGGACACAAACATTAAAAGGACAAAAAATGAAAATATTTAGCTATAACTCAACAGGAAGTAAATCGTTAGTTGATTATGATCACTTTACTTTTTCAGGTGGTGAAGAGCATGTCAGATTCAACACTGCTAATTTTTCAGACTCTATCAAAATAGAGATTTTTGAACGATTAACCAATTCTTCAAAAATGGTTAGATTAATGATTGCTGTTGATGCGTTAAAAAGATTAACAAATGAAAGCACACCTATCGAACTCGTTATTCCTTATTTTCCCTATGCACGCCAAGACCGAGTGTGCGTTGAAGGGGAAGCGCTAGGCGCTGCAGTTATGGCAAATTTTATTAATAGCTTACAATTTTCAAAAGTAACTATTTGGGATGCGCATAGCGATGTATCCCCAGCTTTAATTAATAGAGTAACTAATGTTGAGCAAATTTCGTTACTTGGCCGCTGTGAAGAACTTAGCCAACGTTTAGCAAAAGGCGAACTAACGCTTATCTCTCCAGATGCGGGAGCAAGCAAAAAAACCATTAAAATTTCAGAAAAGTTCAATGGCGTGCCTGAAGTTATTCAAGCTCAAAAAGTAAGAAACTTAAAAACAGGCGAAATAATAAAAACAGAAATTATTGGTAATGTTAAAGGTAAAAACGTACTTATTGCTGATGACATTTGTGATGGCGGCAGAACGTTTATTGAACTTGCGAAGGTACTAAAAAGCAATGGTGCTGCTGAAGTTTCTCTTTTTATAACTCACGGTATTTTTTCAAAGGGGCTTGATGTTTTTGAAGGCCTAATCGAGCACATTTATACAACTGATTCGTTTAAACCGGCTAATGAGTTTAAAAATAGTAACACCATTAGTTTACAAATAATTGAGATGTAAGGAAAACACCATGACTATTACAGCTGCAAGTATGCAAAAAGATGTTTATAAAGAATTTCATAGCCGTGCTTATCACCCTGATGTAAGTGAAGTATATGCAAACTTTACATCAAGAAGCGGAAAACTTAGCAACATAGAAAATAACGATAGAGTTGCGTTTGTTGGTCTTCAATACTTTATTAAAAGTTATCTTTTAGAAGAATGGAATGAGTTTTTTAAACTAGATAAAGCAACTGCCGTTGCTAACCATAAACGTATAATGAGCTCAATGCTTGGCTATACAGTTGATGTAAAGTATTTAGAAGATTTACATGATTTAGGTTACTTACCATTAAAAATTAAAGCGTTACCAGAGGGAACATTAGTCCCTTATTTAGTTCCGCCTATGACGATAGTAAACACTAAAGCTGGCTTTCAATGGCTAACAAATATGATTGAAACTGTATTGAGCTGCGAAAACTGGCCAATACAAACCAGCACTACAACCTCTGTTGCATATTTAAAAGTATTCAAAGAGTTTGCACAAAAAACAGGGACGCCTATGGAGTTTGTTCCCTTTCAAGGCCATGACTTTAGCTTTAGAGGTATGTTTGGCAAACACGCTGCGGCAATGAGTGGCTTTGGCCATTTAGCATCAGGACTGGTAGGTACAGATACCATACCCGCTGTTTTATTTGCAGAAAAATATTACGGAGCAAATGTAGATAACGAGCTAGTTGGCTGCTCTGTAGATGCAACTGAACATTCGGTTACCTGTTCATGGATTATGGAAGGTGAAATAGAGTTTTTTAAGTACTTAATGAAAGAGCAATCACCAAAAGGGATTTTAAGTGTTGTGTCTGACACATGGGACTTTTGGACACTTGTTACTGACTACTTGCCTCAGTTAAAAAGCGAAATAATGGCGCGCGATGGCACCTTAGTTATACGCCCCGATTCTGGCGACCCTGTTAAAGTATTAACAGGTTACAAAGTTTCACCAGTATCTGATTACAAGGAGTTATTTGAAACACAAAAAGAAGCTGAAGCTGACGTTGTTAATAAAGGGTATGAAGCGTATCGCTTTAATGGTCAATATTATGGATTTGAAGATAGCAACACTATTGAGCTGATGGAATGTGAAGTTAAAGGGCTTATAGAGTGCCTATGGGATACATTTGGCGGCACAATAACAGCTAAAGGCTATAAACTGCTTGATGATCATATTGGTGCTATATATGGTGACGCAATAACACTAACTCGCCAACGCCAAATTTTACAGCGCTTAATGGATAAAGGCTTTGCTTCAAAAGTCGTACTTGGTATTGGCTCATACAGCTACCAATACGTAACACGTGACACACATGGCTCGGCTGTAAAAGCAACGAGTGTAGTTAAAGCAGGTGAACGTTTAGCTATTTTTAAAGACCCAAAAACTGACTCAAAGAAAAAATCGGCTAAAGGGCTCTTAAAAATAGACAGAGTAAATGGCGAACTAACCTTATTTGATGACGTAACCGAGCAAGAAGAAGCTAAAGGCCTATTAGAAGTTGTTTTTGAAAACGGTAAAATAGTGAAAGAAACAACACTAAGTGAAATTAGAACTTTAATAGATACACAAATTTAATTGTTAAGATAATCTAATCTCAAAAGAGCAAGTTGCGCTAAGCATCTTGCTCTTTTGACATTAAGTCGGCCATTCGTTGGTTAATTTCTTGCTCACTTAAATCTTCTTTATGGGTGCCTATAGTCCAAATATGCCCGAATGGGTCTTGTAGGGTGCCGGCTCTATCACCGTAAAACTGGTCGTGCACTGGGCGTACTTCTGTAGCGCCAAGTTCAATTGCCTTTTTAAATACGCTGTCTACATCTTCTACGTAAAGCATTAAACTTACCGGTGTGCCACCAAGTGCATTGGGGCTTTTAAATGACTCGTCCGGGCATGAGTCCGAAATCATAATGTGGGAGTCGCCAATTATAATTTCAGCATGGGCTATACCGCCCTCTGGCAGCGGCATTTGCATTACTAACTGCGCATTAAATGCATCACGATAAAAACAAATAGCTTGCTGAGCACCTTCTATAATTAAGTACGGTGTTACCGAACTAAACCCTTTGGGAATTGCTGAAACAGTCATAACGCTCTCCATTATTTTTTATGGGTGTATGTATTTAGCCTATAGGTTAAAAACACTTCTTTCAACGTGTTAACTCATTTAAGTCACTATAATTAAATTAGCCAATTTGTGGTCAATAACTATACTAGCTGTAATATATATCTTACTTTTATTTGCTTAGGACTTTTATAATGTTAGCTAAAATTAGCCTAGCCGCTAGAAAGTATAAAGTTCTGAAGTATTTAGTTTTAAGCTGGTGTGCTTTATTTGCCCACCAAAGCGTGGCTAAAGTTGTGATTGCCATTGTAGGTAAAACAAAAAACGACTCTTTTTATCAGCAAGCCTTTAAAGGCTGTTTGCACTTTAGTAATGAGCACCCTGAAATAGAATGCAAGTACGATGGACCAAAAGACTTTCAAGATATTCGTAGCCAATCTATGGTCATTAATAGGTTAGTTGACCAAAAAATAGATGGGTTAATTGTAGCAACAACCGACTCTCAGCATTTGGTCACTCGTTCATTAATGGCGCTTAAAAGTAAAAACATTCCTGTTATAACGTTTGATTCTGATCTGCTTGAAAAACACCAACAGTACCGCCTAGCCTACGTTGGCAGTAACAACTTCGACTTTGGCGTTGCCCTAGGCGAGCAAGTAAAAAAACTGACCAACAAAGTAAATAATACGCTTTGCATGCAGTCGGGGCACCATACAACCCCTAATTTAAACAAGCGTATTGCTGGGGTTAGGTACGCGCTGTCTGATCAAGCGACAGCGCACCTATCAGGTAAAAACGGCTGGCGCGAACATAGTCGCTGCCCCTTATTTAGTTTAGGTAAGCGCGAAGAGTCACTAAAGCAGTTAATGCATTTATTAAAAATGGACAACCCACCCATTTTTTTAGCTGTGGCGGGGTTTGCACAATTTAACCCTCATTACGTAAATGCCTTAGCGCCTTTTAAGCAACGTATTGCCGATAAAGACATTATTATTGTTTCTGCCGATACAGAAGAAATACAGCTCAATGTGTTAAGCAGGGGCCTCTCTTCGGCTAACATAGGGCAAAACCCTTTTGAAATGGGCCGCTTGAGCACCAAGCTAATGCACGACTACATTTTATATAATAAAAAGCCTGCGCAATCTCACTATTACACCGACTTTCATTACTGTACACAAAGTAACGCCTCACAGTGCACTGTTAATCATTAAAATTTTACCCAGTTAACTGGGAGTTATGCCCTTTTAAGTACGATGCAGCGCACTTTAGCCAGCGTATTATTGCTCTAAGTTTAAGCGTTGGTGCCACGCTGCAATGCTTTCATCGGGGTATTCATCAAATTGTTTATCATTCTTTTGGATATGCGGGGTGACCCAATTGGCCTTACTGGCAAGCATTAAGTGGGTGCGCTCTGGCGGTATGGGTAATTCGCTGTCTATTGCCCCAGCAAAGGGATGAACTTGCTCAGACCATCGCGAATCATATAACCACAAGTTACTGCTGCAGTGCTTACAAAAATGGCGCTCAGCGGGGCTGGTTTTATCACCCACTTTGGCATGATAAACAGTAATATGTTCACGCCCTGTAACCTCAAGCGTGCTGTATTGTGCGTTCAAGTTTATAACAAACCCGCCACTGCCGGCCGTTTTACGACAAATAGAGCAGTAACATAAGTTATAAGGATAAGGGTGTTTAGAGCTCACACTAAACGTTACTTTGCCACAGTGACAAGCGCCTTTAAGCTTCATAATAAATCCAATTAGTTACTGTTTAAGAGTTAATACCATAACCAGTTAGCGATAAAAAAACCACACCCTTTACAGGGTGTGGTTTTTATTTGCTAAAGCGTTTTGTTCTAACGCTGCCAAAATCTTAAATTGCGCAATGTTTCAATAAATTTATCTGCAGGGTGCATGTTTAAATCTATCCAACCATCGTCGGCTTTACCATCAAGCCCTGCGGCTTCAAATAATGCCATGGCATCTTTTGTGTAGCCTATGTATTTCATGTGCGCGAACGCATCGCTCACAAAGTCTTTTGCCTCAGGGATACCAGCAAGCTTCTTAGCGCCCTCTTGCGTTGCAAGTACCATCACCGCATCGTAAAGCACCGAAGGGCCGCCATTAATTACTTGATCCGCTGCTACATGCTTACCTTTACTACAACATGCACCACCTACTTGTGCGGCCACAATTTCGTAGTTAGCACCTTCAGCGTCTAAGGCATTTGTAACCGAATTAAAAATATCAGCATCAAAGCCATCGCTCACTAAAATACCTAACTTACGACCTTTAAAGGTATCTGGCGCATTTTTTAAAATGCTTAGCGCATCTGATACAGGTAAATCGTTACGCGTTGGCATAGCAGCTTCAGCCGGCTCTGGCATATCTTGCAGGCGCAGGCCTTTTGCAACTTCTTGCGCTAATGTGTTATCTACATTTAATAAGTGCGAAACCACACGCTCACGAATCGGCACATGCTCTACTTTTGAAAGCTCAAATACAAACGCATATTGAATGTGCGCTTGCTCTACTTCTGTTTGGCTTAAGTAAAATTGGCGCGCTTGGCTGTAGTGATCGCTAAATGTTTCTGAGCGATAACGCAGCTTATCTCCACCGCTTACTTCTGGCTCGCTTGAGCTTTTAAAGCCATGCACTGGGCATTCGCGGGGGTTATGCTCATCGCCGCTCCACGAGTTTGGCTCGTAGTTAGCACGCCCTTTAGGGTTATGCATTGCCATGTGGCCATCTTGTTGAAAATGACGCATTGGGCATTTAGGCGCATTAACCGGAATGTGCGTAAAGTTAGGACCGCCTAAGCGTTTGGTTTGAGTATCTAAATACGAAAAGTTACGCCCTTGTAGTAATGGGTCGGGTGTAAAATCAAGCCCAGGTACAATGTTTTGTGTACAAAAAGCCACTTGCTCTGTTTCGGCAAAAAAGTTATCAACTACACGGTCAAGCACCATGCGGCCCACAATTTTTACTGGTACTTGCTCTTCAGGTATAAGCTTGGTGGCATCAAAAACATCAAATTCAAATTCATCAGCAAATTGCTGATCAAACACTTGTACACCCAGCTCCCACTCTGGGAAGTCGCCTTTACCAATAGATTCCCACATATCTCTGCGATGAAAATCAGGGTCTGCACCATTAAGTTTAAGTGCTTCGTTCCACACTACTGACTGCATACCTGCTTTTGGTTTCCAATGAAACTTAACAAATTTTTCATCGCCATTTGCATTAATAAATTTAAAGGTATGAACACCAAAGCCTTCCATAAAGCGTAAAGAGCGTGGTATGGCTCTATCTGACATGGCCCACATAATCATATGAATTGACTCAGGCGATAAACTTACAAAGTCCCAAAAGTTATCGTGCGCGGTTTGCGCTTGTGGAAAACCACGGTCTGGTTCAGCCTTAGCTGAGTGAATTAAATCAGGAAACTTCATCGCATCCTGAATAAAAAATACAGGTATGTTGTTACCCACTAAATCCCAGTTTCCTTCTTGGGTGTAAAATTTAACAGCAAACCCGCGAACATCACGTGCTAAATCGGGAGACCCTTTATTCCCTGCCACAGTTGAGAACCGTGCAAATACCGGTGTTTTTTCACCTTTGCGCTGAAAAATATCAGCACAGGTTAAATCTTCAAGCGTGTCGTAGGTTTCAAAATAACCATGAGCACCGTAGCCTCTGGCATGTACCACACGCTCTGGAATGCGTTCGTGATCAAAGTGAAACAGCTTTTCGCGCATTACATGATCTTCTAATAAACCTGGGCCGCGCTTGCCTGCACGTAATGAGTTTTGATCGTCGCTAACAGGGCACCCTTGCGCGGTGGTCATCGTTGGGTATTCATCAGAAGCCTTTTGATGTAATTCGCCACCATGCCCTTTATTGCCTGAGTATTTAAATGATTCAGCCATGTTTAGTCCTTCATACAATTTGATTTAATGGGTCGATAGTTTTTATGAGCTTTAAAACTAAAAGCGACTATGCAAATGCAAAATAAAGACCAGCCATCCAACCTAGTAAAAAAGGGCTGTACAGACAAAAAAGTAGTATTTGAGGTAATTTATAAAAGAAAAAATTACACGGGTATGTAACTTTTTCAGACAAAAAAAGAGCACTTATAAAGTGCTCTTAGGCTTAAGCCTTAATCTTTATTCTCGTTAACTAAAATAACTTTACGATGTGGGAATGGAATTTCGATATTGTTTTCATCAAGGGCTTTTTTAATCAGCTCTGGCACCGTGTATAAAATTTCGAAGTAGTGCTCGCCTTTACAAAAAGGTCTTACTAAAAAGTCTACCGAGCTGTTGTTTAGTGTTTCTACTTCAACAAAAGGAGCTGGGTCTTTTAGTATGTATGGATGAGTCTCAAGCACGCTATCAATAACTTTGCGAACAGCGTCGGTGTTTTCATCGTATGCCACACCAAAGTGCATATCTACGCCACGAATAGGATGATGCGAATGATTAATAATTTGCGCTCCCCAAATTTGGCTATTTGGGATAATAACTTGCTGATTATCGAACGTTTGCAAAATAGTTGTAAACATATCAACCTCGGTCACTTTACCAAAGCGCCCTGCGGCTTCAATAAAGTCGTTTACTTTGTAAGGTCTAAATATAAGTAACATTACACCTGCAGCTAAGTTAGACATAGCACCTTGCAGCGCTAACCCAATAGCTAAACCTGCCGCACCTAATAGCGCAATTATTGAAGCTGTTTGCACACCAAAGCGGTTTAACACGGCAATAAATACAAACGCTAAAATAACATAGCGCGCCATACTGCCTAAAAAGCGAAACAGCGTGTCATCAAAGTGAGTGTATTTATGGCATAAACTAATAATCATATTACGCACTTTACCCGCAAGCCATAAGCCTATTAGTAATATAACAATTGCCATTAGAATATTTGTTGCCCACATTACTGCTGCCGGCAAATACTGATTTACATCAATATTATTTATTATCTCGTCCATTTTATTGTTCCTGTTAGACTGGTTGTAAATATAAAAGCATATTAAACACTTAATATTAACTTTTCATTAACTAAATTACGAGTTTTTACCTATTCGCTGTATTCACCTTTCATTTTTATCACCAATAACAGTTATAAAATCAAATCAGTATATAAATTGACCGGAAATATTTTTTAATGCGTATATATTGTTCAATTTGTAAATAAAGCCAATGTGTTCTAAACCTTTAAGAGACACCTTGTTAAGGAGCGTTGTTATGCCAACAACAAATACGATTAATAAACACTCTGAATTTGCCCGCTGCATTGAATGCAATAAGGTAAACACATTTGCGGCTTTTCACTGGCTAGCACTGGCATTTAAAGACATGACCCGTGCGCCCATATTGAGCCTTATTTACGGGGTAATATTTACCCTTATTCCTGTTGCTATTGTTTACTGGGCAATGTTTACAGGTACATATTTAGTAATACTGCCTGCAACCGTGGCGTTTGCATTAATAGGCCCAGCCTTTGCGGCAGGCCTTTACGATGTAGCATGGGAGCTTGAAAAAGGCCATAAACCCACACTTAGCCACTCTATAAAGTCGATGTTTAGAAACCCAGTAGGCGAATGGGGCTTTGCAATAATGCTAATGGTTATCATGATTGCTTGGATGCGTTTAGCCGCACTTGTGCATGCTTTGTATCCTAGCCACGCCAATCCCACCTTTGAAGAGTTATCGGCGTTTTTAACGTTAGGCAGCATAATAGGAGGGGTATTACTGGTGACTGTATTTTCGCTTTCTGCTTTTGCTCCACAAATAATGATGGAGCGCCGAGTAGATATTATGACCGCTGTAATAAGCTCTATGAACGCTGTAAAAACTAACTTTGCCGCTATGGTGGTATGGTCAATTTGTATATTTGTATTGGTAGCTGTTGGTTTTGCTACCGGCGCCACGGGCTTTATTGTAATTATGCCTTTGCTTAGTTACGCCAGTTGGCATGCTTATATTGCAGTTATTAAAACCAAAAAACCTCGCGGTTACGAGTAACAACCAACCACTTAAAGTTCCAACCACACTGACTAAAAATAGCGCCAAAAGGCGCTATTTTTTATCAACCTAGCAAAGCAAGCTGTGCTTAAAATACCCAAATAGCATGTAAAAAGGGCTGGTTTTCTATTTTATTAGTCCCTAACTTGTTGTACCAATAGCGCCACTCCACCCCTACCATTAACTGTTGCGGGTTTAAATTAAAGTTTTGCCCTACATCCCAATGCACAGCGGGTTGAGCAAGCAACCACTCATTAACTTTATTGCCTAGTTCGTCATCACGCCCAGAAATATATTCTACGTGGCCGGTAAAATAAAATGCTTGGCTAGCTAGTGTAAAAGGTGCACCCCATGCAAGGTCTATAAAAATACTGTTGTCTTGCTTGGCTAGCTGATCTTTTTGCACGCCGCCGTTGGCATCAATGTAACCTGCAAAAGTAGTTGTTAAAAAATCAAAGCCTGGGGCATCCCAGCTGAGCTTGATGCCTGGGGTGTATTTCATTAACCCCTCTTCACCGGCGTTTATACCAAACACTAAACCTGTGTCTTTTATTGCACCGTAACGCACTGAGGTATCAAAGGCTTTTGATAAGCTAAGCGTTGTGTACCACTCGCCATATATACCCGTATCTTGAAAACCATCACTAAGGCTGTCGTTTAAAAAGTCGATAAAAAAGTAGTTATCACCTAAGTCATGCTCTGAGGCATGCTCTATGGTGTAGGTGCGTGTAAATGACGACTCCCCGGTGAAGGGATTTAAGGCATCGCCAAAATTTGTGTGAAGCTGTGTGACGCTCCAATTTTCTGCTAGTGCTGAGTGAGACAAAAGCAGTATAGATATTGTAAACAGTGTTTTTAAAAAATTCATGATTTATTTACATAACCCCAATTAAAATGCGGCGGGAGTATATCAGTGAGCATTCACCAACTAAAGAGATTAAATAAGTACAAAGGCTGATTTTTAAAATCTAAGCAGTAAAGCCCAATAGCGCGGCTTTAAAAGAGCAGCGTTAGCCCTTTATAAAACACCTGAATTAATCATTACGCAGGTAATAAATAAGCACCTTTATATTTTGTATACCCTTGCATAGCTTATTTACTGGGTTTTATTTAGAGGTTGTAGCGCGTGCAATATTAAGATGGGCTTTTAAAGGCAATTTAATAACGGCATGAATTGTAAGGCTAGGTACTTTAGTTAGCTGTATTACACAGACTATGCCTTATTGAGCATAAACAAATTTCAACTCAATCGATAAACAGCCACAGCTTTTTTACTACTGTGCACAATTTACAAAAATAAGTGCATAAAATTCATATTCTACGTCTCTCCCTTTTTAACCTTACGTACCCAATTAAAAATAAAGCATTAAATATCAACAACTTAAACAAACAAGCTTGGTAGGCATAGGCTTTGCTTCATGTATTGCAAGTTAAATGGTAGCAATGGCTACATACAACAAATTACACAACGGGAGACATTATGAGTAACTCACAACACCCAATTGAATTTACAGCCCCAGGTATGGATAACGAATCAGCAAAAAAAACAATTGAAACACTCGATAACCGACTCGTAGCACTTTTAGACTTACAACTTACTTTAAAGCATATTCACTGGAATGTAGTAGGCCCAAGCTTTATTGGTGTGCATGAAATGTTAGACCCACAAGTGGATGCTATTCGCGAAATGACCGACACCATCGCAGAGCGTATTGCTACATTAGGCGGTACGCCACAAGGTACACCTAAGTCTATTGTAGATCGCCGCACATGGGAAGAATACTCATTAGGTAAAGCCTTTGTAGTAGAGCATTTAGGTGCATTAGACAAAGTATACAGCGGCGTAAACGCCGACCACCGCAAAGCCATTGGCACGCTGTCTGAATTAGACCCAGTATCAGAGGATATGATCACCAGCCAGCTAGGTGACTTAGAGCAGTTTCAATGGTTTGTACGTGCACACATTGAATCGTCTGCAGGTAAACTAAATCATTAATTTATTACCCACTTTGCCATACAAGGAATGTTAATAAGAGTTAAAGGACTAATAAAAATACAAGGACACGTTACAAAAGTAGGTACAGGATGAAGTGCAAACTACAAGGACTCGTTGCTTATTACATAAAGGATGTAGTAAATGCACCAAGGATGATTAAAGCTTGCTAACGGATTTGGTAAACCTACAAGGATTGTTAAAATACAAACGCTTAGTATACCTATACTAAGCGTTTGTATTTTTTACCACTTTAAAGCTTAAAACTATCCCAAGGACCAGTAATAGCCAACGTTTTAGTTGGCATGTATACGTTTACAAACAAGGTTTGCCCGTCAGGTGAAAAACACGCCCCAGCAAGCTCTGTTTGCGCATGCAATTTAGCAAAGTTATACACCTCTCCTTTAGGTGTCACCCCGCGTAAATGGTTATTCACCGTGTCTGTGTATTGATCCTCACATACAATTAAATGCCCGTTAGGTGCTACCGTTAAATTATCACCAAAGTTGTATAACGACTCGTTTGTACTTTCTACAAATAGTTGTATTTTACCAGGCTCATTTTGCTCTAACTCAGTGCCTTCGTTTTTTGAAGGTGTGTACTTCATTACCTGACCTAACTGCTTTTTGCCCCCATTAGTACAGCAAAAATAAAGCTCATTTTTACCCCAATGTATTCCCTCTCCTCGTGCGAATAAGGCTGCACCTTTTTTATAACCTTGCTTACGTAGGTCATCATTTGGGCTTTTAGGATCTGTGAGCGTTATCCATTCAACTAAAAGGTCGCTGTGTAATGGCATGGCCGGTGAATCCCAATTTCGGCTATCAAACTGAGGCTGGTTTTTAATTACCATAGCTTGCAATATGCCGCCTTTATTTAACTTATCGCGATGATGAGGAATAAACCGATAAAACAAACTATCGCCTCTATCTTCAGTTAAATAAACAATACCGGTTTGTGGGTCTATTGCGGCGGCTTCATGATTAAACCGGCCCATATCATATAATGGCTCAGGCTTAATTAAGCCTTTGGCGCTGGCTGGTACCTCAAAAATGTAACCGTGAGATTGAGACAAGCCATCGCTTTTATCCATAACGGTTTCTTCGCAGGTTAGCCAACTACCCCACGGCGTTACACCGCCTGAGCAGTTTCTTATTGTGCCACACAGCGATAAATACTCTTGTTCGCGTTTTTGCTCTTTTAAGTTATAAATAATATGGCTAGTGCCCCCAGGCAAAGCTACACCATTTTTAAATGAATCATAGGCTAAGGGGGTTTTGTGGTTACTAATTAAATCAGATGCTTTATTAATGTGTTTAGGTTGTAGCTCATGGTTACGTATAAGGGCTACGCGTTCGTTATCTAATGCAATACAACCCATGCCATCGGCACGGTCGGGTACGTCTAAACCATCATCCATTTTATCGCCAAGTGCCGATATAACCCGATAACTAAAGCCTTTAGGTAAATCTAATAAGGCCTGAGGGTCGGCTATTAATGGGCCATAAGCTGGCAACTTAGTCGTTACTTCAGGTAAAGCAACGTTACCCATTGCGCTGCGCGATAAGCCGATAAACGCAAGCGAGCCTGCACTAAATAAAAACTCTCTTCTAGAAACCATTATTTTATTCCCGTGTTTTTTATTAAATCTATAGTAAAGGAAATAACCCGCTAGAAGTGCGGCGCTTTGCTAAATTCATCAAAATGTAATAATGTAACATTCCATCCGTACCAGATATCAGTTAATTCAACTTTAAATAATTGCCCTCACTGTTTAATAGTAGGATAGTAAGTTACTCAAATAACAACGGCTTAATTAGGAGTATCATGATCAAAGTATTACTAGCAACCAGCTTAATTGCCTCTTCATTCGCAGCTTTAAGTAATCCACTCACCGTTGAAGAACAACGCATCAGCAAAGCACAAACAGCAATGCCCACTGTGTTAAACGCCTTTAATAAAGAAGTAACCACCTTTGAGCAACAGTTTAAAGCACTCAATAACTTTAAAGAGGCAAAGCAGCTCATTCAAACCTATAGTTTTGAGCTGTGGGAAAGCGCTAAGCAACGCATTATTAAAACTAACAATTACGACGACCGAGCACTTTACTGGGCGCGCTTGCTTTCAAGCAAAGTAATACGTACAACCGAAGCTAACGTTGAGCTATCTGACGCGCAAATAAATACGCTGCTAAGCATGCTTGAAGAAGGCAGCCGAGGCCGCACCGATTTAGCTTTTTCATCAGGTAGTGATAAAAAAATTATACTTACCGGATTTGACCCTTTTTTACTCGACAAAAATATCAACCAAAGTAACCCATCTGGGGTCGCCGCATTGTTACTCGACGGCCAAGTTATTAATTACAATGGCGTTAGCGCCGAAATTAACACAGTTATGGTACCAGTACGCTACGAAGACTTTGACCAAGGTATAATAGAATCACTCCTTGCCCCCTACTACGCACTTAATAACGTCGACATGGTTGTAACGGTTAGCATGGGCAGAACCGAGTTTGATTTAGAGCACTTTCCTGGTAAACGCCGCAGCGTAACCGCGCCTGATAACGCCAATATTGTCTACGGCGGTACGCAAACAAGCCCTGTTATACCCAAGCTAAATGGCCGCCCACTACCTGGTAATGAGTTTGTAAAATTTAGCCTACCAGTAAGCGCCATGCAAAACGCCAAAGGCCCATATAAAGTAATCGACAACCGCGAAGTAACTACACTTAATAAAACCTTTAAAGCCGGCTCGTACGGCGCACTTAAAAACAGTGTTGCGGTAAATGGCGGCGGGGGTGGTTATTTGTCTAACGAAATATCGTATCGTAGTATTCGCCTGCGTGACGCGCTAAATTCGAGCATTCCTACTGGGCATATCCATACCCCGCGTATTCAACAATTTGAACCCGAAACAGAAGCCAACATAGTTAAACAAATTAAAGCAATGCTCACGCAAAGCTTAGTGGCATTATAATAAAGCTAAGCAATTAATATGCATAAAAAAAGGGCAATATTAATTGCCCTTTTTTACTTTTTAAGCGTTAGCTCTTCGGGTAGTTAGATGGGAAAAACGCACGTTTAGCTTCTTCATCAAACTCTTTTTTAAAGGCGACATCGGTGCCAATTTTGCGTGCACGCGCAACCGCTGGCCGGCTATCAACGCTTTCAAACCAACGTTTTAAATTAGGGTATGGTGCTAGTCCTTCTTCACCAAGTACTACTGGCGCTTTATCAATCCAACCCCAAGCAGATACATCAGCAATAGTGTATTCATCGCCCACTATAAAGTCGCGACCTTCAAGGTGTGCATCAAGCACTTCGTAATGGCGCTGCGCCTCACGCAAGTAACGGTTAACGGCGTAATCAAGCCCCTCAGGCGCCATATGTCTAAAGTGTACACTTTGCCCCGAATACGGCCCAAGGCCCGATGCAATAAACATTAACCATGAGAGCATTTCAGCGCGATTCTCTGGCTTACCTGCTAACTTACCGTGTTTTTCGCTTAGGTACATTAATATAGCGTTCGAATCAAACACACGAGTTTCACCATCAACAATGGCTGGTGCTTTTGCGTTAGGATTGATGGCTTTAAACTCAGGCGTATGTTGCTCACCTTTTAAAGTATCAAGTGGCATAAGTTCAAACGGTAAGCCTGTTTCTTCTAAAAACAAAGCAACCTTCATTGGGTTAGGTGTATGGTGAAAATAAAATTTGATCATAAAACGCTCCTAAAAGTAGTAGCTACAATTAAATCATAACTTGAGCGGTCGTTCAAATAACAAAAATAATTAGCTAAAGTACTTAACCAAACAACTCACTTGTATTAACCCTACACCAATATAAGCAAATATAAAGCGTGCTTCTTCTTGTGCCTTTTTAATAAATGCCACGGCAAAAGTAACTACAATAATAATTACACTTAGTGCTAAGCCATATAAAAAAGAGCCACAAAAGTGAGGTAAAACAGCAAGTAAACACGCAATAATTAATGCGCCATAAAAAGCTAAAAGCATACGAACGTTAAACAATATCCCAAGCAATGCAGTTATAAACGCAGACTCATATAAAATTACAACCTCCCTAGGCCACGCGTAACTTAGTGGATGTTTAAAATTAAAGCTTGTAGAGTTTAAACTAGTAACCGCAGACGAAGTCGCGTGTATAAAAATACTAACTAATAAAGCGCCGATAAAAAATGCAGCAAATGCCGAAACAGCACCGCCGCCTGTATACCCTGCTTTCTCTTTTTCTATCACTATAACCACAACACTCAGTGCCGCACTAAGCTGAAACCATTGCCAGTAATCGTTACTAAAAAGAGGGATTGCGGCAAAGCCAATAACGGGGACTAATATTTTGCCTTCTTCGTTTTTGTGTAGTAAATAAAAAGCCATAATAGCTATATAAAACAGTGCCGTTACATCAGGCATAAAATCTACTTCCTTTTAAATCTCAACACTATTTCTACATTTAGGGAATGCACTACAGCCAAAGAACGTATTTCCTATATTAGTACCTTTCTTTGCTTTACGTAGTACCATTTTCTCACCGCAACGTGAGCATATCTGAGTTTCTGAGCGTTCTTTTTTTGGCGCCTGCTTTTGTTCAATAATCGTTTTTACATGGCTTACATGTTGGCGATTTGTTTTAAAACTTGGTTTTAATTTTCCGCTTTCAATTGTATTTACTATATCGTTTTTAGTATTAGCACTAAGTACTCGCTCGGTTTTACTTTTAATGTACTCAATACCGCCGCGTACAAATCTAACATTTTCAGGTAGTTTAGTTTTAAATGTGCTGTCGCCAATAAAAATAATAACCGAAAATAATGCGTGACTGTTTATGTTTAAATACGACTCAAGTGTTTTTAAATGCTTGTAGTTTTGATGCAGTGGGTTTTGAAATTTTGATGAGTGTTTAAAAATTTTTTGTGTCCACATTTTTTGATTCGCTGAACCAAAAATCCAACCTTTCATGTTTTTAGTTTCCACCACAAACACCAAACTCAGACACAATAATATGATCAATTTGCGTAGTGCCATTTTCAATGCCGTTTTCAAAAGTAGGCAGTGTCACATTTTTAATTAACGTGTAATCTGCCTTATTTAAAAACAGTTTAATTAGCACATTAACTTGCCACTCTCCCATCGCTCCTTTAAACCAAGGTGTTTTAAAAACCCCAATACAAATAAACAGCGGTATAAAATACCAAAGCTGGCCTAATAACGTGGCCAAAATCGTAGAAAAACCCATATTTAGTTAATCCTTTAAGCTATACAAATGGCAATAATAGAGCCGCGAAATTTAACAAAAATAAACTAGCAGTACACGTAATAATGCACGTAATAATGCACGTAATAATGCACGTTCAATACTAAACACATTTAAGCATTGTTTTTAATACGCCCTTTCTAAGGCATGTTCATTAACATGTTCAATTAACTCAGGGAAAAATGCTAAAAACACCGTTTCTAACTCATGGTAGTTTTGCGCTATATCCTCAGCGGCACCGGCAAAGTTATTAGTAAAACGAATGCGTTTGGCTATGTTATCAAGCGCAAGCCCTACCCCTTCTATAGTTTCGTATTCTTTAAACCAATCGTTTGTAGTCATGCTGGTTACAACACGCTGCATGCGCGCTGGCATAACCGCTATGCGCTCATTTAAAAGTGCGTAGCTGCTGCGTTTAAAATCATTTAAAGGGTGTTTGTTAAATTGCTGCCAATGCCTAATTAAAAAGTGATCAAACAGCACGTCAATCGCTACGCCTGCAAAGCGCTTTCGCTCGGGCGAAAAGTACTGTTTAGTGGTTTTTACTAAAGCGTGTGAGTCGGTAAATTTATCAACTAAGTAATGGTTTTCTAGCGCGCTTTTAACGCTATTGGGCAGGTATTCTGCGTGCCTGCGTCCACCAAAATCACCTAATAAATTGCCAAAGTGTGAATCGGCTGTAGGCTTTGCTAAGTAAAGATGAGCTAAATAATTCAACGTAATCCCAATGGGTTTAAACAAACTTAATTTTGCCAAATAGTAACGCACATTTAAGCGAAACTCACACGAGTGTTTAGCGCACTCTCTGTGTATTTACCTAACACTTTAGTTTGAAAATTATACAAACACTCTGTAAAGCCGTTGCACTCAATTCAGCATTAAATATTTAAAATAGAATTATCAATCACTTAAAATTTAAAAATCGCTGGAATATATATTGCTACTTAGCGTATTTAGCACTCAAACATGTATAGTTCTTTTTATTAGTGAGTAGTTTAAAGGAGCATAAAACATAGGTTAAATCAGTTATGGATATAGCTATATTTTTTAAGTCGTTACTACTACTGGCCTTTTTTTTAACGCTAGGTAATTTAATTAAGTACACATTTTTAAAGGGCTTAATTGTGCCTTCATCGTTAATTGCTGGCGTATTAGCTCTTTTATTAGGGCCACAATTACTTGGTGAGTATATTAATTTGTCGCTCCAAGGCACTAATTTTTGGATAGATGAAAAGGTCACAAGCATATGGAAGGAGTTACCTGGGTATTTAATTGTAGTGGTGTTTGCAGGTTTATTTTTAGGTAAAAAAATACCTACAATTAAACAATCGCTAAATCAAAGCCTACCCAATTTAAGCTTTGGCTACAGCATTGCCATAGGCCAATATGTGGTGGGTATGATCACGGCATTATTAGTACTTGCCCCTTTATTTGATACCAACGAAGTTGCCGGCGCACTCATTGCGGTGGGATTTCAGGGCGGGCATGGCACCGTAGCTGGCTTGCAATCCACTTTTGAAAGTATCGATTTTGCAAAAGGTATGGACTTGGGGTTAGGTATAGCAACAATAGGCCTTATAAGCGCCATCGTGTTAGGGACTATTATGTCTAATCGCACCGATGGGGGCGACCAAGAACTTGAAATTAGCCACGACGAAAAAGTAGAGGTAAAAGACCGCCCATTTGGTCTGCACTTTGCTATTTTAGGCACGGTTGTTATTGTTGCTTGGCTTATTCTTAGTGGCTTACAAGTAGCCGAAAAAAGCCTTTTTGCCGATTCATCGGTAAAAATACTTGAGTACATGCCTTTATTCCCCATTGCGATGATGGTGGGTTTAGTGGTGCAAATAGTGCTTAATAAATCAGGCATGGGTAACTTAATTAGTCACTATCAAATAAATCTGCTTTCTAACCTCTCCCTCGATTTACTAATAATTGCCGCACTGGGTGCGCTTAACTTATCGGTACTTGCTAAATATTGGCAAAGTATTTTAATTTTAGGCGCAGTGGGGGTTGCCTATAGCGCAGCTATTTACTTTTTCTTTGGTGGGTGGTTTTTCCCAAAAGATTGGAAAGTGAGAGGAATTGGCGAGCTTGGGCAATCTATGGGCACTACGGCGGCTGGGCTGTTAATGCTAAAACAGGCTACCTCAAACCCAAGCGAGCATATTCGCCCCTTTAGTTACAAACAACCACTTTATGAGCCCGTGGTTGGCGGCGGTATTGTTACTGCCCTTGCACTTCCTGCCATTGCTAATTTTGGGCCGTGGGCATTTACTATTATTATGGCGGTTATATTAGCCTGTGTAGTGGGTGGTTTTGCCTTTTATAAACGCCGCAAACACAAAAGCGAGTAGCCTAATTGCGCTATAAAAAAGCCGCTACAACTTTTGTAGCGGCTTTTTTATGCATTGGTTTTTTTACTTGTACCAGTAACTAATTATTCGACTTAACCCAATTTCCATTATCATTTTTACTGTAGCTATTTTTAACCGCAGACCAAGCCACTTTATGCGCTGTGGTTTCGCGGTCGTCGTCGTTTTTTCTATCGTTTGGGTCCTCGTAGGTGTCCCACGCGCTATTAAACGCTTCTTGATATATCTCTTGGGCATGTTTAGGTAAGTTACTTTTTACCGAATCCGGTAACTCGTTTGTGTTTTGATAAGGCATAAATAATCTCCGTATTACTTAATTACGCCGCACGCAACACGTTTACCGCCACCACCTAATTTCTTGGGTTCGTCGGCATAATTGTCGCCCCCTTTGTGGATCATCACTGCGTGTTGTTTAAGCTGCTCAAGCTTGAGTCTTGGCGCTAAAACAGGCGATTTAGCTTCGCCGCGCTCATTTACAAATAACGCAGGTAAATCGCCTAAGTGGCCATTACTCCACGGTTCATCGTGGTGTTTAGCGCTGTTAGGATCAAAGTGCCCACCAGCAGCACCGGCAGGTACAACTTTACCGTTTTTTTGCTTTGGCTCGCAGCTAGCATATTGATGAACATGAAAGCCATGCTGCCCAGGCGTTAAGCCTTTAAGCGCAGGGGTAAATACCACCCCGTGCTCATTTTCTGTCAGTGTAACGGTGCCAAGTAGCTCACCTTGCCCCGACTTACTTACTGCATGCATATCAACATCTACATTCGCCAATGCGCTATTTTGTAGCATTGCAGCGGTAAATAATATGGCGCAAGCTGGTTTAAAAATACGTGTTACGCTTTTTTTAGCGGTTGAATCAAAGTGTAAACAATTCATCGTGATCTCCTCATGTAGTATCAGGTTTGTAAATAACGCGACTGCTCAGTTATTAGGTACAATCTCTATACCAAGCTCACTGTAGGCAAAAAATTTCACCTGCGCTAAACGTAACGCATTGATTAAAAATAAAATAAACAAGGCTAGATAATTAACCACTACACATACATAAAATTTACTGCATGTTTTTGTTTAAACGCTATACAAAAACTAGTGCAAATTTACAAAAGAAATGACAACTTTACAGGCTTAACACGCCCACCCGTCTAATACTAAGTACCGCTCAAAACGGGTAAAAAAGGAGCTTAACCACTTAATAGCGCATTTACTAATACCGCGCTAAGCCAATAGCACAGCGCGTTTAATCAAAATACGCGCCTATGCAAACGATAAAATAAACCATGCTCACCACGCCTGCTGCGCTATCGGTATACTAATTGCTGAACATACTAGTGTTATTAAACGGGTTATAGATGACCCTATCGCTATTAAACAATCGAGGGAATTATGAGTAACAAGCAACTAATTAAAACACTAGGTATAGGCCTAGCCGCCGCATCAGCTGGCATGCTAACCAGAAAAAGTTTACAAAAATCGTGGGAAAAGGTAACCAACGAGCCCGCCCCAAAAGACAAGCCGAGCGAGCATACAGATCTTAAAGAAGCCGTTACATGGGCAGTGGTATCAGGCATTGGTGCAGGCGTGGCAAGAATGGCCGTACATTATGTGCTCGACAACCGTAAATCTAAGTAAGCCAATAGCCACTAAAGTGCAACGTAAAAAAGCATAAAAAAAGGTGAAACTAAGTTTCACCTTTTTTATTACTTTAAACTAATTAGCTTTACGCGGTAGACACACTACTCGCGCCTGCATTTTTAAGTATTTCTTCAATCGCGCTTTTGTTATCGCTGTTGTACTTAACACCAATTAATATAGAGCCTTTTTCAATGGCGTCTTCGTAAAATTTAACTTCGTGCTCAGGAATAAACGCCCCAATAGCAGCGCCTAAACTTCCGCCAACGGCAGCACCAGCGCCGCCCGCTGCAAATGCAGCCACTAATGGGCCTGCTACTAATAAACCTGTACCACCGGTTGCCACGGTACCTACGGCAGTAAAACCGCCAACAATTGCAGCTATAATACCACCAGACGCTGCACCAACTATGCCGCCTTCAGCCGCTTTGGTTCCCTCGTCTAAGGCAAAGTCTTCCTTTGCGTATGAGTCATTGGCTACAATGCTTATATCAGCTTCATTAATACCTAATGCTTCTAATCTATAAATAGCCAGTGTTGCTTGTGATGCGCTTTCAAATAACCCAGTAATAACCGTGCTCATAATAACTCCTTTATTTATTTAAAAAATACAGCCATTACTAAGCAAAACCTGAACCACTTAAATTATTGCTATTAATCAATAAGTTAAACAACAACCCCAAACTACTGCTTTCATTTACACAGTAAATATTGCTAACCGTTGTAAAAAACTCCTACCACATAAATAAATACACTAACGCTTAGCGCTTTTATATAACGCGTTAATCAACTCAATTACTTAGACCAAGTAATTTCGGCTAATTGATTAGTAGCCGTTTGATGAATAATTAAGCCGTTATTGCCCATACGCATGTGCCTAATTAAGCCAGAGTAAACCCCTTCTTTACTCGGAATTTGCCAGCTTTGCATGGTTTGAGTTTTTAAATCAAACCTAACCAGCGTTTCGGGGCGCTTAGCCGACTCATTAAACCAAATAGCATTATCGGCATATTCAATGGCATACGGGTGGCTGTTTTCGCCGCTGGGATTATCCCACTACGTTATTTTACCGTTTTTGGGGTTATAGCGACCAAGTTTACCCATGCCAGAGTTTACATAAAACACCATATCATCAGGCGTAATAGCAAGGCGCCTAGTATGTGTTTTAGCACCTGGGAGTTTTATTTCGCTAAGCTCCATGGTGTTTTTATCAACTTTAACCAAACAGTTACTGCCATTACACGACACCCACGGCGTCCCGCTAGAATCAAGCTTTATACCATAAGGCCGCGAGCCTTTAGTGGGTAAAGTAGCCAGCTTAATATCACCGCTTTTAGGGTTTAGCCTGCCAATCATGTTGCTGTGCTGCAGGGTAAACCAAAATATACCTGCATCATCAAACACGCCTGTATGCGGGTCACGGGCGTTTTTATCAGGCATTTTATACACTTTAAATTTTTCGGTTTTTAAATCTAAATACCCAACCGTGCCATTTTTATTACCTAAAAACCAAGGGGTTTGGTTTTTATCAAGCGATACACTGTGCGCATACGTACCACTTGGCAAAGTGTACTCTTTCATTTCACCGGTTTTAGGGTTTAACCTACCTAAAATATTGCCCCACTGGCCAACCCACCAAATAAGCCCGTTTTCACCTTGCACAGGGTCGCGAGCGCGTTGCCCAAGCGTAGGCACTTGCCAGTATTTAAAGCTTAGTTTTAAATCGCCTTTAACCACCGTTGACTCGCGCTTATTATTAACAGGGTAATGCTTGGCCAAATACGCGCTAATATCTTTACTAAGCGCAGTACCCTCGCCGGTATCAACCATATAGCTTATGAGTGTTTGCCAATCCGCTTGGCTATAACCCGCACTGCGCTCAAGGTTGTTTAAACTATGGCAACTAGCACAAAGCTGCTCAACTAATACCCCAGGCTCGTTACTCAATACAGGTAACGGCGCAGCTAAAGCCCCTAGCGCAGCCATTGCAGCAAAGTGTTTATTAAATAAAAATCGATTTTTACGCATAACGTCCTCCCTTTTTTAATATTAAAGCATAGGGCGAAAGTGTTTACTATGTGAGCACTTTTAGCTTTTAGCTTTTAGCTTTTAGCTTTTAGCTTTTAGCTTTTAGCTTTTAGCTTTTAGCTTTTAGCTTTTAGCTTTTAGCTTTTAGCTTTTAGCTTTTAGCTTTTAGCTTTTAGCTTTTAGCTTTTAGCTTTTAGCTTTTAGCTTTTAGCTTTTAGCTTTTAGCTTTTAGCTTTTAGCTTTTAGCTTTTAGCTTTTAGCTTTTAGCTTTTAGCTTTTAGCTTTTAGCAGAATAGCGTCGTTTTTATTTTCGGTGTGAAAATCGTTATTTTTTGTAGGGGTAATAGTAATTCAATTAGTTTTGAGCTGGGTTTCGCTTCGCACAAACCAACCTACGGTTGTTGCATAGCTACAAGCTTGCGTATAATGCCCGCATTCTGGCTGTATGTATTAACCGCTAATTTGGATTTTAATAATGAAAAAACTCTCTGCAGTGCAAGTAAAACAACAAGCACTTGTGCTTAACGTTGCCGATAAACTAGAAGCACAAGGGCGCGAAGAAATCCCTGGTATGTTGCAATGCTGGTTTGATGTGGAATATCACTTATTTCCAAGTTCACTACTGCTTTGTTTTCAGTTCGAAAACGAACAAGCTTTAGCAGCCGCAGAGCCTGATTTATTAAAATGGCAAAAGCGCTTAAGCGCCGCAATGCTTAAAAAAGGCGTGATTTTAAAAGATATGCGTAAACATTTAGTGTTTACCTTAAAAGGGCCTGACGATTAAAGCGAGGGTTTTAAAGGAATATAAGGCCTTATTCTTGTATTACCGAAGCGTATAAAACCATAATGAAAAGCCGTTACATTACTGTAACGGCTTTTGTGTTTTTATTAGCTTCTAAATAGAGCCAAAGGGAAGCTAATTTCCCCGAGCATTTCTATTTTTAGGTGATAGTAGTTAACCTTTAAATAATTAAACGCAGTAATGAAGCTCAATGCAGTGTAAAAGTGCCTAAAGTCGCCATCGCTCAAAAAGGTATTTTCACGCCCTCTTCCACGATTCATCTCATGGTAAAACGCATCCTCATACTCTATTCGCAGCGGCCTAGACATAGCAATTCACTCAATAAGCAGTAAACTATAAATCTAGACTCTTGATGTCTAAAGTCAAGACTTGACCTCTTTGGCTGCTTGATGTCTAAAGTCAAGACTTGACCCCTTTGGCTGCAATTATAATAACACCCACTCTGATTTATCTATTTTTAATGTCTGAAGTCAAGATTTGACCCCTTAGGTTTATAATAACACCCACTCTGATTTATCTATTTTTAATGTCTGAAGTCAAGATTTGACCCCTTAGGTTTACTTGACCCCTTAGGTTTACTTGACCCCTTAGGTTTACTTGCTTAAAAAACTAAAACAAACTCCCCCTTCATATTAAACCAAATAGTTTGCGCTTTCGGCCAACGCACTAGCAAGCTAAGCGCCTACAATAAATAACATTGTATTTAACTTTAGCTGTGGCTATTACATTGGCTATGCGTTGGGTTTCGCTTCGCTCAAACCAACCTACGGTTGTTGCATAGCTACAAGCTTGCGTATAATGCCCGCATTCTGGCTGTATGTATTAGCCGCTAATTTGGATTTTAATAATGAAAAAACTCTCTGCAGTGCAAGTAAAACAACAAGCACTTGTGCTTAACGTTGCCGATAAACTAGAAGTACAAGGGCGCGAAGAAATCCCTGGTATGGTGCAGTGCTGGTTTGATGTGGAATATCACTTATTTCCAAGTTCACTACTGCTTTGTTTTCAGTTCGAAAATGCACAAGCTTTAGCAGCCGCAGAGCCTGATTTATTAAAATGGCAAAAGCGTTTAAGCGCCGCAATGCTTAAAAAAGGCGTGATTTTAAAAGATATGCGTAAACATTTAGTGTTTACTTTAAAAGGGCCGGATGATTAATAAGAGAGCTTTTAAAGGGATATAAGGCCTTATTCTCGTATTACCGAAGCGTATAAAGCCATAATGAAAAGCCGTTACATTACTGTAACGGCTTTTTCTTTTATGAGCGCTTAAAGTAGAATTCATAAAGGATCAATTTATGGCTCAGGGATTTTTATTAGCCGATGATGCTAATTAGCCGTTAAACAAAATGAATTGCAATATTAAAACGAAGGCTTGTTTACTCAATGCAGTATAAAAAACACTTCAAACCCTCATCACTAAAAAGTTATTTTTATACCCTATTTGCAGCGGTCTAGACATAAGAATTAACTCAATGGGCAACAAATAAACCATTAATATATGAAGTCGAGATTTGATCCCTCTAGTTTTTTAGAGCTAATCGAAAATTAAACCTTAAAAACCATCCTAAATAATTTTTAATATAATCTTATTAAGTTTTATTATTTAAAAATACTGTTTAGCCTTTTCACATGCAGAATCTAGCATTGCCATTGATGAGCTTCTCACTTTATCTGAGCATAACTTATTCAAAATATTAACTGCAAAGCGTTCGCATCTAGGTAAAGTGTAGAGCTCATATTCTTGAGTAACACCTAGTGCAGATTGATAACTTAGCTGGTCAAAGTATTCATTAGCCCCTAAAGCAGCAACTTCCTTTTTCGATTCTCCAGAAGAATGATATATTTTACTTAGTACACCATTGGCAAAATCAACAACGCTATTACTTTCAGATAAATCATTTTTAAGTGAGCAAACACTAAGATAAGGTGTAGCTTTGCCCACATCAAAATATAAATCATTTCCTGCCGCAAGCTGACTAAAAAGTATAATACTTATTAAACAAAAAGGCTTAATTAGTTTCACTCTGCATTTCTCCATACTTTAAGCAAACCATACATATTACTCCAATATATGATAAACAAGCCTAGGGATTGAATCGAGCAATCAAACTCAGTACCAATAGCTAGCATAGCCAGTGTTAGAATCAGCAGTAAACTTGAAAAAATAAATGATATTATTAACAAGTCCTTATTAGAATGACTTTTAGCTTTCTTTTGGGCTATATGATGTCGAGTAAAAAGATTGATGCATATTAAGCAAAATATTACTATGCAGCCTTTTAATATCATCTAAATATCTTCCAGTTTAATTAAACCTCTTAAGATTAACTCTTTTTTGGCATCCGCTTCATTTTTGCTTGAACAATACCACAAAAAAGTAGATATAACAGTAACATACGCCGCTGCATAACTACTTCCAATAAGAACTTTTGAGTTTTTAGTAAATTGTGAAGCGGCGGCTTTACCCACTTCACTGTTAGAGGCTTTCACTATTGCACCTTTAGCCGCAGCTTTAACTCCGGTTTTTTTTATATTTAAAAGCGATTCTAATATTGCAGGGACGCTTGTTCCTACAGTCGCCACACCTAAAACAGCAGTTGCTTTAGCTAGGTCTTTGTTATTTTCAAAAAAGGCTCTTAATTCTTTGTCACTCATACTCCAACTAAACCACTTTGGATTAAACGCTAGCTGTGCAACAAGTCCATACAGGTACTCTTTAACGGGTCCACTTTTTATTGCTAAAATTGCGGCATTTAACTGTGTCTGTTTATAGCGACTCAACTGCCTATAGGCAACTAGGCCTGTTAATATAGATAAGATATCATCTTCGTTCCTAATCTGATTCTCAATTTTTTTAGCATCTAAAATATTAATTAAAAAACCAATAGGATCTGCTTTATACTGTTCTGTTACATAAGGTGATTTCATCAACTCTTCCTTGTTGTTGTGGGTGCTTGTAGCTAAAATGATACTAATTAAGATAATTTAAATCAACTTTTTGGTAAAGCTTTGTTGTCAACTTTTAAAAATTTTCTTCTGTTAAATAGAAGCAAAACATTCAGTAACCTCTTCATTTTCGTGATACCTTAGTAGGTGTTAAACAGATAACTCATTAAAAATGATCAAGCTAGCAGCTGTGTTTTCTTGATCTTTTTAATCGAAAACCAAGTATCCATATTAAGTGTACTCAATTTAAATGTAACTCCCCACTTAGTAATGATGTCAATTGGTGTGGATATCCACCAATCACCCATTTGGATTTAGACTAAGCATTACTGATGATTATTTAAGGCCCATAACTTTTGCCTTAGTCATCGTTTCGTTCCAATGTTAGTAAAGCAGTATGGGTCTAGCAAGGAGTCAGAGCTTGACTTCAGACATCAAATCACCTCGAAGGCCTTCCCACCGCAATTGAATCTTATCTTCAATAAATAATGCATTTAATCTACCAACAGCTTTTGATATAGCCGAATAATGCCTAACATTAAAAACATTTGCTAATCAAAATCAAAGTGTCTAGACAAAGCTCCATAATAAGCGGAGCCCTCGACACCATCAGTTGTGTCAGTTGAATATGGTATTGCTGCAAACCTAGCTACTAATGAAGGAGTTAAAACTTGCATCATAATAATTTTCTTTATTTTATTTAACTTTATCACTAGTAAGATTTAGGTGTTCATCAACATCAATAACTTCAAAATCTTTATCCCAACGACAAATTGAAGTCCCCTCTAAACTCATTTCTTCTCGACTACTAGAAAAGCTAAATAAAATAGCCTCATTAGTTATATCAGCGTTAAGAGAACCTAATTTACTGGTAAATTCATTAATAGGATTTTTCCCTATTAATGTCGCTCGCCAAATAATAAATTTTTTTCTATTAATGGTGGTGGTAATGTATTGGTTAGTAAATATTTCTTTGAATGGTACGCTGGGTTCATCAGAACGAATCGTTTTTTCAGGAAACCTAAAACTGCCATCTGGATCTGTATAAACAAAATCTCTACGAGGCTTACCATCTGAGAAGCTAAGACTACGTAAAATCAATTGATTGCCAACAGGCTCACCGTTATTTTTTAAACACCCGAATACTTCAGGAGATAGATGTACTTTGTGCGCACCAAATTGATCAAAAAAGGGCTGAATTTTCGCGCTGAAGCTTTGAATTTTGTCAATGACTGACACAGTAACCTTTTGAAATATCATTGTTTTTGGAGGAAGAATGTGTAATTTATTATGAAGATTACCCACGGTCCTTGTCGATATTAAAATATTTTATCGAGTATTAAATAATATGCAATTAATTTTTCAGCTGCTCATTGGTAAAATAATATAAATTGAAATTTCGAACTGGCTTAATTGAGCTGAACACTTTAATAATAGACAACGTCGCAATATTAGGAGAAAAGGATCAATTCAAGACTTCACACATGAAATTATTAGGCAATCTTTCAAGTTGTAGTTTGATCTTACCATCTTCAGTTATTAACTTATTTAATAACTATCCTGCTATTTGGGCTTCGCCAAAACGACAGTAAGCTGTGCATCTAAAGCGCTTAAACACAAAAAAGCCGTTACATGGCTGCAACGGCTTTTATAATTTTGATAAATTTTCAAACTATAATGGAACTTACTACCCATTAAAGTTCAAAAATTAGTCTCAACTCTTAGTCGCGATATGTCTCTACCGCTGGGCATGAACATACCAAGTTACGGTCGCCGTATACGTCATCTATTCGTGTAACGGTTGGCCAGAACTTGTCTTTTGCTACTGAAGGCACTGGGAATGCAGCGTAAAAACGGTCGTACGCGCGGTCCCATTCGTTACCTAACACGTCTGCTTGTGTGTGCGGTGCAAACACAAGCGGGTTGTTTTCGATTGACCATTCGCCAGAGATTACTTTGTCGATTTCGCCTTTGATTGACACCATAGCTTCGATAAAGCGGTCTATCTCGCCTTTTGACTCAGATTCAGTTGGCTCAATCATTAACGTGCCCGCTACTGGGAACGACATGGTTGGTGAATGGAAGCCGTAATCTTGCAAGCGCTTAGCTACGTCCATTTCAGTAATGCCTGATTGCTCTTTAAGTGGGCGTAGGTCAACAATACATTCGTGCGCAACGCGGTTGTTACGGCCACGGTATAAAATTGGGAAGTGCTGGCTTAACTCGTGTGTTAAGTAGTTAGCATTAACGATCGCCATTTCAGTGGCTTGTTTTAAGCCCTCTGAGCCCATCATGGTAATGTAAGCCCATGAAATAGGTAAAATAGCGGCTGAGCCGTAAGGCGCTGCTGATACTGCACCGTTGTTAATGTTTGTACCCGGAACGTTAATTACGCTGTGGTTTGGCATAAATGGCGCAAGGTGCGATTTAACACCAATTGGGCCTACACCTGGGCCGCCGCCACCGTGCGGAATACAAAACGTTTTGTGCAAGTTTAAGTGCGATACGTCTGAGCCAATAAAGCCTGGGCTTGTTACGCCTACTTGCGCGTTCATGTTTGCGCCGTCCATGTAAACTTGGCCACCGTGCTCGTGCACAATGTCACAAATTTCGCGAATGGTTTCTTCGTAAACGCCGTGTGTAGATGGGTATGTGATCATGATGCACGATAAGTTTTCAGACACTTCTTCGGCTTTCGCTTTTAGGTCGGCCATGTCTACGTTACCATTTTTATCGCAATCAACCACTACAATTTTCATGCTGGCCATTTGCGCAGATGCAGGGTTAGTACCGTGTGCTGAGCTTGGAATTAAACATACGTTACGGTGCGCATCGCCGCGCGACTCGTGGTATTTACGAATAGCAATTAAGCCTGCGTATTCACCTTGTGCGCCAGAGTTTGGCTGAAGTGAAACTGCATCGTACCCCGTAATATTAACTAGCCAGTCGTGCAGCTCGTTAATCATTATTTGGTAACCTTCGGCCTGATCGAGCGGGCAGAATGGGTGCAAGTTTGCAAATTCAGGCCATGTAATTGGGATCATCTCAGCGGTCGCGTTTAGTTTCATGGTACATGAACCTAGCGAGATCATTGAGTGGTTAAGCGCTAAATCTTTGTTTTCTAAACGCTTAATGTAGCGAAGCATGTCTGTTTCGCTGTGGTAGCTGTTAAAGTTTGGATGCGTTAATACTTCGTCATCACGTACTAAACTAGCTGGAATAGAGTCGCTACCGTTTGCTTCAATATCGGCTGCAATACTATCTACGCTTAGGCCATGGCCTTCACCTAGTACAATATCAAATAGCTCAGCTACATCGGCGCGGGTGGTGGTTTCTGAAACCGAAATAGAGTATTCGCCGTCGTGGTTTGTGGCAAAGTTAACGCCTTTGGCAAGTGCACGCGCTATTACGTCGTCTTTGCTGTCGCTCACTACTGTTAGCGTATCAAACCAGGTGCTGTGTTTAAGTGCGATACCTTTAGCTTTTAGGCCTGCAGCTAAAATATCAGCAAAGCGATGTATACGCTGCGCGATAGTTTTTAAGCCTTGTGGGCCGTGGTACACCGCGTAAAACGCGGCCATGTTGGCAAGTAGTACCTGCGCTGTACAAATGTTTGAGTTGGCTTTGTCGCGGCGAATGTGTTGTTCGCGCGTTTGCATGGCCATACGTAGTGCGTCGTTACCTAAACGGTCTTTAGATACACCAATAATACGCCCTGGTAATGAACGTTTGTATGCATCACGCGTTGCAAAAAATGCAGCGTGTGGTCCGCCGTAACCCATAGGTACACCAAAACGCTGGGCCGAACCAAGTACTACGTCGGCACCTAATTTACCCGGTGCTTTTAGTAGTATTAAGCTCATAATGTCGGCAGCAACACAGGCAATGGCCTTTTTGCTTTGTACGCCGGCAATTAGGTCGGTTATATCGACTACTTCACCTGATGTAGTTGGGTATTGGAAAAGTGCGCCAAAAATGTCGTGGTTAACGGCATCTTCTGCTTTACCTACAATGATTTCAAAACCAAACTGCTCAGCACGGGTGCTCACTACATCAATAGTTTGTGTGTGTACGTCGTCTGCTATAAAAAAGGCATTGGCTTTTTTAGCTTTAGATACGCGTTTTGCAAGGCCCATAGCCTCAGCAGCAGCGGTTGATTCATCAAGTAACGAGGCACTTGCTAAATCTAGGCCTGTTAAATCTAGGGTCATAGTTTGGAAGTTTAATAATGATTCTAAACGCCCTTGCGCAATTTCTGGCTGGTACGGCGTGTACGCAGTATACCAACCTGGGTTTTCTAGTACGTTACGTAAAATTACGTGCGGTACGTGCGTTGGGTGGTAGCCTTGGCCAATGTACGATTTGAAAACTTTATTTTTGCTTGCTACCGATTTCAAGTAGCTTAGTGTTTCAACTTCAGTACGGCTTTCGCCAACTGTTAATGGCTGCGCTAAGCGAATGCTTGCAGGTACAGTTTGGTCGATCAGCTCTTGCACACTTGATACTTCTAAAGCACTTAGCATATCGCTTACTTGTGCTGGGCTTGGCCCAATGTGGCGGCGAATAAAATCTTGCTTTTGCTCTAACTGTTCAAGAGATTTGGCGTTTGACATGCGTCTAGATTCCTATGATCCTAAATACTAACGGGTAATTAGTATTGATTAAAATATGTGATGATTTAATAACGTACTGTGTATGGGAAGTAGGCCGTTAAATCATAAAAGCCCCAAAAACAGTGAATGGGGCTTTTGTCATCTACTTAGAGTATTACTCTTCGTCGATTGTGTTAGCGTAGTCTTCTGCGCTAAGTAGGTTTTCAAGCTCTGACTCGTCAGTTGCTTTAATGCGGAATAACCAGCCGTCACCATATGGGTCGTTGTTAACCGTTTCTGGTGCGTCTTCTAGCTCTTCGTTAATCGCTACAATTTCGCCGCCAACTGGTGCGTAAATGTCTGATGCAGCTTTAACCGACTCTGCTACTGCACAATCTTCGCCTGCATCTACTGCATCGCCTACTTCTGGTAGTTCTACAAATACCATGTCGCCAAGCAGCTCTTGCGCGTGCTCAGAAATACCCACAGTAAATGTACCGTCACCTTCGTTGCGAACCCACTCGTGAGAAGAGGCGTATTTTAAATCGCTAGGGATATTGCTCATTATTTTGTTCCTTTGGTTTATATTGGGAGGATACCAATCACAATAATTATTGTGATTGGTATAACCAAATTTTTAAATGATTGATTTGCCGTTACGTACAAAGCTAGGCTTTACTACTTTAACGTTAACTAATTTTTTGCGCATTTCTACTTGGGCTGTATCCCCTGTTGAACGCGGTACACGTGCAAGGGCTACACTAAAACCAAGTGTTGGTGAGAAAGTACCTGAGGTAATTACCCCTTCTCCACCTTCAACAATTACTTTTGAGCCGCTACGCAATACGCCTTTTTCTTCAAGCACTAAACCAACAAGTTTATGGGTGCTTTTTTCGGCGCGTTGCTTAACAAGTACGTCACGACCAATAAAGTCACGATCTTCTGGTTCCCATGCAATGGTCCATGCCATGTTAGCTGCAAGTGGCGATACGCTTTCGTCCATATCTAGGCCGTAAAGGTTCATACCTGCTTCTAGACGTAGCGTGTCGCGTGCACCTAAACCGGCTGGCGCTACACCTGCATCTAGCAGTTGTTGCCATAAATCGGCTGCTTGCTCGTTCGGTACTACAATTTCGTAACCGTCTTCGCCAGTATAACCCGTTGTGGCAATAAATAAATCACCCACTTGTACACCAAAAAATGGCTTCATGCCTTCAACGGCTGCTTGTTGCTCAGCATTTAAAAGTGTGGCTGTTTTTGCTTTTGCATTAGGGCCTTGTACTGCAATCATTGCAAACTCTGGGCGCTCAGTTACGGTTACTGTAAAGTCGGCAGATACTTTAGCTAAGTGAGCTAAATCTTTTTCGCGGGTGGCAGAATTTACCACTAAGCGATAAAACGTTTCGCTAAAGTAGTAAATAATTAAATCGTCGATTACGCCGCCTTGCTCGTTAAGCATGCCCGTGTAAAGCGCTTTACCTGGTACGGTTAATTTTGCTACGTCGTTTGCTACTAACTTACGTAAAAATGCTTTTGCTTGTTCGCCTTCAATATCAACAATGGTCATGTGTGATACGTCAAACATACCTGCATCGGTACGCACTGCATTGTGTTCTTCTATTTGTGAGCCGTAGTTGATTGGCATTTCCCAGCCATGAAAATCAACCATTTTTGCGCCTGCTTCAAGGTGCTTAGCATGTAGTACAGTTTTAGAAGTCATAACATTCCTTCACTTTTAAATTAACCCTGTGCGGGCGTGGCTTAAATAGATTTAACTAAACAGGCAAACACGGTTATGTTTACCGGTTATTTTATGTATTAGGCAGCTTCGTTTTGCATTAGGGCAAAACCTTGTGCTTGTAAGTGCTGTTGCCATTTTTGTAGTTCTTGTTGCTTGGCTACTAACACAAAGTGCTGTTCGTCGTTTTTATCTATGGCGGTAATAAATACTTCGCCGCTTTGCGCGCCATAGCATAGTTGTGGGTTTGATAAACGCAGCCCTGGCGTTAATTTAAACGCGCTAATTAAGGTATCAAATGCGTTTGCTCCACACAGCGCAAGAGTTGCAAGGTCGCTACGTAGTACATAATCAATATCAAAACGAAGTTGCTGCTCGTTTATCAGTGCTTGTAATTGCAAGCTTGCGCTGTACGGTAATACAAATCTAAATGCGGTTTCGCTAAAGTAATAAACGGCAAAGCTGTAATCAGAATTTAAATCGCCATCAAGCGTGCCTTTTAAGCCTAAGCCGCTGGCTGTAAGCTTTGTGAGATCTAACCCTAAAATAGTGCTTAAAAATACACTGGTTTCACTGCCACTAAAATCCATTACAACGAGGTTGTTATTTGCTTGCACGGCATTGGTAACTGCACTTGCAGCATTGCTGTGGCGGGCAAACATTATTGGGTTAAAAGTCATAACAAACACCTGTGTATTTTTGATACCAAAAGTATATTGCGCCACTGTGACAACAACAAATTGTAATTATTTATCAATTGATAAATAATACTTATATATGTAGCTATATAAATTGTAATTTTAAATATGAAAAACATATCAACCGACAGTTTGCGTACCTTTGTAATGGTTGTTGAGGTAGGTGGATTTGCAAAAGCCGGCGACCTTCTGGGGTTATCGCAACCTGCGGTAAGCTTGCAAATTAAACGCCTTGAAGATTTACTCGGTTATAAATTATTTAAAAAGCAGGGCCAGCGCCAAGTGCTTAATCAGTACGGTGAGCTACTTTTGCCTATGGCAAAACAAATGATGCAGTATAACGATGCTATTTTGCAGCAGTTCACCTCAGAAAGCATAACCGGTAAAGTGCGCTTGGGTATTCCTAGCGAATTTGCAGCACGTATTTTACCCTCTATTATTGGTGATTTTGTCTCGCTTTATCCTGAGGTATCGCTGGAGGTTAAATCGCGCTTAAGTAAACATTTACTGTCAGCCTCAAGGCAAGATCAATTTGATCTTGTTTTAGCACTTAACGAGCGCCTTAATTCAGACAAGTTCCCTATTTTTATGCAAGACGAGCTAGTATGGGTGGGCGACCTAGCACAGGCAAAAAATGAGGTAGTAACCTTAGTCACCGCGCCCGAGGGCTGTATTTATAGGCGCCGCGCTACAGATGCACTTAAAAGTGCCAATATCAAATACCGTATTGTTTACAGCAATGCCGATTTAACCGGCCTTATTGCCGCTTTAAAAGAAGGCTTGGGTATTACTGTACTGGCTAAAAGTACGGTGCCAAGCGATCTTAATTTTCAGGCGCAAAGTAAATATTTACCAGCTCTTGGTAGCATAGGTATTAGCTTAATAAAAAGCGGCGGGGAGTCTGAGCACGCAGTAGACAAACTCGCTGAGTTTATCGCATTACGTTTAGGCTATTAGTGCGCGTTGGCGATTTGCTTAACCTGTAAAATTACAAACTACGCTACATAAAAAACGCCAAGGTTAAAATAACCTCGGCGTTTTGTAAGCTAAATTTGGCGCTAACTAAATCCCTTATTTAAACGATTAAATAACGAATTTTGTCTATCGACACGCTTAGCTGCCTAAAAATAAATATATTAATTAAGCAACTGGATATTAGTTATTTACGTTACGTTGGCGTAGCACTTCAAATAAACAAATACCGGTGGCTACCGATACATTTAAGCTAGAAACACTTCCTGCCATCGGAATTTTAACTAACACGTCGCAATGCTCACGCGTTAAACGGCGCATGCCCTCGCCCTCTGCTCCCATTACTATTGCCATTGGCCCAGTAAGGTTTGCATCAAACACGTGGGTGTCTGTTTCACCTGCGGTGCCCACAACCCATACGCCTGCGTCTTTAATTTCGCGAAGCGTACGCGCCAGGTTTGTTACCTGAATAAGCGGTACAGTTTCGGCTGCGCCACAGGCTACTTTACGTGCTGTGCCGTTAAGCTTGGCCGACTTATCTTTAGGTACAATTATAGCGTGTACACCTGCTGCATCTGCGCTACGTAGGCAGGCACCTAAATTGTGTGGATCGGTTATGCCATCTAGTACTAATAAAAACGGCGTGTCTTCGCGAGCAATGATCTCATCTAAATCTTTTTCGTTGTAAACACGCGCAGCTTTTACATTGGCAATAATGCCTTGGTGCTGTTCATCGTTTGCTTTGTTATCTAGCGCTTTTCGCTGCATAAATTGTACAGAAATACCAAATTTACGTGCTTCATTAATAATCGGGGTTAAGCGCTTATCATCACGACCTTTAAGGGCATAAATTTCTAAAAAACGCTCTGGCTCTTTTGCTAAAATTGCTTCAACAGAGTGAAAGCCAAAAATTAATTCATTACTCACGTATTGTTTGCTCCTGGGCTATTACGTTTACGGGCATTTTTGCCTGGTCTTTTAGGCTTTTTAACTGCCTTTTTTTTCGGTTTTTTCTTAGCGGTGGTTTCAGCGGCTTTTTTACCGGCTGGCTTTGCGCCAGACTTACCCGCTGGTTTGCCTTTACTTTTACTGGCTGGTTTTTTACCAGCTTTGGGTTTTTCATCGCCTGATGTGTTTTTTCCAGGGATTTTACCCGCTTTAAGCTGCGATCTTACACTTGCTGGTGCATGGCTTGATTTACCGCGCCCTGCTCCTTTAGCTGAGCCACGGCGACGCGCGTATCTATCTTGAGCTACATCACCACTGAGCGTTAAATTTATACGGCGCTCATCTAAACTTACCGAAGCAACTTGTACCGTTACTTTATCGCCAAGGCGGTAAACGGTATGTGTATGCTCGCCAATTAGGGTGTGTTTTGCACCATCATGATGGAAGTATTCATCACCTAAATTAGTAACATGGATCAGGCCATCAATTTGTAAGTCGTCTAGGCGTATAAATAAGCCAAAGTTAGTAACGGATGAAATAACCCCGTTAAACTCATCACCCACGTGGTCTTGCATAAACTCACATTTAAGCCAGTCGGCAACTTCACGCGTTGCGTCGTCTGCGCGGCGCTCGGTGGTTGAACACTGCTCGCCTAGTTGATCTACTTCATCATCGGTGTACGCGTATGCGCCCGATGTTTGCTGACCTTGTGCTTTTATTACCGCTTTAATTGCACGGTGTACCACTAAATCAGGGTAACGGCGAATCGGTGAGGTAAAGTGTGCGTACGCAGGCAGCGCTAAGCCAAAGTGGCCTATGTTGTCTGGCTGATAAACCGCTTGCTTCATTGAACGAAGTAGCATGGTTTGAATAAGCTCGGCCTCAGGGCGGTCGCCTAAACGGGCTAACACTTGGGTAATTTCTTTCGGTGTTGGCTCATCATTTAATGTGCTTTGAATGCCAAGCTCACTTAAAAACTGAGTAAAGTTACCTAGTTTTTCTTGATCTGGCTCATCGTGCACACGGTAAAGCGCGCTGGCTTCGTGTTTTTCTAATAATTTAGCCGCCGATACGTTGGCTAAAATCATACATTCTTCAATCAGTTTGTGCGCGTCGTTACGAACAACTGGCACAATTGATTCTATTTTACGGTGTGCGTTAAATACAAAACGCGTTTCTAGCGTTTCAAACTCAATAGCACCACGGGTTTGGCGCGCCGACTTAAGCGCCATATACATTTGCTGTAAGTCAGTTAAATGTGGCACAACAGGTGCGTATTCTTCGCGTAATTTTTCATCGCCTTGTAAAATGGCATTTACTTTGGTGTAGGTTAAACGCGCATGTGAGTTCATCACCGCTTCGTAAAACTTATAACCCGAAAGCTTACCTGCGTCTGATACCGTCATTTCGGCCACCATACAAAGGCGGTCTACTTTAGGGTTAAGCGAACATAAACCGTTCGACAACACTTTTGGCAGCATTGGAATTACTTGCTCAGGAAAATACACTGAGTTACCGCGAGCAATCGCTTCTTTATTTAGCGGCGTGTTCATACCTACATAATGTGATACATCAGCAATGGCTACCCATAAGCGCCAGCCGCCAGATTTTTTACGCTCACAATATACGGCATCATCAAAGTCGCGGGCGTCTTCACCATCTATGGTGACCAGTGGCAGGTCGCGTAAATCTACACGGCCTTGTTTGTCGGCTTCATCAACAAACTCACCTAAATGAGCTACTTGTTCTTCTACTTCTTCTGGCCAAACATGAGGAATATCGTGATTGCGCAGTGCCACTTCTATTTCCATACCTGGCGCTAAATGCTCGCCCAGTACGTCAATAATTTTACCTACCGCGTTCATGTTACGGCTAGGATTTTGAGTGATTTGCACTTGCACCATTTGGTTATGGCGCGCGCCGTTTTCACTGCCTGGCAGAATAATAATATCTTGGGTAATACGTGGGTCTTCGGCTACAACAACTGCAATACCATGCTCAACAAAATAACGCCCTACAATAGGTGCGCGCTCGTTGGTGAGTACTTTAATTATGCGGGCATCACATTTTGAGCCTGAGCCACGTTTTGTGCCTTTAGCAAGTACGATGTCGCCGTGCAGCACCATGTTCATTTGATGCTTGGCTATAAACCAATCTTTGCTCTCGCCTTCAACTTCTAAAAAGCCAAAACCGTCTCTGTGGCCAATTACTTTGCCTTTGGTTAAACCGGCTTCGTCAATTAGGGCGTAACATTTAAACTTATTAAAATACAATTGGCCATCGCGCTCCATGGCACGAAGGCGGCGCTTAAATGCAATTTGGCGTTCGGTATCGTTTACAGCTAATTCATCACAAAGTTGCGTGAAGTTAGCAGGTTTTGAACGCTCTTGAAGGTGAGTAAGTATAAACTCACGACTAGGGACTGGGTTTTCGTACTTTTCTTGTTCTCGGCTGAGATTTGGATCTTGGTTTGACATTCACTATCTTGTTAGTTGGTTATGTAGGTATTTTAACCCATATACGTAAAATGAGACAGGTAAAAGCGTATGAAACTTTTAATAAACCGCTTTAATAAGTAAAACATACGCTTAATCGACTTAATCATCACTTAATATAAGCGCGATTATAACCACCCTTTTTGCTTTGCAATACGCGCTGCATCTACGCGGTTAGTGGCATTGAGTTTTGCGATAGCATCGGATAAATAATTACGTGTTGTGCCTTCGCTTATAAACAGCTGTTTGGCTATGTCGCTTGTTTTTAAGCCATCGCTTGCAAGCTTAAGTGCTTTGCGCTCTTTATCGGTGAGCGGGTCGGCGTCATCAAGCGCGTTAATGGCAAGCTCTGGATCTATAACCTTTTGCCCTTGCATTACTTTTTTAAGTGCATTGATAAGCTCATCACTTGGTGCTTCTTTTAAAATGAAACCTTTAACGCCTAGGGCGAGCGAGCGCCTAATATAACCAGCTCGCGAAAACGTGGTCATAATAACCATTTTAATGGTTGGGAACGTGGCCGCTATTTGCTCACTTAGCTCTATACCGCTCATGTGTGGCATTTCAATATCGGTTAAAATTATGTCTGGCAATGCCTCATCGGCCAGTGCTTTTATTGCATTAAGGGCATCTTGGCCGTTACTGGCTTGGCCTATCACTTCAATATTAAAATCAAGGCTTAACAATGCCCCTACTGCGTCGCGCACGAGTGCTTGATCTTCCACTAAATATACTTTGATCATTGTTAATCCTTAGCTGAAATTGGCAGCATTACGTTTAAAGTAAACTTCTCGCCACAGGTAAACGTGGCATGGCCATTAAGTTGCTCTGCACGCTCTTTAATACCATTTAAACCGTTACCTGCGTTTAACGTGCTGCAAGGTGCGTTATCAACCACACTTATATGCAGCTGATGCTGTGTTTGCTCTATATTTATTTCGCCGTTTTTATTACTGCTATGGCGTAATAAATTAGTTACCGCTTCTTTAATTATAAGCCCTGCGATCCCTTCTACTTTAGGTGGCAAAGTATTTAATACAACATTAAAGTTAACGTTAAAGTCTTGCTCTATTAGCCTTTGTTTAAGCTGGGCTATTTGGCTTATTAAATTAAGTTGCTTTAAATCGCTTACGGCGTTTCTTACATCGCTAAGTAACTGCCTTGCTAGATCTGCTACTTGTGCTATTTCGTTATTGGCTTGTTCGTAGCGCTCTCCTTGATTTAGCTTATTAGCAAGCTCAGCTTTTAAAGCAATAGATGATAGTGAGTGGCCTAAAATATCGTGCAGGTCGCGCGCTATTCGTTCACGCTCAGCAATGGCAGCTAATTGCTCTAGTTGGTTAGCGCTTTCTTGTTCGCGCTTTTTATGCAGGCGCTCTTTTTGGGTTGCAATGCCAAAAGCCAGCAGCGCCCCTGATATTAATAAAGTGCCGGCTAAAAAGTATTTTATGTTTGCTATATCTGCCAAATAGGCGCTTAACGCCACCGTAAATATAAGGCTAAAAACGGCATATAATCTGCTTTTTTTAGCGTATGACTCACCAGCTATAAACGCGATAAAACCAAATAATGTAGAGGTCCCGGTGGTATAAAGTGTGGCGCTAAAACACACCACTAACATAATAACAAACAGCGTTGTTATACGCTTTGTTTCACAGTGCATGGCTTTTATGTAAAGCAAAATAAATACAATATAAAACGCCACGCTCATTACAATGGTATTGACTGGCAAGTTAGATAGATTAAAAAGAGTCGGAAGCAAATAAAACCCAGTAAAAATTAAAGGTGCGTATTCCCAAAACTTTTTATTACTGGGCTTTGAAAGCGTATTTGTTGTACTCATGCCACTGCCCCTAGTTCATTGTTATTGCTTATAAAATTATTTTTATTAATAAATATAAATAACACAAAAATACTAATGAGTATAAAGTAATCATTTATTGAAACACTAAAGCTAAGTGATTCTAAAAACTCGCTAATAGCGAGACTTATTAAAATTAACGTATTCATAGCCACCTCCCATTAAGATAAGTTAACTATGCCAAAGCCAAAAAATAATAAGAGTGTGAAATGTCATTAACTTTGCTGACATTTGTCATGTTTTAAAAATTTCATCCTGTGAGTTCGCACCCAGTGATAAGATAATAAAAAAAGGAGTTCTCATTTAAATGCAGCCACAACAGCAAAGCCTGATTTACTTACATATTGCCGTGTTACTTTTTGGGGGCACCGCCCTTTTTGCAAAGTTAATAGGGTTAAATGCAATTGATATTACGGTGTACCGTACCGCTATTGCTGGCATGGCAATTTTGGCTATGCTGTATTTTCAAAAAAAACAAATTAAGTTAAACAAACCAAAAGATTACCTCATTGCGTTATTTTTAGGTGTAGCGGTAGGCATGCATTGGGTTACTTACTTTGCAGGCATGCAAATGGCGGGCGTAACTGTGGGTATGCTGGCTTTTTTTAGCTACCCAGTAATGACGGTGTTTTTAGAGCCCTTGTTTAATAAAAGCAGGCCCCAAGCAAAAGATATTATAAGCGCAGCTGTGGTTGTATTAGGTATATATTTACTCGTACCCAGCGCAAATTTAGGCGACGATGTAACCTTAGGGGTTATTATGGGTGTGGTTTCGGCTTTGTTTTTTTCGATTAGAAATATTACCCATAAGCGTTTTTTTAGCCAGTATGGCGGCCCACAAACCATGTTTTATCAAACCTTAGTGGCAAGTGTTATGCTTTGCGCATTTATTAAGGTCCCTGTGTATGAGGTGAGTAACCACGACCTTATTTTAATTGCTGTGGCGGGTATTATTTTTACCGCTACACCGCACTCGCTGTTTGCAGCGAGTTTAAAGCACTTATCGGCAGCTACTGCGGGGTTAATTTCATGCTTGCAGCCGCTTTACGGCACTTTGTTGGCTATTGTTATTATTCATGAGCGCCCAACGCTACTAACACTTATTGGCGGTGCACTTATAGTCAGTGCAGCCTGTTTTGAAACGTGGTCTATTACTCAAAAGGCTAGAAAATGAAAATATTTGCGCACCGCGGGGCAAGCGGCAATTACCCTGAAAACACTAAAAGCGCTATTTTAGAAGCGTTAAATGTAGGGGTAGATGGCATTGAAGTTGATATTCAAAGTGCGCTTGATGACTATATGCTTATACACGACTCGTGGCTAGATAGAACCACCAGCGGGCACGGTAAAGTAAGCGACTTTACGGCGCAGCAACTTAGTCTGTTGGATGCCGGTAACGGCGAGCAAATCCCCACTCTACAGCAATTACTTGATTGGAATAACAATAAAACATTACTCAATATAGAGCTTAAACATACCTTTGAGCTTGAAAAGTTTGCCACTATTTTAAACAACAATATTGCTAAAGGCGTTATTACTAAAGGTAATATTTTAGTGTCGTCGTTTGATCACCATCAAATTCATTGGCTTAAAAATAGGTTACCGTGGTTACACATTGGCGCGTTAACCTCATCAATTCCATTAAATTATGCACAGTTTGCTCAACAGTTAAATGCGTATAGTGTTCATGTAGACAAAAGCTTTGTAAATAAAGCTTTTGTAGATGATGCCATAGCGCGAGGCCTGCAAGTTTATGCCTACACCGTAGATAGGCCAGAAGACATGGATTTTATGCTAAAAATTGGGGTGCATGGTATTTTTACTAATTACCCCGCTCGTTCTAAAAAATATTTAGCAAACATTATTACTTGAGTTAACGGTAACTTAGTCGATAATCTAGCTAGGGCGTGATGATCTTTGCGGATTGAAATTTGTTCAATCTAGGGGCGATTAAATCGCGGCGCAAGGCTTGTAACCTAGTGAGCTAAGTAAAAACCGAGTAAAGCTTCCGCGTCCTGCTCACGCCCCTTACCTACATCCATGTAGGCAACAAAGAGTTTATCGCCCTTAGGCAGAACCCAAAGGGCAGCGCATGTTTGGCATTTATGCAGCGTTATCGCCTATTTATGGGGAATAACCACACTTCATAGGCTCTGCCTTGCCTAAAAGCCAAACATACTGCTGCAAATTCAACCATCAAAGGTCAACACGCCCTAGATGGGTAAGCAATAAATGAGTGGTGTAATGCAATTTTATAATTATATTGAGCGAACATTTTTTTATACACTTACGCGTAAAATAGTGGGTAATTTAAGCTTTGTTTTTTTGTTTCAGGCCATTACCTTATTTTGGTTATATCAAAGCTTAAGCGAGCAGCACAGTACTAGCGCATTTTGGTTGTTAACCTTGGTTATTGTAGCGGGCTTTGCCTTTACTATTTTTTATATGCGCTATTTAATAGTGCGCCCTGTAAAAGCTATGTGCGACACTTTAGTAAACATAAACCAGCAAGAGGCTAATTTAGCCGCCAACTTACCGCAATTTTCTTTTGACGAATTTAAAGAACTAAGTACGCAATATAACTTATTTACTAACCACTTAAGTGATTTACTAAGTACAACTCACGCCAGCGCTAAAGCCAGCGAGCAAAGTAATGTTGATGTAAATACCGCTATGCAAAATACGCAGCACTTAAGTGAGCAGCAAACTCAGCTAAGCCACAATATTATTAATGCGAGTAACCAAATAGTGCAAAGCTTAGAGGGCATAGTGAGCAATACCGACAGCGTGCATAGCGTTAACAGCGAGCACTTAGACTTTGTTAAGCTTTCGTCGCAAGAGCTTGCAAGCTTAGTCGATAAGGTGTCGCTTATTGGTACCTTGCTGCAAAGATTTTCTAAAACGGTGTCTGGCCTTAAAGAAAACAGCGAAAACATTCGCAGCATTTTAAAAATGGTTGAGGAGTTTTCGGATCAAACTAATTTACTGGCACTAAACGCTGCCATTGAAGCGGCACGCGCTGGCGAAGCTGGTAGAGGGTTTGCGGTTGTAGCTGATGAAGTACGTACATTATCGGTAAAAGTAAGTGGCGCAACCCGACAAATAAGCGACTTTATTAACCAAATGAATGAGCTGGTTAACGAAACCAACCAAGAAAGTGAGCAGTTAATTAGCCACTCAGGTACCGCACAAAGCGCAATTAGTAATACCTCTGAAGGGTTTAAAACAATGCTAGGTGAGTTTGAACAAAACCAACAGCAGCTACAGCAAATAGCAGATGCGGTGCATACGCTAGAGCAAGCGCAGCAGCACACTCACCAATCGGTAGAGCAAATTGTTACCTTAGGCGAGCAAGCTAAAAGCGCTATTGATCATGCACTAAGTAATAGCCAGCAATCACATGCACTTAGCCAACAAACGCAACAGCAATTAAAGCGTTTTGTGCAATAAGCAATTACAAAACAAAAGCCGAGCGGTATATTGCCTTAATATTTTAACTGGCAACATTCAACAGCGCTTTATAAATATGGTAAATTACGCAGCTAATTATTTAAGTGTGTAATGTGTGTGAGTAACTCAACCCCCAACTACCAACAGCTAGCCAAAAATATTAAAGCCTGGGGCCAAGAACTCGGCTTTAGTGAGGTGGGTATTACCGATATTGACCTATCTAAACACGAAGCACAATTACAGCGCTGGTTAGATGCGGGCTACCATGGCTCCATGGATTATATGGCAGCCCACGGCATGAAACGCGCACGCCCTGCTGAACTAGTCCCTGGTACCCAGCGGGTTATTTCGGTAAAAATGAACTACCTGCCTCCTGATGCTAGTTTTGCCAAAACACTAAAAAACACTGAAAAAGCCTACATTAGCCGCTACGCATTAGGGCGTGACTATCACAAATTAATGCGCAACCGACTAAAAAAGCTGGGCCAAAAAATAGAACAAGAAATTGGCGATTACGGTTTTAGGCCATTTGTAGACTCCGCGCCTGTGCTTGAGCGCCAGCTTGCTGAAAAAGCGGGATTGGGCTGGCGAGGTAAACACTCTTTATTAATAAACCAAGAAGCTGGGTCGTGGTTTTTTTTAGGTGAGCTTTTTGTTGATTTACCGCTGCCAATTGATAATGAAAATACGTTTGAAGGCTGCGGAAAATGCGTTGCTTGCATTACGCTTTGCCCAACAGGGGCAATTGTAGAGCCGTATGTGGTAGATGCACGCAAATGTATTTCGTACTTAACCATTGAGCACCAAGGGCCTATACCTGAGCAATACCGTGCATTATTGGGGAACCGAGTTTATGGCTGCGACGATTGCCAATTGGTTTGCCCATGGAACCGTTATGGTCAAATTACCGATGAGCAAGACTTCCATCCCCGTACGCAATTAAAAAACAAAGACTTACTTGAGCTATTTGCCTGGGACGAACCTACATTTTTAAAAAATACCGAAGGTAGCCCAATTCGCCGTATTGGTCACGAACGTTGGCTGCGTAATTTAGCGGTGGGTTTAGGCAATGCCGATTTTAGCCCTAGCATTATTAACGCTTTAGAAAGCAAACATGAGTCTAGCTCGCAGCTAGTAAAAGAGCATATAGAGTGGGCGCTTGAGCAACAAAATAATAAACAACGAGAACAACTTCGTAAAACGCAGCGCCTAATTAGAATTGTCGAAAAAGGCTTACCTCGTGATGCGTAAATCACTCTGGTAAGCCTTATTATGAGAGGTTTATTTTTTAAGTAACAAAGATAAATCTTGTTCAATTTCAGCAAAGGCGGCTTTAACTTGTTTAACCGACTCTTCTCTGGCAATTGAATTTTGAATAGTTTCGTCCACTTTTTTATAAATAAACACCTCTTGGTCTTCATCTAATCCCATTGTGGGTATGCGCACTTCAAGGTCTTCTTGTAATTGCTTGAATACTTTTTCGTTACTTTCTCGGTTTTCGTTTAGTAACCCAATCAAGCCATGAAACTTACTATGCACTGTGCTGGCTACATCATTTAGCTTTTGCTGCTGCGACTCAAGCATTTGCTTGGTCATAATTGCACGTAACTGCTGCTCAGTCACACTGACAATAAAACAAACGTGGTCACGAATACGCCCGTGTTTATCTGGGTCGTGATCTGGCATGTTCAGAATTAATAAGCTTATCATCTCGTAGTTAACTAATATTCGGTGAGAAAACTCATGTAAGCGACCTTTGTTTTTAAGCATATCAAACAGCTCAATTACAATAGGCGAACACACTCCATTAAGGGCAAAGTGCTCTATTGTATCGCCATGTCTAAATTCAACATTACTTTGTAGGTCAAACGTTTGTAAGCAGTCTATTAAGGCTTTACCTAAATCTTGCGGATTATTAATAAAACCAATGTTTTCAATGTAATTAACTATTTGCCCCATTTCGCTACTGTTTGCCATAGCATTAAATGCCGTAGATGTTGCATCTTCTACTTGTTTTTCAAGGCTTTGTTTTTCTATTAATACTTGGTTTAAGTTTTTAAGTTTTGATTTAAGCTCATCATGCCCAAACGGTTTTACAATGTAATCCTCAGCACCGACTGAGTAACCTTCCATACGCTCTTCAACCGTTCCTCTAGCGGAAACAAACATAACAATTATATGCGCGGTATTCGGATTCGCCTTTAATGCTTTACACACTTCGTAGCCATTCATTTGCGGCATACTTACATCAAGTAAAATAACTTGGGGCATGTAGCCTTCAACCATGGCTAAACACTCAGGGCCGCTTGTGGCAACTTGTAATTCGAAATCAAGATCTTCTAAAATTTCTTCAATAATTTCAAGGTTGAAAGGTTCATCATCTACAGCAAGAATTTTAGTTAAGGCCATATTTTCATCATCCAATTAAATATCATTTAAACATTACTTACACATATAATTAGCTATCTTGCACTGCTAGCTTATCATCGGCTAAATGCTCATCTAAATCTATTTCTAGGGGTACCTGAATCCTAATTGTTGCACCACCATCGCTATTATTACTTGCCGTAATTTCGCCTTGATGAAGTGCTACAAACTCTCTACAAAGCGCAAGCCCTAAACCAGTACCACCAGCGCCACTGTTCGTTTTGCTGCTTTGTACAAATTTAGTAAACACGTGCTCTAATTCATCCTCAGGTATACCTATTCCATTGTCTATTACATCAATAATGGCGCTATCTTGATCAGCCATTAAGTTCACTTCAATACGACTTTTAGGTTCGCTAAATTTAAGTGCGTTACCTAACACATTGCGCAATAGCTGATTAATTTGCTCTTCATCACACTGCACAACCACTGGCCCGGGTTTTGAAAAAACAATTTCAATTTCTTTTTCCATAGCCGTACCAGAGACATCATCAATACTGGTTTTTATAATACTTTCTATATTGTATGGGCGTGGATTAAATGGAAATTTCCCCACATCCAATTTTGATAAATCAAGTAAGTTGTTTAATAACGACAGTAAACGCTCGCCGCTGCTTTCAATACGCGACAAGTACTTTAAAAGTTTATCTTTAGCAAAATCGCCCGCTTCTAACTTACTCAAACCAAATCGAGAAAAGCTTAATATAGAGTGCATAGGGGTGCGTAACTCGTGCGACATGTTAGCCAAAAATTCCGATTTACTTAAATTGGCAGCTTCGGCCACATTTTTAGCGTGCTCTAGCTGCGAAGTACGAGCTCGCACTTGCTCCTCAAGTAGGTCTTTGGCTTCAAGGAGTAATTCTTCTTTTTGTTTTAAGTGAGTTACATTTTTAAATATAACCGCCAACGCAATTTCGCCATGGTGGTCTATTTCGTTAAACGAGCCAACCAGCGGAATATACCCGCCGTCTGTTTTTTGCAAACGTAGGTCACTACTAAATTGGCGGTTACGATTGAGTGTGCTGATTTTATTTTTTATTTCAGCACTTGATTCCTCATCTAAAAATTCAAATACAGAAAAGCCCGCGAGTTTGTCAAAGGGTAGCTTAAACAGCCTTAAGCAGGCATCGTTTGCTTCTATTACTTTGCCGCTGCGCTCAAATAACATAATGGCGTCAGGCGTATTTTTATAAATAACTTGTAGTAGGCTGTCTTTTTCGATTAATGCATCAACGGTATCTTGTAAACGCTCAACTAACTCAGCGTTACGGCGTTTTAAAAGCTCTGTTTGCCACAATTTATGTACCGATTGCAGCAGTACGCTATCGGTTAGAGGCTTTATTAAAACATCTTCAACCCCTTTACGAATTGCCTCAATCATTGAAACTTGCTCAGGGCGTGCTGTAAACAATAAGCATCGGCAATCTGGCTGAGACATTTTAATAGCAGAAAAAATATTTAAACCGGTGCCATCTTCAAAGCTAAAATCGCTAATTAAAATATCTATACTGTTTTCATTAGCCACTGCCACCGCTTCGGTTGCGCTGGTTGCGGTTAGCGTTTTGATATGCGCCCCGACTAAATTACTTTTCATTTTTTCAAGGCGCTCAGGCATATGATCAACAAGTAAAATAGTGGGGAGTTTTAAAACGTGGCTAGAGCCAAGCTCTAAGAGGTTTTCGAGTAATGAGGTAATTTCTTTATTTGAAAAAAACGGATAAATAACCGTTGCATCTGGGACTAACTTATTAAGCTCGCTAAAGGCGCTAAGTTGCTCACCGCTTTCGGCTTTAGGGGCAAGTAATACACAGCGGTCTTGTGAGATTTTTTGAGCTAACGACTTTATTACTTCACACGGCACTCCGTAAGCACCAATTACCAAGTCATACTGGCTGGTGTTAGAGTATAAATCAATCATAGAGTAATGAACGAGCTCAGCCTCACAACCTATTAATTCTAGTAAAACTTTCACTCTCATTGCGATAACACTGCTGCTATCTACAATTAAAATTTTTCGACTCATTAAGCCACACTATCGTAAACACTTTATATGTTAATAGCGTAGCCTATAATTTCTTAGTTGGTATAGGTTGTTAGACTTAATTTTGATTTTTTTACCGATAAGCTCCACAACTATTTTGGTAGATGCTTACCGAATATTGTTAAACTGTAGCGTGTGTTATCCATTACCGCGATATGAGGCAACTCACCCCATACGCTAAAACCAAAGTGCTTGAATAACTTAATACTTGGTAAGTTGTGGCTAAATATAAAACCAAGCAATACATCAATTCCTAGCTGTTTAGCCTCTATTTGGGCAAACTGCATCAGCTTTTTGCCAAGCCCTTTGCCTTGCGCCGCTTTGGTAATATAAATGCTCATTTCGACGGTGCCATCGTATGCGGGGCGCCCATAAAACGATTTATAACTTAGCCAAGCAAGTACTTGGTCATTTTCGCAATAAACATAAATAGGCCGCTTATCGGTGTGGCTATTAAACCACTCACGTTTGCTCTGTACCGATACTTCTTCGGTATCGGCGGTCACCATACGAGAGGCGATCGTTTCGTTGTATATTGCGACAATGGCAGGTAAATCTTCTATAGTGGCTAAACGTGTAGTCATAACAGCTTAATATTGTTGATCACTTTTGTGCATATTAGCGTAAGATAGACTAGTCAAACAATTATAAATTTAGGCGTTGAGTATGTTAAAAAAAACGATACTAGGGCTCAGTATTTTTATTACGAGCTTAGCTGCCCAAGCAAATGACACGTTACCCAGCAAACAACAGCAGCAACAATGTGAAGACTTTACAAATGTAGAGATACGTAAGCTGCGCTCAAAAGAATCCTTAAACTTATGCCAATTTAAAAACCGCCCGTTGCTCATTGTAAATACGGCTAGCAATTGTGGTTTTACATCTCAATTTGAGGGCCTTGAAAAAGTACACCAACAATACAAAGACAAAGGTTTAGTGGTATTAGGTTTTCCATCTGATGATTTTTTTCAAGAGGAAAACGATGAAAAAGACATAGCAAAAGTGTGTTTTATTAATTACGGCGTTACTTTTACTATGTTTACTACCAGCGAAGTTCGCGGCAGTGATGCAAATCCAATATTTAAACACTTAAACGCGCAAACCAGCTCACCTAACTGGAACTTTTATAAATATTTAGTTTCAGCTGATCGCAAAACAATTAAACGCTTTAACAGTAAAGTAGCTCCCAATTCAAAAGAATTAATTGATGCAATTGAAAATACGCTACTCATCAATTAAGTTTATACTGGTACTGCGAGTTAAAACTAACTAGACTGGCTTTAATGGTTAAATACACCAACTTTAAACAGGAGATTTTATGGCAGTGGCAAGTGCAAGGCACATTTTAGTAGACAGCGAAGCAGAGTGCTTAGATTTAAAAGCTAAGATTGAACAAGGCGAAGACTTTGCAGAGCTTGCAAAAACATATTCAAACTGTCCTTCTGGTCAAGACGGCGGAGCACTTGGCGAGTTTGGCCCAGGTATGATGGTACCTGAGTTTGATAAAGTTGTATTTTCAGCGCCAATTAATCAAGTTCAAGGCCCTGTACAAACACAGTTTGGCTATCACTTACTAGAAGTGACAAGCCGCTCAGAATAACGTTGACTTATCGCAACACAAAAAGCCGCTTATGCGGCTTTTTTTAGGAGCAATTATGAAACTTATAGGATCTAACCCTTCTCCATTTGCGCGCAGAGTAAGAATGTGGGCAGCCCAAAACAATGTTGACTTAGCGCTAGTAAACCTAGATATTTTTTCTGATCAAGACCGCCCTACCTTAGCCAGTAACAACCCAGGAAGAAAAATACCGGTTTTAATTGATGGTGATTTAACGCTAAGCGATTCAACCATTATTTTACGTTACCTTATCGCCAAGGCTGGTAAAACACCACTAAGCTGGTCGCAAGAGCACCTACTTAATATTATTAACGCCTGTAACGACTCGTTAGTAGAATTAGCACTTAGCAGACGCTCAGGGTTTGATACTAGCGACGATAAATTATTTTTTAATCTGCAAAACGAACGAATTGCTGAAACATTAAGCTATTTAAATAGTCATTTAAACGATGATGAATTTAAAGGCTGTGAATGCCTTAACATCAGTTTATACTGCCTACTTGATTGGATTTGCTTTCGTGAATTAACAGACTTTAGCCAACACGCTGCTTTAGTCAGTTTTTATAACGACTATGGCACGCGTCAAGCTGCAGTAAGCACCGATCCCAGACTCTAAACAAATAAGGTAAACACATGAGCGATATTGAAATTGAATCACAACTAGTTAGCTTTGTAGAAAAAGTACGTTTAAGCGAGCAAGTGTGGGCGTTAGGTGGCGACGACGGCGGCTTTGTAGTGTGCGAATCTAACCAGTTTGCCGAAACGGATGTACTGCTTTTATGGGAAAGCGAAGACGCAGCAAAAGCCCAGTGTAAAGAAGAGTGGCAAGAATTTACGCCTGTAGAAATTAATTTAGATGAATTTTTAGATGAGTGGGTAGAAGATTTAAACGAAGACAGCGCATTAGTTGGTTTAAATTGGAATGACGACCAAGTGTGTGTAGAAATAGAGCCTGTTGGCTTAGCACGCGCACTTAGCGAATAACTGCCACTATAAATTAAATAGTGAATACAACACCTGCTTTTTAAGTGGGTGTTTTTGTTTTGTAGCTAAAAACATAAATACTAAAATCGATACTCGCATGTTTATCTGTTTTAAGTATAAAATATAACATGTCATTAATTTCAAGGGATTACGTTGAAAACCCATCTTGGCCGCCGCCCTTTTTCAGCAATGGAACTGCATACGCTTTATAACGGCTATATTTATGGCGACTTTAAAGTAGCAAGAGAGCAAGCAAAGCATTGGCATTTTTGGTTGCCTTTAATTGCCTATTACAGTGGCGCATATAGCGATGAAATTGGCTGCTTAACGCTTGACGATCTTGAGCTTAAAAATGGCATTTTATGTTTTAATTTTCATACTAATGGAAAAATAAAAGCGCGCTTGGTTCCGGTGCATCAAGCCTTAGTTGATGCAGGGCTTAACGACTTTATTGCCTTTGTTAAAGCACATAATCACACACGTTTGTTGTTTGATTTACCGGCTAAGTCTGGCCGTTACAGCGAAAAAGTACGCATTTGGTTTACTGGTGAAGGTGAACGTGCGGGTTATTTGCAAAAATGTGCCATTCCCACTGTTGATCAACTCGGTATGAAAACCGCTATAAGCAGCCTACGGCTTAATTTTGAACAACAAGTACGTATTTACGCATTACAGGCTAATTCAAAAGACGCCTTTAATTATTTAATGGGGTTTAACGAATACCCCAATGATAAATTTGACGATACCGCCTTACTAAACAACGTAATACAGCAAATTCGCACCATTAACCCACAGCTGCATTGGCAGCGCTTTAAGCAGCGCCAGAGCCACTGACACTATTTGTTACTATTTTAAATCCAAGCAGCCACTTTATTAAATTACTCTCATAAAAAAAACTGCTAGGATATCTAAATCTCAATTTTTAAGGGCATAGAAATGCCTGTTTGAGTCAGTTTCTAACAACAACAATCTAGGGATCACTATGTTTTTAAAAAGCCTATTAACAGTAAGTGTTGCTTTAGCAATGACTACTGCCAACGCTAACGAGTTCGTTATCGAAAAGCTTGCTAAACCAAGTTCACAAAAGGTGTCGTTAACACTCGACCCAAGCCAAGACACCTTTACAGGGATGACAGAAATAGCCCTAGAAGTGTTAAAACCCACTCACTACATTGAACTTAACGGCGTGGCTTACGCTGTTAAAATGGCGCAGTTACTAGGCGATGAAAACTGCGACTTAAATAACGAAATGCTAAAAACAGAAAAAGTAAAATTTAGCTGTGATGAGCAAATTCAACCGGGTAAGTACACCCTAAAAATAGATTTTTCTGCGCCGTATAATCGCCAAAGTGTGGGCTTATACAAAACAATTGATCAGGGCACACCTTATTTATTTACTCAGTTTGAAATGAATGATGCACGCCGTGCATTTCCGGTATTTGATGAACCAAGTTATAAAATACCGTTTCAGTTGACGATTACAGCGCCAACGTCTCAAAAGGTTTATGCTAATACGCCAGAGCTTAAAACCACAGTTAACGGCGAGATGACGACGCATTACTTTGATAAAACGCCACCTATTCCTTCTTATTTAGTGGCTATGGCCGTGGGCCCTTTTGAAGAGCTTGAAATAAAAGACATGCCAATTCCAGGGCGTGTTATTACCCCGCAGGGTAAAATTCATTTAGCTGATTACGCAAAAGAGAACATGCCAAAAGTACTTGCTGCACTTGAGGCGTATTTTGGTATTCCTTATATTTATAAAAAGCTCGACTCGGTAGCAGTACCCGAGTTTCCTTTTGGCGCAATGGAAAACTCAGGCCTAGTAACCTACCGCGAAGATATATTACTGGTTGATTTAGCAGCTGCTACACGCAGTAAAAAACAGCGTAATGTGTCGATTATTGCTCACGAGCTTGCCCATCAATGGTACGGTAACTTAGTTACCATGAAGTGGTGGAACGACTTATGGTTAAACGAAGCATTTGCCAGCTGGATGGCGGCAAAAATTACTAAACAGCTTAATCCAGAATTTGAATCTCACCTTGATTTACCACAAAACAACGTAATGGCATTAGATGCTCGCTTAAGCACTAAGCCTATTCGTAAACCGATTAAAACCGAAGCCGATATTATGGATGGTTTAGGGCTTGCCTACAGTAAAGGCAGCGCAGTACTGGCTATGGTTGAAAACTGGATTGGTGAAGACGCATTCCAAAAAGGGATTCAAAGTTACTTAAAAAAATTCTCGTATAAAAACGCCGAAGCAGCCGATTTATGGGAAGCGCTAGGTAATGCTTCTAATAAAGATGTTGCGAGTGTTTTAAAATCATTTATTGAACAGTCTTCTTTTCCACTTGTAGATGTAAAACAAGACGGTAAAAAAATTACTATATCGCAAAGTCGCTTTGCTAATGCTGGTGTAGATGCACCCGCACAGCTTTGGAATGTCCCTGTTGGAATAAAATATGGCGCTGGTGATAAAGTAAAAACTGCGAGTATTTTACTCAATAAGCAAAGCCAAACCCTAACACTTGATTTTGAGCCACAGTGGATTTATCCCGATGAAGGGGCGCTAGGTTATTACCGCTGGGTAATGGACGATGCGCAATTTGATTCACTAATAAAACATGCTCCGCAAGCACTTAATGATCGTGAGCGCTTAGCGCTGCTCTCTGCCACTGATGCACTACTTGATGCGGGTGTAATATCGGCGGCTAAGTTAATGCAAACCTTAGAAGTATTTGTGAGCGATGATCACCCTCGTGTTGCAAATACAGCGCTGGGCTACTTGGTATCGCAAAAAAATACCTTTAAAGATGAAAGCAACGAAGCGTTATGGCCTGAGTTTATTCGCAGTGCAGTAATGCCTGCAGCTAAAAAATACTCACTTGAAGCACAAGCTGGCGAAGACGGTGCAGTATCGCAACTACGTGCGGGTGTTGTGTCCTTACTAGGTTTTGATGGTGAAGATCAACGTGTGATCAGCAAAGCAAAAGAGCAAACGCAAGTATACTTAAACGATCCGCAAAAAGTGGATCCGTATTTAGCAGCTACCTACTTAAAACTTGCCGCCTATAATGGGGATAAAGCCTTGCTTGATAAACTTAAGACAACCTTTAAAACCACTAAAGATCCACAAGTACGCACAAACATGCTGGCTGCAATGGGCTTTATGGGTAAAGCGCAGTTACAAAAGCAAGTATTAGCGTACACCCTAACCGACGAAGTCACCGCGTCTGATATGCGCACTATTTTAGCAGGTCAAAGTTATAGCGAGCCACGCCAAGCACTATTTATTGAGTGGATATACAACAATTACGACAAGGTAACACAAAGCTTACCGCCGTTTTTTGTGCCTAACTTACCGTACTTTACAACCGCGCGTTGTGATGAACAAAGTTTAGCAACCACGCAAGCATTCTTTAAAGATAAAATTGAAGAAACACCGGGCTACGCGCGTACGCTAAGCAAGCTTGAAGAAAGTACCCATGACTGTATTGCGCTTAAAGAGCGTGAACTGGCATCAGTTAATGATTTTTTAAAAAGCAAATAAGCTTAATTAAAAGTAAATATGCATAATTAAAAAAGCCGCTGAGTTATTCACTCAGCGGCTTTTATTTACCCGTTAATAATCTGTGTTAGCTTGGCAATAAAGTCTTTTGCTGCTTGCTCTGAGTTAATTTTAAAGGCCACACCATAGTGAATCGGCTGTGCACTTTTGTGAATACGTGTAGGAAAGCGTGTCATCTCGCTACTATGAAAATAACCTTGTACTCGTGTTACCTCATCAATTGTTGCAAAATCATCGCTAAACACCTCAAAGGCTGGGCGAATAATTATTTTGCCTTTACCCGCTTCGCTGTGGGTATAAATTGCTTCTTTAGAATTTGCTAACATGTACTCAGCAATGTTTTTAATTTTAAAGTTGCTTCTGCACTTTAACTGAATGAGCTGCTCTGTTAACTCATCTGCACTATAAGCCACGTGGTGATCCCTTTAATGTTTAATTGTGCATTACATTAGCCTATACGCGCTGCAAAGTCCGAATTATTTTACATCGCATACAAAGGCAAGTTTGTCGTTTTTATAACTCATTCGCGTTATGTTTGTCTCGCAATATGGGCTTAAGTTAAGCCATTGAGAAACCTCATCGCTGCCACTTAAATTACGCATATATACACGGTTTTTAACCGCATAAGCCACTGTATTAGCATCTTTTAAAATAAAGTCTTGTACTTGCTCTGGCAATCTAAGTAAATCTTCTACCTGTTTAGATTGCGGGTTAAAGCTTGCTAAAATATGCTGATCATTTTTTGTGTAACTAAATAAAAATGTTGCGGTTTTACTGTTATAAATAAGCGTACGCCCTATGTTACTTGCTACCACCTCGCCTTTTGCTGCAGCAACCGAAGTATATTGCAATGTATGTGGCTCACCTAAAATAAACATCACTAAATCGCTTTGAGCGCCCCAGGCGTGGTAGCCAACAGGTTCAATCCAATCAAAAATACGGCTTGGTGCTTGCTCAGTATCGAGTGGGTATTGCCATAGCTTTTGTTTGCTATCTTGCTCTACCACAATGGCCGATAAACTTTGTTTTGAGGGCATAACAGTGGGCGAATATTCGCTCACTGGCGTATTTGTTATGTTGCTTACTTGCTTGGTTGCTAGGTCATAATAGGCAATATCGGTTTGACTTTGCTCGCTTGAAATAACTTCATGGGTGAAATAAATACCCTGGTTTGTTAAATAAGGTTGGTTGTTATAGCTGTTTTTGTCGCTCACTATACTCACTTGCATACCGTAGGGTGTATTTAAATCAGCAAGTAATATTTGGCTTTTAGGCATGCTAGCCTGCGCTGTAGCAAGGCTTAGCGCCGCTAAAGAGACTAGCCCAAGCCATGGTTTAATAAGTTTCATGCTTTCTCTCGTTTTATTTTTAAGCACCTCATGATAACGTTATTTGCCGATGGCGTCACTTGACCTAAGTCAGTCAACTCTTTATAACTAACTTGGTCCTAAAAAAGAGAAAATACATGTCAGCTAAACATCCTATCATTGCTATTACAGGTTCGTCGGGTGCGGGAACTACCACTACCACCAATGCAATTAAACATATTTTTCGTAGCCTCAACATTGATGCGGCTTTTATCGAAGGAGATAGCTTTCATCGTTACACGCGACCAGAAATGGATAAAAAAGTACGCGAAGCACAACAAGAAGGTAAACACATAAGTTACTTTGGCCGTGAAGCTAATGACTTTGGCGCATTAGAAACCTTATTTGGTACCTACGGCGAAACAGGCCAAGGCAAGTTACGCCGATACTTGCATACCTTTGACGAAGCAGTGCCATACAATCAATTACCGGGGACGTTTACCCCTTGGCAAGATCTTGAAACAAACACTGATTTAATGTTTTACGAAGGCTTGCACGGTGGCGTGGTTGATCAGGATCATGATGTAGCTAAGCACGTGGATCTGCTTATAGGCATGGTGCCTATTATTAACCTTGAATGGATCCAAAAATTGATCCGCGATACGCAAGACCGCGGCCACTCTCGCGAAAAAGTAATGGACTCTATTGTACGCAGTATGGATGACTACATTAACCACATCACACCACAGTTTTCGCGCACCCATATTAACTTTCAACGTGTGCCAACGGTTGATACGTCAAACCCATTTAGCGCAAAAGATATTCCTTCGCTAGATGAAAGCTTTGTAGTTATTCGCTTTAGAGGAATTGATGACGTTGATTTTCCGTATTATTTACAAATGATTGAAGGCAGCTTTATGTCGCGTATAAATACCCTTGTGGTGCCAGGCGGTAAAATGGGTTTAGCAATGGAGCTGGTGCTTACCCCGCTAATTAAAGACATTATTGTTAAAAAGCGTGCTCTTGAAAACCTAGCCCCTTTAGATATACCCATTTAGCCCCTCTTTTATGATTTACACTTCTGACGTACACTGCTGCTTTTGCTAACAGTGAGGGAAAACGTGTCGCACTCATTAAAAATTATTGTGGGCTCTAAAAACCCAGTAAAAATTAACGCTGCAAAACATATTTTTGCAATGTACTTTCCTAGTTACGAAATTGATTGCCAAGGCGTTGATGCTCCCTCAAATGTTCCCGATCAACCAATTGGCGAGGAACAAACCCGTATAGGCGCACAAAACCGAGTTACTTACTGTAAAAGCATGTACCAAGCAGATTACTACTGTGCAATGGAAGGCGGTGCAGAGCAATTTAGCTATGGTGCAGCAACCTTTGCCTATGTTGTGATTAATAATGGCTCTGAGCAAGCGATAGGACGCAGCAGTAACCTGCCGTTACCACAAGTGTTATATAACGCGCTGCTAAGCGGAGAAGAGCTTGGCGATGTAATGGATAAAGCATTTAACACCCTTAATGTTAAGCAAAAAGGCGGCGCGATAGGGCTTCTCACAAACAATCATGCCACTCGCCAAAGCACCTACACCCAAGCGCTTACCTTAGCTATGGCTCCTTTTTTACACCCTAGCCTTTATCAGGAAAATTAATGAAATACAGTTATGTACTGTTTGATGCAGACGAAACACTATTCAGGTTTGATATTTTAGCGGGGATGACCCGCATGTTTAAAGCGTACAACATTGAGTTTACTCAAGCTGATTACATCCATTACCAAAAAACTAATAAGCAGCTGTGGATAGATTATCAAGATGGAAAAATTAGTGCCGATTACTTACAAGTAACCCGCTTTAACGAGTGGGCTGTAAAATTAGGGGTACCCGCTAAAGAGCTAAACGATGCATTTTTAGATGCTATGGCACAAATTTGTGAACCACTCCCCGGCGCAATCGATTTACTAAATGCACTAAAACCGCATGCACAATTGGGTATTATTACTAATGGCTTTGCCCGTTTGCAAGCCCTGCGCCTAGCGCATACCGGCCTTGAAAATATGTTTAATTGGCTGGTTATTTCGGAACTGGTAGGCATTGCTAAGCCTAACAAGGCTATTTTTGAGCACACATTTGAGCTTATGGGTAACCCAGACAAAAGCAAAATATTAATGGTGGGCGACACTGCCTCTAGCGATATTTTAGGAGGCAATAATGCAGGTATTGATACCTGTTGGCTACAGCACCCAGGCGAGCAGTTACCAGCAGGCATAAGCCCAACCTACACCATAACTGAACTGGCACAGTTACCAACAATTTTAGCGCTTTAAGCTGCGCGTTAATTATTAAAAATTAATAGTAATTAGCTGCAACTCGCTAATTTAAGGCAAAAAAAATGACGCTATTAAGCGTCATTATTTATAACTGTTTGTGAGCGTGTATTTTTAAAAAATACTAAATTAGGCCGTCGCTAATTCAAGGCCGGGTGCAGGCATCGTAACAGGCGTTTCAAATGTTGCCCACTCCCATGCTGACTCTGTTGCCATAATTTTGCGAAGTAACTTATTATTTAAATCGTGACCCGATTTATAAGCCGTTACTTTACCTAGTAGGTTATGACCTGTCATAAACATGTCGCCCACACAGTCTAATATTTTGTGTTTTACAAATTCATCGCTGTAGCGCAAACCATTTGGGTTTAGTACTTTAAAGTCATCAAGTACTACTGCGCTGTCCATGCTGCCACCAAGTGCTAGGTTATTAGCATGCATGTATTCAATGTCTTTCATAAAGCCAAACGTACGTGCACGGCTAATTTCTTCAGTAAAGCTTTGCGCAGTAATATCTAAACCAATGCGCTGGCGGCTTTCATTAATGGCCGGGTGATCGAAGGCAATTTCAAAGTCGATATGAAAACCATCATATGGTTCTACTTCGGCCCATTTATCGCCTTCTTCAATACGTACTTTTTCTTTTATACGAATAAAGCGTTTCGCAACATTTTGCTCTTCAATGCCGCCTTTTTGTAACAAATAAATGAACGGTAATGCACTACCATCCATAATCGGCACTTCTGAGCTGTCTAATTCAACAATTAAATTGTCGATACCCATTGCAGCAACCGCTGCAATTAGGTGCTCAGTCGTTGATAAGCGAACGCCATCTTTGTTAATTAAACAGGTACACAGTTGCGTATCACCAACGGCTTCAGGTGTTGTTTCAAAATCAACAACCGGATCAAGGTCGACACGACGAAATACAATCCCGGTATTTGCGCTCGCAGGTCGGAGAGTTATTGTGACCTTCTCACCTTTATGAAGTCCAATTCCTATGGCTTTGACTACTTGTGCAATCGTACGCTGTTTAATCATAGGTTCGCTCACTTTTAAATCAGTTACAGTTAGACGGCGGAGTTTAACATAAATCCTTTTGCCTTTCAATATTTGTACATATTTCAAACAAAAGCATTAGTAAATGTTAATCAGCCTGCTTACGTAAAAAAGCCGGAATATCAAAATAATCTCCGCCTTCTGATTTATCCGCTTTTTTACTGTTTTGCGCTGATGAACTTGCCGTGTTGCTTGAGCTTGTAGATGGCGCTTGTTCTTTGCTTTCTACTTGCGTGCTTGGCGTCGTTTCTTCAGTGCTTGTGCCTTGGCTTGCAAAGCTTGGTACGTACATGCTGCTAGATTGGTTTGATGAACTTGCTACATCAGAACCTGATGCCTTTTTAAAGCCGTTATCAACAATACCAAACTGCGGACGACGATCGCCGCCTAAACCCGTAGCAACAACGGTTACACGTAACTCGTCGCTCATTTCTGGGTCAATAACCGCACCTACAACCACAGTTGCATTTTCAGACGCTAGCGCTTTAACGTGGTTACCCACAATTTCAAATTCTTCAATCGCAATGTCCATACCCGCGGTAATATTAACCAAAATACCTTTAGCACCGGTTAAATCAACGTCTTCTAGTAATGGGCTTGAGATAGCCGCTTCTGCAGCTTCTTGAGCACGATCTGGGCCTGATGCAGAGGCTGTGCCCATCATGGCAGTACCCATTGCTGACATTACGGTACGTACGTCGGCGAAATCCACGTTAATTAAACCAGAACGTGTAATTAGCTCCGCAATACCTTGAACCGCACCAAAAAGTACATCGTTTGCTTTAGCGAAGGCATCTAACAGTGTAGTCCCTTTACCTAAAACTTTAAGCAATTTATTGTTCGGAATTGTAATAAGTGAGTCTACAATTTCTGACAATTCATTAATGCCTTGTTCAGCAGCTGCTGCGCGCTTTTTGCCTTCAAAGTCAAAAGGGCGCGTTACTACAGCAACCGTTAAAATACCTAATTCTTTGGCAATTTTAGCAACCACTGGTGCAGCACCAGTACCTGTACCACCACCCATGCCGGCAGCAATAAATACCATATCTGCGCCTTCAAGGCTGGCACGAATTGTTTCTGCATCTTCTTCAGCCGATTCGCGGCCTACTTCTGGGTTTGCACCTGCACCTAACCCTGAGGTTATTTGCGTGCCTAGTTGTACGGTAATATCGGCAGCGGAATTACGTAATGCTTGCGCATCCGTATTTGCGGCTATAAAGCGCACGCCTTCTATTTGTTGTTTTACCATGTGCTCAACAGCGTTACCGCCGCCACCGCCCACGCCAATTACCTTAATTACAGCTTCTTCGCTGTGTTGTTCCATCATATCAAACATGTTTACTCTCCGACTTGAGTACTTTAAAACTCGCCTTGGAACCATTTAGTAATGCGGTTCCACCAATTATTATTATCCTCTGCTTTCGACTTTTGTGCATTCATCGATTGCATAGTGCGCCCGTATTGTAACAAACCTACAGCGGTTGCGTACGAAGGATCGTCTACGTAGTCTGTCAAACCAACTATCCCGATTGGTTTGCCTATTCTCACTGGCATTTGGAAAATGTCTTCAGCCACTTCCATTGCGCCAGTCATTTTAGCAGTCCCGCCTGTAATAACGAGGCCTGCCGCAATTTGGTCTTCTAAACCTGAGCGACGAATTTCTTCCATTGCTAATTCAAATAATTCTCTAAAACGAGGCTCTACCACTTCAGATAAAGTATGGCGCGACATTAATCGTGCTGGTCGCCCGCCTACACTTGGTACTTCTATGGTGTCTTCGTTACTGGCCATTTGGCTACTTGCACATGCATATTGTACTTTGAGTGACTCAGCATGTGATATAGGTGTACGAAATATTTTTGCAATATCACCGGTTACTTGATTACCCGCCACTGGGATAACCGAAGAATGACGTAATGCCCCATTAATATAAATAGTGATATCCATTGTACCACCACCAATATCAAGTACCGCTACGCCAAGCTCTTTTTCGTCATCGGTTAAAACCGAGTAACACGATGCGAGTGCGGTAAATATAAGCTGATCAACCTCTAAACCACAGCGCTCAACACATTTTTCAATGTTTTTAGCCATGTCGTTTGAGCAGGTAATAATGTGTGCACGTGCTTCCATACGTACACCGCTCATCCCAAGGGGATTTTTAATGCCCTCTTGCATATCAATGCTGTATTCTTGCGGTAATGCATGCAGCATTTTACGCTCGGCCGAAATAGGCACAGAGCGCGCTATATGAATTACATTTTCAATGTCTTCATCGGTTACTTCTGTATTATTAATAGCAACCACGCCGCTTTCGTTTTGACATTGTATGTGCTTGCCAGAAATCCCTAAGTACACTGAGCTAATACGACAATCAGCCATTAACTCGGCTTCATCTATTGCTCGGCGAATCGACTCAGACACTAAGTTTAAATCGTTAACGCCGCCTTTATCCATACCATGAGATACTTGGCTGCCCACACCAACAATGCTGAGCTTGTTATCTGCGGTGATTTCACCTACCGTGGCCACCACTTTTGAGGTACCAACGTCTAATCCAATCACTAGGTTTCTTTCTGCTGACTTAGTCATGCCTTACTCTTATTTTGTAATTGCTGTTCTTGCACAGGCTTATAGCTAACTGCAAGGCCGGTATCATAGCGTAAATCTATTGCATCTATTTGTGCATCTGCACGCTTTTCCATGCGCGGGTACACATCTATAAACCGCTGTACTCGCTTTGCTTTGTCTTTGCGCCCTAAATTTAAGCGCACACCATTATCTAACCATAACTGCCACGAAAAACGCTCCGAAAGGGCTAAGCTTTTTAACGTTAATGCATTTACCTTTAGCATTTCGTCAAATTGCTTAAAGGCAATCCACGCTTCTTTTTCGCTGCCTTCTGGGCCGTAAAGTTGCGGTAAATCATTGGCGAGTTTATCGCTACTTGCTTCAAAGGCATCGCCACTTTGGTTTAGCAGTAAATCGCTATTCCAATGGGCTACGGCTTCGTGTTCAACTACGTACACTTGTATTGTATCGGGCCATTGCTTGCGTACCGATACGGTTGCAACCCAAGGTAAATCTTTTACCAGTTGCTGTACGCGTTTTACATCTAGCTCAAAAAAACTGCTTAAATCGGCCTGTTTTATTGCTTTTATTATGGCCTTTTCGTCAGTGTATTTGGGCTTTCCTAGCACTGTTAAGTGCTTTATTTGTGCATCTTTGTTCTCTACTAGCCAATCAGATACACCGGTAGTTATTTGCACGAGCCCAATCACTACCACCAGAAAAAAGCTCACACCAAAAATTAGCGACCAATTAAAGTTAAGTTGCTGTTTTAACTGTTGAGCTTTTTCTAAAAGGGGATGCATATTAAAGCGTTTGCCCCAAAATGCGAACAACTAATTGCTCAAATGTTGCCCCGTTTGCTTTTGCCGCCATGGGCACCAGCGATTTTTCGGTCATGCCAGGGACTGTATTTACTTCTAATAAATAAAAATTCCCCTGCTCATCTTGCATGGCATCTACACGGCCCCAGCCGCTTGCCCCCACTAAATCAAACGCCTCTAACGAGATAGCCTGTAAGTGCTGTGTATCTTGCGCCGATAAATCTGCAGGGCAATGATACTGTGTTGTATTTGATTGATACTTAGCTTGGTAATCGTAAAAACCATTTGGAGTCGTCATTTCAATCACAGGCTGTACTTCATCGCCTAATACAGTCACGGTAAATTCGCGTCCGGTTATCCACTGCTCTACTAACACTTGGCTATCAAACTTAAAAGCGTGTGTAAGGGCATCTTCAAGCTCTTGAGCGGTACTTGCTTGCGCCATACCTATGCTTGAGCCTTCGTGCGATGGCTTAACCATTACTTTTTTAAACTCATCCATAATAGCTTTTGCATCAAAGCCTTTTTTAGCATCAACAACTGCATAAGGCGCTGTGCTTAGTCCTGCAGATTTAAATAAATGCTTACAACGTACTTTATCCATTGCCAAGGCTGAGCCTAATACAGTGCTGCCCGTGTATGGCAAGTTCATAAATTCAAGTGCGCCTTGCACTGTACCGTCTTCGCCACCACGGCCATGCAAAGCAATAAAAACACGATCTACCTTTAATTCTTTTAGCTCCCACAAAGAGCGATTTTGCGGGTCAAAAGCAATGGCATCAACGCCGGCATTTTGTAGTGCATTAAGCACCGCTTGCCCTGAACGTAGTGACACTTCGCGCTCTGCTGAGTTACCCCCAAGCAGTACTGCTACTTTACCAAATTGCGCGTTTTCTTGCGTCATACTTCACCTTGCTTTAATTTTTCCACCGACATACCTGTTGCCGCTAATGTTTTAACCAATTGTCCTATATTACCAGCGCCTTGCGTTAAAACTAAGTCGTTATTTTGTAAGTTATCTGCCAGCACACCAGCAAGCTCTGCGCTCGTTGCTACATGTAAAGGCTCTTTTCCGCGCTGACGTAAGCTGCGGCACAGGCTTTTACTGTCGGCGCCAACAATAGGCTCTTCGCCGGCACTGTACACATCAAGTAATAAAAGTTGATCTACATCTGCTAATACTTTTACAAAGTCTTCGTATAAATCGCGTGTACGGGTAAACCTGTGCGGTTGATAAACCATAACTAAACGCTTTTCTGGCCAGCCTTCGCGTACCGCTGCAATGGTGGCAGCAACTTCTGATGGGTGATGTCCGTAATCATCCACCAGCATGACATTGCCGCGCTCATTTTCAAAATTGCCATAATGCTGGAAGCGTCGTCCTATGCCTTCAAATTTTTGCAGCGCCTCTAAAATTGCGTGGTTAGCAATGTTTTGATCTTTAGCCACTGCAATTGCCGCCGTGGCATTAAGTGCGTTGTGCTTACCTGGCATATTAAGCGTTGCACTTAAGCTTTCACCGCTTTTATGTGTCACTGTAAAAGTACAAGTACTTGCTGATTGGCTAAAATCGCTCATGCGGTAGTCAGCATCTTTTGACTCGCCATACGTGATCACAGGGCGACCAAAACGCGGGATCAGCTCACTTGCTACTTGCGAGTCTATGCACACTACGGCTAAGCCATAAAATGGCAGGTTATGAATAAAGTCCACATAAGTGTCTTTCATTTTCTCAAGACTGCCGCCATAGGTTTCCATGTGATCTTCTTCAATATTGGTAATCACCGATACCATAGGCTGTAAATGCAAAAACGATGCATCGCTTTCATCTGCCTCAGCAATTAAAAAGTCGCTCTTGCCCACTTTTGCGTTACTGCCCGCGCTATTTAATAAGCCGCCAATGATAAAAGTAGGATCAAGCCCTGCCTGAGCATAAATGCTGGCAATTAAACTGGTTGTTGTGGTTTTACCATGTGTGCCCGCAATGGCAATGCCATGGCGAAAACGCATTAATTCGGCAAGCATTTCTGCACGGCGAACTACCGGTATACGCGCTGCTTTTGCAGCAATAATCTCAGGGTTTGTTTCATCAATAGCACTTGAAACAACAACTACGTTGGCATCTTTTACGTTGTTTTCGTGATGGCCTATAAATACTTCTGCACCGGCTTTAATTAAGCGTTCGGTCATTGCGCTGTGCGCTATATCTGAGCCTGTAATGCGATAGCCTTCAAAAGCCAGTACTTCAGCAATGCCGCCCATACCCGCACCACCAATACCAATAAAATGGATGGTTTCTATTCGACGCATAGCAGGTCGAGTTTGTTGTTCTTGTATTGACTTATCTTTCACTTATTTTCTCTTATTTGTTACTTGCTCACAGTGCGAGGCAACGCTTGCTGTGGCATCTAAAATGGCTTGCTGCTTAGCATTGCTGGCCATTTGTTTAATTAATATAGGCTTTGCCAAATACGGGTTTAATAGCTCGACTATTGAATCTTTATTAAACTGCGGCTGAGGCATTAAAAGCGCGCCATTTGCGGTTACTAAATATTTTGCGTTGGCGGTTTGATGATCGTCTACCGCATGTGGAAACGGCACAAATACAGCCATTTTACCCGCGGCGGCAATTTCACTAACAGTCAGTGCACCAGCACGGCAAATAACAATATCGGCCCACGCATAGGCGGCGTCCATATCATCTATAAATTCAGCAACTTTTAGGTCTTCATCTGCAATGTTGTTTTTCGCATACGCGCTTTTCACACCCTCAATATGGCCTTTACCTGTTTGGTGCCACACTTTAATTGGCGCTGTTTTAGCAAGTAAATTAAACGCCTCTGGCAATATTTGGTTAAGCACTTGTGCGCCTAGCGAGCCACCCACCACTAAAATATTAATAGGGCTTGAAACATCACGTTTAGCTACATTAGCAACGCTTGCACGTACTGGGTTACCGACTAATTCGGCTTGCCCTGGTGCAAAGGCGCTTGGAAACGCAGCAAGTACTCTGTTAGCAAATTTTGCCAACCACTTGTTGCTCATTCCTGCTACTGCATTTTGCTCATGAATCACCAGTGGAATGCCTAAACTTTTAGCGGCAATGCCGGTTGGCCCGGTTACATAGCCACCCATAGCAAGCACTACATCTGGTTGCTGAGATTTCAATACCTTACGCGCCTGCAATATTGCATTAAGTACCATGAATGGGGCTTTAATAAGACGCTTTAAGCCATTACCGCGTACGCCCTTTACATTAATAAAATCAATCTCAATGTTATGCTTTGGTACAACATCCGCTTCCATTCTGTCTGGCGTGCCTATCCAGCTTACTTGCCAGCCTTGCTCTTTTAAATAATCGGCTACAGCAATACCTGGGAATATATGCCCACCTGTACCACCGGCCACAACTACTAATTTTTTACTCATCGCTTACCTCCGCGTGAGGTGGCTTGTTTGGTTGCCATTTTGGTTTCAAAATCAACACGCAATAAAATACCGGTGGCAATCGTCATTATTAATAAACTTGAACCACCATACGAAATAAACGGCAAGGTTAACCCTTTAGTCGGTAATAACCCTGCGCTGGCGCCTACATTAACCATGGTTTGAAACGCAAACCAAATGCCAATAGCAAACGCAAAATAGCCTTCGTATTCTTTGCCACATTTTAAAGCTTGTTGGCCTATTAAAAGCGCCCTAAATACAAACACAGCCAACACACATAAAATACTTGCTACACCTACTAGGCCTAGCTCTTCACCTATAACGGCAAAAATAAAATCGTTATGTGCCTCGGGTAAATACTGTAACTTTTGCACGCTGTTACCTAACCCTTGGCCAAACCAGCCACCTTGGCTGTAGGCCATAAGCGACTGCACTAACTGATACCCTTTACCAAATGGGTCTTCCCAAGGGTCTAAAAAGCCCACCACGCGCGCCATTCTGTATGGCTCTACAATAATCAGTAATACAACAAGCCCTACGCCCGTTAAAATAAGTACAAAAAACTGCCATAACTTTGCGCCGGCCAAAAATAACAGCCCCACAGTTGTTACAAACATAACTACCACAGTTCCTAAATCGGGCTGTAGTAAAATAAGTAAGGCATATACCGCAAATACAGCGATAGGCTTAGCAAAGCCTTTAATATTTTCTTGTACTTCTTCGCGCTTTCTTACTAAGTAGCCTGCTATATAACTAAAAAAGTATAATTTAGCGGCCTCGGCCACCTGAAAACCAACCGGCCCAATGGGTATCCAACGCTTAGCGCCGTTGACTTCGCGGCCTATTATTAACACAGCAATAAGTAGCACCATACCAAGCAGCAACAAATACGGGTTTGAGCGTTTCCACCAATCCATAGGCACGCTGGCGGCAATCCAAAATAAAACAAATGCCATCGCTAAAAACATGCTGTGGCGAATAGTAATATGGTATGAGTTATCAAACAGCCTTTCGGCTGTGGGCATTGAGGCGCTGGTCACCATTATAAAACCCACCCCTATAAGCATTAACATGCAATAAAGCAGGGGCACATCGTAAAGCTGTGCTGAGGGTTTTGGGGTGAGTGTTTCTTTTAAATCGGCAAAGGCAATCATAATTGCCCTTCCATTACACATTGCACAAAGTCATCACCGCGTTGCATGTAGTTGTTATACATATCAATGCTGGCACAGGCAGGCGCAAGTAATACAATGTCACCGCGCTTGCTAAGTACTTTAGCGAGCGATACCGCCTCTTGCATTGTGTTTACCAAGTGCGATTTACTCGTTAAAGCAGCAAGCTCTGCTGCATCTTTACCAAAGCATACAAGCGCTTTTACATGACTTTTTATATACGGCTTTAACGCACTTAAATCAGCACCTTTAGCATCACCACCGGCTATTACAATCAGGTTTTCGTGATCTGAGGCCAAACTATCTATTGCCGCTATAGTGGCGCCAACATTGGTGGCTTTAGAGTCGTTAAAGTATTGAACACCATATTGCTCATCAACAAACTGGCAACGGTGCGCTAAACCATTAAATTGACAAAGCGCCGCTGCGTACTGTTCTTTACTAATATCAAACGGGCTTAATAACGCCATAACCGCAAGTGTATTTAAGTAATTGTGCTTACCAACGACCGCAAGCGTGCTAACAGGTAAGTACGCCTCGCCTTTTACTATAAAGTGCAGCTCATTATTGCGCTCAGCTAAGTGGTAATCACCGTGGTCGGTGCCAAAGCTCATTTGCGGCGCTAAAGCGCGACTAATAGGCTTAGTTTGAATATCATCTGCGTTGATTACTAAAAGCTCAGCATTGTTATAAATACTTAATTTAGAGTCGATATAGGCTTGGTAGCTGTCGTAACGATCTAAATGATCTTCAGATATATTTAATACCGCTGCGCTTATTGGTTTTAAGCTTGAGCAGGTATCCAGCTGAAAACTCGAAAGCTCCAGCACATACACATCAAAATCATCACTTAGTAAATCCAATACCGCAGTGCCAATATTGCCACCTAATGCCACCTTATAACCTGCTGCTTTTAATACCTCGTAGGCTAAGGTAACAACGGTTGATTTACCATTAGAGCCTGTAACAGCAACAACCGGTTTTGTATTTATACGAGCAAACAGCTCTACATCACCAATTACTTCAATGCCTGACTCTATTGCTTGAGCAATTGCGGGAATTTTTAAGCTAAGCCCGGGGCTTATGATGATCATATCGGTTTTACAAAGCGCGGCGCTAGCTAAATCACCAAAATGCGTATTAAGCTCAGGAGCATGCTCGCTTAGCCAATCCATACCTGGTGGCGCAACACGGCTATCAACGACTTTTGGTGCAAAACCATGAGATAATAAAAAACGCACAATGCCCAGACCGGTTACACCGAGTCCGAGCACTGTTATATGTTTGTTTTTTATCTCGTTTAAATACTGCATTTATCGAATCTTTAATGTCGCAAGGCCAGCAAGTACTAGCACAATTGAAATTATCCAAAAGCGCACAATAACACGTGGCTCTGGCCAACCTTTTAGCTCGTAATGATGATGAATCGGCGCCATTCTAAAAATGCGCTGTCCGCGTAATTTGTATGAGCCCACTTGTAAAATTACCGATAAAGCTTCCATTACAAACACGCCGCCCATAATAATAAGCAGTAGCTCTTGGCGTACTAAAATAGCAATAATGCCCAGCGCGCCGCCAAGTGCCAGCGACCCTACATCTCCCATAAACACCTGTGCTGGGTATGTGTTAAACCATAAAAAGCCTAACCCAGCGCCAACAATAGCGGTACACACAACCACCAGCTCACTAGCAAGCGGTAAATGCGGGATATGTAAGTAAGCCGAAAAGTTAATATTACCGGTTAAATAAGCAATTATCGCCAGTGCAGCAGCCACTAAAATAGTCGGCACAATCGCCAGGCCATCTAAGCCATCAGTCAGGTTTACCGCGTTTGAAGTACCCACTAATGCAAAGTAAATAATTACAATGTAAAACAAGCCTAGTTGTGGCAATACATCTTTAAAAAATGGCACCACGAGTGAGGTTTCTGACGCTTGTGTACTCGTTGCATACAGTGCAGTTGCCACCACTAGAGCAATAACCGATTGCCAAAAATACTTCCATTTAGCAATTAGCCCTTTAGGGTCTTTACGTATTACTTTGCGGTAGTCATCTATAAAGCCCACTAAACCTAATGAGCCAATTACAAATAAGGTTGCCCATACGTATTTGTTTGATAAATCAGCCCATAATAAGGTGCTGGTAAATATAGCGCCTAAAATAAGTAAGCCTCCCATAGTAGGAGTGCCTTTTTTAGATAAGTGAGATTCTGGGCCATCATCTCGCACTACTTGGCCAATTTGCATTTTTTGTAACGAACGAATGAGCTTAGGGCCAAAATAAAGCGACATCATTAACGCTGTTAATATGCCTAAAATGGCACGTAAGGTTAAATACGAAAAAACATTAAAGCCACTGTAATATTGGGTTAAATACTCTGCCAGCCAAACTAACATTATGATACTCCATTGATGGCTTGTTGCTGGCCATTTACTAAATCGGTTACTAATAATTCCATGCGAGAACTGCGCGATCCTTTCACCACAAGCGTGGTTTTATTGTTTGTGTTATTAAGACTGGTTTGAATTTGCTTGAGCATCTCTTCGCGGTTAGAAAAATGGCGGTTTGGCTTATCAAATACATCGCTTGCGTATTTACTTAACACACCCAGCGTATACAGCTCATCAATGCCTTGTTGTTTGGCGTATTCGCCTACTTCTTGATGATAAGTTCTGGCTTGTTCACCAAGCTCTCCCATATCGCCCAGTGCTAAAATACGGTGCCCTTGAATATCACTTAATAAATCAATTGCAGCTTTTACTGACTTAACATTTGCATTGTAGGTATCATCAATAACGGTCAGTGAATCAGTTACTTTTATTAAATTTACGCGCCCCTTCACATCGCCCATGGTGGCAAGTGCGGTGGCTATCTCTTCAAGTGATACATCAAACTCGCTGGTTAAAGCCGCAGCAATAAGCGCATTGCTCACGTTGTGCTTACCAGGAAGAGCAAGCGTTACAGGTACTTTTTTATCTTGTGTACACAATAAAAAGCTTGCGCGAGCATTTTCGTCTAGGCTGATATTTTCTGCCCAAATATCAAGTTTTTCAGTACTTGAAAAACACTTAACAGTGCGCCCTTTTAATTTATCAAGCCAGTATTGGCTAAATTCGCTATCGCAGTTAACAATGGCAACGCCATCGTCTTTTAGGCCATCAAAAATTTCACCTTTTGCCTTAGCAACCCCCATTAGGCTACCAAAGCCTTCTAAATGCGCAGCGGCCACATTGCACACCACAGCTACATCGGGTTTTGCCATGGCGGTAGTGTAAGCAATTTCGCCTAAATGATTAGCGCCAAGCTCTATAACAGCAAAACGGTGCTGCGGCTCTAAACGTAATAGCGTAAGTGGTACGCCAATATCGTTATTAAAATTACCTTTTGTAGCAAGCACATCTCCGTGCACCGATAAAATAGCGGCGCACATTTCTTTTACCGTTGTTTTACCCACGCTGCCCGTAATGGCAATGGTTTTAGGGTTAACCTGTGCCATAACTGCCGCACCTATATTACCTAATGCAATACGGGTATCGCTAACAACAAACTGCACAATATCTACATCTACTTTATGCTGAACAATAACGCCAATAGCGCCTTTTTGTTTAGCATCAGCAATAAATTTATGGCCATCAAAATTAGGCCCTTTTAAAGCTAAAAACACCTCACCGTCGCAAATGCTGCGGGTATCGGTATTAATATTTACTACATTGAGATTATCACCTAGATAATCGGTTGCTAGCACATTTGCCAGCCAATCAAAGTCCATTGGGATCATTGAGTTATCCCTCTTACTGCTTTTTTTAGTTGTTCTTTTACATAACTGCGATCGCAAAAGTTGATACGTTGATCACCAATAATTTGGTAATCCTCGTGGCCTTTGCCGGCAATTAAAATAACGTCATCCGCATTTGCATTTTCTATTGCATAGCGAATGGCTTTTGCTCTGTCAGCCTCTAAATGGGCTTTTTCAGGCTGCGATAAACCCGCTGCCACATCTGCTAAAATAGCATCTGGGTTTTCTGAACGCGGATTGTCGCTGGTAACAATAACCTTATCTGCATTTTGCTCTGCCGCTTGCGCCATTAAGGCACGCTTACCTTTATCTCTGTCGCCGCCACAACCAAAAACACAACTAACCCCACCAGGCACATGCTTTTGCAATGCTTGTAAAGCCAGAGCAAGTGCATCAGGCGTATGGGCGTAATCAACAACGCACGTGGGTAAATTAACTTCGCTAAACGCTTGCATACGCCCAGCAACGGGGTGCAAATGCGCGCATCCGGCAGCTAACTGCTCAAGCGGATAACCTAGCCCCAACAATGTTGCCAGTGCCGCAGTTAAATTATATAAGTTAAACTCACCAAATAGAGGCGATGTTACGCTAATATCACCCCAACTTGTGCTCAATTGCGCCGAAATGCCATTTTTAGAATACTCAACATCAGAAAAATACACATACTGTGCATTTTTAGGTGCTAAATTTTTACGGCCATAACAAATAAGATTATTAAAACTGTATTTTTCAAGCCATTGCTCTGCTTGCCCATCGTCTTGATTTAGCACCACTAGCTGTGGGTCAAAATCGCGAAACAGCATAAGCTTAGCGTCGCCATAACTTGCCATATCGCCATGGTAATCAAGGTGATCGCGCGATAAATTAGTAAATACCGCCGCTTTAAATTGGCATTGTGCCACACGCTGTTGCACTAACCCGTGCGATGAAACCTCCATCGCCACAAGCTTTTTATGCTGCTGTTTTAAGTCATGCAATATGTGCTGCAAGTCAACAGCCGAAGGCGTGGTATTAATAAGTGGCGTAAGTGTATCGGGGTGGCCATAGCCTAATGTGCCTATAATGGCCGAAGGGGTACTACAAAACTGCGCTAAATGCGCCATCATAGCCGTTGTTGTAGATTTACCATTAGTGCCCGTTACACCAATTAAATCGAGAGATTGGCTTGGGTTTTCATAAAATTGACTCGCTAGCTCTGGGAGTTTTTTATCAAGCTCAGTTACTAAATACAGTGGCTCAAAAGTGACATCAAATTCGCACAGTCTATCGGCAATAATGGCTGTAGCGCCGTTTTCAATTGCTTTGGCAATAAACTGTCCGCCATCAAGCGTATGGCCTTTTATAGCCACAAATACATCGCCTGGCGTTACATCACGGCTATCAAGGCGTAAATCTTTAACTAGCTGCGAAGGTGCATCTATCTCGATGTATTTTAAAATAGCCTTTAAATCACGCATCGTTATCTTTACCTTTTACGTAAGCCACTTCTTCCTTATCAGGGGCTACGTTTAATATTCTTAATGCGTTAGAGACGATTTCTGCAAATGCAGGGCCTGCGGTGGCACCTCCATAGTACACATCGCCACCGGGCTCATTTATCATCACTACCACAGCCAAGCGTGGATTACTTGCCGGTGCTACACCTGCAAAATAACCTACGTATTCATCACCGTAACCACCAGCAACCGCCTTTTTAGAAGTACCGGTTTTGCCTGCCGCGCGATAGCCATCTACTTTTATGTTTCGGGCTGTACCGTCTTTTTCAAACACGCTTTCCATCATGTGAACAACGGCTTCTACGTCTTTTTGTTTAAAAATACGCTCGCCTTCTGGCACACCGTCTTGCTTTAAAATCGTTAACGGACGATTAATCCCACCGGCGCCTAACATGGTGTAAAAACGGGCCATTTGCGCCGTACTTACCGAAATAGCATAACCAAACGATAACGTGGCAATTTCAAAGTCAGACCAGCGGCGGTTTGGATAAAATAAACCACTACTTTCGCCGACCATGCCTGTGCCGGTATCGCTACCAAAGCCCACTTTTTGATATAAGCCAACTAAGTAATCTTTAGGTACTTGCTGCGTTACCTTCGCCACGCCCATGTTTGATGAATACTTTAAAATTTCGCGAAGCGTCATTTCACCGTGGTTACGGGTATCTTTTACTAAACTGCCGCCTAAACGCATCCAACCTGGGTAGGTATCAATGGTGTCGTCGGCTTTAATTGCGCCGTAGTCTAGCCCAGCTAAAATGGCTAGTGGCTTAACGGTTGAGCCTGGTTCAAACAAATCGGTAATTGCGCGGTTACGGCGTTTATGTGGTTGTGCATCGTTCAAATTATTTGGATTAAATGATGGGCTATTTACCATAGCCAAAACTTCACCGGTTTTAACATCAACTACCATGGCCGACCCCGATGTCGCTTTATACGTGAGTACAGCAGATTTTACTGCCTTATAAGCAATTGCTTGAATACGTTGATCAATACTCAGCTGAATATTTTCAGGCTCTACACGCTCACGCTCATCTAATACCTCAACTTCGCGGCCTTGGGCATCTTTACGAATAGTGCGACGGCCTTCTTCGCCTGTTAAGGCATTTTCGTAGAGTTTTTCAATGCCTTCTATGCCTTTTCCATCAATGTTTGTAAAACCAATAATGTGGGCCGTTACCTCTCCTGCAGGGTAATAACGTTTAGACTCATCTAACAAATGAATACCAGGTAAGCGTAATTGGCTAATGTAGTTGGCAACCGCCGGTGTAACTTGGCGCTTTAAATACACAAAACGACGGGTGGGATCATTTAATAAACGCGAATTTATTTTTTAGGATCGATACGTAATACATCTGCCAGCTCACGCCAACGCAGATCATTTTCATAATAAACAGAGGTACGCTTATCAAGCTCAGCGGCATTTTCTGCAAGCGTTTTATGATCTTCACCGTTTTTACGTGCTTGTTTTATAACTTTGGCAACAAGTGACTTATGTAATGCTTTAGGATCGGCATACACACTGACTACAGGCACACTTACAGCAAGCTCTTTGCCTTGACGATCGAAGATCATACCGCGTTGTACATGTAGTTTTTCTACACGAACGGTGCGTTTATCGCTTTCTGAACGGGCTTTATCTGGCTCAATAACTTGTAAATAGGCAGCACGCGACACCAGTGTTACAAACACTAAAAACACCACAGTGCACACCAACATAAAGCGCCATGTGATTAAGTTATTGACCTGTTTTTTGCCGCGATTTCTCATTGTATTATTATTACCTGTTCATCCTGACTGGTAGGGCGCTTCATTTGAAGCTGTGTGGTAGCAACCTCCTCAATGCGCGCATGCTGCGAATAAAACTCTTCTTCTACAAGTAAATAACGCCATTCAAGGTCGAGCTCATCTCGCTCTTGTAGCAGCGTATCTTGCTTAATTAGCTGCGCGCGAGCCGAGTGCGTAACCTGCACTACTGCAAAGCTTGAAGCGAATATCACAACCAACAAGGCCGAGGTTAGCTTGTTAGCTCCTAGGCCTTTTAATATTTCTAAAAATAAATTGGGTTGGCGATGATTCGCTTTAGTGTTCATCCAAGCCTCTGTGCAATCCTAAGTACTGAGCTGCGAGAGCGTGGATTACGCTCAATTTCTTCAGCACTTGGTTTAATAGCTTTACCCACTGCTTTTAACGTCAGGTTTTTATTTATTTGTGCGTCGGTTAAAGGCAGACCTCTGGGTATCGCTTCTCCCTTACTCTGTTTTCTAATAAATTGCTTCACAATTCTGTCTTCAAGTGAATGAAACGAAATAACCACTAAACGTCCACCTGGCTTTAATACTTTTACAGCAGCTTGCAGTGCGGTTTGAATTTCTTCCAGTTCACTGTTTATGTAAATTCTGATTGCCTGAAATGTACGTGTGGCTGGGTGTTTAAATTTATCTTTAACAGGCACCGCTTCATCGACTAAATCGGCAAGTTGCTTGGTTGTGGTAATTGGCGTGTGCTCTCTTACCTCAAGTACTTTGTGGGCAATACGCTTACCAAATTTTTCTTCACCGTAGGTTTTAATTACATGGGTAATGTCTTCAAGCTCAGCTTCGGCTAGCCACTGCGCTGCACTGCGCCCACTTGTTGGGTCCATGCGCATATCAAGGGGGCCGTCCTTCATAAAGCTAAAGCCACGCTCTGCGTCATCAAGCTGGGGTGAGGACACGCCAATATCTAATAAAATGCCATCAACTTTACCTAACAGATCGTTTTGCTCTGCAACATCGTATAAGTTAGAAAAGCGGGTGTGAGCTATAGCAAATCGTGCGTCATCGGCAAATTTTTCAGCCGACTTTATTGCTTGTGGGTCTTGATCAATGGCCTGTAAACGCCCTTGCTCACCAAGTCGAGCAAGTATTTGACCTGAGTGTCCGCCACGTCCAAAAGTACCATCCATGTATATGCCGTCTGGCTTAATTGCAAGAGCATCGATGGTTTCGTCCATTAATACGGATACGTGTTCAAATTGCGCAGTCATTAGCTTGTGTTTGCCTTTTTTAGTGCCGTTAGAGTGTGAAACTATCTAAATCTTGGTTTGCTTCAAAATCCCCGAGCCTTTCCAACTCAGTGTCTTGGCGCATTTGTTCGTGCCAACGCGCTTCATCCCAAATTTCAAATTTATTCATTAAACCAACTAGCATGATCTTTTTGCCAAGTTCTGCGTGGCTACGCAATGAAGGCGCCAGCAAAATTCGACCATTTTTATCAAGTTGATACTCTGTGGCATTACCTAACAACATACGTTGCATTCGGCGAGCGCGTGGATTCATATTAGAGATTTTAGATAAGCGGCTTTCTATTTCTTGCCACTGTGCAAGAGGATACAACCATAAACACGGCTCGTTTAGCGCAATGGTACATATTACCGTTCCTTGATCTTCAGACAGCAAAGCGTCTCGGTACTTAGTCGGTACCGCAAAACGTCCTTTATCATCCAAGCTCAGTGAACTAGCGCCACGAAACATAAAAAGCCTACTTTTAAATTGTGTAATCGAGTTTCGATTAATTTGATCCAGTTAGATCCACTAAAAACCACTTTTTACCACAGTGCTCCAGTTTAGGGCTTGACAAGCCTTTTTGTCAAGTAAGCTGACCAGCTTTAACGTCTCGCTAAGCTAGAAAAAATAAGGCTTTACGCAAAGCGATTGAATTACGTGGGAAAAAGTGGAGGTAGTAGATAAAATTTTTTTAAAGCATTGCTAATAACGTTTGGTTTACATAATTTGCTTACTGAATAATCAATGAATAATTACAAAAAAATGAATCTAGTTTATAGGCATGTAAAATTTACTTAGCACAGCAGCAATACTTACTTCATGCTGCTTTTTATTTAATATAACGCACCCTACCTTAAATATATAAAATTAATAAAATCAATTGGTTAAATTATTTTTAATGGTTGGTTTAATCGTTGCATCTGCTATAGCACCAGTTAAATTTTTTTATTTTATTTATTAAGGATTGATTATGGCTACTGCAACAAATACAAAACCGAATACTGAAACAAACATGAAACCTGATCTTAAACAAAAAGAGAGTGAGGCACCGTTGACTGAAAAAGCAACGTCTGTAGCACACGATGCAGTAGATGCACTTTCAAGCAAGGCATCAGTTGCTGAGTCAAGCGTACGTAAAGGCGCTTCAAGCTCAGCAGAAGCACTAAGCGAAAAACAACTTATTGCTCGTGAAAAACTAACTGAGTGCAGCGCAAAAACGCGTGCTTTTGCTTCAGAAAATCCGCTAGCAACAGCGGGTATTGCTTTTGCGGCGGGTATGCTTGTAACGTCACTATTTCGTCGTAAGTAATAAATAATGAGTAGCTCACAAACAACAGCAACCACGGACGGTAATGCTCAAAATCAAACAACTAATGACCCTAGCCAAAAGGATGATTGGCAGGATCATATAGCAAAGATAATTGAATACTCTGACCAGCTCAAGGAGGATTATAAAACGCAAGGAAAGCTTACCCACCATCTTGCAAAGGCTGAGTGGAAGCTGTCGTTACGATCAATGGCGTTGATCACTATATTTTTAGGATGTTTTGCCAGTGGTTTGATTTTGTTGTGGGCCGGCTTACTAGGTGCAATTGGTTACGGTGTATATGATTTATTTGGCTCGGTTTGGCTTAGCTTTGCGACTGCTGCCCTCGCGCAAATAATTTGTTTAATTTGGCTTTGGCGAAATACCGTATACCTAAGCAATAAAATTGGCTTTAGTAAAACGATTAAAAGTTTAAAGCAACTTTTAAATCTATAAGGAAATAACTATGCTCGTTAATTTTCTAATTAAAGAACCCAATGAGAACGTTGACACGTTAAATAAGCAAATGGATTTACAGCATGCATTAAAGCGTCAGCACCATGCAGCAATAAAGTACCGCTTTAAGCGCTTTGCAGCCACCAAGGTAGGATTGGCATCAGCTTTTTTAGCCGGAGCAACGGTTCAAGCTGGCAAAAGCGAAACCAGCTTTGTGCGAAAATACGGCTGGCTGGTAAAGTTATTTGCATAGCAGCAATTGCATTTATAAAAGCTTTTTTAAAAGTGCAATTGCCGCTTACTTTAATGCCTTCTAATACCTCTTAGCCCAACTTGTCTCTATTATGATTTTGGCTAAAGTTTAACGCCGGCCCTTTTGGAATAATTTGCGTTGGGTTGATCATTGTGTGGCTAAAATAGTAATGCCGCTTAATATGCTCAAGGTTAACCGTACTGGCTACTCCCTCTATTTGGTATAACTCACGTACATAGTTACTCAGCGCTGGGTAGCTTTCAATAGTGCGTAAATTACACTTAAAATGCCCAACATACACGCTATCGAACCGAATGAGTGTGGTAAATAAACGCCAATCAGCTTCAGTTAATGTGCTCCCCATCAGGTAACGATTTTTACTTAGTATGCCCTCTACTTTATCAAGTGCTTTAAATAACGCAGTAAAAGCATCTTCGTATGCTGTTTGTGTAGTTGCAAAACCCGCTTTATATACCCCATTATTAATATTGGTATAAACAAGGTCGTTAATTTCATCAATATCAGCTTGTAGTGATTGTGGGTAATAGTCATCCGTATTATTCGTAATTTCATTAAATGCGGTATTAAACATACGAATAATATCTGCAGATTCATTACTAACAATTTTATTTTGATGCTTATCCCAAAGCACAGGCACAGTTACTCGCCCACTGTAATTTTCATCGTGCTTAGTATAAACTTGATGTAAGTATTCACTATTAAATAAATCATCGCCGCTACTGAGGTTATCTTTATCAAAGCTCCACCCCTTATCTAACATATCTGGGCTGACTACCGATACGCTAATAATATCGCTTAGGCCTTTTAGCTGTCTGAATATAAGTGTGCGATGCGCCCACGGGCACGCTAAGGCAACATATAAGTGATAGCGATTTGCTTGCGCTTTAAATCCGCCGTTTCCTGTAGGTCCAGGGCTGCCATCTTTTGTGATCCAATTGCGAAGCTGCGCTGCTTCGCGTTTAAATTTACCATTATTCGAGTCGGTGTCGTACCATTTGTCTTGCCATTGACCATCAACTAATAAACCCATAATAACCTCCTCAATTAATTATTAAATGTTGCCAAATTCACCGTTTTGATAATCACGCACCGCTTGTTTAATTTCCTCTTGCGTGGTCATTACAAATGGGCCCATATGTGCAATAGGTTGCTCAAGTGGGTTACCCGCTAAAATAAGTATCCCCGCCCCCTTTTGTGAAGATATATCAATGTCACTGTTTTCACTTAATATAAGCAACTTCCCAGCATTAAATGTTTGCTCGTCACCTGTAATAAGCTCTCCTGTATGAACATAAATCATCACTTTACGTTGTTTAAGCCCTGCTAACTGCATGCGTGTATTAACGGGAGAGTAACATTGGCCAGTGCAGCATTGGCCGCTAAGCTTTGCAAACTCGACGTTAACGTAGAATCTTCAAACTGCCAATTCCCCGCAAGTGCGCTAAAGCTCACGCCGTGCTTGTTAGTGACTTCAGGCGCTGGATTTGTGTAGTATCTTGATAACGTGGCGCACGCATTTTTTCGCCACTGGGCATATTGATCCAAATTTGAAAGCCATGCAGCCCCTCTTTTGCATCTGTCAGTGGCATTTCACTGTGCATTACGCCTCTACCTGTACTCATCCATTGTACATCGCCAGATCGGATCGCTTTTTTGTTACCCATTTGATCTTGGTGTTCAAAGCCACCTTTAATAATGTACGTAAAGGTTTCAATGCCGCGATGAGGGTGCGGTGGAAAGCCACCAATATAGTCACTTTCATTGTTAGACTTTAGCTCATCAATCATTAAAAAAGGGTCGAGATATTTGCCATCAAAACCAGGTATCCGACTTATGTTTACACCATCACCATCTTGGGTGGCGTAAGCAGTTAACACTTTTGCTATGTTCATATTTAAAATACTGTAGTAGATTAATTAATGAGCTTATTAAAGCATTCATAAAACAATACGACTATGTCTTTAAATCGAGCAAAACGTTCTATTTTTTAGAAAATTAAGTGTTTATTTTGATAATTCGTTTATTTGGCATAATAAGCTTCATGATTAAAACACAGACTTAAGCTAATTTCTAATAACTTTTTAGTGCAACCCTATATTTTGTATGGTTATTTTTGGCTTTTATGTCTACAATCACTTTTTAGGGACGCAGAGCTTAAGGAAAACTTATTTTTACTTCATCGCTTAAAAGCCAGCTTTACAGGTTACTCATCCTACTTAGCATTCCCGGTGCCGCTGTGACGGTATTTACGCTATGGTATGAGCGTGATGCTGCCATTGAAAAAAGTGAAGAAAGAATAGTAAATATAGCTAAGCAATTGACACAACATCAAAAAACAATGGTTGATGATGTTAGACGTATTACTATTTATTTAGCCGATAAAACAGCAAAAATGAAACACTCCCCACAACCTGCCCTAATTACTTTTACGAAATAAAAGCCCTTTATAAGAATATTGCAAATATAGGTATTGTTGATAAAAATGGCGACATACAGTGCGTGACAAATGGTCGTAGTAAAAATATTAATATTAGCGATCGTACTTATTTTCAAAATGCCATTAGTAATAAAAGTTTTTCGGTGGGGTATTTTCAATACGACCGAAGTATTCAAGCGCAAAGTGTCAATTTTGCCTACCCAATTATAGATAGTAATAACCAACTAAAGGCACACTGGTTACCGTTATTGCATTGAATTGGTGGAATATCGCCTTAAGCGAAGCTAAATTACCTAACAATGCCAAGGCCGTTATTGCCGACTCTAATGGCTTAATACTGGCCAACTACCCTAATCAACCACGTAATTTAGGCCAAAAAATTACCGACATAGATTTACTTCACGATAAAAGCTCGTTAACCGTGTTTAAAAATGCAGAAGGCGAAAACCAGGTTTTTCATCGCTCAGTAATATACAAAGACGGCCATGATAATAATTTAGATATTTATATAGCCGTTTCGGTTGAAGACTTTATTAATAAAGTGAATGAAAGCTTTGCTAAAACCATTTTTGCGTTTTTATCGGCTATTGCCCTGTTGGTGCTGCTCGCTAGGCGCTTAATTAAACAAAGTATATTTAAGCCTATCGCTAATTTAACCAAAGCCACAGATGAACTGGCAAATGGCACTATGCCCAAACATATTAAAAAGCCCAATAGCCCAGAGCTGCGCGCACTTTATGACCGCTTTGCTGTTATGGCACAAACCCGGCTATCTGCAGAGGCTAAATTAAAAAATAAGCACAACGAGTTAATGAGCTTATTAAATGCTTTACCCGATACCTACATACGTATAAATGCCCAAGGCAAAATCCTTTATATGGCGGCTATATTAGCCCTGTGCTAAATGTTGAGACAGGCAAAGCTTTAAAATTAGTTGATGTACTCTCTGAGGCCAACGCAGAGTTACTGCTTTCTCATTTAGGTACTTTAGAGGGTTCACAAACCATTGAGTTTACATTGTTTAAAAAATCTAAAGAGCACTTTTTGAGGCAAGAATCAATGCACTCACTAATAATGAATACATTATTGTTCTTAGAGATATAAGCCAAAAAAGGTCAACGAAAAAGCACTTCATTTAGCGTCGCTTGTTTACAGTAATAGTAGTGAAGGGATGATGATTACAGACCCCGACGGCATTATTTATGACGTAAACCCTGCGTTTTGCGAAACAACCCAATACAGCAAAGAAGAAGCGATAGGTAAAACCAGTCGTATTTTAGCCTCTGGCAAACACTCAAAAGCATTTTATGAAAAAATGTGGGCAGAGCTCAGAGAAACTGGCCGTTGGCAAGGTGAGATAATTAATCGTAAAAAAAATGGCGACACCTATACCGAGTTTCTGATCATAGATACCGTTTACGATGATAAAAACATGCCTACTCGCCGTGTGGCCATTTTTACCGACCTAACAGAAAAAAAACAAGCCGATGAAACCATATGGCGAAAAACTCACTTCGACCACTTAACTGATTTACCAAATAGGCTAGAGCTTAAAGAGCGTTTAAATAAGCGTTTTGATGAAGTAACAGGCGACAAATGCGAACTTGTTGTGATGCTGCTCGATATTGATCACTTTAAAGATATTAACGATACGTTAGGCCATCATTATGGCGATAATCTACTTAAGTTAGTTTCTCAACGGATAATTCAAGCTGCAATAAACGCCAGTTTTGTCGCACGTATTGGCGGTGATGAGTTTGTGATTGTATACGACCACGTTAAAAGCAGTCGCCATATAAACCAAATTGCCAGCAATATATTGCAAAGCCTTTCATCAAGTATACAGCTTGAAAACGAGGAGCTATTTATTAGCGCTAGTATGGGCATTGCATGCGCACCTAGCGATGGCCAAAGTACAGAGCTGCTATTAAAAGCTGCCGACCAAGCCATGTATAAAGCTAAAAATAACGGCCGTAATGGGTTTGAGTTTTTTTCAAAAGATATGCGTATTCATGCACAAGCGCGTATGCAGCTATTAAAAGATTTACGCTCCGCCATAGAGCTTGAACAATTTGAGCTATTTTATCAGCCTATTGTGGCATTAAACGATTTGCATATTCATAAAGCCGAAGGGCTTATTCGCTGGCATCACCCTAAAAAGGGGTTAGTCTCGCCGGCGACGTTTATACCGCTTGCAGAGGAAACTAGGCAAATAAATGCGCTGGGCCAATTTGTATTTACACAAGCAATACGCACCCTAAAAGAAATAAATACCACCATGGGGGAGCAATTTCAAATTAGTATAAATGTCTCTCCTGTGCAGTTATCAACAATCGATAGCGGAATTGACGATTGGTGTGAGATTTTAAAAGCAGCCAAACTACCCGCCTCCTCTATTGTGGCCGAGATCACAGAAGGCCTTATGGTTAACCCAGAGCCACTAACTCAAAGTCGCTTAAAAACATTAGTCCAGTCAGGTGTGCAATTAGCGCTAGATGACTTTGGCACCGGCTATTCATCGCTCGCGTACCTGCAAGAAATGGATACCGATTACCTAAAAATAGATAAACGCTTTATTGATAATATTAAAGCAGGGAGCCAAGAGCTTGCTTTATGTGAAGCCATTATTGTAATGGCCCACCAGCTTGGCCTAAAAGTTATTGCTGAAGGAATTGAAACGCAGCAACAAATGCAGCTACTACTAAAAGCAGGATGCGACTACGGGCAAGGTTATTTGTTTTCAAAGCCAGTGCCTAAAAAAGAGTTTATGACGTTGCTGAGCAGCAAAAAAATGGTTATTGCCAATAATAAATAAGTAGTTACGCAATAAATAGAGTGCCTACACGGTCAGGTAGTTTAATCAATAGTAAGTAGTAACAAGGTTTAAAATGGCAAAGGCAACACTCGAGCAATGGAGAATGTTTAAAGCTGTTGTAGAGCATGGTGGGTTTGCCGGTGCTAGCAGCGCGGTATTTAAAAGCCAATCAACCGTGCACCATGCAGTGCAAAAGTTAGAGTCGGCACTGCAAGTAAAATTGCTTGAAGTAAAAGGCCGTAAAGCGTATTTAACCGAAAACGGTAAGCTTATATTGCGCCGCGCCGAATTTTTAATAGATGAAGCCAGCAAAATAGAATCGGTTGCTAATACATTAAGCGAAGGTATTGAAAGCACATTAAAAATAGCGGTAGATGAAGTGTTTCCGCAGCATTTATTGTACCAAGCGCTAAGCCATATTAATGAGCAATACCCGCTGGTAAAAATAGAACTGATAGAAAGCGTACTTAATGGCGCAAACGAATTACTTACCAATGCAGTGGTCGACTTAGCAATTACCTCTATTGCGCTTTATGGCATTAATTGCCATAGCTTGTGCGATATAGAATTTATTGCCGTTGCGCACCCTGATCACCCCCTGCACCAGCGCACTGAACCACTGACCTACAGAGAGCTTAAATTACACAGGCAAATAGTTGTTCGCGATTCGGCCACCCACACCAGCCACGACGACGGCTGGCTTGGGGCTGATATGCGCTGGACAGTAAGTCACTTACGTAACTCTATTGATATGGTTAGCCAAAACTTTGGTTATGCATGGCTGCCTAGTGCACAAATTAAACCTTATCTTAAAAACAACACACTTAAGCCCCTTAATTTAGAGCAAGGTACAACCCGCTCCTTAAAGCTTTATTTAATGTGCACCGACAATGACCGTTTAGGCCCCGTTGGCCAAGCATTTACTCAGCATCTCATAAGCTTGTGCAATAATGAGCCCGGCTAAGAGTTTGTCGGCTCATCTACATCAAGGTGATCAGCAACGTAGGCTCCGCGTTTACCGCGTTCTTTAGCGGGGCCTTTGGTACTATCTTTCGCTGTTTGTTGTTCGGTTGCCGCATTTATTACCGCCCCAAACGTAATAATATAGGCACTTATATAGAGCCACATTAGCATAATCACTACCCCGCCTAACGAACCATACGTTTCGTTGTAGCTTGCAAAGTGAGACACATAAAACGAAAAACCAATTGAGGCTAAAATCCATAATACAGTCGCAATACACGAGCCAAGTGTGATCCAGCGCCATTTAGCGGGTTTTCGGTGTGGTGCATAGCGATACAAAAGCACCAATGCAAAATTAAACATAAAGGCGAGTAATGGCCACGATATTAACTTTATAAGTAAGTCTATACTTTCTTTTAAGCCCACTAAATTAAGTACTATGGGTAAAATACCTATAATTAGCAAAGCAAAAATAGCCACTAAAATAGCCCCTACCGAAAATAAAAAACGTACTAACTGAGCATGAAAAAAAGAGCGTTTTTCGTATTCATGATAACTAATGTTACAGGCAGTAATAAGCGCTTGGCTGCCTTTAGAGCTACTCCAAATAGTAAGAATAAGTGTACCAATTGCACTTAAGCTTAAACTGGCGTTAGAGGTTTGAGCCAAGCTCGAGACCTGAGATAAAATTAAATCGCTCGTGCTTTGCGGTAATAAGGTAACTATTTTACTCAGGTGTTCACTAATATCGGTGGGCGATGAAAAGTACGCATACACAGAAACCATTGCAGCAATAGCAGGAAAAATAGCAAGTAAGGCATAAAACGCAACGCCCGCTGCAACCAGCGATAAGTTGTCTTGGCTCATTTGCTTAAAAATACGTTTGGCTATGTCCCACCAACCAATAACCGGAATGTGCACTGGCTGCTCGGCATGTTGTCCCCGTTTAGGTTTGCTCATTGTTTGCTCCTTTTTAGCCTATTATCGAGCAAAAAGTTTGCCAAGCTGTGCTTTTGGCATTGGTATTAAACTTGCTGCTTGCTAGATTATTTAAAATACCAAGGTAATACGCCATGAACAGCCTTATAACTATGCTAATTGCAGTGAACACCACGGCTGTGAATGCCTTAAACACCCCAGAAAGCGTGCTCAGTTGGCAGTATTTATACGCCCAAAGTTTGCAATTACTTCACGCAACAGCGCAAATATTACCCACTCTTTTATTAGGTTTTATACTTTTAACTATTAGCTACTTTGTCGCCAGTCCTTTGTCTAAGCTGTTAGTAAAACCGCTCATTTATATGACCGACAGTAAACTTGTGCACTTAGTGGCTAAACGCGGGATTAGCATTTTAATTTTATTGCTGGGCATGTATTTATTTTTACGTTTAGCAGGACTTACCGAATTTGCTATTGCCATTATGAGCGGTACCGGATTAATAGGCTTAATATTGGGCTTTGCCTTTAGAGACATAGCAGAGAACTTTATTGCTAGTTTGCTGTTGAGTGTCCAACGGCCATTTAAAATAGACGATGTAATAGAAGTCGATGGCCGCTTAGGTGTGGTTAAAAAGGTCACCGCTCGCGCAACCACCTTAGTTGATTACGATGGCAACCATATACAAATACCTAACGCCACGGTTTATAAAAATACCATTAAAAACCTAACTGCAAATCCAAAAATGCGTGCCAAGGTGGTGATTGGCATAGGTTACGATAACGATATTCGTTACTGCCAAACACTCGCCCTTGAAATTGCAAACAAGCAAACGGGTGTGATTACTGAGCCACCAGCACAAGTGCTGATCAATAATTTAGGCAGCTCAACAATTAACTTTAATCTGTTTTTTTGGGTTAACAGCGAACAACATAGTCCGTTAAAAGTGGCCTCGCAGTTAATGCGTGAGCTAGTAACCGAATTTACAGCGCAAAACATCAGTATGCCAGATGATGCCCGCGAGCGTATTTTACTCAGTGCACCTGATGAGAGTGATACACAAAAGCCCACCAACAAAGCTGAGCAACCTTTAACTGCTCAGCAAAGCTCTAAGCAGCTGCAGCAGCAAAATGAAACGGTTGATGATGTAAGTAGTGATACCGACGAAATTCGTGATCAAGCCGAAAAATCACGGGATCCTGAACAGGGTAAAAATATTATCTAAGCTAAACGTATAAGAAAAAATAAAACCACATACAGGCAATTTACAACTTAATAATGTTTTAAATCCTAAAAAATCAAAAAATATGATTAATTAATGCATTAAATATAACTTTTGTTATATCAATAATAAAAGTTATACACCTGTCAACTCATTGATTTTAAATGAGTTATTTATAAACCATCATTTAAGCCGCCTTTAACCCGCCTTTCATTATTAATAATTATTCAAAAAGTTATATTAACAAACCGCCAACCAAAAACAATAAAATCAATAACATTCAATACGTTATTAACAAAACCGTGCTTGGCATTATTAATGCAATAACAATAATCTAACAACTTTAGAGCTTAATTATGCACGTGTACAAACAACCCCTATCTAAAAAGGCTAACGAAAGCTTGTCCATAAAATTGCAAGCCCCTTGTGTGGCCTGTGCACGTGCCGGTGCAATATGCGCGTTAACGCCCTAAGCAAAAGTTAAATAGCTCCCACTAAATATTATAAATAATTGGAATAACACTATGACCAGTACAACAAGTATTAATAACAACGAGCCTAAAAAAATGGCGCTCTGGCTAAAAATACTCATAGGTATGATAGCGGGTATTATTGCCGGCATGCTGTTAGGCAATAATGCTGAATATATAAAACCAATTGGCCAGCTATTTATTAGCGCCATAAAAATGTTAATTGTACCGCTTATATTTTGCTCATTAATTGTTGGTGTTACCTCAATGAAAGACACCACTAAAATGGGGCGTATTGGTGTTAAGTCAATCGTATTTTATTTAGCCACCACCGCAGTAGCCATTTCGATTGGTTTGGGCCTTGGGTTGTTGTTTGAACCTGGCGCAGGCTTAAATATGGTTGCAACCACAGTAGCCGATGCTAAACCAAGCCCTACCTTAGTAGACACCATTGTAGGTTTAGTACCAAAAAACCCAGTGGGCTCATTAGCCTCAGGTAATATTTTACAAATTATTGTGTTTGCGTTGAGCTTAGGTATTGCTTTAAACCTAATTGGTGAAAAAGGCGAACCCGCTAGCAAAATGTTTGAAAGCCTAGCCGATGCAATGTACAAATTAACGGAGCTTGTAATGAAGCTGGCGCCATATGGTGTATTTGCATTAATGGCTTGGGTATCTGGCAAGTACGGACTGGATGTATTACTGCCACTTATAAAAGTAATTGGCTTAGTGTACCTAGGCTGCATTATTCACGTTTTAGTGTTGGGTGGCGGCTTTGTAGGCTTACTAGGCAAGCTTAATCCACAACGCTTTTATAAAGGTATTATTGAAGCGCAAATTATTGCTTTTACCACCACAAGTAGCTCAGGTACTTTACCTGCCAGCATTAAATGCGCCACCCAAAACTTAGGTGTATCGCGTACTGTATCAAGCTTTGTACTGCCAGTAGGCGCCACTATTAACATGGATGGCACCGCTTTATACCAAGGCGTATTAGCACTGTTTATTGCCCAAGCCTTTGGTATTGACCTCACCACAACAGATTACTTAACCATTATAGCTACAGCTACTTTAGCCTCTGTAGGCACCGCTGGTGTACCCGGTGCAGGCCTTATTATGCTTTCGCTAGTACTGACCACCGTTGGCCTACCACTTGAAGGCATTGCAATAGTTGCCGGTATTGACCGAATTTTAGATATGGCGCGCACTACCATAAATGTAACTGGCGATTTAATGGTTACTTTATTAATTGGCAAAAGCGAAGGCGAGCTTGACGAAACCCTTTACAACCAAGACAACACAGCGGCTCAACCCGCTAAGCAATAACCCTCGATTTAGTAATTTTATAGAGAACAAACCATGACTAGTAAACTTATCTATTTACCCGTTGCATTAGGTGTTATTGCCTTAGCTAAGCCAGCCCACGCAGATATTACAATTGAAGGTTTAAATGGCCTTGAAGCCGTTAAGCTATTTGGCGATATGCGTATGCGCTTTGAGCGCACCGAAGGCGATACAATTGACTCAACAAGCCGCGCCCGTTTGCGTGCCCGATTTGGTATTAAATACGCGGCTACCGATAACTGGTCAGCGCAAATGCGCTTTAGAACAACCTCAAGCCAACACGATTCAACCCATCAAACCTTTGGTATCACCGATACCAGCGATAACGATGACTTTGGTTTAGACCGCGCCTTTATGAAGTACACAGGGCTTAGTAACACCCAAGTATATATTGGTAAAGCGGCACCCGTTTATATGCATTCATCAGAGCTGCTTTTTCGTGACGATATAGCGCTAGAAGGTGTACAAGCTAACTGGAGTAACAATACGTTTAGCGTTAATGCGGGGCATATTATTCTTGAAGAAAACGTCGATAATGGCGAAGGCAAGCGCGATGCCAGCTGGCAACAGCTACAAGGTGTATATGCTACAAGTTTTAATAACATTAACGTTAAAGCCGGTATTGGTGGAATTTTTGTTAGCGCCTCAGATACGGCCTATGCCAGTGCTGAGTCGGGTCTTGATGATGACCAAGCAGGCAACGTAATGACCTATAACCTTGATGTACGTTATGGCGCAGTGCGCTTTGCAGCCGATTACTACACAAGTGAAGCCGACAGCGAAAATACAGCGTTTACTGTACATGCTCGTTATCAAATTAATAAACAGTTTGGCCTGCGTTTTTACGTGCTACGTACCGAAGCCTATGCATTACCTATGAACGGCGCGTTTACGCAAACTAATACTCCGGGTTCTTATACCAATATTAAAGGCACACGTGTACAGCTAGATTACAAAATTGCAGAGAACCTAAATGCCGATTTAAGGTGGTTTAGCGTGGATAATATTAATAACGATATACCCACTAACAACAATGGCCGCGATCGCATTCAAGTAAACCTAAACATGAAGTTTTAGTACTAAGGCATGTTGACCAATCGTGATTAAAATTACAGTAGTGAGTTTAGTATTTAGCAAAAGCGATTATTAAGCCCACTCGCTTAAAAGCCAAGCGCCTTGCTTAGACTGCCCTAGCTTGAAAACGTTAATCTACACAGGTCAACATCCTCTAAATAGGCCCAACCAATAAAAGCGATTTAATAGCCGATATTAAATCGCTTTTATTTTATTAAACAGCCTTAAAAAGACATAACTGCCTTACAAAAAACCTTAATTAACAATTAATTTATTCTTATTTAGTTTAAAGTATAAATAGATAAGACTTAAAACCATGATAAATTCGTTAGTACCTAATTTATATAAAATTAAAATACAGACTATAGTCCCCTGCTGCCAACTAAAAACAACCTTTTTGCGGCTGTAAAAGGAACATAAACGCCATTTTATTTGTACTGTTTAGACAATTTACTAACGCACTACCACAACTAAAAAATGCAGAGGTTTACTCACTTGTTTATTAAACAAAACGCTTGGTTTTATGTATTAAAAATAGCGCTACTAAGCCTACTGGGTTTCAATAGCCTAAACTGTATTGCACAAGCTAACTTATCGCAGCCAAAACAAATTATAGTGGGCGGAGATTTTAACTACCCCCCTTATGAGTTTATTAACGAAGATGGCGAGCTTACAGGTTACAACGTAGAACTTAGCCAAGAAATAGCCGCTGTAATGGGGCTTAATATAAAAATAAAGCTAATGCCCTGGGCCGAAATAAGAGCCGAGTTTGACCGTGGAAATGTGGATATTTTACAAGGCATGGCCGCCACACCCGAGCGCACCGATCTGTATAACTTTAGCCCGCACACGTTTGTTAACCACTCTATATTTGCGCGCGACAATAGCCCTAAAATAACGCACTACAGCGAGCTTGAAAACTACCGCGTTATTGTACAAAGCAATGGCTCAGCATTTGATATGCTTAACCACTCAGGCTTAAACATTACCCTTATACCGGTTGAAACCCATGCCGATGCCCTGCGTTTGCTTGCCTCTGGCCGCTATGACTTTGCAGTGGTTTCAAACTTACCCGGCTTATATTTAAGTAAAAAATTGGGGCTATCAAACATCACTGCTATTTCTAGCCTAGAAAGAAACCGGCTTTATGGCTATGCCACTAAAACCGCAGATGAAGCGCTGTTATCGCAATTTACTCAAGGCTTAGCTATTTTAAAAAACACCGGCCGCCAGCAAGAAATTTACGACAAATGGTTTGGCCCGTTAAACGTATCACCTTGGTCTAAAGCCGGCGTAATAGCGGGTATATGTGTAGTGGTGCTGCTACTAATTAGTACCGTGGTGATAATTTGGAACAAAGCCCTGCGCAAAAAAGTAGAAAGCCGCACCAAAGAGCTACAAGCCCAGCAGTTACAGCTACTTCATGCAGATAAAATGGCCTCACTGGGGGTGTTGGTTTCGGGAGTAGCTCACGAAATAAATAACCCATGTAGTATTTTAACGTTAAATTTTCCGTTTATAAAAGAAGCCTTTGAAGATGCAACAGACATACTTGATGAGCATCAAGCACGCCAAGGCGACTTTCTTGTTGCCGGTGTAAGCTATCAGCGCTTTAAACATATGCTGCCAGAAATTTTAGACGATATGCACATTGCCAGTAACAAGGTAAAAGGCATAGTAGAGGATTTAAAAAGCTTTGCCGTAAAAGGTGAAGCATCGCATGAGAAAACTGAGCAGCTAGATTTAAACCTACTAACAAACCGCTCTATTCGCTTAGTCACAAATCAAATTAAAAACTCGACAAACCACTTAGAGGTTAACTTAGCCAACTCACTGCCTGCGTTTAAAGGCAGCGGCAGCCGCATTGAGCAAGTAATCGTAAATTTAATTTTAAATGCCTGCCAAGCGCTTGAAGACAAATCGCAAAAAATTATTATCACCAGCTATTTCCATACTAAACACAATCAGGTTGTGCTGAGCATTGAAGATCAAGGCGTAGGCATTGATCAACAGCACTTAATTAAGCTCACCGACCCGTTTTATACCACCAAACGACAATCTGGCGGCACTGGCTTAGGGCTTTCTGTATCAGCGGGGATCGTGGCAGATCACCAAGGCCAACTCACCTTTAAATCAACCCTCGGTAAAGGCACAAAAGTAAAGCTATCACTACCCTTATTACAACACGAGAGTGAACTATGAATACTAATTTATATCCTAGTTTTGAGGTCCTCATTTGTGATGACGATAACAGCTTTTTACGAAGCATATCGTTTGCAATAGAGCGCTACTGCGGCATTAACAACATTGTACAATGTAATGATAGCCGCGATGTAATTGCCAAACTAAACCAAGGGAATGTTCGCGTTGTATTGCTTGATTTAAACATGCCACATATCAGTGGCGATGAGCTTATAGCGCAAATTACAGAGCTTTTTCCGCACATTTCGGTGGTGAGCATCAGCGGCATTAACCAAGTAGAAGCCGCTGTAAAATGCATAAAGTTAGGTGCTTATGGTTATCATGTAAAAACAGAAGATCCCGAACGCCTAAGCAATAGCATAATGCAGGTGGTGCGTTTTCAAGAGCTAAACTTAGAAAACCAAGCCATGCGCGGCTATCTACTAGAAAACCAAACAAGCCTGCATCCTGCGTTTTCTAAAATTATCAGTGTAGATCATCAAATGCATTCTGTGTTTAATTACATTGAGTCTATATCAAATAGCCAACAACCTATTCTTATTACCGGAGAAAGCGGCGTAGGAAAGGAGCTTATAGCCAGAGCCATTCACGAAACCAGTAGCTGTAGTGGCGAACTTGTGTGTGTAAACGTAGCCGGCCTTGACGATAACTTATTTTCAGATACCTTATTTGGCCATAAAAAAGGCGCTTTTACAGGCGCTGAGCAAGCCCGCAAAGGCATGATAGAACGCGCATCAGGCGGGATACTATTTCTTGATGAAATTGGCGATTTAAACCTGGCCTCGCAAGTAAAGTTATTAAGGCTTTTGCAAGAAGGCGAATATTACCCAGTAGGCAGCGATACCCCAAAGCGCATCAACGCGCGCATTATTGCAGCCACCCACCAAAATTTACTCACTAAAAAAGAAAATGGCGAATTTAGAAACGACTTATACTACCGTTTAAAAATTCATCATGTAAATATTCCGCCGCTTAGAGAGCGCAAGCAAGATATAGCCTTATTACTCGAGCACTTTTTAACGCTTGCCGCACAAGAATTTAATAAACCGGTGGCAAGTATTCCAAAAGAATTATTAATTTTACTCGAAAACTACGCTTTTCCGGGCAATATAAGAGAGCTGCGCGCCATGGCCTTTGATGCAATGAGCACCCACCAAAGTGGCGCACTGTCTATGAAAGCGTTTGAAAGCGTACGCAGCGCCGTGCCCAAATTAGATATGCAAGCTCAGCTTGCCAAGCCGTTATTTGAGTCAACATCAACGCTACCCACTTTAAAACAAGCCGCAGAATTACTGGTAGCAGAAGCGATGAAACGTAGCAACTCAAATCAATCAATGGCAGCGCAACTACTCGGTATATCGCAGCCAGCACTCAGTAAGCGACTTAAAAAAGGACAGCCTGAGCCTTAAAAAACAACAAAGTACTTCATCAAATTTTAGGCACAAAAAAGCCCGCAGCGTTAACTGCGGGCTTTTTTGTTGAATGAGTGAGTTAGCCATATAAGCCGGGTTCTGTCCTTTCCGAAGAAAGTGATAATCATTCGTCTAGGCCATAAATCGCTCTATGGCTCAAGCAACCTACCCGGTTCCAACGTGGGCCACGCCATAAGGAACCCTATTTGGTCTTGCTCCGAGTGGAGTTTACCTTGCAACCAACTGTTACCAGTGGCCCGGTGCGCTCTTACCGCACCCTTTCACCCTTACCAACCCGAGGGTTGGCGGTCTCCTCTCTGCTGCACTTGTCGTGGGCTCACGCCCCCCAGCCGTTAGCTGGCACTCTGCCCTGTGGAGCCCGGACTTTCCTCCCCCTGATCATTTTCGTCACAGGCAGCGATTATCTTGGCTAACTCGGCGCGCAGTATACATGAGCTGTGCCTTGTACGCAGTAAAGATTTACTCTTTTTCGTCAATAATTGTTTTATACAGGGCGTTTTTCTTCATTCCAAAGTATTCAGCAACAATACCACAGGCTTTTTTCATCGGCATTTCGCTTTCAAGTAGCGCCAGCATTTTACGCGCCTCTGGCGGTATATCATCTACTTGCTTGGGTTTACCTGGCAACATGAGCACTATTTCGCCGCGTTGCTTGGTTGGGTCATCAGTTAAAAACTGCTTTAACTCACTTACGCTACCATTAAAAAAGGTTTCAAAGGTTTTGGTAAGCTCTTTTGCAAATACCACTTGTTGCTCACTACCTAAGGCCGCTTCTAAATCATCTAGGCTTGCCATAATACGGTGGGTGCTTTCGTACATTATGCTGGTAATGCTTGAGTTTACAGCTTCTATGAAAAAATCTTGGCGGGCTTTACTTTTCGCCGGTGTAAAGCCAATAAACTGAAAGCGATCTGTTGGCAGGCCTGAGCAACACACTGCAGTAATAGCAGCACACGCACCGGGCACGGGTGTTACATGCGCGCCTTGCTCGCGGCACAGGTTTACAACGGCATAACCTGGGTCGCTTATCAGTGGCGTGCCGGCATCTGAAACTAGCGCGATATTTTTTCCTTCGTTTAGCCAATCAATAATCTGCTGCGCTTTTTGTTTTTCGTTATGGTCATGTAATGCAAAGGTTTTAGCCTTTATACCAAAGTGGCTTAGTAGCTTACCGGTGTGGCGCGTGTCTTCAGCAGCGATTAAGTCAACTTGCGATAATGTCGCGATGGCACGCTGGCTTAAGTCGTCAAAATTGCCAATTGGGGTGGCAACAATGTAAAGAGTGCCAATTTTCTGTGAATTCTCCTCATTTAACATTGAGGTCTCCTGCGTCAGTCAGTAATATAAGCAAATCGCGTTAACGTATTGGGAAATCATTGTGCGACTTAAACTTGTTAGTCTATTAATTATATTGTCAGGGTTATCGGCCTGTAGCACAACCGAAAAACCAACTAAAAATAGCGATAGCATTAATACCAGTGCGAATGCGCTGCAAAATCAAGCAACCAGTGCCGATGCTATTTATAAATTAGCGCTTAATCGTACCGGTGCAGACAAAATTCAATTGCTTTATAGTGCGCGTGATGCGGCTATTTCGGAGCAAAGCTGGCCGTTACTTGAAAACATTTGTAATGAGCTTGAGCAAACCCCAAGTGTAGATAAAATTCAAAACCGCTTATACATTGCTTATGCACAAAAGCAGCAAAATAAAAACGACCAAGCGCTCGTTATTTTGCAATCGCTCGATGGCCAACTTAAACAGCCTGAACACTTTGCTTGGCATCAATATTTAACTGCTAGCATATATGCATCGCAAAACTTTCCTAAGCGCGCCGCTCCTTTATTTTTTAGAGCCTCAGAAACTGCGAATAAAAATAATATTGAGATCCCTGCTCTACAAAGTGCGCTGTGGGATAACTTAACAAAGCTGTCTTCTTATGCGCTGGAGCGCTTTAATCGTGGCTCTGTTATTCAGCAAGGTTGGACTAACTTAGCTTTATACCACCAAGTATATGCAAATAGCGGTGTAGAGCTTGACCAAGCCATTAATAATTGGCGCCGTCGCTACCCTGGCCACCCTGCCGTAGCTATTTTACCCGAGCAAGATGAAGCCCTAGCCGACCTAGCACCAGTTAATATAGAGCGATTAGCTGTACTTTTACCGCAATCAGGCGCAAATGAGCGTTTAGGTGACGCCCTAAAAGCCGGCATTTTGGCAGGGCTTGATAAGCAAACTATTAACGACACTGTTTTTATAGATGAGAACCTTTCAACCCAAGTGCTAAGCGAGCAGCTGAGTCAATTTAATCCAGACTTTGTGATTGGGCCATTATTAAAAGCGAATATAGATAAACTTGCGCAAGCTAAAACACTTATTGATACCCCAACATTACACTTAAATACATTTGATGCTGAGCGACTCTCGCTACAACATTACTTTTTTGCTTTAAACCCTGAGCATGAAGTGCAGCAAGCGCTGGAGCACTTTTTAGCTAAAGGTTATCAAAAGCCTATGTTATTAGCGCCTAATAATGCCAATGGTCAGCGTTTGGTTGATTACTTTAATATTCAGTGGCAGCGCTATAGCGAAACAAAACCGCAAATTGGGTTTTATAACGATAACAAAGATATGCCAAACACAATTACAAGCTTGTTAGAGGTTGATAAATCTAAGCAGCGTATTAAAACGGTTAAGTCTTTATTTAAACAAGAAGTAGAAAGTGAAACCCGCTCTCGTAGCGATATTGATGCGATTTACATTTTAGGCGACGCCATAGAAACACGCCTGATAAAACCTTATTTAGATGTAAATGTAAGTACTTTTGCACAGCGGATCCCGCTTTATGCCAGCTCTAAAAGCCATAGTAAACAAATAGATCGCACCGATAAAGGCGATTTAGAAGGGCTTTACTTTACAGAGCTTCCGTGGATGCTTAATGCGACAGTTAAACAACATAATTTACGCAACCAATACAACACGTTGTGGCCTGAAAATGCCGATATAAGCCAACGCCTATTTGCCATGGCTTACGATGCCGTATCGGTGCTAAGCGACATTAGGCAATTGAGTGTAATGCCCGGTAATAAGTTTACAGGTTTAAGTGGGAAACTTTCGGTAAATACAAGCGGACACATAGAGCGTACGCTTGACTGGGCACAATACACAAATAGACGCATAAAAGCCGTACAGCTAGAAACAAAGCAGCCCGTGCCTTTATTTATGCAATCAGCCAACGAAAGCAATACGCTTACGTTTGATTAATCTGGAGCGGCTATGTCGTGGTTTAAAGAGCTGTGGCAAAATAGCCGAGAAAAAGGCCAGTACTATGAACGCCAAGCAGAGAAATACTTAACTCGTGAAGGGCTTACGCCTATTGAGCGTAATTATTATTGCCCCTTTGGTGAGCTTGATGTAATTATGAAACACGGCGATACGCTTGTATTTGTGGAAGTTAAGTTTCGTAAAAACAATGCGAGAGGCGGTGCAAATTATGCCCTTGGCGCACAAAAACAAGCACGATTAAAACGCACTATTTATCACTACTTGGCAGCAAAAAACTTAACTAATCAGCCTATAAGAGTCGACTATGTTGCCATTACAGGTGAAGGCTCTGGCAATATAAATTGGATCAAAAGCGTACTTTAACACCACGCAAACAGATTAGTAAAACGCCCAGCAACAAACAAAAATGACGAATAAATTATTGGTAGTCTATGCAAGATACAATTAAAGAAATTTTTACAGAAAGCATTCAAGTACAAATAGCAGCAGGCGAAGTACTGCCAAGCGCACTAGAGTCTGCGGCATTTACCATTGCACAAAGTTTAATTAATGGCAACAAACTCCTTTGCTGTGGCACGGCAAACTGCCATATGCTAGCGCAGCACATGGCCGGCGTATTAGTTAATCACTACGAAACAGAGCGCCCCTGTTTACCTGCTATTGCGCTATCTCAAGAAAACATCAATTTAGGGCAAAGTAGCCAAGTAGATGAGCATGATACCTTTGCTCGCCAAGTACGTGCCTTTGCACAGCAAGGCGATTTACTGCTTGCGTTAGCAATTAATGGCAACGAAAAACATATTATTTCTGCTGTAGAAGCGGCACTTACTAAAGATATGAAGGTCATAGTGATGGTAGGTGACGATGGTGGAGAGCTCGTTGGATTATTAGGCCCTAATGATGTAGAAATTCGTACGCCTTCTAAGCGCCCTAGCCGCATTATTGAATCTCACTTAGTTAACTTACATTGTTTAAGTGAACTGGTTGATTTAACTCTTTTCCCGCAGGATGAAAATTATGTTTAAACGCTCTCTTATTGTTTTAGGTACTGTTGTTTTACTGCAAGGCTGTGCAGCCGCAGTGGTTGCAGGAACAGCTGGTGCAGTAACAGCAGCAAATGATCGCCGCACCATTGGCTCGCAAATAGACGACAATAATATAGAAATTAAAGCCAGTATTGCGCTTAGTGAAGTTGAACGACTAGAAAAGTTCGCCAATGTAGACGCTATAAGCGTTAATGGCATTGTTTTACTGGTAGGTCAGGTTGCCAATCAAGAAATGAAAGACCAAGCTCAGCAGAGCATTGAGGGCCTCTCAGGTATACGTAAAATACATAACCAAATTAGAATTGGCTCAAATATTGGAATTACCACACAAACGCACGACTCGTGGCTAACCTCTAAAGTAAAAGCGCAGCTTTTAACAGCTAAAGATATACCGAGTAATAATATTAAAGTAGTGACCGAAAACGCTGAAGTATTTTTAATGGGATTAGTATCTGAATCTGAGTCTAACCAAGCGGTTAACATTGCACGCAATGTATCGGGTGTAGAGCGCGTTATTAAAGTGTTTGAATATTTATAAAATACATAAAAAGCCGTTGATAAGGCACATAAAAAAACCGCTTAATTAGCGGTTTTTTTTGTATTTAAGCGTTACTTGATAACGCGTAAATGTGAGCCTTTTTTCTTTTCTGGCTTTTCTGGCGGGGTCTCATCAATAATCTCATCTGATGTTTCCACACTTTCAAGGTCAGGTGCAAAATCGTCTTCGTCCTCTAAAAACTCATCTGCAGTAAAGACTGTTCCTTCGCCATTTTCACGCGCATAAATAGCAAGCACCGCACCTAAAGGCACATATACTTGCATTGGCTGTCCGCCAAAGCGCGCATTAAAGCTTAGTTGTTCCATATCTAACGAAAACCCAGTAACGGCAGAAGGGCTAATATTAAGCACTATTTGGCCATCTTGTACAAACTGCGTAGGCACTTGTACTGCTGGGTACTGCGCATCAACCACTAAATGTGGTGTGCAGTCGTTATCTACGATCCAATCAAAAAAAGCACGTAGTAAATAAGGACGATTAGGCGTCATTATAAACGGATCTCACGCTCTGCTTCAGTTAAAGAAGCTTGGAATGACTCACGCTCAAATAAGCGGATCATGTACTCTTTTAGCTCTTTAGCGCCAGAGCCATTAAGCTCAATACCAAACTCTGGTAAACGCCATAATAGTGGTGCTAAATAACAATCTACTAAGCTAAACTCTTCACTCATAAAGTATGGAGCTTCGTTAAAGATTGGTGCAATTGCAAGTAACGCTTCAGTTAACTCTTTACGAGCTTGTGCAGCATCTGCTGTATTGTTAATGATTTTTTCAGCAAGGCTGTACCAATCAGTATCAATACGGTGCATCATTAAACGGCTACGACCACGCATTACCGGATACACAGGCATTAGTGGAGGATGAGGGAAACGTTCATCAAGGTATTCCATGATGATGTTTGCCTGATATAAGCCAAGCTCACGGTCAATCAGTGTGGGTACTGTACCGTAAGGGTTAATTTCGTGAAGTGCCTCTGGCAAGTTATCCTTTTCAGCCAAATGAATATCTACACTTACACCTTTTTCTGCAAGTACAATACGTACTTGGTGGCTATACATACAGTTAGCACCAGAAAAAAGGGTCATTACAGGGCGCTTATTGGCAGCTACGGCCATGCCTATACCTCCATTAAATAACTAAAACAGCAATAGGGGCTTAAGCCCCTATTGCAAAATTACCTTGTAAAATGCTCAAATTAATGAACATCTCTCCAGTATTCTTTCTTAAGCATAAATGCCAAGATAAACAGGATAACTAAAAATCCAATTACCTTAATACCTAACGCTTCTGACTCAAGGCGTGTAGGTTCACCTACATACTCTAAGAAATTCGTTAAATCACGAACCGCGTGATCGTATTCATCAACGCTTAATTCGCCCTTACCATCTGTTTCAGTACCAACAACTTTAGTCACTGTTTGACCATGTTGTTCAACTTCTTCAATGATAGGTGTTGGTAAACCTTGTAGTTCTTGAAGAACATGCGGCATACCCACCGATGGGAATAACGTATTATTTACGCCAAACGGACGAGATTCATCTTTATAAAACGATTTTAAGTAAGTGTAAATCCAATCACTGCCGCGCACACGTGCCACATTGGTTAAATCCGGCGGAGCCGCACCAAACCATTTAGCAGCATCTTCTTTTGCGATAGCGTTAAGAATATGGCCACCTACTTTTGAACCATCAAAAATCAATTGCTCTTTGCCAAGCTCGGTTGGAATACCAATATCACGGAAAGTACGTTCATAACGTTGATACTGCATTTGGTGACAACCAAGACAGTAGTTCATGAACAACTTTGCGCCGCGCTGCAAAGAAGGCTGATCAGATATATCGTTACCCGCTTCCATAAGAGGAACCGAAGGACCCGCAGCCATAACCATGTTAGGCAGCAAGTTTACTGATAAAGCAAATACACCAATAAGTAGCTTTTTCATCATTTCGTTAACCTCTCAGGCAATGGCTTAGTTTTTTCATTCTTACTGTATATAAATAACAGTACGAAGAACATAAAGTAAGTCACAGTACAGATTTGAGAAATTATCGTTTTCATATCAGTTTGTGGCGTTGCACCCACCCAACCTAAAAGAACGAAAGTTACAACAAAACCTGCAATGTTCCATTTGTGGAAACCACAACGGTAACGAACCGATTTAACACGACCACGGTCAATCCACGGTAACAATGCGAGTACCACAATTGACGCACCCATTGCCGCAACACCGATAAGCTTATCAGGGATTGCACGTAAGATTGCATAGAATGGCGTAAAGTACCAAACTGGGAAAATGTGCTCTGGCGTTTTAAGTGGGTTTGCTGCTTCAAAGTTTGGCGCTTCTAGGAAGAAACCATTCATCGCAGGCATAAAGAATACAACCCAACAGAACAAGATTAAGAAACCAACCACGCCCACAATATCTTTTACTGTGTAGTACGGGTGGAACGGTATCGCATCAACAATGTCTTTTTTGTCAGTGTAATACTCATGGAATTTAAATTTAGACTTATCTTCTTCAGCCACAGTGCCTTTTTTGCGTTTTATTTCAACACCGTCAGGGTTGTTAGAGCCCACTTCGTGCAGCGCAACAATGTGTAAGAACACTAAAATTACAATAACCAATGGTAGTGCAATAACGTGTAATGCAAAGAAGCGGTTAAGCGTTGCACCCGATATTACGTAGTCACCACGGATCCAAAGTGTTAAGTCATCACCAATTACCGGAATAGCCCCGAATAACGAAATGATTACCTGCGCACCCCAGAACGACATTTGACCCCATGGTAGTAAGTAACCCATGAAGGCTTCAGCCATTAATGCTAAGAAAATAAACATACCGAACAACCACAGTAATTCACGTGGTTTTTGGTAAGAGCCGTAGATCATGCCACGGAACATATGCATATAAACAACGATGAAAAACGCAGATGCACCCGTTGAGTGTAAATAACGTAATAACCAACCGTATTCAACATCACGCATGATGTACTCTACTGATGCGAAAGCGCCTTCAGAAGAGGGAACAAAGTTCATCGTTAACCAAATACCAGTAAGTATTTGGTTTACTAGTACTAACATGGCTAGCGAGCCAAAAAAGTACCAGAAGTTAAAGTTTTTAGGTGCTGGATACTGTGCAATGTGCATGTTCCAAACACGTGTCATTGGGATACGGTCGTCAATCCAACTAACAATTTTACCAAACATTAGGCTACCCCTTTTTCTTCGCCCACTAAAATAGTGGTTTCATCAAGAAAAGTATAAGGTGGTACTTCTAAGTTCAATGGTGCAGGAACTGATTGAAATACTCGCCCAGCCATATCAAATTTAGAACCGTGACATGGACAGTAAAAACCATCATCTGTCCCTTCAACTTTTTCACTAAAGTTACCTTGGAAAAAGCCTGGAGAACACCCTAAATGCGTACAAATACCAACAGCGACAAAAATCTCTGGGCGTAATGAACGGTAATCATTTGTTGATGATTCTAGTTGTTGTGGCTCTTGCGATTGCGGATCACGAAGTTGACCTTCATGTTCTTTCATCTGCTCAAGCATTTTAGGGGTACGTGATACAACCCATACAGGTTTACCACGCCACTCGACACGTATTAATTGTCCTGGCTCAAGTTTGCTGATATCTACTTCTACAGGCGCACCCGCAGATTTAGCTCGCTCACTTGGATTCCAAGACGCAATAAAAGGAACAGCAGCCCCAGCCGCACCAACACCACCTACAACAGAGGTAGCTATGGTTAAAAAGCGACGTCGGCCATTGTCTACAGGCGCATTGCTCATCCACTTATCTCCACTATGATTCTCAACACTTGCTATATTGAGAACATCAGTTACAGCAGGTTAATTTTTCGAAATTTTTAAAATAGAAGCGATCATAATTAAAACCCTTGATTAAAACAAGGTTATTCACAGCCTCACGCTCGAATAACCCGACTTGATCAATAGTTTGATAAAGTAAGCTCGAGAATAAAGCCGAATGACTATAATAGCGCTTCTGTAAAAACAATATACTGACCAAGATCAACCCCACTACGAGGAAACAGATAAACTGTACATGGTGATGTTGAACTTGCTCATACTACTTGCCAGCCAATTGTAGCAAAAAATTCCACCAATTAACTGATGGATTTACACTAATTGCGATAATTATTTAACTTTTTTGCAGCGAAATGGGTATTTTAAAGCTTTCGTACATTAAATACGCAGTATTTATAAAATATGATCAGCGCCTAGCCTTAAAAAAGCGGGCTTGAGGTAGGTAAGTACTTAAATTTTAATGCCAAAAACAAAAAACCCAGCATAAGCTGGGTTTTTGAATTCTTGATAACGTAAAAATTAACGTTTTGAGAACTGTGGACGCTTACGCGCTTTCTTAAGACCCACTTTCTTACGTTCAACTTTACGTGCATCACGTGTAACAAAACCTGCTTTACGAAGTTGTGGACGTAATGACTCGTCAAACTCCATAAGTGCACGAGTGATACCGTGACGGATAGCACCAGCTTGACCAGTTGTACCACCACCGGCAACGGTGATGTGAAGGTCAAATTTTTCAGTCATGTCAACAAGCTCAAGAGCTTGACGAACAACCATGCGTGCTGTTTCGCGACCAAAGTACTCTTCTAAAGAGCGCTTGTTGATTACGATGTTACCAGTGCCTGGGCGTAAGAATACGCGAGCACTTGAACTTTTACGACGACCTGTACCGTAGTATTGATTTGCCATGATAGTGCTCCTTAAATGTCTAGAACCTGAGGCTGTTGTGCAGCATGGTTGTGCTCAGTACCTGCGTAAACTTTAAGTTTACGGTACATAGCGCGGCCTAAAGGACCACGTGGCAACATGCCTTTAACAGCTTTTTCGATGATCATTTCAGGCTTTGCAGCTTGAAGTTTATCAAAAGTAGTAGACTTAAGACCACCTGGGAAACCAGTATGAGCGTAGTACACTTTATCTTTGAATTTGTTACCAGTTACAGTAACTTTCTCAGCGTTGATAACGATGATGTAATCACCAGTATCTACGTGTGGAGTGTATTCAGCTTTGTGCTTACCGCGTAGGCGATGAGCGATTTCAGTAGCGATGCGACCTAAAGTTTTACCTTCAGCGTCAACTACGTACCAGTCACGTTTTACTGTTTCTGGTTTAGCAACAAACGTTTTCATTTATAAAAATCCAATGTTTTTCAATTAAAACCACAGGCAGTTATTATTAACTACCGCTCTAAGTATGCTATAACCCCTTCGAGTTTTAGACTTTAGCGCCGCTCACAAGTGGCTAAACTATATGAGGACATAGAACGCAACGTGGCAGACGCGGGAGTATACCAGCACTTAAAACACATTGCTACCGAGCGGTTGTTTTTTCCACAAGAAAATTACAAAAATTTATGCATTTATATAAAAACAACAATAAGGCCACTTTAAAGAGTCGATACAGTCGTATTAGCGCTATGCCAAATGCTCTTTTGCTAAATACTCTAAAGACTGCATTTCTTGCAGGCGGCTAATGCAGCGTTTAAATTCAAAGTTAAGATTGCCTTGGGTATAAAGCTGCGTGATCGGTTTTTCAGCCGAAATAATTAATGTTACATGTCGCTCGTAAAACTCATCCACTAAAGCAATAAAGCGCCTAGCTGCATCATCATTATTTTGTCCAAGCTGTTTAACATTAGAAATAATAACAGTGTTATATAAACGGCTAATTTCCATGTAGTCGACTTGGCTACGTGCGGTTTCACACAATTCGCTAAATTCAAACATCACGACACACTTAGCCACTTTGCGTGTGTTGATTAAGCGCCCTTCTATTTCTATGGGTTGATCAAGTTCCCCCGCCTCTGGCGAGAGCTTATCAAAATATTCAAATAAGTTTTTATCGGCTTGCTCATCTAACGGGCTGTGAAATATTTCGGCTTGCTCAAGTGTACGCAAGCGATAATCAATACCAGAGTCTACATTTACTATTTCTGTGTTCGCTTTTACCAGCTCAATGGCCGGAACAAAACGCGCACGCTGTAAGCCGTTTTTATATAAATCATCAGGTACTATATTAGAGGTAGCGACTAATACTATATTGCGTGCAAATAATGCCTGCATTAAGCCGCCGAGTAACATGGCATCTGTAATATCTTGAACAAAGAATTCATCAAAACAGATAATATCGGTTTCGGCTTTAAATATATCGGCAACAATTTCCAGTGGATTACTTTTATTATTTAGCTTTTTTAGTTCATCGTGAACTCGGTGCATAAAGCGATGAAAATGCACGCGCATTTTACGCTCACCTGGCAGCGCTTCGTAAAAGGTATCTACTAAATAGGTTTTACCACGCCCTACACCGCCCCAAAAATAAAGCCCTTTGATTGGCTCAGGTTCGCTTTTATTAAACAACTTTGCAAAAAAGCCTTGTTGCTGTGGTTTTTTATTTGTGAGGTCATCGTATAAACGTTGTAAATGGCGCACTGCATTTTCTTGTGCTTGGTCATGTACAAAGTCATCGCGCTTAAGATCTTGCTGGTAAGTTTGCCAAGGAGTCATATCTAATTACATTTTAAACACAGTTTAATTTGCACAACATATTAACACGCATCTTAACTCGGGGTATATTACCCACAGGATGATTTATATTTGAATCAGGCATTATTAGATATTTTTTCCCAAAGGGGTGAAGTTATGGGCACAGTTACGTGGGTAGGTTTAATTATTATTACTGCTGTAGTGGCATTTTTTGTTGGTGCATTCGTTACTAAAAAGCAATTTAAGCAAGATGAATTAAAAGAACAAGCCGAGCAAGCGCAAAACGCGCTTGAGCAGTATCGCCAAGATGTGGCCGATCATTTAGCAAGCACAGGTAAGCTTGTGAATAAAATGAAAGAAAACTACGACCAACTACTCAGCCATGTTGAAGAAACCAATCAACTCTTACTTGATGATAAAAACAAAGCGCCTAGCGAGCCGTTTTTCTCTAAAGAAACAACAGAGCAATTACAAGCGTCTTTAAAAGAGCGCGAGGTTGACCGTTCATCGGCACAAGCACAACCTGCCGATTACGTCTCGGGTGAGTCTGGTTTATTTGCAGGGCAAAATGGCGATACAAAACCTGCAAAAGCCTCTTAACACACTGAGCACGCTAAAATGTTAGTGCTATCTTGAGGAACTTTTTTTTGACCCCATAGTCTTTAAATGTAACAGCTTTATATTTAAATTCGAAAAGGCTGCTTATGCAGCCTTTTTGCTTTTCCTGTGATGTGGAGTACACCCTGACTATGAAAATGAAATTATCACTTATTAGTGCTGCAATCTTATCTACAAGCTTATTACTAAGCCCAATGGCCTCTTATGCAAAACTGCCTATTGCAGTTAACGGCCAACAATTACCCACACTTGCGCCTATGCTTGAGCAAATTACCCCTGGCGTTGTGAGCATTCAGGTTTCTGGCTCAAAAGAAGTACGCCGCCGTGCAGACCCGCTTGAATACTTTTTTGGAAACCCTCAGCCACGTAGTCAAAAGCGCCAATTTAGCGGTTTAGGCTCAGGGGTTATTATAGATGCCGACGAAGGCTATGTAGTAACAAATAACCACGTAATTCAAGATGCCGAAAAAATGGTGGTAACGCTAGAAGACGGCCGTGAATTTGAAGCCACCAAAATTGGTACCGATAAAGAGTCTGATATTGCGCTATTACAAATAGATGCAGATGACTTAACCGAAGTTAAACTGGCAAATTCAGATAAATTGCGTGTTGGCGACTTTGCAGTAGCAATTGGTAATCCATTTGGTTTAAGCCATACAGTAACCTCGGGCATTGTAAGTGCATTAGGGCGTAGTGGTTTAAATATTGAAGGCTATGAAGACTTTATTCAAACCGATGCAGCTATTAACCAAGGTAACTCAGGAGGCGCTTTAGTTAACCTAAATGGTGAACTTATTGGTATTAACACTGCTATTTTAGGTGCCTCGGGCGGAAATGTTGGTATTGGCTTTGCCATTCCATCAAATATGATGAAAAACTTAGTTGACCAAATTATTGAACATGGCGAAGTTCGCCGTGGCTCACTGGGTATTTCTGGCCGCCCACTTGATGCAGGCCTTGCAAAAGCACAGCAACTTGACGTTAAACAAGGTGCTTACGTTATGCAAGTAATGGATGATACCGCAGCAAGCAAAGCAGGTATTAAAGCCGGCGATGTTATTATTAGTATTAATGGCAGCGATATTAGTGGCTTCCACGAGCTGCGCAGTAAAATAGCAACGTTAGGTGAAGGACGCGAAGTTAAATTAGGTATTTACCGCGATGGCAAAGTAAAAACCATTAAAGTAACGCTTGATGGTGCATCGGGTGTAACCGCCGCAGGCGATGAACTGCATCCTGCATTCCAAGGTGCGACACTTGAAAACGTGCAAAAAAATGGCACTAAAGGTATTGAAGTCGCCACAGTAGATCCGCGTTCTCCTTCTGCACGTGTTGGTCTTGAAGAAGGTGATGTGATTGTACAAGTTAACCGCCAACGTGTAGAAAACATTCGTCAAATGAACAAAATTATCGAAGATACCCAAGGTAATATTGTACTTGGCGTTAAACGTGGCAGAGAGTCTATCTTTGTACTTATCCAATAAGTAACACGTTATAAATAAGCAATAAAAATAACAGCAGCACTTGCCGCTGTTATTTTTTTTGTGCCATCATAAAGAATTGCTCACTAACAATAAGAATCTCGTGCTGAAATTACTAAAATTTGTACTTCCCCCTTTGTTTGTCGGTTTAGGTATCGCTTTTTTAGTGGTTTTTTTCAGCCCTAATATGCGCGCCTCTTTACTCCCTAATGTTCCCTTGCCCAGTGCTATGAGCTCAAATCACCTTAGTTTTGCTGACGCAGTTAAACGTGCTGCACCGTCGGTAGTAACTATTTTTTCAGAAAGCATTTCTAAAGAGCCTCGCTATAAGCAACAAAACACCGTTCAAGAGCTTGGCTCTGGCGTAATTATGGCGCAAGATGGCTACATATTAACTAACTACCACGTTATAAATAATGCAGATCAAATCTTGGTTATATTAACCGATGGCCGACGCTTTTTTGATGTGCAGTTAATTGGCTTTGACACCATTACCGATTTAGCCTTATTAAAAATTAACGCCGACCACCTGCCGGTGATCCCCGTAAACGATAATTACACCACCAGTGTAGGTGATGTAGTGCTGGCCATTGGTAACCCACTCAATTTAGGGCAAACCATCACCCAAGGTATAATTAGTGCCACCGGTAAACAAAAAATTACCGATAGCCCTTATAACAACTTACTGCAAATGGATGCCGCTATAAATGTAGGTAACTCTGGCGGGGCTTTGGTTAATTCAAATGGTGATTTAGTGGGGATCACGTCTGCGCAGTTTAAAACTCGTGAAAATCTTAATATCCAAGGAATCTTTTTTGCTGTTCCCTATTCGCTCGCTAAAGAAGTAATGGCAAAGCTAATACGCCATGGCCGCGTAGTACGTGGCTATTTAGGCTTTGAAGGCACTGCGGTTGATAGCACGGGCAAAGAGGTAAACGACAGCCTTACTGAGGTTGCTGGTATGCGCATCACCAATTTAGACCCATTAGGCCCTGCATGGCAAGCTGGCATTGAAGAGCAAGACATCGTTATTAAAATTGCAGGGTTAAGTGTCGCCAACCCGCAAAAAGTACTCGAAAAAATAGGCAATACACAGCCCGGTAAAGAAATAGAATTTGAGCTGTACCGAAACGGTAAAGTAGAAAAAATAATGGTTAGAGTCGCAGAGCTCGAAACTAAACTCTAACCAAAATGGCAATAAAAAGGTCGGATAGCAATACGCGTATCCGACCTTTTTTATGTCTAAAGTAAACTGTGTTTAACCCAGCGCGCTTAATTTAGGAGCAAGTGTGCTCTCACTTCAAAGCAAATAAATATTATTGCGAATGGGTATTAGCTACTTCTGCGCTTAATATTGGCACCTAAGCCACTGAGTTTATCTTCAATGCGTTGATAGCCTCGGTCTACGTGGTAAATACGATCGACTACCGTTTCACCTTGCGCCACAATACCGGTTAAAATTAAGCTTGCAGAGGCGCGTAAATCGGTTGCCATTACTTGTGCGCCACTTAAACTTTGCGTTTCACCACAAATAGCGGTGTGCCCTTCTAAACGAATATTAGCGCCCATGCGTTGTAACTCTGGTACGTGCATAAAGCGGTTTTCAAAAATGGTTTCGGTAATTGTTGCACTACCATTAGCCACTACATTTAACGCGGTGAACTGCGCTTGCATATCGGTTGGAAAACCAGGGTGTGGCATGGTTTTAATATTAACGGCTTTGAGCTCACGCTTACGCATATCTAAATAAATGCTGTCATCGTTTACTTCAACTAATGCATTCGCGGCACGTAATTTTTCAATAACAGGCTCAAGTGAATGAAAATCTGTTTTTTTACAAAGTACTTCGCCTGCAGCCATCGCTGCTGCAACTAAAAAAGTGCCCGTTTCAATGCGGTCAGGTAAAATGCTGTGCTCACAGCCGCCTAAACGCTCTACGCCATCAATTTCTATACGGCTTGTACCTGCACCAGTAATTTTTGCACCCATAGCAATTAGGCAATTGGCCAGGTCAATAATTTCGGGCTCGCGTGCTGCGTTTTCAAGCACCGTTTTACCATCAGCAAGTGCTGCGGCCATTAGTAAGTTTTCGGTTGCGCCAACACTGACCATTTCCATGAAAATTTCAGCGCCTTTAAGGCGGCCTTCTACCTTTGCATTGATATAACCATTTTCAACGTTTATTTGTGCGCCCATGCGCTCTAAACCTTGAATATGTATATCAACCGGGCGTGCGCCTATAGCACAGCCACCAGGTAGCGATACCTGCGCCTCACCAAAACGCGCCACTAAAGGTCCGAGCGCCAAAACAGAGGCACGCATTTGCTTAACTAAATCATAAGGAGCAAGCGTTTTATTAACGGTTGCGCCATCAATATACAGTGTATCGCCTTGCCAATTTACAGTTGCGCCTAAAGTGCTTAAAAGCGCCTCAGTGGTCACAATATCGCGAAGGCGAGGAACATTCGTAAATGTACTTTTACCATCGGCAAGCAGTGCGGCAAACAAAATTGGTAATGCGGCATTTTTAGCGCCAGAAATAGTTACTTCACCCGCAAGTGAAGTGCCACCTTGAATTACAAACTGATCCATTAAGAGGCCTTAACTATTGAGGTAAAATAAATTTTTGTTCACGCTTCCACTCAGTTGGCGTAAATGCACGAATTGATACAGCGTGAATTGTACCGTCTGAAATAGTATTCATTAATGGGCCATAAACTAGCTGTTGCTTTTTAACGCGGCTTAAACCGTCAAAGCACTCACCTACTGCAATTACTTCATAATGGCTACCATTGGCTTTTACTTTTACTTCAGATAATTGAAGTTCGTCGCGTAATAATGTTTCGACTTGGCTAGTTTCCATAACTCTCACTCAAATAAAGTTGTTACCTGACCCAACTGCATTAAATTTTGCAATTGCTCAGGTGGATTTTGCAATTCAAGGCGTGTGCCCTGTTGCTTAAATTCAGCAAAAGAGTGAATTAACCAAGCTAAGCCCGCTGTGTCAACCCTCATTACCTCACAAAGGTCAAAATAGATGGTTTTATGCTTACTTAATGACTTGGCGTTCAGAAGCTGTTCATTGCCAATTGAGCTGCGGGTAAGTTCACCACTTACCCTATAGTGCTGCTCATCTACTTGGCTAATTGCCAATTTAGTCATTGCTGTTGTTGCCTCTAAATTGCACAGGTAACTGGCTCTTTTGCTCTAGTAATTTGCTTACGTGTGCAATACCTTGCTGGCGTAAAATACCTTGTAGCTCACTTTGTTTTGCATCGAGTAAGCTAATTCCTTCTGCAATCATATCGTATGCGCGCCACTCGCCGCTGCGATCTTCACGCACTTTAAAATCAATTTTTATGTCAGGCTTGCCATCTTCTGTAATTTTAGTTTTTACTACAACTACATCTTTGCCTTTAAATGGTTGCTCTGCGCCAAATTCTACATGTTGGTCAGTGTATTGAGTAAATACCCCCGCGTAAGTAGCAACTAAATAGCCTCTAAACGCACCAATAAATTCTTGGATGTCTTTAATTGCTTTGGCTTTTTCGGCTTCATCGGTAATTGCACGCACTTTAGACACTTCACTACCCAACACACGAAGTGCTGCATATTTGTAGTCTATGTAAGGCATCAGCTCTTCTTCTACAATAACACGAAGGTGTTCTTTATCTTTAGTGATAAGCGGTTGATCTTTTTTAATGCGCTCAAATGTATGCTCTGCTACCTGACGCACCATTTTGTTAGGATCTGTCAGTTTAACTTCGGCTGCGCTAACACTTTGCACAGCTAGGGTTGCACCAAGTGCAATAACGGCTAAAAACTGTTTCAACATAATAATTACTCACTACCTTGGTTGAATAAAAACTGCCCAATTAACTCTTCTAAAACAAGTGCAGACTTAGTATCTGTGATTGAATCACCATCACCTAACGCTTTGCTCTCTACGCCAAATAACTCATCGATTGCTTGATCTTGTGCGTTTTCGGTCACTGTTTCACCTAAACAGCGCTGCTCTGCTGCATTAGGAGAAATAACAGGGTGAATACCTAAGTACTGCTCCCCTAAAATACCCGATGTTAAAATTGAGATTGAGCTAGTGTCTGAAAAACGACATAAATACTGTGCATCTATCGTCATATTTACCACAGGCAAAAACTCCTGTGGGTGTACATAAATAGATTCGACACGGCCAATCACTACACCGCCTACTTTTACCGGTGCACGCGCTTTAAGTGAGCCGATATTTTCAAACTTTGCATTTAGCGTGTAGGTTTCGCCCGACCCGCTAATACCCGAATTAGCCACTTTAAGTGCTAACATTGCAAACGCTAAAATGCCTAATGCGACAAAAAAGCCAACTAAAATCTCTAATTTCCGTGAATTCATTATCTATACCCTATTAGCTGGTAAACATTACCGCTGTCAAAATAAAGTCAAACCCTAATACTGCCAGTGATGAGTGAACGACTGTTTCTGTTGTTGCTTTACTGATCCCTTCTGAGGTTGGGATACAGTCGTAGCCCTTATAAAGCGCAATCCAGGTCACTACCATGGCAAATACAAAACTTTTTATCATGCCGTTTAATACATCTTCTTGAAACGATACTTGCGATTGCATTATCGACCAAAAGCTGCCGGTATCTACGCCTAACCAATCAACCCCAACTAAATGAGCACCGATAATGGCAACCGCAGAAAAAATAAGTGCAAGCAATGGCATACTAATAAAACCTGCCCAAAAGCGCGGTGCAATAATGCGCTTGAGAGGGTCTATAGCCATCATTTCTAGTGAAGAGAGTTGCTCAGTGGCTTTCATTAAGCCTATTTCTGCCGTTAGCGCACTTCCAGCGCGCCCAGCAAATAATAGCGCTGTAACCACTGGGCCTAGTTCGCGTAATAAACTAAGCGCAACTAATGGACCTAGGCTGTCTTCGGCGCCATAGCCAACCAATACGGTATAACCTTGCAGCGCAAGCACCATACCAATAAACAAACCCGACACCATAATAATTAATAATGATTGCGAACCAACCATATAAAGTTGGCGCACTAACAGCGGTGTGCCTTTTTTAAAGTTAGGTACATTCCACAATGCATTAAAAAGCATGTTGGCAGAGCGCCCTAGTGCAGCAAAACGCCCAAGCGTTTTATGACCTAACTTTTGAAATAAATCCAACATTAAGCGTTTTCTCCTAACAGCTCATCAGCATACGTTTGTGCAGGATAATGAAATGGCACAGGCCCATCCGATAGCCCTTTTAAAAACTGCTGTACCAATGGAGATTCATGATTACGCATTTCATCCGGTGTCCCTGCCCCTATTACGCCTTGATCGGCAATAATAATAACGTGATCGGCAATACTCATTACCTCCGTTACATCGTGGGTTACAATAAGGGATGATAAACCTAGCACTTCATTTAACGACTTAATAAGCTTTACCAATACACCCATAGATATTGGGTCTTGGCCGGCAAAAGGCTCATCATACATAATAAGTTCTGGGTCCAGTGCAATAGCACGTGCAAGTGCTGCTCGTCTGGCCATACCGCCAGAAAGCTCAGAAGGCATTAAATCTTTAGCACCGCGTAAACCCACCGCTTGCAGTTTCATTAATACGACTAGTTTAATTAACGCTTCACTTAACTTGGTGTGCTCTCGCAGAGGAAATGCAATGTTGTCAAATACCGACATATCAGTAAATAACGCACCGCTTTGAAACAGCATGCTCATTTTGGTTCGTGCCGCATATAACTCTTTGCGCGACATACTAGGAATACTGCCACCTTCGAATAAAATATCGCCGGCGTCAGGCTTAAGCTGCCCACCAATTAAGCGTAGCATTGTGGTTTTGCCAATTCCGCTTGGCCCCATAATCGCTGTTATCTTACCTTTAGGAACACTAAAACTCATATTTTTATATATGGTTCTATCGCCTCGCGAAAAGCTAACATCCTTGACTTCTACTATTGATTGCGACAAGTCGCTCTCCGTAACAATGTTCACTCGTGCTCCTATTTTAAGGGTTTTTTAGCCAAGATGGAAAAAACAATTCGTAAGATTTTGTAATACGCCTACAAAAAGCGCTCTAAGGCTGAAGTAAATTGCCTTAACCTTTGCTTAAGCGCATAAAATTCACGCACTGCAATAGTAGACCCTGCTCTTTTGCTTATACTTTCATGTTGGCTTTTGTTACTATTCGCGCCATCTGTATTTTGAACATCTGGCTTAACATAATGGTTACCTCGTTTGTTATTTTAATTCTTGGTTTTGCTGCACTTGTGTGGAGCGCCGACCGATTTGTATACGGTGCGGCAGCGCTTGCTAAAAACTTTGGAGTCCCTACTTTAATTGTTGGCTTAACGGTTGTTGCTATGGGTTCTTCGGCCCCTGAAATGATGGTATCGGCCTCGGCTGCTTTGGCAAATAAAACCGACACAGCGGTCGGTAACGCGGTAGGTTCAAATATAACAAACATCTTACTTGTGTTAGGTATTACTGCGCTGCTACGCCCTTTGAGTGTGTCATCAAGCACTTTAAAACGCGAAATGCCGCTTGTTATGCTGGTATCCTTGGCTACGTGGTATGTATTTTCAGACAACTACTTCTCGCTCACCGAAGGGGTGGCGTTGCTAGTCGCATTTGCTGTGTTTATTGGTGGCTTGATTGTGGTTTCTTTGCGCGCAAAAAATCAAGATGACCCTTTTGTTTCAGAAGCCTGCGATGAGGTTCCTAACGATGTACCAACTAAAAAAGCCGTTTTATGGCTAATTGTCGGCATGGTTTTATTGCCTGTTAGCTCACACTTTTTAGTTGGTTCAGCAGTCGATATTGCTAAATACTTTGGTTTAAGCGACTTAGTTATTGGCTTAACCATTATCGCCATTGGCACAAGCTTGCCTGAACTTGCAGCTTCTGTAGCGGGTGTACTTAAAAACGAAGATGATTTAGCCCTAGGTAATATTGTGGGCTCAAATATATTTAATATTTTAGCGGTATTACCGCTTGCAGGTATTATTAACCCATCAGTGGTTGACCCGTCACTTGCAAACCGCGACATACTTATTATGTTAGGTGCTACCCTTGCGCTTATTATTATGTCATTGAACTTTAGAGGTTCTCAGCGTATCAATAGAGTAGAAGGTGGCCTATTACTCATCGCATTTTTGGCGTACCAAGGTTATATTTTTAGTCAAGTAGGGTAACAATGGCACAACTAAATTTTATAGAGCAAGGTTTACGCGTATTAAACATTGAACGCCAAGCGCTTGCTGATATTACACAATACGTTGACGAAAACTTTCATAGTGCGTGTCAGCTCATGTTTGATTGCCAAGGCCGCATTATTGTTATTGGCATGGGTAAATCAGGCCATATTGGTAATAAAATTGCTGCTACCCTTGCAAGTACAGGCAGCCCTGCTTTTTTTGTTCACCCAGGCGAAGCAAGCCATGGTGATTTAGGCATGATAACCAAAAATGACGTGGTTATGCTTATATCAAACTCGGGCGAAACCAGCGAAGTACTTAATATTATTCCGGTGCTTAAACGCCTTGGTGCAAAAATAATATCGATGACGGGTAACCCGCTTTCTACTATGGCTACACTTGCCGATGTGCACGTATGCATAAAAGTAGAACAAGAAGCGTGTTTATTAGGTTTAGCGCCTACAGCAAGCACCACAGCTACTTTAGCAATGGGTGATGCAATGGCGGTTGCGCTTTTAGAAGCACGCGGCTTTACCGCCGATGACTTTGCACTCTCTCACCCTGGCGGCAGTTTAGGTAAGCGATTGTTGCTCACTTTAAAAGATGTAATGCACAGCGGCACAAACACCCCTATTATAGGTGTAACGCAAACAATTAAAGACGCGTTAATAGAAATGTCAGCCAAAGGGCTGGGTATGACCGCTATTGTAGATAACAATCAACAGCTTGCCGGCCTTTTTACCGACGGTGACTTACGCCGTATTTTAGAGCAAAGAGTTGATATACATAACACCGCTATTAGCCAGGTTATGACCAAATCATGCACAACTGCCACGGCCGATATACTTGCAGCTGAAGCCCTAAACATAATGGAAAACAAACGTATTAATGGTTTAATTGTGGTCAATGATAAAAACCAGCCAATAGGCGCCTTAAATATGCAAGACCTCTTAAAAGCAGGAGTATTATAAATGCAATTTGAAGATCTCTATCAACCGCTAAGCGATGATGCCAAAGCACGCGCCAAAAAAGTAAAACTACTCATATGCGATATTGATGGTGTATTTTCTGATGGCCGAATTTACCTCGGCAACCAAGGCGAAGAATTAAAAGCATTTAATACAAAAGATGGTTTTGGCATTAAAGCGCTAATTAATAGCGGTTTTGAAGTTGCGGTCATTACGGGGCGTCACTCAGAAATAGTACAAACTCGCATGAGCAGCTTAACTGTGCAGCACATTTATCAAGGCCAAGAAGACAAGCTTATTGCTTATCAAGAACTCAAAAACACTTTAAAGTTAACTGATGAACAAATAGCCTATATTGGCGACGATGGCCCTGACATGCCAGTAATGGAGCGTGTTGGCTTTGCCGTTGCAGTTAACGATGCGCACCCGCTAATTAAGCGCTTATCGCATTACACTACGCAAATGCCTGGTGGCTTTGGCGCCGTTAGAGAGCTCACAGATTTACTTATGCTAGAGAACGGCATAGCGCTTACAACACAAGGCACCAGTTCATGAATGCAGCACGCGTTATACTCAGTGCGTTATTCATCGGCTGTATGGTTTGGCTTTGGTACCCTTATTTTACCCAAACCAATGTAGCGCCAGAGCAAGAACCTGAAGTAATTGCAAAGCCCGATTACACCGCTATAGAGCTTAAGCAAACAGCCTATGACGAGCAAGGTAAAATAAGCCATAAAGTCACTGCGGCTAAAATGGAGCTGTACCAACAGCTTGGTTTTACATTTTTTGAAAAACCTATTTTCACCTTGTATAACGAAAAGCAAACATGGCGAATAAATGCAGACGAAGCAACGCTGTACGAAGATAAACAACTTATTTTAGAAGGCAACGTGGTTGCTAAAAATTTAGTTGATAATGCCATGATAGATAACATCAATGCCGATAACATCGAAGTCGACATTAAAGCGCTAACTATGCGCTCTGAGCAACCAGTGGTTGTCACTGGGCCTAATTTAAAAATTGTCGGGAAAGGCCTTGAAGCCGATTTAAAAACCGAAGTAATAAAACTAATTAACCATACGCGAACAATATATTATGACCAATAAACTCACTAAAATACTTATTATCCCATCGCTAATGCTTGCATTTAGCGCCTCTGCTGCTGAGCCTGCTACTCAACCGCCAGCAAATCAAATTTCTATTAGTGCAGACCGTCAAGAAGGCCAACTTAAAGAAAACGTAGGTATTTTTGAAAAGAACGTCGAAATTGTGCATGGTAATCGCAAAATTACAGCCGACCGACTCGAAGTACATAAACGTGAAGACTTAGGGGATAACAAACAACTCCTTATTGCCACTGGCAGCCCAGCCTACTTCGAAGAAAAACAAGACGATGGTACTGTAATGAGTGCCAGTGCAAACGAAGTACGTTACGACGTAGCAAAGCGATTTTTAACGCTTGTTGGCGATGCTGAAGTCGCACAAGCCGGTCAAAAAATTAATGCTAAAAGTATTACCTACGATATGCAGCAGCAGCTTATTAGCGCAGAAAAAGACGAAAACTCTACGGATCGTGTCCACACAATTTTAGTGCCTGTTGAAGCAAAAATTAAAGAAAAAACAGGTAACGAAGGTCAACCATGAGCACCTTAAAAGCAGAACTATTAGCAAAAAGCTATAAAGGCCGCCAAGTTGTAAAAAATGTAGGCCTTGAGGTAGAAGCCGGCAGCATTGTTGGCTTATTGGGCCCTAATGGCGCAGGTAAAACCACCACCTTTTATATGATTGTAGGGTTAGTACCTAGCGACAAAGGCAAAATTTCTATTGATGATAACGACATTACGTTATTACCTATGCACAGCCGCGCCCGCTTAGGCATTGGCTATTTGCCGCAAGAGTCATCAATATTTAGAAAGCTGACAGTTTATCAAAACTTAATGGCGATTTTAGAAACGCGTAAAGAGCTCAATAAAGCCGCGCGAGAAGAAACGCTTAACAACTTACTTGATGAATTTAGTATTCAGCATATTCGCGATAGCCAAGGTATGGCGCTTTCTGGTGGTGAACGCCGCCGTGTAGAAATTGCCAGAGCACTGGCAGCGAACCCTAAATTTATTTTATTGGATGAGCCTTTTGCTGGTGTTGATCCGATTTCAGTGTTAGATATAAAGAAAATAATAGAACATCTTAAAAACCGTGGCATTGGCGTATTAATTACCGATCACAATGTAAGAGAAACTCTTGATGTTTGTGAAAAAGCCTACATTGTTTCTCATGGGGAGCTAATTGCATCTGGCACCCCAGAACACGTATTAAATGACAAAACTGTACGCGATGTTTATTTAGGCGAGCAATTTAGGCTGTAACATTTAAGCCACACCTACAAGCATCTGCTAATATTAATTATAACAACATAAAAGGATTGTTAGAGATACATGAGGCAATCATTACAGCTGCGCATGGGCCAGCAACTTACAATGACTCCACAATTGCAACAAGCGATTCGCTTGCTGCAGCTCAGTACATTGGATCTCCAGCAAGAAATACAAGAAGCACTTGATAGCAACCCGCTATTAGAAGTAGAAGAGCAAGATTACACGGAAGAGTCGGCTGGGAAAAATGAACAAAAAGCAGATACGGATGATATAACCGTAAGCGCATCGGCTGACGATACAACCAGCGAGTACGAGCAAGACAGTGGCGAAGCTTTAAATAAAGACACCGTTAGCGATGATATGGCAATGGATGTAACTTGGGATGAGTACATGAGCGCAGCCCCTGCTGCATCCTCAGGCCCAATGCCAGAAGATGAGTCTATTTATCAAGGTGCCTCTACTGAAACGCTACATGAGTATTTAATGTGGCAGCTTCAGCTTACTCCTTTTAGCCCAACTGACGAAGCCATTGCTATTGCCATTGTAGAAGCTGTAGATGACTCGGGTATTTTAACGCTAAGTTGCGAAGAAATTTTAGAAAGCTTTAACCAAGAAAACGATGACGAAGTTGAAGTTGAACTTGACGAAATAGAAGCCGTTTTAAAGCGTATTCAGTTATTTGACCCTGTAGGTATAGCCGCGCGCAGTTTACAAGAGTGCTTGTGTATTCAGCTAAACCAGTTTGATAAAGACACCCCTTTTATAGAACAAACTAAAATGATCTTAACCGATCACATTGATCTATTAGCGGCACGCGACTATCGTACATTAATGAAAAAGACTAAGCTTAAAGAAGACGAGCTTAAAGAGGTCATGACCCTAATACATACCCTCAACCCAAAACCTGCAGATACAATAGTAAGGGAAGAGTCTGAGTATGTAATACCGGATGTGTCGGTTAAAAAAATAAAAGGCCGCTGGGTGGTAGAGCTAAACCCAGATAGCATGCCAAAAATACGCGTAAATAGTCAGTACGCGGCTATGTCACGTACCGTAAAATCAAGTGGTGATAGCCAATTTATTCGCTCTCACTTACAAGAAGCTAAATGGTTTATAAAAAGCCTTGAAAGCAGAAACGACACGCTGCTTAAGGTAACTAACTGTATTGTAAAACAGCAACAGGCATTTTTTGAACATGGCCCCGAAGCCATGAAGCCAATGGTTTTAAACGATGTTGCTGAGATGGTAGAAATGCATGAGTCGACAATTTCGCGTGTTACTACGCAAAAATATATGCATACGCCACGTGGTATTTTTGAGCTTAAGTATTTTTTCTCAAGCCACGTAAGCACTGAAAACGGCGGCGAGTGTTCATCAACCGCAATACGTGCCCTAATTAAAAAGCTAATTGCCGCGGAAAACTCAGCTAAACCATTGAGTGATAGTAAAATTGCGGATATATTGGCAGAGCAAGGAATTAAAGTAGCTAGACGCACAATAGCAAAATACCGTGAATCGCTAGCTATTCCACCGTCAAATCAGAGAAAGAGTTTGATATAAGACGTTAAAAACAAAGAGGAAATGCTTATGCAACTAAACCTAACTGGTCGTCACGTAGAAGTAACTGATTCACTTAGAGACTATGTAAATAATAAATTTGCAAAGCTAGAAAGGCACTCAGATCATATTAGCAATGTGCATGTCATTCTCGATGTAGAAAAACTCAACCAAAAAGCAGAAGCGACTATTCATGTAAGTGGCGCAGATTTATTTGCCTCAACAGAGCACCAAGATATGTATGCCGCTATAGACTCGTTGATTGACAAGCTCGATCGTCAAGTCATAAAACATAAAGAGAAGCTTGCTAGACACTAATATTATGAAATTAAGTACATTAGTATGCCAGGACTGCAGCAAAGCTGCGGTCCTTTTTAGTAGTAAAAAAAGAATTTTAGAGTTTATCAGTGAGCTTGCTCATGAAAAGCTCCCCTACTTACCACAACAAGATATTCTTAATGCGCTGGCAAGCAGAGAAAAGCTAGGCAGTACTGGTATTGGCCGGGGTATCGCCATTCCTCATGGCAGAATGGGTGGCGTAGAAGAACCGCTGGCTTTAGTACTTGTTAGCGACACCCCTGTTAACTTTGATGCTATTGATAACTGCCCTGTTGATATTTTTGTTGCACTCATCGTACCAGATGGCGATAACCAACAGCACCTAAAGACTCTGGCAACCATAGCTGATAAACTGAGCAACAAAGAATTTTGTAAACAGCTGCGTAGTGCTAAAACCGATGCAGAGCTGTATCAAGTAATTGTTGATCAATCGTAGTAAATACTAAGGGCTATAAATGGAGTTAATTATCATAAGCGGCCGTTCTGGTTCAGGTAAGTCGGTTGCTTTACGCGTGGTTGAAGATTTAGGCTATTATTGCGTAGATAATATTCCGGTCAACCTACTGCCCTCTTTAGTGCGAAGTGTTTCAGATAACTATGACAAAATAGCCGTTAGCATAGATGTTCGTAATATCCCCAAAGAACAAGACGAATTTAACGATATTCTCGAGTACCTTCCTGACTTTGCTAAACCCACACTGTTTTATTTAGATAGTGATGATCAAACACTGATCAAACGTTTTTCAGAAACACGCAGATTACACCCTTTATCCATCGATTCACTGCCGCTTGATTTAGCAATAAAAAAAGAAAAAGAACTGCTTGATGTACTCGTAACGCGCGCTGACTTTATGCTTGATACCACCGATTTAAGTGTGCACCAATTAGCAGAGTCAATTCGCGAAAAAATACTGGGTAAAAAAGATAAGCAACTTATTGTAACGTTTGAATCGTTTGGCTTTAAACACGGCATACCTAAAGAAGCTGATTATGTTTTTGATGCTCGCTTTTTGCCAAACCCCCACTGGGAGCCTGAACTTAAACCGCTTACGGGTCTTGATCAACCAGTAAAAGATTTTTTGGCAAATCACAGCATAGTGCAAAAATTCACTTGGCAAATTCAAACCTTTGTACAAACTTGGTTGCCACACTTAGAGCGTAATAACCGTAGTTACCTCACTATTGCAATAGGCTGCACTGGTGGTCAACACCGCTCGGTTTATTTAGCGCAAGCCATTGGTGAGAGCTTTGCTATGACGCATCCGAATGTCAAAATTCGTCATCGTGAGCAAGAAAAGTAACCTTAAAATAATAACCTGTTCAGTTTAGGTATAGTAATTTATGCGCTGTGAAGACACATTTTTAATAAAAAATAAATTAGGCTTACACGCCAGAGCGGCAACGGTCCTTGCGCAATTAGCTGTGCAGTTTGATGCTAAAATCACCTTACACCAAGATGATAAAGAAGCCGCAGGCGACAGCGTATTAGCTTTAATGCTACTTGAAAGCAGTAAAGGTAAAGAAGTTAAAGTAGTCTGTGAAGGCCCTGATTCAGAGCAAGCTTTGCATGCGGTTGGGCAATTAATTGCACAACGATTTAACGAACAAGAATAATTTAAAGCACCATAGCCTTATAAGTTAAAGACTTATCAGGCCAGACTATAAAGATTTAGTAAGTTAGGGTATTCCGACTCGCCTAATTTAGTGCTTTAATTTAGAGTAATAAAGCCATGCCCCTGCTAAATTTGGTTACTTAATTTTAAACACTAATTTAGTCCCAGCATTGGGTTTAGCACAAAAAATAAAGAAAATGACAGTGGGCAACACCACTTACTAAACACCTTTCCATTACACAAAAATATTTAGGATGCCAATGCCAGAAGCGTTTGAACAAGACTATCCACTACAGCAATTAAAACAAGTGACTAAATCACTTAATAGTGGGCAATTTGTTCAAGTAAGACGCATGCTAGCAAAAACAGCACCTTGTGATACAGCACTGCTGCTTGAATCCTCTCCGCATAAAATTAGACGCATGCTTTGGCAACTGGTTGACCCAGATGTGCAAGGGGATGTGCTAGAAGAGCTCTCTGAAGATGTACGTTTAGGTATCATTGCACAAATGGAACCTGAGCATATTGCCGCGGCCACTGAGGATATGGGTCACGATGATTTAGGTGAAGTCCTGCGTAGCCTACCTGATACCGTGTACAAAGATGTGGTTAGCGCTATGGATACGCAAGACCGCGAACGCGCTACACAGGCTTTATCTTACCAAGAGCGCTCTGCAGGCGCGCTAATGAACACCGATACGGTGACCATTCGCCCAGACGTTACACTTGATGTTGTGCTGCGCTATATTAGGTTACGCGGTGAGCTGCCAGAGGGCACCGATGATTTATACGTTGTTGATAAACATAACTGTTTTTTAGGTGCATTGTCACTTAGTACACTGTTAACTAATCCGCCTGAAAAAATTGTTCAAGATTTAATGGATGAAGACTGTGAGTCTATCCCTATTTCGATGGATGAAAGTGAAGTTGCTCAGTTATTTGAGCGCCACAACTGGATATCGGCCCCTGTAGTCGATGATAACGCCCACTTGCTTGGACGTGTCACCATTGATGATATTGTTGATGTTATTCGTGAAGATGCAGAGCACAGCTTATTAAGCCTTGCCGGTCTTGATGATGAAGAAGACACCTTTGCACCTGTTTTAAAAAGCTCAAAAAAACGCTCAGTATGGCTTGGTGTTAACTTACTCACTGCCTTAGCTGCCGCCTTTGTGGCCAGCTTTTTTGAAAGCACCTTAGATATATTACCTATTTTAGCTGTACTCAATGGCATTGTGCCCTCAATGGGTGGTGTAGCAGGTAGCCAATCTTTAACTCTGGTTATTCGCGGTATTGCCGTGGGCCATATTAACCAAACTAACCAACGATTTTTAATGGCTAAAGAGCTGGCGATAGGCGCATTAAACGGGGTTATTTGGTCAATACTTATAGCCAGTGTAATTGCGCTTTGGCAATGGGATTTTATGCTTGGCGGCGTGCTCGCATTTGCAATGTTTATGAACCTCGTAGTGGCTGGTGTTGCTGGCGCATGTATTCCTATTTTATTGAAAAAAATGAATATAGACCCTGCACTTGCCGGTAGTGTTGTACTTACAACGGTGACTGATATTGTCGGTATTTTTGCCTTTTTAGGCACCGCAACGTGGCTACTTATTTAACAACCTGAACTCAGGTTAAGTAGCCACTACACACTAAAACATATAATTAAATTGGTGAGCCCGGTGGCATTGGTAAACCACTGAAGTTTTCAGGCCACTTACCTACTTTTAAAAACTGTTTTATTTGCTCTGCTAAATACTGTTTAAACGCGCTTTCTCCTACACTGGTATTACTTAACATTGAGTTTTGATTGTATTCTTTACTTAATTTTACCAAGTAGAAACGTAACTGCGCCTGCACCTCTGGGCTTACCTTATCGCTAGTGACTAAATCAGCCATATTTTTTGCAGTTAAAAATTGCACCCGCTGGGTGATTTTGCCTTTCATTGTATTAGGTGATGACACATTAAACACCTGGCTGTAAAGCTGCTCTAGCAGCTCATCTAAGCTGTAAAAATTATAATTACGTACTTGTTGTTGAGCTAAACGATTTAAACGCTGTGGGTTTAATAATAACGATAAACTATGCTGCGCAGCTACTTCTGGCAAGGCCATCGCATCAAGTGTTAAACCCGTACGCCCTGTTATACTTTCACGCGATTTAGACTCGCCATACGCTTTTGGCGGAATAAGCGCTAACACCGACTCAGGCAAAATTAAATTAGCCGGTTTTAATGTTGTTAAAACAGCACTAAGCGCCGCTTGCTGCTGCGCTTTTTCAACCACTTGCGCGCCCTTAGCAGGTGAGTTGTTACGTGTTTCGTATTCGTAGTTAACCCCCGCAATTAGCTTAACTGCAGCCTCTACTTGATAGCGATGAAATAAATAAAGCGGCACGAGTTTTTCTTCTAACTGCGAGAGTGCATCACCCGTTTTAATGTTGTTAATACCAAATTGCGAAAGCGCTTTTTTACGTACATCAAGCACTCTAAGTAACTCTTGCGCTGGGTTAGTACCGTTATCCCATAAGTGCGCTGTAGGGTGTGCCCCGCCCTTTGCGCGTGCGTCGCTATCAGATATAAACTCAAGGCCCTTCGTTTTGTTCTCTTTTAATATTGCTGCAAGCTCAGCACTTTCATCTTGATGAGTAAAGTCGCTGTAACCATATTTAATAACTTGGGTATCCCATACCCCCATACCGCTTGCATAGCCGCGGGTTACATCAAGCTCGCCTTGCTCGTTAAAGCCAAGTAGTGGGTGCGGGTAATCCATAACTGACGCTCTATCCCCCACCGAGGCTGCAAAGTTATGTGCAATGCCCAGCGTATGGCCAATTTCGTGTGCACTTAACTGGCGAATCCTATCAAGTGCCATTGCCTGTAAATTTTTAGCCACCTCGTTACCTTTTAAATAAGGCGCACCGAGGGCTTCTGCAATTAAAATATCTTGGCGTACACGCAATGAGCCAAGTGTTACATGCCCTTTGAGTATTTCGCCGGTACGAGGGTCTATAACAGAGCTTCCGTAAGACCATCCGCGTGTAGCACGGTGTACCCACTGAATAACGTTATAGCGAATATCCATAGGATCAGCATTGCTCGGCAATACTTTGACTTTAAATGCGTTTTTATAGCCTGCTGCGCTAAAGGCATCATTCCACCACTTACCGCCTTCAAGTAACGCGCTTTTAACCGGCTCAGGCACGCCAGGATCTAGGTAGTAAGTAATGGGCTCTACGGGTTCACTAATCGGTAAACTTGGATCTTTTTTAGCTAAGCGATGACGCGGTATATAGCGCACAAACATAGATTCACCAAGGGGGGCTGCATAGTCTTTGTGCTCAATGCTCCAATACCCTGATTGCGGGTCAAATTTACGTGGCGTGTATTTATCATCAGGTAATTTAATAAGTGAGTGGTGCATATGTACAGTAAGTGCGTATGCATCGGCGCTTACTTGGCGCACAAATTTACCTGGTTTAGTGCCCTTAAACGTTAATACTGCTTCAAGCTCGGTGTTTTTTACAAACGCTTTTGAGCGATTCATATATACAGCGCTGCGTGATTCATCAAGGCTAAAGCTGCCTTGCTTGCGCATTGCAAGCGTACGGCTTACCCCGTGTACATCGCTTAATAAATAAGGTGTGTAATCAATCAGGAGCGCTTTTTCGCTTTGCGCTACCACTTTAAAGCCCGCTAAAATACTGGATGCAAAGGCCTCTTTGATACTTTGCTGCTCAGCTTTGTTAGTGGTATTAGCGCGATAATATGTATTTAGCGCGCGCAACATTACTTTATCGCCAAAACGCTCAAACTGAACTAAATGCGTGTTACCAAGTTGGCCTCTATCTAAGCCTATATCGTTAGAGCCAACTCCATAGGGTAAGCTTTGCTGAAGCAAAAATTGCTGCTCTAATTTATCTACTTTTAAAAACACTTTGCCGTTTTGAGTATCGTAGTAAAACGAAAAGTACCCAGGAAAGTGATTCATTTGCGCAGTAAATTCATCTATAGGCTTAATTGCTGCGTGCGCTTGGGTTATCATAGAGCACAGCACAGTAAAGAATATGTAACTTATTAGTGGTATTTTTTTCATAATCTTATCTTTGTTATTGGCGTTTTAAGTACGATTAGGTGGCACCATTATTACAGTGCTATTTAAACAATACAGGTATTTAAGACGAAATTCAGCGCACTAAGTTAATCTCTCTCACATTTAGATTAGCTAGTACACGTTATCAGGAAAATAGAATGCGTAGACTCCCACCAGTATTACTAGAAGACGGTTGTCCTAGAGAACTTTTATCGTTAATTAGAACCATTTTAGCAGCATGTAAAGAAATTTCGTTTCGTGTTGGCCAAGGTGCGCTTTCTGGCGTATTAGGCTCAACGCTTGATGAAAACATTCAAGGTGAAACCCAAAAAAAGCTCGATGTATTATCTAATCAGCTTTTAAAAGATATTTTACTGGAGTCTGGGTCAGTTAAAGCCATCGCCTCAGAAGAAGAAGATTACACAGTAGCTGGCAACCAAGACGCTAAATACATTGTGGCGTTTGACCCGCTTGATGGCTCATCAAATACTGACATTAACTCGTTAGTGGGTACTATATTTTCAATTATGGAAGCCCCAGAAGGCTCAGATGCCGCCGATCAAAGTATATTTATGCAGCCAGGCCACAAACAAGTTGCTGCAGGTTACGTGCTTTACGGCCCATCAACTATGCTTGCACTTACTACAGGTAAAGGCACACGCATGTTTACGCTAGATAAAACCCAAGGTAGCTTTTTACTAACACAAGACTTTGCCACTATCCCTGCTGATACAAACGAATTTGCCATTAATGCGTCAAACCAGCGTCATTGGCAGCCAGCAATGCAAAACTATATTAATGACTTACTCGCTGGCGATACCGGCCCACGTGCTAAAAACTTTAACATGCGCTGGATTGCCGCTATGGTTGGCGATGTGCACCGTGTACTTAGCCGTGGTGGTTTATTTACCTACCCAACCGACACCAAAGATGCAAACAAACCTAATAAACTACGTTTACTGTACGAAGCCAACCCCATGGCTATGCTAGTTGAGCAAGCAGGTGGCATCGCTTCTACGGGTACTGAGCGTATTATGGATATTCAACCCGATACAATCCACCAGCGTGTGGCGGTAATATTAGGCTCTAAAAACGAAGTAGAAACGTGCTTGGGATATCATAAGTAAATTAATTGTCAGTGGTAAAAAAATACTAAGCCGCATTTAATTTAAATACGGCTTTTTTATTTATTCGTTACATATAACCGCAGTAAGTTGGCATCTAAAATAAGAGTCAGCCTAAATATCTAGTCCTTCAATAATGCCAGTAATTGTTCAAGCTTTTGGCTATCAAGCTCTCCCATTTGCTCGCTATTACTGAGCGCAAAAATAACCCCTTCGTGTTCGGCGCAATTTATATCATCTCGCGATTCAACCACATTTGCCCATAACTCTAAATCATCTATCTCTATTTCGTGGTTTACACAACGTGTTAGCACGTCAATCAATACCGGCTTTGTGAGTGTATAACCGGGAGCACTTTCCTCTGCTGGGGTAGAAATAATCACGCTAATAGCATCATCTCTTTGCTCACCAAAGGTAATAAATTCGGCCAATGCTTTTTGTATATTCATAATATTTGTTATTCTTGCTGCTCTACTGCTGATAAGACTTAAAATGACGAGATTAAACTGCTCACAATGCCACACTGCGCTTAGTTGTAATGTAAACGATATAAACGCATGTTGGTGTAACCAATTACCTGCTATTTTACCGCTTGAAGAGTCAGCAACAAGCTGTTTATGCCCGCAATGTACGCTTAATAAAATAAACGCTTATTTAGCCCATATTTATACTCAACCAATCAAAGCACAAATTGAGTTTGCTAAAAAATTTAGAGGTAATGACAATTTAATTGAAGGGCTAGACTACACCATGCAAAATGGCTACATGGTGTTTAGTAAATGGTTTTTTCTAAAGCGAGGAACATGCTGTAAAAATGGCTGTAAAAATTGTCCTTACAGCTAAATCACAACATGTTGATATACAATACGCGGTTAAATAAGTTCGTTGGGCACACTGTTGCTATATTGTGCAAATTTATCCGCCCCTTTAAAACGTAACTCAATTGCTTTGATATGCTCTTCCTCGGCGTGTTTCCAAACGCCCGGCACACTATACACATGCTTTAAATAGCAAAAAAACTTATCGCGTAGCTGCGGATTAAACTGCCATCCTTGAGCTACATCTGCTACTTGGGCAGCTAAGCCCTCACGAGTATCAGCATGCTTAACTAAGCCTTCTATATTATAACAAGCCTGCCCTACAGTAATTACCCGCTTATTTAGTAACAGCGCTTCTAAACCGACCGTAGAGTTGATAGTGATCACCGCTTCTGCGCATTCAATAAGTTCACAGGTTTTATTGCCGTTTGCAAAAAGTGCAATTGGGTCTTTATCGTATAAATGGGTGTAATGCTTGTGCCACGACGGGTGTTCTTTAAAAACGACCTTAAAACTAGGATCGTTCAACGCTTTCACTGCGCTAACAACTTCATCGTATAGCATTTCCATTGAGTCAATCCATGGCGAAAAGCTCGCTAATTGCGTATCGTGAGGCACTTGAAAAGGCACAAATATGTAGCGTTCAGGTATATTTTCAGCTTCAAAATCACAGCGTTTTTTATGGTTTTCTCGAGGAACAAGCGCCGGTGCATCAAAGTTTAAGGCATTATTTACATTAAAATTTAAATAAAAATCAGGATCTCGACTTAGCGACGCATTAAAGTTAATCCCTTGAGGGTCTAAACTGGTGGTACCCGGAAGCAAACCATTTTCATAATAAAATTGCTTAATACCCAGTGCCTTGGCAGCCATAGCAACGGTAGTATTAGGCAGTTTATTACCGTTCCATATCACCATTACATCAGGGTTAACTTCAGTTAATAAAGCTAAATATTTTGCGTAACGCAAACGCTCAAAAAAGCGCAGCCCCACTTTGTAAACCGCCGATACTAAAGCATTGTTCCAAAGGTTATTACGGGCGCGCTTACGTTTTAGTTGTGCATTAATAACATCGTTAAAATCAACTTTAAACGCTTTACTTAAATAGTGTATAGCTGAAAGCTTTGGCGCCCCCATAACATGCAGTTGGCAATCCATACTCAGCTTTTTGATTATTTTTTTATAGTACTTTGCGTGTACATTTTTGCGGGATATAAATAGGTAAGACATACAAGCTGTGCGCGCCAATTATTGTTTATAGGAAATAATACTAAGTGGACACTATTACAAAAGTAAGGTTCACTGCTACGAGTAAATAATTTATAGATGTTACCTAAATACTTATTATTTTACTACGCAGCGGTGCCATCCTAGATAGGATCTCATTTTGTATGCTATGGCTAATATTTTGCTCTTCCATCGCATTTATAAGTAAGTCCACCACATGGTTAAAATCTTTCTCAGTTATGTGCATCCCAGTATGAATATCTACCATAGAGTCACCTTTGTACTTGCATGGGCCATCAACTAGCATACACATATGCATAATAAAGCCTTCTCTAAAGTGGCTTATGTCGCTGTGTTCAAAATAATGCAGTACTTGTTCATCATTACCTATTTGGTAAATAAAACTGTCTACAATACGCGTAAGCCCCGCACGGCCATCAAGCTGTTGATAAAGCGATAAATTTGTTGAGCTTGCACACCCGGCCAAGGCACTTAAACACAACCATAAAATGACAACGTTTTTCATTACCAATACCCTGTTACCGATAAGTACCACCCTGTTTGATCGCTCGCACCTGCAATGCTACCTAAATCTAAGTATGCAGCGGTGACACTCACGTGTTTGTTTGGCATCCAAGCAACAAATAAATCTTTCCAGTCTTGTTCACCCAAATTAAGGTTATTAGACTTTTGCCTATACTCTATACCTACGGCAACACTTCGGCTCAAAAACACAGCGGTGCTGCCTTCAAATAAAATTTTTGCATCATCATTTGCCCCACCATAACCAAGCAAACCGAGTTGATTAGCCTCACTGTAGCGAGTTGTGACGTTCCAAAACCAGTTAAGCCCCCCTACAGCGCCTAAGTGGAGTTTACTAGCTGCGAGGTAGTAATCAGTGCCACTAGTATCTTTTGCACCTACTAGGGTCGCAACAGCGCCATCATCAAGGGATTTATGCTGTATACCTACACTCAATTGCGGCCAGTCACTGTAAACTATGTCGCCGTATAAACGAATTTTAGCGCCCGTGATAGATTGCTCTATTTCGGTATCAAGTGCAGGCACGTCAAAACGTTGTTGAGCGTAGCTAAGTTCTACACGATTAAATAAGTTAACTTGTGCTCCACATACATCTAAAGTGTAGTCTGTTACATCTGCACGGCTACAAAAGCCATTCACAGAGAACTCGTCTTCGCTGGCGTAACCTGCAAGTTGTGCCCAAGGCACAATACCGCCGCCCCCGCCGCCTTCTATTTGCGAAACCCCGGGGGTCGCTAATAATTTACCATCGCTTGCGAAACCAGAAAAGCTCGAGCTAAGTAATAACCCAAGTAATAAACACTTAACTTTTTTCATAATATTCCTTTAGCCACTGTTCTAATAATTCTGCTTTTAAAGGCCTACTTAGGTAGTAACCCTGAGCATGGTCACAATGCATAAGTTTAAGTAAGTCTAACGAATCTCTGTTTTCAACGCCCTCTGCAACAACGCTAAAGCCTAGTTGATGCCCTAAGGTAATAGACGACTGCACTATGTGTTGATCCTTGCGCGACTCATCTAACTTTAAAATAAAGCACTTATCTAACTTTAGCTCATCAATAGGCAGCATTTTTAATCTCCCCAGTGATGTTTGCCCTACGCCATAATCATCCAATGAAATTTTTACACCGATGGCTTTTAAGTTTTGTAATGCTTTTATGCCTTTTTCCTCATTTTCAATCATGTCGCGCTCAGTTAATTCAACAGTAATGAGGGTTGGATCAACATTGTATTTTTTTAGAGTACGCACTAACGCTGAATGAAAACTCGGTGAGGCAATATCTTGTGCTGATACATTAATTGCTGCCTGCATTTCAATCCCTTTAGCCTGCCAATCAGCCACCTGAGAAACCACAGTGTTAACAACCCATGATGTAAGCTCAACAATAAGCCCCGATTGCTCGGCTAAATCAATAAACAGTTCTGGGTTTACCCAGCTGCCATCTTTACGTTGCCAGCGGATCAGTGATTCGACTTTATTTATTTTTTGTGTGTGTAAATGCAGTTTAGGCTGATAGGTCATAAATAATTGCCCATCATCATCGCTAATGGCTTGTTTAAGCTCATCTAACATTTTAAGGCGTTCTAAATGCGCTTCGTCTTCACCATTTTGGTAATAATGAATACTGTCTTGGCTATCTGTTGCATTGTCTACGGCAATAAGTACGCGTCGCATTAAATCATCGCTGGCAAGGCCTTGCATAGGATACTCGACAACCCCAGCGCTAAAGCGTAAGTTAATTTTTAACGTTTTAATGATATAACACGCTAATAGCTGTGCCATTAAACCAACTACACCGCTTTTTTTCTCTCTGGCAGCGGCACTTGGAAACACAGTTAAAAACTCATCGCCACCAATACGCGCATGAAAGCCGCCAAGTTCGTCCGAAAAGCCACTAATTCGATTGGCAACCGCTTTTAAACATTCATCGCCTACGCGTGGGCCTAGCTTATCGTTTATATGCCGTAAACCTTTTATATCAATAGCAACTAGGGTGTATTGTGTAGAGGGAGTCAGCTCATCATCGAGTACTTCAAGCATAGCCGAGCGGTTATAAAAGCCTGTAAGCGAATCATGGCGTGCCTGAAAACTAATTTTTTGTTCACGCTCGTTAATATCGTTACCCATGTTATCAAAGGCGTTAGCAAGGGTTGCTATTTCGGTACTTTGTTTAGATGCATTAAATTCAAATGCGTAATTACCTTGTGCAAATTGCCTGGCAATAACTGCAAGCTGTGAGAGTGGGGTTGTTAAGTTATTTGCCAGTAAACTACTGGTAATAACCCCCACCAGCATCGTTAAAATGGCCATAATAATTAGCGTAAACAATAAGTTTTCAAAATCGTTATAGCTTTGCGTTAAATCAGCACTGAGCAAAATTGTTACCGCATCCCCTTGTAGGGAGGGCAACATAATATCTTGGTTTTTATATACAGGATAATCACCAAACAAACGCGTTGTAGTGGTAGTGTTAAAGTAGTTTTTAGGTGAAAAAACCTCTGGGCGATTAAGCAACGAGCTTCTTACGAGGTTGTCCTGCTCAGCAATAAAGCTGACATCCATTCCTGTTAGATTTTTAAGCTCGAGGGCGACTTCGTCATCAATTTTAAAACCCACTAAGCTGTATGCAACGGTTCTAGGCGCCCTTACAGGTAGTAAAATAACTTGATATAGCTGATTATTAAGAACAACAAAGCTCGATTGCTCTGGCGAAGTTAATAACTCATCCAGTAACGGCTTTAAATTTTGAGGGTACAAATCTGCATTAGTATTGGCTGAAATTAATTTACCTGATAAATCAATCAGTAGCATAAGCTCTGCATCAATACGCTGGCTGTGATTAAACAACACACTACTTATGGTGCCTGCATCGCGAGTGGCAACCGCTTGCTTAAAGCCAAAGTCGGCAGTGAGTACTTTAGCAGCAGTAAGCAGTAGGCTTTCTTTTGCGCTCAGATATTGCTTATATACATTTTGCGCTACGCTAATATCTTGATTTACTTTTTCTTCTTGAAATTTACTTGTAGACCACCAAAAGCTAACAATGCTCACCATAGTGGTCAGTAACACTAAGCCTACACATAAAACAATAATGCGGTTTTTTAAACTGTTAGTCATTACCGCCCTTAAACTTACTACCAAAAGTATTTCGCGGTGCTGGGGTGGAGGTATTAACCTTAATTAGTAACTCATTGTTATTGTTTATTGTTATCATTTTTTTATTTTCCAACGGTGCAGTTTGTAGCGCATGCCACACACTCAGCGTAGTCGGTAACGGCGTTATGTCTAAGGATAACTTACCCGTATTATTCGTTTTATAAACGTGTTCACTATTGGCTACATAAATATAGCCAACCATAGAGTCATGAATATTACAGCCTAGTACAACAACACCTTGTTGATCAAAAATTACAGGCTCTTTAGGTTGGCCTGAATAGAGTTTTAGCTGAAAGGGCTTAGCCTGAGAAAAAGAGTAAACATGATGGCGAATATTATCGCTGTTAGGAAAGTTAACCTGCTGGCCTTTTTGCACCACCAGTAAATCAGGTAAAAACGCTTTATGTACTTGGTCCATTACCGCAACGGGTAACATAGTGCGCTCTGACTTTGCCGCCTTATAAAGCTCAACGACTGCGTCTTTTAGTGGCTGACCATGCTGGTCTTGAATTACTAAATCAATATTTGCACCCAGTACTCCTTGGCTAAAAAATAAAGTAGCGGCGAGTAAATAACCTCTTTTATTAAAAACTTGCTGCACTTGCCTAAACATATCAATACCTAAAAGTTAATCTTAGGTTAAGTTAATTAGAGACCAGCACTAATTGCAAGGAATATAGCCCAGTAACTAAAAATAAAGACTGGGCTTTGTTTATTTTAATACTTTAGTTGTACTATTTTACAATAAGGTCGTAATCAGTATCTAAAATATTAATTACTTCTTGGCGAGGATCTTCTGGAATTACAATCTCTTTGCCAATGATTTTACTGGCAATGCCTACATAAGTGTTAGACACCTCAAGCATGACCGATTCTGGTAAAATAAAGTCTTTAGCAAGCTGCTCACGCTCATCCATGCGGTCTTTATTTAACAGCACGTCACTTTCTGGCACAGTAGAAATTAATAACTGGCGGAACCCTTCTTTAGAGTTTTCGATTATTTTACCATCGCGGTAAGCCGCGCCATCCCATATGCGCGAAGAATCTGGGGTGCCTACTTCATCAATATAAATAAGCTGTTGGTTTCCGTCTAAATCCTCTACATAACCAAACTCAAATTTTGTATCTACAAATATTTGATCAAGCTTTGCCAGCTCTTCACTAATTAGCTTAAAGCCCTCAACCAATAGCTTTTCGTATTTAGTCACATCCTCTGCCGATTTAAAATTAAATACGTCTAAATTATCAGTGATATTAGCGCGCGTAATATTCACATCATCAACAGGTGGAATATCAACCACGCCTTCGATAATACCTTTTGTAGAAGGGGTTATTAGTACGTTTTCAAGCTTTTGGTTTGCTCTTAAGCCCTCAGGTAAGTCTATGCCACAAAAGTTGCGAACCCCTTTACTGTAATCACGCCACATGCTGCCGGTTATATATTGGCGCGCAATTGCTTCTACTTTTACGGTGCTTGCTTTGCGCACAATCCATACATAAGGATGAGGAATATCAACAATGTGGTTACCCGCAAGGCCAGCTTTATCAAATAACTTAAACCAATGAGATGCAACAGAGTTAAGCGCAATACCTTTTCCCGGCACGCCGTTTAAGCCATTTTCGCCTTGCCAAATACAATCAAAAGCAGAAATACGGTCTGAAATAACCATAATTGCCAGCTCAGTTCCTTGCGGAACTTTATAGTTTTTTTCTTTAATGAGGCGTGCGCTGTCTTCATCTGTTAGCCAATAAACCGAACGAACTTTACCGCTGTGTACGGCACCTTTAGTGCGAATGGGTAAGTCATCGTTTACGTCTAAAACTTTATAGCTAGTCATGCTATCTCCGGGGTTAGGGATGCTCATAGAGCAAAGTATGGTATGGGGTTATAAGCGCTATATAATAAATCAGCCTACCCTAAAGCTCAATCAGCACTGAAAACTAAATAACCTGAACTCTGGTTAAGAGACTTACTAGGGCGTGTTGTAATATGCTGAAATTTAAATTTATTTTCTCTAGCCAGAGATTTTCAATGAAAGTAAGGCGAATTTACGCGTCAATAGCTGGCCTATTGCAAGTAAACTCAACGCAGTTAGCGCTGAAAATAGCTGCTAGAGATAGGTTTATTACCCAGAGCTCAGGTTAAATAACCACGCAATATTTATATGGCTGTAATAATGCGGTAAACTTAGCGTGCTAACTAGAGGAGTAACGCTTGGACTACCTAACTGCGACCGCAAATAAAAAATACCTAATGTATATTTCGCAAAATTATTCATACGCTATTTTAAGGCCGCTTCAGGCGCAAATTTTAGCCCATGGTGGAGAAGTTCGGTGGTTTTTAGCGGGTAATGAAGTAAACCCCGACTTTTTAGATGATGATGAGCAGCGCTTGCATACAATATCTGATGTGAGAAGCTGGCACCCTGATATAACTTATATTCCAGGCAATATTGTTCCAAGTTTTGTTCCTGGTAAAAAAGTTGCTGTTTTTCATGGTTTTAATTCTGAGAAGCGCAGCTCAGAGGGCAATCATGGCCACTTTGCAATACGAGGCTGCTACGACCTGTATTGTACGCAGGGCCCCAATACTACCACCCGATTTAAAGAGTTGGCGCAACAACATGGTTTTTTTAAAGTAGTAGAAACCGGCTGGCCAACGCTCGACCCCCTATTTACCGATACACAAGCTAACCCATACGAAAGCGACGACCCACGTCCAACACTGCTTATTTGCTCTACTTTTTCAAAAAAATTATCACTTGCTCCCAAATTATATGAGCAAATAAAGCATTTTAGCCTACAAGGGAAGTGGCGTATTTTAATGCAGTTTCATCCTAAAATGCCCCAAGAATGGGTTGAGAAATATAAAGCATTAAATAATGAAAACTTAACCTTTATAGAAACCGACAACGTACTCCCTTTGCTTAAAGCTGCAGATGTAATGCTGTGTGATACATCCTCGGTATTATTGATGTTTTTATTACTTAGAAAGCCAGTTGTTACGTTTTGCAATCAAAAACCACTCCCTCACTTACTTGATGTAACTGAAGCCGATAAAGTAGAAGCAGCAATAGAACATGCGTTAACTAAACCTAATAAATTAATGCAAAGTATTGAAGACTATTGCCTAGAGCTCCACCCATATACTGATGGTAAATCTAGCCAACGCGTGCTTAATGCTGCAAATGAATTTTTGCACAAAAAAGAAAAGCTAAAACCTAAACCGCTTAACCTATTTAGAAATCTTAAAATGCGTAAAGAATTCAACTTTTGGGGTTGGTAACACCACACTGTATGATTGAGCTTGATAATGTAACCTTTAAATGGCATAAAAATGATGCCAAGCCTACGCTAAATATCCCAACCCTTAGGATTGATAAAGGCGAGCATATTTTTTTACATGGTCCCAGCGGCGTCGGTAAATCAACCCTGCTTGCGCTATTGGCAGGTATAAACACACCAAGTAGTGGCAACATACGTATTTTAAATCGCGATTTAAATACACTTAGCAATACGCAAAGAGACGTATTTAGAGCGGAGAATATTGGCTATATTTTTCAAAACTTTAATTTATTACCGTATTTAACACCCATTGAGAATGTCACGCTTGGCTGTGAATTTTCAAAAAGCAGAAAACAAAAAGCCTTACAGCAAACAACAGAGCCCAAGCCAAGCTTACAAAAAGAAGCGATACGCTTATTAACAGCATTAGGCTTAAGTGAGTCTTATCATAGTAAAGATGTTGCCTCGCTCAGTATTGGTCAGCAACAGCGGGTTGCCGCCGCTCGCGCATTTATTGGCAGCCCAGAGCTTATAATTGCTGATGAGCCTACCTCGGCACTCGATACCGCAAATAGAGAAAGCTTTATAAAGCTGTTATTCGAACAGGCTAAGCGCGCCAACAGTACGTTAGTTTTTGTAAGCCATGACGAAACATTAAAACCGCTATTTAATCGTGAAATTAGCCTAGTTAGCTTACAGGAGCAGCTATGATCCTGACTAAGTTAGCTTATAAAAGTTTGCTAAATCGCCGAGCAAGTGTACTGCTCACATTGTTTACCATTGCTATTAGCGTGATGCTTTTACTAAGTATTGAGCGAATTCGCGTGGATGCAAAAACCAGCTTTAGTAATACCATATCTGGGACAGACCTAATTGTAGGCGCCCGCACCGGCGATATTCAATTACTGCTTTCCTCTGTATTTAGAATAGGTTACGCAAATAATGGGGTAAGCTGGCAAAGTTATCAGTACATCGTAGCTCAACGTGGTGTTAAATGGAGCATTCCTATTAGTTTAGGCGACAGCCACAAAGGCCAAACTGTACTAGGTACAAGCCGTGATTACTTTACCCACTATCGCTTTGGTAAAAAACAAACGTTAAGTTTTCAACAAGGCCACGCGTTTGAGCATTTAAACCAAGTGGTACTTGGCAGCGATGTAGCGAGCCGTTTAGGGTATACACTAGGTGATAACGTAGTAATCTCACACGGCATGGGTAATACGAGCTTTCACCATCATAAAGACAACCCGTTTACTGTTATCGGTATTTTAAACGCCACTGGCACGCCAGTAGATAAAACCTTACACATACCTCTAGCAGCTATTGATTTAATACATGGTGGTTCACACTCTGCGAATGATGAGCACGATGAGCACGATGAGCACGATGAGCACGATGAGCACGATGAGCACGATGAGCACGATGAGCACGATGAGCATAACAACCTAATCGGTGAGCCAAGTCAAATTACTGCGTTTTTAATGGGCTTCGACTCGCCTTTATACACATTGCAAATTAGGCGTAATATCAACCAATACAAAAAAGAGCCACTTCTGGCCATTATGCCCACAGTGACCTTAAAAGAGCTGTGGCAAATGCTCGCCATTGTCGAAAAAATACTCTTACTGTTTTCAGGCGTTGTTATATTAGTCAGTTTATTGGGCATGTTGACCACACTACTGGCCAATTTAAATCAACGCCGAAGAGAGCTTGCTATATTGCGCTCAGTCGGCGCACGGCCATGGCAGCTATTTACACTAATAAGCATGGAATCGTTATTTACAACATTATTAGGCTGCCTAGTTGGCTGTGCTTTGTATTATGGCGTTATGCTTATCAGTAGCAGCTATTTGCAAAGCCATGCAGGCATAAGCGTTAATATTGCCATGCTCTCTTACTATGAACTCACTTTAATAGGCGTTATTATGGCCGCTGGGTTTATAATTGGCTTAATACCAGCTACCCGCGCTTACTTTTATTCGCTTAGCGATGGTATGAGTATAAAAACTTAACTTTAGGAATTTCATGATACTTTTTAAATCCGCGCTTTATTACTGCACGCTAGTAAGCTGCCTACTTATTAGCTTTGTCAGTAGTGCAAACCCGCCGAAAGAAATTTTTTGGGAAGACTTAATCCCACAAGGGCATGTACAAATAGATACCCAAGCACAGGCTAACCACGAAGGTAGTGAACAAAACTGGGTGCAACCAGAGCTAGATGCTCCTGTGGTTGAAGCATTAAATGGCCAATCAGTGAGCTTACCGGGGTTTGTTGTCCCACTTGAGGGCGACAGTGAAGTCATTACTGAGTTTTTGCTTGTGCCATACTTTGGCGCGTGTATTCACGTACCGCCCCCGCCGCCAAATCAAATCGTTCATGTAACAGTAAAAGGCGGCGTCCCCATAGAGAGCCTGTATGATGCGATTGTTGTTACCGGCGTTATCAGTACCGAAACCTGGTCTGGTGAAATAGCCCAAGTGGGCTATAAGATGAAAGCCGTCGGTGTGGCACCGTTTGAGCTATAACACGGCTATTTTTGGCAGTGCTTACAAAACACCGTACTGCGCTGCCCTAGTCTAATTTCTTCAAGTGGCGTTTTACACGTTACGCACGCCTCTCCTTTTCGCCCGTACACTAACAACTGCTGTGCAAAATAACCTGGTTTGCCATCACTTTGGGCAAAGTCTTTAAGGGTTGTACCGCCTTGTGTTATTGCCGCTGCTAGAGTGTCTTTAATAATAGGGATCAGGGTTTGATATCGCTTTAGCGATACTTTTCCTGCTTCGCGTTTTGGGTGTATTCCTGCCTTAAATAACGACTCATTGGCATAAATATTACCTACGCCCACTACCACCGCGTTATCCATGATAAATTGCTTCACGGGGACTTTTTTATTTCGCGACTGCTCGTATACACGCTTTGCAAAAAAATCATCCGTAAGCGGCTCAGGGCCAAGTTTTGAAAGTAACTTATGAACATCCCCCGGTGCTTGCCATAAACAGCAACCAAAGCGGCGAGGGTCGTTTAATCGCAGCGCCTTGTCATTACTAAGAACAAACTCAACATGATCATGCTTTTTAAGCGGCTCGCGTTTATCCACAACGCGCAAATTACCCGACATTCCCAAATGTAAAATAGCACTCCCTAATTCGCAGTGCAGCAATAAATACTTTGCACGGCGCTCAATTCGCTCTACCCTCAACCCTTCTAACTGATAAACATCATCAGGCACAGGCCATCGCATGCTGGCATTATAAATATTTACCTTCGTCACTACCTGGTTTTCTACATGCGGGGTGATCCCCAGCCTACTTACTTCTACCTCTGGTAATTCAGGCATTAATGCAACTCACTTTTTGAAAAATCAACACTTGGAAATAACTGCTTTGCAGTCGCTAAATCAAGCCCCATCACGCGCTGGCTATTTTTTTCCAACAAATAATACTTACCGTTACCTTTGTACAGTAAATAAACCCAAGGTAAGCGCTCACCAGCCAACTCAAAGGTGGCCACATACAATGGTGAGTTTGGATTAAATACAACAGACTCATTTACCTGCATCAACGCAGCCGTTTGCCAATGGTTAATTAGCTCAGCTAATTGCTGCTGTGATGCATCCCACCTCACGGGCGTATTTTCTTGTAATGCGGTTGTACGCCAACTTGTACCAATACGTTCAATTTTCTGATCAACAAAGCTCAGTGTTAACACAAAACTTTGTAATGGCAGTATCGGTTGTAATGTAGGCTCGTCTTCACCCCCTAAAAACTGTTTATGCCAGCCATTTAAAAAGAAGATCATAATCAACATCGAAAAAATAATAACGTTGTTCCAACCTTTGCGGCCCAGTCGCATATTTATACACCCAGTAAATTCAAGATTTTAAAGTGTAACTAAAACTTAATTGCACTGTCTATATGTTAAAGGCCACAGACTTTGGTAGAATATCGGCAAATTTAAAGGAGTTCCGTCAATGTCTATGTATGTAGTGGGCCATAAAATCCCAGATTCAGATTCAATTTGTGGTGCAATTGCACTTGCTTATTTAAAAAACCAAATCGATGAGCCAGCAATTCCAACACGCCTTGGTGAAGTGTCACCAGAAACTCAATTTATCCTAGATAAATTTGGCTTCGAAGCACCTGAGCTTAAATTAAGCTACGCTGGCGAAGATGTATATATTGTTGACCACACAGAAAAAACACAAGCACCAGATGATATCGACCAAGCACGTGTTGTTGGCGTAGTCGATCACCATAAACTAGGCGATTTAACGTCATCTACACCGCTTGAGTGTTGGATCCGTCCGGTAGGCTGTTCAAACACCATTATTAAAATGATGTATGACTTCTACAACGTAGAAATCCCTAAAGATATTGCTGGCATCATGCTATGTGCAATTTTAAGCGATACCGTTATTTTTAAATCGCCGACCTGTACAACGGCTGATATTAAATGTGTAGAAGCACTAGCAGAAATTGCCGGCATTGAAGACTTTAAAGAACTAGGCATGGACATGTTCCGTGTTAAGTCAGCTGTTGAAGACACCCCTGTGCGTGACTTAGTAATGCGTGACTTTAAAGACTTCAACATGAACGGTCACCTAGTGGGCATTGGCCAGCTAGAGGTTATTGACCTTGCAGTGTTTGACGAAATTAAAGCAGACTTAGAAGCCGATATTGCTAAGCTAAAAATTGAAGGCAACCGCCACTCAGTATTTTTACTGCTTACCGACATCATGAAAGAAGGCTCACAAATGCTGATTGCTTCAGATGATGCAAACCTTGTAGAGCAAGCTTACGGTGAAAAGCCGAGCGAAGATAAAGTATGGCTAGATGGCGTACTAAGCCGTAAAAAGCAAGTAGTGCCACCACTACAAGACGTGTTTGCCAAGCTGTAAGCTGTAAACTGTAAGCTGTAAGCTGTAAGCTGTAAAAATAATGACCTTGTGGGTTTTACCTGCAAGGTTTTTTTATGCCTAAATTATATCTGTTGATTTAATAAAATATTTTAGGGGCTGTTTAATATTGATAAGTGCTAAAAACAAAAAACCCAGCATAAGCTGGGTTTTTACAATTCTGAAAGAAAACTAAATTACTTGATTTTAGCTTCTTTGAAAATCACATGTTTACGAGCCTTAGGATCGAACTTTTTGATTTCCATCTTTTCAGGCATGTTACGCTTGTTTTTGTCGGTAGTGTAGAAAAAACCAGTACCAGCAGTTGAAACTAAACGGATTTTATCGCGCATGATTCAGTTCCTTAAACTTTTTCGCCGCGAGCACGGATATCTGTAAGTACCGCGTCGATGCCTTTTTTATCGATAATACGCATACCTTTAGTAGTAGTGCGTAGTGTTACAAAACGTTTTTCACTTTCAACCCAAAAACGGTGTGTTTGTAGGTTAGGTAGGAAACGACGTCTAGTCGCGTTTCTCGCGTGTGAACGGTGATTACCAACCGTTGGACGCTTACCTGTAACTTGACATACTTTAGACATGTCTATATATCTCCAATAACTTCGCTCGAGCTTAATTTAACCTAAGGCCATGTATTTGTGCCCTAGATAAATCGAAGGGCGCTCTTTATACAGCTTTTACAGGCAAAGATCAAATACTGATCTATCCAACCAGCTCATATGTAAATTTGATAGCGGCTAATTATAAAGATCGAATGCCCTTAGGGAAAGTAAAAACTGCATTTAAATTAAACTAATTTGCTAAAACCGTCCAAACCGCTCATTTTTAACACACTTATTCATCAAGCAACCTTAAATCAAGCCTCGCTGTGCAAAAGAAACACACGTTTCTCCTCCTACAATGATGTGATCAAGCACATTTATGTCTACTAATTGCAGTGCTTGTTGTAATTTATTAGTGATAACTTTGTCTGCTTGGCTTGGTTCGGCAATCCCGCTTGGGTGATTGTGTGCCAAAATAATGGCCGCAGCATTATTTTTTAAGGCCGCTTTTAGAACTTCTCTGGGGTAAACGCTGGCTGAGTTTATCGTGCCATAAAACAAAATTTCGTCTTTTACTAAACGGTTTTGGCTATCGAGATAAAGCACCATAAACACTTCTTGCTGTAGCCCGCGCATTTGCAGCGTTAAATATTCATACACCGCATTTGGCGAATTAAACACCGCATCGCGCTGGCAACGCTCCTGCATGTAACGCTGACTCAGCTCGAGCACCGCTTGCAATTGCACATATTTTGCCATCCCTAACCCTTTTTGTGCGCAAAACTCATCTTGGCTGGCGTTAAATAAATTATGCAATGTTTTGTTTTCGTTAAGCAGGTGCTGTGCAAGCTCAATCACATTCATACCGGGTAAGCCCGTACGCAAAAATATCGCTAATAACTCAGCATCGGTCAATGCTTTAGGGCCTTTTGCAATGAGTTTTTCGCGTGGGCGAAGTGAGTTAGGTAACGATGTTAATTGCATTATTCATCCTTGATGATTAAAAAACAGTCTTATAACTGTAATGCAATTTTTAAAATTAGCCTGATTATTTAATCCTAAAAACTTAGCTCAAAGCACAAAGATTTGTTATTTTAGCCTGCATATACACTCAAGCAAAAAACACTCATGACCAACTTAACAAACAAAAAAATCGTACTTGGTATCACCGGCGGCATCGCGGCCTATAAATGTGCCGAGCTCGTTAGGCGCTTAAAAGAGGCAGGTTGCGAAGTAAAAGTAGTTATGAGCGAGTCAGCTAAGCATTTTATAACCCCATTAACCATGCAAGCGGTGAGTGGTGAAATGGTGTCTGATTCATTACTTGACCCCTCAGCAGAGGCTGCAATGGGCCATATAGAATTTGCCAAATGGGCTGATTTAATTTTAGTCGCGCCTGCAACGAGTAATACCATTGCCAAAATGGCCGCAGGCATAGCCGATGATTTACTTACCACACTATTACTGGCAACCCCTGCTAAAGTGGCAATAGCCCCAGCAATGAACCAGCAAATGTATGCACACCCTGCAACACAAGCAAATTTAGCCACTTTAAAAGCACGTGACGTACTTATTTGGGGCCCAGGCAAAGGTGAGCAAGCCTGTGGCGATGTAGGTGCTGGGCGCATGCTAGAGCCGCATGAGCTTGTGGCTTTGTGCACTGCCACAGATCAGCCGCAATTATTAGCAGGTAAAACCATTACAATTACGGCAGGGCCAACCCGAGAGCCGCTTGACCCTGTACGTTTTATTTCTAATCACAGCTCAGGAAAAATGGGCTTTGCCCTGGCTGAGGCCGCTTTAAAGCTTGGCGCTCATGTCAATTTAATTTCAGGGCCTGTCACTATCAAAGCCCCTGTTGGCGTTAATTTAATAAACATTGAAAGCGCTGAGCAGCTATTAAATGAGTCATTAACCTATGCCCCACTCTCTGATGCTTTTATTGGCTGTGCAGCCGTAGCCGATTATAGAGCGGCTAATGTAGCGACTCAAAAAATGAAAAAACAAGGCGATGAGCTTACCCTCACCCTTGTTAAAAACCCTGATGTAATAGCAGCCGTGGCAAACTTAACGCAAAACCGCCCTTACACTGTGGGTTTTGCTGCTGAAACGCAAAATGTAGAGAGCTATGCAAGGGGTAAACTTAAAAATAAAAATCTCGATATGATCTGCGCTAACGATGTATCGCAAAGTGGTTTAGGGTTTAATTCCGATCACAATGCTTTAACACTTTACTGGCAAAATGAGCAGTTAGCACTTGCGGTAAATAGTAAAACACGCATTGCTCTTGAGGTAATTAAACAACTTGCCAAGCAACTATAAAGTGCTGGAAACAAACTGAATAAAACATTAACATAAGCCACTCATTTGAACAAAAAATGATTAGCAGCTAAAAATAACAAATAAAAAAGGAAGGTTCATGCCTGCGACAAAAAGAAGTAATCGCAAAGAGCAAATACTGCAAGCCCTCGCGCAAATGTTAGAAACCAGCCCAGGACAACGGATTACAACTGCAAAGCTTGCTGCTGAAGTGGGTGTGTCTGAAGCTGCGCTTTACCGTCACTTTCCAAGTAAAGCACGTATGTTTGAAGGCCTAATAGAGTTTATCGAAGACACGCTTTTATCGCGCATTAACCTTATTTTAGAAAACGAAAAAGAAAGCCAAACACGCGTTTATAATATTTTGTTGTTGCTACTAACGTTTGCAGAAAAAAACCCAGGTATAACACGCATACTTACCGGCGACGCCCTACAAGGCGAGCAAGAGCGTTTACGCGAACGTGTCCAAGGGCTATTCGAAAAGCTAGAAACGCAATTTAAACAAGTACTGCGCGAGCGCAAACTTCGTGAAGGTAAAACTTTTCAAAGTGACGAACTCACCCTTGCTAACTTTTTACTGGCCTATGTTGAAGGTAAAATGAACCAGTTTGTACGCAGCGACTTTAAAGTAAAGCCAAGTTCGCAATTTGAAAAACAATGGCCAGAACTACAAAAAATTTGGTTATAACCTTACTTTATTATTTTACCGTTAGCGCTAGTTAATCGCGCTAACGTTTACCCTTTCGTCCCTTTTCTTATACCGCTTATCTGATCCGCTCGAAATATAAACCAAACTCGCTACAATACTTATTACTTTAAAAGTACTGTGAAAAACGAGAATCAATAATGAAAACAACGCTCACCTTTTTAAGCTCAGCACTGCTTGCAAGCTTAGCGAGCCCCGCTGCTTGGGCTCAAAAGCCATTAGAATTTAAAGACGTATTCGATTTTAAGTACGCAAAAAACACCCAACTTTCAGATGATGGTAAAATCCTCAGCTTTAGCGCTAAGCCTTACCGTGGCAATGCAAATGGGCAAGTTTATGACTTAACAACAAACACCCTCATTAGCACCGTGGAGCGCGGCACCAAGCCCGTTATTAACAAAGCGGCTAATTGGGTGGCATTTACACAAGTACCCACCCTGCTTGAGCAAGAGACCAGCGAGAAAAAGTCAGCACTTAAAAACAATCTCATTTTAGTCAATACCCAAACCGGCGAAAAACAGCAATTTGCCGACGTAAAAGACTATGTTTTAGGTAACAATGGCCAGTGGCTTGCTTATCGAGTTGATAAAAAAGCAGAAAAAGACACACCCGTTGAAGATAACAGCGAAGAAAAAAGCGCTATCACACCAGATAAAAAAGATAAAAGCTTTGAGCTAGTAATAATAAATTTAAAAAACAGCACCACCCACAGCTTAAATAATGTATTTAGTTATGCGCTAAGCCCAAGTGGCGCTCAGCTACTTGCCAGCCAAAGCTTTAGCGATGGCAACAACAATCAGCTTGTACTGATTGAACTTAATAATAACTTTGCGCAAAGCGTATTAATTGATGAGCCAGGCGTGGTTGCACAATCAATTAGTTGGCACCCTGATAAAGAAATAGCCGCATTTAACCTCGGTAACTACGTAAACGATGATGAGCGTCGCAGACAATACTCTCTAAAGCTTTGGCAAAATAACACCCTTAGCACCATCGACTCCCCTAATAAAGAATGGGTTATAGGTAAAACAGCATCGATTAGCTGGTCTGAAAATGGCGAGCGCTTATATTTTGAAAACCACCCCAAACTGGCCGCTAAAATAAAAGCAAAAGAGTACACCGACGAAGCATCACTGTATGACTTTGACACGATTCGTGAACATAAAGCGCTAAACGTGTGGCACAACAACGATGCCCAAATAAAACCACGAGAAGAGCAACAGTGGAACAAGGTTAATAAAAACCGCCATTACAGCGCTGTTTTTCATTTAAAAAGCCAAAAAGCAGTACAACTAAGCAATGAAAAAGTCAGCGATTTAGCGCTTAACACTAATCGTAGCCAAAGTGTATTAGGCTACTCTAACCAAGCCCACCTAGAAAAAATTATGTACGGTGGCTTTTTTGCCGACTACTACAGCATAAACATTAATACCGGTGAGCAAACTCCCATTATTAAAAACTCACCGTTTACACCAAGCCTTGCACCTAATGGGCGCTATGCGGCCTACTTTGCACAAAGCCAAGTACAACTTAAAGATTTAAAAACCAACAAAGTTACCGCTCTTAGCAAAGCTATTAATGCCACGTTTGCCGATGACAAACACGACTACCCATCACCGCAACCTGGTTATGGGTTTGCCGGTTGGTTAAATAACAGCAGCCAAGTATTGGTTTATAGCAAATACGATATTTGGGCGTTTGATGTCAACACTCAACGCGCTGAGCGTTTAACTAATGGTAAACCAAGCAATACGCAATATCGCGTTATTAAACTTGATAAAAACCACGTAGGCTTTGCTCAAAACGATACATTACTTGTATCAGCCATTAACTTACAATCAAAGCAACGTGAAGTAGCCAAGCTTGATTTAGCCTCACAGACAGTTACTAACGTACTGAGTGGCAAAAAACGTATTGATGTAGTTAAAAAGGCAAAACATGCCGATAAATACCTCTTTACCGAGCAAGCTTATCATCAGTTTCCTGATTACTACCAAAGCGACTTTAGCTTTACAGCGCCTAAAAAAGTTACCAACTTAAACCCACAAATGGCGGATTTTTCCTGGGGCGAAAAGCCTGAGCTAATTAGCTACAAAGGCTTTGATGGCGAAGACCTACAAGGGGTATTAATTAAACCAGCAGGCTACAAAAAAGGCGATAAAGTGCCCGTTGTTGTGTATTTTTACCGCTATATGAGCCAGCGCATGTATGATTTTCCTAAAATGGAGCTAAATCATCGCCCTAACTTCCCTATGTTTACCTCAAATGGCTACGCCATCTTTTTACCTGATATTCGCTTTGAAATAGGCCACCCAGGTAAATCGTCAACGCAAACCTTGATAAACGCTACCCAAAAATTAATAGATTTAGGCATAGCCGACCCAGATAAAATAGGCCTACAAGGGCATTCATGGGCAGGTTATCAAAGTGCGTTTATGATCACCCAAACAGATATGTTTAAAGCGGTTGTATCGGGCGCGCCGGTATCAAACATGACCAGTGCATACAGCGGCATACGTTTAAAATCGGGTCTTGCGCGTCAATTTCAATACGAAACAGGGCAAAGCCGCATAGGTAAAAATTTATTTGAAGCACCCGAGCTATACATCGAAAACTCACCAGTGTTTTTTGCCGATAAAGTAAATACCCCTATTTTAATTATGTTTGGGGATAAAGACGACGCAGTGCCTTGGCACGAAGGCGTGCAATATTACTTAGCCCTGCGCCGTGCGGGTAAAGAGGCCACCTTTTTACAATACGAAGGTGAACCACATCATTTGAAAAAGTTTCCTAATCAGGTCGATTTTTCAGTGCGTATGATGCAGTACTTTGACCATTACTTAAAAGGCAAGCCAGCCGCTAAGTGGATGACAGAAGGTGAACCGTTCGTTGAAGAGTAAAACCTATTCACAATAACTCTTAGTTAAGAAGTTGGTTTCAATACTAAAAAAGCCGATATTGTATAAATCAATATCGGCTTTTTGTTTTAAAATTTCTATTATTAAGCTACAAACACAGCTCTCTAAATGGCAAAGTGGCTGCACCAATGGAGACCGGAAAATTATTAATGTTTGAGACCACCAGCTTGGGCATTGGGCGTTTAGCGCCTCGTCTAAATTGTGCGTAAACCTCAGTACGCGCTATTACTTTTTCAGCCAGCTCTTTAGGTATATGGCCGCCAATAATAATCGCTTCTGCATCTAATAGCGCCGAGCAACAGGTTGCTACTAAATCAAACGAGTCTTGAACTTTAAATAGCCACTCTTCTACGCCTGGCCATTCTGGGTCAAAGTTATCGTGCAGGTCGTAAATTGAATCAACTGCTACACCATTTTTTTTCAAAATACGCTTTAGTAACTCTAAATTGGGATGAGCGTATAACTTTGGCGGTAACATATCGCCAAGCTCGCCAGCATTACCGTAAGTACCACGCAATACATCGCCGTTATTTACGATTCCGCCTCCAAATGCCGCCGAGACAAACATATAAACAAAGTTTTTATACTCGCGGCCTATACCTGCAACCCCTTCGCCAGCGGCGGCGCCTGTAGCGTCATTCACCACCCACGTAGGGAGTTGAAAGTGCTTAGAGACAATATCGATAATATCAACCTGCGACCACTCCTCTAGCATATGGTGGGTATTCATTTTCCCGTCCATAGAGCTAAAAAAGCCCGATATACCCACGCCCATACCCAGCACTTTTTCGCTCGCAATGTTGTGCTCTGCGCTTATATCGTCCACCAGCTTTTGCGCACTTTTAAGTACGTTATTAATACTCATGTCTGACATAAGCTGCATATGGGTGTAAATAACTTTGCCGGTAAAATCCATGACCGCTACAGAAATAGCATCAAGCAAAATAGCTAAGCCAAAGGTAAAGCCGTATTCGGGGTTAAGCGCAATACCAAACCCAGGCTTACCCTTTTTATTAGGGATAAGCGTATCGGTTTGCATTATTACGCCATGCTGAGTTAACGATTTAAGTAAACGCGAGACAGTTTGCTGCGGAATTCGGGTGGCGCTCACAATATGGCTTTGTGTTACGCATTGCTCCCAAAACACCACCTTAATAATATCACGTTCAATGTCTTGAAAAAGTTTATCGCCTTTTCCAAGCTCAAATCCTGAGCGTAATAAGTTACTGTTATTTAGCGAAAACATAGCTATTAACCCTAATAAAATTGGAGCACAAGGTTACGTTAAACCACTTTAAAGAACAAGTAGGCGAGCGCGCCTACTCAATCACTATCACTCTAAAATCGTTAACGTTAGTATTGGTTGGCCCAGTAATAATTAAATCATCAATGGCTTTAAAAAACTGATGGCTATTATGGCCTTCTAACTGAGCGTGTAAGTTTTCGCCAGCATCAAGTGCGCGCGCAATCGTGCTGCTATTTATATACGCACCGGCAACGTCTTTACTGCCATCTACACCATCGGTATCACAGGCTATGGCATAAATACCCGCCTCGGCGTTAAGCGCCTCAGCCAATGCCATTAAGTACTCTTGATTAGGGCCACCATCGCCATAAACATCGGCTACCGTTACTGTAAGCTCACCGCCAGAGAACAACATAACGCGCTTACCTTGCGCTTTTTGCTCAAGGGCAATTTTAGCATGTGCGCGGGCAACCTCTTTTGCCTCACCTTGAATGTCGTACCCCAGTACTTGCGTATCCCAGCCTTGGTGCCGTGCTACATCAATAGCACTGTCAATCGCGTGCTGGGCATTAGCCACAATAAAGTGTTTGCCTTGAGTATCAGCCTCGCGTGGTTGCTCAGGCTTTAATAAATACGCTTCAATTTCGTTAATAACCGGCCAGTTGTACTTTTGTAAAATAGCCAGCGCATCAGCTTTAGTGCTGTTATCGCTAATTGTGGGGCCTGATGCAATATCACTTGGCTTATCCCCTACTACATCCGAAATAATCAGCGTGACATAATCCGACTTAGCCGCTTGTGCTAACTTACCGCCTTTAACAAGCGAGAGCTGTTTGCGCACAACGTTAATTTCATCAACGCTTGCACCACTTTTAAGTAAAAACTGATTAAGCGCCTGCTTTTGCTCAAACGGTACATCATCTACCGGCAGACACATAAGCGACGAGCCGCCACCCGATATAATAAACAAAATAGGAATATCGGCCGGATTATTTTTTACAAGCGCCAATAACTCTTTACCTGCTGCTAAGCTGTTATCATCAGGCGTTGGGTGATTAGCACTAAGCACTTTAATACGCCCAGTGTCGCCGGCACTTTCGTAGCCATAACGTGTCACTACCGCACCAAAGCATTTGTCACCATAAAAACGGTTAACCTCTGCGGCCATTTCGGCGGCGGCCTTACCGGCGCCCACCACGCATAAGCCATTACTGGCATCTATATTTTCCAAGTACTTGCTCATACACGCACTCGGTTTACAGGCATTTACCGCCGTGGTAAATAAATCGATTAAAAATGACTTTTTAGAATCCATGGGTTAACGCTCACGAAAAAATTGATGGAATAGCAAGGCAAATTAATACCATCACAACAAACATGCTAAGCAGCATAACGATATCTTTACCGGTTAAAATTGAGTTTGAGATAGTCTCAGCGTTTTGCGCTTTAGCAACCTCGTTTACTTCGCGTGGAATCGCAATGCTTGTCGTAAGGGTAATCACCGCAGTGGCCACAAAGCCAATAAAGTTCCACCAAAACCAAAATACGTCTGGCGCAAATACCGACACCAACAAGTTAATTAACACACCACTAATTAAGCCTATGTTTGCATGCAGCGCAGCACTGCGCTTACTAACTACGGCAATTAAAAATACCGCCAGTATTGGGCCATAAAATAACGAGCCTACTTTGTTAATGGCTTCAATAATAGTTGGCGCTATATCACCAGCATAAAGCGATAAAATTAACGTAATTGCCCCCCAAATAAGCCCTAAGTATTTAGCCAGTTTTAAGTAGGTTGGTTGGTCTAGCTCTTTATTTGAAATACGGCTGTAGTCTTCAATACTTACCGCCGAAAGCGAGTTAATAGCAGAGCTAAGTGATGACATAGCCGCAGATAAAATAGCCACCACTAATAAACCAATTAAGCCATGTGGTAAGTAATCTAAAATAAAGATTGGCATCATCCAATCTGGGTTATCGGCTGGAATTTTGGCTAAAAACTCGGGGTTGCTCATAGCCAGTGTGCCTACAATTAAGCCCGACACACAATATAAAATAGTAATAGGAAAACGCACAACGCCGTTGGCTAAAATCATGTAGCGTAAGTTTTTAGGATCTTTTGCACTAAGTGCACGTTGCGCTTGTGTTTGGTCACACCCATAGTAAGAGGCGTAAAGCACCACACCACCAAAAATCATAGGTAAAAAGCCAAAACCATCGCCACTAAATCCAAACGAATCAAATTTTATGGCTTCTAATCGGCTCGAATCAACATTAGCAATAAAGGTATCAACCCCACCTAAGTGATAAAGTCCAAAGCCAATACAAGCAATAGTACCTAGTACAATGATGATCATTTGAATTGCATCACCATACACCACGGCTTTCATACCGCCTTGCAGTGAATATAACACCGTGATCACGCCGGTAAGCACAATGGCTTGCCATGCTTCTATGCCCATGGTGCCTTGGAGAATAAGCGATACCGCATAAATCATAATACCGGTGGCAAATGCGCGGCTAAACTGAAACACCACACTAATAAGCACACGGGTAGAACGACCAAAACGCATTTCTAAGTAATCATAAATACTTACAATGCCGCTTTTATAAAGCTTAGGTAAAATAGTCGCTAAAATTAAAATCATCGCAAGCGGTACACCTAACTCATACGAGAGCCATTGCATACCACCGCCTTCACGCAAACCAACAAATGCAGGAGCCGAAATAAAGCTAATAGCCGAAAGCTGAGTGGCCATTACCGACAAAGCTAAAGGTTTCCACCCTAAGCTTTTGCCTCCTAAAAAGTAATCACTTTTATTGGTTTGTTCGCGTAGCATAAACCCCATTACCAATAAGGCACCAAGGTAAAGAGCAACTATTGAAAAATCTAATATATTCATAATTATTTCGCGTATTCACATTAAGAAAACACAGCGCCTTCTCAAAAATAAAAAACTAAACAGCTACATGCTTACTTCTAAAACAGTCCCTAAAAACAAGCCTATCGCTAACTTAGCTGAAAAATGCATCACAATGCAAAAAGCCTATTAACCCCAAAACAGGTTAATAGGCGTAAAGCATTTATTTAAAAGTCGTATTTGACTCTAAATGTAACGCGTCGTGGGAGAATTGGACGGCCTACAAAGTAAGGATTGTCTGACGTTTGGCTATTACCTAAACGCGGCGAGCCTTCGGTAACACCATCAGAGTCAAACAAATTAAATACCCCTACGCTTAAACGTACGGTTTGCTCTGGGGCGATTTGCCAGTTATAACCCGCATCAAATCTAAACAAGTGGAATGAATCAAGCTCTACAGAGTTTGCATCGTTAGCAAAGTTTTTACCTGTAAAGTTATGATACAAAGCAGCATCCCAATTATCTGCGGTGTAGCTTATAGAAGAGTTAAATAATACTTTTGGTTTACGACGTAACTCGTTACCAATAATAGAAGGGTCTGAGTCAAACTCAGTAAATTCGTGGTCAGTGTAGGTCATGTTGGCATCAACCGCCCACTCGTCGGTAATATCGTAGCGACCAGTAAGCTCCACACCCGTTGCTTTGGTTGATTGCATAACAGGCAGCTCTAATACGCCACCGTTGCCATCGTTAACAAAGTCTACGCTGCGTCTGTCTTTTAAGTCGGTTCTAAATAACGCGATGCTACCGCTAAAGTCGTTATCAAAAAACTTAATACCAAGCTCGCCTTGTTCAACAATTTCGGCTTCGTAGCTGGCAGGCTCACCTAAATCGTTAAACTGAATCCCTCTAATTTCTGGGAAGAAAAACCCGCGAGATGCATTCGCGTATACGTTTAAGTTATCGGTTAAGCGGTATAACGCTGCACCCGATACTGCAAATTCAGAGGTGTCTACTTCGCCGTAAGTCATTACACCACTGCCTGTGGTGTTTACCTGTAAATTAGGCGCAAGTGATGGATTATCAGAAATTTGTACAACTTGGCTGCCTTCACGGCTAATTTTGCCGTCAATTTCTTCATAACGAACACCAAAGTCGATAATCCAATCATCGCTTTCCATTTGGTCCGCTACATAAAGCGCACGACGGGTAGCGCTAATTGTTTGGTTGGTGTAAGAAATACCTGGGCCACTAATACCATTTTGTGTGTACTGAACAACATCACCATCGGCATTGGTGTACGTTAAATCAACCAGCTCTGGGTTATTGTTAAATTCCCCTAAGTAGGTCGTAATAACGTTATCGTCATCGGCTTCACTGTGAGAGAAAAACGTACCTACGGTAATATCGTGGCTAAAATCGCCAACAAAAATACTTTTAACAATATTAAATTCGGCAGAAAAATCCTCTGCTGGGCGGTCTCTATCTAAAATACGGTTAGCAAATAATAAGTCATCGCTTGCCAGTGCCTGCCCCGATGCAGTGTAAGTAAACGCTGCATCGCTTACATCACCTAAGCCACGGTTAGCTAAAAACTCTTCTTGGCTCTCAGGTACATTAATAATACCGTCGCCATCTAAAAATAAATTAAATTCGTGTTGGTACTTTGCGTATTTACTGCGCATGTTAATAGCAAAATCGTTAGCGAGCTCTTTTTCAAATACGACCGAGATTGAGCCGCCTTTAGTTACCACCCCATCGCTAATTGGCGATTCATAGCGACCATTGGCAGTATCGTAAGAGAGGTTAGACACATTAGCAGTTTGTAATGACTCCACTTCGCGTCCATCGTTACCAGTTAAGCGTTCGCGGCTATCGCCATCAAGCGGAATAGGCAGGTAAAACTGTGCTTGGTCGTCAATGTATTGGCCATACACCGTAAATGAGCCAGAGCCGTCATCAAATTCTTTACGAATATTACCGCGCAGCTGAGTGCCTTTAGTCTCAAGCCCTGTATCTAACGGACCCTCATCGTAACGGTAAAAGCCCGACAGCGCATAATAAAGGCCATCTTCGTTAAGCGGCCCGCTTGTGGCAAAATCTAAACGGGTACGGCCCTGATCAGAAAGCTCCATTTGCACAGTACTTTGCGGATCATCGCTGCCCGTTTTAGAAATATAGTTAATAATACCCGCTACAGAGCCTTGACCAAATAAGTTAGACACACCGCCACGCACAAACTCTACACGCTCAATACCTAAGTCGTTTCGGTAGTACACATCAAACGCCGATGAGTTTAAGCCAAAAACACTCAAACTAGGTGAACCGTCGTACGACAGTGGCGTAAACTGAAACTGACCCGATGAAGGTAAGCCTCTTACTTGTAGGTTTGTTCCAACCTCACCACCGCCCCCTTCTACTTTAATGCCTGGGATATAACGTAATACATCTGCTTGGCTGCTTGATGAAAGCTTTATTAATTCATCTTCGCTAATAGAGGTTACTGACTGTGGGGTATCTGAAATAACGCGTCCTTTGCTGGTACCAGAGACGATAATACGTTCAACGTTATTTTCTTTTTTTGCTGTATCTGGCGCAGTCTCTTCTGCGGCAAACGCGCCTTGTGTGAGGCATAAAGATACAATAGAGGCGATCGTAGTTTTATTCACGGGTATTCTCCAATTGTGCTAGTTGTCTGTGTGTAATTACTTAGAGTGTGGCTAAGTAAGTGCGAAATAATCAAGTATACATGTTAGTTTTTTGTTACTTCGAACAGGATTTAAGCACAGAAAAAAAACATTTACAACCCATAATGAGTGCTTTAATATTATCCAAATCGAAAATAACACACAAAGAGCACCCAATATGACTACTACAATCAACGGTAAACTTGATGCAGCCACAGCGGCATCGCTTACAGAACTTGCTACTAAAACACTTATAGCAAACGATTTAGGTGGCTATACCGTCCCTACGCATGGCCTTTACCCGTTTCAGTGGAACTGGGATTCAGCGATTACAGCCCTAGGGTGGATGAAGTCTGACGAGAGCCGTGCGTGGCAAGAAATTGATGTGTTATTTTCAGGCCAGTGGGATGACGGCATGGTGCCACATATCTTATTTCATAAAGACTCAACTACCTACTTCCCTGGCCCAGATGTGTGGGGCTCTGATAAAAAAATTAAAAGTACGTCTATTTCGCAGCCACCGGTTGTGGCAACAGTAATGAAAGAAATGCTTGCTAGCGCACAAGATAAAACCCTTGCAGAGCAAAAAGTTAAAGCATTATTTTCTCAAGTTGTTGATTACCATTTATGGTGGTACAACGACCGCGATCCTGAAAAAACAGGCTTAGTGGTCACTTATCATCCGTGGGAATCGGGTATGGATAACAGCCCATCGTGGGATGATGCCCTTGAAGCTGTACCAGGTGTTGATTGGGAATACACCCGCCGCGACACCAGCCATGTTGATTCGTCGCAGCGCCCGCATAAAAGCGAGTATGACCGTTTCTTATACCTAGTAGACTTTTTTAAACGTAACAATTTTGATAGCAAAGTAATTTACGAAACCTGCCCGTACAAAATGAACGACCTAGGTATTATTGCTATTTTGCACCGTGCGACAAAAGATTTACTCAAAATGGGTGAACAGCTCGGTTTAAACGATGCACGTACCGATTATTTAGCACAGCGTCTAGAACTAACTCAAACAGCAATTAACACGTTATGGTGCGAGCAAAGCGAATACTTTTACTGTAAAAATGTGTTAACCAACAGCCTAGCTAAAGTTAAAACGTCGGCGGCACTACTAACCGTTTATGCTGGTTTAACAACTGACGAGCAAACGCGTATTATTAATACCGCGACAGAAGATTTTATTGAGTCGAGTCAATTTAGTGTGGCATCTACCCACCCTAAAGAAGAAAAATACGAGCCACAGCGTTACTGGCGCGGCCCTATTTGGTTACACATTAACTGGATGATAGCCATCGGCCTTAAAGAAGCAGGGTTTGTGACCACGGCAGATAAAATTCAGGACGACACGCGCGATTTAGTGCTTAAATCGGGTTACTACGAATATTTTAACCCAGAAACAGGCGCTGGCTGTGGTGGTAAAGATTTCTCATGGACAGCCGCTATTGCGCTGCATTGGCTACTTGATTAATAACTAAGGCAGCATTATGAAACACACAATATGTTTTGGTGAAGTATTGGTTGATTTACTCTCTGATAAATTAAGCCAAAACAACAGCGAGCTCGAAGCGTTTACTAAGTTTGCAGGCGGTGCGCCTGCAAACGTAAGCGTAGCTATTGCAAAGCTAGGTGGTAACGCCTACTTTGCTGGCATGCTAAGCACCGACAGCTTTGGTGATTTTTTACATAACGCCTTAAAAGAGCAAGGCGTAAAAACCGACTTTATGCGCTTTACCGACCAAGCAAAAACCGCCCTTGCGTTTGTATCACTTGATAAGGACGGCGACCGTACGTTTGAGTTTTACCGCGATAACACCGCCGATCTGCACTTTACTAATAGTGACTTTAGCAGTGAATGGTTTGAGCAATGCGATATTTTTCATATTTGCTCAAATACCTTAACCGACGAGCGCATACGTAAAACCACCGCGTATGGGGTGGAATTTGCCAAGCAAAATAACTCAATTGTCAGTTTTGATATTAACTTACGCCTCAACTTATGGCCTAGTAATGCTAACCCGCGTGAACACATTTTACCCTTACTAAAGCACTGCTCTATTATTAAAGCCTCTAAAGAAGAGCTTGAATACTTAGCGGGTGAGCAAACGGGTGAAGAATTTATAGCCGACACTCTCAATAATGGCTGTGAGTTATTTGTGGTTACCGATGCAGGCAACCCGATGCATTGGTATACCAAAAATGCCAAGCAAACGCTTCACCCTAAAAAGGTTACTATGGTTGATGCCACCGCCGCAGGAGATGCGTTTGTAGGTGGATTGCTGTATCAACTAGGCTTACAAAACCTCACACCTAGCTCTTTTAGTAAGCTTTGCGACAACCCCGAAACACTAACAACTATTTTTGAATTTGCTTCGTTATGTGGTGCTCATGCAGCATCTTACAAAGGGGCATTTACGTCTCTTCCTAACGAAAAATCGCTTAACGATTTTAGGAGCGCACTATGAGCCACACACCTGATAACTTTAAAAGCCGCGAATTTTTAACACAACATATTGCCGATACGCTGGCGTTTTATGAGCCAAAAATAGACGACGAACACGGCGGTTTTTACCAAAACTTTTCGGATAATGGTGAGGTATTTGATAAGCAAACTCGCCACTTAGTAAGCTCTACTCGGTTTGTATTTAACTATGCACGTGCGTACCAAACCTTTAATGACGAAAAGTACCTAAACCGCGTTAAATCGGGTATTGAGTTTATTCGTAAGCACCACTTTGTTGAGCAAACAGGCGGTTACAATTGGTTATTAAGTGTTGAGCAAGGTAACGCCACTGTACTTGATGATACCAACCACTGCTATGGCTTTGCGTTCGTGATTTTAGCCTACAGTTGGGCATACCGTGTAGGTGTTACAGAGGCACGCGAATACCTAAACGATACATTTCAAACAATGGAAACGCATTTTTGGGATGCAAAAGCGGGTTTATATAAAGATCAGCACAACAGTGACTTTACTAAGTGCGATCCGTATCGCGGGCAAAACGCCAATATGCATACGTGCGAAGCTCTTATTGCCGCTTATGAAGCCACTCAAGATGAGCTATTTTTAAATCGTGCGCTCACACTGGCTGATAACATGGTGAATCGCCAAGCTAATTTAATGGGTGGGCTTATTTGGGAGCACTACGATATAAATTGGCAGGTTGATTTAGAGTACAACAAAGACGACCCTAAAAATTTGTTTCGCCCGTGGGGTTTTCAGCCAGGTCACCAAACTGAGTGGTCAAAGCTACTAATGTTTTTAAATAAGCATAAGCCACAAACTTGGCTTGTAGAGCGCGCTCAAGCGTTATTTGATAATTCAATAGACGTTGCGTGGGATAAACAACACGGCGGTATTTGTTACGGATTTGCGCCAGATAAAAGCATATGTGATGACGACAAGTACTTTTGGGTGCAAGCCGAAACACTGTGCTGTGCGGCTTACCTTTATGAAACCACAGGGGATGAAAAATACCAGCAGTGGTATGACAAGATTTGGCAGTACTCGTGGCAGCACTTAGTTGATCATCAATACGGTGCGTGGTTTAGAATTTTAACCGTAGATAACAAAAAAATAGATACCATGAAAAGCCCAATTGGTAAAACGGATTACCATACTATGGGTGCCTGCTTTGACGTGTTGGCGTTATTAAAATAACCCAATAAGGTAAAACATTTAATTGTGTTGTGTAGACCTTTAAACCGCCTTTTGGCGGTTTTTTTTGCCTAAATAGTTACGCCTTTAACCCCCTAAAAATAATCACCACAAAATATAATTTTGTGCACCCCCTACTTTTTAAACCTCATATTTTGAATAAACACCTAATAATAAAAAATTTTGCACGCCAGCGGCGTATAGTAATATAAAAGATAATAAAAAAGAGAAACAGGCAATGCCAAACGGGAACGACCCCCACACTATTAATAGCAACGAACTTGTTGCCTGGCCGCGCATTGCAGCCATAGCCGCTATGCTCAGCTTTTCGCTGCCCACTTTTATCACCGGCCTAGAAATACATCAAAGTTCAAGTGTGAGTAATACACTGTGGGCGTTAGTTATTGGCTCACTTATATTAACCCTTATTGGTGGGGCTATGGGCACCATAGGTGTAAAAAGCCGCTTAAGCTCTTATTTATTGGTAAAAATAGCGTTTGGTAATGCTGGCGCGGGCATTGTTAATATTGCTTTTGCTTTATCATTAATTGGCTGGTTTGGCGTAAATATTGATTTGTTTTCTAATGCCGTAGTGCGCTTACTCAGTGCAGAATTTAATATTATTATGCCCGAATGGCCCATCGATATAGTCGCAGGTTGCGCCATGCTCATAACCACACTGTATGGGTTTAAAGCCATTAATGTGCTGGCCTCTATCATGATCCCTATTTTGGCTGCGGTCACCGCTATGATGCTTTTTGGCGCGCTCGATAGTATGCCACTGGTCGATTTTATTAATTTAGAAAAATCAGCAGCGCTTTCTCTTGAAGATGGTGTAGCTGCTATTGTTGGCGGCGTTATTATTGGCGCAATAATATTGCCCGACATAACCCGTTTTTCTAAGCAAAAACGTGGCGGCGTGTACACCTCGTTTATTGCGTATATGATTATTGAGCTTTTGGTTATTTTTGTGGCTGTGTTTGCCGCAGCCGCCATGCAAGAAACCGAAATATTAAGCTTAATGCTTGCGCTTAATTTAGGGTTTTCAGCGTTTTTTATTGTGATAGCAGGCAGCTGGATTTTAAATTCGTTAAACCTGTACAGTACCGCTCTTAGCGTAGAGGCTACCTTCCCGCATTGGCATAAAAAGTGGGTTATTGTGTTATTAGGTTTGGTGGGAATTGGCGCAGCCTTTATAAATATTTTAGATATGTTTATAAGCTTTTTAGCGTTTTTGTCTGATATTTTTGTACCGGTAGCGGGCGTAATTATTGTTGATGCACTGTTTATTAAACCCCATGCTTATAACGCAGCGGCTTTGGCAAATAACGCTAACTTTTCACTTCCCGCATTTAGCGCATGGTTTGTAGGCGCGGCATATGCGGTGTGTAATGGCACTTTATTTAACGTATCAATGAGCGGTATTACCGTGATTGACGCCATTATATTAACGGCCGTTATTTATACCCTGTTTGCAAAAGCCATTGCGCCCAAACCGGTTATTCAGCAATAACTTTAAACAATAAAAAGGCGCATAAAGCGCCTTTTTATTAATCTAAATTAGGGAGCTACTCTTCGTCGTCTACTTTCATTTCGTCTCGCCATTTAAGTTTTTCCAGCGGGTAGCCTAAAAAGAACTTAGCGCGCTCAAGCACTATGCGTGTAGTCAGCTTTTTAATTGCATACTGTGAGCTGCCGGTTAGCCTGTCGCACATTGCATTAAGCGCTTGAATATCGGCAAAACAACAAAAAGAAATATAATCAATATCGCCACTTAATTGCATGCAATCCATTATTTCGGGAATCTTGTGTATGTCAGCTAAAAACTTACGCCGCGCTGCTAGGTTATTGTCCTCTAGGGTAAATTCCATATAGGCAAACACGTGCTCACAAATTTGCTCTAAATTTATATCAGCATGAAAGGTTCTAAAATATCCCGCCTCTTTTAATGCTTTTACTCGCTGAAAACATGCACTGGGCGACAAGTTAACTTGCTCGGCCAATTCAACGTTTGTTAAATCGGCAGTTAGGTGCAGAATTGCCAGTATCTTTTGATTATACCTGTCTATTTTTATCGTTTTTTTCATAACCGGTTTCACATTTAATAATAATTAATTTTGTAAATTTAAGGTCAACAAATACATAAAATTACGCGCTTAAGCGTTATTTTCAGCAATTTGTGTGTGCTGTATTAAGGGTTTACAAAATATTATTTTGTCTGAAAAAGCGACAATGTTTATCACTAAGTAACATCACCATGATAGTCACATTAGGACATAGAACATGAGCAGATACAACAAAATACGCTTTCGTAAAACACTATTAGCATCGGCAGTTACCCTGTCGTGCATAAACTATGTGCATGCGCAAGAACAACAACAAACAGTAACTGACACTATAGAGAAAATTTCGGTGATATCGCGCGGGCGTGTTGAGTCGATACAAAACGTGCCCGACTCTGTTACCGCATTTAGCGCCGAGACAATCGAAAAATCACGTATTACTAACTTTCGTGATGTTGCTAATTTAACTCCCAACTTATCGCAGCTCGATAATTTTAGGCCTGGCCTTGCCCGTATTACTATTCGTGGCTTAATTACACCGCAGGTGGGCGATCCGCCATTAGCGTTTGTAGTTGATGGTGTTACCGCCCCCGATTTAGAGTTTATAAACCAAGATCTAGTTGATATTGAACGTATTGAAGTTATGCGTGGTGCACAAGGCGCACTGTATGGCCGCGGCGCCATTGGTGGTGCGGTTATTGTGACAACTAAAAAACCCATTGAAGACTTTGAAGGTAAAATTAAAGGCTCAATAGGTAATGGCAACACGTATAATTTGAATGCGGTTGTATCGGGTTCGCTTAACGATGAAAACACCGCTTATTTTAGAGCCGGTGGTTACATTAAAGATACCGACGGACTGATTAAAAATACCTACACAGGCGATTACGCCGACCCGTTAAAAGAGCAATCGGTTTTTTCACAGTTAGAGTTTGAGCTAAGCGAAGACACCTCAATAAATCTTAAAGGTAAATACACCTCAAGCGAAGCTGGGTTTGCTTACTACCAAGGGGTGAGCGATGACACCATTGAAGACTTTTCAATTAATACCTCACAAAATATTATTAACCAAGATGAGCGTGATGTATATGAGCTAAGCGCCAAGCTAACCCAACATTACGATTTAGGTAAATTTGAGTTTGTAACCGCGTACAGCAATTCAGAAAACGAGCACTTTTACGATGGCGACTACTCTGCCGATGCCACCTTTATTGACGAAGATGGCTTTTTTAGAGCCCCATTTGGTACTGAAGGGTTATACGATATTGAATCGTTAACGGTAGAGTCGCGGTTTATATCCCAGTCGGATCAAGAGTTTAGATGGTCAGTGTCGGCGTTTTATCAACAGCGCGACCGCGATACTGCGGTATTATTTTACGATGATTTTACCGATGCCGAAATTTTAACGCGTGCAGATTTTGCCAACGACGAGCCCTACCTTTCAATTATCGATAATAACAGCAGCGATGCATGGGCACTTGCTGGGCAGTTTAACTACGATATAAACGAGCAGTTAGAGCTCACCGGTGCGATGCGTTACGATCACGATACTCGCGAGTCGTTCGACCCAACCAATAAAGACGCCACTTACGCTAAAAAATCGTTTAGCCAATTACAGCCTAAAGTTACCTTAGCGTACCAAATGAATGACGACCTACTGCTTTACACCGGCTACTCGCGTGGTTTTAGAAGTGGGGGCTTTAACGAGCCGGCCGACGGTATTAGCCGCACCTTTGATAAAGAAATTTCTGACAGCTACGAAATAGGCTTTAAAACCGCTTTGTTTAATAACAAAGTTACCCTTAATGGCGCCGCGTTTATTATTGAGCAAGACGATGCGCAATTTACCCAATTTAATATAGATACCTTCACCCTTGAAAACCTCTCTATTGACGAAGTACAAACCAAAGGCTTAGAGCTTGAAGCCGCCTTTGCTGCCACCAGCAATTTAAGTATTAACCTCAGTGCAGGTATTGTTGATTCAGAAATTAAACGCTTTGCACTGCGCCCAGAACTGGCTGGCAGGCCACAATTTTGGGTGCCTGAGTATAACTACGGGCTGTCGGCAAATCATAACTTAGCACTCAACGGAGAATGGTCACTGTTCTCGCGCGCTGAGCTATTAATTGAAGGCCCTAAAACATTCAGTATTGATATTCCTGATGTTGAGTCGTCGCGTTATACCTACCTAAATGCCGGTGTAGGGCTCAAATCAGAGCAGTGGAGCGTTCAAGTTTACGTAGACAACCTGACGGATGAGCGCGCTATTGAAGATATTTTTCTACTGGCAGATGGGGTTACAGACTTAGTGCGCCAACCTAATAAGCCTCGTAGTTACGGTATAGAGCTCAGTTACCAATTTTAATTTTTTCACCTTTACAGCAGGTATTTTTTTAATACCTGCTGTTTTTATACCAATCCGCTTAATTAAGTGATCTATTTTGGGGATGGGTATGAGTTAACCAATAGCGATACACACATGCAAATTCTTAATCGTGACCAACTTATTGATATTTTATACGGCTGCGCCATTTTAGGCACTGGCGGCGGCGGTGAGTTAAGTGAAGGCATTGCCTATATTGACGAAGCACTCGCACAGGGTAAAAGCTTTAAACTAATTAGTGCCGATGAAGTCCCCGCGGGTGAGCTTGTTTGTACGCCTTACATGTTAGGCGCTATTTCTGCTTTAAGTGAACAAGAAGAACGCGCTTATGAAAACTTGCCCCGCAGCACTAAGCACGCTATTTTAGCCGCTTACCAGCGCACCCTTGAATACACAGGTAACGATGCTATTTATGGCACTATTTGTTGTGAGCTTGGTGGCTCAAACACCGCGGTATCGTTTTACTTAGCTGCAATGTTTGACGGCTACATTATTGATGCCGACCCCGCTGGGCGCGCAGTACCGGAGATCACCCATTCAACCTATTATTTAAATAACTTACCCGCAGCGCCCATTATTACCGCGAATGAATTTGGTGAGTGCTTTATTTGCGAAAATGTAATGGATGACTTACGCGCCGAAACAGTCGTGCGAGCACTGGCTAAAATTAGCCGTAACGACATTGCAGCCATTGATCATATTTTACCTATTGAGCAAATGAAAAACGCGGTTATTCATGGCACCATTAGTAAAGCCCTTAAACTCGGTAAAGCAATGCGTGAAGCCAACGAGCAGCACGCTAACACCGCACACATAATTGCCAAGCACGGCGGCGGCTTTGTTGCCTTTGAAGGCGAGGTAAGCACATTTGAATTTAACACCGTAGAAGGGTTTACGTTAGGCGAAGTAACAATTAAAGGGTTAAGCGAGTTTATAAATAACAGCTACAAAATAACGGTTAAAAACGAAAACATGGCCGCGTTTTTAAATGATGAAGTGCACGTAACTATTCCTGATTTAATATGCTGTATTAACAGCCAAACAGGCACACCCATTACTAATCCTAATTACGCGGTAGGCATGAAAGTAGCCGTTGTAATTTTACCAGCACCAAAGGAATTTACAGGCCCTAAAGGTTTAGAAATATTTGGCCCGCGTTACGCAGGCGTTAACACCCCATATAAAGCAGCGATTGCAAATTAATTATTGCTAAGGGCGTGCTGCAGCTTGCTATACAATGCAGCATGGCCTTTACCAAACTCGGTGGCGTTTCTATCAATGCGACTAAGCCATTCTTTCGCTTGTACCTTTTTACCTATTTGTAAATATACCTGCGCTAAACGTAAGCTATAAATAGCATGGTAAATGCTTGAGGGCTCAGTAAATTTGAATGCGGTTTTATAATAATTTATAGCTTCTAAATACTCTTTATTTTGCTGATAACTGTACGCTAAGTTACCGCTAGCAATCACTATTTTAGCAGCGTGGTTGGTGTTTTTTATGGCGTTATAGGCCATTAAATTACTTTTTACTGCGTGCTCGTATTGCTGCCACTTTAAGTAAATATGCGCTTTGTTAATGTGCAGCTCTAAATGAAAAATAGGATCGTTATTTTTTGCAAAGCGCTGCTCGGCATCTCTTAGTAATCGCATCGCTGCTTTTTTACTACCAAACACATAGTGTAGGTTAGCCAACTCCACTAATCTTAAAGGGTCACCAAAAGCACTATATATCCCGTCTAACTGGGTAAACGCTTTAGCGGCATACGTTTTAGCTTCTGCTTTTTTGCCAATATAGTTAAGTGCTTTCGCGTAATAAAAATACATTTGTAGCTTAAATACATCGGGCAGCTTATCTTGCTCTAAAAAAGGAGTAATAGCGTTGAGTAAGTTTTCGAACTGTTGGTAGTCGTAGTAGTAATCAAATTGGTAGGTTTTTATTTTGTACCACTGTACAGGGTTATCTTTGACTTCATTAAGGCGCGTTTCTATATAAGTTAAACAGTGCGTTTTGGGCTGTTGCAAGCAAAACGCTTCATGATCGCTGTAGTTTTCTGATGCTAATGCATTAAAACTTGTAGCGACAATACTTAACAGCAAAAATATACGCACCAATATTGCACTCTTTAAAATCACCTTAATTAAGAGTGTAATATTTTTATCTCATCTATCACAATACGCTGAAATACTTATGCATATTGCCCACATGCAAACCCACAGCTCCACGCATACTGGAAGTTGTAGCCCCCAAGCCAGCCCGTTACATCGGTTACTTCGCCTATAAAATATAAGCCTTTGGCTTTTTTAGCTTCAAAGGTTTTAGAGCTCAGCTCATCGGTATCAACGCCGCCCAAAGTTACCTCGGCGGTACGATAGCCCTCTGTGCCATTAGGTTTTATTTGCCATGCGTGAATATAGCTTGCTAACTCATCTATTTGAGCATGGGTAAGCTGATTAATATTACAATCTGGAATTGCTTTGCTGTCGTGCAGTATGTCTATAAAGCGTTTGGGTAAAATAGTCGCAAGGCTGTTTTTTAATGATTTTTGAGCTTGTGTTTCTCGCCAATCAGCCAGTTGCTGTTTTAAATCGAGATCAGGGAGCAAGTTTATGCTTACTGCCTGCCCTGCTCGCCAAAATGAGCTTATTTGCAATATGGCAGGCCCCGATAAACCTCGGTGAGTAAACAAAATATTCTCTTTAAATACAGTGCCGTCTTCGCTAGACACTTCGCACGGTATACTAATTCCTGAAAGCCCTTCAAAGCGTTCTTTATCGTGTTGATGCAAAGTAAATGGCACAAGCGCCGCCATGGTAGGTAGTACGTTTAAGCCAAACTGCTCTGCAATTTTATAACCTATAGGAGTGGCGCCCAGCTTGGGCATTGTTAAACCGCCCGATGCGATAACTAGCGATTCACAAGTCAGTGTTTCTTGCTCAGTGGTAACACGGTAGCCAATATCGGTTTTAGCCACATTTAACACTTCGCTGCGCAATTTAATATTAACACCAGCCCACTCGCATTCGGTAAGTAGTATATCGACTATATCTTGCGCGCTGTTATCGCAAAACAATTGGCCTAAGGTTTTATGATGGTATGCCAAGCCGTGGCGGTCCACCAGCTCAATAAAATCGTGTTGGGTATAGCGGCTTAAGCACGATTTAACAAAGTGAGGGTTACTGCATAAGTAGTTTTCTGGACTGGCATTTTCATTGGTAAAATTACAACGCCCACCACCACTTATTAAAATTTTTCGACCAGGCTTTTTGCCCATATCAAGCACTGTAACGCTACGCCCGCGATAACCTGCTTGTGCTGCACTCATTAATCCGGCTGCACCTGCGCCAATCACAATTACATCTACTTGATTCATTACTTCGCCCTACTCAAAAATTTGCCCGATTATAGCAAAGTTTGTTTAAACACTCTGAATAGAATTTATTATTAAATTTATAGCAACAAATGTAACCGAGGCTAGTTATGGCTTTTCTAAACAGTGTAAAAATAACAATCCTTTATGCTTATTTTTGTTTTGTATGATAAATACTAAACAACGACAAAGGCACCGTACACCTAGGTTATAACTAAAAGAAATAGGTACATAAGCAATTATTATTTTAAAGAAATTAACAGATCATTTACCTTTGTTTCTGTTTCGTAATTTAATATTACGAACTAACTAATAACAACTAGGGATAATTATGACAACAAGTAAATCATTTAAGCGTTGCGCTATCGCGCTCACTATTAGTACGGTATTTGCAGCATCTGCAAGTGTTGCTCAAGATGTGTCTACCTCTATGGCAGAAACAACAGCCAAACTACAAAGCCAATCGGGTTTTGAAACTCAGTTTATTATTAAGTACAAAAATAGCGCGAACGATATGCTAAGCATTTCGTCTGCTGACGCAAGCCCTGCAAATATGAAAAAGCGTGCTCAACGCTTTGTAAAAAATTTCGCTTCTAAAAAAGGTAAAGTAAAAGCGAAGTACATCCGTGCAATGGCGCTTAATAACCACCACGTTATGCGCGCAGATAAAAAACTAAGCGCTGCAGAAGCACAAGAATTTATGCAAGAAATGGTTGATTCTGGCAATGTTGAATACATTGAAGTGGATCAAATGTTAAAACCATTTGCAACGCCTAACGACCCTCGTTACGGCGATCAATGGCACTACTACGAGCAAGCGGGCGGCCTAAACTTACCAACCGCATGGGATACTGCAACAGGCAGTGGCGTAGTGGTTGCGGTACTTGATACTGGCTACCGCCCTCATATTGATTTAAATGCTAACATTTTACCGGGTTACGATATGATCTCTAATCTATCGGTAGCTAATGATGGCGGCGGTCGCGACAGTGACGCACGCGATCCGGGCGATGCTGTAGCCGCTGGCGAATGTGGAAATAACGGCGCACAAGGCTCAAGCTGGCACGGTACGCACGTAGCAGGTACGGTTGCGGCTGTTACTAATAACGGTGAAGGTGTTGCCGGTGTGGCTTATGGCGCTAAAGTTGTGCCTGTACGTGTACTTGGTAAGTGTGGAGGTTTAACATCAGACATTGCTGATGGCATTATTTGGGCATCTGGCGGAAGTGTATCGGGCATTCCTGCCAACTCAAACCCTGCTGATGTAATTAATATGAGCTTAGGTGGCAGCGGCTCGTGTAGCTCTACCACACAAAACGCAATTAACACAGCACGCAGCAACGGTGCAGTCGTGGTTATTGCTGCCGGTAATGATAACGATAACTCAGCAAACTATAATCCAGGTAACTGTAGTGGCGTTGTTAATGTTGCCTCTGTTGGACGTAACGGCGGACGAGCATATTATTCAAACTACGGTAGCAATATTGATGTTGCAGCGCCGGGCGGCGCACAAAGCTTTGCAAACGACTCTGAAGGCGTTTTATCAACCTATAACTCAGGCTCGTCTACACCTTCAAGCGATAACTATGCGTTCTCTCAAGGTACATCAATGGCGGCGCCTCATGTTGCTGGTGTTGCAGCCCTGATAAAGCAAGCTAAACCAAATGCTACCCCAGATGAAATAGAAAGCATTTTAAAATCGACCACCCGCTCATTCCCAGCAACGTGTACAAGTTGTGGTACAGGTATTGTTGATGCAGCAGCCGCTGTAGCCGCAGCAAGTGGCGGTACAACACCTCCTACCGGTGGCGATAGCGAACTGACAGATGGCGAAGCTAAAACAGGCTTAAGCGGCGCTGCAAGTTCACAAGCGTATTACACGATGACTGTGCCAAGTGGTGCAACGAATGTTACATTCACAATGAGTGGCGGTAGCGGCGATGCAGATTTATACGTACGCGCAGGCAGCCAACCAACTACCTCAAGCTACGATTGTCGTCCGTACAAAGGCGGTAATAGCGAAGAGTGTTCTATTGATAACCCAACCGCTGGTACATACCATGTAATGCTTCGTGGCTACTCGGCTTATTCTGGCGTTAGTTTAGTGGGTAATATTACAGGTGGTTCTACAGGTGGCGGTTCAACTACACCAGAAGCCGGTGGCGGCACGGTGAGCGATGTAACGGCTACAACAGGTAACTGGAAGCACTACACTTTAGATGTGCCAGCAGGAATGAGCACATTTACAGTCACCACCTCAGGTGGTACAGGTGATGCTGACTTATTTGTTAAGTTTGGCAGCCAACCTACTGCATCTAGCTACGACTGTCGTCCTTATAAAAACGGCAACGCAGAAACATGTACGTTTAGCAATCCGCAAGCGGGTACGTGGCATTTAAGCGTTAACGCTTACAGAACCTTTTCGGGTTTAACATTAAGTGGCCAATACCAGCCATAATTAAAAGGCCCTAAGTGCATGCACTTAGGGCTTTAATAATGCGATTATAGTTTTTCTAACACAGACTCTGCACGACTTACTGAAAACTCTTTGTCTTTTTCAACAAACAGCCCTGTTACTACATTATCGTCGACTATCATTGCATAGCGCGTAGAGCGTGTTCCACCAAAACTGCCGGTGTCTTTATCAAACCCTAACGCTTTAGTAAAACTGCCATCGCCATCTGCTAACATATCGATTTGTTGGGCATTTTGAGATTCTCCCCACGCTTTCATTACAAAAGCATCGTTAACCGATACACAGTAAATTGCCGCAATACCTTTCGCTTTAATTTTATCACTAAGGGTTATAAATTCAGGTAAATGCGCATTTGAACAGGTAGGCGTAAATGCACCCGGTACAGCAAAAAGCACAACCTTTTTACCATTAAAAAGCTCAGCGTTAGTATGAGTTTGCATGCCTTCGTCTGTTAGCTGCGTTAATGTAACTGCGGGTAACGTTTGACCTTGTTCAATCATGATAAATCCTTAAAGCATTTGATTAATGAGCCTACAGTATAACGCTAATTACCTTTGTGTTAGCAGGTATTTACAAGCCAAGGTTTACTTTTATGGTTTGCATTTGCTGTTGTAACTGGCTATGAATATCGTCAACAAGTAAGCTTGATTCGCTTACTTGGCCTTTCATACTTTGCATTGACTGGCTAAAGTTATCTAGCAAATTACTTTGCTGTTTAGCCAGCTCCATGGCCTCAAATGCCACTTTGTTGGCTTGCTGAGCGTTATCGGCCACGCCCTCTGAGTTTACTTTTAGCTCTTGCGCATTTTGTGTTTGCGACTGCGCGCCATCTGCTAAGGCCGCAATTTGTGTAGATACTGTGCCCGACTTTTCGCTCAGTAGTGTGAGCTGCTCATTAATATCGCTCAATGAGCCTTGAGTCTGACGGGCAAGCTGGCGTACTTCATCAGCTACAACAGCAAAGCCTCGGCCATGCTCGCCAGCACGTGCTGACTCAATTGCTGCATTTAACGCTAGTAGGTTTGTTTGATCGGCAATATTGCGGATCACTTCAATAATTTGCCCAACGCCTTCAACCCCAGCAAGCAGCTCTTGTAGGTTTTGCATACTTTGCTCAACCCGTGTTTGCGTGTCTGAACTGGCACTTAGCATGCTTTGTGCAAAGCCTAAACTTTGCTCCATTGCACTAAAAGTGTGTTGGGCGTTATCAGCCACTTGGGCATTAATATTATTTACCTGCTCGCCAATTTGTTGAATATCAGCAAGCAAATGTTGGTTTTGCTCCACTTGCCCATGACTTGTAGACGCTTTTTGACTAATAGTTTGTAAATGCTCACTCATTTGCTGCATAAAATCATTTACCACTTTTAGCATTTGGGCACGCTCTTGCGCCTCTTTGCGCTGTCGTTCAATTAATAAATTAAAGTAACTGGCTATTTCGCCAACCTCTGTTTTTGGGTTCTTACTTTCAATGTTTTTAAGCTCGTTACTTTCAATTAAAAAGGCAAACCCGTCTCTGAGTTGCCTTAATGGGTTGAGCACTTGGTTACGCTGCACAATATAAACCCCTGCGGCTAGCATCACCAAAGCGCCAATAGCAAAGCAAAATACCCAAAATACGTTTTCTTTAAGCGCCCCTTGTGCATGTTTTAGTTGCTGCTCTGCATTAATAACGGTTTTAGAGAGCAAGCTAATTTGCTCACGCAATTCATTGGTGCCGGCTTCACGTTGCTGGGCTTGCGCTAATGTACTGGCTAAATCACGGGGGTAGCGGTTAGGCCAGCTGGTAATTTCAGATTTTATTTCATCGGCCAAATCTTCAGCTTCTTCGTCAAAAAATAAAGCATCTTCGTCAACTTCGCTCATAACACCTAAATTAGGGAGTTGCTCTATTTTGGCTGCTAACCCATTTAAATTAGCAATACTTTGCTGCAAGCTTTGTTCAGTATTGTTGTCGTAACTTACGATTAGTTGATAAGTAAATAAGGCAAGGTTGGTCACCTCATTATAGTAATCTGCGCCCAGTGTGTAATAAGCTTGCGCATCGCTATTTTGATTAGGGGATTTTTTTGCATAACCAATCAATGACGAGGCTGAGCCGGCCATTTGGCGAATTGCATTATCAAGTAACGCCGTTTCGTTGCCCGACAATTTACCCAGCGCTCTGTACTTACCTTTAATATCGGTATCTAACGTGCTGAGCTGATCATTTAATTGCTCGGCAAGTACCGAAGGGAGTACTGCGAGTTGCTGTGTTTTTACTTGTTCAATTAGGGCTGATGATTGATTTAAGTATTGGCTATCACCTTGTTCTAGATAACTGCCTAGGTCACCGGCTAAATCCACTAAAATCGTGTTTTTTAATTTACTGTATGCGCTGTCTTGTTGCTCAAGCTTAAGTAAAGTTTGGCTTGCCCAAAATAGTGTGATGGCTAATAAAATACTTGCCAATGTTAACAGTATGGCTAACAGCCGAGTAAAAGATGATACGCGCATAAATAACAACCCCTATTGTTTAAGCGCGTAGACTATTAACTATTTATGACAATTTTATGTAACTCAGGGAAAACACGTATATTTGCCCCAAATATACGAGTAAAGGCTTAGCGAATACAGCGCCTTTATTAAACCAACCGACTTAAATTTATATGCTATTAAAGATAAGAAACGCGGGTTAATTACAAGGTGAGAGTTTCATCACGTAAGGTTCAAATTAAAATAGGCTTAATACAGCTATCACCATTACTAAAGCGCTGCGTATTAGCTAACGCCAGGCACAAAAAAACCGCGACCCGCGCGGTTTTTATTTTATTGTGTTAATTAAAGGCCAGCACGGTCTTTAATTACAGCAATTAACGGTGAGCCACCGTGGCCATTGCCTTCGGCCCATGCTATATCAGCGCCATCAGACAGTGCGCTTTTTGATAAGTTTTTAACTATGTACTCGCCCGAGTCAACAGCGTTACTAACTACAGCATGGCGAAGTAAATTATTACCATTACATTGAATAGCATCGTAAATATTGCGAATTTTTACACGTGAGCTTTTTAGTTTACTACGTAAACGGTTTTTATCATCAGCTGTGATATATTCACAAATAGATACTGCTAATTGATCATTGGCTTTAGCAGGCACAGTATACATTAACGAACCAGCAGCAACGGCTGTAATAACAATTAGCTTTGACAATTTAAACATGAAACACCCTTTATGGTACTTTTTACCTATGTTGATTGTCTAATATTGTACCAACCTGCTGTAAGTTTCGCAATAATGTTAATCTTTTTTATATAAAGTTACGAATTTATAACTATATTGATTCTTTTCATCGGGTTTATTTGCGTGTTCGTCGACGTTTTCCCACGTTGCTACCGCTTGGTAATCTGGAAACTGCGTATCCCCTTCAACCTCTAAATCTATAAAGGTTAAATATAAACGATCGGCACTTGGTAAAAACTGCTGATAAATATTACCACCGCCAATTATCATCACCTCTTCTTCGGCTTTAACCAGCTCTAGCGCAGCCTCTGGGGTGGTGACCGTCTCAATACCTTGAGCGCTATACTGGCTATTACGGGTAATAATTATGTTGCGACGCCCAGGTAAAGGGCGACCTATCGATTCAAATGTTTTACGCCCCATAACGACAGGTTTGCCTGTTGTTACCTTTTTAAAATGCTGTAGATCGGCGGGTAAATGCCACGGCATTTTATTATCAAGACCAATTACACGGTTGTTTGCCATTGCGGCGATCATTGAAATTATCACATCAAATACCTAGTACTTTATTCTTAAAAAATAAAAAAGGAGCTTATGCTCCTTTTTAAAATATGTTTTTTATTAACGCTCGTAGACCACTTCTACATCGTAGTCGTCTTCATCCCAGTCGTCCCAATCATCATCATCGCCTTTGGTTGCTTTTTGATGGTAGGTATCCCACTTGAACTCAACTTCTTCGTCTTCAATCTCAACGAACTTCTCTTTAGGCATGCTATCAAGTAATGCCATAATATCGTGAATTAATGGCTGAGTATTAAGCTTATTGACTGCTGAAATACGGTAAACGTTTTCTTCTTCACCTAGCTCTTGCGCAATTTGCTCACACAAAGCTTGCGCTTCATCTTCTGGTAATAAGTCTATTTTATTAAACACTAACCAGCGTGGCTTTTCAGCAAGCTTAGGGCTGTATTGGTGTAACTCGTTAATAATGGCAAATGCATTATCAACAGGGTTTGAACCATCAACAGGCATAACATCAATCACGTGTAACAATACACGACAACGCTCTAAATGCTTCAAAAAGCGAATACCTAGGCCAGCACCGTCTGAGGCACCTTCAATTAAGCCCGGAATATCGGCTATTACAAAGGATTTGTTAGCCTCTGGGCGCACAACCCCTAAATTAGGAATTAGCGTGGTAAACGGGTAATCAGCTACTTTTGGCTTTGCTGCCGATACACTGCGAATAAACGTTGATTTACCTGCATTTGGCAACCCTAATAAGCCTACATCGGCAAGTAGCATAAGCTCTAATTTAAGGTTACGAACTTCGCCTGGAGTACCTAACGTTTTTTGACGTGGAGCACGGTTAGTACTTGATTTAAAACGTGCATTCCCCAAGCCATGGAAACCACCTTTTGCAACCACAATTTTTTGACCATGCTGCGTTAAATCGCCTAACGCCTCTTGAGTGTCAACGTCGGTAATACGTGTACCAACAGGTACTTTTACTACCAAGTCTTCGCCCTTTTTACCTGTACAGTTACGGCTTTGACCATTCGTACCACGCTCTGCACGGTGAAAACGCTCAAACTGGTAATCAATTAGGGTATTTAAGTTTTCATCAGCTTGTAGATAAACACTACCACCGTCTCCACCGTCACCGCCGTCCGGGCCACCGTCTGGTACATATTTTTCTCGACGGAAAGACACGACACCGCTGCCGCCGTCACCAGCTTCTGCGCGAATTTCTACTTCATCTACAAACTTCATGATTACTCACTTTAGGGATTGGCTTTAATTTAACTATTATATACCCAAGCCAACGTAAATGCAGGCTTGGGTATATATTTGACGTTTCTGAAAACAAAAAACCCCGCAAAGGCGGGGTTTTTTACTACCTTACTGATTACTCAGCTACGATAGTTACGTATTTACGGTTTAAAGGACCTTTTTGTTCAAATTGAACTTTACCGTCTGCTTTTGCGAAGATAGTGTGGTCTTTACCGATACCTACGTTTGCGCCAGCGTGGAAACGAGTACCACGTTGACGAACAATGATGCTACCCGCTAGAACTGATTCGCCACCAAAACGCTTAACACCTAGGCGTTTGCTTTCTGAATCGCGACCGTTACGAGTACTACCAGCTGCTTTTTTATGTGCCATTTCTAAGTACCTCTAATTAAGCGCTAATGCCAGTGATTTTAACTTCAGTGAACCATTGACGATGGCCCATTTGCTTACGAGAATGCTTACGGCGTCTAAATTTAACAACCTTAATCTTCTCACCGCGACCATGTGAAACAACCTCAGCTGTTACTTTACCACCGTTTACGAACGGTACACCGATCTCGATTTTCTCACCATCAGCAACTAAAAGTACTGAATCAAATTCAACTGCTGCACCAGTTTCAACGTCTAATTTTTCAAGACGAATCGTTTGACCTTCAGTCACACGATGCTGTTTACCACCACTTTGGAAAACCGCGTACATAATTAACTCCGTCTGTGCGCCCTCAAATCGACGCAACTAAAATATTCTTCGATAGGGCGCGAAGTTTACGCTAATGCATAAAAACTAGCAAGCCTATTTTGTAATTAAAATGAATAAAAAGTAGCTGCATTGAGAGCAATTCAATATTTCCCCCATTTTATATTAAATTGCCCTGTTGCCAAGCGCTTTTTAGTGCAAAGACAAAATAAATTTACGTGTCGCTATGCCTACTCCAGAACCCATTGACTGCGCAATAAATAGTCGCGCTTTGAGTGTGAAATATACAATTAAATACCCTAATTAAGCGCTAATTAAGGTTTTTAACTCGGTTTTTTTAATGAATCGTCACAAAATATCGAGCTAGTGCTTTTTTTGTTGTACAATCGGCGCCGTTCACACATAAAAATTGGCTCGGAGATCAATGGATATAAAAGCTATCCAGGCGTTAATCGAAAGCGATATGAATGACGTCAATCAACTTATACACGCGCAAATGCGCTCAGATGTGGCGTTAGTCAATCAACTTGGTTTGTACATCGTTAACAGCGGCGGCAAACGCGTACGCCCGATGCTGGCAATATTGGCAGCAAGAGCTTTGGGTTACCAAGGTAAAGATCACATTACTTTGGCAACGATTGTTGAATTTATTCATACTGCAACACTATTACATGATGATGTTGTTGATGAATCTAACCTGCGCCGTGGTACACCAACTGCAAATGCCGAGTTTGGTAATGCTGCCAGCGTGCTGGTTGGGGATTTTATTTACACCCGCTCGTTTCAACTTATGGTGGGGCTGGGCAAAATGCAAATTATGCAAGTGCTTGCTGATGCCACCAACGTGATTGCTGAGGGCGAAGTATTGCAACTTATGAATTGCAACGACCCTAATACCACCGAAGCAAGTTACATGCAGGTTATTTACTCTAAAACGGCTAAATTATTTGAAGCCGCTACAGGGCTTGCGGCTATTATTACCGAGCAAGATAACAGTGTGTTAGATGCGCTTAATTTATATGGTATGCACTTAGGTACTGCTTTTCAGTTAGTTGATGACGTGCTTGATTACAACGCAGACGCTGACCAATTAGGTAAAAATATTGGTGATGATTTAGCAGAAGGTAAGCCAACCTTACCGCTAATATATGCGATGAAGCACGGCAGTGATCAGCAAAGAGCCCTTATTCGTGATGCCATTGAGCATTGCAATGGTATGGATAACCTTGAGGCTATTTTAACGGCACTTAAACAAACCAACGCACTTGAATTTACAATGCAAAAGGCGCAGCAAGAAGCAGACAAGGCCATTGCCTGTTTAGACTTTTTAGCAGAGTCGCAGTACAAGCAAGCGTTAATCAGCTTAGCGCGTATAGCTGTAGAGCGAGATCACTAACTTTGCAGCCTCCCTTAATTAGTATTTAAGGGCCATAATTTTCGAGCAATAAAAAAGCCTGCATAAGCAGGCTTTTTTGTGCATAACTTGGCTATTATGCCATGAAATCAACACCTTCTTTGATGTCTTTTTTCAGAGTTTCAAGCATGTCGTTTTTAGCTTTTTCTTCAAATGCGCTTAGCTCGCCGTAAGAAAGAATTTCTTCTACGCCGTTTGTGCCTAAACGTACTGGGTGAGCAAAGTACTCTGCATCGCCATTTTCAACAGCAACGTATGCGTAATCTACTACGTCTTCACCTTGTAGGCCTTTAACTAAAGACATACAAAAACGTGCTGCAGCAGCACCCATCGATAATGTAGCTGAACCACCGCCCGCTTTAGCATTTACTACTTCAGTACCTGCATTTTGGATACGTGGAGTAAGTGTAGCTACTTCTTCTTCAGTGAAGCTTACGCCTTCAACTTGAGAAAGTAGAGGCAGAATGGTTGTGCCAGAGTGGCCACCAATTACTGGTACTTTAACGGTTGCTACGTCTACGCCTTTAAGCTCAGCAACAAATGCTTCTGAACGAATTACGTCAAGCGTAGTGATACCAAATACGCGCTTAGCGTCGTAAGTACCTGCTTTTTTGAATACTTCAGCAACAATTGGCACAGTGCCGTTTACTGGGTTAGTGATAACACCCACTAACGCTTTAGGACAGCTAGCTACAATGCCTTCTGCTAATGTTTTGATGATACCTGCGTTTACGTTAAATAAATCCGCACGATCCATACCTGGTTTACGTGGCATACCCGCTGGGATAAGTACGATATCACACCCTTCAAGCGCTTTATTTAAATCGTCTGCGCCAAAACCTGCTACTTTAACATCTGTAGGGATGTGAGATAGGTCAACCGCAACACCTGGTACAACTGGTGCAACATCGTAAAGTGATAATTCAGAACCAGCTGGTAAGCCTGTTTTTAATAATAAAGACAACGCTTGACCGATACCGCCTGCAGCACCTAATACAGCAACTTTCATTGGAATTCTCCGTAATTTGAGGTAGGAAATATTTGTGGCTCTTAAGATAATGAAATTAGCGACTAAAAACAAATTTATCCTGCTTATTTCAGGTATATTTTCGACCATAGTTGTAAACTTTGTTGGTTTATCGCAGCAAACTGGCAAGTTAACTAAACAACTGCTGCATAATTATTCATTTTTGTGTAGAATTTGCATTATAAATAACAAAAATGAATAAAGACTATGCAACCACAAGACAAACAAGAAGCGCTGGTAAAAGCGTTTAAAGCACTTTTAAAAGAAGAGAACTTTGGCTCGCAAGGCGAAATAGTCGAAGCATTAAAAGAGCAAGGCTTTGACAATATAAGCCAAAGTAAGGTGTCGCGCATGCTTAGCAAGTTTGGCGCTGTGCGTACCCGTAATGCTAAACAAGAAATGGTTTATTGCCTACCCGCAGAAATGGGCGTACCGACTGCTAAAAGCCCACTACGCCAGCTTGTTATTGATATTATGCATAACGAAATGATGATTATTATAACCACCAGCCCAGGCGCTGCGCAGTTAATTGCCCGCTTATTAGACTCACTAGGCAAAGCGGATGGTGTATTGGGCACAATTGCCGGAGATGACACTATTTTTATTGCGCCAGCAAAAATATCTGAAATAGACATTACACTAGAGCGCGTACGTATTTTATTTGATACGGTTTAAAGCTGTTTTAAAAAACTAACTGACGGCGCAAAAAACGCTGAGCCCATATCGGCTTGAGTAAAATCAAGCCAGTGGTCGTAACACTCCCCTTTTCCTATGCGGCTGTTAAGTACCTTTTCAAACGCATTCCCCGATGCTGAGCATGTAATACTTAGCATGCCTTGCTCGTAAACATCGCCATACGGCATGCTTTGGTTAAGCAGTATAGCTTGGCCGCTCTCATCTTTTAGCTCACTTCTAGTCGCGTGGCTAGTATCTACCTTAGGCTCAATTAAAGTGTTATCTAAACGCGTGCGCCCCATAATATGCTCTTGCTCGCTTAGTGATAAATGCTGCCATACACTCAGGTCATGCTTATAACGCTGTACATGAATATAGCTGCCTTGGTGTTCAAAGCTGTCGGGGTTATTAACCAGTGCCGTGATTCGTTTTTGGCGTCCATGTGGGGTGTCGCCTGCATAAATAAAGCCGTTAAAGTCTCGCCCATCTAAAAACCTAAAATTGCGAATTTGTTCAACTAGCTCTACATCGGGCGAAAACAACTTTAATATTTGCAATGCAAAAAGGTGATTAACATCTTCTCTGTCTGAGCGGATTTGTATGAATAAATCACATGGCTGTACGCGCATAACAAAATCACTGTGATTTATATTAGGAAAGCTTTGCAGCTCGCTTGGGATATATTCAGGTAGTATATGCGGCCAATATTGCGCGCCTATAGCCACCATGCACGAAAGCATGGCTTCGGAGAACTGATCACTAAACTCTTCTTCAATTGCGCTTACGCGCTTAAGCTTTGCACGCAATGACTCGTCTTGACCATCAAATACATTAAAAAATAAATGCAAACCGTGTAAGTTTGCTTCAGCACAAATCCCAGATTGCGCTTGCGCCATTGTTATTCCTTAGCTTTATAAAACACAGCGAATAACACATTTGTTATGATTCGAAAAAATTCACCGTGTGAGGTTTTATTTTTATTATAACCTGCTCATTTATTTCAAATGACTGGCCATATTGTGCGGCAACTTCAATCTCTTGCTCTGCAATTACAACAGTGAAAACATAAGCCGAGCCTATAAACCGACGGCTTAAAATGCTCACACCTTGAGGGTTATCGGCCTGCGTATTTTGCGCAAGCTCAATATGGTGTGGACGAATATACACCTGCCCTTTTATTGCACTGTGCGTATGCTCATGCTGCGATTGCACGACACCAAAAGGCGTTGCGTATTCAGTTGCCGTTAACACTTCTGCGACTAAGTATATGCCCTGACCCAGAAACTCTGCAACCTCCTTTGTCTTTGGCACGGCAAAAAGCTGCTCTGGTGTACCTTGTTGGGCTATTTTTCCTTGGTGCATAATGGCTAGCGTGTCTGAAAACGCAAAGGCTTCTTCTTTTGAGTGGCTAACAAATACCGCAGAAACCTGCTGCGCTTTAATAATGCGCCTAATATCAGCAATTAACTCAAAACGTACTTGTGTATCTATGTTCGAAAAAGGCTCATCAAGAAGCAATAAACTAGGCTTATAAGCCAAAGCCCGCGCAATAGCCACGCGTTGCTGCTGGCCGCCCGAGAGCTGATGAGGGTAGCGTTTTGCACACCCTGTTAAATGCACTAGCTCTAGCATTTCCTCTACCCGTTGCTGTTTTTGAACTTTGCTTATTTTACCCAGCCCAAACGCAATATTATCGGCCACACTGAGGTGCGGAAACAAGGCATAATCTTGAAACATCATCCCTATATTACGATGCTCTGGTGATACAAATGTATGCTTATCGCTTACACATTTGCCATCTATAAATACGCTACCTTCATTTATTTCAATAAGGCCAGCAATTGCTTTTAAGGTGGTTGTTTTACCGCAGCCGCTGGCCCCGAGCAAACACACAATTTCGTCTTGACCCACCGTTAAATCTAAATTGTGTAGCACGTGCGTGCCACTGTAGTGATAACCCACACCTTGTAAATTTAAACGGCTCATTTAACTGCGTTGCTCCATAGAACGATTAATAAAATACAAGGGGATCAACCCAACCAAAACAATAAATAAAGCGGAAATAGAAGCAAGCTCAAGCTGCTCATCGCTCACATATTGAAATACATGTGTGGCTAAACTTTCAAAGTCAAAAGGCCTTAATAGTAATGCGGCTGGCAGCTCTTTCATACACTCAATAAATACAAGCAATGCAGCTGTTAAAAGACCTCTACGTAATAAAGGAAGGTGCACTAAGCGCAGTGTTTGCCCTTGGCTTTTACCCATAGATTGGCTAGCCATATCCAGTGATGGACTAATACGTACAAAGCTCGATTCTATAGCACCGTGCGCAATGGCATAAAAGCGCACTAAGTAAGCCAGTATAATAGTGACAATGCTGCCGGTTAGTAATAAACCTATATCTAGGTTGTAGCCCTCAAGGACTGTATTTATTGAGTTTTCTAATGCGCTAAGCGGTAATAACACAGCAATAGCCAGAACCGTACCTGGCAGTGCATAGCCGGTGCTCGCTAAACGACCAGGTATTAAAGAATAGCCTTGCTTTGCCACACGCTGATAAAAAACGATTAGTGTAGCGAGTACTATGCTGATTACGCTTACAGTAATAGCTACTTTTAAACTTTGCCACGCGTAACTAAAAAATGCCGTGTTCCAGGCTTTATCAAAGTAAGTTATTGCATAATTTAGCAATACCAACATAGGTATAATAAAAGCAATGAGTAAAATAACACTGCAAAATGACGTAGCCAGCCATGCATGTTTACCTTTAAGTTTATACAACGACTCGCTATTAACACCTGATTGACGCTCAAACACGGCTTGGTTACGCCGACTAAAGCGCTCCGCCATTAAAGCTAAAAACAGCAGTAACAGCATAACGCCCGATATTTTCGCTGCAGCCGTGAGTGAGTAATAACCAAACCATGTATCGTACACTGCGGTGGTTAAAGTGCTCACTGCAAAGTAACTTACCGTTGCATAGTCGGCCATGGTTTCCATGCTTATGAGCGCAAGGGCTGCCACAATTGAGCCACGAGAAAGCACTATACTTACCTTAAAAAAGCTTTGCCAAGGCGATAAACCCATTAATTGACTAGCTTGCACTAACTTAAATGACTGCTCTCGCAATGCGGTTTTAAAAATTAAAAATAAATACGGATACAGCACAAGTGCAATCATTACAATAGCGCCGAGCAAAGTGCGAATATCAAAAAACCAATAATCCGTTGGCGAGTGCCAATCAAACCAGTCTCTTAGGGCTATTTGCACAGGGCCAGCGTAATCTAGCAAATCGGTATACACATAAGCTATTAAATAGGTAGGCATTGCAAGGGGCAGCATAAGCGCCCATTCAAATTGCTTTTTTCCGGGGAAGGAGCAATACGCACTGAGCCAGCCAAGCGGTAGCGCAATTGCACAGCTAAGCAGGCACACGCCAAAAATAAGCAGTACGGTGTTAGTAATATAATCCCACAGCACGGTATCCCACAGATGAGAAAATACCTTTGAGTCGCCTTGTAAAGATTCATATATCAGAAAAAACAGCGGGGCCGACAATAAAAGCCCTGTCGACCAAGCAAAGAGCTGCCATTTAGACAGCTTAAATATAAAATTCATTAAAGGTCGAACTTCACCTCATCTATTAGCTTAAGGGCTAACGGACGATATTTACTGATCTCATCAAGTGCTAGGCCGTCTTCTTTAAAGCTTCCCCAAGAGGCCACTAAACTTGATAGCTCAACGCCTTGCTTAACCGGGTACTCCATATTTACTGAGGCATACATATTTTGTGCTTGGGTTTCGCTCATAAACTCAATAAGCTTAAGGGCATTATCAGGATTTTTTGCATATTTAGTAATGACAGCACCCGAAACATTTATGTGTGAGCCGCGATTTTGCTGATTAGGAAAATTAATATAAACAGACTCAGCCCACGCTTTTTGCTCGTCGTCTTGAAGCATTTTGCCAAGGTAGTAACTATTACCTAAAGCAAGATTACACAAACCTTCTTTTACCGCTTTTACCTGCGCGCGATCGTTCCCTTGTGGCTTACGTGCTAAATTAGCTTTAACACCTTCTAACCATGTTTTAGTTTTTTCCTCACCGTGATGAGCAATCATCGAAGCAACTAAGCCAAGGTTATAAGGATGCTTGCCAGAGCGTGTACAAATTTGTCCTTTGTACTGTGGGTTAGCCAAATCTTCGTAGGTGAGTTCAGGTAATGCACCTAGGCGCTCTTTTGATGAATACACATTGCGAACCCGCTTAGTTAATGCCACCCACTGCCCGTCGCTATCTCTATACGACGCAGGAATATTGTTTTTAATGCGATCACTTTTAATACTTTGCGTTAAATTTAGATCTTCTAGCTGAATAAGTGCACTAAAATTAGATGTTAATACTAAATCGGCTTTACTGTGTTTTCCTTCACGCTTAACACGCTCTATTAACCCTTTTTTTGCAAAAACCACATTCGTTTTAATGCCTGTTTGCTTAGTGAAGTCGGTTAAAATAGGTTGAATTAAAAACGGTTGACGAAAAGAGTAAATATTAACAACATCGCTCGCAAACGCAGGCGAAGCGCTAATAATACAAGTAAGTATAGCCAGTGCAGTTCTCATATCAATTTACCTAAATAGTAATTATTTACAGGGGATTTTATCGTGATAAGTGAAAATATACACTCTTTACATAAATGTAAATAAGTAATTAATGACCAAAAAGGAAATACCGCGTAAGACATCTCTTACAGAGGTGACAGCTAATGAGTAAAAAAACCTATAACAACCCAGTAAAACCAACATAAACCATTGTTTTTATTCGATTTATTATAAACGCTCATTTTTTATAAGTAAATCTATAGCCGTTTTAACCTATTTTAGTTGTACCAGCACGCTACAATTACTACATCAACCAAGCAGTGATGCTTATCGAGTAAAAGGAAATGGACTGCTTACTCGAACAACCAATGATTAGGTTACTACGGACAACACGGAAATTAGGACAGGCTCAGGATGAGTATCGCAATGGATTGTTGCACAAAGGAACGTATCAGGACGATACAGCAAGGATAACAACAGCGGATAGTTGTTTAACAGGATGTGATAGGAATTGAATGGACAGGCCCTTGAGGCAACACAATGGAATTGTAAATTAATGGACTGCACTAGGATGTGCCAAAAGGAATAGGTAATAGTTTTTACCACTACAGGATGTACAGGGATTTAAAGGAGATAGGCCCGGATAGCCTAAATTACATAGAACTAAAAAGTAATATCGTAATCACATGGATAAGTAAAAATTGGAGTTGATTAAGTTCAATTGCAGGATGCAAAATTAGAAGATTCCGCAAGCGCGCCTAGAGATAGAGCGCGCTTTTCTTTGCCTAAAATTAAGTTACTGTGGCCTGCCCTTATTTCGCTTACCAAGTAAGTACGCATCACGAAATTTTATAAAGTGCTGTTCAAGTTTTAAGGCGGCATCTTGCTCACCTGCGAGCGCTAACACCATAATGCCTACCTCAGCAGTGCCTAACTGGTATGCGTGAGGTGCAACGCGTAAACGGTAATCTGATAGTTTATCAGCGGTGATCGACAACACCGGTAGATTATCTAGGTACGGGCTTTTGCGGATCATTTTTTTAGCTTCGCGCCAGGTGCCATCTAAAAATATAAATAATGGCTTTTTGCCAGGTTCAATGTTTACTTCGTTGGTTGCCCTGCCCGGCTCTACATCTTCAGCTGGAAATATCACCATAGGTTGATAATCAGCGTTGTTTAATAAGGCTAATAGCTCAGCGCTTGGTTCTGTTCTGTCCCATCTAAATGCATAGTTGTCAGGGACTATTTCAGCAATTAAACGCCCTGTGTTTGACGGTTTAAAGCTTTCATTATGATACATTAATAAACACACGCCAGCATCGCACTGCGCTTGTTCTACACCCTCACATATACAGTAATGCTTAGCAATTAAACACTGCTCACAGCGATCCATTTTGCCGCCACGGGCATTAAATTCGCGGCGTGATTCGCTAATTTGCTGAGCACGTAAAACTAATACTGAGTTATGTTGGGGATTTTTCAAGAGGGCTATTACCTAAAATTTGTTCGGCGCGTATTGTAGCTAAAATAAAAGGGAATAGATATCAGCTATCAGCTATCAGCTATCAGCTATCAGCTATCAGCTATCAGCTATCAGCTATCAGCTATCAGCTATCAGCTATCAGCTATCAGCTATCAGCTATCAGCTATCAGCTATCAGCTATCAGCTATCAGCTATCAGCTATCAGCTATCAGCTATCAGCTATCAGCTATCAGCTATCAGCTATCAGCTATCAGCTCAAAATAAAAGACGATACCAACAAAAGCTAGTTTTGTTTTATTTTTTTTAATTGGCGCCTATAAAAACAAAAACCCAGCAAAAGCTGGGTTTTTAAAAGTTAAATTAAAAAGTTAAATTACTTCTTCTTTTTAACTGCTTTTTTGTTTGGTAAATCAGTGATTGAACCTTCAAATACTTCAGCTGCAAGGCCGATAGATTCGTTCAATGTAGGGTGAGCATGAATTGTTAATGCGATATCTTCGCCATCAGCACCCATTTCAATACCTAGGCCGATTTCGCCAAGCATTTCGCCTGCGTTAATACCAACCATAGCACCACCAATGATACGACCACTGTCTTTATCAAAGATTAGTTTAGTTTGACCTTCTGTACGAGCAGATGCGATTGCACGACCTGAAGCAGCCCACGGGAATACCGCAGTTTCAATGCTTAAGCCTTGCTCTTTTGCTTCTTTCTCAGTAACACCTACCCATGCGATTTCTGGGTCAGTGTACGCAATTGAAGGAATACATTTAGGGTCGAAGAAGTGCTTCTGACCAGAGATAACTTCTGCAGCAACATGGCCTTCGTGTACCGCTTTATGCGCAAGCATAGGTTGGCCAACTAAATCACCAATTGCGAAGATGTGGTTTACGTTAGTACGTAATTGCTTATCAACATTAATAAAGCCACGCTCATCAACGTTTACGCCTGCTTTATCTGCATCTAAAAGCTTACCATTTGGCGTACGGCCAACAGCTACAAGTACTTTGTCATAACGTACGGCATCAGCTGGAGCGTTTTTGCCTTCAAATGATACGTATAAGCCATCATCTTTCGCTTCAACGCCAACAACTTTAGTTGAAAGCATAACGTTGAACTTGTCTTTAACGTAGCGAGAGTAAATTTTAATTACGTCTTTATCAGCAGCTGGTACTAGTTGGTCTGCAAATTCTACAACATCAACTGTAGAACCTAATGAGCGGTAAACTGTGCCCATTTCAAGGCCGATAATACCACCACCTAATACAAGTAGTTTTTCTGGTACATCTTTAAGCTCTAGTGCGCCAGTTGAATCAATTACACGGTCATCTTCTGGGATGAAAGGTAAGTTAACTGGTTGAGAACCTGCAGCAATAATTGCATTTTCGAAAGTGATAGTTGTTGTACCGTCAGCACCTTCAACAGCTAAAGTGTTGCTGCCAGTAAATTTACCGTAGCCATTTACTACTTTTACTTTACGCATTTTAGCCATACCGTCGATACCGCCAGTAAGCTTGCTTACTACAGAATCTTTCCAAGAACGGATTTTATCTAAATCAATTTGTGGCGCGCCAAACGAAACACCGTGAGATGACATTTCAGCCGCATCATCAATCACTTTAGCTACGTGTAAAAGTGCTTTTGAAGGAATACAACCAACATTAAGACATACGCCGCCTAATGTTTCACGCGATTCTACTAATGTAACTTCTAAGCCCAAGTCAGCAGCACGGAAAGCCGCAGAGTAACCACCAGGACCACCGCCTAGTACAACAACTTGAGTTTTTAATTCGTTGCTCATGCTATTACCTTAAATGTTTGAACGGGACACTGCCCTAAAATTTAACTGCCATGTTTCTGCAAGGCAGAAAATCAGAGCAATTCACAAATAGTGCAAAGATTGTATCATTGCATATAGTAAAAATCCCAGCTAAAAACAACTGGCTGGGATTTGATTTTGTTCATATTGTAGCGATTACATCACTAACTGACGTATGTCGCTCATGTAGCTAGCAAGCGTTGCGGTAAAGCGTGCAGCTAGAGCACCGTCAATCACACGGTGATCGTACGACATAGAAAGCGGAACCATTAATTTTGGTTCAAAGTCTTTACCATTCCACTTAGGTTTCATTTCAGATTTAGACACACCTAAAATAGCCACCTCTGGAGCATTAACAATCGGCGTAAATGCCGTACCGCCAATACCGCCTAAGCTTGAAATAGTAAAACAGCCGCCTTGCATATCAGATGACGTTAACTTACCTTCACGCGCCTTTTTAGAAATATCCATCAGCTCGCGAGATAGTTCAATAATGCCTTTTTTGTCCACATCTTTAAATACTGGAACAACTAAGCCATTTGGCGTATCTACTGCAACACCAATATTGATGTACTTTTTAAGGATAAGGCTTTCACCGTCTTCAGACAATGACGAGTTAAACGTTGGGAACTCAGCAAGTACTTTAGCTACCGCTTTCATCACAAACACAAGTGGTGTGATTTTAACGCCAAGCTTTTTCTTCTCGCTTAACACGTTTTGTTCTTTACGGAACACTTCAAGGCTGGTGATATCAGCTTCGTCAAACTGTGTAACATGTGGGATTTGCACCCAGTTACGGTGTAGGTTTTTACCCGACAGCTTTTGAATACGCGATAGTTTTTTCTCTTCAATTTCGCCAAATTTAGCAAAATCTACTTTCGGCCACGGAATTAAGCCAAGCTCACCACCGCCTGCATTGCCTTTACCAGCAGGTAATTGGCCTGATTCAACTTGCTTAACTAGGTTTTTAACATAGTTTTGCACGTCTTCTTTTACTACGCGGTTTTTACGCCCTGAGCCTTTAACGTTTGCTAAGTTAATACCAAACTCACGCGCTAAGCGGCGAACAACTGGCGATGCATGAGCATATGCGCTGTTGTTTTCAAAACCTTCATCGCTTGCTTTAGCAGCAGGTGCAGCTTGAGCTGGCGCAGACTCGGTTTTAGCAGGTGCTGCTTGCTTTTGCTCAGCCGGGGCTGCTGCTTTTGCTGGCTCACTGCCTGCAACTTCAAAAACAAACACAAGTGAGCCAGTTTTGACTTTATCGCCAGCGGCCACTTTAATTTCTTTAACGGTACCAGCAAACGGGGCTGGTACTTCCATTGCCGCTTTGTCGCCTTCAACGTTTAAGATAGATTGCTCTTCTTCAACCGTATCACCAACAGCAACCATAATTTCAGTTACTTCAACTTCATCATCGCCAATATCAGGCACGTTTACTTCTTTTGTGCTTGGCTCGGCGCTTTGAGTAGTCTCTGCTGGCGCAGATTCTTGCTTTGGCGCATCTGCTGCAGGTGCACTTGAGCCAGCAACTTCAAAAACAAACACTAAAGAGCCTGTTTTTACTTTGTCGCCTTCGGCTACTTTAATTTCTTTTACAGTACCGGCAAAAGGAGCTGGTACTTCCATTGATGCTTTATCGCCTTCAACACTTAAAATTGACTGCTCTTCATCTACGCTGTCACCAACAGCGACCATGATTTCTGTTACTTCAACTTCGTCGTCACCAATATCTGGTACGGTTACTTCTTTAGTTGAAGAACCTGAAGCTTCTGCAGGTGCAGATGCCTCAGTTTTAGCTGGCGCTTCTGGCTCACTTTGTGAACCTGACTCTTCGCCTTCAAAAATCATGATTAACGACCCTGTTGTGACCGTGTCGCCTTCGCTTACTTTAATTTCTTTGACTGTACCTGCTTGCGCAGCAGGTACTTCCATTGATGCTTTATCGCCTTCAACGGTTAGTAGCGATTGATCAACATCTACTTTGTCGCCAACGCTTACTAAGATTTCGGTTACTTCTACGTCATCGCCACCGATATCTGGTACATTAATTTCAATACTCATTGCAAACCTCTTATGCGTACAGTGGATTTAGTTTGTTTGTGTCAATGTCGAACTTTTTAATTGCTTCAACAACCACTGACTTTTCAACATCACCACGTTTAGCAAGTTCAGATAACGTAGCAACAACCACGTAGCTTGCATTAACTTCAAAGTGACGACGTAAGTTTTCACGGCTATCAGAGCGTCCGTAACCATCTGTACCAAGCACTTTATAGTTGCTGCTTGGAATAAATGAACGCGCTTGCTCAGCGTAGTTTTTCATGTAATCGGTCGCAGCAACAGTCACTGAATCGTTTAATACGCTAGTGATGTATGGCGTTTTTTGCTCGCTTTCTGGGTTAAGCATGTTGAAACGTTCAACGTCTTGACCGTCACGGGTAAGCTCATTGAATGATGTTACTGAGTAAACATCAGAAGCAATACCGTACTCTTCGCTTAAAATGGCTGCCGCTTTACGCACTTCAGTCATAATAGTACCTGAGCTTAATAGCTGTACGTTGGCTTTTTTACCTTCGTAGCTTTCAAGCTTGTAAATACCTTTACGAATACCTTCTTCAGCGCCTTCTGGCATTGCTGGTTGATGGTAGTTTTCGTTCATAAGCGTTAGGTAGTAGTAAATGTTTTCTTGGTTTTCACCGTACATACGACGAATACCATCTTGAATAATTACCGCTACTTCAAATGCGTACGTTGGGTCGTAAGAAATACAGTTAGGAACCGTATTTGCAAGAATATGGCTGTGACCATCTTCGTGCTGTAGACCTTCACCATTTAGCGTAGTACGACCTGCTGTTGCACCTAATAAGAAACCACGTGCTTGCTGGTCACCCGCCATCCATGCCATGTCGCCAACACGTTGGAAACCAAACATAGAGTAGTAAATGTAGAATGGGATCATAGGTAAATCGTTAGTGCTGTAAGATGTTGCAGCAGCTACCCATGACGACATTGCACCTAGCTCGTTAATACCCTCTTGAAGAACTTGGCCTGATGTAGCTTCTTTGTAGTAAGAAACAATATCACGGTCTTGAGGGGTGTAGTTTTGGCCATGTGGATTGTAAATACCGATTTGACGGAATAAACCTTCCATACCAAATGTACGTGCTTCATCAGCAATAATTGGCACAATGTTTTTGCCAATGCCTTTGTCTTTTAGTAACACGTTAAGTGCACGTACAAAGCCCATTGTGGTAGAAATATCACGTTTTTGCTCTTCAAGTAGCGGCTTAAATGCGTCTACTTCTGGCAGTTTTAGCTCTTCAGTAAATTTAGGAATACGTGTAGGTGTGTAACCTTTAAGTGCATCACGGCGTGCGTGTAAGTACTTGTATTCTTCTGAACCTTCTTCAAGCGTTAAGTATGGAAGATCTTTAATTTGCTCTTCTGATACTAAATCTTGTAGGCCTAAACGGTCACGTAAGTGTTCAACATGGCTCATGTCCATTTTTTTCACTTGGTGCGCAATGTTTTTACCTTCAGCGGCTTCACCCATGCCGTAACCTTTTACAGTTTTAGCAAGAATCACGGTAGGACGGTCGTTGGTTTGCTCAGCTTTTTTAAATGCAGCATACAGTTTTGATGGCTCATGACCACCACGCTTAAGCGCAAAAATTTCGTCATCAGTCATATCTGCAACAAGTGCAGCTGTTTCTGGATAACGGCCAAAGAAATGCTCACGTACGTACGCGCCATCTTTAGCTTTATATGTTTGGTAATCACCATCAATTGTTTCGTTCATCAATTGTAGTAATTTACCTGATGTATCTTTAGCTAGCAGAATATCCCACCCGCTGCCCCATACAACTTTAATTACGTTCCAACCAGCGCCTTTAAATAGGCCTTCTAGTTCTTGGATAATTTTACCGTTACCCATTACTGGGCCATCTAAACGCTGTAAGTTACAGTTAATTAGGTAACATAGGTTGTCTAGCTTTTCACGTGCAGCAAAAGAGATTGCGCCGCGTGATTCTGGCTCATCCATTTCACCGTCACCTAAAAACGCGTATACACGTTGGTTTTTAGTGTCTTTTAAGCCACGGCCGTCTAGGTATTTTAAAAAGCGTGCTTGGTAAATAGACGCAATTGGACCTAAGCCCATAGATACCGTTGGGAACTGCCAAAATTCAGGCATTAATTTAGGATGCGGGTATGACGGTAAACCTTTGCCATCTACTTCTTGACGGAAGTTATCAAGCTGTTCAGCCGTAAGACGACCTTCAACAAATGCACGCGCATAAATACCCGGAGAAATATGACCTTGGTAGTAAACTAAGTCACCGCCGTCTACCTCATTTGGCGCTTTGAAAAAGTGGTTAAAACACACTTCATAAAACGCAGCTGATGATTGGTAAGACGCCATATGGCCGCCTAAGTCGAGATCTTTTTTCGATGCACGTAATACAATCATGATTGCATTCCAACGAATAATCGAACGAATACGACGCTCAAGGTTTACATCCCCTGGGTACGCCGGTTCTTGATCTACTGGAATAGTATTAACGTAGTTAGTTGTTGTGCCAGTTGGCATATCAACGCCGTCTAAACGGGCTTGCTCTAACACTTGCTCAAGTAAATACTGAGCTCGTTCAACACCTTCTTCGCGCACAACTGATTCAAGAGCTTGTAACCACTCTTGTGTTTCTAGCGCGTCTACGTCAATTTTATTGACTTCAGACATATGGAGGTTTCCTTATGTTTAAAATACGAATGTTGTTAATTTAATACCACGTATACCTAATTTAGTGTGTTCTAAGTACAGCGTATTAGCTTAATTTTGTTTTGTGCGTCTTAAACTACGTTCAATTCGCGAATGCTCTTTACCCGCTTCAAGTAATGCTTCTTCAATAAAGGCTAAATGGGCATTACTTGCTAAACGGGCTTGTTCTGGATTGCCCTCAATTACGGCATCCATTAATAAGCGCCGGTGCTGGGCTAATTGATTGCTAATATCTGGTTTTTTTAATAAAACCGTTAAGTTTTGCAATACATTTTGCTCCAGTAGCGCTTGCATGCCTCGCACTAAGTGAAGTAAAACCACGTTGTGTGAGGCTTCGGCTACACTAAAGTGAAACGCATTAATTGCTTTGGCTTTTAATTGTAAATCGTTATTAACTTGAGCAATTTTATCAAAGCTTTGTTTAACCTTGGTAAAATCGGTGCTGGTACCACGAAGCGCCGCATAATATGCAGCAATCCCTTCAAGTGCATGACGAAATTCAAGTAAATCGAACTGTGATTCAGGATGCTTACTGATCAAATCGAACAGCGGATCAGTGAGTCCCTCTTCAAGCTGATTTTTTACAAACGTGCCACCGCCTTGCCTGCGAGTGACCAAGCCTTTTGCTTCTAGCTTTTGGATAGCTTCACGCAGTGAGGGGCGAGACACCTCAAACTGTTTTGCTAGTTCGCGCTCTGGCGGCAGTTTTTCACCTGGCGCTAATGAGCCCTCAAGAATCATATTCTCAAGTTGCTGTAAAATAACATCAGATAACTTTGCTGCTTTAATCTTTAAAGACATTAATCAACGTCCACGTTGCATAAATACTAAAAAGCCTAATTTTTAAGGCCTAGAGCTTGACGATTTACCCAAAAGGTAAATTGGTCATACCAAAAATTTTCAATAAGGTATCAAAAAGGCAAATAACTGTCAATTTACGGGTTATTTGAGCAATTAGAGTAGCGTAACGCATTTTGAACGAAGTTCAAACAATGCACAATTGAGGTTGTTTTATTCAAACGTTAACAAGATGAAAACAAATGGTCTGACCAGAGTGAATTAGAATATTCACTCTAGTTGAATTTATTGAAGAAATTAATTTTTGAATTAGAGAAGGCCTTTGCTGCGGGCTTACCCCGCGACCAATTACCTCAACCCAAAACACAGGCTAAGCGCGGCGTACATTGCGCGATATAAAATCGCGACTACACAAAATCGTAGCAGCGGGTTTACCCCGCGACTAACACCCTCACCTCAATACTCCCCCTAAGCGAGATACACATTGCGCGATGTGAAATCGCGACTACGCACAACCGTAGCAGCGGGTTTACCCCGCGACCAATTATCCTGCCGCGATACTCACCCTAAGAGAGATACACATTGCGCGATGTAAAATCGCGACTACGCAAGTCCATAAAAATTGCTACGCTTAAAATTAATCGGTCTGTAATTACTAAAATGCAGGAATGGTATGCATAGCTCATATTTATTACGTAAAGGAAGAGTATCTAAAGCAAACCACTATTACGCTATTACGCTATTACGTTAGTTTGCTACGAACGGAAAAGTCTACTCACAAATTTAATAATTAATAGAGCAGTAATCAATAAAATGAAAAAGCTAGAGAAGGAGAAGCAAATTAACTCAAATACATTTGTATTAATGCCCAATCACATTCATTGGTTATTTCAATTAAACGATATAGCAACATTAAGTGAGGTAATCAGAAATTTTAAAGGGCGCTCTGCAACTGCGTACCGAGAATTCAGTAAACAAAAACTTTGGCAGAAAGGGTTTTATGTCCATTTAGTCAGAAGTGATGAAGATTTAACTCATTGCGCTAGATACATAGTCGCCAACCCATTACGTGCACATTTAATAAAAAACATTGCAGATTACCCATATTGGGACAGCATTTATTTAAACGCGTAGCAGCGGGTTTACCCCGCGACCAATTATCTCACCTCAGACTCACCCTAAACGAGTTACACATTGCGCGATGTAAAATCGCGACTACGCAAAATCGTAGCAGCGGGTTTACCCCGCGACCAACACCCTCACCCCGATACTCATCCTAAGCGCGGCGTACATTGCGCGATATAAAATCGCGACTACACAAAACCGTAGTACATTGCGCGATGTAAAATCGCGACTACGCAAAATCGTAGCAGCGGGTTTACCCCGCGACCAACACCCTCACCCCGATATTCATCCTAAGCGCGGCGTACATTGCGCGATGTAAAATCGCGACTACGATAAACCGCCAAATAAAGTAAGCAGTGCAATCAGTACTAAATAAAAAAGCACGTTGCGTTTAACTAATTTAATCATACAAGTGGCTTCAATAGCACATCCGTAATAACGCTGCTCTACTTGCTCAGCCGCAAGCGCTGTACATGTAACTACTTTGCGATTTGGCGTTTTAAAATCCAATACATAATGTAGCCAGCAGCTTGTACCTTTATTAAAGTTACCAATGACTAAATAGCCAAAGCTTGCAACACGTGCTGGCAGCCAATCTAGCCAAAATAATAATTTATGCAGCAGCGTAAAACGATTTGCAAACACCACTTTATGGTTTTCTTTAACTAAATCGGCCAACGTACGCACTATTGCATACAACACGGCACCTGGGGCGCCAAGCATTACAAACCAAAAAATAACGGCGCAATAAAATCTAAAATTAATCCACGCTAAGGTTTGCCCAAATGTTTCTCCGCCCTCTTCATCCTCTAGGTGTTTTTGCCCCATTTGTAGTGCGTATAATGAGGCCGCGGTTTTATCATCCCGCGTTAGTGCATTTAAATACGACTTATATAAAGCGCGGTGCTTAGCACAACCAAAACAAACCAATAAAACCGCAACATTTATAGCTAACTGCCAAAGTACAAAGTCAGAGAGTACATATATAAGCGCAACAGCCTCTACCGGCAAAACTAACCAAATTAAAAAGCCAATTGCCGAGCTAAACAATCCGTTTTCACTAAGTAATTTACCCGAGCGATTTAAATAACCATTAACGTAATGGCTTATTTGCCAATACTGTGAGCGCGCACCTAAACGCTCAAGTATTAGTGCAATAATTATAGAAACTAAAATCATGATAGCGACTCACTTAATTTGCTTGTTCTAGCCTGCTTATATAAGCAGGCCAATTAAAACTTTCCCCAGGGTCGGTTTTTCGCCCAGGTGCTATATCGCAATGCCCTACTACTCTCTTAGTGGTTATAAGCGGGTAACGGGTCATAATTGCCTTTGTTAGATTATGTAAGCTGGTGTACTGCGCCTGAGTGTAAGGTGTGGTATCTGTACCTTCAAGCTCAATACCTATACTAAAGTTATTACATGCGCTTTGCCCTTCATATTCAGATTGCCCGGCATGCCACGCGCGTTTATTAAATGGCACATATTGAATAATCTCGCCAGTACGTTTTATAAAACAGTGCGCTGACACTCTAAGCCCATTTAAATCACAAAAACTGGGGTGCGCCTTACAGTTAATTTCCCCCATAAACAGTGCATCAACGTGTTCGGTGCCAAATTGCCCAGCCGGCAATGAAATATTATGAATTACCAACAGCGAAATATCGGTATTTTCAGGGCGCTCATCAAAATGCGTACAGGGCCGCTGTGTTATATTAGCGACAACTCCGTTTGAATCTATCTGCATTATTTTAATACCACGGTATACATAAACTTGATGCTAAAGGATTTATATAAAGAATGATAGCCATTGCGGCTAGCTAACATTCAGCTGGTAGCATAACTTTTAGCAGCCACGCTATATATGTAGGTGTAATAAACCCCGCTCATTTAAAAGCGCTTCTATTAGTTATTTAAACATAGTAAAATTTGCTTAATTTATTAACACTTATGAGCCTTCATATGTCAATTTCGCACACGCTTATTACTCAACTTGTCACCCTCGCCTTAGATGAAGATCTAAATTATCAATCAGCACAAGACGGCGACATTACCGCGCAGCTTATTCCACAAAACGAGCACGCAAATGCTAAAGTAATTACCCGCGAAGACTGCGTTTTTTGCGGTAAAGACATCATTATAGAAGTGTTTAAGCAAGTAGATCCAAGCGTTGAAGTAAACGTATTAGTAAGTGATGGCGACTTTGTGCCAGCAAATAGCACCTTATTTACAGCTAAGGGCTCTGCCCGTGCTATTTTAACTGCAGAGCGTACCGCGCTTAACTTTGTACAAACGCTCGCCGGTACCGCAACCACAACTGCAAATTATGTAAAAGAGCTTAGCGGCACCACAACCCAGCTGCTCGATACCCGTAAAACAATACCAGGGCTCAGGCTACTTCAAAAATACGCTGTTAAATGCGGCGGAGGTGCAAATCACCGTATAGGCTTATTTGATGCGTTTTTAATTAAAGAAAACCACATAGCAGCGTGTGGCGGAATTGATAAAGCTGTCGCACAAGCCAAGCAAAACCACCCTACAAAACCAGTAGAAGTAGAGGTTGAGTCGTTAAGTGAACTTGAGCAAGCCATTAATGCAGGCGCCGATATAATCATGCTCGACAATTTTAGCGTTGAACAAATTCAGCAAGCTGTGGTCACTACTAATAAGCGCGCTAAATTAGAGGTTTCGGGCAATATGACGCTAGAAACGCTTAAAACTTACTCGCAGGCAGGTGTAGACTTTATATCCAGCGGCGCACTTACAAAAAATTTACAATCAATCGATTTATCGATGCGTTTTGTATAAAAGCACGACAACAATTTAGTTTTATTGAAGCTAATTAATTGACAAAACGCATGAAAAGACTTTTAATAATCCAAAAGGCTTACTTTGTAACATTTTGTTAAATAAAGTATCCTTTTTAGAAAATTTTGTGTGCTTTAAGCATAAAAAAAGTGTTAGACTAACCCTGTTGTATTACTTCCTTGAAAAATATAGTAATAAGTAACTGCTTTTTGTTTTAATCTTCAAAAAATACCTAAAAGATTAAAGCAAATGGTCAGTATGTTTCCTATATTTAGTCTACTTTGTGTTTAGGTAGCCTACGCAAGTTGCAACATAATGAACTCACATTTAGCTTTTGTGTTTCATACCTAAGGCTAAAAGTACGTGAAAATTTATTTTTAAGTAAATCTGTAAAGTTAATCAGGTCAATTAAGCTTGGCACTTTCGCCACTAGCCTGACTACCTTACAAAACATTATCCTTTAGGAGAGGAAACATGAAAACAATGACTCAAAAACAACAGGGTTTCACCCTAATCGAACTAATGATTGTTGTAGCAATCATCGGTATTCTTGCTGCAGTAGCATTGCCAGCATATTCAAACTACCAAGCATCTTCAAAACTTACAGCTGGTTTAGCTGAGATTACTGGCGCTAAAACTGAAATGGAAATATTAGCCAATAATGGCGAAGATGTTGATGATGTTGATGATATTAAAGCAATTAAAAACGCTACTACTCAAAATTGCACTATAGAAGCCACTATGACCGATGGTGAGGGTACTATTATCTGCAATATTGAAAATGCTCCTTCACAAATAACTGACGCAGTATTAACGTGGACGAGAAATGCATCAGGCGCTTGGTCATGTGCGACTTCTGGTCTATCAGGTGATGCCACAGACTTAGCTCCAAAGAGCTGTCCTCACTCTTAATGCTCTATTAATTAAGACTTAAAAGCGCCTAGTGAGGCGCTTTTTTAATGCTGCAAATTAGCACTTATGAATACTAAAAATATAATAAAAACACTCCCCATCAGTTTACTTTTTATATATGCGTTAATTCCTATAATTCCTATAGTTTCCTACGATTATCATAACCACCAACGAATCATCCAAATAGCTTTCTTAATTAGTCTAAGTCTTCTAGCTATTACTGATCTTTTCTCTAATAAAAAACCTATCAGAAAATCATTATTAGATAAAGAAAGTGGCGTCTTGCTATGTACCTTTCTATTTTGTGGTTTCTTATCATCGTTGATGAGTGAAGAGCAAAGTTTTAGCTTGCTTTATACATTTCATATAAGTTTATTTATTGTATGTATGTACTATGTAAGTACCATAAGTGATAAGAAATCTATTTTATTTATCATTTATGTATTATTAATATCCCACACAAGCTTAGTATTAATTTGTTTGCTCAATATCATTTTTACGCTTTCTGAGCAGCAACCACTAAATCCTTATATAATATATTCTGGCTTTATCAATATCCGCTTTTTTAATCAGGTACAGGTCTTTATTCTTCCTTTTTTAATACTACTTCTGAAATTTAAGAATATTCAACGCATCGTATTCATAGTTTTATTTTTAAACCTGTTACTCATATTTATTGGTCAAGCCCGTGGCGCTTTGCTCTCTTTTCTAACCTTCTCGGTGTTAGCCCTTATATTAAAAACCTCTTTAAAAAAGCAAATACTAACAGGGTTAGCTTGCCTAGTTGTAAGCTATATTAGTTTTTATGTACTGGATTCACTTAATCAAGGAGGTGCTGAAATACTCCGTACAAGCTCATCAGGACGCATTGACTTGTGGCAGAATACGTTATTCAATTTAACTTGGAAGAACTTACTAATAGGAAATGGTCCCGGGGTATTTGAAATGTCGCTGGGAAGCTCTGCACCCTTTAGCCATCCACATAACTCATTAATTGAAATTTTGAATGAATGGGGTGGAATTGCTCTTATATGTATTGTTGTGTTGGTATTTACAATGCTAAAAAAAGCATTTACACACTTAAGAAAACATAAAAATGATATAGTTACAGAAGGTATTTTTTATTCTTTTACTATAGGTTTAACCTATTCGCTATTCTCTGGTGTGCACGTGATGCCTGTTTCACAGACTTTATTATTTATTATGTGGGGTTTACTAATTGGAAGGGTTTATAAGAAGAAAAACCAGCCACTTTCCATTAATATGTATGTAAAATTTTTTTTAGCATGTGTATTTATTCTCGGATGGGCATTCTACTTACAAAAAGCAATAGAAATTTATAATAATATAGACCCTGATAAAGGCTATATATACGGCCCACGGTTTTGGTCTGTGGGCCAGCGTTTTTGACAAAACATATTTTCTACCAAGAATCATTAGTTTAAGTTATGCTTATGATGATTATAAATCTTTAACCCGAATAAAACTGAGTACTTCCAATGGCAAAAAAACAAGAAGATAAAGGCCTTGATACCTTTCAATGGGTAGGCGTAAGTGCACGAGGGAAAAAACTTGAAGGGGAGCTAACAGGCTCTAGTGTTGCCCTAGTTAAAGCCCAGCTTAGAAAACAAGGTATCACCCCATCAAAAGTTAAGCGCAAGCCTAAGCCGTTATTTGGCATACAAAGTGTTCAAAAAATTACTCCTAAAGATATTGCGTTAGTTACACGCCAAATTGCCACTATGTTAATGGCCGGCGTTCCATTAATTCAAGCCATTGAAATGATTGGCTCAGGTTCCACCAACAAAAGTGTTGGTAAGTTAATGGAAACCATTGGCGATGAAGTTAAAGCAGGTCAACCTCTCTCACAAGCACTTAGAAAACACCCTCGCTATTTTGATGATTTGTATTGTGATTTAGTGGCATCGGGCGAGCAATCGGGTGCGCTTGATAAAATATTTGACCGGGTAGCTTTATATAAAGAAAAATCTGAAGCGCTCAAATCAAAAATTAAAAAAGCGATGTTTTACCCTATCTCAGTATTGGTTATTGCTGGCATTGTAACCTCTATTTTACTTATATTCGTAGTACCTCAGTTTCAAGATATATTTGCAGGATTTGGCGCACAACTACCTGCCTTTACCTTATTTGTTATTGGTATATCGGAATTTATGCAGGAATATTGGTGGGTGATTTTAATAGCCATTGTTGGCTTTGGTTACGCGTTCAAAGAAGCCAAGCTCAGAAGTTTAAAACTTAGAGATGCAACAGACCGGGCTATATTAAAACTCCCTGTAATTGGTATGATTTTAAATAAAGCCGCTGTTGCACGATATGCTCGTACGCTTTCGACCACCTTTGCTGCGGGTGTACCCCTTGTTGATGCGCTTGACTCAGCTGCTGGTGCATCCGGTAATGCTGTGTATCGCTATGCTATTTTAGATATTAAAGCAGAGGTGAGCTCGGGTAATCAAATGAACTGGGCGATGCGTAACTCTAAAATATTCCCTGATATGGTTATTCAAATGGTAGCCATTGGTGAAGAGTCTGGCTCTTTAGATGGTATGCTAGCCAAAGTAGCAACAATTTACGAGCAAGAGGTTGATGATGCAGTTGATGGCTTATCTAGCTTATTAGAGCCGCTTATTATGGCAGTGCTTGGTGTGCTTGTAGGTGGCTTAATTGTTGCCATGTACTTGCCAATTTTCCAGTTAGGCTCTGTAATTTAAAAGCATAGCTGTAAGCTGTAAGCTGTAAGCTGTAAGCTGTAAGCTGTAAGCAAAATTTCAAACGCTAATTAATAGCTCGCAAGATAAAATGAATAGTAAGAACTATTCAACAAAGCAAAATAAAATTGGCCTATAAATGGCCTGAAGTTAGGTATTTTAATGGAAAATTTTTTTCTTGATATAACCACTGCGATGCAAAGTCAACAGTGGTTTTATTTAACCACCGTTGGCTTAGTTAGTTTATGTGTAGGTAGTTTTTTAAATGTAGTTATTTATCGACTGCCGTTAATGATGCAGCGAGAATGGCAAAGTGAATGCAGGTTACTATTAGAAGATGAGCTAACAACCAAACCTACACAAGCCAGTAACAGTGAGCCATTTAATTTAGTAAAACCTAATTCTACCTGCCCTAAATGCAATACCGCAATTAAGCCTTGGCAAAATATCCCTATTATTAGTTGGATTATACTTAAAGGTAAATGCGCTAATTGCAGTAACCCAATATCAGCACGTTACCCAATAGTTGAAGCCATTACCGCACTATTGAGTTTAGTTATTGCCTATAGTTTTGGGGCTACTGAGCACGCCCTTTTATATATTTTTGTTACCTGGATTTTAGTGGCGCTCACCTTTATTGATATTGACCATATGCTACTGCCCGATCAGCTCACTTTACCTTTAGTATGGCTTGCGCTCATAGCCGCTGTAATGGGTTTAACAATAAGCCCGAGCGAAGCAATAGTGGGGGCAGCATGCGGCTATTTAAGCCTGTGGAGTGTATTTTGGCTATTTAAGCTATTAACCGGTAAAGAAGGCATGGGCTATGGCGATTTTAAGTTACTGGCCGTGTTTGGCGCACTGCTTGGCTGGCAGTCACTATTAACCATTATTTTGCTTTCAAGTGTGGTGGGCGCCATTATTGGTATTGCCCTTTTAAGTATCCAAGGTAAAGACAAAGCAACCCCTATCCCATTTGGCCCCTATTTAGCCATAGCGGGTTGGATAGCACTGCTGTGGGGCGCTCAAATTCAAGCTGCGTATTTTAATTTAATTGGTTATTAGTATGAATGAGCCAGCAACTAAAATAAACAATTGGGTATTGGGTTTAACAGGCGGTATTGGCTGCGGTAAAACGGCTGTTAGTAATATGTTTGAAGAACTGGGTATTTGCGTTGTTGATGCCGACATTATTGCTCGCCAAGTAGTAGCGCCTAATAGCACAGGGTTAAATGCAATTATTGAACACTTTGGCGAGGGTATTTTACTGCCCGATGGTACATTAAACAGAGCAGGGCTGCGCACTAAAATATTTACCAACAATGATGATAAAGAGTGGCTTAATGCACTATTACACCCACTTATTCGGGAAAAAATACTCACCGATTTAAATAATGCAAGCAGTGCTTATGTTGTATTAGTTGCACCATTATTGTTTGAAAATAAACTTAACAAATACTGCAACCGTACTTTATTGATTGATGTACCACAGCCTGTGCAGATTGAACGTACTATAAAACGCGACAATATTAGCCTTGAGCAAGTAAATAGCATTATAGCGTCGCAAATGCCGCGTGAAGAAAAACAACAAAAAGCTGATGATATTCTAAATAATGACCGCGATTTATCGCTTGTTCATGCAGAACTTGTTGTTCTTCATAAAAATTACCTACAATATGCAGTATAAAATACAACTAATGCCCCTTAATGCGGTCATAACAACATAAACTCGTAATTTGGTTAGCAAAAAAGGTGTTGATAAGCACAGCGAATTTAATCACCTGCTTTTTTCTGATAAATTGTTAACTATTGAAGGACTAAAATAGGTGCGCAATGAATATTAACTCACCGTTATTGAGAAAATTTATAACGCTTGGCCGCATTGATGCCGATACCGTAAAAGCAAAACAGCAAGAGTTTGCCTCAACCGCTGAGCTTATATCTAAATGTGGAAAAATTGACAGCAACGACTTAGCTGAACAATGTATAGACTTATTTCGCGTACCGTATTTTGATTTAAAAGACTTCGACCCTGCACAAATCCCCGAAGACTTAGTTAAAGAAAAGCTAATACGTAAACACCACATTTTACCGTTGGTTCAAAAAGGCAGAAAAGTATACATTGCCGCCTCAGATCCGACCGATTACGGTGCCTTTGAAAACTTTGAATTTAGCACCGGCTTATCGTGCGAAATAGTCGTGGTTGACTATATTCAGCTGGATAGCAAAATTGAGCAACTACTTGATGCTGCAGGCAGCTTAGATTTAAGCGCCGATGAATTTAAAGAGTTTGCCGACTTAGATAATGAAGGCCCTAAAGAAACCACACCTAAAGATGATGATAAAGACGATGCGCCAATCATTGTTTATATCAATAAAATATTAATGGATGCCATTAAAAAAGGCGCTTCTGATTTACACTTTGAACCTTACGAGCACAAATACCGTATTCGCTTTCGTATTGATGGCATTTTGCATGAAGTTGCCAACCCTCCCAATACCTTAGCAAGTAAACTGTCGGCGCGTATAAAAGTAATGTCGAGGCTCGATATTGCTGAAAAACGTAAACCACAAGATGGCCGTATTAAATTAAAAATTACCGAGCGTAAAAGCATCGATTTTCGTGTAAGTACTATGCCTACGTTATGGGGCGAAAAAATAGTAATGCGTATTCTTGATTCATCAAGCGCTATGCTAGGTATTGACGTATTAGGTTACGAAGAGGATCAAAAAAAGCTCTACATGGATGCGCTTGGGCAACCACAAGGCATGATACTAGTGACCGGCCCAACGGGCTCTGGTAAAACCGTATCGCTTTATACAGGTTTAAATATACTTAACCAGCCGGAGCGTAACATTAGTACCGCCGAGGATCCGGTTGAGATAAACCTTGAAGGGGTTAACCAAGTACAAATTAACCCGAAAGCCGAAATGACCTTTGCTAACGCCTTGCGTGCATTTTTACGTCAAGATCCAGATGTAGTGATGGTAGGTGAAATACGTGACCTAGAAACCGCAGAAATTTCAATTAAAGCGGCGCAAACAGGTCACTTAGTACTATCAACACTACATACCAACTCAGCGCCCGAAACCATAACGCGTTTATTAAATATGGGCGTGCCTGCGTATAACGTGGCAAGCTCTATAAGTTTGATTATTGCCCAGCGCTTAGCTAGGCGTTTATGCCCCAAGTGTAAAACCCCAGAAACACTGCCAGCAGAAGAGTTGGCTCGTCAAGGTTTTAGCACAACACAAATTGAAGATATGACACTATACGCACCCAAAGGCTGCGAAAATTGCACCGATGGTTACAAAGGCCGTGTGGGTATTTACGAAGTAATGCAAATTACTCCTGAAATTGCACAAATTATTATGCGCGGTGGCAACTCGCTCGAAATCGCAGAGGTATCGCTACAAGCTGGGTTCAATAACTTGCGATTATCGGGTTTACGAAAAGCCGCCGATGGTTTAACGTCTCTGGCTGAAATTAATCGCGTAACCAATATGTAAAAGTGATAGCCCTAGTTAGGGCTAAAACACATTGTAGAGAGTAAAGTATGCCAACAATTGTTAACTGTCCAACATGTAAAAACAAAGTTGAATGGTCACAGCAAAGCCCACATCGTCCTTTTTGTTCTAAGCGCTGTCAGCTTATTGATTTAGGTGAATGGTCTTTTGAGAACAATAAAATATCAACGCCTATTACCTCGGCTAACCAAATTAGCCAAGATATGATTGAAGATATTGAAGAGATGATGGCAAAAAACGATGACGACTTTTTTAAATAAGCGTTTTTCACCCTCTTAAACGACAAAAGCCAGCATTAAGCTGGCTTTTGTCGTTTAATCTATAAATTAGTCTCTTTGCTTACGGTGTTTTTTACCCATACGCTTTTGCATTTTTGCAAACTTTTCTTGCTGCTCTGCGTTAAGTACCTGCATTACTTGATGCTGTGTTTTTAGCTTAATTAAGCCAAACTCAGTGCCTTTTTCGTGGCGTGCAGCTAATAGCTCTTTTGCAGCGTTTTCGTCAAATGTTGGTGCGCTAAGTAGAGCATCCATTTTCTCTTTTTGAGCCTTACGCTGTGCTTTACGGGCCTCTTTATCATCGCCGCGCAGTGCTTTCATCTGTGTTTTTTGCGCTTCAAAAATAGCTTCAAGCTTAGTTTGCTGTTCTTGCGTTAAATCAAGCTTGTCGGCACCGCGCTCAGATAATAAAAAACGCGCTTGAGAATGGCCTTGCTTATCGTGCATGCCACCTTTTGCTAATACGCTACCGGCGCCAAGTGTAGCCGTTGCTAGACCACAAATAAGTACTAATTTTGAAAGTGTATTTACTTTAGTCATAATCATCACCTTAATATTGGATGGATTGAATTTGGTTGTGGCTGCTTAGCCAGTGAGTTAACTATATCTCTTGCAACGCAAAGTAACGCAAAGCAGTGTAAAGGTTGTGTAAAGATTCACTTTTGCACAATTTAAGAAGTAAAATAACCATATAGAAATTGCCTAAGGGTTTGAAATGAAGCTATTAATGATTGATGACGACACAGGTTTGTGCGAACTACTCACTGAATATTTAGCCGCGCAAGGTTTTGACGTACAAAGCGTTCACGATGGCGAGCAAGGCTTAAAGCTTGCTCTATCAAATGACTACGCGCTGATATTGCTTGATGTCATGCTCCCCACCCTTGATGGCTTTGAAGTACTTAAACAACTTAGGCAAACAAAGCTAACACCGGTTATTATGCTCACTGCAAAAGGCGAAGACTTTGATCGCATTTTTGGCTTAGAGCTAGGCGCAGACGATTACATACCCAAACCCTTTAATCACCGCGAGTTACTTGCCCGAGTAAAAGCCATTACCCGTCGTATAGAGCACATAAATAGCCTAAACGTTGCAACACCTAGCAAAATGAATATAAATGACATTACGGTTAATTTGGCAGCCCGAGAGGCCGCTATTAATGAGCACACCCTCACGCTTACTGGCACAGAGTACGAAGTACTGGTGTTATTAATAAAAAATGCCGGCGAAGTTGTCAGTAAAGAGCAAATAAGTGAAGAAGTATTAGGTAGGCGCTTAGCTTCATTCGACCGCTCAATTGATATGCACGTTAGCAATATTCGTAAAAAAATAGCTGAGCATATTCAAGGCGAGCGAATAAAAACAATGCGAGGAACAGGTTATGTCTTCATCCAAGGTGAGTAATAAACATTACTTTGCATGGCTAAAGCACCCTCGACATTATTTATTTTTTAAAATATTTATTTGGTTTTGGCTAACAATAACAGGCACAGTGGCTGCGCTTATATTTTTAAGCAACATTACGGCAATTAATGCAGTAAGCACCGAGCCTTTGCGTGGGCCAATGAAAAAAAACCTAATTTATACTGCTAAAAGCATTGAGCGAAGCGCCACTAAGCACAAACGCACCCTTGCTGATGTTTTATCGCACCCTAGGCTTTCAAAACGAAAAATTTTATTTTTAGGCGCAGCACAACCCGAAGACGCATTAAGCAATAAAGAGATCCCCGCTGAAATAGATTTAAACTTACTTAGCTTTAGTCAAAACTTGGCGCCACAGGTCATTTTTACCGAAAAATACCAAGCTTTCGGCCCTGTTAATATTAGCGTGCCAGAGGGGCAGTTTTACCTCTACGAAATAGACATTAACCACCAACCTCCTTTGCTCATGCGCTTTAAGTTAATGCCGAATTGGATGAAAGTACTCGTGGCTATTTTTGCCTCTTTAATCCTGAGTTTTATTTTTAGTCGCAATTTAATAGCCCCAATTAACAGCCTTAAAAAAGCAGCTATAAAACTTTCATCTGGCGATTTGTCAGCGCGAGTTGCCATACCTGCAAGCAGAAAAGACGAGTTAGGGGTACTTGGGCGCGACTTTAACAGCATGGCTAATCAGCTTGAGCAACTTATTAGTGCCCAAAAGCGCTTACTGGCTGATATATCTCATGAGTTACGCTCCCCGCTTACGCGTTTAAAAATGGCAACAGGCCTTGCACAAATGCAAGCCAACGAGGCGAGCCAATCGTATTTATTACGTATAGAAAAAGAAGCAAACCAGCTTGATAAAATGATTGCCGACGTGCTGCAAGTGTCGCGTTTAGAAGCGCAAAGCCAAACACTGTCACTTCAAAAGCAATCGTTAAAAGATATAGTAGAGCACGTATTAAACGATGCGCAGTTTGAAGCAAAGCAAAATACTAAAACACTTACTTTTAGTGGCAATGCCGATGTAATGCTAAGCTGCGATGAATCATTAATTGCCAGCGCACTCGAAAACCTATTACGTAACGCAATAAAATACGCGCACAGCAACATTAGCTTTAACGTACACTATAACAACCAAATCTATATAGAGATTTGCGACGATGGCCCTGGCGTTCCAAATGAGCAACTGAGCAAGCTTTGTGAGCCCTTTTTTAGGCAATCAGACGCTCGCGACAGAGTAAGTGGCGGCACAGGGCTTGGCTTAGCTATCGCTAAAAATGCTATTATTGCCCACGGCGGTAGTTTAGCGCTATCTAATAAAGAAAAAGGCGGGCTTTGTGCCAATATCACCCTGCCACTAATTAAAGAGTAAGCATGTTTTACAGTACCGAATCAGCGCTTGAAAGTAACCAAGCACGCATTAATCACTTTTACGAAAATGTACTTAATAAAAACTATTTTAATGCATCTGAAGGTAAACTGTTTTTTGCTCACGCAGTGCCAGAAACAGCTAACACTGCCATAGTAATTAGCTCTGGGCGCATAGAAGGGCTTGAAAAATACAAAGAGCTGCTGTGGGAGCTTTACACTAATAACTATGCGGTATTTATAGCCGACCACCAAGGGCAAGGCCGCTCGTATCGACCGTTAAAAAATAAGCACAAAGGGTATGTAAAACGCTTTAGTGACTACAGTGCCGACTTAGATTTATTTAATCAACATATTGTAAATAAGCACTGGCAAGGCAAAAAAATATTATTAGCCCACTCTATGGGCGGCGCTATAGCGTACGATTATTTTGCAAATTACCCGCATACTTTCAGCGGTGCGTTTTTATCAGCGCCCATGTTTGATATTTACACTAAAGGTATTCCTAAACCGGTGGCTAAATTTATAGCCCGCGCCGCCACAAAGCTCGGTTTTGGCTACAGTTATGCGCTAGGGCAAAACGATTACAACCCAGAAGAATTTGCGCTTAATACCTTAACCAGCAGCCAAGTGCGGTACAACCTATTTAGGCTCACTTATCAACAACAGCCTCTTTTACAGTTAGGCGGCGTTACATATGGCTGGTTAAATGCAAGCTTTGCTTTTATGTCTGCCGTGGATACCCACACAATCAACCTCCCTATTTTTATTGCCAGCGCACAAAACGATGAAGTGGTTGATAACAACGCGCAACAAAAGCTCGTAAATAGGCTCCCTAATGCCGAGCTGAAAAGCTTTGCAGGGGCTAAGCACGAGTTATTGTTTGAACGCGACGAAATTAGAAAACCTGTGCTTATGCGCTTGTATCAGTTTTGTTCTTCGTTTGATACTTAGGTACGACCGAGAGCGGATCTAGATGAATTAAAATATCAACCTCAGAGTCAAAGCGCTCGGCAAGCGCCTTTTCTACATCGTCAGCCACATTGTGGGCACGTATTAAACTTAAATGGTCATCAAGCTCTAAGTGCATTTGCATAAACTTAATTTTACCGCCTTGGCGAGTGCGGATATCATGTACACCGTGTACATCTTTATGTGCATTAGCAATATCTAAAATACTTTGCTTTTCATCATCTGGGAGTTCTTTATCCATTAGATGATCGGCACTCTCACACGCAATATCCCAACTGTTATAAAGTAAGTAACCGGCAACGCCTATGGCAAACAGCGGATCTGCGTATAACACCCCATAGTACGAGAGCAAAATAGCAAGTAATACCGCCGCATTTAAAATTAAATCCCCTTTGTAATGCACCGAGTCTGCTTTAATAGCGATGGATTCGGTATGCTTAACCACTTTGATCTGAAAAAACACAATCACTAACGTACAAGCAATAGCAAATATACTCACCCACACACCTAACAGTGAATGACTAAGCACAATTGGGTTAAATAATCGCTCAATACCGTGAAACGCCAATAAGCACCCCGACCCTGCTATAAACGCAGCCTGACCAAGTCCGGCTAGGGCTTCTGCTTTGCCATGACCAAAACGATGATCGTCATCTGCTGGGCGCAGTGCATATCCTAGCACTAAAAAGCTCATGGCCGTGGCGGTAATATCCATTAATGAATCGGTTAATGAGCCAAGCATAGAAGCTGAACCCGATGCCAACCATGCCCAGGTTTTAGCGGCTATCATTAAGCTAACCATAACCATGGTAACTATGCTTGATGTTTTAACCCAAAATTCGTAACTACGGTGATGCACGTTAATATTCACTACTTGCGGTATTCAATGGCGCGAGTATATCATTTTTTTTACCGGTTTCGTGTATACTGCCACTCGTCAAATTATAGATTAATAGAAAGGCGCATTATGCTGGATATCGTTTTATATCAACCTGAAATTCCACCAAATACAGGAAATATCATACGCTTGTGTGCAAACACAGGTTACTCATTGCATTTAATTGAGCCATTAGGTTTTGAGTGGGATGATAAGCGAGTAAAACGTGCCGGGCTAGATTACCACGAGTTTAGTAACGTACAGCGCCATGCCTCGTTTGAAGCCTACCTTGAAAAGTGCCAACCTAAAAAAGTGTATGCATGCACTACTAAAGGCAGCCAGTTTCATCACGAAGCCAGTTATGAAGCCGGTGATTGCTTGGTATTTGGGCCAGAAACTCGCGGTCTCCCCGATGAGATGATTCAAGCGCTACCTAACGATCAGCGTGTGCGCATTCCTATGCAGCCCAATAGCCGTAGTATGAACCTATCAAACGCTGTGGCGGTATTCGTTTATGAATCATGGCGCCAGCTAGGCTTTCCTAACGCGCAATAAGCACCTTGTACCAAACAATAAAAAACCGACATAGCGTCGGTTTTTTTAATAGCAAAGCATGTTCATGCTTTTAATAAAATGGGCATTATATGCTCATTTATTCGGCGCGCTGCTCTCGGCCTAATAACGCCATGGCGGCTTCTTTCATATCTTTATTTTCATAAAGTACTTTATAAATTTGCTCAGTAATGGGCATTTCTACACCGGCGCGTTGTGCTAATAAATACACTTCTTTTGTGTTTCTAAAGCCTTCAACAACTTGCCCAATAGACTCAATAGCAGCATCAACCCCTTCACCTTTACCTAATGCCAAACCAAAGCGACGGTTGCGCGATTGATTGTCGGTACATGTTAAGATTAAATCGCCAAGTCCAGCCATACCCATAAAGGTTTCTTGCTTTGCCCCCAAGGCACACCCTAAGCGCGTTAGCTCAGCTAAGCCGCGAGTGATCAGTGCAGTACGTGCATTAGCACCAAAGCCCACCCCATCAGACATACCAGCACCAATGGCTATTACATTTTTAACCGCGCCACCTAACTGAATGCCAATAAAGTCATCGTTGTTGTACACGCGGAACGAGCGCCCACAATGGAGTAAATCTGCAAGTTGTTGCGCAAACTCCGTTGAGGTAGACGACACCGATATAGCGGTAGGTAGCCCCATTGCCATTTCTTTTGCAAAGGTTGGTCCTGATAAAACCGCAAGCGGCATTTCATCACCTAGTTCCTGCAGGGCAACCTCTTGTAACAAGCGACCAGTATTTGGCTCAAGCCCTTTTGTTGCCCACGCAACTTGCGCACCTTCAACCAGCGCAGGTTTAATTTGCTGCAATGTATCTGCAAAGGCATGGCTTGGCACAACCACAAGTACAATGGCACTGCTGGCTACGGCTTGTTGTAAATCGGCTTGTAATAAAAGAGTGTAGGGGAATGGTACATCAGGAAGGTAACGTTGATTTTTCCGCTCAGCTGCAAGCGTGGCAACGTCGTCGCTATTGCGACCCCAAAGTGTCACTTGGTGACCATTTCGGGCTAAGCAAATAGCAAGAGCGGTGCCGTAAGACCCCGCTCCTAATACAGTAACAGCTGAAGTTGCTGTACTCATAAATTATGCGTCTGCTGAAACCTGCTCAGCTTGCGCAGTACGTTGTTGCATGTATTGTGCAAATAACGCATCAAAGTTCACTGGCGCAAGGTTAAGCTGTGGGAAAGTACCACGGTTAACAAGATTAGATACGGCTTCACGCGCGTATGGGAATAACACGTTAGGGCAGTATGCACCTAGCATATGTGCTAGTTGTACTTCTTCAAGCTCACCAACTGTAAAAATACCGGCTTGCTGAATTTCACATAAAAACGCAGTTTCTTCACCAATAGAAGCAGTAACCGTTAATGCTAAAACCACTTCAAACACACCTTCGTCTAGCTTATTAGAGCGCGTGTCTAGGTCTAGTTTAACTTCTGGCGTCCATTCTTTTTGAAAAATCGCAGGCGAGTTAGGCGTTTCAAACGATACATCTTTAGTGTAAATACGTTGAATAGTAAATTGTGCGCCACCTTCTTGTACTGCTGCGTTTTGATTTTCTTCGTTCATTGTGCTTCCTACGTGTTAGTTTTTATAATTAAAATTAAGCATTTAGCTTAGCGTCAAGTTTACCTTGCGCTTCAATAGCCATCATGTCGTCGCAGCCACCGATATGTTCATCATTAATAAAAATTTGCGGTACTGTGCTTGCGCCACCTGCTTTAGCAATCATTTCATCGCGAAGCTCTGGTTGAACACCAATATCAATATTTGTGTACTCAACGCCTTTACTGTTTAAAAGTGCAAGAGCACGTTGGCAAAATGGACAGTACGCTTTGGTGTATAAAACAACATTACTCATAATAAATCCTCTATCGGTACTACTAAACTGATTAGCGACCTGTTGTAGTTGGAAGGCTGGCAGATTGCCACGACCCCATACCACCTGATAATACATAAACCGATTCAAAGCCTGCTTTATGCATTGCATTAGCAATACCTTGAGCAGTCATGCCTGTGGCACATACTAGTATAATGGGTTTGCTCTTGTGCTTTTCAAGGCTTGAAAAGTCAGATTGTTTTGCTTTTTCAGGGCTTAAGTGTTCAGCACCCGCAATACGACCTGCGTTAAATTCTTTTTGAGCACGAATATCAACTACTTTGCCATCTTCACGATTAATAAGAAGTGTTAATTGCTGTGGGTTTATTTCTCTCACTGCTGAAAACTTGCTCTTTATCCAGCCGCTTACAATAAGGAATACAAGACCAACCCAAGCTAGGCTTAAAATAGGATGATTTGTAATAAATTCAATATATTGATCCATTCTACTTCCACTATGAAATTATGTTCTAAACCTAGGGCGTGTTGGCCTTTGTGGATTGAAATTTGTTCAATCTAGGGGCGATTAAATCGCGGCGCGAGATTTGTAACCTAGTGGGCTAAGTAAAAACCAAGCAAAGCTTCCGCGTCCTGCTCACGCCCCTTACCTACATCCATGTAGGCAACAAAAAGGTAATAGCCCCTAGAAAGAACCCAACGGGCAGCGCATGTTTGGTATTTATGCTACTTTATCGCCTATGTATGGGGAATAACCACACTTCATAGGCTCTGCCTTACCTAACCTAAAAACCAAACATACTGCTGCAAATTCAGCCACCAAAGTGCAACACGCCCTAATATTCTAGGTATTTTGTACTTTAGCCACGCAAGTATACCCAAACCAAGTTAAAATGCGAGTTTGCTGCGCTTTAAAAACACATAAAGCGCCCCATATATGAAAGTAAGTAAAAAATTTAATATCTTGTTCTCAGTGCTGATTCTGGCGCTAAAACACGGTATGCTAAAACTAACCAGATAACCTTTTCGGTGCACAGTGCCCATCAACAGGTGCTAATTTTCAGGAGCTATTATGACAGAGCATAAAAAACCACTGGTATTAATGATTTTAGACGGTTGGGGATACCGCGAAGATGAGCAAAGCAATGCGATTCTTGCAGCCAACACCCCCGTTTTAGACAACCTATGGGCAACCCGTCCACGCACATTAATTTCAGGCTCAGGTTTAGATGTAGGCTTACCTGAAGGGCAAATGGGTAACTCAGAAGTAGGCCATGTAAATTTAGGTGCTGGTCGTGTTGTTTATCAAGACTTCACTCGCATTACCAAAGCAATCAACGATGGCGAATTTGACTCAACTCCTGCACTTGTTGAAAACATCGATAAAGCAGTCGCTGCAGGCAAAGCCGTGCATATTATGGGTTTATTAAGCCCAGGTGGTGTTCACAGCCACGAAGATCATATTGTCGCAAGTATTCAATTAGCCGCTAAACGCGGTGCAAAAGAAGTATATTTTCATGGCTTTTTAGATGGCCGTGATACACCACCACGCAGTGCTAAAGCATCAATAGAGCGTATAGAAGCCTTATTTGCCGAGCTAAATTGTGGCCGCTTAGCGTCTCTTGTGGGGCGTTATTACGCCATGGACAGAGACAACCGTTGGAACCGTGTAGAAAAAGCCTACAATGTAATGGCATTAGGTGAAGGCGAATTTAATTATGCTGATGGTGTATCGGCATTAGAAGCCGCCTATGAGCGCGACGAAAACGATGAATTTGTAGCTCCAACCACCATCACGCCACAAGGCACTGAAGCAGCACAAATAAATGATGGCGACACCATCATCTTTGCTAATTTTAGAGCCGACCGTGCCCGTGAAATTACCCGTGCCTTTGTAGAGCCAGGCTTTGATGGGTTCGAAAAGAAAAAATCACCACAGTTAAGCGCATTTGTAATGATGACAGAATACTCAGCCGATATTGATGCCCCTGTCGCATTTGGGCCTACGCCATTGGTAAACGTATTAGGTGAATGGCTTGAAAAAAATGGCAAAACGCAGCTACGTATTTCTGAAACAGAAAAATACGCTCATGTTACGTTTTTCTTTAGTGGCGGACGCGAAGATGAATTTGAAGGCGAATCACGCGAATTAATTCCTTCTCCACAGGTTGCCACTTACGACCTTCAGCCAGAAATGAATTCAGAAATGCTAACCGACAAACTTATTGAAGCTATTAAAAGCGGTAAGTTTGATGCCATTATTTGTAATTACCCGAATGGCGATATGGTGGGTCACTCTGGTGTGTTTGAAGCCGCGGTTAAAGCCTGTGAAGCTGTTGATGCATGTATAGGCCGCGTGGTAGAAGCCCTAGATGAGTTTGGTGGTGAAGCGCTTATCACAGCCGATCACGGTAATGCAGAGCAAATGGCAAATACTGCCACGGGCCAAGCTCATACCGCTCACACTAGCGAGCCAGTGCCATTTATTTATGTAGGACGCGATGCAACGCCAAGTGAAGGCAAAGCATTAAGTGATGTAGCACCTACTATGCTTCACCTTATGGGCATGGAGCAACCAAGCGAAATGACCGGCACGCCAATCATGACGTTGAAATAACACATGAGCAAACCAGTAAATTGGTTTAGTGTTTATACATTTGTATTGGTTTCGTTAGTGGTTGCCCCTGCAACCGCTAACGAAAACCGCACTAAAAAAGACCTATCTGAAGTGCAATCTGCATTAGAGCAAAGCCAAGCAGAGTACAATGCACAGCGAAAAAAAATTGCCGCACTGCAAAAAAACTTAAAAAAACACGAGTTAGAAATAGCTAAAAATGCCAAAGCCCTCAATATGGCTGAGCAATCAGTAAAAGAAACCGAGCAAAAACAACAAGCACAGCAACAAAAAGCACAGCAATTAAAAGCTCAACATGCGCAATTTCAAGCCATTTTAGCTGCCCAGCTAAAAAGTGCTTACATGGCTGGGGGCGACGACTACCCCAAAATGCTTTTAAACCAGCAAGACACAGCTAAATTTGAGCGTACATTAAGCTATTACAACTATTTAAATAAAGCGCGCATAGAGCAAATTGAAGAGCTTAAAGTACTACAACAACAAATTGCAGAAAACCAAGCCGCACTTGCCAAAACCAAACAAAAATTAGCCGTCTTATTTGAAGAACAAAAAAGACGCCAAAGCGCGCTAGTAAACGCCCAAAGCGAGCGCCAAACTAACCTTAAAAACTTACAAGCACAGCTCAATAGCACTAAAAGTTCGATTAATTACTTAAAAGACAACGAGCAAACATTAATCACCACCATTGAAGAACTTGAGCAAGAGAAGACTCAAAAAATTGAATTACTCGGCCTTAATAAAAGTAAAGGCAAGCTTAATTGGCCCAGCAAAGGAAAGCTAAAACACACATTTGGTCAGCGCAAACATGGCGGCATAGACTGGAAAGGTGTGTTAATTGGTGCAAAAGAAGGCACTAATGTAAACAGTATTAATAATGGTCAAGTTGTATTTGCTGATTGGCTTAAAGGCTTTGGCTGGGTTATTGTGGTTGATCATGGTGAGGGCTTTATGAGCCTATACGGCCATGCGCAAACATTATTAAAAGATGTGGGCGACATGGTTCGAGAAGGCGAAACGCTGGCATTAGTAGGTCAAAGCGGCGGACAGTCGAGTTCTGGTCTATACTTTGAAATACGCCACAAAGGACGCGCAGTAAATCCTGTTAAATGGTGCAGACGTATTTAAGTGAATAAAACAGCTGCACCGCATTAGGAGCAGCTGATGACTCAAAAAATACCACAACCACGCTCATTTCCCTCTTCCCGTACGCGCTATTCGTTTTTATTGTGCGCATTAACCTGTATTGCTATTTTTTGTTTTAGCAATTCATTACTTGCCAGCTCAGTTAAAGATCTTAAAAGTCAGCAAATTTCTGAAATACTCTTCAACATTAAAGCCTATTATGTTGATGACTTATCACTGACAAAAGGTGCACAGGGTGCCTTTAATAATCATCAAGTCGAAATTTTACTCGACCAGCTAGACCCTTATTCTAAATACCTCGATGAAAATGACTTAGACGCTTTGTTTAACAATACAAATGGCCATTACACTGGCGTGGGCATTGAAGTGAAAGACATTGACAGTGACATTACTATTGTCGGTGTAGTTAAAAACTCCCCAGCCAAAAAGGCCGGTATTTTAGCGGGCGATATTATAGTTAGTGTTAATGGTACAAACACGCAAACACGTAGCTTAGAGCAAGTAGCTGCGTTGATAAAAGATACCCGCTTTAACGCGGTTAAACTAACAATACAACGCGCAGGGCAGCAGCAACCAATTAGCTTTGCGGTAAATCGCAAAGAAATAAACTTAGAAAGCGCCACTAGCCAATTACTCGACTCAGGCACTGGATATTTAGCCATAAATAATTTTTCTAATCACACCTTACATGAAGTGGCGCTGCAGGTAGCTGCACTTAAAAATGATTATCGCACGCCCCTTAAAGGGTTAGTCATTGATTTACGTGACAACCCAGGTGGTACTTTACAAAGCGCAGTGGCGGTAGCGGATCTATTTTTACAAAGCGGCACTATAGTCACCACTAAAGGGCGCTATTACGACGCTAATCAAGCCTACTACGCTAAACGAGGCGACATACTAAAAGGCTTGCCTATTGTGGTGCTTATTAATGAAAATTCGGCCTCTGCGGCAGAAATACTCGCCGCTGCTTTAAAAGACAATCAGCGCGCTACAGTGGTTGGTAATCAGTCTTATGGCAAAGGATCGGTGCAATCTTTGATCCCACTCGGTGATGGTAATACAGCGCTAAAATTAACAACTGCTAAGTACTTTACACCTGCGGGCGTATCGATTGAAGGTGTAGGAGTTACCCCCGATGTAGCAATTGCGCAAGCAACCCTTCCACAATCAAATAAAGCCGTTATAATAAAAAATGAGCAGAACAAAAATGCACCACAATTTGAACATGAAATACTGGGCGACTTGCAGTTAGTAAAAGCTAAGCAATTACTTAGCATGCAATAGTAAATAATCTGAACTCTAGGTAAGCGATTTAATAACAGAATAAATATTAACACTATTAGATTCTGCTATTCTTTAGCTATAAATTTTAAGTAAACTCAAGGCAGTTAGCGCTAAAAATGGCTGCTGAGATAGCTTTATTACCCGGCGCTGAGATTAAAAAATACCCTTAATAAATTAAAAAGATAATAAAAACTATAAACGTGAAAATAATAAAATGGCTGTTGTTGGCTATCTGCTTTGTATCTAGCACTGCTTGGGCAAAGCAAATAGCCATCGTAATTGATGATATTGGCTATCATCAGCGAGATTTAGAATTTCTTACCTTACCAGGGCAATTGTCGTATTCAATTTTGCCCCACACACCCTACTCTCAAATTTTTGCCACGCTTGCCAGCCAAGCAAATAAAGAGCTTTTATTGCATGTACCTATGCAAGCCTTAAACGGTAAAGCACTCGGCCCTGGCGGGCTTACCGTAAATATGGATAAAGAACAGCTACAAAAAACTTTAGGCACCGCGTTGGCAAGCTTACCGCAAGTAAAAGGGGTTAATAACCATATGGGGTCGGCACTCACTCAACAAAGCCAAGCCATGAAGTGGACTATGGAAGTACTTAAAAAACGTAATTTATTCTTTTTAGATAGCCGTACTACCGACTTAAGCCAAGCGCAAAATGCGGCAAATTTTATCGGGGTTGAAAATATTGGCCGCCATGTGTTTTTAGACAATATAACCACGCATGAGCAACTGCAGCAAAGGCTGGATGAGCTAAAATATAAAGCGACTAAACATCACTTTGCCATAGCGATTGCCCACCCCTACCCAGAAACCATCGACTTTTTACGCCAAGCGCTACCTAAGCTCACCGAGCAAGGCTTTGAGTTAGTTCCGGTATCGCAACTAGTGCATAAAAAATACATACAATTAGCGCAGGCGCAAGGTAAAGGGATCAACGCTAGGTAGCTTTAGGCGGTATTTTAAGTATATTTAAGCCATACAACCAAGCTAACAAAAACAATATTAAATAGCTAAAACGTTGATTAAAATACTCATAGCCACAAAGCAAAAGCCCCGCATATTAATGCAGGGCTTTTTAAGTTTTACTATTTTTGCGCTATTAGCTCATAGCACTTTGCAGCTTTTTCATCGCTGTTTTTTCTAACTGGCGAACACGCTCAGCAGATACACTGTATTTTTCAGCAAGCTCTTGTAGTGTTGCTTTGTCATCAGACAACCAGCGTGCACTTACAATGTCTTGTGAGCGTTCGTCTAGCGTTTTAAGCGCGCTAAATAAACGAGTATGTGACTGCTCTTGCCATTGTTGCTGCTCAATATCGTCAGCTAAATCAGCTGAGCCGTCTGTTAAGTATTGTACTGGTGAATATGTACTTGTTGGTGCGTCGTCGTTATCGTCGCCCGTTAAGTCAAAGCCCATGTCTTGGCCGCTCATGCGCGATTCCATTTCACGAACTTCTTTTTCACTCACACCTAGCTCATTAGCTACAGTGCTTACTTCAGCTTGGTTAAACCAACCTAAACGTTTTTTGTTTTTACGAAGATTAAAAAACAATTTACGTTGCGCTTTAGTGGTCGCAACTTTTACGATGCGCCAGTTTTTAAGCACAAACTCATGAATTTCTGCTTTAATCCAATGTACAGCGAAAGACACTAAACGTACACCCACACTCGGGTCGAAACGCTTAACCGCTTTCATCAGGCCTATATTGCCCTCTTGGATTAAGTCGGCTTGCGGTAAACCATAACCCGAGTAGCTTTTAGCAATATGTGCTACAAAGCGTAAATGCGACATAATGAGTTGCTTTGCAGCACTAAGATCGCCTTCTTCTTGAAGTCGTGTTGCTAGCTCTTTCTCTTGCTCAGCTTTAAGCATAGGAATTGTGCTAACCGCTTGAAGGTAGCCGTCCATACTTGCGCTTTGTTGCCCAACTGTAAGTGCCATTGCGTATAAATCTTTACTCATTTTTCACCTCGGTGATAAACATTTGAAACCATCTTAGCACTCTTTCTCTAAGAGTGCTAACCCCAATTTAAAACTTTTTTTAAGCGTAAATCAAGCGGTTTTTTAGTGTATGTTAAGTCTACTACATGCGACTGAATAAGTGATGAACTAAGGGATTGCAAGAGATTAGCGCAAGCGTAACAGCGCATTTACAACTAATCTCATTTGAGGATAATAATATACAAACATGACATTTTTGAGTCAGCCATTAGCAGCCGTACTTATACTTTATCAGGCTCAATTTCTTTAATATATCGGTTAACCGATAAGTAAGAACCAATAAAGCCTAAGCTGGTTGCTAGTAATACTAATGCGCCAAACTCATTAAGCGTTAAACCAATTAACGAAAAGCTTGTTTGATACACGCCTGCAACGCTGCTTACTGCGCTAGTTAACCACCACATCATTAAGGCAATACAAATAAATGCAAACAAGCCCCCTATAACGCCATACCAAATACCGGTCCACAAAAACGGAGCGTGTATAAACGTATTGGTAGCACCTACTAACTTCATTACTTGTATTTCTTCTTTTTTGTCCATAATCGATAAACGAATCGTATTACCAATAATAAGCGTGACAGAGGTAAGAAGTAATAAAGCAATTGTGATAACGCTTTCTTTTAATAAGTCTAATAATGCATTTAGGCGCTCAAGCCAAGCAATATCAAGCTTACCAAAATCTACTTCGCGCTCGTTCTCAAGCTTTGTAAGCAGCGCTTTAGCCGCATTAGGCTGGCGATGCCGCTTAGTAGGTGTCACTAATACAACATCGGGTAGCGGGTTGCTATCTAGGTATTCTAAAGCTTGCCCAAACCCCGACACATCTTTAAATTCAGTTAATGCTTGTTGCTTAGAAATAAATTCAACACTTTCTACCTCGGCGTAAAGTGCTAAACGCTTTACTAAGGTTTGTGTTTCTTGTTCGCTCATACTTTCTTTTACAAAAAGCGATATTTCACTGGCTTCTTCAAACCCGCTACTGACTTGCTGTACATTTTTTACGACTAAATAAAGCGTTGCAGGCAATGTTAAACTTAGCCCAAGTACAGCAATTGTCATTAATGATGCAAGTGGCGTACGCCACATTTCACCTAAACTGTGCACCCCTTGGCGAAAAATATTAATAATAAAAAAATAACCGCCAGCTATGGCTGATTTTTTTTGTTTATCGTTTGAGTTTTGGCGTCCTTTAAATAACAAGCTCACAGCGTGCCCTCCGCAAGTGGGTCTTCAAGCATACGGCCATCTTTTAAAGTCAGGCTACGGTATTTTAAACGCGACACCAGACCTAGATCGTGTGTTGCTATAAGTACTGTCGTACCGTGTTTATTAAAATCTTCAAATAGCCTTAATATTTCCATAGAGAGCTCGGGGTCAAGGTTACCCGTTGGTTCATCAGCTAATAAAATAGGCGGAGAATTTACAATCGCTCTGGCAATACCTACGCGTTGCTGCTCACCACCAGAGAGTGTAGAAGGATGGCATTTAACTTTATCTAACAGCCCTACTTTATCTAGCGCACCATGGACTCGTTTAGCGATTTGTTTATGATGAGTGCCTTCAATAATCAACGGCAGTGCAACGTTATCAAACACAGTGTAACGCTCTAACAAACGATGATTTTGAAAAATAATACCAATATCGCGGCGCGCATAAGGAATTTGCCGAGAATTAACTTTATTTAAATCAACACCATTAATTAGCACGTTGCCTGCAGAGGGGCGCTCCATTAAGCTAATGAGCTTTAATAAGGTACTTTTACCCGCACCACTGTGGCCTGTTAAAAAAGCCAGTTCGCCAGGCTTAATATGAAATGTAACTTTTTCGAGAGCGCGATGCCCACCCGGATAGGTTTTACTTACTTGCTGAAAATTTATCATTTTTTATTATGCCAGTCCCAAATTAGTAAAATGGAATTCCTTAGCTAGGGCCTGTTGACCTTTCAGGATTGAAATTTGCTTTGCCTAGAGCCTATTTAATCGCGGCGCAAGGTTTATAGCCCAGAGGACTAAGTAAAACCTAGCAATAAAAAGAAATAGCCCAAAGGGCAGCGCATGTTTAATCTCAAAAGATAAACAGACCAAAAAAGGGAGCAAGCTCCCTTTTATGTATTAAGCGTCATCCTCATCTTGGCTAAATAAAGCGTCAATAAAGTCATCGCTTTTAAATGCGCGTAAATCATCAATACCTTCGCCAACACCAATGTAACGAATAGGAATATTAAATTTATCTGCAACCGCAAATATAACCCCACCTTTAGCAGTACCATCAAGTTTTGAGAGGGTAATACCGGTTAAACCAACACATTGATTAAATAAGTTTACTTGGCTAATTGCATTTTGACCTGTACCCGCATCAATGGTTAGCATAACTTCATGCGGTGCATCAGGGTCAATTTTCTTCATTACGCGGGCTATTTTTTCAAGCTCTTGCATTAAGTTATCTTTATTTTGCAAGCGCCCTGCTGTATCAGCAATTAATACATCTACATTACGCGCTTTAGCGGCTTGAAATGCATCAAACACCACCGAGGCACTATCTGCACCAGTGTGCTGGGCAATAACAGGAATGCTGTTACGCTCGCCCCACACTTGCAGTTGCTCTACGGCTGCTGCACGAAAGGTATCACCTGCGGCCAACATAACCGACTTACCTTGATTTTGAAATTGCTTAGCTAACTTACCAATGGTTGTCGTTTTACCTACGCCGTTTACACCGACCATTAATATAACAAATGGTTTTTTATCAGCATGTATCTCAAGCGGTTGCTCAGCTGTTTTAAGCATTGCGGCCATTTCTTGCTTCATTAAGTCATAAAGCGCATCGCCATCTTTAAGCTGCTTGCGATCGGCGGCATCAGTAAGGCTATCAATCAGCTTCATGGTGGTATCAACACCTAAATCGGCGGTAAGAAGCTGTGTTTCCAAATCTTCAAATAAATCATCGTCTATTTTTTTACCACTAAAAATAGATGCAAAGCCAGAGCCTATATTTACACGGGTTTTTAATAACCCTTTTTTAAGACGTGAAAAAAAGCCTTCTTTTTTAGGCTTTTCGGCAAGTTTAGCTTCTTCTTTTGCAAGCTCTGCCGTAATGCGCTCTTGCTCTAAGCGATCAGCTTCGGCCTCTGCTGCAATACGTTCTTGCTCTGCACGCTCGGCCTCTGCTTGCTCTGCTTGCTCTGCTGCAATTCGTTGTTGTTCTAAGCGCTCAGCTTCTGCTTGCTCGGCGGCAATTCGCTGTTGCTCTAAACGCTCGGCCTCTGCTTGCTCTGCTGCAATACGCTCTTGCTCTACACGTTCAGCTTCTGCTTGCTCTGCGGCAATTCGCTGTTGCTCTAAACGCTCAGCTTCTGCTTGCTCTGCGGCAATACGCTCTTGCTCTACACGTTCAGCTTCTGCTTGCTCTGCGGCAATTCGCTCTTGCTCTACACGTTCAGCTTCTGCTTGCTCTGCGGCAATTCGCTGTTGCTCTAAACGCTCAGCTTCTGCTTCTGCAGCAATACGCTCTTGCTCTGCACGTTCAGCTTCTGCTTGTTCTGTGGCAATTCGCTGTTGCTCTAAACGCTCAGCTTCCGCTTCTGCAGCAATACGCTCTTGCTCTGCACGTTCGGCTTCTGCTTGTTCTTGTACAATACGATCTTGTTCTAAGCGATCAGCTTCAGCTTTTTCTGCTGCAACACGCTCTTGCTCTAAACGCATTTGCGCTTCTTGCTCTGCTAAACGAGCGGCTTGTGCTTGTTGTTGTACCTGTGCTTCAGCTTGCTCTTTCGCAAGCAACTCAGCGTTGGCTTTTTCAATTGCTAATTTTTCATCTTGCTCAGCTTGCTCACGCTCTGTGTCTAAACGTTGTTGCTCAGCTCGCTGTGCAGCCATGCGCTCTTGCTCTAAACGCATTTGCGCTTCGTGCTCAGCTAAACGTGCAGCTTGTGCTTGTTGTTGCGCCTGTGCTTCGGCTTGCTCTTTTGCAAGCAACTCTGCATTAGCCTTTTCAATTGCTAAACGCTCTGCTTGTGCTTTTTCAGCAGCAATACGCGCTTGTTCTTCACGCTCTGCTTCAGCCTTTTCTGCCGCTAAGCGCTCAGCCTCTTGTTGCTGAGCTAATGCCTGTTGTTTATCAGCTTCTGCTTGTTTTTTATCTGACTTACCAAAACCGAGCCAAGACATGAATTTACTTTTTTTTGCCATACTTGCTAATAACCACTTATAAAAATCTGATAAACTAAAATTTGAAATAGCTTGGTGTGGCTCAGCAAAGCGTGCCGGCCAAACAACCGTTCAAAACGTAAGTGCTAAATAGTAACACTTTTAATGCGGTTGAAAAATGAAGCTAAACGTAAACTACGCACAATATTATCTGAGCTAGATCCCTTATACCATTTTTTAGTGACCTAAATGAGAAAAAAAACAACGAAAAATAAAGCAATTAGCAAATCTACTGACGGCTTTATTAGAGTAATCAGCGGGCAATTTCGTGGCCGTAAACTGCCGGTAAAAAATGTAGAAGGGCTACGCCCAACAACAGACCGCATTAAAGAAACCGTGTTTAATTGGTTAATGCAAGATACGCGCGATGCAACAGTACTCGATTGCTTTGCAGGCTCTGGCGGGCTTGGCTTTGAAGCGCTTTCTCGGTTTGCTAAAAGCACCACGTTTATCGAACTAGATGCCTCGGCTGCTAAGCAAATTGAGCAAAATATTAGTACCTTAAAGCTTGAAAATGCACAGGTAAAACACACTAATTCACTCTCATATTTAGAGCAAAAGAATACAAATTCACCATTTAATTTAGTTTTTGTTGACCCACCATTTCGTAAAAACTTAGCGCAAAGTAGCTGTGATTTATTAGAAAATAACCAATGGCTTAGCGAAGACGCGCTCATTTATGTTGAGGTAGAAACCGAACTAAGCAGCTTTTCACAACCAGATAACTGGCTGTTAATTAAAGAAAAAAAAGCAGGACAAGTATTCTGCAGGCTATACCAACGCCAGCCAAATTAACACTATTTAAGCCGCTGCATTTCTGTTAATATTATCCTTTACATGTGGTGTTGCTTCGGATTACAATACCGCACCATTTTTGAACCACTTGATCAATGTTTGATCAACTTGAGCAACGCTCATAATTTAGGTAGGTGAATTTTTAATGCCAGTAATTAAAGTAAGAGAGAACGAACCGTTTGACGTAGCACTTCGTCGCTTCAAGCGTTCATGTGAAAAAGCAGGTATCCTTTCAGAAGTTCGTCGTCGCGAGCACTATGAAAAGCCAACAGCTGAGCGTAAGCGTAAAAAAGCTGCAGCGGTTAAGCGTCACATGAAGAAGCTTTCTCGCGATAACGCACGTCGCGTTAAATTATACTAATAGTATTAGGTCTTGTATAAATGAGCCTTTTAATAACGCTAAAAGATGCGCAAAAAGATGCGATGAGAGCGAAAGACAAACAACGTCTTAACCCTATTCGCATGGTACTTGCCGCAATCAAGCAACGTGAGATTGACGAGCAAATAACACTAGACGACGCAGGTATTACCTCCGTTATAGTGAAGCTTGTTAAACAACGTCGTGATTCTTACACTCAGTACAAAGATGCTGGGCGTGAAGATTTAGCCGAAATTGAAGCCAATGAGATCGCAGCACTAGAAACTTTTTTACCTCAACAATTGAGTGAAGAAGAAATAGTTGCCCTTATTGATGCGGCTATTGCTGATACTAATGCAGCAGGTATGCAAGACATGGGTAAAGTAATGGGCATAATCAAAAGCAAAGCCGAAGGACGTGCCGATATGGGCAAGCTTTCTGGTTTAATTAAGCAACGATTAACAGCCTAATACTCCCACATACACAAAGTATGATTAAAGCAAACCGAGCCTAGTGCTCGGTTTCTTCGTTTAAGTAGACAAACAAAACGCTTTTAAGTAATGCTCGTGCATGTAATTAAGTGATTTATTGTGTAGCTACAAAAGCACATTGAGGGCTAGGTAAAATGGGTTATTTAGGGCTAACACTTACCTGCGCCTGCACTGCTCTACCTTCAATATCCTAGCTTTGTACGCTGTTAGCGTCAGGTTTAGCACCTGAAAATGATTAAGTATTATTGCCCATGGATATAATGTAACTTTTTAGCTTACCGATACCCCTTTTATAAATGCGCGCATTGTGTTGAAATTACACCTCACCAATTGTTAGGACTACTTACAAAACATGGCTGGAAAGATCCCACGAAATTTTATTGACGATTTACTCGCCAGAACAGATATTGTAGAGCTAATAGACTCTAAAGTTGGTCTTAAAAAAGCAGGTAAAGACTACCAAGCTTGCTGCCCTTTCCACAACGAAAAATCTCCCTCGTTTACTGTTTCTCAAGATAAACAGTTTTACCACTGCTTTGGCTGTGGTGCTAATGGCAACGCTATTTCGTTTGTTATGGAATACGACAAGCTTGAATTTGTTGATGCCATAGAAGAGCTTGCAAGCCTTTTAAATTTAGACGTACCTCGCGAGAAAGGCAGTAGCTCAGCACCTGAGCGCACAGCAGCGCAAAAGCGCTCAGATTACGATTTAATGTTACACACAGCACGCTTTTACCAGCATCAATTAAAGCACCACAGTAACTCTGCTGCGGTGATTGATTATGTAAAAGGGCGTGGTTTAAGTGGCGAAACCGTTAAAAAGTTTATGATTGGTTATGCGCCGAGCGAATGGGAAGCGCTGTGCCAACAACTTGGCCGAACAAAAGAGCAAAAAGAACAGTTGGTCGAGCTTAAGCTCGCCTCCGAAAAAACACCAGGTAGGCAGTTTGATTTTTTCCGCGATCGGTTAATGTTCCCTATTCGTGATAAACGTGGCCGTGTTATCGCCTTTGGCGGGCGTGTAATGCAAGCCGACCAAGGGCCAAAATACCTCAACTCACCAGAGACCCGCATTTTTCATAAAGGCTTTGAGCTATATGGCCTTTATGAGGCAAAACAAGCACATAAAAAGCTTGAACATGTACTTATTGTAGAAGGTTACATGGATGTAGTTGCACTTGCAGAGCAAGGTATTGAATATGCCGTAGCTGCGCTTGGCACCGCAACAACAAGCGAGCATATGCATACGCTATTTAGAACCACCGACAAAGTTATTTGTTGTTACGATGGCGACAGAGCTGGCCGCGACGCTGCATGGCGAGCACTAGAAAATGCCCTGCCCTACTTAAACGATGGCAAAGCATTACACTTTGTATTTTTACCTGACGGCGAAGACCCTGATTCACTGGTTCAGCAAGAAGGTAAAACACAGTTTGAGCAACGCTTAAGCCAAGCAGATGATTTTACCAAAGTGTTATTTAATAAGCTTAGCCAAGAAGTAGACCTAACACTCGACTCAGGCAAAGCGAAGCTATTAAGTGCCGCTTTGCCGTTAATTGAAAAAATTCCGAGTGAATTTTACCAAGAAAATATTTTAGAGCAGTTAGGGCGATTAATTGGCCGTACGCGTGAGCAGCTAAATAGCCGCTTAAAAACACCAAAGCAACAACACGCTGTTGAGCGAAAATTTAAAATTACCCCAATGCGCCAAGCTATTGGTATTTTAATTCAGCACCCACAGTTAGCTAAAAGTGTGCCCCATTTGCCAGAATTGGCGCAAATGAACATAGCGGGTATTGGTTTGCTACTGCGCTTACAAGAGCGCGCACTGCAAAAAGACAATGCTAACACAGCGGTTTTACTCGAATCATTTAGAGATTCCGAGGATTACGAACCGCTAGTAAAGCTTGCCACATGGCAGCACCAAATTAGTGATGAGCGTTTAGAGACTGTTTTTCAAAATACTTTTAAATTTATTGAAGATCAGTGTTTAAATTATCGACTAGAGACCCTATTAATAAAGGACAAGACACAGGGCTTATCAAGTGATGAAAAACTAGAATGTCATTTACTTATGACAGCGCTAAAAGCGAGTAACAGCTAGTCAGACTTGATTTAAACTGTTATACTGTGCTATTCACTGCGTCACATTATTAAAGTTAGTTAAAAGGCTAACTCTATGATGACGCCTGTTGTATCAACTTATCAGAGTGGAAGAAACAATCTCTATGGATCCAACTCCTCAGTCACAATTAAAACTTCTGATTCAAAAAGGTAAAGAGCAAGGCTACTTAACTTTTGCTGAAGTAAATGATCACCTTCCACAAGACATAATCGACTCAGATCAAGTAGAAGATATCATTAGCATGATTAATGACATGGGTATCAAGGTTAGCGAAAACGCGCCTGATGCTGATGAATTAATGATGCAAGAAACCACGACAGACGAAGACGCAGCAGAAGCTGCTGCTGCAGCCCTTGCAACTGTAGAAAAAGAAATTGGCCGTACAACTGACCCTGTGCGCATGTATATGCGTGAAATGGGTACTGTTGAACTTCTTACACGTGAAGGCGAAATTGTAATCGCTAAGCGCATTGAAGAAGGTATCAATCAGGTACAAATTTCTGTTGCCGAATACCCTGAAGCGATTACTTACCTACTTGAACAGTGGGATAAGTTTGAAGCAGAAGAAATGCGCTTAAGCGACATTATTTCAGGCTTTTTCGACCCTAACGAAGACGAAGCGCAAATCTCAGCAACTCACATTGGCTCTGAATTAAGTGAAGAACAACTTGATGAAGACGATGATGAAGATGACAAAGACAGCGATGACGATGAAGACGAAGAAGAAGTAGATACAGGCCCAGATCCAGAAGAAGCCCGTATTCACTTTGAAAACTTACGTGATTTATACGTTAAAGCTCGCGCTACCTTTGATGAAAAAGGGCGTTCGCACCCAGATTCTCAAGCCGCTATTTTTGAAATTGGCGAGCTTTTCAGAACCTTTAAATTAGTACCAAAACAGTTTGATCGCATGGTTAATAACATGCGTGAAATGATGGATAGAGTGCGTATTCAAGAACGCCTTATCATGAAACAAGCGGTACAAATTGCTAAGCTACCTAAGAAAACGTTTATTAAGCACTTTGCTAATAACGAAACTGACTCAGCGTGGCTAGACCTAGAAATAAATGCTAACGAAAAACACTCAGCTAAACTTGAAGAAGTGAAGCCTGAAATTATTCGTTGCATTCAAAAGCTATGTGTAATTGAAGAAAGCACAGGCTTAAGCATTGAGCGTATTAAAGACATTAACCGTCGTATGAGCATTGGTGAAGCAAAAGCACGCCGTGCGAAAAAAGAAATGGTTGAAGCTAACTTACGTCTTGTAATCTCAATTGCTAAAAAATACACAAACCGTGGTTTACAGTTCTTAGATTTAATCCAAGAAGGTAACATTGGCTTGATGAAAGCGGTAGATAAGTTTGAATACCGCCGTGGTTATAAGTTCTCGACTTATGCTACGTGGTGGATTCGCCAAGCGATTACCCGCTCAATTGCTGACCAAGCAAGAACAATCCGTATTCCAGTACATATGATAGAAACGATTAATAAACTTAACCGTATCTCTCGTCAAATGTTACAAGAAATGGGTCGTGAGCCAAATCCTGAAGAATTAGCAGAACGCATGATGATGCCTGAGGATAAAATCCGTAAGGTACTTAAAATTGCCAAAGAGCCAATTTCGATGGAAACACCAATCGGTGATGATGAAGATTCGCACTTAGGTGACTTTATCGAAGATACCACTATTGATTCGCCAATCGACTCGGCAACAATGGAATCTCTTCGTGGCGCAACAAACGACGTGCTAGCAGGCCTTACAGCCCGTGAAGCTAAAGTACTTCGTATGCGCTTTGGTATTGATATGAATACCGACCACACCTTAGAAGAAGTAGGTAAACAGTTTGACGTAACACGTGAGCGTATTCGTCAGATTGAAGCGAAAGCACTGCGTAAATTACGCCACCCTTCTCGCTCTGATTTACTAAAAAGCTTTTTAGACGCTAAATAATTTAGCGCTTCATATAAACTAAAAAGGCCGCTGTAGCGGCCTTTTTTCTATTTAAAGGAAACAACCATGGCTTGGATCCAAATCCGTATCAATGCCAATGCTGCTACCGCAGATGCAGTGAGTGACTTATTAATGGAAGCAGGCAGCGCCTCTGTTACTTTTATTGACGCTAAAGACACGCCTATTTATGAGCCTAAAATTGGCACCGTTGAGTTTTGGGCCGATACCACTGTAATTGGTCTATTTGAAGCCAATCATGATATGAACGCGGTAATTGCTTTACTTAAGCGTCATGATGAAATTAAAGACACACTGGTATACAAAATTGAGCAACTAGAAGATAAAGACTGGGAACGTGAGTGGATGGATAACTTTCACCCAATCCAGTTCGGCGAAAAACTGTGGATCTGCCCAAGCTGGCGCGACATTCCAGACCCAGATGCAGTTAATGTACTGCTCGACCCAGGTCTTGCGTTTGGTACGGGTACGCATGCAACAACGGCATTGTGCCTTAAATGGTTAGAAAGCCAAGATTTAAGTGGTAAAACAGTGGTTGATTTTGGTTGTGGCTCGGGAATTTTAGGCATTGCAGCCATTAAACTTGGTGCAGAGCGCATGATAGGTATTGATATTGACCCGCAAGCGCTTGAAGCAAGCTTAGATAACGCACAACGTAATGGCGTAGCCGATAAGCTTGAGGTATACCTACCAGAAAACCAACCTGAGTTTAGTGCTGATATTGTAGTGGCTAATATTTTAGCGCAGCCGCTGCGTGAGCTTCACAGTGTAATTTTGGGATTACTTAAACCGGGTGGCAAAATTGCTATGTCGGGCATATTAGAAGAGCAAGCCCAATCGGTTGCCGATATTTACGCACCCTTTATTGAGCTTGACGATATTGCACTAGAGGGTGGTTGGACCCGTATAAGCGGTACAAAAAATAGCTAACCACATACATTTATAAATTTAGAGTTTTAACTCAAAACTTGCATGTAAAGCCTGTATTTAACAGGCTTTACTATTTTTTTACAGTTAGAAAATTAGCACGCATAATTTAACAAAATTATTTTTTGTTTAAATTTCAAACAAATCGACCCACTTGTCATGCGGTTATCAAAAGTCAATACGAAAAGGGCAAAAAAAAGTCACTTTTGTTCAATTTATAGCCTTTGATTTTTCCTAAAAAAACCGTAAACTTAGCGCCCCTTGAAAAGAGGCCTATTGAATACAGTGCGTATCGGTTCATACCAACTTGAGAATAATGTAATAGTCGCGCCAATGGCAGGTATTACAGACAGACCATTTAGACAGCTTTGCCGCCGCTTAGGCGCAGGCTTGGCCGTGTCTGAAATGTTATCGTCAAACCCGAAGGTTTGGAAAACTGAAAAATCGATGAACCGTATGGATCACAGCGGTGAGTCGGGTATACGCGCGGTGCATTGCACAGATCATAGATATCAATATGGGGTGCCCAGCAAAAAAAGTGAACAAGAAACTCGCAGGCTCTGCATTATTACAGTTTCCTGAACTTGTGGAAGAGATAGTTGATGCAGTGGTTAACGCTGTTGATATCCCGGTCACACTTAAAATCCGTACAGGATGGGATCAGGACAACCGTAATGGTGTAGAGATTGCGAGAATAGCTGAGCGTTATGGCATTGCGTCACTTGCCGTACATGGGCGTACACGCGCATGTATGTACAAAGGTGAAGCAGAATATGCCACGATTAGGGATATAAAACGCTCAGTGTCGATACCTGTGGTTGCTAATGGTGATATTACATCTCCAGAAAAAGCAAAGCAGGTTTTGGACTATACGGGTGCAGATGCCATCATGATTGGCCGAGCCGCCCAAGGTCGCCCTTGGATATTTAGGGAGATAGACCACTATTTGCGAACTGGAGAACACTTACCACCACCTGCTATTTCAGAGGTGCGAAGTATTTTAATGGAGCATTTAGATAACCTCCATGCGTTTTACGGCGAGCCAATGGGAGCGCGAATCGCTCGCAAACATGTATCTTGGTATTTGCAAACCCATGACAGTGACGGTCAGTTTAGGCGAGTATTTAATGCGCTCGACAACCCACAAGCACAGGTTGACGCATTAACGCAATACTTTAAAACACTAGCAGCTAACTAAGAAAGAAAGAGATTAAATAATGTTCGAACAAAACGTGACTTCTCCATTTATCACAAACCCTCATGTTCAGTCACACGAGAAACCGCAGCCATTGCGTGATGCAGTAAAAAAAGCTGTTCACCACTATTTAAAGCAGCTTAACGGTCAAGATGTGCAAGACGTTTACGACCTTGTTCTTTCAGAGCTAGAAGCGCCATTACTTGAAGAAGTAATGACATACACACGTGGAAACCAAACTCGTGCGGCAATTTTACTAGGTATCAACCGTGGTACTTTACGTAAAAAGCTTAAAAAATACGGCATGAACTAATACCAATTATATTGAAAGCGTAAGCATGCTAACGAGCTAAACAAGCCCATAACGGCGTTAAAAATTTCTTATGTAGAATAACTACACTGTAAAATTTTTGCCTTGTTATAGACTTGTTTTTCTATCGTTATAACTGCTTACTAATCCAATACAATTGGTATCATGCAAAAAAAGCACCTTAGGGTGCTTTTTTTATGCGCACAATTTAGTATAGATGTTGCAAATGCTCACGCTTTTTGAGTAGTAATCAGTTAAAATGCCCGCTTCTAAGCTAGCTCATTAACTGAGGAAATTAAACTACAATGGATACTCATCGTCCTATTCGTCGCGCACTATTAAGTGTGTCGATGTTGCAAAATGCTCACGCTTATTGGCGCTTTATAAGTCGTTTTTTGAGTAGTAATCAGTTAAAATGCCCGCTTCTAAGCTAGCTCATTAACTGAGGAAATTAAACTACAATGGATACTCATCGTCCTATTCGTCGCGCACTATTAAGTGTGTCTGATAAAACCGGTATTGTTGAATTTGCCCGCGCACTAGAAGCGCAAGGTGTAGATATTTTATCAACTGGCGGTACCTGCAAACTCCTTGCTGATAACGGCATAAAAGTGACTGAAGTATCAGATCACACAGGTCATCCTGAAATCATGGATGGTCGCGTAAAAACCCTTCATCCTAAAATTCACGGCGGTATTTTAGCGCGTCGCGGACAAGATGAAAGCGTAATGGCAGATAACAACATCTCTGCTATCGATATTGTTGTAGTTAACTTATACCCCTTTGCGAATACTGTCGCTCAAGAAAACTGCAGCCTTGAAGATGCTATTGAAAACATTGATATTGGCGGACCTACCATGGTTCGTGCAGCCGCTAAAAACCACAAAGACGTCACCATCGTGGTAAACGCAAACGATTACGAGCGCGTTATTAGCGAAATGCAAAGCAACAATGGCTCAACAACGTACAAAACACGTTTTGATTTAGCCATTGCCGCGTATGAGCACACAGCTCAGTACGATGGCATGATTGCTAACTACTTTGGCAAAATGGTACCTGATTACACTGAAGAAGCCGCTGAAGAGACTAAATTCCCACGCACTATCAATATGCAGTTCACTAAAAAGCAAGATATGCGTTACGGTGAAAACTCACATCAAGATGCTGCTTTTTATGTTGAAAACAATGTAAGCGAAGCGTCTGTAGCAACAGCTACTCAGCTACAAGGTAAAGCCCTGTCGTTTAATAACATTGCAGATACCGACGCAGCACTTGAGTGTGTTAAAGAATTTGATGTACCTGCATGTGTTATTGTTAAACACGCAAACCCGTGTGGCGTTTCAATTGGCGAAGATATTCTTAGTGCTTACGACCGCGCCTTTAAAACAGATCCAACCTCAGCGTTTGGTGGCATTATTGCCTTTAACCGCGAGCTTGACGCTGCAACAGCACAAGCCATTGTTGAGCGTCAATTTGTTGAAGTAATTATTGCTCCTAGCGTTTCAAGCGAAGCAGCAAAAATTGTTGAAGCGAAAAAGAACGTACGCTTATTAGCGTGTGGTCAATGGAGTGGCAAAGCAACTGGCCACGATATTAAACGCGTTAACGGCGGTGTTTTAGTACAAGACCGCGACCTAGGCATGGTTACCCAAGGCGATTTAAAAGTCGTATCTAAGCGCCAACCTTCTGAGCAAGAACTTAAAGATTTACTATTTTGCTGGAAAGTGGCTAAGTTTGTTAAATCAAACGCGATTGTATATGCCCGCGACGGTATGACCATTGGCGTAGGCGCAGGCCAAATGAGCCGTGTTTACTCAGCTAAAATAGCGGGTATTAAAGCCGCTGATGAAAACCTAAAAGTACCTGGCTCTGTAATGGCATCAGATGCGTTTTTCCCATTCCGTGATGGTATAGACGCAGCCGCAGCCGCTGGTATTACTGCGGTTATTCAACCGGGTGGTTCAATGCGCGATGAAGAAGTTATCGCCGCCGCTGACGAAGCTGGCATGGCGATGGTATTTACCGGCATGCGCCACTTCCGCCACTAATCACACAAAGGGTTAAACACAACGTTTAGCCCTTTTTGTTTGCAATCAATTCACGTATTCTGGTTCAACACCTATATAAAATGTTAAGGAACAAACGATGAAGTTTGCACTAAAGTCACTACTTGTTGCCTCGCTTACGCTGACCTCAACAATGGCACTTAGCCATAACCACGAGTCAAGCCTTAGCCATGCTATTCAATCAAGCGAGCGTAGCGCTAAAAATAGCGCCCGCGATGAATACCGTCACCCTGAGCAAACACTGGCATTTTTGGGTTTTAAACCAACAATGACTGTGGTTGAAATTGCCCCTGGTGGTGGTTGGTACAGCGAAATTTTAGCCCCAGCACTTAAAGAGCAAGGCTTATATTACGCAGCGCATTTTCCGAGTGATTCATCGGTAGGTTACTACCAGCGCTCTTTAGCTGGCTTTAAGAAAAAAGTGGCCGAAGATGAGCGTTTTAGCAAAGTAAAAATTTCTGAGTTTGCCCCATTAACGCACACTGATATTGCCCCAGCCGGCACTGCCGACATGGTATTAACCTTTCGCAATGTACATAACTGGTACATGGGTAAAGACACTAAAGGCGCACTCAGTGCATTTAAGTCTTTTTATAAAGCGTTAAAACCAGGTGGCGTATTAGGTGTAGTTGAACATCGCTTAGATGAAAGCCGACCTGATGAGGATCAAAAATCAACCGGCTACATGAAGCAAAGTTACGTGGTCGATTTAGCTAAAAAAGCTGGATTTGAATTAGTTGCAAGCAGTGAGATTAACGCCAATCCAAAAGATACAGCCGATCACCCTAAAGGGGTGTGGACGCTACCACCTAGCTTACGCCTTGGCGAACAAGACGCTGATAAATACAAAGCTATTGGTGAAAGCGACCGTATGACGCTGAAATTTAAAAAACCGCTTTAAATAGGAATATTTCGCCATGAATGTATTAGTCATTGGCAGCGGCGGCCGCGAACACGCACTTGCGTTTAAGGCCGCTCAAAACACGAAAGTAAACACTGTATTTGTAGCACCGGGTAATGCCGGTACTGCACTTGAGCCAAAACTAGAAAACGTTGCAATTAATGTTGAAGACCTAGATGGCCTATTAAGCTTTGCACAACAAAACAATGTAGAACTTACGATTGTTGGCCCTGAAGTACCGCTTGTATTGGGCGTTGTAGATAAGTTCCGTGAACACGGTCTCGCTATTTTTGGTCCAACAGCCGGTGCAGCGCAGCTAGAAGGCTCTAAGTCGTTTACTAAAGACTTTTTAGCTCGCCATGCCATCCCAACTGCTGATTACCAAACGTTTGAACAAATTGACCCTGCCCTTGCTTATTTAAAAGAAAAAGGCGCGCCAATTGTAATAAAAGCAGATGGCCTAGCAGCTGGTAAAGGCGTTATTGTGGCAATGGATGAGCGCGAAGCTGAAGACGCTATTCGCGATATGCTTGCCGGTAATGCTTTTGGCGAGGCTGGCAGCCGCGTCGTGATCGAAGAGTTTTTAGAAGGCGAAGAAGCCTCTTTTATTGTTATGGTTGATGGTAAAAACATTTTGCCATTTGCAACAAGCCAAGATCATAAGCGTGCATACAATGGCGATGAAGGTCCAAATACTGGCGGCATGGGCGCATACTCACCGGCACCTGTAGTAACCGACGAAATCCACCAGCGCATTATGAACGAAGTCATCGTTCCTACCGTTGAGGGTATGGCAAGCGAAGGTCATCCTTACACTGGCTTTTTATACGCAGGCTTAATGATTGATGCCCAAGGCACGCCTAAAGTAATTGAGTACAACTGTCGTTTTGGTGACCCTGAAACGCAACCTATGATGCTTCGTCTTAAATCAGACTTAGTTGAACTAGTTGAAGCGGCTAACCGCGAAGAGCTTGATAAAACAACCATTGAGTTTGACCCGCGCGCAGCCGTAGGTGTTGTACTTGCTGCTAAAGGCTACCCAGGTGATTACCCTAAAGGTGATGCAATATCAGGCCTTAAAGTTAACTACCCTGCTGATGAAAAAGTATTTCATGCGGGTACTAAGCAAGATGGCGAAAACGTTGTCACCGCAGGTGGACGTGTATTATGTGCAACGGCACTCGGCAATACCGTTACCGAGGCACAGCAACGTGCATATGAGCTTGTAAAACAAATTAGCTGGGAAGGTATGGAGTACCGCACCGATATTGCTTACAGAGCGATTGCCCGAGAGCAGTAGCCTGTAACTAAATTATTGGTTTAACTTAGGGCCTGTTTATCTTTCGAGATTAAATTTGCAGCAGTGTGTTTGGTATTTAGGCAAGGCAGAGCCTATGTAGTGTGGTTATTCCCCATAAATAGGCGATAACGCAGTATAAATACCAAACACGCTCTGCACGAAGGTTCGTCCTAGGGAAGATTAACTCTTTGTTGCTCGGTTTTTACTTAGCCCACTAGGTTACAAACCTCGCGCCACGATTAAATCGTCCCTAGTTAGAACAAATTTTAATCCTGAAGGATAAGCAGGCCCTAAAAATTTAACTAAAAAAGCGCAGTTTATATGCGCTTTTTTAGTGCTACACTAATTAAAAGAGTTATTACAAGTATACAACGTTGGAAACGAAAACTTTACGTTATCATGCCGCGGCCATAGCCATACTGATTTTCATATTTTATATTATTAGCACACTCGCTTCTAACCTGGTTGTGCCGACTCGCTATACCATCGATAAAACCACGCCTGTATATTTAGACTTTGCCTACTACATAGATGAAAGTAAATCTCACACACTCAACGATATTATTTTAAATCCCGAGCTAATCACCCACCAGCCGTTAACCGATATTCAGTGGAGCTTTAAGCAGCAAAACTATTGGCTATTTATAGACCTTGAAAATAAAAGTTTAGATGCTCAAGACATTGTTGCCCATTTCGATAACCCGATGGTTGATCACCTAAGCGTGTATCGGTTAAACAAAAGAAATGAGCTTATAGAAAGCTATATATTAGGTGATAAAGTAAAGTCTCTCACGCTTTTTCAATATAGCGTACCGCATATACGTTTTGCACTTGAGAGTAAAACAACAGAGCGCTTAGCCATAAAAATAGATACAACGGGGATCAGCAAAACCCCGGTTAATTTGTATCGCCATAAAGAATTTGTTGATTTAGTTCGCTCGCAAACCGGCATTTGGGGCATATTTGCCGGCGTGTTATTAATGGCTGCCCTGTATAATTTAGTGCTTTATTTTGGGATTAAAGACCGCGTTTATTTAGTTTATATAGGCTATATAATTAGTGCGCTGTGTTTAATGGGCATTGTAATGGGCTTTGGCTTTTACTTGTGGCCCCTAGAGTGGCAATTGTACTTACACGAAAAAGTGATTTTTTCAAACTACGCAATGGCCTTTTTTACGCTCGCCTTTTGCACCATGTTTTTGCGCTACCACAAGGACAAATGCTGGCGCTATAAAATGAGTAAAGCGCTACTTATTTTAATATTTTTATTATCAATCACCACTTTATTTATACCCGAATACATTGCAGCACCCATCTTTTTTTGTGTATTAAGCTTGTTATATATTACGTGTGTTATTTTAATTTATAACAAACTACGCACGGGCTTTAGGTGGGCGAAGTTTTACGTTTTTTCGTGGGTTCCCCTCATTGTTGGCGCGGCAATACAGCCATTAGAATTAACGGGCTATTTGGATTATAGCTTTGCGATTCGTCACGCGTTTTTAGTGGCTATATTGTGTGAAGTTATTTTAATGGCTATGGCACTTGCCGATAGAGTGCGCTATCAGCGCGAGCGTGCGCTTTATCATGCTACACATACTCAGCAAACTAAATTACTTAACAGTGCCAAATTAAAACAAGCGTTTATGAGCTTACAAGCACAGGGGCGAAATACCACCTTGTGTTTAATTAAAATTCGCCATTTTAACTCGCTCAATACCATTATTACCCCATCGCAGGGCTACACTTTAATAAAACATGTGGCTAAACAAATAGAGTTAGAGCTTAGCCATGAGCGCGAATTTACCAACCTAGATACAGATTTTAATAACAGCCCCCGCTTAGCCGACTTAGGCAGCGGGGTATTTGCCTGCATATCTACTAAAAACCAAAACCAGGAGTCACTTGAAGGGGCCTTAATTAAAGTTATAAATAGCCTGCCCAAACAATACGAAATTCAAGGCTTAAACTTACAACTTACCTATAACATAGGGATTAGTAGCGCAGCCCACAGTGACGACTTTGAATACTGGACAAAACGGGGTTACTTGGCACTTAAAAAAGCTAAAAGTAATAACGATTTAGTAGTAAGCGCCTCTAACGGCAGTAATATATTAATGGATGTGGCATTGGCCGCTAAATTACAAAAAGCAATTAAAAACAACCAACTAGCGTTGTATTATCAGCCTCAAATAGGGCTAAACTTTAATCAAGTATGTGGCGCTGAAGCGCTGCTACGTTGGCCCGACCCGGCTTTTAAAGGCGTATCGATAGAAGAGCTGATCACCCTTGCTGAGCACACAGGTATTATTAACGAGCTTACCTTATGGGTTATTGAGCAAGCCTGTAAAGATATCGTCAAACTAACCGAGCAAGGCTATAACGATCACCCAATTAGCGTAAATTTAAGTGCTAAAAATCTGTCGATTAAAAACCTAGCCGAAAAAGTCGAAAACATTCTTATAAAATACCAAGTTCCGGCGCAGCTTCTTAAGTTTGAATTAACGGAGTCAGCATTAGTCGAAAGCCACGAAGCGCTTATTTCATTGGTTAATGAGCTTTCTGATTTAGGAGTGCGCGTGGTCCTTGATGACTTTGGCACTGGCTATTCATCGCTAAGTTATTTGGTTAATTACCGCTTTACGGAGCTCAAAGTAGATAAATCGTTTGTATTTGATTTAACGAATAACACCGCCAATAAAGTGATTGTGCAAACCGCTATAGATATGGCACATAACCTAGGGCTATCTATAACCATGGAAGGCATAGAGACCCAAGATGTGCACCACTTATTGAAAGAAATGGGCGCCGACAGAGCGCAAGGTTACCTATACGCTAAGCCAATTCCTCTAGATGACTATTTGTATTTCTTAAAAAGCCAATACAGTTTAAAGATGTTAAACTCCACGTTTTAATATCAACATCTTTAGGGGCCAAGTAAAGATGCAAGGCACTTTGCGTAAATTAAAATCGAGCTTAACAGAGCCGGTTCAATATCATCTTCCTGTGGGCGACAACCTAGTCGACCTAAACGCACTCATTGGTAAAGAGTTAACGCTGACGTTTAGCGGTACCATTTTATGCTCAAACTGTGGCAAAAAAACCAAAAAGAGTTACTCGCAAGGCCACTGTTTTGTATGCATGCGCAAGCTTGCTAGCTGCGATATGTGCATTATGAAACCAGAAACCTGCCATTACGATAAAGGCACTTGCCGCGAGCCGCAATGGGGCGAAGAAAACTGCATGATCCCGCATTATGTGTATTTAGCCAACACCTCTGGGCTTAAAGTAGGCATTACTCGCCATACGCAAATACCGACACGTTGGGTTGATCAAGGCGCCACTCAAGCACTGCCTATTTTTAAAGTGCAAACACGTTTGCAATCAGGCTTAGTTGAGGTGGCATTGGCCGAGTTTATTGCCGATAAAACCAATTGGCGTAACATGCTAAAGGGCCAAAACGAAGCCATTGACCTTAAAGCCGCCGCGGCAGAGCTGATCCCGCAAATTAGCGATAAATTAAACGAGCTAAGCGAGTTATTTGGTGCCACAGCCATAGAGCAACTTGATGAAGACGTGGTTGATTTAAACTTTCCGGTAACAGAGTACCCCACTAAAATTAGCTCGTTTAATTTTGATAAAAACCCAGTAGTAAGCGGCGTGCTGCAAGGTATAAAAGGTCAGTACTTAATTTTTGATACTGGCGTTATTAATGTGCGTAAATTTACCTCATATGAGGTAACAGTAGGGTAACTATGCTAAACAGCTTTCCACAGTTATTAATTGTTTATAATGAGCTTGAAATAGCGCACGATAAACAAGAACAAGAAGCGTGTTTGCACAGCGTTACGCAAAGTGAGCTTAGTAATGTGCGCGTGTTGAACAAGCAAGGTGAGTACGTTGACCTACACGGCGCTGCATGCGCCCCTCTTTCACAGGAGCAGCTAGCGCAACTGGTCACCACTTATTTATTAAATGAAGGGCAATGCTGCCTTGGCAAAATTAAAACCCTTAATACCAAGCAGGCGTTTGATTTACTGGGTTTATAACCCTTAGTTATACCAATTCGCTTAATTAAGTATTATTGCGGATTGGTATTAGTACTCACTAAGCACTTTTATATGCGCTACAGCACTTCTTCCTAATGCTGATAGCGCATAGCCCCCTTCTAGGTAAGATATAACACCTTTGCAGCCACTCTCTTTTGCAACGTCGCATAATTGCTCTGTAAGCCAGCTGTAGTCATCTTCTACAAACTTTAAACTTGCCATGTCATCTTCTAGGTGGGCATCAAACCCTGCACTGATAAATAGCAGCTCTGGCTTAAAGGCTTTTAATTTTGGCAACCATTGGGTATTAAACACTTCTTTTAAATCATCGCCACTACTGGCAATTGGCAAAGGAGAATTAACTATGTGGCTGTTATTTTTTACAGCTGTGTTTGGGTAAAATGGGTATTGAAATAACGAACAAAGTAATATGTTTTCATCGTTTATAAATATGTCTTGGGTGCCATTACCATGGTGTACGTCAAAATCAGCAATTGCTATACGTTTAACGCCTTTGCTTTGAGCATACTTAACTGCTATAGCTAAATTATTAAATACACAAAACCCTGATGAAGCGTGTGCATTGGCATGATGCCCTGGCGGGCGTACAGCGCAAAACGCCGCATCGAGTTTATCTGCGAGTATTTCATCTACAGCCAACAACCCTGCTCCTACGGCGCGCTCTACCGCTTTAAACGAATCAGGGCAAAGCCAGGTATCGCCATCAAGGTTATGTAGCCCCTGCTCAGGGACTAAGCGCTCCACAAGGTTAACTAATGACTCATCATGGGCTAATAAGTAATGCTCACGCTGCGCTTTAGGCGCTTGTAGATGCGTTAAGCCAATATCTACACCACTTGCCAAAAGTCTATCTGCAATAGCGTCTAGGCGCTCTGGGCACTCAGGATGTTCGTCAATCATTTTATGTTTACGGCAATGAGGGTGTGAAATAACTGCAGTACGCATAAACGCTCCTTTAATGTGAGTGCTTAATATAACAAAGCCACCTTACGGTGGCTTTGCGACTTTGGTGTATAGCATCACTACTTAGCTTTTAAATTAAGGTTTCTAAAATCAAAACTAAAGTCTGTTACCGCTGTTGATACCGCGCGCATTTTTGCGCTATTAACACGGTTGTTTGCGCCCATATCAAAACGAATAAACGCATCGGCCTCGAGTAGCTTTTCATCCCACTTAACAATAAACGTATTACCCGTGTAATGCTCAAGCGTGCCTTTTAAGCGTTTGGTATGGGTAAAATCAATACGTAGTTTGCCATCGAGTTGCTCAATAATTACATCGCCGTACCAATCGTCATGTAACGTGCCGGTGTAATTTATATTAGGTAACTGTGGCTGGTAATCTGCTGGGGTGTCGGGTTTTGCATTGGCGTAGGCTTTTTGTTTACTCGCAAAATGTTTTTTAGCCAACTCTTCAACCCAGTCTTTATCTTCAAGCTCAAGGGCATCTTCAAGCACTTCGTGGGTTACTGCCGAAAGTGCACTAAATGCTTGCTGATTAGATAAAATAACAATGCCAAGTTTTTTCTCAGGCAATAATGTGACTTGCGACACCATACCTAAAATGCCCCCGCCGTGGCCTAGCTTTTTAAAGCCGTGGTAATCTTCAATGCTCCAACCTAGCCCATAGCCTCTAAATTGCTGATGATAGGCCTCATACGCACTTTTAGAAGCCATAGAGGTAATATGCGGATGCCACATTTGCGCTTGCTGTTTTTCACTAAATAGTTGCTCGCCGCTTGGCATTTTTCCGCCAGCTAACTGCGTTAGTAACCATTGGCTCATATCGTTTACGCTTGATGCAATAGCCCCTGCGCCTCTAAAATCTTCTAGGTAGTTAACAAAAAAAGGATTGAGCTTGCCATCCATTGGTATGTGGCCAATTGCCCAGTTTTTATTGCTTTTTGGAATACGCGAAAAGCCCGCGCGAGAGTTATCCATATGCAAAGGCTGTAATATATTTTTTTCGATGTAATCGTTCCAGCTCATACCTGATACACGTGCCACCACTTCGCCTGCGGTTACAAACATTAAGTTGTTATAGGCATACTGGCTGCGAAAGCTGCTGGCTGGCTTTAAATACTGTAGGCCGGCTAAAATAGCCTCTATAGATTTATCAGTACTTGGCCAAATCATTAAATCGCCCTGCCCAAGCCCTAAGCCACTGCGATGGCTTAATAAATCACGAACACGCATTTCGCGGGTGACGTAGAAGTCGTACAACCTAAACTCAGGTAAGTGGTCAATTACCCTGTCATCCCAGCTTAACTTACCTTCATCAACCAACTTAGCCAGCGCTGCACTGGTAAACGCTTTTGTGTTTGAGGCAATACCAAAAAGTGTGTCTTTGTTCACTTTTGCATTTGTATTGAGGTTGCTTGTCCCAAACCCTTTAGCAAATACAACTTTATCGTCTTGCACAACCGCTACCGCCATACCCGGTACGTCAAAGCGTGCCATTGAGGTGTTAATAACCTCTTCTAAGTCCGTGGTATTAATTTGTGCCCAACTATTAAAAGTGGCACTGGCAAGCAACGCTAAACTGGCTAATTTGGTGAGTTTCATGATTATCCTTATTATTTTTGGTGCACTGCAAATTCAATATCAGCACGCTCTTTATTTGTATCGGGCTTATGCGGCCGATTAAGTATTGCATCACTGTATTCTTTTGGTACGCCAGCCTCAAGTGCGCCGCGATGAACGTGCTGAATATACCAGTCGTATGGCAGTACATCGTTATCGTGGGTGTTAGCAATATAGCAATGGGCCTCTATTTGCTCCCCATTTAACAAAGTGGGCTTAATAGCAACGCAATCGTAGCCTGGGCCTTCTATGGTATCTAAAATTGCTTTTTCGGCTTCATCAAGTTCATAGACCACGCCATATACCAAGGCGTTTTTGTCATCACTTTTTTGAATACTGCACTTGCCCGAGCCATCTTTAAATAACATATTAAACGTAAGCTCGTAGCCTTTTAGTACAGCTGTGCCAACTCGCTTTGCTTTTGGTAAACGCGCAAGCAAGCGGTTAGAGGACATATTCGATCCAAACGAAAAATTATAAATAGGCATGACTTCTCCCTAGGGTTAAATTACTACACGAATGGCTAAAGCAATTAAAATAACACCTATACCCCGGTCAAACCAATAGCCGCTTTTTTGAAAAAACGCCCGTACACTGGGTTTTGACAACACTAAAGAAAGCATAGAAAACCACACCCACGTAGCCAGAGCCATATAAACCCCATACACAATTTGCACGCTAGTTGGTGTAGTTATACTAATAACTAAAGTAAATAACGACATAAAAAAGAGAGTGGCTTTAGGATTAAGCGCGTTGGTTAAAAAGCCGCGCCTAAATGCATGCCATACGCTTTCTTGTGGGGTAGTTTTGTTTTCTATGTTGTCTGTTTTATTTAACGGTGGTTTGGCAGCCCTTAATGCTTGTATGCCTAAATAGGCTAAATACGCCCCCGCAACATACTTTAATGCCATAAATAAATTAGGCGATTGCGTTAAAATTAGCGCAACCCCTAATACGCAATATCCTACGTGTAATAAAATAGCAGCGCCCACACCAGCGCTTGTCCATAAGGCGTTACGCCTGCCCTGCTGTATACTTTGTTTGAGCACCACGGCAAAGTCGGGGCCTGGGCTGGCTACTGCAAAGAAGTGGGCGATGGCAATCAATAAAAATTCGTCTAAGTAGTTCACAAGTATCCGGTTTAAGTTGGTGCATAGGCAAGCAATAGCGGATTAGCAGAGTTATCAACTAATGCTTTGATCTCTTTTTGGGCTTTTTTAAATTGGCTGCGCAAATGTGGCTTTAAATGTTTTTTAGAGTCACGATCGTTTTTAAAATAACTAATCAGTGCGTGCATAAATACGGTATGAGTTTCGCTTAGCTTCGCTTCACGATTAGCATAAGGGTTATAGCACGAGCCACACCCGCCTTTAAATTGATACACAGTGTTGCTCATCATTACCCCAAACCCTAAAAAACAGGCCAGCGCATCTGCCGCTTGTGGCAAGTAGTCTTTACCGCCTGGCGGTAACACCCCAACATGATGAATTAATACAGTAGCCAGCGTGCCGGCAAAGCTAGCCACTAAATCTTGCGGCTGATTAATTTGATTAGGATTAAATGAAATATTAATCGTGTGGCTTGGCGGTACAATAAGTTGGCTTTGCTCTCCGCGTAAGTGTTCAGCAAATTCAAAATGCGGAAATACTTGCGGCTGTAACTGTTGTGGCGCAACTAATTGTATTGGCCACGCACTCATACCTGCGTAATCACGTACTCGTACAAATACCTTAGTGGCCATTTCCTCAATACTCGATACCGAATCAGGAAAATGCGCCACCGTTGGCAATATTATTTGCGTGTGCTTGGTAAAAAATGCGGCATCAAAGTGCTCTACCGCCCAAATAAAGGTATCAATTAGCCACTGCTGCTCGGCTTGTTCTAGCAGCGGCTTTGATTTAAATAACGCTAACATAGTGTGCTCTTATTTTTGTTCAAGTGCCCAGTTCCAAGCTTGTGTATTGTATAAAGGCACAGTTGAAAGTGCGTGGTGGTGGCTGCCGCTCGACTCTTTAGTCGAGTACGATAAGTACAGTAATGTGCGGTTTTGTGCATCGTAAATACGGCGTACTTTTAGCGATTTAAATAAAATACTTTTTGATGACTTAAACACCACTTCGCCCGACTTACTGCGATCTATTGCTTGTAACATATCGGCTGTAATTGGCCCTGTTTGGCGACACGCAATAGACATATCAGAGGGATCTGAAAAATCTAAGTCGGCCTCAATATGGCTAATATGGCACGTAACCCCTTTTACTAGTGGGTCTTGCTGGGAATTTACCACTACATCTTTAGTAGTAAACAGCCCTAAGCTCACCGATGCAACATCATCTGAGCAGGCACTTAAGGTAACCACTGCACTTAATAGCACAGCTAAACGTTTAAAGCGGTGTGGTAATTTCATATTAATCCTTAATTTTGCTTTATAAGCGAAGGTTCACGTGACTGTTTTTATACTACCATCAAAAATTAATACAACTAAATTTAGGCCATTGAGGGGTTAGCGCACAGTTCAGGCTTTGGTACAATTATACGTACGCCCACGTAGTAACTCATAATAGGAAACGCGTAAATGCCGCACATTATTATTGAACACTCTGAAGATCTTCCTGTATTACCGCAAGTACTTGTTGAAAAAGTGCACAACGCGACTTTTCAAAGTGGTTTGTTTGACTTAGAAACCATTAAAACCCGCGCTATTGCTTATCAGCAATACCAGCTAGGTGAAGGAAAAGAAGGGTTTATTCATATTGCGGCGCATATCATGGCCGGGCGCTCTATTGAACAAAAACAAATGTTAAGCGAGAGCTTGCTTGAGTGTTTAAAAACTTATTGCCGAGATTCTGACAGCTTAAGCGTTAATATTTACGACATTCAACACGAAATTTACCGTAAAAATTAACCCTTTTAAAAACGCGTTGTTATTAACCTAAACTTTGGATAATAAACCTCTTAACCAAAGCTTAGATTAACTAAGTTACAACGCGTTTTTTAGCTTAATGTTGTCACTTTTTTTAAAGCGTAAACTTACCCAGTAAGTCTTTTAATATATTCGACTCTTCATTTAACCCATTGCATAGCTGCTCTGAGGTTTTCATATTTTGTTTTGTTTGCTCAGCAGAATCAGAAATCATCACCACATTTTGACTTATTTCTGAGGTAGCCAACGTTTGCTCGCGGGTGGCTGTTGCCACTGAGCTATTTAGCTCACTTAGCGTAACAATTTCTTGGGAGATACCCGTTAAGGTACTCCCCGTTACTTTTAAACGTTCGGCGTTTTCTAGGGTATTTTTACTGCCAAGCTCTATAGCCGACACCGTACTTGAAGCCTTAGAATTTAACGTGTCTATCATTTCGTTAATTTGCTCGGTCGACTCTGCAGTACGCATTGCAAGGGTTCTTACTTCATCGGCTACAACGGCAAAACCACGACCGTGTTCGCCTGCCCGCGCGGCTTCTATGGCAGCATTGAGCGCCAGTAAGTTAGTTTGCTCCGATATTGCTTTAATAACATCAAGCACCTGCGTAATTGACTTTATCTCTCCTGAAAGCTCAGTTACCGAGGCAACCGAGGTAGCCATGGCGTTTTCTAGCTGCTCCATTTGCTTTATCGTGCTATTTACAAACTCCACCCCTTTATGAGTCGCTTCTTCTGTTAAAGTCGCAATGTCAGAGGCGTTACTGGCACTGTTTGAAATGTCTTGTACGGTTACTTCCATTTCGTTAACGGCTGCCGCCACCGTTTGCGTGCTAGATGATTGTACCTCGGCCAAGTTAGCCGCGCCTTGTACTTGTACTAACACATTTTCTGAAATGCTTTTAACATGGTTTGCTGAGTCCGACACTTGCTTAAACATGCCATGTAGCTGCTCTAAAAATAAATTAAAGTTAGCGGCAAGCTCTGATATTTCGTTGTTATCGTTAGTAGGCAGCCTTACGGTTAAATCGCCATCTTTTTTAGTTAACGCGCTCACTGCAGCGGTTATGTTTTCAATGGGTTTAAATATTTGCGACACTAAAACTCTGGCCAGGGCAAAGCCAATAATGGCAATGATCACACCAAATAATAAATTGCTATTAATGGCACTATTTATTGGCCCGTATAACTGCTGCTCGGGCACTTCTGCCACTAAATGCCAACCTAATGACTCAATAGGCGTACTCGACACAACATAATCTTCGCCTGCCATTGTTTTACTAATAATGGCACCATTTTTTATATCGTTAATATTAATTTTTTGACCCATTTTACTTCTGTCACTGTGAAGCATTACCTCACCTTCATCAGAGACCAAATACACCACACCGGCTTCGCCAATACGGTATTCGTTAATTAAGTTGATCATAGAATCGAGCGAGCGCCCTACGCCAGTAATGGCGGTACGCTCACCATTAATTTGCAGTGCATAGTTAATAAAAACCACCATGCTATTTGTGGTTTTATCTATATCCAGTGCTATTTCAAAGGGTCTGTTAGAGGATAGAAACTGATCAAACCATACATCTTCGCTTCTATCTATCTGTCTAGATATGCCAATATCGGTGTAATAGTTGTTGGTATTTTTGGAAATTATATACGCAATAACTGCGTTGTTATCTTTTTTAATACTGGCTAAATAATTAATATAATCGGCTCTTGCTTGCTCACTCTCACCGTTGCTTAGCCACTGTTTAACAAAGCTGTTTTGCGCAATTTCTTTGGCAACAATTATAGGAGTGGCAAGTTCGAGTTCAATTTTGCTTTTTACTTCACTCAATGCGGTGGGTAGATCAACCTTTGCGAGCTTTTCATCGGTATGATTTTGAATACTATTTGAAAATAAAAATGTAGAAACCGCTAACGGCACAACAATAGCCAAAATAAGACTAATATAAACTTTTTGTTTAAGTAACATACAATACCTGTAAATGGATAAAGGACTTAACTAACACTTGCTTAGAATAAATATAGGATCAGCTGAGCAATAAGCCCAATAATTAGAAAAAATAGAACATAAAAGAAGAGCGTGTATTTTAATTTAATCCACCACAGGAAAGCGAATTAAATTTTAAAGGCGCAAGGCTAGCAACACTAACCTCGCGTAAGGTGCACTAGGGTGAATCGGGCCACTCTTGCTCGTTAATTATACCTTGCGCAATCAGGTTTTTTCTTAATTGGCTAATCGTGTGTTTTAACTCGTCACGAATAAGCCTAATGGCAGGCGTTATAAGCTGGCGGCTAGGCAGTACTAACCACATTTCAGTGAGGGGGATTTTGTAATCGGGTATTAACCTTTTTAGTCTGCCTGCTAATAAATCTTCAGCTACATCAATGGCCGATTTTTTGGCTATCCCGGTGCCATCAACACACCAACGCCTAACTATATCGCCATCGTTAACGGCGCGATCGCTGCTCATTTTAACCTTGTATTTTTGGTTATCGTTATACAGCTCCCACCCATCATGCACTACCTCGTAGAGCTTATATAAAAGGGCATTATGATTCAGTAGGTCATCTGGCGTTAACGGCTCACCGTGCTTTTTAATGTAATCAGGCGAGGCGCATAGCACGTGTGCTATGTTACAAATTTTAAAGCCGTATAAATTTAGCTCCTGTGCGGCTTCTTTAGTTAAGGCGCGCAGCGCAACATCAATTCCATCACGGTAAAAATCAGCGCGGCTGTCGCTTGCTTGTAAGCGCAGCGTCACTTCGCTGTGTTTATCCATAATATTATTTAGTAATACCCGCATAAGGTTGCGCCCCATTTCCGATGACACTGCTATTCGCACTTCACCACTAATAGATTGCTGTTCCTCATGAATAAGCACTTGCCCTTGTTGCAATAAACCGAGTGCCTGCTGACACAGAGGTAAATACCGTTCCCCTTCAGGCGTGAGGCGTATTTGCCTTGTTGTGCGCACAAATATTTGTGCCCCAAGCGCCTGCTCTATACGCTTTAACGAGACACTTGCAGCCGATGAGCTCATATCTAATTGATTTGCAGCAGCTGTAATTGATTGCAGCTCAGCCACTTTGAGTAATACTTGTAAATCAGCTATTTTCATCAAACCCTCTTATTGCATAAACCAGCATGCGTAACTATAACGTTATTATCCACGTTTTTGCGAAAGTGTATTTAACTTATGCCCATTTATTGACTGAATTTTAAGCCGTACTATAGCGCTATACCAACTTAACGGAGCTTTTAAATGAAATTTTTACTAAACGCATCAACTCTTGCACTGGTTGCAACACTCATATCAACGCCAGCCTCTGCAGAGCAAAGCGCATCAAAAGTTGTTGCTGCAAGCAATATTGACTGGGGTTACTTAAACCCGCTACGTGGTGATAAAAGCCCTGGCGCTGCAGATTTATGGGGAAACCGCACAACCGACACTGCAACAGGCATGTTAGTACGCTTTAAAAAAGGCTTTGAATCTCCGCCGCACATTCACAACATTACCTACCGCGGTATCGTTATTGAAGGGCAAATGCATAATGACGACCCAACAGCCGAAAAAATGTGGATGCCAGCGGGTTCGTTTTGGACACAACCAGCAGGTGAAAACCACACCACTGCAGCCAATGCTGAAACAAATTTAATTTACTTAGAAATCGACTCAGGGCCGTACTTAGTTAAACCAACTAATGCCCAGTTTGATAATGGTGAGCGCCCGTTAAACCTACATGCAGACAACATAGTATGGTTAAACAGCAGCGATTTAAACGACATTAAAGCCCAAGGCGTTCAAACAGCCTACCTTTGGGGAAGTACAGCCGATATGAACGGCTCAATGATTAAACTTCCTGCCGGCTTTAAAGGTGAAATAAAAACAGATGCAAGCGAATTTCGTGCTGTTGTTATAGCCGGCGCCGTTGAGTACAACTCAAGCGAGCAAGATAAAGCGCAAAACCTAAGCGCAGGCAGCTATGTAGAATCAACCGGTAACTTTACCCACACGATTGAGAACACTAGCGACAAAACAGCCACTATTTACATTCGTACTAACAGTAAGTACCAAGTAAATTAATTGGTTAAAGCCTCTAGCAAGCCATTGCTAGAGGCTACTTATTCACCTATTTAAATCTTTATATGCAAATCCAGCCATCGCCTTTCGATATTAAAATACAAGCATAAAAGAAACACTGGATGTTAAAAATACGAAAAAGAGGTAATCGAAAAGTCTCGTGCCTACACTCCAGCCAAGCTCACGCAATCAGTGAACATCAAACTAGAAAAATAATTTACCTACACAAATAGCCCACGCAGCAGGGTTAAGAGCCCATGAACTTTTGACAATAGCCAAAATATCAGAGCGTAAAGCTGAAAGCCGTCCAGCGCTAGATAGTAAATGGCTTGGTCGAGAAGGTAGTATTTATACAGTGAAAGGCAAAGGCGGTATAATTCGTGATGTATTAATACCTAACGCATTAGCTACACAGCTAAAACAAAGGCGCTTAGCACAGCCCATAACGGTTCGTGATAGGGAAATTAACTATTTGCAACGTTATGATATTGGTGGCGGTCATAAATGGTCATGCTCATTCTCAAAAGCATCTAGTCGCACACTCTTCTTTTCTAATGGCGGTCATGGCCTCAGGCATAGCTACGCACAAGAGAGAATGGCTGAGCTAAGGAGTTTCGGTCTAAGGAGGGCAATAGCTCTCGAGACAGTATCGCAAGAGCTAGATCATTTCAGGGCTGAAATTATTGAAGTTTACTTGAGATAGAAATTCAGACCGTTAAATACACTTTTGTTTCGTTAAGTTTTGCAGAATTTTAAGTCTTTAAAATCTATTTCCTTTTTTTTCATTACTTTTGCTGACTCAAAGAAAATAAATAGTTTTTTAGATTTATTACTATCAAGAAGTTCCTTTTGCCCCTTCAAACTGAGAAAAGCAACTGATGTAGAATTAGGCTTTACCTCTCTATCTTCGTGCAAGAGATTAAATTTTTGGTTTGTGGCTGTAAAGCCACTCAGCGTATTGCCTTTAAAATCAGCTTGTAGCCTCCGATTCACTTGAGAAATCAGTTCCAAATCTAAAAATTTTCCATCTTCACCAACTACACCAAACCCCTTCACAAAACAACTGGTCTGTCCCGTATTTAAAATAGTAAGCTTTAACGCATCGGCAGGCCCATCAGCTAAAGCCATTAAAACAACACTATAGTCAATTTCAAATTTAGGCTTACCCCGCCTGTAAGTAAAAGTTGCAAGGGTTGCTCCATACAGCGCAACTGTAAACATTAATATGTCTTTGATTAAAATAGTATCCATACCTGTCCATCCATTTAAAAATTAATTGTTCATTTCTAGCTTAAAACTTATAACACATCTTATGTAAAAATTATCAACATGAAATAAAACTTAAGATTCATGATAAACAATCCATCTTCTATAGTGAAAAGTAGCACAGAGGTAGCACAGAGGTAGCACAGAGTAATTTAGGTTAGTAGATATTTAATTGGAAAGCTTTGAAAAGTGGTGGCCCCTCCCAGACTCGAACTGGGGACCTAACGATTATGAGTCGTGTGCTCTAACCAACTGAGCTAAGGGGCCAACTTTGTATAACTACGAGGTAGTTAATTTTTGAAGCGTTTAGCCACTGAGCGACTAAAGCGGGTTGCAGTATAAAAAGTTTTTTAAGGCTTGTCACTAGCAAAAACCTTTATTTTAACAATCAGTAAGCTGACTGCTTAAATAGTAATCTTTTTGCATGCGAATAGGCAGGAAATAACAGAAAAATAAACGCAGAAGTATGTAAGCCGCTTTTTTACAATTTTAATAACTATAAAAAAGTGGCCGGCTCACATTGAACACACCACACATTATTTTTTAGCAATAATGTAGATAGCGTGAATTAAACCAGGGAAGTAACCCAGTAAAGTTAGTAAAATATTTAGCCAAAAGTGCATACCTAAACCAACTTGTAAAAATACACCCAGTGGCGGTAATAAAATCGACAATATTATACGAATGATATCCATGATATAGCTCCTTTAAAAATGACAAGCAAAAAGCCCAGCTAAGCTGGGCTTTTTAGTATAGTGTATTATTCAGCAACAATAGTTAGTTCATCTACTACGTCACGAACATCTTCAGCATTTTTAGCAATTTTTACTGCTAACTGCTTTTCAGCTTCTGTTTCAACAGAACCTTTAAGTTTTACTATACCGTTGTCGGTATCAACGTCGATATCTGTACCGTCAACTTCTGAGTCAAATAAGAAACGTGTAGTAATTACTGTGGTGATTTTAGCGTCAGTTAAGTCGTTATCGTCATCATCCATAGTGTCACGATCTTTGTCGTCCATATCCATGTTTTTCACAACAGTTAGGTTGTTTTCTACATCAGATACGCCATCTAGGCTAATTACAAGTTCTTCAGCTAGCTCTTTATCAAGGTCGCTGTCTACTTTACCTGTAAGTACTACCTTGCCATTTTTTACATCAGTGTTAATGTCAAAGTTGTTTAGATTAGTGTTCATAAGAAGCACTGTTTCTGCCTTACCATCAATCCAAGCATCTTTACTTTCATTTTCCCAAGTGCCCGCTTGAGCACCCATAGCTGTAGTACCTAGAACTAAAGCCGCAATCATAGATTTGTTGAATGTTTTCATAATCTTTCTCCTTTTGATTAAAGACACTTTTATATATGCGAGCTTTAGGCCAACTTTATTAACACTTTAAATTCATGAAGTTAGCTATTTTATTGGGTATAAATAAAAATACCTCCGAGTAAACATTTACAGGCTATTAGGTAAAACTTTCTTAAGTGGTGAAAATAACGATTATATTGCTGTTTTGGTTAATCTATCGTTAATATATAAATTAAGCGGAGTTATTAAAACAATAAACCATTGATATATAAATAGTTAATTTTTGGTACACCACTTGCTATGTACTGTGGTAACTCATATAAAAAGGATTATTCCCATGTCTGTAAAAATAGAAGACCGCCCAATAGATCAAGTTCGCGAACAAGTGATAGACCAACTTATTTATAACTACAGCCATGGTGTTATTTCAGCTGAAGCCTTTGAAAGGCGCTTAGACAGTGCAATGGAAGCAACCGATAATATCGCGTTACTTAATTTAGTAGAGGATTTAACCCTTACAACAGATACCCAGTACAGTGCTCAAAAGCAAACGCAATTTGCCCCTAACTACAGCGCCCAACAAACGGATGAAGAAAACTTAACACTGCGAAGCATTTTAGGCTCAAGCGAGCGTAGCGGCCAATGGGTGGTGCCTAAAGATATTTATATTCAAAACTATATGGGGTCGATTGTTTTAGATTTTACTGATGCCATTTTTGCCCACCAACATGTTACCGTGCATGTAAATTGTATTTTTGGCAGCGAAGAAATTTACGTACCAGAGCACGTCAATGTAGTTTCTAAAATGTTTTGTATATTAGGTAGTTTTGAAAACAAAACGGTGTCGCTTAATAAGCGCCAAGGCCCCACAATTAACCTCGAAGGTAAAACAGTTTTAGGCTCGGTGGAGGTAAAAGTTAAACGCACCATTAAAGAAAAGTTTGTGAGTTTTGCTAATGATTTAAAGGCCCAGCTTGGGGTGAGTAATAAATAATACGGGTAAAAACACAATGGGTAGAAAAGCCATATTATGCGCTTTTCTACACCGTTAGTTACTGCCTATTTTATAAGTCGTTATTACGCTCGCTTGGAATGTCACTCATATACTGCACAAACTCAACCTCGAACCCTGCTGGGTCTAGGTAATATACGTTTTTTCTAAATGGGTTTTCTGCACCCTCTTTATCAATGCTAAATCCGGCGTGTTTTAAGCGCTGTATAACAGCGTCTAGGTTGTTTGTAACGTAGGCAAAGTGAGCCAGCCCGACTTGATGCCCTGCCAAATCTCTGTTTTTATGCTCGCCATTATCGCTTATAGCAATGTAGTGATTATCGTCGCCAAAATGTACCCAGCGCTTAGGTTTACCATACCAAGTGTTATGCCCTTCACTTCTAATTGACCAATAAGGAAAGGCTGCTTGGTAAAATTTAAGCATGGCATTTATATCGTTTACTACTAAATGTACGTGTTCTAATTTCATTATTATTTACCCTAGTTGATTGCTTAAACACAAGATAAAACCTCAAGCTAACTTTAGGTAAAGCACTTTTTTTACTTTTTAGTATTATTGGCGTGTATTGCCCTTGTAAGATTAATTTTTACGACAGTATGTTTGCTAGCAGGACGCGGAAGCTTTGCCTACATGGATGTAGGTAAGGGGCGTGAGCAGGACGCGGAAGCTTTGCTTCATGGAAGTTATTGAACTCCCAAGGCTTCGCACTTCGCGCTGTGATTAAGTCGCCCTTTGGTTGAACAAATTTCAATCCATACACGCCAACACGTCTTAGATACGAATAAATTTACATGCATTTCAAGGCCGTACAAAAAACGCACAAAAGTATTTAGGGTTTATTGTTTACTTTATGGCAAAAGTCGCTAAAATACGCCGGCTTAAATATATAAACGTTCTTTTACAACCCAAAGGTAATACCATGCATCCAATGTTAAACATTGCGGTTCGCGCTGCGCGCAACGCAGGCAAAATTTTACTTCGCGCAAGTGAAGATTTATCAAAAGTTGAAATTCAACAAAAAGGCACTAACGACTTAGTGACTAACATTGATAAAGAAGCCGAAGCCGTAATTCGTGATACAATTTTAAAATCTTACCCTGATCACTGCATTGTTGGTGAAGAACTAGGTGAGCACAAAGGCAAAGATGCAGATTACCAATGGATTGTTGACCCGCTTGATGGCACAACTAACTTTATCAAGGGTATCCCTCATTTCGCGGTTTCTATCGCACTTAAAGTAAAAGGTCGTTTAGACCAAGCTGTAATTTACGATCCAATTCGTGGCGAGCTTTTCACTGCATCTCGTGGTCAAGGCGCACAGCTAAACAGCAAGCGTTTACGCGTTACTAAAACCGTAGAATTAGCTGGTTCAATCTTAGCAACAGGCTTCCCTTTCAAACAAAAACACCACTTAGATGCATACACAGACGCGTTTAAAGCATTGTTTACACAAACTGCTGATATTCGTCGTGCAGGTTCTGCAGCACTAGATATGGCATATGTAGCTGCGGGCCGTGTTGATGGCTTTTTTGAAATTGGTTTAAAACCGTGGGACACAGCAGCAGGCGAGTTACTTGTAAAAGAAGCTGGCGGCATGGTTGTTGATTTTGCAGGTGGCGTTAACTACAACAATAGCGGTAACATTATTTGTGGTGCACCTAAGCTTACTCAAGCAATTATCCGTGAAATTCGCCCAGTATTACCTGAAGCGTTACTTCGCTAATAAAGTGCATGTAACCCTATTATAAAAAAGGAGCCTATGGCTCCTTTTTTGTTTTAAAAGTAAGGGTTATCGAGCTTTAGCTCCGTGGTGTAACCTTTTGTAAAAGGGAGTGAGTTTATGTCTTTTGCAAAATACTCATCAAATAACGCATCAAACTCTCCGCTGTTTTTCATGTTTTGCAACCCAAGCTCTATGGCTTGCGCTAAAGCTGGCTTACTACTTACAACAAAATAATAAATACCGGTGGGATAACTAATAAATAAATTAGGCACAATAACTAAGTTACTCTGCGCATTGGCAACAAGCTCAGAATTAACTTCTATAAATGAGCGAGGAAAGTAATCGATTCTGCCCCGGCTAGTAAGCGTAAACATAGCTTGATAGTTACTCAGCGGCCTTACATGTAAGCCGTTATAGGCCATTATTTTTGTATCTGGCCAATCATGCCCTTGCACTGCCGAGAGCTCACTTAATTGCGCCAAAGTGGTAATGCCTTTAAATTTCTCGACATTTTTTTTACTGGTTAATAAAACGCGCTTGCCTATAAAGCCTTTAAATAGCGGGACTTTAACGGCTATTGCCAGTGCCTCTCGTTCTGGGCTGCTCATGCTCCAATAAACATCTAACTCTGTTTTATCTAGCTCAATCAGGTCACGCTGTTGCTGTAAGCTCACTGGCTGCATTTTTATGTCTACAGGATAATTAGCCCGCTCTAGGGCTCGTGTTAATAGCTCACTTAGGTATTCTTCACGGGCATTTTGCACACTTTGCTTTTGAGCAACATTAACAATCTCTACCCCTTGCACAAAAAAACTAACCGCAAATAAAGCAAACCCACCAACAACTACTTTTAATGGCAACATAATAATTACCTATTTTTTATACCACCTGTTTATTCTCTGGTGCTAAGCGCACTACGGCAGGCGCAGGCTTTCTGCGCTTGCAAATAAACAAATAACTATGGCGATACCGCTTAGCCTCTTTTTTAGCATCTGTTGCAAGTGCTGCAACTTGATGGCTGTTTTTACATTCTTGTAAGTCGGGCTCCACAAGGCCAATTGATAACGTAAGTAAAGGTACAAATTGCTTTTCTCCCTCACGATTTGTAGCCCAGTAACCTTTGCTCTTAATGTGCTCAGGCGTAAAAAAAGTGCGTGATTGCAGTTCAAACTGCTCAATTATGGTATTACAAATATACACAGCATCTGATTGGTCAAACACAACCATAAAGTCATCACCACCTATATGTCCTACAAAGTTAGCACTGTTTTCGCATGCTTGCACGGTTACATCTGCCAATAATTTAATCACACTATCGCCACTGGCATAGCCGTATAAATCATTGAACTGCTTAAAGTGATTAAGATCTATATAGGCAAGCGAAAACGCACTTTGTGAGCGTAACCTTTGCTCTATTGCCTCATTAATCGCTACATTACCAGGGAGCATGGTGAGTGGGTTAGCATGCTGGGCGTGACGAATTTTTTCTTCTGTTATGTGCTTTAAAATATCACGCAAAGGGGCAAGCCCTAGGTAACGTTTATTTCGGGTGATCACAATATGGCGGCGAATATCAAAGTCTTGCTCTGTAATTTGCTGACTCACGGTATCAAGAAGTTGGTTTTCATCCACCACTAAAGGTTGTTTATCCATAAAGTCGGTTACGGGGCACTTGTCGTAAAGTGCATGGCCATAGGGCGCTGCAAACACCTCAGTAAGCTGATCTTTATGTAGTAACCCAACCGGTTGGCCGGCTTTATTTAAAACCGCTAGGCTCATCACGGCTTTATCTTTTTCGAATAGCTTGTGGGCGTCTTTACAACGGGTTTCGCTGTCTATTGCTTCTTGTGTAACAGCAAGCCAGCCAATCGCCATTGATTGATCAAACGTGTTGCTTGGCTGTTTAAAGTTCAATGCTTGTAATTGCTCTGAGCTGTAATCAAGGCTTGGATTTGGGTTTGGTTTTTCCAGTAAAAAACCTTGTACGTTTGCTATGCCTAAGCTTTCAACATAGGCAAGCTCTTCTACTCTTTCTATGCCTTCGGCTATTACGGCGGTGTTTGTTGCTTTTGCGAGTACCGTAATCGATTTCAAAAACTCTTTTTTAACTTCGCTTTCATCGCAATGATCAATAAAGTAACGGTCGATTTTTACAAAGTCGGGGCATAGTTCAGACCACTGTTTTAAGCCCGAGTAACCAGCACCTAAATCGTCAATGGCAATGGTAAAACCCAGCTCGCGGTAGTGTGCAATTGTTTTTAATAATAAAAAACCATCGTCGACCTTTTCTTGCTCTGTTACCTCAATCACCACGCGGTTTGCTGCTAAACCAAACTGCTCTATTAAGTGCAGGGTTTCACCTTTTGGGTGGCAAGGGTCGAGTAAGGTTTTAGGGCTTACATTTAAAAATAACTTACCGTTTAAATTAAGCTTTACAAAGTTTTCAATTGCTTTTGAGCGGCATAATAGCTCAAGCTCTGAAATTAAAGCGTGCTCACTGGCCGCTTCAAACAGAGGGTTAGGCATTTCCAAAGGGCTGTTTTTAGGCCCTCGACTTAGCGCTTCGTAACCTATAATTGTTTGATTAGCTATATCAAAAATAGGCTGAAATAACGTGGTTATTTCACCGTTACTTAAAATGTACTCTAGTACTTTGCGCTGCATCGTCACTGCAAAACCTGATTGTCGTTTAATAGGGGCATTAAAGTAGCAAGCCTGTATGACAATTTTATGGCATTAGCTGCTATTGACTATTCAGGATTAAATTTGCTCAATTTAGCGGCGGTACAATCTAAGCACTAAGTTTATAGCCTAATATACTGTTAACTAATCATACGTTATTGTAATGGCTTAATTATATAATCGGCTCAAGGCTTTAAATGCAGCCTAAAAAGCGTGTACGTTTAGTATTAAAGGTAATCAAGCTCTATAAAACCGCGCGCAATAAAAAACCGCTCAATTGAGCGGTTTTATTTAGCGTTAACTCTATTACGGCAATGCGTCTAGGTCTGCGCCTTCTTTTTCAATTACCTCTGGTATTAAATCTTCTTTACTTACGCCCATGGTAATAGCTACCGAGCTTGCAACGTAAACTGAAGAATAAGTACCAATGAACACACCAAATAACAGGGCTGTAGCAAAGCCGTGAATGGTTTGTCCGCCCCACACAAATAGCGCAATCAATACCAAAATAGTGGTGATTGACGTTACAAGTGTACGGTTAAGTGTTTGCGTTAACGACATGTCGATAATTTCGATAGTGTCGTCGATGCGTACTTTACGGAAGTTTTCACGAATACGGTCAGATACAACAATAGTATCGTTAAGTGAGTAACCAATTACCGCCAATATTGCCGCTAAAATAGTTAAGTCAAACTCTAACCCTAATACAGAAAACAAACCCACTGTAATAATTACATCGTGTAGTAGTGCACCTACCGCGCCCACAGCAAAACGCCACTCAAAGCGAAATGCCACGTAAATCAAAATACAAATAAGCGCAGTTAACATGGCAAGGCCACCCTGCTCTTTTAAGTCTTCCCCTACGCTTGGGCCTACAAACTCAATGCGGCGCATTACTACGCTCTCATCAGCTTGCTTTAAGGCAGTAATAACTTGGTTACCAATAACTTCGGCTTTTACTTCACTGCCACGCGGCGCTAAACGAACCAAAATATCTTGGCTAGAACCAAACAGCTGCACTGAGGCATCGGCAAACCCGTTTTCAGCTAATACTGAGCGTACTTTTTTCAAATCTGCAGGTTGCGAAAAACCAACCTCTACAGCGGTACCGCCAGTAAAATCTAAACCAAAGTTTAAACCTTTGATAAAAATTGAGGCAAACGACGCTAAAATTAATAGCGTAGAAAAACCCATTGCCACTTTACGAAGTGACATGAAACGTAGGGTTTTACCACCCAAACTTAAAATTTGCATGTCCGCTCCTTAAATTGAAAGTTTATCAATGCGCTTACCACCAATAAATAAGTTAATTACCGCACGGGTACCAACTATGGCTGTAAACATTGAAGTTAAAATACCAATTGCCAGTGTTACGGCAAAACCTGCAATAGGGCCAGTGCCCACTGCAAATAAAATAACCGCAGCAATTAAAGTGGTAATATTGGCATCAAAAATAGTACTAAAGGCGCTATCGTAACCAAAATGAACGGCTTGTTGAGGGCTGCGGCCATCGGCCAGCTCTTCACGAATACGCTCAAAAATAAGTACGTTAGCATCAACCGCCATACCTACTGTTAATACAATACCGGCAATACCTGGCAGCGTTAAAGTTGCGCCTGGGATTAACGACATTACACCTACAATAAGCACTAAGTTAGCTGCTAGTGCAATGTTGGCAACTAAACCAAACCCTTTGTAGTAAATAAGCATAAAGGCAAGTACAAACGCAAAGCCAAGGGCTACAGCTGTCATACCGGCTTCAATGTTTTCTTGACCTAGGCTTGGGCCTACTGTGCGCTCTTCAACAATTTGAATTGGCGCTACTAATGCACCGGCGCGTAATAGTAAGCTTAAGTTGTGGGCTTCGGCTGGGTTATCAATACCTGTAATACGGAATGAGCGGTCAAGACGAGCCTGAATAGTCGCAACGTTAATGACCTCTTCTACCTTAATAGGTGGAAGTGCTTTACCGTCAGCATCTTTTTTACCCGATGGCTTGTATTCAATAAATACTGTTGCCATGCGCTTACCAATAGCACGCTTGGTAAAGGCATTCATTTTTGCCCCGCCTTTGCTATCTAAGGTAATGCTTACTTGTGGGCGCTGATATTCGTCGTTTCCTGATTGTGCACCAGTGATATGGCTACCTTCAAGGATTACACGTTTTTTAAGTACCACAGGGTAGCCATCACGGCTCATGATCATTTCTGTGCCCGCAGGAATACGTCCTTGAGCAGCAGCACTTGGGTCTGCGTTTTCGTCTACTTCACGAAATTCAAGCGTGGCCGTTGCACCTAAAATTTCTTTAGCGCGTGCTGTATCTTGAACACCTGGCAGTTGCACAATAATACGCTCAGCACCTTGGCGCTGTACGTTAGGCTCTGCAACACCAATTTGGTTAATACGATTACGAATAATGGTTTCGTTTTGCTTAATAGCGTAGTCTCGTATTTCTTTAAGCTTTTGCTCACTCATAGTGGCAAAAAATGCGCGATCGTTACTGCTATCATCAATGTATACGTTTAGTGGGTAGCGCGATGCTAAAAAGCGTTCAGCCGCTTCTTTATCTTCTTCGGTACGCATTTCTACACGCATACGTTCAGAGCCCGCTACGCGGCGAACACTACGGTAACGAAGTTTTTCTTCGCGTAGGTCGCTACGAAAATCTTGTTCCATTTGCTCTAGCTGATTATCTACCGCGGTTGCCATGTCGATTTCCATGGTGAAGTGAACACCACCACTTAAATCAAGACCTAGCTTCATAGGGTTACCACCCAATGATTTTAACCATGCAGGTTGCGCAGGTGCCATATTAATAGCAGAGATATAATCGTCGCTAAGAGAATTACGCAGTAAGTCTTGCGCTTTTAGCTGTTCTTCAACATTTTTAAAACGTACTAATACTTGGCCGCCTTCAAGCACGGTAGACTTAGCTGTTACATTATGCTGTTTGAGGGTTGCGTTTACTTTGTCTACTACACTGAGATCGACATCTGCGCCTTTTGCCCCCGAAACCTGAATGGCCGGATCGCGGCCATACAAGTTTGGAGAAGCATATAAAAGGCCAATGGCTACCACAGCTAAAACAAGTAAATACTTCCAAATTGGAAACTTGTTTAACACAGGCATGTCCTTTTTATTTTTATAGTGACTTCATTGTGCCTTTAGGCAATACAGCAGATACTGCCGATTTTTGTACTGTTACTTCAGCTTGCTCATTTAAAGAAATCACGATGAAATCTTTATCTTCAGTAATTTTAACAATTTTACCTACTAAACCGCCTTGGGTAAGTACTTCATCACCTTTAGCCATCGCGCTCATAAGGCTTTTGTGCTCTTTAACACGCTTAGCTTGTGGGCGGTAAATTAAAAAGTAAAAAACTAAACCGAAAATAGCTAACATAATTAGCATTTCCCAGCCACCACTTGCAGCAGGTTGACCAGCAGCGGCGTGTGCGTTTGAAATAAATAAACTCATAATACTTCCTCTATATTTTTAAATTTTAATTTATATCTGCAAGCTCTGGCACGTCTTGGCCACGGCGAGCATAAAAATCACTAACAAATTCTTCTAGTTTACCTTCGCTAATTGCATTGCGTAGGCCTTCCATAACACGCTGATAGTAACGTAAGTTATGGATTGTGTTTAGTCGTGCGCCTAAAATTTCGTTACATTTATCAAGGTGATGCAAATAAGCACGCGAATAATTTTTACAGGTATGACAATCACACTCAGGATCAAGTGGGCCAGTGTCTGTTTTATGTACTGCGTTACGAATTTTAATTGTACCTGTGGTAATAAATAAATGACCATTACGTGCATTACGGGTAGGCATTACACAGTCAAACATATCAATACCACGGCGTACAGACTCAACTAAGTCTTCAGGTTTACCTACACCCATTAAGTAGCGCGGTTTGTCTTCTGGCATTTTGTACGCACAATGATCAAGAATATTCATCATTTCGTTTTTAGGCTCACCAACCGATAGGCCGCCTAATGCGTAACCATCAAAGCCAATTTCTTCTAGGCCTTTTTGTGATTGTGCACGTAACTCTGGGTACATACCACCTTGAATAATACCAAATAAGGCTGATGGGTTATCGCCGTGGCCTTCTTTAGAGCGCTTAGCCCAACGAAGCGATAACTCCATTGAGTCTTTTGCTTCTTTTTCGGTGGCAGGGTATGGCGTACATTCGTCAAAAATCATGACGATATCTGAGCCTAAATCACGCTGTACTTCCATTGATTTTTCAGGCGACATCATAATTTGGTCACCATTTACCGGCGATTGGAACAACACGCCTTCTTCGGTAATTTTACGCATAGCACCAAGGCTAAATACTTGGAAACCACCTGAGTCGGTTAAAATTGGAAAGTCCCAATTCATAAAGTCGTGTAAATCACCGTGTTGTTTAATGATTTCAGTACCTGGGCGTAGCATTAAATGAAAGGTGTTACCCAAACAAATTTGTGCCCCTGTGGCTTTAACTTCATCTGGGGTCATGCCCTTAACAGTACCGTAAGTACCTACTGGCATAAATGCAGGCGTTTCTATTACACCACGGTCAAAAATCAAGCGGCCGCGGCGCGCTTTTCCGTCGGTGCGGTCTAATTCAAATTTCATATCATCCTCAATGTCGGAAAAACAGTCCAACAAGCTATAATTTAACCGCTCGATTCTACCCTTTTTGCCCCGTTATTACTATTAGCTGCGCTAAATTCACTGCGTATTAGCGCAGGCAAATAAAAACCCAGCGTGCGAGCTGGGCTTTTAAAAACGGTACCGGATAAAACCGTGCTTATTTACGTGTTAAAAACATCGCATCGCCGTAGCTAAAAAAGCGGTACTTTTGTTCTATAGCCGTGTTGTACGCGCCCATAATGTTATCTTGGCCGCTAAAGGCACTTACTAGCATTATGAGGGTTGATTCTGGCAAGTGAAAGTTAGTCACCATGGCATCAACTACATTAAACTGATAACCCGGAAAAATAAAAATATCGGTATCGCCAAAATAGCTCTCTAATTTACCGCCGTGTACTTTTGCTGCCGACTCCAGCGAGCGTACAGAAGTAGTTCCCACAGCTATAACACGCCCACCGTTAGCTTTTGTATTAGCAACAGCGTGAACCACCTCATCAGGTACTTCAATGTATTCAGAGTGCATGACATGCTCATCTACGCTTTCTACACGCACCGGCTGAAACGTACCTGCGCCCACATGTAGCGTAACAAACGCCATGTTTACGCCTTTTTGTTTTAATGCCGCCATTAGCTTATCGTCAAAATGCAGCCCTGCTGTAGGCGCTGCTACTGCACCGGGCTTTTCGCCATAAACGGTTTGATAACGCTCGCGGTCAGCTTCGGTGTCTGGGCGGTCAATGTAAGGAGGTAAAGGCATGTGGCCAATGTCGTTTAGAATATCGAGTACATTTTGGCTGCGATCAAATTCAAGCTCAAATAACGTATCGTGACGTGCAATCATTGTCGCTTTGGCTTTGCCTTCTAAAATAACTTCGTTACCAGGCTTTAACGACTTACTTGCTCTTACATGGGCAAGTACGCGGTGTTCATCAACTACACGCTCTACAAGTACTTCGACTTTACCGCCAGAGGCTTTTTGGCCAAACATACGGGCAGGAATAACGCGGGTATTATTAAATACTAATAAGTCACCTTCGTTTACTAAATCAAGTAGGTCGCTAAACACTTTGTGTTCAACGTTGCCAGTTGGACCATCTAGGGTTAGTAAACGGCTGCTGGTTCTGTCTTGTTTAGGAAAACGAGCAATTAATTCATCAGGTAAGTCAAAGCTAAAGTCAGCCACGCGCATAGTCGGTATTCCACATCATTAAAATCGCGCCAAGTGTATATCTATCCTCGGCTAAGCTCAAGATATCTACAACAGTTGAGAGGATTCGCCCTATTTTAGATACATTTGAGTAACTACTTTAAATAATCTTGTTCTTATTGGTAAATATCATTATTCTTACTGTCCTTAATAATGATGGTTTAGTTTTGGGGTTATAAAAAAGTGGCAGATAAGCTGAAGTTGCTCATTCTAAACGCAAGTAGCGAAGAACGCCGCACTATACGCGCCACTTTAGAGTACTTAAACGTATTTGAATTTATTGAAGCCGCAGATAGCCTAGATGCACTCACCCTGTTAAAAAAGCAGCCAGTAAACATGATTATTACGGGCTTAAGCGTGGGAAAAATAGATGGTTGGCGTTTTTCTCGCATGATCCGCTCAGGCTTACTTAACACCCCAAAAAACACCCCAATTTTACTTATTCCGCCTATTTACTGTGAGCGTATAGCAGAAACCACCGCTCGTAGTTATGGCATAGATGCCGTACTGCCCTTTGAGCACCAAGATATGCTGCCGCAGGTGCTGGCTAATGTTCTGTCTACGCATTTAGAAAAAAGCAGCCGCCTTAATTTACTCTTGCTTGAACCAATAGCGCAAAAAGCCGATGAAATAGCAGAGCAACTTAAGCTCAATTTTGCCATTACCCATGTCACCTCAAGCCAAAGTGCTTTAAACGCTTACAACCAACAACAGTTTGCCATTGTACTGCTTGATGCAACCGCGTCGCGCGCAGATACTTCAAGTGTTTTAGTCGAAGAAATACTGCAACATAACCCTAAACAAGCCATTGTAACTATTATTGATAATAACGATGCCGACTATGCAGAGCAGCTGCTGCTGTCCGGTGTTACCGACTTTATAAGAGCGCCATACGACCCGTCGTTTTTAAATAAAGTATGTGACCATGCTGCGCGCCGTGAAGACTTTATGGTTAGTTATGCTGAGTTTGCCCAAAAGGTTGAACAGTTAAGTATTAGCGAAGTACGCTACAAAGAGCTGTTTTCGGCGCACCAACGTATTTTGCTGCATTTAAATACGGTGGTTTTAGAGCTCGACCAACAAGGTAAAATTCGCTTTATCAATCCTGCTTGGGAAACACTAAGTGGCTTTGGGGTTAAATCGTCTTTGCAAAAATCATTAATCGATTATTGCTCTGATGAATGCCAAGTAAAACTAAATACGACCATTAACGATATTCTTAATGGCGGCATGCACCAGCAGCAAGTCGAGATTCAACTTAATCATAAAAATGGCAATCAGATTTGGGTGGAATGCCGCTTACAGCTAATAAAAAACAGCCGTAATAATGCCACCATTACTGCCACAATCGACAACATACACGAGCGTAAACAAGCTGAATTAAAGCTGCGCCACTTGGCCCTGCACGATACGCTAACAGGTTTACATAATCGTTATTATTTTGATCAACAACTCAATAAAATATGCCAAACCAAGCACACTTATGGTGATGTAGAGCACGCGCTTATTTACATCGATTTAGATCATTTTAAAATAATTAACGACAGCAAAGGCCACCAACAAGGCGACATTGTACTAAAAGATGTAGCTCAATTATTTGAAGCAAACATTAGCGCTAAACATTTAGTGTGTAGAATAGGTGGTGACGAATTTGCTGTTATTTTAAAAAATACGCAGCTGCTTGACGCTCACCTAATTGCAGAGAGTATTTGTAGCGCGATTGAACAGCACGAGTTTAAATCAGAAGACCAAGTGTATTCAATTAGCTGCTCTATTGGCTTAACGCAAATAACAGCTAAAAATTGCGACCCGAGTGAGTGCCTCAAGCAAGCCGATATTGCCTTATATATTGCTAAAAGTTTAGGCCGTAACCTAGTGCACTGCTACTCAAAAGAAGATGCGCAAAATAACACCTTGCAAACCGGGCTTGAGTGGGGGCATGAGATTCGACAAGCACTTCAGCAAGATAACGTAGAGCTGCACTATCAGCCAATATGGGACTTTAAAGCCAATAAAGTGGCTTATTTTGAAGCGTTACTGCGTTTAAAAGTAGACGATAAACTTATTTTCCCTAATCAATTTATTCCCTCTCTTGAGCTGCTAAACGATACCTTTTTAATGGACCAATGTGTTATTCGCAATGCCATTGCTAGCGTGGCTGAACACCCAGATTTAAACCAAGTGGCTATTAACCTTTCTGCTCAATCGTTTTTAGATGAACGCTTATTGCCACATATAGAATCGAGCCTAGAAAAATACCACGTACCGCCTTCGCGTATTATTTTTGAAATCACCGAGTCGGCCTCAGTTAACAATTTAAAAGCCACCCGTAAAATGATAGAAAAGCTAAACAGTTTAGGCTGTCATTTTTCTATTGATGACTTTGGTACAGGCTTTAGCACATTTAACTATTTAAAACAGTTACCTGCACAACATGTAAAAATAGATGGCTCGTTTGTACGCGACATGATTAACGACCCCATCGACTTAGCACTGGTTAAGGCCATTAACGATATAAGCCGCTCCCTTGATAAGCGCTCTGTGGCAGAATACGTAGAAAGCGAAGAGATATTTTTTGCACTAAAAGAGATTGGTGTTGACTACGGACAAGGCTATTTTATTGCCCGTCCTGTGCCTGTAGAAAAAGTACAATCGACGCTTAAAATTATTTACCAGAAGAAACCTTTTATCCAACAACACACTAGCGCCAGCTAAACATTTTTAAACAGTTTTAAGCATTTTATTACTATCATTATTGCACTTATTGCCTATACTTTACGTACCACTTAGTAAATGTCTTGTTATTTTGATGATTTAACAATAAAAACATGACATTACCTATAAGCATACATGACTAGCAATTACATAGAGGTTAAAGCTTGTCAGGTTTAAGGAGGAAGGTATGGCGCAGTTAATTATTTTACTTCTCGTAATACATTGTGTAATTGCGTATCAGTGCTATCGGTACGCGCAGCTAAAGGGCTACCCAGTAGGCGTATTTGCTACTTTAGGCCTACTCCCTTATTTTAATGTAGTGGTTTGGATTTACTTGCTTTTCCTACCCGAACTCGAACCTTTTGAAAGCCAAACACATAGCAAACAGCAGCCCTTGTAGGCTGCTGTTTTGTTTATGCTACGCTGGTGCTTAATAGTGACCAATAACCACACTGCACAGACCCTATTTACCTAAAACAACATATTACTGCTGCACTTTAACCTTAAGGTAAATAGGCTTAACTCTCAAAGTCTAAGCTACATTGGCGAGCTAAAAACACTTCTAGCTGTTGGCTGAATAACTTAAAGTCGCGAATTCTTCCTGTGGTTTTACGCCACAGTATGCCTATATCTCTGTAGGCATCGCCTTGCGATGGGGTTGCTATCATGTTTTTATCTTTAAGAATGCCCGCATTAATCGCCATTTGCGGTAAAAATGTAACCCCTAACTGATGCTCTACCATGCTTAATAAGGTATGTAAGCTTGCAGCTTCAAAAGGGTTAATACAGCTTGAGCGGTTTAGATGACACGCACTCAATGCATGCCCCGTCATACAATGCTCTCGCTCTAATAAAAACACACTAGCATCGGGTAGCAAGTTAAAGTCTTCAACGCCTTTAGCAGGGCTGTAATCTTTATGGTGCACTAAACTAAAGTGATCTTTAGCCAATACTTGAGTATGAAACTTCTCCGTTTGGTACGGTAAGGCTAATAAGGCTAAATCAATATGGCCGTGTTCAAGCTTATCTAATAACTTGTCGCTGGTATCTTCAACAAGTACCAACTCTAAATCACAAAAGGTTTGCTTACAAAAGTGATACAAAGGCGCCGCTATAAAGCTGGCGATAGTGGGTATAACCCCTACCACTAACTTACCACTGAGTGGCGTTAAAAAGCTTTTGGTTAGCTCTTTTAAACTAATTGTATCGTTAATAATTTTACGAGAGCGCTCCACGACCTCTTCACCAATACTGGTAAACATAAGGCTGCGATTTTCTCGCTCAATTAGCTGACAACCGAGTGTTTCTTCAAGGTTTTGAATTGCACTGCTTAAAGTAGATTGCCCAATAAAGCACGCACTTGCTGCACGGCCAAAATGCTGGTGCTGATGTACAGCTAATAAATACTGTAGCTGTTTAATACTTGGTAGGTTGGTCATTTTTTCTTTCCACAAATAAAAAGACCCCAACACCTAGGGCGTTGAGATCTTTTCAAGCTAAAAGTCTTTGAGTACTTTTTTGTTAAACCCCAAACGCGGTTCTTAGTACGTAGAAAATAACAATAGCAAGGGCAGCGCCAACTGGCAATGTAATTACCCAAGAAACTACAATGTTTCTGATAACACCCATGTTAAGTGCACCAATACCACGTGCCATACCTACACCTAATACCGCACCAACTAAGGTTTGTGTAGTAGAAATTGGCATACCTGTACCTGATGCAATAACAACGGTAGACGCAGCAGCTAATTCAGCAGCAAAACCACGGCTAGGCGTTAAGTGAGTAATACCTTCACCTATCGTTTTAATTACCTTTTTACCTAAAATAGCAAGACCGGCAACAATACCAAAACCACCTAGTGGTAAAATCCACCAAGCAATAGCCGCTTTTTTAGCAATTTCACCGTTGCTTTCAACAATGTTCACAACCGCAGCAAGTGGACCAATTGCATTCGCTACATCGTTTGAGCCATGCGCAAACGCCATACAACACGCTGTTAATACCATTAATACCGCAAATACTTTTTCTACGTTATTAAATTGCATTTGTTTATCGGCTTTAGGGTCGATATTTAAACGTGAAATCGCAATTTTACCAATAATAGCTACAATCACAGCAATCGCGATCGCAATTAAATAACCTTCAGTAGCGCCTAGGTTAATACCTATATGCTTTAGGCCTTTTTTGATTGTTACTAGCGCCATAATAAAGCCCGCTAAACCCATGTACAAAGGTACAAAGCGTTTTGCGTTTTTAAGCGGTGCATCAGTATCAAAAATCAGCTTTTGCGCACTCATAAAGATTAAGTAAGCAATAAAGCCCGAAATAGCAGGTGTAATAATCCAGCTACCTACAATACCACCTACTTTATTCCATTGAATAGCCTCTGTACCCACTGCAACTAATGCAAAACCAATGATTGCACCAATAATTGAGTGAGTTGTTGAAACAGGCCAACCTAAAAATGAGGCAATTAATAGCCAAGTACCTGCTGCAAAAAGTGCAGAGATCATACCTAAAACCATTAAATCAGGGAGAGCAGCAAAAGGCGCAGCATCAATAATACCTTTACGGATTGTTGATGTAACCTCACCACCTGCTAAGTAAGCACCAGCAAATTCAAAAATCATAGCAATAATAATTGCTTGTTTAATTGTTAACGCTTTTGAACCTACCGAAGTACCCATCGCATTAGCAACGTCGTTCGCGCCAATACCATAAGCCATAAAAAAGCCGACTGCTGCGGCAATTAAAACTAATACCGTGCCGTAAGATGCAATGATATCCATTGTGTAACCTTAATCTTTCGTTTGAACTGATTTTTATAAATTAACGAGCTAGCATCAGCTCAAGACGTGATCCTACGCGCTCTGCAATATCTGCAAGTTCGCCAACCCATTCAATTATTTTGTATAAAAACATAACATCAATTGGGTTTAGCTCGCTTTCTACATCGCGTAGTTGGCGGCGTACTTTAATTTGCATTTCATCCGTGTCTTGTTCTATGGCATCCAATTCTACGAGCATTTTTTCTACTAAAGTAACCTCGCGACCTTTAAAGCCCGTTTCTAACAATTCTTCTAACTCATTAATTGCTTTTGATGCTTGTTTAGTCGCATCAACACAACGTGTTAGATAAGCTAAAAAGTCTGCTTGCATAGCACTAGGAATTGTCATTTCACGGCCAATTACGCGCCCTGCAATGTCTTTAGCCTTATTTGCTATTTTATCTTGTTGAGTTACGAGTTCGAGCAGATCTGTACGCTCTACCGGCATGAATAAACCACGCGGTAATTGTAAGCGTATATCTCTTTTCATATCATCAGCTTCACGCTCTAAATTACGAATAGTTAAGCGAAGCTCTTCTGCTTGCTCCCACTCTTCTTTAAATACGTGATTAAAAAAAGGTATCAAGGCTTTACTTGCTTGATGAACCTTCTTGATGTGTTCTTCCATTGGTTTGATAGGAGATTTTGCAAATACTCCTAAAAACGCGTTTGTAGGCATAACTGACCCTTTAATCAAATTGATATGCTTTGCAGCATGAATTTTACAGTATTAGCCGCGATTGTGAACGCTTTTTATTATTTCATCATGGCTAACAATGCATAAAGCGGCACTAAGCCGCTTCAATAAAAAAGAATGATAGATAAAAACCTACAACGATTTTTCTATATCTTCTTGAGATGTATGACGAATATCTTTACCGTTAACAAAATAAATAATGTATTCCGCAATATTTTGGCAACGGTCGCCAATACGCTCTAATGAACGTACAGACCATACTAAATCCATAATTTTAGGAATTGAACGTGGGTCTTCCATCATGTAAGTCATAATTTGACGCGTGATTGCTTCATATTCACGGTCAACTTTTGCATCTTCTTTATGTACTTCAAAGGCACGTTGTACATCCATGCGCGCAAACGCATCTAGTACATCGTGTAGCATTTTTAAAACTTGGCGACCCATGTTTTCAATATTTACTAATAAATCTTGCTGATCTTTAGTAAATGAATCCAAAGCCACTTTAGCAATGCGCTCTGCTTCATCGCCAATGCGTTCTAAATCGGCAATCGTTTTTGCAATAGCAATTACTAAGCGTAAATCGCTCGCAGCAGGCTGACGACGAGCAATAATGCGCGTACATTCATCATCAATGCTAACTTCCATCGCATTTACTTTGTAATCGTTCTGGCGTACTTTTTGTGCCAGTTCAGCATCATTGCGACTTACTGCATCTAATGCACTGCTTAGCTGCTGCTCAACTAGGCCACCCATGTTAAGTACATGGTTACGAACATTTTCTAGCTCTTGGTTAAAGCGCCCAGAAATATGCTTATTTATATTATGTTCCATAATTACCTTCTCTTAAATTCGTTTACAACACTAAAACGTATACGACTAGCCGTAACGGCCTGTAATGTAGTCTTCCGTTTTCTTTTTGCTTGGCGTTGTAAATAAGGTATTTGTGTCTGAGTATTCAATCAACTCGCCCATGTACATAAAGGCCGTTTGATCAGATACACGCGCTGCTTGTTGCATGTTATGTGTCACAATAACAACGGTAAATTTGTTCTTTAAATCGTTAATTAGCTCTTCAATAACCAAAGTAGAAATTGGGTCAAGTGCCGATGTTGGTTCATCAAGTAATAGTACTTCAGGTTCAATCGCAATTGAACGGGCAATAACTAAACGCTGTTGCTGACCACCCGATAGACCAAATGCGCTATCGTGTAATCTGTCTTTTACTTCATCCCATAAGGCTGCACCGCGAAGTGATTGTTCTACCACTTCATCTAGCTTACGCTTTTCTTTAATACCTTGTAAGCGTAGGCCATAAACCACATTTTCATAAATTGATTTAGGAAATGGGTTAGGACGCTGAAACACCATACCCACGTTACGACGAAGCGCGGCTACATCTACACTTTTATCGTAAATATTTTGGCCATGAAGCAATATTTCACCTTCAATACGACACACATCAACTAAATCGTTCATGCGGTTAATACAACGCAATAGCGTTGATTTACCACAACCCGACGGACCGATAAACGCTGTAACTTGGCCTTTCGGGATATTCATATTTACTTTGCTAAGCGCTTGCTTTTCACCATAGTAAAGATCAAGGTCCTTAATCTCTAACGCTTTTTGGTCATCAGTTAAGTTTTCTAAGTCTAACTTCAAGCTTTTGTTAGCTTGGTTTACTTGTGGAGCGACTGTAATCATGTTTGTTACCTATAATTCTTTACTAATTAGTGTTCAAGCGATCTGAATTTTTCACGTAAATGGTTACGTATGCCTATCGCTGTTATGTTGAGGGTAATAATCACCGACACTAATAAGAAGGCCGTTGCGTATACCAGCGGGCGTGCCGCTTCAACATTCGGGCTTTGAAAGCCCACATCATAAATATGAAAGCCTAAGTGCATGAACTTTCTATCTAAGTGAAAATAAGGGAAGTTGCCATCAAGTGGTAACGTAGGGGCCATTTTTACAACACCTACGAGCATTAACGGCGCAACTTCACCGGCCGCTCGAGCAACTGCAAGTATTAAACCTGTCATAATTGCTGGGCTTGCCATAGGAATAATAATACGCCATAAGGTTTCAACTTTGGTTGCACCAAGCGCTAATGAACCATCACGCACTGTACTAGGAATACGCGATAAACCTTCCTCGGTTGATACAATAACAACCGGTAATGTAAGAATAGCTAATGTAAGCGCGGACCACATAACACCCGGCGTACCAAATACTGGCGTAGGCGCAGCTTCTGGGTAAAACAGTTGGTCAAGGCTACCACCTAACATGTAAACAAAAAAGCCTAAGCCAAATACACCGTAAACAATAGACGGTACACCGGCAAGGTTAATTACCGCAATACGAATCATCTTAGTTACTGCATTTTTAGCTGCGTATTCATGTAAGTAAATTGCAGCTACAACACCAAATGGGGTCACAATAACGGCCATCAGCATTACCATAAATACTGTACCGAATATAGCAGGGAATACGCCGCCTTCGGTGTTTGCTTCACGTGGGTCGTCTGATACAAACTTACCCAGTTGTACAAAGTAATGACCTAATTTTGAGAAAAAGCCCATGTCGTTAGGCAACCAAACATCAAGCACTTGATACAGTGGAATGGTGACTACTTCACCACGCATGTCCTTAACTAAAACTTGGTCACGCTTGGCTTTTTTACGCAGTGCAAATAACTCTTTTTCAAGTACGGCATATTCGTTACGTAACTCGGCACGTGCTTGAGCAAGCTCAGCAACACGCTCATCGGTTAGTTCGTCATCAAGTAGGTACGCTTTTTCTTGTAAGCGAAGACGTTCTAATTCGTAGTTGATATGACCGATGTCGCCATTTTGTAAATCAAGCGCTTCATCGTTTAAATCAACCGCACGCTCTACTAGCTCATGTAAGGTTTCGATTTTATCGCCAGTAACCGGCTTTCCATCTTTAATTACACCTTCTATGTAGCCATAAAAGTTACCGTTTTTACTGCGCTCAAATACAGCAAGCGTAGCCGGTGTACTTTGCTCAGTAATATCGGTTTCTAATATCCAACGAAAATCTAAATCTACATATTCGCGGTTACCTGTTTTTATAAGTAAACGCTCAACTTCGTCTTTATTAAAATCTGATACATCAATACCTGTTGCAGCTAAACGCGCTGTAGGCACAAGTTCTCGGTCGTAAACTTCACCAATGATGGTTTGTTTTGAAATAGACCCTTCTAGCTCAAATTGAACTACCTCTGATGGCCAGAAAAAGCTTAATCCCTTCCAAGCTATCATTGCTAATAAACCGAGAACTGAAATTAAGCTGATGCTTACCGCACCACCTGTCATCCAAATCCAAGGAGAACCAGACTTAAACCACTGCTTTACCATGTCGTGTCTCTCCACTTACATTGAGCTGTATTTTTCACGCAGTTGCTGACGAACAAACTCAGCCACTGTGTTGAAAATAAAGGTGAATATGAATAGTACAAATGCTGCTAAGAATAATATTCTATAGTGCGAGCTGCCTACTTCTGATTCAGGCATTTCTACCGCAATGTTTGCTGCAAGCGTTCGCATACCTTGGAAAATACTCCAATCCATAATAGGTGTGTTACCTGTAGCCATTAATACAATCATGGTTTCGCCTACCGCACGGCCAAGTCCCATCATTACAGCAGAGAAAATACCTGGGCTTGCTGTAAGTAGTACAACGCGTACGAGCGTTTGCCACTGCGTAGCACCAAGTGCTAGTGAGCCATTTGATAAGTGTTTAGGAACACTAAATACGGCATCTTCTGCAATCGAGAATATAGTAGGAATAACGGCAAAGCCCATCGCAATACCCACTACTAATGAATTACGTTGGTCAAACGTCATACCCAGCTCGTTGGTTAGGTACTGACGTACATTGCCATCAAACATCCAAAGCTCTACTGTTTCGCTCATCGCGAACGAGAACCAACCAATTAATAGAACAACCGGAATAAGTAAAATAGAGTGCGACCCTTCAGGGATTTTATGGCGAATACTCGCTGGTAACTTAGTCCAACCTAGTGCTGTTGCTAGCACACCTAACGGTAATAAAATCAGTAAGCCAACAATAGCAGGTAGGTGCTCTTCTATAAGTGGCGCTAACCACAGGCCTGCTAAAAAGCCTAATATTACAGTCGGGAGGGCTTCCATAATTTCTACCGTTGGCTTTACCACTTTACGCAGCTCGCTCGACATAAAGTAAGCGGTGTAAATAGCGGCAGAAAGCGCAATGGGTACAGCAAATAGCATGGCGTAAAGCGCTGCTTTTAACGTACCAAACGAAATAGGAACCAAAGAAAATTTAGACTCAAAGTCATCACTTGCCGATGTAGATTGCCAAATATAACCAGGCTCAGGGTAACCTTCGTACCACACTTCTTGCCAAAGCGCAGACCAGGTAACCTCTGGGTGCTCATTATGAATTTCTAATACGGTTAGTTGGTTATCGGCTAAAATAAGGGCGGCATTTGAGCGCGGAGCTATAGCAAAGTTTTTAATCTCGCCATCACTTACTTTACCTTGCCAAAGTTTTGCCTCACTTGTGGTGTAATACACACCTAACTCACCGTTACTGCTCGTAGTGAAGAAAGTTCGACGATAAAACTCGGTAAAAATGTTCAGCTTGCTTTGTTTAGTTGTTTCAAACGAGCGAATTTTTTGATACTCACGGCCGCTGTCTGTATTTACTTCAAACCACTGCGATACTTCACCGTTATCGTTTGCAAGCATGAGTGAGTTAGCACCAGAAAGTAGCTGCGCAGACACTAAGTTAGCACTTTCTTCGTTAGCCGAAAGCAGCTGAATTTGCTCTACTTCGCTTGGGTAGCGTGTATCGTAAACATAAATTTGATTTGCCGAACGTACAAATGTGCGGGTGGTGTCTGGCGACATTAAAAGCTCATCAACACGGCCTTCAATATTAAGCTCAGTGCGCTCAACTACCCATTCTACTTCACCGGTAAACATGTTTTCTTCAGCAACAAAGCTGCTAAATAAAACGCGTTTGTCTTCGGTTAAAGCAACCACGGCTGTTTTATCTTCGTAATGACTAAATGCAAAACGCTTAATGGCAGCACCTTGCTCGTCAACTTCTAATGCCATTTTGCCAAGTGGGTAATCTAAACGTGGCGTTAGCTTTCTTTCGTTGTTAGGAAAAGTAACTAAAAACTTAGGTGCTACCAGCACCACTGAGCCATTTTCTAAACCAAACGCATAATGCCCCTGAAACGGCGCACTGTTTGCAAAGCTTGATGCATCACTAGGTAGCTCGGCGCTTAATGTTTTAAGCTTTTTACCAAAGCTGCCATCTTGCACACTATAAAAATCTACCTCTCCTTGCTGAGAGAGTAAAAAAGCAACCTCAGTTTGCTCCTCAACACCTAAGCCCACAATTTGTTCAGCATTAGCAACGTTAAAACTGTTACGTTTTTCTACTTTTGCTGATTCAAAAATTGGTTGTACTACATAAAGAAGGTAAAAGAATATTAATAACAATGCTATTAATACCATTACTCCGCCTGCGGAAATACCCCACTTTGCAAACCGGTCTTTAAATAGACGGCTTCGATCCGTATTTAAAGTCGGCTTATTCGGATTGGAAGTCATCAAAACACCCTTTAATTCTGTCGTTGCGCAAATTATATTTCATCAAGATGACAGTAATGTTACAGATGTAATAAATACCCGCCTAAATGCTTTAAAATCAGTCCTTTTTTCTAATAACAGCGCTTGCTAAATTGTTACTCACTGATATGCCACAACATAAATCGATACAAAAAAGGGGAAATATTTAATATAAACGCCCTAAATTAGTGCCTATTTAGCTATTTAATAACGCGTTTTACTGCCCTGCTGGAGATGACTAAATTTATGCTTTTATGGCGCATCAGTTGTTAACACTTTTATGGTTAAATAAAGTACATAGCGCTCAAAGCATTAAAAAAATAAATGTTATGGTTCATAAATGACACTTATTATCAAAAATGCTATAAAATTGTTAATAAATTCAGAGTGTATTTATGTTCTTGAAGGAACTAATTTGTGCTTTTATTGGACAAACAATTTAACGCAGACAATACTAAATCTATGTATAACGAAACCAGACCGCAGCGCTAAAGTTAAAAAAACTCAACGATAAAGACACAAATAAGTAATAATAAACAATTAGTTTTTATGCGTTTATATTACCCACTACAATGATAGAAACGTTATAAACACTTAATGCCTACGCATTTACATTTTCAGGCTTAGAGAGAGCTATTTATGAAGCAGTTGGTAATCACCATTTTAGGGCAAGACCGGCCCGGATTAGTAGAAAGTATTTCATCGGTTATCTTGCAAAACAAGGGTAACTGGCTGAGCAGTAATTTAAGCCACTTACTAGGCCACTTTGCCGGTATTATTCAGGTAGAAGTAGCGCAAGAGCACTTTGAAGCATTGCAAAACGAATTAAATGCCTTACCTAAACTCGACGTGCGGATTGAAACTGGCAACACAGAAGTAGAGCCAAGTAGCAAAGAACAAATAAATTTTGTCATTACTGGCAATGACCGCCCGGGCATTGTGCAGGAGCTGGCAAGTGTAATACGCCACAAAGGCGCTAGCATTACTCACTTAAACTCAAGGCAACAAAGTGCGCCAAATTGGGGAGTGCCTATTTTTAGTGCCGTAGCGACTGTCACCTTACCCAGTGGTATGAATAAAGAAGAAGTTATTGATGCACTTGAATCGATTACCAGTGATTTAATTGTAGATATTGAAGAGGCATAGCCCAAACGCCGTTGACATAAAAATGACATGGTAGTCATTTTTATGTCATCTAACTGGCGTATGTTTGAGTAAAAAGGGCTGATTATTACTACTTTTATCGCTTTTTACATTTAAACCTCATAAGCGCACGCACAGCCCCAAATTAAATTTGAAACATATCCTGATAACGGAATAGATATGAATGCCCATATAGAACCCCCTCAAACAACTGAATATTTTGCAAAAGAATTAAGCTGGCTGTCATTCAACGAGCGTGTACTACAAGAGGCTAAAGATAAAAACAATCCGATTATTGAGCGCATGCGCTTTTTGGGCATTTTCTCTAATAATTTAGATGAATTTTTTAGAGTACGCGTTGCTGATGTAAAGCGCCGAATTTTATTAAATAAACTCCCCGATGCTAATTTTGAAGAAGACGAAATACTGCTTAGTGAGATACAAAAAAAAGTACTGCAGTTAGGTAAAAAATTTAACCACATACATCAGCAGGTATTAACCGACTTAAACCATCATAACATTCATGTTAGTCGCCCTGATGAGCTCAGTGAGTTTCATTTAAACTGGTTAAAAAATTACTTTCATGATCACGTTCTGCAACATACCTCTCCTATTTTGCTAAACGAGAACAAAGATTTCTCTACCTATATAAACGACACCATGACCTACTTATTTGTAGAAATGAGTGATGAAAAAAGTTATTACGCAATGCTTGAGGTACCCACCGACAGGGTTGATCGCTTTATAAACCTGCCTCCAGAAAAAACCCGCCGCCATAAAACCATTGTAATGCTTGATGATGTCATCACTTACTTTTTAAACGATGTATTTAGTAGCTTTTTTTCTTATAAAAGCATTGCCGGTTATGCAATAAAATTAACTCGCGATGCAGAGTACAACCTAGACGACGAGCTAGAGGCTGGCTTACTTGATAAAATGTCCAAAGGGTTAAAACAACGTATTTATGCTGAGCCGGTAAGATTGGTTTACGATCAAGCCATGCCTGAAAACATGCTAAAAGTGATGAAAAAGCGCCTCGGTGTCACGCATCATGATGCGTTAATTCCTGGGGGGCGTTATCGTAATTTTAGAGACTTTATATCGTTTCCTAATGTAGGGCGCCAATATTTAGAAAACAAACCTCTCCCAGCATTGCAAAGTAGTGCGTTTAATAAACATGCCAGTGTATTTGACGCTATTAGCGAGCAAGATATTTTACTGTATTACCCCTATCATACTTTTAATCATGTGCTTGAATATGTGCGCCAAGCGGCCTTCGACCCTAAGGTTACACAAATAAAGGTTAATATTTATCGTGTAGCGAGTAAATCTAGGCTAATTTCATCGTTAATTAACGCCGCTCAAAACGGTAAATTAGTAACCGTTATGGTTGAGCTAAAAGCACGTTTTGACGAGCAAAATAATATTGAATGGGCAAAGGTGCTAAGCAGTGCAGGTATTAAAGTAATTTTTGGTATACCCGCACTAAAAGTGCACAGTAAATTATGTGTGGTACACCGTAAAGAAAAAGGCCAAATAGTAAAATATGCTCATATTGGCACTGGTAATTTTCATGAAAAAACAGCCAAAATTTACACTGACTTTAGCCTATTTACTCGCCACACTGGTATTTGTGAAGAAAGCGACAGCGTATTTAGATTTATAGAAAGCAGTTATAAACCGTTCAAATTTGACTACTTAATGCTTTCGCCAATTAATGCCCGTGAAACGCTGCTTAATTTAATCAATAACGAAATTGACCATGTTAAAAACAACAAACCAGGCAAAATAACAGTAAAAATAAATAACCTCGTCGATAAAGAGCTGGTAGACAGGCTTTACCTAGCTGGTCAAATCGGCGTTAAAATTAGAATTATTGTACGTGGCATGTGCTCACTCATCCCTGGCGTGCCTAAACTTAGCGATAATATTAAGGTAATTAGTATTGTTGATCGCTTTTTAGAGCATCCTCGCGTAATGGTATTTGGTAACAATGGCGATGAAAAAGTATTTATATCTTCTGCTGATTGGATGACACGTAACCTAGATCATCGTGTTGAAGTAGGTGTTCCTATTTTGGATGTTAAGTTAAAACGCCTTATAGTTGATATATTAGAGCTACAATTTAAAGACCGTACCAAAGCACGCATTATTGATAGCGAGCAAAAAAACGCTTATGTAAGAAGGGGTAACCGTAAAAAAATTCGCTCTCAGATAGCAATTTACGATTATCTAAAAAAATGGGAACACACTTATTATAATGAATGATCACCCTTCAATAGCCGCAGTTGATTTAGGCTCCAACAGCTTTCATTTAGTGGTTGCCCGAGAAGTAAACGGCACTTTGCAAATTTTGCACAAAGAAAAACAACGCGTTTATTTAGCCGATGGGCTAGATGATAAATTTCGCTTAAGCCAAGCTGCAATAGACCGCGCCCTCGTGGTACTAAAGCAATTTGCTAAAACCTTACATGAGTTCCCCGCAAGTAATGTAAAGGTAGCTGCCACTTACACTTTTAGGCGCGCTAAAAATATTAACGCCTTTTTAGCCCAAGCTAGCGCTGTGTTTCCTTTTCATATTGATGTAATTGCAGGTCAAGAAGAAGCGCGCCTTATTTATCAGGGCGTTGCGCATTATGTTCATAATGAAGAAAACCGCTTAGTGATCGATATTGGTGGTGGCAGTACCGAGCTTATAATAGGTAAACATTTCAAGCATAAGCTTTTATCTAGCCGTAATATGGGCTGCGTTAGCTTTACAAAGCAGTTTTTTAGCGATGGAAAAATAACGGCCAAACGCTTTAACAAAGCGCAAATAAGAGCCGAGCAAGAGCTTGAAGCCATTTTTTCTAATTATGTAAGCGAAAATTGGCAATCGGTAATTGGCACGTCGGGCACTATAAAGTCAATATTAGCGATGATAAGCGCCACAAATCCGCAGCAACCTAACATTACTTACGACGATTTACTCGCGTTAAAACAGCAATTTATTAGTGCTAAACATATTGATAACTTAGCTATTGCAGGGCTTACACCCGAGCGCCAACAAAGTATATGTGGTGGTTTAGCAATTTTAATTGCGATATTTACAGAGTTTGCCATTAAAGAGCTGACCTACAGCGATTTTTCGTTGCGCGAAGGGTTGCTGCACGAAATGCAGCAAAAGCTGGCCGATAAAGATATTCGCTCAAACACCATTAATAATTTAAGTGAGCGCTACACCGCTGATAAAGCGCATGCAGCGCGTGTTGCTGATACGGCTATTTGGCTCTATAAACAGTTAAAAAATGTATGGCATTTAGATAATAACGACGATATTGCTTTGTTAACGTGGGCAGCAAAATTACACGAGATTGGTTTATCAATTAACTCATCGGGGATTAACAAACACAGCGCTTATATAGTGGCGAATAGTCAATTACCCGGTTTTACGCAGCAAGAGCAACTTATTTTAAGCTCACTTATACGCTTTTATCGTAAAAAAATTAAACTGACTGAGCTGCCTGAGTTTTTAACTATTTCTCAAAAGCATGTGCTTAAACTGATTGTTATTTTACGCTTAGCCATTTTATTTAATCAAAAGCGCCAAGTGAGCTTAAAGCCGGATATGGAAATAAGCGCAAGCAACCTAGGCTTATTTATTAAGTTTAGTAACAGCTATTTGCAAGAGCATACATTGCTACAAGCAGACCTAGAGCAAGAGCAGCTCTATCTTAAAAAAGCAGGGATTCAGTTTGAGTGCGTTTAATTTTATAAGGCTATTAAAAGCCTGTGACATTTTTTGTGCAGAAGTAATGTAATTGCGACACGCGCTTTTTAAAGTGAACTTGCTGCTTTACTTACGCCCCATGTAAAGCACACATAATAAAGCGCCCTCGGGTAAACCCAAGGGCGTTTGAAGCTTTATCTATAAAGATATTCACCTATAAAGGTAACAACCGAGTTATTTTATCAGGTTTACATATCCATATGGCGGTTTGAGCTTTGCATCATTTGCTTAACGCCTTGCTTTTCAAGCTCTAAAATTTGCTCGAGCTTTTCTTTACCGTTTTCTGTCTCAGCGCGCTCTAATAAGTACTCGTAAAGTTCGATTACTTTTTTGTGCTGCTCAGAGAGGTAGTTTTGAATCACCTTTTCATCAAATTCTTGGTCTTTGCTAATATCGTTAAACGTAATTAACTCGGGGTTGTCTGCAAAGTATTCGTAGCTGTAAGTATCTAAGGTGTTGATCTCTGTAATTGCTTTAAAGCCAACTAAGTCTTCAGCTAACTTTTTTTCATAATCTAAATAATAGTCCACTAGCATCGCGTTACGTTCATCAAGTAACTCCTTAACGCTGTAAAAATTTGCCGCCATTTGTGTGTGAAATAGAACGGTCCAATCGTACACTTCTTTAATTGTTTTAACTTGCATGTGCATTCCTTACTAAGTTGACTGTATAAGGTATAGGTTGCGTAAACCGTGCCAACATAAACTCAATTAAAAACAATGCACTAAAAATAAAAAAATAGGAGCTAGGCGGGTTATTTGGTACAAGTTACAAAATACGGGTAATTTTTATAGGGCAACGAAACGGGTATTGCCCACCTTGTGTTATTAGAGCGTGCTGAATTAGGGGCAGCTATCAAGCTCACAAGGGTACAAACCGTGCGCCGCGATTTAACCGCCCCTTCATTCAGCAAGTTTTAACTCACAAAGAACAACACCTATTGACTAATATGCTGCTTTTTCCACAGTAAATACACCGCAGGTATAACCAATAACGTAAGTATAATTGCGCTTAGCATCCCGCCTACCATCGGCGCAGCTATTCTACTCATTACTTCGCTACCGGTGCCGGTGCCGTATAAAACGGGTAATAAGCCAGCAATAATGGTAGCTACCGTCATCATTACGGGGCGCACTCTTAGCCCTGCACCTTGCATAATAGCGTGTTGTAGCGCTTGTAAGTTAAATGCAGTTCCAGTTTGCTCGCACTGCTGGCGCTGCTCTGTATAAGCTTGGTTTAAATATACAAGCATTATGACGCCTATTTCTACCGCAACACCGGCCAATGCAATAAACCCTACACCCACTGCCACCGAAAAGTTAAACGCTTCAAAGTACATTAGCCAAATGCCGCCCACCATAGCCAAAGGAAGGGTGGCAATAATAATAAGTACTTCGCTTAGGCATTTAAAATTAAGGTATAGCAGTATTACAATAATCGCGAGTGTAAGCGGGATCACATAAGTAAGCTTTGCTTTTGCGCGTTGCATGTATTCGTACTGCCCTGCCCAAGTAATTGAATAACCAGCGGGTAATTGTAGGTTATCACCAAGTACTTGCTGAGCTTGTGCTACATAGCTGCCAATATCACTGCCTTTAATATCAATTAAGCTCCACCCATTTAAACGCGCATTTTCGCTTTTAATGCCGGTAGGGCCATCTTCAATAAATACAACAGCAACATCACCAAGTGCAATATGTTGGCCTGATGGTGTAATAATAGGTAATAATTTTAAATCTTCAGGCGAAGCACGAAAGCTCTGCGGGTAGCGTAAATTTACCGGGTAACGCTGTTGCCCTTCAATTGTTTCAGTCACGTTTGAGCCGCCAATTGCAGTAGCTACAACCTGTTGTATGTCGGCTATATTTAGATTATACCGTGCTGCTTTTTCGCGGTTTATATCCACTTTAATATAACGCCCTGTGGCTACACGCTCTGAATACACTGAGGCTGTGCCGGGCACATCTTTTAACAATTGCTCAATTTGCTGCCCAATATTTTGAATTTCTAACAAGCTTGGGCCCGCAATTTTAATACCTACGGGCGTTTTAATACCGGTGGCAAGCATATCAATTCGCGTTTTTATTGGCATAACCCACGCATTTGTAAGGCCCGGTAATGCAACTAAGCTTTCCAGCTCGGCTTTAATTTTTTGCTTCGTCATGCCCTCTCGCCACTGTGATTTGGGCTTAAATTGAATAAAGGTTTCAATCATTGTCAACGGTGCGGGGTCGGTAGCGGTATCGGCGCGCCCTATTTTACCAAATACAGTTTTTACTTCAGGCACAGAGGCTATGAGCTTGTCTGTTTGCTGTAAAATTTTTCGTGCTTCACCAATAGAGAGCCCTGGGTAAGTTGTTGGCATATACATTAAGTCGCCTTCATCTAGCAAAGGAATAAACTCACTGCCTATTTTGTTTACCGGATAAAAGCCTATAACCGTCACTATAAATGCAATAAATAACGTACTTTTTGGAAATTTAAGTACGACGGCTAACAGCGGTTTATACCCTGCAACCAGGGCTCTATTAACTGGGTTTTTATGCTCAGAAATGACCTTACCCCGAATAAAGTAGCCCATTAGCACCGGTACTAACGTAATAGCTAAACCGGCAGAGGCTGCCATTGCATACGTTTTGGTATAAGCAAGCGGGGCAAACATGCGCCCTTCTTGCGCCTCTAAAATAAATACAGGCATAAAACTTACAGTAATAATGAGCAAACTAAAAAATAACGCAGGGCCTACCTCGGTGGCCGATTTAGTCACTATTTGCCAGCGGTTTTGCTTGGTCAGTGGCATTTTTTCCATGTGTTTATGCATGTTTTCTATCATTACGATAGCACCATCTGTCATAGCGCCAATAGCAATAGCAATCCCGCCTAACGACATGATATTAGCGTTTACGCCTTGCCAATACATCACAATAAAAGCCATTAATATACCCATAGGCAAGCTAATAATAGCCACCAGCGATGAGCGCACATGAAATAAAAATACCACGCACACTAAGGCTACAATAATGAGCTCTTCAAACAATTTACTACTTAGGTTATCGACCGCGCTTTTTATTAACGTGGAGCGGTCGTAAACCGGAATTATTTCAACCCCTTCGGGTAACCCTTGTTTTAAAGACTCAAGTTTTGCTTTTACCCGAGAAATCGTTTCTTGGGCGTTTTCGCCATAACGCATCACCACAATGCCACCCGCAACCTCGCCTTCGCCATTTAGCTCTGCAATGCCTCGTCGCATTTGAGGACCTAAGCGCACATCCGCTACATCTCGTAATTGTAATGCACTCCCTTGGGCGTTAACTCCTAATGGAATGGCTTCTAAGTCGGCGACACTTTTAATATAACCTGTGCTGGTTACCATGTACTCGGCTTCAGCCATTTCGATTACTGAGGCACCGGTTTCTTGATTACCTTGGCTAATTGCAGTTTGTATTAAACTAAGAGGAAGGCCATAAGCACGTAACTTAACGGGGTCTACAACCACTTGGTACTGCTTTATCATGCCACCTACAGCAGCGACCTCAGATACACCTTCAACACTTTGTAGTTCAAATTTTAAAAACCAGTCTTGCAAGCTACGAAGCTGGCTAATATTGAGCTGATTTGTTTTATCGACTAACGCATATAAATAAACCCATCCCACTCCTGTGGCATCGGGCCCAAGTTGTGCCTTTGCACTTGCCGGCAAGCGGCTTTCTACCTGACTTAAATACTCTTGTACGCGGCTACGGGCCCAGTAAATATCGGTATTTTCATCAAAAATAATATACACATACGAGTCGCCAAAAAATGAAAAACCACGCACCGTTTTAGCGCCAGGCACAGACAGCATTGCCGTGGTGAGCGGGAAGGTAACTTGGTCTTGCACTACTTGGGGCGCTTGGCCTGGGTAGCTGGTTTTAACAATTACCTGTACGTCCGATAAATCCGGAAGCGCATCAACGGGTGTCTGTTTTACACTGTAAATACCCGCGCCAAATACAATAATACTCAGTAACAAGACGAGAAAACGATTAACAACCGACCAGCGAATAACAGCAGCTATCATAATGACTCCCCATGCATTGAATGATGAGCTGCGCCTTCGTCAGTAGGGTGCTCAGCAATTTTGCTTATTACAAATTCGCCCTCAATAATGCTAAATGTAAAATGAACCTGCTGATCAGGTGAAAGCGCACTAATATCAAGCTCTTTAGCAAGTATAAAGTCCATAGTAGCAGGGCCTCTGTTCCATTTAGCAATAGCCTCTCTGCTAATATTAATAACCCGCTGCGCTGCGTTTATATTATTTATGGTTCCCATTACTGTAGCTGATTGAACCGCTTCAGCCTTGTCCATTTCCATGTTAGGCATGTCGCTCATGGCATGAGTGCTCGGTGCACTCATACGCTTAAAGTCCGAGTCTTTACTCGATTCAGAGTCTATTAAAAACTGCGCAGCAGTCACAACACGGTCTTCTTTCGTAATGCCCGATAAAATAGCCACCTCATGTTGGCTAATTTGCCCTACTTTTACCGCCACCGATTTAAAACGCCCATCGCCTAGGGCAAGTACTACTCGGTTTTGTGCACCTGTACGAATAAGCGCTTGCTTAGGTATAACTAATTGCGGTGAATCACTGTGTATGTGAATACTTACTTGGGCAAACATATTAGGCTTAAGTAGCCCTGCGGTATTTTCAAAACGCAGCCTTACACGTAAAGTGCGATTTTGAGCATTAAGCGCTGGATAAATGTAATCTACTACGCCCTGCCACTGCTTACCTTGAATGTAATCAAGGGTCATTGTAACGGGTAGCCCTTTGCTCACTAAAGCTGCTTGGCGCTCAAATACTTCTGCCTCTACCCATACTTGATCTAATTTAGCGATGCTCATCATTGAGGTGCCGGGCTTAACATAAAAACCTTCACGTATATTAAGCTCATCAAGCACGCCACTTTGACGCGCGTAAAATGTAATATTTTGCATCACTTTTTTATTTTTTTCTAAGCGCTCAATAAAGCCATCAGACACATTTAGCGACTCTAAACGCGCTTTAGCAGCCCGGATCAATACGCTGTTTTTTCTATTTACTGCGAGTAAAAATTCTTCTTGTGCGTTCACAAGTTGAGGAGAGTAAAGTGTGTAAAGTGGCTCACCAGCACTAACGGGCTCCCCTTGCGCTTTTACAAATAGGGTTTCTATCCACCCTTCTACGCGGGGGTGAATATGAGTTAACTGATCTTGATTGTATTGCACATAACCGATTGTTTGAATATCACTTTGCAGTGTTTTCAGTTGCACTTTACTGGTTTTAACGCCTAAGTTATTAACCACTTCAGGGGATATTTTTATAGTACCTGGGCTGTCGTTTTCAGCGTTTGCATATACAGGCACCAGCTCCATCCCCATTGGTGATAGCCCTGGTTCATCGCGCCTATAGTTACTGTCCATTGGCGCAACCCAATACAGCGGCTTCGCTTTTTTATTATCAGCGGTTGTGGCTAAGTGCTCGGTATTATCAATCAACCAACGATTAGCAATAAACATTAACGTGGCACCAATAAGCAGCGCTACAAGGTATTTTAAGTTAGTTTTCATTGTTTTATCCTTGTAGCTCAGCCATTACTAGCGAGTCTAAACTGGCTGCGTAATAATTTAAGCGAGCAATAATTATGTGTTTGTCTATTTGAATATTAAGGGCATCTATTTTGGCGTTTAGCTCACTAATACGCGCGCGCATAACATCAGAAAAGTCGCCATCGTCACGGGTATACGCGTTTAAAGTAGCCTGAGCTTGCTGCGACATTTGCGGTAATAACGTGTTTTGATAAAGCGTATTGCGCTGCTCAATTCGCTCAAGTTGACTAACCTCTTTAAAGTACTGTCCTTTTAAGCTTTGTAGCGCCACGCGTTTGTCGGTTTTTATGGCCTCTGCATTAGCAATAGCCGCATTAACTTGCTGATCTTGCCTGTTGTCGGTAAATAAAGGTAAATCAATACTCACCCCCACCGAAAGCAAATCAGCACGCGATTCACCAGCTTGGTTATCAGCGCGGTAGCCATAACCCATATTTACGCCAAGTTGTGGCTTATAACTTTGTTTAGCAAGGCTCACTTGTGTACGTTTAGCGGCTATACGTTGATCTATAGCCACCATAGAGGGATGCGCCATAAGTAACTTAATGAGTTCATCAAAGTCTAAGCTATTAAATTGGGTAAGCGGGGCTGGCGCTGTAAAAGTTAGGCTTAATGGTTGGCGTAATATGCTCTGTGGTAACCACTGGGCTAACCCTTGTTTAGCGGCATCTAGCTGCTGCGCTAATACAATCAGTTTATCTTCAAGGCGTGTGAGCTCCAATTGTGAGCGAATAATATCTTGCTGACGGGTTTTACCTAAACTACTGGAGTAACTGGCTTCGGTAACTTCAATTAACTGGCTAAACAATGCTTTATCTTGTTCAATTAACGCAATACTTTGCTGTGCTCTGTAGGCATTTAACCACAGCTCCATTACCCTAGCTTTTACTTGCGCCTTTCGCTGCGCCCTAAGCCACGGGTGCTCAAGTGCCTCTTCTTTTATTGCTTGTTGGCTAAGTGCCAGGCTATTACCACGGCTAAAGCTTTGGCTTATACCCAGTTTTAACTGCGTCATGTTTTCTTGATCAAACGCAAAGCCATCTACGGGTACGCTTTGCAAACCTATGCTTAATACGGGATCTGGTAGTGTTCCTGCAGCAATACTTTGCGCTGTGGCGGCGGCTTGCTTTTGCTCACTGGCGCTCAGCCACGGCTCGTTATTGAGCGCTAGGTTTATGGCATCCGTTAAATTAAGGGTTGATGCTTTTGCTATAGCATCACTATTAAATACAGCACCAAATAAGGTGGCGCTCAGTAATACAGCTTTAAAAATTACAGTGCGGGTCATTGCCTGCTCCATCTAAAATTAAAAATAAAATCTTAAATTAACAAGCAGAACAGGCGCTTTAAGCGAATATAGCTAAATTTCACTTATACCAATGGTGTTAAATTAGTCGTTATGTATAGCGACAGTTAAATAGAGTGATAACAAGGCATAAATATCGGCATGTAGTTGTTCTACATGAGAGGTTTATAACGCTGTTAACGCTTTATTTGGCACGCTAAATGACTAAATAATCAAGTCGATTGGTATCACACCTATCCTGCGTTTAAGCAAACATAGGAGGGCGATATAAGGTATTACTAGGGGGGGAGGAAATACCGCTATTAAGCTGGGTAACTTTTTCACTCGATAACGAAAAAGCAGTAAATAAGGCCGGGGACGTTAAAATAGAGCTGCTTCCACAGCCATTTATGGGGCAATGACAATCATTTTGAACATCTGCTTCATCACTGCAGCAATCCATTTCCATCATATCTGTATGCAATTTACTCTCGCTCATTACATGTGTGGCATGCTTTGCTGATAGGCTCATATGTGGCATTTCGCACTGCTGATTTACAGACGCAACGGCTTGCCCCACAAACGTGAGTAGCATCACAACAACGAGTAAATTTGAGTAAAAACGCTGCAAAACAAAGCCTATTAAGTAAATTACCCAGTAATAATATTTGAGTTATTGAGCTAACTCAAATAATTAATTTTCTTTTTTAGGTGGTGTAATTAAGCTACTCGCTAAAATAGCAAAAATACAATAAGCACTAAAATACCAAAATCCCTCACCAAAAGTGCTATGCATAATTAGTAAATCGCTACTTTGGCCATGAGCATTGCCTGCCAAATAAGTCACTATTAACGCAATAACAAACACATCCACCATGCTCCACTTGCTCAGTGCGCAAATAACCACACCTAACTTATTTTTAAATCTGCTGGCCGACAAGCAGCAATACAGTAATTGCAGCAGTAATTTTAAGCTTGGGATCACAATAGAGAACAACCCAACTAACGCCGCTACAAATAAATTATTATTATTAGCTAGCTCGTTTACGGTTCCCCAAATGCTTTGTGTTTTGCTATACGCGTTTATTTCACCCTCTAATTTATCAAGTCCCAACATACTAGAGAACATCATTAACATACTACGGGTACGGCCATCGCCTTCCTCAGCCAGCATTTCTATGCCTGCTTTGGCGAGTTGCGATTTATCAATGTTGCCCTCAATCGATAATACAGGTTTGGTAACACCAGGAAATAACAGCCCTAATGCAACCACAATACTTAAAATAGATAACCAATTACGCATATTTATTCTGCAATAGCCTCAATAATTTCGTCACTATACAACAGTGCATCAAGAACATAATTAAAAATATGGCCTATATGCAAATCACTGTTTATTACCGGCATTAACACCGCTATTTTATCCATTTCATCTAGTTCAAACGCCCTAATAAGCGCAAGGCTTTGCCCTAAAATGCCCTCATTGTTTAATAATGCCTGGGCAATACTTTCATCTAGCGAAAACTCTTTAACAATCGCTTCAAGGTCTGTATCTAAAATTGCATCCATCACAGAAAACAACCCAACCAAGTAGCCCTGACCAACCATTTCTGCGTGGTTTTGCCCTAGCAATAGCGCAATAAACTGCGCTCTAGTTAAGGCAAGTTTTGTGAGTTCTGAGGGCTTATCGGCGCCTAATTCGCTCAGCGCCAACACGCGTACCAGTTGCCTTATGCTGTCCTCTCCTAAATACACAACCGCTTGCGAAATAGAAGTAATGGTTAATTTAGTACTGCCCGAGCGGGCATTCGCTAATTTCAATACTCGCGCTGTAATTGCCACATCTCTGGCTACTTGTTTTTGTATTTCATCAAAGCATAAAGATTCTTTTGCCGTAAAGCGCAGTAAATCAAACACAATCACCTTACCCGGCTCCACATCTTTGTAAGTGATCATCTCTGGGCGGGCAAAAAAGTAACCCTGAAACAAATCGCAACCGGCTTGTTTTAACGAGTGAAATTGCGCATGAGTTTCTATGCGCTCAACAATAATTTTTGCATGCGGATTAGCGCGTTTAATTTTTTTTATGCGCATATTAGTTCTAATTATTACATCGTCCATTTCAATTTTAATGTAATCTACATGCGCAAGTAATGGCGCCCATTTATCGTCGCCATCGTAATCATCTAAGGCAAACTTGTATCCCTCTTGCTTGAGCGCTTTCACGCGCTGAGTTACCTCAGCTATTTTGTTCGTACGCTCAACAATTTCTAACACACAATTTTGTGGCACTAACAATTTAGGAAAGTTTTCTAAAATAGTGGCTGAAGAAAGGTTAATAAACGCTAAATGATGCGCTGTAAGTTTGTCTGGCCCTAGCATCATCAGCGTATTAAAAAACAAACGGCTGGTTGCTTGCTCATCAGATGTCCCCACAGGAAATGCGTTATGGGCTGAATCGCGATAAAGCAGCTCATAAGCAAACACATTCTGCTGCGCATCAAAAATAGGTTGCCTTGCAACAAACTGTGTTATCTTTTGCCCGTTCTGTAAAATATTTGTGGGATTCACTTAATAAAACCTATCTAATTTGACGTTGTTTATTACAATTAGGTTATACACTGTAATTCAACTGCTATGAAGATTCTAGAATCATTGCAAGCGGAGTAAAATTACATAACGCTCAAGGTTAAAAGTTTAGCAAAGGTTACGTATTTGTTTTTTTTAAAGTTGTTTTTACCCTTATTTATTTTGCATCTTGCTACGTTTGCTCATGCCCAGCAAAACCAGCCAGAACTAAATTACAATGTCAGTGCGTCAGGTAGTCACTACCCTTTTTATACCGGCAACCCAGAAAAACCCGGCATTTTGCCAGAAATAATCACCGCTTTAATGGCGCAAGCAAATATTACCGCCAATCACGTTGAGCTTCCCACTAAGCGAATTACCAAATACTTAGAAAACGGCTTTATTGATTTTGATGTAATTTCTTTAAAATGGTTAGCGCAAAGCGAGCGAGATAATCCTTACTATATTTTTTCAGAGCCGCTGATCCCCGCAACCGAAATGATTGTCGCGCTGCCTGATAACGTCGCGCAGTATCAAACTACGCAAAGTTTATACTCTAAAGAGGTTGGTACAGTACTTGGCTACTACTACCATGATGATGCAAAATTTAACCGCGTCGATTTTCCCTCTGAAAAAGAGCTAATGATTGCATTATCTAAAGCGCGTATTGACGTTGCCATTATGGGTATTCATACCGCAGCGTATTGGTCTAAACAACTAAATATTAATACTGAGTTTGGCGCCCAGCATTCGCATGGTTATTTAAGAGTGCGTTTACTTGCTAAGCACAAAGCGTTACTGCCTAAAATTAACCAAGCCCTTGCCCACTTACATAGCAGTGGTTACATAAAACGCATTGAAGATAAATACATTAACTCAATACCCGCACAAAATTTAAGGGATTAGTATCGCCGCCTACCTTTGCTAGGGTATAATACGGCCAAATGTAAACCTCTTCCTATATAAGAACGCCTTATGAGTATTGAAAAAGCCTTAATCGAGCGCAGTAATAACCAGTGTGAATTATGCAGCGCAACCGAACACTTATCTGTTTACGAAGTGCCTCCTGTTACCGAAACCCATTCAGACAAATGCATTTACACCTGCCAAACCTGTAAAGATCAAATAGAAAACAACAGCGAGCTTACCCCAACACATTGGCACTGTTTAAACGACAGCATGTGGAGCCAAACACCTGCCGTACAAGTAGTGGCTTACAGAATGCTAACGCGCTTAGCTGTTGATAATGGCTGGGCACAAGATGCGCTAGATATGATTTACCTAGAAGAAGACACCCTTACTTGGGCCAAAAAAGCCCTTGCTGAAGATGACGATATAAAACACGTAGACAGTAACGGCGTAGTACTACAAGCTGGCGATACGGTTACTTTAATTAAAGACTTAGACGTTAAAGGTAGTAGCTTGACCGCCAAACGCGGCACAGCAGTACGCAATATAGGCTTAACAAATAACCCTGAGCATATTGAAGGGCGAGTAGACGGCCAACGTATTGTTATTTTAACAAAGTTTGTAAAAAAATAGCGTTAAAGCATTGTATTAAGGCGCATTAGCGCTTTTTTTGTGCCTTAAAAAATTAAGCCATGATTAAGCTCCTCCCCCCTACACTTACCAGCAATATAGGAATAAGGAGCGCAAGCATGGCAAAGCAGCAATTTAGGTTTAAAAAACGCACATTTACTGGCTTAGGTTTATTAGCCCTAAGTGCACTTACATTAGCGGGCTGTGAAAAACCAACTAACGAATCACAATCCACAGTACAAGAAAAAAGCGTTATGGGTTTAACCACGCAAGTGAGCTATAAAGATCGCAGTATGCCAAACCCTGGCTCACAACTAATTGTAACGCTATCTGATGTGTCAAAAGCAGATGTAAAAGCCGAAATAATTACGCAACAAGTAATTGATATAAATAAAGCGCCGCCGTATACCGTGGAGCTAGCTTATGATGACAACAACATTGTTGATAAACACCGCTATAACCTCACCGCTAGAATCATTAATAAAGACAAGGTTCTTTATACCAGCACAATGCAGTACGACCCTTTTAAAAATGCAAACTCGGGGATTCTTCACGAAATTGAGCTTGAAAAAGTCGCCTCACCTAAAAGCGATGTTACCCTTACAAATACATACTGGAAAGCTGTTACAATTAACGCGCAAACAGTCAGTGTAAGAACAAAAGAGCCATTTATACAATTTGATAAAGATAACCGCGTTAACGGCTTTTTAGGGTGTAATAATGTCAGTGGTAGCTATAGCACAGAGCAACATTCAATTTCGTTTAGCCAATTGGCAAGTACAAAAAAAATGTGCTCACAAAGCATGGAGCAAGAAGCGGCTATGTTAAACATGCTCAATAACACGCAAAAGTGGGCTATAGAAGGCGAGTCTTTAGAATTAAAAGATAACAGTGGCAACACGCTTGCCACCTTTAATGCGGTTTATTTTAATTAAATAAAAGCCCAGCTGGGCTTTTACTTTACATAATGGCAGGCAGTTATTCGTCGACTAACTGCTCGCTTCTATAAAACCCGCTAGGCTCACTTAAAAGCTCAACTAATTCAGGTAATATGCTCTCCATAGTTTGTTTTAATTTCCATGGCGGGTTAATAACAATCATGCCTGATGCCGTCATACCGTGTACGTCAGTATCCGCTTGCGTGCCTAACTCAAATAATTGAATATTACGCATTCCCGACTCAATCAGCCCTTGCTCCATTGTATTGATTCGCTCTCTATCAACAACGGGATACCAAATCATATATGTGCCGGTTGCAAAGCGCTGGTGCGCCTTAACTAGTGTGCTTACTACAGTATCGTAATCGTCTTTTATCTCATAAGGCGGGTCAATAAGCACACATGCACGCCGCGAAGCTGGCGGAAGTAACCCTATTAATCCGGCAAAACCGTTTTCGCCACGTACGCGAATAGAGCGCTTACCTTGCATGTTTTGCTCAAGTAACTGCAAATCGCGTGGGTGTAATTCAAAAAACCAGCCTTTGTCTTGACGACGTAAGTAATGCTCAGCAATTTTTGGCGAACCGGGGTAAAACGCCAGTTCGTCCCCATCATTAAACGATTTAATTAATGCAATATAATCGTTTAGCGCCTCGTGCTCACTGCTATGTTGCCAAAGCTTAGCAATGCCCTCTTTGTATTCTTGTGTTTTTTGGGCATCAGATGAACTTAACTCAAAAAATCCCGCACCAGAGTGGGTATCAATATAATCAAGAGGTTTATCTTTAATGGTTTGATATTGAAGTACCTGTGCAAGTACTAAATGTTTAAGCACATCGGCAGGGTTACCTGCATGAAAAGAGTGTCTGTAACTAAGCATTGTTAATTTTCGCTATACGCAATTTAATATCGGCAGTGAACCATAAGCTCTGTATTTTGGCAACCTATACACCGCTTAGCGAGCAGTTAAATGAACCATTTATGAACAAAAAAGCCGCCACCCTGAATTATCACTTAATAAACAATAAAATTGTGCTAAAACCTCCGTAAATGCTGGCAAAACAACACACTTTGCTTTACATTTGCATGACATTAATTACAGTTATATGAGCGCCTTTATGAACAACACAACTCTTCAACAACTCGAACAACTGATTGACTCGCTTATCGAGCGCAACAACCAATTACAAACAGATGTTGCTAGCTTAAAAGAGCAAAACGCAAAACTAAGCGACGAAAACGAAATTTTACAACTAGAAGCCCTTGAAAACGAAGAAAAGCAAAAAGATGCCAGCTCTACGTTAACAGGCTTACTTGATAAACTACAAAGCGCACAACAGGCAAGCTAATGTCTGAGCTGCAAAACCAGCGGGTCACAGTTGAGTTGCTAGGTAAAGAGCAGCAGTTTGCATGCCCTGTTGGGCAAGAAGATGCATTAATAGCAGCAGCACAAAATTTAAATGACTTGGTTGAGCAAACAAAGCAACGCTCATCAGTTCGCAACGAACAACAGGCAATACTTTTAGCAGCACTTACACTTAGCCATGAGTTGCTAGAAGCTAAAACGCATGCCAGTGTAGAGCAGCAGCAGCAAGATCAACTCATTGATAAACTCAGCCAATGCTTGGCGAGTGACCCAATAAAAAAATAAAAAGCGCCCCGTGCGCTTTTTGTTTATTATGAGGGTAAATAAATGCTGCGCAGAGACACACAATGACATTAAAACCCCTTTTAGTAACTGTAATCCCCGCCCTTTTTATTACCCTTAGCCTATTTTCTCACTCTAGTAAGGCAGCGGTTACTTGGCAGCAAATAAACGAAAATGTACAATTTTTAAAACAACAAGATAAGTTACGTTTTTACGATTCAAACCAAGTGCTCATAGAGGGCGAGCAATGCGCACTCATGGTAGATGCAAGCGGAAACTTTGCAGCCGTTGAAGCACTGGCAAAACAGTTAAAAAAACACCTTAAAACCCCGCTCTGTTATTTAGTTGCGACCCACTTTCATGACGACCATTTACTCGGCATGGCCGTATTACAAAATGCCTTCCCAAAAGCGCAGCTAATAGTACATAAACAGGTAGCCGATAATTTTGCCACATACCAACAAGCTTATGATGATAAGTTAGCAGGCTATGAAAAAAGTATAGAGCTGAGCTATCAGCGCTTAGCCACATTGCCCGAGCAACAGCAAACACAGTGGCGCGAAAAGCTCTCTTTAGCTAAACAACGTTTTTTACGTTGGAAAAACTATCACTTAAAATCACCTAGCACCGTAATCAGCGAGCAACAAAGTATTGATTTAGGTAACTTTGCGGTACAAATAACGCCCGAAAAAGCCCACACAAACGGCGATTTAACACTTAGCACCAATAATGGCACGCTGCTAATAGGCGGCGATATTGTTGACTGGCTCCCCTACCCAGGCCACGGCCAGTTACAAAATTGGCAAGCCTTGCTCAAACGCTATATTAATCAGCCTAATTTGCGTACAATACTTCCCGGCCACGGCGGGGCGCTTGAAAAAGCGCAACTTAAGCAGCCTTTAATGTTTTTAACAAATTTAATAACCCATGTGAAAAACAATAAAAAACAAACACTTGAGCAACTTACTGAGAGTTTCCCTGCGGATGTTTTAGCACCATATAAACAAGAAGCGTTAAATACAAAGTCGAGCCAGTTATTTTTACAGGCTGGGCTTAAGCGCGCCCAGTTAATTGAGCACGCGCAGTAGTGTTATAAAAATAAAGGATTGTAGATAAGAGATGAAGATGCGTGGATTGCTTGTAAGTTGTGTAATTATTTTTTTGTATGGCTGTAACAGCACACAAACACAACCCGAAACAGACGCACCACAAATTTTTACTCACTTTGAGCCAAGCTACGAAAACCAAATAGAGCTTGAGCCTGTAGAGCCAAAACAATTACAGCAAGCCAATACTGCGCCGCCGGTAAAGGCAAAAAAAACAATTGTAAAAAAGCGCCCCGCCAAAGCTAAAAACCTATGGGTGCATATTGCCAACAACCTACATTTTACGGTGTATCAAAATCGCGCCTTAAAAAAGCGTATTAACTGGTATTTAAAACAACCTAACTATTTACCCACGGTAAATAAACGCGCCGCGCCTTATTTGTATCATATCGTAAAAAAAATTGAGCAAAATCGCCTGCCTATGGAGCTGGCTTTACTGCCCTTTGTAGAAAGTGATTTTAGACCCACCATTGCCTCATCGCAGCAAGCGGTAGGCGTTTGGCAATTAGTGGCCGCCACAGCGCATCATTTTGGCATTAAATCCGATCAGTGGTATGACGGCCGACAAGATGTACTTGCCTCCACCGATGCCGCACTTGAATACCTCAGCTATTTACACAAACGCTTTGATGGCGACTGGCTACACGCCCTAGCGGCTTATAATAGTGGTGAGGGGCGTGTTAAACGAGCCATTGAGCGAAATAAAAAACGCGGTAAAAGTACCGATTACTTTTCTCTAAAGCTGCCAAAAGAAACGGCCGACTACGTACCTAAACTGTTAGCGCTCAGCTACTTAGTTAAACACCCGCAAAAAGGCTTTAAGCGTCCTAAACTGGCTAATAAACCAATAACAACGCAAATGAATGTTGGCCAACAGTTTGATTTTTCGGTCATCGCTAAGCTCTCCGGGGTTGGCTCAAAACAGTTGCACGCGCTTAACCAAGGCTATTTAAAAAATCAAAGCTCACCGAATGGTCCCCACTCATTGCTTTTACCTATCGGCCAAGAGGCACTGTTAAAAAGTCAGTTTTTTAAGTCTAATTTTGCAGGCGAATACATCGTTAAAAAAAATGATACGCTATACAGCATTGCAAGGCGCTTCAGCATGTCGGTAAACGCGTTAAAGCAGCTCAATGGCAAACAAAATAATATGATAGGCATAGGTGAAAAACTGCTGGTTGGACAGCCTAAAACGCTCCCAAAATCGCTCACTATAGATTATCAAATTAGTCCTTATTTAGAGCCACAAGAAGTCGTGATCCCCACTCTTGAAATAGACTATGAAGTAAAACAAGGCGATAGCTTGTGGAGCATTAGTCAGCTTTACGAAGTGCCGCACAGTGATTTAGCTAAATGGAACAACTTAAGTGCCTCAAGCATTTTAAAGCCCGGTACGCAATTAACGCTATTTATTCCCCAGGCAGAAAAACCCAAACAGCCGCAGCAAAAACAAGATTTACTGCAAGATCTACAAAAATCACTTATTCAACCACGCTGAGTTTATAAAGCTCGGTATTTCGCGTAAAATCGGCTTTTAACTTAGTCAAAAACTTAAAGAGACAAGCATGCAAATTAGCAAAAATTCAGCAGTTGAATTTCATTACACATTAAGCGAAGCGGGCGAGCAACTAGAAAGCAGTATAAACCACGCGCCTCTTAGCTATATTCATGGCAGCGAAGGCATGCTTCCTGGCTTAGAAAAAGCCCTTGAAGGCAAAGCCGCTGGCGATAAGTTTAGCGTAACACTTGAGCCTAGCGAGTCATACGGTGAGCGCGTTGACGATTTAATTCAGCGTATTCCGCTTAAGCACCTACAAGGTGACGTAAAGGTGTGGAAACCAGGTATGACTGCGATGGTGCACTCAAACCAAGGCCAACACCAGGTAACATTAGTTAAAGTAGGCCGCTTTAATGCAGATTGCGATTTAAACCACCCGTTTGCAGGCAAAACGCTAACGTTTGATTTAGAAGTGGTATCGGTTCGTGAAGCAACCAGTGAAGAGGTCTCGCATGGCCATGTTCACGCTGAAGGCGGCTGTGGTCACTCTCACTAATCACACACCTTAAATTAGGAGCAAGTATGTCTAAGGTTGCTATTGTTACAGGCGGTACAAAAGGCATTGGATTAGCGGTTGTAAAACGCTTTATTGAAAATGGCTACACGGTGCACAATCTGGATATTGAGTACAGCGAGCTGGGGGTTTTTCACCAATGTGATGTGAGTAATGTTAGTGCTGTAAAAGCATGTATTACGGCCATTTGTAAACAAAGCCCACGCATAGATGTACTTGTTTCTAACGCAGGTAAACACCTCAGTGCTAGCATAGAGGATACCGATGAGCACACTTTCGATGCGTTATTTGCATTGAACGTTAAAGGGGCCTATGCGGCTGTACAAAGTGTACTACCCAGCATGAAAGCGCAAAACAATGGCGCTATTATTTTAATAGCCTCAGATCAGGCAATAATTGGTAAGCCTAACTCGTTTGCCTACAACCTGACAAAACATGCTCTTGCTTCTATGGCAAAAACCACAGCGCTTGATTACGCCCAATTTAATATTCGCGCGAATGCGGTATGCCCAGGGACAATAGAAACCCCTCTATTTCACAACGCGATAGATGCTTATTGTAAAAAAAGTGGGGCTAACAAGGCCGATATAGTGGCAGAAGAGGCAAGCCTTCAACCGCTAAACCGCTTAGGACAAGCTGATGAAGTTGCCGCGTTAGTTAGCTTTTTAGCAAGTGATGATGCAAGCTTTATAACCGGTAGCCTACAACATATTGATGGCGGCTATACCACACAATGAGCACATGCCGATGAGCCTGAAAATTATTGACCCCCACGTGCATTTTTTTAACCTTGCCGAGGGGCAATATACTTGGCTGCAAGGCGAAAACCCACCAGCATGGCCAAATTTAGAGTTAATAAAACAACCTATTAGTGAAAAAAAGCTACTAGAGAGCAGTGACTTTACCCTCGCCGGCATAGTACATATAGAGGCAGGTTTTGATAACAACGCCCCCATTAACGAACTTAATTGGCTAACGGCGCATTTAAAAAAGCTTCCCTTTAAAGCCATTAGTTACGCCCAGTTAGATTGCGCACCTGTGCAATTTGCAAAAGCAATAAACGCCCTTGCCCACCCGCATTTAATAGGCATACGGGATATAACCGAAGGCGCAGGTGCACAGCGATTACTAAACCCAGAGTGCTTTAGTAATTTGCAAACCCTTTGCCAGCAAGGGCTGCATTATGAAGCCCAGTTTGAGCTTGAAAATACCGCAATAGCTGCTCAGCTTGCTCGTTACGCTAAGGCGCTGCCTCAGCTAAAAATAATAATAAACCATGGCGGCCTACCTAATAATATTGATAACTGGCAGCAAAGCATTCGCATGCTAAGTGCGCACAATAATATAGCGATTAAGTTTTCGGGTTTTGAGCTTTTAGCGTTGAATTTACAACAGCAACAAGATTGTTTTGAAACTATGCTCTCGTACTTTGGCGAGCAGCGCATTATGTTTGCGAGTAACTTTCCGGTTTGCCAAATTAACGCAAGCTATAATGATGTTTGGCATAGCCATCAAGCTTTGTGTAAAACAAATAAAATATGGCACAACCTTAGCTACGCAAATGCTAAGCATTTTTATAACATGCCCTAGTTAAGCTATATTAAATTTAACCACTTACGTAAATGCGGCAATGACTATGACATTACACTCGCAATTATCAGCCCTTGGCATCTTAACTATTTTAAGTGGTTGCGCATCTAACACGCAGCCTACTCCTAAGCTGCATCATGCCTTACTTACCGAGCCAAATAGCCAAGCGGTAGAGCGTGTTATAGAGCGCTTAATGCATATAAAAAACGTAACGCTTGCTGACGATATCTTTATTGACACCAGTACCTTTACTCTTAAAAACACAAACCGTAGCGATATAACAGCCAATCAACAGCTTAACTTTCCCGATCAATTTGAGTTAATGATAAACAATAATCGCTGCTATATACGCCACCTTGATAGTAAAGCCACCGCTGAGATAAAAGGCGTTACGTGTACAATTAATCTTGCCAATTAATTCAAATGGTATTGCTCATCGGTATTAGAGCAACACAGCTATAAAAAAGCCGGTAAGTGAGCTATCACTTACCGGCTTTTACTTTAAACAATAGTATTTAAATAACGCTCTTTAAATAAAGCTTAAATTATTTAATTTCTACACGCTGCGAACGCATAACAATCTCATCATTTAATTCAATGCCTAAGCCTGGCTCTTCTGATACTTCAAAAAAGCCATTTTTTGGTTGTGGATCTTGTAAGCACAGCTCTCGGTTCCACTTTTTAATGGCATAAGTATGATGCTCATGAATCAAAAAGTTAGGAATAGCGGTTTCTAAATGTAACGACGCGGCAGTAGCAACCGGCCCGCCACATACATGCGCCTGAATACGCACATCAAAAATATCGGCGTAGTCACACACTTTTTTAGTTTCAGTAAAGCCACCACATAAACCGATATCGGGTTGAAGTACATCAATGCTTTGATCTTCTAAATAAGGGCGCACACCCCAGCGGTTGTATAAACGCTCACCGCCTGCAATTGGCACTGCCACTTTATCTGCTACTTTTGCATGTAAAGAATGGTTTAAGTAGTTAACTGGCTCCTCGTAGTACATGCAATCAAACTCTTCGGCTATTTCACCAATTTGTATAGCAGAGGTCGCGCCAGGTAAGCTGTGACATTCAAAAATAATATCCACTTCGTCACCAACTGCTTCACGTATAGCTTGCATACGAGCACGGTATAGCTTCATTTCAGCGCGAGAAATTATTTTAGTACGGTCGTAATACGTATTGCCGTCTTTATCGTATTGGATAGGATCAACTTTTACTGCATCATAACCTTCGCCAATCGCTTTTAACGCCGCTTCTGCGTATTCTTGCGGTTGTACTAACGCTTTAAATTCGCTGTCCCAATCAAACTGTAACTGCGATGCATAAGTACGCAGCTTATCGTTTACTTTACCGCCTAGTAATTGGTATACCGGTAAACCAAGTGCTTTACCTTTTATATCCCAAAGTGCTGTATCTATAGCGCTCATTGCTGCATACACTACAGGGCCGCCACCTAAACCCCAAAAGCTTTCGCGTAACATACGCGACCATAACTTTTCGGTTTGAAACGGGTCGTGCCCAATTAAAAAAGCATCAGCCATTTCTTTTATCATTGCTGCTGCTGCGCTGTGGCCTAAATCGTAAGCTAAACCAGCCTCACCTACACCACTAATACCTTCATCGGTATGAATACGTACAAAAACCGGCGTCCAGGCTGGACGCTCTGGGCAATGAATATCAAATACTTCTACGCGATTTACTTTCATTAAAATTCCTTATTAGCCACGCAGGCTATTGTGCAAAACTGGGATCAAGTCGGTACGCTTTTCGTAACATGGCAGGCCACGCTAATTGCCCACCTGTGCTGCCGCTATGTACCACATTAGCTTGGTTATAAATATTGTCGATAATTGGCTGCGGCACCGGAATAACCTCTTGTGAGCTGGCTTGTAATGCAAGCTGAATTTCGCAGGCACGTTGCAAGTCATAAAAACGCATAAAGGCATCGCCTACGGTTGGGCCTACAGTTAAACCACCATGATTTACCAATAGCATATGATTGGTATTGCCTAAATCATCTTGTAATACTTTGCGCTCGTCATCATTTACAGCCAGCCCTTCATAGCCATGGTACGACAGTGAAGGGAGCGAAAACATAGAGTATTGGCTTAGTGGCAATAGGCCATTTTTTTGTGTAGCAACGGCAATGGTTTCTTTAGTATGTAAGTGAATAACACAATGAGCATCTTCACGCACTTCGTGAATTGCGCTATGAATAGTAAAACCTGCCGGGTTAATGCTAAAGGGGGTGTCGTCAATAATATTACCGTGCAAATCAACCTTTACTAGGTTTGATGCAGTTACTTCGTCAAACGTTAAGCCAAACGCATTTACAAGGTAGTGATCGGTGCCAGGTAAACGTGCTGATAAATGCGTGTATATTAAATCCCCCCAACGAAAATGCTCTACTAATCGGTAGCAAGCTGCTAAATCTACGCGCAATTGCCACTCTTGCTCCGACACTTTATTTTTTAAATCTAGTTGGGGTAAATCAATCATAATCAGCCTTTTAAAATACGTACAACAACACAAGTACGAATAGATGTTTAGAAGTCTAAAGCAGTATTAATTTTATAGCAAACACAAACAAAACAGCCACACAATTGTGTGGCTGTTTACGCTGCGCTTTAATTTAAAACGATAATACGTTTTTAAACGCGGTGCTTTATTTTACCTTTGAAAGGTAGTCAGCAATTGCTTCAAACTCTTCGTCCGTTACCGTTGCAACCATTGCTTTCATTGCGGCAGTCATACCATTGCTACGCGCGCCCGATTTAATATCTTTCATTTGGGCCACTAAATAGTCTTTGTTTTGACCATTAATTTTAGGGTATGCGCCCATAATAGGTGCTTTACCTTCTGCACCGTGACATGTTTGACACATTTTTTGGGTGTAAAGGGCTTCGCCATCAGCAGCGGCGGCGTTAAACGAAAAACTTGCGGCTAAACTAATACCCGCGCCTACTATTAGTGCTTTCATCTTGCTCATTATATTCACTCTTCTTTTTGACGGTTAGAAAATAGTCTATTGATTGTAGTAAACAATCTAGTAAAAAGCATACGTATCAATTTACGTTAGGCGATCAAACAAACATGACTACGTTTTCAGCCATTGTTGTTAACTTTAGCAAACAATACTGAACAGACACTTACCATACTAAATCATCTGGTACTTCAAAGTCTGCATATGGGTCGTCTTCATCTTTTGGTTTGTTTTCAGGTTCAACATGAAAAACAATGTACTTTTCATCAACTTCTGCGACTTTACGCGCCGGCTCATCATCGAGTACGTAAAACTGCCCTTCCAGTACACAAATAGCTAAACGACCACCCGATAACGCTTTTTGAGTTTTCTCGTTTACGTCTATCCCTTTTACTTTGTTATCGTAAGTAAAATTAAAGGTACGCTCACCGCGGATAGAGTCTTGGTTATGGTGCTCAAGTATTTGCTTAACACGAGCAACTTGCTCACGTTGCTTAAGCTCTTCTTGGCGCGACTGGTTAAGTTCTTCAGCCTTTTTTTGCTGCTCTAATTTAGTTTGCTGTATGTGCTTTTGCAGATCGCTTGGGTTACTGGTAGCCCCTTTTTTTTGCTTTTTTTGTTGCTTACGTTTTTCTGACTTAGCAACTTTAGCTTTGTGCGATGTTGTTAACCCTGCTTGCAGCAATTGGTCTTGTAATGAACCCATGGCTTTGTTCCACTAAAAACTTATATTAGGTTTATTTTAATCACCAACGAGTACAAATAACAGTGCTATTAGCATTAATCTAGCAAAGGGCTGAATATACACTTTGATTTAGCGCAATTGTTGATGATTTAACCTATGAAATATAAGCCATTTTTCATATACTTTGGCTAACTTATCAGCTTATGTTTTAAGCCCTACAATGCGTTTTGCTCATTTACTTACTTGCTCGGTGTTTATATTTTTTGTGCTGTACGCACCTCAGCCTTTATTGAGCTTATTTGCTAGCGAATTTAACGTCTCCCCTGCGCTTGCCGGCAGCTTAATGAGCGTCACCATGCTGCCTTTAGCAATTGCACCTTTGGTTTATGGGCTATTTTTAGCCAAGCAAAACCCGCTTATTATTTTACGTATTGCTATGTTTATTTTAGGGTTGAGCTGCATACTGTTTACAGTAGCGCCAAGTTTTGAGCTATTACTTTTGGTGCGTTTTATACAAGGCTTAACCTTACCTGCCGCGCTCACCGCGATGACAAGCTTTATTGGTATACGTTACAGCGCAGATGCCTTACAAAAAAATATGACCTTATACATAGGCAGTACCATAGCTGGGGGCTACTTTGGCCGAGTATTAGCCGCTTTATTTAGTGATGTATGGCATTGGCAAAGTTTTTATTATGTTATTTCGATTGTGCTTATTGGCCTGGCTATGAGTATAAAGCCCACGGGCTTTGTGGTATCTAATCAATCAGTACTTACGCCGTTAACGTATATTAAGCAGCTAAAAGATGCGGCAGTACTAAAATTGTATGGCGCCGTTTTTTGTATGTTTTTTGCTTTGCAGCCTTATTAAATTACCTACCATTTATTTTGCAAAACACCTTTTTAATTACAAACACACGCGATATTGGCTTAGTGTACAGCGGCTACTTAATCGGTGCTTTAGCATCTATTGCAACACCTTGGCTTGCTAAAAAAGTGCCTTCAGCTTGGCATTTACTTGCTGCGGTTTTTATCATGTATAACTTAAGCATTGTATTACTTATAAGCCAGCAACTGAGTGTGTTTTTAATCGCGTTTACGTTATTTTGTGCTGCTATGTTTGTTATACACTCAAGCGCTGCTCCGCTTGTTAACAAGATTAGCAAAGCGCCTGCAAGTGTAACAAATGGCGGGTATGTATCGTTTTATTATAGTGGTGGGGCGCTGGGCTCGTTATTGCCAGGTATTGTTTATCAACACTCAGGGCAAACTGCATTTATGCTTTGCTTACTGAGTGTGTGTTTTATTGGTTTAGTCTTAGTCACTTTAGGCTATCGAGAAGGTAAAAACATTACCCGAGGCTGATGCCCTGTATGCTCAAAAAAGGTATTTAAATCATTTTTTGTAAGCAGCCAAGTTTGAGTGTTTTCAAACGGGTGACAATGAAACAGCTCGTTAAACCAAATATCTTGATCAAGCCACAAAGTAACATTGCTTTGTTTATCGTTTGCTAAAGCAAGCATAGACACACACCCGGGCGCCACTTTTAAATAACGTGCTAACCGCTCGCTAGAGGCAAACCCCAACCGAGAAAGCCCCTGTTGCTTAGATAGGGTTTTTAAATCGAGCTGTTTGTCGTGTGCGGTAATTACTAAAAAGTGCTTTTTGCCCTCGTTATCACGCAAAAACAAGTTTTTAAGTCGCGTACCTGGGCGCTCCACCATAAATGCATCAGCATCTAAACTGGTATGTAACGCAGGGTGTTCTATTACATCGTAATTTATACCTAATTGCGCTAACAACTGCGCAAGCTTTACTTTATCGGCCAACATACTACAAACAACGCCCTCTTAACTGCACACTTAAGTCACGCCATAGCACTTGTGTAATTTCGTGTTTATTTTCACAATAGTTATTTTCACTGAGGGTTTCGTTTAAAAACCTGACGGCTTCATCCTCAAGCTTAAGTTTTAACACACTAGAGTCTTCGAAGTGTTCTTGTTCTATGTAACGTTTTACATCAGAGCGGCTCGGTCTTTTTTCGCCTCGCCCGCCGTTATTTAAGTTTATGTTACTGCGATGCTCAGCCTTTACCGATACAACATAAGCAAATATTTTGTTACCTTGCTCATCCACGTTCTCATAAAACTGCTTGTTATTTATTTCATAAGGAGGCGCTTCATTACTGGCACACCCTGCAAGTAGCAAAGCAAGTATACAGATACTTTTTTTCATTGTTTTTGTCGTTTCGCGAGGTATTTTTCTCGAGTCTATCAAAAATAAACGATAACAGTTAAATATTGCTAAAAAATACTTGACCAAATTTATAAAAATATTTAAAGTTCACCCCGCTTGGAACTCAGCAGCCAAGTAATTACAACTATGTAATTTAGGAATGTGGGGCTATAGCTCAGCTGGGAGAGCGCCTGCCTTGCACGCAGGAGGTCAGCAGTTCGATCCTGCTTAGCTCCACCACTTTCCTACTCTTCTATTACTTCCTATTTTTCATCGCCTTATTATTCTTTTATCTTCTACACAATAACTTTTATATTTGCGCATTCCTTGTTTGTTTAGTCTTTGTTGGCTATAAATTATCTCATCTGTAGCAGTGATACTTTTGGCTTAAACAATGGATACCCCTAAACGCACCACATTAAAAAAGCTCGCTATCATCGGTTTAACCGCGGGCGTAGTTACTCATGTACCTTATGTTTTTGCCCGAAAAAAAGTAACCCTAAGAGTCTTAGGAACACATGTCACGCTACAAGAAGCCATTCGTAAACAAGCAATGCTTGATTTAGGCATAAATATAGAATTTTCCCCTGCCGGTAGTGCTGCCGTATTACAAAAAGCCTCCATGGACCCTGGCTCATTTGATTTATACGAGCAATGGTCAAACAGTATTAATGTACTTTGGCGGGCGGGGTCTATTCAGCCCATAGAAAAAAAACGGCTAACCTACTTTAATGAAATAAATTCTCTAACCAAAACGGGGAAGCTCACCCCCGATGCAAAATTCGGTGCAGGCGACGCTCCTTATAAATTACTCAATGTACAAGAGGACGGCACACTAAGCGCAAATGAAAGCGATTACATTAGCTTTTTGCCCTATGTACATAATGTTGACTCTTTTGGCTATAACACCGCTAAGATAAAACCTGGCATTGCCTACGAAACTGAAAGTTGGGGCTGGTTACTTGATGATGCCCACCGAGGTAAAGTAGGCATTGTAAATGCACCCACAATTGGCTTATTTGACCTTGCCTTGGCAGCACAAAGCAAAGGGTTAATAACATTTAAAGATATTGGTGCGATTACTCGCTCCGAGCTTGACCGTTTATTTAGTATTTTAATTGACTATAAACGCCAAGGGCATTTTGCAGGTTATTGGAACTCGGTGCCAGAGTCTGTTGAATTTATGAAAAGCCAACGCGTGCACATAGAAAGTATGTTTTCCCCCGCTGTGGCCGCGCTCAATAGTCAAAATGTTAATGTGCGATTTGCCGCCCCAAAAGAGGGCTATCGTGGCTGGCATGGGGTAATGTGCTTATCGTCACAGGTTAATAATAACCAAAAAGATGCCGCATACGATTACATGAACTGGTGGCTTTCGGGATGGGCCGGCGCATTTATTGCTCGCCAAGGGTATTACATTAGTAATCCACAGCGCTCAAAAGCAATGCTTTCACCAAGTGAATGGGACTACTGGTACTTAGGCAAGCCCACTACGGTTGACTTACTAAACACCCAAAAACAAGTCGCAGTAAAAGCCGGCGAGCAGCGAAATGGTGGTAGCTATTTAAAACGCTTAAGCAATGTAGCTGTTTGGAATAGCGTTATGCCGACTTACGATTACAGTTTGCAAAAATGGTATGAGTTAATAAGCAGATAATGATAACCCGTTCAATAAAATCAAAAATAATAATTGCTCTATGCGTATTAATTACTTTATTAATTTTGCAAAGTTACCTATTCAATTATTCGCAAAAATCACTTTTTGAGCTGCAAAATGCGCAGCACAAAGCTTTATTACAAAGCGAGTCCGTTACCCGTTTAGAAAACGATGTAATTTCTTTACAAAGCCAAGCTATTGCTTATCTAGATCATGCTAATAGCAATACCATTGAAAAGTTTAATGTGCACTTAAATGCTGCAAAAATGGATTTAGATACGCTAAGTACACATTTAAGTGAGTATGACGAAAACTATCAAAACAATATAAAGCGCCTTAACGAGTACTTAAATAATTACCAAGATACATTTAATCGCGTAGTCGTTAACAGAACCAAACGAGAGCAGCTGTACATTACACAGTTCAAACAACCTATTGAAGCGCTAAAAGCACAACTTAATGAGCTTAAAAAAAACACGCTAACCAACAAGCAAAATAAAATAGTGAATACCCTTTTAACTATTAGCAATATAGAACAAGCAACAACCAATTATTTACACAAGCCAAATTATGATGAAGCACAAAATGTGCAAGATAACCTAGCACACTTAAATACCCTACTGGCGAGTATTGAAACCGCTAATGTTAACCTACTTAATAATACTGACGAGCTTGAGCAAGCGTATAGCCAATTAGTTATTTTAACCCGCAGCTATACGTTTTCGATAAATGTAGTTTTAACAGGAATAGAAAACGAGCTGCTTTACCTAGCCGAAAAAATTAGGGATGTAGAGAAGCAAAAGCTCTCCCAGACCGAGCAGCAGCTAAGAGACCACGTATTAAAAAGTACCGAAATGGCCAACCTTTTTGCCGCGCTGATCACTGTTATCATAATAGTAATTACCTTTTTTATATTTAACTCTGTCATTAAGCCCATTGCGAAATTAACTAAGCTGTTAAATGATATGAGTAATGAAAAGCAAGTAACACTAAATAGTGATGAGCATCATCAAAATGAAATTAACTCGGTTATTACCGCCGCTAATGCGCTGTATTTAAAAAATAAACAAACAAAAGAACTACTAGCAGAAACCCAAGCGCTTAATTCTAAAATGGAATTAATGAATAAAGAGCTTACACTAGCCATCACCCAAGCAAAAAATGCCAACCAAGCGAAAGGTGACTTTGTAGCTAATATGAGCCATGAGCTTCGCACTCCAATGAACGGTATTTTAGGTATGCTGCAGCTATTACAAAGCAGCGCTCTTCCAGCAAAACAAAAACACTATGCAGATAAAGCGTTTTCAAGTGCTCAAAACTTACTGCAAATACTTAATAACGTACTCGACTTTTCAAAGCTTGAGTCTGATAAAGTAAAGCTTGAATCAATCCCTTTTACTTTGCATACCGTGGTTTCTAATGTAAAAAATTTATTTTCGGTAAATGCTAAACAAAAAGGGTTGCGCCTTAATTTTGTATTGCATGTTGATGCAGGGCTTGAGCTGATGGGCGATCCACTGCACTTGAGTCAAGTTATCAATAACTGTGTAGGTAATGCCATTAAATTTACAGATCGCGGTGAAGTAACTGTAACAATTGAAGCCACAACACAAGATGAGCAGCAAATACAGTTACGCTTTGGTATTAAAGACACTGGCATAGGCATGACGCCTGAGCAAACCGCCTCAATTTTTGACTCGTTCTACCAAGGCGATTCCAGTACAACACGTAAATATGGCGGCACCGGATTAGGTTTAACTATTTGTAAGCAACTAACCAAGTTACTAGGCGGCGAAATACAAGTACGCAGCACACCCCACGTCGGGAGTGAGTTTTATTTTACACTACCGTTTAAAATGACGAGCAAAGAAGCGCTTAAAAAGCATGCCTTACTAATTACTCCCGATACTGAGCAAATAAAATCACTCACTAAGTTATTAAGTAGCGCTGATATTACTGCAGAAATTACCCAAGAGCCGTTGCGTGCAATTGCAAAAATGTCTCAACCGAGTAACCCTTTTAATATTGTGATCATGACGTTGTCACACAAAGAACTAAAAGAGAATTTTATTTTGCAGCAACTGTACTTACAAAAACAAAAAAATAAACACAAACTGCTGCTTATTTTACTCATTAACGATCAAGAACACCCGCAAGCAGTCCCCGATAGCGATCATATTGATATTATAACAATAGGTAATACTCACACTGATTCTCAGTTAATGCGTTTATTATTGCCCGACTCAACACAGCTTAAAGAAGGAGAGTCTTACCCACAGTTTACCGGTTACACCGCACTTGCAGTAGATGATAACCCTGTAAACCAAGAGATTCTTGAAGCACTATTAACTAAAATGAATATGACTGTTATCTCTGCAAGTAATGGCGAGGAAGCACTCATTAAAGCAGAAGAAAACACAATTGATATTATTTTTATGGATATTCAAATGCCAGTGATGGATGGCCTAGAAGCGACACGTATACTGCGTCAAAGGGGTTATACAACGCCTATTGTTGCTGTAACTGCAGCTGTATTTTCTAATGATAAAAAAGCCGCCATTCGAGCAGGCATGGATGACTATTTAGTCAAGCCGTTATTATTTGGTCTGCTTTGTGACAGCATAGAAAAGCATCTAACAAAAACCCATACGTTATGTACATTAAACCTCGATGTAGCACGGTCTAATCTTGAAGATAATAATGAACTCATTAATTCAATATTCACTAAGTTTAATACCGATTACAGCCACTTTATGGAGGTAGCTGTAAAGCACTTGAAAAATAATGAGCATAAAACATTAGCTAGAGCGATGCATAACTTAAAAGGCTTAGCCGGCACCCTAGGGTTAGAGCTACTAGAGCAAAGCGCTAAAAAAGCAGAGTTAGAACTGAGCAGTAACGCATGCACCGATCTTAGTGTTTTTAATGAACAATTGACCTTAGCACTTTATGCAGTAAGACAGCTACTGGTAACAAACTCTTATAATCATCAGCCTGAAGCTATGAGCTCTGGGCAAAATCCAGATACATTAATTGATGAAATCTATTCTTTAGCGTTATCTGCCCGTCCTATTCCTAGTAAATTAGTTAGAGAAATTGCGCTTCAAAAATTCGATCATTCCCATCCATTATTCAAGCTAAAAGAGGCAATAGATAACTTTAACTACGCTTTAGTGATTAAACTTATTGATAAATACAGAAATAACTATAAAAACTAGACAATTATGGCAACTATAAACTAACTTTAAGGGGTAATTAAAGAATAAGGATTTAGTGTGCATTCAACCTTTCTAGCTGGCAACAATCAACCTGCAGTAACTCAACCGCGAAAGCCTTTGATACTCATTGTTGATGATGAACCTAGCAACCTACATGTATTAGTTGAGGGCCTACTTGCAGACTACGATGTACGCATTTCAACAAGTGGTGAACAAGCGCTTGTATTTGTTGAATCCACACGCCCAGATTTAATTTTACTCGATATTATGATGCCAGGCATGGATGGCTATGAAGTATGTAAAAGATTAAAAGCAAAGCAAAATACCAAAGGCATTCCCATCATTTTTGTCACCGCACTTACTGAAGTAGAGTCTGAAGAGAAAGGCTTTGCAATGGGTGCCATTGATTATATCCATAAACCTTACAAGTTAGCTTTGGTTAGAGCGCGCATACGTACGCACATTACTGCACAAGGCATGCTAGACAGACTTATCGAAAAAAACTTTGACTTACACGACAAATTACTCGAAATAGAAGCCCTTGCAAAAGAGTTAAGCCAACGCGAGGAAGAGCTAAAGCAGCTGTCATCTAAGCAAAAGTTATTTTACCAGGCACTTACTAGTACCGCCGATGGTGTTGTAATTACTAATAGCGATGGCAAGATTATCGCTGTTAATCCATCATTTTGTAGAATTACTGGCTATTGCGAAGCTGAATCGTTAGAAATGGATTTAAAAGAGATAAAACAAAATAATCACCCAAGTATTAGCTTTGATGAAGTATGGAAGCACGCTAACGAAGCGGGCTACTGGAGCGGAGAACTTGTAACCCGAAGAAAAAATGGCGAGCTATACCCTGAGCTATTAACACTTAGCATGGTAAAAAGCGAGCAAGACACCAACATTCACTACATTGGCGTTTTTAGTGATATTTCAAGCGTAAAGGTAACGCAAGAGCGCATAGATTACCTAACTTGGCATGATGAGCTTACAAAGCTACCTAATCGTAATGGCTTTTTAAAACAGTTAGAACAACAACTACAAGATTGCAGTAGCGATAAAACATATGCCTATATTTATATTATCGACATTGATAGCTTCCACTCTATTAATGATGGCTTAGGGCTTTTAGCAGGTGATAATATTTTAAAGGAGCTTGCTCAGCGTATTCATGCCAATGTAGATAAAAAAGATATTATCGCACGCTTAGGCAGTGATGAATTTGCCGCCTTATGTAGCGTAGATAAAGGAATTGGGCGTACACGTGCGCAATCAATCGCCGAAAACAAAGCGCAAGAGCTTTTAAACGCAGTTAACCGCCCTTTTGACGTTGATGGGCAAGAGGTTAGCTTAACAATTAGTATAGGCACTTATATTTTCCCGCGTGACGATGTATGGGAAAGTGCTATTGAGACAATCAGAAATTGTGAAGCAGCCTGCTATAAAGCCAAAGAAAAAGGCGGAAACAGAGTTACATTTTTTGATACTACATTTGGCGAGCAAGCTAAACGACGCTTTGAAATTGAACAAGACTTAAGAAAAGCCATTCCTCAAAATGAGCTATCCATATTTTTGCAGTCGCAATTTGATAGTAAGCAAACGTTAAAAGGCGCAGAAATACTGCTGCGCTGGAATCACCCTCAAAAAGGCTTTATAAGCCCATGTGAATTTATATCAATAGCTGAAGAATCTGATGTTATTTTTGAATTAGACTGCTGGGTTACGACTAATGCACTTAATTTACTTACCAAGCTTAAATACAGCCACCCAAGTTTGAATATTTCGGTAAATATAAGCGGTCGCCATTTTCATGAACCGCGATTTTTAAACTTTATAAGCCAACAAATTAAAAGTGCTGATATTAATCCTCAGCAACTCACCATTGAGATAATAGAGGGGACGTTACTTAATCACATGGAAGCGGCCATTGAAGCCGTACACTACCTTAAAAAGCTGGGCGTACGTGTTTCAATAGATGACTTTGGCACGGGCTACTCAAGTTTAACCTACTTAAAACAGTTACCTATTCATGAGCTAAAAATAGATCGCTCATTTGTACTTGAAGCCCCCACTGATAACAACGATAAATTAATTATTGATATGATTGTCAGCCTTGGCAGGTTGTTTCAATTAGAAGTGGTAGCGGAAGGAGTTGAGAATCAATCGCACTTTGACTTATTACAAGAGTACCCTGAGGTTATCCTACAAGGGTACCATCTGCACCGGCCTGAGCCATTAGAAAGCTGGTTAGAAAAACTAAACCATACTTTGCAAAATGCATAAAAAAACGCCGATTAAACAATCGGCGTTTTTTATATGTGAAGTATATTACTTACGTACTTGGCCTTCGCCATTAACTAAATACTTTTCAGTTGTAAGTGATTCAAGCCCCATAGGACCATAAGCATGTAGCTTAGTTGTAGCTATACCAATTTCAGCACCTAACCCTAATTGCGAGCCATCTGAGAAACGCGATGATGCATTTACCATTACTACCGATGCATCAACACTGCGTTGGAAAAGCTCAGCCGCAGTATCGTTTTTAGTACAAATAACCTCAGTGTGGTTTGAACCAAATTGAGCAATATGCTCCACAGCAGCACTAAAGCTTGGTACTACACGAATAGCAATTTCTAAATCTAAGTATTCTTCACCAAATTCATTATCAGCAAGTACTGTAGCATTATCGAAGTATTTTGCGGCTTGCTCATCTGCATTAATTTTCACACCTTCTTGGCGCAATACAACGGCACATAAATTTAAAAATTCATCAGCAACGTTTTGGTGAACCACTAGCCCTTCAAGCGCATTACATACGCCTGTGCGCTGTGTTTTACCATTTAATAGTAAATTAAGTGCAACCTCTAAGTCGGCATCTTTATCTACGTATAAATGACACACCCCTTTAAAGTGCTGAATAACAGGAATAGTACTGTTTTCTGTAACAAAGTTAATTAAGCCTTCGCCACCACGAGGGATGATTAAATCAATACTTTCGCGTTGCTGCATTAGCTCCATAAGCAATGCACGGTCTGGATCAGGAATAACTGAGATCAGCGCTTTAGGTAAGTTATGTTTTTCAAGTACACCGTGCAGTACACTCGCAATGGCTTGTGAGCTTTTAAGGGCTTCTTTACCGCCGCGTAAAATAACACCATTACCCGATTTAAAACACAATGCGCCAGCATCCGCAGTTACATTAGGACGCGCTTCGTAAATCATACATACAACACCTAATGGCACACGCATTTTACGTATTTTAATGCCATTTGGGCGCTCTGTAATGTCGCGTAGCTGACCGACTGGATCATCTAAACTTACAATAACTTCAATACCCTCTGCCATTGCTTCAATGCGCTCTTCATTAAGCGTTAGGCGGTCGATCATCGAAGCGGCTAAGTTATTATCGCGTGCTGCGCTTAAATCACTTTCGTTTTCTTTAATTATAAATGCTTTTTCTGCGCGTAATGCTGCCGCCATTTCGGTTAACACTTGGTTTTTGGTCTCGGTGTCGAGTAAAGCAAGTGTGTTTGCAGCTTTTGCTGCCTGGCGTGAAATATCCGTAATCAAACTCATGACTTCTCCAATAATGCGATATCTTTTTCTGAAATAACAGGACCAATAGAATCCTGCATTTTTTCGCTAAATTCACTTTGCTCGTTATCTGCAATAAAGCTTAACAAGCAACTACTATAATTTGCGGTGGCTTTTGCTAAACGTGTGCCATCCTCGCTTCTAACTAAAATGGTATCGCCAATGGCAAACTCACCATGAACTTCCATTATTTCGTCGCCACGTATGCAACCGTTTTCACCTTCAAGAGACTCATCAAACGAGCCATCTACGACTACTTCACCTTGCTCATTGGCTGTATGCGTCATCCAGTGCACAGCTTCTTGCATTGGTTTTTCATAAGGAAGGAAAACACTACCAGGGTTGTCACCTGCCAATAATCTATTAAAGGTTTCTTCTTTAAAGCCATTAATAATATAAGTAGCAATACCGTGAGACGTTGCTTTTTCAGCAGCTTCAATTTTGGTTTTCATGCCACCGGTTCCTACAGAGCTTGTAGCACATCCTGCCATAGCATAAATAGACTCATCAATTGATTTTATTTCAGGCAGTAAAACTGCATCGTCGTGCAAATTTGGGTTTTTATCATACAGCCCATCTACATCAGAAAAAATCATTAATGCATCGGCATCAGCGGCCGCCGCTACCATGGCTGATAAGTTATCGTTGTCACCTACTTTTAAGTCATCAGTTGTTACAGCATCATTTTCGTTAATAATAGGCAGTACACCATGCTCTAGCAAAGTAAAAATAGTTTCGCGAATACTTTCATAGCGCTCACGGTCACGTAAATCACCATGGGTTAACAATAATTGCGCTGATGGAAAATCGAAAAAGCGATCCCACATGGCCATCATTTCAGTTTGACCTGCTGCTGCCATCGCTTTTTTCATCACAACTGAACGTGGAATGTCAGATGGGAATAAGTGTGAGCCTGCAGCTACTGAGCCTGAAGATACTAAAATAACTTCAATACCACGAGCACGACAGCGAACAATAAATTGCGCAATGGTTAATAAGTAGCGTGAACGGCACCCATCTTGATCTGGAGCAATTAGAGCACTACCTACTTTTAAAACAATACGACGCCAATTTAACTTTTGCATAAAATCTCAACTTTCCATTTTATCTGCATTCACATAGTGTGAACTAAAACTAGGTAATTGCGTATAAAATACGCAATTTCGAATAGGTTGTTTGTTTATACACTTTTTAAACGCACGCAAATACACGACCTAAAATTGCTTTTAGATTTGTAAAGACATGAAACAGCACCAACCAAAATAAATGGAGGTCTATTAAATATAAAAATAAAAAGTGTTGTTTATGTATCGCTGTAAAAAGCTGTGTGCGGCCTTTTTGTTAACAACATACATAGAGCCTCTAAAGTCAGATACACCAACAGATAGGGTGATGACTTAAGGACCGAGATTTAGCCGCCACGATGGGAGCTAAACATTGAAAGTAATAGTTCAACTCAAACATTTATTTACTTAATTTCTTAAATAAACTTGTTTGAAAAAACCATACCAAGATATTCAATAATACAATAGCTACTAATTAATTGTAATAATAGCGTACAAATCTATTATTACAGGGCAAATATGACGCTAGTATTAATACTTACCGTTATTTTGCAAAATTATATTTAGATGACTAATTGTTTGAACTCTAAATATAATACGACATTTCAAGGGGTAAGATCAAGGCTAAAAATCACTCTAATGCATAGCTACGCCTCACCTCTAAGTGGTTAATCATTTAAAATCAAAGAGTTATATTTATTTTTGTGTTTTAATTCAATTTTTATAAATAAATCAATAAGTTTAACCTACAATTTTTGTATTAAGCGCTAAAATTTTATTAGCAAATTAAACATTTCACGTGTATACCCCTGTATTAATATTTAACAAAAGTTATACTTTTCACATTGTGATAAATAAGGAATTCTTAATTTATGTCAGCAATTTATATAGCCGGTATCGCACTTTGTTCGGTGCTTGCCCAATGGGTAGCGTGGGCGTTTAAAGTACCCGCTATTTTGTTCTTATTGCTTACCGGTTTATTGCTAGGGCCGTTTAGTGGTGTATTAGACCCTGATGCTTTACTGGGTGATTTATTATTTCCTGTTGTGTCACTGAGTGTGGCTGTCATTTTATTTGAAGGCTCCCTTACTTTGCACTTTAGAGAATTAAAAGGCATAAGTAAGGTCGTACGTAACCTGTGCTCTATCGGCATGATCACCACCTGTGTGGTAATAAGCTTAAGTGCCTATTGGTTACTGGAGCTTAACTGGCGGGTGGCTGCAGTATTAGGCGCTGTACTAGTAGTAACAGGGCCTACGGTAATCGCCCCTTTACTTAATTCGATGCGCCCAACACAAGATATTGACCGTATATTACGATGGGAAGGCATTGTAATTGACCCAATCGGTGCTCTTTTTGCTGTGCTTGTATTTGAAGCAGTCATGCTGGTAGGCCAAGGAGAAGTGCTTAGCCACACTATTGTTGCACTTGTTAAAACAGTCGGCGTAGGGCTTTCTATCGGTGTTGTTGCGGGCTGGATCACCACACAGCTTATGCGCCGTGAATGGCTACCGTTTGAACTACATAAATTTGGCATACTCGCCTTGGTGCTTATTAGCTTTTCGGTATCTAATCACTTAAGTCACGAATCGGGATTATTGGCTGTTACCGTATTTGGTATTTGGCTTGCTAACCAAAATGATTTAGAAATCGATTCTGTACTTGAGTTTAAAGAAGACTTATCGATGATTTTAATATCATCACTGTTTATTTTACTTGCTGCACGGCTACAGCTTTCTGACTTGATGATGTTAGACAGCGACGTATTTATATTCCTTGCAGTGGTGTTATTTATAGCGCGTCCATTGTGTATTGCCATATCTACTTTTGGTACTGACTTGCCAATGAAATCGCGCTTGGTGCTATCGTGGATAGCCCCTAGAGGTATTGTTGCAGCTGCTGTTGGCTCGGTATTTGCGCTAAGTATGATGGAAGCTGGCGTAGCTGATGCAGAAAAAATGGTGCCGTTAATATTTACCGTTATTATCATCACTGTGGTATTGCAAAGCTTAACCGCTATTCCTGTTGCTAAGCTATTAGGCGTGCGCCAACCTTCTCCAAATACCATACTGATTATTGGTGCAAACCATGTATCTCGCGCTATAGGTAAAGGCTTACAAGAGCAAAGCATTCCTGTTCATCTATCAGACCCCGCATGGGAGAACTGTAAAATGGCTCGTATGGACGGCCTTGCCTGTTATTATGGTAACCCACAATCAGAGCATGCTGAGCGTTACTTGCCGCTCACAACAATAAGAACGGTATTAGCACTTTCACCAAACCGCCACCATAATGCGCTTGGTGTACAATATTTTTCTCACTTGTTGAATGAAAAAAATGTATTTTCACTGCGCTCATCTACCTCGCATGCTAAAGCGAATAAAGACAGTGCAACATTCCTATCTAGACAAATTTTGTTTGGTGAAGATGGCTCTTACGCTCGCCTAAGCAGTATTATTGCTAAAGGCGGTAAAGTAAGTGCGACGCGTATTTCAGAAGAATTTGATTGGGAAAAATACCAAGAGATGAACCCTGAAGCGATCCCGTTGTTTATTTTAAAAGGTGATAAAGACAACGACGACGATACGCCAGTTAAGCTTCGCCCATTTACCAGTAATATGGAAAAGCCACCGCAAGAGGGAGAGCGTATATTTGCACTTCAGCCGCCAAAAATGTCGGTATTAAAAGACCCCGCTAAAACAAAAAATAAAGAAGAGAGCTAACCTCTTTTGGTTATTGCAAAAAAGCCCTAATTAAATATTAGGGCTTTTTTATTTTATATAAATAGCGTGCGTTATCGGCACTTACATGGGCAATCGGGCGCGGGCAACAACGCTGTCGGGCATTTTTTTAGCGAGTAAGCTAAGCGCACGCTCAATTTTTTTATGGGTTGCTTTATCTGCCACCATGGCATTGAATAACCAGCGATACGCATCTTCAAAGTCACGTGGGCTTCCGTAGCCTGCATTAAAAAGCTTAACCAGCCTTAGCTGTGCTTTTAAGTTCCCTTGCGCTGAGGCCTCTCGTAAGTAGGTAATGGCCATAGCTTTATCTTGCTGCACTAAGCGACCCGTGTCGTAATAACGTCCAAGCTGCTCTAATGCAGCCGCTAAGCCTTGTTCAGCCGCTTTACGCATGTAGTACACACCTAATTCCACATTGCGTTCAACACACACGTTATATGCCAGCATATCGCCATATAAAAATTGGTAAGATGGCAGCGCCATTTTATTGGCCCTTGCCTCTATATCTTGTACTAATTGGCAATCGTCTGCCTTTACACGCTGCAAATGTGTATTTTTATTTATTAGTGCAATCAGCTCCGGTTCGGTATAAAGCGGCACCGCAGCAGGCGTTTCTTCAGCTAACACATTGCTACTTATAGATAAAAGTAACGGAGTGAGCAAAGACGCTAGAAAAGTGTTACAGGTAGATAGGCGCATGTTTACCACGTATAAAATAAAACTTATCAAATAATATACAAAGATCGTTCCAAGGTGAATTTTAGGCATAAAAAAAGCTGCAAAAGCAGCTTTTTTTTAAAACTAATGGTGATTAAGCAAACGGGTTGCGAAGTACCATTGTTTCTACACGATCTGGGCCGGTAGAAATAATATCAACAGGTACACCTGTGATTTCTTCGATACGCCTGATGTAGTCAATCGCAGCTTTTGGTAAGCCTTCAAGGTTAGTTACACCAACTGTGTTTTCAGACCAACCTGGCATCTCTTCATATACTGGTGTTACTTTCTCGTAACCCTCAGCAGCTAATGGCGTTACATTAGTCACTGTGCCATCTTCAAGCTGGTAACCAGTACAGATTTTAAGCGTTTCTAAACCATCTAAAACATCTAACTTAGTTAAACAAAAACCAGAGATGCTGTTGATTTGAACTGCGCGGCGCATTGCCACAGCATCTAACCAACCAGTACGACGTAAACGACCTGTTGTCGCGCCAAACTCATGACCTTTATCACCTAAGTGCTTACCCACTGGGTCTTGTTTTTCAAGGCCATCGTAAAGCTCTGTCGGGAAAGGACCAGAACCAACACGTGTAGTGTACGCTTTAATAATACCTAACACGTAGTCAAGGTTTAATGGACCAAAACCAGCACCAGTCGCAACGCCACCAGCTGTGGTGTTTGAAGAAGTTACATAAGGGTAAGTACCGTGATCGATATCAAGTAATGTACCTTGTGCACCTTCAAATAAAATGTGTTCACCCGCTAAACGTGTTTGATCTAAAAGCTCAGTTACATCAACAACCATTGCTTTTAAGATGTCTGCAACAGCCATTGCATCATCAAACGTTTTTTGGAAATCAACAGCATCTACTTTGTAGTAGTTAACTAAAGTGAAGTTATGGTATTCAAGTACTTCTTTTAGTTTAGCTGCGAATAATTCTGGATTGAATAAGTCACCTACGCGTAAACCGCGACGGGCTACTTTATCTTCGTACGCAGGACCGATACCACGGCCAGTTGTACCAATTGGCTTGTCGCCGCGAGCAGTTTCGCGAGCTACATCTAATGCAACATGGAAAGGCAGAATTAACGGACATGCTTCACTAATTAAAAGACGCTCACGTACAGGTACGCCACGCTCTTCTAACATGCCAATTTCTTTCATTAGCGCTTCTGGTGATAAAACCACACCATTACCAATCACACATTTAACATTGTCACGTAATACACCCGATGGAATAAGGTGTAGAACTGTCTTTTCACCGTCAATAACTAAAGTATGACCCGCATTGTGGCCACCTTGGTATCGAACTACTAAAGATGCTTTGTCTGTAAGGAGATCAACAACCTTACCCTTACCTTCGTCACCCCATTGGGTGCCTAATACAACAACGTTTTTACCCATTGTAAATTCACTTCGAGAAAATTAGGACGAGATTTTACCAGAAAACGGAAGTAAAGATCACCCCTGTTCAGCTTATTTTTTCTGCGCGTATTTTTTAGGCCATCACACTTTTTAAATAACCACATATATAACAGTAATTTAAAGTTTTAAATTATACTTAACAAAAAGCCCCGCATAGGCGGGGCTTTATAACTTTTTAAATGATTAAGGCATCGCTTATTGCGCTGCAGCGCCTTTCATATATTTAAAGAAGTCACTATCTGGTGAAAGTACCATAACATCTTGTTTATCTTTAAAGGTCTTTTTATACGCCTCTAAAGAACGAACAAAACCAAAGAACTCTGGATCTTTGTTGTATGCTTTAGCATAAATAGCGGCAGCTTCTGCATCACCTTGACCACGTACTGAGCGCGCATTACGCTCTGCATCAGCAAGCATTACCGTTACACGGCGGTCAACATTAGCACGAATAGTTTCTGCTTTTTCTTGACCTTCCGAGCGGTGCTCTTTTGCAACAGCAGTACGCTCAGCGCGCATACGTTGGTATATAGAGCTACTCACTTCTTGTGGTAAGTTAATTTGCTTAACACGCACGTCAAGTACTTCAATACCTAACTCACGCGCACTTTCAGAAGCTTGTACTAACGCCTCTTCCATTAGCTCACTACGCTCACCCGATACAATCTCGCGAATAGTACGCGTACCAAAGTTAGTACGCAGACCATTATTAACTTTTTGCTTTAGTAGTGTTTCAGCGTATTGCTTATCACCACGAGCACGAAGGTAAAATGCGCTAAAGTCGTTTACGCGCCATTTAACAAACGAATCAACAATTAAGTCTTTTTTCTCGCTTGTTACAAAGCGGTCTGGCGTGCCATCTAGTGTTTGAATACGTGCATCAATACGACGTACTTGGCTAAAAAATGGTACTTTTAAGTGAAGGCCTGGGCTGTATACAACGGCTTTGTCTTCACTGTCTTTTTCAACTTTGCTAAATAGCAACACAATCGCTTTTTGCCCTTCAGGTACTACAAATACCGCAGAGAAAGACATAACAATGGCAGCTAATAGTATGACTAAACTAAAGTTTTTCATTACGCTTATCTCCCGTTATTGTTAAAGCGATCACTGTTAAAACGGTCATTACCGCTATTCACAGTGCTATTTCGTGATGTATTTACTTTATTGCGTAAATCTTGAATATCACTTGAACTTGGTAAAGCTACACGTGTTGCAGTGCCTTGCTTTTCCATAATTTTATCAAGTGGTAAGTACATCATGTTGTTACCGCCTTTAACATCAACAATGACTTTAGAACTGCTGCTAAGCACCTCTTCCATAGCATCAATGTATAAACGTTCGCGCGTTACTTCTTTAGCTGCTTGATACTCAGGTAATAGTTTTTCAAAACGAGCCACTTCACCTTGTGCTTCAAGTGTAATGCGTTCTTGATAACCTTCTGCTTCTTGCGTCATACGTGTTACTTGACCACGCGCGCGCGGTTCAATTTCACGTGCATACGCTTCTGCTTCACGGATGAAACGCTCTTCATCTTCTTGTGCGGCAATAGCGTCATCAAATGCATCTTTTACTTCAGTTGGTGGACGTGAATCTTTAAAGTTCACATCGGTCACAATTAAACCTAAGTTATACGGTTCGATGATTTTATTAAGCTCATCCCACGTATTTTGACGAACAACTTCACGGCCATTAGTCAGTACTTGGTCCATTTTTGCATGGCCAACAACGTAACGTAACGCGCTATCAAGCGCTTCTTCTAAGCTGTTATCAGCATTAGTTACGCTAAACTTGTAAAGGTACGGGTCAATAACACGGTATTGCACTTCAAACTCAACGCTTACTACGTTTTCATCTTCCGTTAGCATAAACCCTGATGCAGATAATGAACGCACAGCTTCAATATCTACTGGAATAACCGTTTCAATAAAGGTCATTTTCCAGCGTAAGCCTGGCTCTGCAATACGGTCATACTTACCAAATTGCAGTACCACACCACGTTCGGCTTCTTTAACCGTATAAATACCACTTAACGCCCACACAATTGCGGCGATAATGAGGATAAATGAAATACCGGCTCCGCCAAGTCCACCGCCACTATTATTGCCGGATTTTTTACCGCCAAATATGCCGCCTAACTTGTTGCTAAACTTACGGAACACCTCGTCTAAATCAGGTGGGCCTTGATCACGTCCGCCTTTATTGTTCCACGGATCTTTGTCATTGCCATTATTACCCGGTTCATTCCAGGCCATAGCTATACTCCATTGTTATCTAAATAAATTAGGAAATTGTGTTAAATCTATCAAATCTACCGCGTTTCTCATACAAAAACCGACATTTATATGCCAATTTTTAATCGCGATTGATAAAACCCTCAATTTCAGGACCAAACTCTTTAATTAATCGGTTCCATTCAACCATAGGCAAACGTACATCCAACAACCAGTTACCATGTTCATCAAAGCGCTCTTCATGGACTGCACTTAAGCTAAATAAAGACGCTCTTAAGCGGCCATATTGAGGGGCAAGTAATAACGTACCACTAAGCATTTTCTTAGCAAGCAGGTCACTTATTGCTTCACTAAGTAGCTCACACCCTTCGCCGGTTTGTGCAGATAACCATACTCTTATAGGCTGTCCTTGGTCATCCCGATCAATTCGTGGGCTTACATCATCAAGCGCATCAATTTTGTTATAAACCAATAATTGCGGTACTTCATCAGCTTCAATCTCTTTTAAAACCGACTGTACTTCCTCTATGTTTTCGCGTCTGCGCGGGTCTGCCACATCAATTACATGTAACTGTAGGTCGGCTTCACGCGTTTCTGTTAGTGTTGCTTTAAAGGCTGCCACTAAGTCATGTGGTAAGTGGCGAATAAATCCCACTGTATCGGCCAAAATAACCGAACCAACATCACCTATATCAAGTTTACGTAGTGTTGGGTCAAGCGTGGCAAAAAGCTGATCCGCTGCGTATACATCTGAGTCTGTTATACGGTTAAACAGGGTTGATTTACCTGCATTGGTATACCCTACAAGCGACACGGTAGGAATTTCGTTACGCGTACGCGCACGTCTACCCTGTTCACGTTGTACAGCCACTTTGGCTAATCGGGCACGAATATTTTTAATGCGCGCGCGCAATAAACGTCTATCGGTTTCAAGCTGTGTTTCGCCTGGGCCTCGTAAACCTATTCCCCCTTTTTGGCGCTCAAGGTGAGTCCACCCTCGGATTAATCGAGTAGACATATGCCTAAGCTGAGCAAGCTCTACTTGTAGCTTACCTTCGTGGGTACGGGCTCTTTGGGCAAAAATATCAAGAATAAGTGTTGTTCTATCAAGTACACGACATTGGCAAACGCGCTCTAAATTACGTTCTTGAGACGGACTTAATTGATGATTAAAGATGACAACATCTGCATTGTGGATTTTGACAATCTCAGCTATTTCTTCTGCTTTACCGGTACCGACGAATAGTTTCGGATGTGGTGCTTGGCGGCTGCCTTGCACAACCGCCAAACTACTAACACCAGCAGAAGATACCAACAACTCTAATTCATGAAGATCTTCACGATCGCCATCTTTAGGTAAGTCGATATGAACTAAGACTGCCTGTTCGCCGGATTCATAGCGGTCAAACAAGCATTACGCTCCTAATTAAATATTTCCTGGTTCTTGCTCTTCAGTGTCATCGCTCCCTTGAACACCTTGGAAGTTGACTGCACGAGCAGGTACAACTGTTGAAATTGCGTGTTTATACACCATTTGGTTTACAGTGTTTTCAAGTAAAATAACAAATTGGTCAAATGACTGAATTTTACCTTGTAATTTTATGCCATTTACCAAAAAGATTGATACTGGAATGCGCTCACGACGTAGTGCATTCAAAAATGGGTCTTGTAACGATTGGCCTTTTGCCATGTTATTGTTCCTTCGTTCTAGGTGTTATTATAATTTAAGTAGCTGAACTTATTTAATTAAATAATTCGCAACTACTACTAGCTTAGCGAACTTACTACGCGATGCAAGTTTTCTTCATCGTCTGTTGTTAACCAAGTAACATCAGGCCAACTCCGTAACCACGTTAGCTGACGTTTTGCCAGTTGACGCGTTGCAGCAATGCCGCGAAAAACCATCTCATCATGGTCTACTTCACCCGCAAGATAATCCCACATTTGTCTATAACCTACACAACGAATAGAAGGCATATTGGGGTGTAAATCCTTACGTAGATATAGGGTCGAAACTTCTTTTTCAAACCCCTGTTCTATCATTATTTTAAACCTTTTTTCAATTCGCTGATGTAATTCACTGCGATCATCAGGCGCAATCGCAAATTGATGAAAAGTATAAGGTAACGTTGGCTGCTTTTGCTTTTGCAATTCAGTCATTGTTTTACCACTAATACGGTAAACTTCCAAAGCTCGATTTATTCTTTGTGAATCATTTTCACTTATTTTGTCGGCCGCTTGCGGATCTACTTTAGCCAGCTCTTGATGTAAATGTGGCCAGCCAAATTGTTTTGCTTGCGATTCAAGCTCTGCTCTAACGACTGAGCAGGCTTCTGGCAGTGGCGATAATCCATCAATTAAAGATTTAAAGTACATCATGGTGCCACCCACTAATATTGGTACTTTACCTTGTTGATGGAATTCATCAATTTTTTTTATCGCATCACGTCTAAAATCGGCAACCGAATAGGTTTCGCTCGGATCGAGTAAATCAATTAAATGATGCGGAGCACGAGCAAGCTCTTCTGCATCGGGCTTTGCCGTACCTATGTCCATACCTTTATACACTAACGCTGAATCAACGCTGATTATTTCTGTATTTAAGTGCTCACACAGTGAAATTGCCAACGCCGTTTTACCAGCTGCGGTTGGGCCCATTAAAAATATGACCGGTAAATTGCTCAACACGGGTACCTTAATTTAATTGCGTTAAATAGTGTTCTAGGTCTATTTTAACTGCTTTTTCTTTTAAACGTTCAATTGTTTGCGGATTATTTTGTAAGCTAATTTTTAATTCAATAAATGCATTACTTTCATAAAAGCGTTCTGGTACACAACTAAGCTGCCATGTAAGCCACGCTTGTAACTCGTGGAGCTGTGTTTTACATGCGCCAAGCAAGCTTTCAACCGCAGCTGATACTTCAAGTAAATATAAACACGTGGGTAGCTTTTTAACCATCACAAACTGTTTTTCAATAACTAGCTCAAAGCCTAATAAAGTAAACCACGATTGCTGCTGAGCTATTAGTTCGCAGTCAGCTTTTTCAAGGTTAACCCTCACTGGTAGTAACAAGGCTTTACCCTCTAAATTACCCAGCTCTTTTATTTGTGCATGCCAGTAATCAACAAGTGCATGCTTATAGTGTGAACAAAATAACTGCTGCTGCTGAGTAAATACACACACGCCTTTATTTACATTTAATACCTGCACACTTTTTAATGCGTGTGCAGCGCTTTCATCAGTAACGGACTGCGTTGATACACTATGCTCAAAATGAGCGGCTTGTTGCTCACTCACCCCTTGATAAAATGCATTTACATCGTGATGATTTGCACCATGTTTTTGAGACGGTGAAGCATACCCCGTAGCGCCACCCCCTGACCCTGCGCGATTAGAGGAGGCACGACTAGTAAAACCACCGTTTTGTGAATCTATTGGCTGCAACTGTGACTTAGGGTAATCATACCCCTGCTGAACTGGCTGGTTATTAGCCGCATGACTTGGCTGCTCAATAAACGCCGAGGATTGGTAATTGTCTGTGTGCGCTTGATTAGTTGCAAATTCGCCTTGTAGAGGCACAACTACTTGCTTAATTGCCTGTAATATAAAGTCGTGCACTAACCGGCCTTGATGAAAACGCACCTCGTGCTTTGCAGGATGAACATTTACATCCACTTGCCTTGGGTCAATATCAATATAAATAACAAAACCTGGGAGTTCTTGCGCTCCACTTACCTCTTCAAACGCCTGACGAATACCATGTAAAATTAGCTTATCGCGCATCATGCGATTATTTACATATGTATATTGCGTGGTATTAGCTGATCCCACTGGCAATACCCAACCATGTAGCTGTAAACCACTTTCACCAGATTGAATATGCAATCCTTGCTCAGCAAAGGCTTTACCTGCAACTTGCGCAACCCGAGTAATCGCTTGATTTGGATCGGTTCTAGCACGGTACTGCCTAACTACCTTTTGGTTATGCGTCAGTGTAATCGACACATCAAAACGACTCAGTGCAATACGCTTTATAAGCTCATCAATGTGGCTAAATTCGGTTTTTTCGGTGCGTAAAAACTTGCGCCTTGCTGGGGTGTTAAAAAATAAATCTTTAACTTCTATCGTTGTGCCATCTGGGTGGGCTACCGGCTTTACTTGCACGTCCATATCGCGGCCCTGTGCAAACGCTTGCCACGCGGCATCTTGTGCTTTGGGCTTTGAGCTAAGCGTTAAACGCGATACCGAACTAATAGATGCAAGCGCTTCTCCTCTAAACCCTAAAGAACAAATGTTTTCTAAATCATCGAGTGATTTAAGTTTACTTGTTGCATGGCGCGAAAGCGCTAAAGTGAGCTCATTTTTACCAATACCTGAGCCATTATCACGAATACGAATAAGCTTGTGACCGCCCCGCTCTATGTCTATTTGCACACGCGTAGCGCCCGCATCTAAGCTGTTTTCTACTAATTCTTTAACCACTGAAGCCGGGCGTTCAACCACTTCACCTGCCGCTATTTGGTTAGCTAATCGTGCAGGTAATATTTCAATACTCATGAGGCCCCTAATACGTGTACAGATTTAATAAACATCAACTCTGCGGTATGTCCAGCTCTTGACCTATAAACAAGGTGTTTGAGCGTAGTTGATTAACTTGCTTTAATTTGGCTACCGATACGCCATAACGACTCGCTAATAGGCTTAGCGATTCACCCGGGCGAACTTTATGTTTAGTTGGGTACTGCGATTTAAGCTTTGCAAATAACGAATCATCAGGTGGGTTTTTTAAGTAATAATTTTTTATAGACGTAAACATCGCTTTAGCTAAGCGTTCCTGATGATTAGCGCTTTTTAACATGCGCTCTTCACGGGGGTTTGAAATAAAACCTGTCTCAACCAAAATTGAAGGAATATCTGGCGACTTTAATACGGCAAGACTTGCATGTTGTGGATCTTTTTTATGTAATTTAGCGACCTTTTTTAGCTCTTTTACTACTTCTTCGGCCACACTAAGCCCTGTTTTCATTGAGTGGTCCATAGACATATCGAGCAGCGCTTGCGCGAGGTATTTTTCGTTAGCAGCATCTTTAATTACATCGGCTGCACCACCTAAAAGCTCTGAGTGCTTTTCTTTATCTTCTATCCATTTACCAATCTCAGAATTAGCGCGACCAAGCGATAACACCCACACCGAAGCACCATTTGGCCCAGGACTGGTAAATGCATCAGCATGAATTGACACTAAAAAGTCGGCTTTTTTCTGGCGTGCTCGGTTGGTACGGGTATTAAGCTTAACAAAGTAGTCGCCACTTCTTACCATGCGCGAAATCATGCCACGTTCGCCGTCAATCATACGCTCTAAACGTTTAGCTATTTGTAGAGTAATGGTTTTTTCATACGTACCAGAGGGGCCAATAGAACCAGGGTCTTCTCCGCCATGGCCCGCATCAATTGCAATAACAATGTCTCGCTCTTGGCTTAACTGGCGCTTTTTAGCTGCTTTTTGGGCAGGTGTAGAGCTTACTGCAGGCTCACTTTTATTATATAAATCCACAACTAACCTGTTTTTGTACGGGCCAGTAGGTGCCAGCGCAAAAATAACCGGCTTAATAGGCGCGGTTAGCTCAAATACAAAACGTACACTTTGTTTATTTTTAGGCTTTGAATAGCGCAGCTTGCTTACAATTTTGTGTTTAGAAGGAATACTCGGTAATACTTTTAACCCTTTGGTGTTTTCAAGGTCGACCACTAAGCGACTCGGGTTTTTAAGCATAAAATAGCTGAAATCGGGCTTATCATCTAAATCAAATACCACCCGCGTGCTATCTGGCGAGGGCCATACGCGTACACTATTTATGGTATTTTTTGCCCACAACGGTAAGCTCACAGCGAAAACTATGAAACAAATAAAAAGTTTAACTACACCTCGATTCATTATAACTACCATTGCCTTAACTATTTATTATTATGAGAGCGGGCGCCTTGACCCGCTATTAGCTTATTAACCTAAACGTTGGATAGTAAATCTACCTTAAACTGCTATTTTGTACGCCAACTAAAAAGGTAACTTTGATGCTTTTATATTTCAATGTGTTAGTAAGTATATTAACTCGGGTTTAGGTTAGTTAGTTTTTCGACAATTGCTATTCCGCGCTCGCTGGCACTATTAATAACAATTTTGCGCTCATCGCCAACGTAACTTAAGGTAATGTCTAAATCGGGAACTGGTATAAATTCGCCCCCTTTTTCTGGCCACTCAACAATACAAATAGCCTGCTCAGAAAAGTAATCTCTTATACCCATGTACTCAAGCTCTTCAGGATCGCCTAACCGGTATAGGTCAAAATGATACACATTAGCACGTGTCAGTTCGTATGGCTCTACCAGCGTATAGGTTGGGCTTTTTACCTTACCAGTGTGGCCAAAGCCTTGCACTACACCACGCGTAAATGTTGTTTTACCTGCGCCTAAATCACCGTGTAAATAAATTACTGCACCTTGCTCTATAATAGCAGCCACTTTGTTACCCATTGCTACTGTGGCTATTTCATCATTTAGGTGAGCTTCAAAACTACGCGTCATTGTTACCTCAAAAATTTACTAAAAGCGCATCTTTGCTAATCATACCAGAATATTTCTTGAAGGCGATAAATTGGCGTTTTAGGCATAAAAAAACCGGCCTAAGCCGGTTTTAATTAACTGGGGCTTTATAGCCCTAGTTTTTTCTCAAGGTAGTGGATATTTGTACCACCACTTTGGAAGTTTTCGTCTGCAAGAATTTTCTTATGTAATGGCGTGTTTGTTTTGATGCCATCAATAACTAATTCGTTCAACGCATTACGAGCACGGGCAATAGCCACATCACGGTTTTCACCGTAAGTAATAAGCTTACCAATCATCGAATCGTAATGTGGGGGTACTGTATAGTCAGCATAAATATGGCTATCCCAACGAATACCTAAACCACCTGCAGGGTGGAAACGTGTAATTTTACCCGGCGACGGGATAAACGTTTCTGGGTCTTCTGCGTTAATACGACATTCAATTGCATGGCCGCGGATAACCACGTCATCTTGCGTGAAAGATAGCGGTTGCCCAGCAGCAATTTTTAGCTGCTCTTTAATTAAATCAACACCGCTTACCATTTCAGTCACTGGGTGCTCAACTTGAATACGGGTGTTCATTTCGATGAAGTAAAATTCGCCGTTTTCGTATAAAAACTCAAACGTACCTGCACCACGGTAACCAATTTCGATACATGCACGTGTACAGCGCTCACCAATAAATTTACGCACTTCTGCCGTTATACCTGGAGCAGGTGCTTCTTCAACTACTTTTTGGTGACGACGTTGCATAGAACAGTCACGCTCACCTAAGTGAACAGCATTACCTTGTCCATCAGCAAGTACCTGAATTTCAATATGGCGAGGGTTTTCAAGGAATTTTTCCATGTAAACCATGCTATTACCAAAAAACTGTTTCGCTTCTTGTTGAGTAAGTGCGATTGAATCAATTAATTCAGCTTCGCTACGTACTACACGCATACCACGGCCACCACCGCCACCAGCGGCTTTAATAATTACCGGGTAACCAATGCGCTTTGCAATTTGCATGTTGCGTTCTTTGTCATCCGATACCGGACCGTCAGAACCAGGTACACATGGTACACCAGCTTTGCGCATTGCATTGATTGCCGATACTTTATCGCCCATAAGACGAATAGTGTCGCCTTTTGGACCAATAAATACAAAGCCGCTTTGCTCAACTTGGTCAGCAAAATCTGCATTTTCTGAAAGAAAACCATATCCTGGGTGAATCGCTACAGCGTCTGTTACTTCAGCAGCCGCAATAATGCGCGGAATATCTAAGTAACTTTCAGTGGCTGGAGGTCTACCGATACAAATGGTTTCATCTGCAAGTAATACGTGCTTAAGATCGCGATCCGCCGTTGAATGCACAGCAACCGTTTTGATCCCAAGCTCTTTGCAGGCGCGCAATACGCGAAGTGCTATTTCACCTCGGTTTGCAATGACTACTTTATCTAACATAAGAGTTGGCCTTTAGGTTACTAAATTATTCAATGATGAATAGAGGTTGATCAAATTCTACTGGTTCGCCATTTTCAACTAAAATAGCTGTAACTGTACCCGCTTTATCTGACTCAATTTGGTTCATCATTTTCATTGCTTCAACGATACATAAAGTATCACCTACTTTAACTTGAGAACCTACTTCTACGTATGCTGGCGCTTCTGGAGAAGCTGCTGAGTAAAATGAACCAACCATAGGTGATTTAACTTGATGGCCTGCAGGCGCTGCTGGTGTAGCATCGGCTTCAACGGCTGGCGCAGCTTGTGCTGGTGCCGCAGGTGCTGGAGCAGCAAATTGCTGTGGTGCGTACTGAGCGTAAGCAGGACCTGCGCTCATGTTGTTACGGTTAATACGTACTGATTCTTCACCTTCAGTGATTTCTAGCTCAGCAATACCTGATTCTTCTACTAATTCGATTAGCTTTTTGATCTTGCGAATATCCATGAACGACCCGCCTATAAGTTTGTTAGTTTAAATTAATTCGAGTTTTGCAACCGGCTCACGGCAGCGTTCAATGCTGCGTGGTAACCCATTGCACCTAATCCACATACCACACCTTGCGCCACATCAGAAAAATACGAATGATGACGAAATGCTTCACGTGCATGCACATTACTTAAGTGCACCTCAAAAAAAGGAATATCAACGCTTAACAATGCATCACGTAAAGCGACGCTAGTATGCGTAAATGCAGCAGGATTAATAATTATGTAATCAACTGCCTGCCAAGCATCGTGTATTCTTTCAATAAGGGCTTGCTCACTATTACTTTGAAAATGCGTAAGCTGAACATCAAGACCCTCTGCGGCAGTCGTTAGTTCGCTCATAATTTCACCAAGAGTGTGCAAACCGTACTTTTCTGGCTCACGCTTTCCTAGCATGTTTAAATTTGGACCATTTATAACTAAAAGTTTAAATTTTGCAGCCATAATACGCGATATATCCTCTAAGTAATGAGTTAAGCCGTTGCGAGCTAATTTTGTACACTAAAGTAAGTATAAAAAACAAAAATTGCAACAAATTCTCACGTTAGCCAACTATTATAGTCAGTTCGATGTAAATAGCAGCAAAATACTGGTCTAATCTCTGGAGGAGTAATAAATATGACGTAATTGAAGGCAAGCCACTTGGTAAGCCCAAGCGGCTAAATTGCACTATTATTGTGCGCTGGCGCGCACTGCAGCTAGGTGGGTGGCAAAATCATCGGCGTTTAAAAATCCTGTAACGCGCTCTGAACTTAGCTCTTGCCCTTGTGTGTTAAAAAACAAAATACTGGGTAAACCAAACACAGTGAACTCTTCCATTAGCTCAATGGTGGTGTCATCACTTTGCGTTAAATCGATTTGAATTAACTGATAGTGACTAAACTCGCTCTGTACTTTGGCATCTGGAAATGTGTAATGCTCAAACTCTTTACATGCCACACACCAATCGGCGTATAAATCAACCATCACCAGTTTGCCTTGCTGATTAGCTTCAGCAACAGCGTCTTTTAGCTCGGTTAAATTAGCCACTTGTTTAAACTCATTACTTTGCTGACTAACCTGCTCAACCTGTTGCTGCGGCCAAATAACGTTTTTAGCTAATGTAAAACCAGTAAGTACTAAAAATGTAGCACTAAACCAAAGCGCTGTTTTAAGCTTGCTTTGTGGCTGAGCACTCTGCCAATAGTGTAAATAAATAGCCGTTGCCAGTGCTAAAATACCCGCCATAAGTAAAATAATGTCGGCGCTTATTATTCGCTCCAACAAAATAAGTGGCACAACAAGCATAATAAAACCAAATAACGTTTTAACTTGCTCCATCCAACCGCCTGCTTTAGGAAGCAATTTGCCACCAGACGTACCGAGTAATAAAAGCGGTAGGCCCATTCCTAAACTTAATACATACAGGGTTAAACCACCGACAAGGTAGTCACCACTTTGCGCTACAAATAATAGCGCAGCAGACAACGGAGCTGTGGTACAAGGTGATGCAATTAAGCCCGACAATACCCCCATTAAAAACACACCTAGGTAATTGCCGCCTTTTTGGTTATTACTGACTTGCGTTAGCTTGCTCATCATGGCGCTGGGTAACTTAATTTCGTACCAGCCAAACATCGACATTGCGAGCAGTACAAACAGTAAACTAAAACTAATAAGTACATAAGGGTGTTGTAAATACCCTTGCACTTGCCCGCCTAAGGCCGCCACTACCAACCCTAATGCAGCATAAGTAAGCGCCATACCTTGTATATATACAAACGACAACGCAAACGCTTTTTTAGTAGACAGGTTTTGCTGCCCTGCAATTAAACTCGATAAAATAGGAAACATAGGGAACACACACGGTGTAAACGCAAGCCCCACCCCAACAGCAAAAAATATGAGTAAATTGGTTACTAAACTTTGACTTGCTAATCGCTCTGTAAAACTTAAATCTTGAGTGGTTGTATTACTTTGGCTACGGGTTGAGTCTACAGAAGGAGTTAATGCGTTTAATGTATCAGCGGCATCAGCAGATGAGTTATTACCTTGCGCTTGCTCTGAGGCAATAACGCTTAAAGGAATACTAATAACCTCAGGCGGATAACACAGTCCAGCTTTGGCACAGCCCTGATAGCGCACCTTTACAACAGCCCCCTCTGTAACATTACTGAGCTTACTTATAACACTCACACTACTGAAAAAAACTTCGGTTTTGCCAAAAAACTCGTCTTCAATTATTTCGCCAGTACCGGCATCGCCTACCTTTATGTTGGCGCCTTTGGCGATAATTTCTATTTTCTTTTTATAAAGGTAATAATCAGGGGCTATATCCCACCCCACAAATAAAGTGCTACCTTGCTGATCAAAATCAAATACAAACGCTTGGTCTACGGGTAAAAAGGTTTGCTGTGGCGGGGCAAGTAAATCACCTAGCACATTATTGGTGTTTGCCTTTGCCGGAAGCGCCAGCAAGCTAACCAATAATAAAAAGAAAAACCGCATTAATTTAATACCTCATCCATCCAATGAAAATAAGCCAAATTACCAGTGGCCACATCAACCACTTGAATTTCGGGTACTTCGTAACTGTGTAAACTTTTGATGGTTTCAAAAACATCATTCATTTTTTCTGATTTTGTTTTAATCAGTAGCTTTGCTTCTATCTCTTGGGCAACATCGCCTTCCCACATATAAACTGAGGTCATATTTGGTAAAATATTTACACACGCCGCTAATTTTTGCGCTACAAGTGCTTTTGCTAAAGTGCGTGCTTCAGCCTCATCTTTGCACGTGGTAAATATCAATTTAAATTGCGTAGTCATAATTAACCTTTACTAATTTATAGGGAACTAATGCAATAGTATCTGATAGCTAGTGTAATGTGTAGGCGATGAATAATTGTAGATATTAAGCAATTATTAATCACTTTAAGCTCAACCTTGAAAATAGACCCCTTCACCCTCACTTATATTTCATCCACTCTTTTGAGTGCCATTATTTAGAGAGCCCTATGTTTAGATTTTTATTTGTGTTGTTTATTATCATTCCTATCATCGAAATTGCGCTGCTAATACAGGTTAGCGATGTAATTGGTGGTTTTGCGACTATAGCCCTAGTGATTGTTACGGCTATTTTGGGCGCCAGAATGGTTAAACAACAAGGTATGGGTGCATTACAAAATGCACAAAGCCAAATGGCCCAAGGACAAATGCCAGCTAAAGAATTATTTACCGGTATTTGCGTGATCATTGCGGGTGTTTTATTGCTAACCCCAGGCATTATGACCGATGTATTCGGCCTACTATTATTAACCCCCTCAATACGTAATAAACTTGCTGCAGGCCTTGCAAGTCAAGCGACGGTACGCATGAGCACAGGTGCACCACAAGGCTCTTCAGCCTTTACACAACACCCACATTCGCAGCAAGAACAACAGCATGTAAATAAACCAACTACCATTGATGGCGAATATGAGAGAAAAGATTAAAAATTTATCGATTTTTCTCTTGGAATTTTACACTCTACCCCCATTAATGAATGCAAATTAGAAAAGCTTTTTTCTGTACTGTTCAGAAACTGTTAGGAGAACTAAAAAAATGAACATTCGTCCTTTACAAGATCGCGTAATCGTTAAGCGTCTAGAAGAAGAAACCAAGTCTGCTGGCGGTATTGTATTAACTGGCTCTGCAGCTGAAAAATCAACTCGCGGAGAAGTTATTGCTGTTGGCAATGGTCGCGTTCTAGATAACGGTGACGTTAGAGCTTTAGAAGTAAAAGCCGGTGACACTGTGTTATTTGGCTCATATGTTGAAAAAACTGAAAAGATCGAAGGTCAAGAGTACCTGATCATGCGTGAAGACAACATTTTAGGCATTGTAGGCTAACCCTACTTTTCGTTTAACAAACATTTAAGAATTTAGAGGAAATTAAAGATGGCAGCAAAAGAAGTACTTTTTGCAGGTGACGCACGCGGTAAAATGCTAACAGGCGTAAATATCCTAGCAAACGCAGTAAAAGTGACCTTAGGTCCTAAAGGCCGTAACGTAGTACTAGATAAATCATTTGGCTCTCCAGTGATCACTAAAGATGGTGTATCTGTAGCAAAAGAAATCGAACTTGAAGACAAGTTTGAAAACATGGGTGCACAAATGGTGAAAGAAGTTGCATCTAAAGCAAATGATGCAGCGGGTGACGGTACTACTACCGCAACTGTACTTGCGCAATCTATTGTTAATGAAGGCCTTAAAGCGGTTGCTGCGGGTATGAACCCAATGGATCTTAAGCGCGGTATTGATAAAGCAATTATCGCTGCAGTAGAAGAGCTTAAAGCGCTATCTGTACCATGTGCTGATACTAAAGCTATTGCACAAGTAGGTACCATTTCAGCTAACTCTGATAAAGAAATTGGCGACATCATTGCACAAGCAATGGAAAAAGTAGGCCGTAACACAGGTGTTATTACTGTAGAAGAAGGTCAATCACTAGAGAACGAACTAGATGTTGTAGAAGGCATGCAGTTTGACCGTGGTTACCTATCTCCGTACTTTATCAATAACGCTGAAAAAGGCGCTGTTGAGCTAGACAACCCGTTCATTCTACTTGTAGATAAAAAAGTATCTAACATTCGTGAGCTACTACCTACATTAGAAGCCGTTGCTAAAGCAAGCAAGCCACTATTAATCATTGCTGAAGACTTAGAAGGCGAAGCACTTGCAACGCTTGTAGTTAACAACATGCGCGGTATTGTTAAAGTATCAGCAGTTAAAGCCCCTGGTTTTGGCGACCGTCGTAAAGCAATGCTACAAGATATCGCGGTACTAACTGGCGGTACTGTTATCTCTGAAGAAATTGGTTTAGAGCTTGAAAAAGCAACTATCGAAGACCTAGGTACTGCTAAGCGTGTTGTAATCACTAAAGATGATACAACTATCATTGATGGTGCGGGTGAAGAAGATGGCATTAACGGCCGTGTTGCTCAAATTAAAGCACAGATTGAAGAAGCAACGTCTGACTACGATAAAGAAAAACTACAAGAGCGTATGGCTAAACTTGCCGGCGGTGTTGCAGTAATTAAAGTAGGCGCAGCGACTGAAATTGAAATGAAAGAGAAAAAAGACCGTGTTGAAGATGCATTACATGCAACTCGTGCAGCGGTTGAAGAAGGCGTGGTACCTGGTGGTGGTGTTGCTCTAGTACGTACTGCTAGCAAGCTAGTTGAGCTACTTGGCGACAACGAAGACCAAAACCACGGTATTAAAGTTGCACTTCGTGCGATGGAAGCACCACTTCGTCAAATCGTAACAAATGCAGGCGACGAAGCGTCAGTAGTAATAAACGCTGTTAAAGGTGGCGAAGGTAACTACGGTTACAATGCAGCCTCTGGCGAATACAACGACATGCTTGAAATGGGTATCCTAGATCCAACTAAAGTAACGCGCTCTGCACTACAATTTGCAGGTTCGATTGCAGGTCTAATGATCACTACCGAAGCAATGGTTGCTGAAATCCCTAAAGAAGAAGCTGCTGGTGCCCCTGATATGGGTGGCATGGGCGGAATGGGTGGTATGGGCGGCATGATGTGATCATCCTCCTTTAAGCACCTTGCTTATATAAAACCCAGCTTCGGCTGGGTTTTTGCTTTTTAATACAAGCCTATTGTTATTGCTTAATTTATCTCCAAATCTATACCATGAGTTATTGGATTAAAGGTAAAAGGATTTGCTTAATAATAATGAAATAATCATCTTCTTTATTTTGGTATCACTTATAACAGGGTTAGTGGTATTTATTGCTTGGATTATGCTTAAGCTCGTTATATGGGGTAAGAGCATGTCTAAAGGAGCGTATTTATTTTTAGCATTTTTTCCACTAATTTCACTTATGCCTATTCCACCCCCTACTTATGAAAATGTTCAAAAGGCCAAGCAAGAGCAGCGTAAACGCAAAGAAGACTCAGGTGACGACCCTACGAATGAAGATGACTAAGCCAGTTTAGCTGCGTAAATTAGAACACTTTTTAAGGACGCTTTAAGCATGCTATAGGGTTTAAAATAGAGTGAATCCTTTTACTGCTAGCGATAGATGCGAAGCAAATGTATAACGTATATCTCCCCTTAAAATAAGCTTTAATAAACATTTACCTATACTATTCAACCCTGTATTGATATGTGAAAATACACAAACATAAGACAACTTTAGGTTTTTAAGTTATGCCAAAGCAGCATATAGGTAGTATTGCTCTTGTTGTAAAAGACTATGACGAAGCAATCGCATTTTATACAAAAAAATTAAGCTTTGAATTAGTGGAAGATACGGATTTAGGTGATGGAAAACGCTGGGTGTTAATAACCCCACCCAACTCAAACGGCACACATATATTACTTGCACAAGCCACAGAGCCAGAGCAGTTTAACGCTGTTGGCAATCAAGCAGGTGGCCGTGTATGGCTATTTTTAAACACTGACAACTTTTGGCGCGACTACGAAAGCATGCTAGAAAATGGCGTAGTATTTCATGAGCAGCCTCGTAATGAGCCTTACGGTACGGTGGCCGTATTTGAAGATCTCTATGGTAACAAATGGGATCTTATTCAACAGAGCTAAATACTTAGTTGATTAACGACCTGACTATTTGAAATAAATCCGAGGGTAGCATGCCGCGCTGCCCTTGCTCTTCAGCCGCAACCTCACCTGCTCGAGCATGAAGAGTTACCCCATATCGCGCTGCTTCATCGATACTAAGCCCTTGAGCAAGCAATGCACCAATAATACCTGTAAGTACGTCGCCACTCCCTCCCACGGCAAGTGCTGCGTTACCATTTTCACACACCCAAGTACTTTTGCCGTTATCAATTAAAGACCCAGCGCCTTTTAATATGCAAGTAGCATTATACCGTTTTGCGCATAGTCGCACGCTTCCAAACCTATTTGACTCTATTTCAGAGGTATTTTTGCTAATGAGCCGAGCTGCCTCACCAGGATGCGGAGTAAGGACACATTGAGCCAACGTATAAGCACTTGCATTTTCAGCTAATAAATTAAGTGCATCAGCATCAAGTACAAGCGGCGTATTGTGCTCTTGGCAATAGTGCATTACAGTGCAAAACGTTTTTTTAGCCCATTCATCCTGCCCAAGTCCAGGGCCAAGTACAACACAACTTGCCCACTCTAAAGCCTGTTCAAGGTTTTCACTCATGACCATTAACTCTGCCCTACCTATGCTTATTGGCATAATAGAACTTTGGTGCGTATAAACCTTTACCATCCCCGCGCCTGCTCGTAGCGCAGCTTCACTACTGAGCCTAATTGCTCCCGCAGTACCTTGGTTGCCCCCTACGCATAATAACTTGCCATGATTGCCCTTATGGCTATTTACAGCCCGAGAGCCCAAGCGTTTAAAGCTGTCTATATTTATCAAGTGAGCACAAGGTGAAGCGAGTTGACTAAAAGTATCTTCAATTGCTAATTCATCGAGAATCAACTCACCGGCATGCTGTTTACCTGTCCCTGTAGAAAGGCCCTGTTTAATCGCAATAAAAGTAAGTGTTTTTGTTGCCTGAATAGCTGCGCCTAATACTTCACCTGTATTTGCATCAATCCCTGAGGGAACATCAATACTTAAAACAGGCTTTTCGCTTTGGTTGATGGCGGTAATAATCTCACAATAATTTTCGCGAACAGGTGAATTAAGCCCAGTACCTAGTAACCCATCAATCACACAGTCGCAGCAATCTAAATCACTCTTTGCAAACTCGTTAACTATGCCACCATTATCAAGCCATAATTGCTTCGCTTTAGCAGCGTCACCACTGAGTGTTTTAGCAGGGTCTATAGCGCAAACTTTAACCTCTGCACCAGAGTCCTTAATTAAACGCGCGGCTATGTAAGCATCACCCGCATTATTGCCATTACCTGCAATAATTAAAGTAAGCTTAGCGTTAAAAGACTGCCACTGCTTGTATACGGACTCTCCCGCTCGCTGCATTAAAGTAAATAAATCTATTCCACATTGCTTAGCCGCCTCAACCTCATAGGAGCGAACCTGGTCTTCTGTGTAAATATGCCTTTGTTTATTTAACATAGAAACTCGCCATAAATAAGTGTGTAGATGCTCTATAACTATAGCTTGGGATAAAAGAGCACTTTTCAATAGCAGATTTAGCATGCTAAACAGCTGAAGGCTTTAATACAAAGAGTGTGAGTTCTGTGGTGGGCTTTTTCCGCGGGTTTCGTGATACTCAACCCACGCTACGGTAGTGGTGGAGACTTTGTGAGTAATATCTGGTAATCCCACTCATGAAATAAGAACACTATAATTATAATCGATGTTTTTTATCGTCGGGAGTCGCTATGCTCGCGCGACCTACATTCTAGAAGTAGATGAGTGTACATTAATTGTCCGCATTTCACTTTTCTTCAGACGTAAAAAAGCCCGGCTCTTTCGAGTCGGGCTTTCTTGTATTTGGAGCCTGGCAATGTCCTACTTTCACATAGCAAATGCTACACTATCATCGGCGCTGTTTCGTTTCACTACTGAGTTCGGCATGGGGTCAGGTGGGTCCAAAACGCTATGGTTACCAAGCAAATTAGGGTGTCAGTCCGTTTTCACGTACCAACTAAATTTGGAAAACTCTGATAATATTTTTTAAGTCTAAGTATCTATCTACTTTAGCTATTAACTTCTGTCGCTTGTTTCTGTCACAAAACGCGTTTGGCGTTGTATGGTTAAGCCTCACGGGTAATTAGTACAAGTTAGCTTAATGGCTCACACCACTTCCACATCTTGCCTATCAACGTTGTAGTCTTCAACGGCCCTTCAGAGACTTTAAAAGTCTAGTGAGAAATCATCTCGAGGCCTGCTTCGCGCTTAGATGCTTTCAGCGCTTATCAGTTCCGAACGTAGCTACCGGGCAATGCCATTGGCATGACAACCCGAACACCAGCGGTTCGTTCACTCCGGTCCTCTCGTACTAGGAGCAACCCCTCTCAATTCTCAAACGCCCACGGCAGATAGGGACCGAACTGTCTCACGACGTTCTAAACCCAGCTCGCGTACCACTTTAAATGGCGAACAGCCATACCCTTGGGACCGACTTCAGCCCCAGGATGTGATGAGCCGACATCGAGGTGCCAAACACCGCCGTCGATATGAACTCTTGGGCGGTATCAGCCTGTTATCCCCGGAGTACCTTTTATCCGTTGAGCGATGGCCCTTCCATTCAGAACCACCGGATCACTATGACCTACTTTCGTACCTGCTCGACGTGTCTGTCTCGCAGTTAAGCTGGCTTCTACCATTACACTAACCGTACGATGTCCGACCGTACTTAGCCAACCTTCGTGCTCCTCCGTTACTCTTTGGGAGGAGACCGCCCCAGTCAAACTACCCACCAGGCACTGTCCGTAACCCCGATTCAGGGGCCAACGTTAGAACATCAAAACTACAAGGGTGGTATTTCAAGGACGACTCCACAACAACTAGCGTCGCTGCTTCAAAGTCTCCCACCTATCCTACACATGTAGGTTCAATGTTCAGTGCCAAGCTGTAGTAAAGGTTCACGGGGTCTTTCCGTCTAGCCGCGGGTACACAGCATCTTCACTGCGATTTCAATTTCACTGAGTCTCGGGTGGAGACAGCGTGGCCATGGTTACACCATTCGTGCAGGTCGGAACTTACCCGACAAGGAATTTCGCTACCTTAGGACCGTTATAGTTACGGCCGCCGTTTACCGGGGCTTCGATCAAGAGCTTCGTCCGAAAACTAACCCCATCAATTAACCTTCCGGCACCGGGCAGGTGTCACACCGTATACGTCATCTTGCGATTTTGCACAGTGCTGTGTTTTTAATAAACAGTCCCAGCCACCTGGTCACTGCGGCTCCCGTCCGCTTAGAGAGCAAGTCTCATCACAGATAGGAGCGTACCTTCTCCCGAAGTTACGGTACGATTTTGCCTAGTTCCTTCACCCGAGTTCTCTCAAGCGCCTTAGTATTCTCTACCTGACCACCTGTGTCGGTTTGGGGTACGATTCGGTATAATCTGAAGCTTAGAGGCTTTTCCTGGAAGTATGGCATCAGCAACTTCACACCCTTGGGTGCTCGTCTCGTGTCTCAGCCTAACAGCAACCCGGATTTACCTAAGTCGCTAGCCTACTCACTTTCACATGGACAACCATCGCCATGCTTGCTTAGCCTTCTCCGTCCCCCCATCGCAATTATACCAAGTACGGAAATATTAATCCGTTTCCCATCGACTACGCCTTTCGGCCTCGCCTTAGGGGTCGACTTACCCTACCCTGATTAACATGGGATAGGAACCCTTGGTCTTCCGGCGTGCGGGTTTTTCACCCGCATTATCGTTACTCATGTCAGCATTCGCACTTCTGATACGTCCAGCATACCTCCCGGTACACCTTCAACCGCTTACAGAACGCTCCCCTACCACTCATCCTAAGATGAATCCGCAGCTTCGGTGCATAGTTTAGCCCCGTTACATCTTCCGCGCAGACCGACTCGACCAGTGAGCTATTACGCTTTCTTTAAAGGATGGCTGCTTCTAAGCCAACCTCCTGGCTGTCTGGGCCTTTCCACATCGTTTCCCACTTAACTATGACTTTGGGACCTTAGCTGGCGGTCTGGGTTGTTTCCCTCTTCACGACGGACGTTAGCACCCGCCGTGTGTCTCCCGGATATTACTTTACGGTATTCGGAGTTTGCAAAGGGTTGGTAAGTCGGGATGACCCCCTAGCCTTAACAGTGCTCTACCCCCGTAAGTATTCGTCCGAGGCTCTACCTAAATAGATTTCGGGGAGAACCAGCTATCTCCCGGTTTGATTAGCCTTTCACTCCTAGCCACAGGTCATCCCCTAACTTTTCAACGTTAGTGGGTTCGGTCCTCCAGTTGATGTTACTCAACCTTCAACCTGCCCATGGCTAGATCACCGGGTTTCGGGTCTATACCTTGCAACTATTCGCCCAGTTAAGACTCGGTTTCCCTACGGCTACCCTAAACGGTTAACCTCGCTACAAAATATAAGTCGCTGACCCATTATACAAAAGGTACGCAGTCACCTAACAAGTAGGCTCCTACTGCTTGTACGTACACGGTTTCAGGTTCTATTTCACTCCCCTCACAGGGGTTCTTTTCGCCTTTCCCTCACGGTACTGGTTCACTATCGGTCAGTTGGGAGTATTTAGCCTTAGATGATGGTCCACCTATATTCAGTCAAAGTTTCACGTGCTCCGACCTACTCGATTTCACTTAAAATGTCTTTTCATGTACGGGACTATCACCCTGTATCGTGGCACTTTCCAGAGCCTTCCATTAACACATAATAAGCTTAAGGGCTGTTCCGATTTCGCTCGCCGCTACTATCGGAATCTCGGTTGATTTCTTTTCCTACGGGTACTTAGATGTTTCAGTTCTCCGCGTTCGCCTCGTTAACCTATGTATTCAGTTAACGATACCTGCAAGCAGGTGGGTTTCCCCATTCGGAAATCCTAGTCTCAAGCGCTTTTTACTAGCTTGACTAGGCTTATCGCAAGTTAATACGTCCTTCATCGCCTCCAACTGCCAAGGCATCCACCGTGTACGCTTAGTCACTTAACCATACAACCCAAACGGGTCTTTGTTAGTGACAGTTTAACTTCGCCAGAAGTTAATATTGAATACTAAAGTAGACACCAATTAATCACGAATGATTAAATTGGCACTGAATGATACTGCTATCATTCTTTTTTACTTTTGAAAACTCTTGATAAATACGAATATTTATCAGAATTTTATTATCAGCTTTTCCAAATTTTTAAAGAACATATTAATCAGTTAAACCCAAAGGGTAAAACTAACTAACAATCATCTGTGTGGACACTACGAACAAATAAGTTCTAAATCGTATAAGGAGGTGATCCAGCCCCAGGTTCCCCTAGGGCTACCTTGTTACGACTTCACCCCAGTCATGAATCACTCCGTGGTAAACGTCCTCCCGAGGGTTAGACTATCTACTTCTGGAGCAACCCACTCCCATGGTGTGACGGGCGGTGTGTACAAGGCCCGGGAACGTATTCACCGCGTCATTCTGATACGCGATTACTAGCGATTCCGACTTCATGGAGTCGAGTTGCAGACTCCAATCCGGACTACGACGCACTTTAAGTGATTCGCTTACTCTCGCGAGTTCGCAGCACTCTGTATGCGCCATTGTAGCACGTGTGTAGCCCTACACGTAAGGGCCATGATGACTTGACGTCGTCCCCACCTTCCTCCGGTTTATCACCGGCAGTCTCCTTAGAGTTCTCAGCATTACCTGCTAGCAACTAAGGATAGGGGTTGCGCTCGTTGCGGGACTTAACCCAACATCTCACAACACGAGCTGACGACAGCCATGCAGCACCTGTATCAGAGTTCCCGAAGGCACCAAACCATCTCTGGTAAGTTCTCTGTATGTCAAGTGTAGGTAAGGTTCTTCGCGTTGCATCGAATTAAACCACATGCTCCACCGCTTGTGCGGGCCCCCGTCAATTCATTTGAGTTTTAACCTTGCGGCCGTACTCCCCAGGCGGTCTACTTAATGCGTTAGCTTTGAAAAACAGAACCGAGGTTCCGAGCTTCTAGTAGACATCGTTTACGGCGTGGACTACCAGGGTATCTAATCCTGTTTGCTCCCCACGCTTTCGTACATGAGCGTCAGTGTTGACCCAGGTGGCTGCCTTCGCCATCGGTATTCCTTCAGATCTCTACGCATTTCACCGCTACACCTGAAATTCTACCACCCTCTATCACACTCTAGTTTGCCAGTTCGAAATGCAGTTCCCAGGTTGAGCCCGGGGCTTTCACATCTCGCTTAACAAACCGCCTGCGTACGCTTTACGCCCAGTAATTCCGATTAACGCTCGCACCCTCCGTATTACCGCGGCTGCTGGCACGGAGTTAGCCGGTGCTTCTTCTGTCAGTAACGTCACACATGATGGGTATTAACCACCACGCTTTCCTCCTGACTGAAAGTGCTTTACAACCCGAAGGCCTTCTTCACACACGCGGCATGGCTGCATCAGGCTTGCGCCCATTGTGCAATATTCCCCACTGCTGCCTCCCGTAGGAGTCTGGGCCGTGTCTCAGTCCCAGTGTGGCTGATCATCCTCTCAAACCAGCTAGGGATCGTCGCCTTGGTGAGCCATTACCTCACCAACTAGCTAATCCCACTTGGGCCAATCTAAAGGCGAGAGCCGAAGCCCCCTTTGGTCCGTAGACATTATGCGGTATTAGCAGTCGTTTCCAACTGTTGTCCCCCACCTCAAGGCATGTTCCCAAGCATTACTCACCCGTCCGCCGCTCGTCAGCAAAGTAGCAAGCTACTCTCTGTTACCGCTCGACTTGCATGTGTTAGGCCTGCCGCCAGCGTTCAATCTGAGCCATGATCAAACTCTTCAATTAAAAAGTTTTATGTCTTTCGACAGCTCAATGAATTCTGAATTTATTTAATATCTTTCGATATTGAATTGACTGTGCTGCAATTCTTTTCTTAAGTAAAACCTAAGTAAGTTATTGCTGTTGGTCACTCAGTTTCAATTGAGACTCTAAATTTGTTTGCCTCACTACCTAAGTAGCTTGGCTGTTAGAACTCAATCTGTACGAGTGCCCACACAGATGATTGCTTTATATTGTTAAAGAACGTTGCGATTAAAGCGTTAAACTTTATCTCGCTAGGGCTGCGCATCTTACGCTTTCCTATTTTTTTGTCAACACTTAATTTTGTTAAACTTGAAAGTTTTTAAAACTAAGTTTTACTCGACTCACTGAGTAGCTCGTGCCTCGTTATGCGTTGCGCTCTGCCGTCTCAGTGGGGTCGCATTATAGGGAGATCCGAAAACAGTTCAACCCTTTTTTGAAGAAAACTTGAAATAAATGACTGTTCGCTGATTATTTGAGCCAAATACGCTAAAAACACAACATAACTAGCACTTTATTAACATTTTAGGTGTATTAATTGGGTTATATAGAGGGTTTACTGAAATAACTTTATATACAAACTAGCACCCCACACGATCGTAAGGATCATTAATGAGAGTGTTACTGCTGCAGATCCCATATCTTTCGCACGCCCAGATAATACATGGCGCTCTGTACTTACGCGATCAGTGAGCGCTTCTATTGCTGAATTAAGTAATTCCACAATCAGTATGATCAGTAATGTACTTACTAACAATGCCCAATGTAATACCGATGAAGCTAGCCAAAAAGAAATGGGTAGCAAAATAATGCTAAGTAGCAACTCTTGCCTAAAAGCCGCTTCTTCTATAAAGGCCGCTTTAAAACCAAGGTACGAACAATACGTTGCTTTAAATATACGCTTTATACCAAGGCCGTTAGGTTTAAATACATCTTTCATTATTAGCTCTATTTACTGTGGTCAAAATAAAGCCCCGCAATTGCGAGGCTTTTTTTAGTTAGGCAATACCGTATTGATCTCGGTATGCTTTAACTGATGCTAAATGCTCGTCCATTGTACCTTGGCTCTCAAGGTAGCTAATAAGATCAGCTAATTTTACAATAGAGATCACTTTGGTATTAAAGTCGTGCTCTACCTCTTGAATAGCTGAAAGCTCAGCTTTGCCTTTTTCTTGGCGATCAAGTGCTATTAGTACACCACTTAGGTCTGCGCCGTTATCGGCAATGATTTCCATAGATTCACGAATTGCAGTGCCTGCGGTGATCACATCATCCACCAGCATAATTTTACCCGTTAATGCAGAACCTACTAATGTACCACCCTCACCATGTGCTTTTTTCTCTTTACGGTTAAAGCAATAAGGTACATCTTTATCATGGTGATCTGCCAGCGCTACTGCGGTAGTGGTTGCAATAGGAATACCTTTATAAGCTGGGCCAAATAAAACGTCGTATTCTATTGCGGCGTCTTCAAGAGCTGATGCATAAAAACGACCCAAACGTGCTAAATCACGTCCTGTATTAAAAAGGCCAGCATTAAAAAAGTATGGGCTTGTACGACCTGATTTAAGGGTAAACTCGCCAAATTTTAAAACCTGCTTTTCTAAAGCAAATTCAATAAACTCTTTTTGATAATCTTTCATTGGGGTACTCGCTTATGCTAACGCTTGTTTTTGAACGTCAATAATTTCACGGATTGAATGTTTAGCCAGTGTAAGTAGCTCATCTAATTCGTCGAACGAGAATGGTTCGCCCTCTGCGGTACCTTGCACTTCAATAATTTTACCTGTTTCAGTTAAAATTACGTTCATATCGGTTTCGGCTTCAGAATCTTCAAGGTACTCTAAATCACTAATTGGTTGGCCTTTATAAATACCTACCGAGATAGCAGCAATCATGTGCTTAAGTGGGTTTGAGTTGATCATTCCTTTAGCGCGCATGTGAGTAAGTGCATCAACTAAAGCAACGCATGCACCACTGATAGATGCAGTGCGTGTTCCGCCATCAGCTTGAATCACATCACAGTCAATTGTAATGGTGTTTTCGCCAAGCGCTTTTAAATCTACTGCAGCTCTCAATGCGCGAGCAATTAAGCGTTGAATTTCCATAGTACGACCGCCTTGCTTGCCACGTGCTGCTTCACGTGCGTTACGCGTATGCGTTGAGCGCGGTAGCATACCGTATTCAGCGTTGATCCAACCTTTACCTTGGCCTTTCATAAAACGTGGTACACCTGCTTCAACCGTAGCAGTACAAAGTACTTTGGTATTACCAAACTCAACAAGTACTGAGCCTTCAGCGTGTAATGTGTAATTACGTGTAAATGATACCGGTCTAATTTGGTTAGGTGTTCTTTCGCTTGGACGCATTGACGATCCCCTTAATTCTGAATTTGCGACATTATAAGTGCATGTGCAGGTAGATGCCATGCTGATTGTAAAATATTCAGCGTAATAAATTTTCTCTAGAGGTTAAGCAGTGTTACGGTATAATCATCGCAATATTGTATTAATAAATTTTAGGAACTTATCCATGATCCACAGTATGACTGCTTATGCGCGTCGCGAAATTAAAGGCGATTGGGGCACTGGCACCTGGGAAATTCGTTCAGTAAACCAGCGCTACCTTGAAACGTTTATTCGCGCACCAGAGCAATTTCGTGGCATGGAACCGGTAATTCGTGAGCGTTTACGTAAAAATTTGCAACGCGGTAAAGTTGAAGTATTTTTAAAGTTTGTTGCAAATCCAGCACACGTGGGTGAGCTATCAATTAATGAGTCACTTGCTGAGCAACTAATAAATAGTGCTAAATGGGTGCAACAACAAAGCAGTGGTGACATTAACCCTGTTGATATACTGCGCTGGCCTGGCGTAATGGAAGCACAGGAGCTCGATTTAGATACTGTAAATAAAGCACTTATAGCGGGCTTTGACCAAGTAGTTGAAGATTTTAAATCAGCCCGTGGCGATGAAGGCGCAAATTTAGAAGAAATGATTGCCACTCGCCTTGATGCCATACTTGAGCAAGTTACTGTGGTAGAAAGTCACTTACCGGAAATAGCAAAGTGGCAGCGTGAAAAACTTAATCAAAAGCTTGAAGACTTAAAAACCGACATTGACGAATCTCGCCTTGAACAAGAGCTTATTTACCTTGCACAAAAGCAAGATGTTGCCGAAGAACTCGACCGCTTAAAGTCGCACGTAAAAGAAACTAAAAAAATTATTAAAAAAGGTGGCGCATGTGGCCGCCGTTTAGATTTTATGATGCAAGAGTTTAACCGCGAAGCAAACACCCTAGCCTCTAAGTCTATTAATAGCGATATTACTAATGCAGCTGTGGAGCTAAAAGTGCTCATTGAGCAGATGAGAGAGCAGATTCAAAACATAGAATAGTGTTTTAGCCTGTTTCAACTTGTTTATAACCAATTAATAAGCCTAGATTTTTCTAGGCTTTTTGTTTTCTACCGTTCATACTAGCCCCCTATTGTACGTGTCCAAGTGGTTACCATAGTGGTTACCAAACTACTTGGTAACCACTTTTGAAACCTTTGGTAACCATTTTTATATAACTTAATGAATGTAAAAGAAATCAAAGCCAAAATTAAAAATAGTACAACGCTAAGATTTAGTGTTAGCGATGGATTGTATATAAAGCCTAATAAAGATAAGAAAAGCGGGGCATGGGAACTTCGTTATACAATTAATAAGAAACGTCACTTTATGACTTTAAAAGGGAGTAACTTTCCAGACAGGACTTTATCTGACGCTCGTATTGAAGCAGCCCTGATAAATCAAAAAATTAAGAATGGTGTAGACCCACTTGCTGAAAGAATGAGGCAGGGACAAGAAACTATAATAACAATGAACGACCTATTTAATGACTGGTTTAAAGATAAAACTAAGGAAATAGAAAGCTCTCATTTGCTCGAAAGACAATATAATAAAGATATAAAGCCATACATTGGTAAGCTCAAAATTGATGATGTAAATGCACGTGATATTAGAGCTATTATAAAAAATATTGCAAATGATGGGCGCCCCTCTATATCTTCAAAGTGCTTATACCTATGTAAAAAACTATTTAAACATGCAAATACACTTGACCTTACAAAGTCAAATCCTGCTGCAGCTTTTAGCCAAAAAGATGCGGGAGGCCAAAGTAAAAGTAGAGATCGAGTTCTAAGCCTACAAGAAATTGAAACTACATTTGATGTATTAAGAGAAAATTCGACTATTTTTACTAGAGATAACTATTTAGCGATGGTATTACTCCTAATATTTGGTAACCGTAAAACTGAGCTAACTCAGGCAAAATGGGATGAGTTTGATTTTAAAGAAAAGGTTTGGAATTTAGGTAAGCGGAATAAGAAAAAAAAATATATACAAATTCCCATCGCTGACGAAGTTATACCTATATTTGAAGAATTAAAAGTAAAATCTTGTGGCTCTGAGTATGTCTTCCCAGCAAGAAAGGTTAGTAAAAAAGGCCATATGTGCGAAAACACTTTAAATCATGCCTTAGCTAAAATGTTTGGCAAAAGTGTAAGTAAAAAGTCATACCCTAACCTACTTGAGCCTAAGGGCATTAAGCACTTTACAATCCATGATTTAAGGCGAACATGCCGTAGTTTATTCGCTGAGCTTGGTTATGAAGGAAACGAGGTAACACGTTATCTAAATCATACTATTCGTGGTGTTGCAGGTATTTATAACAGGTATGACTATTTAGATGAACGAAGAAAGCTTGCAAGTATAATGGCAAATCAAATACTTCCTAGAGCCAAAATACCAATGGTATCTAAAGGAAATAATTTAAGTGAATAAATTCAAATTATTTCCAAAATGTACGCCGCGAGAAGGTTTAAAGATTCAATCACAGCCATTTTTGGTACATGTTCAAGAGCTTGGTGAGATTGATGAGGATGATATTAATTATGCTCAGTTAGAAGAAATAGCTTCACCTATAGGTATTGAGAAGCCCAATTTAATCATATGCTCTATAAATAACTTACCAAAAGATGAGTTTGGCCAAGATATTATGTTATTGGAGAAAGAATCGATTAAACGTAAAGCGATGCTGGTGGAGGACACTCTAAGAGCACTTCCAGACAAGTCTAACGTAGACTACAAGTTTTGGCTTAATAAGCTAATGCACGAAATGTTTACGCTTGGATCACAAGTGCAAGAGCATAATGACTTTGTAGAACATTTGTATGCCTTAAGAGCCACAGAAAAACATTCTAAAGACCGAACAATAGCAGGTGAATCCTCACCTAAAAAGTATCAGCCTTTTATTGATCTTATCAATGTAATAGTCAGTGACATAAAACTACACACGCATATGTCTAAATGTAGTAGAGCGAATTTAGCAACGGCAATTGATGCTCTATTTTCTATAAATACTATTTATCCTCCTTCACATAAAACGATTAAAACATATATTAACGATGCGTATGGCTCTACCGCTAAAAAAGGCCGAAAGTCTAGTTCTGCTCCATCCCTTAAGGAAGTTGAGGAATGGGTGAAAACTAACTATAAAGATAAAATTCACTTAAAATCATAATGTTAAAATCTTTAATAAGCCCTTATCAAGCTAAGGGCTTATTAACCTATACGCAAATCAATAATATTCTCCCATCAACAATGATGAACCGGAGAAACCAATTTGAACCAGCTAACAACACCAACAATGCAATTTACTGACCGCCTAGTCAGAGAAGCAGAAAGAGCCAAAATAACGGCTGTCTCTCGAACCAGCGCTTGGGCTTTAGAAAAAAAAGGCCTCTTTCCGAAAAGAAGAAAGCTTCATGCCGATAGCGACAGAGTTTGTTGGTTATTAAGCGAGCTTTTAGACTTTGTAAAATCTCGCGAAGTAATAAATATGGAGCGACCTCAATGAACAAGAAAAAGCTACCAGATCTTGCTATGTATATTGACGATGCTCGAATGATTAAAAAGCCTGAATTGCAAAAGCTTCTTAACATCAGTAGGTCAACACTTGGAAGATGGATAAAGGCTGGCCATTTCCCCCCACCAGCTCATGTAATAAATGGGCGGTCCATGTGGCATTTTCAAGATTATAAAAATTGGCTAGCTAATAAACACTCAAAAGCAGGTAAATAAACTGCTTTTTTTTGGCCTACTGATGACGCACTTTGAAACAAAATGATCAGTAAAAACACGCTATTCAACAAGCTAAAAACATATCTTAGTTATTATTTTAAAAGGGCTTTTATCTGAAAAGCGCCTATCCACTAACAGCGGATATTAAATAATATAAGAAAGATACCAATTAATAACTAAAGCAAATAGATATAACAATGACCTTTAAAATATCAACATCTAACTCAGTAAACTTTATATACAAAGACCATAGCTACAGAGTATTCAAACCAAAGACAAAAGGCCAAGATCTAAAAGCATTAACTAAAGTGTTTAAACATTGTGAATGTATGCTTTCTCACTACTCTAAAGTACTCGTAGCAAGAATAGACCTAAGTACTAAATCTTATTCTATTAATAATCAGGCGTTCTTAAAGTTTATTAAAAAACAGTTGTCGATACTTACAAAACAATATAACTGCAAAGTAAGTTACATTTGCGCTAGAGAGAGAAATACATCCTCAAATCATCATTATCATTTAGCTGTGTTATTAAGCGGGCATAAAATAAAGCATAGCAGTAAGTTAACCTACCAATTAAAGCATGCTTGGGAATCTGAAGGCCTAGGCTCAGCCTCACTGGTCAAGCACCCATACTACCTAATGCACAGGGGTAATAAATTCAGTATAGAACCAGCTCTATACCGCTTAAGTTATTTTACTAAACGTGCCACAAAAGAGGCTAACATTGAGGCTCATAGCTACTTATTTAGTAAACTTGAATACTCAACAGAGCACGTTGATAAACGCTTTAACGATATGCTACTCGTAAATTCAGCTATTACATACCAGCAAAATAAAGAAGCGGCTCTAATAAACCTAGATAACTCAGAGGCTGGTGGTATCAAGTTACTAAAAGGGTTATCAGGTATAAGCAGTACACAGCTAATACAATCTAAACTTCATCGCTCATTGCAGTACAGCGATCCCCCTAATCAAGTTAATAACGCTGAAGTACCTTTGCAGCACTCTATGAACCGAAGCATACACATGCAAAGTGATCGATCACCTTACGTGCACAGACAACATAAAGCGCTATTAAGTGATCGCTTTAAGTGGCATTAAATTAATATAACCCTTTGATTTATATATTCACCCCATAATGGTAAGCATATAAATATTCGATTTTAAAAACTTTAAAGAAAATAGATTTTCAAAAAACAAACCCTATGAACCGAAAGTTCACCGAACATGATCGATCATAAAAAGGCAAAAAATGAGTAAGTTTGATTTAGACAGCCTACCCAAGTGCGGGGCTAAAACACGTTCAGGTAATCCCTGCAAGCGCCTAGGCAACAAGCGAAATGGTCGATGTAAATTGCATGGAGGTCGCTCTACAGGTGCAAAAACAACTGAGGGTAAACTTGCTGTGCGAACCAATCCCGTTAAAAATGGTTTTGGATGGAACCTAATGAAAGACTATGACCCCGTATTAATAGAAGACTCACTTAAAGCATACATTCAATTGTGCGATATAGTTGAGCTAAAAGGCATTAACAATAGAGAAGTAAACGAACTAGTAGCACGACACAAGGTAGCATTAGAATGCTTTAAATATCGCGTTCTTGAGTGCTATGGCGTGGATAGCTTTATTATTATCCAATCGGCTCTTGATGCATATTACAAGGATACTGATAGTCAACACCTCCATTTTCATATCCACACGAAGGTAGTAAAAGCTCCCTATTTCCACCAGCATATGAGTGAAGCAAGAAAGCAATCTTTACTTATTAATAAAGCCTTTAAGTTTAATTGGTAGTAACCGTCAACGGTTGACGGTTTGGTTTTTTAAGCTAAACCGTCTTATATAAATAATGCAGTGCCTGTGAAATATTGATAATTTTTATTAGCTATATAGCTAACTTTCAATAAGAGGATATATGTCGAGTAGAGCGCATATTGGCAAAGAAATAAGTACTAGTAGGAAAGCTTTAGGCTACACCCAATAAGAGCTATCAGAGATCGCGGGAATTAATAAAACAACGATTTCCGAGATTGAGAACGGTCGCTTTACTGGCTCATTCGATATATTTGAGCGGCTGCTTGATTCAGTTGATTTACAATTTGAAGTTACCTCAAAACAACACTTTCTACCAGACTGGGATACCATTGAAGATATATTCTCGGAGGATGACTAATGAATGGCACACCACAGCTTCCGAATAAAAGCTACCGTCACGACAGAATTCAAAAGTTTGAGTAGCTGCAGTGCTCTTTAATTACTTTACGCAGCATCAATAAACATGAGTAAGGTTTGTGTAGCTACATGGACCGTCAACCGTTGACGGCTTGCACGAAACACTACGACAGCCCTTTAAAACTCTGCCATAAACGTATCTACAAAACATTTAAATCTATCGGTGATAATGGACTGTACTTTTTGCGTTGTAAAAAGCTAGGTTTGGTTTTGTAGATACTAAGAAATTAACCTTTAGGCTATATTTGATCCTCAATAATCCAACTATCTATAATATCAGTCAATAAATCTTGCTTTAGTTTGCCTAAGGCATGATGCTCTGGATAATTAGAAACTATCGCTTTTATCAATTCTTTTTGAAGCTGCTCCGTATCATCTTCAATTAAGCTCGCAATCGACTCAATAGCACTTTGAGGATAATACTTTACTAAATCTAAAGTTCTCTCAATATCTCTAGAATGTTTTGCGTAATAACCTTGCATATGTGGGGATGGATGTTGAAATCTTGCTAACTTATATAAAGCTAAAGAGTTTTTGATTTTTTTATTTTGCAATGCTGAGTCAGTTAATTTAATTTTTTGATACATTGTTGAATCATTACTCATGAAATAAGCGGTTAAATCACCGGGCTGTACTGATTCGAATATCGTAATATGTTCTACATTATCTTCAGGTATGTGCGGATGCAGTAAACTAAAATCCAATATTCCTTGCTCCCAATCAAGTACACTTTCATCCGACTTACTATGATTACAGCTATGACAAACAGGGATTAAATTAAATAGAGATACAGCAAAAAAAGGAAATATAGACTTAGGTAAAAAATGATCTAACTCAGGGCGACCTTTAAATTCATTACCCTCAAAAACAGTGTGTGTATAATTACGATTGCAATAAGGACAGAGCGTATTCTCTGTACTTTTAGTAATTTCATAGGCTCCCCAACCATCAAAACTTCCAATAAGCTTGTCATATTTAAACTTATCCATACAAAAATATAGAAATGTTTTAAACTCGATGTCTATTCCTATACAAGCAAGATCTAACTCCATTCTGGGATTAGCTCGGTGAGCAGCTGGACCATCGGCAACGAAGTGCTTACGTAGCAAACTGTAATTCAATTCACCATTAATTAGGTAAAAATCCAGCAGCCCCAGCTCTTCTAGTTTTTCAGATAGAGCATCTCTATTAACCTCAACTCTCTTATTTTTACTAATAAAACTTGTTAGCTGATTTATAGCAGAGCTCTTAAATAATAAAGACACCTTCTTTATTGTTCCACTTTTTTTAACTGTTTTCCAAAAGTAAAATGCATCATGAAACAAAGAGTGGAAAACGACTGGAACCTGTTGTTTCATTAAATCAGTTAACTCAACTAACATCTCAAGTTGTTGTGGTGGAGAACTTAAAAACAGACGATTACCTTTGGTAAATAACCAAGCCATATATTGATTGTCAGGTAAAGGGTTTCCCTCAGAGAATATATCTAACTGCTCTATACACCAATCAAAATGTTTTCTGTTTACATTTTCTGAAGCTCTAAAGGTAATAGAAAACATTTATTCCTCATCCACTATGAAAAGAGCCTGCAAATCTTCTAATTTGTTTTTTAAATCAGGGTTTGACTGACTGTACCTGACTAATTTAGTGATCATTGCAGAATCAACATTATTTTTCTGACTAAAAGAAACTAACCGTTTTTTTAATTCTTTTCTTAATAACCTATCACCAATATGTGAAACCAATAATTCCGCACCTAAAAGTTTATCTTCAAATGATGCATCAGGTAAAAAAGATTCAGACTTATGATCGTTAATAAAACCAACTAAACGTTCTATTTCAATTTTAGCAGCTTCACCAATCGTGCTCTCTAAAAAGAAGCTATCAGCTAACATTTCATGAATATTAGCTGCAAAACTATCATTAAGACTCCGATTATTCCCTAAAGCTAAAGCTTTTCCATCTAAAATGTCAGATAAAACAAAAGGGCTATGTGACGAAATAATTACTTGTGGCTCAACCTTTAATTCAAGGAAAAGAGAGCTCAGTAAATAAACTAAACACCTTTGCCATTCAGGATGAAAGGAGTTCTCGGGCTCATCCAATATAACCACGCTGTTAGGCTCTTGAATAAGGGCTAGTTTTATTTCATTAAAGAAATGTACTGCGGTTACTTCCCCCGAACTCAATCCATCTATTTTTATAGGTAGCCCAGGGGCCTGAAATGCTCGTTTCAAATTAGGTAAATCGACCCAACCAGTTCCACAAATGAAGTCTATTCCATTACCATCGTCCACATTGGCTAATTCAATAAACAGATGGGATCCATGTACATCATTAAATCCAGCCTCAAAGGAATCTATACTTAACTCAAATCCCTTAAGATGTAAGCTTAATTTATCGACCAATTTATCCCAGCCCTGTCTTTCAATATATTTATTGATATCTTTTTCGAAAGACTGAAATACCTTAAATCGTGTTAATAGTATTTTTAAACAAATCATCAAACCATCTAAGTGAGGAACGATTGACTTTTTTATATCAGACTGAACCGCACTTACTGAAATTAAGAATAAGTAAATTAAAATAAAGTCATCTTTTATTAAATCTTTTTTCCTTGATATATACAGAATAAATTCATTATAAAGTTTCACATAAGAAGTGTTTTTACTGAACCCTTCAAACTCATAATGCAAATCCACATTTTCGGTAATATTTTCTTTAAAATCACTATAAAGAAATAACAATCGTGAAAACTGATTTTCTGAAATATATGCAAGCTTTGAGATATCTGTCATATCTTTTGCACTATCAGAAAATCTTTTGGCAAGTTCACTGTCACTTACACCTGTAACAAGCTTTTTAAAAGGGTTTGAAGATATTTTTAAGCTTGTTAGACCTGTAGAAGATGACGTACCAGCGGCAACATCACTCAGTGGATGATATAGAACAGTTTGACCAAAAGACTTTGCCAGCTCTCGGGGTATAAAAGCCAGATCCTGTATACCATTATTTTTAAGGGAATAGCTCGTATAACTGGGTGATAATAAGTAAAATTGGCTTCCTTGATTAGTCATTTGTTCTAAAATACAAAAACTATTTGCACCTACCTGACCCATTTCTTTTGGAAAAAAACCTGTCGTATAGATATAACTAATTAATTCGATTAAGTTTGACTTACCCGTACCATTTTTACCTATTAGGGCAGTAAAAAAATCTAAATGCCTAACAGGATTTTTTAATTGAGTACTGTATTGAAAAAAATCAGTACGCTCAATGCTTATTTCTTTATCATTTCTTTTAACATCATAATTTAGTGAGAAGTGCAGGCTTTTATCTATAATGTTTTTATATTCTTCAACCCATAAATAAACGAGTTTAAATTGTCCGTCAGCTATTAACTCCATCACATACCACCATAAAACGTATTAACAAAGCCTTTTAGCTTCTCAGCTAGCCTTGGTATTACTTTCTTGCGTTGCAGCACGCTTGGGGGCTTTTCCATTGTTGCTACTATGTCTTCACGCAATGGTTCTTGGTTGCTGAATATCATGCGTTCAACAAGCTCTTTTACATTTTCAGATATCAAGTGTTCTTCTTCAGCCATTACTCGGGTGGCTTTTTCTTTTTCAACTTCCCAATAGGCGGCAAAAGCATCGTCAACTTCTTCGGCTGATTGTACATTTGGCAGGTTTTCTTGAATGAATTTATCAATCAGCTCTTGCTTACTCCGCAGTTCAGGATCACCACCAATGGTTTGCATTAGTGCTTTATACTGCTGCTGGTACTCTTCATCAGAGTCAGATTGTTTAAGTTTGCTAAGTAGCTTTAAGATGTAAGCAACATTCACTTCATCCATCGCTAACAGTTCAAGTTCAAAGTCAATCTCTTCTAATATAGACTCTTTTTCAGGGGCGGTATTGGTTTTAACCTTGTCGTATAAATCTAAGTACTTACTTTTATAGTCTTCATATTCTTGTTCTTGAATAAAAACATCATCAAATTTAAAGTCAGCAAACGTTGAAAGCACATTGCGTAAACGCATTAACTCCCTGAACGCTTTAATAAACTCAAGTTCAGCGTTTTCATCTTCAAGGCTATCAACACTCGCCGTATCAGGTGCAATGGTTTGCATTTGGTCTAACGCTTGATTAAACATCTTAATGAATTCTTCATACGGCGGCATGATCACCGTATCTTTAGCATCCTTGTTTGAAAACAGCGCTAAGGCATCATCTGTGCGCTTTTTCAGGTTACGGAAGCTAATGATGTTACCTTGCGACTTTTGCTCGTTTAAAATGCGATTGGTGCGTGAATAGGCTTGAATTAGCCCGTGATACCTAAGGTTCTTATCAACATAGAGGGTATTCAAGGTTTTACTATCAAACCCTGTTAAAAACATATTTACCACAAGCAAAATATCAACTTTTCGCTCACGAACTTTCTTCGAAATATCATTGTAGTAATTGTAGTAAGACTCACTATCTCTAGTAGTATAACTACTGCCAAACATTTTGTTGTAGTCGCCAATAAACTCTTCTAGTCTGTCTCGACTATGGCTGGCTATACCTTCATACTGGGCTTTAGGCTCTGCAACTTTATCTAATACAACTTCGTCTAAGCCATCAGCATCTGGGTCTTCTTCGTTAGCGGCATACGAAAAAATAGTGGCTATTTTAAGGTTATGTTTACCTTCCGCTTTTTTCTGTGCAAATAGCTCGTAATACTTAATTAATGCAGGCACGCTTGAAACACAAAACATGCCGGTAAAGGCTTTGCTATGAGTTTTACGATTATGCTGAGCAATAATGTAATCGGTAATTTTTTCTAATCTAACGTCAGATTCCATTAGCTCTTTGGTGTCGATACCTTCAACGTCTATATCAACTTCATTGGCGCTGTCTTTTTTCTTGTAACGGCCAATATACTCAACGTTAAATTTAAGTACGTTTTCGTCTTTAATCGCATCAACAATAGTGTATTTGTGTAGTGGCTTGTGGAATAAGTCACTGGTAGTGTATTTACGAGAAAACTTAGACACCGCATTTTCAGCAAAAATAGGCGTTCCAGTAAAGCCAAACATTTGATGATTCGTAAAAAACTGACTAATACGTTGATGAGTATCGCCAAACTGACTGCGGTGACATTCATCAAAAATAAACACCACGCTCTTATCTTTTATAGGCTCCATCCGGCTTGAATAACGTTTATTGTTAATTGCGTTATTAAGCTTTTGAATGGTGGTTACAATCAGCTTTTCATTACGGCGAGTATTAACCTTACCGCCTTTCGCTTTAGTTGATGACTGTTGCTCACCGTCTTTCTCAAGATAATAAACATCTTTACCGGTAAACTGGTCAACTAACACTTTGGTTTTGTCAGTACCGTCTACACAACCTTTAATGAAGCTATTAAATTCTTTGGCTGTTTGATAATCCAAGTCTTTACGGTCAACCACAAACACTACTTTATGAATGGCGCTATCACCCGTAAGCAACTGGGCAGTCTTAAATGAGGTAAGTGTTTTACCAGAGCCAGTAGTATGCCAAATATAACCGTTTTGTTTTTCGATTGATTGGTTGCTAGCTTTTAAGGCTTCACGTTCAGCTACTCGGTCAATAATCGCTTCGGTGGCGTATATTTGATAAGGACGCATCACCATGAGTATACGGTCTGTTTCGTTCAGCACGACATATTTAGTGATCATGTCGGTTAAATGTTTAGGCGTTAAAAACACCTTAGCGAATTGGCTTAACTCGGTATAACGGTCGTTATTTTCTTTTGCCCAAAAGAAGGTTTGTTTAAAGCTTTGTTTGCGGTTATTAGCGTAATACTTGGTATTTACGCCATTGGAGATAACAAACACCTGTACATATTGGAACAAGCCATCCTCAGCCCAGTAAGAATGACGCTGATAACGATTAATTTGATTAAATGCTTCTTTAAGCTCTAAGCCACGGCGCTTTAATTCTATTTGCACTAGTGGCAAACCGTTAACCAAAATAGTTACGTCATAGCGGTTTTTATAACGGCCTTCTGCCGTAACTTGTTGCGTTACCTGAAAATGGTTTTGATCAACATCGCTATCAATAAAGCGGATATAACCTGCGCTGCCATCGTCTTTATTTATTTGCAGCCTATCACGCAGTATTTTCGCTTTATCAAACACATTACCTTTAGCTAAGGCATTACGAATTTGCTTAAGCTCATTATCACTAATTTCAAAACCATTTAGTTTTGAAAGCTGCTTCTTTAAATTAGCTCTTAATGATTCTATATCGGTGATATTGACCTTTTCAAATTGTTGCCTGCCATCAACTTTTTTAGCAAGCTGAGCAACTAAGTTATCTTCTAATTCTTGTTCTGACTGATAGGCCACATTAACTTCCTTTTCTTTTAGGCATAATCAAATTCTTCCTACACAAACATCTGCTGTAACAAACCTTTTTTGAAGGTTTGTGTTAGATCGATTTGTTCACTCAATGCATCGAGTTTTTTATCCAAAGTATCCAGAAAATCAGCTATTTTTTCTTGCTCTTTAACCGAGGGGAAATCCCATTTAAGTTTCAAAAATTCAGATTTACTTAATACTCGATTTCGGCCAGCACCACCCGGTGAAATCAAATCCAACATATATTTAAAACGCTTCAATTGAATAATGTGTTTAAAAAATCGATGTGTTGCCTCATTCTTTTTAAAGGTATATGTCGGGAAACGGTGAGAAACAAGACCTCCATCATCTTCAACTTTGGCAATAGCAATCGCCCCCTCCCAAGCAAATGTGATATTTACAACTAAGTCATTTGGTCTTACAACAAATAATTTATCCATTGCAACTGCTTCAGGATCAGAGCCTGGTTTTTGAAATGTACCTTTCATATGGCTTCTGATACCTAATGCTAAATATTTTTCATTAGGTTTTGCTATTTCTCTAATCTCAGGGTTAATAACTTGACCCATTTTTTTCTCTTGCCAATCAGGAAAGGCATTGCCATTTTCATCTTTAAATCGGAGCTCTTGCTTAAATAATTTTTGCATCACTGCTTTTTTGTACTGGATTGTTAAAGTGTACTTTTCTTTAAGCTTGCTGAGTTTGCTATCTAATACAGTAAAGAAATCTGAAATTTTTTCTTGTTCGTTAATATTGGGAATTGCTAATGGGACTTTCTTTATTATGTCTTGGCTTATGTTTGATTGAGCCTCAGCTAAGCCAGACTTTCTACAAGTAAAATAATTTTGTACGGAAGGTAACTTTAAGTAAAAGGCCAAAAACCTACTATCAATGGCTTCACTTGTAACAATGCGAATTAGCTTATCTGAAAGCATTACATTGCGTTTAGGCTGGCTATTTACTCGACAAACAACACCTACTCTATTAACTGGCCCAGCTCTTGTTATTAGAATATCCCCTTTATTTACTTTTAAATGCTCTTTAGGAGTTAAACTTTCCGGTAACTTTTTATTGGCTTCCTCATCAAAGCCATCCCAAGTTGTAGATGTGGTAGTTAGTACTCCCCACTCATCACCTTCAACTGACCTTGATTCACATTGAGGACTCCACCCTGAAGATATTTCATATAAATATTCATTTAACTTAGTTTTTTTCCAAGACTCTTTAAATTCTTTAAATCTAGTTTTGGGGCACATAATAGAAGTCATATTAGATCGCCTTTAGCCCAAGTTCACTACAGTATCGATTAATAGCTTTATCAAGCATTGTTATATCCAACTCAAGACTTTCTGATTTTGTAACCAATTGGCTTATATCAATCAACTCTTCATCTTCAAACGTATCGACATATCTAGATATATTTAAATTAAAGCTATTTTCTTGTTCTATTTCTTCCAATGATACAGCCCTAGCAAATTTATTTGCTTTCTCAGGCTCGAGTAGCTCTCGTTTTTCTATAGCTTTTAAAATATCTTGTATGTCAGCATCTCTTAGAAAGTTTTGATTTTTTCCTTTCCCATAACTTTTGCTGGCATCAATAAATAGAATATTCTCACTGTTTTCTCTGTTCTTTTTTATAAGTAAAATACAAGTTGGAATTGGTGTGCCGTAAAAGATGTTTGCTGGTAAACCAATTACAGCATCAAGATAGTTTTTATCTTTAATTAAATGCTTACGAATATGACCTTCTGCACCTGCACGGAATAATACGCCGTGAGGTAAGACAACAGCCATAGTGCCATTTTCATCTAACTGATGAACCATGTGCTGGACAAAAGCAAAATCAGCTTTACTTTTAGGAGCTAACTTTCCGTAATCTTGAAAGCGCTCATCAGTTAAAAAGCCTGCTGATGCACTCCAATCAGCTGAAAATGGTGGGTTTGCTACTACGGCTTCAAAGCGCTTCTCAAGGTGCTGTGGCTGCTCAAGAGTATCGTCTTGTTGAATATCAAAGTTACGGTAATGCATACCGTGTAAAATCATATTCATACGAGCTAGGTTATATGTAGTCGGATTTGATTCTTGCCCGTATACTTTTATATCTTTATAAGACTCTTGATCTTTATATTCATTTATGACTTTTAAAAGCAAGGAACCAGAACCACAAGTTGGATCGTACACGCTACCAATTTTTTCTTTGCCTAACGTAACAATTTTTGCAAGTAACTTAGATACCGCTGGTGGCGTGTAGAACTCACCTGCCCCTTTGCCGGCACCAGAAGCAAACTGACCAATAAGATACTCGTAAGCATCTCCGAGCACATCAATGTCAGTTTCATGATGTAAAAAGTCAATATCATCAAGTCGCACCAGAATTTTAGTAACTAGTTCATTTTTTGCTTTTTCTGTTTTCCCTAACTTATTTGACGTTAAGTCTAGATCATCGAAGAGCCCTGTAAAATCATCTTCAGAAGCAGTCCCCATAGTACTTTGTTCTATATGATTCAGAACTTGAGTTAACCTCTCTATGATGAACTCCCCATTCAAACCCTTTTCAGCTAATACATGAAAAAGCTCACTCGGTTTCAAAAAGTAGCCAAGATGATCAATAGCTTCCTCTTTAATTGCATCGAGGTACTCTTTCCCTTCGTCTGTATTTTCATCAATTGCGTCAAACTTGATACTATCTTCTTTTAAAATATCATCCGCATACAAGTCCATACGTTCAGACAAATATTTATAAAAAATAAATCCTAAGATAAAGTCCCTAAAGTCATCTGCACTCATATTGCCTCTTAATTGATTAGCAATATTCCATAGTTGTTTTTCCAGCTCTTTTTTATGTTGTTCAACCATTTACTCTATTCTCTTAATTTTTTAGTTAGAGGTAAAACCTCTTTATTGCGATAGTAATGTATTCGCGCTATCTAATCTTCTAAAAAGTAATCGCTATCAAGCGTTTTTACTTCAAATACGTGTTTGGTGCTAACGCCTAAATTATGACTAAGCATTAGCTCTGTAAGTTGTGCACCATCTATAAGCACTATTCGTTTGTCTATTCTATCAATGTAGTCAAAGGCGTCTTTACTAAAACTGCTGGTGGTAATGAATACGCCTTTTTTAGCGCGGTGCATATCAAGCGCCCCCGCAAAAGCTTGTATATCTGGTCTACCCACTGTTTTATTGGTGTAGCGTTTGGCCTGTAAATATATCATTTCGAGGCCGAGTTTATCTTCTTTTATTATGCCATCAATGCCACCGTCTTGAGTATATTGCGTAGCTTGGCCTGCATCTTTGCGTGATCCGCCGTAACCCATGGCGAGCATTAAATCGACTACAAGGTTTTCAAAGAATACGGGGGATGCTGCTAGTATCGCTTTTAGTACTTCGTCACTTAAATTGGTATTGAGCGTATCGACTGCAGCTTCGATAAGCTCTTCAGGGGTTTTATCTGAATTGTTACTGACTATGCTGGTGGCATTCACTTGTGCAGATTCACTTTCGTCTTTAGAACGTGTTTTAAAATCAATGAATGCATCAAATTTGCTTAAGTATTGGTTATTGATTGGCTCGCCAGACTCAATTACAGCTAGCCCTTTTGGGGTGATTTTACAAAAAGCTCTTTTAGGTTGCTCAATTAAACCCGCTTGCACTAAGTAAGTTTTGGCCCAGCCTAAACGATGATAAGCATAAGTTTGCTTTCCACTGGGAATACGCAGTTTAAGCTGCTCAGCCGATAAGCTTAGGCTTTGGTAAACGCTTGCTTCAATATCTTTGAGCTTTACGGTTTTACCGCTAGCTAAACATTTTAAAAGAGGAGTCATGAAAGATTGGTAATCGGGTAACGACATTGCATTCCCTTGCCAAGCCATATTAGTAGATAACTAAACAGCTAATCCATTGTTCTTATTAGTTGAGATAATATACAAATTATGATTATGGGGCAAAGGTTATGTAAGCAGCTTTACTATGCTTTATAAACAATTAACCCCTCGCAGGGCGCTGAGCTTACGGGTAGCGGGAGGGGTGTTGTTACGCGTAATTATAGAGCTTAAAAGTATGATTTCAAGATATTTGAATATACCTAAGAAGTATACTTGAGTGATAAATACACTTTATAAGTATAAAATCAAACAAACGGATCTAGTAAATCTTCATCAAACACTAAGCCTTTAAGATTGTTACTGTGGATGATGTTTTTAAACTCATCAGTACAATAAACTTTTTGAGCACCTTCCAGCTTAGACTTAAATAATAACTTGCTTTGTATGTCGTCTTGCTCAAAGGAAAGTAACTCTAAACCGTCTTCAAAGCCATCTTCGTATTTGGTTAAACACATGTCTTTTTGCTCTTTTCCGAAGGTAAGCAAATTAAACAACATCATGTTATTGCCTTCAGCTTTAACGGGTAAAAACTCTCCAAAACTTGCTAAACGCTCTTTCAATAACTCATATACTGGCATCTTCATTATTAGAAATTTGCCTAGCAGCGATATGTCATAGTCTTGCTTTTTAGCTTTACCAAAATAATCAAAATTTAACCCCTCGGGCCATAGATGACTAAATTCGATATTATTTAGTGAGGCTGACATAAACATCTTTAATACAGTATCTAGTTCAAGGTCACTGTGCTTTGAAAGTATTTTTGATAGTTCAACAATATTAAAGTCGATTACGTCGTATGTGTAAGCTTCGTTTTTAATTTGATATACAGTCACTATAAAGCCTTCCAGTTTTCGTCTTTTGGTTCAAGCAAACCTGCAGGTACAGTACCCGTTTTTATTTTAACTTTAACAGTTTTCAACCTATTCAAAAATAAAGCTTTAGGCGTAGCCGCATTACCAAAGTTAGTATTAATCCATGTCTCATAGTTATATCTGTGTAGCTTTCGATGAGGTGGCGAAGCTGGGCTATCCCAGTTCTGGTCTTTATTTTTTTCAAAGTTAATTAACCATACACCGTTAATGGGATCGTTAATACCAACTCCATGCAGATGAAGGTTAAGCCTTGTTTGTAACATATTTGCTGATTGGTATTGCCCTGTGCCACAAATAATATGGTGAGCCTCGTGCAGCTTAGTTGGTTTAGGCTCCCCTATTGCAGCCAAGTGGCGAGCAAGCTTTTGTGTTGGATGATGCTTTTCTTGCTTTAATTGAGTGACTGTAGAGCTTGCACTTAGCTCTCGGTATTCTTTTAAATCTGTTTGTAAGCGAGCATGAGCAGTAATTCTCTCTTTCTCTTTTTTCAAATGATTAAAATCACGAGCCATCTTATTTTTAAGATCTTCACTCGCCTTCCCTTTTTGAGCTATTCTCTTGTTATGGAACTCTTTAGCTTTTAACTCATAGTTATAAATAGCCATTTCTAAGGGTGAAGGATTTTGAGGTCTCTCGGGATGAGGGTATGCGTGCATAGGTTTCATAAAACACTCTTCCTTGATTATTTAATTATGTTTGGGTGTATAATACAAAAACTAAGCAGTTTATCAATTTTTATGTATGTTATTCGGTACTGATTTAAGCTTATTTCCTCTTTAGTAAAATAAACTCTATTTATCAGAAACAGACTCCAAGTGGTTACTATATCGGTTACCAAATACATCTCAAAAACCAACCCCCCAGCTAACACAATGAAAAATATAACATTTAAAAAGTTATTCTACATTCAGATTCAAAATATTGAGTGATCGTACTTGTGTGCTACTTACTTGAGCACAATTAGTTAAATAAAGTACAATAGCGTAATTAAAGGCTTGGGTTATTGATTTAGTCCAAGCCTGTTTATTTTAAGTAGAGAAAAACATGGCTCAAACTCGCGGAAATTTATTTATTTTATCTGCGCCTTCAGGTGCGGGTAAATCTAGCTTAATCACGGCGTTATTAAAAAAACATGCAGATATGAAAGTATCGGTCTCGCATACCACCCGAAGCCCTCGCCCTGGTGAAGAAAATGCGGTGCATTATCACTTTGTAAGCGCCAATGAATTTAAAGCATTAATTGCTAAAGATGATTTTTTTGAATGGGCGCAAGTATTCGATAATTACTACGGTACTTCAAAGCAGGCTATTGAGTCGCAGCTGGATGCCGGTATTGATGTATTTTTAGATATTGACTGGCAAGGTGCGCAGCAAGTGCGCGAAATTATGCCAAGCGTGCAAACAATTTTTATTTTGCCTCCTTCTAAAGCTGAGCTTGAGCAGCGCTTAAATAACCGGGGCCAAGATTCTGCCGAAGTAATTGCTGGGCGTATGGCCAAAGCGCAATCAGAAACATCGCACTACAATGAATATGATTATGTTGTGGTTAACGATGATTTTGAAACAGCGCTTAGCAATATTGAAACTATCGTGTTAGCGCAGCGCTTAACCTTAAAGGCACAAGCTAGTCGTCATCACGATTTAATTACAAACTTACTTAAATAAGCCATTTATGCCCTTTAGAGGGAAAACTGGTAAAAATTAACCACTGGCTATTGGCGAAACAAGCTGCTTGCAGTAAACTACGCCTTTGCTTTTAAATTATTTTGGAGTGCTGAGATGGCTCGCGTAACAGTTGAAGATGCAGTAGATGCAATTGGTAATCGTTTTGACTTAATTTTAGTTGCGGCTCGTCGTGCCCGCCAAATTGCTGTTGGTGGTAAAGACCCACTGGTAGACGCTGAAAATGACAAACCAACCGTTATCGCTCTACGTGAAATCGAAAAAGGTTTAGTTGATAGTTCATCAATGGACGTTATTGACCGTGAAGAACAACAACACCAAGAAGCAGCTGAATTAGCTGCGGTTGCTGCTATTGTTGGCGGTAATCAATAATCAACCACCCGGTTTGATTTAGTCAACGGCTCAGTATTTCTACTCTAGCCGTTGGCAATCCCCTCTTTTCATCGTATATTCTATTACTTACCCTTACTTATTGCTTCACGAGAACATTGGAGTGTGAATGTATCTTTTTGAAGGTCTTAAAAAGAAAATATCTGAATACTTGCCTGCTGCTGAAGTAGAGCTAGTGCAAAAAGCCTACGTGGTAGCCCGAGAAGCTCACGAGGGGCAAACTCGCTCAAGCGGCGAGCCGTACATTACTCACCCTGTTGAAGTAACCCAAATTCTTGCTGGCATGCACCTTGACCATGAAACACTGATGGCCGCGCTAATGCATGACGTTATTGAAGATACCGATTTTAGCCAACAGGACTTAGCCGAAATATTTGGCGATACGGTTGCCGAACTTGTTGAAGGGGTAAGTAAACTCGATAAACTTAGCTTTAAAGACAAAAAAGAATTCCAAGCTGAGAACTACCGAAAAATGATCATGGCGATGACCCAAGATATTCGGGTTATTTTAATTAAACTGGCCGATCGTACTCACAATATGCGTACATTAGGCGCCCTGCGCCCTGATAAGCGCCGTCGTATTGCCCGTGAAACACTTGAAATATACGCACCTATTGCAAACCGTTTAGGTATTCACGATATTAAAAATGAGCTAGAAGATTTAGGTTTTCAGGCTTTATATCCTATGCGTCATCGTGCACTTAAATCTGAAGTGGCAAAAGCACGAGGCAATCGCAAAGAAGTTATCTCTAATATTCAAACCGAAATAGAAGCACGCCTTGAAGAGTCGGGAATTAAAGCTACGGTTTCTGGGCGTGAAAAACACCTTTATAGCATTTATAAAAAAATGTTGAATAAAGAGCTGCTTTTTAATGAGGTAATGGATATTTACGCCTTTAGAATAAACGTAGATGCAATGGATACCTGTTATCGCGTGTTAGGTGTTGCACATAACCTGTATAAGCCTATCGAAACGCGTTTTAAAGATTATATTGCCGTACCTAAAACAAATGGTTATCAGTCTTTGCATACGTCATTAGTAGGCCCACACGGCATTCCGGTAGAAATACAAGTGCGTACGCATGATATGGATCACATGGCCGATAAAGGGGTTGCTGCGCACTGGATGTATAAAAAAGCCGGTGATGGCGCGGGTAACACAGCTCAACAGCGTGCGCGTCAATGGATGCAAAGTTTGCTGGAGCTTCAACAAAGTGCCGGCTCATCATTCGAATTTGTCGAGAACGTTAAAACCGAGCTGTTCCCAGAAGAAATATACGTATTTACTCCCGATGGCCGCATAGTAGAGTTGCCAATGGGCGCTACAGCAGTTGATTTTGCTTACGCGGTGCATACTGATGTAGGTAACACTTGTGTAGGTGCAAGGGTAAACCGTAAACCTTACCCGCTAAGCAAAGCCTTAGATACTGGGCAAAGTGTTGAAATTATTACCAGCTCGGGTGCACACCCTAATGCAACGTGGTTAAACTTTATAGTTACAGGTAAAGCCCGTTTAGGGATAAGAAACTATCTTAAGAGCCAACACCAAGAAGAAGCTCTGTTATTAGGCCGACGTTTACTCGATTCTGCCTTAGGTGAAAATAAGCTCGACAGCATTGCCGATGAAAACATAGCCCGCGTACTCGAAGAGCACGAATTATCTACAGTATTAGAATTACTAGTAGAAATAGGCGCAGGTAACTTAATGAGCGTGTTAATCGCTAAACGCTTATTGCAAGAAGAAAGCGACGACTTGTCTGATATTAGCAAACAAGCCAAAGCAACCATTATTGGTACCGAAGGCATGTTGGTTAATTATTCTAAGTGTTGCCGACCTGTACCAGGGGATGCCATCACTGCACATATTAGCCAAGGTAAAGGGCTTACCGTTCATCGCCAAGAATGTAAAAATATTCGCGGCTGGGAAAACGAACGCTCAAAATACCTGGTTGTAAAATGGGATGACAATCCAGAAAAAGAATATATTGCTGCGCTACGGGTGGAAATAATTAATCACCAAGGGGCTTTGGCTAAACTCACAAATGTTGTTGCTACAACCCAAGCCAACATTGTTGAGATCACGACCGACGAAAAAGAAAGTAATTTATATGTGATAGACTTGGGCGTTACCGTTAAAAACCGCGTCCATGTTGCTAATATTATGCGCCGCATTCGCGTGATGCCTGATGTGCAAAGAGTCTATCGTAAAAAGTAAAATAGGAAACTCATGAATAAAGCATTTATTTCTACCGAAAAAGCACCTGCTGCTATCGGCACTTATAGCCAAGCGGTTAAAGTAGGTACTGCCGTTTATTTATCTGGACAAATTCCACTTGTACCAGAAACAATGGAAATGGTTTCAGAAGACTTTAGCGAGCAAACACATCAAGTATTTAAAAACATTACAGCGGTGTGCGAAGAAGCAGGCGGTAAAATCCAAGATCTTGTTAAAATTAATATTTACCTAACAGACTTATCAAACTTTGCCACTGTTAATGAAGTAATGAGCCAATATTTCAAGCAGCCTTATCCTGCCCGTGCAGCACTAGGTGTACGTGCTCTTCCAAAAGGCGCACAAGTTGAAATTGACGGCATTATGGAACTTCCTTCAACTAATTAATAAATACAGAGCTATAAACCCCCTTTATAGCTCTATTTTTCACTGCTAGCCTTTGTTTATCGCCCTCTCTTGACTCACATGTAAATATCTAGCACTCTGTAATCATGCAATAAAATCAATCTTAACTTTAGTAGTAGAAAAGGATTAACTAGTGTTTAAGCTTGCCAATAATGGGAACGTATTACTTGATGTAAGTAAGCACGCTCCACCTAGCGCCGCTTTTATAATTGATGCACTCGAGAAGTCGACGTTTTGCGAATGCAAAATTGACCACGAGGCTATTGATAATTTTTTTAAAGCGCAAAATAATGAGCCAACCTTGGTTGTAGCAAGTAAGCACGATGCATCGCTTGTGGTAACGTTAAGTGAAGATAAAATGCAAGCCATAGGTGAGCTAACCTTAGCTTATGGTGGTAAAGTACTTTCGTTAGAAGAGGGCAAAAAACAACTCATAAAAGCAGGGGTTGTACGTGGTTACAAACAAGCTTTTTTAGAGCAGCTTTTAGATAAACAATTTAACTTACCCCCAGGTACAGTGGCAAAAGGGATTCTAGCCAAAGGCCGCCTGCCAGCCGAAGGCACAGCAACAAAATTTGTAGCTATGGTAGAAACCCTCAAAGATCGCCTAAAAGCACCAAAAATGAAGGAAGATGGCAGTGTTGATATGCGCGACTTTGGTAAACTGGCAAGCGTAGAGCCCGGCACTGTACTGATCCGCCAGCAACCTGCAACTCCCGGTAAAGAAGGATTCACTGTAGTAGGTGACATACTACCGGCTAAACCCGGTGAAAATAAAAAGTTAGTGGCAGGTGAAGGCGCCGAAATATCAAAAACAAATCCGCTCGAGCTTGTTTCTACAACAGCGGGGGTCCCCGTAGAAATACCTAACGGTATGCGAGTTGATGATATTTTTACCATCTCTGATGTAGATGTTAAAAGCGGCCATATTGATTTTGAAGGCAGTGTTATTGTGACTAAAAACATTGACCCAGGAATGCGAGTCACCGCAAAAGGCGACATTACTGTTTTTGGCACGGTCGAATCTGGCGAATTATCAGCCGGCGGAAACATCACTGTAAAGCAAGGCATTATTGGCCACCAAAAGCTCGAAGATAAAACATTGTCGTGCTCTATTAAAAGTGAAGGTGATGTTCATGTATCTCACGCACAATACTGTTATATGCAGGGCAAAAACATTTTTATAGACCGCCAAGCCAGCCATTGTGCTATTAAAGCAAAACACTTATTACAAGTTGGCCAAACAGAGTTACCCAAAGGGAAAATTTTTGGTGGAGAGATTCTTGATGCAACCGTGTTAATTGCTGGCGAAATAGGTAATGAATCAGGCGCAAAAATGGCTATCAATTTAGCCGCATCCGGCGCTGAAATAACGGCCGACACAGATAACTGCTTTAAAGACTTAGCAAAAACCGATGAGCAGCTTGATACCCTTCAAGCAGCACTAGAAAAAGCAGATAAAGTAAAAGATATAGAAAAGAAGAATCTGCTCATTAAAAAAATTGGCGCAACACAACAGCATTATTGCCAACAAGCAGAGCAGCTAGAGAAAAAGTTATCTAGCCTAGATCATGAACTCCACGACCTACTTAGCGATGCAAATCTCGTCGTTAATACATCATTACACTCAGGGGTAGAGATCCATATTTTTGATAAAGTATTAAAAACTACCCGCAACTATCCACCTTGCAATATAAACCTACAAAACAATAAAGTAGAAATAAACTTTAAAACACATTAGGGCGCATTTAGCGCCCTTTATAATTTACAGTAAGTCACTTACCGTATCGTGCGTTTGCTTTGGCCATACACCTACTTGCACTTGTCCAATATGCTGCTTTTGCAGTAATAACATTGCTAAGCGCGATTGCCCTATTCCGCCACCAATTGTTTGTGGGAAAGCCTCTTCTAATAATGCTTTATGCCAATCGAATGCTAGGCGTTCTTCATCGCCTGTTATGCTCAATTGCGCTTTTAATACATCAGGGCTTACACGAATACCCATAGATGATATTTCAAAGGCATCTTCTAACACAGGGTTCCACACTAAAATATCGCCATTTAATCCTGTGTATCCGTCAATCGTTTGTGTAGACCAATCGTCGTAATCTGGAGCGCGTACATCATGGATTTTACCATCACCTAATGCACCACCAATACCAATTAAAAATACCGCACCGTACTCTTGTGCAATGGCTTTTTCGCGTTGCTTTGCGCTAAAGTCAGGGTACATTTTGCGTAATTGCTCACTGTGTATAAATGTGATTTCACTAGGTAAGAATGGGGCTATACCAAAGCTTTCACTTACAAACTGCTCTGTTTGCTTGATGCCAGTGTAAATGGCTTTAACTGTGTCTTGTAATGTAGAGAGCGTACGTTCAGTACGTTGGCAAATTACCTTTTCCCAATCCCATTGATCAACATAAACAGAATGTATTGGGCTTAATGAGTCTTCATCTGGGCGCAACGCTTTCATTTGCGTATAAATACCTTCACCTACAGAAAAGCCATAAGTCGCTAGCGTTTTACGTTTCCATTTAGCAAGCGAATGAACAACTTCATAACTGCTATCGGTAATTGCTTTTACGTTAACAGCAACTGCATTCTCGTGGCCGCTCAGGTTATCTTGTGTGCCATCACCTACTTTGGCCAAAATAGGAGCCTGAACTTCAACTAACCCTAGTTGCTGCTCTAATTGCTGTGAAAAAAACTGCTTAACTCTACTTATTTGCTGCTGTTGTTGCACATAGTGTGAACTCATAATAATTGGCCTCATTCCCAGTTATTGTTACTTGCTTATTAATGAAAAAACACCCTGTAGGCGCCTTTAATGAGGTTACTGTAACGATTTAAACTTTTAATTCAATAACCCATAATAAAAATAGCTTTAATATGTAAAATCGATTAATTTACACGGTATAAAAATGTAGATTCACTAATTTAAGTAAGCAAAAATAATGGAAAATTATCAAATCGATAATCTCGATAAACAGATACTTCACGCTCTAATGGCCAATGCCCGTACAGCCTACGCAGAATTAGCTAAACGGTTTGCAGTAAGTGCCGGCACAATTCACGTGCGCGTAGAAAAAATGAAACAAGCGGGCATCATTACCGGCACCCAATTAAGCATTAGTACAAAGCAACTTGGTTACGATGTATGTTGTTTTATCGGTATTAACTTAAACAACGCTCGCGACTACCCAGAAACACTGATTAAACTAGAAGCATTAGAAGAAGTAGTTGAAGCTTATTACACCACGGGTAACTACAGCATTTTTATAAAGGTAATGGCCAAGTCTATCGACCATCTGCAAGACGTGCTCATTAATAAAATACAAGCTATAGAGGCGATTCAATCAACCGAGACCCTAATCTCTTTGCAAAATCCAATTAGCCGCACAGTAATGCCTTAATAGATAAAATTACGTATAATTATCAAAAAAGAGGATCACCATGCAGCAAAATCGCTACCAACGAATAAAAGACGTGCTCTCACGTCGCCAAACAGACCTAACAGTCTGCCTAGAAGACGTACATAAACATCATAATCTCTCAGCTATTGTAAGAAGTGCTGATGCAGTAGGTTGCCATCATGTGCATGCTGTATGGCCAGAAAACCAAAAATGGCTGACCAATAATACTTCTGGCGGCAGTAAAAACTGGCTAGAAACACACCTGCATAAAAATATTGATGATGCTGCTGCGATGATGCGAAAGCACAACCCAGATGTACAAATATTAGCAACACACTTGAGCGAAGATGCTGTAGATTTTAGAGAAATCGATTACACAAAACCCACAGCTATAATCGTTGGCCAAGAAAAAACGGGGATTTCTGAGCGCGCGCTAAAACACGCCGATCAAAATATTATTATTCCTATGCAAGGCATGGTGCAATCACTTAATGTATCAGTAGCTGCTGCACTTATTTTATTTGAAGCACAGCATCAACGAGAAAAAGCAGGGCTATATAAGCGCGATATGCTAAGTGAAGAGATTAAACACCCTATGTATTTTGAAGGGTATCACCCAGTTATTGCGAAACAATGTAGATTAAAAAACCTACCTTACCCACCACTCGATGAAGAAGGTGAAATAGTCGCTAATGAGCAGTTTTGGCACGCTTTAAAACATGCTTGATGCTTAGCAAACCTGTGAGTACACTTAACTCATTCACAAATAAACAAATTTGAGTCTACATTGTCTAAACCTAGCTTAAGCCAATACCCCATTACAGAACTGAAAGGGGTAGGTCCCAAAATGGCCGAGCGCCTACAAAAGTTAGGTATAACTACCGTGCAAGATATGCTCTTTCATTTGCCTTTACGCTATGAAGATCGTACCCGTATTTATGCTATTAACGATGTTACTTTACACAGCCACTGCACTGTTGAGGCAACAATAGAAACAAGCCAAGTGACCTTTGGTAAACGGCGTATGTTAGTGGTGCAAATAAACGATGGTACAGGTAGGCTTACTTTACGGTTTTTTAATTTTACAGCAGCGCAAAAAAACGCATTTAGCAGTGGCAAAATAATCCGTTGCTTTGGTGAGGTAAGACGCGGGCGCGTTGGCTTTGAAATGAGCCACCCAGAATACAGCATTAGCGATACCCCAAACGAGCAACCAACCGCCGCAACACTAACCCCTGTGTATTCAACCACCGAAGGCTTAAAACAATTATCAATTAGAGCGTTAAGTGAACAAGCCATCGATTTATTACATAAGTATTCTGTTGAAGAGCTTATCCCTGAAAAATGGCAACCGTCACATATGCAATTAAGTGAAGCTTTATTGCTACTTCATCGCCCTGCGAATGATGTTGACATTATTTCGCTTGAACAAGGCATGCATCCGGCACAACAACGCTTAGTATTTGAAGAGCTACTTGCCCAAAACTTAAGCTTATTAAAAGTACGCGAGCAAGGGCAGCAAGTAAGTGCAGTTTCCCTAAGCCCTACAAATACATTAGAGAGCCAATTTTTAGCGCAACTCCCTTTTGCACCGACTAATGCACAAAATAGAGTTGTAGCCGAAATAAAAGGGGATTTACAGCATGCCTACCCCATGATGCGATTAGTACAAGGTGATGTAGGCTCAGGTAAAACACTGGTTGCAGCATTAAGTGCATTAACAGCAATAGCACAAGGTTTTCAAGTTGCCCTAATGGCACCTACAGAAATCCTTTCTGAACAACACGGAATAAATTTCAAGCAATGGTTTGAAAGTCTTGGGATTAACGTTGCTTGGCTAGGCGGTAAAACTAAAGGAAAAGAGCGTACTAATACACTTGAAAAAATCGCCTCAGGGGAAGCGCAAATGATAGTGGGCACGCACGCCCTATTTCAAGACGAGGTAAAATTTAATAACTTAGTATTGATTATCATCGATGAGCAACATCGCTTTGGTGTTCATCAACGCCTCTCACTGCGTGAAAAAGGCAAATTTGGTAATTGTTATCCTCATCAGTTAGTCATGACCGCAACCCCCATTCCGCGTACATTGGCTATGACGGCCTATGCCGATTTAGAAACCTCAGTGATAGATGAGTTACCTCCTGGGCGCACACCTATAACCACTGTTGCCATTCCTGATACACGCCGAGAAGATATAATAAACCGTGTTAAGCTTGCCTGTAACGAACAAGGCAGACAGGTTTATTGGGTATGTACCCTTATTGACGAATCAGAAGCCCTACAATGCCAAGCAGCTGAAGACAGCGCATTACAATTAAAAGAGGCGTTGCCAGAGCTTAATGTCGGGCTCGTCCATGGCCGTATGAAAGCCGCTGAAAAACAAGCGATCATGAGCGACTTTAAAGCAGGCAATATTCACGTACTTGTTGCAACAACAGTAATAGAAGTAGGTGTAGACGTACCCAATGCCAGTTTAATTATCATAGAAAATCCTGAGCGCTTAGGATTAGCACAATTACACCAATTACGTGGACGCGTAGGACGAGGAGCCACCGCTTCGCATTGCGTACTGTTATATCACGCTCCCCTTTCTCACACCGCTCAAAAACGTTTAGGTGTATTAAGAGACAGTAATGATGGCTTTGTCATCGCAGAGCGAGATTTAGAAATACGTGGGCCTGGTGAAGTGCTCGGCACTAAACAAACTGGCTTAGCAGAATTTAAAATAGCGGATCTTACTCGAGATAAACACACGCTAAATCAAGTCAGACCCATTGCACAGCAAATGCTAAAACAAAACCCCGACCTTATAGACTCTTTAATTCATCGCTGGCTAGGTAATAAATCTAACTACGCACAAGCATAATTACGCTAAAGCACTCGTAAAGCTCACTGCTGAAACGCAATATTTACCATAAAAAGATGAGCGGCGAGCCTTATCCGCGGGTTTCGTCATACTCAACCCACGCTACGGTGGTGGTGGAGACTGTGCGAATAATATCTGGAATGTATTTTCACTTTTCTGCAGACGTAAAAAAGCCCGGCTCTTTCGAGTCGGGCTTTCTTGTATTTGGAGCCTGGCAATGTCGTAGTGCCCACAGCGGTAGAGAGTCACATAGCAAATGCTACACTATCATTGTGTCGGGGCGGCCTTCCGTGGGGCTCGCCTTCGAGCTGTTTTACTTCTCTGATGAGTTAGCCATGGGTCTGGCTATTTATTAAATCCCAGACAGCAAAAAAACCCGTTACATCGCTGTAACGGGTTTCTCTTATTTGGAGCCTGGCAATGTCCTACTTTCACATAGCAAATGCTACACTATCATCGGCGCTGTTTCGTTTCACTACTGAGTTCGGCATGGGGTCAGGTGGGTCCAAAACGCTATGGTTACCAAGCAAATTTGGTCGTCAGTCCGTTTTCACGTACCAACTAAATTTGGAAAACTCTGATAATATTTTTTAAGTCTAAGTATCTTTCTACTTTAGCTATTAACTTCTGTCGCTTGTTTCTGTCACAAAACGCGTTTGGCGTTGTATGGTTAAGCCTCACGGGTAATTAGTACAAGTTAGCTTAATGGCTCACACCACTTCCACATCTTGCCTATCAACGTTGTAGTCTTCAACGGCCCTTCAGAGACTTTAAAAGTCTAGTGAGAAATCATCTCGAGGCCTGCTTCGCGCTTAGATGCTTTCAGCGCTTATCAGTTCCGAACGTAGCTACCGGGCAATGCCATTGGCATGACAACCCGAACACCAGCGGTTCGTTCACTCCGGTCCTCTCGTACTAGGAGCAACCCCTCTCAATTCTCAAACGCCCACGGCAGATAGGGACCGAACTGTCTCACGACGTTCTAAACCCAGCTCGCGTACCACTTTAAATGGCGAACAGCCATACCCTTGGGACCGACTTCAGCCCCAGGATGTGATGAGCCGACATCGAGGTGCCAAACACCGCCGTCGATATGAACTCTTGGGCGGTATCAGCCTGTTATCCCCGGAGTACCTTTTATCCGTTGAGCGATGGCCCTTCCATTCAGAACCACCGGATCACTATGACCTACTTTCGTACCTGCTCGACGTGTCTGTCTCGCAGTTAAGCTGGCTTCTACCATTACACTAACCGTACGATGTCCGACCGTACTTAGCCAACCTTCGTGCTCCTCCGTTACTCTTTGGGAGGAGACCGCCCCAGTCAAACTACCCACCAGGCACTGTCCGTAACCCCGATTCAGGGGCCAACGTTAGAACATCAAAACTACAAGGGTGGTATTTCAAGGACGACTCCACAACAACTAGCGTCGCTGCTTCTAAGTCTCCCACCTATCCTACACATGTAGGTTCAATGTTCAGTGCCAAGCTGTAGTAAAGGTTCACGGGGTCTTTCCGTCTAGCCGCGGGTACACAGCATCTTCACTGCGATTTCAATTTCACTGAGTCTCGGGTGGAGACAGCGTGGCCATGGTTACACCATTCGTGCAGGTCGGAACTTACCCGACAAGGAATTTCGCTACCTTAGGACCGTTATAGTTACGGCCGCCGTTTACCGGGGCTTCGATCAAGAGCTTC
>NZ_CP034439.1:3370000-3673465 GCF_003952205.1 Pseudoalteromonas sp. Xi13
TTTAAAAGTACGTGAGGCAAAACAAAAACAAGAAGATGATTCTAGCTCTTTACGCACTGAGACGGATCAATCAGTGTAACGTGCTTTATAGCTAGCTTATTACTCAAAACATCAGCCGTTGCATAATATTGCAGCGGCTTTTTTTTGTCTGTAAATTTATTTCCAAAGTTATGCTGCTCTAGTAGGTAGTTTACTCTGCTAGCAATGGCCGCGCCTGAATCGAGTAATTGCACTGCGTTATTAAAGTACGCTTGTATAGCATCGCTAAGAATTGGGAAATGTGTACAACCTAGTACAAGTACATCTATATCTGAGTTAATGCGCAAACGCGTAAGCTCTTTGTGCAGTTTGAGTATATCTAGCTGCTGAGTGAAAAATAACTGCTCTGCCAATGCCACCAGCTCAACACTGCTATATAAACTCACTGTTACGTTGCTGGCATGCTCTTTTATTAATGTATGAGTATAGGGGCTTGCAACTGTGGCGGGGGTTGCCAATAAGCCGATGTGCTTTGTGCGAGTTACTTCAGCAGCAGGCTTTATTGCTGGCACTACGCCGACAATAGGTATTGATGTAATTTTGCGTACTTCACTCAAGGCTGATGTAGAGGCTGTATTGCAGGCTATAACAATAAGGTCGACATTAAGCGCGTTTTGCTCAATAAAATAAATGAGTGAGCATAAACGCCCTATAATAGTTTGCTGGGTTTGCGCGCCATAAGGGAGTAACGCATTGTCCATAAAGTAGCTGTACTGTGCATCTGGAATACGCTTTTGAATATGCTCAAGCACGGTGGTGCCACCTATACCTGAATCAAATACCATTATGTGGGCTGACAAACTTTGGTTCCTACTGTTTATTAAGAACGGCAGTTTGCCATGAGGTATTTATAAAAGAAAGTAGTTTAGCTTTGCTCAGACTTTAGCGCGTCGAGTGCATCGCCCGCTGAATTTAATTGGTTTAGGTTTTCAAACATTGCCTGGGTGTAATCAACTAGCTGATCGACTGCGGCTTGATCTTGGTTGAGCCACTCTATAATACCGGCAAGCTGATCTTCTAGGCCTAGTTGCGATGCTTTATCAAATGCATTTTTTAGATCGTCATTAAAAGGTGCGATCGCATCGGCTACTTCTTTTGTTGGGTTTGGCTGATATTGCTCATAACTTTTAACGGTAGCGACTGTTTTTGTTTGGCGAAGATCCATTGAAAATGCAACGAGTTGCTCACTGCCTAAGCTCAGCTCTTGTGCTTTCTCAAATGCTTCATCCAAATCACCACTAAAGAATGTTTTACTTACACCTTGTAGCTCTTCCATCATGGCATTAATAGCATCTTGCTCTTGTTCGTTTAAATCACCATTAACTGACATTGAAAAAGACAGCTCTCGAGATTGCGACGATGAGCTGGCAAACGATTCGCTGTTATTGCTTTGTTGATACCCGCTCGCTGTTTGAGACTCATATGCATCAGCAAAGCTAATACTGACCTCATCACCTTCGGCCGTTGTAAACTTATACTCGGCATTACTGCTCATACTTACATATTGTGCTTGGCTTACGCTAACACTGGCCGCTTGTGGGTTAAATAGGGTTTGCTCAAACTCATCAAGCCCCTCAAAAATGCCTTCTTTTGACTTGTCGATGCCCTCTTGCATTTCTTCGTTAAATACACCGGTGCCTTTTAGTTCATCAACCGCTTCGTCTATACCGGTTTGAACACCTGTGCGCGCATCATCTAACATATTTTTTAATTTATCGTCATCGGCACCATTGGCTTTGGCTTTATTAACTGCACCAGATACAAAGTCGAGTACATTTTTTACTATTTCATCAAAATCGAATAAAGGTTTATCGGCTTGTTTTTGCTCAACAGGTAAACCTAGTTGCTCTGCCATTTTGTCGCCAAGCACTTTTGCAGCAAGTTCTCTGCCTCGCTGTAATGAACTTTCTTGCGGAGATTGGATTGTTGGCTGCTGTAGCGCCTCTTTATTATTGAATTTGTTTACGTTGTTGTTTGGCGTATAGCCATAATTACCGATTTTCATGATCCACCTCCGTTACGTACTTAGCTTATTATCGGCTAATAGTGACAAAACTAAAGTGCATGTTTAAAAAAACAGCAACTTTATTATCAGCAAAACTAGACAAATACTGCTCGCTCCCTACAATAGCGCCGATAAATAGATCTCATAGATAAGGTAGTAGCATTAATGGCAGTGATTAAGATAGATACCACACAGTACGATACGCAGCTAAATGAAAAAGAGCAGCGTATTACGTCGCAATTTAAGCGATTTGGTGTGCAAGCGTTAGAGGTGTTTAGCTCAGAGCCAATTAACTACCGCCAACGTGCTGAATTTAGAGTATGGCACGATGGGGATGATCTATTTCATATTATGTTTGATCAGGCCACGAAAGAAAAAATTCGCGTCGACACCTTTGACCCTGCCGCGCCATTAGTTGGTGAAGTTATGCAGGTGATGATTGATAATTTAAAGTCGTGTGAAGTATTACGCCGTAAGCTGTTTCAAATCGATTATTTATCGTCATTAAGTGGCGAGATTTTAGTAAGCTTGCTTTATCACAAACCACTCGATGAGCAGTGGCTAACTGAAATAAAAGCCCTGAAAGAAAAACTGAGCAGTAAATACAATATTGACTTTATTGGTCGTGCGCGCAAACAAAAAGAAGTACTAGGCAATGATTTTGTTACTGAGCGTTTAACCGTAAACGGCCAGGAGCTTATTTATCAACAAGTAGAAAATAGCTTTACGCAACCTAATGCTAAAGTGAATATAAAAATGCTGGAGTGGGCACAAGACTTATGTAAACCACTGAGTAATGACCTGCTGGAGCTTTACTGTGGTAATGGTAATTTCTCTATTGCATTGGCGGGTTCGTTTAATCGCGTATTGGCTACTGAAATATCTAAGTCTTCTGTGCATTCGGCGCAATACAACATTGCTAAAAATAAGGTAGATAACTTAGATATAATTCGTATGTCGAGTGAAGAGTTTACCCAGGCAATGAATGGTGAACGTACCTTTTCGCGTTTAGAGGGGATAGATTTAAAAAGTTACGATTGCCAAACTATTTTAGTCGACCCTCCACGCGCAGGTATGGATACCCTTACCTGTGACTTAGTAGCCAACTACGAGAACATTATTTATATATCGTGCAACCCAGAAACGCTTGAGCGCGATTTAGATCATTTAACCCGTACTCACAATGTTAAGCGCTTTGCGATATTTGATCAGTTCCCTTATACGCACCACATAGAATCGGGTGTTTTCTTACAAAGAAAATAGTGAGTTAAATTTAAATCACTTCCATAAAAAAAGCTCCTTACGGAGCTTTTTTTGTTTTAGCAAACCTTACTTGTTCGCTAAATAGTTAATTAATTTACTAATATCTTCTGGCGCGGTAATACCAGACTCACGGCCTAGATTTAATTTGTATTTACCATTTACGATAAAGGTTGGTACGCCACGTAGCGCGCCTTTTTCTTTAAAGTAATTTTGGTCACGCTTCATTTTAGAGCTTAATGTACGTACCGAGAAGCTTTTGTATAGTTTATCAAACTTATCGCCATCAACACCCTGCGCTACAAATACATCTTTTACATCTGCAAGCTCGTTAAATTTAGCGCGCTTAGTGTGAATGTGATTAAAAATAGCCGCAACAATTTTATCTTTTTGCGGAAGTACTTCCGCGGTTGCTAGCGCTTGGCTCATCATTTGTTGGTTTTCTGGATCGCGAACACCGACAAAATCAACATGGCTCTTTTTAAATTTAACGTCTTTATCTAGCTTCGGCTTAAACTCACCAATTAACGCTTCCATGTTATTACAAGCAGGGCAATAAAATGAGAAAAACTCTTTTACTTCTGGCTTTTTAGTCGCGCGCTCTGCAACCACATCGTAATGTACGCCTTCTTCATAAGTGGCGGCTACACTGCTCGCAGCCATAGGCAGTAGTAATGCAAGTAAACCTGCTTTAACTAATTTGATCATTGTTATTGTTCTCCGAGATTAAAGTGTTAGTAAAAAAGCAACTAACTCATTCAGTTCTTGCTGGTTATTAATGGTGTTAATGTTTATTTTATATTTATCGTTTACGATAAAGGTAGGCACACCGGTTAGCGCACCTAGTTTTGAATATTTGTTTTGTTTATCTTGCATTGCACGCTCAGCTGAAATAATTGGCATGCTGGCAATGTCTTGATCAAACGTTGCGCTATCGATACCGTTAACTTCAAGCAATTTTTTAACGTCTTTCATTTGCGTTAAAGGTGCGCGCTGTACATGAATACTTTTAAAAATTTGGTCGCTGATACTTTGTGCTTGACCGTGTTTTTTACCGATTAAGTAGGCGTAGCTTAAGTTGCTTTGCGCCTGTGGTGATACACCGCCTAAAAAGTTAACGTGATTTTTTATAAATTCAGTGCCCTCAGGTAGGCTTTTTTCAATTGCCTTTGCAACAGGCTCAAATTTAAAACAATGCGGACAGTAAAACGAGAAAAATTCGGTTACTTGCAGCTCTGCGCTTTTTTCTACATCAATAACAGTATACTGGTTATCGGCTTCAAACTGTGCAGCAAGGGCTGCAAATGGTAAACATAAAAGTAGTAGGCTCAGTTTCAATTTTTTAAGCATTGGTATCTCGTGTACTTTTTAAATAAAATTTTATGGCAATAACTTCAGCGGAGCTTCTTGCAGTGCTGCAAACTGCTCTTTAAGCGCTAAAATTTGTTGCTCCCAGTATTTGTCTTCAGCAAACCATGAAAAGTTCCGTACGAACGCAGGATCACTCCATCGTTTAGCTACCCAACCCATATAGTGAATAATACGCATTGCACGAAGCGGTTCAATTAATTTGAGTTGAGTGTGGTCAAAATCACAAAACTCTTCATACGCATTTACAAGGGTGTCTAACTGTAACAGCTGTGTTTGACGATCGCCACTGAGCATCATCCATAAATCTTGAATGGCCGGCCCCTGACGAGCGTCATCTAAATCAACAAACATAAGTGCTTCGCCTGCCCACAAAATGTTACCTGCGTGGCAATCACCATGTAAGCGGATCCCTTGCACATTTTTATACTGTGCTTGCGCTTGTTCAATAACCAAGTCCAATATGGTGTAAAAAGCCGTGCTGATCCCCATAGGTACCAAATTACTTTTTTGCAGATGAACTTTAGCTGTATGCAAATATTCTTCGCAGCTAAAGGTAGGTCTGTGCTCAAATGCTTTGCTTTTAGCCACCTGATGCATACGGCCAATTAAACGACCCATTACATCAAGCTGATCCAGGTTATCAACTTCAAATTGTCGCCCGCCTACACTTGGAAATAACACAAATACATAACCTTGGTGCTCAAATAAGCTTTCTCCGTTGTGCTTAATGGGTGCAACAACGGGTACTTCGGCCTCAGCTAATTCAAATGCAAAGTCGTGCTCTTCTTGTATTTGCGCTTTGCTCCAGCGCTCTGGGCGGTAAAACTTAACAACGTAGCGCAGGCCATCTTCCGCCTTAAATTGGTAGACTCTGTTTTCGTAGCTATTAAGTGCTAATAAACCTGACTCTGCATATATACCAACGCTTTCTATTGCATCGAGAATTAAGTCGGGCGTTAAATCTTCAAAACTAAATTTACTCATGGGCTTCTTAATGTAAAAAGCGGGTTACCCCGCTTTTGTTAGTGTGTTTATCGCGCTTTAAAAAAGTTACTCGGTTGCGATATGCTTTCATCTGGGTCATTAACCGGTGAAAGTACAAAGTTAAACTCCGTCATTGGCACTTTTAAATCATACGGGTCCATTACAAGTGACAGTGGCACATTATGCGATTGCCCTGCTTGCACTGTAAATGTTTGCTTGCCAATGTACTTAAAGTTTTCAAGGCCTTGAACATCAATATTAAAGGTTTGCTCGTACTGCGCCTTGTTGATTACTTTTAATGTATAGGTGTTTTCTACCAAGCCATTAAAGTCAACACGATACAGTTGGTTACGGTCTCGTATTATGTCAAAGTCCATAGGCTTTCTAAATGCAATGTTAGCCACCAGCGCACTGGTAAGCACCACCAGTATGACCGTGTAACCTATGATTTTAGCTCGCAGTGGGTTGGTTTTATTTTCAGGTGTTTCGAGATTGCGCTCTGTAGTATAAGAAATAAGACCACGCGGGTAATTCATTTTATCCATTACACCATCGCAGGCATCAATACATGCACCACAGTTTATACACTCGGCTTGCAAACCATTACGAATATCTATCCCTGTAGGGCACACCTGTACACACAAGTTACAGTCTATACAATCGCCCATTTCTAAATCTTCGTGGGCAATTTTACGCGAACGGGGGCCTCGGCTTTCGCCGCGTTTTTCATCGTAGGTTACGGTGTAAGTGTCTTTATCAAACATAGCTGATTGAAAACGTGAATAGGGGCAAATGTGTAAACACATAATTTCACGCATCCACCCTGCGTTAGCGTAAGTACACGCTGCAAAGAAAATAATACTTACCAGCGCGTAACCACCTACGTTAAAGGTAACAAAGTCAGGGAGTAATTCACGGATAGGCGTAAAGTATCCGACAAACGAAATCGCCGTATATAAGGCAAATAAAACCCAACTGGTGTGCTTTGCTGTTTTTCGCCAAAACTTATCAAAGTCCATCGGGCGTTGATCTAGCTTTTTACGCTGATTCGCTGTGCCTTCAAACTTTTCTTCAAACCAAATAAATATAAAGGTCCATACAGTTTGCGGACAGGTATAGCCACACCATACTCGGCCATAAAAGGTAGTAACCAAAAAGAGTGCAAACGCGGCCAACATAAATATAAAGGCTAATATAGTGAAATCTTGCGGCCACAGCGTTAGCCCAAAAATATTGTACTTTTGGCCTACTAAATCAAATAACACAGCTTGCTGGCCATTAAAATTTATCCAAGGCAAGAGCATAAAGGCAAGCATGCCTAAAAAGCCTATACGCTGTCTAAGTAATTGATGAAGCCCTTTTACTGCGCGAACATAAATTCGGTTACGTGGGTTAAACCTGTCGTCTTGACGGCTTAAATCCGGTTTTTGGATTTTAACCTCTGCAGGTATATTCTTTACTTTAATTTGCTTGTCCATCGAAGTTCCTCAACGCCGCTTGGAAATAAAAACGTAGCAATATGTGCGTATTCTATACTGTAACTGTAGTTCGTTAATGGTAAGTGTGATTAGTTTAAATAATCAGCTGTTTGAATACTTTCAGATATTTCAGAAATATCTAACTGCTGTTGGCTATTATAACAATACTGGCTAAAATTACAGGTATAGATTGCTAATAATTTATTCATCTCAGTTACTTGCTTTTAAAATGCAGTTTATTACACTGCTTGCTAAATTTACCCCATTAAGATCAAGGTTTACGCATTCATGAAAAAGTTTATTATATTGGTCATTCTGATCCTTGCGTTTTTTACTATTGATCACCCACTAGTTAAAGAGCCCCGCGAAAAGCTATTAGGTGAAGGTGTGGGTTTTTTAAGTGATGCGAGCAAAATAAACCGTAGCCCAGCAGCCAATATGGCTAAAAACCGTATTAGCAGTGCGTTAAAGCTCTCTGAATCTGAGCACGAATATATTGAAAAAACCTTTACCACTGATGATTCAGTGCAGTTATTTCATTTACGTTATTGCCGCGAGCGCGACTTAAATTTATATTTTTACGAAGAGCGTTTAAATACAGTGTGTAAAATTGTATCGGATGCATTAGAACAAAAGAGAGCTAAGTAGTGGATTTTTCGCAGTTAAACAAAAAAGCGAGTGACTCTTTTCATAAACAGCGCACAATACTTAAAAAACTATCGCAAGGAAAAACCTTGCATTGTGAGCAGTGCGGCGAGGTGTTAACACTCGATTTAGCCACCAGCGAGCCGGGTAAAGGCGTTGTTAAGTGTAAAAAAGGCTGCACTGATATTATTTTAGAACTTGGCGCTTAATTATCCTAAGCGCCGTTTAATACACCTAAAGGCTACTCTTCCCACCCTTCATCTGTAATCAGCCCACTGTTTATGGCTACCACTTCAATAAGCTCGGCAAAACCTAATGCAAAGTCGCCCATTGATTCGTACTGATACTGATATAAGGCTTCGAGTGTCATGCTATTTTGCTGCGCAACTTGCACTCTTGTTTGCTCATCAACAGCAAAAAAGCTAAGCGTACTTAGCGCACTCTCTAGTGCTTCTTTGTACTCAGGCTCTAACGCGGGAGCTGTTAATAGAGGTTGTGCGTATTCTTGAGTTGCACGTAAAAAACCTTCACTCCACGCTTGGGTATAGTCTAGGTCAAAATTGGCGGGTAACTTATAACCGGTTTCAAATACTTGCTCACTAATTTGATGGTACAACGCCATAAATAAAAACAGTATTTCTTCGTCTAAATCGTTAGCCGTATTAGGCACAATATGCGCTAACCACTGGTGAACTTCTAATGGGCTTGGCGAACAAATAACCCCAAATAGATAGCCTTGGCTTTGTGTTAATGACATAGCCTGAGGTTGAGTACTTAAAAATGCACTTAATTGCTGTGCGTGTTGTTCGTTAAACTGTGGTAATTGCATTAAATCTCTTTTATTACATTAAAAATTTAGTGGGTAGCGGCCCTGTGCATCGGGGCGGCCTAAAAACTTAACCGCGTCGTGTACATCTTTTGGTAAGCTGGCATCAGGTTTAACATAGCCTGCTACTTTAAAGTCAAAGTTAGCTTTAAGTGTTGCGTCGGCTTCAAGGCCTAACGTGTTATCTGGGTCGACCAAAATAGCTATATCGCCCGACTTACAGCTTAGCATGCCACTCAGAGGCCCTATATTAAACCAGCCATTAAAGCCTTTAACATCTATATTTGGGCTAGCAATCTCGCCTTTTAATGACTCACAATAAGGCACACCTGAGGTGTACTCGTTAAGCTCTAAAATGACTCGGCCTTTAGCCGTAGCTGGTATAGGTAGTGCAATACGTTGCATGGCACGCTCCACGGTCGAGCGAATTATACCATCGGTAACTTTAACCACATTATTAAATAATCCGTAATTCACATCAGCATAGCCCGAAATATCGCTACGCTCACGCGGATTACCAAATTTTAAGTTAGCATTTAAATTACCCGTAAATAACTGCCAGCCAGAAATATCCCAGCGTACATTATTTAGCTGCTCGTCTTGATAGCGCACTTGCATCATTTGGCCTTGCCATACACTCCCTACGGTTTGCCCTATTTCAAGCTGCTTAGGTAAGTACGGCTTAGCTAGGTCTAACGCAATGGCCGCTGGTAATTTCATTATGCAAAACACAATAAAACTAATAAAAAATATCACTGATAATATTATTATTTTTTTCATTAATTACTTCTCTAGTACTAAGCGGCTTACACGTACAAACCCTGATTTATCATCTTTGCTTAAATCAAGGTTCTCTACTGTTAAGCCATGCTGATTAACCAGTTCGTCTAACCATTCTATTAATTGATTAAACTCTACCGAATCAAGCGTTAAACGTAACGAGTTATCGTTAGGCTGCATTTTACTAATAGTAATACGGTAGCGACTACGCGTTGAATTAACCACTTGGCTAATATTTTGATTGCTAATTGCCTGCGTGTTACCCGCCGCTTTTAACTTTACTATGCTTTCATCAACCCATACGAGCAGCTCTTGCTGAGTGACGTACGACTTTTTAGCTTTAAATATGGCGTTATTTAAAGGTCTAAAAATTCCCATTACTAAAACAAAAACAACAAATATACCACCAGCAACCATAATTAATTGCTGCTCTTGCTCTTTTAAAGAGCGCCAGTATTGTATTATTTGCTTTTTCATACTGCACCTCGCAGTTTAATTTCGCCTACTACAAAATCGCCATCGTTATTTAACGACCCTTGCTCAACCGTTAACCCTTGTTGCTCAAGTATACTTTTTACTTTACCAAACGTTTGAAAGTCTTTTGCGCGTGCGCGTATTCGCAGCTCATTACGGCGTTTATCGTAACGTAGGGTTTCTGGCGTAAATTCGTTTACTTGCGAAAACACGCCAACCAATTGGCTGGTCAAATCTAAAAACCCGGCTTCACTTTCGCCATTAATGGTTTTAAGCGCGCCTCTGATTTGGCTTTTAATTAAGTTAGGACGTACTTTAGTTCCGGGGAATGCTTTTTGGTATCTATCCACTACCTGGGCTTTAGCAAGCTCAACACGCGAGTTAAGTTGATTTAGTTCAACCAGCTTTATGGCAATAGTAGCAAATAAAGCAACACCGGTAATAATGGCTGCGCCTTTCCAATAACCCCACCACAGTGCACTTTTCTTTTTAAGCTGGTACATACCTTGGCGTAAATTAAATTTAACGCTGGCAAGTTGTTTAGCAAATAAGGCCAATGGTAAATCGTAATCGCTTGCTTGCGAAATTAGGTTAATACTTTCAGGAAACTGATTAGCCGGGCTATAGTGCTTTACGCTCGGCTCGCCAAGTGCACTTAAGTAATCCCTTAGCCAGCTATTTTCAACAGCACTAATATGCCAATCGCCTCTTTTAAATAACCACTGATTATTAAGCTCTATGGCGGTTAATGTATCATCGTCGGCTGTAGGCAGTAGCAGGGCATCAGGTAAAATGGTGTATACCGCCAAGTTATGCTCTGAAAATAAAGCAAGCCAAGCCTCAAACCACACGCGGTCTGTTAAGGCAACTTTAATTGCATGCTGCTCATTAATCATAGTGGGCTCGCCAATTGCGACAAATAGCTCGTCTATATCGCACGCAATATCTTCTTCAAGCATGTATGGCAACGCTTGCTCTAACTTGCGATTCCATTTAGTCGGCAACGCCACTGTTTTCAGCTGCACCTGATCGCTAGGCAGTAATACGACTACCTCGCGTGTTTGCGCTTTTTCACTTAGCTCACTTAAACGGCTTGCATCGGTTAATTCCCCACTGGCAATTATTTCTTGTTCTTGTGGTGAATAAATTAACCAATTTAATTTATCTTGCTCTGTTTGACCCGTGCGGATCAGCAGTATTTCTGTCACTGTACGCCTCCAAATTTTCGCGCCAGTATCGTTACTTCGCCATTTTTGGCATGAAGTAATGTGGTCATCGAAAAACGCAAATCGACAAATGTCGCCTGCGTTTGTAATTTAAAATATTCGCTGTTAATACTAAATAGCTCTTTAACCGAATCTAAATTTGTACCGCCTTGCTGCTGTACCTCGGAAAAAAATTCATCAACGCTATCAAATCCGGTTTCAGGGCGAGCTGCTATAACGGCCTCTGCGCCCGATAACGATAATTCGTCAATCATGGCACTTAAAATAAGTGCCTGTTCGGGAAGTAACGTATTGACGTTAATCGATAATAAGGGAGACCCCGGAATAACACACACAAAAGGTAATACCTTTTCCATTACTAGCGGATTAAAACCTTTTACCAAACGCAGCTCAGAAGGTGATGCAAATAAACTATTTGCGCTCATATAAGGGTAATCACGCGATAAATACTCGTCTTCTTCAGCGCCTGAACGATAGGTAATGCTGTTTTCATCAAGCCAGTCAAATACACTGTCTGCCATTGCTTCTTCGCTTTCCTCGGCAGGTAAATCTTCAATGTTTTCTAATAATGCAAAGAGTGCTTTATGAGCAGGGTTGGTTTTGCTGGTAGAGTTTGGGTCTGGCGCTTCCCCTAATGCATTTAAATTTAAACACGCCTGTAAGTCAGTAATTTTACCGCTTAGAGTACCGTTATCTACAGGGTATTGGGTGTCGCCTTGTGTGGCCCAAACCTGATCTAACGAGGTTTTGTCAGGATCATCGTCTTTACTTAATTTTAGTGCCTTTATTGCCAGCTCTTCACCGCCGTAGGCATACCACTTTGCTTGTTGGTGCCCTTGCAGGTTAGTACTTTTTTGAACCTGCACCATTAAATTAGCACTCATTTCTACGGCTAATATCGCGGCCAGTGCAACAATAAACAGCACAATAACTAATGCGGCACCGCGTGATTCGCGCTTATTCATTAATTACTCTCCCCGCTGTTTTTGCCCTGCCCGGGTACTAAAAAAACACGACGAATAGGCTCTGCCTCAATTTGTTGTAAAGTAACCGCAACCGCTTTAGGTAAGGCTTTTATTTGCCATTGCTCTTGCCATTCGTTGTTGGCATCTAAAAATTCAAATTTAAGCTCTTCAATACCTTTTAAAACAACTTGGACCCGCGGCTCCATATTATCAAGCTGATCTACATACACTCTGTATACACGCTCTAAATTGTCATCAAGCACTCTGTACCCTACGGCTTGTAACTCAGAGCGAGGCAGCAAGTTAATTGGGTTTACCCAGCCATCGCGTACAAACGCAATACCATCGTATTGGCTTTCTAATATATAACGCCCTGCGAGTAAGTATTGCTCTTGCGCATCACCGGCTTCGTTACGTACAGTGCGCTGAGTCATTTGGCTAAAGTCTTGGTCCATTAACCTAAATGCGGTTTGTAGACCATTAAGCTCCGCTATTTTTTCATCAGACGCTTCTTTTGCTTTGGTGGTTGAGTCTAAAATTTGGTGAGTAGCCATAATCACCACCGCTAAAATAGCCATAGCAACTAATACTTCGATTAATGTAAATCCGCGCTGCTTCACTTATTAGCTGCCTTTATTTAAATAAGTTGAAAGCTCGTACACCGATTGCTCGTATTTTTCGTCGCTAAAAACATTTATGGTCACTTTTACAAAGCTTTTGTCTGCAGTTTTTGCTATTTCTTGCTTCCAAAACCACTCAACGCCCGCCATTACTTCGCTGCCGCGCGCGCCATTTTTAGCCTGCCAGTCTTTACCTTTACTACGCTGCACCACAAGCACATTTTCTGCCACCCACGATGCATACGTTTGCTCTTCAAGTGTTGTTAAATGATTTATATGCTCGCCGGTTGCTTGCATAGCGGCAATCCCAGCCATAGCACAAATACTTAACGCCACCAGCACTTCGAGTAAGGTAAAGCCTTTATTTAGCCTCATTATTATGGCTCTTTTCGCAAATTAACAGGGGCTGTAAATTCCCCTTCAATGTAATACACAGGCTCGCTTTGCTCTTTTAATTCAACAATAAGCTGAAAGGCGCTGACCTCGCCAGATGATAAAATAAGGACTTGCGGTATTTTTAGTTTTTCAAGCTCTAATAAGCTATCGTCATCGCCGCCGCTCATTAGTTCACGCCAATTTGCTTGCTCAAGTAAGTTCTCTTGTGACCAGGCTAAATCTTCTAAATTGAGCGTCAGTTTTAACCGTTCATCCAGCTCAATGGGCTTGTAAAGGTCTTCGCGGTCAAAGGTAATCCATTTTTCGCCATCAAATACTAAAAACTCAAGGGTGTTTTCCTCAACCATTAAGCCAAGTTCTATTTGATTTAAAATAGCAAATTCAGAGGCCATGTTAATGGTGGTATGCAGCCTAAGCGCTTGTGTATCAAGCTCATCTTCGGCACCGCCTTCTAAGCTGTATACCACCATTTTGGTCGCAAATGCGATAATAGTAAGTACCACTAAAATTTCTATTAAGCTAAACCCACGGTGGTGGGCGCGCATACGATTAAGGCTTACTTGCATAGTAAGCCTCGTGCAATCGTATTTAACCATACTGCTTGGTTAAGTCGCATTTATTGCTCGTCTTCGTTCCAGTTGCCAATATCATCATCGGTACCGGCTTCGCCATCAGGTCCCATTGAAAAAATATCAAACTTGCCAATTTCACCTGGGCTAATTAGCTGGTACGGGTTGCCCCATGGATCTTCTGGTAATTCATTTACAAAACCACCATCAGGGAAACGCTTAGGAATTGGCTCAATGCTGGTTTTATTGACCAATGCTTCTAGGCCTTGCTCTGTGCTTGGGTAGCTTTTATTTTTAAGCTTGTATAAGCTCATTGCATCTTCAAGCTGTTGAATATCTAGATGTGCTTTATCGATAGCAGCTTCTTCTTGTTGGCCCATAATATTAGGCGCCACAATTGACATAATCATCCCGATAATAACCAATACCACCATTACTTCGAGTAAAGAAAAACCTGATTGTTTATTCACGTAAATACCTCATTTTCCAAAAACATAATTTAATTTGGTGTCATCTAAGTAAATACTAACTTAGCTAACCCCTTAAAGCTTAAAGTCCTACCGCTTTATTCATTGCCATTATTGGCTGTAAAATAGCCATTACTATAAACAAAACAATCACCGCCATTGAGGCAATCATTGCTGGCTCTAATAATTTTAATGATACGTTTACCATGCTTTCAAACTCACGGTCTTGGTTATTAGCCGCGCGCTCTAACATTTGTTCTAGCTCACCTGATTTTTCACCGCTGGCAATCATGTGCAGCATCATCGGCGGAAACAACTTAGTTTGCTGTAAAGCCGCTCTTAGGCTTGCACCTTCACTGACTCTATCGGCAGCATCTGCCACCGATTTTTTCATTTTTTTATTCGCTAATACACCACCCGATATGCGCATACCTTCAAGTAGTGGCACTGAGCTTGACGATAAAATACTGAGCGTACGTGCAAAACGCGCGGTATTAATACCCCGCGCTACTTTACCAAAACCAGGCATGTGCAGTACGCGGTCGTCCCACCAAAAGCGAATTTTAGGTTGTTTAAGTGCATGTTTAATGCCTACTGCCAGCGCAGTAATGACTAACAAACTTATAAACCAATAATTTTGTACAAAGTGGCTGCCTGCCATAACCCATTCGGTCGTCCAAGGCAGTACTTGCTTAGTTTTTTCGAAGGTTTTTAAAATTTTAGGCACAACGGTACCGAGTAAAACCGAAACAATACCAATAGCAAAAATAACCAAAATGGTGGGGTAAACCATGGCTTGAGTAATTTGGCTGCGCATGTGTTGGCGCTGTTCGGTGTAATCGGCAAGGCGATTTAATACTTGGTCAAGGTGCCCTGATTTTTCACCTGCGGCTACCATTGCTCGGTATAAATCGTCAAATACATGTGGAAATTCACTCATGCCATCGGCCAGTGTATAACCCTCTACTACCTTTGAACGTACCGACATCAGCATACGTTTTAAGCGAGGCTTTTCACATTGCTCTGCCACCGCCATGACAGCCCCTTCAACTGGCAATGCCGATTGAATGAGCGTCGCAAGCTGGCGTGTAATAAGGGCTAAATCGGAGGTTGATACGCTGGGTTTAAAAAAACGACTTAATAACGGCGTCTTTGCGCCACTAACTTGTTTTTCCCCTTCTGCTGCAGGGACAACTTCAAGCGGCGTAAGTTTTTTTTCGCGCAGCGCTTGGCGAATTTGCTTAGCTGTATCGGCTTCTAAAATGCCTTTTTGCTCTTTCCCTCGACCATCAAGGGCACGGTATTCAAACGCCGCCATGGTTAGGCTTCCTCACGGGTAACGCGTAGAATTTCTTCAAGGGTTGTTTTGCCTGCCAGTACGCGGCTACAGCCATCTTGGCGTATGCTTGGGCTTTTTTGGCGAATGTATTTTTCAACACTTTGCTCGCCTTTACCGCTGTGGATCATTTCGCGTATTTCTTCATCAACCACCAGTAATTCATGAATACCAGTACGGCCGCGGTAACCATTAAAGTTACACTCTTCACAGCCTACTGCGCGGTAAATTGTAGGTGCGCTATCAAACGGTACACCTAGCAGCTCACACTCACGTTCATCAGCAGTGTGACCTTCTTTACAGCTATTACATAAAGTACGTACTAAGCGCTGCGACAGCACGCCTAACAATGACGATGACAGCAAGAATGGTTCTACACCCATGTCTTCCATACGGGTAATTGCGCCCGAGGCGGTATTGGTGTGTAGCGTAGACATAACTAAGTGACCTGTAAGCGATGCTTGCACGCCAATTTGCGCGGTTTCAAGGTCACGTATTTCACCGACCATTACTACATCAGGATCTTGACGTAATATTGCACGAAGCCCGCGGGCAAAGGTCATATCTACTTTGGTATTTACTTGCGTTTGGCCAATCCCCGGAATTTCGTACTCTATTGGGTCTTCTACCGTTAAAATATTACGATCGCGAGAATTTATTTGGCTCATACCGGCGTACAAGGTGGTACTTTTACCAGAACCCGTTGGGCCAGTAACCAAAATAATACCGTGTGGTTTACTAATTAAATCAGCAAACAACTCTCGGTTTTGCGGCGTCATACCTAAATCTTCAAGGTTTAAGCGGGCATTGTTTTTATCAAGTAAACGCAGTACTACACGCTCACCAAAGCTAGATGGCATGGTAGATACACGCACATCTACTGCACGCCCTGCAATACGCAGGCTGATACGACCATCTTGCGGAATACGTTTTTCTGCTATATCTAGTTTCGCCATTACCTTAATACGCGATACTAATAACGAAGCAAGCTTACGATTAGGTTTAAGCACTTCTTTTAGTACGCCATCAACCCTAAAGCGAATCACGAGCTCTTGCTCAAAGGTTTCGATATGTATATCGGATGCACCTTCCTTAATTGCTTCGCTTAACATGGCGTTGATTAGTTTGATGATAGGCGCATCATCATCGCCGGCTAATAAATCTTCGGTTTGTGGGAGCTCATCGGCAAGGGAGAATAAATCGACCTCATTACCAATATCTTCCATCATTTGTTGTGTTTCAGAGCTGTCGCGCTGGTACGCAGCCTCTAATAGTGACTCAAATTTATCGTCAGCTAATTGCTCGAGGGTAAAGCCTTTACCTGCAATGCGACGCACTTCTAGCAATACTTCAACATCTAGCTCGCCGCGGTAATACACAACTTGCTGTTCATTATTTTTACTAAGCAGTACACCCGCTCTGCGCGCATACGAAAAAGGTAAACGCTTTGGAGGCAACTCAACTAAATCGTTACTTGTAAGTAACTCCTCAGAGCGTGTTTCATCACTACGATGAACCACGTCTTCGTTTATTTGTTCTATTGCGCTAGTCATCTTCACGCTCTGCACGTTCTTTAGAGCTCAATGCTTTTAAGTGCTCTTCATAAGTTGGTGGCAGAATAAGCTCATCATCCCAAGATGGAAGTAAAGGAACATCTGAATTTGGCATAAGCTCTATACCATCTTCTTTCTCTTTCATTTGCTCGCCACGGATAAAGTTATACTTATTAAAGCTTAACTTATTCATATTAACGCCATCGCGAATAATAGTTGGGCGAATAAATACAATAAGATTACGCTTACGTTTGGTCGTATTAGTTGACTTAAATAAGTGACCTAAAATTGGAATATCACCTAAAATTGGTACCTTAGATACACTTTCTTGTACGTCTTCATCAATTAGGCCGCCTAACACAACCATACCGCCATCATCAGCCATAACGGTTGTGGTAATGGCGCGCTTATTAACAGAAATATCAACAGCGGTTGCACCACTTACACTCGATACTTCTTGTTCAATTAATAATTGTACTGCTGAGCCATCGTTAATTTGTGGGGTTACTTTTAGTTTTACACCCACTTCTTGGCGTTCAATGGTTTGAAATGGATTATCGTTATTACTGCCTGTTTGCGAACCAGTAATAATGGGCACTTCTTGACCCACTATCATCGACGCTTCTTCGTTATCCATGGTGGTAATGGAAGGTGTAGCCAGTATGTTTGAGTTAGTGTCAGTTGAAACGGCCTGAATAATTGCACCCCAGTCGTTTTTAACTAAACCAAACGCTAAGCCATTAACACCACTTAGTAGCGAGGCAAGTGCCGAATAATCACCCTCAGTTGTTTCATCGTAGCTGGTTACGTTACCTGATTCTGTGCCTATTATTGTTTGTGTGGTTGTGGTGTCTTGCGCTTGAATACCTGCAACCGCTAATGAGCCTACAGGCACAGTTGAGCCATTATTAAACTGCAACATACCGCCATCTTCTGAAATCCATTGCGTACCTAAGTTAACGCCGTCCGATTCCATTACTTCAACAATAATCGCTTCTACAAGTACTTGCGCACGGCGAATATCGAGTCTATCAATCACGGTCTCTAATGAGCGCATGGTATCGGGCTGCGCTGTAATAACTAATGAGTTTGAGTCAGGGTGGGCTTCAATACTGGCATCGTTTTTATTGTTTGTGCGAGTTTTACTTGTGCCTTGGCCATCTTCTGCAAGCGTTTTACTTACGCCCTGCAGTACTTTTACTAAATCCTCTGCTTTGGCGTAATTTAAGTAAAATACTTTGGTATTACCTTGGCTTTCAAGTTCGCCATCTAGGCGCTTAATTAGTTCTATAGCACGGGTACGGGCTTGCCCTTCACCGCTTACTATTACGCTGTTAGTACGGCCATCGGCAACCACCTTAGGGATCAAAAATTCAGGAACGCTGCCTTTACCGCTGTCTTTGTAAATATTTTCAACAACCGACACTACATCATCTGCTGTTGCATATTTAAGCTTAACAATATCTACACGCTTATCACCGGCTTGATCCACCGAGCGAATAATTTCTACTAAGCGATTAACCGACGCTGCATGACCAGTAAGCATCATGACATTGGCAGCATTAAAGTTTGCTACATGGCCACCGTCTTTTTGGTCGCTAAATTGACGTACTAATGGACCAAGCTCTTGAACACTTACATTTTTAACGCGTACCACACGAGTGATCATCATATCGCCCGATGCAGCACTGTTTTCTGTAATTAGCGGTACATTTGATTTTTTAGCGTCAGAGCTTTTTTCAATCTTGATAATACCGTTGTCCATTTCTACTGCTGAGTAGCCATACACTTCGAGTACATTTAAGAAAAATTGGTAGTACAGCGCTTCATCCATTAACTCATAACTGCGTACGTTTACTTTACCGCGCACATTTGGGTCAATGATCACTGTTTTATTAAGGTTTTTACCAACAATGTTTATAAACTCGTTGATATCTGTGCCTTTAAAGTTTGCAGCATATTCAACAGCTGAAACCGACAACGAAATACTGGCTGCTAAAAAAAGCGCTGCGTACTTAGCTAACCCTTTTTTAATTTTTTTGAGGTGTAGCACCTGAACCATTATGTTAAAACTCCAAAGCTAAGTTATTGCAGGCTAAATTGCACATCGATTTGCTCACCGTCACGTTCTATCGTAATTGTGGCATCGCTGGTATTACGCAGCTCATTAATAGCTGCCATTGCCTGTTGTAAATCTGTTAATTGGTAGCCGTTGATAGCCACGGCTAAATCATTATTCTGTAGGCCCATTTGTTTAAACAGAGCAGGCTCTTTACCTGGGCTTAAACGATAGCCGATTAACTCGCCATCGCTCATTGCTTGTGAAACACGAATATAATCAAATAACTTACCAGGCTCACTTAGTAGCTCTTCTCGTGTTTCTATTATTGCTTCTTTTACATCTGGGTCAGCGGTTGCGTTAATTTGCAACTCGCTTTGTTCTATTTTTTGCGGCCCCATGTCTTGTGCTTCGCGAGCGGCAAGCACAGGCATAGATACTTTTTTACTAAAGTCGAGACCATCTAGCATTAGCGTTTCAAATCGGCCGTTTACACTTAAAATAACGCGATCGGGAAGTATTTGCGCAACCTCTGCACGGGTGCCTTGTACAACCTCTTCAACTAAGTAACTAACTTGCCGCCCCTGTGACTCAATAATAGCAATACCTGCCTTATCGTCGTTACTTACAGCAACAATACCGGTTAGATTAATACTTAAGCGTGTTTCTGGTGCATTATTAATTACTTCGTTTTGCTGCGCAGTATTGGTTTTATTTGTTACAGTTTTTTTACCAAATAAAAATTGCTCTATAATATTTTGTACTGAGGTAGTACTAGAAGAAGCCTTCGATGCGGCTGAATAGTGAGATGGAGTAAGCGGTGTAGAGACCGGTTGTGGCCATACCAGCCAAACTAATTTTGAGAGTAAATAAGCAAGATAAACAACGACTAACAGCGTAACTACTGCGCTTAATTTAGCATGGGGTAGCCGTGTTAAAAATTGTTTAAGCTGTTGAATTTGCTGTTCCATAATAATGTTCTTATTTTAATTTACTGCATAAGCGCGTACCCATAGTACCCTTTCATTTTTCATTCAACAAGCACACTAATATTAAACTTTGTAAACAGATTAATATAACAATGTAATGTTGACTAAAAAACCAGCATGCGCCGTAATACCTTCATCCTACGATGATTTCATGATAAATTTTACGATATATAAATAGTCGATTGAAGAAGCCTAATGAGTAAAAAAAATAATACTAATGCCGACTCAGACCACAACAGTGAGCCAAAAGTTCGATTAGATAAATGGTTATGGGCTGCGCGCTTTTATAAAACCCGTGCGCTTGCACGCGAAATGGTGCAAGGCGGCAAAGTACATTATAATGGGCAACGTACTAAAGCGAGTAAAATTGTGGAGGTTGGCGCAACCATAAAACTTGCCCAAGGCGTTGATGAAAAGCTTATCAAGGTACTTAAAGTGCTTGAAAAACGCCAAAGCGCCCCCATTGCACAGTCCTTGTATCAAGAAACTGATGCAAGTATTGCAAAACGCGAAGAAAACGCCATCGCACGCAAAAATAACAGCTTCTTTGCTCCACATCCGGATAAAAAGCCCGATAAAAAGCAACGACGCGAACTTTTAAAAATGAAATCAAGTTAGGTATAGCCGCTCATGCAACAAGATTTACTTCACCGTTATTTATTCGACAAACTCGATGTTCGTGGCGAACTCGTTCAAATTGAGCACGCCTACAACGAGATGATAGCTAATCACAATTACCCTGAGCCAGTTAAAGCATTATTAGGTGAATTACTCGTTGCAACGTGTTTATTAACTGCTACTTTAAAGTTTGAGGGTGAAATAGCCGTTCAGCTACAAGGCGATGGCCCTGTTAAATACGCTGTTATTAACGGCGACGATAAACAAAATATGCGTGGTATTGCGCGCATGCAAAGCGAGATTAGCGGCTCAACGGTAAAAGAGCTTGTAGGTAAAGGTTATATGGTGATTACCATTACTCCAACCAAAGGCGAACGTTATCAAGGCATAGTGCCTCTTGAGCACGATACATTAAGTAAATGTATTGAAAGCTACTTTGAGCAATCAGAACAGCTAAAAACACGCCTTTGGTTTGCAACCGACACAACAGAAGGGAAAGCCAAAGCCTGTGGGTTGTTTTTACAAGTACTGCCTGTTGATAAACAAAAATCAATTAATGACTTTACTCACTTAGAAGCCTTAAGCGATACAATTAAACGCGAAGAGCTATTAGAGCTTGATGCCAATACCGTATTAACGCGCTTATATCACGAAGATAACCCGCGCGTATTTGACCCGCAAGCTATTACATTTAAATGTGGCTGTAGTAGAGAGAAAACCATTACTGCTTTAGTTAATGTAGGCCAACAAGCATTACTTGATGATGTTGCTGAAAATGGCGCTGTTAACATTAGCTGCCATTATTGCCTAAAAGAATATGTTTTTGACGAGCAAGATATTAAAAACATTTTTAATTAGCCCCCCACCTCATAATCAAATATAAAGCCGCAAAATATGCGGTTTTATATTATAAAATGATGATACCGGTGTCATGAATTTTGTTAATTTACTGACACCGGTATCATTGAAATTATTCATGTTTTTTAGCAAATATATGTGTTTTTAGGGCCTTTACAGGCTCGAATATCTCAAATCCTTCTGTTACTATAATTTCAGCTTAAGGGAACTAAGAACCCAGAGCTATCCCGTTCAAACTCTCACACATAGTTAGGTATAAACATGACTACAAGCGCAACACGTTTTGTCGATTTAACCGCAGCTGAACTTGTCGAGCATGCGATTCGTCGTGGCGAAGGGACACTAGCCGCAAATGGAGCCTTTGTTGCAATTACAGGCAAGCGCACTGGTCGCTCTCCTAAAGATCGCTTCATTGTAAAAGAAGCAACAACGCAAGATGATATCCAATGGGGCAATGTAAACCGCCCATTCGATGCTGACAAATTTGACGCTTTATGGGCTCGCGTAGAAGCACATGTGCAAAGTAATGACCACTTCACCTCTCACCTAGAAGTTGGCGCAGACCCTGAGCACTATCTACCTGTAGTTGTTACTACAGAAACAGCGTGGCACCATATTTTTGCTAAAAACATGTTTATTGAGCCTAAAAACTATAATGCATCTGATTTACCCCAATGGCAGGTAATGAATGTGCCTTCGTTTGTTTGTGACCCACAACGTGATGGCACCAACAGCGACGGCACTGTTATTATTAACTTTGTTCAACGCAAAGTGTTACTTGCTGGTATGCGTTATGCCGGTGAAATGAAAAAATCGATGTTCTCCGTTCAAAACTTTCTTCTTCCAGCAAAAGGTGTATTACCAATGCACTGCTCTGCTAACGTAGGAGAAGCGGGTGATACAGCACTATTCTTTGGTTTATCGGGTACCGGTAAAACAACTTTATCGGCCGACCCAACACGCTTTTTAATTGGTGACGACGAACACGGTTGGGCACCAGGAAGCGTATTTAATATCGAAGGTGGCTGTTACGCAAAATGTATCGACCTCTCACAAAAAAATGAGCCAGTAATTTGGAATGCTATTCGCTTTGGTACAATTTTAGAAAACGTTGTACTTGATGAAACACGCACACCTGACTTTAACGATACAAGCTTAACGCAAAATAGCCGTGCTGCTTACCCGCTAGAGCACGTAGAAAAGCGCAAAGTTGAAAACCGTGCTGGCGAGCCGAAAGCTGTTGTATTTTTAACCTGTGATGTGAGCGGTGTTTTACCGCCGGTTTCTGTACTTAGCGAAGAAGCCGCTGCTTTTCACTTTTTAAGTGGTTACACGGCTAAAGTAGGCTCTACAGAGATTGGCTCAACTAGCGATATAGAATCTACATTCTCAACGTGTTTTGGCGCCCCTTTCTTCCCTCGCCCTGCAGGTGTTTACGCTGAGCTGCTTATGAAGCGTGTACGCGAATTTGGCGCAAAGGTTTACCTTGTTAATACAGGGTGGACAGGCGGCCCATACGGTACTGGTGAACGTTTTGATATTCCAACAACCCGCGCTCTAATAGATGCAATCGTATCTGGTAAATTAGCCAATGTAGAAACTCAGCATATCGATGTATTAAATCTAGACGTACCAGTGGAAGTCCCTGGTGTGGATAGCAAGCTACTTAACCCAATTAATACATGGGAAGATAAAGCAAAATATAACGAATATGCAGCAAAACTTGCCGCTGACTTCACTGAAAACTTCGCTAAATACGATGTGTCAGATGATATAAAAAATGCAGGCCCAAAAGCATAATTAATTACCAAGCCTGATTTAAACGCCAGCCTATAAAGCTGGCGTTTTTGTTTGCTAAGCTAATTATTTTATTGCTGCGACATTTTGTCGCAGTTCATTTCTAGTAAACAAAGATACAATGCGCCATCCCTTTACTGCATATTTTTAATGGTCACCCTTTTATGCGTTTTAATGGTTCATGGCGAAAAATAGCAAGACGTGTACATTTATACCTAGGCTTATCTATCGGGGGTGTACTCGCACTCATTGCTCTAACAGGTTCTATACTCGTTTATTACCCCGAACTAGATGAAAATATAAGTAGTTTAAGTACAGAAACAGCGAGGCCTATAAATTGGGATACCGCATATCAAACACTAAAAACTCACTACCCAGATAAACAAGGCTCGTGGCGTTTAGAAAGCACTAAAAATAAACATTATATTCCCGCAAGATATTACAACCCAAACGAAACAGTGGATCACACTTTTGCACCACTTATGGTTTGGCTGAGCCCTGATGGCAGGCTTATATTACGTGAGGATGTATGGGGTAACTACTTTGTTACCTGGATTTATAACGTACACTTCTCGTTACTTGCAGGTAGCGCTGGTACAATCGTTATAGGTTATATAGGAATAGGTAGCCTTATACTCCTCATATCATATCAGGCCTATGCGCTTGGTGGCCTAAAAAAGGGCTATGGACTAAGGCTATAAAGTTTAAAGCGCGCAGCTCTTTACTGGGCGTGTTATATGACTGGCACAAGTTGCTTGGTTTAATTTTTGCTTTGCCTTTAATCTTATTAACAGCAACCGGCATAATGCTAGCAATACCCAAGCAAACCGATCCTTTAATAACAGCCCTGCTTGGAAATATAGATAAACCTAACAGCGCAATAATAAAGCCCCAGCGCAGTATTTCTTTATTAGCAGCTCTTAGTACAGCACAAAAAGCCATGCCAAATACACGGCTAGCATGGGTAGAAACCCCGTCAAATCACAATGCGGTATATCGGTTTAGGTTCAAAACCAAAAACGATCCCTCTTATCGCTTTCCACAGTTATGTGCAAGTAAATGCAAGCACAGGAGAGCTCATAAGTGTTTTTAATATAGATAAGATGAGCGTTGCCAGTAAATTTAAAAACTGGTTGCATCCGCTTCACAATGGCAGCATTGGCGATCAGCCATTACGAATTCAGTGGGTTTTATCAGGTATAGCCACCGCTTTGTTATTTGCACTGGGCCTTTTTAGGTGGCTCATTAAAACGAAACGATTTAAGTACACTATAAGCTAATTACAAAGCTTATTTAATATATCAAACGAGCTTTTCACAATCTAAACCTGCTTGTATAGCTAGCTAAGTCCTAAGTTACTAGCTGCTTACCCAGCGTAAATCAAAGCAAAAGCTATATAGATAGTCAAACCGCTTTATACCAAACTTAAGGTGCTACGCTTGATAATAAGCTAAGCCCTATGAACTGTTTAAAATTAATTCATTACTTTAAGTTATATTGCGTGCTTTAATCGCGAGTTTCGAGATCCTCAATCCACGCTACAAAGGAGTGGCGGAACTATATAAAGGCAGGTATTTCACTTTTCTAGAGACGTAGAAAAAATGCTTCATTTCTTAAGCAGCGATCTGCTATTAGGAGTCGGTGTGCTACGCTGTCAAATGTCGTGCGGACTAAGGTACGCATATATAAAAACACTATATTTACCATACAAAGATGTGTGGTGAGCCTTATCCGCGGGTTTCGTGATACTCAACCCACGCTACGGAGGTGGTGGAGACTGTGCGAATAATATCTGGAATGTATTTTTCACTTTTCTGCAGACGTAAAAAAGCCCGGCTATTACTAGTCGGGCTTTCTTGTATTTGGAGCTTGGCGATATCGTGGTGCCCACAGCGGTAGAGAGTCACATAGCAGATGCTACATTATCATTGCGGGGAGTCGCTACGCTCGCCCGACCTACATTCTAGAAGTAGATGAGTGTACATTAATTGTCCGCACTTCACTTTTCTGCAGACGTAAAAAAGCCCGACTCTTTCGAGTCGGACTTTCTTGTATTTGGAGCCTGGCGATGTCGTAGTGCCCACAGCGGTAGAGAGTCACATAGCAAATGCTACACTATCATTGTGTCGGGGCGGCCTTCCGTGGGGCTCGCCTTCGAGCTGTTTTACTTCTCTGATGAGTTAGCCATGGGTCTGGCTATTTATTAAATCCCAGACAGCAAAAAACCCGTTACATCGCTGTAACGGGTTTCTCTTATTTGGAGCCTGGCAATGTCCTACTTTCACATAGCAAATGCTACACTATCATCGGCGCTGTTTCGTTTCACTACTGAGTTCGGCATGGGGTCAGGTGGGTCCAAAACGCTATGGTTACCAAGCAAATTAGGTGTCAGTCCGTTTTCACGTACCAACTAAATTTGGAAAATTCTGATAATATTTTTTAAGTCTAAGTATCTATCTACTTTAGCTATTAACTTCTGTCGCTTGTTTCTGTCACAAAACGCGTTTGGCGTTGTATGGTTAAGCCTCACGGGTAATTAGTACAAGTTAGCTTAATGGCTCACACCACTTCCACATCTTGCCTATCAACGTTGTAGTCTTCAACGGCCCTTCAGAGACTTTAAAAGTCTAGTGAGAAATCATCTCGAGGCCTGCTTCGCGCTTAGATGCTTTCAGCGCTTATCAGTTCCGAACGTAGCTACCGGGCAATGCCATTGGCATGACAACCCGAACACCAGCGGTTCGTTCACTCCGGTCCTCTCGTACTAGGAGCAACCCCTCTCAATTCTCAAACGCCCACGGCAGATAGGGACCGAACTGTCTCACGACGTTCTAAACCCAGCTCGCGTACCACTTTAAATGGCGAACAGCCATACCCTTGGGACCGACTTCAGCCCCAGGATGTGATGAGCCGACATCGAGGTGCCAAACACCGCCGTCGATATGAACTCTTGGGCGGTATCAGCCTGTTATCCCCGGAGTACCTTTTATCCGTTGAGCGATGGCCCTTCCATTCAGAACCACCGGATCACTATGACCTACTTTCGTACCTGCTCGACGTGTCTGTCTCGCAGTTAAGCTGGCTTCTACCATTACACTAACCGTACGATGTCCGACCGTACTTAGCCAACCTTCGTGCTCCTCCGTTACTCTTTGGGAGGAGACCGCCCCAGTCAAACTACCCACCAGGCACTGTCCGTAACCCCGATTCAGGGGCCAACGTTAGAACATCAAAACTACAAGGGTGGTATTTCAAGGACGACTCCACAACAACTAGCGTCGCTGCTTCAAAGTCTCCCACCTATCCTACACATGTAGGTTCAATGTTCAGTGCCAAGCTGTAGTAAAGGTTCACGGGGTCTTTCCGTCTAGCCGCGGGTACACAGCATCTTCACTGCGATTTCAATTTCACTGAGTCTCGGGTGGAGACAGCGTGGCCATGGTTACACCATTCGTGCAGGTCGGAACTTACCCGACAAGGAATTTCGCTACCTTAGGACCGTTATAGTTACGGCCGCCGTTTACCGGGGCTTCGATCAAGAGCTTCGTCCGAAAACTAACCCCATCAATTAACCTTCCGGCACCGGGCAGGTGTCACACCGTATACGTCATCTTGCGATTTTGCACAGTGCTGTGTTTTTAATAAACAGTCCCAGCCACCTGGTCACTGCGGCTCCCGTCCGCTTAGAGAGCAAGTCTCATCACAGATAGGAGCGTACCTTCTCCCGAAGTTACGGTACGATTTTGCCTAGTTCCTTCACCCGAGTTCTCTCAAGCGCCTTAGTATTCTCTACCTGACCACCTGTGTCGGTTTGGGGTACGATTCGGTATAATCTGAAGCTTAGAGGCTTTTCCTGGAAGTATGGCATCAGCAACTTCACACCCTTGGGTGCTCGTCTCGTGTCTCAGCCTAACAGCAACCCGGATTTACCTAAGTCACTAGCCTACTCACTTTCACATGGACAACCATCGCCATGCTTGCTTAGCCTTCTCCGTCCCCCCATCGCAATTATACCAAGTACGGAAATATTAATCCGTTTCCCATCGACTACGCCTTTCGGCCTCGCCTTAGGGGTCGACTTACCCTACCCTGATTAACATGGGATAGGAACCCTTGGTCTTCCGGCGTGCGGGTTTTTCACCCGCATTATCGTTACTCATGTCAGCATTCGCACTTCTGATACGTCCAGCATACCTCCCGGTACACCTTCAACCGCTTACAGAACGCTCCCCTACCACTCATCCTAAGATGAATCCGCAGCTTCGGTGCATAGTTTAGCCCCGTTACATCTTCCGCGCAGACCGACTCGACCAGTGAGCTATTACGCTTTCTTTAAAGGATGGCTGCTTCTAAGCCAACCTCCTGGCTGTCTGGGCCTTTCCACATCGTTTCCCACTTAACTATGACTTTGGGACCTTAGCTGGCGGTCTGGGTTGTTTCCCTCTTCACGACGGACGTTAGCACCCGCCGTGTGTCTCCCGGATATTACTTTACGGTATTCGGAGTTTGCAAAGGGTTGGTAAGTCGGGATGACCCCCTAGCCTTAACAGTGCTCTACCCCCGTAAGTATTCGTCCGAGGCTCTACCTAAATAGATTTCGGGGAGAACCAGCTATCTCCCGGTTTGATTAGCCTTTCACTCCTAGCCACAGGTCATCCCCTAACTTTTCAACGTTAGTGGGTTCGGTCCTCCAGTTGATGTTACTCAACCTTCAACCTGCCCATGGCTAGATCACCGGGTTTCGGGTCTATACCTTGCAACTATTCGCCCAGTTAAGACTCGGTTTCCCTACGGCTACCCTAAACGGTTAACCTCGCTACAAAATATAAGTCGCTGACCCATTATACAAAAGGTACGCAGTCACCTAACAAGTAGGCTCCTACTGCTTGTACGTACACGGTTTCAGGTTCTATTTCACTCCCCTCACAGGGGTTCTTTTCGCCTTTCCCTCACGGTACTGGTTCACTATCGGTCAGTTGGGAGTATTTAGCCTTAGATGATGGTCCACCTATATTCAGTCAAAGTTTCACGTGCTCCGACCTACTCGATTTCACTTAAAATGTCTTTTCATGTACGGGACTATCACCCTGTATCGTGGCACTTTCCAGAGCCTTCCATTAACACATAATAAGCTTAAGGGCTGTTCCGATTTCGCTCGCCGCTACTATCGGAATCTCGGTTGATTTCTTTTCCTACGGGTACTTAGATGTTTCAGTTCTCCGCGTTCGCCTCGTTAACCTATGTATTCAGTTAACGATACCTGCAAGCAGGTGGGTTTCCCCATTCGGAAATCCTAGTCTCAAGCGCTTTTTACTAGCTTGACTAGGCTTATCGCAAGTTAATACGTCCTTCATCGCCTCCAACTGCCAAGGCATCCACCGTGTACGCTTAGTCACTTAACCATACAACCCAAACGGGTCTTTGTTAGTGACAGTTTAACTTCGCCAGAAGTTAATATTGAATACTAAAGTAGACACCAATTAATCACGAATGATTAAATTGGCACTGAATGATACTGCTATCATTCTTTTTTACTTTTGAAAACTCTTGATAAATACGAATATTTATCAGAATTTTATTATCAGCTTTTCCAAATTTTTAAAGAACATATTAATCAGTTAAACCCAAAGGGTAAAACTAACTAACAATCATCTGTGTGGACACTACGAACAAATAAGTTCTAAATCGTATAAGGAGGTGATCCAGCCCCAGGTTCCCCTAGGGCTACCTTGTTACGACTTCACCCCAGTCATGAATCACTCCGTGGTAAACGTCCTCCCGAGGGTTAGACTATCTACTTCTGGAGCAACCCACTCCCATGGTGTGACGGGCGGTGTGTACAAGGCCCGGGAACGTATTCACCGCGTCATTCTGATACGCGATTACTAGCGATTCCGACTTCATGGAGTCGAGTTGCAGACTCCAATCCGGACTACGACGCACTTTAAGTGATTCGCTTACTCTCGCGAGTTCGCAGCACTCTGTATGCGCCATTGTAGCACGTGTGTAGCCCTACACGTAAGGGCCATGATGACTTGACGTCGTCCCCACCTTCCTCCGGTTTATCACCGGCAGTCTCCTTAGAGTTCTCAGCATTACCTGCTAGCAACTAAGGATAGGGGTTGCGCTCGTTGCGGGACTTAACCCAACATCTCACAACACGAGCTGACGACAGCCATGCAGCACCTGTATCAGAGTTCCCGAAGGCACCAAACCATCTCTGGTAAGTTCTCTGTATGTCAAGTGTAGGTAAGGTTCTTCGCGTTGCATCGAATTAAACCACATGCTCCACCGCTTGTGCGGGCCCCCGTCAATTCATTTGAGTTTTAACCTTGCGGCCGTACTCCCCAGGCGGTCTACTTAATGCGTTAGCTTTGAAAAACAGAACCGAGGTTCCGAGCTTCTAGTAGACATCGTTTACGGCGTGGACTACCAGGGTATCTAATCCTGTTTGCTCCCCACGCTTTCGTACATGAGCGTCAGTGTTGACCCAGGTGGCTGCCTTCGCCATCGGTATTCCTTCAGATCTCTACGCATTTCACCGCTACACCTGAAATTCTACCACCCTCTATCACACTCTAGTTTGCCAGTTCGAAATGCAGTTCCCAGGTTGAGCCCGGGGCTTTCACATCTCGCTTAACAAACCGCCTGCGTACGCTTTACGCCCAGTAATTCCGATTAACGCTCGCACCCTCCGTATTACCGCGGCTGCTGGCACGGAGTTAGCCGGTGCTTCTTCTGTCAGTAACGTCACACATGATGGGTATTAACCACCACGCTTTCCTCCTGACTGAAAGTGCTTTACAACCCGAAGGCCTTCTTCACACACGCGGCATGGCTGCATCAGGCTTGCGCCCATTGTGCAATATTCCCCACTGCTGCCTCCCGTAGGAGTCTGGGCCGTGTCTCAGTCCCAGTGTGGCTGATCATCCTCTCAAACCAGCTAGGGATCGTCGCCTTGGTGAGCCATTACCTCACCAACTAGCTAATCCCACTTGGGCCAATCTAAAGGCGAGAGCCGAAGCCCCCTTTGGTCCGTAGACATTATGCGGTATTAGCAGTCGTTTCCAACTGTTGTCCCCCACCTCAAGGCATGTTCCCAAGCATTACTCACCCGTCCGCCGCTCGTCAGCAAAGTAGCAAGCTACTCTCTGTTACCGCTCGACTTGCATGTGTTAGGCCTGCCGCCAGCGTTCAATCTGAGCCATGATCAAACTCTTCAATTAAAAAGTTTTATGTCTTTCGACAGCTCAATGAATTCTGAATTTATTTAATATCTTTCGATATTGAATTGACTGTGCTGCAATTCTTTTCTTAAGTAAAACCTAAGTAAGTTATTGCTGTTGGTCACTCAGTTTCAATTGAGACTCTAAATTTGTTTGCCTCACTACCTAAGTAGCTTGGCTGTTAGAACTCAATCTGTACGAGTGCCCACACAGATGATTGCTTTATATTGTTAAAGAACGTTGCGATTAAAGCGTTAAACTTTATCTCGCTAGGGCTGCGCATCTTACGCTTTCCTATTTTTTTGTCAACACTTAATTTTGTTAAACTTGAAAGTTTTTAAAACTAAGTTTTACTCGACTCACTGAGTAGCTCGTGCCTCGTTATGCGTTGCGCTCTGCCGTCTCAGTGGGGTCGCATTATAGGGGGATCCGAAAACAGATCAACCCTTTTTTGAAGAAAACTTGAAATAAATGACTGTTCGCTGAGTATTTGAGCTAAATGCTCAAAAACCCTACTAAAAGTAGCCTTAAGCCCACTAAATTAGCGAGTTAAAATTAAATATCTCTGTTTGATTGGCTAATTTGCTTTACCACTATCCAAATTACACTGTACATCTACAGTCTGGGGTATGTTTTACAAACCTTATAAGCTCTACTTAGAGGGTTACCGCTTAATTAAGCTTTTTGAGAATGCAGGCTTTATAACTACATTGGTTTAACTAAGTCGGTTTAACAGAATGAAGGTAATAGGTAATAGGTAATAGGTAATAGGTAATAGGTAATAGGTAATAGGTAATAGGTAATAGGTAATAGGTAATAGGTAATAGGTAATAGGTAATAGGTAATAGGTAATTATCAAGTAACTATTTGGAGGGATGTCAAATTTTAGGCATTAAAAAGCCGAGCATTAAGCTCGGCTTTTTGGTGTCTCTTTAAAGACTTACTCTGCAGACTGCGCGTCTTCTTGAACTTCTTCGTTAGTCGCTGGGCGACCTACTAGTTCAATATAAGCCATTGGTGCATTATCACCAGCACGGAAGCCACACTTAAGAATACGAGTGTAACCACCTGGACGGTCTGTATTACGAGGACCGATTTCGCTGAACAATTTACCAACTACTTCATTATCACGCGTGCGAGCAAACGCTAAACGGCGATTTGCTACACTGTCAGTCTTAGCCAGTGTGATTAAAGGTTCAATTACACGGCGTAACTCTTTCGCTTTAGGCAAAGTAGTTTTGATGATTTCATGTTTCACCAAAGAACCTGCCATATTGCTGAACATCGCTTTACGATGGCTACTGTTACGGTTTAATTGACGACCACTCTTACGATGGCGCATGACCCTATCCTTCTAACTAAACTAATATAGTGATTTAGATTATTCAGCTAGGCTTGCAGGCGGCCAATTTTCTAGGCGCATGCCTAGAGAAAGACCACGTGAAGCTAGCACGTCTTTTATTTCAGTTAGAGACTTCTTGCCTAGGTTAGGCGTTTTAAGAAGCTCAACTTCAGTGCGCTGAACTAAATCACCGATATATTGAATTTGCTCGGCTTTCAAACAGTTTGCTGAACGTACTGTTAGTTCAAGATCATCAACTGGACGAAGTAGAATAGGATCGAATTCTGGCTTCTCTTCTTTCTCTTCTGGCTCAGTTACATCACGTAAATCTACGAATGCATCTAATTGCTCAGCTAAGATAGTAGACGCACGGCGGATCGCTTCTTCAGGATCTAAAGTGCCGTTTGTTTCCATATCAATGATTAACTTGTCTAAGTCTGTACGTTGCTCAACACGGGCTGATTCAACCGAGTACGCAATACGTTCAACTGGGCTGAATGATGCATCAAGCAGCAATCGACCAATTGGACGCTCATCGTCATCAGAGGATAAACGACTAGATGCCGGCACATAACCACGACCACGCTCAACACGAATACGCATGCTGATCTCGCTGCTATCTGTCGTTAAATGACAAATAACGTGATCTGGATTAGCAATTGTTACATCGCCATCGTGCTGAATATCAGCCGCAGTCACAGGGCCTACACCAGATTTAGTCAGGGTCAGAAAAACTTCATCTTTGCCTTCTAACGTTACTGCTAGACCTTTTAGGTTTAGTAGTATTTCAATGATGTCTTCTTGTACGCCTTCTTTCGCGCTGTACTCATGCAATACACCGTCGATTTCAACTTCAGTTACTGCACATCCAGGCATAGATGATAACAGTATACGGCGTAAGGCATTACCCAGAGTATGGCCAAAGCCACGCTCTAGTGGTTCTAAAACTACTTTAGAACGCGTTGGGTTGATAGCGTCGATATCGACTAACCTTGGTTTTAGAAATTCTGTAACAGAACCCTGCATTTTATCCTCTCTTAACTCTTAACTTTACTTAGAGTAAAGTTCGACGATTAGTTGTTCATTAATGTCCGCAGACAGATCTGAACGCTCAGGTAGGCGCTTAAAGCTACCTTCCAATTTCTTACCGTCAACTTCAACCCAAGTCGGCTTTTCACGTTGCTCAGCCAACTCTAGAGCAGCGATGATACGTGCTTGTGTTTTAGACTTCTCACGGATTACTACAGTATCTTCTGGAGCAATTACGTATGAAGGAATGTTCACAACACGACCATTAACTAAAATCGCTTTGTGGCTTACTAACTGACGTGCTTCAGCGCGTGTGCTAGCAAAACCCATGCGATATACAACATTGTCTAAACGTTGCTCTAAAAGCTGTAACAAGTTTTCACCTGTATTACCTTTAAGGCGAGCAGCTTCTTTGTAGTAATTACGGAATTGCTTTTCTAATACACCGTAGATACGACGTACTTTTTGCTTTTCACGTAATTGTAAACCGTAATCAGATAAGCGACCTTTACGAGCGCCGTGCTGACCAGGTGCAGTCTCAAGTTTACACTTAGAGTCGATAGCTCTTACGCCGCTCTTAAGGAACAGGTCAGTACCTTCACGACGACTCAGCTTGAGCTTAGGGCCCAAATATCTTGCCATGTTATTTCTCCTAACCTATTGTTAAACGCGACGTTTCTTCGGTGGACGACAACCATTGTGTGGTATTGGCGTCACGTCAGTAATGTTGGTGATACGGTAACCAGCAGCATTCAAAGCACGTACAGCAGATTCACGACCTGGACCTGGACCTTTAATGAAAACTTCTAGATTTTTTAAACCGTATTCTTGAGCAGCAGTACCTGCACGCTCTGCAGCAACCTGAGCAGCAAATGGTGTAGATTTACGTGAACCACGGAAACCTGAACCACCGGCAGTAGCCCATGATAGTGCATTACCTTGACGGTCGGTAATTGTTACAATAGTGTTGTTGAAAGACGCATGAACATGAGCCATACCATCAGCAACTTGCTTTTTAACCTTTTTACGACGAATTGGTGTCTTAGCCATAATACTATCCCCTTATCGCTTAATAGGCTTACGAGGACCCTTACGGGTACGCGCGTTAGTCTTTGTTCTTTGACCACGTAGTGGTAAAGAGCGACGGTGACGTAGGCCACGGAAACAACCAAGGTCCATAAGGCGCTTGATATTTAGAGTAACTTCACGACGAAGGTCACCTTCTACAGTGTACTTGCCAACTGCATCACGCAGTACGTCAAGAGTTTCGTCTGAAAGTTCACCGATTTTTGTGGTCTCGGCGATACCAGTCGCTTCTAAGATAGCCTTAGAGCGAGTCTTACCTATGCCATAAATAGCTGTTAAACCAATAACTGCATGTTTATGATCAGGGACGTTAATGCCAGCGATACGGGCCACTAACACATCTCCTATATTTGAATTTGGTAATCAAAAGTTTGAAAAGCCCGTAAGGATACTCAAACGAAGACCAAATCACAACTAAAAACACAGGCCGAGAAATCTCAGCCTGCACGACTGTTTACTTAGCCTTGCCTTTGCTTATGCTTAGGCTCACTGCAAATTACGCGTACTACACCAGCACGTTTAATAACTTTACAGTTACGGCATATTTTCTTAACGGAAGCACGTACTTTCATTGCTCAACTCCGTAAACTGACCTTATCGGCCGTAGCCTTTAAGGTTCGCTTTTTTCAGCACAGAATCATACTGATGTGACATCAGGTGAGTCTGTACTTGTGCCATAAAGTCCATGATTACTACAACGATAATCAAAATTGATGTACCGCCGAAATAGAATGGCGTTTGCCATGCCATAGTCATGAATTCGGGCACCAGACAGATAAAGGTTATATACAAAGCACCTGCCAATGTCAGGCGTGTCATCACTTTATCAATGTATTTAGATGTCTGCTCACCTGGACGAATACCTGGGATAAATGCGCCAGATTTCTTCAGGTTGTCTGCTGTCTCACGCGGGTTAAAAACCAACGCTGTGTAGAAAAAGCAGAAGAAGATGATAGCTGCTGCTAGCACCATCGCATACAAAGGCTGACCTGGAGTCAACGTTGTTGCAATAGCTTGTAGCACATCAGCGACCGGACCTTCACCCTGGCCGAACCAGCTTGCAATTGTACCAGGGAACAGAATTATACTGCTAGCGAAGATTGGTGGAATAACACCCGCCATGTTTACTTTTAGTGGTAAATGCGTGCTTTGAGCAGCAAATACTTGACGACCTTGTTGGCGTTTAGCGTAGTTAACAACGATACGACGTTGTCCACGTTCGAAAAACACTACAAGATAAGTAACAGCGAATACTATAACCGCAACCATCAACAGTACAAAAACATTCAAATCACCTTGGCGCGCCATTTCGGCTGTCGAACCAATAGCAGACGGCAGGTTAGCTACAATACCAACAAATATTAGAACTGAGATACCGTTACCGATACCGCGCTCTGTTATTTGTTCGCCCAACCACATTAGGAACATAGTACCAGTTACTAAACTCACCACTGCGGTGAAATAGAAACCGAGACCCGGGTTAACAACTAACCCTTCCATCATGCCCGGTAAGCTAGTTGCAATACCGATTGATTGGATAGTAGCAAGCACAAGCGTGCCGTAGCGTGTGTACTGGCTAATTTTTTTACGCCCTTGCTCACCTTCTTTCTTAAGCTCTATAAACGGAGGATACATATGCGTTAATAGTTGCGTAATAATCGAAGCCGAGATATACGGCATAATACCCAGTGCTAACACTGAAGCTCGCTCAAGCGCACCACCGCTAAACATGTTGAACATCTCAACAATGGTGCCCTTTTGTTGCTCGAAGAAATCGGCAAGTACAGCGGCGTCAATCCCAGGGATTGGCACAAATGAACCTAGACGGTAAATAATGATAGCACCTAAAACAAATAGTAATCGACGCTTCAATTCCGAAAGTCCACTTTGTGCACTTTGTGTATCTTGACCTGGTTTAGCCATTAGTACTTCCTTAGTCTTCTACCTTGCCTCCGGCAGCTTCAATAGCTTCGCGAGCACCTTTAGAAGCCTTAAGGCCTTTAACGGTAACAGCGCGTGAAACTTCGCCAGATTTAACAACTTTAACGAACAGAACGTTCTTTTTAACTAGACCAGCTGCTTGTAACGCGTTTAGGTCTACCACATCGCCTTCAACTTTAGCGATTTCAAAAAGGTTTACTTCTGCAGATACTAACGATTTGCGTGAAGTGAAACCAAATTTAGGTAGACGACGTTGCATAGGCATTTGACCGCCTTCAAAACCAACGCGTACTTTACCGCCAGAACGTGATTTTTGACCTTTGTGACCACGGCCACCAGTCTTACCAAGACCAGAACCGATACCACGACCAACACGTTTTGGAGCAGTTTTAGAACCTGCAGCAGGTGAAAGTGTATTCAAATGCATGAAATTAACCCTCTACCTTAACCATGTAAGAAACTCGGTTGATCATACCACGTACACATGCTGTGTCTTCTAACTCAACAGTGTGGTTGATACGACGTAAACCAAGACCGCGTAATGTAGCTTTATGCTTCGGTAAACGACCGATAGAGCTCTTTACTTGTGTTACTTTTACAGTTTTATTTGCCATGGTTACCCCAGAATTTCGTCTACGCGCAGACCACGTTTAGCAGCGATTGACTCAGGAGAGTTCATGTTCTCTAGAGCTTGAATCGTTGCACGTACTACGTTGATCGGGTTGGTAGAACCGTAACATTTAGAAAGTACGTTCTGCACACCAGTAACTTCTAGTACTGCACGCATAGCACCACCTGCGATGATACCAGTACCTTCAGATGCTGGTTTCATGAACACTTGTGAGCCAGCATGACGTCCTTTAACAGGATGCTGTAATGTGTTGCCATTTAGGTCTACATTGATCATGTTGCGACGTGCTTTTTCCATTGCTTTTTGAATAGCAGCTGGAACTTCACGAGCTTTACCATAACCAAAACCTACTTTACCTGCGCCATCACCAACTACAGTTAGTGCAGTGAAGCTAAAGATACGACCACCTTTAACTACTTTAGACACACGGTTTACCGCGATTAGCTTTTCAGCTAAATCAGGCTGTTGTTGCTTTGCTTCTACGTTAGCCATTGTCTACTCCTAGAATTGCAAACCGGCTTCACGCGCAGCATCAGCTAGCGCCTTCACACGGCCGTGATATTTAAAGCCACTGCGATCAAAAGCAATCTTTTCGATGCCTTTGTCAGCCGCACGTTCTGCAACCGCTTTACCAACTGCTTGTGCAGCTGAAACGTTGCCTGTGCCTTTAACTGTTTCGCTAATAGCTTTCTCAACAGTAGAAGCAGCAGCCAGTACAGTACCCTCAGCATTAACTACTTGAGCGTAAATGTGACGTGGCGTGCGGTGGATAACAAGACGCGTTGTGCCTTGTTCAATATAATTTCTACGAGTGCGTTTAGCACGACGTAGACGAGCTGTTTTTTTATCCATCGTCTTACCTTACTTCTTCTTAGCCTCTTTACGGCGTACATTCTCATCTGAATAACGAACACCTTTACCTTTATAAGGCTCAGGTTTACGGTATGCACGAATGTTAGCAGCTGTTTGACCAACTAACTGCTTATCTACGCCCTTAACTAGAACTTCTGTTTGGCTTGGAGTTTCAATCGTAATTCCCTCAGGAACTTCGAAATTAACCGGGTGCGAGAAACCAAGTGTTAAGTCTAAAACTTTACCCTTAGCTGCAGCACGGTAACCAACACCTACTAACTGAAGTTTCTTCTCGTAACCTTCATGCGTACCAACAACCATGTTGTTGATTAGAGCGCGAGCAGTACCTGCTTGAGCCCATGCATTAGCTACGCCTTCACGAGGTAAAGTTGTAATAACGTTGTCGTTAACTTGTACTTCAACAGCGTTGTTGATAGTACGAGTAAGTTCACCGTTTTTGCCTTTAACTGTGATGTCCTGGCCTTTTAATGTAACTTCTACACCGGCAGGAACATTGATTGGTGCCTTTGCTATGCGAGACATAGTTCCCCTCCGATTAAGCTACAAAGCCAATGATTTCACCACCAACACCAGCACTACGTGCTGCGCGGTCTGTCATTAGGCCTTTAGAAGTTGATACGATAGCGATACCAAGACCACCCATTACCTTCGGTAATTCGTCACGTTTCTTATAGATACGTAGACCAGGGCGGCTAACACGCTGGATATTTTCAATTACAGCTTTGCCTTCGAAGTATTTCAACTCGATAGAAAGCTCAGGTTTCGCTTCGCTGTTTACAGCGAAATCTGCGATGTAACCTTCGTCTTTTAATACTTTAGCTACTGCTACTTTCAGCTTTGAAGTTGGCATCGTTACAGATACTTTCTTCGCTGATTGACCGTTACGGATACGTGTAAACAAATCCGCGATAGGATCTTGCAAGCTCATAGTCTTACTCCCGTGATACTATTACCAGCTAGCCTTTTTAAGGCCAGGAATTTCACCGCGCATAGCTGCTTCGCGAACTTTAATACGGCTCATGCCGAATTTGCGAAGGAAACCATGTGGGCGGCCCGTAATGTTACAACGATTACGTTGACGTGCAGGGCTAGAATCACGTGGTAAAGCTTGAAGCTTAAGTACCGCGTCCCAACGATCATCTTCAGATGCGTTAACATCGCTGATGATAGCTTTTAGTGCTGCACGCTTTTCAGCGTACTGAGCAACTAGTTTAGTGCGCTTTGCTTCGCGCGCTTTCATAGAATTCTTTGCCATAACCCTACCCTTATTTCTTGAATGGGAAGTTAAACGCTTCTAACAACGCACGGCCTTCCTCATCAGATTTCGCAGAAGTTGTGATTGTGATATCCATACCGCGTACACGGTCTACTTTATCGTAATCAATTTCTGGGAAGATGATTTGTTCACGTACGCCCATGCTGTAGTTACCACGTCCATCAAAAGACTTAGCACTCACACCACGGAAGTCACGGATACGTGGGATAGCGATTGATACCAAACGCTCAAAAAAGTCCCACATACGCTCGCCGCGTAAGGTTACTTTACAGCCTATTGGGTAGCCTTCACGCACTTTGAAGCCAGCAACAGATTTGCGTGCTTTAGTGATTAAAGGTTTCTGACCAGCGATAGCTTCTAGATCCGCAACAGCGTTATCTAAAATCTTCTTGTCAGCTAGGGCTTCGCCCACGCCCATATTTAATGTGATCTTTTCGATCTGAGGGACTTGCATGACAGAGCTGAAACCAAACTTCTCTTGAAGCTCAGCAACTACTTTGTCTTTATATACTTCATGCAGTTTCGCCATCATTCTACTCCAACTATTAGATAGTTTTACCAGTAGATTTAAAGATACGTAATTTCTTACCATCTTCAATCTTGAAACCTACACGATCTGCTTTACTCGTTTCCGAGTTGTAGATCGCAACGTTTGATACGTCGATAGACGCTTCTTTCTCAACAATGCCGCCAGCTTGGTTCAATTGTGGAACCGGCTTTTGGTGTTTCTTGATTAAGTTAATACCTTCGACAAATACTCGACCAGACTCGGTAACAACTGAAAGCACTTTGCCGCGCTTACCTTTGTCTTTACCTGCTAGTACGATTACTTCGTCATCACGACGGATTTTTGCTGCCATGATAGACTCCTTACAGTACTTCTGGGGCTAGTGAAACAATTTTCATGAACTTATCATTACGAAGTTCACGAGTCACAGGGCCGAAGATACGAGTACCAATTGGCTGCAAGTTATCATTTAAGATAACAGCCGCATTGCTATCGAAACGGATCAGAGAACCGTCCGGACGACGAACGCCTTTTTTGGTACGCACAACTACCGCGTTTTTAACATCACCTTTCTTCACTTTACCGCGAGGAATAGCTTCTTTCACAGAAACTTTAATGATATCGCCAACTGCCGCATAGCGACGGTGTGAACCACCAAGGACTTTTATACACTGCACTTTGCGAGCGCCGCTGTTATCAGCAACTTCCAGCTGAGTTTGCATTTGGATCATGTTAATGACCTCCGGTGTAGTAATTACAACTTGCCTTAAATTTGTTTAAAATCAAGGCACTTCGATTAAATCCCACTCAAAAAACAACAGAGTTGTCTCTTAAGGGCGGGCAATTGTACCAGCATTGGCTAGTGAGTGGTAGGTTATTTTTTAATTAATTTAAGGGAAGAACAGATTAAAACTGAATAAAAACCGCTATGTAGCTATTTTACAAGTGGTTATAAAACAATCAAGGCGCAAATAGCGCCTTAATTATTTATTAGTGGGGTTTAATAGTTAGCCAAATAGGCCTTTTAGTTTATCTTTGACCTTGTCCTTGGCTTTTTCTTTTGCTTTCTCTTTGGCGTCATCGAGCTTCTGCTTTGCTTCATCTTTAAGCGCGTTGCTTACATCTAGCTTAAAGCCAACGTCATGAAATGGGCCTTCTATACGCAGTGGGATTTTAAAGCCTGTACTATCATCTGTAGTGCCTTGCCCTTCAATCGAATCAACAATGCCGGTCACTAAGCGATAATCAACATTCGTTTTAGGCAAATCTACATCGCCTTCACCTGTAATACGAATAAGTGGGCTCATCAGCGATAGGTCGTTATTACGGCCCACGCCATTAGTAAAGTTAAAGCTACCGGTGAGCGCAGAAAAATCTGTTTGCTCTGATTTTTCAAAGCCTGTATCAAGCCCTTCACTCACAGCACCAAGGTTACCCGTAATAAGCTCTTTGCCTTTGCGAACCATTTCAGCCACGTTTGCGCCTTTAACAGCACCATCGGCAAATTCAAAGCTAACATTGCCATTTAATGCATTAATAAAGGTTTTTTGACTTTGCCCAGTTGTGGTTAAATTCCAATTTAATGACCCTTTACCCATGAGCTTATCAAAGCCAGCCGCATCAGTGAGTAACGGTTGTGCGTCTATGTCGGCTAAATCAAAATTTGTGCTTATTTTATACGGCGTTTGCTGCGCATTTATGTTGATAACCCCTTTACCAATGCCCTCATATGCTTTAAAGCTATCTAAGCTTAATTTAGCAACGCTGTTATTTAAATCGACTGTAAATTGATTAGCACCTAGCTCAATATCGTTAGCTTTTAAACCGCTTGAGCGAATAACTACATTAGCATTAAGTGCATTTAATGCGCTTAAATCAATTTTAGTATCGTCCCAAACAATCGGCTGCGCGGCTTTAGGTTCTTCGCTTTGCGGTGCTTGCTGCTTAGCGACTGCCTCCGGTAAGTAGGGATTCAAATCAAGCATACCTAGGTCTATATTGGCATTAACCGCTAGTTTATTGCCTAAGTTTACTTCACTTTTTCCTTTAATCTCTAATTCATCTAGGGTAGCAATCAGCTCTTCTAAGTTAAACGTATCATCTATAAGATGCATTTTACCGTTTACACTAAACGCATTAAACGCATTTTCTTTAGCGTTTAAGTCTACCCCTTGCCAAGTTGCTAGCTCCTTAACAGAGTCGCCACTTAGCGCTAACTCGCCTTTTATATCTTTACCTTGGCGAGCAATACTGCCGTTAAAAGTAAGATCGACCAAGCGAGAGTCTACGCTTTGAGTAACCTCAAATGTCGCCCCTTCAATTGCCTTTGCCGGCGTATCAAGTTTTACATCAAGCTCAAAGCGCTCTTGCATATATGTAATGCCGCCTTTGATCTCTAGTGTCTTACGTAGTGAAGGAAGTAAAATAGCCAATTCCAAGTCACTAATTTGTTGTTTAGCGCCTGTTTGCCCATCTAGGTAAGTAAACGTACCACCGTAAATAGCCACTTCACCTAACTCTACATCAAAGTTCTCTGGTAGTTTAACTGACTCGCCTGATTGAGTTTGCTCTTGCGGCTGCTCTGCTACAGCATCAAACAACTGCCAGTTAGCTTTACCGTTTTTATCAGTTTCTAATAAAATATTGGGCTCGTTAATAACAAACTTATCTAGTTTGAATTCGCCGCCAAATAACGATAACCATGGTATATGTACAGCTAATTGCTCCATACTTGCCATGTCGTCGCGTGAGCCTGTCTGCATGTTTGCAAAGTGCACATCGTTAAGCTCTAACTTTAATGCAGGAAATACACTAAGCGTTTTATCACCTTTAATAGTAAGTGTGCGCCCTGTTGTTTTTTCAACCTGCTCAGATACTTTATTAAAAATAGTATCGGTTGGGATTAAAAACGGAGCGGCAATAATTAACGCAATACAAAGTAAGAGTATTACACCAACAATTTTGAGTAAGGTCTTCATGATCATCCTTTCAAACGTGCAAATAATGTTCTTATCATAGCGAGTGTTAGCTTTAAAATCATTGTCGTTGTGACAAAAAAGCACTTTATTGTAATTTATTTAATTTGAAATGAATTTATGCTTAAAAGTAAACGTTGCGAAATTGGTGACTAAAAGGAAAGCTCATCAAGTTTAAATCTAACCAAGTATTAAACCCTACAACATTGCATCCCTTGAATTGTTAGGTATGATGCACGGCCCTGTTGCTATTGGCGTATTTGCGCTAAAATAAAGCAGCTAAAAAATGTATCTACTCGGAGACTCTACAAGGCATGAAAAAACTGCTAATTTCACCGTCAAAAATGGCGCTAGGCGAACAAGAAAGTCAAATTTACCAAAACATCTTGAAGCAAGCTTCAGAACTAAGCCTAAACCTAATGGCCGTGAAAGTAGAAAACCACCCAGAGGATTTCTTAGGCTGGTGTTATGAGCTGCTAAGTGCAAGTAAAGACCGTATAAATTACGATTTACTAGAGCCACAACAACTGCCAGTTTTAAAAAAGCTGCACGACCAGCTAACCTCAGCAATTAGCTTTTTACAGCTCAAAACACTACGTGTAGCACCTTGGCCTGTTATTAGTATGTTTGTAGAGCAACACAAAGAACTTATTGCACTGGACGAACAGCTTCGCCTTACCACGTATATGCACAGCATTCGTGAGCAAGCACTAAAAGATATGATCCCAGAGGATTTACTGGCATTTAGTGGTAAACACACTGCCACGCTCGACCCAAGCACCTATAACTTTGATGTTGAATGGTTCGCATCAACAAAAAGTGCAAAGGGTTTTCATCAAATGCTAGCCGACTTGCCTGGCGCGTTTGACGAAGCACTTGCTAACATCCCGCTTGAAGGTGATGTGAGCGAAGCTGATTACCAACAGTTTGTCGTTGCTTATTTACTTGCCTTTAACGGTAGCGATGAAAAACCAACCCTTGCCCCTGCTACACGTTTATTAGCAATGCGCCGCCCAGATGTGTTTACGCCGATTAGTAATAGCCGTCTTGATGCATTATGCGCAGCTTTAGGTATTACAAAATTAAACAATCGCGACTTTGAGCGCTACTGGCAAGATATAGTACAAAGCATTCATGCTATGTCGTGGTTTAAAATGGCTAATGGCAGCAATGAACTAGAAGAGCAACTAGTTAGTATAAAAGCGTTATTACCATGCTTTTTTTACTATGCAGATGCCAGTACGGCCGACAACTCAAATTATATTAAGCTATTAAATAAACCTAAACGCAGCACAACAAGTGCGGGAAAACCACAGCGTAGAGGTAAAGAGTCTGCCGAAATACTTGTAGACCGTGCACTTGCAGCCGATGACATTCCCGAGCATATTCGTAGCAAACGCGACTCTATTATTAGCGAAGTACAAAAAGGCCGCGGAGTAAACGAAACAATTAGTCTTATGCGCACTATATTTGGCTAAATCTACCTAACCTAACTGTATTTTTCTGGTGCAGTTAGGTTAATTTATGCACCAGCAGTGTGCGTTTTTTAATTAACCTCCTCAATCATTCCCTCTTCTAAAACTTCTCAACATATTGTTTTATAAAAGTAAAAAACCAGTTTTATAGAAATTATTTTAAGCTGGCACATACAGTGCAATTGCATTCCCAGTTAAACAATAAAACACCGCCAGTCAAAGGGTTGCCAATAAGAGAATAAAAACCTAGGCGATAAAAATCATATAACGGGAAATGGACATGCTAAAACTAAAAAAAACCATCGCAATTAGCGCAATAGCTTTATTAGGTGCTACATCTTTAACATCAACAGCCGTACATGCAGAAGTAACAGCAAACGCAGCGGCTACGTCTAACTACTTATGGCGTGGTCAAGAGCAAACTGGGGGCGATGCTGCTATTTCTGGCGGTATTGATTACGCTGACGAGTCAGGCTTTTATGTAGGTACTTGGGCATCAAATGCTTCATGGGCCGATGAAATGACTTATGAGCTTGATGTTTACGCGGGTTTTGGTGGCGATATTAACGACACATTTAGCTACGATGTAGGTTACATTTATTACGCTTACCCAGATGCAGCTTCTGAGGCAGATGCTGATTTCTCTGAAATTTACGGTAGCATCAGCTCAGAAGGTTTCACCTTTGGCGCTGCAATCCTTGCCACTTCAGCGGCAGATGGAGATGGCACCGACTTTGGCGATTCATTATACCTAAATGCCGATTACAGCTTTGCTGTTGGCAGCAATGGTACTGAGGTTGCGCTGCACTTAGGTCACTACTCTGGCGACTTTATAGGTGATGATAATATTATTGATTACGGTATCTCTGTATCAAAAGATGGTTTTACTTTTGGCGTATCTGACACCGACATGGATGAGTCAGATGTTAAAGTTTACGTAGGCTACGCTGTAGACTTTACGCTTTAAAACAAAATGTGTTACTTGCTGCAACACTAAGGGCCTTTTGGCCCTTTTCTCGTTTAGGGCACCTAAATACTCACAGCGCCTTTTAATTTTAGCGACTAAAGCACCTTACTATAAAACCCACTTCAGTTAACCGCCGAGCTCCTCGCTGCTATTACCTCTTTTTACCAATATGCTAATTCGCTTTATTAAGCTTTATTGCGCATTGGTATTAGCAATTCGCCAAAACAAAAAAGGCCGCATTAAATGCGGCCTTTCAGCTAATCGTTAAAACTTAGCTAGGTTATTTTTACTGTCTTTATCTACAAGCTTAATGTATGGGTCTACCCCTGCGTACACTGGCTTTTCTTTTACTTTTAGCTCAATAGCATTAGTACCAGAGACTATTTGATGCTTTTGCGAGTAAATCACAAAGTCTTCAGCGAGTAGGTTTTCAGGATCATCGCTAAATAATGCAATATCAATTAGCTCATCGAGCGGCTGCTCGGTTTCTTCACCTTGTCCATCGGCATGCTGCTTAGTTGCTTCAACGCTCAGTGTTACTGTATAAAAACCTTCGCTATCAACATCATCTGTAACCGTCACTGCTTTCATTTCAAGCTCATAAAGCGTTATATATTTAAACTGATCATCAATAAAACGTTGTTCAGCTTGTGTTGTATCTCGCTTTAAATAGCTAAGTAAATCAAGTGTGGTTGGGTATGGCGTTGATTGGTATTTAAACTCATTCAAAAACGCTTTAAGTGCGGCATTTAAGCGCTCTTCACCTAATCGGTCATACAAAGCCATCATCGTAACTGAGCCTTTATTGTAATGAAGATATTGTTGAGACTGCGTTTTATACAGCGGCATTTCTTCAAAGGCTTCGCCTGTGCGGCCCATTAAGTATTTATCTAACTCGTACTTTAAGAATTTACGAAGCTTCTCGGCGCCAAAGCGTTTTTTTAGCACCATAAGCGCACTGTATTGGGAGAGCGATTCAGAAATAACGGCGCTGCCTTCTACATTAGCCCCAGATACTTGATGCCCCCACCATTGGTGTGCAACTTCATGTGCGGTTACATAGTAAGGTAGGTCAACTTTACTCTCATCTCTTAAGTCTGTAATAAAGCCAATACTTTCTGAGTAAGGTACCGTATTGGCAAAACTTTGCGCAAACGAGCGATACTTAGGAAATTCAATAATACGTAACTGCTTATGCTGATATGGCCCAAAGGCTTGCGTGTAGTAATCTATTGAGTCTTGTACTGACTCAATCATACGGTCAACATTCCATGCATGATCTTTGTGGTAGTACACCTCAATATTTACACCGCTGTGCTCAACCTTTTTGCTTTCAAGCTCTGCCGAAAGCACAGAATAAAAGTTTATAATAGGGGAATCCATTTCATAAACAAAAGTACGTCGTCCGTCTTTTACACTTTCACTTTTTAAGTAACCAGGTGTAATAGCAAATTGTGACTCATCGGTGGTTACTGTTGCCTTGTAGTTTATAAAGCCATTAGCAGGCCCAAACTCATTTTGCGTATAATAGCGGCTGTCTTCTAGTTTATGTGCACGTTCAAGCTCGGGTAAATCGTGCTTACGGCGCTCATACTTATCCGCAATTTGAAAATACTTTTGATAACCAAAATTTGGTAATAATTCTCTATTATTTACAAATGTACCGTTATGCACGAGTTGAGTATCAGATCCTCTATCAACAAAACCGTCGTGTTCACGAGAAACTGAAAGCTCACCTTCGCGTACTTCATTAGGCATTAGCGGTTGTTCAAACTCAAACCATACCATGCCAAAATCGGTTAAACGCTCAACTATTTTTCCGCCCGCCATTTTTACATCCCAGCTTTTAGATTGGCTAGGCTCGATAATTAACACACGGGTTATTGGCTCGTTTGCGGTATTGGTAAACTTAATTTTAGCCACAGCGTTTAAAGCACGCTTTTTAGGGTAAATATCAATGTGTAAATCAACATCAGTTATTATAGGCAGTGGCAAGTCTTTGTATTGTGAGAACTCTTGCTCATACCTTACTTGTAGCGCTTCGTTATCATCACTTGTTACAAACTCGTTGATTACACGAGTGTTGTAATAAATGTTATAACCCGCGCCCACAAATACCAATAAACTTATAACGGCTGCAACCTGGCCTTTTAAAGACATGTTGTAACGCACTAAAGATAAACGCGTACGTAATGTTTGCGATGGACCACGGTGCCATAAAGCAAACCCTACAATAGCTAAAAACACACTCAATGCACCCCAATATAGGGTATACCAATGCGCGCCTTGTAAAAAATGCCCGTAACCGTTTATGTCTGAATACGGTACGCTGCTGCTTTGTGAAAAATGATACATATGATGCTCAAACCCGTAAGCACCCATTACCATTTGAGCAATGTAATACAGAATAAATAAACCCATACCTATGTATTTATTAGGGCTAATTATTTGTAAAAAGAACGCCAATATAGCCATCATAATTAAAGGCAGTAATGTAAGGTAGCCCAACCTAAATAAGTACTGGCCAAGCTCTAGGTTAAATTGCCCCTTAAATAGTTGCACTGCAATGGTAAACATCATGCCTACTAAATAAAGGCCACAAACTGCAGTGATTAGCGCAATAATTTTAGATACCCAAAACACACTGTTATGCACCGGGTAGCTGTCAACAATATCGCCCATACCACTGTGGCGTTCTCGCCAAACCAGCTCTGCGCTGTAATAAGCAATAATAATAAACATAAATATAGCGGAGGCGTTTTGAATAATGCCCACCATGTTTTGTGTGAGCGGCCAATCTGTTGTGCCATATGCGCCAATAGGCGCAAAAAGAGGTGCGAGTAATGTAATAATACTGACACCCGCTAAAATCATAAAAGGAGCACTTAATATAACCTGCTTAAGCTCAAATAAGCTGCGCATTACTAATTGCGATTGCGTATTGACCCCTTTTGACTTGTAATTTTTAGCGCTGCTAATAAGTGCTGCTTGTTTGTTTTTTACAAACGTAGAAACAGCAAATTGCTTTTTTTGCTTTTTAGTGACTACGCGATTACCTAACTTTCCGAGGCCAAAAAACATCGCTAAACTTATTGCTACCCATAAAATACGGTTAATTAAAAAATCGCCCGAAAGCGTTAACACTTCAGTATTTTTATCACTTACAGTCCAGTAACGGGTTAAGTCAATTAATGAACCAGTGCCAAATGGGTCTGCGTAAACAACAATATTTCTAAACGCTAAATCGTCAAAATAGATACTCGCCAATTGGTAACTTATATAGATCACCACGGCCGTTACATATACCGCCATTATGGTTTTAAAATAAACCGCCACACTATTAAAAATAGCACTGAGCACCAATAAGCTTGGCACCGCCAAATATAAAAAAGGCGCAGTGTAATATATAAACTTATTAGGGCCTACTAGCTCACTATCGAGCCAGCCAACCAACAAGCCAAACTGAGATCCCAAAAATACGCCTAGTGGCACAGTTAAAAAAACAACGAGCACAACCAAATAAGCACCAAAAAAACGCCCTGATTGATAAGCAAGCGGGTTAACGGGCTTACTAAACACCAGCTCATCCATTTTGGTCTCGCTGTTGCGAATCGCTGAGCTTGCAACAAAGTTAACCACTAAAAACATAGCAAGCGTACAAAAGGTAACCGTTAAAACCATAATGGTATAAGGCGAGTTCATATGAACATTAGCCCCACCTAGCGGAAACTTACTACTGGAGCTTATAAAAAACGCCATAAAAAAGAATATTAATGAGGTCACATAAAACGAAGGCTGGCGCACAAAATAGCGCAGCTCAAACGCGAGCATATTAAAAAACATAGCGCCCCCTTATGCTACTTGGCTGTTACGATGATTAAGCAACGTAGAAAAATACACATCTTCTAGGTTTGCACTGCTGAGCTCAAAACCTTCAGGGGCTTCATTGGCTAATACATGTAATATGGTTTGCCCAGCAAATAAGCGTTTTGAAATAACAGGCAGTTGCGGCTCAAGCTCTAGTGCTTCTTCTTGGCTCATGGCTTTGCGCCAAATTTGACCTTGGAGTTTATCGGTAAGGGCAATGGGGTTACCCTCTAATAGTATTTTTCCGCCTGCCAGTACGGCCATGTTTGGGCACAGCTCTGCCACATCTTCAACAATGTGAGTCGATAATATAACGACTTTTTGCTCGCCTAAGCTTACTAGCAAGTTATGAAAACGATTTCGCTCCTCAGGATCTAACCCTGCTGTTGGTTCATCAACAATTAGTAAATCAGGGTCACCTAGTAAGGCTTGTGCAATACCAAAACGCTGGCGCATACCGCCCGAAAAGCCACTTACCGCTTTTGAGCGATGTTGATATAAATTAGTATGTGCAAGCAAGCCTTCTACCGACTCTTTACGCTCGCCTTTATTATGAATGCCCTTTAAAACAGCCATATGGTCTAGCAAGTCGTAAGCACTAACACGTGGGTATACACCAAAATCTTGCGGGAGATAACCTAAACGTTGGCGCAAAGCCTGTGGGTCTTTAAAAACATCAATACCATCAAACGTGATTGAACCCGAATCGGCAGATTGCAACGTAGAAATAGTACGCATTAGTGATGATTTACCGGCCCCATTTGGCCCAAGCAGCCCAAACATTCCTTTTCCTATAGATAAATCAACACCTTGTAGTGCATGTACGCCATTATCGTAGGTTTTAGATAACCCTGTTATTGATAGCATTTTTACTTCCTTGAATTTTAATAGTTTTTTTATTGCGCTTTTTATACCACATTAAAAAAAGGAACATAAGTTACACCATGGTTAATTTTGTAACAATAAATAAACACAACAGGTAATAATACTTGCCTCGCATTTATTCAGTCGGTATAAAAACCACACACACTTTATAAAAAGCGTAAAGCCATGCAAAAACATCAAAGCCAACCACTAAACGATTTTATAGAATACCCTCACGATGAAATGCTAAAACGCGCAAACGAATTTTTACAAACCAGCCAGCGCCGCCATAGTATTCGCAGCTTTAGCGACCGACCTGTGCCTAAAAATATAATTGAAGCCTGTATAAAAGCAGCAGGTACCGCGCCAAGTGGAGCGAATCATCAACCGTGGCATTTTGTAGCTATAAACAGTAGCGATGTAAAAAAACAAATAAGAGAGGCCGCCGAAAAACTAGAGCGCTCTTTTTATGAAGGCAGAGCAGGAGAAGAGTGGCTTGATGCGCTAAAGCCGTTAGGTACCGACGCCAATAAACCCTATTTAGAGTATGCGCCTTGGCTTATTGCCGTATTTAGTCAAAAAAAAGGCGGTGTGAATACGGATGATAAAAACACCAATTATTATGTGCACGAATCAGTAGGGCTGGCTACTGGGTTTTTAATACAAGCCCTGCACCGCTGCGGCTTAGCTACGCTTACCCATACACCTAAACCAATGAGTTTTTTAACCGACATTTGTAAGCGCGACAAAGACAACGAACGTCCTTACATGTTACTTATTGCGGGCTACCCAAGTGACGATGCAACTGTACCTGCCCATGCACTTGATAAAAAGTCGCTTGATGAGATTGCCACTTTTATTTAAAGCAAATTACTCAGCCGTACTTTGCTTACAAAACCATTCGTATAGTAACGTAATAATCGACTCAACCTTTGGGTCAATTAACGAATAATAAATTGTATGTCCCTCACGGCGAGTTGCCACTAGCTGGGCGTTACGTAAACTCGCCAAATGCTGAGACAAAGCAGACTGTGCCAACGGAACATTTTGATTTAACTCACCCACACTTTGTTCACCTTGCAATAAACTACATAAAATCATTAAACGGTTTTTATTTGCCATTAATTTTAAAAATTGCTCTGCCTGCTGAGCGTTTTCTGCAAGTTGTTCAATATTCATTGCGATACTTAATTATTTTGGGTGTTTTAATTATAGACTTTTACATTAGCAAGTTCTAATATAATTAACATTAGAAAAAACTAATATTAAGATCAATTCATGTAAATAAGTGACGCCATACTCTTAATTGGCGGAAGTGCCGTTACAATTTCTGTGCTTTTAAGCTACTTTGTTGATAGTAACTTTCAATTTTTAACGTTATTTATTGGTATTAACTTAGTGCAATCCGCCTACACTAAATGGTGCCCATTAATGACTTTTTTGCGCAAAAGAGGATTTACAGACTAATGCTTACTTCAATTCCTGATTTACTAAAAATTATCACACCTAACCAACGCCGTATTGATGCAGCGCAAGCAAAGCAAGAGCTAGAACAAAATAAAGGTTTACTTATTGATGTACGCGAACCCGCTGAGCATGCCAATGTAGCTGCGGTAGGGGCAATAAATATTCCACGCGGATTACTCGAAATGAAGCTAATGGAAATAGAAAAAGACGCTGCACGCCCTATTTACTTACATTGTGCCAGCGGTGCCCGCGCCACCTTAGGTGCAGAAGCGCTAACCCGCGTAGGCTACGAAAACGTTACCGTTATTACGTGTAATGCAACGCAAGTAAGTGAAGTTTTTTAATTGCTTCACAAAAAAGTAACCTAAATTGCCTACACTTTGCTTTTTACACTTTACAGGTACAAAGCAATGGCATTTACACGGAGAAGTTTTTTAAAAGCATCGGCAGCAGGATTTGGCGCTGCCGTATTATCACTTGGTTTAACAGGTTGTCGTTTTGACGATGATGACGACACACCCGTTAGCTTTGACCACGGCGTTGCCAGCGGCGACCCGCTAAGCGATAGCTTAATTATTTGGACCCGTGTAACCCCACTCGATGTAACAACTAAATCGTTAAAAGTACAATGGCAAGCCGCCACCGACCAAAGCTTTACAAATATTGTTCACGATGGTGAAACACATATCAGTGATACCACCGACTTTACTCTTAAAGTTGATTTACAAGGGCTTGATGCCAACACCGTTTATTACTATCGCTTCAATGCACACGGAAAAACCTCCCCTATCGGACAAGGAAAAACGCTTCCTGTCGGTGCGGTTGATCAGGTGAAATTAGCCGTTGTATCGTGCGCAAATTACCCTGCCGGGTATTTTCATGTGTATGGCGAAATTGCTAAGCAAAGCGATTTAGATGCGGTACTGCACTTAGGTGATTACATATACGAATACAGCAATACGGGTTATGCAACCGAAGACGCCGCACAGTTAGACCGCCTGCTACCATTAGATAACAGCAGCGAAATTATCGCACTGACCGATTATAGAAAACGCTATGCAAATTATCGCCTCGATGCCGACTTACAAGCAGCCCATAGCCACTGTGCATTTATAACAGTGTGGGACGACCACGAAATCACCAACGACACATGGCGCGAAGGCGCAGAAAACCATAACGAAGGTGAAGGCGAATTTAGCCAACGTAAACTCAATGCACTACAAGCCTACTTTGAGTGGATGCCAATTCGTAATGTAGCCGACAAAGAACGTATTTACCGACGCTTTGAGTTTGGTAATTTAGTCTCTTTATACATGCTAGATACTCGTGTATTAGCGCGTGATGAGCAGCTTAACTATAGTGATTTTGACCTTACCTCCCCTGCAGGGCAAAGCGCATTTGCTGCAGCAATAGGTGCAACTGACCGTGCATTATTAGGCAGCGAACAACTTACCTGGCTTAGCGATGCCATCACTACCTCAAGCACACAGTGGCAAGTGCTAGGGCAACAGGTGCTAATGACAAAAATGCACTTACCAGTAGAGGTCATGTTACTACTTGCTAGCTTACAAAGTGCACAGGCAAACGGAGGCGATCCAAGTGAATTGCTCGCACAGGCCAATGTATTATTTGCAGAGCTGGCGCAAATTAAAGGCCGTGTATTAGCGGGCGACCCAAGTGTAACCGAGGCAGAGCTTGCCCGTGTTCAAACCACCATACCGTATAACCTTGATGCGTGGGATGGCTATGCCTACGAGCGAGAAGTATTATTAGGTACCGCTATTGCAGCACAAAAAAACTTAGTAGTTTTAGCCGGAGATACTCATAACGGGTGGGCTGGACAGCTTAAAACTGATGCCAGTAACCCTATTGCAGCCTCACAAAATGCTGGGGTGGAATTTGCAACGGCATCGGTTTCATCACCAGGGCTTGAAGAATATTTAGCGCTAAACACACAAGATGCGCAAACCGTAGCGCAAATAGAGCAAGTAATTGCCTTATTAGTTGATGACCTTGCTTATAATAATTTAGTGGAGCGCGGCTATTTAACCGTTACATTTACACCTGCAAAAGCCAGTGCTAAGTGGAATTATATAAGTACAATTAAAGCGCGCGAATATCAGGTTGTTGAAAGCCGTACCAAAGAGCTAAGTATGCTGGCTGGTCAGGCTCAATTACAAAACGCTTAACGCTTCGCCTCTAAAGCTGCCAAACGCGTATCTATGCGCTCTACTACCTCAACTAAGCGAGCAAGTAATGCTTGGTTGAGGTGTTCTTCAGCAAGCTCCTGTGTTTTAGGGGTTTGCGCAGCTAAGTTATCTTTTTGCTCAAGTATGGCTTCTCTAAACTCACTGGCATTTTCAACACCAAGTAATGACACTAATGCACCATGACCCGACTGCCCTGCGGTTTCAAAGCTTAAGCGGTATAACCTAAAAAAGCGCATAAGCGGCCCTTGGTTCAGCCCCACATCGGTTATTTTTTCAAGCGGTATAGATTTTTCTTCTTTAAATAAAATGCCGCGTTTAACAACCAGCTTTTGCGTGAGTAATTGCGCCGACATAGCGGCCAATATTTTACCCGCCACCAGCCATACAACAAATAACACCACAGGTATAAGTGGAATGGTCACTAATGCAAGGGCACTAAAAAAGCATGCCATGGTCATCCAATATTGCTTCACTTTGGGATCAAAGCTGGCACTTTTTAAAATAGAGTTGCTCATTGGTTTATCCTTAATCTACTCAAACACAGCGCTTTACTGCTAGTAAAATACACTGCTTGTTTAAGTTACGTGATCAATTACTTCAATGCAATTTAACGAGGTTGTTAAGCAATGATAACGCTTAGTTAATACGCCCATTATTTTAATTTATAGGGTTGTTTAACCTAATTGTGTGCTTTATATTCTGGCTAATGGCTTTATAGACGTCTAAACATCCAAAGTGAAATTATCTCATACAAAGGGAACATAATGACAACTCATACTCTAACTTTACTCGATGGCGGCATGAGCAGAGAGCTCACTCGTATTGGTGCGCCATTTCAGCAACCTGAGTGGTCAGCATTGGCAGTAATAGAAGCCCCTGACAAAGTAACGCAGGCTCATAGTAACTTTATACAAAGTGGTGCCACTGTTATTACCACAAATAGCTATGCATTAGTGCCTTTTCATATTGGCGAAGAACGCTTTAACCAATCTGCTAAATCACTGGCTGCAACCGCCGGACTAGCAGCTCAAAAAGCGGTCGAGCAACACAATAAAGGCACAAAAATAGCGGCAAGTTTACCTCCTATGTTTGGCTCATATCGCCCAGATTTATACCAAGCAGAGCAACTAACACGCATTGCCACGCCTTTAATAGAAGGCCTAGCACCTTATGCCGACCTGTGGTTAATAGAAACCCAAAGCCTCATTCAAGAAGCGCTCGATATTAAAGCACTAATCAGTAAAGTAAGTGATAATCAAAAACCTGTGTGGGTTGCCTTTACCCTTGACGATGAAAACCCCAACGAGCAAGCCAAGCTGCGCTCGGGCGAGTCGGTGCAAGATGCGGTCACTGCAATGCTAAAAGAAAATGTAAAAGGCATTTTATTTAATTGCTGCCAGCCTGAGGTAATAGAGCAAGCTTTAGTTCTAACCCAAAAGGAACTAAAAGCACAAAAAGCAGAGCATGTTCAAGTGGGTGCTTACGCAAATGCATTTGCGCCACAAACTAAAGAAGCCACAGCTAACGAAGGGTTAGATGAGGTTCGCAAAGACTTAACCCCGCTTTCTTACTTGCAATGGGCTAAGCAATGGCAACAACAAGGTGCTAGCATAATTGGTGGCTGCTGCGGCATAGGCCCTGAACACATTGCAACGTTAAATCAGCACTTTGCCTCTTTATAACGCTAATTATTAGCTTACATGTAAGTAGTAAAATGAAAGAAAATAAAATTGGATTAGTCGCACTTACCGCGCTGGTATTTAGTGCAATGGTAGGGGCTGGGATATTTAGTCTGCCACAAAATATGGCCGAAGTGGCTGGTGTAAATGCTGTTTTAGTAGGCTGGCTTATCACCGGTGTAGGTATTTTATTGCTTGCAGGGTGTTTTTTACAATTATCTCGCGCTAAGCCAGAGCTCGACGGCGGCATTTATATTTATGCTAGAGAAGGCTTTGGCGAACTAGCGGGCTTTTTATCTGCATGGGGCTATTGGCTTTGCGCCACCATTGGGGTGGTGGGTTATTTAGTCGTGGCTTTTGCTGCTTTAGGCGCATTTGTAGATACGCCAACATTCACTCTATTTGGCCAGGGTAATACCCTTATGGCGTTTATTTGCGAATCTATTATTTTATGGGCTGTGCATTTAATTATTGTTAAGGGCATTAAACAGGCCTCTTTCATCAACCTGCTTGGCACTATCGCTAAAGTGATCCCGCTGTTGCTATTTATCGGCTTTGCTTATGCTTATTTTGACCCTAACGTATTTAAGGCAAATCAAAGCCATGTGAGTGTGCAAACAGACTTTATTGATCAAGTAAAAAATACCATGCTTATTACTTTATGGGTATTTACCGGTATTGAAGGGGCTGCTGTGCTCTCTGCTCGTGCCAAAAACCGTAAAGATATTGGCCTAGCCACGGTGATAGGCGTTGTTGCAGCGCTTATTTTATATATTGCTATTACCATGCTGTCATTTGGGATAATGAACCAAAGCACTATTGCCCAACTTAGTAACCCTTCAATGGCGGGCATTATGGCCATGATGAGTGGCACTACAGGCAAAGTTATTATAAATGCGGGGCTTATTGTGTCGGTACTGGCTTCTTACTTAAGTTGGATTATTTACGCCGCCGAAGTGCCTAACAGCGCGGCTAAATACGGCGCATTTCCTAACGTTTTTAAAAAGCAAAATCATAACGGAACCTCTATAGCGTCATTAACTTTAACCAGCCTTACAGTGCAACTTTGCTTAGTGCTTATTTTATTTACTGGCGAGAGTTATAACACCTTAGTGCTTGTATCAACGTCTATGATATTGGTGCCGTACTTTTTAGTTGCCGCCTATATGGTAAAAGTCGCCTTTGCACAAAAGCTCTCGGTACCCATTAAGCTAATGGGTTTAGGCGCAAGTGTGTATGGTTTATGGCTTGTTTATGCTGCGGGGCTAAACACATTAGCGCTTTCACTTATTTTATATATTCCAGGCACGCTATTATTTATGTATAGCCGTAAACAATTTAAATTAAATCAACACGCTTAAAGCACCCATACTCAGGTTTTATCTTTATTAAAAGCCTGAGTATTAATCCACTTACATTCAGATAAACTTTCATACACTCTCTTACAAACGCCAATCAAAAATATAGCTACACTAAAGCCTAATAGCGTTGCGGCACACTTTACTTATCGCAAACAATTTTCACTTTTTACTTAACACCAAGGCTCCTATGAACACTTATATACAAAACTCACTACGGTTATTAGTTGGCACACTTGCACTTGGCAGTATTACTGCTCAAGCTGAGTCGCAGTTTTCATTAGGGGGCGGTGTCATTTCTACCAGCTCACCTTATGCAGGTACCGACAGTGAAACGCTATTTTTACCTATCATTACTTACGAAGGCGAAAGGCTTAGTTTTAAAGGTTTGTCGCTTGATTATAAATTAGTGGAGCAGCAAGGTTTTAACTGGTCATTAGTTTTAGAGCCAGGTGATAACTTTGATACCTCAGATTCAGACCTTGCAGCCATAAAAGCCTTAGACGATAGAAAGCTATCACTCTACGCTGGTACGCAGGTTAGTTACACTGCAAGCTTTGGTAAAATAAGCGCCAGTGCTACCCATGATGTAATAGGCCACGGCGATGGCGCTAAATTTAAAACCAATTACAGTTACCCTATTAAGTTATCTAAACAACTAATGCTCGTTCCTTCTGTGGGTGTTGAGCTAAATAGCAGTGATGTATCTAACTATTATTATGGTGTAGCACAGGGCGAATCTACCACCTATGCGCCTTACGAACTTAGTTCTACGGTTAACTACAATGCGGGTTTATTTTTAATGTATTACATTAATAAAAACTGGAACGTAAATGCCATGCTTAACTATAAGCAGCTCGATTCTGATATTGAAAACTCACCCATTATTGATACCGATAACACCACGACTGTGATGATGTCGGTTAACTATCGTTTTTAATGCCCCTTTTGTTAGGCATTAATTAAGCATTAAAAAAGCCGAGCATACAGGGCTATGCTCGGCTTAGGTTTGGGAAAATATAACTGCTACTGCTTGTTGATAAGTATGCTTACATTTTCTCTATCTGGGCCTATTACATTAAACGTGTAGGTACCTTGTTCGGTAATATTCAGTGTTATGTTGGCACCTACCGCTTCAAGTGGTGTTAGTTCATCAATTACCACTACCGGCGTATCGCCTGCTCCACCGTAATCCACTGTGCTCCAATCTTCAGACGCTACTTTAAATTCGTAGTCGCCCACTTCTAATTCAATAGAAGCAGAGTAAATTGCATCACCCTCGTACATAAGTGGGTTATCAGTACTCCAGTCATTTAAGCTGCCGCGAATAAACACCGGTGTTTGTGCAAACATTTCACCGTTGAGCACTTTTAGCGATACGTTATTTAAATCACTGGCGTCAAATATAAATTGGTATTCACCTTGCTCGGCAATGTCTATGGTCATATTTGCCCCCGCAACCGACAACTGCTCAGCGGTGCCAACCATTACACTGGCATCACCCTCAGCCGAGCCATAATCAACCGTGCTCCAATCTTCTGATGCGATTTTAAATTCATAGCTTGCAGCGCTCAGTGTTTTAGTAAAGGTGTAAATGCCTTTACCTTTATAACTTAGCTCATCGGTTACTCCCCAATCATTAAGCGTACCGCGCACATAAATAGCGGTGCCTACAAATGGCTCTTCGTTGTATAAAGTAAGCGTTGGATTTTCAGGGTTTGAAGCGTCAAGCGAAAATACATAGGTTGCATCAATAGCAGCGCTAAAGGTCATGTTTGCACCTGAGCGCGTTAATGGCTCACTTTGATTTTCAACTACCTCTTTATCAGCGTCAGTAAGCGCACCAAAATCAACTGTAGACCAATCTTCTGAGGCAATTTTAAATTCGTAATCGCCAGCGCTTAGTGCAATTGCTATACGGTATTCTCCCTCACCAATATATTCAAATACATCACGTGTGCCCCAGTCGTTTAAAGTTCCGCGCACAAACACAGCGGTGCTGCCATAAGGTACTACATCAGGCGCGCCTACGGTTGCATTTGCACTTAAACCAACACCTTGGCTCTCACCTTGGTTTTTAGTAAAAACAGCTAATGTGTAAGGCGGTACAGTAAATGTGCCTTCGTTATCGCCTTGGGCAAAATTGGCGCTGGCCATGCTTGCATCAACACTGTTTTTTAATACATCGTGTAATTCAAAACCCGCCGCGGTGGCAATAGTATGGCTAAGGGTTTGCTCGGTTGCGTTAATCACCACTACAAGCGCGTCAAATGCTGGGTCTAAGTCTGTGAGTCCTTCGCCATCATCAATGCTCATTACAATTAAGCCATGTTGCTGCGCTTTACCTACGTTATGAAAACCCACTCGCTCAATGACATCTTGCTCTGTGGTTAATCTAAATAGTGGGCTGCTGCTACGTATTTGTAAAAACTCGTTAAATACATCACCTGCATAAGCTATGTCTTGCGGCATTGCCTGTGCATCTGGATTAGCAGATATAGGCATAATTTCAGACCATTTTTCTTGGTTCTTCTCTGCGTTTGGTAAACCAATGTTCCAGTTATTATTCTCTTTGGTTAAATCAACAGCATTAAACCAATCACCGGCATTATAGCTATCACGATCCATTGACTTAGAACGCAGTAAATCAGCGCCCAATTGCATAAAAGGAATGCCTTGGCTCATAAGTGGAATAGACAATGCCATGTTGTGCGCGCGCACACGTTGCTCAATACTCATGCTTGATGCATGTTTGTATTGCAACTGATCCCACAGTGTTTCGTTATCGTGTTTTGATACGTAATGAATGCTATCCGCTGGGTCTAGTGCATACGCTGTTGGCTGAGTATTCCAAGTAAAGCTATTGCCCTTAGATGAGTTACCTTTAAAGTCTTTTAAAATGTAATTTTGTAAGTTGCCCGCCAGCGATAACCGTAACGTATCTTGTTCGGCTAGGTTGCCATCTGTCGGGTTATTGCTGAACATTGCACCACCACGCACGGCTTCACGAATACGGTCGTTAAATGTACCCACCTCTGAGCCTGCCATATCAGCCTGTTTAGCTTGTGTGAATAAACGATTGTTAGCTACTTCACCAAAATCCCAGCCTTCACCGTAAAAATAGTTATCAGGGTCAACTGCTTGCACGGCTTCACGCGCAGCTAATATTGATGATTTAGGCATATGCCCCATTACATCAAATCTAAAACTGTCGTAGCCAAATTCACGCGCTAAAATAACCAATGAATCAGTAACAAACTTATCCATCATTACATGCTCTGTAGCTGTATTTTCACAACACGTTGAGCGCTCTATTTCACCACTTACTTCGTTATAGCGATGGTAGTAACCCGGTACTAGCTTATCAAATACCGACTTATCCCAAATACCCGATGATGTTGTGTGGTTATAAACCACATCCAGTACAACACGAAGTCCTACTTCTTGCAGTGATTGCACCATGGCGCGGGTTTCTTTAACGCGGGCAATGCCCTCTGGGCTTGAGGCATACGAGCCTTCAGGCGCTATAAAGTAATGCGGATCGTAACCCCAGTTAAAGCCATCTAAATCACGCATCGCACTGGCTAATGCTTGTGCATCGTCTGAGCCAGGTAGGTAACTTTGCATAATATCGACAATGGTGCTGTTTTTATCTTCGATTTTACATGCATCAGCTTCATCGTTAATACGCTCACATAATTTACCTAAGGTGTCTGTAATTTCCACACGCTGCGAGGCATCCTCTTCAATGGTGCCAATATCAGTCACTGGCAGTAAATGAAAGTGTGTTAAGCCTTTATCTGCTAATTGCTTAAGGTGCTGCATTGGCACGCTTTCAAGCTCAGTGAATGCAAGGTATTTACCGCGGTTTGCTTCGCTTACTGACTGATCACGCACACTAAAATCACGTACATGACCTTCATAAATAACCGCATCTTCTGGGTTAGTAATAGTAGGCACGATACGCTCATCCCAGCCTTCTGGCTTAGTGTCATCATCGGCTAAATTAATCAGCTGGCTGTATAAGCCATTGGTAGATACATTGAGTGAGTAAGGGTCTGTACTCCAAAGCGACTCTATTTGCTGAGTCAGTGGGTGGTAAACATCAAAATTAAAGCGGTAGTAGTGGCGGTCGTATTGCATATCTAAACTTGCTTGCCAAATACCTGTCTGTGTATTTAATGTCATTGGTATAGAGTGCACTTGTGTTTTTGCATCATCAAACACGTTTAGCACCATGTTATTAGCGGTGGGTGCCCACACAGTCACATCAATCGCGTTATTGCCATAAGTTACGCCAAGTACAGCTTCGTTAGCGTCGTCTTCGCCTTGTGTGTAAAGGGCATCGAGAGCTTTAGCGGTTTGTACATAGCTTGCTTCTAGCAGCTTACCTTCACTATCGTAACCGGCAATAACAAGCTGCGATTTTATAAGCGCTTTAGCCGTGTTTGTATCCCAACTTCCTTCGTATGCGTTCCAAGTGGTTAAATGCGGTACTTTTGCCGCTTGCTCATCAGTTAAACTGCTTGATTGCAGCGTAACAGTATCGCCGTTTAAACCAGTATCAATATCCACTTCAAGCTGAGCCGTAGCTGATGAATGCAACTTAATTAGGCTTGTAAGCTCGTTACTTGGTTTATACAAAATAGTATTTAAATCAATCCAATGCGCTGAAGCACCTGCTATAGCGACTGCGCGTTCGCCCAAACTTAAAATAGGATATTCAAACACCGAAGGCTCACCATGAATGGTAAAGTTCATACGTTGAAAGGTTTCATCGTCTTGCATCAGCGGCATGGTTAAATCCACATCACCAAACGCTTTACCTGACCCTTCTGTACCAATATGAATAATAAAATTGGCACATTCGTTATAACCCTCTTTAAGGTTAATTATCCAGTACGCACCATAGTTAGGGTCAATACCATCGTACTCGTGGCCGTTAGCCCAATCGCTGGTATCAAATGGCGGTGCATAAGCATCGCATACCTCGTTATTCCACGAATGTAATCGGTAGCCTTCGTAGTTATCATCGGCTAAGCGGTTGTAAAATAAAACCGCCTCTCCTTCCCCTGCAAATACCACAGGGTCTGGCAGGGTTGGGTCGGCGCCAACCACACAGCTTTCGTTATTTTCATCAGGTATTGTCGGTGCGGGGCACGATATAGGTTCAGGATCGACACATTGTGTTCCCGCTTCATTAGGGACTTGTGGCACATTACAGGTAAGTAATGGTTCACCAGATTCAACATCATCTGTTCCACCACACGCTGCTAATAGCATTAACGCTAACGTTATTAGCAAATATTTAGACATAGTTATAATTTTCATTTTTAAACGCTCCGTTTGCTAATTAATGACTGTATGTAAAACCAAGGTAGAACTGACGACCAAAGTACTGAGTCGTCCCTGTTCGTTGCTCTGAGCCAAAGTAACTTTGGGTTGGTTCATCGGTTAAGTTATTAACTTGCAAAAGCATTGTTAGCGAGTCGCTAAAGCGATAAGAGGTTTGAAAGTCGACTACGGTTTCGGCATCAAAATTAACCACTTGCTCGTTAATGGCAACCTGCTCTGATACAAACTCATCGCGGTAACGCACATTAAGGCGGGTTTCAAAATCATCCATTGAGTAAAACACCGTGGCATTAAGCACATTATTAGACAGCCCAGGTAAAGATTGCGCTAATGTGTCGCCCCCTAAACTGGTAATCGATTCAATTTCACTTTCGGTGTATGAGTAACTTGCGTTAGCGCCTAAGCCATTAAATGGCGAAGGTAAAAAGGTAAACACTTGCGTATACGCAAGCTCTAGCCCTCTAATGTAGCCACCTTCACCGTTATTAACTGCCGTGGTGTAAATACCGTTAGTTGTGGCAACTTGCTCGCCACTGACAGGGTCTTCTATAAAGTCGGGTACATTAAAGCCATTACCTTTAAAGTCGAAGTTTTCGATTGATAAGGTTTCAACAAACGAGTCTATATTTTTATAAAATAACGCCGCAGCGATAGTGCCATTACCTTCTTCAAAATAATATTCGTAAGATAAGTCGTATTGGTCGGCATAAAAGGGTTTTAAAAATGGGTTATTAGTACTTGAACCATTAATAATCCCATCATCACTCACATTTGCACTGGCATCGCCCGCTAAGCGGTTAATTGGCGCACGCGACATTACTTTAGCCGCAGCAAAGCGTACAAGTGAATTATCGTTAAGTTGCAGGTTTAAATTTAATGATGGTAAGTAGTCGGTGTATTTAGTGCCTAATACATTAGGTGCGTATAAATTATTTACAATGCCGTTCTCATCAACAATATTTTGCGCACCTAAGCGTGCATCGCCTGCTACGTTCTCTAGTACCGTTGCAGATTGGTCGGTTTCAACGCGGCGCACACCCACATTGCCCGATAGGTCGAGCCCGGCAATTTGCGTGTTAATGTTTACCATAACGTACGCAGCTAGCACATCTTCAAACACCGAGCCGCTTTGCAGCACTGACCACGAATAGTTAGTTGTGTAACCTTGCGCGTCGTCTACGCCATCGGCGTTGCCCCATGTTTGAACAGGCTCTGGCGTACCATCTGGAAACCATGCGTTAAGTGCTTTGTCTAAGTCAATGGCTAAATACGATGGGAAATAACTAAACTCACCCTGCCAGTCAACCACAGAGGCCATATCGTCGGTTAAACGCAAAGGGGGTTGCGTTGCTGAAAACGCCCCGTCGTTACCGTACTCAAATACCGATCGTTTACGGCTGTACTCTCTATCTGAGTAGCGCGCACCAAACTCTACTGAGCTAAATATGTCGCTTTCTAGCTCGTATTTAAAGTCGAGCCTAAATGCAGTTACTTCATCTTCTGTTTGATCTGGGTAAATTCCGTATTTACTGACCATTACACGGTCTATATCACTAAAGGCGGCCGCCTGATTAAACCCAACGTCAGGTAAATTTAAGCCGTTTAATTGATAGTTAATTGCTACGTTGTTATCAAATACTGGCGTTTCTGCATTGGCATCTTCTGCTACTAAGCTCCACAGTAAGCCATTTCTAAAATTACTTTTTGCGCGAGAAAGCGACACATCGGCATTTACGCTTAATCTATCGGTTACCTGCCAATCGGCATTAACACCAAAACTGTCGACTTCGTCAAAGTCTTGGTTGTCGTCGTTAACTATTTCAACGCGGGTATAGCTTTGCGAAGTGCGGTTAACCGCTGCGCCTATTACGGCATTACCATCGAGCTGAGCGTTAGCATATGCAGCTGTTGGCCCGCCTAATTTAACCCTCAGGCCGCGGGCAAATGACTCTTTATCAAAGCGCGATAAAAACGCATCACCTTTTAATTTAAAGTTATCTACCGGCGCCCACTCTATAGCTGCTAAGTAACCATTACGGGTTTCTTCGCCGCCTAAATGCTGTAGCTCAAAGCCTTCGCTAATGTATTCGTTTTCTGGGTTAGCTAAAGGGCCATTGGTGTCGTTAGCTGCGCCATCAACGTCTTTTGTGTCGTTGTACGCAAGGCCAATAAACTGCGTTGCTACACTTGGCTGAAACAAACGCGCATAGCCCAGCGCTACGCCTAACGTGTCGTCTAGATATTTGCCTTGATACGAAAAACTAATTCGGTCGCCAAATTCAGTGGCATCCGATACCTCTGAGGCGCGGTCGTTATACATACCGCGCACATTAGCTACAAATTTATGCGTTTGATCATTATTAAGTGGGCTGGCGGTTTCAAGCTCTACCGTACCGGCCACGCCACCTTCAATAAGTGATGCCTTTGGCGATTTGTATACCGCCGCAGAGCTAATTAATTCTGACGGATATTGGTCAAACTCAATACTGCGGCTGCCACTTGTAGATACTTGCTCGCGGCCATTAAGTGTTGAAAATACAAACCCGCCCGACAGCCCGCGTATATTAATTTGCGCCGCTTGTCCGCCCGTTCGTACCGCTGAAATACCGGGTAATCGGGTAAGTGCATCGGCCATTGAAATATCAGGCAGTGCCCCTAAATCATCGGCAGAAATTTGTTCTGACACCGTATCGCTAAAACGCTTTTGATTTAAAGATTGAATTAAACTGCGACTAAAGCCTCGCACTTCAATAATTTCTAAATCTTCAGCTTGTGTGCTGGGTGATTGATTTGTTGAGTCTTCGTTTGCAGCCAATGCACTATTAGCGGCAAATAAAGCCAGCATAAGTGCACTTAGTTTAAACTTGTCCATGTGTGTGAACCTTTGAGTTATTGTTGTCAGGTGTTGCTGTGTTGTTTAAAACACAACCTACAAATTGTAACTAAAAGGTAAAAATAATGTGATGAATACGTATGCAGGGCATGAGGGTTAGGCTGCAGGAGCATGTAGGCTCGCGCCCTGCATCGGGAACGCGCTTTAAAGGCTTAGCACCACTTTTATCGCAAGGGCAATAAATACGACTCCTAGTATTTTATCAAGCCACGGACTTTGCTTGGTAAAGCCAAAGCGATTCTTTGAAACCTCTGTCAGCAACGCCACCAGCAAATACCAGCCGGTATCAATTACAAACACGGTTAAACACATAATTATGCCCACGCTTAAAGTAAGTAGCTGAGGGTCAATAAACTGCGAAAACAAGGCTAAAAAGAAAATAGCGAGCTTGGGATTCAAAAAGGCAATAGCAAAACCATCTTGTAAAGCTTGGCCCGCACTTACTTCACTTTTTTGTACTTCAAGTTCGTTATTGCTGGGTTTTGCTAGCAATATTTTTATACCTAAATACGCCAAATAAGCTGCGCCTAAATACACCAGTATTTGATAAACAGTCGGAAACTGCATCATTAAAGCGCCTAGCCCTAATAACGATGCACCTGCGTATAACCCAACACCAGTACCATGGCTGAGCGCTGCAAGCATACCGTTTTTCATACTGCCGTTAAGTGAGTGCTTTAAAACCACCGCTAAACTTGGCCCTGGCGACATTGCGCCCATCATACAAATAGCCGCTAGGCTTAACCATACTGTAAATGTCATTTAAAGCTCGTCAGTTTCAATAAGTAATGTATAACCGTGCACTTGGCCATAAAAACCTGTCAATGGCACTGCGTTTATTACTTTCCAGCCATCTTGGTTTAATTCCTGTATGCGGTCATTCAATGCGGCTATATCTACGCCACCCAAAAAACGGGTCTTCCTAAATTCGATTACTTTTTGCATTTTAATCCTTGTGTATTTTATAACGTGTATTCAAAATCGTAGTAGTGAACCCCTTGCTCAATACGTATTTTCATACTGCCCGTTAACCCATCTAACTCATGAGTGCCTGAGTCGGGAATTACATTTAAAATCAGACTGTCTTGGCCTTTATCCATAGTACCAAAATGCTGTAAAACAAAGCTGCCTTGTTTACCTTCAAGCTCGCCTATTACTTGCTCTATGGCAACATAACCGGCACTGCCTTGTGTAGGAGTCATGGCGCTTAGCATTTCGCCTTGGCTGGTGGCATTTAAGCTACCTTTAAATGTTTTATCTATCGACATACGCCCTAAATTAACGCCGTTTTGGCCGCTTGCGTAGCCTTCTATTGGGGCCAGATTTACATTAAATTCTCCACTTACGGTTGCAGTAGTCATAACGTTTCCTTATTGATGCTAATGTTTAAAAGTATTGATTTTTATTATCTTAGTGCCATATCTATACCTTAACCTTTAAAAAGAATCCACTATGTCAAAAACAAGCCCTAAGCCCGAAAAAGCCGCTTTTAGTAGTTTATTACCTATTTTTGCGTTTATTAAACCGTATAAATGGATGGTAGTGGCCGCACTTGGCGCCCTTTTAGTCACCGCTGGTGTTAACTTATCATTAGGGCAAGGGGTTAAATTTGTCATAGATCATGGCTTTATTGCTGGCTCTCAAGCGCAACTTCAACAAGCTGTATTGGTACTTATTGGTTTAATTAGCTTATTGGCTGTAGGCACCTTTAGCCGCTTTTATTTAATGTCGTGGATTGGCGAACGAGTTAGTAACGATATTCGCAAAGCAGTGTTTAATCGCATTGTTACCTTGCACCCAAGTTACTTTGAAGAAAACCGCAGTGGCGAGCTTATGTCGCGTTTAACAACCGACACCACCTTGCTGCAATCGATTATTGGCTCTTCCTTTTCTATGGCGCTGCGCAGTGCATTAATGTTAGTGGGTGGCTTGGTAATGCTGTTAGTGACTAACTTAAAGCTTACGCTCGTAGTGGTTGCGTGTGTGCCGCTAGTATTAGTGCCGATGATGGTTTTTGGCAAAAAGGTTCGCAAACTTGCAAGTTCTAGCCAAGATGCAATAGCCGATATAAGCACCTATGCCGGCGAGATCATTCAAAACATTAAAGTAGTACAAAGCTATAGCCACGAACAGCGTGAGCAACACGCCTTTGCACTTGAAACTGAAAAAGCCTTTAACGTTGCCAAGAGCCGTATTAAACAGCGCTCTTTTTTAATTGCTGCGGTAATATTTTTAACCTTTAGTGCGATTAGCGTAATGCTCTGGGTAGGCGGCAGCGACGTACTGGCAGGCACCATGACAGGTGGCGAGCTAGGTGCATTTGTGTTTTACGCCATTATGGTAGCAATGTCGGTGGCTACCGTAGCCGAGGTTTACGGCGAGCTACAACGAGCTGCTGGGGCGGCAGCGCGCCTACTTGAATTACTGGCCGTTAAAAGTGAAATAGAAAACCCTGTCACTCCACAAGACGAAAAGCTATTAATAAAGACTGATAGCCCCGCTATTGCACTTGAAAATATTAGCTTTAATTACCCATCTCGCCCCGATGTAAGCGCACTTAATAAAATAAGTTTAACTATAGAGCAAGGTAAAACAGTGGCTATTGTAGGCCCCTCTGGCGCAGGTAAAACGACGTTATTTGAATTACTACAGCGCTTTTACGACCCTGCTCACGGCGCGATTAAATTTCATGATGTAAATATTAAAGACATATCGCTTACCACCCTGAGGAACAAAATGGGCATGGTGGCACAAAACCCTATTTTATTTAGCTCAGATGTAATGCACAACATTCGTTACGGCAACCCAAACGCCACTGACGAGCAAGTATATGCGGCCGCAAAACATGCTCATGCCGATGAATTTATTAAGCAATTACCGCAAGGTTATAACAGCTTTTTAGGTGAGCAAGGCGTAAGACTCTCGGGTGGGCAAAAGCAGCGTATTGTATTGGCACGCGCTATTTTAAAAGACCCAGAAATACTGCTTTTAGATGAAGCCACCAGTGCACTCGATGCGCAAAGTGAGCACCACGTACAAGCCGCGCTTGAGCATTTAATGCAAAATAGAACAACGTTGATTATTGCCCATAGGCTGGCAACGGTTAAACATGCCGATGTGATTGTAGTAATGGAAAATGGGGAAATAAAAGCAACAGGGAGCCACCAGCAATTGCTAGCAAGCTCCCCTTTGTATCAGCGTCTTTGTGAATTGCAATTCAACAAAAACTAACCTTCTGTGTTTGGCACTATTTGAATTTCTACACGGCGGTTTTGAGCACGGCCGTTAGCGTTATCGTTAGTGGCTATTGGGCGGGTTTCGCCGTAGCCTGTAGTGCTAATACGTGCAGCCATAATTTGCTGGTTCACTAAGTAATTTTTAACGCTTTGCGCGCGCTCACGCGACAGGTTCATATTGTAGCTGTCTTTACCTGTGCTATCTGTGTGACCTTCCACGCTTAGGTAGGTTTTTTCGTATTTGTTCATCACTTTAGCAATGGCGTTTAGAGTATCGTTAAAACCTGATGAAATATAAGATTGGTCTGTCGCAAAGGTAATATTAGATGGCATAACTAAACGTAAGTTATCGCCCTCACGTACAACTTCAACCCCTGAGCCTGCTAGCTCATCACGAAACGCTTCTTCTTGCTTATCCATGTAATCACCTACAGCAGCACCCGCTAGTGCGCCAATAGCTGCACCAATAAAGATACGCTTGTCTTTATGATTACCCGTTGCTTTACCTAATACGCCACCTGCGGCTGCGCCAATTGCGGCGCCCTTGCCTGTGTTGTTCATTTCGCAACCACTTAGTAATACAGCTACTACGGTTACGCTCAAAAGTGATTTAGTTAAAGTCATGTGATGTCCTATTCATTAAGAATTATAAAGCGAGTATGCAAATACATGTATGAACAAACTATGAAGAGCATGTTAAAAGCAGTTCGCTTTATACCAATCCACTTAATTAAGTGGATTGGTATTATTTGTAGATTACGAATTAATGTATGCATTTAATAAAAGTGTCATACTCCTTTGTGACAATTTAATGAACTTTTAAAAGGATATGAGCTCAATGTTAGTCGCTATTTTTAGACAGTTTTTTTTACTTGGCTGCATGAGTTTTGGTGGCCCTGCTGCCCATTTAGGCTATTTTAAACGCCACTTTGTAGACACATTAAACTGGTTAAGCGATACCCGCTACGCGCAGCTTATTAGTTTAAGCCAAGCGCTGCCCGGGCCTGGTTCAAGCCAAGTGGGTTTTGCAATTGGTGTTGAGCGGGCGGGGGTTATTGGTGGCATTACCGCATTTATAGCCTTTACCTTACCGTCTTTTTTAATCATGTTGTTATTAGCGGTAAGCGCGCATCAGTTTGATGCTGTTTACTTTGCTATTATTGCGGGCTTAAAACTGTTTGCGGTTGTTATTGTGGCCGATGCAACACTCACTATGGCAAAAAGCTTTTGTACAAGCGCTGCGCTCAAGCTTATCGCAGTAATGAGTACCTTGGCTTTATTACTATTTCCTTTACTTGGCACGCAAATAGCTATTTTAGTGAGTGCCGCTGCTATAGGCGCAATTTGGCCTCTGTTACAACTCAACACCCAGATTGATCCTAAAGCAGATACTAAAAGCGCGTTTAGGTGGCTCCCTTTAGGCTTATTTGTATTACTACTCGCTATTAGCTTTATACCTTTAGGTGATGACCTTGCTTTGTTTGCTCCTTTTTACCAAGCGGGCGCTATGGTATTTGGGGGCGGACACGTGGTATTGCCTGTATTGCAAGCTGGCGTACCAGCGCTAAGTAACGATCAATTTTTAAGTGCGTATGCCAGTGCTCAAGCTATCCCTGGCCCCATGTTTACAATAGCTACTTACTTAGGCGCGCAACTCTCTTCAGAGCAACCCTTAATAGGGGCCATAGCTGCAACCCTACTTATTTTTACACCGGGTTTTTTATTAATGCTGGCGTTTCAAAAAAGCTGGTTAAACCTGGCAAGTAAACCTCGCTTTGCAAGCTCTATTGCTGCGCTTAACGCTGCCGTAGTCGGCTTTTTAGCGGCGGCTTTGTACTCACCTATTTGGACATCAGCCGTTCACAGCCTATGGCAGGTTGCACTGGTTATTGCCGCTTTTGCATGGCTAAGAATGAAAAAGCCACCTATTTGGTGGCTATTAGCTTTATTTATTAGTGTGGGCCTTGTTCAGCACTATTTGCCATTACTTTAAAGGTCGGCTTATCGGTTTGCTGTGCATTTGGCGGGCTTAATTGCCCGCTAACACTTTGATACGCTCTAAGACCAAATACTGGCAACACTGCCAATAAGTGATCCATAATTTCGGCTTGTAAATGCTCGTAAGATATCCAGCGTTTGTCTTCACTAAAGCAATAAAACTCAATCGGTAATCCGTGGTTCATTGGTTGTAGCTCACGCACCATGAGCGTCAGTGAGGTATTTATTCTGTTATGCTGCTTTAAATAGCCCTCGGCGTAGCGGCGAAACAAGCCTAAGTTAGAGACCGGATCAGGCAACGAGGCAACACGTATATATTCATGCAGTGGTATAGCTGCATCTATTTGTTTTCTAAATTCGTCACTTACTAAGCATATGCTGTGCATATCAATATTAAGTGAGCGCTTAATACGTCGGCCGCCAGACTCTTGCATTCCTCGCCAGTTTTTGAACGACCCTGCTACCAGCATATAAGTAGGAATAGTCGTAATAGTGTTATCCCAGTTACGCACTTTTACGGTGTTTAGCCCTAAGTCTATTACTTCACCGTCGGCGCCGTAGTTTTCTACTTGAATCCAATCGCCGTAAGTAACTAATCGGTTTGCCGCAATTTGAATACTGGCTACAAAGCCTAAAATAGTGTCTTTAAAAACCAATAAAGTAACAGCGGCTATCGCACCAAAACCCGACAAAATATAGGTAGGCGATTTTTCAAGCACAATGCTGACTATTAAAATTGCACACACAATAAAGGTGATCAGCTTAACAACTTGTAATAAGCCCTGAATTGGCACTTCGCGGGCAAAATCTAGCTGGTTATAAATAGCGCCGGCAATGCTTACAATGCTGCTAAAAATAAAGCCTACATGAATAATTAATATACCTTGGCCAATGGTTTTTAGTATTTCGGCACTGAGCTCATTAACAGGGTAAACGCTGTCGAAGGTTGCTAAAAAAAGCACGCTACATAGCATACCGGCTATGCGCTTATTAAGTTTTGTGAGCAACGGAGAAAGTAACCCTATGCGCTCTGGAGATAATTTAGTTACCACTTTTTGAATGCCTGGCAGCATTAATCGGCGTGTAAATAAATACACCACTAACAACGAAAAAACACCAATAGAGGCTGCAGTAATTGCACTTAAAAAATCTGCGTCGGGTACTTTTTCAAACCAAGGAGCGATTAGCTCCTGCAGGTGGGTATTGGTCATAGTGTTTCTATTTCCTTACAAATGGGTGGCTCAGGTAAATCGTGTTGGGCATAAATGCTGGCAAGTTGCGCGTCTTTAGCAACCCATAGCTCATTAACGTACTTTTGAAAGTGGCTTCTAAATGCTTTGTCGTGTTGGTAGCTACCTAACATTTGCTGGTTTATAGCAACCACGTCAATAGAAACATAAATTGAATCAAGCTCGCCCTTTAAAATATTACGACAAACATGGCTTGTGCTGCCGCTGTACACCACACTGGTATTTAGCATGGCGTCAAATTGCTCGCCAAGTACCTCAAGTGCAAAGGCAATGCCGCCCGCTTTGGGCTTGAGTAAATGTTTAAACGGGCTTTGCTGGCTTGCATGCTTTGCGTGCGTGTAGCGGGTACCTTCAACAAAATTAATTATAGTGGTGGGATTATTCCTAAAATTACGACAGCTTTGTTTGGTACGCTCAACATCTAGCCCTTTAAGCTTGGGGTTTTTAGCAAGCTGCGCTTTAGTTACGCGCTTCATAAAAGGCATGCCCATAGCCCATGCACCAGAGCCAATAAATGGCACATACTTTAATTCGTCTTTTAAAAAAAACTTTGGTGCAGGTAAAGCATTAATTGAGCTAAGTACCACAATATCTAACCAGCTCATGTGGTTACAAATTAGTAAGTACCAACTTTTTGGGTTTACATCGCCGTTAATGTTTACTTTTATGTTGGCGCAGCCCAGCCACAAGCCAAACCGATTGCCGTTACACCAGCCTCGGTACACGCTATGCAGTATGGTGTTAATTATAGAAAAAGGCAGGGCAAGCTTTATTAAGCCTAGCAGTAATACTAAGGTGCCAAAAATGATTACATTTGAAAAAATCACGCAGCCTACAATTAAGCCATTGAGCCAATTTGGTAACCACTTTTTTAGCATAATTGTAAGCCCATTTTTTATTACCTTATTATTTATGGTTTTGTTCGAGCTGCAAAAGCGTGTGCTCTTTTTCTTCCCATAAACGGTTTAATTCACTTTGAAAGCCGACTCTAAACTCAGAGTCGCCAGTGTAATCACCAATCAACTCCTCGCTTACTGGGCGAATGTCTACATGCACATTAATTTGCTTCACTTTGCCGCCGGCAAAGTCCATAAACGTAGGGATGCCATCGGGGTAATGAATGGTCACATTAACCACTTTAGATATCTGCTCACCCATGGCTTGCATTACAAATGCGATCCCGCCTGCTTTTGGCTTTAATAAATGCGGAAAAGGGCTATTTTGGCGAGCATGTTTTTGTGTTGTAAAACGTGTACCTTCTACAAAATTAACAATGCTTACTGGCATTTCTTTAAATTTTTCACAGGCTTTGCGGGTTGTTTCTATGTCTTTACCACGTAGCTTTGGGTTCTTTTTTAGCTGCGCTTTGCTGGTACGGGTCATAAACGGAAAGTCGAGCGCCCACCAGCAAAGACCTAAAATTGGCACGTAAATTAACTCTTTTTTCAAAAAGAAATTTAAAAAAGGTATTTTACGATTAAATACACGTTGCAGTACTAATATATCTACCCAGCTTTGGTGATTAGCAATCACTAAGTACCAGTCTTTTAATTTGGTTTCTTCAAGGCCGGTAACGTTAATTTTGGTTGGCGTGAATAAGCGTTGGTTAATGCTATTAACCGACACCCAAATAGTGGCGCACTGTTTAGCAACCCAGCTTAAAAGCTTTTGCATAGGCTTGATAGGGATTAATTTTAATAGCCCACAAACAAAAATAGGCACAAACCAAATAAGTGTGTTTATTGTATAAAGCATAATACTTAATACACTGCGGATTACTGACATTTATTTACTTTCCTTTAAACAATGCGCGCCAAACAGCGACGCTTTTAATTCTGAGAGTGTACGGTTAATCTTCGAAGTAAGTATAACCTTCAAGCCCGGCATTAAGCTCGGCTAAATACCCTGCTTTACACTGCTCAGACACTGCTAGCTTGTTGACCAATAATTCAAAGTTTTGTGCCAAAATGGCGCTATCATAGTCAACAAACTTTAATACATCCTTAACGCTATCACCTTTAATGGCATTGGTTAATACATAACCGTTGTCGTTAAGCTCTACATGCACTGAGTCGGTGTCACCAAATAAGTTATGTAAATCACCTAAAATTTCTTGGTAAGCCCCTACCATAAACATGGCTATATGGTATTGCTCGCCATGCTGGTACTCAGGTATAGGTAAACTGGTTTCTATGCCCGCGCCTTCTACGTACTCACGAATTTGCCCATCAGAGTCACAGGTAATATCTTGAATAATAGCGCGCTGGGTAAGCGGTTTATCTAAATTTTCGATTGGCATAACTGGAAACAACTGCTCAATGCCCCATACATCAGGTAACGACTGAAACAGTGAAAAGTTAACAAATAGCTTATCGGCTAGCTTTTCGTGTAAATCGTCAAGTACCTCACGGTGTGCTCGCGCGTTATTGCTAAGTGATGCGCGTACTCGGTGCAAAATAGTAAAGTATAATTGCTCTATTTTCGCCCACTCTAGCATGCTTACTAACCCATGCACGTATTGGTCGTGCGCTTCGCTAAATAAGTGCATCGCATCGTGGTAAATCTCTAGCGCCATACGCGGGTTTAAACGCTGTAAACACTGCCACATTTCATCAAGCACTAGCGCACTGTTTTTAAGTGGCGGTTCTGGATTTGGATGATTTGGCGCTTTTTCTACGTCTATTACATCGGTAATTAACACCGCGTGGTGCGCTGTTAAAGCACGCCCTGATTCGGTGATAATGGCTGGGTGCGTAAGTTGATGTTGGTCGCACACCTCAGCAAGAGCATTAACCACATTACGTGCGTATTCTTCAACGGTATAGTTCATCGAGCAAGCACTGCGTGAGCCTGAGCCTTCGTAGTCAACCCCTAAGCCACCGCCTACATCAACTGTATTGAGCGGCACTCCTAGCTGGGTAAGTTCAGCAAAGTGGCGCGCGCACTCACGCAGGGCGCGGTGTATATCGCGTATGTTGGCAATTTGAGAGCCAATATGAAAATGCACCATTTGCATTAAATGTAATTTATTATGCTTTTTAAGCACCTCAACAGCACTAAGCACTTGGCCTGCAGTTAAGCCAAATTTGCCTTTTTCGCCCCCGGTATTTTGCCACTTACCTTTGCCTACTGAGTTTAAGCGGATACGTATACCAATGGCAGGCTCTATGCCTAGGTTATCTATTTCTTCAAGTAAGGTCGTCAGCTCTGAGAGTTTTTCGACGACTATTTTAACGCTGTGCCCCATGGCTTGACCAATACAGGCTAAACGTAAAAACTCACTGTCTTTATAGCCATTGCACACAATAGTAATGGGTTTATCGGCTACCCCTAAAATTGCCATAAGCTCAGGTTTTGAACCGGCCTCTAGGCCAACTAAACCACTTGGGTGCGCCAATAGTTTACTGACCACCGAGCGTTGCTGATTTACTTTTATAGGGTATACACACGTGTACTTGCCTTGGTACTCGCGGCTGCTGCGCGCTAAGGTAAATGCATGAGTGAGTGTATCTACTCTATTTTTTAAAATATCGGTAAAGCGCACCAACACCGGCAATGTTAAACCTTGCTGCTTAAATTGCTCTGTGAGCTGCGTTAAAGAAATCGCATTTTTAGATTGGTCACCATCTGGGTAGGCAACCAACTCGCCTTGTGCGTTAATATCAAAATAGCCATCGCTCCAATGAGCAACATTATATGTAGCGCGTGCTGTTTCTAAACCCCAAGTCATGGCAACTCTTCTTTAATCAATTAGCTATAAAGGCGCATTTTAATACGTCACTACCCCCTACGCTAACAAAAATTGAACTTTAACTCGATACTGGCTAACTTTATTGGCAAAGCAGTTAAAATTTCATTGAGCAAAACGCGAAGCACTGGCAGAATTGCCCTTTTTTCATACTCAACTTAAAAAGTGTAAAAGCAACTATGGCAAATTTAGATCAAAGTAAGTGGTTTACAGAAATTAGCGACCGCGATGGCAGCGCATTTTCATTACGTATCAACAAAAAGTTGGATGAAAAACAGTCTCCTTTTCAAAAGGTAGAAATGTTCGAAACCACAGACTTTGGTAATTTAATGATCATCGATGGCTGTACTATGGTAACTACCCGCGAAAACTTTTTTTACCATGAGATGATTAGCCACCCTGCACTTTTAGCGCACCCAAATCCTAAAAACGTGGTAATTATTGGCGGTGGCGATTGCGGTACATTACGTGAAGTTTTAAAACACCCAGGTGTAGAAACCGTAACGCAAATAGATATAGACGAAGTAGTCACGCAAATGTCGTTAAAATACTTCCCAGAGCTTTGTGAGTCTAACAACGATGCACGCGCAACTGTTATGTTTGATGATGGTATTAAATACATGCGTGACGCTGCGGGCGAGTCTATTGATGTTGTTATTGTTGATGGTACAGACCCAGTAGGCCCAGGCGAGGGATTATTTAACCACGCGTTTTACACTAGCTGCTTAAACGCATTACGCCCTGGTGGTATTTTAGTGCAGCAAAGCGAATCGCCATTAATGCATATGCCACTGCTAGTAGAAATGCGCGAGGCCATGCTAAGTGTGGGCTTTAACGACTTACAAACACTGCCATTTCCACAGCCAATTTACCCAAGCGGTTTATGGTCAGTAACGCTTGCTCGTAAATCACAAGCATTTAATGGCTTTAGAGAAGCCGATGCTGAGCAAGTTGCACAGCAAAGCGAATACTACAACAGCGGCATTCATCACGGCGCACTTGCTACACCAAACTTTATGAAACGCGCATTTGATAAAAAATAATTCACACTTTTTTTGAAACTAAAAGGGAGCTTTAAAAGCTCCCTTTTTTAAAATCTATTTTTTAAAAGTGCCACAGTTAAAAGCGCCATTGAGCGTTAGCCATAAGTTGCTGCTGCGATATTCGCTGAGCAAACCCACTACCCGGCCTATTTTGTACAAAGCTATGCAGCGCCGAGCCTTCAACACCTATTTGTACCATATCGGTTAATTGGTAACGCCACGTAGCTGTTAAGCCTTCGCCGTGGCTGGCGTTAGGGTCAAAAGCGGTGGTGTCATCGTCATCTACTTTAAAATAATCATACCTAAGCGATAACCTATGCTTACCTTCTTTATGGCTGAGCATTAAATAATGGCTATAAAAACGGTTATAAATAAGCTTATTAGCCCCCATTTCGGTTTTACCATCGAGTAGCTGGGCAATCAAACGAGTTTTACCTGTAAATTTATATAACCACGCTAAGCTGCCAAAGCGAGTATGCCAAGCATACTGCCCTGTTGTGCGATTAAAAATGCTGGGCTCGGCGTTATTATCGTAATAATAAAACCTAAACTGCGAGCGTTTTAAATAATCCCAATGCACACCGGCATAGTAGCCAAAGCGGCCATCTACTTCTTCAAAAGGCAGTACTTGGTTAGCTTGCCAACGTAATTCGTCACTATTTAATGCCGCAATAGGTGCAAATTGTACACTTTCGTTAAATGTTGTTTGCCTGTCGTGCAGCGCAAATCCGCGCCACGAAAGCAGCGTCCCTGTTGGGTCGTTCCCTTTATAAATAGCAGCGCTCACACTAAAACTATGCTTAGAATTAAAACGTTTACCTGGGCGCTTAATACTAAGCTCACCACCTATGGTGCGAAGCTCTTCGCCAAGCCAGCTGTTTATGGCCGAATTAGTATAATTGTAAGGCGAGGTCCAGCCTATATCGGGGTTTTCTAGCGACATACTAGGATAAAACCCACCGAGCTTTACATGCCATTTATAACGGCTGTTTACTAACGGCTGATACTGTAAATACGCTTGGCTTAAACCTAATGTGGTTTTCGGCTCTTGATTAGCATTAACAACGGCATGTGCGCTCCACGCACTACTTAAATCGGCCTTAAAGTCTATAATTCCTTGCGATAACAAAATGCTATCACTGCTATCTCCATGGCGATATAAACCAATACCGCCATCTTGAAAGCTTTGTGTATCATCGCTTGCAACCGCACGTACCTGAATAAGCCCTTTAACTTGCGAAAAAGCCGGTAGGCTCATAAAAAGTAAGCCAAGTAATACTGTATTTTTGCGCTTAATAGTCATCAAATTCATCCGTAGCAAAGTCTATTTGCTCGGCTATGGCCTGCTTTACGGTGTAGTGTATAGGTGACTCGCTTACATTAACGCTGTGGGTTTCTACGTTGCTTATATCGCTAAAGCCAGAATGCCATACACTCATGCTGTATTGCCCATTAGGGGCAGTTAAATTAACCATACCGTTGTCGTCGGTAATTGCAAAAACGGTGCTATCAACCACCACAATATAGCCCAGCATCCAGTCATGAATATTACAGCCAAGCTCAACCACCCCTGTTTGATCAAACGTTATGGGCGCTTTAGGCTGTTCTTTGTAAAGTTTCAACTCAAAGGTTTTAGCTTTAGAAAACGAATAGACGTGGTGCATGATAGAGTCGGCATTAGGAAACTCTACCTTTGCATTTTGCGGAACAACTAACGTACGCGGCGTAAACTCGCGGTTTTGTTGGCTCATTGCGTAGGTTTTACTTGCTTGATTGCCGGCCTGAATTGATGCCCCGCTTAGCCACACAACCGCATTTGCTAAAGGCTGATTATTGGCATTTTTTATAGTTATTGTTGTTGCTGCTGCGCAAGTACTCATACATAGCAGTAACACACTTAGTAAGGGTTTTATCATGGGGCTAATCGCTATTATCAATTTGTTTACATTATAGACCGATTAAACCGTTAAATTCTTTCTATTTTTTAAAACATTGAATACGTATGTAGACAGTCGTATTAACAACTCACTGCCATTATCCTTAAAGGTCACCACCGACTCATCAAAGGACACACAATGAGAACATCCGCACTTTTACTACTGGCGTTTGCTGGCAATAGCTTTGCACAAACCGCTGTAGTTGAATCACCAAACTCACAAATAAAAGTGACTATTTCAGATGAAAATAGCACACCCAGCTACGCTATTAGCTTTAAAAACAAACCAGCTATAAACGCATCGCGCTTGGGTTTTGAATTTAAAACCCAAGCCGCATTTAGCGATGGTTTTAAAATTACCCATGTTAAGCAGCAAAGCGTAAATACCCAGTGGCAACAACCTTGGGGCGAGCGACAAACGGTTACTGATAAACACAACGAAGTTGCGGTTACGTTTACAAAAAACGAGCCTAATGGTGCAACCTACACAGTGCGCTTTAGAGCTTTTGATAGTGGCGTTGGGTTTAGATACGAAGTACCAAAACAAGCAGGCTTTGAGCAAACACACATTACCAAAGAGCTCACCGAATTTGCCATTAACAATAACAACAATGCCACCGCCTGGTGGATACCCGCCCGCGGCTGGAACCGATACGAATACGTTTACAACACCACCGCATTAAATGACGTCCCCCTTGCACACACGCCGTTTACCTTAAAAACCAATGACGGTACCCATATAAGCATTCATGAAGCAGCCTTAATTGATTACGCAGGCATGGTGCTTAATCAACGCCGCCCAGGTACATTTAATGCCGATTTAACACCGTGGTCAGACGGCATTGCCGTTAAAAAACAAGGTGCGTTTAATACCCCTTGGCGCACCATTCAAATTGCCGACAGCGCGGTAGGCTTAGTCAATTCAGACATAATATTAAATTTAAACGAGCCTAATAAACTAGGCGATGTGTCGTGGGTAAAACCTGGCAAATACGTGGGTATTTGGTGGGGCATGCATATAAACACGCAAACCTGGGGCAGCGGCGAAAAACACGGTGCCACTACACAAACCACTAAGTACTACATGGATTTTGCCGCAGAATATGGCTTTGATGGCGTACTAGTAGAAGGCTGGAACATAGGCTGGGATGGTGACTGGTTTTTTAATGGCGATGTATTTAGTTTTACACAACCCTACGACGACTTTGATATAGCGGCTCTTACTCAATACGGCAAACAAAAAGGCGTGCAGTTAATTGGCCACCACGAAACATCGGGTAATGTAAGTAACTACCGTGACCAAATGGAGGATGCCTTTGCCCTTTACGAAAAATCAAACGTAAGCCAAGTTAAAACGGGCTATGTAGCGGATGGCGGAAACATAAAACGCATTGACGAAAACGGCATTGCCCGTCATGAGTGGCACGACGGCCAATTTATGGTTAACGAGTACCTTTACAACGTAAAGCTGGCTGCTAAACATAAAATTAGTATTAACACCCACGAGCCGATAAAAGACACCGGCCTGCGCCGTACCTACCCAAACTGGATTGCGCGCGAAGGGGCACGCGGCCAAGAGTTTAATGCATGGGGCACGCCGCCCAACCCACCAGAGCACATTCCTATGCTGGCGTTTACCCGTATGCTGGCAGGGCCTATGGACTTTACCCCTGGCATTTTCGATATGGGCTTTAATGGCTTAGGCGATGATACAAACCGCCCACAAACAACGCTTGCCAAGCAGCTTGCACTTTATGTTGTGCTGTATAGCCCGATTCAAATGGCCGCCGACTTACCTAAAAACTATTTAGCCAAGCCTGATGCATTTCAATTTATTCAAGACGTACCAACCGATTGGCAGCAAAGTATTGCGCTTGATGGCGAAGTGGGCGACTTTATTGTTTTTGCCCGTAAAGAGCGCAAACACGATAAATACTCAGGAAACGATTGGTACTTAGGCGCCGTAACCGACGAGAAAGCCCGAACTATTGAGGTAAAACTCGACTTTTTAGAAAAGGGTAAAAAGTTTGAAGCGCACATATACCAAGACGGTAAAAACGCTGAATGGAAAAACAATCCGTACGATTTAGATATCGAAAAGCGCGTAGTTAGCGCAAACGATAAGCTAACTTTAAAACTAGCAACAAGTGGTGGTACAGCAATCCGCTTTAAAGCACTTTAAGTTTTAATACTATTAACGTTATGGAAATAGCCAACTCTGCACAGCTTACTGTGCAGAGTTTTGTATTTTTATAGGTAAATAAATTTGTGCACTTAGGCCGCCTTCTGGGCGGTTTTCTAGCTTAACTTTACCATCGTGCATATCAATAATACGCTTAATAATGGCAAGGCCTAAACCACTCCCCTCACTACCACGCGCAGTGTCACCTTGTTTAAAAGGCTCAAACACCGATTCTAGTTCGCTTTCTGGTATACCGGGGCCGTTATCGTTTACCGCTATCACAACGTATTTTTTGTTTGAATTAAAGTAGCTTAATACTTCTATATCGCCGTCTGAATAGCGCAGCGCGTTTTCAATCATGTTAGTAATTACACGCTTAATAGCCACACTACTTAACGGGACAAGCCCTACGCTGGGGTTGCCTTTAAAGGTAATAACGCGTTGCTGTTTAAGCTCACAATTAACCACTTCAGTCACTAGCGCATTTATATCTTCGCAAGCAAGCTCATCTGTTTTGTGGTGGCGTAAATACTCAATAAACTGATCGATAATGCCATTCATATCTTCAATGTCGTAAATGATGCCTTCGCGAAGGTAGTCATCTTCATCGTTCATCATTTCGGTGGCAAGGCGGATACGAGTAAGCGGAGTGCGTAAATCGTGAGAAACACCGGCCATGAGTAAACGGCGATCGTTTTCAAGAGCGGCAATACCGCGCGACATTTGGTTAAATGCACGGGTAACTTCTATAACTTCACTGGAGCCTTCTTCTTCAAGCTTACTACTAAAATCGCCCTTACCCACTTTCACGGCTGCTTGCTGCAACGCCTTTAATGGGCGGTTTAAGTGCCGAGCAAATAGCCAGCCGCCTAACACACTTAAAAAACCAATACTTGATAAGTAAAACGTTAAAAATTCGAGGTTATTTTCTTGATACCCGCTAAGCGGTACTTTTACCCAGTAACCGGGTGCTTGCGGCGCTTCTACCCAATAAATCAGCGGGTCGGTTTGACTAATACGCACCCGAGCAGAACCATTTAATTGCTCAGACATACTGCGCGACAGCATCGAGTATTCTCGGGTTTGACCCAGCCCTTGGCGCATTGCCTCGCGCTGCGTCATCACTTCTATACCTGTAATTTCAAAAAACTTTTCAGATACTTCGTCGTTTATTTCTACGCCGTCTTCCCAGTCTATAAATACCGTTTTAATTTGCTTTGCGAGCATTAAATTTACTTGCTCTATGGTTGGTTTTACAACGTAAAAGCTTACCGTTACATACGACACTATTTGGTTAATTAGCAGTAAAGCGGCCACTAAAAATACAGTTTGGCCAAACGCACTACGCGGAAAAAATCCCATATAAACTACTTATCACCGTCAGGAACAAACACATAACCCAAACCCCATACAGTTTGAATATAGCGCGGGTTGGCAGCATCTACTTCTATCATGCGGCGCAGTCGCGATACTTGCACATCAATACTGCGCTCAAGCGCACTGTAATCTCGCCCACGGGCAAGGTTCATTAGTTTATCGCGGCTCAGTGGCTCGCGCGGGTGCGATACAAGGGCTTTAAGTACGGCAAATTCACCGCTGGTGAGTGAAATGGTTTTATCGCCCTCGCTCATTTCGCGCGTGGCTAAATTAAGCGTAAATTGCCCAAAGGCTATTAAGTTTTCTTCCGCTGCGGGTGCGCCCGGCACTTCTTTGGCGCGGCGGCGTAAAATAGCTTTTATGCGAGCCAGTAATTCGCGCGGGTTAAACGGTTTCGGGATGTAGTCGTCTGCGCCTAGTTCAAGGCCTATAATACGGTCGACCTCATCGCCTTTTGCTGTCAGCATCACAATAGGGATTTCGTTTTCTTTTTGGCGTAGCCGGCGGCAAATAGATAAACCATCTTCGCCAGGTAGCATTAAATCAAGCACCATTAAGTGAAAGTTCTCTCGCTCAATGAGTCTATCCATTTGCTCTGAGTTTGCGGCGGTTCTAACAATAAAGCCTTGCTCTACTAAATAACGCTCTAGTAAGCTGCGCAGGCGCATATCGTCATCTACAACTAATACTTTTGTGGTTTCGTGTCCCATTGCGTGTTTCTTATTTTTATTTCCAATTAATAGTTAATATAAATGAAAAACTTAATAATCAAAATCTAATTGCGCGCTTAGATTGTTACTGAACATTTCAAAGTTATAATATTAAAGTTTACACTCGACAAATTTTAGCAATTTTAATAACGTGCACAGCATTAGAGTTAATGAATAAAAGCCCATGAAAACAAATTTAATAACCCGCGAAGGTTACTTACAATTACAGCAAGAGCATGACCATTTATGGAACGTTAAACGCCCTGAAGTCACTAAAATAGTGAGTTGGGCGGCAAGCCTTGGCGATCGCTCAGAAAATGCAGACTATCAATATAATAAACGCTTACTGCGCCAAATTGATCGTCGTGTTCGGTATTTGCGCAAACGCTTACCCGATTTAAAAGTTATTGATTACTCGCCGCAGCAAGACGGTAAAGTATTTTTTGGCGCATGGGTAGAAATAGAAAACGAGCAAGGCGAGGTTAAAAAATTTAGAATTGTAGGGCCTGATGAAATATACGACCGTAAAGACTACATATCAATTGACTCACCTATGGCGCGCGCCCTGATAAAAAAACAAGTAGACGATGATTTTGAGGTACCTACACCGCAAGGTAAAAAAAAATGGTATGTAAATAGTATTGAATATCAAAAATAGTCCCCATAACATTATTAATAAATAACTACTTTGATTCAGATCAGGTAAATTTTTTATTGTGTAATATATCTCAGTAGGATATATATTGGTTTAGCAGGTTTATCTTTAACCTGATTTTTAAGGTAGTGGCTATGTCAAACTTAGTACAGCGCATATGTAGTAATGCCGTATTGTTTGCACTTTTAATGAGTGTGAGTTTGACTCTGCATGCCAATACCACCGAAGTAAGTATAGATAACGCCAGTATATCTAATCATTTTATCGCTTGTGAATTTCCTGACCAAGCAACCCCCGACATTGACTTAGATTCTCATGTTAATGCATTTGCTATTAGGTTGTTTCAACCGCTACCTAATGCTGTTTCATCTTTTTACCAAAGTACAAACCTAAGCCGTCCTTTTAGTACGGCATATCAACGTGGTCCACCTAGCTATTTAATTTAATTCACAATTTTACTTTTTGATTAAATTTTATAACTAATAAGGTGACTACTATGTCTAACTTTAAAGAATTACGTACCCAAAATATTTCTCATGGCGTTATTGCAAGTACATTTGAAGATCAACAAGCCACTATTGATTTAACATCTCCGGCTTTAACTGTAATCAATAACTTTACCCAAAAAACGCCAATTCGCGCTCAATACGACACTCCTATTAGCGAGGCGCTTAAACAAGTACTAGCTGAGCACTCTGACTATGTATTAGTGACTGATGATGCGCAAAAATTAATTGGTATTGTTTCAAGTGCTGACCTACAAAGCGCTAAAATTACGGCCATTGCACAGCGTTTAAATACCAGCCGCAATGAAGTGAGCTTACGCTACATTATGACACCTATTAGCCAACTTAATGGCGTAAGTATGCAAAGCCTAAGCTATGCAAGTATTGGCGATGCACTACAAACAATGGAGCATCAAGGCAGCATGTTTTTATTAGCAACAACCACTAATAACGAAATATGCGGGTTAATCTCGGCGCGTCAAATAGCTAAAACATTGCATATTCCAGTGCATATTACCCCTATTGCTCACACGTTTAGTGATGTTTTAGAAAGCGTAGAGCACCCTCACTAAAGCGCGCTTTTACGCTTTGTAAGCTCAGCCAAGCCAACCATCTTAAAGCAAGCAAAATTGCTTGCTTTAAGAGCTTTTTATTACAACCTGCTGTGATATTATTCAACTAATAAATACCTACCAAACTCATTAAATAGCAACTTTAATAAGCTGGGTATAACAGTACCAGAGGGATTTTCTGGTTTTATTTTTTGTATTAAAAGGTTTATGCATGAGCGATATCTCTGCACGTTTAGCCACTGAGCTAAATGCACAACAGCAACAAGTTGTTGCTGCTACAAAATTACTTGATGAAGGCGCAACGGTTCCTTTTATTGCGCGTTACCGTAAAGAAATTACCGGTGGATTAGACGACACGCAATTACGCCTTTTAGAGCAACGTTTGTCGTACTTGCGCGAGCTGGAAGAGCGCCGCAGCTTTATTTTATCAACCATCGAATCACAAAATAAATTAACGCCAGCACTTAGTGCCGATATAACCAGCGCACAAAGTAAAACTGAGCTTGAAGATTTATACCTTCCTTATAAAGCTAAACGTCGTACCAAAGGGCAAATAGCCATTGAAGCAGGCCTTGAGCCACTTGCCGATGCGCTATTTAACGACGCAAACTTAGAGCCAGAGCAACAAGCGCAGCAGTTTATAAATGCCGACAAAGGCATTGCTGATACCAAAGCAGCCCTTGATGGCGCTAAATTTATTTTAATGGAACGCTTTGCAGAAGATGCCAAGTTATTAGCTAAATTTAGAAGCCACATTAGCCAACACGGCGCTATACAAAGCACACTTATTGACGGCCAAGAGCAAGCCGGTAGCAAATACCGCGACTACTTTGACCATCAAGAACCTCTTAAAAAGGTCCCTTCTCACCGCGCACTTGCTATGTTGCGCGCGCGTAACGAAGGTATTTTGCAGCTGAGTATTAACCCAGAGCCAAGCAGCGAAAATGCAGCCCAGCTATGCGCGCAAATGATTGCTGATCACTACCGCTTAGATGTGAAATATAAAGCAGCTAGCGCATGGCTATTAAGTGTTGTGCAATGGGCATGGAAAATAAAGCTTGGCCTACACCTAGAAAATGAATTTTTAGCAGCCATGCGAGAAAAAGCCGAAACCGGCGCTATAGATGTATTTGCTAAAAACTTAAAAGACTTACTTATGGCCGCCCCTGCTGGGCCGCGTACCACGCTTGGTCTAGATCCTGGTTTGCGAACTGGCTGTAAAATTGCCGTAGTTGATGGCACAGGTAAATTGCTTACAACCCAAACTATTTTCCCCCACGCACCACAAAATCACTGGGAAAAATCGTTACGTACATTAGAGCAACTATGTCGCCAGCATAAAGTAGAACTTATTGCGATTGGTAACGGAACCGCATCACGCGAGTCTGACAAGCTAGTAGGTGAACTTATTAAGGCCAATGCTGAGCTTAAATTAAACAAAATTATGGTAAGCGAAGCCGGCGCGTCTGTTTACTCTGCGTCTGAATTTGCAGCGAATGAATTTCCTAACTTAGATGTGTCTTTGCGTGGCGCGGTATCTATTGCGCGTCGCCTGCAGGACCCACTTGCCGAGCTTGTTAAAATTGAGCCAAAATCAATTGGTGTAGGCCAATACCAACACGATGTATCGCAAAGTCAATTAGGCCAAACACTGACCGCAATGGTAGAAGACTGTGTAAACTCTGTGGGTGTTGATTTAAATATGGCCTCGGTGCCGCTTCTTACTCGCGTATCGGGGTTAAATAAAACCTTAGCGCAAAATATAGTAAATTACCGCGACACTAACGGCACGTTTACTAAGCGTAGCGAACTTAAAAAAGTTGAGCGTTTAGGACCAAAGGCATTTGAACAAGCAGCAGGCTTTTTGCGTATTAATCAGGGTAAAGACCCACTTGATAACTCATCAGTTCACCCTGAGGCTTATCCTGTTGTTAAACTTATTTGTGAGCGTAACAACCTTGATGTAAATAGCTTAATAGGCAATAGCGAGTTTTTAAATAAGCTGGTTGCTAATGACTACACCGACGAGAAGTTTGGTTTACCTACCGTTACCGACATCATTAAAGAGCTAGATAAGCCTGGGCGCGATCCTCGTCCTGAGTTTAAAACTGCTGAATTTAAAGCCGGTGTAGAAAAAATCACAGACCTAAAACCCGGTATGATTTTAGAAGGTGTGGTTTCTAACGTTGCTAACTTTGGTGCGTTTGTTGATGTAGGTGTTCACCAAGATGGCCTAGTGCATATTTCGGCAATTACTAATAAGTTTATCTCTGATCCGCGCGAAGTAGTAAAAGCCGGTGACATTGTAAAAGTAAAAGTGGTTGAGGTAGATGCCCCACGTAAACGCATTAGCTTTACTATGCGCTTAGATGATGAAATAGACACAAGCAATAAACCAACTGCCGCGCCGCAAAAGCAACGCAGTAATCAGGGCCAGCAACCGCGTGCAGCAAAACCAAAGCGCGATAACGGTAACGCCATGATGGGTAATGCCTTTGCCGATGCATTTGCTAATGCAAAAGTAAAAAAATAATACCCTTTTGCTTCATTAAGTGATGTCTCCTTAAACTAAAAAGCCGCTCATTGAGCGGCTTTTTTAATTATGCTTAGCTGGTTTTAACCAAACGCAGAAAAACCACTCTCGTTTTGGGGGGAGCTAGTCATTTGATAAAAATTAGCAATACGGCCAGCTCGTGCGTCTACTTCTGGGTCGCGTGCTTGCTCGGTATTAGTATCGTTTTGAGACTCAGCGGTACTGGTTTCGTTTATTGATAACGCACTTTGTGGCTCTTGTGCTTGCGCTTCATCGTCAGCAGGGGCTGATAATTCAGCTTGCGCTGCGGCCATTTTGTGGGTTGCATCAGCGGCAATGGCTCTATCGGCACTAGAAGGTTCAGCAGGGGCAAGTGCGGCTGCTCGTACCGTTTGCATTTTATCTATAGTGGCTTGCGGATCGCCGGGGATTTCAGATACATCAATTTGTACCTCACCGCCAACAGCGTAATTAGTGCCATCTGGTCCACGTTGGTATTCATAACTTGGTGAGCCTGCATACTGCCCACCCACCGATGCATGAGCTTGTTCGTGCACGCGCACTTCAGTATCGCGCGCTTTAAGCTCTTCAATTTGCTGCTGTTCTAATTCTAGCTGTTGTTGATCTTGCTCTTCTTCGGGGGTGTCTTCGCTTGCTTGTTGGTTTTGTTGCTGTTCGCTATCTGAATCTTCGCTGCCTTGCTGGCGCTGCTCAACAGCTTGCTCATCACTGAGTTTACCGGTTGCATCATAGGTGGCAGCTTCTGCACTGCTTGGCAGTTTTGCTTTATCAGCATCGCTTTGCGCTTTGGTTTCGGTATTACTGGCGCTATTGGGTGCAGGAGCAGGAATAACTTCGCGCAGTTGGTTGTCACGCCGAGCGGTTTCCGTATAAACATTGGCGGTGTTTATATTGATAGACGGAAATGGCGTGACAATATTCATAACGTTTAAACTTTAATATCGATTAGCGTACCAAGCACTTCATCTGCAGTTTGAATAGATTGCGTGTTTGCCTTGGCATTAAACTCTTCAACTTTTAAATTAACAAGCGCTTCGTCAACCCGAGCTGGTTGTGCAACAGGCGCTGTTACAGCCTCTTCAGGTCGCGCAGCTGTTAACTGGCGCTGTTGGGCTAGTTGCGTATCGTCTTGCTCTTCAATGGTGGCACGGTTTATCTCTGCGCTTGCTCGTTCTATACCTTGGCTTGCACGATTAAACCCTTCTACACCACTATTAAATACTGAACCAATAGCCATGCTGTACCTCCAAAAAATAAATATTGTTTAATTATCGCTCACTTCATGGGCAAAATAAAGCTTTAAACAGCACCTTTCTTTAGGCTATTTTAAAGCATTGATTTAACGGCAGATAAAAACTCTTTTTTATGAGAAATAAACGGTGCATGGGAGGCTTTGTCTAGTACTTCGTATTCAAACTCAGTATTTAGTGCTGCCATTTTATTAATTGCTTTGTAAGGTACCAGCGCATCTAAACGGCCAAATATCGCTTTTATAGGCACTGGGCAATGCGCAAATACGTTGCGTAAATCATCATTTTGTAAAATATTTAAACCCGCACTTAACGCCTCACTTTTAGGGGCGCTGTACTGATTTAGCAAGTGCTTTAGCTGCTTTATATCATCGCGTGCCGACTCACTACCCATGGCCTGAATAGCTAAAAAGCGCTCTATGGTTTTTTCTCGGTGATTAACTAATTGCTCTTTAAATTGCTCAAGCACGCTGGTTTTTATTCCGGGCCAATCATCTGCCTCGGCAAAAAAAGGGCTTGAGGCAACTAAAATGACTTTTGATACTTTATTTGGCCAATGTTTAGCAATATAAAGTGCAAACAATCCTCCTAGCGACCAGCCCATTACAATAGAGCCAGGGCTAAGTTGCTCGCTTACGATTTCAGCTGCATCGTGTAAATTATAAGGGCTTGGGCAGCTATTGCTGTTGCCAAAGCCAGGCAGGTCAATGCTGCGCACCGAGCCACTGTATAAAAACGTTAACTCTGGCTGCACTAATTGCCATACGCCTTGGTTCATGCCCCAACCATGTAATAAAACTAACTCGCTTTGCATATTTGCCTAACCTTAACCAAACTTAGCCACATCATAACGCTTACATTGACGAAAGCAACGCAAGGAGCAGCCAATGCAACACTCATTTTTTAATTGGTTATTTCCCTCTTATTGCGTGCAATGTCAGGGAGTAATTAGTGCTCAAGAGGGATTATGCGACTATTGCTTAACGGATTTAAGCGTGTTTGATTTAAATAAACACAGTAATTTATTGCACCGCCCGGATATTGTAGAAATGTTTCCGCATTGCGAATTTGATAAGCTCTTTGCCTGTGCTTTTTATCAGCCCCCTTTTGAGCATTGGCTTAAACGGCTCAAATTTAATAATCAAATTCACTATAAAAAAGCGCTGCAACAAGTAATTAAACGCCAACTATCGGTGTTTTTTGAAAATTTAACTACCCAGCCCGACATAGCTATTATTTTACCTTTGCACCGAGGGCGCTTTTTAACACGCGGGTTTAATCAGGTAAGCCAAGTGTGGCAACCGTGTTTGGCAAAACATATTTGTATAAGTAATGCGCTAATACGCAATAAAGCCACGCAAGCACAGTCACAATTATCTAGAGCCAAGCGGATTAAAAATGTAAAAAATGCCTTTGTATGCACACAAGATATGAGCGGTAAAACGGTGGTTATTGTAGATGATGTAATGACCACAGGCGCCACGCTCAACGCGGCTACCCGAGTATTAAAACAAGCCGGCGCTAAACAAGTCTGGGCTTTTGCTACGTGTTTAACGCCACTTTAAAGGGGTAGTTAATCACCTCTTACTCTAAATGTGTGGCCAAAAAATAAAGCATTACTAAGTAATCGGCTTGTGCCGTACCAGTATCCTCTAAATACAGGGTTATCTGTCATCGCAATAACACTGCCACGCCCGTATGAGTGGGCCATCATGGCTGCTGCACCGGCAATTTGCTGCTCATTTACGCCATCGGTAAACCCTGCTAATAGTGGTTTTTGCGGGTAAGTGAGTATGTTTACAAACGGGGCGGATGATTTTTCTAATAACCAGGTACTATTTTTAAATACAGGCAGCGTTTCGCGATTAAGCGAAAACGTTAGTGGATGCGTGGTGTCTACATCGGTATTAAAAATAGCGCCGGCTATACGTTGTCGCCCAGCTAAATGATCTTTATCTGCGTAATTTAGCCCTTGAGTATTAAAAGCGCTGGCTACATCTTGCCTAGATAAATAATTAGCCTTGAGTAATTGCTGATCAGCTAAAAATTTAGCGCCGCCTTTGTGGCCCCAAATTACGCCGCCTTTTCTTACCCAGCTTTTAATAGCAACTTTATCACTATCGGGTAAGCCCGAATAATTGCCATTAGCTAGTACAATGTGGCTGTAATTATTTAAATCTAAGCTACCTAAACGCTCCATTTCTACTATGGTCGGAGAAATACCAACAAAGCGGTCAAGGTAATACCATGCTTCACCCGCTTCGTATTGGCTTACGCCTTTACCGCCCACAAGCAGTACTTTTGGCTCGTTTAATACCGCCATAGTGCGCGAGCCTAAATCGGCGCCTTTCCCTGTAAGACCAGTGGTAATAGGCTTTATCGCAATACCAAACTGGGTTTGAGCATCGTTTAAAATAGCCACCCAATCAGGGTTCGTCTGCAGCCCTGCGGGGACAATAATGCTGCCAGGTGCAAAGTCTATTTCGGTGGTGCTGCTTTTAGCTGTTAAGGCGCTTAACGCGACACGCGCTTTAATACCTTGCTTTAGCAAGCTATTTAGCATTTTAGGCGCTAAGTAATCGTCCCAGGCAAAGCCAAATGCATAACTTTGCTTTAACGCAGCAAATGATGGTTTAACTGCTTTTTGCCACGCAGTGCTGGCTACTTCTAAGCCCCAGCTACTTTTTACTTGTGCAAACTCTAAATTAAAAGCATGGGCGAGTGTCCAGCCTGACACATCATAAAATGTGTTATCGGCAAAACTTTTTTGCTCACTAAAAATAGCTTTTACTAAACGAAACTGTGGCTGAGCTAACGGCACAAAATAACTCTGGGTGCTAAAGTTTTTGCCATTGGCTTTTAGTGCCTTTGTAAGTGGATAGGCGTTAATTTGATGCTGCTTTAACAGGTTTAAAAATAGTTTAATCCGGGTGTTGTCTTTAGCGCCCTCAACCACATAGCCTTCAAAACTTTCATCATGTGCTAAATCAATTGCTTGGTTATAAAATTTAGCCTGATAGGTTAATAGCGCCTCGCGGTTATCTACCGCTGCTTTAAAGGTTGATAGGCTTGTTAGTAACTGATTTTTAATAGTAAAAGGAAACGTAAGCGTACCATTTATGGTTTCTTGTACATGCCCACGTGAGCTGGCTTGCTCAAATAAAATACCTATACCGCCGTTTACATCGGGGTAGGTTGAACCCTTGCCGTAATAAAAGTCGTCAAAGCTTTCTTCGGTAAAATAAAGGGCATTATTTTTATCTAAAGTTTTAGCATGGTAATTGGCTATGGCTTTAGTAAGCGTTACGTTTTCATCTGGGGTAATTGGGTGCTTGCGACTGGCAATGCCAGGTTGAAAAAAGTAGCTGCTGTTTGGGCCCATTTCATGAAAGTCGGTAAGAATATTTGGCTTCCATTGATGAAACTTAGCAATGCGTGCACGCGACTCTGGGTGTTGTAGTAACAACCAATCGCGGTTTAAATCAAACCAATAGTGATTTGTACGGCTACTTGGCCAGCTTTCTACGTGTTCACGCGTTTTAGGGTCGCTTGATAAGTTCATCCCCCGATTACTATTAGCCCAATTAGCAAAGCGAGCCAAGCCATCGGGGTTAAGTGAAGGGTCGAGCAAAATAACGGTATTATTTAATAGTTTTTCTATTTCTGGGCCTTGCGCTGCAGCAAGGTAATACGCAACCAATAAAGCGGCATTGCTGCCTGATGACTCATTGCCATGCACACTGTACCCCATCCAAACTACAGCAGGCTCATTTTGTGTGTTTTTAGCTTGCTCACTGTTTGTTAAACGGGCTAAGTGCGCTTGGCGAATTTGCTCTAAGTTAGCTAGTTTTTCAGCGCTGCTAATACTTAGCATCACAAGCGGACGTTGCTCGTGTGTGCGCCCTATTACTTCAAAATTTATACGATTACTTTTTTGCGCTAGAATTTCCATGTAACGCACCAGTTGGTCGTGCCTTACATGCCACTCACCTACTTCGTAACCAAGTACGTCTTGTGGGGTGGGTATTGTTTTATCAAACTCTACATCTTGTTCAAAATAATACGAAAGTGGTTTTGCCATACTTGAAAAGCTAAGCATTGCCACCATTATAGTTACTATCCAGCGCATATAAATCACTCTAAAAATGTTTGTTATTTGCACGCTAGCATTGCTTAAAATAGATGCCAACTTTTTACGCTCAACACTAGCCGCAACACGATGAGCGGAGTATGATATGCAGTATCCGAGTAATTTAGTCAAGTATAGACGGTTTTATGATTTCTATTTCCGAAACAGCACAAGCGCATTTTGCTAAACTTTTAGCAGATCAAGCACAACAAACTAATATTCGTGTGTTTGTTGTAAACCCTGGTACATCACAAGCGGAATGTGGTGTTTCTTATTGCCCAGAAGACGCCGTAGAAGACAGCGATATTCGTCTTAACTTTAATGGTTTTGATGCCGTAGTAGATACAGAAAGCGCTCCTTTTTTAGAAGAAGCTGAAATTGATTTTGTTACCGACAAAATGGGCACTCAGTTAACTTTAAAAGCGCCTAATGCAAAGGCACGTAAACTAGGCGATAACGCATCGCTAAATGAGCGTGTTCAACACATGCTAGAAACCGAAGTAAACCCGCAGCTAGCTAACCACGGTGGCCAAGTAAGCCTAGTTGAAGTAACCGCTGAAGGTATTGCAGTACTTCAATTTGGTGGTGGTTGTAATGGCTGTTCTATGATCGATGTAACGCTTAAAGAAGGCATCGAGAAAGAAATGATTGCAAAGTTTGATGAAATCACCGGTGTTGCCGACATTACCGAGCACCAAGCGGGCGATCACTCTTATTACTAAGCAATAATGTTAAAGCCGCTTATTTATCGCTTAGGGAGTAACCCTAAGTTGAGTTTAACGCGCTTTTTTCGCGGCTTAGCACTGTTTGTGCTAGCCGTGATATTTATTGCCCTTGGCTACTACACCCACTTTAGCTTACAAATTATAGGTGTGGTTATTTTAATCCCGGCATTATTTTTTGCTGCATGGGGTTATAGCGGTATTTTTGCCAATCGTTTCTCGCAAGTTTTAAAAGATATGGGGCCAAAAGATCACGACCCCGACCTATGGAAATGACATGTTCGCTTAATCTAGCAGCTGATTAGTTGCTTTTAACTGCAAATACTTAATAATTAACGTAACGCCGCGCATAAGCATAAAGCAACTCATAGCCAGCCATAACGCATTATTTTGCCACTCTATAAACACCCAAAACACCCCAAAAAAGCCAACAGCAGCAGAAAGAATCATACTGTTACGCATATTTTTTGCCCGTGTAAGCCCTACAAATACGCCATCAAACAAAAAGCAGCTCATTGCTAACATAGGCAATACTATTACCCACGGTAAGTAATTTGTCGCAGCTTCTATCACCTCGGGTACATTGGTTAAAAGCTTAATAATAGCGCTGCCAAACACAGCAAAAAATACGCTGTATAACACGCCAAAAAGCATCCCCCAAAACACACTTATTTTTACCCACAATCTAATGTTATTAACGCTTCGCTGGCCTTTAGCTTGACCAACTTTGGCTTCGCTTGCATAGGCTATTCCATCAAGTGCAAAGCTTACTAACATTAAAAAATTAAGTAACACGGCATTTGCTGCAAGCGTTGTTTCGCCTATGCGGGCGCCATAAAAGGTCATAAAGCTAAAGCATAATTGCAAAATTAAAGAGCGAATAAATATATCTCTATTTAAACTAAGTAGCTCTGCCATTTTGCTAACACTGAGCCAGTTGGGCACGCTTAGCTCCACGCCTTGCTTTTTAGCGAGCTTAATCACTAGTAGCAACGCAAAAGCCAACGCGCTGTAATCTGCAATTAACGACGCCCATGCTGCTCCCGCTACTGCCCAGTCTAAATACACCACAAAATATATATCGAGCACTATGTTGGTAATATTGGTCACTAACAGCAAGTAAAATGGCCCTCGCCCATAATGTACGCCAAGCATCCAGCCAAGCAGCACTAAATTACAAAGTGCGGCAGGGGCACTAAATATACGAATACTAAAATACTGATATGCTTGAGCAAGAACCTCGCTATTTGCGCCTGATAAAAATGCAATGGCTTGTTTTATCAAGGGCGATAAGGCAATAAGCGCTAACGCCACACACACGGCAAGTAATAAGCTGCGTTTTAAAAGCGCTGCTAACTGTGTTAAGTTATTTTGCCCGTATGCTTGGGCCACTAACCCTGTGGTGCTCATACGTAAAAAACCGGCGAGCCAAAATAAAATAGAAATAACAGCTGAGCCAAGTGCGATACCCGCTAAGTAATGTGCGCTACCTAAGTGGCCAATAACAGCGGTATCAACAATTCCTAACAGTGGGACAGTAATATTTGATAATATCATTGGACCCGCTAGCAACAGCAAGCTTTTATGGTGTGCCTTATTATGTTTAAGAAATTGTTTCATTTAGTTTTAATTACTCTCATTTGTTTATCTGTACGTGCTCATGCGGCGGTTATTTTACAGTATCACCATGTAAGCGAAACCCTTCCGGCTGTGACCAGTGTAAGCGCAAATACGTTTACCAAGCATTTGAGCTACTTAAAAGAGCATAATTTTAATGTTATTGCACTAAATGAGCTAATAAGCGCTATACAACAAGGCAAAACCTTACCTGAGAAAACAGTCGCTATCACCTTTGACGATGGTTACAACAATAACTACGAACAAGCAGCGCCTATTTTAGAAAAATTTGGTTACCCCTATACTATTTTTGTAAACCCTACCCTTATTGATGAAGGCAAAGGCTACGTAATGGGGTGGGATAAATTAAAAGAGCTCGCAGGCAAAGGGGCGCTAATTGCCAATCACACTGCCCAGCATGACTACCTGCATATTAAGCTAAAAGATGAGAGCGATGCACAGTGGCAAGCACGTATAAAACAAGATATTTTGCATTCTCAACAGCGTATTAAAGAAGAAATAGGCCACGATTATAAATACCTAGCGTACCCGTATGGTGAGTTTAATAACAAACTACAAGCGCTTGTAGAAGAGCTTGGCTTTATTGGCATTGGTCAGCACTCAGGCGCTGTAAATAAAAACGCTAACTTTACCCGCTTACCGCGTTTTCCAGCCTCTGGCTTTTACAGTAAATTAGATACGTTAATTACAAAATTAAACTCTCGGGCGTTTAGTATTAAAACCCTAGATTACCAAGACAGTGTAACCTCACAAAACCCACCAACGCTCAGCATTGAATTTGAAATGGGTGATTTTCATAAAAGTCAGTTTGCGTGTTATGTCTCAAGTGTTGGGCAGGCTAAGTTAACTTGGATAAACGACACAACTGTAAAAATTGACTCGCCAAAGGCGCTAAATAAAGGCCGTTCACGCTTTAATTGTACCGCCCCTTCTATTGAGTTCCCTGGTAGTTACTATTGGTTTTCGCAGCCATGGGTTATTCAGTAGCAATTACACCTTTATAGCCTGATGCAATAAGCGCTGGGTTACTTTATCAAGCGCAACAATTTCGTGAGCGGCACCTAAATCAACCGCCGCTTTGGGCATTCCCCACACCACAGAAGAAAACTCATCCTGTGCAATGGTGTAGCCACCCGCTTGTTTAATGCTAAGCAAGCCCTTTGCTCCATCGCTCCCCATACCGGTTAGTAACGCTGCCACAATGTTTTTTGCACCGCACTCAAGTAACGAGTTAAATAATACATCTACTGCCGGTTTATGGCGGTTAACAGGCTCAGAATCATCAAGCTCGCAATATAAACTTGCCCCTCTTTTTTTTATGCTTAAGTGTAAACCACCAGGGGCTATATAAGCCCATCCTGCAGTTAGCTTGTCGCCGTGCTGCGCTTCTTTTACGTTAATTGCACAGGTGCGGTCCATACGCTGGGCAAACGAGGTACTAAATACCGGAGGAATATGCTGGGTAATCACGATCGCAGGGCAATTGGTCGGCATTTTTATAAGCACTTCTTTTATTGCTTCTGTGCCCCCTGTTGAAGCCCCTATCGCTATTACCTTGTTTAATAAAAATTGTGCATTGCTAGGTAAAGGCTCACTTACGGTGCTTACCTTTTTAAAACTTCTTACCCTTGCACCTGCCGCCACACGCACTTTTTGCTGCACAACATATGCATATTGACTCATTTGCTGCTTAACATTCACCGTTGGCTTAGCAATAAAATCCACTGCACCAAGCTCAAGCGCTTCTAAGGTGATAGGCGAGCCTTGCTGGGTTAGTGTAGAAATCATCACAACGGGCATAGGTCTTAAGCGCATTAGGTTTCTTAAAAAGCTAATGCCGTCCATTTTTGGCATTTCTACATCGAGGGTAAGCACATCCGGATTGAGCAATTTAATCATTTCTCGTGCTTGATAAGGGTCTTCAGCACAGCCAACAACCTCGATATCGCTAGCCTGAGATAATATTTCGCTCAGCAAACGCCTTATCAGTGGTGAATCATCTATTATCAGAACTTTAACCATTACGGCTCCTAAAACAGCTCTATGTTAGTCTCGGTGGCTTTATCTTGTTGCTTAAGGTTTTGCAGGTAGCGCACTTCGCGTTTTTCAATTGTATTGTTGTGCAAATTCTTCAGCTTTTTTACGTGGACTTTGCCCGTATGCGGATGAAAAAAAATTTTTCGAGGCCACGGCCCTCCCATATCTTGTGCAACAAGATTGAGCGACTCTTCCTGAATATACGCATTGGCAAAGCTAATATTACCTATCCCTATGTCGGTCATTGCGCTAATTATTTTGCCGCCACCAAAGAGTTTTATTTTTAAATTTTTTCGCGCAGCACCACCTTTGAGTACTTCGTTGATCAGGTATTCCATTGCCCAGTTTCCGTAGCGGCAGCTCAAACTATGGGCACTGTTTAATTCTAGGCCTTTTTTTACTGGCAACATAAAATGATTTACGCCACCTATACCGGCTTTTTCATCGTAAACACACGCGGCTATGCACGACCCAAGCACTGTAGAAATAAGCTCATCATTTTTTGAGACATAAAATTCGCCAGGTAATATTTTTGCCACCACGCTTGTGCGCCCTGCATCCCAGTAACGTTTTATATGTTCAAACCCTGGGAGCACCGGCCTAAACTGTGCGTGCATTGTGTTGCTTTTGATACATGGTTTTCCCTAAATTTTTAAACTCAGAATGCTCTTTTCCCATACTCTCTGAGTGCCCTAAAAACAAATAACCGTCACGATTAAGTGCATTTGCATAACGTTTAAACAAGGTGTCTTTTGTTTCTTTATCAAAATAAATAACCACGTTACGACATAAAATTAAGTCAAACTGCCCTTTCATAGGCCATTCTTGTAAAAGGTTAAGGCGTTTAAAAAAAATGTGCTTATTTAACTGTGGTTTTACTTTATATGTTTGCCCGTCTTTGCTTTTTAAAAACCACTTTTTAAGTACATTGTTTTCTAAGCCATTTACATTAGCCGCGGTATAAATACCCGCTTGTGCTTTGGCTAATACATTAGAATCTAAATCGGTTGCTAAAATTTTTACATCCCAAGAACTTGGGAATAAATCGGCAAGGGTTATTGCTAAGCTGTAAGGCTCTTCGCCTGTAGAGCAACCCGCTGACCATACGCGTACTCGTTTTGTTACTTTGTTACTGCTAAGTAACTGCGGCACTATGGTGTTTTTTAAAAACTCAAAGTGGTGGGGCTCTCTAAAAAAGGAGGTTAAGTTAGTGGTAATAGCATTAATAAATGCGTCAAACTCAGCCTCTTTATTATTGTGTAAGTACTCTAAGTATTGAGAAAAGTTTTTAAGTTTATGCTCTCTTACCCTTCTTGCTAAGCGGGAATACACCATTTCGCGTTTATGATCGCCAAGCACAATTCCGCACGCGTTATAAACTAAAGTGGCAATGTCTTTAAAATCTTTATCGGTACATAAAAATTCTTTCATTGTCATACCATCCCTTGTAAAGCAGGCTTGCTAGGGTATTAACTAGCAAGCCAGTAATGACTAAAACTCTTCCCATTCATCTGCTGAGTCTATAAAGTTTTCGCCTTTGGGTTGGGTATTTTTTAAATAGCCACTAGGTTGGCGCGCAGGGGGCGCTGAGCGTTCAAAGTGCGTATTTGGCAATGTGTTCATGCCTTGCTGCCCGAGTGAAAAAAAGTGCAATAACTGACGCATCTCGTTTGCTTGCTCAGCCATTGACTCGCCCGCCGCAGACGCTTCTTCTACAAGCGCCGCATTTTGCTGGGTCATTTCATCCATTTGGGCAACCGCTTTATTAACTTGCTCAATGCCTGCGCTTTGCTCTTCAGAGGCCTCGGTTATATCCGAAATCATTTGCGTAACACGTTGTACGCTTGAAACAATTTCTCTGAGTGTTTCGCCCGACTCATTTACAAGCACAGAGCCATCGGTAACTTTTGCAACGCTGTCTCTAATAAGCTCTTTAATTTCTTTGGCTGCTCCAGCTGAGCGCTGCGCTAAATTACGCACCTCACCAGCAACAACGGCAAAGCCACGGCCTTGCTCACCCGCTCTGGCTGCTTCAACGGCGGCGTTAAGTGCCAGTAAATTAGTTTGAAAGGCAATTTCATCAATCACGCCAATAATGTCTGCAATTTTTTTACTCGACTCGTTAATGGCCGACATACTCGTTACAGCCCTATTAACTACTTCACCACCTTGAATTGCTTTCTCACAGGTTTCTTCGGCTAAATCGTTAGCGACTTTTGCGTTATCTGCATTTTGCCTTACGGTACTGGTCATTTCCTCCATACTTGACGCCGTTTCTTCAAGTGATGAAGCTTGTTCTTCGGTACGCTGGCTTAAATCGGCGTTGCCTTGCGAAATTTCCTCTGCGCCACTGGCCACTAACGTGGCCGATGAGTTAATTCGGTTAATCACATCGGTCAATTTATCTGCTGTGGTATTAGCATCTTGCTTGAGCTTATCAAACGAGCCTTGATACTCTTTTTCTATGCGTTTTGATAGGTCGCCATTGGCCATTGCATCAAGCATTTGCGCGGTATCACTAACGGCATCATCCACAATTTCAACTAAGCTGTTTAAGCCCTGCGCTAAGCGTAAGAAAAAGCCTTCTTTACCTTTTTCATCTACTCGGGTTTCTAAATCGCCATTTCCTGCATCGCTGACTAATTGTGCAATTTCTTTTTCTATTGCAACTTCGCCCGTTCTATCTTCCCACTCAACTACGGTGCCTATGCGTTCTTGTTCTGGTGTAAAAATAGGGTTTGCAACTAAACCAAAGGTGCGCCCGCCTACTTTTATTTCGGCTCGGTAAGTTGCTGTAAGTTTAGCTAGTAGGTTTTGTTGATGAGCCGGATTTTTATGGAATATATCTATGTTTTGCTGCATTAAATTGGTGCTATCAAAGTTTGGCAGCTCCTTTTTCAAATCATCTTCGGCAATACTCATCATCGATTTAACCGCGTTGTTCATGTATACAATTACATTTGAAGCATCGGCTATCATGGTGTTTGTTGCTACGGTATCAAGCGCTTGTTTTACTCGTAAGTTTTCTTGTGCTTCAGCACGTTCTTGCTCTGCTTTTGCTACGCTATCGGTAATATCTTCCCACTCAACAATGGTGCCTAAATGCTTACCTTCATGATTTATCCACGGTGTAGCAATTAAACTAAAAATAAGCCCCGCTAAACGTAACTCAGTTTTATAAGGTTGTTTTAAGTTTTTTAATAGTTCGCGTTGATGAGCTGGGTGCTTATGAAAATCATCAACACACGTGCCTATTAAATTATCAACAGAAAAACTAGGTAGCACACCTTGCAACTCAGTTTCTCGCGCTTTGAGCATTAACTTAACCTGATCGTTTACAAATACAATATTTAGGTCTTTATCGGCAATCATTACATTAGCTTGGCAAACAGTTAACGCACTTGCTAAATCGGCAGCCTTTTTAGACTCGCGCTCTAGCTGTTTTTGCGCGGTGATATCACTGGCGTATTTAATAACTTTATAAGGCTTGCCGTTTAAATCGAAAATAGGGTTATAAGAGGCTTGAATCCATATTTCTTGCCCTTGTTTGCCTATTCGCATGTACTCGCCCGAGTCGTACTCGCCTCGTCCTAACTTATCCCAAAATTGTTTATACTCGTTTGTTTTAGCGTATTCTGGGTCGACAAATAATTTATGATGCTGGCCTTTTATTTCGCTAAGTTGATAGCCTAAACCATTTAAAAAATTGTCATTGGCAGTAATGATTGTGCCATCAAGATTAAACTCAATCACCGCCTGAGATTTACTAATTGCCTCAAGTTGGCCTTGCGCTTCAGCGGCCTGTTTCTTTTGTTCGGTAATGTCGGTAGCAAATTTAATTACTTTTAGCACTTGCCCTTGGCTATCAATAATTGGGTTATAGGTAGCTTGGATCCATACCTCTCGCCCTCCATTAGCAAGACGCTTAAACTCATTAGAAATAAACTCACCACCGCGCAAGCGTTGCCAAAAATTTTTATACTCGCTGCTCTGTGCTTCATCTGGTTCAACAAACATAGAGTGGTGCTGCCCTTGCACTTCCTCTAAACGGTATCCCATTGCATTTAAAAAGTTTGAATTAGCCGTAATTATTCTGCCGCTGGGTTCAAACTCAATAACCGCTAATGATTTATTTAATGCATTAACGATTAAGTCATTACTTGATTCTGACTGCTTCGGATTACTAAACCATCCCATGCCCATCACCACCTTTATGTTTGTTTTTGTTGCTACATAGCGCTGTGGCTATATATCCATTGTTCTTTGTAAATCAATTAACGAGACCATTTTTTCGCCCACGTTCACCAACCCTGCGACATATTCACAATTACTCGAATCAGACAGGCTAGGGACGGGCTTGGCGTCTTGCTCTGCAATGCTGTAAACATCTGACACCGCATCTACTGCGATGCCCATTATTTTTGAATCGTTTTCAAAAATAACTTTTACAACAATAACAACCGTTAATGGCCCATATTCAGTGCTTGGCAGGCCAAAACGTAAGCGTAAATCTATTATTGGCACTATAGTGCCGCGAAGGTTTATCACTCCTTTAACAAAATCCGGCGCGTTGGGCAGTACGGTAATTTCTTCCCAACTTCTGATCTCTTGCACGGTTAATATATCTACGCCGTATTCTTCGCCAGCCATAATAAAGGTTAAAAACTGCTTAACGCCTTGCTGTTGCCCTAAATCAATTTTGTTGTTTAGCTCGCTTTGTTCACTAATCATGAAGCCTCCAGAGGTGTTTTTGATTCTATGATTAGCTCTTGGCTACCTGGTTTTTTAAGCCCTGATAATTTTATTAAGCCGCTAATATCAACAATTAACGATACACGCCCGTCGCCTAAAATAGTTGCTCCAGACACCCCATCTACTTTTTGGTAATTGGCCTCTAAACTTTTTATGACTACCTGCTGCTGCGAAAGTAAGTCATCAACCAGCAAACCCACTTTTTGGTTGTCGGTTTCAACAACCACCAGCAAGGTTTTGTCTAATGACTCTATGGCGTTTTGATGATTAAAAATTTGATATAAGCGTAAAATAGGAATGTATTCGTCACGCAGCCTTAGTACATCTAAGTCTTTACCCACTCGGCTTACTTTAGTGATATCAATCTGTAGTGATTCAACAATAGAAATAAGCGGAATAATATAAGTATGCTGGGCAACTTTAACTAATTGACCATCTAAAATGGCAAGTGTAAGGGGCAGCCTAATTGTAAAGGTAGAGCCAACGCCAGGCGCTGATGAAACCTCAACCGAGCCATTTAAAGATTGAATATTGCGCTTAACAACATCCATTCCTACACCACGCCCAGATAAGTCGCTAACCGCATCGGCGGTAGAAAAGCCGGGCATAAAAATAAGCTCGTTAATTTCATCATCTGTTAAATTACAATCAGCGGTGATCAGCCCATTAGCAATGGCTTTTTCTTTAATTTTTTGCGTATTTAAGCCTTGCCCATCGTCCATTATTTCTATCACGATATTGCCGCCTTGATGAAAGGCATTTAAGGTCACGGTGCCCACTGGGTCTTTACCTGCGGCAACCCGCTGTTCAATTGTTTCAAGGCCATGGTCGAGCGAATTTCTGACTAGGTGCACCATGGGGTCAGATATTTTTTCCATTACCGTTTTATCTAGCTCGGTTTGCTCGCCTAATAATTTTAACTCCACCTGTTTATTTAGTTTTTGCGCTATATCGCGCACTAAACGCGGAAACCGGCTAAATACAAAGTTAATCGGTAACATACGAATACGCATAACATTTTCTTGCAGGTCTCGGGTATTGTGCGCCAGTTGTGCCAAACCTTCTTGTAATGACGTAATGGTTGATTCGCTAATTTCTTGCTCGCTCAACTGATTTAACATGGCTTGTGTTATTACCAGCTCACCAACCATATTTATTAACGAGTCTACTTTGTCTATTCCTACTCTTATGGAGGTAGACTCTGGTGCTGATGTTGGCTTTTTATCGGCTGTGGGTTTGCTTTTAGGTTTGTCGGGTGCTTTTTTAGCATCGCTAATAGGCTGTGTTTGAGCTGTGCTATCGTTGCTCTTTTCATCAGCGTTTGCGGTGTGAGAAGTGTCTTCATCAAATAACCCGCCACAAAGCTCTATTTTTATATCGGCATCATCTTCTACCCATTCAAATACCTCTTTAATGGCGGCTTCTTTTTCGCTGGTATTTAAAAAAAAGCGCCAGTGTAAGTAGCACTCGTCACTGCTTAAATCTTTAATATCTGGGATATCGTCTAAAAATGCCTGTGTTTCAAGCTCACCGAGTTCAGCTAATTCGCTGATCATAAATAAAGGCTCGTTGCCTGTTTTAAAAAGGTGATGATGCGGTTTAAAATCAATTTGAAAGGTATTTACCTCAGCAGCAGCCGTTACTTCGCTTGCCTCGCTTGGGGCTGAATCGGCTTGCATTTCGAGTACAATTTCAAACTGTTTTTTTAAGGTTGTAGCGTGTGATAAATCAGGCTCTTGCTCTGCTTGCAGCTCACCGAGTAACCCACGCAAGCAATCAACAGCTTTAAGCAATAAATTAACGTGCTCGGTGGTGAGTTCGCGCTCACCTTGGCGTATTTGATCCAGTAGGGTTTCTAGCACATGGGTAAACTCAGCAACAGAGTTAAAGCCAAAGGTGCCACTGCCCCCTTTAATTGAGTGCGCAGCTCTAAAAATAGTATTTATTGTTTCTAAGTCTTCTTCGCCGGGCTCTAAATTTAATAGCTCGGCCTCCATTGTATCTAGGCCTTCAAAACTTTCTTCAAAGAACACTTCAAAAAATTGACTTAAATCTATACTCACGCCGCACTCCTCAGTTAACGAATTACTTTTTTAAGTACCGCTAGTAACTGATCCGGGTTGAAAGGCTTTACAATCCAGCCTGTTGCGCCAGCTGCTTTACCTTCTACTTTTTTATCTAATCCTGACTCTGTAGTTAGCATAAGTAGCGGCGTAAATTTGTAATCAGGAAGGCCTCTGAGCTCTCTGATAAGCGTAATGCCATCCATAATGGGCATATTTACATCTGAAATTACCGCATCAAAACTTTGCTGCTTGGCAATCGCGAGGGCTTCGCTGCCATCTTTTGCTTCGGTAACATCAAACCCTGCGGTTTTAAGCGTAAAGCTCACCATTTGACGCATTGACGCAGAATCATCAACCGCTAAAATTTTCTTCATATAAACCTCTAACCTTTACTTTCAAGTGTTAAATATTGACTTAAGCCAAGTTGATTAATGGCGTTTTGAAGTGCATCACTGCTGCCTACCCATACAATTTTATGGTGTATGGTAAGTAGGTGTTTTTGTAAGGCACACAAAAGTTGAATTGACGCGGTATCGGCTGAAACAACCTCACTGACATCTAAACAAATATCGTTGTTACTATTGAGTTCTTGTAATAAATCTTGGTGAAGAGTCTCTACTTGCATAATCGCAAGTTCGCTTGGAAGTTTTAGCATTTTTTCAGGACTTTCCCTGTCAATTCAATTCATAACAAAAGCTTAGCCTTAGTTATTAAAATTGCCATAAAAGGCTCAAAAAAATTAATAAAACTTTTAAAAGTGGCGCTAAAAAGCAAAAAAGGAGCCTAAGCTCCTTTTAAAATGCGTGAAAAGTTTAAAACTAGTTTTTATAGTAATCCGCTATTTGTTTAAATTCGCTAATGAGTTGAGTGGTATTAATAAGGGGCACATTTCCTTGTTGGAACTCAGGCTTAAATATGGCTCTTACCGCTCCATTTTCATCAACTAAAGCCACAGAAGCACTATGATCGACCGCATATTCTGATTCTTGTGAGTCACTAATGGCATAAATTAGGCCAAGCTCTCTAACCACCGGGAATAGGTTTTTGTGCTCACCCGAAACAGCTAAAAAGTCAGGGTTAAAATAATCAATATACGCTTTGCGTTTTTCCGGCGTATCGCGTTGAGGGTCTACCGACATAAACCAAATTTGCAGTGGGTATTCGTTATGTAACTTTTTATACACGCTGTTTAGTTTAGCAAGCGTTAATGGGCAAATATCTGGGCAACTGGTATAGCCTAAAAACACTAAGTTCCACTGCCCCAAAAATTGCGCTTTGGTGACTAACTCACCGTTTTGGTCGTTAAGTGTAAAATCAGAAAGAGGCTTTGCTTGCTCATACACTAAGGCTTGCACATCGGGTGCACTATTTTGCTCTGAGCAAGCGACTAATAAAAACGAAAAAATTACAACTAAGCTAATCCGTAACTGCTTCATAAAGGGAGCCATTTATCTATAAATAAGTTCACGAAGAGTACCATTAAATGCACAATTGAAAAGCGAAATAAGTCCATTGCGGTGTCATCGCGAGGGGCTAATTTAAGCTTAACCGCTTTATACAAAAAGAGTGCGTTGAGTACACATGCGCCTACTAAATAAATACCGCCCGACATACCAATTAAATAAGGTAATACACATACAAGCGCCAGTAATATGGTGTAAGCCACAACACAAGTTTTACAAAAGTCGATACCGTGAGTTACTGGCAGCATAGGAATTTTAGCGCGTTCGTAATCGCTTTTGCGTGCTATTGCCAGTGCCCAAAAATGCGGTGGGGTCCACGTAAATATAATCATTACGAGTAACCATGGCGCGGCTGCCATTTGATTGGTTTCAGAAACCCAACCCAATAAAGGCGGCATTGCCCCAGCTAAGCCACCAATCACAATGTTTTGCGGTGTGGCACGCTTTAAAAAAGAGGTATAAATAAAAGCATACCCAACTAATGCAAACAAAGTAAGTACGGCTGTTAGAGTGTTTGCCCAAAGCATTAGCATTATAAAACCAGCAACCCCTATCACGCCTGCAAAGCTTAGCGCATGGGTTTTACTAAGCCGGCCTTTGGCTACAGGGCGGTGGCGTGTACGCGCCATTTTTGTATCTATTTCGCTATCAACAACATGATTTATTACCGCCGCAGCGCCAGAGAGCAAACCAATGCCTAATAAACTAATAAATTGTACTGCAATGCCTCGCCCTACATCAGGCGCCAGTGCCAAGCCAACCCAGGCAGTAAGTACCAACATAGCCACTACTTTAAACTTGCTAATAGCTAAGTAATCTTGCAGTAAATTATAAGCACGTTGAATAAAAGGGTGTGCGCTAATAACCTGTAGTTCTTTTTTGTCGAGTGTGAGTGCCATAATTATTCCCCTTTAAGTGCGTGCTTTTAGGTAGTAACACAACCTAACCATAGTCAATAACAAGATAGCTGCCATTAAATTGTGTGCCAGCGCCACTCCAAGCGGAAAGTGCCAATGCACCACTGCAAGCCCCAAACTAATTTGGCAAAGTAGCGCAACAAGCACGCTGACAGTACAGTGTTTTATTTTTGCAGATTGCGCCTGACTGTATATACGCCACATAATTAGCGCCAACACAACACATGTAACTAGCGCCCAAATTCTGTGTAGTAGATGAATAGACATACGCGCCTGTTGCGATAGCACTCCGTACTCATAATTACTGTGCTCAAGCGGCAGCTGAAACACACTACTGAGTGAAAATGGCTGCGCATAACTACACAGCGGTAAGCCATTGCAGTGTGGCGCTGCATAATTTGCTGCAAGCCATCCTCCTAATGCAATTTGAATAACCAACACAGCCAATGCAACTAAGCTCAATGAAAAATAGCCTTTAGCGCTACTATCTCCGCCCTCTATGGGTTTAGTAGTTAAACGTAGGTATAAAAGAGTGATTAGCGATAAAATACTAAACCCCCCCAGCAAATGCCCCATCACAATAAGTGGTTGCAAGTTCATAGTAACGGTCCACATACCCAGCGCAGCCTGAAATATAACTAACAATAATAAGGCTAGCGGTAATTTAACCGGCGTGTTTGAGTAATGGCGCTTTACAAAAGCCAATACGAATAGCGCTAAAATAAGCAACCCCAGCGCGCCTGCAAAGTAACGGTGGATCATTTCTTTCCACGCTTTGGCGGTTTCAAACATCATATCTGGATAACTTTGGGTAGCCAATGCGATATCGGCTTCATGCTTTGGTACAGTTAAAAAGCCATAGCAACCGGGCCAATCAGGGCAACCAAGACCTGCGTCACTTAAACGTGTATAAGCACCTAGCCCTACCACCAGCAGCGCAAGTAACCCCGTTGCAAGTACCCAGTTTTTATAATTTTTATACATAGGAATCTCCCATTAACAATGCGCTATTAATTAGCTTGAACGAGAATAATTAAGCAATTTTTTTAAATCTTTTAATAAACCTTTTTGCACTAAACGGTTTTCTTGTGGCTGCTCTTTAAACGGATACTCAAGCACCACTAACCCCATGTGATCGATTAAATATAGGCTAGCGGGCTGCAAATTTTGTTGCGCGTTAAAGGTTTTCCAAGGAATGTTTTTAACTTTAGGCGCTCCCATTACAGCCATATCAACCTTGCCCTGATTTTTTCCTAAGGCGATATATAAGTTATTAAGCGCATTGAGCTGCTCATTGCACGAAGCGTTACATTTATTGGAGTAATTAAGCGCAATTGTCCATTGCTTAGGGTTATGTTGCTGCCAGTTTTCAAGCTTTACTTCGTGCTGTAAAAACTCGCCATTATTGGTAATGGCGCTCGGCAACCAGTCTAGTTTTAGCGCACCGTATGCAAGTACTAGCGGTACAGCGCAACATACAACAAACAAAACTAAGGGGTTATTTTTCATTGTTAGTCCTCTTTTTGCTGGCAAAAATGGCCACCACTACACAGGCTAAGGCTATTAAAAACCATTGCACTGCATACGCTTGGTGCTTTTGCGGACTCATCACCACCGCTTTATAATGCGGTATAGCTAGCGCATCTCCAGCACCTTGACGATAAGCCATAAAATTAAATAACGATTGATTACTCTGCTCACTTAGCTTTTGTAAATCTATTGATTGAATTCGTTTTTGAAGGTCTTGTTTTGTCGCATTGGTTTGTAAGTTAAAGCTCGTTAAATTTCGCTCTTTTATCTGCGCTTTAAACGTAATATTACGTTTAGGAAGTTGGATGTTAGGTAGTTCGCTGCGTGAAATAGGCGCTTTTACCCACCCTAAATTAACGAGTAAAGCGTCACTTGCTTGGCTTGGCTTAAATAACACCAATAAATCGTAACCGACTTGCCCTTGGTAAACTTGGTTATCTAAAAGCCAGTATTGCTGATTTATTATTTTTCCGGCAAGCTCAACCACTACACCTGTTTTATTCCACTTTGTAGGCATTGCCTGTAATTGCTGCCAGCTCATTACGCCTTGGGTTTGCATGTTAGCTATAGCTGTTAGCTGTTGCTGCTTTTGCTCAGCCCTTGCTAATTGCCAATACCCTAAACGTACACATACCAGCACCACAGCTACCACAACGCAAAGTGCGATAAATGAGCTAAGCTTTTGTTTACGCCTTAAAATTAACTGCATAAAGGGTCAACCCAGTGATTATTAAAATTATTGTTGTGCTGCTGTTACTATTTATACTTTTCAACTTGTTTAGAGCGCTATTTATTATGGTGACCGATAAATCTGGCGGTCGGCCTATGTCGCATTTTTTAGGCCGTCGCGTGCTGTTTTCTGTGGTGGTTTTGGTGATGGTGATAGCCGCTGTAAAACTTGGTTTTATAAAGGCTAATCACTCACCATTAGCCGTTACAACACATACACAAAAACAAATAAACACAGCCACACCACATCAACAAAATGCCAGTACCAAGCCGCTGCTTGAAACGCAAAATGTTTATCTTTCGTAAAGTGGCCTTTTAAAATACGCACAAATACAACAAACAAAATGATGGCGCCAAGGGTCACATGCATGCCATGAAAACCTGTCAGCAAAAAGAATGTATTCCCGTAAATGCCTGCATCTAGTGTTAAGTTTAAGTCGTTGTAGGCATAAATATATTCTTCCACCTGCAATGCTAAAAAGCACACACCCAATAAAATGGTTGCCCCTAGCATCACTTTTAGCGGTTTACGTTTATTGTTTTCAATGGCTACGTGAGCAAAATGCAAAGTAACCGAAGACGCTAATAAAATAAGCGTATTAATAAGGGGTAAGCCTTGCCACCCCATAGCTTGCGTGGTTTCACCTGCTGGTGTGGTTAGTAGTGGCCATACGGCCTCAAAGGTAGGCCAAAGCACCTCGTTGGTCATCGCATTATTCCCAGCGCCGCCAAGCCAAGGCACCGACAATATGCGGGCGTAAAATAATGCGCCAAAAAAGGCCATAAAAAACATAACTTCAGAGAATATAAACCAGCTCATTCCTTGTCGAAATGAGCGGTCCATTTGCGCTGAATATAAGCCCTGATCAGACTCGCTAATTACATTTTTAAACCAGCTAAAAATCATATACAGCAGCACTGCAATGCCTGCATATAGCAGGTACACACCGCTGCCCCCTTCACTTTCTAAGTTCATGACTGTTAAAGCCGCACCCACTGCAATAAAAAATAACGCCACCGCGCCCACTATGGGCCAAGGACTTTGCTCGGGTACGTAGTAGTTTTCATAATCTTGATTCATGTTACTTGCTCCTAGTTTTACACTAGACATGCAGGCTAGTTATTACTTGCTACTAGCTGCTCACTAATATCAAATACGGTGTACGATAAAGTTAGCTCTTCTACATCGCTCGGCAGTGCGGTATCAACATAAAAAAGCAGCTTAAACTCAAGCTCTTCACCCGCTTTTAGGGGTTGTTGATCAAAGCAAAAGCACGCTATTTTATGTAAGTACTTGGCTGCCTTTCCGGGCGATACAGAAGGTACCGCTTGCATTACTTTATCGATATCACTGGTGTTCTTTGCGCTAAACATCACCTCACGCATGGCACCTGGTTTCACATCAACACTGTATTGTTTAGATTTAACAATAAACGGCGCACCACTTTGCGCATGGGTTGTAAAGCTCACACCTATTTCTCGATTTTGTGCAACCTGTGTACTTTGCTTAGCTTGTTCAAGCGACGGCTTGCCATTAAGCCCAGTTATGTCGCAAAACACGTCATATAAGGGCACTAAGGCAAATGCAAAAGCAAACATACCTATACAAATAAGAATTAGGCGCTTTAATAGCGGTGCATGTGTCATTATTTAATTTCCGGCGGCGTAGAAAAAGTATGATACGGCGCAGGAGAGTCCACTTCCCACTCTAAACCTTCAGCACCATCCCACACTTTTGCAGGGACTTTATCGCCCCCTCGGGCACATTTAATTACCACCGCCACAAAGAGTAACTGCGATAAACCAAAGGCAAACCCACCTATGCTTATGATTGCGTTAAAATCAGCAAACTGCAGGGCGTAATCGGGAATACGGCGCGGCATGCCTGCCAGCCCGACAAAATGCATAGGGAAAAACAATACATTTACGCTTACCAGCGACAACCAAAAGTGCCACTTAGCCAAGGCAATGTTGTACATGTTGCCCGTCCACTTAGGCAGCCAATAATAAGCCCCCGCCATAATCGAAAATATTGCCCCCGTAACTAACACGTAATGAAAGTGCGCCACCACAAAGTAAGTATCGTGATACTGAAAATCAGCAGGGGTTATAGCCAACATCAGCCCCGAAAAGCCCCCTAAAGTAAACAGCACAATAAAGGCAATACTAAATAGCATGGGCACTTCAAAACTTATTGACCCTCGCCACATAGTGGCTACCCAGTTAAATACTTTTACCCCTGTAGGCACCGATATCAGCATGGTCGCGTACATAAAAAATAGCTCGCCAGCAACGGGCATACCGGTCGTAAACATATGATGCGCCCACACAATAAAGCTCAGTAATGCAATAGAGGAGGTTGCGTAAACCATTGAGGCATAACCAAATAGTTTTTTACGTGAGAATGTAGGCACTATGGTCGAAATAATACCAAAGGCGGGTAAAATCATGATGTACACTTCGGGATGACCAAAAAACCAAAATATGTGCTGAAACATCACCGGATCGCCGCCACCTGCCGCATCAAAAAAGCTGGTTCCAAAGTATTTATCGGTGAGTACCATAGTGACCGCTCCGGCCAGTACGGGCATAACAGCAATTAATAAAAATGCGGTTATTAGCCATGTCCAAACAAATAATGGTAGCTTCATCCATGTCATGCCTGGGGCCCGTAAATTAACAATGGTCACAATTACGTTTATTGCGCCCATAATTGAGCTAATCCCCATAATGTGCACTGCAAACACAAACATTGCAGTGTTATCGTTACTGTACGTTGTTGAAAGCGGCGCATAGAACGTCCAGCCAAATGCGGGGCCGCCTCCAGGCATTAATAACGAGGCCAATAAAATTAAAAAAGCGAAGGGTAAAATCCAAAAGCTCCAGTTGTTCATTCTGGGCAGTGCCATATCTGGCGCGCCAATCATGAGCGGTACCATCCAGTTAGCAAGTCCCGTAAAGGCTGGCATTACAGCACCAAACACCATAATTAAACCGTGTACTGTGGTCATTTGGTTAAAAAAGTGTGGGTCTACCAATTGTAATCCTGGCTGAAATAACTCAGCCCGAATAACCATGGCCATTGCACCGCCAATTAAAAACATAGTCAGCGAAAAAATTAAGTACATGCTGCCAATATCTTTATGGTTTGTTGTGTATAACCAACGTTTAAAACCTTTGGCTGGGTGATGGCCGTGGTGAGCATCATTGGCGTTAGGTTGTTCTACTATGCTACTCATTAGTTCGCCTCCGCATCAAGTGCTGCCTGAATTTCACTAGGTTGGATGACATCACCCGTTTCATTACCCCACGCATTACGTTTATAGGTAATTACCGCTGCAAGTTGTTTAATTGAGAGCTGCTTTGCAAATGCCTGCATTGCAGTTCCTGGTCGGCCATGAATCACTACATCAATGTGATCTTTTATATCACCCAAAACAATGGGGCTGCCTTTTAGCGCAGGAAATACGCCCGGTAACCCCATACCTGTAGGTTGATGACACGCAGCGCAACTTGCCATATACACTTGCTCACCTAGTGTCATTAGCTCTTCTTTAGGAATTGTTTTATCAAGCAATGCTGCATCAGCAAGTGCGGCTTTTTGCTTAGCTTGCTTAGCATCTGCAAGCCATGCGTTAAAGTCCTCTTGCGATTTAGCTTCAACCACCACGGGCATAAAACCATGGTCTTTACCGCACAGCTCTGCACACTGCCCTCGGTAAATACCTTCTTCGTTGATGTTGGTCCACGTTTCGTTGATAAACCCCGGATTGGCATCTTTTTTAACGGCAAAATCGGGTACCCACCAAGAGTGAATAACATCATCAGAGGTCATTAAAAAACGCACCTTTTGATTAATTGGCAGTACTAAAGGTTTATCAACCTCAAGTAAATAATTAGGGTTTTTATTAGCAAGGTTGGCTATTTCGTCTTGAGGGGTAGATAAAATAGAGTAAAACTCTACGTCTTCGCCCATATATTCATAATGCCACTTCCACTGTGACCCTGTAATTTTAATGGTTAAGTCAGCCTTACTGGCATCTTCCATCGCAATGAGGGTTTTAGTGGCAGGGATTGCCATGGCAATTAAAATAACAAACGGAATGGCAGTCCAAAGAATTTCTACTTTGGTACTTTCATGAAATTGGGCAGGAACTGCCCCTTTAGATTTACGGTGATGAATCAGTGCCCAAAACATTATTGCGAACACTATCACCCCAATCACACAACATATTAAAAATATGGTCATGTGTAGCTGATATACATTATTACTTATATCGGTTACGCCCTTGCGCATATTGTATTGGCTATTAGCCAGCACTTGCTGCGGGAACATAATCAACACAAGCCACAAGGTAGAGGTCAGTTTACCCATGTGACGGCTCCTTTGATGCTATTGCGAATGCAAAGCGAAGAGGCATACGGCTTAAACGCCAATTCGTTATTTTTATTTTTTTACCAATCTTATTTTTGATTGGTATCGCTAGGACAACAAAAGGTTTGTGTATATTGTGTGTTCTCATAACTAAAAAGCTGTGAGTTATTGTTAGTCCAGCACATTAATGATTAGCTAAAAAACGTACAACAAGCAAGTTTTAGTATAAAAAACAATCAAGTGATATTTTAAAATTGACTAAATGACGGCGTATTAAATTGTTATTTAACAGCCAAGATACGAGCAAAATTAAGGGATGTAACACGCTTAGGAAGATAAAAGTATGAGTGAAAAAAAGTTTACAGCCTAAATAATTTTAGGGCGTTTTGAGATGGTGGAAGGTCTGTTTTTAAAACAAAAATGCACACTAAAAAGTGCGCATTTATAGATATTACTTAAAAATAGTTAAAAATTACATCCAGTCGGCATTTCTTATTACGCCAACGGCTAACCCTTCAATATTAAACGACTCGTTTTCAAGGTCTACTTCAATTGGCGTAAACTCTTCGTTTTCGGCGTGTAATAATACTTTTCGGCCTGCTTTTTCTAGGCGTTTTACGGTTACGTCTTCATCTACTCGTGCAACCACAACTTGGCCATTTTCTGCTGTTTGAGTACGGTGTACAGCAAGTAAGTCGCCATCCATAATACCTATATCTTTCATACTCATGCCGTTAACACGCAGTAAAAAGTCGGCGGCTGGTTTAAACATAAGTGGGTCTATTTTACAGTGACTCTCAACATGCTCTTGCGCCAAAATAGGCGAACCCGCTGCAACTCTACCTATTAATGGTAGACCTAGTTGCTCAGGCTCCTCTTCTTCAACCAATTGAATACCACGGCTTGCGCCTGGTTTCATTTTAATAACACCTTTTTTGGCAAGCGCTTTTAAGTGCTCTTCTGCGGCATTGGCACTTTTAAAACCGAGTGTTTGCGCAATTTCGGCACGTGTAGGAGGCATACCAGTGTCTTTAATAAAAACTTTTATTAGTTCGAGTATTTGAGCTTGGCGTTTAGTTAATGGTCGCATACAACTGGTTTTCCATACAGTACATTTAACTGTGAGTATATACAGTTAAATAAAAATCGCAAATTTAAATTGTGCTTTAAAATAGCTAAATACACCGCACCTGGATAAATTTTAGGTAATTACAGACGTTCAGTATTTAAAATGCTATAAATTTGCTTTCAATATAAAGGAGTAATTATGAGTATTTGGCATCAACCCATCACATTAGAGCTTTGCAAACAGTTAGATGAGGGAATAAACGGCCAAGGCACGCTGATGAAAACCATGGGCATAGAAATAACCGAAATAGGAGATGATTACCTAGTGGCTACCATGCCTGCTATTCCTGAGCATCATAATCCTATTGGTATGGTACATGGTGGCGCAAATGTGGTACTTGCTGAAACCGTAGCAAGCTACGCCGCTAACTTTGTAGTGGACTTTACAAAATTTTATTGTGTTGGACAGGAAATTAGCGCCAGCCACTTAAAGGCCTCTCGAAATGGCACTTTAACCGCCGTTACTCGTGCATTTCATATTGGTAAGCGCAGTTCTGTATGGGAAATAAAAATAACCAATAGCCGCGGCGAGCTTTGCTGCGTATCAAAAATGACCGCAGCGGTTGTCGAGCGCAAATAATTAACTATGGCTACTTTTCGATAGGGTAAATCGTTATTTCCATACCAGCGCCAATTGCAGATATACGTAGCAGTGTATCTGCATGTAGAGCTTGGTTAAAACACTTAGGTGACGTGCCCGACTCAAAGCCTATATCAAACGTTCTGCGCGAACAGCTTAGCCACTGCTTAAGCGCATTACGTGAACACGACTCTATTAATTCACATAAGTGGTTGATTGCTTTGTCTGGCGTGGTTATATCACCTGAGGCTTCAATACGCGCCAATTGACGATATTCGTCTTTGTCATAATGCAAAACCATCGCGTTTTTCTTTAAGTCTGCCACTAGGGCACTAATATCTTGTTTAGACTCAAGCTCTAGATCTACATTTAAAAATTGAATTTCCGACATTGTCTGCTTTTTACCCTCTTATAGTTTCATCGCAAACTTTAACGCAGTTTTACTTTTATACCAAATCAACTAAGCGCTAAACATGGCTTTATTAATAGAAAATACCTGTTTAAACGCCATTGGCATCTAATTTGCCTTATAAAACGGGTTAGGCTAGTTACGCTTAATTTTACCGTTTATGTATGAAAGTTATACACACACTGTGTAATTAAACGCTTCAGGAGGACAATTATGGCAGATCATGGCCCGCAAATTAAAAACGACGATCAGTACGATGCGCTTCGAGATGAAGGCATGAGCAAACAAAAAGCCGCGCGCATTGCTAATAGCAATACTCATAAAACCGCAGTTAAAGGCGGCAAAGCCTCAAAGTATGAGCAGCGCACTAAAAAGCAGCTGTACAATAAAGCTAAAGAGCTCGGCATTAGCGGCCGCTCAAAAATGAGCAAACAAGGGCTAATAAATGCCTTACGTGAGCATTAAACACAGCCTCACTGATTTTTTACCGCTCCTTTTTATTATTTTTATAAAGTTAGAGTAAGCTTATGAATAACTGCGACAAAATGCCGCAGTAAAAGCATGGGCTGCTGTAATACACTAACGCTAAAAATAATAAGAAGCACAAAATGAGAAAACAACTATTTAAGCGCGCTCGAAAACTACATAAGTGGCTAGGCTATTTACTTGCCTTACAAATTTTAGCTTGGCTTTTAGGCGGCTTAGTAATGAGCGCGATACCACTTGAATACGTACACGGTAAGCACCTTGCTAAGCGCATACTTACAAACCCATTTACTCAAGCAGACTACCCCACATCACTCGATAATATTACTGCGCAAGTGCCTAACCCCACGCAAATAGTGTTTGAGCACTTTTTAACGACCCCGCTTATTACTGTTATTAATAGTGGCGAGCAGCAAAGCTTTAATGGTTTAACGGGCCGCCCTTTTCAGCCACCGACTAAAATACAAATTACCGCTAATGCACAAGCGCATTTACTCATCGATGCTAAGCCAATTAGCACAACGCTTTTAAAACAAGGCACTCGAGAGGTGGGATACAAAACAAATGTGTGGCAAGTACAATTTAACGACACCTTTAATACTACGCTGTATTTAAATGCAATTAACGGCAAAGTTATCACCGTTCGCAGCACACTATGGCACATATTCGACTTTTTTTGGATGCTACACATAATGGATTACGACGAGCGTGAAGATTTTAACAACCCGCTTCTCATCAGTTTTGCAGCCACCAGCGTACTATTTTGTTTATGCGGTATTATTTTATTAATACAAAACGTTAGGCTAAAAAAACTTACACGTGTTGGTCAATCAAAATAGGGTTGCCGTCTGGGTCGGTAATAATAAAACTTTTATCACCCACAGGTTCAACCTGGATATGAGCGTTTTGAAAATATTCGCTAAGCGCATCAACATCCTTAAACTCTGTAACGGTTTGTGCGTTTTGATCCCAGCCAGGATTGAAGGTCAGCATGTTTTTATCAAACATACCCGAGAACAAACCAATTAAATGCTCACCGTTTTTCATCACTAGCCAGTTTTGCTCTATCTCACCTGCAAACTCGCTAAAGCCCAACTTTTCGTAAAACGCTTTTGAGGCTCTAATATCTTTAACTGTTAAACTTATTGAAAAAGCACCTAGCATAGTCATCTCCTCGCTATTTTTATATCAGTATAGAGTGTACTAAGCATTGCGGATTCAAATTTGTTCAGGCTTTATCTTTTAGCAGCAAAACTTTAGACTAGCGCCTCCTGTAGTTCACGTATGTGATGGATATGCTTAAATTTATTTTGGCCTTTGTGGCTTGTTGTATTTGTTTTTCTGCATCGAGTGAAGAATTTACCCGTTTTTCAACGGCTAAAAGGCACTTAATTAAAACCCTACCCGAAAACGCCAAAAGCCTTTACTGCGGCTGCAACATTAAAAAACAAGGTAAAAAGCTAATCCCCGACCCTAGCAACTGTGGTTATATTCCACGTAATACGTTAACTTCCTCTGGCAAGGTTAATGTACGTGCACTGCGTATAGAGTGGGAGCATATAGTGCCGGCGTGGGAATTTGGTCACCAGCTACAATGCTGGCAAAACGGTGGTCGTAAAAACTGTCGCAAGGTCAGTGCTAAATTTAGAAAAATGGAAGCCGATATAAACAATTTAGCCCCTGCTATTGGCGAAATTAACGCAGATCGCTCTAACTATCGCTTTGGCATGCTTAGCGAAAACGCTACCCAATATGGCCGCTGCCAAGTAAAGGTTAACTTTAAACAACGCGTTGTAGAGCCTCCTTTTTATGCCCGTAAGCGCATTGCCGACACCTACGCCTATATGCAAAAAACATACGGCTTAAAAATATCAGCTAAACAACAAAAGCTATTTGATGCCTGGCAAAAACAAGCATTTGCAGATAAAAGCAGCGCAAGTAAGCTGTAGCACACCTAAATGTATACACTCATTTACATAATTTAGAACCTAATACGTTGAATAAATGAGCGGGTGTTGTAGTATTTTAAACAACTTATTTACAAAAAGTAGTTTTGTATGTTTAAAAATAATAAAGCAACACTCGCTATTATTGCTGCACTTTCAAGCCTAACGCTTGTGGGCTGTGGCGGTGGTAGCAGCATGAATGAAACGCCCGACCCAGTCGTCACACCTCCTGCAAACACAGCCCCGACATGGACGGCAGGTGTATTTGAGCCATCGGAGGAGTTAAAAAACTTTTGCGAAAACCCACGCACAGGTAACGATCCGTTTAATAATAATGAGCCCTACCCTGACCAAGCAGGCTCAGCACTTTACGAAAAGCTTTGGCTTCGCTCGTGGAGCGACGAAACCTACCTTTGGTATGATGAAATAGCCGATAACGACCCTGAAAACTTTGCTACAGTGGCCGATTATTTTGCCCAACTAAAAACCGAAGAACTAACCGACTCTGGTGATAAAAAAGATAATTTTCATTTTTCAGAGCCTTCTGAGGACTACTTTCAAGAAGCGCAATCAGGTGTAACCTCAGGCTATGGTATAAATTGGGCATTTATTGGCGACCCAGCTGATAGAATTTTACGTGTTGCCTACCTAGAAGACGACTCACCAGCAAGCCAAATTGGTTTTCAACGTGGCGATACCGTACTTGAAGTTGATGGCGTAAGCATTAATACCAGCACACAAGCAGGCGTAGATACCTTAAACGAAGGATTATTTAGCCCCACTAATGGCGACTCGCACACCATCGTTGTGCGCAGTAACGATGGCGCTGAAAAAACCTTTAACGTAACTGCCGGCAACATAGAGCAAACACCTGTACAAAACGTAAAAACCATTACCACTGCAAATGGCACTAGCGTAGGGTACATGCAGTTTAATAGCCATATAGGTATTGCCCAAGAAGGCTTAATTGCTGCAGTTAATAAATTTAAAACCGATAACGTAGAAGAGCTTGTTATCGACTTTAGATATAACGGAGGCGGTTTATTAGCGCTTTCTTCGCAGCTGGCTTACATGGTGGCGGGCAGCGCCAACATTCAAAACCGTATTTATTACCAAACTCAGCAAAACGATAAACAACCGGTAGAGTCGCCTTTTCCGTTTATAGATGAAGAAATTGATTACTCAACTTTTTTTAGCACTGGCGAAAGCCTCCCCGATTTAAACCTATCTAAGGTGTATGTGCTTAGTACATCGGGTACGTGTTCGGCATCAGAAGCCTTTATTAATGGCTTAAAAGGCATTGACGCCGAAGTTGTGCTCATTGGCGACACAACCTGCGGTAAACCATACGGTTTTACCCCAACACATAACTGTGGCACCACCTATTACACCATTCAATTTAGCGGTATTAACAGTAAAGGGTTTGGTGAATATGCAGCAGGCTTTACGCCAACGCCTACACCGCAGTTTGATGCTGATGTAAAAGGCTGTGTAGTCAGTGACGACTTTGATAATCAATTAGGCGATCCAAACGAAGGGATACTCTCTACTGCGCTTTATCATATTGATAATAACGGCACGTGCCCTGTTAGCACCGCCTCTGCGAGTATTAAAACGCAAGTACAAAGCGCTGCTGGCGATAGCAAGCAGCTATTACCTTTAAACGCACCTAATAACGTTAACCGTGGCAATATGGATTTAACATGGCCTACGTTAAATAAGGATAAGTAATGGCTAAACTACTGGCAATATTAACCTTATTATTTATTGGAGGCTGTAACAGTATGAATAATGCCACTGCTAAGCCTGCACTACTAACCGAGGTAAACCCAGGCGTTATAGCCACGCTCCAGCAAGCGATTATAAAAGCAAAGGGCGGCACACTAGTTACACTGGCCGACACCGTTTTTACTAAACGCAGCGAGCTATTATTAAGCCATGGAAATAGTAAAGACTCAAATGGTATGCCCATAATGGGCGCGCATAATATCAAGCCAGAAAAGTTTGTTTTACAAATAATCGACAAGCAGTGCGTGCTTTATTATCCTAAAAAAGATATGTCTATTGAGCTTAAAAACGTAAGTTGTAAAGCACAATAAAATACTATTAAAAAGGCACACAGCATTAATACTGTGTGCCTTTATCGTTTTTCACTTGGTTTATAAGTCTTGATGCGGACCAAACACTTCGTAATGAATATGCTCGTTTTTAACACCGAGTGCCAGTAATTGGCTTTTCACAAACGCCATAAACCCAGCGGGGCCACATAAGTAAAAATCGCCATTTGTAAGAGGTAACTGTGTTTTTATGGCGGTTAAGTCCATTAACCCTGTAAAATCAGCCCCTTCACTACTTTGATTAAACCACGTAATAGTTTGCAAGCTGTTATAAGCCGTACTTAATTCATTTAAATAGTGTGCAAACGAGTGCTGCTGCGTATTTTCGCACGCATGTAAATACATAATATTTTGCTTAGGGTTATCGCTTAATAGCGTTTCGAGCATCGCAAGTATTGGGGTTTGCCCTACACCTGCTGAAATAAGTACCGCTGGGTTTTTACTATTTCGTAAAAAGAAATCACCTGCCGGCGGGTACAGTTCAACTACGTCGCCTTGAGCTAGTGAGTGTAAATAATTAGACACCATGCCAGGCTTTGGCTGTAGCTCTTTTTTAACGCTAATACGGTAGTTTTTACCATTGGCTTTTTGTGAAATAGAATACTGGCGAATTTCTTCATATTCAGCGCCCGCTGGTTTAACTTTAACCCCTAAATACTGGCCTGGTTTATGGGTAATCACCGCTTTGCCATCTATAGGCGTTAGTGTAAAACTTGTTACGAGTGCTGATTCAACCTGTTTGTTGGTTATTTCAAATTGGCGCGTGCCCGCCCAACCACCGTGTTTATTTTTACTGTGCTCATATAAAGCCGCTTCTTCGGTAATACAAATATCAGCAAGCAGTGTGTAAGCTTCACGCCAAGCGTATTCTACATCCGGCGTGAACTGCTCTGGTATTAGCTCTTTTAAGGTGCCAATTAAGTGAGCACCAACAATGGGGTAGTGCTCTGGTAAAATATTTAAACTGGTGTGCTTATGGTTAATGCGCGCTAATGCCTCTTTTAACACCGCTAAGTTATCAATATTTTGGGCGTATGCCGCTAAGGCGTTAAACAAAGCAAATTGCTGGCGCCCGGTGTTTTGGTTAGCCATATTAAAAATATTTTTAAGCTCTGGGTTATGGCTAAATAGTCGCTTATAAAAATGATCGGTCACAATCGTGCCGGCTTGCGCTAATAACGGAACAGTGCTTTTAACAATCTCAATGGTTTTATCAGATAACATAATGTAGTCCTGTAGGTAAACTAACCACGGCGCCCATCAACACGACGCCGCGTTAATATAGGTGTGCAGTAAATTAAAAATAACAAAAAAGCCACTAACCACAGCAAGGCACTGATCTGCCAAGCAAAGTGTGGCGCAATAATTAAAGGGAGTATGGAGCGAGTAATAGCTGCCACCAGCACAAGCGCAAAAGCAACAGATATATATTTAGGTGTATTAAGCGTGCGCCCTGTATGCCCTAGCGATACACGGGTCATCATGGCTAAAATCATCATCCCTATTGTGCCAATAGTGATAAGGTGGAGCGCATCTTTAAAATGTACTTCGCTTGTGTAAAAGCTCAGTGCAATCATCATTAAGCCAACACCTAAAGCAGAATAAGAAAAATGCAAAGACCATAATAAAGGCACTTTTAGCACGTTTGCATGCCACCAAAGTTTTGCGCGAATTAAGTGAAGCGCAGCCACTATTGCAACAATTAATGCAGGGCTAATTGAGCTTAAAAATAATTTACTGATAAAAAATAAAGTAATTGCCAATATTGATAAATACAGCAGTGCTTTATCAATTTTATGAGTGCGTACTTGCTCGCTAAGCGCTAAGCCTTTAGCTGTAAAAAAAGGAATAACCCGCCCTGCTACAATGCCGACCAGTAAACTGACAACCAGTACCGCAGTGTCAACCACAGCTAATGCAAGCTGCATGTTGTTATTTAAAACAAGTAGTAAATAAAGAGTATTAAGGGCGCACAACACGCTTAAAATAACTAAAAAAGGGTAATTATTTTTACTGCGTGCTGTTATTAGCATATTAGCCAGTGCCGTAATTGCCCCTAGCCACCATGCTAGCTGTAGCACAGTAACAAGCCATAAATTAGCATTAGCAAAATCAGCCAGCTTTATAAAAAACGCTAAACGAGCACTTATCCATACAAAAGTAAGCAGCATAAGTGCTTTGCCATTTATACTTTCAACGCCTGTCCAAGTTTGTGCCGCCGTAAGTAAAAAACCGACGGCTACCACTCCTGCAAAGCCGAACAGCATTTCGTGCGCGTGCCAAAGTGTGGCTGGCATGGTTAAGTGCCAACTAGCATAGCCCGTTAAAATAAGTAGCCAATACCCTATCGATAAAAATGCCAGCAAACCGCCTGCTAAAAAGTAGGGTCTAAATGCAAGCATCCATAACGGCCATTTTGTTACGTGATGAATAGCTATGTGCGCTGGCATTGGCTCTGTTAAATTTAGTGGGCGCATTAGCGTACTTCCTGCCCTAAACCATGTTGAGCAACACAACGCAGCACATAACTAACTTTTAAAATAGCTGCCACTACAATCGTACTAATATGCGCTGATATTTGTACCTGCATCGAAAAGTGCTCTGCGTACGGGTAACTAATTAAAATGCTCACAACCATACAAATAGCGCTAAGCCCTAATACTGTATTAGCAGTAAATAATAGCGATTTAAAAAATGCGCCTAACTCAACCTGGTTGTTTACATTATTTAGTGTAAGTGTGTTCATAACTACCTCAGCAACCATTAACGTTACTTAGCTATTACACATAGTGTGCCAATAAAATAAAACACTAATATTCAGTAAGTTAAATATAAACACTTTACAAATTGAGTCTTTATGACACACTCTAATTTAAATCATAAAAACACGAATAGGTCATTTTGACATGAACCAACAATTCAACCTTACCCAAGTGGCTTTAGAGCTTGCCCAAAGCACGCTGCACGAGCACAGCTTTGATCAATTATTGGCAACGGTTGAACGTGCAATACCTAGTGATGCCAGTGCATTACTTGTGGTGCAGGGCGAGCAACTTAAGCCCTTAGCCATCAAAGGTCTGATGCCCGATAGCCTTGGTAGGCGCTTTAAAATAGCAGAGCACCCTCGATTAGCGGCCATTTGTAGTGCAAACCACGCATTACAGTTTGCACACGACTGCCCCCTGCCCGACCCATACGACGGCCTGCTGCTGGCCAAAACGGGCGATATTCCTGTGCATGCTTGCTTAGGTTTACCCCTTTACGATAAAAGCACTTTGCTAGGCGTGCTTACATTCGATAGCTTAAACGCAAATGCCTTTAGCAGTATCAGCGTGGATACGCTAAGCACCTTACAAACACTGTGCAGTGCGCATTTTAAAACAGCCCTGGAGCTTGCCCATTACAAACACCATGCACAGCATTCAAACGCCCTTGTACAAGCGCTAACGCGTGATGCACTTACTCGCGATGGCGGCGAAATTATTGGCCAAAGCCCTGTAATGCAAACGCTTAAAAATGAAATAAAACTCGTAGCGGCCTCTAATTTTAGTGTATTGGTGTTAGGAGAAACGGGCGTAGGAAAAGAGCTAGTAGCGCGTAATATTCACTTAAATTCTGCCCGAAAAGATCAACCGCTGATTCACTTAAATTGTGCCTCTCTTCCCGAGAACCTTGCAGAGAGTGAGTTTTTTGGCCACGCCAAAGGCTCATTTACTGGCGCACAAAATGCCCGCCAAGGTAAGTTTCAGCTAGCTGATGGCGGCACGTTATTTTTAGACGAAATTGGCGAGCTACCATTGGCTATGCAAAGCAAATTATTGCGGGTGTTGCAAAGTGGTGAAATACAAACAGTGGGAGAAGACACGCCAAAATATGTGGATGTAAGGGTAATAGCAGCCACTAATCGTGATTTAAAACATGAGGTAGCGCAAGGCCGCTTTAGAGCCGATTTATATCACCGGCTAAGTGTTTACCCTATTACCGTGCCGCCACTTAATAAACGCGAGCACGACATAACTTTACTGGCTGGTTATTTTATTGAACAAACTGCCCGTAAATTAGGTATTAAACAATTAAAGCTAAGCACTGAAGCGCAAGTATTGCTCAACCAATACAGTTGGCCTGGTAATGTACGCGAGCTTGAGCATGTTATTAGCCGCAGCGCATTAAAAGCTAAACAAAGCCAGTGGCAAAACCCAATAATAACAATTACAAGCGAGCACTGCGATTTAACCCAACAACCAAACAACAACGCGCACGTTAGCACGCCAATTACCGCCCACACTGCCCATCATCAGCCTTTAAAACAGGCCGTTGAATCTTTGCAATTTACGGTTATTACCGAGCAATTAAAACAGCATAATTATAATTGGGCAGCTACTGCACGAACCCTTGAACTCGACAGAGCCAACCTAGTTAGGCTTGCCAAACGCCTAGGCATTAAAGTTAAAAAAACTATTTAACGTGTGGCATGTTACTAAAGTAGGTTTTTAATAAGCCAGCAAAAGCTTGTACTTTCGCGGTGCGGTGTACTAAATGGTGAGTAACCAACCAAGAGTCAAACTCCCAATGTAATTTGTCGTGCAATATAGGCACTACGTCGGGGTTATTTTCTATCGCGCTTTGGTGCAACCCCCCTATGCCTAAGCCTTTAATAACCGCGCGCGCCGCTTCTGAGGTTTCTGATACTCTTAATTTAATTTGCGACTGAGGAATAAACTCATCAACCCAGCTAAAGTACGGTACACGCGCATTAAATCCCGCAATACCCGATATAAAATTATGCTGCTTTAAGTCATCTAAGGTTTTTGGCATGCCGTGTTTAGCAATATAACGTTTGTGCGCATATAGGCCGGCCGATAGCTTAGCTAAGTGCTGCGCTATATAGTCGCCTTCATCAGGTTTGGGGCCTACACGTATTGCTATATGAGCTTGTCCGTGGTCAAGCCTTAAGCGCTTTTGCTCTAAAATCACTTCTAGCTGCACTTGCGGATGCAATGTTTGAAATTGCTCACACACGTTGCTTAGCATATCCATAAAACCACTTACGGTAGTCAGTAACAAGCTCCCTCTGAGCTCACTATCGGCTGCGGCAATGGCATTATGTAAACCTTCGAGTGAGTTATCTATTGCTTGTGCGGTTTCAAATAATTTTGCCCCGCTTTCGGTTACTTTATATCCGCGCGCATGGCGATGAAATAACCGTACATTTAAGTTTTTCTCTAAGTTATTTATGCGTCTCAGCACTGTGCTATGGTGCACACTTAATGCCTCTGCTGCGGCGGTCAAAGTACCTAGCCTTGCCACTTCAAAGGCAACTTTTACGTCTTGCCAGTCGTCAAATTTTATTGCCACGCTACCCACCTTCTACTTATGTGCATATACGCACATAAGTGTTGCGTTTATTCGGGTTTTCTACAAGCAAAAATTTGCTACATTAGTGTCATACCCAACCAATAAAAGGTCTTAATTATGTCAGCACCAAAAATTATCGCGCTCGCGGGTAGCCTGCGTAAAGACAGCTTTAACCAAAAACTCATTAACGAAGCAGCTCGTTTTGCTCTGCAAACCGGTGCTGAAGTGGAAGTAATTACACTCGCTGAGTTAAATTTGCCATTATTTAGCGAAGACATTGAAGCGCAAGGCACACCCACCGATGCCCAACTATTAAAAGATAAACTGCGTAATGCTGATGGTATTTTACTAGCAAGCCCAGAGTACAACGGCTCAATTACTGCTGCACTTAAAAATGCAATTGATTGGGCATCGCGAACTGAGCAAGGCGCAGTCCCCGCATTTCGCAACAAAGTAGTGGCGTTATTTGCTACATCACCGGGTGGGCTTGGTGGTTTGCGCGGCTTAAACCATGTACGCGATATTTTAAGCGGGATTGGCTCGTTAGTACTTGCCGATCAGCTCGCTATCCCATCTGCATTTACTGTATTTGACGAAGATGGAAAAATTAGCGACCCAACCACAGCAGAAAAAATTAGCGTATTAACGCAGCAGCTCGTTTCTGTTGCTAGTAAATTAAGCTAATTTTTACGATTGTGTCGCTGCTAATTTAGCAGCGATAAAATCGGTGTGCGCTACATATAAAAGCCCAGCCACTTTGCGTATTACATACTCTTCTTGGGGGTCTATCTCTCCATCAGCATACGCCAATCGCCATAATAGCTCAATTATTTCAATGCGCTGCGCCGCACTGCAGTGATCGTTAATCTGCTTAGAAAATTGAAAGTAATCAATAGCCCCATCTAAGCTACCAGCGGCATTGTTGGTGAGCTCATCAACTTCCGATTCTGTTAAATTAAAGTATTTTTTTAAGGTTACAGTCAGGGTGTGTTGTTCATTATGGTCGAGCTTAGAATCAGCACGCATTACTTCAATAAGCAGCGCAGCAACCGCTGTTTTTAGATCATGCTGCTCTATGCTTGGCTGTTGCTCGTCAAAAGCGGCAAACAGTTGTTTTATTTGTTTGAACATCACATATTCTCTTTTTGGGTGTTAGACTTAACTTAAATACATCGCACTTAATGCTTTATTAATGGGTATTAAGTTCGCAAATTAAAGGATACATTTTTATGAAAGGCTTATACACACCGCATTTAGTTGTTGGCGCTGCATTGCTAGCCTTTTCTGGTATAGGGAGCGCCTTTGCAGAAGTAGGCGAAAAAGAAAAGTCATACGACTTTGATAACAAAGTACATTATTACCAAACCAAAATTGGTGAAGACAACTATAAAATAGAAATACAATCAGACGATTACAAACACTTTGCTAATCAAAGTATGTTTTTACTGCGCCACGCAGACAGATTATGCCGCGGCAGAACCTTTATGTTAAAAGTGCTTGAAGGCGTGCAAGAGTACGAACGTTTTCCTACTAAACCACGCGCTTATCAACCACCATTAAACGTTTTACTACAATGTGACGCACCCAAGAAAAAAGAAAAATAGTTTATTTTTCGTAGCCCCACGGCGCTGCTGGTGGAGTAATTGGTTTAGTTAAATCAAAGTCCACCTTAAACTCGCGCCCTTGGCGAATTAACCGATACGTAAATACCTCAGGATAAATATACATTTGCCATGTATTACCTGCCGACTGCGCTATCCCTTGTGCTACAAATAACTCTTTAGAGTATTGATCGGCCGGGAAAGACTGCATTTGTGCAAAACCCGCATCAAGAGTATGACCGCCATACATAGTTGAGGCATCGTCGCTGCCATCTTCATGGCGATGATCATGCTTTAAGCTCAAACCACTGCCCGTTTTAGTAATGAGCCATGTACGCGATGCATCATCTCCCACATGAAATGGTACTTGTAGCTCGCTATCTGTGCATTTACGAACATGCATAATTAGTTTTTTATTCTCAAATGAGCTTGGGCCTTTTGCGTTATCTACGCTTACTTTGCCCTCAAACGCTTTACCACAATGTGCAGCTATATTATTAAAAAATGCATCGTGTGTAGGTATAGATACCAAAGGCGCAGGACGCGCAATAGCCGCTGATGAGGCAAGTAATAACGTTGCTGCCGTTAATAATTTCATAAAGTACTCTTATAATAGTTTTTTAATACCATAGCGGTTTAAGTTAATAATGGGAAATAGCTGCGACAAGTGGCTTTTCTGCTCTGTTTTTCATTAATGTTAAAAGTGAATAATGGAAGTCTTGAAAAATCATCTCACCCCATATTCGCGAATAAACACCAAAATTTGTATTATCTTGCACAGTCGTTTTTAAAGTTAAAATCGTATTGCCGCTTTTATCTTCACTTAACGCATACCCACCATACAGAGGTGAAAAGTATTCCCCGCCTAGTTTTACGTGTTTATCGAGTGCGTCATCGGGAATAGCATCAGGGTCTATCTCAAATCTATAAAGCATCTGTTTATTTGGCTGCCAATCCGTAATCACTTCTTTAAATTTAACTCCTTTTTGCCATTTACTGGTTCTAACAGCCCCAACCCCCGTAGCATTCATATTTGCCTCTAAAGGTTTAGGTACACCTATTAATTGGGTAAGCGAAAATGGCAATTCTTTTGGCTCTATGGTGCTTACATTTGTAAGCTGCTGCCACACACGATTTATAGGCGCTTCAATAACTATAGAGTTGGTGACTTCGTACGTTTTTGATAAGTGTAAATAATTTACCTCAATCGGTGAGAGCAATACAGGAAGCAAAGCTATTGAAAGTAAAGGCCTGTTAGCGTTTTTTGTTTGACGGTTTTTAATAAAGCCTGCCAGTAAACCACCCATACTTGCAAAGAGCATAAAGGCAGGCAAAGCCATTGCCACACAAATACTGCCTTCCAGCAGTGTAATAACGCTTACAAGTAAAAAAACAAAAATTGGCTGCCAAGCAATTGTCACCATTTGCCTTTTAGTTAATGTATTTGAGCTTTTAAATTCAAAATGAATACGAATATAGCCAATTGCAACGGGCACTAAAAACATAAATGAAATGGATACAAGGCTACTTAAATTATAAGTATCAAGCAGCTCCACAAACAGCCGCATAAATATGCCGTAAAGCGTACCGAGTAAAATACCAATTGATTTAGGAGATTGAATTTGCATTGTATTTCTTATTATTTGAGTAACCATTGAACCTAGCAGATGCGCTATTTCAGTTCAATTAAAATACATAAGCCACTACTTAGACTAAAGGATAACAGCCTTGTTTTTACAATGTTTCACCAAATTAGAACACATAAAAAAACAAATCAACACACTGATTTTAAACAAAATATACTTTACATTTAAGAATGCCAACACAATGATTTAGCATAAAATAAAGCCATACACGACCTTTTGCCTATACATTCCTGAGTAAAAGCTGATCTACTCTGCTCCTTCACTATTCATTTGCTTTAACAAAAGCCGTATTAATAAATAAGCAACGAGTAACAGGAGGGACTATGTCAGTAACCCCAAAGGGTCACGAGCCAGAAAAAACAAGCGCACCGCACGTAGATGATGCCAACAGCTATCAAAATAAGCATAAAGCTAGTTCAGAGTTTAATACCCGCGACGAATACCTAGAACACGAGCTGCAAATTATGCAGCCTAAACGCTGGCGGCCTAATTTACCATTTAGAGACTACCGTTTTGAATTTGAAGACACGATTCCTGCTATGGCGGGCACCATCGGTAAAGTCGTTATGGTAGGTGCTATTGCCGCTACTTTTGCAGCGCCACTGGGTTTAAGCGATGCGTTTGTGTTAGAAAACGTACGCTATGAATTACTGATTGTTTCTATTTTTATTATTTTGTTTTCGGGCTTTATTTTACCTACCGCTAACTTAGCGGGTACTCATGGGCCACTTATTCCTCTTATTCCTATTGTGGTTGCCGCTGGCGGCCATCCTATGGCGTTTGGCTTACTGATTGGTGCCTTTGGCTTTATTTTAGCCATAACCAAAGGAGGGAGCTTGCTGGCACGCTTAACCAGTAAAGGTGTGTGCGGGGGCTTACTTATATATTTAGGCTTTATTGGCACAATTTCGCAGGTTAAAAAGCTGTTTGCATGGGCTGAGGCCATTGATATGGCGCACATTGCATTTATTGTTATTTTGGCGACCATTTTATTGTATGCGTTACTTGAGCACTTTAAAAAGCGCTGGTTGGCTGTGCCGCTTAGCTGCCTTATTGGCGGTGTGGTTGCATTTGCACTCGGTGCGCCGTTTGAATTTAATACTGCGCCGGGCTTACCAAATATGAACCCAGCTTATTGGTGGGGCGAAAACACAGGCTGGATGCTTGGCTTACCTACGCTTGAAAGCTTTGTGGTTGTGCTGCCGTTTGCGGTATTGGCTGTGGCTATGTGGTCACCGGATTTTTTAGGGCATCAAGTATTTCAAAAAATTAGTTACCCGCAACGCACTGAAAAAGTTCAAATGAACATAGACGACACCATGCTAAGCGCATCGGTTAGACAAACCTTTGGCTCGCTGGCCGGTGGTGCTAACTTTACCTCATCGTGGGGGACTTACATTGTCCCTGCCGCTATTGCTAAACGCCCTATTCCGGCAGGCGCCATTTTAACAGCCGTATTTTGTATTATTGCGGGTTTATGGGGCTACCCGATGGATTTAGCCATTTGGCAACCTGTGCTGTGTGTTGCGCTTATTGTAGGTGTGTTTATTCCGCTGCTTGAGGCGGGTATGGAAATGACACGCGAAGGTAAAACAACGCAATCGGCCGCTATTGTTGTGTTTGCCTCAAGCTTGGTTAACCCTGCTTTTGGTTGGTCACTGACTATGCTGCTTGATAACTTAGGCTTAATTGGCTGTAAAGAGCGCAGTGCTAATTTAACTAAAATGAGCCGCTGGGTTATTCCGCTAATTATGTTTGTTATTTTAACTACCGTTATGGCTATTGTTGGTATGCTGCCAGGCATACCTGCGCTAATGGCAGATTTTAGACATTAATAATTAGAAGACTTAAACATAAAAAAAGCGCGGCTTATATACTCAGCCGCGCTTTGTTTTCATATGTAATTAATTGCTTTTCGTTACTGCCAAGGGCGCTCAGCAGCAAGTTGTTTTTCAAACGCATCAATTTGTGGATTTAGCGTTTCGGTCACACCAATAAAATCTAAGCCACTTAATAAACGCTCTTTTACATCTTTACGAATATCAAAACTAATTGGCGCAAACTTATCGCTTGTTAGTGTTTGGTTTTCAAGATCGATTTGAATGTTTATATCGTCGTGTTGCTCACTAAGTACAAACAATTGCTCAAGCGTATCAGCCGGTAGCGCAATGGCTAACATTTGGTTGTTGCCACAGTTATTAAAGAAAATATCAGCAAAGCTTTCCGCTAAAATTACTTCAAAACCATATTGCTTAAGCGCCCACGGTGCATGCTCGCGTGATGAGCCACAACCAAAGTTGTCGCGGGTTAGTAATATTTGCGCGCCTTGGTAGCATGGGCGATTTAAAATAAAATCAGGATTTGGTTCGCCGTTTTCTAGGTAACGCCAATCGTAAAACAGTGCTGCATCAAAACCATCACGGCTGGTTGATGTTAAAAACTGCTTTGGAATAATTTGGTCTGTATCTACATTGTTTTTATCAAGTGGGGCCATTAAGCCACTAAAAAATACGCTCATTAGGCTTCTCCTCTTATATCAACAAAGTGACCATGTATTGCAGCAGCCGCTGCCATTGCAGGGCTCACTAAGTGCGTACGCCCGCCACGGCCTTGGCGGCCTTCAAAGTTACGGTTAGACGTAGATGCACAGCGTTTGCCCGCTTCTAAGCGGTCGTCGTTCATTGCTAAACACATTGAACAGCCCGGCTCGCGCCACTCAAAACCTGCCGCTTTAAAAATATCAGCTAAGCCTTCGTCTTCGGCTTGCTTTTTAACAAGGCCAGAGCCCGGTACGATAAGTGCTTCGATGCCAGCTACAACCTGCTTACCTTCAACAATTTTTGCCGCTGCACGTAAATCTTCGATACGGCTATTAGTACATGAGCCAATAAAGACCGTATCTACTTTTGCGCTTGATAATTTATCGCCGGCTTTTAAGTCCATGTATCTAAGTGCGCTGCGTATAGCATCAGCTTTAATTAAATCTGGTTCTTGGTCAGGATCTGGTATGCATTCATCAACGCCAATTACTTGCTCTGGGCTTGTGCCCCACGTAATTTGCGGCTGAATGTCGTCAGCTTCAAGCTCAACAATCAAGTCAAACTCTGCGCCTTCATCTGATTTTAAGGTTTCCCAGTATTCAACTGCGGCGTCAAAGTCAGCGCCTTTAGGTGCAAATGGGCGACCTTTTAAGTAATCATACGTAATTTGATCTGGTGCTATTAAACCTGCTTTTGCACCCATTTCTATACTCATGTTACATAGCGTCATACGGGCTTCCATTGAAAGTGCTTCAATGCCTTCACCACAAAATTCAGCAACATAACCTGTACCGCCAGCTGTACCTAACTTACCAATAACCGCCATAATTAAATCTTTAGAGGTTACAGTTGGGCGTAGCACACCGTTAATTTGAATTTTTAACGATTTTGCCTTTTTTTGCTGTAGCGTTTGCGTTGCTAATACGTGCTCAACCTCAGACGTACCAATACCGTGCGCTAATGCGCCAAACGCGCCATGCGTAGAGGTATGGCTATCACCACATACAATGGTAGTGCCAGGCAAGGTAATACCTTGTTCTGGGCCCATTACATGCACTATGCCTTGGTTAATTGAGTTTAAATCGTAAAGTACAATGCCAAACTCTTTACAGTTAGCATCAAGTGCCATTAACTGGTTTTTAGATACTTCGCTTGCGGCATCAAGTGATCGGCTTTTAGTCGATACGTTATGATCCATTGTTGCAAAGGTTTTTTCTGGGCAACGTACCGTACGGTTTTTTTCACGTAGGCCTGCAAAAGCCTGTGGTGATGTCACCTCGTGTACTAAATGACGGTCAATATAAAGTAAATCAGTTTGCTCGTTTATGCTGGCAACGGTATGTGCTTGCCAAATTTTGTCGTATAACGTTTGGGCCACTTGCTAATTCCCTACTTTGTTAAGTCGCAGCATAACGGTGCTGCGATTTATATATTAAATACGTGAAACGATGGCAGCTGCCACATCGCTTGTGCTGTATCCACCTTGTGGGTAGATATCTGGCGTGCCGACGCCTGCTTCTACGGCTTCGGCTACGGCTTTTTCAATAGTGCGCGCTGCTTCGTCTTGGCCTAATGAGTAACGTAGCATAAGTGCAGCACTTAAAATTTGCGCAATCGGGTTTGCAACCCCTTTGCCAGCAATATCTGGCGCTGAGCCACCGGCTGGTTCGTACAAACCAAAGCCCGATTGATTCAAGCTTGCCGATGGTAGTAAGCCCATTGAGCCTGTGATCATCGCACACTCATCTGACAAAATATCACCAAATAAGTTATCGCAAAGTAGCACGTCAAACTGGCTAGGCTGTTTAACTAATTGCATAGCTGCGTTATCTACGTATATGTAATCTAGGCTGACTTCTGGGTAGTCTTTGCTTACTTCGGTAACTACTTCACGCCATAATACGCTTGATGCAAGCACGTTTGCTTTATCAACCGACGTTACATGATTACTGCGTAATTTTGCTGCTTCAAAGGCAAAACGGGCAATGCGTTCAATTTCTTTACGCGAGTAAGTTTGTGTATCAAATGCAGCTTCTTCAGCGCCTTCGCCGCTTCGGCCTTTTTCACCAAAGTAAATGCCGCCAGTAAGTTCGCGTACACATAAAATATCAAAGCCTTTTTCGCTAATATCTGCACGTAATGGCGATGCTGCGCTAAGCGCCGGTAAAAGCTGTGCTGGGCGTAAGTTACAAAACAAACCAAAGTGCTTACGAAGCGGTAAAAGCGATGCACGCTCAGGTTGCTCGTTAGGGGGTAGGTTTTCCCATTTTGGGCCACCTACCGAGCCAAATAAAATGGCATCGGCGTTTTCACACGCGCTTAGCGTTTTTGGTGGTAATGCTTCACCAAATTCGTCAATGGCTGCGCCACCAATAGCATGATGCTGACGGTTCAGGGTAAAACCAAACTTATTGCTTACAGCATCAAGTACTTGCTCTGCTGCTGCCATTACTTCTGGGCCAATACCGTCGCCTGCTAATACAGCAACGCTGTAGTTTGTTTTACTCATCCTGCTTTCCTTTGTTGTTTTAAATCAGACACTTTTTGTGCACGATAAATTAAGTTGTAAACACGGATCATGGCGCGTACCGACGCCTCTACCACATCCGCAGCAATACCCGCACCGTGATAAGGGCGACCATCGTATTTAGCAATAATGTTTACTTGACCAAGCGAGCTTGCGCCTTGGCCAGTGGCTTCTAAATTGTATTCAATCATTTCAACGCTCATACCAGTTAAGCGCTCAATAGCCGCAAATGAGGCTTCAACAGGGCCATTACCTGTAGCAGCTTCTTGTTTTGCTTCGCCATCAATTAACATCCCAATGGTAGAGCTGGCTACCGACTGTGAGTTAGACGCTGAGTTTACAAACTCTAATTGGTATTTTTCGTCTTTGTCGTTAATTTGATTAAAGTAAATCATGGCTTCAAGGTCGTAATCGTATACGGTGCCTTTTTGATCAGCTAACGCTAAAAAGCTTTCGTATAAGCTGTCCATATCGTAGTCAGCTTTTTGATAACCTAACTCTTCTAAGCGGTGCTCAATAACATGACGACCCGAACGCGAGGTCATATTTAATTGGTTATTTGGCACACCGACGCTTTCTGGCGACATAATCTCATAAGTATTTTGCGCTTTTAATACGCCATCTTGGTGTATGCCCGAGCTATGTGCAAAGGCGTTTTCGCCCACAATCGCTTTATTTGGCTGTACCGGCATATTGCATATTTTTGCCACTTGGCGAGATGCGCGATAAATTTCTTCGCTTTTAATATCGGTGTGTACGTTTAAGTGGTCTTTGCGCATTTTCATGATCATCGCCACTTCTTCAAGCGAGCAGTTACCCGCACGCTCACCAATACCATTTATTGTACATTCAATTTGGCGAGCACCGGCTTGTACCGCGGCTACCGAGTTAGCTACAGCTAAACCTAAATCGTTATGACAATGTACACTTAAACGCGCTTTATCTATATTCGGCACGTTATTCATTAAATGGCGGATCATTGCGGCGTATTCGTCTGGCGTTACAAAGCCAACGGTATCAGGTAAATTAATAGTAGAGGCACCGGCGTTAATTGCCTGCTCAACAATTTTACATAAATCCCAGTGCGGCGTACGCCCGGCATCTTCACACGAAAACTCAACATCATCAGTGTAGTTACGCGCTAATTTAATTGATTTAACCGCCATGGCCGTTGCATCGTCTAGGCTCATACGTAATTTGTGTTCAAGGTGCAAAGGGCTTGTGGCAATAAAAGTATGAATACGGCTTTGCTGTGCTGTGCGAAGCGCCTCACCACAGGCTTCAATGTCTTTTGCTACTGAACGTGCTAAACCACAAATAATTGGGCCTTTAACCTCGGTTGCAATACGTTGCACCGAGCGAAAATCAGCGGGGCTCGAAACCGGAAAACCCACTTCCATCACATCCACGTTCAAGCGGCTAATAGTATGCGCTAGCTGAATTTTATCGTCTTCTGTAAGGCTTGCTTTAAGTGCCTGCTCGCCATCACGTAAGGTGGTATCAAAAATCCATACTTTATCTTTGTCTTGCATAACTGCCCCTCATTCCTCTGTTACCCAAATTTCAATTTATCCCAGCCGCGAGATAATAAAAAACCCCGCAATTGCGGGGTTTTTAGTGTTTAACTCGATGCAAACACACTAATCCCCGCTCACTGACCATAGCAGTAAGAGGTTAAGTTTTAGTGTAATTAAACGAATATTTTGCATCTTGTTTCTTGTGTGTGTGTTCAGTGAGGCCTATTTTTAACATTACAAAGCAGTTGGTGCAAGCATAAATATTCCAAACAAAGGAATAAAAACCCCACATTGAAGGAATTTATATACCTAAAAATAGCATATTCAGGTTTTATAAATCACACAGATACACTTTTTAGCTTAAATTAATGTGTTGAGTAAACTTGCGTGCTTAGATTAACTTATTGCTAATTTTTTAAGCTAACCTGATTATTTGTTTCCCGAATATAATGACCTGCACCGCGGGTAATATAACGTAGCTGCCAAATAACCCGCTCAATGAGTTCTTCGCGTTGTTGACCTTCTATATCGAGTGCTTCAGCGCCGGCATTAAATACTAGTGTTACCATGGCTTCGGCCTGAATATAAGCATGAATTGAATCACACTTGGTTTCGCTTTCTAAATAATGCGCAAGCTCTAAAATAAAGTGTTTTACCTCACGAGCTACGGCGGCTCTAAAGGCTTTTGAGGTGCCAGAACGTTCGCGCAGCAGTAATCTAAATTGGTTGCTTGAGTTATCAATAAACTCCATAAAGGTTACAACCGAGGTATTTATTACGCTGCCGCCACTGGCTATACGTCTGCGGGCTTGGCGCATAAGCTGGCGAAGGGTTAAGCCTGCTTCGTCGACCATGGTTAAACCTAGCTCGTTCATATCTTTAAAGTGGCGATAAAAAGAGGTGGGGGCAATACCTGCTTCGCGGGCAACTTCGCGTAAGCTTAAATTAGAAAAACTATGATCAGCACTAAGCTGATTAAATGCCGCCTCTATTAAGGCTTGTCGTGTTTTTTGTTTCTGTTGTGCTCTAACACCCGACATCCACAGCTCCCTGAGTAAATTTATATGAAGTTTTAATGATAATTAGCCGAATTGTCTAGTCTAATACTTGACGCCAAGAGATTGAAACACTATTTTAGCTTACAGTTGTACGCTGAGAGTAAAAACGATGAATAAACCACCGATTATTTGGACAAACGTCCTATTTTTTAGCCTAACCTTTTTGGCGGCTGTCACACTTGTACCTTGGTACGGCATTAATTACGGATTTACCAGCGCGCATTGGATTGCATTTGTAGGCTGTATGTTTTACGCAGGCCTATCTATTACTGCCGGATACCACCGATTATGGGCGCATAAAGCCTATAACGTACACCCTGCAATAGAATTTATTTTTGCCCTTGGTGGCGCATTTGCTTTGCAAAACAGTGCGTTGCACTGGAGTAGCGATCACCGTATACACCACGGCCAAGTAGATGACCCAGTAAAAGACCCCTACGCCGCAACTAACGGTTTTTGGTACAGCCATATTGGCTGGATGCTACGTGATTACCAAGGCGACAGTTATAACGATTACAGTAATTGTCGCGATTTACAGCGCAATAAAATTGTTATGTGGCAGCATAAACACTACTTAAAGCTTGTTATAGCCATGAATGTCGGTTTACCGCTTGTGCTTGGTTTATTAGTAGGCGATGTGTGGGGTATGCTACTACTTGCAGGTTTATTACGCTTAGTATTGAGCCAGCACTTTACCTTTTTCATTAATTCATTGGCTCATATTTGGGGCTCACGCCCATACACTGAGAAAAACACTGCGCGCGATAATGGCTTTTTAGCGTTATTTACTTATGGCGAGGGTTACCATAACTTCCACCATATTTTTGCAAGCGATTACCGTAACGGTATTAAGTGGTTTCATTACGACCCAACAAAATGGATGATCCGCTCTTTAGCAGCGCTCGGTTTAGCCAGTAAATTAAAGCGCACCCCGGTTGAGCGCATAGAAAAAGCCAAAGCCGAAACGCTAATGAGTAAAACGCAAACGCGCCTTTCAAAATTGCCTTTAGCGCAAGATAAGCTTACATTATTACAACAAGAGTACGATTTACTGCTGAAAAAGCTGCAAAATTACTGTTCACTACAAAAACAAGTGTTAGAAGCTAAAAAAAATAACATGGCAAAGCAGTGTGAACAATCAGCATTAATGACACAATACCATGAGCTGGAAGCCGCCTGGGAAAATCAAAAACAGGCATGGCTAGCACTTAATGCGAGGTTATTAAAAGCCTCTTTTAATTAATTTAGGAGTGGCTGTGGCCAAACAACCAGAACAGAAAAAAGCACCCGTAAGTTTCCAATATGACGCAATAATTATTGGTACGGGCCCTGGCGGTGAAGGCACCGCCATGAACCTATCTAAAAACGATAAAAAAGTAGCGGTTATTGAGCGCCAACAAGCTGTTGGCGGTGGCTGTGTACATTGGGGAACAATTCCTTCAAAAGCATTACGCCACTCGGTTAGCCGCTATATTGAATACAAAGCAAACCCACTTTTTAATGTTGGCGAGCGCCCTAGCCGCTTAACGTTTCCTGATATTTTAAGCCATGCAAGTTCTGTTATTTCTAAGCAGTCAAACTTACGTAGCAGCTTTTACGACCGTAACCGCATTCATATGTACCAAGGCGATGCGAGCTTTGTAGATAAACACACGGTTGAAATTAAGCGCCTTGATGGCTCAGCAGAGCGTATTACCGCTAAAACTATTGTGATTGCTACCGGCTCACGCCCATACCGCCCACCTGAAGTCGACTTTAGCCATTCACGTATTTACGACAGCGATACTATTTTAGGCCTAGAGCACGACCCACAACGTGTACTTATATACGGTGCGGGTGTTATTGGCTGTGAATACGCTTCAATCTTTAAAGGCTTAGGCGCTAAGGTAGATTTAGTAAACACGCGCGACCGCTTATTAGCCTTTATGGATGCTGAAATCTCTGACGCGCTTAGCTACCACTTTTGGAACAGCGGTATTGTTATTCGTCATAACGAAGAGTTTGACCGTATAGAAACGCGCTCAGATTGCGTTGTAATGCATTTAAAATCGGGCAAGCGTGTAAAAGCCGACTGTATTTTATTTGCTAACGGGCGCACAGGTAATACCGATACGCTAAACCTTGAAGCTATTGGTTTAAAAGCCGATGGTCGAGGCCAGCTTAAAGTCAACGAAATGTACCAAACTGAGGTAGACAACGTTTACGCAGTAGGCGATGTAATTGGCTACCCAAGTTTAGCGAGTGCAGCATTTGATCAAGGCCGTATAGCTGCCGATGCTATTGCCTGCGGTAATTGCGAAGATAAGCTAATTATAGATATACCGGCCGGTATTTATACTATTCCTGAAATGAGTTCGGTAGGTAAAACAGAGCAACAGCTAACCGCTGCAAAAGTACCGTATGAAGTTGGCCGTGCTCAGTTTAAGCACTTGGCTCGTGCGCAAATTGCGGGTACAGAAGTAGGTAGTTTAAAAATATTGTTTCACAGTGAAACAAAAGAAGTACTTGGCGTGCATTGCTTTGGTGAGCGTGCCTCAGAAATTGTTCACATTGGCCAAGCCATTATGGAACAAAAAGGGGCTGGCAACACCGTTGACTACTTTGTAAATACCACATTTAACTACCCAACGATGGCAGAAGCCTACCGTGTTGCGGCGTTAAATGGATTAAATAGATTATTTACTTAACCCGATTACTACACAGCAAAAAGCCCGCTAATTATAGCGGGCTTTTTAATAGCTATTAATACCACTGCTGTTATTTGTGGTATTGCGCGCTTAGCTCATGTACTGCATTAATAAATACACCGGCGTTTTCTGGGTCTACATCTGGTGTAATACCGTGGCCTAGGTTAAATACGTGGCCATCACCTGTGCCAAAGTCTTCTAAAATAGTGCCTACTTCTTGGCGGATACGATCAGGCGTACCGTGAAGCATTGACGGGTCCATATTACCTTGCAATGCAACTTTATCGCCTACACGGCGTTTAGCGTCGCCAATATTAATAGTCCAATCAAGACCTACTGCATCACAGCCTGTTGCTGCAATTGCTTCAATCCACTGGCCACCATTTTTGGTAAATAGCGTTACCGGTACTTTACGGCCGTCGTATTCGCGAATTAAACCATCAACAATTTTATGCATGTATTGCAGTGAGAATTCGTTGTAATCGCGCGGGCTTAATACGCCGCCCCACGAGTCAAATACCATTAACGATTGCGCACCAGCTTTTACTTGTGCGTTTAAGTAATCAATGACTGAATCAGCTAGTTTATCTAGTAATAAATGTAGTGTTTGCGGCTCTGCAAACGCCATTTTTTTAATTTTACCAAATACTTTACTGCTTCCACCTTCAACCATGTAAGTTGCTAGTGTCCACGGTGAACCCGAAAAGCCAATTAGTGGCACTTCGCCTTTAAGTTCACGGCGAATAGTACTTACTGCGTTCATTACATAGCCAAGCTCGTCAGTTGGGTCTAGCTTAGGAATCTTTTTAACATCAGCAAGTGACGAAATAGGGTTTTCAAATTTAGGGCCTTCACCGGTTTCAAAGTACAAACCTAAACCCATAGCATCGGGAATAGTTAAAATGTCACTAAATAAAATAGCAGCATCTAACGGGTAACGGCGAAGTGGTTGTAGTGTTACTTCACATGCAAGCTCAGCATTACGGCACAGGCTCATAAAATCGCCCGCTTGTGCACGTGTAGCACGGTACTCTGGTAAATAGCGTCCTGCTTGGCGCATCATCCATACCGGTGTTACATCAACGGGTTGTTTTGCAAGTGCACGTAAATAACGGTCGTTTTTTAATTCGCTCATAGCGTAAATAATCCTGAGGCTTATAGAAATTGTTCAAGATTGTACCACCATATTCTCCGGCTCTCTATCGCTAAGCTCGTAAAACATGTGTTACAGCTAACAGAACCTAGTTTGTTGCTTATTTAGTCACATTTGAGCATTAAACAACCAAAAAGAACTAACAATAAAAACTTTTTGTTAATATGTTTGCAACATAACAAAAACCTTGGTATTGTTTGTCCCGCGTTAACAAGAACAATAATAAAAATCTTAAACAACAATAACAAAAATATTTATAATAAAAATAACAAAAATCTTCTATAACAATAAGAAAGCTTGTATTAACAGGCCAAAACAAGAAATTAAGCCACCTTAACCGGTGGTTTTTTCTTGCCTGCAATAAAATAATAATTTACCTACAATAAATACACACATGCACCAGCTCATACCTTTTACTTGTTGATATACACTTAAATAAAATATATCTTGATGTATAAGAAAATTTAAATTTAACCATAAAAGTGACCCAGCTTAGGAGAACAGTAATGCTGACGCGCGTAGAGAAAGCTCAACAAAAATGGGGTGGTAGCCATACTGTCATTGATAAATGGTTAAACGAGCGCCAAGAGTTAATTGTACTTTATTGTAAAATGGCTGGGTTTTCGCCATACGACAAAAAAGATCACGCCTTACCAGAGCCAGAACAAATTCAATCATTTTGCCAAATTTTAATGGATTACTTATCTGCCGGCCATTTTGAAGTGTACGATGACATTGCAAAAGCCTGTGAAAGCAAAGGCCTTGAAAGCCAAGAGCTGGCAAATACAATTTACCCGCGCATTTCTAGCACAACAGATATTGCTTTAGACTTTAACGATAAATACGCAGAAGTAGATAAAGAGGACTTATTAGCAGAGTTTGATAACGATTTGTCGGTACTTGGCGAAACGTTAGAAGCGCGTTTTGAACTAGAAGATGAGCTAATAGATAATTTGTTTTCTAACCACACAGATTAATAAAATAGCCTACAAAAAAGGGACCGTTATGGTCCCTTTTTGCGTTATAAGCTACCGCTTATTGCGCAGGTGCTTCGTCATCTTGTATTTCAAGTAGTTCTACTTCAAAAACAAGCGTTGAGTTAGCTGGAATTTTACCTAGGTCACGATCGCCGTAAGCAAGTTCAGAAGGAATAGTGAACTTGTACTTAGACCCTACTGACATAAGCTGTAAACCTTCAGTCCAACCCGCAATTACACGGTTAAGAGGGAAAGTAGTTGGCTCGTTACGCGCATAAGAGCTATCAAACTCAGTGCCGTCTAATAAAGTACCTTTGTAATGTACTTTAACTACGTCTGTTGCTGCTGGCTTTTCGCCTTCGCCTTCGCTAAGTACTTCGTACTGTAGACCTGACTCAGTTACTGTTACGCCTTCTTTTTTAGCATTTTCTTCTAGGTATTTTTTACCTGCTTCTTTGCTTTTTTCAGACTCAACTTTAGCTTTAGCTTCTTGCTTTGCACGCACTGATGTATCTAGCTCAGTTAGCACTTCACGGATTTTTTCTTCATCGATTTTTGCATTACCAGCAAGCGCGTCTTCAAAACCACGAATTAATAGTGCTTGGTCTAGTTCAATACCAATCTCTGATTTATCAGCTAGGTCTTTATTTAAAAAGTTACCTACTGATGCACCAATACCGTATGCTTGCTGCTGCTCTACAGTGTCTAATTTAACTTCAGCTTGTTCTTGTTTTGCTTCTTGATTACAAGCTGTAAGCGCTAAAACCGACGCTGCAATCAATGACAATCTAATCGTCTTTTTCATTTTAAATCTCCGACACACTTTGCAGTTGTCATTTATTGTATTATTACTAGTTAAAGATTAACGGCCTACATGATAGGCTGCTTGTTTAATAACTAACTAAATTAAAACCTAACCTATTATAGTGATTAGACAAACACCCTAGGCCTTCAACGTGACCTAGTCTAACCTCTCAGTCACTAAGAGTTAAGAGGAAATACCTGTAATATGTCGATATTTCGTACTTTTTTAATCGCTTTTAGCTGTTTATTAGCCCTAGCTTGTAGCGATCAAAAACAGCAAGCTGCACAACGCTTTGAACACGCAGCACAGGGTGCGTTTTCCTCGGCAGTATCTAACGATGGTAAATACAGCCTAGTCTCCTCCATTCACCATGGGGTCGCCCTGTGGGATAATCAACAGCAGGTACTAAAATATCAATGGTTTCAACAGCAATCACAAGAAAGCCTAGTGTATGCTGTGGCTATTGCCTTTGATAATAGCGTGGCCGTTACCGCAGAAAAAACCACCTTTGCCGTGTGGGATATTAGCAGCGGCGAAAACCGCGGCTATTATAAAATTCAACAAGCCACTATTCGCGATATTGCGATAAGTAACCAAGGCCGCAGTGTTTTATACGGCAGAAGCGACGGCGTAGTGGTATTTTTAAACCTAGAAACCGGACGCCGCATTGAGTTTTTAGGCCACCAAGACAAAGTAAACACCGTTGATTTATCGCCTAATGGACGCTACGCCTTAAGCGGCTCAAACGATTACGTTGCTTATTTTTGGGATACACGTACAGGGCAAGTAATTCATCGCTTTAATCACCCGACGCGTGTTACCCAAGTAACCCTAGACCCACAAGGTCGCTACGCATTTACCGCAGATAGTATGAAGCAAGCACATGTATGGAAGCTGACTACAGGTGATCTTGTGAGTAAACTGGCGTATATTGCGCGTCAGAAAATTTTTACTGCGGTACGCTTTAACGAACAAGGCACATTGCTGGCCACAGGCTCGCCTAATAAGCGCGTTGACTTATGGCAGTTACCCAGCGGAGAGAAAATTCAAACTTGGCAAGTCACACCACGTGAAGGCAGTAAGCCTAAATCGGCTGTGGTGCTAGATGTAACGTTTATAGATAACGGCAAGTCGTTGTTAACCGAGAGCTCGAGCGGAATTGCAGAGCACTTTACAATACGAGAAGCAAATGAACACAATTGAAAATCGTTTAATGGAGCTTGAGGCAAAAGTTGCTTTTCAAGACGAAACAATAGAAATATTAAATGACGAGCTAAAAGCACACCAACAGCAGCTTGCAAAAATGAAGCGCCAAACTGAGTTACTAGCAGAAAAACTTAAAGAAGCGCAGCAGCCGTCGTTAATGTCGCAAATGCAAGAGCCGCCTCCGCCACATTACTAAACACACGACAAAATAAAACCGGGTTAATCGCCCGGTTTAAATACACCAATTACTTGTTCAAATTGGCGAGTAGATGCCTGAACAGCGTTATCGGGTTGCGCCATTTTGTGGCCGCACTCTACACACTCTACTTTTTCAACATCATGTTCTCTGTACAGCATCATGGTATCCATGGCTTTACACTCAGGGCACGATGCACCAGCAATAAATCGCTTCTTTTGTCTCACAACATTTTTCCTGTGGTTTGAACTGCACATATTTTATCGTATAACTTCCTATGTTGATACGCTTGATAAGAGCAATACGTTCTATGGTATGATAGCGCCAACTTAACCAGGGCACAGTAAAGTAACGCATTCATGATCCAAATCTCAGAAATAGAACTACTTCGTGGCGGAAAAGCCTTATTAAAAAATGCCTCGGCTACTTTATTTCCACAGCACAAAGTGGGCTTAGTTGGCGCTAATGGCTGTGGTAAATCTACCTTATTTAGTTTATTAAAATCTGAGCTGCAACTCGATGCGGGTGATTGCAATATACCCAAAGATTGGTCTATTGCTTCTGTAAAACAAGAAACCCCAGCCCTTGAAATAAGCGCCATTGATTATGTACTTCAAGGCCACCCTGAATACTATGCATTGCGCATTGCCCTGCGTGAAGCTGAGCAAACAAACGATGGTGACACCCAAGCCAAAGTACATATTCAGCTTGAAAATATTAAAGGCTACAGCATAGAGTCAAAAGCGGGCGAATTGCTGCACGGCTTAGGCTTTGCTAATCACCAAATAGAAAACCCTGTAAGCGCGTTTTCTGGGGGTTGGCGTATGCGTTTAAACCTTGCACAAGCACTTATTCGCGATGCCGACTTACTATTACTCGATGAGCCTACCAACCACCTTGATTTAGATGCCGTTTACTGGCTTGAGCGCTTTTTACGCGCCTACACAGGCACCTTGGTACTTATATCTCATGACCGTGAGTTTTTAGACGCCGTGGTTGATCAAATTTGGCATGTCGATAAACAGCTTATTAATGTGTACAAAGGTAACTACTCACAGTTTGAACGCCAAAAAGCAGAGCGCTTGTTACAACAACAAGCAATGTTTGAAAAACAACAAGAGCAAATTGCCCATCTTGAACAGTTTATAACTCGCTTTAAAGCCAAAGCCAGTAAGGCCAAACAGGCACAAAGCCGTGTTAAAGCGCTCGAACGTATGGAAAAGCTGGCACCTGCACATGCCGACTCACCATTTGACTTTGAATTTGCCGAGCCAACAGCCCTGCCTAACCCGCTAATGACCCTAGATAAAGCAAAAGCAGGTTATGGCGATGTCACTATTTTAAATAATATCGCGCTAAACCTAGTTCCTGGCAGCCGTATTGCATTACTCGGTCGTAACGGCGCGGGTAAATCAACGCTTATAAAGCTATTAGCGGGCGAGCTTGAGCCGCAAGCAGGTAAAGTGGTTCAACACCATGGCTTAAATATAGGTTACTTTGCGCAGCACCAACTTGAATCGCTTGATTTAAAAGCCAGCGCAGTGACCCATATTCAACGTTTAAACCCACAGGCCACAGAGCAATCATTGCGTGATTTTTTAGGTGGCTTTGCATTTATTGGCGATAAAGCACTTGAACCCGTGGCACCGTTTTCGGGCGGTGAAAAAGCCCGCTTAGTGCTAGCCATGTTGGTGTATCAAAAACCCAATTTACTACTACTTGATGAGCCAACTAACCACCTTGATTTAGAAATGCGCCACGCGCTAGTGATGGCACTGCAAGGCTTTGAAGGCGCCATGGTTACCGTATCGCACGATCGCCACATGCTTAAAAACACCGCCGATGAATTTTATTTAGTCGATGATGGCAAAGTCACTCAGTTTGGTTACGACTTAGATGCGTATTACCAATGGTTACTCAATGCCAATAAAGAAGCCGCTAAAAGCCAGCAGCCTGACGAGCCAAAAGCAAATCCAAGCGTTAACCGTAAAGAGCAAAAGCGCCTAGAAGCTGAGTTTAGAAAAGCCATTCAACCGCTTAAAAAGCAAATTGAAAAGCTTGAAAAGCAGCTCGATAAATTTACTGCAGAGCTTAGCGAAGTTGAAGTAGCCCTTGGCGACAACACACTCTACAACGACGATAACAAAGCCCAGTTAAAAGAGCTAATTGCTAAGCAAGCAACGCTTACCCCTAAAGTAAACAACACTGAAGAAGAGCTACTAATGGCGCTTGAAGAAATGGAAGAAAAAGAGCAGGCCTTTACCGATGAACTTGCTCAATAAAAACGACTTTTGGCAATTTGCCTGCGCTTTGTACGCAAAGCCTGGGCAACAACAAACCTTGCTGGCACTGCAAAACCAGCAAGGTAAAAACGTTAATCTATGCTTATTTTTGCTGTATTTAGACTCACTTAAGTTAAGCATTAATGCCGAGCAGCTCAGTGTGTTAATAGCATCTATTAATGAGTTTGATACGCAGGCACTTAAGCCACTGCGCGCCGCTCGTCGTTATTTAAAAGCCAATCAAGAAAGTATCAGCGACTATGAAAAAATACGCCAAGAGCTATTAAGCGCCGAGTTAAAGCTTGAAAAGCAACAACAGGAAATACTGATTGATACAGCGAATAAACTTAGCTTTTTAGAAGCTGTAAAGCCAAACAATATTGAGCTGTATGTGAAAGCGACTTAGGCTGTCAGTTTTTACACCCTCCTCTAAATGTTCATTCTATTTTCTTTGTGCAAAAAATCTTTAAGCCGATTGATTCTTCAAAGCCTATAGGCGCTGTAGTAGGAACGAAATAGCCCCTAAAACATGATCTACATCAACTTTACTTGGTTACTTTTTCCACGCAGGGAAATAGTTTGATCTCGATCACATTATGCTTTGCAAAGTCACTTTATGATGTCTCCATCAACTGAACGAGGAGATTAATCATGAACGTATTCTTTAGAGACTTTTTTAGCGACCCTGTTTTATTTATGTCTTTTGGGATTTTAGGCGTAGTGATTTCTCTTTGCCTATTTTACGCTTTTTACTTTATTAAAAAAATTAGCGAGGCTGAAGTTCCCGAGCATCATTAAGCACGACGCACAAAGCGCCTACTCAGGTTCCTGATTAGGCGCTTTTTATTTTATAAAGCGAAAAATTTGGTACACTAACGCTTCGTTTTTTTCATAGTGCGTAGTACAAACATGATCAATAAGTTTAAACCAGCATGGTGGATGACCAATCGTCACGTTCAAACCATAATGCCGCGTTTTTTCCGTCCATTTCACAATACGTCCTACGAACTTGAGCAACTTGATACGCCCGACGGCGATTTTATTGAACTTGCATGGTCGCTGCCTCATAACGAAAACGCTCCCCTTGCTGTGGTTTTACATGGCCTTGAAGGCAACATAAATAGCTTTTATGCCAAAGGCATGATGAAAGCCTTAAAAAAGCAAGGCTATGCCGTAGTACTTATGCACTTTAGAAACTGCTCAAGTGAAGTTAACCGCTTACCGCGTGCTTATCATAGTGGCGATACCGCCGATTTAGCTTTTTTTATAAATCATTTAAGAGAGCAATTTCCCAGCCGCCCTATTATGGCTGTTGGTTTTTCGTTAGGGGGCAATGTACTGGCTAAATACCTAGGCGAAGAGCGCGAAAACTGCCCCTTAAGTGCTGCAGCCGTGGTCTCGGCTCCTTATGATTTATCATCATCAAGCGATGTTATTCGCAAAAGCTTAGGCAAGATTTATCAAAAGTACTTGCTCGATAGAATGAAAAAATCAATGCAGCGTAAATTGCCACAAATTAAGCAGCAAATACCTATTACCTCTGAGCAGTTAATGAAAATTGACGATTTGCTAGAGTTTGATAATCAACTAACCGCTCCACTGCATGGCTTTGAAAACGCACACGATTACTATCGTCAAGCCAGCGCAATGCCCTACTTAAAACATATTGCGATTCCTACGTTAATAATTCATGCCAAGGACGATCCAATGTTGTCGATTAAAGCCGTGCCAAGTAGGCAAGATGTGAGTGAGCATGTTACCCTGAGTGTCTCTGAAAAAGGCGGCCACGTAGGGTTTATTAGCGGTAATAATCCGTTTAGGCCGGTATTTTGGCTTGAACAAGCCGTCCCTCATTATTTTGGCCAGCACGTCCCCACTAAAGCGAGCAGTAAGCAGTTATGATTATCCCTTTTGAACAACTTGATAAAGACACCCTCTATAACCTAATTGAAAGCTACGTGCTTCGTGAAGGCACCGATTACGGTGAGCAAGAAGTGAGTATTCAAAGTAAAGTAGCGCAGGTTAATCAGCAGCTTAGAAATGGTGAAGCGATGGTGTTTTTTTCTGAGCTACATGAGTCGGTCACTATTATTTCAAAAAATGAATTTAAAGCACTGCAAAGCGAAGAGCATGAAGCACAGTCGTTTGATTAACGCCTAACACTTGTAACTTTTGAGCTGAACGTACACAATGGCTTTTTACCCAAAGAGCCAAAACATGATAAAACTCAGCACTCTAGTGGTAGCCATATCACTAGCTTTAACACCACAAGCCTTTGCAGAGCAAGTAAAAAGCCCGTCAGACAAAGCAGTAAAACTAGCAAAAGACACTATTTTAATCGACACCCATATTGATGTACCTTATCGCATCCACGAAAAATGGGTTGATGTAACTAAAGCCACCGAAGGCGGCGACTTTGACTACCCTCGCGCAGTACAAGGGGGGTTAAACGCCCCTTTTATGTCGATTTATATTCCTGCTCACTTAGAATTTGAAGGCAAAGGTAAAAGCTACCAGCTAGCCAATCAAATGATTGATAGCATGGAAGCCATTGCACAGCGCGCCCCTGAAAAATTTGCTATTGCTAGCTCAACTGCAGATATAGAAGCGCAATTTGAGCAAGGTAAACTGTCAATTGCGATGGGCATGGAAAATGGCTCGCCAATTGAAGGAAAAATGGAAAACCTTCAGCACTTTTTTGACCGCGGTGTACGCTACATCACACTTGCGCACTCGCAAAGCAACCATATTTCTGACTCATCATACGATATTCGCCGTAAATGGAAAGGTTTAAGCCCATTTGGTAAAAAGCTAATTACTGAAATGAACAACGTCGGTATGCTAATTGACGTATCACATATATCAGATGATGCGTTTTATCAGGTAATGGAGCTATCTAAAACGCCGGTTATTGCTTCACACTCTTCACTGCGCAAATACACGCCAGGCTTTGAGCGTAATATGAATGATGACATGTTATTAGCGCTTAAAAAGAATGGCGGGGTTATTCAAATTAACTTTGGCTCAAGCTTTGTAACCTCTAAAGCCGGTGCGTGGTACAAAGACCTTAAAAGCACTAAAGAGACCGTTAAAAAAGAAGGCACTAAGCCAAGTAAAGACTTTGATGCAGCGTACCGCGCTAAAAACCCATTCCCGTTTGCAAGCCTTGAGCAAGTACTTGATCATATTGATCACGTTGTAGAGCTTATTGGCATTGATTACGTGGGCATTGGCTCTGACTACGATGGAGTTGGCGATTCGTTACCGATTGGCTTAAAGGATGTATCTAGCTACCCTAACCTAGTACAAGGCTTAATGGACAGAGGTTACAGCGATTCAGACATTAAAAAGATTTTAAGCGAAAATACGCTAAGGGTTTGGAAGCAAGCCGAAGCATATGCGAAAAAGCACTAGCGTGTAAGCTGTAAGCTGTAAGCTGTAAGCTGTAAGCTGTAAGCTGTAAGCTGTAAGCTGTAAGCTGTAAGCTGTAAGCTGTAAGCTGTAAGCTGTAAGCTGTAAGCTGTAAGCTGTAAGCAAGATGATATTAATATATAAACGCGGCCTTGGCCGTGTTTTTTTTTGGAAAAATTTGTAGCTTGTTAAATATTTCGGGCTTCGAAAAAATTTAGCCCAAACAAGATTATTTATATTAACGCCGAGCAGCTAAAAGCTGATAACTGAAAACTGAAAACTAAACACTTTTCTTCAGGCATTAAAAAAGGCCACCGAAGTGACCTCTTTTTAGTATTAATTAGCTAGGCTAACTATTACTCTACGATAGTTGCTACAACACCAGCACCTACAGTACGGCCACCTTCACGGATAGCGAAACGAAGACCTTCGTCCATCGCGATTGGCGCGATTAGAGTTACTGTCATCTTAACGTTATCACCAGGCATTACCATTTCTACGCCTTCTGGTAACTGTACGTCACCTGTTACGTCAGTTGTACGGAAGTAGAACTGTGGACGGTAACCTTTGAAGAAAGGAGTATGACGACCACCTTCATCTTTAGAAAGTACGTATACTTCTGAAGTGAATGTAGTGTGTGGGTTGATTGAACCAGGCTTAGCTAGTACTTGACCACGTTCAACGTCTTCACGCTTAGTACCACGTAGAAGTGCACCAATGTTCTCACCAGCACGACCTTCGTCAAGAAGCTTACGGAACATTTCAACACCAGTACAAGTAGACTTAGTAGTCTCCTTAATACCAACGATTTCAACTTCGTCGTTCACGTTGATGATACCAGCTTCAACACGACCAGTTACTACTGTACCACGGCCTTGGATTGAGAAAACGTCTTCGATAGGCATGATGAATGGCTTATCGATGTCACGCTCTGGCTCTGGGATGTAAGAATCTAGTGCTTCTGCAAGCTCAACGATCTTGTCTTCCCACTGCTTTTCGCCTTCAAGTGCTTTAAGAGCAGAACCTTGAATTAGTGGTAAGTCATCACCTGGGAAGTCGTACTCAGAAAGAAGTTCACGAACTTCCATTTCTACTAGCTCAAGTAGCTCTTCGTCGTCAACCATGTCACATTTGTTCATGAATACAACGATGTAAGGTACGCCAACCTGACGAGAAAGTAGGATGTGCTCACGCGTTTGTGGCATAGGGCCGTCAGTCGCAGCTACTACTAAGATAGCGCCGTCCATTTGAGCAGCACCAGTGATCATGTTTTTAACATAATCGGCGTGTCCAGGACAATCTACGTGTGCGTAGTGACGAGTTGGTGTATCGTACTCAACGTGAGAAGTTGAGATTGTGATACCACGCTCGCGCTCTTCTGGAGCGTTATCGATTGATGCGAAATCTTTAGCAACACCGCCGTATACTTTTGCAAGTACGTTAGTGATTGCTGCAGTTAGTGTAGTTTTACCGTGGTCAACGTGGCCGATTGTACCAACGTTTACGTGCGGTTTTACGCGTTCAAACTTTTCTTTTGCCATGACGGAACCTATCAGTTTTGTGTATCTAGATTACATATGAAAATAATCCACCAGAGGTAGATTAATTTAATTTTTTCAAATTTCAAATAGTTTTTTCTGACAGATAAAGGAAGTATTCAAGGAGATTCATATGACTGGTGCTGATAGGCAGATTTGAACTGCCGACCTCACCCTTACCAAGGGTGCGCTCTACCAACTGAGCTATATCAGCAACACCATAATTGGAGCGGGCAGCGGGAATCGAACCCGCATCATCAGCTTGGAAGGCTGAGGTAATAGCCATTATACGATGCCCGCTTTAGGAACCTGTTCTTAAACTACCTCTAACCGTCAAGAATAAAGTGGTGGAGGGAGCTGGATTCGAACCAGCGAAGGCTGAGCCGTCAGATTTACAGTCTGATCCCTTTGGCCGCTCGGGAACCCCTCCACGATAATTCTTTACTAATTCACTTTCGGTAAAAGGAAAGTGGTGCCGACTAACCGAGTCGAACGGTTGACCTACTGATTACAAGTCAGTTGCTCTACCAGCTGAGCTAAGTCGGCACTGCTTTAGTACGGGGCGAGATATTAGAGTAAGGTTTATTATGATGCAACTATAAAATTAAAAAAAATGTAATTTTTTAGCTTAAATGCTCACAATTCATGCAAAAGTGCTTAATTTTGCCGTTTTTCGTCGTTTTTACTTAGCTCATGCCAATAATTTAATCCTTTCATAACCAATAAAGAATCAAAAATACTGCCACTTATTTGTTGCTGTAACAGCAAACCGTAACCACCTGCGCACAAAATTTGTGGTTTTTGATCGCCTGTTACGTGTTTGAGTTGATATTTGGCCTGTTCAATAGCGCCTAATGTTGCCACCAGTGCGCCATTTTTTAATCCGTTGGGTGTGTTTTTACCTAGCTCGTTTAAAAAGGGGGTATTGGCATCATCAAACACGCGCTGAGTATTTTGTGTTAATGAGCGAGTCATTAAATCAAGGCCGGCCAATATCCAGCCTCCTAAGTGCTCGCCTTCGCCGCTCAGTACATCAATAGTGGTTGCAGTGCCAGCATCAACAATAATACACGCTCTGTTTGGGTAAAGCGTAAAACCTGCCACCAGTGCAAGCCAGCGATCAATACCTAAATTGCTAACCTGTTCATATGCGCAACTTAAGCCACTGAGATTTTTACTAACATGCGCCTCACAACACGGAATGCTTTTTTTGGCGGCTAATGTGAGCGCGTCATTTAATAATTCACTGTTACCTACACAAGCATACACAACCTCAGTTATTGCTTGCCACGGCACGTCGCTCATAGAAACGGGCGTTGCTTGTTGCTCGCGCCATAAGGCCGCTTTTAATGACGTATTACCTACATCTATTAGCAGTTTCATAATTCGGCCTTTCTTAACGAGATTTCGCCACCATAGTAACTTTTAACTTCGCCGTCTTGGCGAATGCGTATTCCGCCGTGCTGATCAATACCCTCACAAATACCCCGCCAGCTTCTGTGCCCCGTATTTAGCTCTACGCATTCTCCTGCAAAGGCGTTTAGGGCGTTCCACTGTGCGTACATGCTGTTTAGCCCGTCTTGCTGGTAATCTGCCAAACGCTGCTCTAAATAAAAGGTAAGCGAAGCAACTAACTGGTTTTTATCAAGCGCGGTGGTGTGTTGGCTTAAATCAGTCCATGCTTGATCAATCTGTTCGCTGGTGTTTTGCGGCATTTGTAGATTAATGCCAATACCAATGACTAGCTGACAAGGGCCTTGCGGTTGCCCATCTAGCTCAACTAATACTCCGGCTAGTTTTTGCTTATTTATATATATGTCGTTTGGCCATTTAAGTTCAATGTCTATATCGTAAAGTGCTTTTATAGCATCGTATACCGCAAGCCCTACTGCAATTGACACGCCCATAGCAGCTTGCAGGCCATCATCTAAACGCCAAAAATAACTGTAATATAAATTAGCCCCAAACGGAGATTGCCATACCCGCCCTCGCCTTCCGCGCCCAGCTTGCTGCATTTCGGCAACTACAACAGTGCCAGACTCAAGCGCGACTTTATTTTGAATACGGCGCATTAGCTCACTGTTGGTTGAATCTATAATAGGGTGTACTTCTACTTGGGCTGTATTGGCACCTAATGCATGGTAATGTTTGGTTATATCGGCTTGGTTTAGCAAACCCACCGCATTGTTTAAACTGTAACCTTTACCCGTCACTTTAAATATATCGAGCCCCATGTCTTGCAGTGTTTGAATATGCTTACTCACTGCTGCGCGGCTTATACCCAATTGCTCGCCAAGGACTTGGCCCGATACAAAGCCACCTTGGTTAAGTGCGTTTAATATAGCTAGTTTATTTCCATCTGGTGCTTTCATTACGCGTGCTCCGTAATAATATGGCATTCACTCTTTGTGTTTATAAGCCTTACTTCGTGCTCTAGCATTATGCCGTAACGTGTAAACACCGTATTTTGTATATGCGTGATCATAGTGATTAAATCGCGCCCTTTACTATCACCGTGATTAACTAATACCAGCGCCTGTTGCTGGTGCACCTCAATCCCTGCTACTGTAAAGCCCTTCAAGCCCGCTTGGTCAATTAGCCAACCTGCCGCCACTTTGTGATGGTTTTCCCCATAGGGGTAATGCGGTAAATCACCAAACCGCACAAGCAGCGCTTCTAAACGCGCATTGCTAATAATCGGATTTTTAAAAAAACTACCCGCATTGGCTAAAGTGTATGGGTTTGGCAGCTTAGCGTTACGAATTTCAATAACCTGCTCAAATACCATTTTAGGGGTGGGATTTTGCAATACTTTGAGTGGGCCATAACTTAAAACTGGCTGCCACATTTTAGGGAGCGCTAAATTAACTTGAGTGATCACCGCTTTGTTTTTTAAAGCATGTTTAAAAATAGAGTCACGATAAGCAAACTCACACTGTGCGTTAGTTAAAGTCACTTTGGTTTTTGTGGCTATATCAATGTATTCAACCGACTCTACAAATTGAGCGAGCTCAACACCATAAGCACCAATGTTTTGTACCGGCGACGCCCCAACGGTGCCCGGAATAAGCGCTAGGTTTTCAAGCCCTGCAATATCTTTATCAAGTAAATAGCTTACTAGCTTATGCCAGTTCTCGCCCGCAGCTGCACTCACTAGTACATCATTTTCACGCTCGGTAATAGTAATGCCCTTAGTGGCCATTTTAATTACGGTGCCTGCGTAGTTTTCTAAAAATATTGTGTTGCTACCTTCCCCTAATAAACAAAACGGAACACTAAAACGGTGTGCTTTAAGTTGCTCAACCGAGGTTATTTCAACAAAATGCTGGCATTGATTGTTTAGTGCAAAGGTATGTAAAGGTTTTAATGAGTGCGCCACAAAGGTCTCTGAGTGTACTGGTAACTAATCGCAGTAGTTTACCTTATTGTCGCAAAGAATGTAAAAATCACTCAACCCGCTGTATCAATCATGATATAAAACCTGCACTTATTATTAGTGTTCAGGGTATTTTATGAAAATTAAACCTCTTTTTTTAAGCCTCGCTATGGCCGGTATGTGCTCGCAAGCAATGGCAAACGCGATTGATCAAAACTCATACGCCAACCTAGATGATGTGGTAACAACACACTTAAACCTTGATTTAGATGTCGATTTTGCCGACAAGCAATTAGAAGGTTTTGTTGAGCACACGCTAAAGTGGAACAATGACACAAGTAAAAAGCTGGTACTTGATACCCGCGACTTAGACATTGATAAAGTAATGTACCAAGACACCTCGGGCGATTGGCACAAAGCTAAATTTACACTGGCAGATCGCGATGATGTTAAAGGCTCAAAACTAACAATTACTTTAAAAAGCCAAGCGCCAAAAGTACGTATTTACTACAACAGCCGCCCAGAAGCATCTGGCCTGCAATGGTTAACACCAGAGCAAACAGCCAGCAAAACGCACCCGTTTATGTACAGCCAATCGCAGGCTATTCACGCTCGTAGCTGGTTACCAGTACAAGATACCCCTGCCATGCGCGTTACTTACTCTGCCCGTATTCATACACCAAAAGATATACGTGCCGTAATGAGCGCCGATAACAAAGACGCACTATACAAAGATGGCGACTACCACTTTGAGATGCCTCAAGCTATTTCGCCGTACTTAATTGCGATTGGTGCAGGTAATTTAGAATTTAAAGCCATGTCAAAACAAACAGGTATATTTGCCGAGCCTGAAATTTTAGACGCTTCGGTTGCCGAGTTTAACGACACCCAAGCCATGATCGACAAAACCAACGAAATGTATGGTGAGTATGCATGGGGCCGTTACGATTTATTAATGTTACCGCCTAGCTTTCCGTTTGGTGGTATGGAAAACCCGCGCCTTTCATTTATTACCCCTACCGTAGTTGCTGGCGATAAAAGCTTAGTAAACCTTATTGCCCATGAGCTTGCACACTCTTGGTCTGGTAACTTAGTTACCAACGCTACGTGGGAAGATTTATGGTTAAACGAAGGTTTTACCTCGTACGTTGAAAACCGCATCATGGAAGAAGTGTTTGGCCGCGACCGCGCCGTAATGGAGCAAGCTTTAGATGCAGCAGGCTTACGCGCTCAGCTTAAAACGATTGATGCGCCCGATACTCGCCTTAATTTAAAACTTAATGGCCGCGATCCAGATGATGCATTTAGCTCAGTGCCATACACTAAAGGGCAGCTATTTTTAATCTACCTAGAAGAAAAATACGGCCGAGATAAGTTTGATGACTTTGTTAAGACCTACTTTAATGAGTTTGCATTTAAATCGCTGACCACTGCGCAATTTGTTACTTATTTAAAAGCTAACTTAATTGAAAAATATCCAGGCGTTGTAAGCATGGATAAAGTGAATGAGTGGATTTTTGAGCCAGGTTTACCAAGCGATGCACCTAACCCCACATCGGATGCGTTTGATAAAGTAGATACAGCAAGCGCAGCATGGTTAAAAGGTGAAACAAGCGCAGCACAATTACCTACGGCTCAGTGGACAGTGCACGAATGGTTACACTTTTTAAATAACCTACCACGTGATTTAAGCTTAGATAAGATGAGCGAGCTTGATAAGCAATTTAACTTAACGCAATCAACCAATGCAGAGCGCGCGTTTGCATGGTTTATGTTAGCGGTAGGTAATGGTTACCAACCTATTTACCCAGCGCTTGATAAGCACTTATCAGGTATTGGCCGCCGTAAATTAATTGTGCCGTTATACAAAGCACTTATTAAAAATGGTAAGCGCGAATGGGCACATGATGTATACATCAAAGCACGCCCAGGCTACCACCCGCTTGCACAAGGCACCATTGACGCTTTATTTGATAAATAGCCAACCTGTGCCAACCCAAAAGGTGTTTAGACCTTTAGGGTAAAACAGCAAAACCATTAAAAAAGGCCGATTTATCGGCCTTTTTTAATACTGTAATTTTCTCAAGCTAAAAACTGTAACTAAGTTCAGCGCAGTTAGCGCTTAAAATTAGTAGCTTGAGATAAGTTTATTATTCAGCGCCTTGGTTCGTTACCTTTTCTAAAAAGGCCTTTCGCTCAGCAATCGTGGCTTGCTGCCACCAAAATTCTAGCATTTGCGGTGCACTTGGCATGCCTTTGCCATTAATAGGCGCAATAGGCTTTATAGGTTGGCTTGGACGCGTTGGACCCGCTGGCACCGTATTTTGTAAAGCAGGCTTTTGACTTGCAAGCTGTGTATTTGAAATAACACTAAGCGGCTGTGCCACAGACGCGCCCTTTGCTTTTAAACTTACCTGTGGTGCCTCAGCAAATATTTTCGCTGATACCGCGTTATCGGCACGATTAAACACCATGTCGTAGTCTTTGTTATCGTCAATAGTAATATCTACCCAAAACGGTTCAGACTCTATTACCTCATGGTCGTCAAAGCCTAGCTCGTATAAATCGGTGTATTTTAATTTTAATCGATAAGAGCCTGGTTCAAGTTCAATGTCGTCAACGCGGCTAAATAGAGAGCTTTCAATCACTCTTTCGCCGACTTGTAAAGGCACTAACTCTTCAGGAAAGTGAATATTTCCGGCACTTACTGACATACTCATCAATAGTGCCGCAGCTGCAGTTATTAACATTGGTTTACGCATAAAAACTCCTTTATTTGTTTTGAGTTTGACACTGCAAACAAAATTTGTCATTAGTGACTTTAAATTCAAACCTTACACTGAAACGATTATGAGCACAGAAACATTATTTACAAAAATTATTAACCGCGAAATTCCTGCCGACATTATTTACGAAGACGACACTACCCTTGCATTTAAAGATATAAACCCGCAAGCTCCTTTTCATGTGTTAATTATTCCAAAAAAAGCAATTGCCACTATCAATGATATTAATAGCGAAAACTCACATTTAGTTGGAAATTTATACGAGGTTGCTGCTAAATTAGCCAAGCAATTTAACTTTAGTGACGATGGCTACAGAGTCGTAATGAACTGCAATAAACACGGCGGGCAAACCGTGTATCACATACATTTACATATGCTTGCAGGCAAAGAAATGGGCTGGCCTCCGTATCAAGAAGCTAAAAAATTAAAAATTTAATAATAAAAATTCACTGGAATTATTAGTATTTAGCTAGTTACAAATGTTATGGTTTATCATGTATATAAAGTGAAAAATAATTACTTATTTGCAACATTTTATGTTTAAATAATCGTAAAATCGTACTTGTTCACAAGGCGAAACCCGACTTTCTAATACAAAAGGTGTGGAAGTCGTGATAAACTTAACTAGTCAGCTTTATAAAAAGAGTATAAAAACATGAGCAGTTCAGCCTTTTTGTTATTAGATCAAGAGCCAATTAACACCATTGGCATTAACGTTTTAGAACCTTTGTTAAAAACGCAAGGCCTTGACGTAACCACGGGTACAAATATTTTAGATGTACCAGAAGGGACTCGATTACTGTTCATTGAAACATCAAGTAACGATGCATGGGGTAAACTAAAAGAACAGCTAGTTAACCTGCGCACCAAGTGCGATATCGTATTATTTAACCTAGACGAAAACCCAGAGCTCGCTAACCGCGCGCTGTTGAGCGGTATTCGTGGCGTGTTTTATACGACAGATAACGCTGATGTATTAATGAAAGGTATTCGCTTACTTTTAGAAGATCAGCTTTGGTACAGACGTGACATTATGTGTAATGCATTAAACCGCATGCTGCAGTTTAATAAAGACGCACTACACAAGCTGACCGAAGGTGACATAGAGCCAATTAAACTCACTAAACGAGAAAAAGCAATAATCTCGTTAATGAGTAAGGGTTCTAAAAACAAAGAAATTGCTGAAGATTTAAGCATCAGCCCGCACACAGTTAAAACACATTTATACAGCGCATTTAGAAAAACTAAATGTCGTAACCGTATTGAGCTACTATCTTGGGCTCAACAAAACATTCCAGACGAAATTCGTTAATCAATTTCGTAATTTAAAAACAGGCACTTATGGTGCCTGTTTTTGTTTATGCTGCATGCTTGTTAAATTAATCGCTTTTTATTACTCTATTTAAAGTACCCATTGCTGGAACCTCTATGCTCGACTCATTTACCCTCTTTTTTGCCAGCATTGCCGTTATTATTGTAATGACCCTTCTTAACTTTTTAACATGGCGTACCAACAAAAGTACCCCAGGTACTCTGCTTTATATTTTTTACCCGGTTTTATTACTAGGCGCAGTAATTGGCTTTACGCTTATTGGCAAAACGCACAACCTTATTGTGATTAGTATTGCCAGCAGTATGATGTTTGGCGCATCAATTGTGCACAGCTTGGCTATATGCCAATTTTTAGATTATCGGGGTATTGGCTTTAAGCTACTGTGCTCCTTTACCGCGTTTAGCGCAGTAATGTTGGGGTATTATTCTTTTATTGACCCTTCTTTACGCGAGCGAATTTACGTCTCGGATGTACAGCACATTGCAGAAGCCACTTTTTTGCTGTTTTTATTTATTAAATATGCCCGAAAAACCTACCCAAATGGCACCATTGTTTACATTTTAATATTAACTTTAGTTGGCCTGAGCTTTATTAGCCGCTCACTATTTATGGTTAATATTGAACAACCCCTGCTATTGCAAAGCCCATGGTTTAGCAGCTTACTGTTTTTAAATGGCGTTATTGCACCTATGTTTTATGCCGCCGGTATGGCGCTTTTGTGTAATGAACGCAGAGAAAAAAACCTTAACAAGCTGGCCGACAAAGCCCAAAAAGATTTAGAAATTAGAGGCCTGTTTTTATCAACGATTAGCCATGAAATTCGCACCCCCCTTAATGGCATATTAGGCAGCGCCCAATTGGTTATGAACCAAAGCACCGACACCCGCAATAAAGCCTATTGTGAGGCCATCATTAATTCAGCCGAGTCGTTAAATTTACTGGTTGATAAAGTGCTTGACTACGCAAGCCTAGATCAAAGTGATGAAGCACTTTACGAAGAAGACATTGAATTTAAAACCTGGTTAAACAATTTGTGTTTATTACTCAGCCCATTGGCGGAGCAAAAGCAGCTTAAGTTTGAACTGGTATGTAATATCCCTGAACAAGCCTGTTACTACTGCGATCAGCAAAAATTGAGGCAAATTATTATTAACCTTGTTGGTAACGCCATTAAGTTTACCGACCACGGTATAGTAAAAATTCAGGTTGATTTAATAAGCGACAGGCAGCTTGAGCACACCATAAAAATTAGCGTTAAAGACTCAGGCCCTGGTATCGAAAAAGACGAAATAGCCTACTTAACCGAACCCTATGTACAAAGTAGCGCCGGCAAAGAAAAAGGCGGCACCGGCCTTGGGCTTGCCATCACCAGCCGCTTACTAGAAAAGCTAGGCAGCCGTTTAGAAATAACCAGTCAACTAGGCACTGGTAGCGTATTTAGCTTTACTACCACCTTTACGCTAGGGGAACTTAGTTTGGTAGAGCAGCGACATCAAAACAAAGACTACTTAACCGGCCTTGAAGTACTGCTAGTCGAAGATTTAGATTTAAATCAAAAAATTGCCATTGAATTTATGGCCGAAGATGAGCATAAAATAAAGCTCGCCAAAGATGGCAAAAGCGCTATTGAACTGCTGCAAACGCATCATTTTGACGTTATTTTACTGGATATGAACCTGCCAGACTTTACCGGCCAAGAAGTATTAAAACGACTGCAGCGTTTGGAGCATAAAAACCAGCGCACGCCCGTACTGGCTTTTACAGCAAGCTTAAGCCCTGACGAGGTAAAAGAATACTTAGCTCTGGGAATAAAAGACATAGTAGGCAAACCAATTAAGCAGCAAAAGCTTCGCCAAGCACTGAGTGATTCACAATCCAATCAAACTACAAATATAGCTGTAGAGCTAGTAGACACCTTATACGACGAAACCGCAGCAGAAACGCTAACCAGCTCATTTAGTGAGGATGAAGTGTCGTCGATTTACAATGAATTTGTACTCTCAGCACGGACTAAACTAACCCGATGCCAAGAACTTATTGACCAGCAACCAGAGCAGTGCATTAAATTATTGCACCGCCAAGCAAGCACCGCGCTGCAATTAGGCTTTAACCGTTACGGTATTGAGCTTAAAAAAATAGAGCGCCGCTTGCTTGATAACAAACCCCATAACAACCTGCTAGATGAGGCGTTAGAGCTATGGCAGCGAAGCCTAGAACAATACTTAAAGTACGTGCGCGGGCAGTTGAGTTAATGGGCTTTTCAATTGCAGATTAAGCTGTTTACTCTCTTCCATACTTATCATCAAAACGCTCTATGTCACTTTCATCTAGTACGGTGCCAGTTTGTACTTCAATGACAATTAGCGGCTCTTTTTGATTGTTCGCTAAGCTGTGTATTTGTTTTGCTGCAATGTAGCAAGATTGGTCGTGGTTTAGAGTTAGCAATTGCTCATCAATCCGAACATCAGCAATACCCGATACCACTACCCAATGCTCTGCACGATGCTGATGGCGCTGCGTTGAAAGTTTAGCCCCGCTGTTTACGGTTATTTTTTTAACTTTAAAACCATCACCTTCAACCAAAGTGCGGTAATTGCCCCATGGCCGATACACAACCTGATGGTGATTGAGTTTATCACTTTGGCTAACCGCTAATTGCTTGAGCAATAAAGGCAGACCATCGAGCTTGTTTTTATTGGCAACGAGGGTGGCATCGTGGGTATGAATAATAGCTAAGTCGCTAACCCCAAGGGTAGCAACGCTGTGATCGTTTTCGCTTATAACGAAATTATTAGTACTATTTTGCGCGGTATGGCTGTCGTTTTCATTATTGCCATGTGCATCTTTTTTAATAAGGCTAGCCAAGGCACTAAAGCTGCCTACATCACTCCAATTAAGAGCAACAGGCAGCACTGCTACATTATTACTGCGCTCTAAAATAGCGTAATCGATAGAGTCACTTGGGCAGTTTTTAAGTGGCTCACTTACCGGCCTTGTAAACCCTAAATCGTCAGAGAAAGTAGCCGCCGCGCTAACACTGTGTGCAATTTTTGGTGCAAAGCGTTCTAGCTCATTTAAATAGGCTTGCGGTGTAAATAAAAACATCCCGCTATTCCAGCTATAACCGCCTTGAGTTAAATAATGCTCAGCGGTAGCCAAGCTTGGCTTCTCTTTAAATTCAGCCACTTTATAGCAATTGGAGCCTACTATTTTACTACCTTGCTTAATGTAGCCAAACCCAGTGTGGGGCTGTGTTGGTGTAATTGAAAACGTGACCAACATACCTTGCTGGGCTAATTCAATTGCATCGTTTAATTTAAGTGTGAGCTCAGTAAAGTTGGATATATGATGATCGGCAGGCATCACCAGTATTGGCCCTGTTATGCCTTGCTGTAAAGCGTAGTGTGCTGCCAGCGCAATGGCCGGCGCGGTATTTTTACCCTGCGGCTCTAACAAAAGTGCATGAGGAGCGGCCTGTGCACTTTGCTCAGCAGCAATAAAACGGTGCTGTTCGTTACAAACAAGTATTGGCTTTGCAAACCCCTTGCCCGATACACGCGCTAACGTACTTTGTAATAGTGAGTGTTTGTTATCAAGCAGAGGTAAAAATTGCTTAGGCATAGCTTGGCGAGACAGCGGCCATAACCGTGTGCCAATGCCGCCCGCTAAAATTACCGGTGTTATAAGGGTTGTATTCATAAAGCCGCCAATAAACATATCAGCGGCTATTTTAGCACTTTATTGGCTAGGCGCTAATGCTTAGCGATTTATACCAAGGTAAACGCGTCGGCATCTAAATAAGCAGGAAACGAGGCTTTAAAATCATCAAGCGGTGCTTTTTCAAGTGTTACGGTAAGTAACTCTTGTGTATTGTCTTTTGCTTTGGCGAGTGTATCGCCTTTAAAGTCGTACACAGCCGTGCCGCCATTATGCGCAACACCATTGCCATCGTCGCCAACACGGTTAACGGCTACTACATAACATAGGTTTTCCATAGCGCGCGCCATTAATAGCGTATCCCAAATATGACGACGAACTGCTGGCCAGTTTGCAACGTTTATCATTACATCGTAATCATTATTGTTGCGCTGAAAAACCGGAAAGCGCAAGTCGTAACATACTTGCGGCAGTAACTTAAAACCGTTAATTTCAAACGTTTTACGCGCTTGCCCTGCGACAACGTAATCGCCCTCACTGCCTAAGCGAAATAAATGACGTTTATCGTAATAATTTACCTCGCCACTTGGGGTCACCCAATAAAAGCGATTCGCTTTTTTATCGCCTTGAGCAACCAAAACCGAACCTGCAATAACAGCTTTATGTTTATGTGCTTGGGTTTTTAGCCAGCTCAGCACTTTGCCATTTTCGGGCTCTGCGCAATCAAGGTTAATAGCAAAGCCTGTGGCGAAGGTTTCGGGTAGTAAAATTAAATCAGGTTGAGCGCTCATCGCTGCTAATTTTTTATCAAACATGGCTAAATTGGCGTCTTTATCAAGCCAATGCAGCGCACTTTGAACGAGTGTAAGCGTTAAAGTTGACATAATATTTGCGCGGCCTCTATTAAGGTTTCATCGTTTTTAGCAAAACACAGTCGAATCACTTTATCATTTGAAGGTTGCTTATAAAACACACTTAAAGGAATAGCAGCAACCCCAGCTTGCTCTACTAACCAGTGGCAAAAATCCACATCATTAAGATCAGACACCTCACTGTAATCGAGCAATAAAAAGTACGTACCTTGGCTTGGTAAAATATTAAAACGGCTGTCACTTAAGTGCTGTGCCAGTAAGTCGCGCTTTTGCTGATAAAAATTACTCAGCTCATCGACATGCTCGCCTTGTTGTTCAAGCATGTCGGCCAATGCGTGTTGTGCAGGTGTAAAGCTTGAAAAAGTAACATACTGGTGTATTTTTCTAAATTCAATAGCAAGCGGTGCAGGCGCAATACAGTACCCCATTTTCCAGCCGGTACTGTGAAACGTTTTGCCAAAGCTTGATATAACAAAGCTTTTTTCACGTAGTTGCTCATCACAAAGCATGCTTAAGTGCTTATCGCCATCAAAGGTAATGTGTTCGTAAACTTCATCACTTATTACATATAAATCGTGGTCGCTTACTAACGATTTGAGCGCGTTTATATCATCGCTTTTAAGTATTTTTCCGCTTGGATTGTGTGGCGTATTAATAATTATAGCGCGCGTGTTTTTGCTCACTGCACTGCGAACCGTTTGCCAATCAATAGCATAATCGGGGGCATGGAATGCAATATGAACTGTTTTACCGCCAGCAAGCTCAATGGCGGGCTGGTAAGAGTCATAAGCGGGGTCAAACACAATGACTTCATCATCGGGGCGTACTATAGTTTGAATAGCCACAAATAATGCTTCGGTGGCGCCCGACGTTACCGTAACTTGCTCAGCTGCATCAATGTTAGCCGCGTATTTACGCGAAACTAAATTTGCTATTTGTTGCTGTAAACGGGGCACACCACTGGATGGCGAGTATTGATTAACCCCTTGCTGAACATAAAAATTTAGCTGGTTTTTCAGTAGTTCTGGCGCATCAAACTCAGGAAAACCCTGCGATAAATTTATTGCCGAATGCTGACTTGCCAAGCCACTCATTTGGCTAAATATACTAACACTTAAATTTGGTAATTTACTTTCAAACACGACAGGCCCTTAATGATGGTTTTGCGCTTAAAGCGATGCTATCATTGCTTAAAACAGAAGTATAGCCGTCTAAAATTAAATAGCTTTATATCAATTTGCTTAATTAACTGAGTTATTTTGAGGTAGCAAAAACGCAGCTCGCGTTTGGTTTAGCGCCTTAAACGCATTAAGTATTATTACGCATTGGTATTACACTCATTGGTGAGGAATGTATGCACAACAATACCGCTATTTCGCAACTTATTGAAGCCGGAAAATGGATCAGTCAAAAAGGCTGGGTTCCCGCCACCGGCGGAAATTTTTCGGCGCGCACCGCAACAGGGTATGTGGTTACCGCTAGCGGCTTTGATAAAGGTCAGCTCGGTACACACACATTCATTGAGCTTGATCATCAAGGTAATCGCACTAAAGGTGCTGGCAACCCATCGGCCGAAACGCAACTGCACCTAGGCATGTATAAGCTTATTCCGCACGCAAACGTGGTGCTGCATACTCACTCAGTAGCAGCCACCGTACTATCGCGTGTAATTAAAAGCCATGCATTAAATTTAAGCGGTTACGAAATGCAAAAGTCACTCAGTGGGGTAACCTCGCATTTAGATACGCTCAGCATTCCTATTTTTGAAAACGACCAAGACATAGACCGCTTAAGTTTGCTGCTTAGCGATCACCACTTACATACACCCATTGAACATGCAGTGTTAATTCGTGGGCATGGCGTTTATGTAGTAGGGCGTAATTACAAGCAAGCACTTCGCCACTTAGAAGGGTTAGAGTTTTTATTTAGTTGCGAGCTCGAACGGTTAAAAATAGAAGGTATTGGGGCACAGCTATAATGATAAAAGCAATTTTAACTGATATTGAAGGCACCATAACACGTATCTCATTTGTAAAAGAGGTGCTGTTTCCGTATGCAGCTAAACAACTAGCAACGTTTATGCGCTTAAACGAAAATAAAACCCATGTCGCTGAGCAAATAGCGGCTGTTAAAGCCATTATTAATGAGCCAGATGCCGATATAGAAAATGTCATTAGCGTGTTACTAAAGTGGATTGAAGAAGATAAAAAAATTACCCCTTTAAAGCAAATACAAGGGCTAATTTGGCAAACGGGCTACGAGCACGGTGATTTTAAAGGCCACCTATACGCAGATGCGTTTGAGTTTTTACAAGCTCAGCACGCTCAAGGCACCGCACTCTATGTGTATTCATCAGGCTCGGTGAGGGCGCAGCAGTTACTCTTTAAATACAGTGACTATGGCGATATACGCCCCCTGTTTAATGATTTTTTTGATACCAAAGTCGGCGCAAAGCAAGAGCAAGCCGCCTATAACACTATAGTTAACCAGCTCCCCTTTAGTGCTAACGAAATCTTGTTTTTAAGTGATGTGGCAGGTGAGCTTGATGCAGCCAAAGCCGCAGGGCTTAAAACCTTGCACTTAATACGTGATGGCCAAGCACATAGCGCGCACCCATACGTACATGACTTTAGCACAGTTAAATTGGAGCAATTTGCATGAGCCAATTAACAATTTATGCTAGCAACAATCCGAGTAATGCGCTGGTAAACACTTGTGATTTAAGCGAAATTACTCAGCAATTAGCAAAAGTAAATGTACGTTTTGAACAATGGCAAGCAACCGCACCCATTAATGAGCACACCACAAATGAGCAAATTATTGCAGCGTATAAAAATGATATAGCGCGCTTAAAAGCGCAAAATGGCTACCAAACGGTAGATGTTATTTCGCTTGCAAAAGGTAATCCTGCAGCGGCACAAATGCGAGAAAAGTTTTTATTTGAGCACACTCATAGTGAAGACGAAGTTCGCTTTTTTGTAAAAGGCCAAGGGTTATTTTGCCTACATATTGATGCCAAAATTTACCAAGTATTATGCCAGCAAGGTGACTTAATTTCGGTCCCAACTCTTACCCCACATTGGTTTGATATGGGGAGCGACCCAGAATTTACCGCCATTCGATTATTTAATAATACCGAGGGCTGGGTTGCAAAAAGCACCGAGTCTGAAATTGCGAAGCAGTTTCCGTTGCTCGCATAGCAAACGTAATACGCTCCACAAAGGGATAAGTGGAGCGATGTTTAAAAACTACTTAAGCGCTGTTAACGCCCCACTCTCTACATCACTTTTATTGTAAACACCGGTATCTAACACCCAAGCTGTTATTAGTTTTGCAGGTGTTACATCAAATGCGGGATTATACACATTGGCATTAGTGGGTGCCCACAGCGCCTCACCAAAACTGCCACTTACGCCGCGTACCTCTGCGCTATTTCGCTGCTCTATTGCTATATCGCTACCGCAAGCTGTTTGTGTATCAAGCGTAGTTAAAGGCGCGACAACATAAAAAGGAATATCATGAAAATGGGCCAATACAGCTAAATTATAAGTTCCCACTTTATTAGCAAAGTCGCCATTAGCAGCAATACGATCGGCGCCTACCACTATTTTATCTACCTTGCCTGCGGCCATTAAACTTGCTGCCATATTATCGCAAATAAGCGTATACGGTACTTGCCAGCGCTCAAGTTCGAACGCGGTTAAACGCCCGCCTTGCAACAAGGGCCGCGTTTCATCAACCCACACATGTATATTGCCGTGTTGTTGCTGCGCTTTGTAAATAACGCCTAATGCTGTACCAATACCAGCAGTCGCTAATGCGCCGGTATTACAATGGGTTAAAATATTGTCGCCGCTGTTTATAAGCTCAGCTCCGCGCGTTGCCATACGCTCACATAGGGCAATGTCTTCAATAAAAAGGCGCTCTGCGCTGCACACCACAGCAGCTACAAAATCATCGCTTTTAAGGGCCTCTCTTAATATAGCCATGCAATGCATTAAATTAACAGCGGTTGGCCTTGTGGCTTCAAGCTCATCAATTGCTTTTGCAAGCGCCGCTTGAGTTCCCCCCTGCCGCGCTAAATGAGCAACCAGCAAACTCGCACCTAAGCCTATTAATGGTGCGCCACGAATTTTTAAACTGATGATCAGCTCCTTCATCGTCTCAACACTATGGCATTCGTGCCATACCTGCTGATGAGGAAGTAAATACTGGTCAAGCACACTTAATGTGCCGTTTTCATATTTTAAACTGCTTGCGATTAGGTTTTGCATGGTGAGGCTGCTTAAATAAAATGCGTAAGGGTATTTTACATCAGTTTGAATAACTCTCAAGTTAGACTTGTAGACATCTAAACATTTAAAGGTATAGAATGCCCAAAAAGGTTATTTGAGAACTCACTATGGCTAACTATGTCGCGTTTGATGCGCAGCGCGCAATTGAATATGTAAACTCGCTAATTGACTCTAAGCAGTATGATTTTTTTAATGCTGGCGCACACTTAACTGCGTACGAATTTGGAGACGGTAACCTTAATTTAGTATTTAGAATTAGCGATGAGCACCATAACAGCATTATTTTAAAGCAAGCACTGCCTTATGCTCGTTGTGTAGGTGAATCATGGCCGCTCACGCTTGATAGAGCCCGTATAGAGGCGCAAGTGTTACTTAACCATGGCGCTATTTGCCCACAAAACACCGCTAAAGTACTGCACTATAACCAAGCTTACGCACTTACTATTTTAGAAGATTTAGGTCACTTAAAAATATTGCGCACTGCGCAAAATAACGCGGAGCAATTTCCTAAGTTAGCCGAGCACGTAGCTACGTATTTAAGCCATACCGGGTTTTATAATTCAGATTTTTACCTAACCGCCCAGCATAAAAAGGCCCTCGTACAGCAATTTACTAATCCTGAGCTTTGCCAAATTACAGAAGATTTATTTTTTAGCGATCCGTATACAGATCACGAACGCAATCACTTTGACGAGCAACTTACTACACATGTACACGCTTTGCGTGATAACACGGCACTTAAGTTAGAAGTTGCGAAATTAAAAGCTAATTTTTTATCTAACCCGCAAACATTGCTGCACGGCGATATGCACAGCGGCAGTATTTTTGTAGATACCAATACCACTAAAGTGATTGACCCCGAGTTTGGCTTTTTTGGCCCTGTTGGCTTTGATATAGGCTCTTTTATTGGCAATTTACTATTAAATTACTGCGCACAAGCAGGGCATATTGAAGAGTTTGTAGCACGGCGAAACTATCAAACGCATTTACTTAGCTGCATTGTTGAAAGCTATAATTTATTTGAGCAACAATGGTTAGCTTTAATTGCCAACCACAGCACAGATCGCACCCTTAATACCGAGGGCTACCCACAGTACTTTATGAAAACCGTATTACAAGACGCCATAGGCTATTGTGGAACAGAGCTAATTAGGCGCACCATAGGGCTCGCGCATGTGGTAGATATTGACAGCATTGAAGATGAAAATACGCGCCTTGCAGTACAAAAACAAACGCTGAGCTTAGGTGAGCAACTTATTTTAAATGCCAAAAGCTGCGACAACAAAGATGCCTTTTTTAGTTTATTAATAAGCCAGCTAAATTAAAAAAGGCGCCAAAGCGCCTTTTTTACTACCAATACCGTTATTGGTAGTTTTCGTAAATTTTATCGAGCGGCTCCGACAGCCCACTTTCTTGCACTATACGCACGTGTTTACGCCTTAATTCCCGCGCACTCGTTACACCACATGAGTGGGCAATTAAGCCAGCACCGTAATGAATATATTTATTATAATTGGCAACTCGCTGGGCTTTATCTGCAACATTTAACCCACGCTGTAGCCGCTCGTTATGGGTAGTTACACCGGTTGGGCAGGTGTCTTTATTACATTGCATAGCCTGTATACAGCCTAACGCAAACATATGACCACGAGCAGAAACAACAAAATCAGCACCCAAAGCAAGCGCCCATGCCACCTTAGAGGGCACAATTAACTTACCCGATACAATGACTTTAACCCGTCCTGTTAAGCCGTGTTTTTCAAGCATATTAACAACCAGCGGTAAGCTTTCGCGTAGCGGTAAACCTACCGAATCTAATAAGGGTTGTGGCGCTGCGCCCGTACCGCCATCGGCACTATCAATAGTGATAAAATCCGGTGCTGATTCAAGCCCGCGGTGGTTTATTTCTGCAAATAGCGTTTCTAGCCATGTGTAATCACCAATAACGGCTTTAAAGCCGGTAGGTTTGCCTGTGGCGTTTCGCACTGTGGCAATCATATCTAATATGTCGCTTGGCTTTTTGATCTCTGGGTGCCCATTTGGGCTAATTGAATCTTTACCCTCAGGGATGCCCCTTATTTTAGCAATTTCAGCATTAACCTTTTTACCAGGTAACATACCGCCTTTACCTGGTTTGGCACCTTGGCTTAATTTAAGCTCAAACATTTTTACGTTTTTATGCGCCGCAATTTCTTTAAGTTTATCAATACTTAAATTTCCAAGCTCGTCACGCACACCATATTTAGCCGTACCAATTTGAAACACCAAATCGGCTCCGCCCTCTAAGTGATAAGGGCTTAACCCGCCTTCACCAGTATTCATCCAGCAGCCGGCTAATTTTGCCCCTTTTGATAACGCTCTGACAGCCGGTTTTGAGAGCGCACCAAAGCTCATTCCCGATATATTAAACAAGGAGTTAGTGGTGTACGGCGTTTTACAATAAGGGCCTAAAGTTACATTACTTGGGTCCAGCGCCTCTTCATCTAAGGTAGGAAAAGCACAGTTCATAAACATCACTGTACCTGTTACCTCTAAGCTTTGCGTGGAGCCAAATGCAGCGGTACGATCGACATCTTTTGCAGCACGATACACCCAACTGCGCTCTGCTCGGTTAAACGGCATTTCTTCTCTATCGAGGGCAAAAAAGTACTGCCTAAAAAACTCGCCTTGGCGCTCAAAAAAGTACCTAAAGCGGCCAATAACCGGGTAATTTCGCCTAATTGCATGCTTTGTTTGAGTAATATCACGAAAATAAAAAACTATAACGGTAAGTACAATTAATCCTAATGCAACAATAAAAATACTCGCAAATACATCAATACTAAAAATAATAAAATCGCTCATCCAAGGCCCCTTGATGGCTGTTTTTAAAAATAAAAAAGGTGTTGCGTCAAAATGACACAACACCTTTCGTTGTTCAAGGTTTATACCTTTAGATAATTAGCTTTGTGCGTTTTCAAGCTCAGCTTTTATATACAAACGAACTTGCTCTTCAAGCACTGATAACGGCACTGAACCATGACGCAATACTTGATGATGAAACTCACGAATATCAAAACGTGGCCCAAGCGCTTGCTCGGCCTCTGTGCGTAAACGCTTAATAGTCAGCTCGCCAATTTTGTACGACAAAGCTTGCCCCGGCCACGAAATATAGCGGTCGGTTTCGGTTTTAACATTGTGTAATGAAAGCGCCGTGTTTTCGCTCATAAAGTTCATAGCGCGCTCGCGGCTCCAACCGTACATGTGCATACCTGTATCAACCACTAAACGAGCTGCACGCCACATTTCATAGGTTAAACGGCCAAACCGGCTGTATGGGTCTTGGTAAAAGCCTGCTTCTATACCTAAGTATTCAGAATAAAGCCCCCACCCTTCACCAAAAGCCGAAAGGTAGGCATCACGTCGGTAGCTTGGTAAGTTTTCAAGCTCTGCATTAAGCGATATTTGTAAATGATGCCCTGGTACGGCTTCGTGTAAGGTCAGCGCCTCTAATACATACAACGGGCGCTTATCTAGCGCATATGTATTAACCCAGTAATAACCTGCTTGATCGCTTCGGCTCGAGCCAACATAGCGACCTGTTGTATATTTAGGGGCTATATTTGCAGGTACAGGTGCAACGCCATAGGGCATACGTGGCAGTGTATGAAATAACTTAGGCAGCTGCGCGTCCATTTTTTTAGCTATATAAGCAGCTTCTTTTAATAGCTGCTCTGGAGTGGTGGCGTAAAATTGCGGATCGGTACGTAAAAAGTGGATAAAATCGGCAAACGTGCCTTCAAAGCCTACTTCTTTAATTATTGCCTGCATTTCACTGCGGATACGCGCCACTTCAGATAACCCCAGCTGATGTATTTCATCAATGCTCATATTTGTGGTGGTGTAATACTGTGCGCGGTTTTTATAAAACGCCTTGCCATTAGGGGTTTGCGAAATACCAATCGTAGTACGTGCACCCGGCTGATATTGCGTAGTAAAAAATGTTAAATACGCTTTGTAAGAGGCAATAACATCGTTTTTTATGATGCGTTTAGCTTTTTGCTGCAACGCTTTAAAGTCGTTTTCACTTAGCCCTGCTGTGTTCGTTTTAAACGGGGAGTAAAAGTCTGACTGTGTTACATCATCTACTATGTATGCGCTTATTGAGTCTTCATACCCAGCTAATACCGCTTGTGGCTGAGTAAGCCCCGTTTCGAGCCCCTTTTTCATCCAATGTATATTTTGCTCAAAAAAGCGCGGCACTTGTTCAAGGCGGGCTAAATACGTTTCTAACTGTTGTGGTTGCTTGTACTGCGAACTATTAATCATATAAGACAAGCTAGAATGGAACCCATACTCAGAAGTTAGCGGCATGTAGTGCGCATTAAATACATATTCATCAACACTGTTTTGTACTTGCGCACGAATAATACTGAGGTTAATACTGTTTTCACTTGAAAGCTGGTCGCTATCAATTGCATCTAAACGACTTAATAATGCTGTTTTTTCCTCATATTGCTGCTTTAAAAATTCAGCCGATAAATTAGGTAATAAATAGCCATCAACCCCTTCAGGCTGAGTGTAGGGATTAACACGTTTGCGGTAATCAACAATACTTTGCGCCACTTGTTCAAATTGTGTGTTTGCGTTGGGGCTTGTTAATGTACATGCGCTTAGCGTGCCAAAAAGTGATAGCACAAGCAGTGTGCGGCAAATTCGCGGGGGTAAGGAATAATTCATTTTAGTTTTACTTAACCATACAATAGATTTCACAAAACTATCGTAGGCTGAGTAAATAGCAAGATAAATGCGATTAATCTCAATAACACACGCTTAATTGGAGCGGGTAAAATAAGCTGAATCCGCCTAAATTAAGCTAAATACGTGCTCTTTGATGATAAAATCAGCTATTAGGCAGCAAAAGTAAAAAATTAAGTTCACTAATACTGGTTTTTACTTTTAAATAGCCTGCTTAACGATTATTGTAGTAAAAAAATAATAAAGCTTGGATGCATTGCCGCCTCATAGAAGAGTTATTTTAATGTGTAATTTAATGCGTACTTAGTTGGTAGTTAAAATGATGTTCCATGATTCCATGGCTGTAGCTCAAGAAAAAATGACGAATGTATGCCTGTTTTTAGAACGTCATACGCTGCCTCCCTCTCCGTTAAATTACCACGTTGCCTATACCTATATTAGTAAAGTAAATCCTCAGCTAAATAACGCCATAGACGAGGCCATTACTAATAAAGCCCAAATTGATAGTATTTTGATTGAGCAGCTCTACTTTGAGTTTTTAAACGAAGGGCATACCACGCAAGTGGCAATGATTAATAACGTAAATGGGGTTATTGATTCATTGTCGCGCAATGCGCAATCAACCGAAAAACAAATTGTTAGCTTTGCCGGCCAAGTAAGTGAGTGCATGCACACGCTTGATGAGAATAATATAGAGCAAAGCCGCCAAGCACTCGATACGTTAAACACCCAATCAGCCACGTTACTTGAGCAACACAAGCACTTTAAACACGAGCTATATAAAGCTAAAAAGTTACACGAAAAAACCCAAAAACAGCTGGCGCAATTACGTAAGCAGCACATTATTGACTCACAAACGGGGCTGTATAAACGTCATTATTTAACGCAGCAAACCCAACTATGGAGCAACCAAGACAAATCAATTTGCGCAATTGCTATTCAAATAGATAATTTAGATCATTTTGTAGATAATTACGGCGATATAATTGGCGAAGTTATTTTGAACAAAGTAGCTAAACAAGTAAAAAAATATGTTTTTCAAAGTGGTTTACCTGGGCGCACAGCAAAGGACCAATTTACCGTATTACTGCCAGATATAGACCCCGAAACCGCCAATGTTATTGCTGAAAAAGTGCGTAATGGCGTAGAAAAGCTTCGTTTTGTTAGCTCAAAAAGCGGCACTAAGCTGCCTGGCATTAACTTATCTTTAGGCATAGCGCAGCAACTCAAAAATGATGACTTTAACCAGTTAGCTAAAAAAGCCTCGCAAGCGGCATTTAAAGCACGCTCACTGGGGCAAAGTAGCTTTACAGCTGGCCACTAGGTTTTACGCTAAATTACCTGATAAATCATATTCAAATTGCACCTGCAGTATACAATCAAGTACACTAGTCTTTATTGCCACGATAGAGACTAACCATGAACGAAACAGAGCAAAAGACCACGCATTTTGGCTATAAAACCGTAGCCGAAAACGATAAAGCCTCAATGGTTGCAGACGTATTTCACTCGGTTGCAGCAAAGTACGATGTAATGAACGATTTAATGTCTTTTGGTGTACATCGATTATGGAAACGTCAAACTATAGCCAGCTCAGGTGTGCGCAAAGGCCACCACGTCCTTGATTTAGCAGGCGGCACTGGCGACCTAACAGCAAAATTTAGCCAACTAGTCGGTGACACCGGCCAAGTGGTTTTAGGCGATATTAACTCATCAATGTTAAAAGTGGGCCGCGAAAAACTGCACAACTTGGGTTTAGTCGGCAATATCGACTACGTGCAAATGAATGCCGAAATGCTGCCATTTCCAGATAACAGCTTTGATGTGATCACGATTGCCTTTGGCCTACGTAATGTAACCGATAAAGACAAAGCTCTTCGCTCTATGTACCGTATATTAAAGCCAGGTGGACGTTTATTAGTATTAGAGTTTTCCAAACCTGAGCATGAAATTTTAAGTAAAGCGTACGATTTTTACTCGTTCAATCTATTACCAACTATGGGTAAAGTAGTGGCGAACGATAGCGAGTCATACCAATACTTAGCTGAGTCGATTCGTATGCACCCAGACCAAGAAACCTTAAAAGCAATGATGGAAGAAGCAGGCTTTGAACAAACAACGTATCAAAACCTAACCGGTGGTATTGTTGCACTGCACCGTGGTTTTAAATATTAAGGCAGGCAGTTATGGCGTTTGAGCAAAAAAGCGAGCAAGTGGTCGCAGCAAAACCCGATTCGCAGTTTTTTATGTTACCTAATTTTGTACTTTCGCTTATAGAGCGAGTGCTTAATAAGGTACTGCAACTCGACGCCACCTTAATAGATAAGCTCAGTGCCGTTAAGCACAAACCATTAAAGGTCGAAATCCGCAATTGGCAGCAGCAAATAGTATTAACCTTTGATGGTAAACTATTACACCTTTACAGTGCCAGCGATGAAGATAGCGCAGAGTGTATGATCAGCGCAGATATAGATACACTTATGGCGCTTAAAGACCCAGCCATGCTTACACAGCTCATTCGTCAAGATAAGCTAGACCTGCAAGGCGACTTAAACGTCGCTCAGGCGTACAGCGCCGCATTTTCTGGGCTAGATATAGATTGGCCTGAGCAACTATCGCACTATATTGGCGATGCGCCCGCACAACAACTTTACATACAGCTAAACGCTTTACGCAGTAAAGAGCGTAAAGCGCGTCAGCAAATTAGCACCACATTAACCAGCCTATGCCAAGATGAGCTCGCTGTAACTATTCACCCTTTAGAGCTTGAACAATTTAAACAACAAAACCGAGTGTTAAAAGGGCAAGTGGCCGCTATTGAACAACGCATAAATGCATTAATCAACTCTTCTAACACCAACAGCCGCTAAGGATTTTTTGTGTCGACTGCTCGATTGTATTACATCACTAAAACATTACTTAGCTACGGATTAGATGAGTTAATACCAAAACAAAAAATACCTTGGTACGCTAAAATTGCGCGTGGTAGCTTGTTTTGGTTACGTAACCAGCACAAAAATAAGCCCGCGGGCTTGCGCCTGCGCTTAGCCTTGCAAGAGCTTGGCCCTGTGTGGATTAAGTTTGGCCAAATGCTTTCTACCCGCCGAGACTTACTTCCTCACGACATTGCGTTAGAGCTTGCTTTTTTGCAAGACCAAGTCGAGCCTTTTGAGGGCGAACTTGCCCAAAAAATAATTGAAAAAGCGCTCGAAATTAGCGATATAAGCCAGTTATTTAGTGAGTTTTCGCAAACCCCATTGGCCTCAGCGTCTATTGCACAAGTGCATACTGCTAAGCTAGTTGATGCCCATAACAATACCCAAGATGTTGTTATAAAAGTGATTAGGCCAAACATAAAAACACAAATTAATGCCGACTTAGCACTTATGGAAAAGCTCGCTAAAGTACTTGCCAATGTACACAGCGAAGCAAAAAGGTTACGCCCTGTCGAGGTGGTGAAAGAGTATAAAAAAACCTTGTTAGATGAGCTCGATTTAATGCGCGAAGGCGCAAATGGCATACAACTTAAGCGTAACTTTGAAGGCTCTGATTCGTTATATATCCCGGCTGTTTATAGCGATTATAGCCGCAGTAACGTTTTGGTTATGGAGCGTATTTACGGAATCCCGGTCTCAGATACTGAGTCGTTAATTGCGCAAAATACCAATATGAAATTACTCGCTGAGCGCGGTGTAGAAGTGTTTTTTACGCAAGTATTTAGAGACAGTTTTTTTCATGCTGATATGCACCCTGGCAATATATTTGTCTCTCGCGAGCACCCTGAAAACCCCATGTATATTGGTATCGACTGTGGCATTGTTGGCACATTAAACAAAGAAGATAAACGCTATCTCGCTGAAAACTTTATCGCCTTTTTTAATCGTGACTACCGCCAAGTTGCTCAGCTACATGTTGACTCGGGCTGGGTTCCACCTGATACCAGCATAGAAGAGTTTGAATTTGCAATTCGTACCGTGTGCGAACCTATATTTAATAAGCCGCTGGCTGAGATATCGTTTGGCCATGTACTCGTTAATTTATTTAACACCGCACGCCGCTTTAACATGCAAGTACAGCCGCAGTTAGTATTATTACAAAAAACGTTATTATACGTTGAGGGCTTAGGGCGTCAGCTTTATCCTCAGCTTGATTTGTGGAAAACCGCTAAGCCATTTTTAGAAGATTGGGTAAAACAACAAGTTGGACCGTTATCAGTAATGAAACAAATGTATGCTAACTTGCCATTTTGGGCTGAAAAAATGCCAGAACTACCTGATTTAATTTATCAAAATTTAAAACGTAGTCCGCAAATACAGCATTCTCAGCCAAGTAAAGTGTCACACAAAGCGCTAGTACTTAGCCTATTTGGCAGTGCTACACTGATTGTATCGGCACTGTGTTATCTGCAGCACGACCTCATAGCGGCAGGCGTAACATTAGCAGCGTCTGCAATTAGCTTTATTGTGGCGTGGCGTAACACATAAACTAAGTGCTATTTATGCCACAGGGCGTATAATTAGTACTTAAAATAAACATTTAAGCATTTATCAGTTGGAGATAACCATGGGGTTAGGTGGCATTAGTATTTGGCAATTATTGATTGTTTTAGCGATTATCGTACTTCTTTTTGGTACTAAAAAACTACGCGGCATGGGTGGTGATTTAGGCGGTGCAGTAAAAGGGTTTAAAAAAGCCATGTCTGATGATCAAACTAAAGAGACTGAAAGCGAAAAAGCAGAGCAAATCCAAGAGTCTCAAAAAGCAGCGCCAACACAGACACAAAGCACTGAAAAAACCAAAGACGATACTAAGGTTTAAGCAATATGGGAATGTGGGAGCTCGTTGTTGTTTTTATTGTTGGCCTAGTGGTACTTGGCCCTGAGCGGTTACCGGTTGCCATTCGCACCGTAATGCGCTGGGTAAAAACCGTTAAGTCGATGGCCAACTCAGTTAAAGCAGAAGTGAGTGAAGAGCTACGCATACACGAGCTTCACGAAAACCTAAAAAAAGCAGAGCAACAAGAGCTTAAAGATTTAAGCCCTGAGCTACAACAATCGGTTGATGAACTGCAAAAAGCAGCGCAGTCGGTTACTCATAGCTATAAAAACACTTCAAGCACGTCATCTAACGAACAACTCGATGAAAAAAAGTGAAATTAATTCCCCTATTTGTGGTCAACTTATTACGTGGTATAAAAAATAATGTCTGAACAAGCTAAATCAGGGTTCGTCGCTCACTTAATTGAGCTGCGCGATCGGCTTATTAAATCACTTTTTAGTATTTTAGTGATATTTATTGGCCTAGTGTATTTTGCCAATGATATATATGAGTTTGTAGCCGCCCCTTTAGTCGCACATTTACCAAGCACTGCCACTATGATAGCTACCGATGTTACGGCACCGTTTTTTGCACCGTTTAAGCTAACGCTATTTGTCGCCTTGTTTGGCTCTATTCCGTGGATATTGCATCAAATTTGGGGATTTATAGCACCTGGCTTATACCAACACGAAAAACGCATGCTAATGCCAATTTTGGCCTCGAGTATTTTGCTATTTTATGGCGGTATCGCTTTTTGCTACTTTATAGTGCTTCCTATTATATTAGGCTTTTTTACTAGTGTAGGGCCGCAAATGATGACCCTAGCACCGGATATTAGTAGCTATTTAGGATTTGTACTTAAGCTATTTTTTGCATTTGGTGTGGCGTTTGAAATACCCGTAGCCATAATGTTGCTATGTTGGAGTGGCGCTACAACCACGCAGAGTTTAAAGCAAAAACGCCCTTATATTGTGGTTGGTGTATTTGTTGTGGCGATGTTTTTAACACCGCCCGATGTGTTATCACAAACACTATTAGCACTTCCTATGCTGCTTTTATTTGAGCTAGGGTTAATTTTAGCGAAATTTTATAGCGCTAAAGAACAACAGGAATCTGAGGAATAAAATGAAAAAACAACTACTCTCACTACTGGTTTTACTAAGCGCACCGACGTTTGCAGCGCAAGAAATTAACGTGCAAGCTTTGCAAGCATGTAGCTTTATTGAAAACGACTTTAACCGTTTACTATGTTATGACAACACAGTGGCAGGTAAACCACTTACTAAGCCTAGTGAGAAAAAAACCCTTACCCCACCAAAAGCCGTAACCAATGTATCGCCAAACGTAAGTGCACCTGTTGCAGCTGTTTCTAAAGCAGCGCCTGCTGCTAAAGCAGATGATTTTGGCCTTGAGCATAAAGAGCTCACTAAAGATAAAGACGAAAATATCACAGCGTCAGTATCATCAGTTAGAAAAGCCCCTTATGGCGAGCTCATTATTACCCTTGATAACGATCAGCAATGGCGTCAAATTGGTTCTGACAGTCTTAAATTAAAAGAGTCAGACACAGTAGTTATTAGCCGCGGTGTATTTAATTCTTTTTTACTTCGTAAAGATGGTCAAAACCGCTCAATCCGTGTGAAGCGCACTCAGTAATGACCTACACGTTAGTTGATGCAGGCGTTAATTTAACCAATCACCAGTTTGAAGGTGAGCATCAGGCCATTATTGCCCGCGCAAATGCCGCGGGCGTGCAAGCTATGTTACTGATCGGCTGCGATGTGCCTAGTAGCGAACAATCGCTTACATTAGCAAAACAATATAATCAGTTTTCTACTGCTGGCGTGCATCCACATGACGCCAAAGACGCCACCGATGAACTTGAAACCACTTTAACGCAGCTTGCTAGTAACGATTGCGTTGTGGCCATTGGTGAGTGTGGGCTTGATTATAATCGCGATTTTTCTCCTCGCGATATTCAGCGCAGCGTATTAAAACGCCAGTTAGCGTTAGCTGAAAAACTAAACCTACCTGTTTATTTACACGAACGTGACGCAAGCGAAGATATGCTAAATATTTTGGCTAACTATAACGTACGTGGCGTGCTGCATTGCTTTACGGGCAATGCCCAAGCACTTAAAGATTATTTAGAATTAGGCCTTTATATTGGCATTACTGGGTGGGTGTGTGACGAGCGCCGCGGTAAAGCATTGCAACAATTGGTGCCAAGTATCCCGCTTGAGCGGTTATTAATAGAAACCGATGCGCCTTTTTTAATTCCACGCACAATAAGCCCTAAACCAAAATCACGTAAAAATGAGCCCGCTTATCTTAGCTATGTGTGTGAAACACTCGCTAAGCTTTATAACGTTGAACCAAGTACTATTGCCACCCATAGTACGGCTAACTTTTATAGCTTATTTGATATAGCAGGTCGCTAATGACAAGCCCAAAGGCGCTATTTAGCCTATTTATGCTCCTTTGTTCATTTTGCAGTGTTGCAAACCCCGTAATTTCTGAAAATTTTAAAGCAATAAAAATAGACACCCTGAGCTATTCGTTTACGCCCACCACAGCAAACAATGCCTACCATGAGGTTAACGACTGGCAAACCGTAAGTGATAAGCCATTAAATTTAGGGTTTGAACAACGCCCTGTATGGGTCAAGTTTACAGTTAAAAATACCTTAAATAACAATATAAGCCCTATTTTATCGCTCGATAACCCGCTGTTAAATGAAGCGCAAATTTTTCATTTTTATAATTCAGCACTGCTCTCACACATGCAAACTGGCGATAACTTTAAGCTCTCATCACGGCTAATAAAAAGTGAATCTTTATTAGCAACCTTGAGGCTGCCGGCAAATAGTATTAGCACCGTAATAATGAAGGTTAACAACAGTGCTGGGCTACGCATCCCGCTGACTTTATGGCAACCAGATGCCTACCTAGCGCATAAAGGTAAACTTAATTTAATTTATGGCTTACTCATTGGTTTTTTATTTTCATTGGCCATAAGTTGCTTGGTTTTGTATGGGTTTTCGCGCAAGTTGTATTTTGCTTATGCAGGCATTATTACGCTGACCTTAGGTGTGCTACTGGCTTATTTATGCGGTTTTGGCGCTCGTTATTTTCATCCAAATTCGCCTTCATTACAGCAAGTAATGATACCTGTTTTACTAATGCTCACTACGCTTGCTTTTGTGCCGCTACAAAAACAACTGTGCCAACCTAAAGCCTCTAAACTACTAAAATGGCAAACCATTGTTGCTAATATTTACGCAATTAGCCTGCTGTTTATGTGGGCTTTACCTAGCACAGTGTTTACCCCATTTAGCTTACTGGCGAGCCCGATTGTTATTATTTATTGCTTGGTAAGCGCCTACATCTGCCAGCAAAACGCGCCTTCAAAACCAATTCAAGCACTGCTAATTGCACTCATGCTATTTTTACTTGTTATGGTGTACCTTATTATTGCTGTATTTGGCTTATATCCTTTAGGTAGAAGTAGCTTAGCTTTTGTTTTTATGTGCTTTTTTGGTAGTACATTTTGCCTATGTTATGGCGTTATGAAGCGCTTTATTTTAGAACGTGATGAACAAGTTATTGCTCAACAAACCTTGATTGCTGAAAATGCAGCCCAAGATACACTATTAAATGAGCGGCTCGCGCTGCAAGCCCAAACACAAAAAGAATTAGAGTCGTTAGTTGATGAGCGCACCTTTGAGCTACAGGTCACTTTGCGTGAACTAGAAGATAAAAACCGCGAGCTTGAGCTACTTAATATGGAAGACGCGCTGAGTGGCGTTAAAAATCGTCGCTTTTTTGATAAAAAATTAGTGATGGAACTGCGTCGCTCTCGGCGTGAACAAACGCCTTTGAGTATGATTATGCTCGATATAGACCGGTTTAAACGCGTAAATGATAACTACGGGCACTTAACCGGCGACCAAGTAATACGCGCTGTAGCCGACATTATAAAACAGCATTTAAAACGCCCGTTGGATGAAGTGGCTCGCTACGGCGGCGAAGAGTTTGTTGTTTTGCTACCTAACACCCCAAAAGAGGGGGCTGTTGATATTGCTGAAAAAATTCGCCAAGCCGTAGAGAGTAATACCGTAAACGTAGCCGGAACATCCGTAAAAGTAACCATTAGTGCTGGCGTAAACAGCGCTGTAGTAAACGATATTAGTAACCCTGAGCTATTTACAGACGACGCAGATAAAGCGCTCTATTTCGCTAAACAACATGGCCGAAATCAAGTAATTAGTTTTCCAATTCCACAGTAGGAGCTTAGTAACATGGCCCAATCAGGACTCGACCTTTTCCCATATACCCGCATGCGTAGAATGCGCCGCAGTGATTTTTCTCGCCGTTTAATGGCCGAAAACCAACTATCGGTAAACGATTTAATTTTTCCGGTATTTGTACTTGAAGGTAAAAACCGCCGCGAAGCAATTGAATCAATGCCAGGAATTGAGCGTTTATCAATTGATTTATTGCTTGAAGAAGCTAAAGAGCTTGTAGATTTAGGTGTACCTGCCGTCGCTATTTTTCCGGTAACCCCTGCTGACAAAAAGTCTTTGATGGCCGAAGAAGCCTACAGTGAAGATGGCTTAGCACAACGCACAGTTCGTGCTTTAAAAGAAGCTTTTCCTGAGCTTGGGGTTATTACCGATGTAGCCCTTGACCCATTCACTACTCATGGCCAAGACGGCATTATTGATGATGAAGGTTATGTAATTAATGACATAACCACTGAAATTCTTGTTAAGCAGGCGCTTTCTCACGCCGAGGCAGGCGCAGATGTGGTTGCGCCCTCTGACATGATGGATGGCCGTATTGGTGCTATTCGCGAAGCACTTGAAGCAGATGGACATATTCACACACGCATAATGGCTTACTCAGCTAAATATGCCTCTAGCTATTACGGGCCGTTTAGAGACGCTGTTGGCTCTGCAGGTAACTTGAAAGGGGCCGACAAAAAAACGTATCAAATGGATCCTGCCAACTCTGATGAGGCTATTCGTGAAGTGGCACTTGATTTACAAGAAGGCGCCGACATGGTGATGGTGAAACCCGGTATGCCGTACCTTGATATTGTTCGTCGTGTTAAAGATGAGTTTGGTGTACCTACTTTCGCATATCAGGTCAGTGGCGAATATGCAATGCACAAAGCGGCAATCGATAACGGCTGGTTGAGTGAAGAGGCCACAATTATGGAATCATTACTGGCATTTAAACGCGCCGGAGCGGATGGTATTTTAACGTATTTTGCCAAGCAGGCCGCGCAATGGCTGCAAAATAAGTAAACATGTTATCAAAGGCGGTACGCCGCCTTAATTTTTTTACAACCATTAACATATTTGTATTCTTTTTGTCATTTAGATTGCCTAAACTGGTGTCCCATTTTGGGATTTAAATACACGGGAATAATAAAAAATGTTAAAAACGAAAATAACGCCACTGGCGCTTGTATTAGCAAGCCTCAGTGCACCAGCCTCCGCCGATCTAATCATTTCTGAATACATCGAAGGCAGCAGCAACAATAAAGCGATTGAGCTTTATAACAATGCTGATACAGAGCTTTCTCTTGAAGGTTATACTTTAGGACTTTATTCAAATGGTAGTAGTTCGGTAGGTAACTCAATTGATTTATCAGGCACATTGGCTGCCAATACCACCTATATAATTTCAAACCCTAGTGCTGACGCTGCCATTCTTGATATTGCAGATGAAACCAGCACAGTAACTTACTACAACGGTGACGATGCCCTTGTTTTAACTAAAGATGGTGTGGTGGTTGATAGCTTTGGCCAAGTGGGTGTTGATCCTGGCTCTTTTTGGTCTGATGATACCGTACAAACTCAAAATAAAACCTTACGAAGAAAAAATAGCATCACAACGGGTCGAACTGACTCAACTGCAACTTTTAATCCTAGCGATGAATGGGAACAGTTTGATATTGACACCTTTGACGGCTTAGGCTCGCATGCTGGCGATGGTGGTACGGCTCCTGCGCCAGACCCTGAGCCAGAACCATTAGAACCGCTTGTATGTGGCGCAGATAAAACGCTAATTAGCGCTGTGCAAGGTTCTGGTGAAGCAAGCCCGTTAGTAGATACCCTTGTTGAAATTGAAGGTATTGTCACTGCCGATTTTCAAGGTGAAGATGGCTTAGATGGTTTCTTTGTGACCTCGCTTGCTGCAGATGTAGATAACGACCCAATGACCTCTGAAGGTCTATTTGTATACTTTACTGATACCGATGTAAATGTAGGTGACCACGTGCGCGTACAGGGTACGGTTGATGAATACTATGATTCAACACAACTTGCAGATGTAACACAAATTGCAGTATGTGGTACTGACGAAGTGGCCTCTGCAACCTCAATAAGCTTACCTTTAGAGAGCCAAGCTGACCTAGAAGCTTATGAAGGTATGCTAGTAAGCCTAGATCAAACACTTGTAGTTACTAACAACTACGGCTTAGGTCGCTATGGTGAAGTAGAGCTAGCCACTGAGCGTTTATACCAAGGTACTCAAGTTGCATTGCCAGGTGATGCAGCCAATGCTGTTGAAGCGGCTAACTTGACTAAAAAAATCTTATTAGATGATGGCTCTACAGCTCAAAACTCAGATCCAACGGCTTACCCAGCGCCAGGCCTATCGGCAGAAAATACTCTACGTACCGGCGATACTGTAAATGCGGTAACAGGGGTAGTTACATACAGCTTTAGCACGTATCGCATTCACCCAACAGTTACACCACAGTTTATAGCGACTAATGCGCGTGAAGATGCGCCTGAGCAAAGTGAAGAAGCCGATTTACGAATCGCCAGCTTTAACGTACTTAACTACTTTAACGGTGATGGTCAAGGCGGTGGTTTCCCTACTAGCCGTGGTGCAGACTCAGAAGAAGAGTTTGTACGTCAAGAAGCAAAACTTGTAAGTGCTATTAGTGCAATGCAAGCTGATGTTGTTGGCTTAATGGAAACTGAAAATGATGGCTTTGGTGAGTTCAGTGCTATAGCAAGTTTAGTAAATGCATTAAACGATGCTGACAGCGCTAACAACTACGCGTTTGTAGATTTTAACGTAGCCCAAATTGGTAGCGACGAAATCACCACTGCCCTTATTTACCGCGCAGATAAAGTAGAAGAAGTAGGCACAGCCGCTATTACTACTGATTACCCGTTTGATTACAGCAACCGTGCCCCAATTGCACAAAGCTTTAAGTCACTTTCAACAGATGAAGTATTTACTGTTTCTGTAGCCCACCTTAAATCTAAAGGGAGCTGTGGTGATGATAACAACGACGACCTAGGTGATGGCCAAGGCTGTTGGAATGAAATTCGTACCGAAGCTGCTGATGCGTTTACTGATTGGTTAGACAACAAACCTACTGGCGTAGATGACGAAGATATCATTCTTGTTGGTGATATGAACGCTTATGCAATGGAAGATCCAATCCGTAAGTTTGATGAAAAAGGCTATAAAAACGTAGTCGCAGAGCTTGATGGCGATACACTAAGCTACTCTTATAGCTTCTCTGGTCGTGCAGGTAGCCTTGACCATGCTTTAGCAACCGAGTCTTTACTAAGCAAAGTTGTTGCAGCAAATGATTGGCATATCAATGCTGATGAGCCTATCGTGCTTGATTACAACCTAGAGTTTAAGAGCGAAGGTCATCAATCTACGCTATACGCAGAAGGGCCATACCGTGCATCTGATCACGACCCTGTTATTGTTGATATAAAATCTGAAGTAGTACTTACCCCTGAAGAGCAAACACCGGTAGTTGCACCTGATCAAATATTCACAGTAGATGAAAACAGCGCTGTAGGCACTGTGATTGGCACACTTGATTTTAGCGACCCTAATGCTGATGTATCACCTGTGGTTAAATTTATCGTATCAGGTAACGATTCTGTATCAATTAACGAGCAAGGTCAGTTAATTGTTGCAAGCGAAGTAGATTACGAGTTTGAAAATCGTATTACCCTTACAGTACAAGCAGAGGATAGTGTAGGTAACGTATCTGAAGCACAAACGGTTGTAGTAAGAGTAAACAACCTACGTGGTGATGACGATAACGACTCAGGCTCATTGTTTTGGTTATCTCTTTTATTAGCGCCACTTTCATTAGTGCGCAGATTTAAGAAAAAATAACGAGTGATTTGTATTAAAGCCGCATTTTTGCGGCTTTTTTTATGCTTATAAAAATGTAATTCAGACAAGCTTCAGTAAACAACCCTTAATATCTTCCATACCGTTTATTAACTATTAATAGAATTAGCCGCGCAACAAATACATTAAATGAGTATTTTTTACACATAAGCCGTAGTTAAAACCCTTTTTAATAAATTTAACTGTTGAAATGTAAACACTTTATTTACGGATTAAAAGTTGCACTATAAGTTCGTCACCCTTGTGTAGTAGTTAAGTAACAAACCCTAAGCGTAAAAATAAGTCGTGTTTTTATAAAGGAATGGAAATGAAACAATTAACCCAAACACCTCCTACTTGGCAGAAAAAAGCAACGCCATTATTGGGTCTACTTTTTATTTTTTCTGGCTGGGGCTATAGCACGCAGGCAATAGCAGCAAGTGTTGATGCAGCAATTCCGCAAGAAAGCCTATTTGAAGTAATAAGCGCCCGCGCTAAAAAACTAGCCGAACAAGAATATGCACCTCCAAAAAATATAGAGCTAGAAGCATTAAATAACATTGATTACCAAGATTACCGCTCAATTCGATTTAAGCAGGACAAATCAGTGTGGAAAGATGAAGGCCTGTATGAGCTACAACTCTTTCACCCTGGTTTTTTATATAAAACACCGGTAACAATTAATACCGTAGAAGGTGATTCAAAACGTAACCGCCTACCTTTCAGTACTGATTTTTATCAATACGATGGCACAGCCGCCCCTTTAAAAGACGAAATAGCAAAAAGCGTAGCCGGCACACAACTAGGCCATGCAGGCTTTCGCTTACATTACCCAATTAACACAAACGAATACAAAGATGAGGTAATGGTGTTTCAAGGGGCCTCTTATTTTAGAGTTGTTGGCCCTAATCAAGTATATGGTTTATCAGCACGCGGGCTAGCAATCGATACCGCCGAAACATCGGGTGAAGAGTTCCCTATGTTTAAAGAGTTTTGGCTTGTTAAGCCCCAGGCTGAGCAAACTAACATCACTATTTTTGCATTGCTTGATAGCCCTTCGGTATCTGGTGCTTACAAATTTGATATTGACCCAACAACCAGCATGTTAGTTGATGTTGATATGCAAATTTTCGCCCGTAAAGATATTAAAAAGCTAGGCGTAGCCCCTTTAACAAGTATGTTTTACCACGGTGAAAACAGCACTAAGTTTTTTGATGACTACCGCCCAGAAGTGCATGACTCAGACGGCTTGTTAACACAGTCAGCTGATAACAAATGGGTATGGCGCCCGCTTAACAACCCAACACAGTTAAGCGTTACGTCGTTTTCATACACCAACCCTAAGGGGTTTGGTTTAGCACAGCGTGACCGTGACTTTAACAATTACCTAGACACTGAAGCGCACTACCACGACCGTCCAAGTCTGTGGATAGAGCCAAAAGGTGAATGGGGAAATGGCCGAGTTGAGCTAGTAGAAATACCAACAGACACAGAAACGAACGACAATATAGTGAGTTACTGGGTGCCTGAAAAGCCAATGAAAGCTGGTGATTCATTAAAGCTAAGCTACAAAATGAGCACCTTTAACGCCCATTTAACTCAACACCAAAAGGCGCGTGTAACACGCACGCGTATTGGTAGCGCAGCGCTGCCAGGTGAAGATAGCCCACCACCGCAAAGCCATCGCCAGTTTACCGTTGACTTTGCAGGCCCCGATTTAAACAACCTGTCTGAAAAGCTAACACTTGAAGCCGACATTCAGCTAACAACAGGTGAAGTAAGAGATGTAACAGTGCAAAAACTTCCTAAATCTCTTGGTTGGCGAGTAGCGTTTAAAATTGCACCACAGGACGATCAACCCGTAGATATGCGTTTATCGTTAAAACTTCGTGATAAAGAAATTAGTGAGGTATGGAGCTATGTTTGGTACCCAAATGACATCAAGTAATAAAGGAAAGGGCACACCAATGCCATTCAAAACACTGCGCGTATGGTTATTTGCTATTGCAGCACTCACTGTTTCAGGGTACGGCATCTCCATTATGTTTGAAATTTTAAGCTCAAACGGAATGACCTTGCTTGAATACGCGCTATTGGTTTTATTTTCAATAACCTTTGCATGGATTGTTACGGCATTTTGTAGCGGCACGATAGGATTTGTACTGCAATTATTTCGTATTGACCCGCTCACCCTAAGACGCATTAAGCCTATTGAATTTGACAATACCGCGCTTGCACAGCAAAAAACAGCGGTAGTTATGCCTATTTATAACGAAGACACGCACCGTGTTATTGCCGGCTTTGAAGTGAGCTTACAATCGCTAAAAGAGACAGGGCAACTTGCCAATTTTGACTTTTATTTACTTAGCGACACGCAAGATCCTGAAATAGCACAAAACGAGCTAAGCGCTTGGCATGCTTTATGTGAGCGTTTAGGCGATACCGCAAAACAGGTTTTCTATCGTCGTCGCGAAGATAACAAGCACCGTAAAGTAGGTAACTTAACCGACTTTTGCGAGCGCTGGGGCAGCCAATACGATCACATGATTGTACTTGATGCCGACAGCGTAATGACGGGTAAATGTATGCTAGAGCTGACCACAAGCATGATCAACAACCCGCAAGCTGGCTTAATTCAAACTATCCCTATTCCAGTTCGTCAAGACACCTACTTTGGTCGTTTTTTACAATTTGCCTCAGTGCTTTACAGCCCAATGCTGGCAACGGGGTCTGCTTTTTGGCAAACCGACAAAGCTAATTATTGGGGCCACAATGCCATTATTCGTGTTGAAGCATTTATTAACTATTGTGGTTTACCTACGCTTGAAGGCAATGCCCCCTTTGGTGGCGAAATTTTAAGTCATGACTTTGTAGAAGCTTCACTACTGCACAGTGCAGGCTGGGATGTTTTATTACTTAGCGATATTGAAGGTAGCTACGAAGAAGTACCAAGTAACATTTTAGATTATGCCATACGCGACAGACGTTGGGTGCAAGGTAACATTCAGCACCTTGGCTTATTAGGCTCGTCTAAATTAAAGTTAATGAGTAAGTTTCACTTTTTATTAGGCGCAACCGCTTATATTTCATCACTTATTTGGTTATCTATGCTGGCACTAAGCACCATAGATGCGGTAACACGTGCATTAAATAGCGATGTGTACTTTAATCGGGTTTATCAGTTATTCCCAACGTGGCAAATAGCTAAAACAGACCTAATTGATTCACTACTTTATTTAACCATTATTATATTATTGGTGCCTAAATTAATGGGTGTAATTGTCACGCTAGTGCACAGAAATAAGCGCTTTGGCGGCTCGTTTAAATTAATACTAGGCTCAATAATAGAGACTGTATTTGCCATTATTGTGGCACCACTTATGATGGTGTTTCATGCTTACTTTGTAGTGTGTGTATTTTTGGGTAAAAAAGTTAAGTGGGATGCACAACCGCGCGAAGGCCGCATGGTACCGTGGAAAGAAGCGTTTAATTACACACTATTTTCTACCTTGGTTGCCATAGTATGGGGCGCTACAGCCTATTACTTTACGCCAGTGTTCTTTTGGTGGTTATCGCCTATATTACTTGGTCTATTACTTGGAGCGCCAATAATACGCTACACCAGTAGCATTAAGTTAGGTGTGCAGCTGCGTAAAATGGGAATATTTATTTGCCCTAGCGAAGTTGATAACGACCCTATGCTAAACAACCTTAAAGTGCATTTAAAAGAGATTTCGGTACCAGAGCCTGGGCAATACCCTAAAACGGTGCCAGCCCTGCCACAAGAGCATTTAGTGGTTATGCCAATACAAAGCTTTAATAAGCCTCGCTTGCCAAAGATGAAAGCGCTAAGAGCTAAAGCAATTAAGAAGTTTAATTAGCGCAATGGGCACGCACTAAATACAAAAAGGAGCATGATTGCTCCTTTTTTTATACCTAAAATAAGCCGCTATACAACTTCCCTTTCTTAAATAGCACCTCACTAAACCATGTGTAACTTACTGTATTAAGTGAGCGCTCTTACGCACTTTGTGCGAAACTAAGCAACCATTGCTCCTACAGTCACTTCAGCTTTAATTAAAGCATGTATAGCTCACCGCTTTAAGCAGCCTTTTATTTAGGCTGCCAATGTTGGTATTACTGTTTTTGAGAGACGCTAACTCAAAGAGTAATTAAATCGTAGGCAATAAAAAACCCGCAACATGTGCGGGTTTTTTTAAAGAGTTACAGAGCTAATTACTTAGCTGCTTTTTTCTCTTTTTCTGCAGCGATTACAGTGTCAGCTACGTTTTGTGGACATGCTGCGTAGTGTGAGAACTCCATAGAGAACTGACCACGACCTGATGTCATTGTACGTAGTGAACCGATGTAACCAAACATTTCTGATAACGGAACGTCAGCTTTAATGCGAACGCCAGTTAAACCAGCTTCTTGGTCGCTTAGCATACCACGACGACGGTTAAGGTCACCGATTACGTCACCAACGTGATCTTCTGGCGTGAACACGTCAACTTTCATGATTGGCTCAAGAAGTTGTGCGCCCGCTTTAGGGATCGATTGACGGAAAGCGCCTTTAGCAGCGATTTCGAATGCGATTGCAGATGAATCCACGGCGTGGAAGCCACCGTCGAAAAGCTCTACTTCAACGTCAAGTACTGGGAAGCCAGCTAGAACACCTTCGTTCATCATTGACTTGAAGCCTTTCTCAACTGCAGGCCAGAATTCTTTCGGTACGTTACCACCAACAACTGATGAAGTGAACGTGAAGCCTGAATTCGCTTCGCCTGGCTTGATGCGGTAATCAATTTTACCGAACTGACCAGAACCACCAGATTGTTTCTTATGCGTGTAGCTATCTTCGATTTCACGAGTAATAGTTTCACGGTAAGCAACCTGTGGTTGACCAACAATAAGGTCTACGCCGTAAGTACGCTTAAGGATATCTACTTTGATATCTAAGTGAAGCTCACCCATACCTTTAAGGATAGTTTCGCCTGAATCTTCATCAGTCTCAACTTGGAAAGACGGATCTTCTGCAACCATTTTACCGATAGCAATACCCATTTTCTCATTACCGCCTTTATCTTTAGGCTGTACAGCAATCGAGATTACTGGAGTTGGGAATACCATTGGCTCAAGTGTTACTGGGTGCTTAGGATCACAAAGAGTGTGACCAGTTTGCACGTTCTTCATACCAACGATAGCGATGATATCGCCCGCTTGCGCTGAAGTAAGCTCTTTACGATCATCAGCTTGCATCTCAACCATACGGCCAACACGCTCAGTTTTACCAGTAAATGCATTAAGGATAGTGTCACCCTTGTTAAGCTTACCAGAGTAAATACGTACGAATGTTAACGCACCAAAACGGTCATCCATGATTTTGAATGCTAACGCTTTGAAAGGTTCGTCTGCAGATACAATTGCGTGCTCGCCGTTTTCGTTACCTTCTTCATCCATAAGAGGTTGAGGATCAACTTCTGTAGGAGCTGGTAAGTAATCAACAACAGCATCAAGGATTAATTGCATACCTTTGTTTTTGAATGCAGAACCACAGTATGTAGGGAAGAACGCAAGGTCACGAGTACCTTTACGGATACAACGCTTGATATCTTCAACTGAAGGCATTTCACCTTCCATGTACGCTTCCATTAGGTCATCGTCTTGCTCTACAGCAGTTTCAACTAGGAACTCATGGTATTCATCAGTTTTTTCTACCATGTCCGCAGGAACGTCAACAATTGAGTAGTTCTCAGGAAGACCGGTCTCATCCCAAACATATGCTTGTTTGTTTAAAACGTCTACAACACCTACGAATTCGTCTTCAATACCAATTGGTAAAGTCATAACTAATGGAACAGCACCAAGTACTTTTTGTACTTGCTCAGTTACACGGTAAAAATCAGCACCCATACGGTCTAATTTATTTACGAAAATAATACGTGCAACACCTGATTCGTTCGCGTAGCGCCAGTTAGTTTCTGATTGTGGCTCAACACCACCAGAACCACAGAATACACCCACACCGCCATCTAATACTTTAAGTGAACGGTAAACTTCAACTGTGAAGTCAACGTGTCCAGGAGTATCGATAACGTTGAAACGGTGATCTTTCCAGAAACAGCTTACTGCCGCAGACTGGATAGTAATACCGCGCTCAGCTTCTTGCTCCATGAAATCGGTAGTAGACTCACCATCATGTGTCTCACCGCTTTTGTGGATTGTACCTGTAAGCTTTAGGATACGCTCAGTAGTTGTGGTTTTACCCGCATCAACGTGCGCGAAAATACCAATGTTTCTGTACTTCGATAAATCTGCCATTAATTTTACTCTTAATAAAGTCGATAAATTATTCGGCGGGAGTATAGCATTACTTAAAGCGAACATCACCATACAAGTCGCTTAAAATGCAATCAATTCAATAAAATTTTTCTAGATTTACATCAAGCACTGGTTAAATAGCACTGATTATTATGTAACCCATTGAAAATATTATGTTTTATTCTTGTAATCTGAAGGACACTCAGTTACTTAATTATTTTGTAACAACGCTCTGGCCTCCCTATACTACCGTAGCTTTGATCAGCACTTAACTTTTCAGACTCTAATAAAAACTCTAAATAGCGACGAGCAGTTGAGCGGCTTACCCCCACTAAATCGCCCATTTGCTGAGCAGTAAATGCACTTGAATCATGCTGTACGAATGCATCATGGATTTTTTGCAATGTAAGTTGGTCAACGCCTTTGGGCAGCCTAATAGCACCCTGCTTTTTCTCTTTTGAGCCGAATAACACATCAACCATTGATTGGGTCACTTCATTTGCATCAGAAAAACACTGTTGACGCGCCTCAAAGCGCGAAAGAGCTTGATCTAATCTATTTAACATTAACGGTTTAACTAAAAAGTCACAGGCACCAAGTTGCATTGCTTTTTCAAGTGTTTCAACTTCTTTGGCAGCCGTTAGTAGCATCACTTCGCTCTTAATTTCACGACGCCGTAAATCTGATAATAAATCGAGTCCGTTACCATCAGGTAAATGTATATCGAGTAAAATAAGATCTGCCTCTATCGCTTGCAACAGAGCTGTTGCAGTACTTAAATTACCTGCAATTCCAACCACTTGGTACTGTCCTTGGCGTAAACTCTGTTTTGCAATTTGACTTCCCGCAGCGCCCCCCGGCAGTAATAAGTACTGGGCAATTAGCTGTGCAACTTCAACTTCGTCTTCAATTATAATTACAGAATAGGTCATTGCTTAATTACTCTTATTATTTTGGAATATAAACACTTAACCGCGCCCCTAATAAATCCGACTCACCAATTTCTAAACTACCACGGCAGGAGTCCAAATTGGTTTTTACTAAGTACAAACCAATACCGTGTTGCGCCCCAGACTTAGAACTAAATTGAGGCGTAAAAATGACTTCATGATCAGAGCCTAAACCAAACCCTGTATCTTCCACATCAAACAATAAAGTTTGACTGGTTTCGTCAACTGTTACCCTTACTTTAGCAGGGCGAGTATCAGATGCTCTAATAGCAGCTTCAATGGCGTTATCTATTAAATTGCCTAAAATAGAAACCACTCGTTCAAGCATATCCTTACGTTCTATAACACCAAGCAAACTATCTTGGTTAAGCTCAAGAGCAACATTAAGCTCTCGTGCTTTGTGGTATTTTCCCACCAATAAACCAGCTAATACGGGGTCTTGAATCCGCTCAAGTAAGTTGTGAATTTGTGCTTGAGAACCCTGACTTTCCTGCCCTATAAGTTCAATTGCTTGCTCGTTTTTGCCCATTTGTACTAAAGCACCAATTAGGTTTAATTTATTCGAGTAATCATGTGTTTGAACACGAAGTAACTCAGCAAATGCTTGTACTTTTGTTAGCTGCTGGCTTAAATATTCCAGTTCATCAGACGGGCGCATACTGAGCAAAATACCATCATCCTGACCTTGAACTTGTAAAGAAAACCGCGACAAAATAATTCGTTTATCTGCAGCAAATAACTCAAACCCAACAATTTTGCGGCTTTGATTGCGCAGTAAAAACTCAGCATGCTCAGGCAATAGGTCTTCTAGAGTAAGGTTTTTATGGATTGTAGATGTAGGCTTATCAAGAATTTCACAGGCACGTTGATTTAGTTTACGCACGGTTCCATCAGGCTCCAGTGCAATAATGCCGCTACGAACAGTATTTAAAATAGCATCCTGCTCTGAAAATAATCTTGCTATTTCATCTGGTTGCAAACCAAATATAGCATTACGTACTCGTTGACCAATATAAACCGCGGCAATAATACTTAAACCAACAAGCATCAGCCCCCAAATAAGTATTTCAGCACTACGAGATAAAATAAGCGGATCAATTGATTGCACCAAAAAACCAACAGACACTAGGCCTATAATTTCATTGTTAGCATTATATACAGGTACTTTACCGCGAATTGACTCCCCCATGCTGCCATGAGCTACCGATATATAGCGCTCGCCTTGAAGGGCCTCCTGACTATCACCTCCAACCATAGGTTTGCCAACTTTGTGCTCATCAGGATGTATAATACGCAGTGCATTAATATCGCCAACCACTATAAAATCAGCGCTTGTTAGCTCCGTAAGGCTTTCTATTTGCAAATTAAATGCTGTTAAATCACCTTTTCCCTCTAACGCATTTATTACATCAGTTCGTGTTGCGACACTACTTGCTACAGCGAGTGCTTTATCACCTATGTGATTATGTAAACTTTGCGCCGTAAGCTGATACACCAACGCCCCAAACAATATTGCTTGTAAAACACATAGCCCAGTTACCCAAATAATTAAACGTGTTTCTAATCTTTTAGGTTTTTTTACCATGCTCTGCAATGGGCTTGGTTTGTTGGTGTTTGTCATTAACGTCCTTATTAAGCTTGCTCTTGCTGTAACCTAGAAGCTGTTTTATCCGCACGGCGCTGCTTCAAATAATCTTTTAATGGGAACAACAACACTAAAATAGAAAGTATAAAAATACTTAATGTGAGTGGCCTATCCCATAAAAAGCTTAAAGAGCCATCCGAAATCATCATTGAGCGACGAAAGTTTCGCTCAATCATATCGCCTAAAATAAAGCCAAGTAACAAAGGAGCCATTGGAAAGGCCAATAGGCGTAATATTAACGCAACCAAGGCAACACCAACCATCATAAATAAGTCGAATGTGTTAAACGACACCAAGTACACGCCTATTAAACTAAAGAACAAAATCATAATGGTTAATACCGACTTTGGCATTGCCAATACTTTTGCAAAATAAGGAATGAGAGGTAAGTTTAAAATCAATAAAACAATGTTGCCAAAATACATGCTTACAATGACAGACCAAAATACACTTGGGTTTTCTTGCATGAGCATAGGGCCTGGCTGAATACCATACGCTATTAATGCTCCTAGCATTATGGCCGTCGTGCCAGAGCCAGGAATCCCCAATGTTAATAAAGGTACAAATGAGCCTGTGCATGCTGCATTATTTGCAGACTCAGGAGCGGCAAGACCACGTAAAGAGCCTTTTCCAAATTTTTCTTTTAGGCCTTTAGGTGCCAAATTTCGCTCAGTGGCATAGGCCATAAAGCTTGCAATAGTGGCTCCTGCGCCAGGTAAAACACCAACAATAAATCCTAAAAATGACGAACGGCCAACAACCGGCGCCATATCTTTAACTTCGTCTTTTGTTAATTTAGTTGAACCTATTTGCGGCGTATCTGAATCATTAAGACTTTTAGCATCTTTCTTCTCTGGCTTAACAACATTAATTAATGCCTCAGCAAGTGCAAACGTTGCCATTGCAATTAATAAAAAGCTAATACCATCGAGTAAGTCGGCTTGTCCAAAGGTAAATCGCTCGGTGCCCGAGGATGGATCTATACCTACCGTTGCCAGCATTAAACCAAATACTGTCATCATCATTGCTTTTAAAAATTGGCCTTTATTTGAAAATGCAGCAATAGCTGTTAAACCTAAAAACATTAGCACAACATAATCAGGAGATTGAAAGCTCAACGACACCTTTGCTAGTAGAGGTGCGGCAACCATAAGTAGTATGGCGCCTATAGTTCCACCTATAAATGAGGAGTAAGCGGCAATAGCCAAGGCTTTACCAGCATGCCCTTGCTTTGCTAACGGATAACCATCAAAAGATGAAGCCACCGTACCCGCCACCCCTGGCGCATTTATTAAAATGGATGATGTAGAGCCACCAAAAATAGCGCCATAATAAACCCCAGCCATTAAAATCATCCCTGAATCAGCACCTATGCTGTAAGTAATAGGGATCATCAATGCAATAGCAGTTATTGGCCCAAGCCCAGGTAACATACCAATAAAAGTACCCACCAAACAGCCTGCTATCACGTACATTAAATTATTAAAGTCGAGCACGGTCGACAAACCAAGCATAATTCCATCAAACATAACTTAACTCCATAAATCGCCCGGAACCAAGTAAATACCTAATACTTGAGTCATCAAAAACCAAAACACTACGGCAACAGGAATAGAGGCAAACAATAGAATCTTCTTGCGCCTTTCACCCATTACAAAAAAACCCGCTAATAAAAAGGCGCTGGTCGAGATTAAAAAGCCAACAGGCTCCAACATTGCACTATAAATCACCATTAAAACTAATAAGCCTAAAGTTCGTACAACATGCGACTTTTCTAGAGGCTGGTTTTCTGCCGCTTTTTCGTTTGGCTTAAGCAAAGTAGAACCGATAGAAAGCAAGCACACCACAATGCCAAAAGCTGCGTATACTTTTGGTAATGTAGCAGAAGTAACCGTTTCGTACTCTTCAAATGGTAATAGTGGAATTTGCCACGCCACAATGGCGTAGAGTGTAAATAGCGCCAAGAATAAACTTGGCCCTAGTAGTTCGCGATTCATCATAAAAACCTCGATTAATCCGCTTTACGAATAAAGCCAAGCTCTTGCATTACCACTTTAAGCTGCGCTTCTTGTTTTTCGAGTGACTGGATAAATTCATCTTTTTCTTGAAAGAGATTTAACCAGCCATTTCGTGCGCGAACAGTTTCCCACTCAGGAGTTGATTGTAATTTACGAAGTTTCTCGGTGTATTGAGCAAGTTTATCGGCAGGTAAATTAGGAGCAGCAAAAAAGCCGCGCCAATTAACAAACTCCATATCGTAACCCATCGACTTTAACGTAGGTATTTTAGGGTAATCCGCTAAAGCTTCTGGCGATGTAACTGCTAACACCCTCGCCTGCCCGCCATTTGCAACTTCTAACGCCTCGCTTAAACCGGTAGAAAGTAAGTTTACTTCACCAGAGAGTAAACCAGCTTTTGCTTTACCACCGCCATCGTAAGGAATGTAACGAATTCTGCGGCCATCAACCCCGCCTGCTTTAGCCGCTTGTGCAGCAACTAAGTGATCCATACTGCCACGGGCAGAACCACCCGCTACTTTAATTGAGCTTGGGTCTTCTTTAAGCGCTTTAATAACATCCTGCCAGGTTTTATAGGGCGAATCGTTACGAACAACAAAGGCACCAAAATCAGCAATCATATTGGCTACGGGAGTTAAATCTCGGTAGCTATAGGGAATTTTCCCCGTTAAGGCGCGCAATACAATAGGCGTTGAATTAACCATTAATATATCGCCTTTTTTAGTACCTGATTCTATTAAGTAGGCAATGGCGCGCCCGCCGCCGCCGCCCGACATATTCTGAAAAGACGCATTATTATCAATGCCTGCTTTTACTAAACCTTCACCTACACCGCGCGCAGTTGTATCCCATCCGCCACCTGGGCCTGCTGGTACTAAAAAGTGAATATCGGCCAATGCCATAGGGCTGCTTAGTACTAATGATGCCGCTAATAATGTTGTTTTAACTGACTTAAATAATTTCATTGTGTGTCCCCTTAAAATAAATACTGCATACGTGCACTAAATCCCATACCAGAGTCTTCATCACCTACAAGCGCAGCGGTACCTGGGCCATCTACATCGCTATAGATAAGATTGCCCATAAATTTAATGTCACTACTAACGTAATAGCTTGTACCAAGTGTGTAGGTAGTTACTTCGCTACCTTGGTTTTTACTCGTTGCATCCATTTGCGAAACTCGAGCAACTAACTCCCATGCATTTTTAATATTTTTAGGTTGTACAAATAGTGCAGAGCCAGCTTTATACTGTCGTTGCTCAACCCCTAAAAAGTAACTTGCTGAGATATGAAAGCCGTCAAAGCGCTCGCCATCTAGATCATCGCTGCTATTGAGCGCATCTAAAGCACGGCTTGCGTATTCTGCCTCTAATGTTAAAGAGTCAGCCTGAAAAGCAAATTCAAGCCCAGACTGCAATAAGCTATCCAGTGCTACCGCTGTGCCGCCTGTAGCATAATTAACAAGGCGTACATTAGTTTCGCGCACTTCACCACGCGCAAAACGCTCGCCTAGTTCATTGCCACCCATATCACGGTATGAATGCCATGCACCTAAATGAATCACGTCACCAGGTGCTGCACTTGACCACGTAGCACGCCCTGTAATAGCAAGCGTTAGACGGTCGTTTTCATCGTTACCCGTTGCACCAAAGGCATCATTTTTATAAACCCCAACGGCATATCGAAAGCCTGAGTCTTTAAAGTATTGATAAGCAGATACGCCCCAACGGAAAAAAGGCGAGAAAGTATTAGCAAGCGTACTACGCTCAATAGTATTAATGTGCTTTGAGCTAGTAAGTGCGTTTAGCGACATGTCTTCACGGATTTTACCCGCTTTAATTTTAAGACCGTTTTCAAAGGCGTAACGCACGCGGGCAAGTACAATTTCGGCATCCCCTTCGCCAAATTCTAAAAGTAATTTGTGATCCCAGTTTCCATGCTCGCTCTCTACGTAGGTACGAATACGACGAGGGAAGAAGTCGCTTCCACCTGAGCCATCATTGCCTGCGTTATAGGCACCTTCAAAATAGTTGTAATCAAGCTGTACTCGTCCTCCAAACTCCAAATTAAAGCCACTTGATGTTTTTAAAGAGTTAACTTCTTTTTGCAATGCATCTAATTGTGCTTGTAGTTTTTGAGTATCGTTATCGGCTAAAGCTGATGTGCTAGCCAACGCTGCTGTAATTGCTAAAGCGAGCTGTGTGTTACTTGCTTTCATTATTTTCTCCACGCTGTGTTTGTATCTTTATTGTCAGGTAGATAAGCGACGACAAACTGCTATCTAAAGCGCAGCTTATTGTTAACGTGAAATTAACGAAATATTTTGAGGGAAAGGTGCATTGATGACGGTAAAGTACATTTTGTTCATAAAAACCATGAACAAAATAGACATAAACAAAAATTAATAAGAAGGGTAGTGAAGTACACCTATGCGATGACTAAAAAACGCACTCAATAAAATAAGAATTATTTGCATTTAGGTGTTGACAGTTTATTAGATCTAACTGATAATCAATATCAACAAGACGGGAATGCATACCCACTTGTGACGGAATGAACTAATTTGTTTCTCGACCCTGAAACAACGTGTGGCGCACGTAAACAGCTATGGTTACTTGTTATGAACCGCAACGCCCCTTGATGTTGATGATAAGTAACCGCCCTACTATTTTACTTGCTACATTGCTCATATCGGTGACGGTAGATATGAAACTAAAAAAGCCCTTACGGGCTTTTTTTATGTCTGTAATTTAGTAAGTAATATACTCACATAAACTCACATATTAACGGCGGTTTTTACGTGCACGTGCACGGCGCTGTTTTTTCTCTTCTTCTTTAGCGGCTTTTTTGGCCTCTGCAGCGGCGCGTAAGCCAGCTACCATAATTTCTTCTTCTTCACGCATGGCTGGGGTTTCCATGGTAATACGGCCGATAATCCCATCACGTAATTCGTTAATCAGTATTTCAGACATTTTATAGGTGTCTATTTGGTTACCGCCACGAATACAACCACGCTTTTTACCGGCCATTTCTACAAACTCCCAGTCACTTTCTGGCAATTCATCTATTTTATAGCGTGCTTTTAAAAGCTCTGGGTAGGCTTTTAATAAATACTCTGCGGTATAACTTGCCACATCTTCGTATTCAAGCGCTGTATCACGTATTGCACCGGTGGCACCTAAACGATAACCCGAGTTCTCGTTTTCTACTTTAGGCCACAGCATACCTGGCGTGTCGTAAAGCATAATGCCGTCTTCAAGCTTAATACGTTGCTGCGCTTTTGTTACCGCAGGCTCGTTACCCGTTTTTGCAACTATGCGCCCAGCTAATACGTTAATTAACGTTGATTTGCCCACATTTGGAATACCCATGATCATGGCTTTAATTTGCTTATCGGCGCCCACTTTATGTGGCACTAATTTTTTACAAAGCTCATTAATGCGGTGCACCTCAGCGGCTTTATCATGGCCAAACGCGATGGCTTTAACGCCACTTTCTTGCTCAAAATAGTCTTTCCACGCTTGGGTCATTTTAGGGTCGGCTAAATCCGCCTTATTTAAAATTTTGATGACCGGCTTGCCTTCACGAAGCGTAGTTACCATAGGGTTTTCACTACTGTAAGGAATGCGTGCATCAAGCACTTCAATGATCACATCCATTTGCGGCATTATTTCTTTAATCTCATTACGGGCTTTATTCATGTGCCCAGGGAACCACTGGATAGCCATTTTTAACTCCTAACATATAATTTGACGCTATTTTAACTGGCAATTCATTTAATTGCGCTATACTGGCGCAAATTTTTTTAGATTAGATATTATGGCTCTTAAATCTACCATTATTAAAGCGCAATTATCGTTAAGCGATATGGACCGCCACGTGTACCAAGATTTTAATTTAACGTTGGCACAGCATCCCTCTGAAACCGAGCAACGCTTGATGATTCGCTTATTAGCCTATGCGCTAAATAGTTGTGATGGCTTAGAGTTTACCAAAGGCTTAAGTGCCGACGATGAACCTGAGCTTTGGCATGTAAACTACAGTGAAGAGATAGAGCTGTGGATTGAGCTGGGCCTGCCAGATGAAAAGCGTCTTAAAAAAGCCTGCAATAAAGCTAAAAAAGTGGTGCTTTATACCTATGGCGAAAACAACCAAGCTATTTGGTGGCAAAAACATCAACCTAAATTGTACGATTTTAAAAACTTAAGTATTTTTAGCCTTGATTACGCCGCTACTCAGGCACTTGCAGATTTAGCCGACCGCAATATAAAACTTACCATTACCGTTCAAGATGGTGAAGTGTGGGTCAGTTCTGATACGGCTAATATCGAAATAAAACCGCAACAGTTAATGTAAATTGTAGGTAAGGGCGTATGAAAATAAACCACGTTATTGTATTACACGGCCTTTATATGTCGGGCTTTGTTATGCGCCCGCTCTGCTCTCGTCTTGAACAGTCTGGAGTTAAAGTACTGAATCTCACTTACAATACGCTCGACCCTAACTTAAGCACCATATTTAAACAAATTGATGAGTTTATTGGTGATGAGCCCTCTGCATTAGTATGTCACTCTATGGGCGGATTAATTGCCCGCGCCTACTTAGAGGCAGGCACGCCAGCGAGTCACCATGTCACTAAAGTGATTACGCTTGGCACACCCCATCAAGGCAGCCACATAGCGCAAAAGATGAAGCAAAAAGGGTTTGAAACCTTTTTAAAAAACAGCGTCGAGTTTTTACTCACTAAAAATGGTAACTGGCCGTTTAAGGCCAAGCTTTACAGTATTGCTGGCGATTTGCCCATTGGGTTAATGCCGTTAATTGTCAAAGGCAGTCAGTCCGATGGCACCGTTTTACTAGACGAAACCAAGCTTAAAGGCATGGCTGAGCATAAAGTATTTCATTTAAGCCATACCAGTATGATTTACTCTCGCCAAGTGCTTGAATACATTATTAAGTGCCTTAACGAAGCAGCCTAGCCTTCGCCCGCCTCTGCTATTTTATAACTGATTAAAAATATCACCCCCAAAATAAGTGGCATGGGTGCGGCAATGTAGCCAAACGTGTCGGCATTGGCAAAACTTGCGCCTGCTAAATGCGCCACCAGCCCCAATACAAATGCTATAACGGCTATACCTACCACTATTAACTCTGCTTTATTTTGTTTTACTGTTTTTGCATCCATAATCGCTCTCCAATAAATTTAAGATATTTATTTTGCTTGAGTGAATTATGCGCTACAGCCATAAGCATTTACTGATTTAGATCAATACATCAAATAGCCAATATTCAACCTTGTAGAAAACTTGTTTTAGATCATAATTTATCCATGTTTTGTCTTTATTTTATTGTTAAGGGGTAGAATTTTAATAAATTCAACCCATCTATATTGTATGAGTGATTTATTGCGCTGCACGTTATTAATAGTTAAAACCTATTGCATTGACTGGTTTAAACAATTTTACTAATTAATAGCACTGAGCAATAATGATCATCAGTTCATAAATAAACGGTTCATCAAGGAGCAAGGTATGTCACAGGTAAATGCAATTGGTTTAAACAGCGTAAAAAGCGAAGACATTGTTAAGTCACTCAATACATTATTGAGCAGCTACCAAATTCAATATATGAATGCGCGCGGTTTTCATTGGAATATTAAAGGCCGTAACTTTTTTGAATTACACATTAAATTTGAAGAGATTTACAATCTTCTGCTTGAAAAAGTAGATGAAATTGCTGAACGTATTTTAACGTTAGATGGCGCGCCGCTACATGCGTTTTCTGATTACTTAGAAGTAAGTGAAATTAAAGAAGCTAAAAACATTAGCGATGGTACCGCAGCCGTAGAAAACCTATTAGCTGGCTACAGCACTCTAATTAAAATGCAACGTGAAATACTAACTCAAGCAGGTGATGCAGATGATGAAGGTACAGCGTCATTAATGGGTGATTATATTTCAGAGCAAGAAAAACTAGTATGGATGTTAAAAGCGTACTTAGACTAAGCTAAAAAATAAGCCCTCAAAAGGGGAGGGCTACAAATAGGGAGAATCGTAAATTTCTTTGCGATTCGGATACTATATTAGCGCCCCCTATTGACTAAACAACGCCACTGTTACCAGTGGCGTTGTTTTTGGTTTAAGCGGAGCATAAATAATTTTAAAGCAAACTAGCCCACCCTTTTCGCGCTTGCATTAAAAAGCCCCAGCAACGGCTGGGGCTTTTGTTAATACCAGCTCCTTAATTAAGTGAAGCTGGAAAAACTACAATTGTGCAGTATTAACTGCTTAAAATTTACTTCTAAAACCAATATAGAAGGTTTGTCCGATTGGGTCATACGTACCTGCGTCGGTTTCAGTACCTGTGCTTGAGCCACTTACACCTGAAAGTATACGCGGAGGCTCTTTATCAAATAGGTTATTAGCGCCGGCGTATAGCTCTACCGCGTCACTTATATGATAGCTTGCTTGTACATCGTGGTAGGTTACTGAGCCAATACCCACGCCGCCAGCAGGTATACCAAAGCCACTTAAGAATTGATCATCAAAGTCAGCAGCCCCTATGTAGGTCATGCTCCAGTTAAAATCAAAGTCATCAAGCTTATAGCCTAAGTTCCAGTTAGCTTTGTGCTCAGATGCGCCAATTTCACCTGCAAACTCATCTTTATCCGCACCCGGTAACGGAATAGTGTAACCGTCAATCAAGTAAGTGTATGCAAGGCGAGTTCTAAATGCGCCTGGGCCAATATCGGCAGAGTAAGTTAGTGTTAAATCAACACCTTCAGTTCCTAAACCACCACTATTTGATACACCACTGTCAATAAACTCAAGTGACCCTGCGCTATTATTACCAGAAGGGCCGCTACGACGAGTTATAAAGCTACAGAAGCTATCGTCACCACCGCCATAACATTGGTCTAAAATAAATTGGCGCGGTGTAGATACAATCGCATCTGTGATTTCTATATCAAAGTAATCAAGGGTAACGTCAAGGCCCGAAATTAGCTCCTCTGGGGTAAATACCACACCCACAGTCACAGAGTCGCCCACTTCTTCTTTTAAGTCTGGGTTACCACGGTTAAAACCACTAATACCCTGTAAATCAGACTGGTTAAGGGTAAACTCACCGTTTGATGCAATATTATTTGCAACACCTGCATCGGCACGACACGCATCACCTACAGCGCCACCGCCACTGTTTGTAACACCTATACATGGATCGTTTAAACCACTTGGGAAGGTTTGCGAAGGCGGTGAAAATAACTCATCAATATTAGGCGCACGTGTAGAGCGGGCGCGGGTAGCACGAAGGCGCAAGCTATCCATCACTTCCCAATCAACACCTACGTTCCAGCTTTCTGTATTACCTACTGTTGAGTAGTCAGATAAACGGACTGCGGCGTTCATTGTTACCGCATCCAGCACTGGAATGTTAGCCTCAACATAGTATTCAGTTACATCAAAAGAACCTTCGGTTGCAGGAATTGCATTACCGGCATTTAAGCCTGCTTGCTGTAGGGCATCAAATTCACTGCGAGAAAACTCTTCGCGGTATTCAAAACCAGCCGCAATACCTACCATACCCGCAGGCAGCTCAAATAAATCACCTGAGACATTACCGCCAATAATTTCTTGCTCCACCGACGTAGAAAGCGTACTTGGCGCACTAACAAAATCAATTGCACCTTGCGATAGTGAATTAAATCCGTAAATGTTTACTGGCGCACAATTAAAGCCACGTGCTGTTGCATCAATACAAATCGCTTCATCGGTAATGCCATCCGCATCTAAATCTTGGCTATCAATTACCGCCTCTAAACCTTGGCGAAAGCTTTGTACATTTACTAAGCCACCTGATACTTGCGACTCTTTCGTTTTACCGTACACATAGTAGGTATCGTAAAACCAGCTGTCGTTAATCTCACCCTGAAAGCCCACAGCTAAGCGGAATGTATCACGCTCTGCACGGGCACCACGGTTACCTACATCACTTAAACGTTTTGCAAAAAAGATATCTCTAGCACCATCACCGTCGGTGTCTGTTGCTGCATTGTAAATATCATCTGGCACAAAGGCATTTCTGAGCATTTCACCATTTACGTCAAACTCAATTGGCACGCGGCCATTGGCATAAATGTCATCTGAGGCAAACGGAAAAGGCTCTAACTCTGAAATAGTGGTACTAGATGCGTACGTCCCTTCAAAAAAGAAGCTGTGTTTATCTGTTAGCTCGTAACTACCATTTGAGGCAAATAAGTAGCGCTCTGTTGGTATAGCAATGGTACGTACGCCGCTTCGATTAAAGCCGTTGGCATCTATACCATCACCGCCATTGGTGCTAAACGAGTCTTGTAAGTTGTTGTTTGGATCGTAAGTAAAGCGTGTATCGCCTGCATCAAAACGCCCTTGTGGCGGAAATGATGAGAAAAACGGGTTAACGGCTTCAAAAATAGAGCCCGGATTTGCCGCCGGATCGTCTTCAAAATAAATACCTGAAAATTGGTCTACTGCAGAGCGCTCACGATCGCGTGAAAACACGGCTCCTTGGTCTGAGTAGCCTAAGTGGAACATGGCTTGACCTTTGCCATCACCCGTAGTTAAACCCGAGGTAAAAGAAAACTGGCGCGATTCATCATCGCCTTCGCTTGATTCGCCGTATTGGCCTTCAAACTCTACGCCTTCAAAGTCATCTTTTAGTACAAAGTTAACTACACCTGCAACCGCATCAGAGCCATATACTGATGATGCGCCACCGGTCATAATTTCCACGCGCTCAATAAATTGACTAGGAATGGTATTTAAATCAACTGCCGAGCTACCAGGTACACCCGATACATAACGGCGCCCATTCACAAGTACTAAAGTACGGTTTGAACCTAAGTTACGCAAATCAACAGTAGCTACACCCGCGCTTGCAGTTGAAAAGTTAGAGTTAGTACGGCTAATAGCTGGAGAACCAAATGCTGGGTTTTCTAGCAGTAGGTTTTGAATGTTTAAAGAACCCGATGCATCAATTGCCTCGCCACTTACAACCTGTATAGGTGCAGATGACATCGCCTCGGCTGAACGAATACGAGAACCCGTTACTTGCACGCGTTCTATTTTTTCTAGTTCGTCTTCTTCTGCGGCTATACCTTGAAAAGAAAAGCCAGCAAGCACTGTCGCACTAAGTGCTAAAGACAATGAAGATTTTTTAAATGTACGACTATCTAAGTTATTTATTTTTTTCATACTATAATGTCCCTGAAATGTTATTTTTGTAACTGGTTGGTTACAAACATTTCAACATTAAGTGGAATAATTTTAAGACACTATGCGCATTATTTAATAGGCATTTAGTCAGGTACAAACAGCAGGATATATGGGATGAAGGTACTTATCCCAGGTTGTTATAAATTAGATTAAATTTTTTTTAACATTTTTTATTAAATACACGGTCTTTATAACTACACACTCTAGAGATGGATTTTTTTATGATTACTTACTTTCATGCACTCATTAGAGTTAGCACGAGCAAATTTGCAACATTCTTAACTCAGCAGGTGCAAGCTCACCGTCACTTTGATTCGCAAACGCAACTGCCCGAGCAGCGTTTAGATCAAATAGATACCTCTCGTTTTAATGTGCTTTTTTACGAATTATCTAATTTAAATGATCCTACTCAAATAGTGCACCTAACTGAATTGGCTAAAACAATGAAAGTGGTGGTGATTGCTAGGTCGGCTGAATTTGCTAATTTTGCGTTTGAAGTCGGCGCAGTCGATTTTTTAACCGTCGATGCAACCGCTTCAAGGCTTGAAAAATGCTTCGATAAGCTTATTCATTTATGCCCATTAGCCACACAAGCCGAGCGCTTGTTTAAAGCCGCATCTGAAAACGAGCAACCCATTGCTGCACATATTGTTGTTAAAGATGTAGGAAAGGTACGTTTAATAGATATTAACGATATTGTATGGATAAACGGTGCGGGTAATTATGTAGAGCTACACTTTAATGGTAACAGCGCCCCCGTTTTACACCGTGAAACCATGAAAAACATTGAGCAACAGCTAGGGCCTGAAGGTTTTATACGTATTCACCGCTCCACGCTAGTTAGAAAACATGCCATAAAAGAGCTTATGCCAACAGACAGCGGCGACTATAAAGTGAAGCTTAAAAACAATATCTCGTTAAATTTATCAAGAAGGTACAAAAACTGCCTAGAGAGCATTATAAGCCCCGTAGCATAGGGGCTTGTAATGACTATTTACCAGTAGGTTTTAATGTATTCATCGTCTGGGTGTTGTTGTAGGTAACTTTCTGAGTCTTTATAAAAGTTAACTTCAATATCGCTGTTGTTCCAGACCTTCTCGAACATATTTTTAGCAATAATGTTTGCATATAAGTAATCTACGCGTTCGTAGCCACGCTCTTTTACGCTGGCAAAGTACGCCTCTAACGAGTCCATGCTATCTACAGTTATTAACTCAAATTCTTCTAAATTAACCACAACACACTTTACCGCGCCTTTGGGGTGCATACTTAGTTCGTTCACCACGCCATTAGTTAGTAAAGTAATTCCTTCATTATTAAAACTACCCATTAGCTTTAAATACATGGTGGGTGGCTGAGAGCAAATATAAAACTCTCCATGTGCTCCAAACATAAATAACCTTTTATATATCAGTGCTTCATTAAAGCTTAATACATTTTGCGTATTTTGCAGTTAATTTATAAGCGCAATAAAAAAGGCCATTTCGAGGGCTTTTTCTTCAAGGCTTTTAAAACGCCCAGATGCGCCGCCATGCCCTGCATCCATGTCGGTTTTGAATACCAGTATATTGTTATCGGTTTTGAGTTCTCGCATTTTTGCTACCCACTTCATAGGCTCCCAATACTGTACTTGAGAGTCGTGCAAGCCTGTGGTGACTAAAATGTGCGGGTAATCTTGGGCGCTAATATTATCGTACGGTGAGTACGCGGCTATTACATCATAAAAGTGTTCATCGTTTGGGTTGCCCCATTCATCATACTCGTTAGTGGTAAGTGGAATACTTTCATCTAGCATGGTGGTTAACACATCTAAAAATGGCACATGACACCCTACACCTAAGTAAAGCTCTGGCGCTTGGTTTAATACAGTGCCCATTAACAAACCACCTGCACTGCCGCCAGAGGCAAATACTTTGTTTTTATCACCGTAGCCTTGCTCTACAAGAGCCTTTGTAATATCAATAAAGTCGCTAAAGCTATTTTGTTTATGCTCTTTTTTACCTTGCTCGTACCAATGGCGTCCTAGCATTTCTGAGCCTCTAACATGTGCAATCGCATACACAAAACCGCGGTCTAGCAAACTCAATGAGGTACTCGAAAAGCTCGGATCTATCGTGTAACCATATGCACCATAGCCATATTGAAACAGCGGGTTAGTGCCATCTTTGGTAAAGGTGTCTTTTCTATAAACTAACGAAACAGGTACTTGCACGCCATCGCGTGCTGTCACGAATAAGCGCTCAGAGGCATAAAGTGCACTATCAAACCCGCCCAGTACTTGCTGCTGTTTTAACAATGTTTTTTTGCCCGTGGCTAAATCAACATCGTACAACGTTCCAGGCGTGGTTAGGCTTGAATAATAAATACGTACCGAGCGTGCCTGTGGCTCGGGGTTCATCGCCACAGCGGCATAGTAACATGGGTCGCTAAATTCAAGCGCCATGCGCTCTTGAGCATGGTTAATAACAACAAAGCGAGCTTGACCTTGCTCGCGCTCAGTTAATACTAAAAAGTCGTCAAATATCTCTACGCCTTCAAGCAACACATGCTCACGGTGCGCAGTGTGCTCTTGCCACTGCGTTTTATCTGCAATCGTTTCGCTTGTTGCCGTCATCAGTCTGAAGTTTTTAGCTTGCCAGTTGGTTACTATGTAAAAAGTATCACCGTGTTTATCTATATCAAACTCATGCCCTTCTTCGCGCGGTAGTAATGCGTTAAATTCTCCTTGCGGGTTATTGGCATCAAGCACCCAGGTATCGTTTGTTTCGGTGGTGGCCAAATCTATAATAATAAGGCTCTCGTCACGGCTTTTACCCAAGCCCATAAAAAAGCTTTTATCGTGCTCTTCGTACACCATAACATCTTGGCTTTGCGCTGTGCCTAGTTCATGCCTAAACACCTGAAAACCCAGTAACGTTTGTAAGTCTTTTTTAACGTAAAATACGGTTTTATTGTCGTTAGCCCAAACAATTTGCCCTTCAGTGTTTTCTAAAACATCGCTGAGCATTTCACCTGTTTGCAGGTTTTTAAAATGTACGCTGTAAATTCTGCGCCCTTCGGTGTCTTCGCTGTACGCCATTAATTGCTCGCATGGGCTTAGCGCGACTTCACCTAGTTCGTAAAATTCATGGTTTTGAGCTAAAGCATTTACATCAAGTAGTAACTGCTTGTTATCGGTGTTAATACTTGTGCTTCTGTAATGACGCGAATACTCATCGTCACCACGTACCTCTGAGTGATACCAGTACTTGCCATCTTTAACCGGCACCGTGTTGTCATCTTTTACGATGCGCCCTTTTAGTTCTTCAAAAATACTGCTTTGAAGTGGTTTTATTGCGGCTAGTTGCTCATCGCAGTATGTATTTTCGGCCGCTAAATGGGCGAGTATTTCTGGGTTTTCGCGCTCATCATCGCGCATCCAGTAGTAGTTATCGGTGCGCGTTTTATTGTGCATAGTTAATTGATGAGGTTGCTTTTTAGCAACAGGAAAACGCGCTAATGATTGAGAAGAAAATTCACTTAAAGACACAACAAAACCGTATAAAAAATAACAATGCAGGCAGTTTATCATAAAAATAAAAAAGCCCACTCATAGAGAGTGGGCTTGAGGTATAAGTCCAAATTTTAAAATTACTGCAATTTTATTCTTGTCATTACACCCATGGGAAGATGGTTTTTATTTTAAAAGCGCTAAGAGACCTTAGTCCAGGCCATTGCCCAGCTTTTTCCGATACCAGGTTCAAAGCTTGGGTCTTTATCATTATTGGTTCTGCAAAATTGGCTAAATGGCCATGCCTTACATTGGTATATATAACCTGTTTTAGGCTGCAGTACGCGAGTCCCCGCATTGTATTGTTCGCCCCCATTAGGGTATACAAAATCATATGCTTGGTTGGTACACTTAGCGGGGGTATCGCACTTTGCAATGCAATGAAAATCAACCTTTGCCTTGTTAATACCACTACTTTCTAGGGCAAATATTTCGTTATCTCGATAGCCAACAACCAACCCTTGCTTGGTCATTCTACCTGCACTTACCAGGGGCACATGCACGTTTATATACTCAGCAACTAAGCGTGGCCAAGCATGAGGCTCACCTTGTTCTAAAGAGGTAATTTTATAATCAAACGATAAATCAACAAGCACTCCTTGCATGTCTGAAAAGGTTACACTAACCACATCCCCAATGAATAATTGAGTATGATGGTTTAAACAACCTATAGTTGACCATTTTCCACAGGCCAACGACGTATGCATAAACACAGTAACACCTTAAGAGTCACAAAATTTTATCCATATCATATGGATACACAAAAACGACACTGAGGGCAAGCAATACCGTATAAAAATTATGCAGCAGCCCCGCTATCGTAGTTTACACCTTAGACCGGAAACTTTGCGTCTTAGCCTTTCGACTAATTTGCCAACAGAAAAAAGTGATTATAAAACGTGCGCAAAGCTTATTCAAACAAAAGAATGTAACCGAGATTTTTATATAATCCTAAATAACTAAAAAGCCAACTTGTTAAAGTTGGCTTTTAATAGTTTAAGAGGTTTGGTTTATAGGGGCTTTTCGCCTAAATACTTTTCGAAAAGCCATTTTAAACACGCCGCCAATATCGCCTAAAATAATGTACAAGCACGGCACCAATATAAGGGTGATTAGTGTTGCAAACATTACCGCAAAGCCTAGCGCTACTGCCATAGGGATTACAAATTTAGCTTGTAAACTGGTTTCAAACATTATGGGCAGAACCCCTGCAAAGGTTGTAATAGAGGTTAATAATATTGCCCTAAAGCGTGCACAACCGGCTTCTATTACCGCGTTTTTAACGCTTACACCCTCTCGGCGTACTTGGTTTACGTAGTCGGTCATTACCAGCGAGTCGTTTATTACAACGCCAGCCGCGGCTATTAAACCAAAGCCCGACATTAAGCTAATGTCTAAATCAAACCAAAAGTGCCCCCAAATAGCCCCCGTTAAACTAAACGGAATAACCGACATAACAATAAGCGGCTGGGCATAACTTTTAAGTGGTACAGCAAGCAATATATAAACTAAAATCATGCCGCCTACAAAAAACAGCAGCTGCTCATTAGCTTGCGCCTGTTGCTCTTCTATTGCGCCACCTAGCTCTGATTTAACACTTGGGTATTCTTCTTTAAGTTGTGGCAGTAAGTTTTCTTTTACTTGCGAAACCACTTCGCCTGGCTCTATAACTTCTTCATCAATACTGCCGTACACATAAACAGTACGATAACCGCCCTCACGGCGAATATAGCTAATACCCGGCGTTTCGGTTAATTCAACCACATCACCTAAAAGTACTTCACGCCCTTGCGGTGTAGTAACTACTGTGTGTTTTAGCGATGAAAACGCTTCGCGAGTCAGTTTAGGGTAACGTACCATTACTCTTACTTCTTCGCCGTTACGTATTACACGCTGCGCTTCGCCACCATAAAAACTAGCGCCTACTTGGTTTGCAATGTTAGCAAGGTCGAGCCCTAAATCGTAAGCTACAGGTTTTAAGCTCATTTGCACTTCTTTGCTAGCAGGGTCAATGGTTGAGCTTATATCAAACAAGCCTTTTTGTTGCTGCAATAGCTGAATAAAACGACGGCCTGCCGCATTAAGCGTTTCTATATCAGAGCCAAACAGTAAATAACCAAATTCGCCTTCGCCGGTGCCGCCACCGCCGCCAACATCATCTTCAATAGTGAGTGATTTAATACCGGCAATGGTTGGCATAGCTTCTCGCCAGCGGCGCGAAAGTTCAAACGCGTTATAAGGGCGTAAATCTTCATCAACCAACGGCGCAAGTAACTGAGACTCCGTTCTGCCTTGGTTAAATACCAGTACATCACGAATTATTTTTTGGCCAAATTCACGCTCTGTTTCTTCATCAACTCTTAACACCATGGCTTCTACTTCACGAATAGCTGCAATAGTTTGTAAATCAGACACATTGTCATTCATTTCTATTTGAATTTGCGGAAAATCATGCGGCACTTTAGGAGTGGGTACAGTGCGTACTTTATTTGATGTGATCAGCGCAATGCTTATAAAAAACATAGCAATAAAGCCAAACAATACTGTCCAACGCCAATCTACACAACGCGATATAAAACGCTTATAAGGGCCATTTACAAAACCAAAAAAGCGGGTATTAAACCTATCGCGCCAGCCCCCTTTTTTAATAGGTGAAAAGTGCGTGTGGGCAATGTGCGCCGGTAAAATAAGTTTTGATTCAACTAAGCTAAATACTAAACACAGCATAACTACTACAGCAATACCGTAAAAGAAGGCGCTTTCTGGCCCGCTTGAAAGTGTAAACGGGGCAAACACTGCAATGGTTGTTAGTACACCAAATGTAGCAGGAGTTGCTACACGGTTAGCACCACGGACGACGTTTTCAACTCCGCCTCCGCTTTTTTCAACCTCAGTATAGGCGGCCTCACCTATTACTATGGCGTCATCTACCACTATCCCGAGCACCATAATAAAAGCAAACAACGAAATAATATTAATGCTTATACCAAATAAAGGCATTAGCATCATGGCGCCTAAAAAGCACACTGGTAAGCCAATCATTACCCAAAGCGCTAATTTAAAGCGCAAGAATAATGAAAGCATAATAGCGACTAATATTGCTCCTTGAAACAAGTTAGCTTTCATCATATCAAGGCGCGCATTTAGGTAGTACGTCATGTCCATTAATGGCTCTAACCTAACGCCCGGTGGCAGCTGGGTATTTTTTTGTTCAATAAATGCTTTAACCGAATCGGCAACGGGGATCATGTTTTGATCTTGCGTTGCCTTTACCGACATATACACTGCGTTTTCGCCATTAAATTTAAAGTAGCGCTCGCCTTCGGTAAATTGGTCTTTAATAACAGCAATGTCTTGCAACAATACTTTAGCGCCGTATTCGCCTATTTTTACCGGAATTTGTCTAAACTCATCACCAGAGTAATACTGGTTTTCAACCCGAACAGAAATAATCCCTGCATCTGTTGTTAGTTGTCCCGCCGAAAAATTAGCAGAGTAATTACGCACAGCGGTCATTACATCGCTTAGGGTTAAGTTGTATTGGCGCAAAGTGTCTGGGTCGATTTCAATGGCAATTTCATCAAGCGGCACATCGTTTTCTACCAACGACACGTTTGATAGCTGTAATAGCTCATCTTCAATTTGATTGGCAATTGGTTTGAGTTCTGTCAGCGGCAAATCAGCAACTAAGGTCATCCCTATAACATCTTGCCTAAACTCAATCTGACTTATGGTGACCGGTTCCATACCCGCAGGAAAGGTTGCAATACCATCAACACGCAGCTTTACCTTATCAAGTACATCGGTAAGCTCTGCATCAGTGTTAATTTCAAGGCTTGCTCTACCGCCATTTCTAAAGGCGCGGTACACGCCCTTTTTAATTTCGGTCACATCCTTTAGTGATTCTTCAATTTTTATAAGAATGCTTTCTTCAATTTCTTGTGGTGAGGCACCGGGGTAATTTGCCTCAACATTAATGTAGTTAATTTCTACATTAGGAAACATTTGGCGCTGAATGGTTAAGTAGCTAATAATCCCCATGATGATGATAAAAACCATCATTAGGTTGGCTGCAACTGAGTTTTTAGCAAAATAAGCTATTAACCCTGTTTGTTTTTTTTCAATTGATTCGCTCATTAATTTACACCTTACAACTGTTGCGCATCAGCGCTACTTTCGGTGTTTGTATTAGCGTTACTTGGCTCGCCCATGCCAGCCACTTTAACCTGCATGCCTTTTTGTGGGTACTCAGGTAACGTGGTAACCAATTTATCATCGGCGTTAAGTCCGCTGCTAATATAAAAGTACTCGCCTTCTTCTCTTACTACGGTTACTTTGCGCGGTTCAAGTTCTTGGTTTTCGTTAACTATCCACACCGTTTGGTTATTAACTAATGATTGCGGCAAACGGTAAATATTATTAAGCATGGCGCCTGCAAAATTAACCTGCACGTAGCTGCCAAATTTAATAGCCGGTTGCTGTGTTTTTAAGCCGTATGGGTCTTCAATACGTACCACTAAGCTGCTCATGCGCGTCGCGTTATCTACAATACCTAGGTCGCGGTCAATCACGCCTTCACGTGTAAAACTGTTTAAGCCTTTTTGAATAATAGTGGCCTTAATGCCCTTAATTCGCTCCGGTAAAAATACGCTATCAAAACCAGCAATAGGAATAATAACCTCTGCTGTTTCTATATTATTTAAATCGGCCACTTGTGCGCCCATAGCCACAAACTGGCCTACCCCCACATTACGACTTATAACAAGCGCATCGTAAGGTGCTTTTATATCGCAGTTTTCTAAATCGCGTTGCGCTCTTTTTAATGCGGCTTGCGCCGATTTAACCGCTGCTTGGGCGCTTAGCACCTGCGGTTTACGTAAAAACAAGTCGGTACGTGCCTTACTCGGAAAACGCTTTGCTTCGTCTTCGGCTACTTTTGCCTGCGCTTGCTCTTCAATTAAGGCCGCTTTGGCACGCGCTAAATCGGCTTCGGCTACCAATACGGCTGCTTCGTAGTTGTCTTTTTCAATGCTAATAAGTGTATCGCCACGAGAAACCACGCCACCCGCTACAAAGTTAGGGTGCCAGCTAATTACTTCGCCCGACACCTGCGCCGCCAACTGCGTATTTTCTAATGGTTTTATTTCGCCATAGCTGTTTATTATTACTTGATGATTATTAGCTTCTACAGGCTCAACTTGCACGGTGGGGCGTGTATCTACTGCTGTTTTACTTTGATCTTCTTGTGCAATAGCGTTTATTCCCATAAAGCCCACTACACCAATGGCTAATGCTACAAATGGGAACACCCATCTCAGTGAATTTGATTGCATATCCTAATTACCTCATATTTCTACTAACACTATAATAACAGAGCGCAATAAAACATTAACCTGACATTTGTAAGCAACTGTTACAAATCAAATTGAGAACTAAATATAGCTGTGTACCCGTTAACAAACACCTGCTATTCATCGCATTTATTATATTTTGTTACAAACTTTTACTATTTAAAATCAACAAATTACAGCTTTAGGCTATTATTTCATCGAGAAGATGTGCGAACAAATTTTAATTTACGTACAGTCACACTAAATAAATAACAGCGAAAAAGATTATTACAATGAAATTAACAACCCTTGCGCTAACACTTGGTGTAGCGCTTAGCGGCCACGCATTGGCTAGCGATAAAAAAGAAGACAAAAAACCACAAACCCTAAGCGAAATGGTCGAAGGACAAACCGAATTTTCAGGTATTTTTAATTTATACCAAGACCCAAAAACCGGTGAGCACTTAATGGTGCTCACCGAATCGCAGCTTAACACCCCTTTTGTATACTTTGCTCATACAGTGGACGGTGTCACTGATGCTGGGCATTATCGCGGTGCCTATAGAGAAACCAAGCTTATTGAGTTTAGAAAATACTTTGACCGCATAGATATAGTTAGCAAAACCCCTCGCTATAAATTTGATCAAAACAGTGCCATTGCCAAAGCAAGCAATGCCAATATTAGCGAAGCCGTTTTAGCCAGCATTAAAATAGAAAAAGAAGAGCAAGGAAAAATAGCCTTTAAGGTCAACAAGCTATTTTTAAGTGAGGCGCTACACAAGGTATCGCCAACGCCAAACCCAGCCGATAAAAAAGCTAAAAAACGCTTTAAAGTAGGTAAATTAAACAGTAAAAAGTCGCGTATTGTTAAGCAGCGTCCTTACCCAAATAACTTAGATGTGGTTGTAGATTACGTATTTAGTAATGCCAGCCCCACCGTGCGTGGTACAAGCGCAGTAAGCGACCCGCGCAATGTCTCTGTAAAGGTGCAGCACTCTTTTGTTGCATTACCAAAAAACGACTATAAACCACGTAAAGATGACGCGCGCATAGGCTATTTTACCAATCAATTTGATCTAATGACCTCGACCGATTGGGCACCATATGAAGATGTTATTAAACGCTGGGACCTACAAAAGAAAAACCCTAGTGCTGAGCTTTCTGAGCCAGTAAAGCCAATTACCTGGTGGATAGAAAATACCACCCCAGTAGAGTGGCGCGACACAATACGCGATGCCGTACTTACCTGGAATAGCGCTTTTGAAAAAGCCGGTTTTAAAAACGCACTAGAAGTTAAAGTACAACCCGATGACGCAACCTGGGATGCTGGTGATATTAACTACAACGTATTACGTTGGACATCATCACCTAAACCGCCATTTGGTGGCTACGGGCCAGCTCTTGCCAACCCGCTAACCGGTGAAATACTTGGCTCAGACATTATGCTTGAGTTTGTGTTTATGAAAAACCGCTGGATTTACGACACGCTTTACACACAAGGCACAATGAGCCACGGCGAAAACCTGCACACAAGTGGCGATTTAAATTGCTCACTAGGCCATGAAATTCAACAAAACCTATTACTTGCTAAAGGCTTAGCAACAGGTGCCTCCATTGATGACAATGAAATGATTCGCCAAGGTTTAACTCAGTTAATTCTTCATGAAGTAGGCCATACACTAGGCTTAAACCACAATATGAAATCGTCTATTTTGTGGGATGAAAAAGAGGTTCATGATAAAACCAAAACCCAAGGCATAGTTACAGGCTCAGTGATGGATTATGCGCCGGCCAACATAGCACCCATTGGTGTGCAGCAAGGCGATATTTTTCAAACCAAGCCAGGCCCTTATGACGACTGGGCTATAAACTATGGCTACAGCACAGCCCTTGAAGATGAAGCCGCAGAGCGCGCACGCCTGAATACTATATTAGCGCGCTCTAGCGAGCATGCGCTTGCCTTTGGTAACGATGCCGACGACATGCGTGCACCAGGTCGCCATATAGACCCACGCGTAATGATAGGCGACCTTTCATCAAACCCTGCAGCCTATGGCGCCGATCGTATGGCGCTAATTAATACGTTATTTACTGAGCTAAAAGATAAAGCCACAGTAAAAGGTGAGTCTTACCAACAGCTGGTTACCTCAGCTAATAGTTTATTTGGCCAATACCGCTCGCAAGCAGGCATTGTTTCTCGCCAAATAGGTGGTGTATATGTTGAACGTGCCGTTGTGGGCGACCAGCATGCTGATAAACCCTTTACCCCCGTACCGCTTGAGCGCCAAACACAAGCAATGAACATACTTGCTAAATATGTATTTGCGCCAGATGTACTCACTAGCATGCAACCACTGTATAACTATTTACAGCAACAACGTCGCGGCTTTAGCCATTATGGTAAAAATGAAGACCCTAAAGCACACAAAATGATTTTAGGCATGCAAAAAACAGTACTTGCGCAATTGCTGCATCCTGCTGTTATGCTGCGTATTTCAGACACCGCACTGTACGGTAACGAATATAGCCTAACGCAATTTATGGACGACCTAACTGCCAGTATTTTTGTTGATAGCAAAGAGATCACGTCTATTAGCCGCAATCTACAAATAGAGTATGTAAATCAGCTTATTGCTATTGCAGGCCTAGGCAAAGCCAGTAAACACGACAATTTGGCAAAAACTGCCGCGCTCTATCAGTTAACAAAAATAGCTGATACAAGCGTAGGATGGGGAGCCGATACAGCAACTAAAGCGCATAAAAAGTATATTGATCACTTAATTGCTAAAGCGTTAGAAGCTTAATTAACTAAATCAAACAGGCCACCTAATACGTGGCCTGTTTATTTATAAATAAATTGTGCCTTTTAAATACCGCACAGCGTTACCGGTTAAGGTCACTGTATTTTCGCCTACTTCGCATTGTATAAAACCACCACGGCTTGAAGCCTGATACGCGTTTAATTTATTTTTACCTAATTGCTGCGCCCAGTAAGGGGCAAGGCCAGTATGAATAGAGCCCGTAGCAAAGTCTTCTTCGCCACCACTTGCTGGCCAAAAATAACGAGACACAATATCGTACTCAGCAGAACTGGCTGTAGCGACCACATCAAGTGGATATAAGGTTTTTAACAAATCAGACTCAGTGGTTAAATCATGAATTTGTTGAGCATTTTCGTATATAGCAAAATATGCTTGGCGGTTTTTAAGCACCTTAATAGGTTGTATAGACAACCCTTTCAATAGCGCATCGGGTATGGTTTTTACTTCATCTGGCGCTTGTTTAGGAAAGGTCATAGCAAAACTGCCATCGCTATTTTTATTAACAATAAGCTCCCCTACAGCCGCGGCGTTAAAGCGCACTTGGCTAAGGCTGTGCTGCTCGCATAAAACATACGCGGCAGCGAGCGTAGCGTGGCCGCAAAAATCTATTTCCATTAATGGCGAAAACCATCGTATTGCAAAACTGCCATCTGCCAAAGGGCAAGTAAACGCAGTTTCAGAAACATTATTTTCAGCGCCAATATTAAGCATTAACTCATCACTAAGCCATGACTCAAGCGGGATCACTGCCGCGTAATTGCCTTTAAATAACTCGCTGGTAAACGCATCAATTTGATGGATGGTGAGTTGCATAGGTTAACCCCCTAAATTAATTAGAGTTTAAACCTGCCACATAGCCATTAAATATTCACTATTAATTTTATAGTTAAGCCATTGCGGGGCGCATTTTATAATATTGCATACATGCAAATTGCACGGCATTTGTAAGTAGTAGCATAACAAACATTAAAATATGCGAGGTGCTGGGCATAGCACTGCTTAGCTCTACAAATAAGCCACAGGTACCTGCTACAAATTGCAAGCTAAAGTAGCGGGCGCTTAAATTGCTAATATTGCCACTGCGTAAGGTTTTATACGTTTGCGGCATAACCCGCACTGAGCTCATTACCAGCCCTACGTATGTAAGGGCGTTGAGCACCGATGATGTTTCTAGGCTTTTATTTAAAAGCAATAAAAAAGGTAATAACGAAAAGCCAAGCATAGCCACAAGCTGTATACGTTCAGCTTTTGCGGCGTTATAGCGTGCAAAGTAATATAAAATTAAACCACTTAGCGCCCCAGTTACAAAAAATGGTAAAGCAATAAAGTAGCGTTCAAAATAAATATTGTAAGTAATAAAGTAGAGGCTTTGCGCTAAACCAAAGGTCATCATTAATAGTGATAACCCCGACACACTGCGATTCTTTCTAATTTTGCTCAATAGCGGTAAAAAGCTAAAAACTAAAATAAAAGCCGACAAAATAGGTAGATAGTGCGCCAAAACAACCTCGCTCGTTACTTAAATGTTAATATAAAACCCGCCTGAAACAATAAATAAACATATGTTTTTAAAAGGGTTTTAAAGTGAGCGCGCATTGTAATGATGAATACATTTTACTCAACAAATTAGCGTAAACCTATATTAGGCACTGGCAAGATAGCTGTACAAAAAGCGTTACTTTAAGTGAACACCAGAGCCCCTTTACATCTAAAAGTTACCAACCTTACACCTCAGCTTAAACGCATTTTACTCTAGAGATCGGCTCGCTCTAAAACAATTATTGTGTATTCATCGCACAACTATGAAATAGAACTGATAATTGTTATCATACGCAGGTCCGTGGCAATTACACAAAAAATAAACTATGAGAAAAACACTTTTTAAAATTCACAGCTGGGTAGCCCTTATAGCGCTTATTCCGCTGCTTGTTATCAGTATAACTGGTAGCGTTTTGGTATTTAAAAGCGAGATTGACGGCTTACTAATGCCAGACAGTCACTTTGTTGTACAACAACAAGCCAACCGCTTACCTATTGATACACTTATAACAAAAACTCAAAAAACCTACCCTGAGTATGTTGTTGGTAGCTGGGAAATATTTAACGATGATACTGCTGATCGGGTTTATTTAATTAAACGCGGTACAGAGGACTGGTATAAATTTCATTTAGATCAATACACGGGCAATATTTTATCGGAGCCAGTAGGCACTAGCCATTACTTTACCGACTGGTTTTTAGACTTACATTACACCTTTTTACTTAACGATTTAAAAAGCTTACCAGGGCAAACTGGCACTGTTTTAGGGTTCTTTTTTGCGGTGTTTTTTTTAGTACTGGGTATTACAGGTCTTATTATTTATCGTAAGTTTTGGCAGCGGTTATTTAGTGTACGCTGGCGCGCCACACTGCAAATAGTGCTTAGCGACATTCATAAAATGACCGGCGTAATTGGCTCGCCAATTATTATAATTTTAGCCATCACCGGCGGCTACTTTAACGGCGCGGTGTGGTATCACGAAGTAATTGAACACGCAGAAGAAGAGCACTTTGTATTAACTAAAAATTTATATAATGAAGAGATTTCTTTTCAGCACGTACTTGATGACAGCCAAAAGCAAATACCCACCTTTAATGGTACGTTTTTAGTAATGCCGCTTGAGCCAGACGAAAACATAACGTTATTTGGTGAGGTTGATACCAGCAACCCGCTTGCCAGTGAATATGCAAATACCGTGACTTACAATAAGCTAACGGGCGAGCATATGGCTAACTGGGACATTCGCGAAGTGGGTGTAGGTTGGCAAGTAATTGATAGCTTTAGAAAACTACACTTTGGTTATTTTGCAGGGCTCATTAGTAAAATAATTTGGTGTGTTATTGGTTTAAGCCCTGTTTGGCTTGGCGGTACTGGCTTTTATTTATGGTTTACTCGCCGTAAGCGTAAAAAACAGTCTCAAAAAAACCGCTTAAGTAAACACCGCACTGTAAGTGCTTGATTAAAAAATCACCTCACTGTAATGTTAAAAATCACAGTGAGGTGATATATGAAATATTTAGTTTTTACACTTAGTTTATTGCTAACTGCTTGCAGTAGCACCCCGCCCGAAGCGCCAATTAAAAAAGTACAACTTACCCATATAATAAATCACTCGCTTTTCGAGCAGGTTAAAACACCTAGCGAGCACAGTATTTTTGAGCTGTCGGAGCCTGAAAAAAGCGCATTTTTAACCTACGCACACTCGCGTTTAAACAATGTACGCGCTGATGAAATTATTTTTAATTACCTGCAAAACCAGCTCACCAACTTTAAGTATGATGGCGCCACCCTCACAGCCCAACAAGCGATTGAACGCTCAGAAGGTAACTGCATTAGTTTAGCCATACTTACGCAAAGCTATGCGCAGCTTTTAAACCTCGAAACCAGCTTTCAAGAAATGACGAGCGAACCTGTGTATGCCAAAGAGGGCAATGTAATTTATGTTGCTAACCACTTTAGAACGAAAATTTACGCCCCAAAAAAAGAAACAGATGAAGATATTATTGTAATAATTCGCGCAGGCACGTTAATTGATTACTTCCCCACTCGCGGCAGCTTTTATTCAGGCAGCGCTACGTATAACGATTTACTCTCTAATTTTTATAGCAACTTAGCCGCTACGGCACTAGCCGAAAACAACCTTAATAAGGCTTACTCTTTAATTATGCAAGCCAACCGCTTTACGCCAAACGATGCAGAACTGTTTAATATAGCCGGCGTGCTGCACCGCCGTGCAGGCGATTTAAAAAGCGCTCACATGATTTACCAAACCGCGCTTGATAGAAACGATATAAGTATAAATTTAATTAATAACTATCGAATATTAGCAAAAGAGCTGGGAGATAAAACACTAGAAAAACGCCTAACAAGCCAGCTTGTTGATAAAGAAAAAGATCCCTACGAGCTACTCGTTATTGCTAAAAATAACTTACATCAGGGCAAGGTCACTCAAGCTAAAAAACAACTCGAACTTGCCATTGCAAAAGCCCCTTATATATCGGAGCTCTATTTAGAGCTGGCTAAAATTCGCTACCAACAAGGTAACACAGCGCAAACACAAAGCTTGCTTGAAAAAGCCATCCAATATGAGCGCAATAAAGAAAGGCTAAACGTATATCAAGCTAAGCTTGCGTCGCTAAACAAGCACAATTAATCATCTTTATTTTAAATTAGTTTAAACGCGGCTTTTGCTAATGCACTTATTACACAAGTGCATTAGCGTGTTATCGCAATTTATTTAAAGCGAGTAGTAAAAGCTAAACCAGCCGCGCATTTCATCCTCAAAGCTATCGCCCTCTACGCGCGATAATCCCATATTAAAAGTTAAATCGTTCACACCGACGGGGCCTAATCCAAAGCTAAAATTGCCTTGATACTTTAAACCATAACTTTGTGCGTATACCGCATCATCTACCTGATGCTGTTTGTAATAAAGCCACGGCATGCCTTCTTTAAAGCTAAAACCACCGCCATAACCCATGTAGCGCTCAGCAGTTGTGCTATAAAATGGCAGCTCTGGTGAAAGCACAAACTCACTATTTTGGTGCTCGCTAATTAGGTTTGAGCTAAATCCGCCTAGCGCTAAGCTGCTATCATCGCGCTGCTTTTGAGTAAAATTAATATAAAGCGGCACATCAAACGCTTTACCAAATACTTTGGCCGCTAAATCGTAGCCATCCCAATTATTGTTTTTACTGCTGCCATCGTAATACTGGGCATTAACACTTTGCCCTATAGCAAATGCTTGGCGGTCGTACTGCCAGCTTTGTGTAATGCCTATGCGTGCCCATTTATTATAGTCTTGTTTATAATCGGTATAGTTATAAGCCAGCTCTGGCGTTATGCTAAACGCCGCGTATTTAATCGGGTAACTTAAGGCTGCAAAACCACCTCGTGCAGATACATCTGCATTTTCGCTCACTTGGTATTGTTTTGCAGTATTTAAATCATAATCAAATACACTCAATTTAAGCTTAACTGGCAGTGCATTATATTTTGCTTGGGCGTACCCACCGTGCAAAGCATCATCATTTAAATCAACACTATAGCCCGCTTGAAGGTCTAACTGTTTAAGTAAGTCACTACTTTTAATATTTATATTTAAAGCACTTGAAGCGGCCGAGTAATACTGTGCGCCTAGCGCTAAACTCGGATGCTGATCAAGCACATCGTAGCTGCTTTGTTTACCTACATTGTCGCTATATATTTTTGCTTTAGGCAAAGTGTACTGATCAACTAAAAGCAGTGGCGCGCTATTATCAAGTGCTAAATCGGTGATTACTTCACCCTCTAGCGTACTCGGTAATTGCTTTACATTAGGCCCATCAGCAGTAATAGATAAATAAAGTAATGCCCCTTCGTTTGTTTCTAGTGGGTGGGCAACGGCTTCTTGGCCCTGGGTAAGTTTAGTTAATGTGCTACTTGCAATATGGTAGCTATAAATATCAGTTGAGCCTTTTAATCCGGCTACAAAGTAAATTTTTTCTCCGTTTTTACTAAAGCTGGGTTGGCTTAGGTATTGATACCCGTTTGGCATAGGCACGGCTTGGCGAGTATTATTGGCAACATCTTGTATATACAATTGCCAATTCTCATTTAAATTGGCTGATACATAAGCTAATTGGGTTTCATCAGGGCTAAAAATTGGGTAGTCGTAAGCTGTTTTTAAGCTTTTAGTAAATAAAGGGGTAATGGTTTGCGTTGCTAAGTCTACTTTTACTAATTCTGAGTAGCCACCACGTACTTGCTCGGCGTAAAGGGTTTCTCCATTGTTTGTAACACTAAAGCGGCGTAAGCCAGAAAGTTTAGTTAACTGCTCAACTTTTCCGGTTTCGGTGTTATAACTAAAAATATCAGACACTTTGTTATAAATACCCGTCTCTTCACGTGTATAAGCATTAAAGTAGAGTGTGCTGTTATTTACCCATTGTGGATTAGCAATTCCCGCTCTGTTTATTTGATTTAATATGTGCTTTTTCTCACGTTTAAATACACTCGGGGCGTTATCGGGTATATCCAATGCATCGTTTTCTAATAGCGCTTTTTGTGCTTTTGTAAATTCATCTTCAGCTTTAGTATTATCCTGCGTGCTATAAATAATAAGCTTGGTTTTTTTATCTTTATCGCGCTCAACAATCGCAAGTTTACTGCCATCTTTTGAAAGCGCAGGGTTACTTGCGTATAAGTTAAGCTTTAACCACAGCTCGCTGTTAAGCGCAGGCTCTGACTGCTCTTTTGCCATCGCTTTATAGGTATATTGTGCAATAAAGCGGCCATATAACTTAGCCGCACTTTGGCCAAATATCCCAGTAAAGGCCTCGTTAAAATCGCGCTTTTTAACTGCCTGCATACGTGTCCAAACAGCATCGAGCATTTGCGCTGAATAAGTTTGCTCTAGCCAATTTAAAAACCGGCTGCCCATTAAATACGCCATAGAGCCAGCCATAAAACCGCCCTCTGTATCGCTTAGCTGGCTATAGCTAGGCAATGCCCCCTGCTGGGCAAACTCAATGAGCATTGACTCAGTGTAGTTATCAAATAGTCGCCCTCGGCCCGTCATTTTTGACTCAAGTAAGGTTGCATAACCTTCGGCTACCCAGCGCGGCATATCACTGTAAGTTAAGTCGTAAATATCCCACACACCCCGTATTTTTTGCTGCCACGTGTTGCGTGTTGGCTGCGCTAAATGCACTAAGTGAATATATTCGTGCAATATCAGTAATTGCTGCCAGCCACTAATGTTAGAAATCACCGTGTCTGATTGCGGGGGCGTGGTAAAAAGGGCCATTAAAGGATTATTAGAAGTAGGTAAAGCAAAGCCGTTGGGCGCATTTAGGGGATCAAACACCACCACATCAACTACTTTATCAAGCGCTCGGTTTTGCTGTTCAAGCACTTTACTGCGTACTATTTCAAGTTCGACCGCTGTCGATTTAGCATAATCGGCGTTTTCGGTGCTGTAATGCACATTAAAGTGTTCGGTATGAATAGTTTGCCAATCAGCAGCTAAGGTAGGTGTGGCTAATAACAAAGAGGCAGCGATGAGTGATTTTTTCATAATAATCCTTTAAATGATTGATACCACTTAGAGTATTATTAAACCAACTAATGTTGCAGTAAAAAAATGTAACAAAGCTTATGAAAGTGTATAATTTATAAGCTTTTAAATTAAGCAATGCCTTGTTTTACATGAAAAATCAATAACGCCGTTAACGCTTTATTTGGCAACCTAAAAAGGCTAAATATGTAAGTCGATTGGTATATCTACATCCAGTTGCGCTGCGTTGACTCCGCCTGATAAAGAGTAAAATCAATTATATAATCAGCATCTTGCTGCTTTATATAGGGCATAAAGGCAAACCCTGATGCAAGTTGTATATACAGGCTTTTAAGCCCTGCGCGGCGCATAAAGTAGGTACTAATACTGCGTGCACTTTGTGCTTTATACAGTTCAAACACACGGTAATGCACACCTATCATACCTTTGCGTACCACCATGTAAAAACGGCCGTTGTCTTCATGCAAATAATAGCCATAACGCTGATAAGCAAGCGTTACTAACCCCGCTAAAACAAGTAATACTCCCAAGCTAAGCCAGGCATTAAAGTCACCTAAGTAACAGCCTAACAGTACAATAGCGCTTGGAATTAAGGCATAAAAGCTCAAGTTTTTATAAAGTAAGGCACGTTCTGCGCCGTTAAACTGCAATTTTTTGCTATTAAACCACGGGTAAATCCATTGGCAAACGCTATCTACTTGCTCGTTATTTAAAACGGGTAACACTAAGGTTTGTTTATTTTTTTTAGCAGCCACGCCCGCCGCTATACCGCCGCTACTTGCTTGTAAGCACTCAACGGTAAAACGCTTTAGTAACCGCCCCATTAGGTTTTGTTTTATAACTATAGATTGCACTTTATCCATGCTCATAGACAACTGATGGCGCTCTAATAAGCCGGCAATACGTTTAAATTTTTGGCCTTTAAAGTAAAGCTCAAAGTTATAAAAACGAATAAGCGACATACCTACCGACAACATCACAGCCGTTAAAACAAGCAAAGCAATAAGCGTTATCATGGCAAAGGTTGCAGCACTTGCCAGTAAACCAAGCTCTTGCTGATAAAACCCTTCTACCTTAGCAATAATTTGCTGCTCTAAAAAATCTACCAACACATTTATAAAAGGCGCAATAGCGGCCATTGCTAATATAGCCATATTAGACATTAAGCCAAATTTAGCGATTTCTTTATTACTGATACGTAAGCTATTTTCTGCTTCAAAATACTCGCTGGAGGGTGTTTGCTCGTCGGGTTGCTGCTGCGCCTTAAAGGCAAAAATTTGTTTACGCATTTGCTGTGCATAGGCTTTGGTAACACCTGGCAATACCGCCTCTTGGGTTACGCTGCCTGCGGCATCAAAAATACAATTAACCAAATTAACGGGCGTAAAATAAAAGGGCTCAGCAATATTAACGTTTTGCACGCGCGAAAATTTTAACGTTAGGCGCTCTTTTTTAAACACCCCTTTGTTAAGCAAAATTTCGTGATCGTCGCTAATGCAAAACTTAAAATTTATGTAATATAAAATTGAATATATTAGCAGTGTCACTATCGCAATAGCACCTGCAACTTGCGCCCAAAACAGCTTGTTTTCTACTTGTGTTACAAACACCACAAGCATAGGCAGCAGGTTTAAAAGCCCGTCTTTTACAAAGCGCACACTAAAATACACCACAAAATACAATACCGCCCAAGGCGATACTTTTTGCCAATGTAGTGAGCTACTTTGCTCCTCGCTAATGGTATTACTCATTTGCTAATTCAACCTGCGCGGGTGTGCCGTCTTGGCGATAATTTTGTACAAATTGGCGTATGTTTTTGCACTGCTCGTGGGTTAAGCCACTTATTTGTAAATCAGCACTGACCCCGCCGGCACTAAATAACTTTAAACTGGCTAACTTTAGTTTTCGCTCAATGGGGCCTTGGTGAATTTCCATATGCTGTACACGCGCGAGGGGCAAAATAGTTATTTGCTGCCAAATAACCCCTTTTTTAAACGCAATATCGTGATTGCGCAGCGCAAAGCCCTGCAGCTTAATACTCAGGGCGTTATAAAACATTGAAATCAATATTAAAATAGGCACGCCTATCAGCAAGTAGGTTTGCGCTTTGTTAGCAAACGCTTCGTTAAAGTAACAAACAACAAACAGTACCGCGCAAAAAGGAATGTAAAACGCCAGCCAATTAAGTTGCACATGTAGTAACGCTTTATCGGCCAAGGGGTTGAGCTGTATTTCGCTATGCTTTGGTAAATCCATTACTTGCTGATTATCAAACACGATTTTAAGTACCTTTCCTATTTACTGACTGTTAGCCCAGCTGATTGTAGTAACTAACGTATGGCTTTGTTTAGGCTCAAGTGTCACGTTATCTTCTAACACATTGGCGGCTTCTAAACACACCATGCTCAGATATTCATCGTCAGCAAAATTAGATAAACGCTTAGATTTTTCTATCCATGGGTTCCACAGCACACACGAGCTTGAGTTCTCGCGGCTTACATTAATAATCCCATCTGGGGTGTGAATGTGCTGCTGCTTAGCGGCCTGGGTATAAACCATATCGGTTTCGCGGGTAAACTTCACTGGCGCGTTTTGCGCAAACGGCCCTTCGCCAAACTCAATATATTGCGCGCCTTGTAAACCTTCTACATGGGTGTGATTTATATCTGAGGTAGGAAAATAGCTGTGCAAAGCCTGCGTATAGCTAAAAGGGCTATTACTTAAATTAGTGGTTGTTAAACGCACCTGTAATTGCTCGCTCAAAACAAACTCAACCTTTAACGCCGATTGATGCGGCCAATACGTTGGGTTAACTAATTTCATGGGTAAGTTTAAGCTAATTGTAATGTGCTCATCATCTTCATGCACAGCATCAGCTTGCCATAAACTGGTACGTGCAAAGCCGTGTGCTGGCCAATCTTGGTTTTCATGATTACCAAACCAAGGCCAACAAATAGGAATACCACCGCGAATGCTCACCCCTTCTTGAAACGACTCGTTTTTAGAGATCCAAATAAGTGGCTTGTTATTTTTTGGAATAAACTCGGTAATTTGTCCGCCTTGCAAAAATATTTTTGCATCACACTTTGAGCTCGCAACTTTTATAAACTCTAGGCCGGTTTCGCTTTGTTCAATGCTAACTGATGGCGATAATTTCATGTTTTTCCCTACAATGCTGATATTAAAGATTTTTAACATGTGCATATAAACAATAATGCATGTGCAAAGTATACGCTATACTCACTAAACATTGCGTGCATAATTTGTTCATTGGCGATTAATACATACACAGCTAACTTACAAACAATTACCAATTAATAACAGCTGTTATAAATAACACTAATGCGTATAAATAATGGCCATGCTTTAAGGCAGTAAAACCGCGGCTAAGCTTAGGCAAACGCATGTTAAATTTATTAAGGTATTAATGCAGGTGGGTATAATACTAAAGTCTAAACCATAAGACTTGCCAATTATTCACAACATACGTAGTGTGCGCACCACAATGCAAACAATATGCTAATAACATTTAATAAGTTTTAAACAAAATTATACTATTTTAGTTTCTGCTCAAACTAATAAAAACCAATAAACATGGGCTCAAGCTTAATTTATTATTTGAATTCAATTTATTTGATGTGTAACATTTCGCGATTACGGCACACCTTTGGCCCATCGACGAGATAAGCAAATGCAAAAATATGACGAATTATTAGTTTCTTTACGTAAAGTAATCCGCGCGATTGACTTACATTCTAAGCAGCTAAATAAAACATCAGGTTTAACAGGCCCACAATTGCTTATAATGCAAGAAGTAGCGCACACCGATGGAATAACAGCAAGCCGTATCGCTCAGAATGTTAACTTAAGCCCGGCTACTGTAACTAATATTCTTGATAGAATAGAAAGCAGAAACCTTGTAACACGCGTTCGTAGTCAAATGGATAAACGCCGAGTGAGCTTATACCTCACCGAGCAAGGGAAAGAGTTACTAGAAAAAGCACCTCAGCCACTGCAAGAACACTTTATTGAAAAGTTTTCTGCACTTGCAGAGTGGGAGCAAAGTTTATTGCTTTCATCTATGCAACGCGTTGCAGCAATGATGGATGCTGATAAGTTAGACGCATCACCTCTGTTAGAGGTAGGCGCGTTAACTCAAACACCAAATAAATAAAAAAAATAAAAAATAAATTTAAATTAGTTCTTACATCATTCGTAAGGGGCCTTTGGGCACCTTGAATTTTTTTATTTTTTAATCAAAACCTGAGCATCAACAATGACTAAACTCTCAAAATTAACGCTAGCACTAATGCTTGGCGGTGCAGCAAGCACAGCTAATGCAGCCGATCTCGACACACTGCAAAGCCAATTAAAGCAGCTTAAGCAACAAATGCAGTTGCTTGAACAGCAGCTTGCTGATGAAAAATCAAAGCAAAGCCAAATCAACAAGCAACACGAACAACAAGTTGCCGAGATCAGTAAAAAGGCCGACAACAAAGAAGTTGTTGTTGCCGCCGCTGCGCCTGAACAAGAAGATGAAGGCATTAAAATTGGCGGTGCCGTACGTTTTAACTACAGCACAAACACCTACGATGAAGACACGCAAGACCGTGGCGGCGATTTAGACTTTGAAGTATTTCGCCTTAACTTATCGGGTGAAATTAGCGACATTTCTGTAAATGGTGATTTTCGTTTTTACGATTACATGACCATTGTTAAGTATGCATACTTAGGTTACGAATTTACAGATGGCTGGGAAGCGCAAGCCGGTATTGCACCTGTACCGTTTGGTAACGGCCCATACAACTCACACAGCTACTTTTTTAGCACCAACTACTACGTTGGCCTAGAAGATGACTTTGATTTAGGTGTGACAGTAAACCGTAAACTTAAAGACAACTGGAAACTAGACCTCGGCTTTTTCAAAAATGATGAAGTAGGCGGCGTTGATGGCAGCTCAGAAGTTAACGAACGTTACTCTTACGATATTGTTGGTAGCCGTGCAACAACCGAAGGCACCTACGACGCACCAGGTTCGCGCCTTGGTGAGTACAATACTTTTGCTGGCCGTACAGTGTATCAAATTGAGCACAGTGAAAACGCTAAAACCGATATTGGCGTATCACTACTAAGCGGTGGTTTGCACGACGGTAACGACCGTGCAGGTAACTACGGCGCATGGGCGTTTCATGTAAATAGCCAAATTAATAACTGGAATATTCAATTTCAGCACGGCGAGTACGACTACGACCTAGATGACAACAGCAACCGTTTTGTAGTTGGCGCGTTTGATTACTACGATACCGTATCAAGCGAAGCAACCATGACCAACTTTAACGTAGCTTACGATCTATCGCTTGATTGGGGCCCAGTAACAGGCGTTCAATTTTACAACGATTACGGCATTATTTACGACAAGTCTGACGACAGCCCAGATACGTGGATGAACGTAACAGGCATGAGCGTATCGGCCGGTGCATTATTTACTTACTTTGACTTTATTCAAGCACGTAACCAGCCATTTATTGGTGGCTCTGTTGCAGGTGATGGCGACACAGAACGTCGCTTTAACATCAACGTAGGTTACTACTTCTAAATAAGTAAAACATATTTAGTATTTTAAAAGGGCAGACTTAGTTTGCCCTTTTTTGCGTTTATAGGGTTCGATTTTATAACTATTTGGCCTACAATCCTAACTAACAGCCATTACTTAAAAGAGCCTAAGTGAATATAAAAGCAGTATTTATTTGTTATAAAAACTTATGGCTTAAAGCACTTGGGTTATTGTTAGTGGCTCTTGGTATTATTGGTATTGTGCTGCCGGTTATGCCTACCACCATTTTTTTTATTCTTGCGCTTACCTGCTTTACTCGCTCATCACCGGCGCTTGAACACTGGCTACTTAGCCACCCTCGTTACGGCGTTACCTTACAACAATGGCAAGCGCATAAAGTAGTGCCTGTAAAAGCAAAATGCTACGCCGCGATTGGTATGCTTATTGGTTTTGTATTTTTGCTTTACTCAAACGCCCCTGTTTGGGTTATTTACCTTGTTGGCGTAATTGAAATAGCCGTTATGATTTACCTAATTTTAAGGCCCTCGCACCCACCAAGTGCTAAATAACCGCCCTTTTTTGCATGCACACACCGTTTAGCCAAAAATTTAATGTAAAGTTAAGTAAGTAAATTTGTAATGGTTAATGCAAATGATTATCATGTTCTAAATTTAATTTAATTACTGTTTCTATGGCGTTTATTAATAAGCGGGCTTTGTACAGCACAAGCCGTGCGCTCCATATTTATATTTCTACAGCTTTGTTTTTTTTGCTTATTTTATTTTGCGTTAGCGGCATTGTACTTAACCATGTTGATTGGCTTAAAAACGACAAAAGCAACGGCCAAGTAAGTACCGCTATTCCTCAAGCGTTAATGGCTAAAGCGAATACTCAACTAGATACATTACCCACCCTCTACCCAGACATAGAAGCGTTTTTTGCCGAGCAATACGCGCTCACTAAAGTTAAAAGCATTGAGTGGGAAAAAGAAGACGCGCTGGTTATGCTCGACTACCCACTACCGGCAGGTTTTGCTTACGCAGAGCTTGATTTTACAACCGGTGAGCTAAACCTAGATTACCAAACCGGTGGCTTTTTAAGCCTGATTGGCGATTTACACAAAGGCCGCCACAGTGGCGCGGTGTGGAGCTGGGTTATTGATATTTCAGCGGTATTGATGATTATTTTTTCAATCACCGGGATGATTATTTTATTTCAAAACAGAAAAAAACGCTTAGCAGGAATATGGATAACCGTTTTAGGCATAGCAACGCCTTTGGTTATTTATTTATGTTGGGTGCCACAAATTAAAGGAGTGTCTTAATGTTAAAAGTAAGTACGGTACTAAGTGCAGCACTATTAATGGTTGCCGCATTATTTCAAACAACTGCGCAGGCACAAACGCCACAGCTAGAGATTGAATTAACCCTACCCGATCTTGATGTACAACCTTACCACCGCCCATACGTAGCTGTTTGGCTAGAAACGCCAAAGCGCAAACACGTAACTACGCTTGCGCTATGGGTTCAAAAAGCAGAATGGTTTAAAGATTTGCGCCAATGGTGGCGTAAAGCAGGTAAAACCGACATTAACTTTGACGGCATAAGCGGCGCAACTAAGCGCGCAGGTACTTACACCATTGACTGGCAAGGTAAAGATTTAGACGGCAATGCCGTAAAGCCTGGCAAATACCTTTTAAACATTGAGGTTGTGCGCGAAGAAGGCGGCCGTGATTACAGCCGCATAGAGCTTGATTTATCACAAGCTGGCAAAGTGACCATTGAAGGTAAAAAAGAATTTTCGACAAGTTTTGTAACCGTAAGCACTAAGTAGCTGCTACTTAATCATTTGAATTTAAGGAAATACAATGAAAATTAATTTATTAAAAACGGCTTTAATTGGCGCACTTAGCTTATCGGCGCTGGTATCTACATCGGCAAGTGCACATGGGCGCTGGTTATTACCTTCGCACACGTCATTATCTGGTGACAAAGCGCACTACGTAATGATTGATGCGAGTATTTCTAATGAAATGTTTGCACCCGACAAAGCCTTTAAGCCAAAAGAAAAAGGCGCAGAGTACGACGACACTCTACTTATGGCCCTTGCACCAAACGGTGAAGAAGTATCTGAGACCATTCGTGCTTATTACCTAAAGCGTAAAAGCTCAGCGGCGGTAAGCCTAAAAGAAGAAGGTACTTACCACATTGCCATGACGCAAAAGCCAATGTACATGACCTTCTACAAAAACGAAGAAGGTAAGCGCCAGCGCGTATTTGGTAAAAAGTCAGAAGCTAAATTACCAAGCAATGCAAAAGATGTAACCACAACTAAAGTTATATCTACAGTAGATACATTTGTAAGCCGTAACGGTACTTCTAAGCCTGCACAACTTGGTTTAGGCCTTGAGCTTAGCGGCCCAACGCATCCAAACGATTTATTTGTTGGCGAGCAAGCACGTTTTCAGTTACTACAAGATGGCAAGCCAGCGGGCGAAGGCATTGAAGTAAGCATTTTAAAAGGCGATACACGCTACCGTAACGAACGTGGCGAAATAAAAGTAACAACCGATAAAAACGGCATGTTTAGCACAACCTGGAAAGAGCCAGGCCTATACCTAATCGAAACCTCTAACAAAGTTAAAGTAAACGAAGAAGGCGTAGATGCCGGTCGTTATGCTTTATTCACGACGTTAGAAGTAGCGCCTGAATAATTTTTTCACGCAATTTACACAATAAATTAAGGCCAAGTTTTCAGGGCGTGTTGAGCTTTGATGGTTGAATTTGCAGCAGTGTGTTTGGTTTTTAGGCAAGGCAGAGCCTATGAAGTGTGGTTATTCCCCATAAATAGGCGATAACGCAGCATAAATGCCAAACATGTGCTGCCCTTCGGGTTCTACCTAGGGGCGATAAACTCTTTGTTGCCTACATGGATGTAGGTAAGGGGCGTGAGCAGGACGCGGAAGCTTTACTCGATTTTTACTTAGCCCACTAGGTTACAAACCTCGCGCCGCGATTTAATCGCCCCTAGATTGAACAAATTTCAATCCGCAAAGTGCAACACGCCCTAACTTGGCCTTTTTTGTTTTTCAAAAAAACCGACAACTTACCTTGAATTTGCAGCCATTCGACACAAGATTGCAACTCGAGCGATCTAAACGTCTATAGCGGGCGTAAACTGTCATTTTAGTTGTTAACAACTTAGAATAACTTAGACAGTTTTTATCTTTGCACACAGGTAGTGCCTTCTATATTATGCGCTCCTTTGAAAAATCAATAGTCAGCAGCCCTTAAGGGAATCAACATCATGTTAAAGCAATTATCAGCCAAAAAAGTAGCACTTAGCCTGGCCGTTACCTCTGCGCTTGGCGCGTCTTATTCTCCTGCATTTGCTGCAGAACAAGACACTCAAGCACAAGAAAGTATTGAAGTGATTTCGGTTACCGGTACCCGCAGAAGCCTGCGCAGTATTGCCGAAAGTACCGTACCTGTAGATATTATTACCAGTGGTGATATGCAAAGCACGGGTCAGCTAGAAATTAGCCAAATACTGGCCAACCAAGTACCTAGCTTTAACTACCCAAGCGCCACCATGGGTGATGGTACAGACCACGCTAAACCGGCTGTATTACGTGGTTTAGCACCCGATCACACCCTAGTGCTTATTAATGGCAAACGCCGCCATGCTGGCGCGCTATTAAACTTAGCGGGTGTTGTTGGCCGTGGTTCTACCGCTGTTGACTTAAACATGATCCCAACTTCAGCCATTAAACGCGTAGAAGTACTACGTGATGGCGCAGCAGCGCAATACGGCTCAGACGCCATTGCCGGTGTAATTAACATTGTACTTAAAGATGCCTCAGAAGGGGGCAGCGTAAGCGTAACCTACGGCGAGTACGACACCCAAATGGCTGGCGTACCTCAGCTAGAAAGCACTTACGCAGATGCCGATGGCAACCTTGCCTTTAATACCGGCGCCGACCGCGAAGTAAACGACGGCGCAAGTCGTACAATTAGCGCAAACTCTGGTTTTGAGCTTTTAGATAACGGCTTTGTAAACGTATCAATTGAGTATCGTGATAACGACTCTACGCAGCGCTCAGGCTTTGACCCGCGCGAGCAATACGACCGCTTAGAAGATGGCAGCCTAGACCCACGCGAATTTACCATCGACCGTTACAACCACCGCTTTGGTAAAGCAGAGCTTGAAGACTACGCACTGTTTTACAACATGGGTTACGACTTTGATAACGGCTATAACCTGTACTCGTTTGGTAGCTACTCAAAACGCGAAGGTAACTCAGGTGGTTTTTACCGCCGTGCAAACGACAGCCGCAACGTGTTAGAAGTGTACCCAGACGGCTTTTTACCGCAAATTGAAACCGACGTACAAGATTACTCATTTGCCCTAGGCCTGCAAGGCGAAACTGGCGAATGGACCTGGGATGTAAGTACCAACTACGGCCGTAACGACTTTGGTTTCGGCGTTGTAAATAGTATAAATACATCATTAGGTGCCGACAGCCCAACCGAATTTGACAACGGTGCATTGGTTTACGATCAGTTTTTAGTAAACGCTACGGCAAATACAGTGCTAGATTTTGGCTTGCCAGATGACGTATTTTTTACTGTAGGTGCAGAGTACCGCCACGAAAGCTACAAAATTGAGCAAGGCGAAGAAGCCTCTTACATTACCGCTTTAGATAGCGATGGCAATCCAATTGCTGCCGGTGGCGCACAAGTATTAGCTGGTTTTGGCCCAGAAAGCGTAACCGACGAAAGCCGCCATAACGTAGCTGTATTTGTTGAGTTTGATACTTACCTAACAGAAGACTGGAACCTTGTTTTAGCGGGTCGCTACGAAGATTACACCGACTTTGGCGATACGTTTACATCAAAGCTTGCGTCGCGTTATAGCATTAACGAAAACCTATCACTACGTGGTGCAATTAGCACAGGTTTCCGTGCTCCATCACTTGCGCAAAGCTCCTACCGTCAAATCTCTACCGTGCTTGAGAACAACCAACCGTTTGAAGTAGGTTTATTCCCTACCGATTCAGCGGCAGCGCAGGCACTTGGTGCAGAACAACTTGATGCCGAAGAGTCTGTAAACGTAACGGCAGGCTTTATGTACACACAAGGCAGCTTTAGCCTAACTGTAGATGCCTACCGCATTGATATTGATGACCGTATTGTATTGTCTGAAAACCTAGAGGGCGATGCTGTAGTAGAAATACTGCAAAATGCCGGCGAGCTAAACACAGAAAGCGTACGTTACTTTACTAACGCTATCGACTCGCGCACGCAAGGTGTTGATATTGTTGCTACCTACAACTTAGATTTAAGCGATTTAGGTGACTTACGCTTAAACGTAGCGGCTAACTTTAACGATACCGAAGTAACGCACGTAGACGACAACCCAAGCGAGCTAAATTCACTAGGCGATGACTACGTTGTATTTGCACGCCGCGAAGTAGGCCGCTTTGAAGAAGGTACGCCAGATAGCAAATGGAACCTATCAGCAGTGTGGAACTTTAACGAATGGCAAACCACCCTTCGTGCAACGCGCTACGGTGAAGTGGCTGATATTTCAACTACCGCCGATCGCGATGAGTACATAGACCCTAAATGGATCACCGACCTAGAAGTAGCCTACCGCCCAGACGAATACTGGAAATTTGCAGTAGGTGCAAATAACTTGTTTGATCAGTACCCGCAAGCAACGGTAGATAACATTGGTTACTCTGACTTTGGCCAAATATTCCCGTACACGCCATATGCACCGTACGGATTAGACGGGCGTTTCCTATACGGTAATATTACTTACAGCTTTTAATAAATAACCTAAAAGCAAACACTTAAAAAGGATGCCATGTGCATCCTTTTTTAATTACTTCTTAGTGTATTTAACCACTTATTAGTAAATCCACTTTTCATAAACACATCTCTCCCCAATAAAATCAATAACTTACAGTTGGTCTCGTTTTTGCTCTACTATGCTTATACAAAACATGCATAAATAACAAACACAAAGGACTAAACATGAGTTCATCAACTGTATCAGGCATTACAAAACCACTTTCACTTATTGGCGGCATTTTATTATTAAGCGGCTGTGTGTTTCATATATCGCCAAGCGTTGCCTCAGTAAAACAAACTCAGCAGTTATCACTGCCAAGTAATAACCTAGAATACTTAAACGTATTAAGCGGTGCAGGCTCTCTTGAAATAAAAGGCTCGCCCAATGCCACCAGCATCAGTGTAGATGCCACAATTTTTACCGCCGACATTGAAGACGAATACACACTCACCCTTGAGCAAAATGGCAAACAAGCTACCCTAGTTGCAAACAACAATACTGCCAGCGGTATGCGTTTTTACAGCGGCCAATCGCCACACATTGATTTAGTGGTTACTGTGCCAAGTAATTTAATGCTCGATATTGATGATGGCTCTGGCGACATTGCAATAAGCGCCATGCAAAATAACATTAACGTAGAAGACGGCTCTGGCAGCTTATCTATCAACAGTGCTAAAAACCTTACTATTGAAGATGGCTCAGGCGATATTACTCTTGAAAACATCACCGGTAACTTAGCGCTTACCGATGGCTCTGGCAGCGTAAATATTAATAATGTTAGCGGCAACGCCGTAGTTGATGATGGTTCGGGCGATATGCGCATTAGTAATGTGCGCGGCACCTTAACTGTTGAAGACGGCTCAGGCAGCATTGCTATTAACAATATTAATGGCGCAGTAGATGTAGACGATAACTCTGGCGATTTAGTCATTGAGCACGTGCAAGCAAGCGTAACCATTGAAGATGGCTCGGGCAATATTCGTGTAAACCACGCTAAGGGGCTTACCATTACCGAATCGGGCTCTGGCGATGTAAGCATTGATAACATTAACGGCCCTGTAAAAGTAGCCGATTAATTATGACTAAATGATCCATTTTCAGCCACATGACCCATTGTATTTTTAAAGCCACTAAGCCATGCTAAAAGCCTTGATACTATTAGGATATACGCGTGTTAGAAATAGCTTTAATTTACTTAGCGGCGGCCATAGTGGCTGTACCTATTGCCAAGCGAGTGGGACTTGGCTCGGTACTTGGTTATTTAATTGCGGGCATACTAATTGGCCCTTACGCCCTGGGTATTGTGGGCGATCAAACAGATGTAATGCACTTCGCCGAATTTGGCGTAGTGATGATGCTGTTTTTAGTTGGCCTTGAGCTACAACCAGCCCGTTTATGGAAGCTTCGCCATTCAATATTAGGGCTTGGCGGCTTACAGGTCGTACTTACCGCCGCGGCTATTTTTGCGTTTTGTTATTGGGTTTTTACCATGCATTGGCAAACCGCCCTCGCCATTGGCTTAATGCTGGCGCTGTCATCAACCGCTATTGTACTGCAAAGCCTTGAAGAAAAAGGCTGGCTAAAGCAAGAAGCCGGGCAAAACGCATTCTCGGTTTTGCTGTTTCAAGACATCGCCATTATTCCTATTTTAGCGCTCCTGCCACTACTGGCTTTTGCACCGCAAAGTAGCTCCAAAGAAATTAGCGACTCCATTATTGCAAGCTGGCCGGTATGGCAACAAGTTGGCGTATCGGTAGCGGTTATCGCCGCTATTATTGCCGGCGGAAAATATGTGTCGGCCCCGTTATTTAGATACATAGCGCAAACCCACATGCGTGAAATATTTACTATTTTTGCGCTATTTTTAGTGGTGGCTATTGCCCTTGTAATGCAAAGTATTGGCTTATCACCGGCACTCGGTACATTTTTAGCCGGTGTAGTCCTTGCCGAAAGCGAGTTTAGACACGAGCTAGAAGCCGATATAGAACCCTTTAAAGGCCTACTGTTAGGGCTGTTTTTTATCACTGTTGGTGCATCAATCAACTTTGAATTATTAGCGGATGAATTTACAACCGTTATTGCACTCGTTGCGCTGCTTATTGTAATAAAAGCCTGCATTTTGTTTGCCCTTGCAATCACCTTTAATATTAGTAAAAAGCAGCGTTTACTGTTTGCACTAGCGCTGGCACAAGGCGGCGAATTTGCCTTTGTACTTTTAAGCGTAACCACTACATTAAGCATATTAACGCCAGAGCAAACAAGCTTAGTCACGTTAGTGGTGGCTGTTTCAATGTTGGTTGCGCCACTGTTATTAATGGCTTACGAGCAGCTACAAAAACGTACCAGTAACAGCGCGCCCGAGTTTGATAAGCCCGAGCAAATTAGCAGCGCTAAACACGTTATAATTGCAGGCTACGGTCGCTTTGGGCAAATTATGGGTCGCTTATTACACGCCCAAGGCTACGAAATTACTGTACTTGATCACAGCCCAAGCCAAATAGAACTCCTACGCCGCTTTGGCAATACCGTATTTTATGGTGATGCTGCCCGCCAAGAGCTGCTAGAAGCCGCAGGCGCGCACACCGCGCAAATGCTAATTGTGGCAATAGATGATGCAGACAAAACCCTCGAAATTATTAAGCTTGCACATAAAAACTACCCGCAGCTCAAAATTGTTGCCCGCGCTATCGACCGCCGCCACGCGTATCAATTACTTAATTTAAAAGTAGATGCCTTTAACCGCGAAACGGTCGACTCGGCCATTAACCTAGCGGTAGATGCATTAGAGTTATTAGGTAACAATAAAGAAGATGCCCAGCGCGCCGGAAAACTATTTAGAGACCACGACCGCGCTGCTGTATTGCAACTTGCCGAACTGTGGGGCGACGACGCCAGCTACGGCGTAGCCGTGCGCCAACGCATGGAAGATTTAAAACAAGTACTGCAACAAGACAAGCAGGCACAAAGTGATTTAAACACCTGCGACAACGGCGACTGTGAAGACGGCCTAACAGAGCGAGCTGATAGGCCTAAAAAGCCTGATGATTCTCATTTGGAGTAGTGTTAAGGTTTTTATATTTGTGCTGTTGGCAATAGCTGGCAGCACATAAATTTGGGATATGATTGCTAAATGCTCTATTAAGCCTGTAGCTATCACATTCAATCCCTAAATAATTTTTAATAATATTTTTGTTTTTTTGAATCATTTTTCCAACGACGATAACCCCTTAAGAAGCTTTCAACATCAGTATTTTCACCGAATGTGTTATTATTTTTTTCTGAGCATTCTAGTAAGTATTGTTCCGCAACGTCCTGCAATGATTCTTTTTTATCAATAACCCATTTTAATTCAAAATCCATGTACTTAGTAATCTTAGACACGTTTATACAATGATCGAACTGCTTATCTTTTCCGAAGAAATCTTCAGATAGATTAGTTTTCCCTCCGCTAATCATATGAGCTCTAAAACAACTCGCGACAACAATTAATAACTCAGGGGGTGGATAGAGTCCAGATTCTATAAGGTATAAAAAGCTGTTTAATGGATTGCTTTCTACTTGTTCACGCTCAATTACATTATGTGATGAGCTTTCCCTAAGAATATTCCAGCTATGTTCAAACTCTGAATAGTATGGAAACTCATTATGTTTATAAGAAGCTTTTAAAATTTCTCTCACTTCCACTACATCTTCAAGTGTATTTTTATAAGCGCCTGAAAAAAAGCTTTCCCTTGAACTAACCCAGTCAACTCATCAATATCCATTTTTTCACCCTAATTTAAACACTAATAAAACAAGACAAATACAAACAGTAACTGTTGAAACATTCTCAACTCTCACTACGCTTAATAGTTTCATAATCAACTTTTCCATAACTAATTAGCCTCTTTATATTGGATTAGTTTCCATTATGATGCTTGGCTAAATATAGTCACGGACAGGATACTGAATGATTGTCCGTTTATAGAAGCAAAAAGCCATAAACTCAATTAATGAATGAGTCTCTAGCTTTATTTTTTATTATAAAGATGCTTTAAATCTTGGTCGCGTACCGATTTTAAGTAACGTATGTTTTATCAAAAAAGAACCTCCTGCGATATGTTAACTTTGAAAATACGAGAAAGGTATTTGATTAGGGTATATCTGTGGCAGGAATTTAGGAAAGCTCTTTCAGTGTTACATTTAGCTCATAGCCAGTCACCCTTCCAGCTATGAGCTACTACATTTAAACAGTCTAAAACCTAATGGTGGTGCCCACCTTGAATCGCTTTACCTTGCTGATTATAAAACCCCGTTGCGCCGTGTTCTATAAAACCAAGGTTGATCATTTTTGCTAAAAACGGGTCGTTTTCGTTATCGCCTATGTCGGCGTAGTCGGTGGTTTGAAAGCGATCCCACTTGGCAAACTGTGCGGTTATTTCTGCTTTATTGCTGCTTACATCATTTAGGTTAAGCTCAGTGTGAGTGTGGCTTTTTTTATTGGTTACGCTAAAGCTTTTAACCAAGTTTGATTTGGTAAATAAAGCGAGCTTAAATTGGTTGTCGCCCTCAGAAAGTGTGTAGTTTTTTACTTCATCGCAGCCGCTGCCTTGGGTGTTAACTAGGGTCATTTTTTCGATTAAATGCGTATCCACCAGCTGATTTTTAGCGCTCCAACTTTGTACACCGCGTACCTCAGATGGCTGATACTCAATACCGCGTTGCTGAGCATTAAAATAACGAATTGGGCGAATTTGTTTGTTAGCTAAGTGCTGCCAAAGCTCAGTAATAACCTCACGCTGATGCGCTACTTGTGAGTTGTTTCGCCAAAGCGTAAGTGACTGCGTGCTTTGCTCGTTTTTATGAGTATTGGTAATTTTATAGTCGGCTTTTAAATGCGCGCTATCAATATTACATTGCTGTGCTAGGGTGCTGGTACTGGCAAGTGTTGCCATTAAAAATAATGCTAGTTTCATTAAATTATCTCTTATTTAAACGTCACTGTAATAGGCATTACCATACCCATTTACAGTGGCATTTTTATGACATAAAAAAACAACTCGCACAGCGTACGAGTTGTTTTTAAATACCCCATTTTTATACGTACTTTATGTGCTAAACGTACGTATTAAATTGCTTATGGCGTTACTTTTTTATCAGCGGTAGTTACTAAGTCTGCTGCAAAGTCCATTACATGGAATAAAAAGCTTTGCTCGTTAGTGCCTGTCACTAAGTGAGCGCCTGGGCCCATTGCGTATACGCCAACATCTTCACCTGCGTGAGTTTCTGAGCCAAGTGGTACAAGTGCCTCTTGGTGAAAGCCCGGTGCAGTTGTTTCAACATCGGTTAAATCTACACGCCCTGTAACAGGTGCAAATGCATAACCTGCATCGGCATCGGTTTCATCGCCTAAATCTCTAAAGCCGCCACCGTTGGTGTAGCCAACTGTGGTGTATGGCATATCGTCGGCAGCTAGGCTTGGCTCGGTTTCGCCTACGGCAACAACTTTACCTAATATTGGGTTACCACGTTTAGGGTAGCCTGCAATAGTAAATACGTGACTGTGATCGGCAGTTACTACTATTAGCGTTTCTTCTGGGTTAGTGTTTTCCATTGCCACTTGCACAGCTTTTGCAAACTCTACTGTGTCGTTTAGGGCATTGTAGGCATTACCCGCATGGTGCGCGTGGTCAATACGACCTGCTTCTACCGATAAGAAAAAGCCATTGTCGTTGTTATCTAGTACGTTAATTGCTTTTTCGGTCATTTCGCTAAGCGAAGGCTCGCCCGCTACATCGTTTGCGCGGTCGGCTTCGTATTGCATGTGCGATTCGTTAAATAAACCAAATACTTTTGTGGCATCGTCGCTGATTGCATCAAAACCAGTTTGGTCCATAACGTAAGTGCCGCTTGGGTAAGTTGTTTGCCACTCGGTTACTAGGTTGCGGCCATCAGTACGGTCGCCTTCTACGGCGCTTACTGCATCGGCTGAGTTTGCTGCTTCATCTTTTGGTAAAAAGTGACGACGTCCGCCACCCATTACAACATCAATGCCATCTACATCAATACCTGCATAACGCGACTCTAAGTTGGCTTCAAAGTTAACAAGCTGCGATGCAATATCTTCACAGGCTTCAGTGCCCTCTGGCATATCTGAGTTATCTTCCCAGTTACGGTCAGCCGATTTAGCATACGTTGCTGCAGGTGTTGCATGGGTAATACGTGCGGTTGAAATAAGGCCAGTTGCTTTACCGGCAATTTCAGCAAGCTCTAACGAGGTAACCAGTTCGTTGCCTGTTACCGTGGCACAGTCGCCGCGTTCAATGTCTTCATCTACGCCAATTACGCCCACATCGGTTTTAACACCTGATACCATTGCCGTCATTGTGCCTGCTGAATCCGGCGTTTGCGCATCTACGTTGTAAGTTTTAACAAAACCTGAGTACGGCATTTTTTCAAAACTTAACTGGTAGTCTTCACCTAAACCGCCTTCAAGCTGGCCTGCTAAAATACGTGCAGCTGTTACGGTAGAAATACCCATGCCGTCGCCGACAAATAATATAACGTTTTTCGCTTTGCCAGATTCAGTAACCACTTCGCTATTAGCTTGCTGTGTTGCCGCAAGCTTTGTTTGTGCATCGCCATACCATGCGTTAGACGTTAAGGTGGCAAGTTGTTCGCTGGTAAGTGACGTAGCAGGTGCATTACACACTAAGTTTGAAGAGGTAACTTCGTCGCTATCTAGCACGCCGTTGCCGTTTGTATCTACGCCAGTTTGGGTTTCTACGCCGCCATTAACACATTGCTCAGAGCCTACTGTAATGGTGTTATCTACCGCGAGAATATTATTTTCGTCTTTGTCGTCGTCACTACAACCTGCTAGCGCGACCATTACTGCTAAAGAAAGTACTGTTAATTTGTTCATGTTAGCCGCCATTATTGCTGAGTTAGTTCAAGAGCTTGATTAATTAAATGAAATACTACGTTTTGCTCAATTACGCCTTGAGCTAGCTGTGCGCCAGGGCCTTTTGCATGCAGCGAAATATCTTCACCGGCATGAGTTTCTGAGCCAAGAGGGACAGTGGTTTCTTGGTGAAAGCCAACATTGGTAGTATCAACGCCACTAAGCTCTACACGTCCAGCAACTGGGCCAGTTGTATACGCTGCATCGGCATCTGTTTCATCAACTAAGTTTCTAAACCCTAAACCATTTGCATAGCCTACTGTGGTGTATGGCATATCGTCGGCAGCAAGGCTTGGTGTGGTTTCGCCTACGGCAACTACTTGGCCTAAAATTGGGTTACCGCGTTTAGGGTAACCAGCAATAGTAAATACGTGGCTGTGATCGGCGGTTACTAAAATAAGGGTTTCTTCTGGGTTGGTATTATCTACCGCAGCTTGCACGGCTTTAGCAAATTCAATGGTGTCGTTAAGTGCGTTGTAGGCATTACCCGCGTGGTGTGCGTGGTCAATACGGCCCGATTCAACGGTTAAGAAAAAGCCGTTTTCGTTTTTACCTAATACATCAATTGCTTTGCTGGTCATTTCGCTAAGCGATGGCTCGCCGGCAATATCGTTTGCGCGGTCTGCTTCGTATTGCATGTGCGATTCGTTAAATAAGCCAAACACTTTAGTGGCATCATCAGCAATAGCATCAAAGCCTGCTTGGTCCATAACATAAGTACCTTGTGGGTATTGTGTTTGCCACTCAGTAACTAAGTTACGCTCATCAGTACGATCGCCCTCTACAGCGCTAAGTGCATCTGCTGAGTTAGCTGCTTCATCTTTTGGTAAAAAATGACGACGTCCGCCACCCATTACAAAATCAAGGCCGTCTACGTCGGTACCTACAAAACGTGCTTCTAGGTTTTTCTCAAAATTAACCAATTGCGAGGCAATGTCTTCACATGCAGTTTCGGTTTCTGGCATGTCGGAGATATCTTCCCAGTTACGGTCTGCCGATTTTGCATAGGTTGCCGCTGGCGTTGCATGGGTAATACGCGCTGTTGAAATAACACCGGTTGCTAGGCCTTTAATTTCAGCCAGTTCTGTTGCTGTTAAAAGCTCATTACCCGATACAGTTGAACACACACCGCGCTCTATGTCTTCGTCTACACCAATAACGCCTACATCGGTTTTAACCCCTGAGATCATCGCGGTCATTGTGCCTGCAGAGTCTGGTGTTTGAGCATCTACGTTGTATGTTTTTACTTGTGCTGAGTACGGGAACTCTTCAAAGCTTAAATAACCTTCTTCACCTAAATCGCCCGCTCTTTGTCCTTTTAAGATACGTGCTGCGGTAAGGGTAGATACACCCATGCCGTCGCCTACAAACAAAATAACGTTTTTAGCTTTTGTTGTTTGCTGGCTTTGTGCAAGCGCAGTTTTTGTGGCGAGTGTGGTTTGGGCATTTGTATACCAGTCATTGTCTGTTTGGCTTTGTGGTAATACATCGGCATGACTTGCAGCACTTAACATAAACGTTAAGCCAACTGCCGCAGCAACTTTTTTAATTTTCATCCTTTATTATTCCCATTGTGTAGTGGTTATTTTTTGCTTGAAGCGTAAACCTCAAATAAGTAACCGCTGCACTATAGAAAATAGATGTGACCTCTAAGAGTACTTTTAATTAAAAAACAATGACTAAACCATGACAAAATTAAGACACAAAAAAGCGCAGCGGTTAAACGCTGCGCTTAGCACAATTTTCACAGGGATGTATTTATATAATTAAAAACGCGCCTTAAACGATACGCCAAAGTAGCGCTCTGCATCACGCGGAATTTGGTAACGGAAGTTGTCGCCACTGTAGGTGGTTACGTAGCTTTCATCGGTTAAGTTTTTAGCAATAAGCGATACTCTAAATGCATCATCTTTAAACGATAAACCCACACTTGCGTTTAAAATACCGTAATCTGGCAGTAACGCTGCTGGGTTAAACTCGCCTACATTGTTTGGTAGGTCTGAGTATTGCTCGTCGGTGTAAATGTAAGAGCCGTTAATATGAATATTAAAGTCGTGCTCTGTTTCAATAAAGTAATCAGCACTTAGTGAGTATTTTAAATCTGGCGAAAACGGGACATCTAAGCCAGAGCGGTCAGTACATGAACCTGCTTCTACCTCTGCCGGACAATTAAACTCGTCAATTTCGGCCTGAATGTACGCAATACCACCGGTTAAAGTAAGTGAGTCGGTAGCCGCCCACATAAAGTCAACCTCAGCACCTTGTGTACTTACATCGCCGGCATTGGTTAAACGGGTAATACAGGTGCCGTCTGAACAGTCAAAGTTATTGGCTTGAAAGCCTTCAATTTCGGTTCTAAATACAGCAAAGTTAAATACAAAGTCGCGGCTTGCGTATTTGTAGCCTAACTCGTACGCGTCTGACTCTTCTGGCGATATTTCGCGGCTATCGTTATCTGGATTAAAGTTGTAGTACACGTTAAAACCAGGACCTTTATAGCCTTGCGAGTAAGTACCGTAAACCATTTGGCCATCGCCTAGGTCGTATTGCATACCTAAACGACCCGACACATTGGTTTCTTCTGCACTGCCTGATTCGTCAGTATTTAGTGCTGCTGAGCGTACACCTACACCGGTGCGACCAAATTCGTCATTGCTTACGCGGCGGTGTGTGTACGACACTTCATCGTCGGTATAACGAATACCAAACAGTACACGTAAGTCTTCAGATAAATCGTAAGTACCATCGGCAAAGGCTGCCCAGTTGTTAAACTCGGTGCTCATGTACGCGGTTGCCGATACAATATCGTTAGCATTACAGCTTACACCTAAGCTTTGTGTATAGCCGTCTAAGTCGGCCAATGCGGCATCTAGCTCTGCACCGGTTAGGTTATTTTGTGCGTAATACGCCATTGCAGCGTCTAGTTGGCCACCGTTATTTTGACAACTTGCGTCACGGGTAAAGTTACGTTGCGAGTCCATGTTCCAGTAAAATAAGCCAGCCACATAGTTAAACGGACCCGCTAGGTTTGAGGTGACTCTAAATTCTTGTGAAAACTGATCCCACTGCTGGGCACCTAAATCGTGTAATTGAAAGGGCGCGCCAAATACAGGTTCGTTACTGTCGCCAGCAATTGAGGTAAAGTCGCCTTCGCGGTATTCGGTGTTATCCCACGAGCGCTGCGCAGTAATAGAGGTGTATGTGTAGTCGCCAATGGCTTTATCAACCTGTACCGAAAACGCGCTGTGTTCGTCAATGGTGCGCGACTCATAGTCGTGATCAACTTTGCGCTGGTCTAGGTCAATATCGGCAACACCATCAACAATACCGTTGCTGTTAGGGGCTGCGTCTGAATCTGGGTTGCGGCCACTTGGCAGGGCTTCTAAATCGGCACAACAGTCGTCGTCGGCGTTATAAAATTCGGCAATAAATTTAACGTTTAAGTCATCGCTTGGCTCGTATTTAAATACAGCACGTGCGCCTTCACGGTCGTAACCGTTTACTTTTTCGTTGTTGTAAACGTTATCAATGTAGCCATCAAACTTACCTTTAAACACGGTTAAGCTTGCTGCTAAGTCGTCGGTTAAGCCGCCGCTTACCACGCCTTTAAAGCGGTATTCGTTGTCTTGATAAAACGAGGTTTCTACGCTGCCGGTAGTATCGTACGAAGGATCTTTGGTTGTAATGTTTACCACACCCGCCGAGGCATTTTTACCAAATAAGGTACCTTGTGGGCCGCGCAGTACTTCAATGCGAGATACATCGTATAAATCGGCAAAGGCTTGACCAGAGCGACCTAGCACCACGCCATCAACTACGGTTGCCACACTTGGCTCAGCAGCAATACTAAACGAAATAGTACCAATACCACGCACTGTTAGCGCTGAGTTACGGGTTGTGGTGCCTTTTCTAAAACTCACCGAAGGTACAAGTGACTGCAGGCCTTCCATGTTATTAGCAAACGCCGAATCAATTTGATCGCTATTAAGCACAGACACCGCAAGCGGTACTTCATTTAGGCTTTGCGTTCGTTTTTGTGAGGTAACAACAATTTTTTCAAACTGGTCGTTATTGTTTTGCTCTGCTTGTTGCTCCGTTTGCTCTTGCTGCGCATGTGCTTGCGTGCTTAGTGCTAAACCCGTTGTCATTGCTAACGTGACTGCCAAGCTTAAGACGGACTTTTTAGCTCTCATGTCATTCTCCAAATTGTGCGTGTGTGCTGTTAAATTACCGCGCTAGCAAATGTGTGGGTTGCTAAAAAGCGGTGCCAGAGTGTTGTAGTTATTTTCCTTATATCTCTTATGTCTTATATAAGAGATATAAACTTAAACAAACTTATGTTCTATTGCAAACATTATGTGAATAAAATGTGATTTAAAATTTGTATAAAGAATATAACGGCGCGTTATGCCGCCTTAGCCACGCCAATATGCGCCAAGCTACTTGTATAGCGTGTATGCCATCGGCGTACGCTCCACCAGCTAAGCACAAAGGCGCTAGTCCAAACAGCAATTAAGCTTGGTACAAAGTACACGCTGGTGCCACCCACCAATCCAAGCGGAGAAAACAATATGTACAAGCTTATAATTAAGCTCACTAATACAATCGCGCAAGGCAGTGCGTATTTCCACGGGCTTAGGTTTACCTCGGCTTTGCGGGTAAAGTTCCATGGTGTGGCAAGAGGTTTGTAGTAGCCAATACCTAACATAATGGCCAGCTCAATAAAGAATAATATGGCGTAAATATGGATAAAGTTAATATCTACATCCCACACAAATTTAAGCAAAGTGTAGGCAATAACATGAAAAACAATAGCCACTTTAGCGCCCAGTGCAGGCACTTTGCGAGTAAATAACCCCACGAGCACAATTGTGATGACCGGAATGTTGTAAAATCCGGTAAATACACGAATTATGTGCCATAAACCTTCTGGCGCAAACATCAGTAATGGCGCGGTAATAAACGATAAAACAGCAATTACAATACTGGTAATTTTGGCCACTTTAATCAGCTTTTCGTCGCTTACTTTGTCTTTTTTCATGGGTTTGTATACATCTAAACAAAACAACGTGGCGGCACTATTTAACAGCGAATTAAACGAGCTAAATACCGCACCTAATAGCACCGCTAAAAAGAACCCAGATAAGTACTGAGGCAGTACATCTTTAACTAAATGTGGGTAAGCTAAATCTATGGTTTGTAAGCTTTCGTGCTTATAAAGGTGATACGCAATTACGCCTGGGATCATCATCATAAAGGGTACTAGCACTTTAAAGTACCCTGAAAACAACACGCCCTTTTGGCCTTCTACTAAGTTTTTAGCGCCCAGTGTACGCTGGATCACGTACTGATTGGTGCCCCAATAAAATAAATTAGCGAGGATCATACCGGTAAAAATGGTGCCAAAAGGCACGGGATCATCACTGCTACCAATGGCGTTGAGCTTTTCGGTATCGGTGTTTACCAGTGTGCTTAGGCCATCGGCAAAGTTGCCATCGCCAAGGGCAATAAGGCCAAGGGTAGGCACTAAAATACCAATAATTAATAACCCAACACCGTTAATGGTATCTGATACTGCAACTGCCTTTAAACCGCCGAATACCGCGTAAATAGCGCCCACAGAGCCCACAATAATAATGGTGACAATTAAGCTTGCTTGATAGCTTAAGTTTAATAAGGTGGGCACATCAAACAGCCTAAGAACGGCGATTGATCCTGAGTACAAAACAGAAGGGATCGTTATAAAACAATACCCTACCATAAATAAGATCACCGTCATGCGGCGTACGGTATCGTCAAAACGATCCCGTAAAAATTCAGGCAAGGTAGAAAACGCGCCGGCTAAATACCGTGGTAAAAAGATCAGCGCCATTATAATGGTTGATATCCCAGCCGTTACTTCCCACGCCATTGAACTTAGGTTATAACCATACGCTGAGCCATTTAGGCCAATAAGTTGCTCGGCCGATAAGTTAGTGAGGATCATCGACCCCGCTATAAATGTACCTGTTAAACCACGCCCCGCTAAAAAATAGCCGTCTTGGGTGTTAACTTCCCCTTTGGTTTTTTGGTACGAGATATATCCTACCAGCGCCATAAACGCCAAGCACGATAGCAGTGTCATGGTAATATTCATACCTTCCATCTTGCGCCCCTTTTAGCTTACTTTACTCGGTAAAAAGTAAGCTAATATCTTTATTATTGTGTGTGTTACGTGTGTTGTGTGTGTTTGCTATTAACCGAGTTTTATTTTGGCCATGCTGTTAGCTGGCTCATGTCTTGCTCTGTGTGTTGAACCTCAGGGCCTAGCATGAGCGTATCGCCTTTACGAACAAATACGGCCATTTGTGTAAGCTCAAGTGTTTCTTCGTAATACTTGCCGCCTTGGTACGCCTGCCCATCAGGGAATCGCACCCACTCGCCTTGTGGTAAATAAAATTTAACTTTACCGTTTGGTACAACACATGGCACCACAAGGAGTTTTTCGCCGCACATAAATTGCTGATCAAAACTATGTGCCAGTACGTCATCAGGAAACGCCAGTGCCATAGCACGCTGAATAGGCAGCCCTGTTTGCTGCGCTTGCTCTGCACATTCTTGTAAGTACGGAATTAACTGATAGCGTAATTTAAGCGCTGCAAATACTGCGTCACTTGCTTGCTCGGTGTATGACCACGGTTCGCGTGGGCCAATGCCATGTAAACGCATGTGTGCACTAAATACCGACGCTTGCGCCCAGCGTACATAAAGCTCTGCATCACGCGTATCTTTATAAAAACCACCAATGTCGGTTGCAAAAAATGGCCCGCCCGACATGCCCCACGCTAAGCTGCCGCGAATACTCGCCGCTAAGCCTTGCCAATCGGCTTGTGGGTCGCCGCCCCATTGTGCTGGGAAGCGTTGGCTGCCAGTCCATGCTGAACGGCTAAACAAAAAGGGACCTGTCTTACAGTATTTTTCGGCGGCTTCATAAACGCAGCGGTTATACAGCATGCTATAAACATTATGCAGTCTAATACCGCTGTCGCCACTGTGCGATACCATGTTTTCGTCTTCTAGCTGTTCGCCAAAGTCTGCTTTTATCATATCTACGCCAAGCTCAAACAATGGCTTGTGCGACTCCAGCCAGTATTCGTAAGCATCGGGGTGAGTAAAATCTAAAATACCCGACTCTGGTAATGGCGTAAGTACTTCGCCAAAGGGGCTTAAATCCCACCCATATTGATACGCTTTACCTGTGCGTTTGTCTTTTATTAGCCAGCCATTTTCGGCCGCTTTTGCAAATAATGGGTTGTTTACCGAGATCATCGGGTATTCCCACACGCAAATTTTAAAATCCATGGCTTTTAATTCATCAAGCACAGGTTTTGGGTCGGCGTAACGTGTTGGGTCCCATTCAAAGGCAAAGCGGGTGTCGGTGTCTTGCCATGCGCGGCCATCAAGGGTAATTACATCGCACGGCATGTTTTTAGCGCGTACTTCGCGGGCGACACTTAATAGCTCGTCGGCATCTTTGTAGTACGCTTTTGATAAAATAACACCCAAGCTCCACTGCGGTGGCACCGGCGCAAAACCAGTTAGCTCGCAGTAGCGATTAATACTTTGTGCAGGCGTTTGCTCTTGGTATAAAAATACATCTAATGCGTCGTCTTCTACTAAACACACATAAGCACGTTGCGACCAAAGTGCGTAGCCTACGCCATGTGTAACGGGCGCCGGCGTGTGTACAAATAAATTCCAGCCCTCTGGGCTCCACGCGTATGGCGTATTTTTATAAGACTTTTCGGCGTTTACGCCCAGCGCATCGTGGTTGTATGAGCGAATAAGCTGGCCACGTTTATCAAGCTTGCCCCATTTTTCGCCAAGCCCGTATACGGCTTCGTCATAATTAAGCTCTAGGCTTAAAATCCAACCGTTATCGGTTTTAGCCAGTGGCGGTAAACGATGCTGGCGCACAAAGTGGCCATCAGTTGCTGATTGCTGTACTAATTTATCGTTTTTATAAAGCTTAAAGTAAAACGGGTCGCTGTAAAATTCTAAGCGGTACTCACCGGCGGTGGCTGCAAAGCCTTGGTCTAATTTATTAAGTGATAGCGGTAAGTTTGAAGGGGTGGTGGTTAATATTTTAAACGTCTCGTCATGCGTGGAGCCTGCATTTAAACGTAAACCAAACTGGCTTATGGTAACGCTAACCTCGCCAAATTGAGTTGGTAAAACTAGCACATGGCCTTGTAATTTAGGCTCTGCAGTTAAGCGTGCTGGCTCTATTGCGTTCCAGTCTGGCTCACGTAATTCAAATGCATTCATGGGAGTTCCTTAACCAATTATTAGTCTTGTATAAGACACAAGTTAAATAATTGTAATCCCCATGTCAATGTAAATAACCCTAAGATGAATTATTTACATCGTTACTTTTAAAATATGCCCGGTGCCGATGTTGCCACCAGCGAAACGCCGCTTAGGCCAAGCAATGCAATTGCTATTATACGAATCCATTTTGCATCAACGTAAGGCGTTAATTTACGAGCAAATTGCGTTACTAATAATACCAGCGGTATGGCCGCTGCAATTAAAAACATAATGTCGAGCTCGGGTAAGGTGCCAAATAAGGCAATACCAACACGGACTAAGCCACCAATGGTAAATACCGCAAGTAAGGTGCTACGTATGGCCTCAATAGACCAAGCTTGTTTATAGCACTGAAACACCAGCGGCGGCCCCGACGTTGAAAACAGCCCGCCCAGCAAGCCACTTACGCCGCCGGCAATTAAAAACGAGCCATGCCCGCTTTGTTTATTTGCTCTATCACGGCCAATTAGCATTAAGCCACAACATAGCAAAATACTAATACCTAAAATAAAGTTTAAGAACTGCGTTAAATGCGCCGACATATATTCAAGCAATATAAAACCTAACAGCATTAGCGGAATACCGGTATACAACATAAGTTTAAGCTCGGGCACTTTTACTGTACTGCGATTTTTAACCACCACAGTGGTTGAGTTAACTAAACCCAATAAACTCACTAAAAAGGTGGTGGCAGTGAGCGGTAAAACATCTAGCAACGTAAAGCTTGCAACCACCAGCAACCCAAAGCCAAACCCGCTAAGCGTTTGCATTATGGTGGCAAGGCTTAGGCATAACGCCATAAGCAAGATGAGTTCTAACGAAATACTGAGCACTTTAAATATCCTACGTGTGCGCTATTGTAGTGTAACGATTTGTTTTTAGGCATAATGTAAAAACAAACTACATGGCAATAGTTCACAATTAATTGAGCTTGCGCAAAACTGCGCAAAAAGTTTCACCTATGATATAAATACAGGTGGATTAAATTTAATGGTAAATAACAATGAGTAACTCTATGTTTGATCACAAATTAAGTGGCCCAAGCTTGGCTTTTCAACCACTTTACTTACAAGTGGCTGATTATATTAAACAGCTCATTGTTGAAAGACGCTGGGTACCTGGCGAAGTATTACCGAGCGAGTTTCGCCTTGCTGAAGAGTTTAACGTAAGCCAAGGCACTGTGCGTAAAGCGCTTAATTTATTAACCGACGATAAAATAGTTACTCGCCGCCAAGGTGTTGGTACGTTTGTATCTGAGCATACCGCGCAAGATGCCCTGTTTAGGTTTTTTCCGCTACAGGCCGACGGTAAAGGCGCCGACCTACCTAAAGCCGAGCTATTGTCGGTTGAGCTTTGCCCTGCACCACAAGATGTTATTGATGCGCTGCAACTTAATAAAAAAGACAAAGTTACTAAGCTTGTACGCAGACGCATTCTCGATAACGAATTTTGTATGAGCGAAACTATATATCTACCACAAAGTTTCTTTCCTGATATACATCAAAGTAGTGATATTCCGCACACATTGTATCATTACTACCAAACCAAATTTAACCAAACCGTGCATAAAACCCAAGACAGCATTAAAGCCGTTTTAGCAGATGAAACCGACGCTAAAATGCTCGCTATTAAAGCTGGTGACCCTTTATTGTTGGTATCGCGCATTACCGAATCCATCGAAGGTAAACGCATTGAATACCGGTTAAGTAAATGCCGTAGCGATCATTACCACTACCAAATAGAACTTGATTAATTGACCGCGCTTTAGCCGCGAGTAAGTTATATTAGCGCATACTTATTAAATATTTTTTAAAGGCAGCAAACGCTGCCTTTTTGCTGCCTGTAGGTTTTTTAACACCTTTCATTTATTGCCTTACAGTTAACACAGTGTTGACACTGTTAGATTCGTATAATAACTTATGTCTTATACAAGACAAAAGTCATTATGCAATTTTAACAGGAATTCCCAATGAGTTCATTAAATAACATCCCGCCAGTCGGGTTCGGTTTATGGAAAGTAGCACAAGAAGATTGCGCGCAAACGGTGTACCAAGCTATTAAAGCAGGTTACCGCCATCTTGATTGCGCATCAGACTACGGTAACGAAGAACAAGTAGGCGATGGCATTGCTCAAGCAATAAAAGACGGCCTTTGTACTCGCGAAGAGTTATGGGTAACATCAAAACTATGGAACACCTTTCATGCGCCAGAGCATGTAGAGCTTGCCATTGATAAAACCTTGAGCGATTTAAAGCTCGACTACCTCGACTTATACTTAATTCACTTTCCGATTGCGCAAACGTTTGTACCAATCGAAACGCGCTACCCACCAGAGTGGTTTGTAGACCCAGATGCACAAAACCCACAAATGGAGCTGGCAAAAGTGCCGCTGCACTTAACGTGGCAAGCAATGGAAGAGCAAGTACATAACAACAAAGCAAAACGCATTGGTGTGTGTAACTACTCAAGCGCGCTTATTCACGATTTAATGACTTACGCCACAATTAAACCCGCCATGCTGCAAATTGAGTCGCACCCTTATTTAACGCAAGAGCGCTTAGTAAGGCTTGCCAAACAGTACGATATTCCGGTTACTGCGTTTTCGCCGCTCGGTGCGCTTTCGTACCTTGAGCTTGAAATGGCCGATCAAACTGAGTCGGTGCTTGAGCAAAGCGTAGTAAAAGCTGCGGCGCAAAATCATGGCAAAACACCAGCACAAGTTGTGCTGCGCTGGGGTGTGCAACGCGGCACCGCCATTATTCCTAAAACCTCTAAATTTGAACGCATGAAAGAAAACCTCGCGCTGTTCGACTTTGAATTAACAGAGCAAGAAATGGCGCAAATCTCTGCGCTTAATAGCAACCGCCGTTTTAACGACCCTGGGCACTTTTGTGAAGCTGCCTTTAACCGTTTTCACCCTATTTACGATTAGGATAATAAAATGTCAGCTACCGAACTTAACTATGCCCAAGTGCCTACTCAATTAACGTTTGATGACTCGGTTTTTCCGTGCATTGTAGTTAATAACAATAACGCCAGCACCGTTGAAGAAGCGGTAGCTTTTATTCGCGCTAACAAAAGCGAGTTGGCTAAAAAACTACGCAGCTCAGGCGCGGTATTGTTTAGAGGCTTTCCTGTTGATAGCGCCGAAACCTTTGATACATTTTCAGCAGGGTTTGATTACGACAACTTTACGTACCAAGAGTCGCTATCTAACGCGGTACGTATTAACTTTACCGAGCGTGTATTTACCGCTAACGAAGCACCCAAAGATGTTGAAATTTACCTTCATCACGAAATGGCACAAACGCCTATTTCGCCAAGTAAGCTGTTCTTTTTTTGTAAATCGGCAGCAGAGGAAGGCGGCGCGACACCGCTTTGCCGCTCAGATAAATTATTTAGCGCATTAAAGCAGTTTGATAGCCAATTAGCCGATGACTTTGAACAAAAAGGCTTAAAGTACACCACTTACATGCCCGCAGCCGACGATGCGACATCGGGTCAAGGCCGCAGCTGGAAAAGCACCCTAAGTGTTGAAACCAAAGAAGAAGCACACAGCAAACTTACCGAGCTAGGTTACGAGTGGGAATGGCTAGAAGATGGCTCTTTAAAAGCAATTACTCCGGTTTTACCTGCAGTAGTTACCCTTGAAAACGGCGTACAGGTTTTTTATAACCAACTTATTGCCGCTTACATGGGCTGGAAAGGCGTTCGCGAAAACCCATCGGTTGCTATTACCTTTGGCGATGGTAGCGCCATTCCTAAACAAGGGCTTGAAAAAATTGTTGAGCTATCAAAAGAATTTACCTTTGATTTAGCGTGGCAAGATGGCGATGTAGCCTTAGTTGATAACGAAATGGCTATGCATGGCCGCCGCCCATTTACTGGCGAGCGTAAACGCCAAGTGCTTGTTGCACTGACAGCAGCTAACGCCTAATGCAAAGCTTAACCGGTGCACTAAAGGTAAAAGCTTCCCCGTTATGGCAAGGGGCCAGCATTGCTGCAATGACTGGTCTTGCTGCCTTATTTTTAAGTGAACACTATGGCGCGCCCGCTATGTTGTTTGCTTTATTATTGGGGATGGCGGTGTCGTTTTTATATCAAAGCAACAGCCCGTGCGCTAAAGGCATAGACTTTACCGGTACCACGGTTTTACGTGTAGGCATTGTATTACTTGGCACCCGTATAGCGCTGGGCGATTTGGTTACATTGGGCTGGCAAACAGCGCTAATGTTAGCTGGCGCTATATTTACCACCATTATTTTAGGCGTTGTACTTGCCCGGGTATTTGGGTTACAAAAACGCTTTGGCGCACTCACCGGTGGCTCAGTTGCTATTTGTGGTGCATCGGCAGCACTGGCTATTTCATCTATTATGCCAAACAGCGAGCATAAAGAGCGCGATACCTTACTTACCGTAATTGGCGTAACGGCCATGTCGACCATTGCAATGATTTTATACCCTATTGTGGTTAACTACCTTGAATTTGATGCACATAACGCCGGGGTATTTTTAGGTGGCACCATACACGATGTAGCCCAAGTAGTGGGTGCCGGTTATTCGGTATCGCCCGAAACTGGCGATATAGCAACACTTACCAAACTAGTACGCGTGGCTATGCTGTTGCCTGTAGTACTTATTATGATGGTGGTTATTAACCGCTCAAATAAAGGTAACCATGGCGAGTTGCCAAAAGTACCGGGGTTTTTAATTGGCTTTGTAATTTTAATGATTATAAACAGCACCTTTAACCTACCCGCTATTGTGCTTGAAACCACAAATGAACTTTCTCGATTCTTTTTAATTGCCGCTATAGCCGCCATTGGTATGAAAACAAACCTAGGCAAACTCACCGAGGTGGGCTTAAAGCCAATAATTATGATTGTTGCCGAAACCATTTGGATAGCACTGTTAATACTTGGCTTTGTATTGTGTAGCTAAGTTGAGTAGCTAAGCATTAAACCTTGAGCGTATTGAGTGGATTGCCTACAATAGCGCATCACTTTTTAATAAAGATTAAAACCATGACCGATTCAACAAAACCAGCATTACCTGATCAGCTTTCGATTAACCCACGTAGCAAGCATTACGTAGAAGAAGTGTTTGAACACGAAATTGGCGTAAGCTTAAATGGCAAAGAACGCTTTGACGTAGAAGAGTACTGCATTAGCGAAGGTTGGATTAAAATTGCCGCGCCTAAAGCGCTAGACCGCCGCGGCCAGCCTTTACTTATGAAAGTAAAAGGCACGGTAGACGTATTTTATAAGTAAGGTTTAGCCTACTTAAATAAGCGACTCTCCTGCGAGATGTCGCTTTTTTTTATGACTGTAAAAAAGCATTGAGCTTTTTTCATGTTAAAGGTGACGAAGTTTCATTATGAATCTAAAAAAATTATGGTTGAATAGCGCCATATTGTTTAGTTCTATAGAAATCCTTTATGAATAAAGTAACTATTTTAGATGGCGGCATGGGACGCGAGCTTAAACGCATTGGCGCGCCATTTACACAGCCACTGTGGAGTGCACAAGCACTAATAGAAGCCCCACATTTTGTAACGCAGGCTCACCAAGGTTTTATTAATGCAGGCGCTGAAATAATTACCGTTAATAGTTATGCCTGTGTGCCCTTTCATTTAGGTGAAGCGCTATACCAAGCTCAAGGCGCAGCCCTTGCGCAGCAAGCAGCCGTTATTGCAAAAGATGTAGCTCAAAAGGCTACACAAAATGTATTAGTAGCAGGCTCATTACCACCCGCCTTTGGCTCTTACCGCCCAGAACTATTTGAGAGCGAACGCGCTTTTACTATTTTAGATACGTTATATAAAGCGCAAGACGAGCACGTAGATGTATGGATTGGCGAAACCATATCGAGCATTGAAGAAGCGCACGTTATGGCAAATGTACTTAAAAGCTCAAACAAGCCATGTTATTACGCATTTACCTTAAATGATGTGGTAAGCGAGCAAGCGACACTTCGCTCTGGTGAGCTGGTAAGTGACGCTGTAGCGGCTTTGCTTGAACAAAATGTTACTGGTATTTTCTTTAACTGCTCAATACCTGAGGTTATAGAGCAAGCCTTTAGCGATACCAACGCAGTATTAGCTAAACAAAATAAAAGCGTTGTTTTAGGCGCGTTTGCTAACGGCTTTACACCTATCGCAAGCGATTACAAAGCCAACGAAGGCTCGCAGGCGTATCGTGATATTTCACCTGCAGAATACCTAGATTTTGCAAAAACGTGGTACAGCCAAGGCGCAAGTGTTATTGGCGGCTGCTGTGGTATTGGCCCAGAGTTTATTGAAGTATTAGTAAACTGGAAACAGGAACTTGAAAGCGCTTAAGCTTTTAGTGCCTTTTAGGGCTTGTTTGCTGTTACCCAATTAAGCCCTTGTATAGCTGTAGTAGGAAAAGCGGTTGCATGGCTCGCCCCTTCAATAACAACGCTTTTTAGTTCAATATTGTCACTGCTAAGTGCATTAATTTTTTGCGTTAATTGCTTTGCCCCTTCCACCATATTTTGTCCTTCACCAAAGCGTGGCGTTTCCTTTGCTCCCACCGATATATAAACCTTTGTAGGCACTTTAGGCTTATGTGCTTGTAGCGCTAAAATCGCATTGTTATTAAACCAAACCGATGGACTGCCAATAATATAATTGTTAAATAAATCAGGCATCGTAAATAAAATAGTCACGCCAAATAACCCGCCTAAAGAGTTACCTATATAAGTTTTTTGTGTGCTACTTGCTCGGTAGTTATTTTCTATATATGGCAGTACAGTATTTTTTAAAAACAGCGCATGGTTTTGCGCGTTACCTGTTTGTTTTTTCCAGCTTTGCGCCTTATTTGGTGTGTAGTCTCTAATTCGGCTATTAGACCCTCTAGAGCCTTTTTCGTAACTAATGGCCACTATAATAGCCTGTTGCATTTTACCGCTATTCATAGGAAACCGTGTAGCACCCGCCACAATAGGGAACGTATACGGTGCATCGGTTAAATAAATAACTGGATATATTTTTTCAGGATGCTTTTTATATGACTTAGGGAGCTGAATAAAAACAGGATATACCCGGTTGGTCATAGGCTCAGTGAGTTCAATAACACTACTTCTAGGGATTTGGTACGGAGTATTTGCGCTTAATTTAAAACACATAAAAGCGCAAAGTAACAGCAGGGATTTTAAAGCAGTATTCATTAGGGCGTGTTGATCCTTGATGGTTGAATTTTCAGCAGTATGTTTGGTTTTTAGGCAAGGCAGAGCCTATGAAGTGTGGTTACTCCCCATAAATAGGCGATAACGCAGCATAAATGCCAAACATGCGCTGCCCTTCGGGTTCTGCCTAGGGGCGATAAACTCTTTGTTGCCTACATGGATGTAGGTAAGGGGCGTGAGCAGGACGCGGAAGCTTTACTCGGTTTTTACTTAGCCCACTAGGTTGCAAACCTCGCGCCGCGATTTAATCGCCCCTAGATTGAACAAATTTCAATCCGCAAAGATCAGCACGCCCTAGCCTAAGCCAAGCGTAATAAACCAATATTGGATGGTTACTTTAACTCACTTTTAGCTTTAGGCTATTAAAAAACTTAAACACTAGGCTTTGAAAGGCGGTGCTACATGTTAGCTATTTGTAGCACTGATAACACTAAGCTACCTGATCAGATTCGGTGCTTGAACACGGGCAGTTATCGTCATTATGTTTAAGGCATTGTTGGTAATTAAACCAATGAGCTATAGCAATAAACGCTGAGCCTATTAAGGTTAGCGCTTTTTCGGCTATTTCATGCCCTAGCAATACCGCACATATCATAAAAGACAGCCCAATAACGCCGCAGGCCATATAACGTAAACGTTTATGCTTTTTACAGCCTAAGCTTAATGCCAATAAACTGGTGGGCAATACCGCCGCAAGAATCCATAAATGAAATTGTTCACTATCTATTTGCAGTACAGCAAAGCTTGGCAATAGCGCTAAAATAACCGGGGTTGCAAAACAATGTACAGTGCACATTAACGATAACCCAATCGCCATACGATCCATAACACTTTGACTCGACTTCATTATTTCCTCTACTAATCAATTTTTTAAACAACGGCTTTACGTTTTAAAAGGCATTTTAGTAACAACAGTTAATTACTATTGATACATTATAACATTTCTCGCATAATTGATATAATATAACATCCAACAGGGCAGTCAAATGAAACGTAGATCACAATTAGCTGTGCTCATTGCAGCTTTATTACCTGCAAGTGTGCTTGCATCCACAATTGAAGGCGTTGTTCTAAACAACAAAGGTAAAGTAGTTACCAATGCAACGGTAGAAGTTGAAGGCTCAGACCTTAAAGTAACCACCAATGAAAACGGTAAATTTGTAATAACCGAGCTAAAAAATGGCTTAAAAGAGCTTCACGTTGTAGCGCCTGGTTATGCGCATCTCCATCTAGATATAACAATAACGAATGATGAAAACCAATCAGTTACGTTTAATTTAAAGCGCTCACCTATTGAAGTTATTGATATTGAAGCAACCCCTATTCATATGTCGGCAATGGAATCTGCGTCGCCTGTTAGTGTTTTATCTGGCGAACAACTAAGGCGCCAACAAGCTGCAACCCTTGGCGACAGCCTTGAAAAACTTCCAGGCGTTAATACTAACTTTCACGGGAAGGTAGCCAGTACACCAATTATTCGTGGTTTAAGCGGCCCGCGTGTACTTATTACTCAAAATGGCCTTGATGTAAGTGATGTGTCGCGCGTTGGCCCTGATCACTCTGTTGCATCAGAAGCGTCTACCGCACAACAAATTGAAGTATTGCGCGGCCCTGCAACACTGTTTTATGGCAGTGACGCCATTGGTGGCGTAGTAAATGTGGTAGATAACCGCGTACCAACCGACAGCACAACACGCGGCGAGTGGAACCTAGAACAGAACTCTGCTGATAACCAAAAAGTGGCCTCGTTTAATGCCACCACAGGCACAGACTCGGTAGCTTTTTACGCCGATGCATTTTGGCGTGAAGCCGATGACTACGAGGTGCCTGTAGCGGCTGATATAGATAGCGATGGTGAAGAGCATCGCGGCGATTACAAAGTTGAAAACAGTAATGAAGAGTCTGACGGTTTTACTGTTGGCGCTAGCTATTTAATGGATAACGGCTTTATTGGCTTAGCAGTAGAGCAATTTAATCGTCAATACGGTATTCCTGGTCATACGCATGGCGAGGAAGAAGAGGAAGAACACAACGACGAAGAAGAAAGCGTATTTGCTGATTTAGAGCAAACTAAAGTGCAATTATTAGGTGAGTACAACCTAGATAATAAATGGCTAAACAAAATAAATCTCCGCGCTGGCCATACCGACTACGAACACGCTGAAATTGAGAGCGGCGCTGTTGGCACTACCTTTAAAAACGAAACCAACGAATTACGCATAGACCTACTGCATAACCAATTTAGCGAGTGGAATGGCGGCATTAGCTTTCATTACAAACAAAGCGATGTTGAAGCACAAGGTGAAGAGGCCTTTACCCCTCCATCAGAAACCGAAAGCTTTGCTGTAGCGTTAATGGAAGAAAGGCACTTTGGTGATTTTTTAGTGCAGTTAGGTGGGCGTATTGAGCGTGTAACCATTGAAGCAGGCGACGTATTACTACCAAATATTGACGCTCACGCACACGATGAAGCAGAAGAAATCGACGAGCATGATCACGACCACGAAGAAAGCGCAGAGACCACTCGTGTATTTGACGTAGAGCATGAATTTACGCCAATCAGTTTATCTGCAGGCGTAGTGTGGGATTTTACACCTAACTATAATTTAGGGCTTTCTGTATCGCGCTCTGAACGTGCGCCTTCTGCTTCTGAGTTGTTATCGTTTGGGCCACACATTGGTACTGGTACCTACGAAGTAGGCGCACTGTTTGATTTAGATGAAGACGGCCATTTAGGTTTATCTGATCAAACAATTGACCTAGAAACAGCCAATAATATCGATTTAACCCTGCGTAAAACCCAAGGTGATGTTGGCTTTATTTTAAATGCATTTTACAACCAAGTAGATAATTACTATTACCAAATAGATACCGGTTTATTCGCCGAAAGTGGCCACGACCATGGCGATGAAGAAGAAGGCGCTGACGAACACGACCATTCATCAGAACTGCCGGTTTATTTATTTAAAACAGACGACGTAATTTTACACGGGTTTGAAGCGCAAATTGCGTGGCAGTTAACCGATGAATTTAAAGTGGATTTATTCTCAGATTACGTTCGTGCACGCCTTAAAGACGGCGGCGATTTACCCCGTACTCCACCGCTTCGTTTTGGCAGCGAGTTAAGCTATCAAACAGATAAACTCAGTGCACATATTCACGTTACTCGCTATCAAAAGCAAGACCGCACAGCCCCACAAGAAACATCAACTGACGGCTACACATTGGTTGATGCAAGCATCTCTTACGACCTTTCAGTATTAAACCAAGATATGTCTGTGTACCTGCGAGGCACCAACTTAACAGATACAGAAGCACGCGTGCACAGCTCGTTTGTAAAAGATATAGCACCACGTCCAGGACGTAGCTTTGCGCTAGGCATTCGCGGTTATTTTTAAGCATTAAAAAATTATAATTAAAGGAAATAAACATGAAAAAACTATACAAATTAAAGCTTATTGCACTGGCTATTAGCATTACATTTATTACAGCCTGTGGCGATGCCCAGACCAATATTGTAGAAAAAGACCCTATTGTTGTAGAAGACGAGCACGATCATGACGATGATGATCACGACCATGATGATGGCTACACAATTGATTCATTGGGCAGATTAGCTGTGCTTGCAGGCGATAGCAACGAAGCCAGCTTTTATGACCTAGATGACAACGCTTTACTTGAAACATTTACCCTGACGAATGATTCAAACACGCTATCGTCATCACCTGATTTTCGTTATGCCGTTATTGCAAGCCGCGCACAAGATTACTTAGGCTTTATTGATGGTGGTTTATGGCGTGAAGACCATGGCGAGCATTTACACGACTATGAGCAAAGCCCAGCAGCTAGCAGTTATGAGCTAACAAGTGGCAGCCGCCCTACTCACCTTGTAAAACACGATGGCCAATTAGCTGTTTTTTATGATGGTGATGCAGACTCAGGCACGGTTGCCTCTGTTGAAGTATTAACAGATAACGACATAACCAGCGCAACAGCAACGCTACCGGGTATTAGCTACGATATTAATATGCATGGCGTAGCAGAGCCTCGCGGCGAGCATTTATTATCAACACTTCGCCGTGATGACAGCGAAAGCACATCGGTTGCTAAAGTACTGCCAGACCAAGTAGGTGTTTATCATTTTCATGATGGTGAATATGAGCTAGAACAAACCTTAGACCTTACGTGCCCTGATTTACACGGTGCTGCACAAAACCACGACTACGTGGCATTTGGTTGTAGCGATGGCGTGTTATTAGCCCACCAGCACGATGATGAATACGAAGCTGAAAAAATAGCGAACATTGCAGCCGTTGGCGATTTACGCATTGGTAGTATTTATGGCCACGAAAATAGCGAGAGCTTTATTGGCGTAGCATCTGGCCATGGTGGCGGCGAAGCCGTAATTGTAACTATTAACCCAGCAACAGCACAAATGGAAGAACTAGAATGGCAACTAGCCGATGGCGCAAGTGCTGTGTCGTACTCTTTTTCTGCCCATGGCGAGCACTTTTTAATATTAGACAGCTTAGGCTTTTTAAATGTATTTAGTGCACACGACCATGATGGCGAAATGCATTGGGAGCTTAAAGGCCAAGTTGATATTACCGAGCAAGATGTATCAACCATGCCAGAGGGCATGAGCTTTAGCATGACAGTGGCGCAAAATGGTCAGTTTGCTTATGTAGCCGACCCTATTGCTCAGCACGTTGTGCAAGTACACCTTGAAGACTTAGAAATTGAAAGTGAGGTTGAGCTTACTTTTGCTCCTAGTGCAATTACTTGGCTTGGTATTGCGCAAGAGGAAGAAGAAGACGATCACGACCACTAATTTCACTCTTTAAGAAGAGTACTCCCTGAAGGTTGGCGTTTTAATGCCAACCTTTTTTTATTCACATTTTGTAACAGACCTTTTATCGCAAGTGCATCGCTATTTATAACCTTATTGTTATGATGTAACAGCTATTAATATAGGATGTAATCCCATGAAAAAATTAACAACATTGGCGCTTGCCTTGGCTGCGGTTATTGCACCGAGCGTATCGGCCTATGAAACTAAAGACACTCGCTTACTACGCTTTCCTGATATTCATAACCAAAACGTGACCTTTGTTTACAGCGGCGATATTTATATTGCTAATACACAAACCGGCGAAAGCAAACGCTTAACCGACCATATTGGTTTTGAAACATTTCCTAAGTTTTCTCCTGATGGTAAGCGCATTGCGTTTTCGGCTGAGTATAACGGCAGCCGCCAAGTATATGTGATCAACAGCGATGGTTCAGGCCTAAAGCAGCTTACATACTACAACGATGTTGGCCCAATGCCGCCGCGTGGTGGTTTTGATTACCGCGTTTTAGATTGGACCGCCGATGGTAAAAATGTGGTGTTTAGAGCAAACCGCACACCATGGGGCAAACGTATGGGTCGCCCTTATATGGTCCCTGCCGACGGTGGCCTTGAGCAGCCTTTAGCCATTCCAGAAACTGGCGGCGGTATGCTCTCACCTGATGGTAGCAAGTATGTTTACACACCCATTGACCGTGAGCTTCGTACCTGGAAACGCACCCGTGGCGGCCGTGCGCAAGACGTATGGATTTACGATTTAGAAAATAACACTTCAGAGCAACTTACCACTAACCGTGCAACCGACCAGCAACCTACCTGGGTTGGCGACAATATTTATTTTGTATCTGATCGTGATTACACACTAAACCTTTACCAATATCGCAAAGGCAGTGAGCCTAAAAAGCTCACCAACTTTAAAAACTTTGACGTACTTTGGCCCTCAGCAGGCCCTAATGCGATTGTGTTCGAAAACGGCGGTTACTTATATCGCTTTGACGCAAAAACACAAAAAAGCACTAAGCTGAGCATTAACATTGCAGGTGTGCGCCAATACGCTATGCCGTACAGCAAAAATGTGAGCGACTTTATTGATTCTATGTCGATTTCTCACGATGGCAAACGTGCTGTATTTACAGCCCGTGGCGAGCTATTTAGTGTACCTGTTAAACAAGGCCCTACGCGTAACTTATCGTACACAGATAAGAGCCGTGAAATAGACGCAAGCTGGTCGCCAAATGGGCGTTACATTGCTTACATGAGCGATGAAAGCGGCGAGTACGAAATTTACCTAAAAGATCGCAGTAAAAATAATGCCATTAAACAACTCACTAGTAATGGCACTATTTGGCGCTTTACGCCTATTTGGTCACCCGATAGCACTAAGCTGTTGTTTGCAGATAAAAACCACACACTGTGGTGGTTAGATGCAAAATCGGGTAAGCAACACAAAATTGATACCGGCATTTACGACGAAGACGGCATTACTCAGTATACGTGGTCGCCTAACAGCCAAGACATTGTGTATGTTAAAAATAACGAAAATCGTTATGCCTCACTGTGGCACTACAACCTTAAAAAAGAAGAGGTAACGCGCCTAACAGACGAAATGAGTAACGAGCAAAACCCAACTTTTTCGCCAGATGGCCAATACCTTTACTTTAGCTCTGAGCGCGACTTTAACCTTGCGTTTAGCAGTTACGAGTTTGACTACATGTTTAACCGCGCCACCCGTATTTATGCGGCTGCAGTAAACGACAGTGTTAAACCGCTTATTGCCTTACAAAGTGACGAAACCACGATTGTAAAAGATAAAGAAGACGAAAAAGAAGACGACAAAAAAGTTAAAAACGCACTGCAAAGCAACGACTTTATGCAACGTGTTACCGCACTTAATGCCCCTGCGGGCGATTACCGTGGCTTAACCGCAGTAAAAGACGGCGTACTGACACTTGCCAATGGCGGATTACAACTTATAGGCACCGAACACGATAGCGAGCTAGAAACCGTGGCTAAAGGCGTTAGCAATTACACTATATCGAGCAATAGCGAGCACCTGCTTGTACATACAAGTGGCGGTTACAGCTTAATAGAGCCTAAACTAAAGCAAGACTTAGACGCCAACAAGCTCGATTTAAGTAAAATGACACTTAAAATTAACCCGCAAGCTGAGTGGCAACAAATGTACGTAGAAGGCTGGCGCACACTGCGTGACTGGTTCTACGACGAAAACCATCACGGCCAAGATTGGGATGCTATTTTAGCTAAATACCAACCTATGGCTGATGCTATTAGCCATCGTAGTGACCTTGATTACATACTTAGCGAAATTGCCGGCGAAATTAACTCAGGCCATATTTACGTGCAATCGGGCGATATGCCAAAAGCCGAGCGTAAAAACCATGGTTTATTAGGCGCTAAGCTTGCAAGCGATCCATCGGGTTATGTAAAAATAGAGCAAATCTTTAAAGGTGAAAACTGGCATGACGATTTCCGCTCTCCGCTAGGCACCACAGGCGTAAAAGCACATAACGGCGATTACATAATTGCGGTAAACGGCCGCTCGGTTAAAGACGTTGCTAACTTTTACGAACTCCTTGAAAACACCCAAGGCGAGCAAGTAGAGCTAGTGCTAAACAGCAAACCGCATAGTAAAGGCGCATGGCAAGTAACTGTAAAACCAGTAGCTAGTGAACAAGGCCTACGTTATTTAGATTGGGTTAACTCGCGTGCAGCCTACGTAAATAAGCTATCAAATGGGCGTATTGGCTACGTACACCTGCCAAATACAGCGTATGAAGGTAACCGCGCCATGTTTAAAAATTACATGCCGCAAACCACCAAAGACGCCATGATTATTGATGACCGTTACAATGGCGGTGGCTATATTCCTGAGCACATGATCACCTGGCTTGCACGTAAACCACTTAACTATTGGAAACGCCGAGGCACCGAGCCGACTAAAACGCCACAGTTTGCGCACGACGGTCCTAAAGCAATGCTAATAAACGGCTATTCAAGCTCAGGCGGTGATGCAATTCCTTACTACTTCCGCCAAGCGGGTTTAGGTAAGCTAATTGGTACGCGTACATGGGGTGGCTTAATTGGTATTTCTGGCAACCCTGCTCTTGTAGATGGCGGGCAAGTAATTGCTGCTACATTCCGTATTTTAGATACTCAAGGTAACTGGATTATAGAAAACGAAGGCGTTGCACCTGATATTAAAGTGGTTGATCGCCCAGAGCTTATTTATAAAGGCCAAGATCCATCAATAGAACGTGCTGTACAAGAGTTATTAAAGGAGCTTAAAGAAAACCCTAAGCAACCTTTAGTAGTGCCACCAGCACCGTCTAAGTTTTAATTTGCTGCATAGCTAAACAATCTAATACCAATAAAAAAAACCCTGCATAATTTGCAGGGTTTTTATTAATTCGAGTTTAATAACTTATATGTATTAAGGCTTATCTTTTTCTCCAGCCGCTCCATACGTCATCTTCTTGGTTGGATTTTTTCTTCTTTTTCTTACCTGTGCCTTCAGGCTTTGCCATTGGCTTTTCGTTTTTAAGTGCAAGGGCCGCATCAAGGTTTGCTTGGTTTACCGCAAAACCCGTTACTTCCTCACGCTCTAAACGCAGTTTGTTTTTTTTCTCGATTATTTTAAAGTGATGAAAGTCTTCGTAATCAATTAACGATAACGCTAGGCCAACTTCACCGGCACGGCCGCTTCGGCCAATACGGTGCATGTAATCAGCGGGGCTGCGCGGTAAGTTAAAGTTAATAACAACAGGCAGTTTGGCAATATCTAAACCTCGGGCTGCTATATCGGTGGCTATAAGTACTTCTATTTCGCCCGCTTTAAATTTTTCAATTACGCGAGTACGCTCACTTTGGCCTTTATCACCATGAAATACCTGTGCGTTAATACCACGCTTTTCAAGCTTACCTGCTAAGTGCTCACAGTCTTTTTTAGCGTTTACAAAAATAAGCGCTTGGCGCCATTTATGCTCTTTAATTAAATGCGCTAAAACCGTGGTTTTTTCGCCTTTATTAACCGTAAATACGCGCTGTACTAAGGTACTTTCGTCTTTACTTTGAACTTGTATTTCAACAGGGTTGGTTAACAGCTCTTGCGTTAATTGTGTGACTTGCTCTGGGAAGGTTGCTGAAAACAACATAGTTTGTTTTTTAGCAGGCATTAACGCTAATAACTCAGCAAGCTCTTCGGTAAAGCCAAGGCTTAACATGCGGTCGGCTTCATCAAGCACTAAGGTAGTTACTTTATCGAGCTTAATAGCATTGCTTGAGATTAAATCGAGCAAACGCCCTGGTGTTGCCACGATAATATCGGCGCCGCCGCGTAGAGCCTGCATTTGTGTATTAACCGACACACCACCAAATACCGCCACCGTTTTAATGGCGCCATTAAAGTTTGCAGAGTACGATTTAACACTATCGGCCACCTGCGTAGCAAGCTCGCGCGTAGGTACCAAAATAAGCCCAGTGACAAAATTACCTTTGCTCGCTGCTTTTTTAGCGCCTTGCTCTAAAAATAACTTTTGTAGCATAGGTAAAGCAAACGTTGCAGTTTTACCTGAGCCGGTATTTGCCCCCGCAATTAAATCGCTACCAGCAAGTACACTTGGAATCGCCTTAGCTTGAATTGGCGTAGGTTGGCTATATTCCAAATCGGTTAAACGAGCTTGTAGCTCTGGAATAAGGCCAAGATCGTTAAAGGTACTAGGGCTTGTTGCTGAGGTCATGAATATTACGGGCTCATTGCTAAAAAAGTAGCCTGTAATTTTAGCGTATTTAGCACTTATTAAGTAGGGATTAGTGATTTTAATGTGGTTTAAGTAATGGCTGCGAGCGTCGAGCTACAAGCTTCGAGGAAATTTGACTGTCACCCTGAACACTCCAAACTTAAAGAGGCTTTCATAAAAAGCCAACAACTAAGTTAGCAATATTATTAGTTCTTGCTAAGTTCTGCTTGTAACCTAGCTTTTGTTTCTCTTAAATAATTTATATAAGGATATGAGTCATTTGTAATGGCTAAAGCAGACTCCATCTGTTCAAGCGCTTGACGAGTATCGCCTTGCATTTCATAGCCATAAGATAAGGCTGAAAACGCATCGACTGATTTTGGGTGGTTTTTTATATTGTACTTAAACACTTTAATAGCACGGGTAAATTGCTTGCTGCCCGTTAAATTATAACCGAGTGATCTAACAGCGCGATCCGGTGGCGCAATCTGCTCCCCCCATTGCTGAGATAACTTTTGATAATAAGCATCAATAGAGGTTACATCGTCAGTTAAAGCACTTATGGGCATTTGTTTAGGCAAAAATAAGTTGTGATAGGCATTAAATGAACCAGCAACCGAAGTCAGGTTATGCGAGACACTATCAAACGCGTCACTAAAGAAGCGTAGACTTGGCAAGCTATTGGATTCTAAAGCTTGTTGCAGCTCATTATATCGCTCACGCATTATGCCTGCTTCTTCGCCTATATTAATGTAAACATAGTTATTTAGGTTTTTTGATTTATTAATAAAGGTCTTAGTTGCTTTTACCGATGCACCATAGTTCCACCAAACGGCAGGGCTATACGCAATATGCGCTTGGAAAAGCTCAGGGTTAGCTTGCATTGTATAAAGTGAAAACACGCCTGCTGCAGAGGCCCCTGCGATCACATTATAATTATGCGTACGATAACTTTTATTAATCAAGGGCATAAGCTCTTGCTCAATAAATGCTAAAAACTTTGCTGCACCACCGCCTTCACCTACCGGGCCTTGTGGTTCTTTATTAACTGTGGGGTAAAAATCTCTGAGTCGATTGGTGTTTTCAATAGCGACAATAATAACCTCAGGCGCACGATTATCATTTTGTAAACGCTCCATCACTGCACTTATAAGTGGTATGTTACCCGCGCCATCAAGGCGATAAATGACCGGATAAACTTTGTTTGGATTAGCTTGATAACTCTTTGGAAGCTGGACTACAACTGTGCGCTCTTCGTTTAAAACGGCTGAATTAATAGTATGTGTTTGTTGCGTATAGCTAATGGTTTGCTGTTTTAAATCAGGCTCTGCAAGTGTGCTACTAGAATAAAATATAAATAAACTACATATAAAAACAGCGGTAAATATACGCATGACTAATCCTTTTGAAAATAGTGTGTTATTTAATCTAACAGGCTTTAAGGTACAAAAAAAGGCGCATTAAGCGCCTTTTTATCTTTAACAGGTAATTACCAACCTTTTGATTTTACTCAACAGTAACCGATTTAGCTAAGTTACGTGGTTGGTCAACGTCAGTGCCTTTAATTACCGCTACGTAGTACGACAGTAACTGTAATGGCAATGTGTAAACAATTGGCGCAATAATGTCGTCAGTGTGGTTTACGTTGATTACACGCATTGTGTCGTCTGACTCAAAGTGTGAATCTTTATCTGCGAATACGTAAATAATGCCGCCACGTGCGCGTACTTCTTCTACGTTTGATTTAAGCTTTTCTAATAGCTCATTGTTTGGTGCTACAACAATAATTGGCATGTCGGCATCTATAAGCGCAAGTGGCCCATGTTTTAGTTCGCCCGCTGCGTAGGCTTCTGCGTGAATGTACGAAATCTCTTTAAGTTTAAGCGCACCTTCCATTGCGATTGGGTATTGCGAGCCACGACCTAAAAATAGTGAGTGATGTTTATCGGCAAACTCTTCTGCAAGGTCTGCAATACCATCAGCAAGCAGTAATGTTTCTTCAAGCTTAGCAGGTAGTACTTTTATAGCATCTACAATAGCACTTTGATCAAGCTGTTTTTCTTGCGCTATAGACGCAGTAAGCATTAACAAACCAACTAATTGTGTTGTAAATGCTTTAGTAGAAGCTACGCCAATTTCAGCGCCCGCTTTAGTCATAAATGCAAGGTCAGATTCGCGTACAAGCGATGAACCCGGTACGTTACAAATGGTCATTGATGCCATGTAACCTTGCTCTTTAGCTAGGCGTAATGCCGCTAGCGTATCGGCAGTTTCACCCGATTGAGAAATAGTCACAAGTAAGCTATTTTCATGTACATACGACTGACGGTATCTAAATTCAGAAGCTATTTCTACATTACAGCTAACACCCGCAAATTGCTCAAGCCAGTAACGTGCAACCATACCTGAATGGTATGACGTACCACAGGCAATAATTTGTACGTGTTTTACGTCTTTAAATATTTGCTGAGCGCTGTCGCCAAAGGCATCAATTGCTACACGGTCGTCGTTTAAACGTCCTTCAAGGGTATTGCGTACCGCAAGTGGTTGCTCGTAGATTTCTTTTAGCATGTAGTGGCGGTAATCGCCTTTGCCTGAAGCATCTTGCGTGATGTTTGATTCAACAACTTCACGCTCTACAGCATCGCCATTTTCATCAAAAATTTCTACTGTATCACGCGTAATGCGGGCTACGTCGCCTTCTTCTAAAAAGATAAAGCTACGGGTAACTGGTAATAGTGCTAGCTGATCAGAGGCAATAAAGTTCTCGCCAAGGCCTAAACCTATAACAAGTGGGCTACCTGAACGCGCTACAATGATTTCGTTGTCGTTTGCTTTATCAAATACAACTGTACCAAATGCACCTTCAAATTGCTTAACCGCTGCTTGAACAGATGCAAGTAACGTAGTGTGTTGCTTACGAAGCTTATGAATTAAGTGCACCATTACTTCGGTATCGGTTTCAGATAAGAACTCGTAGCCTTCTTCTTTAAGCGATGCGCGTAGGCTTGCGTGGTTTTCAATAATACCGTTATGCACAAGTGCTAGCTGGTTATTTGATACATGCGGGTGAGCGTTTTCTTCTGTAACACTACCGTGTGTTGCCCAACGTGTGTGTGCAATACCTGTATGACCGCTAACGCCTGCTTTTTCTAGTGCGGCTTCTACGTTTACTACTTTACCGACGGCTTTTATAGTATTTAGCGTAGAGCCTTCTAAAAGTGCTACACCGGCAGAGTCGTAGCCACGGTATTCAAGACGTTTAAGACCTTCAACTAATATTCTGTTTACTGGACGTTCTGCAACTGCCCCAACTATTCCACACATAGTGTCTCCATTAATTTTTTAATTCTAGTAACTCACTTTGTAGTTACTAATCAATAATCTCTGCACAAATTAGTTTTACACCACACGCCTCAATCGCTTTGCGTTTATCTGCTGCTAAGCCAGTATCGGTTATTAATGTGGTTACTACTTTCCACGGTAATTCTAAATTTGGTATTTTTCGGCCAATCTTATCTGATTCAACCATAACGATTACTTCACGGGCGGCCTTTGCCATTACTTGGCTTAAGCCGACTAACTCATTAAAGGTAGTAGTGCCGCGTTTTACATCTATGCCGTCAGCACCAATAAATAGCTGATCAAAGTCATAAGAGCATAATACGTTTTCGGCAACTTGCCCCTGAAACGACTCAGAATGCGGATCCCATGTTCCGCCAGTCATTAAAAGTGTTGGCTCGTTTTCAAGTGATAGTAAACGGCTCGCCACTTTAATCGCGTTGGTCATTACAACTAACCCGCGCTTATTTGCAAGCTCTGGAATCATAGCGGCCGTAGTGCGCCCGCTATCAATAATAATGCGGTTATGATCTTTTATAAGTGAGGCTGCCGCTTTTGCTATTGCTACTTTGCGCTTAGAGTCTATTTCGTCGCTAACAATTTCTTTAGGCAGTGCAATAGCACCACCGTAACGGCGCAGTAATAAGCCACTTTTTTCAAGCGCGGTTAAATCTTTACGAATGGTGACTTCAGATGTTTGAAACTGCTCCGCAAGCTTTTCAACAGCCACTTCACCTAGCTCATTTACCTGAGTAAGTATTAAATGACGGCGTTGCTGGGTGTTTCGTTTGGTCATAAAGCTCGTAGGTTAAGTTTCGTTTCGAAAGATGTGCAATTCTAAACGAAACTAGTTAAATGGCAAGTGAACGAGTAAAAAAAGCGCAATGTGCGCTTTTTAATTTAACAGTATGTAGATGTGGTGAAACATTCTAGCTTGCTCAATGAGCTAGAAACTAGATTACTGAGCACGCTATTATTTTTTAGTTCAAATATGGGTATGTTAAAAACTCACTACCTAAAATATATAAACTCCAAGAATCACGCTCATCTTTTTGAATTAGTACATCGTGGTAATTATTCGAGATTTGTGGACTCTCCCAAATAACTTGATTTGATAACTTATCCACTAGGCTAATTGTTTTTTCTATAGAGTACTGCGCCAAATAGTTACGGCCATAAACGCCACCTATAGCCTCATCGAGGATTTTCTCTTTGTGGTAAATTGTAAAGCCCTTAGTTTGTTGCCCATCCAAAATTTCTAATGCTTTCGTTTTCGTATCTAATACTATTAAACCACCTTCCTCATCGAAACTACCAAAAGTACGATAATCAATTATTAGCTCTAGTTGAGGATCTGAATCTAGCTGGATAGCGTGTACATGCGCTACATGGCTTGTTGATTCTTGTAAGAAATCTAAAGGAACAGGCCAATTGCTACTGTCAATTGAAATGGGTGATAAGCTAGGGTTTTCGTAAAAAGCTATACCTAAATCGTAATAACCTATTATTATTTTTGACATCTCTTCAGACGGCAAGTAAGGAAAGAAGACTCTTGATACGACTTCACCTGTTTGTTTTACAATTGTGAAATATCTAGTACCACTTTTAAAACTCAAGTGTGTTTCGGACTCTGTAAAAGAAAAATCATACGAATTAGAAAAAGTCACTTCTAAAACGCTAGTTTGCCAAATTACACTGGTTGAACCTATATTGCGTTTAACAATAAATGTCTCGTTATTGATTTGAGTTAATGAATACTCAATTTGATTTTCATTATCTTGCGTTAACAGCATCTCTCCAGTGAAAGTAACAGGTGCATTATTGTGCGTTATCTGAGCCGAACGGCCAAAATCTGAAACGCTAACCGTATCATTAACAGCACCAACTATATGAAGATTAGGAAGTTGACCTTGAGGCACTGATGAATATTCAAGCTGCCATCGCCCATTCTCATAGCTAAAGCTTTGCATCGTATATTCTTCGTATAAATAACTTCCTTCTAAACTATCTGTTTTGCTTACTAATAAAGACTGTACTCCATCATTATCAAAATCAACAGCTCCTATTACTCTCCCAAAGGGGTTTTCATCAATAGATACAGAGAACAGTTGCCACTGCTGATCAAAGTAATGAAGCTCTTTTGAATTAGAAAAGTAAACATGACTATAGGGACTATCTACCTCAAGGCCGATTGAAATTCCATCATGGAAATTAGTCTCAAACTTTTCAATACTAACCTGCAGTTCACCATCTTCCCACCAAATTAGTTCACTATAGTGATCGGAGGCTTTATACCTAGTTACACGACAATTACCACCACTGGTAAACGCCTTAAATTCATATTCAGAGTATGGCTCTATCAGGTATTTGTTCTGTTTGACATCAAATATATTTCCCCTATCAATTAACTCTTTAAAGCCGTCATTATTCAAATCACAAACTTGAATCAAGCTATTTGAATAATTAAGTGAAAGGTCCGGCGCAACAATAAGCTTAGTGATAGAAAGATCATTCCCATTAATAAGATAACTATCATATGAATGACCCGCCGAAAGGAGGATATCTTCAATATCATCGCCGTTGTAATCAAATACCATAGAGTTATAATTCTCAGCCGAAACATCATCTATGAGCAAACTACTCGAGTCCTCATTACTTAAAAATATTTGATGTTTAGCTGCCTCTTGGTTGTAAGTAATACTGAGCCAATTTAGTTGCGTCCCTGACTGATTAAGAAATGCACCTACATGCTCAGCATTTAAAGGTAAGGGAGGTATCCATTTATTGTATTCTAGAAACCCTGTCTCACTGAGATTTAAGACATAATCATCATTACTGCGTAATACACCCCTTTTATTGTTCGAAAGCTTAATTGAAGCTACACCGGATGTTGAGTTGTTCAAATAACCAACTGAGTGATTATCTACGCCACCACGTGAGTGAAGGTTGATTTGATGCTTAGCTCTTGTTTGAGTATCAGAGTTTGATATATCAACAGCAAAATTTACCTTTAAATTACTACCAAAGTCAGGCGCGTTGCTTAACCAATTAACCTCTCCTTGCTCTGAAATCGAGATATTACTAGGCCCATAAGCTATTTTGTACTCAAAAGGACCATCGACTTCATCATTAGACAAATTAATAATGGCTGTATAGTGTTCACCTAATTCTATTTCATCATATGCAGTAATATCAGAAACAATTGCAGGGAGTTTTTCTAATTTGAACTCATGCTCTGCAGTATTTTCTGCGCCACTTGGGTCTACAACTGTTAACGAAATACGATAAAGACCAGGTAGATCTCCAAGAAATTCTATTTTACTCCCTGTGCTAATCTGCCAGCTAGCATTTTCAGGAAAAGCTGTTAATTTCCACTCATAACCTAATGGTTCTAAATCAGGGTCTTTGGACTGCGATGCATCAAGTGTAATTATAGAGTTTCTTCTAATTGAGTCAGGGGCTAAAATATCAGCCCTAGGAACAGAGTTGACTTCATTGTTATAAACATCGTCTAGATCTGCTAAATAAAACTCTAGTGGTATAAACTCATTAGTTAAACGTATGCTCGAAATGTCATTGCCCTTAAGCTCAGCTAAAGCAGTATTTTGTGATACAAAGCTGTATTGCGCACCAACAATCGGAGGCAACGCTATATCATTATTGGGATAGAATTTGTCCGTTTTTACTGTTAACTTTCCTAAATCACTAAAAAAAATATCACCATTAAAACCAATTCCATATCCAATATTAGTTGCATCTAAAACTGCATCAAGCCTTACATCCGAAAATAGAATATCATGCGAGCTTTCGTCTGAACCTTTGAATAGGATATTTACAATAGCGCTACTGTCACTATTTTCCTCTTCGCTACTAGCAATAGCAAAACCTTCTGTTGAGTAGACAACACCGAGCACTTCGTTACTAATTGTTAAATTGGGTACTATTCCATATTCAAGAACAAATTCAGCGTTAGAGCTTTCGATATAAATATCAGATTGCCCATTAAAAACCCACCCAGCAGCAGAGCAATTGTTATAAGTAATTATATAGTGCTGATTAGCCTCTTCCTCTTTCATTACAGTAGAGCCTGTAACACAACCGAAATGATCAGATTGATTACTTAGCACTGGGTCGTGGAGAAATAGATTTTGATAATCCTCACCAAATACAATGGAATTAAGACTATCTAGTAAATATGAGTACTGAGTAGTTAGTTGAGTTACATTACTTGCTGTTATTTCGAATAAAGATGTTTCACCGTTATAAATAGGCGTATTTTGATAGTCAGGCTTAACAAATTCAGCTTTTCCTGAAGAGCCAGAATCATTATTAACTGGTTTACTCGTATCACCACCCCCTCCCCCACAACCACTTAAAAGAGTTATTAAACATAGTACTTGGATTGATTTATTAATTTTCATCACTTGCTCCCTGTTACATTAATTTTACATCATTATCTTTTTTTTAAAAGCTTTAAAATAAAATCTAGTATTGATCATGGAGCTTCTTCACCTCGGCCTTAGTATAAAAGTTACAACATCATCTCAGTAAACATATATAACCATGCGATAATACCTAGAACAGTAATTGGACACCCAACAAAGAGCGAAATTAATGCAGCCATTTAATAGCTTAAACAAAGAGCTTTTAGCCCTACGTAAACAAACAGGCGAAATATGCCGACTCTTCAATAAAAGCCCGAGTAAAGGTAATTTAAAACGCATTAAAGAGCTATTCGCTCAATGTGGTGAAGGCGTAATTATAGAATCTGGTTTTCATTGCGATTATGGTAATCAAATAGCTATTGGTGATCGTAGCTTCATAAACATTAACTGTACGGTATTAGATGCCCCAATTAGTGAAGGAGCTATCAGCATTGGTGATGACTGCTTAATTGGCCCTAATGTTCAGCTATTGACTGTATCCCATGCTGTTAACCCTACACAGCGACTGAATAAAGAAAACTTTGCTGCTCCTATTACAATAGACAACAACGTGTGGATTGGCGCAGGTGCAATTATTTTAGCGGGCGTATGCATTGGGGATAACAGTGTTATTGGTGCGGGATCTGTAGTTACTAAAAATGTAGAGGCGGATACTGTTGTTGCTGGTAATCCAGCTCGTGAGATAAGAACCCTATAATTCTAATCGATGTTTTTTTGCGTCGGGAGTCGCTGCTTTACTCGCCCAACCTACGTGATAGGTTTAAAAGTGAATTCATTACGAGTGCTTTTTTCACTTTCCTGTGGACGTAAAAAAGCCCGGCTCTTTCGAGTCGGGCTTTCTTGTATTTGGAGCCTGGCGATGTCGTAGTGCCCACAGCGGTAGAGAGTCACATAGCAAATGCTACACTATCATTGTGTCGGGGCGGCCTTCCGTGGGGCTCGCCTTCGAGCTGTTTTACTTCTCTGATGAGTTAGCCATGGGTCTGGCTATTTATTAAATCCCAGACAGCAAAAAACCCGTTACATCGCTGTAACGGGTTTCTCTTATTTGGAGCCTGGCAATGTCCTACTTTCACATAGCAAATGCTACACTATCATCGGCGCTGTTTCGTTTCACTACTGAGTTCGGCATGGGGTCAGGTGGGTCCAAAACGCTATGGTTACCAAGCAAATTAGGTGCAAAGGATTAATGACAAGCACGTAGTGCTTCTTTTTCCTTTGCGCAAGGTGCCTCAATGTTAACGCTACGCGCTAAGAGTCACCTCATAAATTTGGAAAATATCTGATAATATTTTTTAAGTCTAAGTATCTATCTACTTTAGCTATTAACTTCTGTCGCTTGTTTCTGTCACAAAACGCGTTTGGCGTTGTATGGTTAAGCCTCACGGGTAATTAGTACAAGTTAGCTTAATGGCTCACACCACTTCCACATCTTGCCTATCAACGTTGTAGTCTTCAACGGCCCTTCAGAGACTTTAAAAGTCTAGTGAGAAATCATCTCGAGGCCTGCTTCGCGCTTAGATGCTTTCAGCGCTTATCAGTTCCGAACGTAGCTACCGGGCAATGCCATTGGCATGACAACCCGAACACCAGCGGTTCGTTCACTCCGGTCCTCTCGTACTAGGAGCAACCCCTCTCAATTCTCAAACGCCCACGGCAGATAGGGACCGAACTGTCTCACGACGTTCTAAACCCAGCTCGCGTACCACTTTAAATGGCGAACAGCCATACCCTTGGGACCGACTTCAGCCCCAGGATGTGATGAGCCGACATCGAGGTGCCAAACACCGCCGTCGATATGAACTCTTGGGCGGTATCAGCCTGTTATCCCCGGAGTACCTTTTATCCGTTGAGCGATGGCCCTTCCATTCAGAACCACCGGATCACTATGACCTACTTTCGTACCTGCTCGACGTGTCTGTCTCGCAGTTAAGCTGGCTTCTACCATTACACTAACCGTACGATGTCCGACCGTACTTAGCCAACCTTCGTGCTCCTCCGTTACTCTTTGGGAGGAGACCGCCCCAGTCAAACTACCCACCAGGCACTGTCCGTAACCCCGATTCAGGGGCCAACGTTAGAACATCAAAACTACAAGGGTGGTATTTCAAGGACGACTCCACAACAACTAGCGTCGCTGCTTCAAAGTCTCCCACCTATCCTACACATGTAGGTTCAATGTTCAGTGCCAAGCTGTAGTAAAGGTTCACGGGGTCTTTCCGTCTAGCCGCGGGTACACAGCATCTTCACTGCGATTTCAATTTCACTGAGTCTCGGGTGGAGACAGCGTGGCCATGGTTACACCATTCGTGCAGGTCGGAACTTACCCGACAAGGAATTTCGCTACCTTAGGACCGTTATAGTTACGGCCGCCGTTTACCGGGGCTTCGATCAAGAGCTTCGTCCGAAAACTAACCCCATCAATTAACCTTCCGGCACCGGGCAGGTGTCACACCGTATACGTCATCTTGCGATTTTGCACAGTGCTGTGTTTTTAATAAACAGTCCCAGCCACCTGGTCACTGCGGCTCCCGTCCGCTTAGAGAGCAAGTCTCATCACAGATAGGAGCGTACCTTCTCCCGAAGTTACGGTACGATTTTGCCTAGTTCCTTCACCCGAGTTCTCTCAAGCGCCTTAGTATTCTCTACCTGACCACCTGTGTCGGTTTGGGGTACGATTCGGTATAATCTGAAGCTTAGAGGCTTTTCCTGGAAGTATGGCATCAGCAACTTCACACCCTTGGGTGCTCGTCTCGTGTCTCAGCCTAACAGCAACCCGGATTTACCTAAGTCGCTAGCCTACTCACTTTCACATGGACAACCATCGCCATGCTTGCTTAGCCTTCTCCGTCCCCCCATCGCAATTATACCAAGTACGGAAATATTAATCCGTTTCCCATCGACTACGCCTTTCGGCCTCGCCTTAGGGGTCGACTTACCCTACCCTGATTAACATGGGATAGGAACCCTTGGTCTTCCGGCGTGCGGGTTTTTCACCCGCATTATCGTTACTCATGTCAGCATTCGCACTTCTGATACGTCCAGCATACCTCCCGGTACACCTTCAACCGCTTACAGAACGCTCCCCTACCACTCATCCTAAGATGAATCCGCAGCTTCGGTGCATAGTTTAGCCCCGTTACATCTTCCGCGCAGACCGACTCGACCAGTGAGCTATTACGCTTTCTTTAAAGGATGGCTGCTTCTAAGCCAACCTCCTGGCTGTCTGGGCCTTTCCACATCGTTTCCCACTTAACTATGACTTTGGGACCTTAGCTGGCGGTCTGGGTTGTTTCCCTCTTCACGACGGACGTTAGCACCCGCCGTGTGTCTCCCGGATATTACTTTACGGTATTCGGAGTTTGCAAAGGGTTGGTAAGTCGGGATGACCCCCTAGCCTTAACAGTGCTCTACCCCCGTAAGTATTCGTCCGAGGCTCTACCTAAATAGATTTCGGGGAGAACCAGCTATCTCCCGGTTTGATTAGCCTTTCACTCCTAGCCACAGGTCATCCCCTAACTTTTCAACGTTAGTGGGTTCGGTCCTCCAGTTGATGTTACTCAACCTTCAACCTGCCCATGGCTAGATCACCGGGTTTCGGGTCTATACCTTGCAACTATTCGCCCAGTTAAGACTCGGTTTCCCTACGGCTACCCTAATCGGTTAACCTCGCTACAAAATATAAGTCGCTGACCCATTATACAAAAGGTACGCAGTCACCTAACAAGTAGGCTCCTACTGCTTGTACGTACACGGTTTCAGGTTCTATTTCACTCCCCTCACAGGGGTTCTTTTCGCCTTTCCCTCACGGTACTGGTTCACTATCGGTCAGTTGGGAGTATTTAGCCTTAGATGATGGTCCACCTATATTCAGTCAAAGTTTCACGTGCTCCGACCTACTCGATTTCACTTAAAATGTCTTTTCATGTACGGGACTATCACCCTGTATCGTGGTACTTTCCAGAGCCTTCCATTAACACATAATAAGCTTAAGGGCTGTTCCGATTTCGCTCGCCGCTACTATCGGAATCTCGGTTGATTTCTTTTCCTACGGGTACTTAGATGTTTCAGTTCTCCGCGTTCGCCTCGTTAACCTATGTATTCAGTTAACGATACCTGCAAGCAGGTGGGTTTCCCCATTCGGAAATCCTAGTCTCAAGCGCTTTTTACTAGCTTGACTAGGCTTATCGCAAGTTAATACGTCCTTCATCGCCTCCAACTGCCAAGGCATCCACCGTGTACGCTTAGTCACTTAACCATACAACCCAAACGGGTCTTTGTTAGTGACAGTTTAACTTCGCCAGAAGTTAATATTGAATACTAAAGTAGATACCAATTAATCATAAATGATTAAATTGGCACTGAATGATACTGCTATCATTCTTTTTTACTTTTGAAAACTCTTGATAAATACGAATATCTATCAGAATTTTATTATCAGCTTTTCCAAATTTTTAAAGAGCATATTAATCAGTTAAACCCAAAGGGTAAAACTAACTAACAATCATCTGTGTGGACACTACGAACAAATAAGTTCTAAATCGTATAAGGAGGTGATCCAGCCCCAGGTTCCCCTAGGGCTACCTTGTTACGACTTCACCCCAGTCATGAATCACTCCGTGGTAAACGTCCTCCCGAGGGTTAGACTATCTACTTCTGGAGCAACCCACTCCCATGGTGTGACGGGCGGTGTGTACAAGGCCCGGGAACGTATTCACCGCATCATTCTGATATGCGATTACTAGCGATTCCGACTTCATGGAGTCGAGTTGCAGACTCCAATCCGGACTACGACGCACTTTAAGTGATTCGCTTACTCTCGCGAGTTCGCAGCACTCTGTATGCGCCATTGTAGCACGTGTGTAGCCCTACACGTAAGGGCCATGATGACTTGACGTCGTCCCCACCTTCCTCCGGTTTATCACCGGCAGTCTCCTTAGAGTTCTCAGCATTACCTGCTAGCAACTAAGGATAGGGGTTGCGCTCGTTGCGGGACTTAACCCAACATCTCACAACACGAGCTGACGACAGCCATGCAGCACCTGTATCAGAGTTCCCGAAGGCACCAAACCATCTCTGGTAAGTTCTCTGTATGTCAAGTGTAGGTAAGGTTCTTCGCGTTGCATCGAATTAAACCACATGCTCCACCGCTTGTGCGGGCCCCCGTCAATTCATTTGAGTTTTAACCTTGCGGCCGTACTCCCCAGGCGGTCTACTTAATGCGTTAGCTTTGAAAAACAGAGCCGAGGCTCCGAGCTTCTAGTAGACATCGTTTACGGCGTGGACTACCAGGGTATCTAATCCTGTTTGCTCCCCACGCTTTCGTACATGAGCGTCAGTGTTGACCCAGGTGGCTGCCTTCGCCATCGGTATTCCTTCAGATCTCTACGCATTTCACCGCTACACCTGAAATTCTACCACCCTCTATCACACTCTAGTTTGCCAGTTCGAAATGCAGTTCCCAGGTTGAGCCCGGGGCTTTCACATCTCGCTTAACAAACCGCCTGCGTACGCTTTACGCCCAGTAATTCCGATTAACGCTCGCACCCTCCGTATTACCGCGGCTGCTGGCACGGAGTTAGCCGGTGCTTCTTCTGTCAGTAACGTCACAGCTAGCAGGTATTAACTACTAACCTTTCCTCCTGACTGAAAGTGCTTTACAACCCGAAGGCCTTCTTCACACACGCGGCATGGCTGCATCAGGCTTGCGCCCATTGTGCAATATTCCCCACTGCTGCCTCCCGTAGGAGTCTGGGCCGTGTCTCAGTCCCAGTGTGGCTGATCATCCTCTCAAACCAGCTAGGGATCGTCGCCTTGGTGAGCCATTACCTCACCAACTAGCTAATCCCACTTGGGCCAATCTAAAGGCGAGAGCCGAAGCCCCCTTTGGTCCGTAGACATTATGCGGTATTAGCAGTCGTTTCCAACTGTTGTCCCCCACCTCAAGGCATGTTCCCAAGCATTACTCACCCGTCCGCCGCTCGTCAGCAAAGTAGCAAGCTACTTTCTGTTACCGCTCGACTTGCATGTGTTAGGCCTGCCGCCAGCGTTCAATCTGAGCCATGATCAAACTCTTCAATTAAAAAGTTTTGTGTCTTTCGACAGCTCAATGAATTCTGAATTTATTTAATATCTTTCGATATTGAATTGACTGTGCTGCAATTCTTTCCTTAAGTAAAACCTAAGTAAGTTATTGCTGTTGGTCACTCAGTTTCAATTGAGACTCTAAATTTGTTTGCCTCACTACCTAAGTAGCTTGGCTGTTAGAACTCAATCTGTACGAGTGCCCACACAGATGATTGCTTTATATTGTTAAAGAACGTTGCGACGTTGTCGCTAGGGATGCGTATAATACACCCTTTATTTTTTGAGTCAACACTTAATTTTAAACTTTCTTTTTAGAAGATTTAAAACCGAAGTTTTACTTAACTCTCTGAGCCGTTGTGCCTTGCTATGCTTCAGCGTTTCCCGTCTCAGTGGGGTCGCATTATAGGGAGATTCGAGCGGGGGTCAATGTTTTATTTCAGCTTTTTGACAAATAAATGAATTTAGTATGAAACGCATACTAATAAAGGCCTACAGGCTGATTTTAGATTAAAAAACGCGCATGTTAAGCCGCTATTTTACAGCTAATATTTGCGCGTTAGAAAAAGCAGTACATTTAGTAATCGCTGTACTGCTTTGTTGGTTTTAATTTGCTGCGATTTGCCATACAGCTATAGAACCTGAGATCTCATTACCGATTATAAGCAGAGGCTCGCCTGTCGCACTTTGTTCGGCAGGTACAAACACCATGCCTTCGGGTGCAAGGTCGCCGGTTGTATCTGCCCCTTCTATTACACCACGGTTATAAAAGTAATCTTCAAATTGCACATCGTAAGGGTTGGTAATATCGTAAACCATAATCCCGCCCATGCGCTCAAGACCTATAAAGGCAAAAGTGCGTTCGTCTATCGTACCTATTGTTAGCGCTTCGGGTTCTGCGCCTTTATCATCTGAGCGTGTGTCTCCTTCGTTTTCATCTTCATTGTTATTAAAGGCTTCACCATGAACCGATGCGGTAATACGACCTATGTCATCGCCTGAGTCAAATACCACCAGCCCATTACTGTCCCAAATAGTAAATGAGCGTGCACCATAGGCATAAAGCGATTCGTATTGACCGTCGTCATTCGTATCACCTTTTACAGTGCTTACCTTCAAGCGGCCTATATCGTCATCGTCGTTATTTAAGTAGTCAAAATTAGCTGCAAGCGTTAAATCTTCAACACGGCTTTCATCTATATAGGCAAGACAGCCATCATCTTCATCGTAATCAAGGCCGCCCTTTGCTGCGCAGTCTGCTTCATCTGTTACATCAAAGAAGTACTCGCGTGCATCACCTTCATTTGCCGATACTATAAAATTTGCGCCTTTCCAGCTAAAGCTTGAGATTGTATCTGGCTGATACATACCGTAAAGCCCTGGGTACGATTTAAAATTAACACCGCCGTCTTTATCTGATGCATCTATTTGTAAATCTGACCAGTCTTTAAAGCCTAGCGCTTTTAGCTCTACGCTATTATCTTCTAGGTTAATAATAGCCAGACCGTTATTTTCTTGAATTGATACGTAGGCATATTTGTTATCTTTAGAAATGCTGACGTACTCAGGCTCTAAGTCCATAGCTACTGTCGTATTTATTACATTTCCGTTAATAGTGCGCCCAGTAGGGTTAGCAAACACAAATCCATCAGACTCAAGTTCAGCTTGCTGACTATTGTAAGTAGTAAAGTCAATATTAGTTGCCGTATCGGCTACTACACCTTCTACTATATTAATTATGCTTACAGAGCCTTCTGGGTCGATACTGTAATCGCCATTAGGTTCACCTTCATTGGCTACAACTACTTTTGTACCGTCTTGATTAAAAGTCACCATGTCTGGTAAAAAGCCTGCTGGTACATTTTTTATGAATGCGGGTGCATCGCCGCTTATGTCGTAAAATGCAATTTGACCCGCTTCGCCCACATTTTTAGCAGCCATAGCCACAGCTAGCATTTGGTTGTTTTCATCTATTGCTATGCTGTTGGCATCGCCTGGGGTGTTGTCGTTTAAGGTAAGGGTAATGGTTGATGTTAGGTTAGTTGCACTCACTATCCCTTCGTTATCTTGAACAAGGGCCGTCGTATCAAAAGTGTCGGCGGGTATAATATTAACAACGGCTTCATCACCAGAGCTGTTAATGGCGTAAATCCACTTTTTAGATGCTTGATATGCGACTATTTCGGCTGCACCTTCGGGGCTTTGGGCATTAAGTACAGCGCGGCCTACTAAACTTATATTTAACGCAGAGTTTGCATTGGTGCCGTTAGTACCATTTTGACCTGCTGTGCCTTGCTCCCCTTGGATACCTTGCGTGCCGTCTTGGCCGTCATCTCCATCTAGTGAGCAACCCGTTAATATTGATATGAGTGAAAGTGCTATAAGAGACCTTTTTAACATTGTTATTTTCCTTAGTGTGGTATTGAACAAAATAACAACACACAGGTATGACAAAGCTATTGCACTTTTAATAAAGCTTTTTTAACTTAAAAAACGAGTTTAAATGCTAAGGGACATACAAGAATAAGGCTTACTGTATAACCTAATAATTTATAAGGCTGGGAATAGCTATTTTGAGTTTTAACACCTATTAAAGGCCTTAAAATATCTATACGTGTCACTATTAACGTAATAACCGCGCAAATACACCATGTACCAATAACAACCAAGAGTGGTTCAATAAAAGAACCTACCTCTAAAGGCTGCAAAACAAAACATAGGATTATGAGTACACTTTGGTGCAATAAATAAAAAGGAAACACCCAGCTATTAAATGTTTTTAAGTAATTAGTTTTAAAGTTTAAAAAATGCTGTGCGAGTGCAAGCATGGTAAGCACTCCCAATACTCTTTGAATATTGTATATAGTAATAAAAATATAACTAGGTAAATCAAATACGTTTTGGTAAGCCATTAATATGTATATACACAGCAGGGTAAAGCTTACACATAACACCCAAAAATAGTGTTTTAGGCTCGCCCAAAAATAATTGTGTTTGGCTAACAGAAACCCTATAAATAGAAATATAAAGCCGTTAGCCTCCCTTACAGCATCTCCCTCTAAGTAGTTATGTGTAAGCAACATGGCTATGACTAATAAGCTTACCAGTAATGGCAGCCTCACTTTACCTAACTTGAGTAAAGGCGTAAAAAAAGGGAGCTTCATGAATAGTGAAAATAAAATAATGATAAGCATGAACTGCCAAAGAGAGCGTAAATACCATAAATGATTTACGTCTACGTGCGGCCATACCCCAGACTGGTAATTAGCAAAAATCTCATTATTAATATCTAAAAACGCTAAGTAGAACTGCCAATACGTTATGTCTATTACGCTTTTTTGCGACATTTCTGCATACAACTGAAAGGGAACTATTAACCATAACCCCACCAGCAATGGTAGTAATATAAAAATAGAGCGATTTAAAACAAATAACGCATTTGATTTAACACCTCTCACTTTATCGAGCATAAAGCGAAGTGCTACTCCAGATATAAACCAAATCAGTAGCATTCTCCAAGGAGCAAACACCAACAAAAAATACTCTACGTAGTGAGATATATAAGTGCTTTTAAAGTGAAAGCCCCAGTTTTCGCTGTACAACATGCCAATGTGATAAAAAATAAGTACAGCAAACGCAATGACTCTCAGCCAATCAAGAAAGTAATGGCGGTTTGTTACGTGTAATTGTTTATTCATGCTAAAACCAATGTATACCTATTGGTACTAGTAGGACTTAAACGACTCGCAAAAACTATTCATAAGTGCTTATATTACAGATAATAGTGATAAACGGTGGTATTTAGGGATAAACCCACCACATAAATATAAGCACATACTATGAACCTACAACACTTTCAGCGTTTTCAAACCTTATACGCATCAGTATTACTGTGTGCTTACGTATTAATTAATAATACCGTAAATGCAACAACCCAAATCATGGAGATAAAAAGATCAGGAGATTTAACATTTTTAATTTGGGAGCCATTTGTATGGGAGTATTCAAGCGCGCTAGGATCTTTGCTTATGTTTCCGGCTTTAATTTGGTTTTTGAATAACACACCTTTTAAATGGCATAAAATACCTGCTTCATTGGGTATGTTTTTTGGCGCTTCAATTATATTTAGCATGTTACATATTGCTATTATGGTAGGCAGTCGCAAGCTTGTATATTTAGCTTGGGGTCGCTCTTATGATTTTGGATTGAGTTGGTTTGAATTAATATACGAATACCAAAAAGATGCTATAAGCTTTATATTTTTTATTGCGCTCATAAAAGTATATCAATATGTCGTTCAGCAATTAATTGGGGAGGCATCTTCTATAGAAGAAAGCGAGCAACAAGCCACACCTAGTCTAAACCGGTTGCTTGTAAAAAAGCATGGTAAAGAGTTTATTGTAAAAATAGACGATGTTGATTGGCTTGAATCATCGGGCAACTATGTAAACTTGTATATTGGCACGTCTATTTACCCTTTAAGAACGACCCTTACAGCGCTAAGTGAGCAACTAGAAGAGAAAGGTTTCTGTAGAATCCACCGCAGTCATGGTGTAAATCTAGATAGAATAGAATCTATAACACCGTTACCTAGTGGCGATAGTGAAATAAAACTTACTACAGGTAAGATGCTTAACTTATCTAGGCGCTATAAAGAACAGTTTAAACTTCAACTGAAATAAAAAAGGCTACCGAAGTAGCCTTTTATAATTATTTTTTAACCGGGCGTTTCCAGCCCGTTAAATTACGCTGTTTAGAACGTGCTATTGCAAGCTGTTCATCTTCAACGGTACTGGTGATCACAGAGCCTGCACCTACAGTTGCTGTTGTACCAATATTTACAGGAGCAACAAGTGATGAATTTGAACCAATAAAGGCGTTATCACCAATAATGGTTTTTGCTTTATTAACTCCATCGTAGTTACAGGTAATAGTACCTGCGCCTATATTCACTTTTTCGCCAATTTCAGCATCGCCTAAGTAACTTAAGTGGTTTGCTTTAGAACCTTTCCCTAAGCGGGTTTTTTTCATCTCTACAAAGTTACCAATGTGTGAGTCTTCTTCCATTACCGCACCAGGGCGCAGGCGAGCATATGGGCCCAGCGTACATTTAGCCGCTACGCTTGCATCTTCAATTAGGGTATTCGCTTTTATTACAACGTTATCGCCTATGGTACAGTTTTTAAGTACGCAGTTAGGGCCAATTTGTACGTTATTGCCAAGGGTTACATTACCTTCAAAAATAACGTTTATATCAATTAATACGTCTTCGCCTGTTTTAACATTGCCACGTACATCAATACGAGCAGGGTCGGCTAGGGTGGCACCATTTAACATTAGCTCTTCTGCTTGCCATGCTTGATAAGCACGCTCTAGGCCTGCAAGTTGTACGCGGTTGTTTGCACCTTCTACTTCCATTGCATGTTCGGGCTGTGCTGAGGTGATTTCTACACCTTCACTATGCGCCATAGCAACGATATCTGTAAGGTAGTATTCGCCTTGCGCATTATTGTTAGATAGATTGCCTAACCATGTTTTTAAAAGTTTGCCATTTACCGCCATAATGCCGGTGTTTACTTCGCTGATAAGTAGCTGCTCAGCGCTTGCATCTTTTTGCTCAATAATACCTACAAGCTTGCCCTCTTCTCGTAGCATGCGGCCGTAGCCATTTGGGTTAACCAAATTAACTGTTAATACAGCTAAACCATTTTTAGGTGTTGCGGCTAGTAAGCGCTCAAGTGTTGATTGCTTTGTAAGGGGTACATCGCCGTATAAAACAAGTACAGTGTCGTCATCATTAATATGAGGGCTTGCTTGTGCTACTGCGTGGCCAGTACCAAGTTGTTCTGCTTGCAGTACCCAGTTTACGTCGTTATCGGCAAGTTGTTGTTGTAATAGTTCGCCGCCATGCCCGTAAACTAAATTAGTGGTGGTTGCACCAAGTGCCTTTGCGTTATCTATAACATGCTGCACCATAGGTTTACCTGCCACTTTATGCAGTACTTTTGGTAGAGCAGAGCGCATACGAGTACCTTTACCCGCAGCAAGAATTACTGTTGTTAGAGCCATTAAAACAATTTCCTTTTTCCGTTGTTTTAGTGAGGAGTTAATGAAAGTAGCTTAACTAGATTACGCATGTCACTCCATGTATACATACTCAGCCGTATTATAAAAAATAATGGCTGAATCTATCATAAACAAACTATTCATAATAATTACACTTATTGTAACTAGCTTTGCTAACCGATATAAGTGTAAAGCCAAATTACAGGCACAAAAAAGCCCACATAACGTGGGCTTTTAAAAACCGGATAGGCTTACTTTTTACGTAATTGCTGAATTACGCGAAGTTGTGCAATAGCTTCTGCTAGTTGCATAGCTGCTTTTTGATAATCAAATTCAGCTGCTGACGCATTAGCCATTTGGCTTTCTGCGTCACGCTTAGCTTGCTCTGCGGCTTGCTCGTCTAGGTCTTCACCACGAACAGCTGTATCAGCAAGTACGGTTACTATGTTCGGTTGAACTTCTAGTGTACCGCCAGCAATGTAGATGAGTTCTTCTTCACCATGTTGCTTAACTAAACGTACCATACCAGGTTTAAGGGCAGTTAGTAGTGGGGCGTGACCGGCATTAACACCAAGCTCACCTTCACTACCAGATACTTGAATCGATTCAACTAGACCAGAGAACAAGCTCTGCTCTGCGCTTACTACGTCAAGATGTACAGTCATAGCTGCCATACTACCCTCCTAATTACATGCTTTTAGCTTTTTCTTGAGCTTCTTCGATAGAGCCAACCATGTAGAACGCTTGCTCTGGAAGGTCATCAAATTCACCGCTTAGAATGCCTTTAAAGCCAGCAATTGTGTCTTTTAGTGAAACGTATTTACCTGGCGCACCTGTAAATACCTCTGCCACGAAGAATGGCTGAGATAGGAAACGCTGGATTTTACGTGCACGAGATACAAGTTGCTTATCTTCGTCAGAAAGCTCGTCCATACCTAGGATAGCAATGATGTCTTTAAGTTCTTTGTAACGCTGAAGAACTGTTTGAACGCCACGTGCTGTATCGTAGTGTTCTTGACCAATTACTAATGGGTCAAGTTGACGTGAAGATGAATCAAGTGGGTCTACCGCTGGGTAGATACCAAGTGATGCGATATCACGTGAAAGTACTACTGTTGCATCTAAGTGAGCAAAGGTAGTTGCTGGAGATGGATCCGTTAAATCATCCGCAGGTACGTATACCGCTTGGATTGATGTAATTGAACCTGTCTTCGTTGAAGCGATACGCTCTTGAAGTACACCCATTTCTTCAGCAAGTGTAGGCTGATAACCTACCGCTGATGGCATACGACCAAGAAGTGCAGATACTTCTGTACCAGCAAGCGTGTAACGGTAGATGTTATCTACGAAGAAAAGTACATCGCGACCTTCGTCACGGAACTTCTCAGCCATAGTAAGACCAGTTAACGCTACGCGTAAACGGTTACCAGGAGGCTCGTTCATCTGACCGTATACAAGCGATACTTTATCAAGTACGTTTGAATCGTTCATCTCATGGTAGAAATCGTTACCCTCACGAGTACGCTCACCAACACCTGCGAATACTGAGTAGCCGCTGTGCTCGATTGCGATGTTACGGATAAGTTCCATCATGTTTACGGTTTTACCTACACCGGCACCACCGAATAAACCAACTTTACCACCTTTAGCAAATGGACATACAAGGTCGATTACCTTGATACCAGTTTCTAAAAGTTCTACTGAACTTGATTGCTCTTCGTATGAAGGCGCTGCACGGTGAATAGACATACGGTCTTCTTCGCCGATTGGGCCAGCTTCATCGATTGGCTCACCAAGTACGTTCATGATACGACCAAGCGTTGCTTTACCAACTGGAACTTGAATCGCTTCACCTGTATTTTCTACCGCTGCGCCACGACGTAAACCGTCAGTAGTACCTAGTGCGATAGTACGAACAACACCGCCACCTAGCTGTTGTTGAACTTCTAAAGTCAAACCAGCTAAATCGCCATCTGTTACTTTTAGCGCGTCATATACGGCTGGCACGTTGTCTTGAGAAAACTCAATATCCACAACGGCACCGATAATTTGGACGACCTTACCTAAACTCATGTCTATTCCTCTCGTTAATCTTTGCCTGAAGCATTAAACTGCGGCTGAACCAGAAACAATCTCACTAATTTCTTGTGTGATTGCCGCTTGGCGGGCCTTGTTATAAACAAGCTGTAACTCATCCATAAGGTCGCCGGCATTATCTGTTGCAGCTTTCATTGCAACCATACGGGCAGCCTGTTCAGAGGCAGCGTTCTCAACCACACCTTGGTATACCTGAGACTCAACAAAGCGTACAAGCAAAGACTCTAATATAGCGTCTGGGCCTGGCTCGTATAAGTAGTCCCATGTGTGGGCAGATACTTCTTCTTCAGCTTTTGGCAAAGGGAGTAACTGGTCAATTGTTGGTTCTTGCTTCATGGTATTAACGAAGTTGTTATATACCAGGAATAAACGGTCAATTTTACCTTCAGAGAATGCATCTAGCATAATTTTTACAGGACCAATTACGTCTTGTACTGAAGGCTTATCTCCAAGGCCTGCTTTTTTAGCAAGCACTTGACCGCCAAAACGTTGAAAGAAGCTAGCAGCTTTGCTACCTAAAGTTGCAAACTCAGCGTCCACACCTTTTTCTTTCCACGCTTTAATGTCTAATGCAACTTTTTTAAACTCATTTGAGTTTAAGCCGCCACATAGACCACGGTCTGTAGAGATAACAATATAACCAACTCGTTTTACTTCACGTTCTTCTAAGAACGGGTGAGTAAAATCAAGATTTGCTTGAGCAACACGACCAATTACTTTGCGTAATTTGTCAGCGTATGGACGGCTTGAAGCCACTCGTTCTTGCGCCTTTTTCATTTTAGACGCAGCAACCATTTCCATTGCGCTAGTGATCTTTTGAGTATTTTTAATACTCCCGATCTTGCTTTTAATCTCTTTTCCGCTGGCCATGACTCTCTCTCCGAATCAAGGTGTGCTTTAGTAAACTAAAGCGCACCATTAATAACTAAATTACCAAGTTTGCGTAGACTTGAACTTCTCAAGAAGTTCTTTAAGCTGCGCTTCGATCTCGGCGTTGTAGTTACCAGTTTCATTGATTTGAGCCACAAGCTCTGCGTATGTGCTACTTGCATAAGAAAGTAAAGCTGCTTCGAAATCCATAATTTTAGAGATTTCGATATCTTTAAGATAACCTTTCTCAGCTGCAAATAACGACAAAGACATTTCAGCAACAGACATTGGTGCGTACTGTTTCTGCTTCATTAGCTCTGTTACACGCTCACCATGCTCAAGTTGAGCACGAGTTGCATCATCAAGGTCAGACGCGAACTGCGAGAACGCAGCTAATTCACGGTACTGAGCTAGGGCTAGACGGATACCGCCACCTAGTTTCTTAACGATTTTAGTTTGTGCAGCACCACCAACACGCGATACCGAGATACCAGCATTTACTGCCGGACGGATACCTGAGTTGAATAAGTCAGTTTCTAAGAAGATCTGACCATCGGTGATAGAGATAACGTTTGTCGGTACGAACGCAGAAACGTCGCCGCCTTGAGTTTCAATGATTGGCAATGCCGTCAATGAACCAGTTTGTCCTTTCACTTCACCGTTAGTGAACTTTTCAACGTAATCAGCGTTTACACGCGATGCACGCTCTAAAAGACGCGAGTGAAGGTAGAATACGTCACCTGGGTATGCTTCACGACCTGGTGGACGCTTAAGTAGTAATGAGATTTGACGGTAAGCAACAGCTTGCTTAGATAAATCATCATATACGATTAATGCGTTTTCACCACGGTCACGGAAGTATTCACCCATAGTACAGCCCGAGAACGGTGCTAAGTACTGAAGTGCCGCAGACTCAGAAGCAGATGCTACAACTACGATAGTATTTGCAAGTGCACCGTGCTCTTCTAATTTACGTACTACGTTAGCAATAGTAGATGCTTTTTGGCCAACCGCTACGTACACACACTTAACGCCTGTGTTCTTTTGGTTGATGATTGCATCGATTGCTAGTGCAGTTTTACCTGTTTGGCGGTCACCGATTACAAGTTCACGCTGACCACGACCAACTGGAATCATCGCATCAATAGATTTGTAACCAGTTTGAACTGGCTCATCTACAGATTGACGCTCGATTACACCTGGTGCAATTTTTTCTACAGGTTCAAAACCGTCGTTATCTAAAGCGCCTTTACCGTCGATAGGAGCACCTAGTGTGTTTACAACACGACCAAGTAAGCCAGCACCAACAGGAACTTCTAAGATACGACCAGTTGTGTATACTTTTACGCCTTCAGTAAGGTCAGCGTAAGGACCCATAACTACTGCACCAATTGAGTCACGCTCAAGGTTTAGTGCGATAGCATAACGGTTGCCTGGAAGCTCAATCATCTCACCTTGCATACAGTCAGCTAGACCGTGGATGCGGATGATACCGTCAGTAACAGATACGATAGTACCTTCGTTACGAGCTTCACTTACAACTTCGAACTGCTCAATACGTTGTTTGATCAGATCTGAAATTTCAGTGGAATTAAGTTGCATGCTCTTTTTCCCAATTACGATTGTAGTGTTGTGGCTAAGCGGTTTAATTTACCGCGTACTGAGCCGTCGATTACAGTGTCACCCGCCTTAATAATAAGGCCGCCAACAACTGCAGCGTCTTCACTACAATTCAGCTTAACTTTGCGTGCGAAACGTTTTTCAAGTGTCGCTACCAATGACTCTTGCTGCGCTGCAGCAAGAGGGGTTGCCGAAATCACATCTACGTCGATTTCTTTGTCATACTCTGCTTTAAACGCAGCGAATAACTGAGCAACCTCTGGCAGTGCAATCAAACGTCCATTTTCAGCCATCACCTTAACTAGGTTCTGACCTTGTTCGTTGAGCTGCTCAGCACATAAGTTAATAAATAACTCAGATTGTGCAGTAGCAGTAGGCAATCCAGCTAGAATGGCTGATGCTTGTTCATTGCTGGCAACTTCGCCTGCAAAAAACAACATGTCATTCCAGCTTTCAATCGTGCCTTTTTCAACGGCAAGTTCAAAAGCCGCTTTAGCGTATGGGCGAGCGATAGTAGTCAATTCAGACATGCTCATACCCTCCTAATTACAGCTCAGCGACAAGTTTTTCAACGATGTCACTATGTGCGGCTTGATTGATTTCACGCTCTAAAATTCTTTCAGCGCCAACCACTGCCAGAGTTGCTACTTGCTTACGTAGCTCTTCTGTTACACGGTTACGCTCTGATTCAATTTCAGAGTGCCCTTGAGCAATAATTTTTTCACGCTCTTCTTGTCCACGAACAGTTTCTTCGTCAACAATAAGCACGGCACGCTTTTTAGCTTGTTCAATGATATCAGCCGCTTGAGCTTTTGCATCTTTAAGCTGTTCTGCAGCTTTTTGTTGCGCAAGTTCTAAGTCTTTTTCGGCTCTATCAGAGGCAGCTAAACCATCTTCAATTTTCTTCTGGCGAGACTCAATTGCATCATTAAGTGGTGGCCATACATATTTCATACAAAATAGTACAAACACCGTAAACGCAATTAATTCACCGATAAGAGTGGCTGTTATGTTCACGACCGCTCCTCCTTAAAATAGTAAGCTGTTCAAAAAATAAAATTAAAGTACGAACAGGATTACCATTGCGATACCAACACCGATCATTGCTACCGCATCGATTAGACCAGCTAGGATGAACATCTTAACTTGTAATGAAGGTGCAAGTTCAGGCTGACGCGCACATGCTTCTAGGAATTTACCACCCATGTTACCGAAGCCGATAGCAGTACCGATTGCACCGAAGCCGATAAGTAAAGCAACTGCGATGTACTTAAGACCTAATACTAGTTCCATTTTTTTCTCCAAAGTTTCAATTGTTAAAGTTAAATATAAAAAGTGTATAAATTAGTGATTGTCTGAACTTGCCATGCTTAGGTAAACAATGGTTAGCATCATAAATACGAATGCTTGTAACACGATTACTAAGATATGGAATACAGCCCAAACAAAGTGCAACGGAAGTTGCATTAAACCAACTGCGCCGATAAGTATGAATATCAATTCACCAGCGTATAAGTTACCGAATAAACGCAGTGCTAACGAGAAAGGCTTAGACACTAGAGCGATTGTTTCTAGTAATAAATTACAAGGAATTAAGAAAATCATAGCCACTTTGCTATTAGAGCTAAACGGGTGAAGTGTCAGCTCTTTAATGAAGCCACCAACCCCTTTAATTTTAATAGAGTAACCAATCATCAGAATAAACACACCCAGTGCTAACGCAGCGGTTAAGTTTATGTCTGTGGTAGGTACAATTTTCATGTAAACGTCGTGTGAGTCCATGCCAAAGGCTTGTTCACCAACAAAACCAGCAAGTGCAGGTAAGAAATCAACTGGGATTAAATCCATTAAGTTCATTAAGAACACCCAAACAAAAATTGTTAAGGCTAATGGAGCAATTAATTTGCTTTTACCGTGGTATGTGTCACGTACGTTGTCACCAACGAACTCAACAATCATTTCAATAAAACATTGAAATTTACCCGGTACTCCGGTGTGTGCTTTCTTTGCGGCGCTTCGGAAGGTCCATAAAAATAATAGACCAAGTCCGATTGACCATGCGAGGGTATCTATATTCCATGTCCAGAAACCACTGTCTGCACACGCTTTGTTGAAGGCAAGACCTGAGTCGGTCATACACATCTTAGCGTTTGTTAAGTGATGCTGGATATGGCTTGATATAGTAACTTCTTCTGCAGCCATGTTATATCCCAAAAGTTAATGTTTAAAAAAAACGGGTGCAAACAATCCAGTAAAGAGCACAAATACGTAAACACAAAAAAACGGCACTAAAACGACCGTGGTTGACTTGAGTATCAGTGCAAACAATACGATTGTTAGCATAAATTTTAATCCGTTACCGCGTTTTAACGAGGTATACGCTTGATTTGCTTTGCTTGCACCCATATATCTGAATGCATAAAGCGCAAATACTAGGTGGGGAAGTATTGCTACGCTGCTACCGGCAAGTGCTGATACGCTGGCGTTTACTCCCCAACCAACAAAAATAATTACTGCAGCTACAAGTGCTACGATACCCTGAAGACAAATTAATTTAAATGCGGCAAGCCTATAAGGTCTTGCTAACTTATTAGTCACGTTTAGTTAACCTTTATGGCGTTCTAATTGTTAGGGTGTGAAAACTGGCGAAATTATACTTAATCCTACCAGTTTTGCAACTTGAGTAGACGCTTTGTAACACAAAATAGCTACAAATGTCTCTTATCGGACATGTAAAATTTTAATGGTCGGTATTGCTGTGATTTATACGATTTAAAATGCTATCAAGCTCATCTAAATTGGTGTAAGAAATAACCAACTTACCTTTGCCTTTCGCGTTATAATTTATTTCTACTTTAGCCCCTAAGTTATCGCCTAATTTTTGCTCTAAACGCTTAACATCTGGGTCTTTTTCAGGTGCTTCTTTAGCAGCAACCGGCTCTAAAATTGAGCGTACTAACTTTTCGGTTTCGCGAACAGTTAGCGCTTTAGCAACGGCTAATCTTGCAGCGTCAGATTGTGCTTCACCTTCAAGTGCTAATAAACAGCGTGCGTGGCCCATTTCTATGTCGCCATGCTCTAACAGAATTTTAACATCACTATTTAAATTGTTTAATCGTAGTAAATTGGTCACGGTCGTGCGCGATTTACCCACCGCATCGGCAACTTGCTGGTGCGTTAATTCAAATTCATTCAATAATCTGTTTAAAGCGATAGCTTCTTCCATTGCGTTTAAATCTTCACGCTGAATATTTTCTATCAGCGCAATAGCAACGGCGGCTTCATCTGGCACATCTTTTACAATACAAGGTACGCTTTCAAGCTTTGCTATTTGTGCAGCACGCCAACGGCGCTCACCGGCAATTATTTCAAAGCTATTTTCTGCAACTGGGCGCACCACAATTGGCTGAATAATGCCTTGAGAGCGGATAGAGCTTGCTAACTCCTCAAGCGCTTCTTCAGACATATCTTTACGAGGCTGGTATTTTCCTGAGTGTAAAAACTCAATAGGCAGCTTTTGCAACTCATTCGCAACGGGCTGTGCTGCAGTTTGTACAGCTTCAGTCACATTTACTGTGTCTTGTTCCTTGCTTGAGCTCGGCGCTGGTTTTGATGAACTTAAAAGGGCATCGAGTCCTCGGCCTAAACCTCGTTTTTTAGCAGACATGTTATTTTTTTACCTTAAAGTTAGGCGACTACCGGCGCTGTTTTTTCTTTTCTGCGTAGCATTTCGCCCGCAAGTGCTAAGTAGGCTTTTGCGCCACTTGATGCGCGGTCGTAGTACATTGCTGGTGCACCAAAACTAGGTGCCTCGGCAAGACGCACATTACGTGGGATCACGGTGCGGTATACTTTATCGCCAAAATGTTGTTTTAATTGTTCTGATACATCATTTGCTAATCGATTGCGCGGATCGTACATAGTACGAAGAATGCCTTCAATTTGTAAGTTAGGGTTAACTAACTTTGCAAGTTGCGTAATAGTGTCCATTAATGCGGTTAACCCTTCAAGCGCATAATATTCACATTGCATAGGTACTAAAATAGAATCAGCAGCAGCCATGGCGTTTACTGTTAACATATTTAGTGAAGGCGGGCAGTCGATAAAAATAAATTCGTATTTATCTTGTATTTTTTCAAGCGCATTACGAAGGCGTACTTCGCGTGCAAACAATTCCATTAACTTTACTTCGGCTGCGGTTACATCGCCGTTGGCCGCTATCATATGATACTCACCCGAGGTTTCAGTGATTATCACCTCATCCATTGGTTTTTCTTCAATGAGTAAATCGTAAATGGTGGCGACATCGCCATATTTGTCTACACCGCTACCCATCGTAGCGTTGCCTTGGGGGTCGAGATCTATTAACAGCACTTTACGCTTCGTTGCAGCCATAGATGCAGCGAGATTAACAGCCGTTGTTGTTTTACCAACGCCGCCTTTTTGATTTGCTAATGCGATGACTTTTGCCACTATGTCTCTGATCCCTAGTCTTTAGAAAGAATAATTAAATGTCGTTGTGCATCAAGTTCAGGCACTAATAGCGAGATTTTATCTTCAAATTTTACACCCTCAGGTAGCGACTCTAGCTCTTCACTAGGAAACACACCTTTAAGCGCTATAAATTTGCCTGAGTTATCAATTAAGTGTGAACACCAATCAACCATATCTTGCAGTGAAGCAAACGCACGACTTAGTACGCCATCTAATTTAACACTTGGTTGATATTCTTCAACTCTTGACTGCACAGGGGTGACATTATTTAGCCCGAGCTCGTGTTTAACTTGCATTAAAAAGCGAACGCGTTTGCCTAAGCTATCAAGCAATACAAAATGCGTATCAGGTAGTGCAATAGCTAATACAATACCTGGTAAGCCAGGACCTGTGCCTACATCAATATAATGATGACCGGGTAAATGAGGTGCAACAACTAAGCTATCCATAATGTGCTTAATCATCATTTCTTCTGGTAAGCGTACAGATGTTAAATTATACGCTTTGTTCCATTTGTTTAGTAACTCAACGTATTTAACTAATTGCTGTTGTTGTTTTTCAGTTAGCGCAATATCAGTTTGCGCTAACAATGTTGTTAATTGTTGCTGTAACACAGTTTACCTTTACCATTACGCAGTTTTGCGTAATAAGCCTTGCTTCTTCAGATACACTAATAATAGCGAAATCGCCGCTGGGGTGATACCAGAAATACGAGAAGCTTGGCCAATAGTGTCTGGACGCGCATCCGTTAACTTAGCAACTACCTCGTTTGATAAACCCGATACCGTTGAGTAATCGAACTCTTTAGGCAAAATGGTTTCTTCATGACGAAGCTGTTTATTGATCTCATCTTGCTGGCGCGCAATGTAGCCTGCGTATTTAGTATGGATCTCAACTTGTTCAAGTGCAGCTTGGTTTGTAAACTCAGATCCAAACCCATCAATAGCCATTAAGTCGTCGTAACGAATTTCTGGACGACGAAGTAGATCCTCTAAACTTGCTTCACGAGTAAGCGGTGTTTTTAATAAGGCGTTTACTTGATCAACCACAGCATGATCTTTGTGGATCCAGGTTTCTTTAATACGCTGTTTCTCTTTTTCGATCACTTCCATTTTTTCGTTAAATGCCTGCCAGCGCTCATCGTTAACTAAACCAAGTTCACGGCCTTTTTCTGTTAAGCGAATATCAGCGTTATCTTCACGCAATAATAAACGGTATTCCGCACGGCTAGTAAACATACGGTACGGTTCTTTTGTACCAAGCGTTGCTAAGTCGTCTATTAGTACGCCCACATACGCTTCATCACGACGTGGGGTCCATGCATCTTTGCCTTGTACTTGTAAGGCGGCGTTCATGCCGGCAATTAAACCTTGTGCACCGGCTTCTTCGTAACCGGTAGTACCATTTATTTGGCCTGCAAAAAATAACCCGTCTATAAACTTGGTTTCTAATGACTGTTTTAAATCACGTGGGTCAAAGAAATCATATTCAATAGCATAACCAGGACGACAAATATGTGCGTTTTCAAAACCATCTATAGATTGCACAATTTGTAACTGCACATCAAAAGGTAAGCTGGTTGAAATACCGTTAGGGTAAAGCTCGTACGATGTTAAACCTTCAGGCTCTACAAATATTTGGTGCTTGTCTTTATCAGCAAAGCGCACAATTTTATCTTCTATTGAAGGGCAGTAACGTGGTCCTATACCTTCAATTACGCCAGAGTACATAGGCGAGCGATGTAAATTGTTACGAATAACCTCATGGGTTTTTTCGTTTGTGTAGGTGATATAGCATGGTATTTGCTGTGGGTGATCGCTTTGTTTACCAATAAACGAAAATACCGGTGTAGGCGCATCACCTGGTTGTTCTTGCATCTTGCTAAAATCAACTGTACGGGCATCAATACGTGGTGGAGTACCTGTTTTTAAACGGTCTACTCTAAAAGGTAATTCACGTAAACGATCAGCAAGTGCAATTGAAGGGGGATCGCCTGCACGACCACCTTTAAAATTCTCTAAACCAATATGTATTTGGCCACCTAAGAAAGTACCTACGGTTAATACAACACTAGGTGCGCTAAAACGTAATCCCATTTGGGTTACTACGCCAACAACTTTGTCGTTTTCAACGATAAGATCATCACACGATTGTTGAAATATTTTTAGGTTTTCTTGGTTTTGTAATGTGTTTTGAATTGCAGCTTTGTACAAAGCGCGATCAGCTTGTGCTCGAGTTGCACGAACAGCAGGTCCCTTTGAAGAATTTAAGGTACGAAATTGAATACCGCCTTTATCAATAGCCTGTGCCATAGCACCGCCTAGCGCATCAATTTCTTTAACCAAATGGCCTTTGCCTATGCCACCAATTGCAGGGTTGCAAGACATTTGACCAAGTGTATCCATATTATGAGTTAGCAGCAGGGTATTCATCCCCATACGTGCAGCAGCCAATGAGGCTTCAGTGCCTGCATGTCCACCACCTACTACGATAACGTCAAACTTTTCGTGAAAAATCATTAATGGGATCCTACTTAATCAAACCAGTAAACTTCAAAAGGGAGCGTATTCTACCTAGAAATTAGCAGAAGATAAATGATTAAACAGTGGGCAAGATCTAAGTCACTGATCACTTATAATATAAAGGATCTTTTAAAAAGATCTTTTAATACTATTACTACTAGTGATCGGGTTTTCTGTTGATAAGCTCTATTTATTCATTTAAAACATAAAATTAGATCAGATCTAAAGGTGTTAATATGATCGGATCATCAGGCAAATAAGCTCTGATCAAAAAGGGGGTTTATACACAGCCCAATATCGATTGGATCTTATCCCATGGATAAGCATGCTTAAAAACGCAGTTTGATCAGCGGTTATCCACAAAAGCTATTAAATTATTAGTAAATTGTGGGTAACTTTTTTTATGCATTTTAATCGATCACATTACTTTAATTGTGTTTTCTCTATCCACGAATCTAACCACTCTAGGGCGGTATCTTCGGGTAATGCCTCATCAAGAATATTTAATTCAAGCCTTGGCGCTATGCATGTTGCGCCTTTGCTGGCCATTAAACTATTTATATTACGCCCAGCAAGGTTATAGGTGTCGTAGCTGGTATCGCCTAAGCCAATGACTGAATATTTAATTGCAGATAAGTCACTTTGCTGATTTAGCTGCTCAATAAATGGTAAAAGGTTGTCGGGGTAATCGCCCGCGCCATAGGTCGATGTGCATATAAGCCAGATTGTATTGTGTTGATCAATATCAGATAAATTAGGTTGATCATGTAGTTCAGCACTTATACCTTGGTTATTTAACTCATCACATAGTTGTTCTGCTACATATTCTGCAGATCCCATTTGACTACCAACGATTATATTTACAGAACTCATATTTAAACTGATCACACTTTACTTATTTGCCCGCTATGATAACTGAGTTAGCCTTGCAGTAAAGAAAACCTTTGTAATTTTGTATAACTATTTTTGAGTTGTTTTTACTCTTTGCTGTAATCGCTTGTATAAGTTATTGAATATTAATGAATTAACAAAAACTATTTAAATGTAATCTTCTGATCAAGTTGTTGATAAGGTTGGGGAAAGCTCTGCTTAACTAGTATGCTTTGTAGATCGAAATAAAGCTAAGTCATTGATTTTTTATTATAAGTGAGGCCACCAGCCCACGTTTTTATATAGCTAAGCTGTTGTTGATCATAATGTGGATAGTAATCTTGTTGATAACTTAAAAAGGCGATCAAAAATAATTTTTAAAAACGATCCGATTAAGCAGATCTGCCCTAAAAAAGTGAAAATAAGTGTAATAAACCACGCTTTTTTATAGATCGTGACGGTTTAAGCTTATAAATGTGCCGCTATTCTTGTTTTATTAGCCATAAAGTAGGCGATTGTGGATAACCTTTTTTAATTAGTCTTATTATTTTTCAAGTTCAGCGAGGAGTTTTGCTGGTGGATCAATTAAAAACGAGGGCGTTGACCTTAATAGTACCGGTTACTTTTGCTTATAAATTCACACACCGTAGTTAAAACGATCTACTTAAGGATACTTTTAGCGTCATATTGGTACTTTTTTAAGCTATGTAAAGCACCAATTACGCGCTTAACGTGGTGTTTTTTATACTGTGAGAGATTAAAGAGGTGAGTTGAATACGCTAAAATCAGGCGCGTTTTTATTTAATTTTAGCCCCGTTTTAGCTTTTTAAATTTTTATACCGGGCATAAAAAAGGGCACTAATGTGCCCTAAAGTAAGTGTTATTTTATGCTGCTTTAGCGAGTTATTTACCAATACAGAACGAGCTAAATATTTTGCCTAGTAGGTCGTCTGAGGTAAATTCACCGGTTATTTCGTTTAAGTACTGCTGCGTTAAGCGTAGCTCTTCGGCTAATATTTCGCCGGCTACGTGCATTTCTAACTGCGTTTTACCAGTATCTAAGTGATAGGCCGCATGTTCAAGTGCATCTAAATGGCGGCGGCGCGCCATAAATCCACCTTCTGTTGCGCCCTGAAAGCCAATACAAGCTTTTAAGTGGTCGCGTACAAGCTCAATACCTTGCGCATTTTTAGCGCTTAAACTAATTACTGGGTATTGTTGGTTTTCATCCATACCTACTGCGTCGCCCGATAAATCGGCTTTATTTCTGATAACGGTAACACCCATACCTTGCGGTAATTTTGCCATAAACTCAGGCCAAATTGCGTGTGGGTCGGTGTCGGTGGTGTCGGTGCCATCAAGCATAAACAACACGCGGTCAGCTTGGTTTATTTCATCCCACGCGCGCTCTATACCTATTTGTTCAACGCGGTCTGGGCTTTCACGTAGGCCTGCGGTATCGATAATATGCAGTGGCATGCCATCAATATGAATGTGCTCACGTAGTACGTCGCGAGTAGTACCGGCTATTTCGGTTACTATAGCGGCTTCGCGGCCTGCTAGGGCATTAAGTAGGCTTGATTTACCCGCATTAGGGCGCCCTGCGATAACAACGCGCATACCTTCGCGCATAATACTGCCTTGCTTAGCTTGGCCCGTTACTGTGTGTAATTGACTGATGATGGCATCTAAATCGCCCGATACTTTGCCATCGGATAAAAAATCAATTTCTTCATCAGGGAAGTCAATGGCTGCCTCTACATACATACGTAAATGAATAACTTTTTCTACTAGGGTTTCAATGTGTTTAGAAAACTCACCTTGTAGCGATTGTAGGGCGCTTTTAGCTGCTTGCTCTGAGGTTGCATTAATTAAATCGCTAATAGCCTCTGCTTGGGTTAAATCAAGCTTGTCGTTCATAAAGGCGCGCTCAGAAAACTCACCAGGCTTAGCTAAGCGAACGCCTTCTATTTGGCTAATTTCTTTTAATAGCATGTCGAGTACAACAGGGCCGCCGTGACCTTGCAGCTCAAGTACGTCTTCGCCGGTAAATGAGTTTGGGCCTGCAAAATAAATAGCGATACCTTGGTCGAGTTGCTCGCCGCTTAAACTTTTAAAAGGTACGTAGTCGGCATAGCGAAGATTAGGTACTTTACCTATTATTTTTTCGGCCACGCTTTTAGCAAGGCTGCCAGAAACCCGAATTATACCTACGCCACCACGCCCAGGAGCGGTCGCTTGTGCTGCAATTGTGTCTTGATTGATCATGCTATTTATTTGCCAACGAGAGTAACTTTAATGGCGCTATTGTAACCTATGCATTTATTGGTAGCGAATAGCTGTGGTAAAAAATAGGCAATAAAAAAGGCGACCTAAGTCGCCTTATATATGAGTAGCCGTTAAGCTAGCCTCTTACTTTTATACCTTGCTTTTCCATGCCACGGTAGATGATAAGCATCTGGACAATAGAAATAAGGTTAGACACTAACCAGTAAAGTACTAAACCAGATGGGAACCATAAGAAGAATACAGAGAAGATAACCGGCATAAAGGTCATCATTTTTTGCTGCATTGGATCGGTAACCGTCATTGGTTGTAGTTTTTGCGTCACAAACATACTTGCACCAAATAATATTGGTAATACGTAGTATGGGTCTTTTGTAGAAAGGTCAGTTAGCCAAAGAATGAACTCTGCATGGCGCAGCTCTGTCGATTCTAAGAATACGTAAAATAGTGCTAAGAAAATTGGCATTTGTAGCAAAATAGGGAAACAGCCACCCATAGGGTTAACTTTTTCTTTTTTGTACATTTCCATAGTAGCTTGGCCGAACTTTTGACGGTCATCACCATATTTTTCTTTTAGTGCAGCCATTTTTGGCTGAAGGGCACGCATTTTAGCCATTGACGTGTATTGCGCTTTAGTCAGTGGGTACATTAACGATTTAACGATAATAGTGATGGCAATAATAGCGACACCCCAGTTACCTAAAATGCTGTGTAACCATTTAAGAAGTACAAATAAAGGCTGCGAAATAAACCATAACCAACCGTAATCTACAGTTAAGTCTAAATCTGGGTGAATCGCTTCAAGAATATCTGACTCTTTAGGACCCATGTAGTAAGTCGCATTAAGAGTTTGCTCGCTGCCGGCTTGTACATTTATAGGCGCTGCTTTTGTACCAATAATAGCGGCATTACTTTTAGTAATTAAGCTGTAAAGCGTGTGTGTTTCGTCTTGCTTAGGTACCCATGCACTTACAAAGTAATGCTGAATAAATGCAACGTAACCGCCTTGGGTGTTTTTATTTAGGTTTTTGTCAGCCATATCTGAAAAGCTGTATTTTTCGTACGACTCTTCATCAGTACCGTAAGCTGCACCTAAATAGTTTTGATCTACTAAGCTGCCTTTTTCTTGTACGGTACGCTTAATTTGCGTGTATAGCTGTACTTGCACTGGCGCACTTGTAGCATTATTTATTGTGTACTCTAGGCCTACATCGTATTGACCTTTTTTAAATACGTATGTTTTAGTGAAGCTAACGCCATTACTATCAACATAGGTAAGTGGTACACGTAGCTCATCACCGCTTAGCGTGTAGGCTTTTTGCGTTGCTTGGTAAGTAGGGCGACCATTCGCTGATGCGTCTGGGCCATTTAAACCAATTAAACCACTTTGTGAGAAGTATTGATTGCCATCAAACTCGCCTAGAAGCATAAATGGTGTTTCTTCACCTTTTACTTCCTCATATTGGAGTAAGTCTGCTTCAACAATGTCACCGCCTTTGGTGTCTATTTTTACTTTGAAAACGTCAGTCGTAATGTCAATAACTGAACGCTTAGCAGCGGTAGCCGAAGCAGGTAAACCTGAATCTGACGATGACGGTATATAATCATCTGACTCTGGTGACGTTGTGTTTAGTGTTTGTGTAGTGGCACTAGGATCGGCTTTAGGAGTGTTGTAGTCATTATTCCATTCTTGAAATAATAAAAACGACACTAACATTAAACCGATTAATAAAAACGTGCGTTGCGATTCCATAACAGCTCTTATTTCTCGTGTTGGTGGTTAATACGGGTTAATTTTTCAGGAACGGGGTCTTCTCCGCCTGAATGTAAAGGATGGCATTTTAATATGCGTTTAAGTGCTAACCAACTCCCTTTTACAAATCCATGCAAATTAATTGCGTGAATAGCGTAATGAGAGCAGCTTGGATTAAAACGACAATGCGGGCCTAGTAGTGGGCTTATCCACATTTGATAACCGCGGATAAATAACACTAAACAACGCTTTGGAATAGCAACAAGTGGTTTAAGTAACCTCATGGTGTTTATACCCCTGCGTATATTTAGTGAATAGATACCATGTATTTAAAGGCTCAATTAGAGATTTTAAACGCATGATTAAAAGGTGAGCTAAAGATACCCTAATTAACCCTGCAATTCTATTGCTATCGGGTTTGTTTATTAGATTTAGCTGATTTGTTTGGGCGTTTTTTAAAAGGTGGTGGTTTAGGTGCACCAGGTTTGCAGCGTTCATTTATTTTACGCCACAGCTTTGTAAGTTGTTTGGTTATTTCTTCGTTAGACTGCTCATCAATACCACTTTTTACCATAAGCACAATATCGATATTATCGATGGTGTGTTGATTTAAACGAAAACTTTCGCGAGCGAGTCGTTTAATACGGTTACGTTGGCATGCCTTTTTTACACGTTTTTTAGCAACAGTGAGTCCTAACCTAGGTTTATCTTGGTCATTAGGTTTAGCTAAAAGAGTAAATAAAGGAGTTGCAGCCCGAGCGGGTTCGTTAAATATGCGAGAGTAATGCGAGGGAGTTAACAGACGTAACTCCCTGCCAAAGCTAAAGTCTTCCACTTATATATTAAGCAGAAAGAACTTTGCGGCCTTTAGCGCGGCGACGTGCTAATACTTTACGGCCATTTACAGTTGCCATGCGAGCACGGAAGCCGTGTGCACGTTTGCGTTTTAAAACGCTAGGTTGAAAAGTTCTTTTCATAACAATCTCATCCGATCGGTTAAAGTTAAAACATCCTATGCAGGTCGCGATCCTGGCACAGGTGCCATTGCGAGCGCGAGATATTATAGATTAAGCACTTTAAAGTCAATCATAATTGCGCTGTAAACACCGTGTTTATTACATTTTTTGTACGCTGGCTTGATATTTATGGATTAATTTTAAAGCAAAATGGTCTGCTTTTGCGCAAAAAGGCGAATTAATGGCCGAGTGTGACTAAAAGAATGTGGATCGTAATAAAGTAGGGTGATCAACTAGGATCATCATAATTAAGAAGTTTTCCACAGCTGGTGTTTGAAAAGTGAATAAAAGCATGGGAAAACTCATTTAGATCGTAAAATTGGTTCGCGATCTCAGTGTGTTTTTGTTATGATCTGTTATCAGGCTTTAAAATAAAAGTCGATATAAATCAGTCTGTTAAGATATTTATACACTGATATCAACAATTTTATAAAAATCAATCTTTTACTTGTGGATAAAGTGCCTTCATAATACCCGGTCTTGGGTCGGGTAGCTGGCCAATTGAACGCAATAAATGCATGATTTTTAATCATTATTGATGTGCGGGAATAAAAATTATACCTCTGGGAGTTTAACT
>NZ_CP034440.1:0-837013 GCF_003952205.1 Pseudoalteromonas sp. Xi13
ATCCCACAAGGTGTTATTTTTCCTAAAACCGAAAAAGACATTCAACTGGCATTGCAAACAGCATCTCGCGACCCATATTTGTCGCTTACTTTTGGCCCACGTGGTGGTGGTACAGGTACTAATGGGCAATCACTCACACCCGGAATAGTGGTTGATTTGTCTCGCTACATGCGCGAAATACTCGAAATTAACGTTGAAGAAGGTTGGGTTAGAGTACAAACAGGTGTAATTAAAGATCAATTAAACGACTTTTTAAAACCGTACGGCTTTTTCTTCTCACCCGACTTATCAACCAGTAACCGAGCAACCATTGGCGGAATGATCAGTACCGATGCATCTGGCCAAGGTTCATTAGTGTACGGTAAAACCAGCGACCATGTTTTAGGACTTACTACCTATTTAGTCGATGGCAGCCCAATGGTGACATCACCAATAGACATAGAAAAAGCTAAAGTAATAGCCGAGCAAGAATCATTAATCGGTAGCCTTTACAAAACAGTATTGGAAATTTCTTTAAATGAACGCCAAGCAATTTTAGACAAGTTTCCACGCTTAAATCGCTTTTTAACAGGCTACGACCTAGAGCATGTGCTAAGTGATGACTTACAAACTTTTGATATGAGTAGGCTAATTACCGGATCAGAAGGCTCACTTGGTATAGTTACTGAAGCTAAATTAAACCTAACTCCCATAGCCGAATTTAAAACACTGATAAATATTAAATACGACAGTTTTGATTCGGCACTTCGCCACTCTCCCTTTTTAGTTGATGCGCGTGCAACATCGGTAGAAACAGTCGATAGCAAAGTATTAAACTTGGCTCGCGAAGATATTATTTGGCATTCAGTATCGGACTTAATAACCGATGTACCAAATAAAGATATGCAAGGACTCAACATGGTTGAGTTTAACGCAGTATCACCTGAAGATATAAAAGACAAAGTAAACACACTTTGTACATTATTAGACGAGTGCGTAGCAAATCAAACCAATGGTGTCATTGGCTATCAATTAACCAGCAGTAAAAGTGACATTTTAAAAATTTATGCAATGCGTAAAAAATCTGTCGGGTTACTCGGTAATGTTAAAGGCAGCCAAAAGCCATTGGCCTTTGCTGAGGATACCGCTGTACCGCCAGAAAACTTAGCCGACTACATTGTAGAATTTAGAGCATTACTCGATAGCCATAATTTACAATACGGTATGTTCGGCCATGTTGATGCGGGTGTTTTACATGTACGCCCGGCGCTAGATATGTGCGACCCAGAACAAGAAAAACTGCTTCGTAAAATTTCAGACGAAGTTGTAAAACTCACCGCTAAATACGGCGGCTTAATGTGGGGCGAACATGGTAAAGGTTACCGAAGTGAATACGGTCCTGAGTTTTTTGGCGAGCATTTATTTAAACAACTACGTAAAATAAAAACAGCGTTCGACCCTAATAACAGAATAAACCCTGGGAAAATATGTACTCCCATAGAAAGTGAGGACTCACTAGTTAGTGTAGATGGGCAAAAACGTTCGTACTTCGATAAGCAAATTTCTATCGATGTTAAAACAAGTTTTAACAATGCAATGACCTGTAATGGTAACGGCATTTGTTTTAACTACGACGAAAATTCTCCCATGTGTCCTTCATATAAAGTAACCGGCGATCGCAGGCATTCGCCAAAAGGCCGCGCAACATTAATGCGAGAATGGTTACGACTTCAAGAGTCTAAAAATGTAGATTTGCTCGAAGTAGAAAAAGAGCTTAACAAAGGCGAAGTTATTACCTGGTGGGAGCGTTTTGTTCATAGCCGTGAAAAAAACAAAGGTGTCTACGATTTTTCTCACGAAGTAAAAGAGTCAATGGATGAATGTTTAGCGTGTAAAGCGTGTACAACATCTTGCCCAATTAAAGTCGATGTACCTACTTTTAGAGCACGCTTTTTAAATTATTATCACAGTTATTACGCGCGCCCACTTAAAGATTATTTAGTCGCAAACATTGAAAGTTCGGCGCCTGTAATGTCTAAATTTGCACGCGTGATAAACCCAATTGTTAAAACAAACTTAGTAAGTAGTTTAATTAAAAAAACAGTAGGGTATGTAGATACCCCCCAATTAAGCGTGCCTTCACTTGAAAAACGTGTCGCAAAAGCACATAAATTTAATTTTGAATTATTAAATTCACTTTCAAGCGATGAACAAAATGACTATGTGCTAATAGTGCAAGACCCGTTTACCAGCTTTTACGAAGCCGAGTTAGTGCAAAGTTTTATAACACTTATCACCGCGCTGGGTAAAAAGCCGATGCTATTACCGTTTAAACCTAATGGTAAAGCCCAACACGTAAAAGGGTTTTTGCATGAGTTTAAAGTAACGGCAAAAAATGGCGCAGAGTTTTTAAATAAACTCGCTGATATTAATTCGCCTTTGGTTGGTTTAGATGCATCGTTAGTTATGTGTTATCGCGATGAATACAAAACCATTTTAGAAAATAATCGCGGCGAGTTTCATGTACAACTTGCCCATGAATGGTTACAAACTCAATCGTTTAAATCATTATCGGCTAAACAAAAAACCGATACTGAATTTACATTATTGAGCCACTGTACAGAAACAACCGCTTTACCAAAAGCGGCAAGTGTATGGAAAACAATTTTTACTGATATTGGTTTAACCCTAAATACAACCAATACCGGGTGTTGTGGCATGGCCGGTACTTATGGCCATGAAGCACAAAACCAAGAAAATTCCCGTGCACTGTACGAAATGAGTTGGAAACCAATAGTAGATAAAAATAAACCAGAGCAACTTTTATCTACCGGTTTTTCGTGTCGTAGCCAAGTAAAACGTTTTGAGCAATTTAAACCAAAGCACCCAATAGAGTTGCTCGCTCAGGTACTTAGCTAGTAAAAGTTAAAAATAAAAAAGGCGTAACTTAAAAATAAGTTACGCCTTTTTTATTAATACCAATTCGCTTAGTTAAGTGATTTATTTTAAAGCTAAAAAACGTGTTTATACCAAAGCAATAAATTCGCTAATTTTTATAAACGCTATTTAGATTTTTTAACGAAGCTATCTGCAATTGGCTTTGTACTTATACCATGTATAAACACGCTAAATAAAATAGTGGTCATTGCAATAGTGGCAATATCGTATTTATTTTCTATTTGCGTGTCTATTACCATTAAAGTAAAAACAATAGATGCCAAACCGCGTGGCCCAAACCATGCAAAAGTAAAACGTTCCTTCCAATTAAGTGCTGTAAATTGTAACGATAACATAACCGGAATTATTCTAATTAATGTAGTGCTTAGTAAGGCATACACAATTATATTTGTATTTAATTTGGGTATTACTAAATACGCACAAACAAATCCAAATAAACACCAAATCATTAACGAAGTAAAATCAGCAATGTGCTCTGAATCTTCTATTAGCTCAGCGCGAATGTCAGTTTTAGAAAATTTATCAAATAACAAACCTGCTATAAACACCGCTATAAACCCGCTGCCATGAAAATATTGTGTGATAGAAAACACCGCCATCGCAAAACCTAAAAGTAAAAATGGGCTGGTGCTTTTTGCAAAGTAATGGCGCTGCATTGCAAAATTTAATGCCGGAATAAATATCGCTATAGAAAAACCAGCAATCAATAATGCTAAGCCAAGCTCTCTTGAAAACACACCTAATGTATGTGAAGCAGTAATAGCAGAGTCAGGGTTTTTAGCTAATAAAATAAAAATTAAAAATACGGGTACACATAAGCCATCGTTTAATCCGCTTTCGGTATTTATACCTTCCCTGATTTTTTCGGGCACTTGTGTACTTTGCAATAACCCTTTACTCAAAGCGGCATCGGTTGGTGTAAGTATAATTGCCAGCAGTGCCGATTGAATTAACGACAACTCTGCAAATAAAAATAAGCTAACACCAATACCGCACAATAAAGTTAAGGGTAGGGCAACAAATAATAATAGGCTAGGGTATTGAAAACTATGCCTCAATACACCTAACTTAGATTTAGCCGCATCAGAAAATAAAAATATACTTAGCGTAAGCTCTATCAGTGGTAATAAATAATCTATTCCTGTTTTTAATTTTTCGCCTTCATTAGGAAGTAAAAACGCCAAAAACATGCCGCCAATAACAAAAAACATAGGGCCTGTTATTTCTGTGCGCTCTAACTGCCTTATTGAAATTGAATAAACTAAAAATAAAAAACCAATAAATGCTATTACTAAGTATTCCATTAAATTTTCCTTTTAACGCCTGATTTTGCTCGCTCTTTAATATTTGTTTGAATGTAAATTTGATCGGTTGTCGCAATTTTAGAATGGCCTAAATCTTCCGATAAATGTTTTAGCGGTCGAGTTTGCGCATCATGTGTTGCACCCGTGTGACGAAGCCAATGGGCAGTGGCCGCTTCAAGTTGTTCAGCATCGTCTTTAAATCCGTCATCAAGTAACGATTGCTGAGCTAAATCAAAACTTTGCTGCACTAAACGCCTAATTTGCCTAACGGTCATCCCACCTTGGCCACGAATTTTATGCACCAATGGCTCAGATTCATCAACGCGAGGTAGGGCGGGTAACCCTCTGTATAATCGGTAACGTTTTAAATACTCAACAAAATCATCACTTAACGTAACATCTCGCAGCTTATTACCTTTACCCATAATACGTAAAAACCAAAAACCGTCATTATCTTGCCAAAAGTGTGACATAACTGGCGACCACTGCGGGCGCTCTGATAATTCTGATATACGTAAATATAGCCCTTTTAAACACGCGAGCGTAAATAGGTTACGTTCAAGCTCTGGTTTTTTTTCACATAAATCGCGTGTTACGCCAAATACATATTCCCATTGTATGTCACTTAAAGTGTCTGGGATCTGAATTTGAGATTGAACTACCAAATAGGGGCTATTTTTTTTCACTACAGGCACAAAATTAGCAAACGTTTTTTCTTCTAAAATAGAAAACTTATAAAATACATTTAGCGCAGTAAACATAGCCGCTAATGTTTGCTGGCTCGCAATTGACTCTTTTAATATAAAAGGGCGCCAATTTTGATTTAACCGACGAATGCCTTGTTCATCTTTGTAACGCCATTGCACCGAAGTTGATGCCCACTTTTTATCTGGCTCAGCCATAAAATCAACATACGCTTCAATGTCTTCGCGCTTTAAACTAAATACAGATTTTTCGGCAATTAGCCAAGACCACAAATAAAATCGTTCAAGCTCATTACGAAAACGATTAAATGTTGCCTCAGATTTTCGGCCGTACACATATAAAAATTGGTATAAAAATTTAAGATCGTCCTTTGATTCAGTTACAGTCAAGCCAACTTGCTGTATAAAGGATGCAAGTTCTGGGTATTCTGAGTTTAGAGTACCGTCGTCAAGATGAGCAATTTGGTATCTTAATTGTTTTAACGTATCAACTAAAGCAATAAGCATAATGTATAAATATTCAATAAAATAATAGACTTACAGCTTAACGCTAAAGTCCGATACTGTCTAGTATTGGACATAGTGAAAGTGTATTTATTTAAACATTGTTGTGTATTGGTATGAATCTTATTAAGGAAAGTTTTATGAAAAAATTTATAGTGTTAGCCCTACTTACAATAAGTGTATTACTAACAGGTTGTGCTACTACAGGCAGTGCTTCACCTAGCGAAAAACGCGCTTTAGTACAAAGTATGAAAAACAATACCCTCGACAAATTATACGCACAAAAACCCAATGTTAAAAAACAAATTGTCAATTCTGCCGGTTACGCCGTATTTGATAACGCAAACGTAAATGTCGTTTTAGCTAGTTTTGGTGGCGGGTACGGTGTAGTAAAAAATAACTTAACGGGTAAATCAACCTACATGAATATGGGTGAAGCCGGTTTAGGGCTTGGTTTAGGCGTTAAAGATTTTAACGTTGTTATGGTTTTTCATAACCAAGCGGCAGTAAATAGATTTATTGAACACGGTTGGGCCTTTGGCGGAAACGCAGATGCAGCAGCAAAATACGAAGATAAAGGTGGAGCACTGGTTGCAGAAGCCATTGCCGACCAAGTTACCGTATATTCTTTAACCGAAAATGGCCTTGCACTTCAAGCAGTATTAAAAGGCACTAAATTTTGGGTAGATTCTGAGCTAAATTAACACCTAATTACTCTCCTAAAAGCGGGCTGGTTTGTGTAATCACGCTCGCTTTCTTATAAATTACTTAATTTAACATAACGTAATTTATGGGTTGTTATTGCTAGTTTGATTTATAATCATATGCATAGATAAAGTATTCAGTAAAGAAGAAACGGATAATTTTATTTATTATTTATCTAACTAATAAAGGGATTTTTCTTTATACTTAGTAAGTATCTCAAAATGGATTGATAATATGAAACAAGCTTACTTGCCAAAAAATAAACCTTTGAATTTGATTGTTTTTCTTTCAGCACTAATTTTCATATCTATTCATTTTTTTTCAAGTCATATCCCTTCAGTTGTACCTTGGGGACAAGAATTTGAAGATTTAGTGTACCGATTATCTTTTTCTATAATACCAAGTTACATATTTTATTTCATTGTAGTTCATCAAAAATCAAATAATGATAAAAAAAATCTAGAGCCTCTTATTGCTGGGTATAATTCACGAATCATAAATATTCATTTGAATCTTTTTAACGCTATTCACAATAAGGCTAACGTTGATATGAGCGAAGGTCACGTAGAGTTTCACACTGACAAAACTCTTACGAAGTTAACTGAAGAAAGTATCGAAAATACTCTTAAAAACATAAATATTTATTCAGATTCGCCTAAGCGTTTTATTGATTGTACATATATGAATTGGGTTGATTATTTAATCGATAACTGTCAACAAATTGAGAATGCAATTGATAATCTAATGCTAATTTCAGCTCATTTAGATAGTGTGTACATAAAAACTTTATATAATATTAAAACTTGTGAACTTATTAAAATAGTCAATAATCCTACATTTAGATACACACCACATTATGAAAACACATTTATACTTTATAAAAAACTTTTCCATGATTTTAACTTAAATATTCTTGCTCTCAAGAAGCTTATTTCTTAGGATTCTCCAAATGGCAGCTCATTTTTTATGAATAGTTTTTAGTTTTATCAAGTGATTAATCTAAAATTAGTTTTCCTTATTAATTTTTTATCAAATTCTTCCGCCAGTTTCTCAGTTTCACTAAAAACAGTATTCCAATATTTAATACGTGTGTCTGCATCAAGATCTGTGAAGTCGTTCCTGTCTGGGATTTTTCCGTAAGGTAAGCCGGCTATAAATTTTTTTGATGGGGTGATCATCACCACGTTATCGTAATTTTGTGCTGCTACTTTACGTTTTAAATTTTTATCAAACCACCCTGCTTTTGGCTCGCTATTAAAATGCGGATATAAAATTAAGCCAGGGTTATTAATTTTTAAATCAAAGTGGTAGTCAATTATTCCGCCATCGCGATAAATACCGGGTGGCGAGCCTGCAATATTTTTTATGCCTTGCATAACAAGGGGTATAGAGCCTGATGCAAGTAAGGCATCTTTTAAATTTATTTGGCTAAGTGGTATGTTTTGCGTTTTAAAATTATAACTGTCGGTTATTGATAAATTGCTGTTGGGCACACCAAAAATAAATCGCTCGTACTGCGAGCCTAATAATTTTCGGTTTACGCGGTTGAGCATATAACTTTTTGATAAACCTAAAAGTTGAATTAATTTATTTTCACTGGCTATAAACCCATTCGATTTTGCCACTATAAAATGCGCTTTAAAAATAGGATTATTTAAAATTTCGGTTACGCCGTGCTCACCAAATACATCATCTAATAATGCGCGAGCTTTTAGTGTAATTTCAGCAGGTGTTGGTTTATTACTAGAATAGCGCGTTTGCGAATACGATTTTGCTAATCGCTCAATGGCAGCAACGGGGTTGTTTTGTGCAAAACAGGCTGATCGAAATGCGCCAGCAGATGAACCAATTAAGTTAAGTGGTTGGGTTCGTTTTTTAAAAAATTCACCAAAAATATATTTGTCTAAGCCAAATAATGTAAACCATTTAGGCCCGCCACTTGCCCCTAAAAAAGAGGTAAATAACTCGGGTTTAAAGCCCTGCTCGTTAATAATTTTTGCTGCTGTTTTACCTGCGTGAATGTCGATCATTAAATCAATTTACCTTGCTATTCTTATATTTTAGTGCTGTTCACACAATCTAAATTTGAATAATTATGCAAAATTAAAAAGCGATTTTATGTTGCCATAAAACCGCTTTTTATCGTTAAAATTGCTTAAAGTACGGGAATCAATCCCAAATGCCGCTTTCGCATTTGCCCTGTACTTTTACGTCTTTTACTTTAAATTCGGGTTCTATGCCTTTTTCTCTTTGTGTGTTGTAGTCGCGATTAACAGACAAAATAGTTGGCGTGAGCAATATAATAGCGATTACGTTTACCACTGTCATTAACCCTAACGCTATATCGGCTAAATCCCAGACTTCTTTTAGAGATGCCGATGCGCCCCACAGCATCATTGATAAATAAAGTAATGTATAAATTGTGCGCCCTACTTTGTTATCGAGCTTAAATAAATGCAGGTTACTTTCGGCGTAAGCATAGTTAGCCACTACCGAGGTAAAAGCAAATAAGGTTATGGCTGCTGCAACAAAATACACACCGCCTTGTGCTAAATGTGCGGTCATGGCGCTTTGGGTTAAACGTATGCCTTCCATTTCGCCGCTTATATCTACATCGGCCAATAAAATAACCACCGCGGTACAGCTACAAAGTACAATTGTATCGAAAAACACGCCAAGCATTTGTATATACCCTTGTGTAACTGGGTGATTAGGCATTGGGCTAGCGCTTGCTGCAGCATGCGGCACACTACCTGCGCCGGCTTCGTTAGAATATAATCCGCGTTGTATACCGTTTTTAATGGCAGCGCCCATTGCTCCTGCGCCAGCTTCTTGTAAACCAAACGCTGATAAAAACACATCTTTAAGCATGGCAGGCACTTGCGGTAAATTCATAATCGTAATAATAACCGCCGCGGCTACAAATAATATGCCCATTAGTGGCACTACTCGCTCGGCAAAGCGGGCAATGGCTTTAAAGCCACCTAATATAATTGAGCCTGCTAATACGGTAATAACTAATCCAGAATAAAAGGTAGGTACTTGAAAAGCATAGTTAAGGGCGTCGGTTATGGTATTGGTTTGCATGGCACTAAAGGTAAAGCCATAACCTAAAAATAAACACGCGGCAAACACAATAGCAAAGGCACGGCTGCCCAAACCTTGTTGAATATAATAGGCGGGGCCGCCTCTAAATTCGCCACTACTATCGCGTACTTTATACACTTGCCCTAATACACTTTCGGCAAAGCCGGTTGCCATGCCGAGTATGGCTATAACCCACATCCAAAATATGGCGCCGCTTCCGCCTAGTGAAATTGCAACAGCGACCCCGGCTAAATTACCTGTACCTACACGGGCACACAGGCCTGTACACAATGCTTGAAATGATGAAATGTCGTCTTTTTTACACTTGCTACTGCCTTTTAACAGGCTAAACATGTGTTTAAATTTTACTATTTGAATTGCTTTTAAACGTACCGAAAACCAAATACCTGCAAACAGTAGTATGTAGATTAGTATTTGGCCTTCTCCCCATAATAGGCCATTTACACTTTTTACTACGGTATCGAACATGGGCTAATCCTTTTGTATTTATTATGTTTTTACTCAGCGCGTAGTTGAGTAATTGGCATTTAATAATGCATGTTAGCCATAGATTAAGGCAGCTAAGCTGCCTTAGGATGTTGACTTAGTGGTAGGTTATTTACTTTGCAGGTGTATGCCAGCAATCATGCATCTAACCGAACCTCCCGCCGACTCTATGGTTGGTATAGGTAACGGAACAAGTTTAGCTGTTTTTTGTATTGCTGCTTTTTGCTCGGTTGTAAGTGCATTAAACGCCGTTTGTGAGAGTGCTAAAATACGACCATTTGTACCTTGTAACTCTATTGCGTTGCCGCAAAAGCTACTTATTTGCTCATTAGTTAAGTTTATTACTTCTAAATGGCTTTGTATAAAATGGCTAGTTAATTGTTTGTGCTGACTATTTGGCACCATATTTAAGCTGATCATGGCAAACTCTGTAGCTACACACATTAATACATTAGTATGATAAACCGCAGTACCTTGCTCATCGTAGGCGTTAAATACAACAGGTTTTAGCTTTAATTGCTCGCACACTGTATTAACCACGGTTTTAGTAGTGCGCTTAGATTCTACTGCATAAGCAAGCTTATGGGGGTGGTCAATAACAAGCGATCCTGTGCCTTCTAAAAATGCATTTTCTTTCGCTAAAAATGAATAATCAGTCACAGACAACACTTTATAGTGATTAGTCAAAAAATCAATAATATCTTTTCGATATTCTAACCTTCTGTTTTCTGCGTACATTGGGTACATAACTAGCTCGCCACTTTGATGGGTAGAAAACCAATTATTTGGAAACACAGAATCGGGCGTGTGTGTATGTTCGTCTTCAAAAAGATGAACCGTTACGCCCTCGTTTTGTAATAATTTAACCGCATTAGTGACTTCGTCAAAGGCAAGCTGGCTCTGGTTTTGTGAGTTACAGGTACTTTGAAACGTGTTGTCTAACATGGTTTGTGGATTAGATGTAAAGTGATGCGGGCGCACCATCACCACCGCTGTTGGGGCTTGCTTTATGTGGCTCATGCGACTTGCTCTTGCTTAGGTGTTTTTGATGGTTGTGTACTATTAAGTACCGAAAATAAATTACGCGGATCAGCTTGTTGTGTAATTAAATCAAGTAGTTCAAACTCACCCGCAGCCACCAGCGCGTCTTTAATATATACCAGCGCGGTAAAGTCTTCGCTTGCAAAGCCTACCCCATCAAAAATAGTAAGCTCGTTGTTACTTGTACGCCCAGGTGTTTGTTTATTAATTACTTTATGAAACTCTGTTACGGCAAAGGTTTCGCTCATTTGCTGTATTTCGCCCTCTATTCTGGTTTGCGGTTCGTACTCTACAAACACATTTGCGCGCGTTAATAATTGTGAATCAAGCTCTGTTTTACCAGGGCAATCGCCACCAATGGCATTTAAATGCACGCCCTGGGGGATCATATCGCTGGTTAAAATAGTGGCATTTTTTTTATCGGCTGTGCAGGTTGTAATAATGTTCGCGCCTTGTACGGCCTCTTCTGCGCTATTGCATAGAGTTACATTTAAACCGTAACCACTTAAGTTGTTGTAGGCTTTTTGTGAGGCATTTTTATCAATATCGTATAAACGAATGTGAGTAATGCCTAATACGGCTTTAAAAGCTAATGCCTGAAACTCAGACTGTGCACCATTACCAATTAATGTAAGTGTTGTTGAGTGCTTAGGCGCTAAATACTTTGCCACAAGCGCCGATGTGGCCGCTGTGCGTAAGGCTGTTAGTAAGCACATTTCGCTGATCATAACCGGATAGCCGCTATCAACATCCGACAAAATACCAAACGCGGCCACGGTTTGAAGTTCCTTAAAGGTGTTTTTTGGATGACCATTTACATATTTACAGCTAAACATTTTACCGTCGCTTACGGGCATAAGCTCTATTACGCCATCAGGAGAGTGCGCTGCATAACGGGGCGATTTATCAAATTCGTCCCAGCGAGCAAAGTCCTGTTCTAATCTTTGAGTAAGCTCAAGCAATACGTTTTCTATTCCGACTTTATTTATAAGTTTGGCCATTGCCTGTACGCTAACAAATGGAACACCTTGTTTAGGTTGTGCGATAAAATGACTCATAAATACCTCTTTAATGACTAAATAAATTAATTGAAATAAGTTTATAGGCCACAGGTGTTACTTAAAATGCCAAAAGTTTATACAAATAATAGTGTTTTTTAGCAAATTGCTATGCAATAAAGTACAAATTTAGTAATTTGTAATAAACACATAACCCAAGGCGTTTTATGACCCCTTACATTTACGACTCATTAGATAACGCATTAATAGCCGAATTACGAAAAGATGGCCGCGCTTCTATTTCAGCCCTAGCCGATGTTTTAAAGGTGTCGCGCGGGACAGTGCAAAATCGCTTAGACCGTTTAGTCTCATCCGGCGCTATATTAGGCTTTACGGTGCGTGTACACGAACACATACAAACCGAAGCTGTAAGAGCAATAATGATGGTGGAAGTGGTGGGTAAATCTACATCGCAGGTAATTAAAACCATGCGCGGCATACCAGAGCTAACAAAGTTACATACAACCAATGGCGCTTGGGATTTAGTGGCTGAAATACAGGCGGCAAATTTAGGTGAGTTTGATGGCGTACTCAGGCAAGTACGCGAAATAGAAGGCATTTTAAATAGCGAAACCAGTATATTATTGTCATCTACTTAGGTTTATTAACGCTATGTTTTACTTAAAGTATGTTAGGCAATACTCTGTTTATGTATTAGGTATTGGAGTAGGCAATGAATAAGCTTTCTATTCGGTATTATTCGCAAGATATAAAGCGCCACCAGCACAATTACCATCAACTCGTTTTACCCCTACACGGGGAAATTTTTATAACGTTAAATAATGACTTTAAAACAACGGTGAGTACGGGCAGTTGTATCGTTATAGAGAAAAACGTAGTACATGCCTTTACGGCCGATGAAGCCGCGCGTTTTATTGTGGCAGATTTAGATGCGCTCCCTGAAAACCTTATTAACCTTTTATGCCCTAAAATCTCAATAAATAGTCGTTTATTAAGTTACTTACAGTTTATAGAGCAGCAACTGCTCGTTGTTAGCGATGAAAAGCTTACTAATTCAACTTTTGATTTATTTTACTTATTACTTTGTGAGCAAAGCAGCCACAGTAATATTGATAAACGAATAGATAATGTAATAACCACTGTAAAGCAAAATTTAGCCTACCCCTACACGTTAAAAGAGCTGGCCGATATAGCCTGTTTAAGCGTTACACAATTTAAAACTGTGTTTAAAAAAAGTACCACTATGAGTGCGCTGCAATATTTAACTATGTTGCGAATGCAGCACGCGCGCGCCCTTTTAACCCATTCAGACTTGCCGATTGCTTTAGTAGGCGAGCGCATTGGTTATAACGATGCCTCTGCGTTTAGCCGCCGGTTTAATTTATATTTTGGACAGCCACCGAAGGCGTTTGCAAAGCAGTAATATAGACAACCTAAACACGAGATAATAAAGCAAGCTCAAGCAGAGCGTAGGTTAAATAGCGTCAGAGCAAACAATAACACCGTCTTTTTAGCATATTTTTAAAAACCTATATTGATACACTCAGTACATAGTATTTACGGAGGGTAATTAATGGCAACACACATAGGGTTTTTAGCAATATTTTCGTGGGGGCTTTTAGCTTTACTAGGTAATTTAACCAAAGCGCTCCCGGCTTTTCAGTTACTTTTTATGTGCTTTGCACTTTCTTTTATTATTTTATTAGTAAAACGTTTTGCTACAAAACAGCCATTATTAACCCCTCCAAAGCTTTCTAAAAAACAAATGATAATAGGTGTGACTGGCTTATTTGGTTTTCACTTTTGTTATTTTATGGCTTTAAAATACGGCCCTTTAATAGAGGTAAGCTTAATTGTGTACCTTTGGCCATTATTACTGGGTGTATTTGTGGCTACCCCTGGGTCTAAATTTAAAGCAATATTAGGCGGATTACTGGGGTTTTTAGGCACGCTTAGTTTAATTACCGATGGCAGTGGGCTATCTATTAATAGTGAGTATTACTTAGGGTATTTTTTTGCAGGATGCTGCGCTGTACTGTGGTCTAGTTATTCTTATTTAATGTCGCAATTTAATAGCCAAGTAGATGACATAGGCTGGCTTTCGCTTATTGTGGCTGTGCTTGCCCTTTGTGCACATTTTTATTTTGAAACAACCGTTACTAGTTTGTCTGTTTCACAATGGCTAGGCGCTATTTTATTAGGATTAGGCCCAGTGGGAGGTGCATTTTATTTATGGGATCATGGTTTAAAATTTGGTAACCGATCGCTATTAGCCTCGTTAAGTTTTTTAACGCCGGTGCTTTCTACTTTTATTTTAATACTCGCCTCTCAGGCTCCTTTTAGTTGGTCAGTATTTATTGCTTTAGCGCTTATTTTATTAGGCGCGGTAATTAGCAATAAAAAGCCATCGATAAGTTTAAAAAAAGCAGAGCTTTAATTTTGCCACGGCACTTTACCAACGCTTAAACTTAAGTAGTAATTTAAGTTTAAGCGTTAATACACAGCTACATAGCGTAGCTGTGTGCGTAATCTACTATACGTGCGTTTTGGCTTTTTAAATAAGCGCGGCCTGCTTTTACACCTAGCTTATGATCAAAGCGTAAATCGTCATTCGAGCTACCTAATAATTTACTGTGTAGCTTTTCGTCTGCAAAAATTTGTATAATTTCTACATCACTAGGCGGGTTTGCAATAAACGTTAGCTCGTCTAGGTATGCTTGCTCGTGTTGAATCAAGTAATCAAGTGTTTTTGGGCAGTAGCCTGATGCACATGCAAATGTTCTAAGCTTTTGAACCCATGCAGTTTGCGCCTGAAAATGCTCATCAACGGTTCTTATTACCACGATTTTTCGTGCGCCACGGTTATAAGCTTCGCGTACAGGCAGTGGCGCAGCTAAGCCGCCATCTAAATAAAAATCTTCACTTGATTGCTCTGCAGCTAAATGCGCTTCGTTTGCCGCTTTTGTACCTAACCAAGGAGTAAGTTTAACGCCTTGTTTATACAAAAAAGGTAACGCGCTCGATGCTTTTAACAAATCTCGCCATTGCTTACCCTCGCCTGTAGGTGAAAGGTAATAGGCTTTTCTGTCGCGTGCATTGGTTGCCGTTATAAGCAGCTCTCGTTCACCTAGGCTGGTTTTTGCTGTTTTAAAATCAAGGGCTCTGTTTACTTCGGTGGTTTTTTCAAAGTACCAGTCTAAATCAACAATGTGCTTGCCCATTAAACCACGCCCTAATTGAAAAAAGCGTTTGTTACGAGAAAGCCCTCTAATTAAGCGTTTAGCGTAACCTTTTTGGCGTGCTAAATAGCTTGTTAAATTTTGCGAGCCGGCAGAGGTGCCAATAAATAAATCAAATGGGTCGTAGTTTTGCTCTAACCATGCATCTAATACACCGGCTGTGAATATCCCTCGTTGTCCGCCACCTTCAGCTATCAGAGCAACTTTTGGCTGCGCTGTATGAGTAACTGAATTAGCCGATGCGGTTGTTAGAGCGTTCACGGTGTACCTTCCTTTAATTTAATGATGTTTGGTTAATAACTACATTATAAAAAATAAAAGCAATGTCTTAAAATTGATTGTTTAAATCAGTTTGATTGAAAAAACAGAACGACAAATAATGCAAAATGGGCCTTATCCTTGGCAACCTAAATATGTTTAATTATCGATAGCGTTTGTTCAGACATCACTTAAAGTTAATAAGTTTGTATTCACTTTTAATGATGTCTACATAGTAGCAAGGCTTGTGTGTACGCTTGCTTAACTAAACACTTCCTTTTTTAATTAATGCTTTATTTCCATTAAAATTTTTAGAGCTCGGTGGCGTTTTTCGCTGTCGTAAACATCGTTGGTAAATATAAACTCATCCACTTCTAGCTCTTTCGCTATCATTTGTAATTTATGTTTTATACTCACATGCCCGCCAACAACGCTTAAGCTTAAAAAGTTTTCTACGTGGGCGCGCTCTTGCTCACTCCATAAACCTTCCATACTCTCTACCGGTGGCTTTAGCCACAGCTCTTTGCCGCGTATTAATTCAAGCACACGTTGCTTTGAGGTGGTAGATAGGTACTGCGCTTCTTCATCGGTTTCTGCTGCCACCAGCGGTAAAGCAAGCATTACATAGGGTTTATCGAGTACATTTGAGGCTTTAAATTCTCGCTTATATAGTGCGATGGCATCGTGTACAAAACGTGGTGCAAAGTGCCCTGCAAATACATAAGGCAACCCTTTTTGCGCGGCCAATTGGGCGCTAAACAAACTTGAGCCTAATAACCAAAGCGGTACGTTTGTGTCCTCCCCCGGAATAGCACGTATAGGATGTGTGCCATTGTATGGGCCTAATAATGTTTGCAGCTCTGTTACCTCCCCCGGGAAGTTTTCTGCGCGGCTCATATCATTATTTAGCGCACGGCTGGTTACTGGATCACTACCAGGAGCGCGGCCAAGGCCTAAATCTATTCGTCCAGGGTATAAACTCTCTAACGTACCAAATTGCTCAGCCACAACTAAGGGAGAATGATTCGGCAGCATTATTCCGCCAGAGCCAACCCGTATACGCTGAGTTTTACCTGCAATGTGACCTACTAATATTGAGGTGGCAGCACAAATTATACCGGGCATATTGTGATGCTCGGCTAGCCAAAAGCGATTAAACCCTAATTGGTCGGCACGCTGGGCGTATTTAGTGGTTTTATTGAGCGTATGAGAAACGCTGTCCCCTTTGATCATGGGGGCAAGCTCTAATAACGAAAAGGGAATGGAAGATAACAAAATAGCAGCTCCTTAAAATGCATGCTAACAATGAGCTTCATCATCAGCATAAAACACTTAAATGGGTCTGCTATTTATTCAATTCAAGTTAGGTAACGGATAAAAGCAAAATAGCGTTAGGCTGTTTTGCTCTAAGGTATTCATGCAAGCTCAGGGCTTTGCTGGCGCTCTTTTTTATAACCTTCTGAGTCTACGCCTTTTTTCCAATAGCCAGAGGAAACTATATTACTACGCGGTATATTACAATCCTGGGTAAGTAAGGTTTTTGCTTTGCGTACTAACCCTGCCTCTAATGCCATAAATACAATAGGTGGCTCGTTTGTGTGTGGCAAATTGTTAAGCGCGCTGAGCATATCGGTATCCGGTGTATCTGTAATTAACCAATTAACATCGCGCTGCGTGTTTAAATCAATAATGTCTTGCTCAGTAGGGGCATGCACAAACGCGTCAATTTTTGCGCTGGCGGGTAACTGCTGCATGTACCCTTTTATTGCATTAACTGAGGTTAAATCGCCTAGTAATACATAATGCGGATGCTGGTAATTATCAAGCTTTTTAGGGCCTGGGCCCGCTATGCCAACCTCGTCACCTACTTTTGCAGTTATAGCCCAGTGCGTAGCCGGACCTTGGTGCATGTTTATTACAAAGTCGAGTGTTAACGCGCCCGTTGCATCATCAACGTCTCTTATTGTGTAAGAGCGCATGCACGCGGTTTTTAAATTAAAATCAACTTCACCATTTTGGGGAATAAGCACTTTTACATAGCTGCCAATATGCGCTTGCGTTAAATCCGAAAACTCATCTGAGCCTACAACAATGCGCTGTAAATGCGGTGTTATTTGTTCAGTACTTAGTACCGTAGCTTTGCGAACTTGTTTACCCATTTAAAATCACCTCGTTTAACAAAATAGTTAACTGCTTTTTAAAGCAAGCATTGCACAACGCCCCATTGGTTGATAAAATCAACTATAACAAACTAATTGATATTGTCAACCATTAGAGAGCTTATGAACACGCTTTTATCAAATACCCTATTTGAGCTGATGCAAAATTACCGCGTAACAATTCGCGAGGCTATTAACGCAGGCGACCTTGGTATTAATGCTATGCACGTGCGTTGTATACACATTATTGCCAGTACATCTAACTGTACCGCTAACGACATTGTGACTAAAACACAGCGCGACAAAGCCCAAATTGCCCGCTTAATTAAAGATCTCATTGCCCTAAACCTTATTAATAAGCAAGCAAGTGAGCACGACAAACGTTGCTTTATTTTGTCGCTCACCGAGCAAGGCAATACATTGTTTGATAAGTTATTAGCCTCTGAGCAGCAAATAAATGATCAAATGTGTAAAAACTTAAACCCGCAGCAAATCAAAGACTTTTTAGATACCGCGCAACAAATAATCAAAAACATGGCGTGATCTGTCTTTCATTTCTTGGCATAACTTACACAAAACGCATATACTGTACACTTATACAGTATATGCGTTTTAGGTTGTGTTATGTTTGTTATTCCCGTTTATATAGAAGCTGGTGTGTGTGGGTTTGAATCGCCCGCGGCGCAATACGCCGAGCTCGGTGTTTCTCTTGATGAGCTATTAATAAAGCACCCCGACGCCACCTTTATTGGTATTGCCTCGGGTAATTCCATGCAAGAGGTGGGGATTTTTGAAGGCGACTTACTGCTTGTAGACCGTGCTGAGCAAGCCGATAACGGCGATGTTATTGTTGCTAACTTAAATGGTTTATTTGTGTGTAAGCTATTAGATAAAACCAATGCGCGGTTACTCTCTGCATCGCCTTTACATAAGCCGGTACAACTAACCTCAGCTGATGAGTTTCAGTTAGAGGGAGTGGTTACACTATCGATTAGAATGCACCGCCCAAGCCCTGAGCTATTAAAATGTACGCCTTAGTCGATGCCGTTGCATTTTATGCCAGTGCCGAAAAAGTGTTCGACCCCGCTATTCGCTCTAAACCTGTGGTGGTTTTAACTAATAACGATGGCTGCGTATGTGCGGTGTGCCCGATAGCTCGGCGCTTAAACATTCCTAAATTTGGCCCTTATTTTAAAGTTAAGCACCTGCTTGAGCAACACAAGGTGGTTGTACGTTCGAGTAACTATGAGTTGTACGCCGATTTAAGCGCCAAAATGATGAACGTAATTGGCCGCTTTTGCGACACACAATACATATACAGTATTGATGAGTCGTTTTTGCACTTTAATGGCTACACACCCCTTATACAAAACTGGCACGAGTACGGGCATACAATAAGGCGCACCGTTTGGCGCGAAACTAAACTCCCTGTGGGTGTTGGTTTTGGCCCAACCCCTACTTTGGCAAAAGCCGCTAACCATGCAGCTAAAAAGCTAAGCGGGTTTGATGGGGTGGCCGTTATACATAACGAGCAAAGCCGCCAAGCCATTTTACAAAGAATGAGCTGCGCCGATGTATGGGGCATAGGTAAGCGCCTAGCTAAAAAGCTTAATATAATGAACATACATACAGCATGGGATCTGGCACAGCAAAACCCTAAAACCATGCGCCGCGCGTTTAGTGTGGTAGTAGAGCGTACCGTAAGTGAGCTAAATGGTATTGCGTGCTTAACATGGGACGATGTACGCCAAGATAAGCGAGAAATATATTCTACTCGCAGCTTTGGTGAGCGGATCAGTGAGCCTACTGCACTTAAAACCGCCCTTATTAACCACGTAACCACGGTTGCCAGTAAACTACGAGGGCAGCGCTCATTAGCAAAACAGCTTTATATATTTGCCGCCACTGGCAAACACGAAGACCGCTATTGTAAAAAGTCGTTTATATATAAATTTGCCACTCCCACTAACGATACCTGCGTAATGGCCAATGCTGTATCAGAAGTATTTACTCATATTTATCAACCAGGTGTACGGTTTTATAAATGTGGTGTAGGCGCTTTAGAGCTTACCTCGGTGCAGTATCAGCAAACTGATTTATTTAGCCAAAGTGCCGATAACCCTAAATTAATGCAGTGTCTTGATACAATAAACAACCGCTACGGAAAAGGCATACTCACCCTAGCCAGCAGCAAACTAAATCAAGGCTGGCATATGAACAGAGATTACTTATCGCCCCAATACACAACGCGCTGGCACGATATACCGCAAATTCATTGCAAGTAAGTTAATCAACTTGTCTTGTAAATGTGCACTCTACTGCGGGGGTATTCTGCGTATATTTGAGCGTTGTAACACTGGTAAACTTAATGCTTTGTCTGATGGTTTTTTCGTTATTGGGGTCAATACAGCGGCTCATTTTTAAGCTGTTATCAACACCATCACTTTTGTATTTATACGAGCTAGTTACAAAACAAAAATTTGGCTTTTTAGTTGTACGGGTGCCGTTGTGTAAACTTTCAAACGCAATATACTCGCCTAATTTAAAACCCGCGTCTGGGTAAACTGGGTTAATTAAACTCAACTGACTATCCACACACAGTGGGGAGTTAGCAGTTACCACCTGGTAATCGCCAAGCATTGTTTTTAATAACGGTATAAAACGGCTTTTATTACTGGGCGTAACAGTTTTAGCAAAAAGTACATTACTTAGAAATAAACAGCTCATACAAAATAAAATTTTACGATAACTCATTAAAATTCCAACTCATTACTAATAAAAATAGCATAACACACTCAACTCTATACTTACTTAAAATACATTTGGTTCATAAAAGAAAAAGCCCCTTGAATACATCAAGGGGCTTTTATCAATATAAAAATATATTTATTAGTAAGTGTTACTTAAAGCACTGCGCTCTTGTGTACACAACAGAAATTGCTAAAAGCAACAACATGAAGGCTAATGAACCACCGCCACTGCCCTTTTCACTACTTGTGCCAGATGCATTAGTGACAGTCACAGCTAAACTTTGCTCAGTCTCACCTTCACCATCAGATACAATAAGCTTGAAGCCCAGTTCTGTAGTTTGCGACACACTCGGCGCTGTAAACTTAAGTGTGCTGGAGTCAACATCGCTTAGCGCCACTTCTACACCCATTGTTTGAACCCACTTAAAAGAAAGCTCTGCGGATTCTTTATCGCTTGCAGACGCTGTCACTGAAACTTCCTGACCTTCTTTAACCGAAACCGCAGATGTACTTAATTCTACACTTGGTAGCTGATTAACATGTAAAAAGCTAACGGTGTATACTTGCGTAAATTGCTCATAGCCATCTGATATCACTAACGTAATATCCGCATCAACCGTTTGCTCAAGCTCACCCACGGTAAGTACAGCTTTACCTTGAGTATCCTCAGCTGTAATAGATAACTGAGGGTGTTCAACACGCCATTCGTAAGATAACGTATCTCCATCAGGGTCAGTAGAGCCAGAAGCATCAAGCTCAATAGTAGCAAGCTCTTCTATTGTGGCCGGCATATCTACATCTAATACTGGCGCCTGATTTAGACTCTCCTGCGCTAGTTTTGCCACAACTTCAATAACCCCATTAACCTCTCCATCAAGGTCGAATGCGCTACCATCTGCGATTGCAAAGCTAAAGCAGCGTGAACACACTTGCTCATATACATTACCTGATAATACAGTGGCCGACTGCCAACCTGCAGTGGTTAGTACTCTTACTTGCATGTCTGAGCTTAAAATTGCATTTACATACTCAGGTAGTGCAATTTCTGCGGTGCTTGATGAATTAGATAACGTAACACGAACGTTAATTACATCACTTTTAGCTTGGAAGTGAGGTTCTATTATATCTAAATCTGAGAAATAAGTGCTAAGCGCTTGTTCAGAAATAGACATATCAGCAATATAACCCGCTGCTAGAGCCTCTTTAATGCTACCTACAGCCAAGTGATTAAACTCATCAATACTGTGAGCACTATCACCTGAAGCTAAGATAGCTGTATTAGTAGTAGAAGTGCTATCTAGGTAATCAGCAATACCATCTTTATCACTATCACCTACCCCTTCCTCAATATCAGGTATACCGTCGCCATCAGTATCTAGCTCAGGGTCATCAAATATAACGCTATCAACAATACGTAAACTAGTTTGCTTAGTTGCTAGTAGTTCATCACCTTGTTTTACACGTAAAGTTAAATCTATATTATTGGTTTGCTCAGAAAGATTTGCGCTAAATGAAACATCCCACTGTGAATCAGCTGTTTTATAAATGTAAAAATCAACACCTGCGGGGCCAATAAGCTCAAGGGATACATCACTACCTGTACTAGGTAAATTTACTAACTTAATTGTGGCATTAAAGTCAGGTAAAGAACGCTGAATAGTTTTATTAACTGCTTTACCATTTTGATAAAAATCAGTAATAAACTGCGCCTGTGCCGCTTCACTTAAGTACACTAGCTCGCTGTTATCATTTTTGTCTATAAACGCATTACCATTAGATAGGACACTAATACTTGCTGCGCTACCTACAAATTCTCGCTCTAACTCAAGCTTAATAGGTCCATACTGATTAGTAGTAAAATACTGGGTGCTATTATTAGCTTGTAAATGAAAGCTAGAGTAACCGTATGGGTTAGCGCCGCTAATAAAAACATCTACAAGCACATTACCATTTTGATACACATACGTAGTAGGCTGAATACTGATTTCAGGGAAAATCATAGCCCTTACGTCGCCTGATACATGATTTCCAGCTTCATCAACAGCAGATACAGGAATAGATACATCGCCCGTTCTAAATACAAAGCTATCATCAATTTCCAGAAGCGTTATAGCTGAAACACTATCGTAAATAACACGACTATCTAAAAGTGCATTTTTTATAGCCGTGTTCGTGCTGCCATAAACACTAAAAGTATACGGTTGGATAATCGGGGCAGTTGTATCAACAAGTGTGACTGTTTGTATAGCCGATGTTTCGTTACCAACATTATCTCGTGCAATCCATGTAATCTGGTGCTCACCAAGGGGTAAGTAAGACCCTGAGCTTGTGTATACTTGAGGCTCTAAATGGCCGTTATCTCTAGCCTCTGGAGTATATAGACCGGTAATATTAGTATTTTGTGAAGTCGCTTCAAGCGTAATCGGCTCAAGACTCGATATAAACTCAGGCGGACTATTTTCACCGCGGCTTGCATCATCTGGGTGGCTATCTTCACTGTCTTGAACACCATCACCATCTGAATCTGAGCTAAGCGGATTACCCGAAAGTTGATACTCTTGTAAATTAGTCAAACCATCATAGTCGGCGTCATAATTAGCGTCGTAGGGTTCTAAAGCATTTAGCCCATATTCAACTTCCCAAAAATCAGGAATACCGTCCGAATCATAGTCGCTGGTGAGGTCTATATCTGCAGACCAGGTAATGTTATCAACTGATAACGGTTGCTGCTGAAGGTATAAGTACTCATATTTAACTTTAATAATGTTAAAACCATCATCTACCGGTAACAATAAACGAGACTGGCTACCACGATTTACATCTATAGGGCTACCATTTAAGCTTATTTGCAGCGCTGGAGAGTCATAAACCAAATAGTCTAAATTAATAAAACCGGCTTCAAATAACCCCGCAATGGCAAACCCCCCAACCTTGCTAGTAGGCGTTAATGCTAAGCTAAGGCTTGCATCGCCCAAAGTTGACCAACTTGTATTAGCTTGCCAACCCCAAGAGTTAACAGCAAGTTCGGTAAACTTAGCCGGAAGAAGGCCATCTTCAAAGCTTTCATTTAATTGCGTAAAAGATTGCACTAATGATGAAGCATCGTTAGCTAGACTCTGAGAGTAAAACTCCTGAATATTTGTATAACCATCTTCATCGTAATCTAAATTAGCATCTGCAGCATCTAAAGGTAAAAGATCATTACTTACCTCATAGCCATCACTTAGTTCATCACCATCTGTATCTGCTGAGGTTGGATTTGTTCCTAGGTTAAATTCTTCTAGGGCTGAAAGACCGTCAGTATCAGCATCAGATGCAGCATCACTTGCATCAAGGCGATTTAATCCATTAACTAATTCCCAGTAATCTGGCAGTTGATCGTTATCAGTATCTGTTAAATCAGTTGGAGAAAATAAAGCAAAGTTATCAAGCCATACAGTATCGGCACCGAATGAGACAGAACCGTCTTTATAATATTTAAATTCAATATTATGAAGCCCTTCGCTTAGGTTAAGCACAATAGACGTTGCTTCTGTGGTATTTAAATTACCTCGGTCATTACGCTCAAAAACGGGTTGTCCATCAATAGTAATACTTAAAAAATCGCAGCAAGACTCTGATTCAATTTTATAATCGAATGCTAATACACTCTCTTCAAATAAACCTGTTACGGTGAAGCTGCTAAACTGTGAGTGACTAATAACGCCTGAGCGAATACTTTGTATTCCGTCGGTCGCAAAATCATTCGTAATAAACCAAGGAGCACTAGAACCTTCGGCTTCAACCATCCAACTAGGTAGTGCAGAGCCTTCAAAGGAGGTAGTGAGGTTTAAAGCAACAGGGAAAGAAGTATCTGACTGCGGATCAGTGTTTGCTAAATACTCGGTTAGATTTGAAAACCCATCATTATCTGCATCTTCTGCTGCATCAGACGAGCTGGTTAAATCTAAACTATTATTGTACTCCCAGCCATCAGGGATAGTATCGCCATCTGTATCAGGGTTATTTGGTAAACCCGCGTTTAAAAACTCTAAAAGGTTAGATAAGCCATCCGCGTCAGCATCAAGTGATGCATCTTCACTATTATTAATATCAAGACCATGATGTAATTCCCAAGAATCAGACATACCGTCATTATCAGCATCAGGAAAGTTAGGCCCTATATATAAATTATCTATATATACAGCATCTGCAGGAGTAGAAACGGACATATCTTTAGAATAAGTAAACTTAACAGTATTTAGCCCAGCAGGAACTTGGAAAGACGCGTCCTTCCACTGGCTTATGCCTGACTCATCTAAAACAACTGAACCATTAATATAAACAGTAAAATAGTCATAACCTACTTCAGTGTCTAATGCGTAGTTAAAGTTTACATAGCCTTGCTCGCTATTTAAAAAGCTAAACTCAACACTGGTTGATTGGTTGTCTGTAATGTCGTTATTAGTCAACACAAAGCCAGAATCTTCATTAATTTGAGTTGTTACCCAAGGCGTTTGTAAATTTGACGAAATAAGCAAATCTGGAACAGCCGCATCATCGAAGTCAAAGGTTGTTTCAGGAAAAACGACCGGCTCAGAGCTTGCGTCTGAAGGGTCACTGTTACCAAAGAACTCGATTACATTACTCCAGGTGTCTGAGTCTAAATCAAGTTGAGCATCATCTGCATTTAATGGGTTTAATGAAAACGAAACTTCCCAGCCATCAGGCATGCGGTCAAAGTCAGAGTCTGCATTGTTAGGTTCCGTAAGGTATACATTAACTTCATCATAATCTGATAGATCATCTGAGTCGGTATCCGTTGCATTAGGAAAAGTATTCGCTAAGTATTCTTCAAGGTTTGTTAAACCATCTTGGTCTAAATCAAGTCCAGCGTCATCAGCATTACTAGGATCTAATCCGTAAAACAGCTCCCAGTTATCATCCATTAAGTCGGCATCGGCATCTACAAACTGAATGTTATCGCAAGTAACGCCTACTTCATTAAATGCTGCAATGACATCGTTAGCTTCATACCTTAAATCAATAGCAGAATTTATAGCACCACAGGCTCCATCAATAAAATCACTAGAGTTAACCCAATAGTTTTGATTTGCAAAAAGCATTATCTCGAACGCTTTTTTAGGGTCCCAACCATCAGTGTTCGAAAGTAGGAAGAAAGCACGATTAAAAACACCACTACTAAAGTGAACATCCATACCTGAGTAATATTCACTTGCATGGTCAATCGAAAGCCCATCTAGTGATGGCGTTTCAAAATAACGAAGTGCGGGGCTAGTTTTTGAAATATCAGCGCCTGATAACCAATCAGTCTCTGCGCGTAAAAAATACTCGGCTGTTTCACCCGCCATATCAGAGAAAGATTCGTTTATACCACCAGATTGTTCTGCATAAATTAAATTAGAGTTTTGACTAGTAAAACCATGGCTTACCTCATGAGATACAATATCAAGTGAAACCAACGGGTAAAACCTATCAGCGCCATCGCCAAAGGTCATAGCCTGACCATTCCACGTTGCATTTTCCCAGTTATCACCACTGTGAACACGCATCAACAATTGAAAAGTAAGCGGAGCCGTGTTGTACCACTGTTGATACATATCAAATACCGCAGTACCAAATGCATGGGCATCATTTAGTGGGGAGTAAGCACCATTTACTTCTTTGTAGGTATTCCTATCACAGGCAAAAGAGTAAGCTTCACTTGGCTCAAAACCCGACTCCATGGTGACAGTTTTAACTTTCTCGTTTTCTAAAAAACACATCTCACCACGCTGCGTCACATCCAGTGCTTCAACGTCAGTGCCGTATTCATACTGCCCTATTTTTGTATTACCGCCAGGGCCTGTACCTTGGGCACTTTTAATATTATCCCACTGTTTAAATACACTGTAATCAGATTCGCTTACTAAACCTACTGGCTTTTTTTCAACGCCATTTTCAAATACATTTAATTCAATTAAGCGAGCAAAATGTGCGACTCCGTTATCAATATAAACATAACGTTGGTTGTTTAATACTTGATAAGCAGTAGATTCATCAAGTTTAGCGTTTACTAAAATAGATTTAACCGCAGAAAATTCATCAAACTGATTATTAGCCGTTTTATTTAAAGATACAGCATCGATATTTTTCGCAAAAAAACCACTTATGTGTTGATTGCTAGGTTGCACTCGTATTTGCTGCCCCCAAATAGGCACGCCTGCAAAAAACTGCTGCATCTTTTTGGCTGATGACCGAGTTTGTTTTGCATTTAAGGCTTGAGGCGTATCTAACTCAATAAAGTAAGAATGGGTGGATGCCTGATTAGTTAAACCTACGCTTTGATTTAAAAGTAAGTTAACTTCTGATAAAGATGATTTGTTTACTCGTTGCGAAACCGCCGCGTGTGCACTTAGCGAATTTAAAAAGCAAAACGCTATCAATCCTGATGAGAGTGTTTTATACATAACATTCCTATGTCGTATATTGTTATATTCAGTGTTTGTTCAGTTAAAAACACATTAATGTAACATAACTATTAACATAGAGTCATTTAAAAAAGTGAATAAATGGGTACGATTGTGAACAACTGTGAAAGGAAAATTCAAGATGGTGGCGTTAAATGCAACCATCTTGAATGTAAATAACGTTGAGTATTACTGCCAGTATTTTGCAAATAATTGCGGATAGCTTTGTTTTAAAAACTTGGGTTTATCTTTAAAGCGTTTACCTGCAGGTTGCTCGCCTGAGGGTACAAAAGGTAATTCGTCGTCGTTGCGCTCTTCAAATAATAAACCGGCTATTAAGTCGTATTCATCAATATAAGGGTAAGGTTGCTCATTTAAATAATACACAGGGGAGCACTGTGCAAGTGAGTCGGCATTGCTTAATGCGTTATTAAATACCGTCTCCCCGCGGGAGATGAGCCAGCACCTAAATTCGCTAAAACCGTATTCGTCGTTACAACCAGCCATAACAAATGCGGCACCAAATAAATCCCAGGTAAAACATTTGCGCATGTGAATACCAAAAAATTTATCAAAAGCAATGAGCTGCTCGTCAGTTAACTCGCTCAATTTAGCTTTTAAGTTGTCGCTTACGCTTTGTGGGTCGAGCCCTAACTCAGGCGTGGTCACTAAATCCCAAAATTCCTGCTCTGTTAACGCTGCCATTATAAAATCTCTTTTACTCGTCCGACTTGACCATCTTCTAGGCGTACTTTAATACCATGCGGGTGATTAGGTGATTTAGTTAATAAACGCTCAACTACACCTTGAGTTAATGTGCCGCTGCGTTGATCTTCTTTTAATACAATATTTACGGTTGTACCTGGTGTGATTTGCGAGCGCGATGGAACAGCCATGCTTTACATCCTAAAAATAATTTTGGTAATTATAACGTCCATAGCTAGGCAAACCAATGTTAATCAACTAAAAACGCTATTTGCTTAGCCGCTACCGGTAAGCTTATTTTGCTAAGCTCAGCGTTAATAATATCGACTAGCTGAGAAAAATGCGCTTCGGTGTCGTTATAGGCTATATCATCTTCAAAATAGCAGCTTATGTTTAGTGACTTTGCTTCATTTTTTAAATCAATGGTGTGTGTTAAATAATCAAAACCATAATGAGTCGCTTTTATTTGCTCACAGGCGTTGGTGAGGGCTTGGCGTATTTGTTTATCGCGCAATTTTTGTGTTTTAGTCATAAATTATTGTGTTTGTTCACTTTGCTGTTTTTTATACTCTTCAAAATTTTTATCTTGATTTTCAAGGCACTCGTAATACTCTTTATCGGCTTTATAATTACATTCATCTAAACGCGCTGATTGAATTTCGTGAAAGCGAGCGTTGGAGCTGCACCCTGCAAGTACCGAAAATCCCACAAACAACAATGCGCTTTTAGTTATTTGACTGATTAACATTAGAATTCCTTACACTTTCGTTATCGAAAGCAACAATATTATTGTATATTAGCGTCATAAAAACCTGACTTTGCATAGGACCCATAATTATGATGTCGCAGTTACAAAAGCTGTTTCAGCGTATAGACAAAAGCAAGATATTTCAATCATTTGTTATAGCTGTCATTGTTGTTTCTGCCCTCACTGTAGGTGCTCATACATATTCTCTTCACCCCACCGTAGAATTTATTCTAAATTGGATGGATGTAGGGATCACAGCTTTCTTTTTAATCGAGCTCATTATTCGATTTATTGCAAGTAAAGGAATAAAAGACTTCTTTTCAAAGGGCTGGAATATATTCGATACCATTATTGTACTTGGCAGCCTATACCCAGCTGCAGGCTCAACCATGTTACTTGCCCGCTTGCTGCGTATATTTAGGGTACTGCGTTTAGTATCTATGATCCCAGAGCTGCGTTTGCTTGTAAATTCGTTACTTAAAGCCATTCCGCAAATGGGCTATATAGCACTGCTTATGTTTGTTATTTTTTATATTTACGCAGCCATGGGCAGTATGATGTTTGCCGATATTAACCCGGTACTTTGGCAAGATGTATCCATTTCAATGTTAACGCTATTTAGGATAGCCACCTTTGAAGATTGGACCGACATTATGTACGAAACCATGGCGGTGTACGAGCTGAGCTGGATTTACTACCTCACGTTTATCTTTTTAACTGCGTTTGTGTTTTTAAACATGATGGTAGGTGCCATTTTAGAAGTAATGAGCGAGGAGCATCGAAATGCCCGTGAGCTAAAAGCGGATAATGACTCACTTCCTGCAACGCAGGGACAAGTGGTTGAACTACAAGCGCAAATAGCTGAGCTAAAAACGTTATTAAGTAAAACCTCAGATATTACCAACTCCAATAAATAGCTGATCTATTTTACTTGCTAAAACTTAAAAAGCCCTTTGTATTGAGTTAATACAAAGGGCTTTTAGTTACTCACCTTGTTGTTCTTGCGTGCTTTCAAACGAAATAACATTATCAACCTTCATTTTAAATGCTTCAAAAAACGCATTTTTTAATACCGAAACCACGGCTTCAAAAGTAGATACATCAGCGTTATCTAACTGCCCGTCTATGGGCACACGAGCAGCCACCAGCTTTGACTCGTCGTTTTCTAATAACGAGCTGAGTAAATCAATACTGCCTTCAAAAATAGCGGTAAATAGACCGTCATCATCTTTTTCTATATCTTCGCGCCACGAAAAAACACTTAAATCGTGCACACCCGCTTTTACATATCCATTTAAGTTATTATTGTTAGCGGCCAATTCCATTGCGCCATCTATTCCGCCGGCTTCAATGTCAAATGGGGTATACACTTTAAAAACAGTTTCGAGATTTTTAACCGAAAAACGCTGCACTTCAACATTAAAATCAAAATTAGCTTCATCACTAAAAGGGTCCAATTTACCATTTAAAGACAGCTTAGCTTCGCCCATTAGCTGCCCTTCTACTTTTAAACTCGTGACTAAGGTTTTAGAGAGGTTTTGTGCATTGGTAATATTGTTAATGTTAGCGTTTATATTTGATACGTAAGTAGGCTGCTCTCCTTCGCTGGTGGCGTTAACCAAGGTTACTTTACCATTGTCTATACGTAGCGTATCGATTGAAAAAGGCACGAGATCATTAGCAAGGCCTACCCACGTGGTTTCATCTTTCACCTGTTGGTTTTGTTCAGCGGTAGTTGGGTCTTTATCGTAAATAACAATTTCTGGGCGGGTAAAAGCCATGTTGGTGACAAAATTACCGTTTAATAAAGCAGACCACGCAAGCGAAAAATCAAGTGTATCTATAGACAGTAACGGTTTAGGCACCTGCGTGGCATCTACCGCGTAAATTTCTACCTCATCAACAGCGTAAGCGCCACGGTATAAGTACAAATCAACATCACCCACATGCCCTGTTATGCCTTGGGTTTGTTCAAGCTGCTGATTTACATAATATTGAACCGCATAAGGGGCTAAAGCTCTGAGTAAAATTAACCCCAAGGCTATAACCACTAAAGCATAAAACCATTTTTTGCGTGTATTTTTAAAAGTAGAAGCCATTATCTATCCTTATTTGAAGGCTTAGCATCTCGGCATAAGTAAAAAATACCTGCATAAGTGAATTAAGTACCCACAAAGCAGCTAAAACCGAGCGAATAAAGCTGTAATAGATTATTACGAGCAAAAGCTATACCAAAAAATGCAATGAGCCGAGTTAACCAAGCTTAGTGAGCCTTTCGTATACTCATAAATTTTATGACTGCTCCAACAGAGCATAGGGGGTGGCAATATTAATATTTATTACGTTTTTCCTAGGTATTAATGAAGCACAAACTTATACGCTTTATATACAGTGCTTTTATATACAGCGCGTTACAGCACCATAGCGCAAGCGTTGTAAATAGCAAAACGAAAGCAAAACACGAAGGAAAAAATAAAGTAGCGTATGCAGTGCCGCTTAACTAAAAAAGGGGTTAGCAATACGCTAACCCCTTTTTAATATACACTTTTAAATGCAGAAATTATTCACCGTCTACAATGATGCGAAGCATACGACGAAGTGGCTCAGCAGCGCCCCATAACAGCTGATCGCCCACGGTAAATGCGCTAATGTATTTTGGACCCATGGCTAATTTACGAATACGACCAACAGGAATACTTAAAGTACCTGTTACTTTAACTGGGGTTAAGTCAGTCGCACTAATTTCGCGCTCATTAGGGATAACTTTAACCCACTCGTTATGCGAAGCTAAAATTTCTTCAATTTTTTCTACGCTAATGTCTTCACGTAATTTAATGGTCATCGCTTGGCTATGACAACGCATTGCACCAATACGTACACATAAACCATCAATTGGCACAGGCTGTTTAGAAGATCCTAAAATTTTGTTCGCTTCAACCTGAGCTTTCCACTCTTCTTTAGACTGGCCACTTGGCATTGGTACGTCAATCCAAGGAATTAAGCTACCGGCTAGCGGCACGCCAAATTGGTCTTGTGGTAAATCGCTTGAAGCCATTTTTTCGCTCACTATTTTATCAATTTCTAAAATAGCTGAACTTGGGTTATCTAGTTGCTCGGCAACGCTTGAATGAATAGCGCCCATTTGTGCTATGAGCTCTTTCATATTACGAGCGCCAGCACCAGAGGCCGCTTGGTAAGTCATTGGGCTTACCCACTCTATTAAGTCTTGCTCAAACAAACCACCTAAAGCAAGTAGCATTAACGATACGGTACAGTTACCACCTACAAAAGTTTTTACGCCTTGCTCTAAACCTTGTTCAATGACATCTTTATTTACAGGGTCAAGTACAATAATGCTGTCATCAACCATACGAAGGGCAGAAGCTGCATCAATCCAGTAACCATCCCAACCCGATTCGCGTAATTTAGGGTAAACCGCTTTGGTATAATCACCACCTTGACAGGTAACAATAATATCCATTTTAGCAAGTTCATTTACATCACTTGCATCTAATAACGGTTTTGCGTCGCCAGCAATATCAGGGCCGAGTTGCCCAGCTTGTGAGGTGGTGAAAAAGGTAGTGTCGATATGTGCAAAATCACTTTGCTGTTGCATACGTTCTAATAACACAGAGCCAACCATGCCACGCCAACCGACCAATCCTACTTTTTTCATTGTTTTTTCCACTGTTTGATTCATAAAAGATGCCTTAATACATTAAAAATTAAAATTCATTGCGTGAGAATTAATTTTTATTAAAACCAATCATATTAAGTTATTAATCATTTATAGCGGCAAATTAATAGCGAGATAACAAGCCATAAATTTTTGTATGCAGCTGTTTTGCATCAAAATTTATAACGCCGTTCACGCTTTATTTAGCACACTAGAATGACTAGATATTTAAGTTGATTAGTATAAAGCTAACCTAACACCCCAAGCGCCTTAAAACTAGTGAATAAAGCGAAACTTAAATATTTTTCATAGTCATAAAAAAGCCCTGTATTAAATACAGGGCTAATCGGTAGTTAGGTTTTATTATATCCCCCTTCCTTGGGAAGAAAATTAAAACTCGTAGCTGTAACTTAAATCAAACGTTACACCTTGCTCTTTTGAGCGCACTATAATGTCTGATTGTGTTACCTCTTGATCTTCATCGAGTAAGTTTTTAACTTTAAACTTAATCTTAGAATTAAAATCAGGGTAATAAGTATAAACTAAATCAAGTGAGTGAAATGGTTGCTCATACGCGTCATCTCTATTAGCAACACCCGCTGCTAAAATTCGCTCACCAAATACGTTATAAACTAATGAACTGCTGTGCATGCCATCTAACGAATCGTAGTTTAATTGTAAATTAACTACATACTCAGAGTGGCCGGTCATACGTTTTTTAGGATTAGTTAATGTACCCGCAAGTGCTGGGTCAATAGACGCTTCAGAATCACTTAATGTGATATTACCACTAGTAAATAGGCCTTCACTTACAAATGTTAAGTCTTGTAGCCATTCAGCTTCAATACCATAAACTTCTGCTGTTTCACCATTTATAAACGATGCTGAGTAATCTTCATCACCAATGTTTAAAACTGTTTCAATTGGCGCTGTAATATCTTTATAAAACGCCGCTACGCTAAATGAATTACCGGCTTGTCCATAATATTCATAACGTAAGTCGTAGTTTTTAATTGGGCTACTTTTAATCCCCGTACGACCAAAGGTTCTAATGTCGGTCAAAGGGTCATAATACGTAACAGGCACTACTTCACGAAAATCAGGGCGTACTACTGTTTCACCATAACCTAAGCGCACTTGGTAATCATCGCCACCTACATAGGTAATAGACAGTGCCGGGTACCAATCATCGGTAATAACAGAGCCTGCTTGAATTTTATCTGGATCGTAAAAGGTATTTAAATCGTCTTCATCAAAAATAAGGCTCGATGTACCGATAGAAGATTGTTTAAATTCTTCATAACGAATACCACCGCTTATTCTTATCCATTGATCATAAAACACATCGAAAGACGCATAACCTGCATCTACCTTTTGCGCAGCAATGTAATCATCGGCATCAGGGGCTGTTGGCTCATTAAAGTCAACTAACACAGCGTTATTATCAATAAAGTCGTCAGTTAAAAAGCCACTATTATTAAGCGCATCATTACTACCGTCGTTTATTGAAATACCTGAGCCGCCACTGTTGTTTATAGCAAAGCTTGAGGTATTAAATATTCGGGCTCTGTCAGAAAAATCGTAACCAACTTTAAACTCAACTTCCATAGACTCAAAGCTAAGCGGCAGCGTTAAGTTACCACCGTACGACTTAACACGCTCTTCCATATTGGTGTATGACATAATTACACGGTTATCATCCCCTGTAATAGTTGAGCCGGCATAGCTGCCATCACTATTATAAGTGTCACGAAACTCAAAATCGGCACTGGTAGGTATATCAGTCGTTGCTTTAGCTTCGGTGTACTGCCAATCGGCACCAATACCAAAATAATCTAAAAAGGTATGTTGGCCCATAACTTGAGTAATGTTTAATTGGCGTTCTTCGTAATTAAACTCATGATTACGGTTTGCAATCCCATCACCCGCAATACTAAACGTAGAACTCCCCGCAGGGCTTTGCGAAATAGCAATTTCAGACTCATCTTCATTATCAATAATGTAAAGCTGTTGAGCAGAAATACTGTGCGTACCTAAACGGTATGACAAACTTAATGAACCGTTATAACTTTCGGTTTCAGTGGTCACTTGCGAATTTTTGACTGTGTTGTAACACGAGTTACTCACATCTTCACTGGTCGCTAACGACGTTGTACAATCAACATTGCCTTCTTCGTTTTCTAAATCTTGGGTGATAACTGAGCTAAAACGTTCTTCAAAATCCCATTCGTTTTTGTAAGCACCTGCCAGTAAAAACCCAACCTTGCCGCCAAAATAGCTCTCTTCAAAGCTATCACCATAATGGGCTTTAATATTATAACGCGGGTCTAACGACTCTTCTTTTAACTCATAATCGCGAGGAAGCGACTTTAAAAGTGCGTTATTAACAGCGGTTGCTTGTTCTGCACGCGTTAAATCGCCATCTTCAAAGCCTTCACTACTAACAATATTGCCAATACTAAAATCACCACGGTATGTTGAAATAGCCTGTGATAACTCACTTGGAATGCCATTTTCGTTACGATTGTAGGTAAAGCCATCACTTGATGCCGTATCGTAACCTGCACCCACCTCAATGCCTGCTGTAAATTCACTCGGTGCGGATTTAGTTCTAATATCTATATTACCGCCACCAAACGCTGCTGGCATGTCTGGAGAGTAAGCTTTTTGAACAGCCATACTTTCAATAATACTTGCAGGGAAAATATCCAGCGGAATAACGTTACGGGTTAAATCTGGGCTTGGGATGTAAGCGCCATTTAAACGCGCACTAGAGTAACGCTCACCAAGGCCCCTAACGTAAATAAACTTACCATCAACAAGCGTTAGGCCTGTTACTCGACGAAGCGCAGATGCTGCGTCGCTGTCGCCCGTGCGTGATAATTGTTCAGAGCCTAAAATATCGGCAACAAAGGCTTGGTTTTTACGTTCTTCTACAACTGCCGCAGCGCTCCCTTGTAAACGCGTACCTACAGCAACAACTTCTTCTATTTCTTGTTCGTTTGTTAACTGTTCATCGGCTTGTGCAGCAATTAAGCTAGTCGAATGAGCGACTAAACCTAAACCAATTGCCCAGGTAATTTGATTGAGTCTATGCTTTTTAGACATGAGATAATCCTAATCAGGTTATACAAAAGAGGCGCCTGACGCTTAAATAACAAGCCACAAGGCGCCTTTAATCAGAGGTTATAATGGTGTGCTATTTAGTCAGCATTTGCTGCTGTAACAGCCGCTTCAACCCATTTATACCAGCTAGAGTCTGTATCCTGATCCGATACCGCACCAATGTAGTTTACGCTTTCAAAAAATGAATCGCTTGTGCTTAAATCTGTTGCAGTAACCGTTACTTCTGCAGCTGATGTGTTCGTTGCAAAACCGTTATCTGCAAGTACTGCAACATCATCAGTTAAGATTTGGTTAACACCGTCATTTTCAAACCACGCTGTTTTTGTTTGACCTTCTAATGGGCCGCTTGCAAATGTATCTGTATCTGTAAAGTTTGCAGAACACGCCATTACAGAGCTTGTGAATGAGATTTTATCTGCTTGTGCTTCACCGTCGCCTGAGAACTCAATACATTGCGTGTTAGTTGCGTTTTGCTTAACGATAACAGTGTTGTAAATGCTTGAATTAAATTGGTCATCAAACTTGTAAGCTTGTGAAGGGTCGTCATCACGTACCGAGTTACCATCTGTAGTTACAACCGTTACATTGGCAACCGTTGGGTTAGATGGAGACACTTGCTCGGTAGAAGAACCTTTAACACCATCAGACTCAAAGCCATTGTTACCCATGTTAACTACAGTGCCGTCGTTTAGTGTCACAGTACCGTGTTGAATAAATAAGTACTGAGCTTTACCTTGCCAACCTGCGTCAAAGTCAAACGAATCATCTTGTGTATCTGTTACCGCTACGTGTTTAAGCGTTGTAGCACCACCAAAAATTTCAATACCGTCATCAAAACCTTGGTGAATGTGTAGGTAATCAAACTCAGAACCAGAGCCAACTGCATTTAGTGTTAGTGAATTCAAATCATCGCCTTCACCACCAACGCGAGGGCCTGAACCTGCGTACCAAATTTTAGCCCATTTAATATTACCGCTAGAGTCTGCATTATCGTTACCACCAAAGTAGCTTGTAATACCTTCAGAGGCTACGTTACACGTACCACCGTCACGCTCTGCATCAGTACATTGGTCAGTAATGCCGTTACCATTAATGATGATACCGCCCCAATCTGCGTAGCGTGCGCCTTCGCCTGCTGTATCAAAACGGTCAAACGCGTTTGCAGAAGTAAATACAACCGGCTTTTCTTCAGTACCTACCGCTTGAATTTTTGCACCACGTGCAATACGTACAATTGCTTCACCTGAGCCAAATGCTAAAACGGCACCTGGTTCAACAGTCATTGTTGGACCATTTGCTGGTACTTCAAAGCCATCTACAGTGCTGCCGTCTTCGCCAATTTGTAATGCATCTTCAAAAACGTGAACACCGCCATCAGGTAGCTCAGCGAAAGTAATGTTGCTTGTGATAGAAATTGTTTTGCTTGCAAACGAGTCGTTGTATAAACAATCAATGCCACTTACTACGCCTGTTACCGTACCTGCATCTGATTCGTAGCTTGCACAAACAGCTTCTTCTTCAGTTGTTGAACCAGTTGTATTGTTTGAATTATTAACACTGTTATCTGTTGACGAGCTGTTATCGTTTACAGTAGGTGTAATTTCGATATCGCCGCCACAGCCAGCTAGTGTCATTGCAGTTGCTACTAGGCTGACCTTAAATAAATCAGATAATTTCATTGTTCACTCCGTTAAAGTATTTAATTATTTTGTTAGTGCATTAAGTAAAAACTTAAGTCACTTTAAGGCACGATACTCATGCATTAAGGTGACCTGAGTTATCGGATGCAAATAAGATACTTTAGAGATATGACAAAGCAGTTACAGTTTAGTAACCATAAGATGACAATGGTAATTAATTTAAATTCAACAACTTAAATATTTTAACAACGAAAAAAACCGCCCTAAGGCGGTTTTGGTGTTGCGATTATGAAATAGGTAAACGCTTCTTTATTTGTAAAATAGCGTTAGGGTATAAAGTTAAAGTAACGCGGCTTTAAGTGTTTGCGCATGCACTTTTTCACGCTTAACATATTTAATCCACTGTTTTGCTAAACGTTGTGATTTATCATGCTTTTGGGCTTGTTCAAACGCTAAAATAGACGCATCAAAATTTTGCATATTGTACTGTGCCATACCTAGCGCAACGTAAGCGTTTGATTCAAAATCAAGTCCGCCTTTATCAAGCGCCTTACGCGCAGCATCAGCCGCTTCTTCGTATTGCTCAGTGTTAACAAACACTTCTGCTAGGCGTTGATCGTACTTACCATGCTCTGATAGGTCAGCCGCTTTTGCGAAGTAGCTAATCGATTTTTCATCTTCTTTAGCTTGAATCATGGCCTCTGCAATAAAGGCATAGTTTTTCGCTGATTTTTCTACAATGCCTTTTTCTATCGCATCACTCATTGTTTTAGCTGCTTTGTATGCCAGGCCATTATAAAGGTAAGTTTGCGATAATTGTCTTAAGTCAGACTTGGTTTTTAAAAAGCCTTGTTGATACGCCGCTTCTATTACTGCTAGTTGCTCTTTTTCTTTGCCGGTTTCTCCGTACATACCAGCAAGCTGAACCCAATACTCTGGTTTATTGTAAAGGTTAACCATGCGCTCAAGCACTGCAACTACTTTATCTGTTTGATTAAGTGAGTAATACATAGCGCGCTGTAGTACCAACCAGTTTTCTTTAGGGATTTTGCCTTCGCTGTCGCTAAGAGCAATAACTTGATTGATGTACTCAAGCCCCTTTGGATATTCTTTTAACTGGTAATAAGTTTGCGCTCTAAGTAAGTAATACCCTTCTGTAATAGGTTTGGTATTTATTTCATCCCACTTATCTAAAAACGCGATAACTTTTTTATACTCGCCGTTGGCCATTGCAAGCTGCGCTAAGCTAAACGTGGTGCTTAAACGTAATGACTCAGGAATAGCCTCCTCGGCTACCACTTTTTCAAACGAGGCAATGGCTTTTGGTAAATCATTTTCGTTGTAATAAATAAAGCCATAAAAGTTATACATCATCGCAATTTCGTACGAGTTCATACTTGAAGCTCGCTCTTGAATGCTATCAAGTGCTTCAAGGCCGCCTTTTACATCGCCATCATCAGCGAGCTTTTGCGCACGAGCAAGCTGGCTATAGACCTTCTCGCGCAGTGCGGGTACACGCTTTGTTTTTTGCTCTTGCTCTGCATGGGCAGTTGCTACGTTTAGCCCCGGCACAAGGCTTAGCGTACTTGGCACAACAATACTTGCACTGATCGCGGCAGTGCAAAATAACGCCAGTTTTAAATTTTTAGCTGTAGGTAGTAATTTCATAATCGCCTCGCTATTTCATCCAATTAAGATAAGTTAACCATTAATTTGGAAAGATATTTTGTTTTGAACACCCGCCACTTCAACGGCTTCACCATTTACTACGCGCGGTTTATATTTAAATTTAAGTGCGGCATCCATCGCTGCTCTATCAAACAGTGACTCAGGGACCGCTTTTACTACTTGCGGGTCACGTACAGTACCTTGCTTAGTTACTGTAAATTCAACAATTACATAGCCTTCAATACCACGCGACAAAGCACGACGCGGATACACTGGAGCTACTTTTACAATGGGTAGGTATTCACCATCACTTGTTTCAAGCGCTAAGCCACCCGCTAGGTCAACGTCGCTGCCTACATCCGCACCAAAATCAAAATTATTGCTGGCCGCGTTTGCATCATTATTTTGCATTTGCGGCGACTCCATCGGTGGTGGTGGCTCTTTTGGTGTAGGTGGCTTTTGCGGTTTACGCTCTTTCTTTTGTACCGTTTCTTCTTTTTTCAAACGTACAAAGTCTAAAACGTTTCCTTTTACTGGCTCCGACATGGCACCTTCACCACCGGTGATCAGTGCCTGCATGCCTAAAAAAAGCATAAAGGTCACTACACCCGCTACTATTAATGCTACTAAATATCGCAACATGGCTAACCCTTAAGACGCATCTTGTGCAGCAATCGAAACATCAAACGCACCTGCAGCACGCGACGCATCCATTACTTTGATTAACATATCAGTGGTGGCTTTTTTATCAGCTTGAATAACCACGCTCCCTTGTGGGTTTTCTGCTTTTAAACGTTCGATATTGGCTTGCACTGCACGTACATCGATTTGACGTTTATTAATCCAAATCTCGCCTGTATCAGAAATAGCCACTAAAATATTAGCGCGTTCTTTTTTAACCGCTGTTGCGGCTTCTGGGCGGTTTACATCAATACCGGCTTCTTTAACAAACGAGGCGGTAACGATGAAGAAAATAAGCATGATAAATACAACGTCTAACATTGGGGTCATGTTAATTTCTTCAGCTTCGTCTTCTTGTAATAGGTTTCCTAACGGGGCTCTCATTTTTATTCTCCTAGGATGAGCGACTCTATAAGCCGCTTATCAAAATGTTACTTAATGGTCTAAAACCATGCTGTCTTCAAGTAGTTCAACTTCGCGCTTGGCTCTGCGCTGTAAAAACGTAGAGGCAAATACACCCGAAAGTGCGCCAACCATACCTGCCATGGTTGGAATAGTTGCTTTAGAAACACCTGATGCCATAGAGCGCGCACTACCCGTACCGGTAATTGCCATTACATCAAATACTTCAATCATTCCCGTTACTGTGCCTAACAGCCCAAGTAGCGGACACAATGCAACCATTACATTTATCAGTGCTAAGTTGGTGTCTAAACGCATTGAAGCACGTGAAATCATCGCCTGGCGTATTTGCTCAGCATTCCAGCTATTGCGCTCTGCACGGTTTTTCCACTGTGCTTTTACGTTTTGCTTGTAACTACGAAAACCTTTGAAAAAATAAATAAATCGCTCGAGTATCAATAACCACATCGCGAAGATTAACACCCCGATGACCAAGAGGACTTGGCCACCAGTGTCGAGAAAATCACGGATAGCATTGATGGAGTCAATCAATAGCACCATGGTTTATGCTCCCTTCTCGCTTCGCTGTGCGATAATACCTGCGCTTTGCTCTTGAATAGTAAGCAAAATATTTTTAGCGCGTGTATTAAGTAGGGTGTATAAAAATACCGTAGGAATTGCCACAACTAAGCCTAGCACCGTTGTTACCAATGCTTGCGAAATACCACCAGCCATTAGTTTAGGGTCACCTGTACCAAATAATGTGATTGCTTGGAAGGTGTTGATCATACCGGTTACTGTACCTAGTAAACCTAGCAGCGGCGCCACCACCGAGATGATTTTAATAAGCGTTAAATTACGCGTTACTTTTGGCATTTCACGTAAAATAGCTTCGCTTAATTTAAGCTCTAATGTGTCGTGGGCAACATCAGGGAACTGATCTTTAACTTTCATCACGCGGCCAAGTGGGTTGTCATCGCGTGCTACATCATCTTTAAGTTGACGACGAATTTTACCGCCCATAATCAGTAATGAGAAAAAACGTTCAAGTGAGATAAGTAAAGCAATAACACCTACACCTAAAATAACGTAACCGACTGTGCCACCTTGATGTACGCGCTCTTCGGTATCTGGTGCTTGCACTAATAAACCTAAAATTGAGCCACCCGTTGGGTCAAGTGCAAACTGCACAACACCATTTTTTGCATTTTGTAACTCTTCTGCAGTTGCAGTAAAACGTGCGACAGGCTGGCGATTTAACTCGCTTAAGGTATTTGTTACTGGGTTAAATTCTAGGTATTTACCGTTAGAGATTAAGTTAAAAGCACCTACACGTACCACTTCTTGTTGTGCTTTTTCACCACCTTGTACAATTACATCGGTAGTAAAGCGGCTTACTTTACCTTGCTCTGTCATTTCGCGCTGTAGCTCAAACCATACTTTTTCAATATCTTCGATAGAGGCAAGCTTTGAAGTAGAGCCCATTTTTTGTGCTAGCTCATCCATAAATGTGCTACGACCCGCAATTTCAGCTGATACCACAGAAGTAGCAAACTTATTGCTAGAATCACCAGCAACTTGCTGAAGCACACCAAATAGCTCTTTTAAAGAACCCATTCGTTTAGACAGTGTATCTGTTAAGTTAGCGAGTTTAATTTCGTTTTCTTCAAACTGTGTTTCTAAGCGCTCAGACTCAGCAAGCATTTGATTGCGTTTTGCTTGCGTGTTGTTAAGCATTTGCACTTGTTCGTTTTGGCGCGCCATAAATTTTTGTTCGCGTTGCTTGTTTTGCGCGCTTTGAGCCGATTTGCCTTCTTCAAGTGTTTTTAATAGTGAGTCTAAGTCCATAGGCTCAGCTGCCACACTTGCGCCTGCAAAGCTTAGGCTTGCAGCAAAAAGGGCCATTTTTGTCATTTGAGTAAACAGTTTCATCTTCAACCTCTTATTCTGCTGCGTGTACTGGCAGAGTTAACATATCTGGGGCAAGTTGCTTACGTGCGATACGTAAACCTTTGTTGATTTGGCTAATTGTTGAGTCTGGTAAAGTAACAAACGATTTTGTTTCTTCATCCCAGCTACCAGCTTGCTTACCATCACGTGTTAAATAAATAAGCTCTAAGCGGCCAATGCGTAAAAAGTCTACTTCACGCTCTTTACCGTCTACCGTTAGCAGTGAGGTGTAGGCTTCAATAGTGCGTCCGTAATCAACTTCTACTTGGTATGCTTCTAATACGCGGCGGAATTTTTCGCTTGAGTTAATATCTGCACGGTCCATCATGGCGTTTAAAGAGCTAATACGCTTAGTGCGCTCTTCTTGCAAAAATGGCACATCAAGTGCTACAAATTGCCCAAGCCCTTCAATCATGCGCAACATTAGTGGTGTGATCTGACGCTCAATAATAGAGACCTGATCCATTGAAAGGTTAAGTGACTCCATTTCTTCAATTTGGTTATTTAACTGTTTAGTTAATTGCGCGTTATAAACAGTTAAACCATCAATTTCTTTATTAAGGGTTTTAAACTGTTGAAGACGTCCTTGCATTGAATCAGCAATCTTGTCTATTTTTGTTTGTGATTGCGCAGCTGATTTATTTATTTCACTGCTTTTATCGATAACCTTTTCTAAATCATTGGCATGTACTGCAGCACTTGCTGCTACAATACCAGCTAAGATCAATGGTTTAACGCCTTTCATCGCATACACCTTTACTCGTTAATTAGCGGATTTGCTAGTTTGTTGTTTTAGCCTAAACTGACTTGTTTTAGGCTAAAGATTTTCAATGAGTGAAATTGTATAGATGAATAATGACAGGCATGTTGCGCAAAAAAGTCTATTTTGTTACAGCTGTAACATTTGCGTCTTATATCGGAGTGTTTATATGCAAAGCGTGTATTAAAGCAGCAAATACACGCACTTTGGCTAGTTGTTAAGCTAATAAAGCGTTAATTGTGTTTAGTGTTTGCTGGTGATCGGTGTAATTTATTTTAATTGCAATGGCTTTATTATCAGTTATTAATACTAACGAAGGAAAGCCTTGTATTGGCAAACTTGCACTAAATGCTAACTCCTCATGTAATTTTTGATTCAAAGCCTCAGAGCAAAGTTCCTCGCAAAACTGTTGTTTATCAAGGCCTATTTTTTCAGCTAAGGTAATTAGAGTACTTTCATCAGATGGGTTTTGAGCATGTAAATAATAAGCATGTTGAATTGCCTCTATCATTTGTGGCTCTTTATTATGCGCTCTGGCAATAATCGCCGCTCTGCAGGCTGGGTAAGTAGAGCGCCTTGGCTGACAAACCTGCCAAAAATCAAAATTAAACTGTGTGCCCAACATCGCACTAATTTTATGCCACGTGCTTTGGAGCATGGCGCGCATATTTTCAGGCATGGGTTCTTGGCTATCTGGAGCAAGCCCCCCTACTTTGTATTCTATAGTAAGCTGCGAAGATAATGCGGCTTTTAGTTTTAACCACGTCGGTTTATATCCCCAGCACCAACTGCACATAGGGTCGTGTACATATATAAGTTTAGTTTGAGTCATAGTGTTCCTGTGTGATTTGATACAACTTTGTTACGCCCTTGCTCTTTAGCTAGGTACAGGTATTCGTCTGCTTGTTTAAGTACACGGCTGTAATGATCCACATTATCAACCTGTGCCACACCTATACTACAGGTAATAAATATCCGTTTATTATCGCTGGTTAAAATAGCTTGTTTTGCGACACATTGTCTAAAATCATCGGCTAATTTTGTAGCCACTGGGGCTGTCTCTTTAGGTAAAATCACCACAAACTCTTCGCCTCCATAACGGGCTTTAACTGCGGAGTTTGGAAATTGTGAATCAAGTAATTTGGTAAATTCTATCAACACTGTATCGCCAAAGTCATGACCATAGGTATCGTTTAGTCGTTTAAAATAATCTAAATCAAGTAATAAAATAGAAAACGGCAGGTAGTTTTCGGGCGTTTTAGCAGCTAATTTTAAAAAGTGAGCGGTGATGAAACGCCTGTTCGCGCCACCCGTTAACTGATCTGTATAGGCATCTTGCGTTTGCGCAAGGGTTATATCAGCAATTGCCAGGTGACTTTTATGCCTGAAATATTCACCTATAAACGAAAAAATAAACACCAGTGTAAAAGAGGCTAAAAACCGAGACTTTTCAATACCGCCATAGTTAACTTGGCCAAAATCAGGCCCGTATAAAATAACACTGCAGCACAGTAATAAGCCTAAGCCAAGCCTGCAGCCATGCTTTACACCTAAAGAGGCAAAACACACTACAGGGTAAAACATTAGCCAATAAAGCGCGGTATTTTCTTTTCCGCCTGTATACGTAAGGGCTACACACATAATAAACACTATACACATACTTATAAGTGCAACCATTTCAAGCTTGGCTGTTTTTATAAAATAAAAAGTGCCGCTAATAAGGGTAATATTAACCGCGATTAACGACGCGGTAAGAATAGGCGAATACACCGTGTAGTTAAACACCACCAACATAGAGATAACAATAATAGCAATGGCTATCATGGTGAATAGTGAAAATGCTTGGCGCTGTTTATCCGAGCTATACACCTTATCTATGTTAATAAGGCTTAACCAACTTTGTCCTGTAACCGATTTTTTGGGCATATTTTAAACTCTAAACTTTTGAACCATTTGCTCTAAATCACTAAATTGTTGTTTAAGTTTAGTACATTCATTGAGGGTGTTTTTTAAATTTTCTTGGCTTTGTACCGATAACTCACTCATGCTTGTAATGTCTGCGTCGAGCACTTTAACAAGGTCGTTTTGCTCAACAGTGGCATTGGCAACACTATGATTAGCACTGCTAATTTGTTTTATTGACTCTATTATTTGGCCCATTAACACGCTCACACCTTCAGCGTGCTCTACGCTTTTTTCACTGTCTTGAATGCTTGTTTTCATCAGCTCTACCGCTTGATTTGAGCCTCTTTGTAGTTGCCCTACGGTATCTTCAATCTCTTGGGTTGATTGCTGAGTACGATGTGCTAATTGGCGTACCTCATCAGCAACAACAGCAAAACCGCGCCCAGCTTCGCCTGCTCTTGCAGCTTCAATTGCCGCATTTAATGCAAGTAAGTTGGTTTGCTCGCTCACACCTTTAATCACCTCAAGCACTTGCCCAATACTAATTGTATGCGCGTTAAGGCTATTAATAGTGTGTTGCGCTTGTTCCATATTGGCTGATAACTGATGGATACTATTAACGCTGTGCAATAAAGTTTGCTGGTTTTGTGTTGAATGCTCATCTGCATTTTTAGCAATTACAGAAGCGTCACTGGCGTTATTAGCAATAGCCATAGCCGATTGCGAAAAATTATTAACCGCCATGGCCACACTATCAGTACGTTTTGTTTGGTCATGGTGCATGGCTAGTGAAGAATGTGTCTGCGACACCACGCTGGCTATTACGCTATCGAGTTGTTCAGTCGTTAATTTAACGTGTTCTATAGAGTGCTGAATTTTTTCAATAAAAATGTTAAACGAGTGACTAATTTGGCCAAACTCATCATTGTTTTCAACCTTTAAACGTTTGGTTAAATCGCCTTCGCCTTTTGCAATATCTTCTAGTGCATCATTTAGGCGCGCCATAGGTTGCATTAAGTAACGCAGTAAAAATTGCATAAACACAATAATGGCCACAATTCCCACTAACATATAAATAAGCGCGTTAATACCAAAGCGAGACACCTCTGCATAGGCTTGGTTTTTATTAATAACAACACCTAAATACCAGTCAACATTATCTATGCCACGTATTTTAGTAAACGATATCAACTGCGGCTCCCCCGCTATATCATATTGTGTAAATTCGCTATTAAGCGCGGTAGGTTGGCCAAATAATTCAGAGGTGTTTTTTAAATTAAGTTCGCTATTAGGATGGCTCAGCACTTGACCATTTTTATCTACTAAAAAAGCATACCCTAACCCTAAAAAATCAATATCGTTAATTATTTCAGTCACTGTGTGCATGTCTATATCTGCACCCGCTACACCACTAAAGCGGCCATTGCTTTGAATGGGCACAACTGCAGATATAGTCAGCTCGTTGGTGGTTACATCAATATACGGGGTGGTAAATGCGGTATAGTTTTTATTTTCAACTAACTTATACCAAGGGCGCGAGGTGGCATCAAAATCAGAGGGCAATACAATGCTTTGATCGTTAAGTATAAATAAACCACTTGGTTTACCTATATAGGTGTTTTTAAAGCCACCAGCGTATTTAGCAGTATTAAGCTGGGCAAGGGTTAACTGTTTTGGATCACTGTTTTTATGAGTTTGCGCAATCGATTTTACTATGGTGAGTTTGGCGTTAAGCCAGCTTGCAATGTTTTGTGAGGTAGATTCTGAATTTTGCTTAAGGACTAAATCGAGCTGCTGTTGCGTTTGGTTTCGCATAGCGATGTAATTATTTATAGCAAATAAACCCAGTACAATAACCAGTACCATAGATGCTGCAATAGTCACTTTTGAGGTGAATTTAAGTGAGTTAAGCATGACTGCCCTTTTTTATTTTTTGTTATTAATTATATTTTTAGCAAAAATTTAAAGGTATGTCGTCGTTAATGAGGTAGATAAGCAGGTTATGTACTTAAAATAAGAATAAAGAACCACCTCTATTCACTATACAGTTGTAACACCACGGTTTTTTTAAAAACAAACCCGCATTTGGAACGTTCCCATAAAATGGTAATAAAAAAGCGACTGAATACGTATTCAGTCGCTCTTTCATCGGGGAGTATTTACCACTTTTTAGCTAAACGAACCACGTTTAAGCCATACCAAGCAATAAATACATAACATACTAGCGGAACAAAAAAGCTTTGCTGAATATTAACAACATCAGCAATGTAACCCTGTAATAAAGGCACCAAGGCACCCCCTACTATTGCCAAACACAACCAACCAGAGCCTTTACTGGTTAATGAGCCTAAGCGCTCTATCGCTACAGAAAATATAGTCGGGAACATAATTGAGTTAAATAAACCAATGGCCAGTACCGCGTACAGGGCTACATTGCCTTGCGTAAATATAGTCACAAGTAATAAGGCAATTACCATGCAGGCATTAAATGCCAATGCTTTAGATGGCGCTATTTTTTGTAGTGCAGCAGAGCCAATAAAGCGGCCAACCATTGCTCCGCCCCAATAGTAGCTGATCAGTGCAGCAGCAGCGTGCTCTTCAAGCCCAGCTATATGTGCTTCACCAAAAAAGTTAACTAAAAAACTACCAATAGCCACTTCACCACCGACATAACAAAATATAGCAAATACGCCCATTGTTAAATGAGGTGCCTGTGTTAGTGAGCGAGTTTCATTAACCGGGTTATTTTCTTCTTTATGGCCTTCTATTTCAGGAAGCTTAATAAAGGCAAATACGATAGCAATAATAAGTAAGGCCGCTGCTAACATTAAATAAGGTACTTTTACAGATTCAGCAGTAGCAGCACTTGCCGCTAATGTACCTGCGGTACCAAAAAACAGGATACCTCCAACATACGGGCCTACGGTTGTCCCTAAGGCATTAAGTGCTTGCGCTAAATTTAGCCTAGATGAGGCGGTTTTTTCTGGCCCTAAAGCAGCTACATACGGGTTTGCAGAAACCTGCAAAACAGTTACACCAGCAGCCAGTACAAATAATGCACCTAAAAACAACCAGTATTCATGCACTACTACCGCAGGGTAAAACAACATACAGCCAATTGAGGCAACCACTAGGCCGGTTAGTATGCCTTTTTTATAACCTAATTGTTTAACCAAAATTCCAGCTGGAATAGAGACAATAAAATAGGCGCCAAAAAAGCAAAACTGTACGAGCATTGCTTCAAAGTAAGTTAGGTCAAAAACGCCTTTCAGACGAGGTATTAGCACGTCGTTTAAAACGGTAATAAAACCCCATAAAAAAAACAGTGTGGTCATTGCAGTCAGCGGTAACAGGTAATTTTTATTTTGTTGCTCTTTGACCGCAAATGATTGATTGGTATTTATTTCACTCACGTCATTTTCACTCCATTAACAAGTTGAAAATGATTTTACACGTTTGCGACACATTATAAGTACAAAATAATTGGAACGTTACAATTAATCGCATTCATTTAATAAGGCCTGTTTCATCCTTTGGGTTTCGCCGCTATTTTTAAATTTGTATAAAGCAGTATTAATATCTTCTAATACAGTGAGCCAGTTTGGTGTTTTTTTACTAATCGCAAAATATAAAGGGTTATATTGAATTGCCTTGCTTTCTGGTTCGATAGCACTAAGTAGGGTCTGTTTTTCGCTATCGGGTAAAGCTGCATATTTTACCGAGTAAAGTAACACAGCGGGGTCGCCTATAATTAAATCTACACGTCCTGCAGCGAGTAATTTTACAAGTTGTAAATCGTCTACGGCATGAATAATAATAAACTCATTATTATCCATCATGGCATCAAACTCAGGGGTATTTTGATACCCTCTTACAACACCAATACGCGAGCCTTTAAGCGACTTTAAATTGCCATTAAACCTGTCGGGCTCGCCTTTGCGTTTTAAAAAACCTATGTTACCGCCTTCAAACGAATTAGAAAGCCCTAAAAGCTTACGGCGTGTTTTACCTTCTATGTAATCAGATGGCGCTGTATCTTCAATATAATACTCTGGCATTAAAACATCGGCTTTACCGAGCTCTACAGAACGAACAGCTCTCGCCCAAGGAACAAACTCTATATAAGCACTATAACCAGCGCTATGTAGAATCGCCGTACTAAATTGATATACCCAGCCTTTGTTACACAGCTTATTACCTATGTAAGGCGGCCAGTCTAATGTAACCACATGAATTGTTTGATTGCTGTTTGGCGCGCTAAATAGGTAACCCGATTTATAGCGCTCACCTATTACAGTGTGACGAGTATCATCTTGCATGTAGGTCACAGGAACCTCAGCAAAACAATAAGATGAAAAGAGTATGAGGATTAAAAATAAACGCATAATTAAATTTCATTTACAATATGTTCCTAAAGTGTAGAACTTAGTACATAAAGTAAAAGAAATTTTAATTAAAATTACAGCAGTGGGTGCTTAAGCTTTTACCCACTTCATTTTATTATTGGTATCGCGAGAATTAATAATAGTTGAGTCGCTGCTCTCTACCCCACCAAGTTTGGCTAAACGGTCGTAAAGTACCACATTGCAGGTGGCCGCAAGGTTCATACAACCAATTGTAGGTACGTAAACCACTTCATCGCACCATTTTAAAACCTCTTTTGGTACTGAGCCGTCTTCTGGCCCAAATACATAAAATGCGTTTTCAGGGTGTTTAAAATCAGGTAACGCCGTGGCGCCTTCAATCAGCTCAATAACCACAACCTTTGCGCCTTCAGGTTTTACACTGAGTAGGTTATCAGTGCCGGTAAGTGCAATACGCTCAACAACATTTTTAGTATCGGTATGAAACTTTTTAGCATTTAAGTAGCGACTACCGGTAAAGAATACTTGTTTAGCGTCATAACAACCCGCGGCACGTAAAACGCCGCCAACATTTGTCGGGCTTTTAGGATTAATTAAACCTATTACAGCCTTAAACTCGCTCATCAGTCGCAATCCTTTGTTGGCCACTCAGCAATGTATAAATCAAAGTCATCGAGCTTTACGTCACAGTCTTTTACGGTTTTATCTTTAACAGAAATACCAAGTGCATGCATTTGGGTTTTGTCACCCTGATTTAATAGCGGATGCCAAGAGGCTAAACCTCGCCCCTCGTGAAGACGGCGATAACTACAGCTTTGCGGCATAAAAAAGATATCTTTAAGGTTGGCTTTGGTCAGTTTAACGCAAGAAGGGACAAGCGTTTGGCGGTTTTCGTATTCGCTACAACCACAGGTATTGTTATCAAGGTATTGGCAAACAATGTTGGTGAAAATAAGCTCTTCGCCTTCACGTAGTTGATCGGTGGCGGTAAATTCATCTTCATCTTCACTATCAATAAAGGTATTTAAACAGCATTTTCCGCAACCATCACAAATCGCTTCCCATTCGTTTTGGTTCATATCGGCTAAGCTTTTTTTAAGCCAAAACTGTGTATTTGCTAACTCTTGATCAAACATAATTTACTCGCGCCCCTAAAGAGCGCGCATTCTAACGTATTGCTACAGCGTGCGCAAAGCCCGTGCCTTTATTTGTACGGGCTTTGTGCATTTTGCTATTTACTGGCAGCAACCCAACGTTTAATTTTTTCCTCTAAAATAGGCATCGGCAAGGCGCCATCAATCAATATTTGCGTATGAAACGCTTTAATATCAAACTTATCACCTAACTCTTTTTTAGAGTAGTCACGTAATTGTTGAATTTTAAATTGGCCCAATTTGTACGAAAGTGCTTGGCCAGGCCATGCAATATAACGCTCAACTTCTGCTATCACATCGCTTTTAGCCATTGACGAATTTGCCAGCATGTAATCGATACCTTGCTGTCGAGTCCAGCCTTTTGCATGAAAGCCTGTATCAAGCACTAAACGCATTGCTCTAAGTTGCTCATCGGCCAAACGCCCGTACCACATATAAGGGTCTGTAAATAAGCCCAACTCTTTTCCTAAGCTTTCTGCGTACAACGCCCAGCCCTCTGCAAATACCGTGTAGCCGCCAAATTTTCTAAAATCTGGAAGGCCATCTATTTCTTGCTGTAAAGCAATTTGAAAGTGATGACCTGGCGCGGCTTCGTGAATAGAGAGCGTTTCTAATAAAAATTTTGGCTGCGCTTTAAGGTTATAAGTATTGATGTAAAAAATACCTGGTCGAGAGCCATCAGGTGCAGGCGCTGCATAAGATGCACCCGCTGCAGATTGGGCTCGGTAAGGTTCAACCGCTTTTACAACATAAGGGGCTTTAGGCGAAACATCGAACAGTAAAGGGACGCGCGCATCTATTTTTTGTTTTATATCTTCATACGCTGCAATTAATGCCTCTGGCGTATCGTAATAAAATTGGTCCGAATCACGTAAGTGCTGAAAAAATTCATCCAAAGTGCCGTTAAAACCTACTTCGTGTTTTACTTTTTTCATCTGACTTAAAATACGCGAAACTTCACTTAAACCAATCTCATGTATTTCATCTGCAGAAAGGCTCAACGTGGTATTTTTTTTAATTTGATATTCATACCAAGCTTTACCATTAGGCAAGTCGCTATAGCCCACCGTTTCTCGGCTTTGAGGAATGTATTGATTGGCTAAAAAGTCGCTCATACTTTTATATGCAGGCACTAATTGCTGCATAATAAGTGCTTTATATTGCGCCGTTATTTGCTGCTTTTGCTGTGCGGTAAATGAGGCTGGTAAGTTTTTAATTGGCCCCCAAAATAACGAATCCTCAGCATTTTTAACCACATGCGCGGCAAATTGTGGCTGAAGCTTTTTAGCTAATGGTTTTGGTAAGGTAATGCCCGCTTTAATCCCCTTCGCCATCGCGCGCTCTACACTGCTGAGCCAGGAAATAAAGCCTTCGCTTCGTTTTATAAAATTATTGTAATCTTCTACGGTATTAAATGGCTGCGCACTTTGCCCCGAGCCAAAACCTGCAAAGGTATTATGCGCTCCCGCCATTTGGTTAATAGGCAGCATATAGCTTGGAAATTGCATTCCCTCTAAATTAAGTGCTAAATCTCTTTGTAATATTTCATAGCTGAGTAACGCTTGCCCTGTTAACTGCGCCTTATCAATAAGTGTTAAACGTTGTTGATACTTTTTATAAAACGCGGCTTTTTTTGCCCTATTCTTTTGGGTAATAGCGGGGGTAAACTTATCATTAAATTCACTGCGCCCACTATAAGTTGCATTAATAGGTTTAAAGCTGAGTAACTCGTTGTAGTACTGTGCTACAAGTACATCTAATTGCTGCTCATAAGAGAGCTCTGAAACAATAGCCGCAGGTGCGTTTGACGTGTTTAGCTGTGCACTATTGCCAGTGTTATTACTGGTTTGTGTGTTCATACAGCCACTTAAAGCAAACATAACGCCACTGGCAACTAAGGCCAATTTAATTGATTTCATGGTAATCCTTTTTAGTATCGTCAGTCGATTATGCGCATTTAACCTGCGTTAATAAAGAAATTACGATAAGTGGCGATTAACCTATTATATTTACACTTTTATATTAGGTTGTTACATTTCAATTAATTAAACCGCCACCAGAAGAAAAAACAATGAAAAAAAAGCTACTCAGCGCCTCCGTTGCACTTATGTGTTTAGGAAGCTTTAACGCGCAAGCCCTTACTTATATATCTGCTAAAGCCATGGTAGATGTTCAAACAGGCGAGGTTATTCAATCGCCGCTGATCACCATTGATAATGGGGTGATCACTAACGTTGCACAAAACAAAAAGCCGAGCATGAGCAAAAACGATCAGCATATTGATTTACCCGAGCTCACTTTAATGCCGGGCCTTATGGATATGCATGTACATTTGACCAGCGACCCTACGGTATCTCGAAGTGAGCGTTTAAGTCAGTCGGTACCGCGCATGGCCATTAAAGCCGCGCACTTTGCTAAAAAAACATTGCTTGCTGGTTTTACTACCCTCAGAAATGTAGGGGCCGAGGGCTATAGCGTGATTGCAGTGCGTGATGGTATTAACGCCGGAGATATTGTAGGCCCGCGTATTTGGGCAGCTGGCCCTTCGCTTGGGATCACAGGCGGACATTGCGATAATAACCGTTTACCACCAGAGCTAAAATACACTTCAACAGGGGTAGCCGATGGTCCATGGGCTGCACGTGTAAAAGTACGAGAAAACATAAAGTATGGCGCTAATGCCATTAAGTTTTGCGCCACAGGGGGCGTTTTTTCTAAAGGGACAAAAGTGGGTGTACAGCAGTATTCATTTGAAGAAATGAAAGCCATTGTAGATGAAGCCCACATGCGTGATTTACCTGTAGCCGCTCACGCACATGGCACAAGTGGTATTAAAACAGCTATAAAAGCCGGCGTAGATAGTATTGAACATGCCAGCTTTTTAGATGATGAAGCCATCGCACTTGCTAAAAAACATGGCACGTGGTTATCAATGGACATTTATAATACAGAATACACACTGAGCTTTGGTGAGCAAAATGGGGTAGATGAAGAAAACCTCAATAAAGAACGTCAAGTGTCTAAAAAGCAACGCGACAGCTTTAACCGCGCAGTAAAAGCAGGTGTAAATATGGTATTTGGTACCGATGCTGCTATTTACCCTCATGGCGATAACGCCAAACAATTTAGCCGTATGGTTAAATTTGGCATGAGCGAACTACAAGCAATACAAGCTGCCACCATTAACAGTGCAAAGCTATTAAAAATGGATAATAAACTGGGTCAGCTAAAATCAGGGTTTGCAGCCGACATTATTGCCGTAAAAGGTAATCCACTTAAAAATATCTCTGTGCTTGAGCGCATTCCTTTTGTTATGAAAGCAGGCGTTGTTTATAAAAAATAGTCACTAATTAATGTATTATTTTACAAAAGCATGAAAGCTTACACTTTCATGCTTTTTTATTTACCGCATTAATTTAACCTTAAATTTACTTTTTAGAACAACAACTCACCTACTACGCAATTAATTTCACTTTTTTAGAATTTTTTATTCACTTAACGAATAATAACTATTACTATTCGCACACTTTATGGAATGCGAATAATTATCAATATGAAAAAGTTCAAATACTCTCTTGTTACACTTGCGTGTTTAAACGCATCATTAGCGGTTGCTGCAACAACGGCTGAAAAAGACATTGAGCGCATCAGCGTTTACGAAAAGCAAAACCAAGTTGTTATGAGCTCAGGCCTTGCAACTAAATCAGACATGTCGTTAATGGAAACACCGGCACCGGTTGTTATTATTGACCGTGAACTTATAGAGTCACAAGGTGTAGACAGCCTACAAGAGCTTGTACGTAATGTAAGTGGTTTAACTCAAGCTGGTAATAACTACGGTATAGGCGACAATTTAGTCATTCGTGGTCTTGATGCTAATTACACTTACGATGGTATGTATGGCGGTGCAGGCTTAGGTAATACATTTAACCCAACTCGTTCACTCACTAATGTTGAGTCGGTTGAAGTACTTAAAGGCCCTGCTACCGGTTTATATGGTATAGGCAGTGCTGGTGGTGTTATAAATCTGATTGAAAAAAAGCCTGAGTTTGAAGAAAAACATAAAATATCTGCCGAACTTGGCCAATGGGATAGTTATTCACTTGCCTTTGATAGCACCAATGCGATTACCGATGACCTAGCGTATCGCGTAATGGCTAAAACGGCCTCAAGCGATGGCTTTCGTGATTTAAAAGAAGACCGCGACGAAATTTATACCTCGCTTAAATACATACTAAGTGACAAGCAAGATATCATGCTCTCTGCTGCCTATATTAAAGACTCAATTGCAGTAGATTCTATTGGCCACCCTATTCGAATTTATAATGCAGAAACCGCCAATGGTTTAGCTGCAGGTGAAGTAACTGGCGCAGATTTAGTAAATGACCCATCTGGTAATGGTGTTCAATTAACTGCGGCTCAACAAACACAATTGGCAGATTCGCTTTCATCAACCGATGGCCTTACCCCGTACGATTTTGGTACTAACGGTATTATCTCTCCTATGGCGGATGATAATGAAGGTGAAGAGCTTCGCTTTAAGCTAACCCATAATTACTTTATTACAGATGATTTATTTTTAAATCAGCAGTTACAGTACCGTAACTACACATCAAGCTTTGCTCGTCAAACTGGCGCGTTTAATTACGTGTATTCAACACGCGATGGCATTATAAATAACGACCCGCGTGCCCCGTTAGTTGAAGACGGTGTGCTTTACCCGTTTGCAGCGCGACGCCAAGAATACCGCCAAGTAGAAGCTGATGAAAAGTCATGGCAGTATTTCTTAGATTTACGCTATGACTTTATGTTAGGCGACGTGGATAACGAATTACTGGTTAATGCAAACTACGAAGACAGAGACATTCGCTTTAAACAGTATTCTATTTACGACGCAGACAAAGTTATTTACGACAGCGAAGGAAATGTACTTTACCAAGGCACGCTTCCATACATTTATGACATGCGCTCGCCAAATTGGCCAACAGGCAGTTTTGATGACTACGACCCGCTAAAAACCAGTGACTACAATAAAAAAGTACAAGCGTGGGGCTTAGGTATTCAGCACGTAGGCTATATTACTGAGCAGCTTACAACTCGAGTTGGTGTTGCTTATAATCGCATTAAGCAAACATATGAGCACTATGGTGTAGATGAGCGTTATAGCTCAAGCCGCGCTGAGCCAACGCCTGAAGCAAACACATCAGACAGTGGCTTAACTTATAACTTAGGCGCAACGTATCAGCCTACTGAAAACTTTTCCGTGTTTATTAACCACGCTAAAGGCCGTACTGCCTACAGTGTATTAGGCTCAGTAGCAGGTACGGAGGCTGACCGTGAAGACTCTGAGTCTATCAGTAACGATTTAGGCTTTAGATTTAAAGCATTTGATGATCAGCTTTTAGCATCACTGGTGGTATTTGAAAGCGCGCGTACAAACCTTGAATATACAAACCCACTGTATGAAGCCGGTGTGTCTGGACCTGATGTAGTAGAGAGCTACTACGATGGTGAAGAGCAAACCAAAGGCGTTGAACTCGATTTAAATGCGCACTTAAACGAGCAATGGAAAGTAAATGTAAACGGCGTATACCAAGATGCCCGCGATAAATCTAATCCAAATAGCAGCAGTTACGATACACGCCAAAAAGGCGTACCGTATGTAACGGCAAGTACGTGGGTTACCTACTACGCCGATATGTTTAACCTACCTGAGGCTGTTAATATAAGTGGCGGTATTACTTTTGTTGATAACAGAAGCACAAACTCTAGCTCGTTTAGTATTCCTGATGGCTATGTACCAAGCTACACGGTGTACGACGCAGCAGTTTCGTACACCACAGATAAGTGGCACATGCAGCTTAATTTAAACAATTTGTTTAATAAAAAGTACTACTCTAAAGCCATGTTTTTAGGTGGTATGCCAGGCGAAGAGCGTAATGCTAAGCTCAGCTTTAGCTACACACTTTAACCCTGCCTAAGCAATTAATTTACTCCTACTAAAAGTAGGAGTAAATTAAACCTAATCTTGATTTAATACTCTACAAAAGATACCAGGCTAAACGTTGCTATAATTTATAAGCGTGCTAGCATTACTTTCTGAATTTACTGAAACTTAAAAAGCTATGAGTCTATCTGAAAAAAACTTAGCCTTTGTTATGCACTGTGGTGAAATGGGCAGCCGTTGGGGTTTCAATCGTACGATTGGCCAAATGTGCGGTTTACTGATCATCACCAAAGAGCCCATGACCGCAAATGAGATTGCCGATGCGCTAAGTATCTCGCGTGGCAATGTAAGCATGGGAATTAAAGAGCTCCAGTCATGGCAATTAATTAAAGTGCATCATATCCCTGGTGATCGTAAAGAATACTACGCCCCAGCGGGTGAAATTTGGGATATGGCTAATCGCGTATTTGAAGAGCGTAAAAAGCGTGAAATAGACCCTACCCTAAGTTTGCTGCGTGATAACCTTTTAGACGAAGCAAACAACGAAGAAGAGCGCTATGCACAAAAGCAAATGGGCGAAATCCACAACCTACTCGAAACGGTTACTAAGTGGTCTTCAGAGTTACAACGCTTAAGCCCAGAGCAGCTTAATAAGCTAATGAAGCTTGGTTCAGGAATTGGCAAGGTTATCGATTTAAAAGATAAAATATTTAAAAAAGAACATGATTAAACAAATAAAAAAAGCCGCTTAGCGGCTTTTTTTTATCACACAACAGCGTATAAATTATATTTTTGGATAACCAATTCTATCTGATAGATAGCCCACGCTGGTGGCAAAGTAATATGAGCGGTTCCAGTGCATAAACACTTTGTAGTTATCATACGCTAAGTACATACGCCCATTAAAGTCATCAGGCATTACCAGTGCAGCGCGTACATCAACATTAGGTAAGTCAGACCCGTCAGCTTTGCGTACACCCAGTGCTTGCCAATCTGCAAGCGAGCGCTCTGAGTCGTTCCAATATTCTAACCATTGCTTACGTGTTTTAGTGCCGCGTTTTAGCACGTATTTACTGTCAAAATTTTCAGGTAATTTTACCTGGCGACCCCAAGTTAGTGAGTCATTCCAACCTTCTTGTTTTAAATAATTGGCAATCGATGCAAATGCATCTTCTTTGGTGGTCCAAATATCTTTACGGCCGTCGTTATTGTAATCAACCGCGTAGGCGTTAAATGAGGTAGGCATAAACTGAGTTTGCCCCATTGCTCCAGCCCAAGAGCCTTTAAATTTATCAAGCGTAATATGGCCTGACTTTAAAATATCTAATGCTGCCCAAAGCTGGCGCTTATAAAGTGCTTCACGACGACCATCAAAGGCAAGCGTCACTAGCGATGAAATAACATTATGGCCACCTTGTATTGTGCCAAAGTTACTTTCAAGGCCCCATAATGCCACTATAAAGCGTGCTTGTACGCCAAACTCTTTTGCAACTTGTTCAAGTACATCTTTATTTTCTGCATAGAGTTTACGTGCACGATCAATTTTCCACTGGGGTACACGTTTTGGTAAGTAGGTTTCGAGGGTTTCTTTAACCTCTGGCTGGTTTTTATCAGCCGATACAACTTTTTCTTTGTATGAGGCAGTCGCAAATGCATCGTCTATTAATTTGCTATCGTACCCTTTAGCAATGGCCTCTTGTTTTAAGTCACTTAAATAAGTTTGAAATTCGGCCTGCGTTTTAGCAACTACAGAGCCACTTAAACACACTGAGCATAAAATTACGGCTAACTTTTTAATCACTATCAACTCCGTTTTCTTTTCGTAATTGGCTAAGTAAATTTTCTTCCGGCGGTGGAATTTGCAAATAGTAACCCTTGTCTGGGTCAGCTAAGGCTGCTTTTACTGTTTCAAGGTCGGCACCGCCTAAATGATCACGCTTTGCTAAATTGATAATCATTACATAAATAGGTTGACCAAACATAGTCAGTAAAGGTTCAGGCACTTTACTAAAATCATCTCTTTTTTCAACAAATAAGAAGGTATCCGCTTTTTTCTTACTTTTATATACCGCAGTGAGCATAATGGCCCTATTTAATCTTGCTTAACATTGCCGCACACTATAACATGAGAGTAATAATAAGTTAGAAAAATTAGATTAGAAATTTCATTAAAGGCCTTATTCAGCCTACGTTTATCTAAAATTAATTTCTAATCAGACAAATCAATTGAGCGTGTATGTCGGAACAAATTTTTGAGCTAAAAGGGAACCTTTTCACGTTGTCAGTATTGCATCTTTATAGCACTGATATCGCCCTTCTAGCAGAACAGTTGTATGTAAAAATAGCCCAAGCTCCCCGTTTTTTTGAAGGAGCGCCTATTGTTGTTAATTTAGAAGAAATTAAAAACAGCTCACTTGATTTTGTACATTTAAAATCTCTCATTGAGCGTATGAGCTTTAATGCTGTGGGTGTTTGTAATGGCTCAGATGAGCAACACACGCAAGCTAAAGCCGCTGGCCTTTCTGTACTAAATTACTCGCAAGATGCTAAAAGTGCACCCGTTAAACAAGAGGCGCCAAATACCTCTATTGTTGAAAAAAACGTGTACCTACCTGCGCAAGTAATTAATGGCACGGTACGCTCAGGGCAGCAAGTTTATGCAAAAGACAGAGACTTAATTGTACTTGGTGCAGTTAGCCATGGTGCAGAAGTAATAGCCGATGGTAATGTGCATATTTATGGCACCTTACGCGGTCGTGCTATTGCAGGTGCAAAAGGGATTAAAGACGCCTGCATTTATTGCCAAAAGCTCGAAGCCGAATTGGTTTCAATTGATGGCAATTACTGGATCAGCGACTCATTACAAGGTGAGCACTGGGGCAATGCAGTACAAATACAACAAAAAAACGAATCATTAGAAATTTCAGCTTTGGTTAAAGGATAAATCTCATGGCAAAAGTAATTGTCGTTACCTCTGGTAAAGGCGGTGTTGGTAAAACAACATCAAGTGCTGCAATAGGCACCGGTTTAGCTTTAAAAGGCTATAAAACAGTTATTATCGATTTTGATATTGGCTTACGTAATCTAGATTTAATTATGGGGTGTGAGCGCCGCGTAGTATACGATTTTGTAAACGTAATAAACGGCGAAGCCAACCTAAATCAAGCGCTTATTAAAGATAAACGCGTTGAAAAATTATTTTTACTACCCGCATCACAAACACGTGATAAAGACGCCCTTACCCGTGAAGGCGTAGAGCGCGTTTTAAACGAACTAAAAGAAGACTTTGACTACATTGTGTGTGATTCACCTGCAGGTATTGAAGCAGGCGCAATGATGGCGATGTACTTTGCTGATGAAGCAATTGTAACAACAAACCCTGAAGTATCTTCGGTTCGAGATTCAGACAGAATTTTAGGTATTTTACACAGCAAATCGAAACGTGCTGAAGAAGGCCTAGAAAATATTAAAGAACACCTATTATTAACACGCTACAACCCTGAGCGAGTTGAAAAAGGTGAAATGTTATCGGTAGAAGATGTTAAAGATATTCTGTCGATTCCTTTACTTGGTGTTATTCCTGAGTCGCAAGCGGTATTGAGTGCGTCTAATTCAGGCCAGCCAGTAATACTTGATGGTGATTCAGATGCAGGGCAAGCATACGCTGATGCAATCAATCGCTTACTCGGTGAAACAGTCGATTTTCGCTTCTTAGATGTTGAGAAAAAAGGCTTATTTAAACGGATTTTTGGAGGTTAATGTGTCTTTACTTGACTACTTCCGCTCAGAAAAGAAAAATAGCGCGTCATTAGCAAAAGAGCGATTGCAGATCATTGTCGCGCACGAGCGTTCGCAACGCGGAACACCGGATTACTTACCACAATTAAAACAAGATATTTTAGATGTGATCCGTAAGTACGTAAATGTAAACACTGATGCAGTGCAGGTACAGTTTGACCAAAACGAAGATGATTTAGCGGTACTTGAGCTCAACGTGACATTACCTGACGAAGAAAAAAAGTAGCACAACTAAAAGCGGCATTTTAAATGCCGCTTTTTGCTTTGCACACTCACTACACGTATGTGGTGCATTGTGTTGTGTTTTAAATTTAGAAGTTTACACGTAAACCAAGTAAAAACTCATGGCTTGCTGCACTGTCAATTTTAAAGCCATCAGTAAATGCATCTTGCCCCGTTTGCACATCACCAAATTCAATGTATTGATACTCAGTGTATAACGACATAGTTTTAGCTATTTGATAGTTAACCCCTGCGCCAATATTCCATGTAAATTCGGTTGAATCGTCATCAGCATACGCATCGTAATAGCCATCAACATTTCCATCGAATGCGTCAAAGGCGCTAATGCCTGCACCACCTAATTTTGCAGAATAGCTGTTATCGGCAAGCCCCAAACCCGCTTTAATATAAGGCGTAAACGCGGTGCTGTTATCAAAATCGTAAAAGCCTTCAATTGTATAAGTGGTGGTTTTTAAATCCCCCTTTAATACATACTGCTCACCTTCGCGTGCACCCACGCCAACTTTTGTATCGCTATAGTCAGTATCATGATAGCTAATACGCGCCTCTACTCTAAATTGAGGATTGAACTGATAACCTAAACCAATACTGCCTACACTGCCCTCACCGGCATCAAATTCAGATGGAAAATCACTATCTACGGCAATATTGTTACCAATGGCTTGAGAGTCATTTGCTTGCGAACTATAGCCTACATGTGCAGTTCCATAAAACCCCTCTGCACTAGCTAAAGTAGGTGTGGTACACGCTAAAGCAATTGCGGCAACCATAGTTTTTTGTAATGTGTTCATTGTTATTCCTGTTTTTTTTAACAACCAAATTATTGGGCTGTAAGGCTAATGTTGAATTCGCAGCTAATATAACTTTTCGATTCACAAGCGAATAGATACAATAACGGCACAATACAATTCCGACTTTCAGAACAATGATTAACTATTTACGACACATGGCTATTTTTGCCAAAGTGGTTGCTGGCGGTTCATTTCGTATTGCAGCTAAGGAGCTTGGCATAGCACCTTCACGTGTTAGCCATAGTGTTTCTGACTTAGAACAGTTTTTAGGCGTCACTTTATTACATAGAACAACCCGTAAATTGTCGCTTACCCCTGAAGGTGAAAAATTTTACGCCCACGTAGAAAACTTAACAAAACACGCAGAGGCAGGTTTGAACGAAATTAACTCTGTGGGTGATGAGCCTATAGGGTCTTTAAAAATATCGCTGCCCGCCTTTTTAGCAAGCTCCGAAATTTCAGCCGCGATAGCAGAATTTGTGCAAACCTACCCAAAAGTGAACTTGTCTCTTAATTACACAGACCAAGTAATAAATATAATGGATGAAGGACTCGATTTAAGTATTCGAGTTGGCTGGCTAGAAGACAGCTCACTCATGGCGCGTAAAATTGGAGAGAGTAAACGCTTTTTAGTTGCCTCAAGTAAGTACGCGAGTAAACATCAACCCCCTACGCACCCAAACGATTTAAAACAGTGGGATTGGGTTCATTTTAGTATGCACGGCAGCACTGTAGATTTTACCTCTCCAAATGGCGAAGTGGTGTGTATTTGTGAAAAGTCGCGCGTAAATGTAAATAGTGCGCTTGCAATAAGTCACTTTGTATCTGAAAACTTGGGTCTTGGCATATTGCCCGAAAACCTAGTAAAAAAACAATTAGCACGAGAAGAGTTCATTCACATTTTACCTAACTGGCAACTTAAGCCGCTTGGTTATTACGCGGTATGGCCAAATAATGCACGCAGAGAAAACCTAACACTATTATTAGTACGCTTTTTAGCTGAGCGCGGTTTAGTAACCGCAGAGGATTAAGCAAGTACCCCTTAAGTGAATATGTTATTATGGACCTATTACTTTGCTTTATGCCTGCTATTACTTTGCTATGTTAAATCACGCTTCTTGTTTTACTTTATTTGATTGCTCTGTAGATTCTATACCGCTTCCAGATAAATTTACGTTTCCGTTTTACTACCAGCCTCATCCGTTATCTGTTTTAGCCGCAACACAATTGCAGCAGCAACTTGAAACGCATTTACCGTATAACGACAATGACAGCAGTAATACAGCAACGAATGATGGCAAAATGTTTGGTGTACTGGTTGTACAAAACCAGCAACAACAACTTGGCTTTTTAGCGGCGTATTCAGGCCAGCTCGAAAATTTAAATACCGATATAAAATGCGTGCCTAATGTATCTACAATGGCACTGGAAGATGTAGGTTATTTAAAAGAAAGTAAAATAATTAACGAGATAAATGCGCAAATACATGCCCTAGAAAATGCAAGTACATTGAATAAATTAACAGCGTCATTAAATGCCGATAAAGCCGCGTTTGATCAGCAGTTACACGCTCAACAAAGCGTAATGCAAGCCAATAGAAAAACACGTAAAAAAGCGCGCAGTGCACTTGTAATTGAGCACAGCCAAGCAATAACGCCTGAGCAACAAGCAAGCTTGAATGAACTGGCCAAACAAAGCATAGAAGATAAAAAACACTATCAAAGCATAAAAGATCACTGGCACGACAAAATAACTCAGCAACAGCAGGCGCTTAATGCCCTACACGACGAAATAAAACAGTTAAAAAAGCGCCGTAAAGTTTTATCTAAAAACCTACAAAAGCGAGTGTTTGCACAGTACCAGTTTTTAAATGCAGAGCATGAAGTTAAAGATCTCAATGCCATATTTGCAGCATTGCCAGAGCATACTCCGCCATCAGGTGCGGGAGATTGCGCTGCGCCCAAGCTATTACAATACGCATATCTTAATAATTTAAAGCCAGTGGCTATGGCTGAGTTTTGGTGGGGGGCCGCACCTAAATCGGCAATACGCCAACATAAAAACTATTACCCTTCTTGCTACAGTAAGTGCCAACCTATTTTATCGCACATGTTAAAAGGCCTCAGCATAGAAAATAACCCGCTACTCGTTAACCCTGCTGAAGGTAAAACGCTGCCGATAGTCTATCAAGACGATGATATTGTTATTGTAAATAAGCCCAGCGAGTTTTTATCTGTACCAGGTGTCAATATTGAAGATTCTGTGTATCTACGTATTCAAACGCAATTTCCGCACGCTACAGGCCCGTTAATTGTGCACAGACTAGATATGTCTACATCAGGTTTATTAGTGGTGGCGCTCAATAAACGAGCCCACAAAGCACTACAAAAGCAATTTATTGCCCGCACTATTGATAAACGTTACATTGCGCTGGTTGATGGTATTGTGCCTAAGGACAGTGGCAAGATAGAGCTTCCATTGCGACTTGATTTTGACGATAAGCCACGCCAGCTTGTTTGTTATAAAAACGGCAAACCCGCACTTACTACGTGGCAGGTACTTGAACGTAAAAACAATATTACACGTCTACAGCTCTACCCTAAAACAGGACGCACTCACCAGTTAAGGGTACACTGCGCTCATCACCTAGGGCTGAATATGCCTATTATTGGTGACACACATTACGGTAAAAAAGCCAACAGGTTACACTTACATGCCGAATATTTGGCGCTAGATCACCCCATTACACATAAGCGTTTAACATTCAGCGTAGCGCCCGATTTTTAATACCAATTCGCATAATTAAGTGATCTATTTTGAGGATGAAAAAACGTGTTGATAGCAAGGCAAAAAAATCGCTATTTAGTTGTTCTAAATGAGAATTTTTTAACGCAGATAGCGACACGTTTAGTCCCTAAAAATGATTAAATATTATTGCGAATTGGTATAACATAGCCTGTTAGCTTAAAAAGTGAGTTTAATTATCCCACTCTTTAAGTGCCTCTTTAACAAAACTGTAGCGCCAAGAATTAAGTAAATCAGGTTTAATATGATTTACCTTTTGCTCATCGGTGAGTTTCCAATTCCAGCTAATAAGCTGATTAATTTGCTTTTTAGAGGCCATTACATCCTCTGGTATACCCTGCTCTTTTGCCACTTTCGTGATTTTTTGCTTAATATCTTTAGCGACTTTTTTATAAGCCGGAAAATCAATTAAACGTTTAAGCACAGGCGGATGCTCATCAACCGCAAGTGCCTTGGCTTTTTCAATACACTTTAGTATTTCGACCCCAGAGCGGTTTACTTCCATTGACTCAACACCCGGAATTTGTCTTAGCGTATTTAAGCTCGAGGGCCCACGTTTAGCAATTTCCGTCATGTTGTGCTCTTTAAGCACAAAGTTAAGCGCTAAATTTTTACGAATAGCTTTATTACGACGCCATACAGCTAATTCTTTTAATACCGCGAGCTCGTGTGGTTTTAGTTGCCATGCGTTTTTTATATCTTTGTAAAGCAGCTCATCTGGGGTTTGAAAGGCGCGTTTATTTGCAATTAACTCGCTCTCATTTATTACAATATCAAATAACTCAGCTTTATTTATACGCTCAATTATTAGTTCAAAACAAGGCAGTAAATGAAACGTATCAGCGGCTGCATAATCGAGCTGCTTTTTAGTTAATGGGCGCTGTAGCCAATTAGTTCGCGATTCACTTTTGTCTATTTCTATGCCTAATAGCTCTTTTACCATTAGCGCAAAGCCCATACAGTTGCCTTCGCCTAAAAGCTGAAGAGCAAATTGTGTATCAAACAATGGAGCGGGTACAAAGCCTGCATATTTTTGAAATACTTCAATATCTTCTGAGGGTGAATGCAACACTTTCAGTACTGATGGATCTTGTAATATTTGCCAAAATTCAAATAACGAGAGTTCAGCAAGTGGATCTATAAGGGCGAGATGCTCACCATCATATACTTGAATAAGTGCAACTTCAGGGTACAAAGTACGGCGGCGCATAAACTCTGTGTCTATGGCTAAAATAGGCTTGTTTTTTATTTGCTCAACAAAGGTGTTGAGTTGATTTTGTGTTTCGATCAATTGGTATTGCACTTAATCTCCTACAATAAAAAAGCCGGCTAATGCCGGCTTTTTTATAGTTTACTAATCTTTTAGGGCTCTTCTGAGAATTTTACCTACATTTGTTTTAGGTAACTCATCCTTAAACTCAACGAGTTTAGGCACCTTATAATTAGTTAAATTATCACGACAGTGATTTATTATATCTTTTTCAGTTAAAGAAGGGTCTTTTTTAACAACAAAAACTTTAACTTGTTCACCACTTACATCGTGCGGAATACCAATGGCCGCGACTTCTAGTACGCCGTCGTGCATGGCAACCACTTCTTCTATCTCATTTGGGAACACATTAAAGCCCGATACAATGATCATGTCTTTTTTGCGGTCAACAATATAGAAGAAACCTTCATCGTCGTATGTGGCAATATCGCCGGTAGCAAACCAGCCATCTTGCAAACATTCTGCAGTTGCATCTGGGCGGTTATAGTAACCTAGCATAACTTGTGGGCCTTTAACCCATAGCTCACCGGGTTCACCTTTTGCCGCTTCTTCTCCGTTTTCAAGCATTAGCTTAATTTCGGTATTAGGAGCAGGTAAACCAATAGAGCCATTATAAGCTTCTAAATCGTACGGGCTTACAGTTACAAGCGGTGCACACTCAGTTAAACCGTAACCTTCCATCAATTTAGAATTAGTCACTTTTTGCCATTTTTCAGCTACAGGACGTTGTACCGCCATACCGCCACCTAATGACATTTTTAAATGACTAAAATCAAGCTCTGCAAACCCTGGTGTATTGAGTAACCCGTTAAACAGGGTATTTACACCGGTAATAGCAGTAAATTTATGCTGATTAAGCTCTTTAACAAAAGCCGGCATGTCACGTGGGTTTGTAATTAATACATTCAAACCACCGTATTTCATAAACGTTAAGCAGTTAGCCGTTAACGCAAATATATGATAAAGCGGTAATGCAGTTACAACAACTTCAGTACCACGGTCTAATACTTTATCTAAACAGCCCGATACTTGCTCAAGGTTACCAACCATGTTGCCATGACTTAACATCGCCCCTTTAGATACGCCGGTTGTACCACCTGTGTATTGTAAAAAAGCCAGATCAGATAAGCTCATTTCTGGACGCGTATACTTTGCAGGGTCACCTGCTAACACATCTGAAAACTTAATTGTATTTGGTAGGCTGTAGCTGGGTACCATTTTTTTTATGTATTTAACCACAAAATTAACGATATGCTTTTTAATACCACCCACCATGTCGCCCACTTGGGTAACAACAATGTGTTTTACATCCGTTTTTGCAAGTGCTTTTTCAAGCGTGTCTGCAAAGTTAGCCAATATAAAAATAGCTGACGCGTCAGAGTCTTTTAACTGATGCTCAAGCTCTCGTACTGTGTAAAGTGGGTTTACGTTAACCACCACACACCCTGCACGTAAAATACCTAAAATAGCGATAGGCGTTTGTAATAAGTTAGGCATCATTACGGCAACTTTGTCGCCTTTTTTAAGACCTAAATCATTTTGAATATACGAGGCAACACGTTGTGTCGCTGTATCTATTTCATCATACGATAATGTTTTACCCATATTCGTAAATGCAGGTAAATCTTTGTAATCGGTAAAACTTTTTTCGAACACTTCGAGTAACGAGTTGTAATGCTCAGGATCGATTGTTTCAGGCATACCTTCTGGGTAGCGCTTAAGCCAGATTTTTTCCACTCTTAGCCCCTGTTTATAATTATATTTTTATTAACCTTAATCTAAGTAAGGCACTTTAACAATTGAGCAAATACTCTAATGCAGGAATAATCCCACATTTGGCGCTAATTTACAATTAACATGCACCATTTTGCAGCATAAAGGCTTGAATATGCTCAAAACATAACCCACTGCTTTGCATATGGCAATGATGCCCGCCATCTACATTAATTACCTTCAAGTTGTTGTAATAGCTAATATACTTGGCCAAATTTTGTTTTACAAACGAATAACCTTGGTTACCTAAAATTAATTGGCTTGGTGCAATTAATTGTTTTATTGCACCAATACATTGCGCTTCATCAAACCTAAAACCTGAGTGATTTTTAAGCTTAGGGTCTGTTGTTAACTCATACCCTAGTTCACTTTGCTTAATATTACGACTCATCAATAAGGTGATCAGTTCGTTATTTAAATCTGTTGTATTTGCACGCGCATCGATAATCGCTGATTGCGATTTATAAACGCGCTTTTTTTTATTGTAGGCGCGCTCTCTGTTCAGTATCGCCCCTTTTAATTGCTCACATACTTCATCACTGGGGGTTGTAACACAGCCAATCCCTTCAATAAAGGTAACTGAATGCACATACTCACTAAAACAACTAGCAAATAAACCAGCCACCATTGCGCCCATTGAATGGCCGACTAAATGTACCTTTTTTGCCCCTAAGCTCTTTATAAGTTGGTACACATCGTCAATATAATCAACAAAATAATAATGAGCGTCCTGTGCACGCCAATCAGATAGCCCATGCCCAACAAAGTCAACACAATACCAAGTATGCTGCGGATTAACCTGATCCAACATAGGTGTAAAACTATTACTGTTATCTAGCCACCCATGCAAGGCTATAACCAGCTCATCGCCAGTGCCTTTTTGTAAGCCTCGCAATGTTATATTTCTTGTTTTTATTTCAAATGGCTGCAACAGACACCTCTTTTTAACGTGCGACATTATTTATAACATACTAGTTGTCAGACCTCTAATACCAAAAGTTTTTATATTTTTTATACTTATAAAGACCACTTGAATTGTAAGGTTAACTTTAGAACTTCAATTATACATTTAATTTCAATAACTTAAACTATCTCAAGTTTCATTAATTCAATAAATAATTACAAACAGAGCTTAAATACTCTTCAGGTAAGTAATGTATACCACTATATTCAGTACACTATAATTAACATAACCTAAAAAAATGGCTGTATAGTTTTAGTGACAATTAGCCAAACCTGTTTATATACTTTGCTTTTTATTCTTACTTCATTTCATTATTATACGAGTGCGTATTGAACTTTGTGGATTGAAACTTGTTCAATCTACGGGCGGTTAAATCCTGGTACGAGGTTTGTAACCTTGTGGGCTGAGTAACAACCTAGCAAAAAACTTAATCGCCTTAGAAAGAATTTTTGGGCAGCGCATGTTTGGTATTTATGCTGCAAATTCAACACGCCGTAACCATATACAATTGTGGTGCTATTTAAACAGCACATTCATAGGGATTAAAATGAAAAACCAACTTAGCTTATTAGCGCTTTTATGTGCATCTACCAGTGTTTATGCAAGCGATGCACCTAAAAATGTAATTTATATGATTGGTGACGGGATGGGTCCTGCCTATACAACCGCTTATCGTTATTTTAAAGATGATCCAACCACCAAGCAGATTGAAACAACCGTATTTGATACTATTTTAACAGGCATGGCGCGTACTTACCCTGACGATCACACTTATGTTACCGACAGTGCTGCAGGTGCAACCGCACTGAGTAGCGGCCATAAAAGTTATAATGGTGCTATTGCAGTCGATACAGACAAAAAGCCTGTTAAAACCATGTTAGAAATAGCAAAAGAACGCGGTATGACAACGGCATTAGTGGCTACCTCGCAAATTAACCATGCCACCCCAGCTAGTTTTGCTACACATAACGAATCACGTCGAAATTACGATGCGATTGCTAATGAATACATAGATAACAAAATTGCCGGTAAACTCCCTGTTGATTTAATGCTAGGGGGCGGTACGCAGTATTTTATTAGAGAAGACCGTAACCTCGTTGATGAATTTAAAGCAGCTGGTTATCAATATAGCGATGATATAAAAAACCTTGGTCAGATCACACAAGTACCGGCACTTGGCTTATACGCCCCAATGGGCCTGCCATTTGCACTTGATGCTAATTCAAACCACTTAACGCAACTAACAGCTAAAGCATTTGATTTACTCGACGGCCAAAATAAAGACGGCTTTTTTGTCATGATTGAAGGCAGCCAAATTGATTGGTGTGGACATGCTAACGATGTAGCCTGTGCCATGGCCGAAATGGATGACTTTGCACAGTCGATTGAAAAAGCAAAAGCCTATATTGATAAAAACCCTGATACTTTATTAGTGGTTACTGCAGATCATTCAACTGGTGGGTTAACCCTCGGTGCGCACGGACAATATAAGTGGGATACAGAAGTTATTAAAGGTGTTAAAGCAACAGCCATTGAGCTAACAAAGCAATTACTCGCTGCTGATGACCTAGAGCCTATTTGGCGCGCCAACACAGGTATTGAATATACACCGGCTAATAAAGTAAAACTTGAACAAGCGAAAAAAATGGGCGAAACAGCGCTTAATTTAGCCATTAAAAGTATTATTAGTGACGCCAGCTTTACTGGTTGGACAACAGGCGGACACACCGCTGTAGATGTACAAGTATTTGCCTACGGTAAAGGCAGTGAACACTTTAACGGTGCTCAAAATAATACAGATATTGCCGATAAACTAATTGGCTTTATTAAACAGTAGCTATAAGCTAACGCAAAAAGCCCGAACCTGTGTTCGGGCTTTTTATTTTTTACTATTACTGGGGCTAAGCGTATATATCGACGCCTATTAAATCTTGTACTTCGGCGCGACGCTCTAAATTTGCAAATTCTGTATATGTTGAAATTGCTTTACTCACCGTTGGGCTTGGTTGGTCATAAATAGTTTGGCTATACTTTGCGTTACTGGTGCTTTGACTAAAGTATTGATTAGCAAGCTCTACACCCGCTTTACTACTTTTTACATAATCTGTGTTTGTTTTTTGACTGGCGCTATCATCCGCTAAACCTTGTGGTTTAGAGGGTATAATTTTTGTTGAGGTAACCTTTGCAGGAATATCCCCAGTAAAAAAACCAGCACCAATTGGCAAAGTCATAGATAACTTCCAACAACAAACATATTAAAAATTATGATTTAAAAACACTCAATTTGCAACTCTTGTGCTTATTCGCGACCCGGTAGTTTTTTCCATGTTACTGTATCGCGCACATATTTAGGTTGCGCATCGCTTGCTTTAACAACCTCGCCCTTTAAAAAGGCCGTATCTACATGGCTAAGCATATAGCGAGCATCTGGCAAAGTAATGGCTGTATTTATGGTTATATTGCTAACGTTTTTAAGTGCATCAGGGTAACTTTTAAATCCCGTGCCAACGGCAATCGCGTGTAACTCTTCACTGTTTATATGCTCTTTGCTTAATAACTCTGGTTTTATAACACACTCTTCATTTACCAACTCCATGCGTGCATTATTTACCTGGTATTGGGCAAAATAAATTTCTCCCATACGCGCATCTATAGCTGAATACACTACTGGTGCCTGCGTTTGCTCGTACGCTTGCTGGGCCATAATTGCCAAGGTTGATACGCCCACTAATGGTAAATTGGCTGAATAAGCTAACCCTTGTGCAATAGCAACACTAATGCGTACACCGGTAAAGCTACCTGGCCCTTGGCCAAAGCCAATAACGTCTAAGTCTTTTAATTTACACTGTGCTTTATTAAGAAGCTCATCAACTAAAGGGAGTATTTTTTGACTATGTTGCTGTGGGCATTCTTCAAAATGATGAAATGTTTGGCCCTCAAAGTGTAAAACTAAAGATAACGCTTCGGTTGAGGCATCTAGGGCAAGAATATTACTTTTAATCATTTTAGTACTCTAGTTAATGTGTTTTAAAAATGTGTTTGCATCTTCTAAGCTTCGCGTGCGACGCATCGGCGGTAAGCTTTTTAAAAATACTTGGCCATATTGGCGCGTTACTAATCGGTTGTCGCAAATAACCAGCACGCCTTTATCTTTGTTATCTCGTATTAAACGCCCCACGCCCTGCTTGAGCGCAATAACAGCTTGCGGTAACTGTATATGAGCAAACGGGTCTTTGCCTTGCATTTGGCAATCTTGCATTTTGGCTTGCAGTAATGGGTCATCCGGTGCTGCAAAAGGTAACTTGTCGATAATAACACAGCTTAGCGTGCTACCACGGACATCAACCCCTTCCCAGAACGAGGCAGTACCTAACAATACCGCATTACCATGGCGCGTAAATTTTTCCAGTATTATACGCTTAGACATTTGCCCTTGCATATAAACTGGGTAGTCCATTTGTGTGGTTAACCCCTCAGCCACCAAATGCATCATTCGGTAACTTGTAAACAGCACAAAGCAACGCCCTTTAGCCGATTTAATCAGCTCTAGGGTTAATTTTATAATTGCATGAGGCATGTTCTCTGCGTGCGATTCAGGCAAATATCGTGGCAAGCATAAAAGCGCCTGATTAGGGTAATCAAAGGGACTATCAACCATCATACTTTGCGCAGGAGTAATACCTAAGCTTGCATTAAAGTGATCGAGCTTATTATCAACCGATAACGTGGCTGAGGTAAATACAAACCCTGCGCCGGTGTCTTTCATCATTTGAGCAAATTTAGCAGAGACATTAAGTGGCGTAATATTAACCGTTAAATAGCGCCGCGTGGTTTCGTACCAATAGCTAAAGCCCGTTTGTGCGGTATCAAAAACACGCTCTAACTGACCTTTAAACGCTAATGTACGCTCAAACGGATGCTCTATTTTATCACTGCGCTCTAGGCACAGTTTTAATACCTGATAAACAAAGTCTAAATCGCTAATCACCCGATGCAGCGCTGCGCAAATTAATTTATCGCTGAGCTTTTCGCGCCAATCTCCTCGGCTACCATCTACACCAAACTGTAAACGTAAATCAGCCACACTGGTTTCTAGCTTATTAAGGCTTTTGCCAAGCTGCAGCATATCGGGAATTTCTGCACGGTAAATAGCGCGTAAATCGTTAATTAAATCCACCAGCTTTTTAGTGCTAATACTTTCACCAAAGTAGTCACTGGCAATTTCGCTAAGCTGGTGTGCTTCGTCAAAAATATAAGCGTCGGCGGTGGGCATAAGTTCGGCAAAACCGGAGTCTTTTACTGCCATATCAGCAAAAAATAAATGATGGTTTATAACCACTACATCCGCTTCGGCTGCATTTAAACGCGCTTTGCGTATATAACATGATTGAAAGTCTGGACACTCTTTGCCTAAACAATTATCGGCTGTCGAATTAACATAGGGCAGTACCTTGGCGTCTTCTTCAATACCAATACAATCAGCTAAATCACCCGAGTGTGTTTCACTGGCAAATTTTGCAACCATAGCAAGTTGATGCATTACATCAGGATCGTCTGTTGGCACATGAGCTACATGTTGGTTTAGCCTATAAGTGCACAGATAATTAGCGCGCCCTTTTAATAATGCGGTTTTTTTAGATGCATTAAGTGCTTTTACTAGCTGAGGTAAATCGCGGTGGTATAACTGCTCTTGCAAGGCCTTAGAGCCCGTTGAGATAATTGTTTTACCCTTAGATTTAAGGGCAGGCGCTAAATAGGCAAACGTTTTACCTGTACCAGTGCCCGCTTCAACCACTAACTGCGTGCTATTTTTTAATGCATCGTTAACGGCAACGGCCATATCAATTTGAGGTTGGCGTGGCGTGTATCCATCTAAAGATAACGCTAACGGCCCGGTTGCACTAAACAGCTGTTTGATAATACCAGTCACTTTACAAAAAATAATAGCGAGATTTTACGTAAGCCTGGCTATAAGGGCAAGCCAATTGAAATTAGAATTTTTTAAAGGGGCTCACACCCCTTTACACGTTATTGTGCATTTATAGATAACGTGACATTGCTGGCATTGCTATACCCTTTTAAATCGATATACCAATTACCTGTTTGTGGCGCAGAAAACGAACAGGTTTCGCTATTGCCATTTTTATATGGCCTGCACAAGTACTCAGAATCACTAGAAGGAGTGCCAAAGTTTACATATAAATCAGCATCGCCACTGCCACCAGACATTGTTATATCTAATGATGCGTACTGCGTATTTAAACTTTGGCTAAAGCGCTGCCAGCTCCCAGCAGAAACATTTATGTTTGTAATGCTCCGATTGATAGGCTCAATACTCCCCCCTTCATTGTAACTTCCGGTTAGGGATACATTTTCTATCGCATTCCATGCGTGTACCATCACATAGTAAACTCCTTCACTAGAGGGGTTAATATCGCAACGTTCATTACTACTTGAGGTAGTGCTTTTACAATCATAATCGTTCAGCGTAGGTGCTTGATTGTAGCGTACATATAAGTCTGCATCGCCTGTGCCGCCAGTCGTAATAAAATTTAAATTGCTCGCACTTTGTGGCACAGCTAATGTGTAAATAAACTGCTCTTTTGCAACCCCTGTGATCCCACTAAGTGTTTGCCCATTGGTTAATTGGTTATTAGTAGGAGGCGCAGTATCGCCGGCATTTTTTGCCATTTCGGCAACATAACTTACTGCCAACTTGGCGAATTTACTGGCATGTTGAGTATCAAACTGGTTATCGTTTTGGGTGTGAATAAGCGGGTTTATATCGCCCATTTTTGATTCAAAAGGCATAGAGGCTGCAAACCCTTGCTGATACCATGACGCATGATCAGAACAACCATAACCACACTGATCAAATCCATAATCTAATTGCGGTAAGTAGGTATCTAAAAGCGCTGCTAAAAACTGATTTTGTGCATTGTTAGTATAATCAGTCATCATGACTATATCTTCAAGGCTGCCATTATTGCCTGTCATATCAAACTGCACCATGCCCACTACATTTTTACCCTGCGATTGGTAGCTGCTTGCAATATCACTTGAACCTCTAAGGCCGACTTCTTCCGCTGCAAACGCCATAATTTGAATCGTACGCTGTGGTTTGTAATTAGTTTGTACAATCGCGCGCAGCGCCTCTGATAGCACAGCAATGCCTGAGGCGTTATCATCAGCACCGGGTGAACGTCCATTGCTTGGGTTTGACTGATTTATCGAATCAAGGTGGCCACCAATAATAACGATTTCATCTGCTTTTTCATTGCCTTCAATTGTCACTATAACCGACGATTGCGCCCAATTATGCGGGTAAGTTGCAATGCTAATATCACTGCGACTTTGCGCTATTTGTTGCCAATGTGTTTTTAACCAATTTGCAGCATCTATCCCTGTTTGTGAGGTGTAATAACGATTATTAAAACTGGTTAAAGAGTTAACAGTACTATCGAGGTTAACGGTGCTAATTGATGACATTAAATTTTGTACTGTTTGTTCGTTATCAATAGAATAACTAAATGCTAATGTATTTTGTATAGTATGCGCCGTGGCTAATTGTGTTGCGTAACTGCTCGCCTCTTGCCATGAATCATGTGCCACAAACCCACCGCACCGATTATAATTGTGGTGCATAAATTCGCTTAGATTATTTACCTGATCAGCTGGTATATACACCAAATCTATATTTTCAAGCGCACTTGTTGAGCGCTGTGCAAAGGGCAATCTTTGCACTAACCCATGCTGGGTATACTCATAATGTTCCGCTGCAGTTGAATCTATGCTTACCCACACTTTGTTTGTTTCACTTTGTGCTACAACGCCCATTGTAGTAAATAAGCTCAGCGCACTTAGTAGTTTAAAAGGTTTCATTGGTATTCCTTATAATTGGCAATACTGGTATCCATAAAATTAAAAAGGGGCACTAGGCCCCTGGTATCAATGTTTAATTAGCAGACACACTCAGTGTTACTCCGCTTGCATTACTGTACCCTCTTAAATCTAGGTACCATGTACCTGACTGTGGGTTATCAAACGAACACGTTTCACTGTTGCCATTTTTATAAGGTCTACACAAATAAGTTGACGTACTCGACGCCGAACCATAATTTATATAAAGATCGGCATCGCCACTTCCACCAGAAATAGTAACGGTTAAATTACTATAGCCCGCTCCTAAGTCTTGAGTAAATCGAGCCCAGCTATTAGTTGAAACACTAATATTAGACTCGGTTCTGTTAATCGGTGTTACGCCTCCTGTTGAATTGTTAAAACTCCCAGTAAGCGATACATCAGCTATAGCATTCCATGCTTCTACCATTACATAGTAGGTGCCTGCTTGAACGTTCGAAATACTGCAGTTTTCGGTGCTTGAAGAGGTGGTACTTTTACAGTCATACGTATTCAGTGTGGGTTTACTTCCAAACATTACATATAAGTCTGCATCGCCCGAGCCACCAGCGGTATTAAACTCAAGATCTGTTGCCCCCGCTGGTACATCGAGTGTAAAAAACATCTGCGCTTTTGCAGAGCCGCTGATCCCCGTACGTGCTACTTTATTTGTTAACGCCTCATCCGTAGGCACAGGTGTGCTCGAGCAATCGCTCCCTGCACTTAGGTTTGAACTAACTCCCACTGCGGCCAATGCAGCTTGTACATCGCTTGGGTTGTAATTTAAGTCACACGCAGCGTCCATAACGCCGTTACCAGCTAAATCCCAATTTGTACTCGCACTCCAATAAAGCTGATTCGCTCGTGCCATAACTACAAATGCTTTTTTAGTATCCCAGCCGGATGTAGTAGCAAGGTTATAAAATGCTTTGTTAAATACACCCGAGCTATAGTGCACATACATGCCAGAGGTATAACTACCTTGATTATCTATAGAGCGTCCATCCTGTGATGGGTTATTCATATAGCGAAGCGCGCCATTGCCTTTAAAAATATCTTGCCCGACTAACCAATCGTTAGTGCCTTTCATGTAATACTCAGCCGCTTCACCAGCCATATCAGAAAAAGCTTCATTTAAGCCACCAGACTTACCGCTGTAAATTAAGCCAGAATTCTGTTCGGTAAAGCCATGGCTTACCTCATGCGCCGATACATCAAGGCTTACGAGTGGGTAAAAAGTGCTTTGCCCATCGCCAAAGGTCATTGCGCTGCCATCCCAAAATGCATTTTCATAATTACTTGAATAATGTACGCGCATTTTTAACTGAAAACTTAGCGGTGGCGACCCCACCCAGTCGTTATACATATTAAAAATAACGTTACCAAAATAATGAGCATCGTTAAGCGGCGAATAAGCCCCATTTATCTCTTTTACTGTATTCTCTGGGCAGGTAAATGAATGGGCAGCAGAGCCACTTGTGCCGCCATTGAGATTTATAGTTCTTACATTGGCATTATCCATAACACAGGTGTTACCAGATTGAGACACATCTAGGTTGCTAAAGTCAGTACCGTAGATGTATTTACCTGTTTTGAGATTCCCCCCTGGTCCCGTAGCATCAGCATGTTGTAAGTTATCGTAGCTGAGCAAAACCTCACCGGTATTAGCATCGATTATTTGATAAGGGCGTGATGGCGATTTGCCGTAGGTTACATACGATACTTCATACACCAAATGCGCCTTACTTTGTTGATCAACCCAAATCGCTAACCTTGATTTCTCATTGTGTTTTTTTAAACCTTTAGTTTTTGAAGCTATGCCTACATTTTGGCTTTGAAGCATGGCTTGTTTTACAGATAATTTAGCGCTTACATCGTTTATATCGCCTTCAATATCGTACACCGCAGCGCCATGGGCTTTTTTAAGCATGCCATTTTTAAATGTAAGGCTTAAAGTGTCACCAATTACTGGTAAACCTTGATATGTTTGCTGATAACGGCGAGTTACTTCACCGTTATTACTTATAAACTCTTTTAATACAACTAACTCGTTCCTTACACTTAACCCAATCAAGTCTTTAGGGCTAGTAGATAAAATGGATGCTGAATTTGATTGCATCATGTTATTTAAAGCCGTTTGTTGATTTAGATATTTCTTGTTCGCAGCTACTGCATCTGTTGCTTGAACCAAGGTTAAAGCAGCAAAAGTTGCTAATGTGATTTTTGATAAATTCACGTTTACGCTCCGTCAAAATATTTAGTTTGTAGTGGATTTGTATTAACCGGAACTACTTGTACCCGATTAAGGATCAAGCTTATGTTACAAATTTGAGTTATGAAAATTAAACATTTAATTTACAAGTAAAGTATTAGGAAACGTAAGAACAATAGAAATTACAGTAGGTTAAAAAACACACAAAATCAGTAAAACTTTAAACAGATACAAATTGTATACATATATTTACACTAAATTACACTATTAGCCGTGCACAATAGCTACGTTTACTTTATTTAATTAACGGCAGTAATCAGCCATTATGTTGCCTAGGCAACTTTGTATTAATCTCCTCATTACAAGCAATAACACCAGTAAATTTGCATTAACTATATGTCTCCTAAAGACATAAAAAAAGTGCTAAAAGCCCCATAAATACTGTGACACAGCCTAGTCACAGGAGTAATATACGGCTCGTTTAATTCGCTCTTTTTTGTTCTCTAAAATAAATTTAAGGTTAGCCAATGAATGCTTGGTATCTCATTTGTTTTCTCTCTGCTATCGCAATTTTTATTGCTTATGCAAACCAGTATGTTCTTAAAATGCAAACAACGATTGCTATAACAACGGGCTCGGTTGTTATATCGTTGTTATTAATTATTTCAGTTAAGTTATTAGGCGATACAACTGCATTAGAAATGACGCAAGTTGTAGCCAGTATTAATTTTAATGAATTGCTTTTAAAAGGCATGCTTGGATTTTTGTTATTTGCAGGTGCTTTAGAAATTAACCTGTTGGCACTGCGTAAACAACGATGGGAAATAACCGCTTTAGTTTTGTTCTCTACCGTAGTCTCTACTTTTTTAATTGGCTATTTAAGTTTTTATATTTTTGCCGCACTCGGCTGGCCCGTCCCTTTTATTTATTGTTTACTTTTTGGCGCCTTAATAAGCCCAACCGATCCAATTGCTGTACTGGCAATTATTAAACAATTACGCGCCCCTGAAGGTATTTCGGTACAGGTAGAAGGCGAGTCTTTATTTAACGATGGTATTGGTTTGGTAATTTTTACTACGCTGTTTTCTGTTGCATTTTTTGGCACCGATGCCAACCCAGCCGACATTGCAGAGCTGTTTTTTGTTGATGCCATAGGTGGGATCGTGTTTGGCTTAGCAATGGCCCTTGTGGGTCACTTTTTAATTATTAACTGTAAAGATGTAAATATACGCCTATTAATAACCTTAACCATTCCAACTGCGGGTTTTGCCGCTGCCAATGTATGGGAAATATCTGGTGCGCTTGCCATGGTAACCAGTGGTATTATTTTAGGTAATATTACTCGCGCAAAAGCAACCGAGCGCACAGGGCCCGAAAACACGCGCTATATTAAAGATTTTTGGCACGCCACCGACAGCTTTTTAAACGCTTTGTTATTTTTGATTATTGGTATGCTGATTGTCACTATGCCAGTAACAATGGGTGAAATTGGCTTAGGCCTCGTTATGATCCCTGCTATTTTATTAGCACGTTTTATTAGTGTGGGTGCGCCATTTGTAATATTTAAGCGCTTTAAAAACTACGACAAACACAGCGTTAAAATTTTAACTTGGGGTGGTTTACGTGGCGGTTTAGCATTAGCTATGGCTGCAGCTATTCCTCGTGATCAAGTATTTATATCAGGCAGTGATCTGCATGATTTAATCGTTATTGTGACCTATGTTGTGGTTATATTTTCTATTATTGTGCAAGGTTTAACTATCTCGCCTCTCATTCAAAGTAGTATTAAATCTGCCGAGCAAAGTCACTAAGTTTTCTTTATTAAACCCGCAGTCTATTCACTGCGGGTTAGTTATTTATGGGGGATTATTTTTAGCACGGTTTTATTTATTTTAAGCGTAATAAAAATAGTTTTAATTTTAAATGTTTTTTATAGGGCTAATTATGTCCAGTAAGTATACAAGTGTTTTTTCGTTATTTTATGGCATTACACGTCGCCACGTTTTTCTCTTTCCTTTGTTCTTACTCACTTTTTTATGTTTTTCTGCTTTTGCCTCAACGCCTGCTGAGCAAGCTAAGATTAAACAAATATCACAACTTGCAGAGTACGTAGGGGTTGATTACGTTGGCGCGGTGCATAAAGGCGAGGTACTCAGTAAAGACGAATTTCAAGAAATGTCTGAGTTTGCAAATTTAATAAGCACGCTAGCCACACAGTTAAGCAGTGCTAATAATCAATACAGTCATATAAAAATACAAGCTGGCGCCTTACATAACGCCATTATAAATAAACAAAGCGTACAGAGTGTTCGTGCTGCCAGCTCAAAGCTTAGAGAGTCTTTGCTTGAATTTATGCCACAGCTTTCTTTGCCTACATCTTTATTACCCCTAAAACAAACAAAGGCACTTTTTGCAGAAAACTGCTCTATGTGCCATGGCATAAATGGACAAGGTGATGGCCCACTTGCTAAAGGTTTAACACCACAGCCTACGGACTTTACGGATAAAGAGCGAGCCACAAATCGCACAATTATGGGATTATATGAAGCTGTATCCAATGGCATAGACGATACGCCAATGGTTGCTTTTAGCCAATTTAATGAGCAACAACGTTGGTCACTCGCCTTTTATGTAGGCAGTTTAGCTTTTCAAGATATAACTAAGCCGCAACACAATAACCAGAATATCAGCACTTCAGACATCATTAATCTTAACCCTGCGCAGCTTTCACAAAATAAATCCCCTGCCCAAGTTCAATTTATTAAGTGGCTGCGCGGTAATCCAGAACACTTATTTAAAAACAAAGCTCAGCCACTTAGCGTTGCACGCTCGCAACTTATTGCAGCGCAAAATGCACATGCTAATGGTGAATACGCAAAAGCCAGCGAACTGGCTATCAGTGCCTATTTAGATGGCTTTGAGCTGATAGAGAATAACTTAAATGCATACGATGAAAGCTTGCGTAAAAGCATTGAAGTACAATTGATGAACTTACGTAACACATTCAAAAATGAAAAAAACACCGAGCTTGTCGGTGCGCAAGTTAATGCTGTACTTGCACAATTAACAAAAGCAAACAACCTACTTAATGACACCACACTCAGTGATGGCGCCTTGCTATCAGCCAGTTTAGTTATTTTGCTGCGCGAAGGCCTAGAGGCACTATTAGTAGTTATTGCGCTAATGACGGTGCTTATAAAAACCAAACGCCAAGATGCGCTTAAATACGTTCATATTGGCTGGGTAATGGCCCTCATAGCAGGTGGCTTAACATGGGCAGCAGCGCAAACATTAATACAAATAAGTGGTGCCAGCCGCGAAGTAATGGAAGGGATAGGCGCCCTATTCGCAGCTATTATTTTGCTATATGTTGGGGTATGGATGCACAGTAAAACCAGTGCTCAGCAGTGGCAGGCATATATTCAGCAAAATATTAATACGCGATTAGAGTCTGGCACACTGTGGGGGCTCGCGGGCCTCTCGTTTATAGCGGTATATCGTGAAGTGTTCGAGACGGTATTATTTTATCAGTCGTTATTAACGCAAAGCTCGCAAGCACAGTATTCATCGCTTGCTATTGGGTTTGCATTGGGTGTGGTTTTATTAGCGCTTATTGCATGGGTGTTAGTTAAATATTCGATTAAGTTACCTATTGCTAAGTTTTTTGCGTATACAACTTATTTATTATTTGCACTTGCCTTTGTATTAATGGGTAAAGCTGTCATTGCATTACAAGAGGCTGATTTAGTCGCAATTAGTTCAATGCCGATAAACTTTGATATTGCACTACTGGGTTTAAAATCTACGTGGCAAGGCTTTATAGCGCAACTTACCGTAGCTGTTATATTTAGCTTTTACATTATTAAAGCTAAAAAACGCTAGCAAACACATCCTTAATAGTAAAAAGTTGTGCGTGGCTTTTTACTATTAAGGGTTTAGATCATGCCCATGTATCTAAATGTTTATTCCCTTCATCATCTACGGTGATTGCTTTTTCATTAGCTGCACTTGCACTTTTTTTGCCCTGCGCCTGCGCTAATCTTTTTTTGTTGAGCGTCTGTTTTTTTTCATTTTCAAGCTTAATTTTTTGCGCTTGCGGCATATTTTGCACACCTGCAATATGAAATGTACTTTTAGGCTCAAGCTCTAACCGTGAAATTTTCCCTAAAAAAGGGATCATTATATCCATACTCCCCTCCTTAACCTGTTTATTAAAAATTAGATAAATTGACCAACAAAGCCCAATTTGCCTACAATTTAAACATTAAAACAACTAAAAATACTGTTTAGCTCTCAATATTATCGGCAGTTATAAGATATGCTTTAATTTGGTAAAAAAAAACTTGCCTTGGCTAGGCCGTTTATGTTTTTATGAATGCGAAATTTATTGAAACAGATTAAAGCTTAACGCTCACTAAACAGCGGTAAGCAAAATAGGATACAAAAATGCGCTTAAACCTGACAACAGTACATCATCACCACCATTCACCGGAATAACCTGTCAGGTCTTTCGCTGAGAGGTTATTCCTAAAAGGAACCTCTGGCGATTCAAAACACATTGATTCATTTTCGCCCTGAGGTTCCCCTCGGGGTTTTTAGTTTTTAAATTAAAGGAAAATGAATAATGAGTAACACAAATCGTCTACGTATCGCCATCCAAAAAGGCGGTCGCCTGTCTAAAGATTGTCAAGATTTACTAAAGCAACTAGGTGTTAAATTAAACCTACGTGAGCAACGCTTAATTGCACACTCAACCAATATGCCAATTGACGTACTTCGTGTGCGCGATGACGATATTCCGGGCTTAGTAATGGACGGTGTTTGTGATTTAGGTATTGTTGGCGAAAACGTACTAGTAGAAGTACAAGCCGAACGCGAACGCCAAGGTGTACCAAGCGAAGTTAGCAAACTAGCAAAACTAGACTTTGGTTACTGCCGCCTTGCACTTGCATGGCCACAAGAGCTTGGCCCACGTGATAAAAGCTGGTTTGAAGGCAAACGTATTGCAACAACCTACCCAGAAATATTAACGCAATGGTTAAAGCGCGAAGGCATAAATGCAAGCACTGTAATGCTTACAGGCTCAGTAGAAGTAGCCCCACGTGCCGGTCTTTCAGATGCAATTTGTGATTTAGTTTCTACCGGTGCAACGCTTGAAGCGAACGGCTTGATTCAAGGTGATACAATTTTAGAATCAAACGCGTGTTTAATTCAAAATAAAGACCTGCAAGATGAAGACAAACTAGCGCTAATCAATAAGCTTATGCCGCGCCTTCGTGGTGTTAAACAAGCTAAAGAAAGCAAATACATTATGCTACACGCGCCAAAAACTAAACTTGATGAAATTTGCGAAATTTTACCAGGCTCTGGCCAACCTACTCTACTTGCACTTGCTGGTAACGAAGAGTACGTAGCGCTACACATGGTAAGCAGCGAAACATTATTTTGGGAAACAATGGAGCAGCTTAAAGCCCTAGGCGCTAACTCTATTTTAGTAATGCCAATTGAAAAAATGATGGAGTAAGTACCATGCTTCGTTGGAATGAGGAATCTTCACAAGTACAAGCAGCGGCGCTAATGCGCCCTGCGGTTTCTGCCAGCGCCAAGGTTGAAGCTATATGCCAAACAATTATGAGCGATGTGAAAGAGCAAGGTGATAAAGCCTTACTTGATATGGCTAAAAAGTTTGATAATAGAGCTAACCCTCGTTTACGTGTACCGCTTGATGAAATAAACGCATCAGAGCAAGCACTAAGCGCAGAGCTTAAATACGCAATTGACACCGCTTATGCAAACGTTAAACGTTTTCACGAAGCGCAATTGCCTAAAGATATTAAGTTATCAACCCAACCTGGCGTTGAATGTGAACTGAAATATCAGGCCATCGAAGCTGTGGGTATTTATGTACCTGGTGGAAGTGCTCCACTGCCATCATCGGTTATTATGCAAGGTGTACTTGCACAATTAAGTGGTGCTAAAACCGTCGTACTTGCAACCCCTGTGCAAGGTGATGAAAGCATTAACCCTGCCATTTTATATGCAGCTAAGTTATGTGGCATTACAACTTTAATTGAAAGTGGTGGCGCAGGTGCGATTGCCGCAATGGCCTATGGCACTGAATCAGTGCCTAAAGTGAACAAAATTTTTGGCCCAGGTAATAGCTTTGTAACGATGGCAAAACAGCTTGTTGCGCAAACAATTCCTGGTATGGCAATCGATATGCCAGCAGGCCCCTCTGAAGTATTAGTAATTGCAGATGAGCGTGCAAACCCAGAATTTATAGCGGCAGATTTACTCTCGCAAGCTGAGCACGGCGTAGACTCGCAAGTTATTTTATTATGTAACAGCGAAAGTATCATTGAGCAAACGCAGCAGGCACTTACACGCCAGCTTGCTAAATTAAGCCGCAAAGATACAGCCGAGCAAGCTCTGGCTAATTCATCACTTATTTTAGTGGACTCTGTTGAGCAAGCATTTGACGTATCAGCGCAATATGGCCCTGAGCACTTAATTTTGCAATTAGCAGATTCAACACCTTACTTAGATAAAGTAAAAAATGCAGGCTCGGTATTTGTTGGCGACTACACGCCAGAATCAGCGGGCGATTACGCATCGGGTACTAACCACGTGTTACCTACCTACGGTTACAGTGCAACCTATTCAAGCTTAAACTTGCTTGATTTTTTCCGCACTTACACAGTACAAACTATAAGTAAAAGTGGCTTAACACAGTTATCAAAAGCTATTTTGCCACTAGCAGATGCAGAAGGCCTTGATGCACATGCAAATGCGGTTTCAATTCGTTTAGAGGCAATTAAAAATGAGCAATGAGAGCGCACAAGCGACTAGCTTATTACCACAAAATATTGCAGCTCTTGCTGCCTATAGCTCTGCTAAAAGTGAAAAGCTAACAGGGTCAACGTGGTTAAATGCCAATGAAAGCCCGTACGCTAAAAATATTGAGCTGAGTATTGAAGATTTAAATCGCTACCCAGATCCACAGCCACAATTGGTTATTGACCGCTATGCTGCGTATGCAGAGCTTGAAAGCGAAAACGTATTAATGACGCGCGGCGCCGATGAAGGCATTGAGCTTTTAGTACGTACCTACTGCGAACCTGCAAAAGACAGCATTGCGTTATTTTTGCCAACTTACGGTATGTACAAAGTAACCGCTGATACGCACAACGTTGCAATCAATGGACTAACCCAAGCGTTATTACTTGATGGCAGTGTTGATGAAATAGTTGAGGCAGTGGGCAGCTCAAAATTGGTGTTTATTTGTAATCCAAATAACCCAACCGGTAGCATAACCCCCCTTGAAAAAGTAAAAGCAATTGCAACAGCGCTTGCCGGTAAAGCCTTAGTTATTGTTGATGAAGCCTATATTGAGTTTTGCCCTGAGCAAAGTGCTACAGCGCTGATTAACGAATATAGTAATGTAGTGGTACTGCGCACTTTATCTAAAGCGTTTGCGCTTGCAGGGTTAAGAACCGGTTTCACACTTGCACAAGAAAGTGTACTTGCACCTATTCGTAAAGTGATTGCGCCGTATCCGGTATCGGGTGTGGTAGCAAGTATTGCAGCACAAGCCATAGCGCCTGATGCAATTACATCAATGCGCCGACAAGTGACTATTTTAAATAGTTTAAAAGCTAAACTTGTACAGTGGTTAAACGCATCCCCAGCTGCATTAAAAATTCTCACTGGTGAAGGTAACTTTGTTACCTTAAAATTAGCCGACAAAAACTACTTTAAAGTAGCACTTGAACAAGGTTTAGTGATGCGCGCGTTTACCCTATACGGTGAAGACGATTGGCTACGTATCTCCATTGGTAATGAGCAAGAACTTGAGCAAGTAAAAATTTGGTTAGATGGCCTTGATAAGCCAGCAACCTCACCTCTTTTATCAGGACAAGAAGTATCATGAGTAACCCCTATTTATTTATTGACCGTGACGGCACCATAATTGAAGAGCCAATCACCGACAAACAGGTAGACAGCCTAGAAAAATTAGCTTTTTTACCTGGTGTTATCCCGGCTTTATTACAATTACAAGCCGCAGGGTACCGCTTAGTAATGGTATCTAACCAAGATGGCTTAGGCACAGACAGCTTCCCGACTGCTGACTTTGATATAGCACAAGATAAAATGATGGACATACTGCAAAGCCAAGGCATTAGCTTTGACGAGGTATTAATTTGTCCACACTTTGACGAGCAAAACTGTGATTGCCGTAAACCTAAAACAGGTTTATTAACTGAACTTATGCGTTCTGGCAAAGTTGATTTAGCTCGTTCATACGTGATTGGCGATCGTCAAACCGATATTGGCCTTGCTCAAAACTTATGTTGTGAAGGCATTTTGTATGATGGCAGCTGGCCTGCCATTGTTACAAAGCTTACAACTGCCAACCGTGAAGGCCGTGTTACGCGTAACACCAAAGAAACCCAAATTGATGTAGCCATAAACCTAGATCAAACTAAAAACGGTAGCATTGAAACAGGCCTTGGCTTTTTTGATCATATGCTTGATCAAATTCGCACCCACGCCAACATTGGTTTAAATATTAAAGCGAAAGGTGATTTACACATAGATGAGCACCACCTTGTTGAAGACATTGGTATTGCCCTAGGTGTTGCGCTTAAACAAGCGCTGGGTACTAAATCGCAAATAGCGCGCTATGGTTTTGCACTGCCAATGGATGAGTGTAAAGCAGAGGCACAAATCGATTTATCGGGCCGCGCTTCATTTGTATTAAACGCTAACTTTAGCCGTGAAAAAGCAGGCGATTTAGACGTACAAATGGTTGAGCACTTTTTCAAAAGCTTAAGCGATAATGCCGCTATTAGCCTTATTTTATCGGTGAGCGACGGTAACTGTCATCACCAAGTAGAAGGCTTATTTAAAGCGTTTTCACGTGCCCTTCGTATGGCAGTAGCACAAGACACGACCCAACAAACAGCCAGCTCTAAGGGATGTTTATGATTGCCATAATTAATACCGGGTGTGCCAATATAAATTCAGTTCGTTTTGCCTTTGAACGCTTAGGTCAAACGCCAACAGTCATTACCTCACCAGAGCAATTAGCTGGTTTTGAGCGTGCAATATTACCAGGCGTTGGACATGCATCTGTTGCCATGAAACGCCTTGTAGATAACGGCTGGCAACAAGCTATAAACGAATACCAGCGCCCACTTATGGGAATTTGCTTAGGTATGCAGTTACTGTGCGAAAGCACCGAAGAAGGTAACGTACAATGCTTAGGTAAAATACCAGGCCAAGTAAAAGCCCTTGATGTTGGCAATTTAACATCGCCGCATATGGGTTGGAATAACTTAAGCGTAAATAAAGAGCATGCACTCACCAAAGGCTTAACACAAGACGAGCAAGTGTACTTTGTACATAGCTTTGCGCACACCGTAAACGATGCAACACTTGTAAGCGGCCAGTACGGCCAAACCTTTTCAGCCATTGTTGCAAAAGACAACTACGCTGGCATGCAATTTCACCCAGAGCGCAGTGCAAAAGTAGGCACACGTTTATTACAAAATTTTGTTGATTGGCAGTTATAAACGGCCCATTAACCAACAATAAAGAGATTATTTGTGATTATTCCAGCATTAGACGTATTACAAAATCAAATTGTTCGTTTATACCAAGGTAAGTACGACACCGCTCAGTTTTACCCTTTTGAGCTTGGCGCACGTTTAAAAGAATACGCCGACAGCGGCGCAGGTAAATTGCACCTTGTAGATTTAGAAGGCGCACGCGATCCAAGTAAAAAACAGTGGCAACATATCCAAGCTGCAACGAAAGCGCTTAACGTACCTTATCAAGTGGGCGGCGGCATTCGCTCAGAGCAAGATGTAAGCGATTGGCTAAAAGCCGGTGCTAACCAAGTTGTTATTGGTTCTATGGCGGTAGAAAAACGCGAGCAAGTAAAAGCCTGGATTGAACAATTTGGCGCCGAGCACTTTGTTATTGCCCTTGATGTAAATAAAACAGCCACGGGCTGGGCACCTGCTACGCACGGTTGGTTAAGTGAATCTGAGTTTGGTTTACTTGAGCTTGTAGATTTTTATGTAAGCTTGGGCGTTATTGACTTTTTATGTACGGACATCAGTAAAGATGGCACCATGACGGGCCCATCGTTTGAGCTTTACGAAGATTTAACTCGCCATAACAGCAGCATTAAAGTACAAGCTTCGGGTGGCGTGAGCTCACTTGATGACATTAAAAAGCTTAAAGAGCTGGGCGTAGGTGGTGTTATTTTAGGTAAGTCACTACTTGATGGCGCATTTAGTGTTGAGGAGGCGTTGGCATGTTATCAAAACGCATAATCCCGTGTTTAGATGTAAAAGACGGCCAAGTAGTAAAAGGCGTTAAATTTAAAGGCCACGAAATAGTGGGCGATATTTTAACAATGGCAAAAGCCTACAGCGATGCCGGCGCCGATGAACTGGTTTTTTACGAAATCAGCGCAAGCGTTGAAAAACGTCTACTTGATGTAAATTGGGTAGAGAGCATTGCCCGCCACATCGATATTCCATTTTGTGTGGCTGGCGGTATTAAATCAGTAGCCGATGCAGCACGTGTACTAGAGCGTGGCGCTGACAAAATAAGTATTAACAGCCCTGCTATTGCCCGCCCTGAGCTTATAAAAGAGCTGCATGATGAATTTGGTAAGCAATGTGTTGTTGTAGGTATTGATAGCTTTTACGATGAAGTGACCGGCGAATACTTAGTGTATCAACTAACCGGCGATCCTAATGCATCAAGCCGTACACGTTACAAAACCGAGGAATGGGTTAAACGCGTACAAGACTTAGGCGCAGGCGAAATTGTTTTAAACTGTATGAACCAAGATGGCGTACGTAACGGTTACGACAATGAGCAGCTGAGTAAAATGCGCGCATTATGTAATATTCCTTTAATCGCATCAGGCGGTGCAGGCAGTATGCAAGACTTTGTTGATGTATTTAAACAAAGCGAAGTCGATGGCGCATTAGCAGCAAGCGTTTTTCACAAAAATGTGATTAACATTGGCGAATTAAAACAATTTTTAACTGATAACCAAGTGGCAGCAAGACTATGCAAGTAACACAACAAAACCAAACTCAAGTAGATTTTGCTAAAAGCGAAATGATCCCTGCGATTGTTCAAGATGCTCGCTCTGGTGTTATTTTAATGCAAGGCTTTATGAACAGCGAAGCACTAAAGGTGACGCTTGAAAGTAACAAGGTAACCTTTTACTCGCGTTCAAAGTCACGTTTATGGACCAAAGGTGAGTCATCAGAAAACTACTTAAACGTAGTATCGGTGCATACCGATTGTGACTACGACTCAATTTTAGTACTGGCTAATCCAGAAGGCCCAACATGTCACTTAGGTACACAAAGCTGCTTTGGTGAAGACGCTAAACCTAGCCTAAGCTTTTTAGCACAGTTAGAAGATGTGATTGTTGCGCGTAAAAATGATGACCCTGAAAAAAGCTACACAGCGTCTTTATTTGCTAAAGACTTAAGCCGTAGCTGTCAAAAAGTGGGCGAAGAAGGCGTAGAAGTAGCGCTTGCTGCAATGAAACACGATAACGATGAACTTACTAACGAATCGGCTGATTTAATTTATCACCTTACTGTATTGCTACAACGCCAAGGCTTAGCCCTTGAAGACGTTGTAAAATGCCTACAAGGTCGCCATAAATAATACAGCTGCTTTGTTTTAGCGCATTTACAGGCCCATATTTTATGGGCCTTTTTACGTTATGGTATTTATTTTTTTACATAGGTTGCGTATGGTGCAGCTTATAGAATTCTTTTAGCGTTGCTTATGAATAAATCAATTATCACAGCCTTATCCTTATTGGTATTAACGGGCTGTGTAAGCCAAAAAGCCCCTGCGCCTACAATAGTAAAAACGCAAAACGCATGTAGCCCACTAAACACATTACTTAATGCGCACACTAACGGCTTTAATGCAGTAAAAGCAAATAAAGTGGGAAATGATTTTATAAACCAGTGGCATGCTAATACTCATTTTATAGGCAATACCTGCACCATTACTCAACATAATAAGCAGTTTAGTTATCAATGCACGAGTGAAAACAAACAAGCCCATGCCACAAATCTACATATACAAACAGTGGATAAAATACGTCAATGTGTAGCGTCACAAGGCTGGTACGAAAATACGAAAGAGTCAGCAACCTCAATGAGTAGTAACTTTGTTTTGGATGAAGCTCACCCAGTTATCACCTTATTTACCTCTCAAAGCAGAACGCGCTATATTACCCGTTTTGAAATTGCTCCACCGCTAGGAAATTAAATGCAAAAACCCACACACTCAAACACTAAGTTAAAAACAGACTGTTTAGGCATATGTGAGCGCCGCAGCGGTTATTGCACTGGCTGCGGGCGAACTAATGAAGAAATATTTGATTGGATCATCCTCAGCCAAGAAGAAAAAAACGCCATTTTAGCGCAGCCGCGAGCTGACTTAAAAAAGCCATAAATTTGCCACTTGCGTGTAACACCCCCCCTTTAGTATTGCTAAAAACGGTAGGGGGTGAACATCATGGCAGCATTATTTGTAATAAACTTAGCGCGCTCCGCGCAGCGACTCGCAAATACTCAAACGCAACTGGCACGTGTTAACTTGTCATTTGAACGGATTGATGCCGTAGATGGCGCACAATTAAGTACACAACAAAAGTTCCTACATTACAGCCCGCAATTGAATAAACAGCAGTATCACTATCCGCTAAGCAATGGTCAAATTGGCTGCTATTTAAGCCACCGTAAAGCATGGCAAAAAATAGTTGAAGAAAAACTAGATTACGCGATTGTGATCGAGGATGACTTTTATATTGATGAGAGCATTCATAATGCGATAAAAAATATTGAGCAGCTACAGCAGCCCTGGCAGCTTATTAAACTCGCCGCTTATGAAAACCGCACTCGCCCTATTGCCTATCAGCAAAACCTAAATAACCACCAGCAATTAGTCATACATAAAAAGCTAATGACCGGCTGTTGTGCTACGGCAATAAGCTATGAAGGGGCTAAGCAATTACTTAAAGCCACAGCTAAATTTGGCCGTCCTGTAGATTGCGATTTACAGCATATTTGGGAAACCCACGTAAATGGTTTTTCGCTTATGCCATACCCTGTTTCGCAAAATACAGACATACAGAGCGATATTGCAAGCTGCGCTACTAAAACCAAGGTTAAAAAAGCTTTTTTAAAACGTAAGTTTCAACAATTACACAGCGGCGTTTTAAATAAACTTTATACAAATGCATTTATAAAACAAACCAAGCAAATTAAACCTAATAAAAAAGGCGCTACAAAAGCACCTTCTTTACTCACGCAAGGTTCTTAATTTTATAACTATGCTTGATCGAGCGCTTGGCTTACATCGGCAATAATATCGGCAATGTTTTCAATACCGACTGATAGGCGAATTAAATCACGGCTCACACCTGCGCTTGCAAGCTCTTCATCATTTAATTGGCGGTGTGTAGTTGACGCAGGATGGCAAGCCAGCGATTTAGCATCGCCAATATTAACTAAACGCAGGATCATATTAAGCGCATCAATAAAGCGCGTGCCTGCTTCAAGGCCGCCCGCGATACCAAAGCTTAAAATGCCTGAGGCTTTACCACTGGTGATTTTTTGGCTCATTGCATTATATGGGCTTGATGTTAAACCAGCGTAGTTAACCCAAAGTACTTTAGGGTGATTTTCTAAGTATTCAGCCAGTTTCTGCGCGTTTTCGCAGTGGCGATCCATTCGTAAGCCTAGGGTTTCTAGGCCAATTAAAATGTCAGATGCATTTTTGGGCGCAAGTGCTGCACCGGTATTTCTAAGTGGCACTACTCTACAACGACCAATAAAGGCTGCTTCTGCAAAGGCATCGGTATAGACCACATTGTGATACGACGGATCGGGCTCATTCATCATTGCAAAGCGTGTGGCATTGGCTTTCCAATCAAATTTACCTGAATCAACAATCATACCGCCAATAGCTGTACCGTGTCCGTTTATATACTTTGTCAGTGAATGAACCACTATATCGGCACCTAACTCAAATGGGCGGCATAAATACGGTGTAGCTACAGTATTATCAACAATAAGTGGTACCCCTTTACTATGAGCAATGTTTGCTAAACGCTCAATATCGACAATATTACCTGCGGGGTTACCAATGGACTCACAAAATACTGCGCGGGTATTATCATCAATCGCGTCTTCAAAGGCGCTAAAATCATCAGCTTTAATCATGCGTGCTTCAATACCTTGACGCGGTAACGTATGGGCAAATAAGTTATATGTACCGCCATATACTTGGCTGGTGCTCACAATATTAGTGCCTACTTCACACAAGCATTGAATAGCATAGGTAATAGCTGCCATGCCCGAGGCTACCGCTAGCGCACCAATGCCCCCTTCCATTGCAGCAATACGCTGTTCAAGCACCGCATTGGTTGGGTTCATAATACGAGTATAAATATTGCCTGGTACTTTTAAGTCGAATAAATCAGCGCCATGCTGCGTATTATCAAACGTGTAAGATGAGGTATTATAAATAGGCACTGCTGCTGATTTTGTGGTTTCTTCAGACTCGTAACCATGGTGCAGTGCTAATGACTCTAGTTTCATAATTATTTCCTTCAATATTGTGATGATTAAACCTAGCATTATTAGCTTATAAAATGCACATGAATTAAATTAATGAATTATGAGTGTCAGGGGTATTAAAGTTTGCGGGATGAGTTTTACTCAATCTAGAGGGTGTTTTATTTCACTGCATAGGTTTTGTTTTATCAAAATACCAAAGCAGAAGCAGTAAAGCCTATCATATTAATGTGTAGCGTTATTTGGCTAAAGGGTTTAAATACTAAATGCGGTCGACGGCTCAATTTACGCTATTTACAACTAACTGATTTTTAGGTTAACACTTATAATAAATGTACTTATAACGCTTTAAAATCGAGTAACTGTAACGCTGGCAGCGGTTTACTAAAGTAGTAACCTTGAATCAAATCGCAATTTAGCTCGGCTAATAATTTTTGTTGTGCTGATGTTTCTACGCCTTCAGCTACCACACTTAAGCCTAAGCTATGCGACATTGCAATTGTGGCTTTAACTAAGCTGTAGTCTTCTTGGTTTTCGGTAATACCACACATAAAGCTGCGATCTATTTTTAATACTTCAAACGGATATTGCCTTAAATAGCTAAGCGATGAGTAGCCTGTGCCAAAGTCATCCATAGATAGTTTAATACCGAGCTTATTAAGTGCATGCAACGATTCTGTAATATTGGTTTGTACGCTCATTAACACGCCTTCGGTTATTTCAAGCTCGACATTTTTAGCACTTACTCCGGTTTTTTCTAACGTGCTTGCTATAAAACTTAGCAGCTCTGAATCTCTAAATTGGCTTGGTGATAAATTAATTGCCATGCTGTAGTTTTGTTGAGAGCTTACCTGCCACTGCGTTAAAAATGCTAATGCCTGCTCAATAACAAACTTTCCAATAGGAATAATTAAACCTGTTTGCTCTGCTAACGGAATAAACTCATCGGGCATAACCTTACCAAGCACACTATTGTTCCAGCGTAATAGCGCCTCAGCCCCAATTATTTTAAGTGTTTTAGCATCGCATTTAGGTTGGAAATACAATTCAAATTCGTTTTTTTCAAGAGCAACATGCATCTGCGCTTCTATTGCTAACCGCCTTTTTATGGCGGTATTCATTTCGCTGGTAAAGCAGGCGTAGGTGTTTCTGCCAAGCGCTTTTGCTTGGTACATTGCTGTGTCTGCATGGCGTAATAAATCAGAGGCTGTTACCCCATTATCGGGGTACAAAGCCACACCAATACTTAACGTTAATAACAATTCGCGGCCATCTATTTCAAAGGGGGTTCTAAAGCTTTTAAGTAAGCGTGTAACAATCGCATCTAGCTGTTTTTTACTGTGTAGCTCTGATTGTAGAATAATAAATTCATCGCCCCCTAACCTGCCTACGGTCGCGTTTTCATTAACTATTTGGCTCAGTTTATTAGCGGCGCTGATAAGTAATGAATCGCCAATTTCATGCCCGAGTGTGTCGTTTACTTTTTTAAAGTCATCTAAGTCGATAAAAATAACAGCGGCTAAAGTATTTTTTTCGCTCGCAGTGCTAATCAGCTGAGTAAGTCGTTTTAAAGAATAAAAACGATTAGGGAGTAGCGTTAAGCTATCGTAATAGGCTTGTTTACGTATAAGTTTGTTTGACTCATGCTGCTCTGTTATGTCGCGAATTATCACCATTACTTGGTCTGAATGATGTAAATAACTCACTCGCGCTTCGAAATACAAAACGCCTTTGGGTACTAAAAGTTCGTATTCAAAGCATACATTACCTTTGTTAATTAACAGCTCTTGAATATTGTCTTTAAACATTTTGGCTACAGTATAGGGCAATACGCTAAACATCGATTTATTTAAAAATTGCTCAGGCTGTAAATGTAAGTTGCTCAAATCATTTGCATGGTAATCAACTATGGTGCCATCGGGTTTGAGTAGAAAGTACAAATCAGGAATGGCTTCAAATACTTTTTCGAGCATCTGCTGTTTATCCATAGCTTGCGCTTGTGCTTGTTTTACATCGCTCAAGTCTATGTCTATGCAGTACATCTGTTTTACCCCATGCTGATTTGTAAACATAACATGGCTTGAAAACACAGTAACATTGCTGCCATTTTGATGCTGTAATGTAAGCTCAGCCGCGGGTATTTCGATATCGTTTATGAGCCACTCACGATGAGCATCTATAACCGCATCTTGCATTGGGGGCGGAATAATTAATTCTTCTAGTTTTTTTCCGGTTGCGTACTCTTTTGTATAGCCATAAAGCAGCTCACTGCCTTTATTCCAATAAATAACGCGGCGCTGCTCATCGTATCCTTGCACAGAAATACTGTGTATCGCATCAAATAACTGATGCAGCGGATCGTTAAGCACAAATTGATGTGAGAGGATTTGAGTGGTTTTTAATGACTTCATTTATACGCAACCTAGAGTCGTTATTAACACAATAATAGGACGTACTCTTAAAATTAGCACTTTTAGGTTGGTTTTTAAGTGATATACCTTTGCATAAGATATAAAAAAAGGAGCAAAAGCTCCTTTAATAAAACGCTATTATGTTAATCAGCTTGCACATTAATGGGGTGCTCTACCCCCATCCATGCTTTAAATAAGGCGCGTTGAGATAAAGTTGCATTTTTATCAGCAACCACCTTTTTAGGTTTATCATAATCTTGCGATAAAACGAGGGTTGTCGATTGAAGTGCATCGCGACGAATAAAATCGATAGTGACTTTTTCACCCGCTTTAAATACTTCTAAGCTCGATTTTAAATCTTTTCCAACATGCTGCTTGTTAACCGCCACAATTTTATCGTCTGTTGTGAGGCCCGCTTGCCATGCTGCTCCGCCTCTGCGAACGTGGGTAAGTGTTAATAACTCGCCGCTATTTTTTGCAGTGGCATCAATGCTTGCTAATGGCTTAGCGCTCTCAGGGCGAGTAAGCTTTAAGCCAACTTTACCTAATAAAGCATCAAAATCTATATTAGCTGGGGTGCTCACGTTATCGTGCCACCACGTTGTGTAGTCTTCACCTGTTAGCTCTTTTAATATTGCCAGAACATCTTGCTCAGTAAACCCTTGTGGTAACGTGTGCTTGTTGTATAAAGCGTTGTGTACTTGGCGGTAGTTAACTTTTGCCTGGGTTGTTTCTAATAAATGTATATCTAGCAACATAGAAAGCAATGAGCCTTCTAAATATATATTGGTGCTGTAATTACGCGCGTGGTCGCCACCTTGGTTTATCCATTTATCAAAGCTTGTTTCGCTGGCACTTTGTACTTCTCGACCTGGTGTTTGTAAGTGGCGATTAATCGTTTTACTCATCACTTTAAAAAACTCATCGGTGGTTTCTATGCCTGAGCGCACTAATAGATGATCTTCAAAGTAGCTAGTAGAACCTTCCGAAATCCATAATAAATTTGAGTAGTTCATGTTGGTGTAATCATAAGGCGCCAGCCCTTTAGGGCGGTAAGCTTTTACATTCCAGGTATGAATAAATTCATGCGCGGCGGTACTTATAAAGCCTAAGTAATCTTCGCGGCTACCAAAACGATTCCGTGGGCGCTGTATAATGGTTGAGTTTAAATGCTCAGTTGCCCCGCCAGCACCCGATGTAGCATGCACCATAAATACATAACGCTCATACGGGTAGCTATTCCAAATAACATTACCTGTGGTCACTAATTTTTTTAAATCAGTAAGCATTAGTTGCTCATCGTAGTTGCCTTCGCCCCATATGACTAACTCGTATTGGCGGCCATCTACTTCAAATTTATGAAGTTTGTTAATTCCTGTCTCTATTGGTGAGTCTACCAGTACATCGTAATCTGCGGCTTTAAAACTGTGTTTATTACTCGCATTTTCCATGCCTGATACAGAGCGCCACGCTTTAGGCACCTTTAAATCTACGGTAACTGGTTCTTGGCGAAATGATTCACTAAACATAAAAAAGCCAGATGCATCAATAAAGGCATGGCTATCGTCTATGTGGCGTGCACGTTTACCTAACTCGTTTGCATATACTTGGTAATCAATATTCACGTGTGTTGGCTCAGCTAAATGCACTCGCCATGTGCTGTGATTAATTTTTTCCCATTTTAATGCATTGCCATTGTCGTCTGTGGCCGCAAAGTAACGTACCCCATTGGCTAAATTTAATATTTCGTAGCGACCAGTGCGCCATGCAGGCAATTTAACATCGATATGCGATTGCGCCGACTTTGGAAACTCTACACTTACATTACCTAAATGATGTTGTGGCTGTGTAATACTTAAAGAATAATTTACATCGGCTAACGCAGGGGCTGCACAACAGGCCGCTAACATTGACAGGACAAAACGCTTTTTCATAATGACTCAAAGTTACTTATTATTTGAAATAAGCCTAACAAGGCATAAATTAAAAGTGAATTAAAAACGACAAACAACCTAATAGCTCAGTTTACATGCAGGGTCTAAGTAAAAATGCTAAGTTTTTAATTAGATAACTACACTTAATATGATTTTGTTGTAAACTGAAGGTAATGTAATTAATACGATGGCGGTATGCTTAGGTGTCTGAAAACTCTAACGCTGTAGATAAAAAGTTAAAGCAAGCAATTGAAGCAAGGATAGCCATTGAAAATGCGCGTAAGCTCCAAGTTGATACTTTATCAAATCTAACTGCAAAATTGTCTTTAAGCTGTAAAGGGCTTGATATTGAGCTTGATAATAAACTCGCCAAATTTAGAAGTTCGCTAAATAAAGGTGTCGGGTTTGAAATATTATCCCCTTTAATAGATGACATTTTATTGTTACTGCAAAACCAAGAGGCGTTACAAACAGCCCATCAGCGAGAGCTGTTTTCGAGCGTACAAACAGCCGGTAAGCTTTTACAAAAAACCAAAGGCTTACCAGATGATACCCGCCGCACCTTAAGACATTTACTCGACCACGAAATTAATAATGTACAGTCTACGCACGACTACATCCCGATATTAAATCAGCTTATTAACTTTTATCACCATGCTTTGCATAGCAAGCTTTCAACCACGGATGAAACAAGCACTAATGCTTCTCCTCGTATGGCTAAAAAGCTGTTAGAGCTTGCAAATGAGCTGGTATTAGAGGATGAATCGACTGAACAAATTAAACAAATAAAAAATACAATTACCGAAAACGATAATGTAGAAGCCCTGTTGCAAGCTGCTTTAAATATAATAAGCGTCGTGGTCAAAAATATCAGTAAAGAGCGCCAATCGGCACAAAGCTTTTTAGTCTCGCTTAACCAAACATTAGAAGAGTTGCACTCATCAATTGTATCTACCAGCCAGCACTCTAAGTCAATGGGGGAAGAGTTCGATACACTAAATAAACGTATTGAAGGAAAAATAAAACATTTAAACGAGCAAACCCAATCTGCTACGTCTATTTCCTCTTTAAAAGAATTAGTTGATAACGAGCTAAAATCTCTCAGCCAAGACTTTATAGCTAAAGAGCAGCTAGAAAGAAAAGACCGCGAAACGCTGATTGCCAGTTTTGATGAAATTAACCAGCGAATTGGCAGCTTAGAAGGCAAACTAACTAAATATAAAAAACGCCTAAACGAGCAACGCTTTAAAAGTTTACTCGACAGCCTTACAAAACTTCCAAATAGAGCGGCTTTTGATGAACGTTACAATCACGAGCTTCACTTATTTAATGTCCAAGCCTCGGATGTTACCCTAGTGGTTATTGATGTGGATCACTTTAAGTCAATTAATGATAGATTTGGTCATACTGCAGGCGATATAACCTTACAAGTTATTGCAAAGGCGCTGCAAAGATCAGTGAGGCAGTCTGATTTTATAGCCCGCTACGGCGGAGAAGAATTTGTCCTACTTATGCCTGGGCTTTCGTTGTTAAACGCAGCGCAGCCGCTTGAAAAACTAAGAAAAGTGATTAAGAATATTCCTTTTAAATTTAGAGAAAAAGAAATAGAAATCACCATTTCGTTAGGCGCTACACAATTTAAAAAAGGCGATACACCGCTCAAAGCATTCGACAGAGCAGATGACGCCCTTTATGAAGCAAAAAAAACGGGTCGGGATCGCCTTTGTATGAGTAAATAATGTCATAATTCTCAATTAGTTTGAGTGCTAAAGTAGATGACATGCAGTTTTTACATTTTAAGCAGCAAGGAGAATGCCGATGTTAATACAGTTAAACCCGACTGGGGTTTTAGATTTACTGTCACAATTGGAAGTTGATTTATTAGAGCAATCTTCAGCCAGTGAACGTTATCGACTTTTTAGAAACTGTGCCTTAGCCGTCCTTAACGTAGGCAGCCACACAGATGCAAGTAATGAAATTTACGACAAATACCAAGACTTTGATATTCGTTTAGTCAGTCGCGAGCGCGGCATTAAAATTGAGTTAGAAAACCCTCCCGAAACCGCCTTTGTTGATGGCGAAATAATTACCGGTATTCACGAGCATATTTTTTCGGTGATCCGCGATATTTTATTCATTTGCCAAAAGTACGAAAAAGATCTTAAAGAACAAAAAGCCATTACCCACATGGTATTTGATATGCTTAGAAACGCCGGGGCGCTGCGCGTTAACAGCGAACCAAACATGATTGTGTGTTGGGGTGGACATTCAATTAACGAAATAGAATATAAATACACAAAACAAGTAGGTTACGAGCTTGGCTTACGTGGTTTAAATATATGCACTGGCTGCGGCCCAGGGGCAATGAAAGGCCCGATGAAAGGTGCCACTATTGGCCATGCTAAACAACGTATTAGCGAAAACCGTTATCTTGGTTTAACCGAGCCTAGTATAATTGCCGCAGAGCCACCAAACCCTATTGTAAATGAGCTGGTAATTTTACCCGACATTGAAAAGCGCCTTGAAGCATTTATTAGAACGGCGCATGCAATTATTATATTCCCAGGTGGTGCAGGTACTGCAGAAGAATTACTTTATTTATTAGGTATTTTGCTGCACCCAGATAACGAAAAACAGTGTTTGCCTGTTATTTTAACCGGCCCTAAAGAAAGCGAAGCGTACTTTAGCGAGTTATGTAAGTTTGTAGAGCTGACATTAGGCAAAGAAGCTCTTGATAAGTTTGAAGTAATCATTGATGATCCTGCGCTAGTAGGGCAAAAATTAAAATCAGCTATGGCAAATGTACGTAATTATCGTAAAAGCCAAGGCGATGCCTACTACTTTAACTGGACACTTAAAATCGATAACGATTTTCAGCAACCTTTTGCACCTACGCACGAAAACATGGCAAGTTTAGATTTGCACCTAGAACAGCCCAAGCAGCAATTAGCAGCTAACCTACGTAGAGCGTTTTCGGGGATTGTTGCTGGCAATGTGAAAGATGAAGGCCTACGCGCTATAAAAGCACATGGACCTTATGTGTTAAGTGGTGAGCCTGATTTAATGAAAGATATGGATAAACTATTACAAGCATTTGTAGACCAAGGTCGTATGAAGTTACCCGGTAGTAAGTATATCCCTTGTTATGAAATAAAAGCATGAGTTTGACTATTTGAAACCCCATTTACTTTTAATTGATGCGCTTAATTTAATTAGGCGCATTTACGCAGTTGACGCTAACCAAACACACCACAGTGAAGAGCAGATGCTAAAGGCCAGTTGCGCGCGCGTAGCACATGCTTGCAAAAAGCTTTTACAGTCAACAGATGCCACTCACGCTATAGCTGTTTTTGATGGCGACAAAAGCTGGCGCTACCACTTTTATAAGCAATATAAACACTCTAGGGCCCCCATGCCCGACACGCTTAAAAATGCGCTGCACTACTTTAAAGAAGCTATAGAGCAAACGGGCATCGTTGTATTTGAACCGCTCAACGATGAAGCCGACGATATCATAGCCACCTTAGCCGACAAAGCTGCAAAAAATAAGATAAACAGTACCATTGTTTCTACCGATAAGGGTTTTTTACCTTTTTTGAACGACTATATTTGTGTGTACGATTATTTTAAAAAGAGCTACCTAGATTGCGACAGCATTGAGCAGCGCTTTGGTATTGAGCAAAGTAAACTTATTGATTTTTGGGCCTTAGCGGGTGATAAAACTAACGATGTACCCGGCGTTAAAGGCATAGGGACTAAATCGGCTCAGCTTATTGTAAATACCTACGAAAGCATAGATAGCGCCATAGAAGATGATGCCCTATCAAGCAGTATTCAAAAAAAGCTAGTTGAGCAAAAAGACATGTATGTTATTTCTAAACAATTAGTCACTTTGCGAACAGATATACAGCTAGGTTTTAGTTTAAAGCAGTTAAGGTTGCATTAGTCGCATGTTGATAGCACTGTTTAAGCGCACAACATATACTCACTTTATTGTTGCGAGTGTGAGTTAAAAATGATTAAAAAGTTTATAAGATACTTAATATTAGGGTTAGGCTTGTATGCACTCATTGCGACTTTAGTGATCACCTTTTATAAAGATGACCCGCAAGCAATGATTTGGCAAGACCGTGAGGCTTTTAACGAGCGCTACATAAGAAAGCTGTCTATTGATGAGGCGGTTACCTTAAACAGTGTACTCGATTATTTAGGAAGCCCCGATTTAACCTATGCCAAACGTAACAAAGACCAAGTATGGCAGATTGTTTTTTACCGTACACAGCACCAAACTTCAGATGGCATAACCACGATGGATGAATGCACCGGCTTATTATTTAAAAATGGTGAGTTATTTTTATGGGGCCCCAGCGCCTATACAACTTATCAGGAAAAGATCAGGTGATGGCCAATGGATGAGCCTATTTCAAAACAGTTAGTGCGGTTACTGCATAACACACATCAAATACTAACAATTTATAGTGACAAAACGCAGTGGCAACATCTTTATCCGCTTGTTGTACAAACAGCCCAGCACTATCGCGTTTTGTATCAGCAACACCCGCACGCTTTACAAGCGCGTTTAAGCTTGTACACCAGCCACTACGACTTTGCTACAAACCTCGTTATTAACCAATGTGTTATTAGCACAGCACTGTGCGCTAGCCAGCAATTTGATGACGAACTAACCGAGCTTTATATTGGTGTTGCATTGGTAGAGCATTGCTGCGTTGTAGCGCAGCATAATAAAATTGCGCAGCAGCAAATGCTTACACTCAGCGATAAAAAAATATGGCGTTTTCGCCATCAGCTAGCAGCAAAAGTGTTGCTCAGTGCACAGCACCCTACTCAAAATAGCGTGCGTATGTTAGCTAAACTAAATAAGTATAAGCAAGCGTTACTAAGTACTAGCGACATAATGCTATATGACAATGCCATAACCTTGTGTGCATTAAGTAATATTATCGCGATGAACATCACCTATACATCGAAAAAGAACCCATTAAATTTTTACAAAGCTTTGGGTGAATTGTATGTCAAAACAGCTAACCCATTTGCGCAAAGGTTAATTAAGGATTTAATAGCGCATATAGGCCCACACCTGCCAGGCAGTAAAATTGTTTACAGCGACCAAGCAATGGTTTATTTAGCAAGTGATGAGACTAATAAGCATATACTTATTAATGCCAATAATGAGAAAAAACTGGCGTGGTACAAGGTTAAAACCTCACTTAAAGATCAACCAATGCAATGGCTATGTGCTGATAAACGGGTATTATTTTTAGCCTGGAACAATGAGCACCTGGTACGTAAAGCCCCGGCGCAGATAAGTTCAAAGGCCGAATTAATAGCGTTAGTGAGTCATATAAAAGTAGCGCATGAATATAGTTTTAAAGGCTTAGATAAGTTACTAGCCCCTTTTAGTGAAATAACACAGAAGCTCTGCCAAGCAGTCAGGCCCTATAACAATCAGCACCAAGCCGCCAAAGACTTACGCCATAGCTTGTCGATGGTCGGCTACGATAATGCACCGGCAATTATTCAGCGGGTTATATTTGAGCAATTAGTGGATACATCACATCATCCACACAAACACATTGTACTGAATAAACTTAATAGCTTTATTAGTATTTTAGCTTTAATGGTAAGTAATAACCCAAATCAGCAATTTGAACATATAGCCTTGCCCATCTATGGTTACGTGCATTATTTATTAACCCACTGCAGTGCACAGCTCTGTGCAAAAGTAACCATAAGTAGTGTGCCTAACCAAACTTATAGTGCCCCATTAGCAGCCTTTTTTGGGGTGGAAACGATTAATAATGAACATTTAAATACAGAATTAACACAACTACTGAGTGATAATCCATGGACCAAGCCCCTACTCGATGCTGAACAACAACCTAAAAAAGAGCTAAACGAGCAGCACAAATTATGGATTAGTTTAAAGGTCGTGGCGCAAACTATTTTTAAACCCGCTCTGCCTTTAACTTCTTGGCAAAAACAAACTTTAAATGCGCAGCTAAAAGCACAAGGCTTTAAATCTGAGGATGATTTTTTTGCGCAACTGCAAGGCTTATCGCTATATAACAGCATTTAAGTCACTTATGCTGACTATAAGTACAGGTTATACCCTGTATTTATAGTATAAACTGGCAAAATGGGCGATAAGTTGGTATAAATGCGCCCTCAAAATATATCCACATACGTCACATAAATGACCTAACAAGCAGTTACTATTATTAGTAATAATTTATGTGCGTTTTTTATTCTTTTAAAGGAAAAGTCAATGGCCAAACAAACCATCACAGTGATCAAAGGCGACGGCATCGGTCCGAGCATTATCGACTCAGCACTTGAAATATTAAAAGCCGCAGGTTGCGATTTTGATTATGAATTTGTTGATGCAGGCCTTGCTGCACTAGAAAAAACTGGCGAGCTACTTCCTCAAGAAACAATTGATACAATCGCTAAAAACAAAATCACTCTTAAAGGCCCACTAACGACGCCGGTAGGTGAAGGTTTTACGTCTATTAACGTAACATTACGTAAGCAGTTTGGTTTATACGCAAACGTACGCCCTGTTAAATCATTTGTTGGTACTAAAGCACGTTACGATGATATCGATATCATTACTATTCGTGAAAATACCCAAGGTATGTACTCAGGTGTAGGCCAAGTAGTAAGCGAAGACGGTAACGAAGCAGAAGCTAAATCTGTAATTACTCGCGAAGGCGCTGAGAAAATCATCACTTTTGCCTACGAGTTAGCAGTACGTGAAGGCCGTAAAAAAGTAACCGCAGTACACAAAGCAAATATCTTAAAATCTACCTCTGGCTTATTTTTAAAAGTTGCACGTGAAGTTGCTGAGCGTTACCCGCAAATTGAATCAACTGAAATGATTGTTGACGCAACATGTATGAAGCTAGTTATGACACCTGAAGAGTTTGACGTTGTAGTAACAACTAACTTATTTGGCGACATTTTATCTGATCTTTGTGCTGGTTTAGTTGGCGGTTTAGGTATGGCACCAGGGGCAAACATTGGTGAAGATGCTGCTATTTTTGAAGCCGTTCACGGTAGTGCACCAGATATTGCTGGCAAAAACCTAGCAAACCCTACTTCAGTAATTTTAGCGTCTATCCAAATGCTTGAGCACTTAGATATGGGCGACACGGCTGAGCGTATTCGTAGCGCAGTAGCTGATGTAATAAAATCTGGCGATCGCACAACACGTGACTTAGGCGGCAGCCACGGTACAACTGATTTCACTCAATCAGTAATCGACCGTTTATAATTTAACAAGGTTAATCTTGTTTTAAGCCTAAAAAGCCAGCATATTGCTGGCTTTTTTGTATTTTAACCTTTGCTGATAACATCACTTGGCATAACTACGCTATTTATTTTAAATAGAATTTTTAATGCAGCGAGCATCACCTTTTATACCACTGGTGTTAAGTTATTAGACATTTAAGTCAAATGGTTTTACTTCACAAAATCATTAAACTTTATTGCTGGTACGCCGGTAAAATCCACTTATCACTAATAGCGCAATTAAATAACCTATTGCCCCACCACTTGATGACGATTCACTTTGCGCTTCTTGTACCGAGACTGTTAGCTCACTACTTATAACTTCATTGGTTTGACTGTCTGTGAGCACAAGTTTTACCATATAACTACCTGCACCTTGGTAATTATGACTTGGGTTTTGCGTTGTACCTAGTGGGCTGCTATCGCCATAATCCCAGCTATATGTATAATTACCAGATCCACCTAATGGTGAGCTATTAAATTGTACTGCTAAGTTGTTTGCCGTATGGCGTGTACTTAATTGCAGCGGTGCGTTAACACTCAAAGCATGCTGTTGGCTAACACTTATCCCTTGCGTATCAGTTACTATTAACGCGAGGGTATAATCTCCAGAGTAGCTAAATTGGTAATCTAGGTTTTCAGTTTGCGATACGGGTTCACCATCTATAAGCCAACTCATGTTGTAAGGTGCTTCTCCGCCAGTTACGATTAGTTGAGCAGATAAAGTCGCACCGTTTAATTGATACGTTAAATTTTCAATTTCTAGCGGTTTTGTGATGGTAATTTGTTTAGTTTGTGTTTGCGTAGTCGTCTCACCCATTGCCGAAAAGGTAACGCTGTATGTGCCGTAATCGGCATAGGTATGTGTAGGACTTAGCTCAGTACTCGATTGCCCATCACCAAAGTCCCATAAAAATGTATCTGTGGGGGTTAACTTTAAACCGGCTACATTAAAGCTAACGGTTGCCTCGTTTACTGTTGTGGTTATTTGTTGTAGCGCATCATAGCTAAGCAAAAGCTCAGCTGTTTCACTTTCAGGGTGTTGGCTGACTATTTCAAAGTTAAACCCTTGGGGAGTAAGCACCACACCTGATTCAGCCTGCTGCGTAAAGCTGTAATCAAAATGATCATTAAACTCACTAATGGCAGCTAAGTCTTGATCGCCTAAACCTGCACTTTGCTGATATAAACTAAATGCAGCATCGCGTACTTGTATAGGTGTATCTGCAAGTGCGGTGCTACTTGTACCGCGATAAATTGGCTTTTGATCCGCATCAACCACTAAATTAAAACCACCCCCTGGGTGATCAGTTGTGTTGTTGTTATCAAATGCACTATCGCTATACCATAATAAAACTCCCGGTGAATATTGCTCTGCTTGTAAGCCGGCATCCACACCTCTGTGCGCACGTAGCTGTATATAGTAGTGGGCTGCTTTAGCATAAATATAACTGCTCACGCGGCTAAAACCATTTAACGCTAAGGTCGACTCTGACTGCTCTGCGTTATTTTGCCAAATCACAGTATTGTTGTGTGTTATTTTTAAATCATCGGCTACAAAACCATAATACTGTGTGTTTGTATCGGTAATATACTCAATACTTAATGTAATGGTTTGTCCCGCATATTGTGTTAAATCAAACTCATGCATTAAAAAACCATTAGGTTGCTGCGCATCTGCATGTAAAAACGAATCACCAGTTATATACGGGCCTATATCGCCATAATAAGGGTTTGTCTCGATTGTATAATTACCAGCTAAAGGAGTTTGATTTACCTTTACTTGTACAAGGTCATAATCGCGCTCAATACTGTAGTAAGCTAAAAAGCTAAGTGTCAGTGGTGTAGCCGCCTCAGGTAAGGTCACGGTTTGTAAGAGCGTGTGTGTTAGGTTGTTACCTGTACCAGAGTAAAATTGAAAATCACCTTCAACCGGGGTTTTAAATTTTTCTAGCTGCTGCGCAAGTGTCACTTTAATTTGGCTTTGCTGCTGAGAAAGTGAGCTAGTATAAACAAGCGACTGCTGAGGCTGGCTGTTCACTTCCTCCATGGTTAAATTAAGCTGGTTCACCCAATTGCCTTGGTATCTGTTTTGTAAATACTCAAGCGCCTGTGCACTAAACATAACGGGCTGTGAACCTCTAGGTCCACCAGCCCAGCTACCAGTAGACATTATTGACCAAGACGATACAGGCTCACCCACGGTATTTGACTGTAAATCGTACTCATCTGCTAAACCTAAGTCGTGACCAAATTCATGCGCAACGACACCTATGCTGGCATCTATTGGGTTTATCGTATAACCCGATAACTTAACGCTACTACCCGCAATACTGACAGGTTCACTGTTTTCATCAAATACGTAGTAGCGGTGAGACCAAATTGCATCAACGCCTAAATAGCCTCCACCGGATTCTTCACCAATACTGGAATGAAAAACCATAACATGGTCGATAATGCCATTTGGCTCGTTGATAATACCATCGCCGTCAATATCATCTAAATCTGTTAAATCATATTGCGTTAAATCAATATCAAATTGTGCAGTGGCTTTTTCTACTGCTTCTTTTATCAGTGCGGGGGCATTTATATCGCGTGTGTTACCTACGCGCTCACCATAGGTTTTAGCATTACTATCTGCCCTAACCCACCCATATACTTGCCCGCTAAAAGTTAAGCTAGCGCCTGATGCGTCGTAATAATAATCGTATACGCTGCTAAGTGTTTCATTATTAGGGCCTACAAACCCACCCTCATTAAAAAGCAATTGTTGGTAATGCTCTTTTGTAAAATTTTCGTAATACATATCGGTATCATCATCAACTAGCTGATTGTCATCGTGCTTTAAATCAGGAAAATCAATTAAAATAGCCAGTATTTTAACCTCATTTAGCGCGTTGCTAGGACTAGCCGCACTTGCATATTGCAGCTGCTTATTGGCTTGCTTAGCGGTTAAGCGGGCTTTCATGGTAGAAACAGGTTTTAACTGCGAAGGGTTAAGCATTGCAGTATTCGCTAAGTAGCTTTCAACCGTTGGCTTGTTAGTGGTTTGTTGGGTATCAGCGCGTTTATTTAACCAATACTCTATTCTTTGTTTGTTAATAATACCTGGGTCATGCGCACTGGTATTTGCTGCGTTAAGATTTAGGCTGCAAAGGAATAAGCCAAGCCATATTATTTTTTTCACTGTATCTTCCCCAGATAAATTATTGCTCTATCATACCTAATATATGCATTAAGCACAGCGCTCAAATTACCTATTTACCCATTATGGTTACTCGGTTAAATTAGCATAATTTCTTCATATTTTTTATATAACTACAAATAGCGTGCAACTTTTTAGTATTAAAACAAATTAATTTGAAATTTTAATCCAAAACAGCCCTTTCAAGGTTGACATAAGCACGCAAAACCCTTAAAAATAACCCCATATAGAATTTTTAATCTAAAGCAGCATTTTGCTTTTTATAAAGTGACAATTATGAAAAAACAACTTCACCTTTTAATCGTACTCGTAGTGGTCTTAGTGATAAGCCCAGCGGGGATGTATTAAAAAGTGAAATTGCTTTTTAAAAACCCTCGCACTACGCGGGGGTTTTTTTATGCATAAACAGCGCACAGAGGAATGAGGATGAGCAAACAAGAATATAATGGTTCTGAACTAGTTGTTCAGGCATTAAAAGAGTTGAAGGTTAAGTATATATTTGGCTACCCAGGTGGGTCGGTTTTAGATTTATACGATGCACTTTTTCAACAAGAAGACATTGAACATATTTTAGTGCGTCACGAACAAGCCGCAACGCATATGGCAGACGGTTATGCCCGTGCTACTGGCGAAGTTGGTGTTGTACTTGCTACCTCAGGCCCTGGCGCAACTAACTGTATTACAGGTATTGCCACCGCTTATATGGACTCAATTCCGATGGTGGTATTATCGGGGCAAGTACCTACTAGCTTGATTGGTGACGATGCATTCCAAGAAACTGACATTGTTGGCTGTTCTCGCCCGGTTGTAAAACATAGTTTTAACTGCAGAAGCGCTGAAGAAATTCCGGCTATTTTGGCAAAAGCGTTTTACATTGCAAGTACTGGCCGCCCAGGACCCGTTGTTGTTGAGCTACCAAAAGATATGCTTAACCCTGCTATTAAGTTTGAGTACAACTTCCCTAAAACAACAGAGCTTAGAACCTACAGCCCAAATACAAAGGGCCACTCTAAACAAATTCGCAAAGCGGTTACCGCAATTTTAGAAGCAAAAAAACTGGTTATATACTCAGGCGGCGGTATTATTTTATCTAACACCTCTGAGCAATTAACCCGCTTAGTTGAATCGCTAAATGCACCTATCACTAATACATTAATGGGCTTAGGCGGTATTTCGGGTATTCACCCAAATTACGTGGGAATGCTGGGCATGCACGGCACGCTTGAAGCCAATAAAGCCATGGCAAATGCCGATGTAATTTTAGCACTGGGAGCGCGTTTTGATGATCGTGTAACCAATAATGTTAAAAAGTTTTGCCCTAATGCAACCATCGTTCACGTAGATGTAGACCCGACCTCTATTTCTAAAACGATTAAAGCACATATTCCGGTTGTGGGTTGTTTAGCCACTGTAATGGAGCAACTGCAAACCGGCATAGATAAAAGTAGCATTCAAATTGATCGCAGTGCACAAGAGGATTGGTGGCGACAAATTATTAGCTGGCGCGAGCAAAAGTGCCTAAGCTACAACACCGATGGCGACAAAATAAAGCCTCAAGCTGTTATAGAAGCAGTGTATAAAGCCACTAATGGTGACGCATATGTAAGCTCTGATGTGGGTCAGCACCAAATGTTTGCAGCGCAATATTATCCATTTAAAAACCCTCGCCAATGGATCAATTCAGGGGGCTTAGGCACCATGGGCTTTGGCTTACCAGCAGCGATGGGGGTTAAGCTTGCCTTTCCTGATAAAGAGTCAGTGTGTGTAACCGGCGATGGCTCAATCCAAATGAATATTCAAGAGCTATCAACATGTTTACAGTACAACTTGGCTGTAAAAGTGGTTTCGCTAAATAACCGCTCATTAGGCATGGTACGCCAATGGCAAGATATGATTTACGGCGGTCGCCATTCATCTTCATATATGGATTCATTACCTGACTTTGTAAAACTTGTTGAAAGCTATGGCCATGTAGGCATAAAGGTAGATACTTTAGATGAGCTACAACCTGCTATAGATAAAGCCATGAGCATTAACGACCGTTTAGTATTTTTAGATATTAACGTCGATGAAAAAGAACATGTATACCCAATGCAAATTAAACTAGGTGGCATCGATGAGATGTGGTTACGTAAAGGAGTAAAAGCATAATGCGTCGTATATTATCTATTTTATTAGAAAACGAACCGGGAGCCTTATCTCGCATTGTTGGGCTTTTTTCACAGCGCGCCTACAACATAGATAGCTTAACAGTGGGTACCACTGATGATGAGTCACTGTCACGTATCACCATTACCACTATGGGTGATGATAGAATCGTTGAGCAAATTACTAAACAAGTTAATAAATTAGTTGATGTACTTAAAATTATTGATTTGACCGAAATGAGTCACATCGAACGTGAATTATTACTTGTTAAAGTATTTGCCCAAGACGAAACCACACGTGCAGCGGTTACACGCGTTGTAGATGTGTTCCAAGGTGCTATTTTAGATATGGGACGCCAAAGCTACAGCTTACAACTGGTAAGCAGCACAGACAAAATAGAATCGTTTTTAGACACCCTACGCCATGAAACCGACATTATTGAAGTGGTGCGCTCTGGTGCTGTAGGGATCGGCCGTGGTGACAAAGCATTAAAAGCGTAATTAATTAAAGCTTAAACGTTAAGCGTTTTATATTAAATCCCTGCTAAGCAATTAGCAGGGTTTTTTTATGTTAAGCCTTGCATTACAACGCTCTGCATTAATACCTAATTAGGCATATGAGAATAAGCTTAGGTAAGCTCACTACTTTAATGCAGGCAAAAAAAAAGAGCTAAATAGCTCTTTTTTAAAAAATTCTGTAAAGCGCCAATTAAGGGTTTACTTGGTCTTTAAGACCTTTACCTGCTTTAAAGCTTGGGATAGTTGCCGCTGCGATTTGGATCTCAGCACCCGTTTGTGGGTTACGGCCAGTACGTGCTGCACGTTCTTTAACTGAGAAAGTACCAAAACCTACTAATGCAACTGAATTACCTTCTTTTAAAGAAGAAGTTACAGCGCCAGTAAACGCGTCAAGTGCACGTGTAGCAGCAGCTTTAGAGATTTCTGCATCAGTAGCGATTTTTTCAACTAATTGAGCTTTATTCATTGTTAGATTCCTATTCGTTATTATTTTGCCTTCGCAAAACCTATCTTTATGCATTTTTAAGGAGTTAGCAACAGCAAATTGCATTTTTTGCTTAAATACTTCGAAAATGCGTAAAATTTTAATAATTCTCGGTAAAATACAGCGTGTTGGGTTAACTAAAACTTAATTTAAGTACACAAAAGGCACACTTTAAATAACACACTGCTCTATATTTTTTCGATAACTAAGGTCACTTCCCCAACCTCGACACCAAACTTAACAATAGACGTTCGGTTTATCAAGCGCGATTGTGTAACCAGGTACATCCAATCATCAAAATTCACCTCAAGCGTACTACCGTCATAGGGTAAGGCCACATTGTAGTTCCAATGAAACACACTGCCTGCGCTTTTACCGGTTGCAATGCCAAGTACATCATCAGCACGTCCCACTAAGCTATTATCGTCATTAAGGGTGACATACCAAATACGCTTTTGTGTTTCACCATCGTCATACACAAAGTCTTCCTCTATAACGCCCTCGTTCCCTTCCCAGCGCGCATTCATAGTGACAACAAGTTTACGTGTGAGTTCGCCTTTATAATCTTGCACAACGCCGTATGCTTTCAAATCGCCACTAAAAAACGCTTTAAAATCAAATTCTGGGTTGCTGCTATTGTAGTGCTCTACTTTTGGCGCAGAGCAGCTTACTAAAAATAATGCGGCCATTAAAATACATAGCTGTTTAAATTTATTTATATTGCGCATGTTAAATCCCTAATAATTGTTTTCTAAGTGCTGGCTCTGAGGTATTTGGGCTTAGCCAAATAGCTAAAAACTGATTGGCAAATTGCGAGTCACTAATTTCACCTAACTTTTTATCATTATGATAAAAAGTAGCCTCACCGCTTGGTGATGTTTGTAAGCTTAACGACTCGCCTTTTTTAATATCTGGCCAAAAAGTGAGCAATTTATCAGCATACTTAGCTGATAAATCACTTTTACCTAAATGCTGCCATTGCTCTTTAGTGGCTTTAACAATGTCTTTTGCTGCAAAGTCTCGCAAATAGGTGAGCGTAAATTTAACGGGGTGCGACCCCTGTTTGTAACTCCCTGAGCGGGTATATAACGTTGCATCGTAAACATCCCAAAATAAATATTCCATGCGCGCCTCGCCCACTTTTTTAAAGTCAGTTTGCTCTTCGCTAAAGCTCAATGGGGTAAAAAAAGTAGCCATAATCATTGTGGCCGTTATTGCACATATTTTTGCGGTGATATTCATACAAGCTCCTGTTATTGCTTGCTACAATTTATAATCGCTTTAATTTTTTGATTAATAATAAGAATTAATGTAAAGGCAGCAGCCCAAAGTGCGCCGTACAGAAGCCAAAATGCCCATACAGGTGAATAAATACTAAGCACGCCAAATTGAGCACCTGAATAATAACTAATTGGCGCAAAGGCTAAGCACACTAAATAGGCTTGCCAAAGTTTTAGGTTAGTAATAAACGCCATTGATGTGTTTAAGCAAAGCAATAATGCTGCCCAAAGCAAGGCTAACCAAAGCGGAAAAGGGGATACTTTAAATTCCAGAAGGTTTAGCTGCACAGCAAGGTATTCACATAACAGCGCAATTGGTAAAGCTTTAACTAAAAGCAACGCGTCGAGCTTATGCTGCTTTGATAAAACAAACATAAGCACAACAATACCAGAGGTGTATAAAACAGATTGAGCTTCTAAAAACAGTGATAAAAACCACACTGTTTGAAAAAGCACAAAATTAATAATTAAGGGCAATTTCGTCATTTTGACTAGTAAAACGTGGTTTACGCGCCGTTAAATGAACGGTACTGGTTGCTCGCGTTCTAAAAGCGCCTTCGCAGTAAGCAAAGTAAAATAACCATAATCTGTAAAAACGCTCATCAAACTTGTCACTGTCTAGGGTGTGCCAGTTATCAATAAAGCGTGTGCGCCAATCGGCTAGTGTTCTAGCATAATGCGCGCCTATGTCGCTAACAGTATGAATAACCATATCGGTATTGTTTTTAATTTGCTCGCTCATCTCATTAATTGAAGGCAAACAACCACCGGGGAAAATATACTGCTGAATAAAGTCAGAGTTTTTTAAATAATGTTGATAACGTTGATCGCCAATAGTGATCGCTTGGATTAGCATTGAACCGTCTTCTTTGAGTAAGCTATTACATTGCTTAAAAAAGCTTGGTAGGTATTCATGCCCTACTGCTTCTATCATCTCTATTGATACAAGCTTGTCGTATTGCCCTTCTAATAAACGATAATCAAGCTTGAGCAAAGTTATATTATTTTCAAGTCCTAACTGTTTAACCTTGTTTTCAACATAGGCATATTGCTCATCAGAAATCGTTGTTGTGGTCACATGGCAGTTGTAATGTGTGGCTGCGTAAATCGCAAACGCCCCCCAGCCTGTGCCAATTTCAATGACTGAATCGCCTTCGTTTATCTCTACCTGCTCACAAATTTGTTTCAGCTTATTTTGTTGAGCGTCCTCAAGAGAGGCATCTTTTGATGGATAAACAGCGCAGGAGTAAAGCATTTCCTCGCTTAAAAATGACTCGTATAAATCGTTACCTAAATCGTAATGTGCAACGATATTCTTTTTCGACCCAGATTCTGAGTTGCTGTTTTTGAGATGGTTAAAACGGTGGGCTAGGCCACTAAAAAACGAGAATTTTTTTTCAAAAGCATCTAGTTGTTTTTGGTTTATGGCAAATATTTCGATGAGTTTGGTCAAGTTATCACACGACCATTGCCCAAGAATATAAGACTCACCAGCACCCACACTGCCAGATAGCGCAAATGCTTTGTACATGGCAGTGTCGTTAACGGTAATCGTGGTTTTTAAGTCTGAATGTTGTTGACCAAATACTGTTGAGCGACTGTTCTCAACTAACACTATTTGGCCTGTTTCAATACTTGCAAAGGCTTTGGTGACTAGCTTTTTATATAAGTTTGTAAACCAACCTGTTTGCTCTTGGCAGTTTATACTCGAGACTTTTTCCATCTTAAACCCTTTATAATTTTATCGCTACCTGCAACTAAGCTTGTTTAACTATACTAAGGTTTTCCTGAATGACCTAAAAAAGGAACCCTTTTAATAAACAGCTTAAGTGCTTGCACATAAATACCTCTGAAAATAGACAAAGTCATCGCAGGAAATTTTTTTAATAATTTATTAACTTCTTGCTTAGTTAACTGACTTCGCTTTAATCGTAAAGACGCGTCGAATAACAACTCATCCCCACGTTTATTTTCTATATGAATTAATGTGTTATCGGCTGTATGTTGTACCTGCCAATGGTAGTCCATATCTAAATTCATAAAGGGTGATACGGAGAAAGCCTTCTTAAAGTTCACTTTTTTTTGTAAGGGCACCAAATAATAATGGCGCTCATTCCACGGCGTATTGCTTACCTCAGCCACCATATATTTAAAGTTATCGGTGCTATTACCGTAAAAGTAAAAATTTACAGGGCTAAAATAAATGCCCATACACCTAAGTTGGCCAAGCATATAAATATGCGAAAACGTCTCTTTAACACCTAGTTTTTCTATTTGGCACTGTGCACGTTCAATAATACTTAATGGCTCTGAGTTTGGCAGTGTGTTTAAATAATCGGATTGATTAAAACGCAGTGCTTTAAACCCAAAAGTACCTAGCATAGGGTGAATGTTATTAAGCAATAACGGATTTTTTAAATCTACCCACATCATATAAAGCGGGTATTTAAACTGATGGTTTTTTACCGCAAAGCGCCTGTGCCTTACATCGCCTAAGTATACAGCGCTATTCAAATTCAACACCTAATTGCTTAGCCACATCTACCCCACTGCGAACACCATCTTCATGAAAACCGTTATACCAATAAGCACCACAAAAATAGCTATTATTTTGGCCATCAACAGTGTGCTTGAGTTTTTGTGCGGCAATGGATGATTCGTTAAAAACAGGGTGATGATAAGTAAACTCACGTAATATATTTGCTTTGTTAACCCCTTCTAAGTGATTAAGGGTTACACAAAATTGTGTATCTGAGTCAATACCTTGCAGTATATTCATTTGGTATGTAACAACCGCTGCTTTGTCGGTGTTTTCGTTTAGTAAGTAATTCCAGCTAGCCCAGGCGGCTTTTCTATCTGGCAGTAAACTAGTATCTGTATGCAGTACTACCGAGTTTTCGGTATAAGGAATTGCACCTAATACAGCGTGTTCTTGCTCAGTCGCATCACCAAGTAATGCAAGGGCTTGATCTGAGTGACACGCAAATACCACTTTATCAAATTCAGCTTGTTCGCCATTTTCAAGGGTAATAATTACTTTATTATCTACACGTGTAACCGTCTCAATGTCGGTATTTAGTTTTATCCGCTCTGCAAAACCTTTAATAAGCGGCTTAATGTATTGCTTAGACCCACCAGGGATTACATACCACTGCGGCCTGTTTGTAACATCAAGTAAGCCATGGTTGTAAAAAAAGTTTACAAAAAACTCAACCCCTACATCTTGCATCTCTTTTATGCTGGTTGACCAAATTGCCGCCCCCATAGGTAAAATATAATGGTATTTAAAAAAGTCATTAAAGCCGTGCGTATCTAATAACTGACCCAGTGTTTGATCTTTAGGGTAGTTTTGCTCGCTGTGCATTGCTTTACATAATTTATTAAACTTAACTATATCGCTTAACAAGCGCCAAAACTTAGGCCTAAATATATTTCTTTTTTGAGCAAATAAGCTGGCAAAGGTGTGTCCGTTGTACTCAAAACCACTTGCTTGATTATGAACACTAAAGCTCATTTGTGTTTCTTGTCTGTCTACGCCAATGCGCGCGAGTAGTTTTTCAAAGTACGGGTAAGTGCGGTCATTAAATACTATAAAGCCCGTGTCTATTGCGCGTTTAACCCCTGCATCTGATATCTCTACTGTCGCGGTATGACCACCAATGTAATCGTTTTTTTCAAATACGGTAATATCGTAATGCTTATGCAGTAAATGAGCACAGGTTAAACCCGATACGCCAGAACCTATTATTGCTATTTTTTTCAACGGGCTAATCCTTTTGCTAAACGTAACCAAAGTGGTAACGGTAAAATACGTAATGCTTTTAAAATAAGCGTAAACCGATAAGGAAAATGAACTTCTTTACGGCGTTTATTGATCCCCTTAATCATATAATCGGCGGCCTCTGTTGCAGTGACGGCCATAGGCATTGGGAAATCGTTTTTATCAGTAAGGGGGGTTTTAACAAAACCAGGATGCACCAACGTAACATCAACATCGTTTAAGTCGATTGCTAAGCTTTTCGCTAAATAGCTTACCCCGGCTTTAGATGCGCCATAAGCCTCAGAGCGTGGCAGAGGTAAATACGTAACGCTTGAGCTAACAAGTACAAGTTGTCCCCCCGCACTAATTTTTGGTAATAATGCCTCTAGGCAGTAGCCCATTGCCAGCAGGTTTACTGAAATAACTCGCTCAAACAAAGCGCTGTCAAAGTTACGGGCATCATCTACATACTCACAGTTACCAGCGTTAAGAATAACCTTATCAAAAGCACTAAACCCAAGGGTTGCTTGCTTTATGTCTTTAAGGTCTGTGGCATCAAACTGACACGCTTTAATGTTGGTGTGTTTTTCAAGCTCAGCTAACTTTTCAAGGTTTCTGCCGCAAGCAATCACGGCGTTACCTTGCTGTGCGTACTTTATTGCTAGCTGCTCGCCAATACCTGAGGTTGCACCTGTAATTAAAATATTCATCGCTACCCTGCTCGTTTATCTATGTAATTTATAACGCCACCTAAAATAGGAATATGCTTGTATAGCATCTCACCGACATTAAAATAGTCGCGGTGGTTAATAATTTTACCTTCTTTAAAAACCAGCTTACTGTGCCCTTCTACCGATATAGTTTTGCCAGAAGCCAGTTTTGGGTGGGCGTAATGCATAGTCCAATACAAAAATGCTTTGTCATCACGCTCGTAGGTGTCGCTAATATCAAACTGACAATGCTTAACATTACTATATAGATTAGAAAAATATCGGGTAAGCTCGCTTAGCCCGTGTATTTCGTGCATTGGGTCTTTAAATTTAATTTGCTCGCTGTAAATATCATTAAGCAAATGCAGGTTTGATTTATCGAGTTGTTGATATATGTCTACAAATTTTGCTACCGGTAATGCTGTTTCCATATCACCCCTTAAATGCAGCTATTGCACGCTCGCGAGCTGCTTTATGATCTACGATTGCCGGCCAGTAACATTGCTTATCAGCCCCTATTGACGCTAAATAAGCATGAGGAAAATGAATATGTTTATCTGGCACTTTTTCAAGCTCTGGTAAATATTTACGTATAAATTTACCATTAGGATCAAAGCGCTCACTTTGAGTAATAGGATTAAATACGCGAAAATAAGGCTGCGCGTCACAGCCAGTGCTTGCAGCCCACTGCCAGCCGCCATTATTAGAGGCTAAATCGCCATCAATAAGGTGCTGCATAAAAAACTGCTCGCCTTCACGCCAATCAATTAATAAATGTTTGGTCAAAAAGCTGGCAACTACCATTCTTAAACGGTTATGCATCCAGCCGGTTTGAACTAACTGCCTCATCGCTGCATCAACGAGTGGGTAACCTGTTTTTCCCTCGCACCAGGCTTTAAACTCAGCCTCGTTTTTACGCCATTTAACGCCATTGTACTTTTCGTTAAAGTTATCACCACGAGAAAGCTTAGGAAATTGCGCAATTAAATGACGATAAAATTCGCGCCAAATAAGCTCGTTTACCCAAGTAAACGTTTTACTTTTAGATGTTGTTAAAATATCTGGGTAGCGGTTTTGAATATTAACCAGTAACTGCTTAGGGCTTATAATACCCAGAGCTAAATAAGGGCTTAAACCCGATGTGCCTTTAATGCTGGGTATATCACGCTGATCGTCGTAGCTACTTAATTTGTCGCAAATAAAATTATCAACAATGGTTGCTAAGCTTTCATCATCAACCGGCCATTTTTCTGAGCTGCCATCACTTTTAATTGCCTGTGCGTTGTTATTTATCGGCTGTTTTTTTAAAGGCCACGGTAATAAGCTAAAGTGAGTATCTTGGTGTTGTTTAAGCCACTGTTTTTTAAATGGCGTAAACACTTTATACATTTCGTTACTTTGGTTTTTAACACTGCCCACAGGCGCTATTACATCTCCCTCATAGAGGGTAAACGTAATATTTTTATCATCACACTTTGCAAGTATTTGCGCATCACGATTTACTTCATTTAACTCATACTCTTTATTAGCAATTACATGTTCTACTTGATGTTTATCGCAAAATGATAAAAGCGCTCTTTCACAATCGTCAAAGTAAGGAGCGTCAAAAATATGCAGCTCTATTGCGTACTGTGCTAGCTGCTCGCGTATATAATTGAGGCGTCTTTTTAGTAAATCTATTTGAATGGGAGCGGCGTTGTGTTGTTGCCATTGCTTTTCGCAGATAAAAAAAATGGCCTGTTTAGCGCCATTATTTAGCGCTTCAATAAGCGCTTCGTTAGAAAAAAGGCGCAAATCGCGCCTAAACCAAAAAAGTGTATTCATTATATGCCGTAACGTAATTTTAGTTCATTAGGGTATGGATTAAAAAACACCTGCTTTTCTAGGTATTCATTAGGGTGTACTTTCAGATGATGTTTTAACAAAGTAAGCGGTACGTACAAAGGCACTAAACCTTGACGGTATTCATCGATGGCATCGCGTAGCTCTTGCTTTTCAACCTTAGATAAGTCTTTTTTAAAGTAGCCCTGCAAGTGCATTAACGTGTTGCAGTTATTCCTACGTGATGCAGGCTTTTTAAGGCCGTTCATTAACCCAAGAATGTACTCATCTGCTAAAGCGTTAATATCATCACCATTATAAGTACCAAGTAAATTACCTAAGTCGCGGTAAGCTTGATAATTATGAGCCATTAATAAGTACTTATATTGCGAATGAAACTGGGTAAGCTTATGCACTGTGAGCGGCTCAGAAGCTAATAACTGCCACTGTTTGTACGCGTACACGCGCATTACAAAGTTTTCGCGTAAATGCATGTCGTTTAAGCGGCCGTTTTCTTCACATGGCAGTAATGGATTGTGCTTCATTATTTGCTCAGCAAAAAAACCAACGCCTTCGGAGGTATTGCCGGTGCCCGCTTCGTTATAAATTTTAATTCTTTCCATACCGCAGCTTGGGCTTTTCGCACAAAAAACAAAACCACTTAGGTTTTTAGCTTGCTCTGTGGCTACTTTTTTACCGTATTCAGTTAGCTTAGGCCCAACATCACCAGTGCCATCTGGGCGACATACTTTTATTGTATCGCCTACGCGTACTTGGCGTATGGTTGGCCTAGGAATAGGTAACCCTACGGCTACCTCTGGGCAAAAACGCGTGTACTCTACATGTTTTCCAAGTTCATCCATACAAAAGTTAGACTTTTTATGGCCTGTATCAAAACGTACTTTTTCGCCTGCTAAGCAGGCGCTAATACCTATTTTTATTGTGTCTGTTTGCATAAATTCTCTTAATAAATCAAGTTACCTATAGGATTGAGTAACTTACTGAGCCCTTTATTAAAATGTAGCGCACTACTGACTACTGTAAAGCATAAACAGCCATCTTTTGTAAGTGGGGTGTGCTGATGAGAGCCATCTTGCCAAATAAAGTCTCCTGGCACGTAACTGCCCTCTTCATCACTAAACTCACCATCAAGTAGCAATGTTACTTCAAAACCAGTATGAGTATGCTCGGGGATTTCGCCCCCTGCGCCAATATGTAAAAGGCTTGAGCGCAATGGGCCATCATCAATAGCAACGCGAGAGCGAGCAAGCTTACCCACTTGCGTAAAACGCCCATGCGAAATGCGTGTTAAGGCGCGTGGTAATTCGTAGTTATGATCATTAACTTGTACGGTTACCGGCTCAACTTCGTAAACTTCATCAATGCTAGCATCGGCGGTTATCAAATCTAGCAGGTCAGCGTCAAAATCTGGTACTTGTAAATCGTTACTTAAATTTAATGTATCAGGGGCGTATGGCGGCTCGCTAAATACATCCTTTGCATTAGCGGCTTCAAGTTTTGCCACTTTTGCTTGGCAAACTGGGCACATATCAACGTGTATAGATACCGCAACGCTTAACGATGCAGGTAACTGCGCTGAACAATATTGTGCTAGTAAAGATTCACTAGGGTGATGTTTAATCATGCTGATCTCCCATTTCATTACGTAATTTTTGCAAGGCTAAACGCAATCGTGATTTTACCGTGCCTACAGGAATATTTAATTGTTGAGCAAGTTGCTCTTGCGACATATCTTGGAAATAAACACCTCTGACTACCTCTCGCTGTGCGGTTGGTAGTTTGTCTAGGTAACGTTTAATTTGTTGATCTTCCAAGTGGTCGCTAAATTCAAGTGTTGTATCTTGAGATTCGTTAATAAGTGGCCAAATATCTTCGCTTATATTCTCTTCTTTATTACTTTTCATTTTACGAAGCATATCAAATGAGGCATTACGCATTACGGTATATACCCAAGTCGTCGCAGCCCCTTTATCGCTGTGATACAAATGCGCTTTACGCCACACTGAGGTTAGTGTTTCTTGTACAAGCTCCATTGCTTGTGCCTCAGAGCCAAATTGCTTAATTCCAAAGCGTTTAATTTTTGGCGAAAAGTATTCAAATAAGTAAGCAAACGCTCTTTTGTCTCGCGAAGTAGCTACATCAAGCAGAGCTTGCATAAGCTCTGCACTTGGCGTTTCTGGCATGGCAGTATATTTACCTGTATTAGGTTCACAACGTGGTGAGGGTTGTTGACTTACCATAATAATTAATCCCGTGTATGCTTTTGTACATATCTATACGCCAAGCAATTAAACGCAGATCACATTATTTTAGGCAAATTCATTGTTAATCACAGTATGGAGGAAGTTTAGTAAGTTAGCAAAGTTACTTTCGAACGCAAGTTGCTGTTTTTTATCGATAGATATAGGTAATAGTTCAAGCCAGCGGGCAGCTACCCAGGCTAAATTATCAAACTTGGTTTGCCTATATAAACTAGAAAGCTCTTTATTGTTTAAAAATATGTCCTGCAAAGAATCAGACAAGCGTTGATTATCAGCCGAAATTTCACTGTGGGAGTCATTGTACCAATACGGCGTATTGCAATCGCTTAATAAGCCATGGCGCAATTCACTTTCATCTTGGTAAACGTCATTTATTTGCACGCTTTTAGCAGCGTACACATCAATAAGTAGCATATTGCTAGGGTCTTGATCAAAGTCGATAATATCGACCAAACAGCCCTGAGCGCTAATATTAAATGGCGTGTCGTGCTGGTAGGTGCACAGTACAAAACCGACATTATTTTGTAGTGCGGTTTTTACCATGTTTAAATACCTAGGCTCAAATATACGCAAACGCGTATAGCCTTCTGGTAACACAAATATTGGTAATGGGAAAATCGCACGTTTCATAAAGTCTACTTCTTTAAATTACACTGCCTTTATTTACGTGCGCTTTTACTAAGTCGATCAGCTTACTCAAATCGAATTATTTACCTATTAATTAAAAGTTGATCCAACTTCCCATACTTTTTATTACTTGAACCATATAGTAAACACTAATCATGCTTACAACAGGCGCCAACATAAGTGCAAATAATCCTAATTCGTTACTCATCGTCTTATCCTTTTACACTTATTTAGCTTTAACTTGCGTAGTTACCGGCATTGTAGACTGCGTGGTAACGTCAGCTTGTTCTTGCGCTTGATTTACAAATTGCTCAAGTACTGCCTGGGCATCAAAACTAAGGCTCTGCGAAATTGATTGTTCAAGTTCTGCCGTTGCTTGATTAATATAGCTTGTTACGTTTTGCGTTATAATATCAGTTACATCTAGGTCCACTTCACTCGCATGTACTTGCGAAGAACCTAATACTAATAAACTTGCCATAGCGATTTTAATTGAATGTTTCATAATGGTATTCCTTGTTGTGTATATTGTTTAGACGCAATAACATAATCAAGGGTTGTGCCAACAGAAAAACAAAAATTAAACCATTGATATATAAAGACTATATTAAAGCTATACAGCAACGCAGCATTCAGGCTTGGTTAATTTAACTAACCTTTTTAATTTTTTGACTAACTATTAGTAAATATTTTTAGTTCACTATTTGCAGTTTAAAACAACTACTACCATTACTTTTTATTTTGCGTATCGGGTTTAACTTTTTTACCTAACCGATAAGCATCAACCATACTTAGTAACCAAATGACCACCATTAAAGGAAGATATTTATATTCCCCAAGCTGTGCACATTCACCTGATGGATTACGGGCGGCTTGTAAAATGCCTGAAGCCGTCATCGGAATTTTACCTGCTAAAATTTCATTTGCGCTACATTGCGCTATAGCCAAAATATCACCTAATGTCATAAACAAAAGTAGCGTGAATACACCTGCAAAAATACAGCCTATTAAATGCTTTTTAAGCGAAAAATGCCCTGCCCCTGGATAAACAATGGCAGTAAGTAAAACGGCTTTGAGCTCTTTTTTCATGATAAACGTGCCTTAATTAATTGAGACTATACGACCACACTATACCCGATTAATTCCTTTTAAAATCAATAAAAGTACGGTGACAAATTTACAGTAATAATGCTGACATTGAAACATTGAGCGTACACCTGTACACTCAAGTTTAATTAATAAGTGGTAGGACTAGTATGACTATAGAGGCACCCTATTCTCGCAAAGAAGAAAAACTCAATGTATTAAGCCATGCACTGGGAATATTTTTTGCTGTGTTTGTAATGTGGGATTTATTTAAACAAGCCACCAGCGTAAAAGCTTATATTAGCACCGCTGTATATGGGGCTAGTTTATTTGTATTGTTTTTATCATCCACACTTTATCACGCCAGTGTACAGCCAAAATTACGCGCTTTTTATAAAAAGTGCGATCACTGCGCTATTTACGTATTAATAGCAGGTACGTACACCCCATTTTTGTTGCTATCTCTTAATGGATTGTGGTCTTGGGGCACACTGAGCTTTATTTGGGCAGTCGCGCTTGGTGGCGTTGCTTATAAAGTGCTGGTTAAAAATGGTAATAAAAAAGTCTCGCTGGCTACCTACTTACTTATGGGCTGGTTTGCCCTTGCGATTGTATACCCACTTTATTTAAATATTGATGTAAAAGCACTGTACTGGTTACTGGCCGGTGGCATTTTTTATAGCTTAGGAACATTATTTTATAGCGCTAAAAGCACTCAATTTAGCCACGCAATTTGGCACCTCTTTGTAATAGCTGGGTGTGTGTGCCACTACATTTCAATTACTTATTACGTGTATTAATGCATGTAATTAGTAATTTTACGCTACGTACATAAACCGCAATAATTTGGCTACCCTTCTATATAAAAGCGCGATAAAAGCGCGTTGTAGCTTAAGCGATATCACCGCCTTAATTTAAGACTCTGTTATTTACGGCTTTGATTATAAGCCTATCACTTTACCTTACTCGCCTAATTAACTAGCTCGATAAACAGCGTGTAACATTTTCGGTACTCTTATCCATTTTTTACCCATTTTATTCACTTACTCTTTTCCTAGTTTAAAAATAAATGCTTTGAAATAAGTGAGATAGCTTCATATTTTAAATGTAACGCTATGGCATATCTATTGCTCCTTCAATATAAATGGTCAGTAAAACCTTGGCCAAGCAAATATGTTAAAGGAGATACAAAGTGGGCGCATTCCAAGCTGACTCTACAATTGAGGCAAGTGCTAGATTAGTAAGTTGCTACTTATATTCAATATTTTACAACCACACCCACTTTTACGTCTATTCCCGCCAAGCAAAGAGGTAGGTAACACGCATTGCTGCGTTATATGCCATTAGGCTCTTTGTGATTACATGCAGTTAATCCAACTTAAACTTTACGTTAAAGGAGACGTTGATATGCCAACTAACCAATTTACAATGCAAGACCCTAGAAGCCAATATCAAATGGGACGAACCGAAAAAGACAGTGATCAACCAGACCCAGGCCTAGATGAAATTTTAAAACCTAAAGCAGATCACGGCGAAGATACCTATGTAGGTAGCGACAGATTAAAGGGTCGCAAGGCGTTGATCACCGGGGGCGACTCGGGCATTGGCAGAGCGGTTGCCATTGCATTTGCCAGAGAAGGTGCCGATGTGGTTATTAATTACTTAGCCAGCGAAGAAGCCGATGCGAAAGAAACACTCGATATATTAAAAGCCAGCGGTAGCAAAGCTTGGGGAATTGCAGGCGATATCTCTGATGAGAGTTTTTGTAACGACCTTGTGGCTCAAAGCGTTGAAAACTTAGGCTCAATCGACATATTAGTAAATAATGCGGGTAAACAACAGTTTGTTGCCGATTTAGACGATTTATCTACCGAGCAATTTTGCCAAACATATGCAACAAATGTATTTGCTATGTTTTGGATAACAAAAGCGGCGGTAAAACATATGCCACCGGGCGCTAGTATTATTAATACAACCTCTATCCAATGTTATCAACCCTCTGCTGGGCTTCTTGACTACGCATCGACTAAAGGCGCAATTACAAGCTTTACTAAAAGCTTAGCAAAAATGGTGATTGATAAAGGCATTCGGGTTAATGGGGTTGCTCCTGGGCCAATTTGGACCCCACTTCAACAAAGTGGCGGCCAACCGGCTAAAAAATTGCCTGAATTTGGTGATAACGTACCATTAGGTAGACCAGGTCAGCCTGCTGAACTAGCACCCACCTATGTCTACTTAGCATCGCAAGAGTCAAGTTACATAACCGCTGAAATAATGGGTGTGACAGGTGGGCAGCATCTACCATAGTCATGATGGCTCACTCATATTAGTTAATCTCAGCTTATTGTTTTTATAAAATAATAGCGGCGTATATACGCCGCTATTTTTACCTAGCCTTTTTTCAATTATACCTAAATAAGCACTACTAAGTATTGGTGAGGCTCTGGTTAGCAATACCTTAGACAGCACCTGAGCTTGGCACTAAAACCTGTGCTCAAGCAGCAGCACCATTTAGCACAGTGTGAGCAAGAGCGTGCCTATTTAGGCACGCATAAATTAACTGCTTAAATAACTTAAGCAGATTAAGTGTTATCTTTTTTAGCACGTATACCGCGAATGAACTCTTCTAAATAAGGCGTAAACTCTAGCGCAAGTGCTATAAATAGCACCGTTGCCAAGTAAGTTATTGGTAAAGGAGAGGCTTTTAATTGCAGCGTAAAGTCAGGAGGAAAGCCGCCTGGAGTAAATAAAGCGGTAAATTGCTCCCAATGGCGCGCAATAATTAATACCAAAGCTAACAGGGGTATCATTTCTAAAAAACTGTGTATATGTTGCTCTACCGGCCCTACCCTTCGCTTACTTACCGCATAACTTACATCCCACATTGCTGTAAGCTCATGCAGAAAAAACAACACAATACAAAGGGCAATAATCAAACTATTAACTTCAAAAATTAAAACGAGGATTAACGGAATGCCCACTTCGGCAAACATTAATAAATGAATAAATGACTCTTTAGCACCGCTGGTTGTAGAAATATTACTACGTCGATGACAAAACCAATCAGCAATACCAGCAGCAAGCCACACAGGGATCACAAAGTACATTAAAATCAATAAAGTTGGGTCAGTCATAGTTTGTTAGTCCTTAATATTTGGTTTTAATAACCCTCATGCTTAAAACTAAATATTTACACTTCATCAGCTTGATCATTCATCAGTAGCGATGTGAAAAACCGTATTTTTTAAATAATTTATCAGTCACTTTTAAGATGGCTTGAGGATTACTTACGTTTTTACCTTAATGTAAATGAGATACCATTTTTAAACGCGCCCTTGAGCCAACATTTGGTATGCTCAATATCTATTTACAACTAATAAGTAGTTCAAATGTTATGCCAAATCTCGACGCTTAATTGATTTAATGCCATTTTAGCTATAGGCAGGTGTGGAGGTGTTTTTACTTTGCCGTGTATATTTTTGTTGTGTAAAAAATAGAAAATATATCGCTTATCATTGTAAGTTTTTCATTCACAAAGCTAGATAAGGAGGTTGTGGAAAAGGTAAACTACAAGCTGAATAACCCTATTTGTTGTAGATTTACGCTAGCTAAAACAAAAAAGTAAGCCGCACACTTGTAATAAAGCAGCCTTTAAAAGCTTTTTTACGATAATACGTTCACTACTGCCATCTATACTCGCGCATATTTACTTTGTCGTTTTTAAAGCTAACCCCTTCTAATAATAGCTTTTGGCGCTGCTCTTGGTATTTATCACTGCCTGCAGGGAATGATATTTTACCTTGGCTGTTTACTACTCTGTGCCACGGTATAACAGAATCATCTGGCATTTGCTTTAAAAGGCGCCCTACTAAGCGTGAATTTTGCGGATAACCGGCAAGCGATGCTACTTGCCCGTAGCTTGCAACAAAACCTGCAGGTATATTTGCAATAATGGTGTAAATGAGGGTTTCTTTATCAATATCAGCGGTCATTAACGTACGCCTCACTGAGTACTTTAAATTGCTCCCAAATAGAGCGCGCAACAGGGCCATGGTGTATTGCATCACGCCTAAATGCACGTACTTCTATACCAAACTCATCTTCTCTGTCGTTTATCTGTATTTGCTGTAACAGCCCGGCTTCTATTTCAGGGGCGCAATAGTCTATGTTCATCATTGCCCAGCCGGCACCAGCAAGCAAAAACGACTTTAAATTGGTTACATCGTCAATCTTCATTAAGGCAGAGCCTTTTGAGTAAGAAAGCTTGTCGCTGTCTATGCTTAAGTCACTTTCAAACATGGCCAAACACGGGTAATTTTGTAGCTCGTTAAAGGTCATGTACTTAGGAAACGCTTTAGTAGCTGCAATAATACCAATGTTTAATTTACCAATAGGTAGGCTCTCTAAGTGCCCTGTTGCATGAAATAAGTCAAACCAGGGGCCTATGCCTAACTCCACTTGCCCACTATTTACTTGCTCTAAAGAGACAAAGCGTTTGCCACTGGTTAAATTAAACTCCGTACGCTTAAATAGTCTAAAAGTATTACTTATGATCTCGTTATAACTGTCTTTTTGACAAATTTGCTCATAACAAATTCGATATTGTGGCTCGTTACCCAGTGCGAGCTCTTTAGCAAGCTGTGCTAGCTCATCATTTGCATGCAATAATTGTTGTGCTTCGCGGTGAAAAACACGCCCTTTTTCAGTTAAATGTAATCGGTACTTGCTTCTATCGAGCAGTTCAAAGCCAATTTTTGCCTCTAGGTTTTTAATTGCTAATGTAAGCGCAGGTTGAGTTTTATGTAATTTAAGCGCCGCGCCACTTAAACTTGCACTTTGTACAATGGCATCTAAAATTTGTAATTGATTCAGCTTCATACTGCGCTCAACATGATCATAAATAAAACTTATTATGTTTCTAAAATTTAATGAATTTTATTTTATATGGTTGCGGCGTATCCTGCACTTAATTATTTTGCCCATCATTGCCACGGAGAAGACATGAAACTCTTTCGTCTATGTATACTTACTACGACTCTACTTACCTTAATGGCCTGTTCAGAGCCAGAAAAGCAAGTAAAAGAAGAGCCCATTAGGCCTGTAAAGTTATTCAATATAGGACATGATTCGCAAACAAATGTGCGCAGTTTTCCTGCTGAAGTGGTTGCTAACCAAGGCTCGTACTTAGCATTTAGAGTCAATGGTGAACTGGTAGAGTTTCCGGTATTAGCAGGTGAAGAAGTTGAAAAAGGGCAACTTTTAGCAAAGCTTGACCCAGAAGACTTTCAGTTACAGTACGATGATAGAAAAGCCCGTTATGAGCTTGCTAAATCACAACTTAGCCGCATTGAACAATTACTTGAAAAAAGAATCGCGAGTCAATCAGAGTACGATGAAGCATTGGCAAATATGCAAGTGGCAGAGTCTGCCTTTAAAATTGCCGAAACCAACCTAGAATACAGCGAGCTGCGCGCCCCATTTGCAGGGACTGTAGCCAAAGTATTTGTTAAAAACTTTGAAAACATTCAAGCCAAGCAAAACATTTTACGCCTAGAAACCCGCGATTTAATGGATGTAGAAATCCAAGTTCCTGAAAAAATAATAGCGCGCATTAAAAAAGGCAGCGACTACCACCCTACCGTTGTGTTTGACGGTTATGATAATAAAGAGTACACCCTTGATTTAAAAGAGTGGGACACGCAAGCCGATCCTACTACGCTTACCTACAAAGTTGTTTTTTCGCTACCAGTGCCTAAAGACTTTAACCTACTTGCAGGGATGACGGGCCGTGTATTTATCGATTTATCAAAAGTAACCAGCTCGCAAGTGGCTTACACTATTTTGCCGGTTGAGTCGGTTTTTTCTGAAGCTAAAGAAAGCGTGTCAGATAACGCCTATGTGTGGATATATAACCCAGAAACTGGTGTTGTTAATAAACAAGCCGTTAAAGTGGGCCAAGTACACCGCGACGGCATTGAAGTGCTAAGCGGTATTAAAGAAGGCCAAATTGTCGTTTCTGCTGGCGTGCACTCATTAGATGAAGGCATGAAAGTACGTCCATGGAATAAAGAGCGAGGCTTATAATTATGAGCTTTGCGCAACTCTCCATAGAGAAAAAAGTAATTAGCTGGATGTTTGCACTACTGCTGTTAATTGGCGGGAGTGTGTCGTACTTTGATTTAGGCCAACTAGAAGACCCAGAGTTTACGCTTAAAACCGCCATGGTTATTACTATGTATCCGGGTGCATCGCCACAACAAGTCGAGGAAGAAGTCACCTTTCCTATCGAAAATGCAATTCAGCAACTCCCCTACGTAGATTATGTGACCTCTATTTCATCAAATGGTAAGTCGCAAATATCGGTAGAAATGAAAAGCACCTACCGAAAAGAGCAGCTGCGCCAAATTTGGGATGAAATGCGACGTAAAATTAACGACTTAGCGCCGTCACTCCCGAGTGGCGTTTACCCAAGCACCATTTTAGATGACTTTGGTGATGTATACGGCGTTATGTATGCGGTTACCGGCGATGGCTACTCTTATGATGAACTTAAAGATTACACCGATTACTTAAAGCGCGAACTCGTACTCGTTAAAGGTGTGAGTAAAGTGACCATTGCTGGTGAGCAACAGCCTCAAGTAATGGTTGAAGTGTCTACCCGTAAATTAGCGCAGCTCGGTATTGCCCCAAGCCATATTTTTGGTTTACTGCAATCGCAAAATACAGTCTCTAACGCAGGTAAAATTAGAGTGGGCGATGAGTCTATACGCTTTCACCCAACCGGCGAATTTAAAGATGTTAAAGAGCTCGAAACTCTACTTATATCTAAACCCGGTGCTAGCGAGCTTATATACTTAGGTGATGTAGCAAAAGTATTTAGAGAATACGCAGAAGTACCCAGCAATGTTATTCGCTACAACTCAGAACAAGCGCTTTTAATTGGCGTTTCGTTTATGAACAGCGTGAACGTAGTAGATGTAGGTAAACGTATTGACGAGCACTTAGCAGAGCTTGAATACCAGCGCCCACATGGCATTCATGTAGAATCGGTGTATAACCAACCTAAAGAAGTAGAAAAATCGGTAGATGGCTTTATTGTCAGCCTAGTAGAGGCGATTGCCATTGTAATCGTCGTACTGCTTATATTTATGGGGTTAAAAAGTGGTATTTTAATTGGCGGTATTTTATTACTCACCGTTTTAGGCACCTTTATATTTATGAAGTTGTTCGCCATAGACTTGCAACGTATTTCTCTCGGTGCGCTTATTATTGCCCTTGGTATGCTGGTAGATAACGCCATAGTAGTAACCGAAGGCATATTAATAAATTTAAAGCGTGGCCAAACTAAGTTAAAAGCTGCGGTTAATATTGTAGAACAAACTAAATGGCCGCTACTAGGCGCTACAGTTATTGGTATTACTGCGTTTGCCCCTATTGGCTTAAGCTCTGATGCAACCGGTGAATTTGCGGGTAGCTTATTTTGGGTCTTGTTTATATCGCTTTTACTAAGCTGGATCACCGCCATTACGCTTACGCCATTTTTTGCAAATTTAATGTTTAAACAAGATGAGTTTAAAAAAGCTAAAAATGCTGAGGGCGAAGAGGAAGATGACGACCCATATCAAGGCTTTATTTTTACCGGCTATAAAGCACTTTTAGATGTGTCTATGCATTATCGTAAAACCACGCTTGTGCTTATGGTCGTGCTCCTTTGCTCGGCTGTGGTTGGTTTTGGTGCGGTTAAACAATCGTTTTTCCCCGCCTCTAACACGCCTATGTTTTATGTAGATTACTGGCAGCAACAAGGCTCCGACATAAGAGCAACGCTAGAGGGAATTAAAAAGCTTGAAAACTACCTTCAAAAAGAAGAGCTAGTTGAAGAAATAACCAGTACTACAGGCCAAGGTGCTCCACGCTTTATGCTTACTTATGCACCGCAAAAGTCGTACTCGTCATACGGGCAGCTCATTATTAGAGTAAAAAACCGCGAGGCGGTGGCTGTAGTAATGAAAAAAGTGCGTGAATACTCGCAAAATACACCGCTTTCAGCTGAGCTTAAAATTAAGCCCATGGAAATTGGCCCCTCTACCGATGCTAAAATTGAAGCGCGCTTTACAGGCCCAGACCCAGTAGTTCTTAGAAAGCTAGCGGCTAAAGCAGAAGACGTTATAGCACAGGATGAAGGGGCTTATAATATTCGTGATGATTGGCGGGCACGTACTAAAATGATTCGTCCACAATTTAACGAACAAAAAGCGCGCCGCTTAGGTATTAGTAAGTCAGACCTTGATGATGTACTGCTTACTAGCCTTTCAGGCAAGCAAGTGGGTGTATACCGCGATGGTACACAACTACTGCCAATTATTGCTCGCTCGCCGGCAAATGAGCGCCTAAATGTAGAAAGCGTTCACGATTTACAAATATACAGCCCTGTACTGGGTGTATTTGTGCCAGTCACGCAAGTGGTTGACGAATTTGTGGTTGAATGGGAAGACAGCCTAATTATGCGCCGCGACCGAAAGCGCACAATAACGGTAATGGCCGATCACAACGTATTAGGCGATGAAACTGCCGCTAAGTTATTTGCACGCGTGCGCGGGCCCGTAGAGGCAATAGAGCTACCGCGTGGCTATAAATTAGAATGGGGCGGCGAGTATGAGTCGTCATCGGATGCGCAAGCCGCTATATTTGGTTCATTACCGCTGGGTTATTTAGCGATGTTTGCGGTAACCGTACTGCTGTTCAATTCACTTAAACAGCCTTTAGTTATTTGGGCTACAGTGCCACTTGCCATTATTGGTGTGAGTGCGGGCATGTTAATAATGAATGCGCCATTTAGCTTTATGGCACTACTTGGATTACTAAGTTTAAGCGGGATGCTAATTAAAAACGGCATTGTGTTGGTCGATCAAATAAATCTTGAGCTTCGCGATGGTAAATCGCCTTATCAAGCTGTGTTTGAATCTGGCGTTAGCCGTGTACGCCCTGTAGCCATGGCGGCTATTACCACCATTTTAGGTATGATCCCGTTGTTGTTTGACGTGTTCTTCCAGTCAATGGCGGTAACTATTATGTTTGGTTTAGGTTTTGCAACCATACTTACGCTTATCGTAGTACCTGTGCTTTATACTGTTGTATTTAGAATAGACTACGAGCCTAGAAAGTAATTTAAAAGCCTTACAGGACGTTTAAAACGCAGCTTACCTCACAGTAGCTGCGTTTTTTATTATTTAAACCGAGGTTAAAGATGGACATAATAAACTAGGTTGTATTTGTATTCTGTTTGGCTATTTTCGCTTTATAACCGACGAAAATGGCAATGTAGATTTAAACAACTACCGTTTCACGAGCGGTATTGCACTGGTAATATTTGACGGTACTTACGATTTAATTACACGACTGCGCTCTAAAAACAGCGTATCTGCATTAGCCATTTATTTAGGGCTTTTTTTACTTTATATTGGCGTTGTGTTGTATAAATAACCCCTCAAATGACAGCAAAACAACTTTTTAGAATAATAATTACCGCTAGTTTACTATTCCCACCCCTATTTTTTATTGCTTGGAATGAAAATCTCGATCCCCCCTTTATTGCCAATACCGCTTATGATTTTTTAACACATAAGCTGTTTCCTGTTTTGTCAGTAATAATTAGTATTGCAGGGGGGATGTACGGATACAAAAAGTACAACGCATGCATAACATTTAAATCAAATTTTAAAGACTACTTAGAGGATGATGGGAAGCTTAGGGGCTGGCTGGGTATTTTGTTTATACCGGTTTTAGTTTATTTATGGCTGTGGGCTAGTTTTTGTATTTCAGTAAAGTTATGGACGTATTATTATAGCGACAATAGCTGGCAGCAAGAGTACCAGCTACTGGCTGTAGAGGCGTGTCCGAGTGATTACGAATACAGCTGCGCAAAACTGGTTGTGCTTGATTTACAAACTTACAGAAAGCGCTCTTTTAGGTGGTATTTAGATAAACCAGCATTAAAGCGGCTAAAAAATGAGAAAATAAACATCGTGGGCGTTAAAAGCCCACTTGGTTACGTTGTGCATCAAATACAGTGGTAAGTGCGCACGCTATTTTTTTAAACTTAATGTGCCAGATGAACGCGCTTTACCGTTTGCTGGCTTTTTGTTGTTTGCGTTTTTGCTATCGCCTTGCGTATTTTTGCTAGCGCCCCCTTTACCTACATAGGTGGTTGAGCGCTTTTGAAAGGCCGTGTTACTTCTTTGAGTGCGAGTGCCTCGCTCATTATTAAAGGCGCGTGGGTTTTCACCCTGAAAATCACGCTTTTTAGGCTCGCCTTTGTTATTGGCATTTTGCTTATTGGTATCAACCGAATGCTCTTGCGTTTTACCCGAATCAGCAATGGAGTCATTAATTTGTGCCATTTCTACGTCGGTTAAATGTCGCCACTGGCCTACTTTTAAGCCCTTTAACGTTACATTCATAATGCGGGTACGTTTAAGGGTCACAACTTCATAGCCTAGGTATTCACACATACGACGAATTTGGCGGTTTAAACCCTGCGTAAGCACTATTTTGAATTCTTGCGGAGCTGTTTGTGTCACTTTACATTTTTTTGTAACGGTATCTAAAATAGGAATACCGTTGGCCATTTTGCTCACAAATTGGCGATTGAGTGGTTTATCAACTGTCACCACGTATTCTTTTTCGTGGTTATTACCCGCTCGCAAAATTTTATTAACGATATCGCCTTCGTTAGTTAAAAAAATCAATCCTTCTGAAGGTCTATCTAAACGGCCGATAGGAAATATACGGGTGGGATAATTAACGGCTTTGACAATATTACTTTGAATTTTACTCTCGGTGGTACAGGTTATACCCACAGGCTTATTATACGCAATGTACACGCGTTTTGGTTTTTCGCGCAGCGGTTTTCCATCTACTAAAACAGTATCGGTATCAGCCACTTTTACGCCCATTTCAGGCGTATTACCATTAACTGTTACACGACCTTGCTCAATATATTTATCGGCTTCACGGCGTGAACAAAAACCTGTTTCACTAATAAATTTATTTAAACGTTTTAATTCGGTCATGGCACTTAATGGTCCTAATTTTAAAGGCGACTAGTGTAAACCACACGCCATTATTTTTCGCCCCTAATTTAAACCTTTACGCATTAATTTTTGTAATTTTTGCTTGAGTTAACCTGCGCCAAACATATTCCAGTGGCCCTTGCTCATAATAGCGACAATATAAAGCTGTAAACAATAGCTGCACGCTAACCAGGCCAGTCGCGACTATCCAATAGTCTATTCGGTTAAAACTTAATACCCACTGCGGATACAACACTTTATAAAGCAACAGCTGCATAAGTGTTTGGCATATATATAAGGTAAAAGCTAAGCGCCCAGCTTGCTGAATAAGCCGACCCACATGGGCACGGTTATTACAAAATTTAACGATGAGATGAATATAAAATACAGCCATGAACAATGCGGCAAAGGTATTTATAAACTCTTGTATAGCGAACCCTGCTCCTCCTGTAAACTTTGACGCATAAAGCCTCATGCCTGAAAAAATAAAGGCGCCAGCTATACAAACAATAAGGTGCGGCTTAGTTAAACCTTTACTAAAAACCTCATTTTTATATAAATATATGCCAATCAGCATTAGCCCTACGCACAGCCACATGATCATGATAGGAACAGCTACCAGCATTAATACGTTCATACCTAGGTTACTCAAAAAGTAATCGCTGTAATGCGGGCTATATAAATCGATATACTGTGCTGAATCACGATAAACGACCTCATCAGGCGCACTAAAAAGCACCAACCCCGTGGCTACACAACCAATTAAAAGAAACTCCCCTGCCCTTTTTACAAGCAGTTGGTTATTACTTTGCAAATATTTTAGAGCAAACCAGCCAGATACACCGTACAAAAATAAAATGTCGCCAGCCCAAAGTAAAAAACCATGTACCAAACCAAAAATGATAAGCCAATGCAATCGCGCTTTTAAAGGCGCTGTTGATTTAACTTTTTGCCATTGAATATAAAGCCCTGCCCCAAACAGTAAGCTAAACAGCGTTCTAAATCGGCCATCAACAAAAAAAGTACTCACAGCATGGATAAGGGTGTCGCTAAAAGGCGGGGTAGATAAAGGAATATAGCTATAATCCATTAAGCCAAACGCATAGCCATTCATATACACTAAGCAAAGCACGGCAATGCCGCGAATAAAGTCCATATTATAATTTCGCATAATGGGCGGTTACTGTCCTTTAACTATTATTTTTATAATTATCTGCCCAATCTACGGCTTGATTATATAACCCTGGTAGCACATCACTTTTAACATTAAGTAATATAACGGCTTTTTCTAATGTCCACCAGCTACCTGTTTCGTACGCTTGTACTACATTTAAGATATAATATAGGGTGTTTTTTTCGTTTAATAATGCCGCTTTAATATCATCAGGAAAAGGTAATTTTTCGACTAATAAACTCATAGGTTGATCGAGTATGGCATCTAGTAACGAAAACAAGCCGGTTAAAAACGCCTCACCCGCCAACGATTTAGACACCTGCTTTGCTATTAGCTCACAAAAGCGTGCTCTAACTACACACACTTGCATTAATTCTGCTGGCTTTTTACCCGCGGTGTGCGCGGTAACAATTAAACTAACAAACTTTTTTAAACGCTCATGCCCTAAATACACTAACGCCTGTTTAATAGATGATATTTTACTCTGAATAGGAAAAACACCGCTGTTAATTAGCCGCATAAGCTTATAAGCCAAGGCCGCATCGGCTTCAAATAACGCACTAATTTGCTTTATATCTGGGCTTGGTTTCATTACTTGCGCGTAAATAGCCACAACTAACGCATAGTTATAATCAATGTCTTGCTGTTCGTGCATTGTGGGCTTGGCAAAAAAGTAGCCTTGAAAGTAATCAAACCCCATTTTATGTGCTTGGTGATAATCGGCTTGGGTTTCTATTTTTTCTGCTAATATTTTTATTTTTTTATGCTGTTTTAGTTTTTCTACAATCTCGGCAATATCTGATAAAGGCGTTTGCGCAATATCAAACTTTACTAGCTTAATAAACTTTAAAAATCGCTCCCATTGCTCGTTATAAACAAAGTCATCTAATGCGAGTTTATAGTTTTTATGAAAAAGCTCTCTGCAAAGCTGATAGTTATCGTCGGTGGGTTCAATGGTTTCTAGCAGTTCAATGACCACATCTTTACAGGGTAAAAAGTCACATAAATTGTGCTTTAAAGAGTCTGGGCCTATATTTATCAGTGCCGTTTTTCCTGAGGTGATGTGGCGTGTGCCTAAATTAAGCTGGTTTTCCATTATTAGGCGAGCAGTTGCTTGACCTTCTTCTATATCGGGAAAAAAGTTTTCAGCACTATTACGAAATAAAAGCTCGTAAGCAACTACATTTTGCTTACGATTGAATATTGCTTGCCTTGCAACAAATACAGACACATTACCTACTTCTTATTTTTATACTCAAACTAAGTAATTAATAGCGTAAATAGGTATAAATGTCACTTCTACTGCGTTTAATTTTAATGATTTAGCAATACATGCTTGAAATATAATCAGCAGCGACCGTTTCCCACGAAAAACGTGCCCCTTTAGCATTAGCTGTAATGTTACTCCATTGCTTAGGATTTTGCTGTTTTAGCGTAAGGGTTTCAGTTAAGCATGTCATTAACCCATCAACTTGTTCATTCAACGAGCCGCCAGAAAATGCAAAGCCATTGTTGTTGTGACTTACGGTGTCTTTTAAACCGCCAACACTGTGTACTAAACAAGGTTGCCCTGCGCGCATAGCAAGCATTTGACTAATTCCGCAAGGTTCAAACGAGCTTGGCATTAAAAATAAATCCCCAAGCTCATATAGGCTATCGCCAATACCTTGCCCATAACCTTTTAAAAACAATAAGTTTGCATTGCGTGCCATGGCCTTGGTGAAAATGCTTTCAAGGGCTTTGTCACCAGAGCCTAAAATAATAAGACGACCGTTAAAACGGTTAATTATTTCACACACGTTATCAAGCGCTAATGCATTACCGTATTGTTGGCAAAGTAATAACACCTTTTGCTCGGTCAGCCTGCCAACACTTGTTACAAGGGGCCCATCTATTGGCGTGTTTTTAAACTGCAGCATGCGCTGATGCGCCACATAGTAGCTCGTTTCAAGCTGCTCATGTTTTGCCATCCAGTTAAATAAAGTATGTTCAATACGCTCATACAAGAGCGATAAAGTAACCTGCTCAGGGTTTTGCTCAGGGTATTCACAGCCATTTAATATTCCCACCACCTTGCCTTGAGCCGATTGATTTTGTAAATCAAGCTCTAAGCCTTCTCCACCAAAAAAACCTTGCTGATAATTACTCGGCTTTAGTACCTCGGTACTGTAAGTAGGTGAGACTAAATGAACTTTATCTGCCAAATTTATAGCACTGCGCATAGGGTTAAAACAGTGTGGGTAACGAGGATCGCACAAATGTTGCCCGTTATAACCTAACGACGGAAACCAAGCCTCTAAACTCGAGTCGTCGTGCTTAAAAGGCCTGATCCCTTGCAGTGCTAAATTATGAACTGTATAGGCAATATGTAAATTAGCGAGGGTATCGTAGCGTTTATCAAATTTTAATAATACGGCGACACACGCGCTATGCCAATCGTGTAAATGCAGTGCTTGAGGGCGCGTTATTAAACCCTGTAGCAGCGCTTCACATAGAGCGACACTAAATAATGCATATTTTGTTGCATCAGTAGCAAAAGGTCGTCCGGGTTCGTCATTGCAATACACCGAACCCGATTGGCTAAACAGTGGGTGCGAAATAACAAATTGATTAATGTGTGTGTTGTCATCACTTATTTTAAATAAAGATAATACCTGTGGCTGCGCTCTAAATATAACAGTGACATCACCTATATATTCACGTTGCAGTTGCTCAAACCCATAATCAGGGATAACAACATCTACGCTCACGCCTTGTGCTGCCAGTGCTTTTGGGGCATCTCTGACTACATCTGCTACCCCGCCCACTTTAGCGTTTGGTAGAGCATCGTTTTCTGCGGCAACCATTAATACATGCATTTATTTACTACTTCCTTAACCTTTGTTATTCGCATCCGATTTTAAGCGAACTTTTTATTTTCGTGTGCTTGACGTTCAAGCTTTTTAGCAAGTTCCGTGAGCATATCACGGGTGACTAATACGATGCCTTTTTTAGATACCCTAAAGCCGTTTTCTTCATCGGCTTTTCTATCGTAGCCAATTTCAAGCCCTGCGGGTATTTCACAGCTTCGATCAATTATGGCTCGCTTAATTTTACAATGACGATTAATGAGAGCCCCGGGTAAAATAACCGATTGCTCTATTTCGCAAAATGAACGCACGTGCACGTTAGAAAAAAGCAGTGATTTTCTAACTACTGAGCCCGATACAATACACCCTCCTGATACCGTTGAGTCTACCGCCATACCTCGTCTATCTTCATCATCAAAAATAAACTTAGCCGGTGGCAACTGCTCTTGGTAGGTCCAAATAGGCCAGGTTGGATCGTATAAATCTAGCTGTGGCTCGGGCATTACCAATTCCATATTGGCTTCCCAAAACGAGTCTAACGTTCCTACATCGCGCCAATAAGGTTGCCCTTCTTGCATGGGATCTCTAAACGGGAACGCATACACACTGTGCTCTTCTATAATTGCCGGAATAATATCGTGCCCAAAGTCGCGGCCAGAACCTTCATTTTCAGCATCTTTTTTTAGCTGCTCAAATAAAAACTCAGTATTAAACACATAGTTGCCCATAGAGGCTAAGCAGGTACCTGGCTTACCAGGGACAGAGCTGGGGATCGAAGGTTTTTCATCAAAGCGACATACCCGATTTTTTTCATCAACAGTCATTACCCCAAAGGTATCTGCAGCCTCTTCAACAGGTACTTCAAGGCAACATACTGTCATGTCGGCGCCTTTTTGCACATGCTCAGCTAATAGAGCGCCGTAATCCATTCGATAAACATGATCGCCTGACAAAATCATCACATATTTTGGCAGTTCGTGGCGAATAATATCCATGTTTTGAAAAACCGCATCGGCAGTCCCACAATACCACTCATCGCCATTACGCTGAGATGCGGGTAAAATTTCAACCGACTCCCCCAGCTCCTTTTTAAAATGGCCCCAGGCGCGATTAACATGACGAATCAAAGAGTGCGATTTGTACTGTGTGGCTATGCCTACACGCCTCACACCCGAATTGATACAATTTGATAATGGAAAATCGATAATACGGTGCTTACCGCCAAAATAAACAGCGGGCTTTGCGCGCCAATCTGTCAATTCGTGTAAGCGTGAGCCGCGTCCACCAGCCAGTATTAACGCGTACGTATCTCGGGTTAAGCTACTTATGTAACGATTTGCATAACTAGGCATAATACTCTCTCCGTTTAGTCTGTGCTCTTAGTGGCATGGCTCGTAGTTGCGTGTAAGTCTGTTTCACTAATAGTTAGGGGGGTTAGGTGCCAAATATCTTCACTGTATTGGCTTATGGTTCTATCGCTTGAAAATATGCCACTTGCGGCCGTATTTAAAATACTCATTCGCGTCCAATGCGTTTGGTCTTGATACGCAGCCTCTACCTGCTTTTGCGCTGCCACATAGCTTTCAAAGTCATGTGCAACCAACCACGGATCGTGAGGGCTTTTAATAGCATTAATAATGTCGTCAAATAAATTAGGCTCAAACAGGTTAAATTGCCCGCTTTCGAGTAACTGCATTACATGGCTTAGGTCGCTGTTTTGCTCTATTAAATGAGAAGGGTTATATCGCGATTTAATATCATCAATTTGATGAGCCTGCGCACCAAACAAAAAGAAGTTATCAGCGCCAACAGCGTCTCTAATTTCAATATTCGCCCCATCTAACGTGCCAATAGTAAGCGCACCATTCATCATAAACTTCATGTTACCAGTGCCTGATGCTTCTTTACCTGCGGTCGATACTTGCTCTGATAAATCGGTTGCAGGGCAAATAGTTTCCATTGCGGTTACATTATAATTTGGCAAAAACGCAACTCGTAAATAAGGAGCTGCAAGTGGGTCTTTATTAATAACCTCAGCTACATTATTAATTAGCTTAATTATTTTTTTAGCCATGTAATAACCAGGGGCGGCTTTACCCCCTAAAAGCACACAACGTGGTACTAAGTTTGTTGTATCGCCTCGGCGTATACGGTCATATAAATGAATAACATGAAGTACATTTAATAACTGGCGTTTGTATTCGTGAATACGTTTAACTTGTACGTCAAACATCATCTCTACATCAAAATCAACACCACAGCGCTCTTTCACTAAATCGACGAGACGTTGTTTGTTTTCGCGTTTAACATTTTGCCATTGCTGATGAAACGCGGTGTCGTCGAAGTAGCGGCGTAATTGGCTTATATCTGCAAAATCGCTAACCCATTTTGAGCCAATTTTTTCTGTAATTAAATGACTCAAGGCCGGGTTGCAGTGTGCTAACCAACGCCTTGGCGTAACCCCGTTGGTTTTATTATTAAACTTGTTAGGCCAAAGCTCGTAAAAGGTTTTAAATAGCCCTTCTTTTAAAAGTTGGGTATGTAGTGCGGCCACACCATTTACCGAATAGCTACCCACAATCGCTAAATAAGCCATGCGTATTTGCGGCACGTCGCCTTCTTCAATTAACGAAAGCGCGCGCTGTTTACTTGCATCGCCTGGCCAATGCTGTGCCACTTGCGCTAAAAAGCGGGCGTTTATTTCATAAATAATTTCTAAAATTCGCGGCAATAGTTTTGCAAAAAGCGGCACCGACCATTTTTCTAAAGCCTCTGGCAATAGCGTGTGGTTAGTGTAAGCCATTGTGCTGGTTGTAATTTCCCACGCGTTATCCCAATCAAGCTCGTAGTCATCAACCAAAATGCGCATTAACTCTGCCACGGCAATACTTGGGTGCGTATCGTTTAATTGAAATACATGATGTGCAGCAAAGTCACTAAAGTCTTCGCCGTATTGTTCAACCCATTGCGATACAATATCTTGAATACTCGCTGATGATAAAAAGTACTGTTGGCGTAATCTAAGCTCTTTACCATTTTCACTGCTGTCATTTGGGTAAAGCACCATTGTGATTTGTTCTGCTAGGTTTTTTTGCGCTACCGCTTCTGAATAACTCCCCGCATTAAACTCGGTTAAGTTAAATTCGTCGGTCGCTTCTGATTTCCATAGCCTTAGCGTATTAACAATGTCGTTTTTATAACCAGGAATAGGCACATCATATGGCACAGCTAATACGTCGTGACAACCAACCCATTGACGGTGTTCGCGCCCATGTTTGTCGGTATAACTTTGTACGTGCCCAAAAAACTTCACTCGTTGTGATTGCTCAGGCGCGGCAAGGTCCCACGGGTGCCCCTCACGAAGCCAGTTATCGGGTTGTTCAACTTGGTGGCCATTTTTTAATGATTGGTTAAACATACCGTATTCGTAGCGAATACCGTAACCAACCACGGGAAGCGCAAGGCTTGCACAACTATCTAAAAAGCAGGCAGCTAAACGCCCAAGGCCACCATTACCTAGCCCTGCATCGTGCTCGGCCTGGGCTACGGTTTCAATTGTGGTGCAATATTCTTGCAGTGCACTGGAGACTTGTTCGTCTAAGTCGAGGTTTAAAATAGCATTACCAAGTGCTCTACCCATTAAAAATTCTAGCGATAGGTAAGCTGTTTTACGGCGTTTTTCTTGCTTGATTTGTTGTTTGGTTTCTCTGCAACGTGCAACAAGCCGATCTCTGATTGTCAGCGCAAGCGCATGATATAAATACAGTTGCGACTCACCCACTTTGTCACGCCCTAAACTGTAATAAAAGTGCCGAGTTAAATCATCTTTTAAAGTGCTTTCATCAATTACAGGGCCTTCTTGCCACCCTTTTACCACACACACATTTTCGTCTTGCTTAGACATGACCATCGTCCTCTAAATTTGCACTAAAAACCCAGCTGCTTTGTGCTGAAATTTCGACTATTGCATCCTCTTTACTGCTTAGCGATGCGTTATGTACACTTGATAAAACCATCTCCCATTGCGCCGCGATAGGCGATGGGGGTAACTTACAAAAAACTGTTTTTTTACTCGCATTTAGAATGATTAATAAGGCGTATTTATTTTGCTTATCTAACAAGCTATACATTAAAAACTGGCGCTGTGGCTCGTGCCAATGCTCGTTAGTCATTTTTACGCCCTGCTCGGTAAACCATTTAACTGTAAAGCGCTCGTCTATATCTTCTGAAAACACGCTGTGTTTAAACGCACTGTGACCACGCCTTATTTTTAGTGCATCGTCAATAAATCGGGTTAGTGAATGATTTAGCTGCGAGTCTTTCCATGCCAACCAACTGGTGCGGTTATTTTGACAATACGCATTATTATTGCCCCCTTGCGAGTGTCCCATCTCACTGCCTGAGGCAATCATAGGCACCCCTTTTGAGAGTATTAGCGTAAGTAAAAAGTTCTTTTGTTGCTGCAGCCTCAGGGCAATAATTTTGGCATCATTAGTAAATCCTTCAACACCACAATTGGTGGAATGATTAGCGCTGTGGCCATCGCGATTTTGCTCGCCATTCGCTTCGTTATGTTTGTGCTCATAACTCACTAAATCGGCAAGCGTAAAACCATCATGGCTGGTAATAAAATTAATACTGTTTAGCGGCCCGCGCTGGCTGTGCTCAAAAATATCAAATGAGCCATGAATACGCTTTGCTACATTTGCAATAACGCCTTCTTCGCTTTGCCAAAATCGGCGTATTACATCTCGGTATTGGTCATTCCACTCTCGCCAAGGTGCAGCAAAAGCCCCCAGTTGATAGCCACCAGGTCCTATATCCCAGGGCTCACTAATAAGCTTTACACGGCTCAATACAGGGTCTTGCTCAATGGCTTGAAAAAATGCATGGGCGCTATTAAAACCATGGGCATTTCGGCCTAAAATGGTGGCTAAATCAAACCTAAATCCGTCTACTCCCATTACTTGCACCCAATAACGTAAGCTATCAAGTACCAGCTTTAAGGTTTTAGGATGATCAATATTAATGGTGTTACCGCAGCCAGTATCGTTTATATACACCTGAGGCTTATCAGCCACCGTCCGGTAATAAGCTAGGTTATCTAGCCCTCTGAGCGATAAAATCGGCCCATCGGCGCCCGCTTCTGCGGTGTGGTTATAAACCACATCTAAAATAACCTCTATATCCGCTTTATGAAGCTCGCTAACCATGCGCTTAAATTCGTTAATGTCATCATCAACTAAATAATCTTTATGCGGAGTAAAAAAGTTGAGTGTGTTGTAGCCCCAATAATTTTGCAGCCCTTTTGCTGTTAAAAACTGCTCACTTATAAAAGCATGTACAGGGAGCAGCTCTAGCGCGGTAACCCCTAAATTATGCAAATGCTCAATAAAGCTAGGGTGGCTTAAGCCTAAAAACTTGCCTTGCAAATTTTTAGGAATATTAGGGTGTCGGCACGTGGCGCCTTTTACATGGCACTCATAAATAACGGTATTAGACCAGCTATGGTTTGGCTTTTTATGTTTATAAGGCTGGCTATTAATGACCCGTGATTTAGGTATATCAATGGCATTATTAACGGTGCTTTTCGTGCCAATAGGCATTTGCCCATAGTGGCGCTCACTCCATGTAAATTCGCCAAATAAATCTTTTGCATAAGGGTCAATCAGCAATTTGTGCTCGTTAAACAGCAGACCTTTTTCAGGACTGTACTCCCCTTCTACGCGATACCCATATAACGCGCCTTCGGCTAAGGGCGCGACATGGGCTGTCCATATACCGCCTTCGTTGATATGCATGGTTACTTTTAATATTTCAGAGTGCCCACTTTTATCAAATAAGCACACATAAGCTTGTGTTGCTTTAGGTGCGTACAAGCTAAAGTTAACGCCGCCACTGCTAATAGATGCACCAAGTGGCTGTGGTTGCCCATGTGAAACCTCAAATCGATTACTCATCTTCAACCTTTTGTAAATAAATAGTCGTTAACCCGCCCATTGCAATTTTAATGCTATGCGAAAAGCCATGGGCGCTTGCCTTAACGCTACTAACCGTGGCGTTTTTGTTTGCTGTTACTTTAATACCTGAGCCAAAAAAAGCGTCATCATCGGTGTTTAAAATAACCTTATATTTACCCGCTGCGGGTACCCCAATTTCATACTCTTGATAAGAAACAGGTGTAAAGTTTGCTACTACTACAATAAAGTCGTGGGCATTTTTAGCATAACGTACAAAACTAAATATACTTTGCTCGTTATTGTTGTTATCTATCCATTCAAAACCCGCAGGGCTTGAGTCGAGTTCATACAGTGCAGGCGACTTTTTATAAACAGTATTAAGCGCTTGTACAGTGTTTTGTATACCACGGTGGCTTTTATGCTCTAGCAAATGCCAATCAATAGAATGATTGTGATCCCACTCTTTTCGCTGTGCTATTTCGCCGCCCATAAACAACAGTTTTTTACCGGGGTGCGCCCACATAAAAGCGTAATACGCACGTAAATTGGCAAATTTTTGCCAATCATCACCGGGCATTTTTTCAATTAATGAGCCTTTTCCATGTACAACTTCGTCATGACTTAGCGGTAAAATGTAATTTTCGCTAAATGCGTACACCATAGAAAACGTCATTTCGTGATGATGATGCTGCCTATAAAGCGGGTCATGTTGCATGTAATGAAGGCTATCGTTCATCCACCCCATATTCCATTTGTAGCCAAAACCTAAGCCATTGTGATCAACACTTTGAGTGACTCCCGGCCACGCGGTCGACTCTTCAGCCACCATCATAATGCCCTGATTATTTTTATAACTACGCAAATTCACCTGCTTTAAGCACTCAATAGCGCCTAGGTTTTCTCGCCCACCATAACAATTGGCAATCCATTCACCTTCTTTGCGGCTGTAATCTAAATAAAGCATTGAAGCCACCGCATCTACGCGCAGTCCATCAAGGCTAAATTGCTCTAGCCAATACATCGCATTAGAGATTAAAAAGCTTTTAACCTCTGGGCGGTCGTAATTATAAATATAGGTATTCCAATCAGGATGAAAGCCCTGTCGAATATCGGCATGTTCAAATAAATGCGTGCCGTCAAAGTGGTGTAAACCATGCGGATCACTAGGAAAATGCCCAGGCACCCAATCAAGTAGCACGCCTAAGTTTGCTTTGTGGCACTGCTGAACAAAGTATTTAAAACTGCTGTAATCACCAAAGCGACTAGTTGGTGCAAATAAACCCACCGGCTGGTAACCCCAAGAGCCATCAAACGGGTATTCACTTATTGGCATTAATTGAATATGCGTAAAGCCCATTTCAAGCGTGTAATTAACCAGTTTGTCGGCAAGTTCGCTATAGCTTAAATAGCGGTTTTCTTCAGCCCTTTGCCATGACCCTAAGTGCACTTCGTAAATACTTATGGGCGCGTCTATATGGTTACGCTTTTGACGATTTTTAAGCTCGCTATCACTGAGCGAAATAGCCGTTGCTTGCTGTTGTAATACACTGGCGGTACCTGGAGCTTGCTGCATTTTAAAGGCAAACGGATCTGCTTTTTCAAGCACATCGCCTTGCTGTGTCACAATAGAAAATTTATAACAGGTATCGGGCTGAAGCCCTGCGATAAAAAGCTCCCATACACCACACGCAGGATGAAAGCGCATATAATGACGATTAGCTTGCCAAAGGTTAAATTCGCCAATAACAGATACACTGGCTGCATTTGGCGCCCACACACAAAAACGCACTCCATCAACCCCTTGTTGATTAATAAAGTGTGCGCCTAAATGTTTATATGCATGCTCTAAACTGCCTTCGTTAAATAAATACATTGCATCCGTATCTAGGCTGCTTGCAAAGCTATATTCATCGTAAAAACATAATGCTGAGTTTGCATATTCAACGTTACACTTATAAGGCTGCGTTGGCATTTCGTTGCTTGTTGCAATAAATAAATCGCTACTGTTATAACGCTTAGCAATAACTTTTTTATCATTAATAATAATATTTACATTTTTAGCCGCGGGTAAATACACGCGTATTTCATAGCCATTTTTATAAGCATGTGCCCCTAAAAAACTAAAAGGGTCTTTAAATCTGCCGCCTTGAAGTGCAGTTACCTGTGCGTCGTAATGGGTCTGTAATGAATCCTTTGGTGCGGTACTACTCATATCCTTTCCTTATTGAATTAACTGCAGCCAAAGTACTGGCATTATTTTTAAAAATAGCGTTGCTTGAATGAGTTAAAACACGGCGCCAATTTGGGTATTCGGTATTAGTACCGGGTATATTCACCGGATACGTTTGTTTATCTAAATCATCAAGCTGAAGTGCAAATAAACGGGTCTCACTGTGTGCAAGTGCTTTGGCAAGTTCACCGTAAACGCACATAGCATCGCTAGTTTCGCTAAGTTGCTCTGCGCTATGTAACCGTATAAAACGCAGTAATCGTTGTTTTTCTTGTTGTCGTTCGTGCAATTGCTGTTGGTACTGCTGATCATCAATAAGCTGATACTGGCGTTTAATATCTAAATCATCTGTTTGCCACCAGCCGCAAAATGGCGGTACGTCATGATTCGCTATCATAATTAAACAATGCTTAGGTAATTCTTGTAACGGTAAAAACTCGCCATCATGTTGTTTTTCAAAATAAAATAAGCTATTTGAATAAATACCACTTACTGCAAGTGCGTGTTTTACCTCGGGCGGGACTATGCCTAAGTCTTCACCTATTACTATGCACTGATTAAGGTGAGACTCTATTTTTAAAATAGCCAATAAGTGCTCAAAAGGGTAATAAACATAACAGCCATCTTGTGTATGGTTACTTTCAAAGCACCACCATAAGCGCCTTAGTGCCATAACGTGATCAATGCGCAAACCGCCAACGCCTTGCATGTTTGCGCTAATAAGTGAGCGATAAAAGGCAAAGTGATCATTTTTTAATTGTTGCGGGTTAAGCGCAGGCAGCCCCCAATTTTGCCCCGCTTGTGCCCAAGGGTCTGGCGGCGCGCCAACATTGGCATTATCACTAAAAAGTGATTGCTGAGATTGATACTCAACGCCATCACCTGCACAGCCAACAGCAAGGTCATTAATTAAACCTATTGCCATGCCTTTATTTAAACAGTGCTGCTGACAATGGCTTAATTGTAATTTAGCCTGCCATTGTAAGTAGTAATCAAAGGTAGGATTGGCTGAATTCAGCGTAGTTAGGGTCTGGGCGTTTTGTTTGCAAAACTGTGCAAACTCATCGCGTCGTAAAGCACTGGCATGTGCTTCAAAATGACTAAATAGCGCTTTAAATAATGTATATTTAACTGCGCTTACTTTTTCATAATTTATAAACTGTTCATTGCTGTTAAAAAGCGCTTTTACCTCATCACTGTGTAACAAAGCATCTAATTGTGGATTGTTTTTAGCATCAGCTGATAGTTCAACACAAATGTACAAAGGATTTAATAACGCACGGCTATTAGGGCTATAGGGGCTGGCTCGCTCACTTTGCTGTGCAAACAGCAAATGTAACGGGTTGAGTAATATGTAGTCCATGTGCTGCTGTGCACATAAGTCACATAGCTCTAGTAAATCATTAAAATCCCCTACACCTAGGCCTGCTTTGTTTTTAACTGTGTACAACTGCAGCGAAAGCCCAGTGCGCTTAGTATCATCTACTTGAAAAACTTTTTCTGGGGCGGCCCACAATTGAATCTCTTTGCTTTGCTCCCCTACACTAACCAGCGCCTGATGATAACCTACCGGAATAGCCCCTAAAGGCACTGCTACTTCAATATAACGCACGCCATGTACATAGTAATCGCCCGTAATAGCCAAATTATGTAAGTTAGCACGCTCATAGGTTACGTTTAACTTTGGCAACGTTATCGCAACAGGTAAATCACGTTGACGCTCATCTATGCGAATATAAAAAAGGTTATCAGTTAAATTCACTAAGCTGGTATCGGGTGCTAACTCTAACCAAGGCGCAACATCTAATTGATAATTAAGCTGTGCTATTTGGTGTTCATCTTCGGTATTTACACCACAACATTGTAAGGCACGTTTGCGCGTGTCTTCGCTAAATATAACCTGCTCGCCCGTGTATTTAGTAAACTCATAACCGATACCGTGCAGATAAAACAACTGCGAAAGTGCGTCCATTTACTCGCCTTAATTTATGCGTTGAGTGTTCACTATGCTATTTTCTGTGCCAAATGTATTAGGTAGGTAGTCATCTGCTTGGTGGTCGTTATCCCAAATATCACCATTAATTAAGTAACGAAAATGAAACTGCTGATCAACTGGCAAGCGTTGCTTACATTTAAATACCCCTTCTTTTTTATTAAGCTTCATAGGCACAGGCTGCCAATCGGTAAATTCACCAAGTAAACTTACTTGCTCTGCATCAGGGTGGGTAAACTCAAAGGTAACTTCAGCTTCATTTTTTGTTTTGAAAAAACGTTTATTCAACATAGTAGGCTCCAACTAAACCAAAATGGGTACTTAATCTTTGCCACAGGGCCGATACAACACTTTAAAGGGCGATGTGGGGTGCATTTAAACATCATTAAACGCGGGTAATTTAAACAAATTTTTATTTACGCATTATTACAGTGCAAAAAAGTTTTTAGCTGCACATATAAGGTGCGATTACGATAAAAATTTTCGCTTATTAATGACAAACTAATGTACAGCAAGTATTAAACCAACTTAATCATTTTTCATTATTAATATATTGAGCAAAAAATCGTATAAAGGTTCACACTAACCTATAAAATTCTTTCGTTATCAGTGTGCTTAAGTAATAATACACAGCATCTTACGTCTCTGAAATACCAAAAATTTCATGTTGAAAAAAAGCATTTTATTTACTACGGTAATTGTATTTATTGCACTTGCCTCCTTTGTAAGCCTTTCTATACATACCCTTTATAGTAAAAAGCAATTATCAGTAGACCCTAAATTAAAAGAAATTTCAGGCATTGAGTTTGATAAAAAAAAGCGTTTGTGGGCGATTAATGATGGCGGTGACGACCCAAAACTTTATCGCCTGGGCGAAGATGGCGCTATTGAAAAAGAAATCCTTGTTACGAATGCTAAAAATATAGACTGGGAAGACATGACGCAAAATAAATTTGGTCATTTTTTCTTAGGTGATTTTGGCAATAATAAAAACGATAGAAAGTGGTTAACTATCTATAAAATAGAAAACCCAATAGATATAAAAACAGAGACCACCGAAGCCGAAATTATTAAGTTTACCTATCCTGAAATGGATGGCACTCCCATTACCCCTAACAAACGCAACTTTGATTTAGAGGCCTTTGTAGAGTACAAACGCCATTTATATTTATTTACCAAAAATAGAACAGAACCTTTCGATGGCATAACCAATGTTTATAAAGTGGGCGATCATGCAGCCAATTTTGATGCTCAGTTAATTGATTCATTTAAAACATGCACAACTCTAGAAAAACTCTGTTGGATCACATCCGCTGCTCTTAGCCCTGACAGGACTAAACTTGTGTTACTTGATTCTACAAGTATTTGGCTGTTCGAAAATTTTAAAGGCGACAAGTTTTTTTCTGGTGATGTGTATCGAATCGATTTAGGTATTGTTACGCAAAAAGAAGCGATCACCTTTTATGATGATAATACGCTTATTTTTACCGATGAAGAATTCAAAGGGCTGGTAGGAGGAAATGCTTACGTTATTAAATTAAACGAAGCACAAAAAACCGTTATCAGACAAGCGCCAAAGGCTGCTGTAAATAAATAGCTATACAATATTTACACAAAATTTTGCTATACACGCGGGCTTTAATAAGACGCTGCACACGCTATTAATTTAATGCGTTGTTATTAAGTGAGTGCAGCGCTTTTTCTACATCAACTCCCAAAATAATAACGCCAATATGATCGCCCTTGGCATTTTTTATCGGTAGACTTAATTGCACCTGAAAATGATGTGTTGAGGCATCATATTCAACACTGTCAAAGCGATACGCTAAAGACTGCTGGTATACGAGGCTAAATTTATTCTCATCCCCTTGCCAATAATCACTAGTGATTTTGCTTATAGCCACATTTTTACCTTGCTTATCTGTCACTATAATTTCGGTAATTATGCCTTTGAACTGCCTTTGCCATTGTTTTAAATATAATGAAGCATCAGTAAGTAACATATTTTTAGCTAAATCATGTTGATGTGTTTTGACTTCTTTTATCCAATGCTCGTCAGCGATTCTAAGCGCTTTGTTTTTCAGCTTTATATGGTTACTTTGCGCCGCGGCATCGGTAATTATTGGCTGTGAAATTAACGCCTTTATTGGCTCTAATAACGTATTTAGTATTTGTACTTGTTCACCCTGTGATAAATAAAACGGTGCAGGGGCACATTGAGGAATCGTTTCGTCGAATTTTTCTAAAAAAGAAGGGTGCGAATTAATAAGCTTATTAGCAGCAAAAACACCTAAAGGCACATAACGATAAAATGAGCGCGGGTAGGAAGAAGCATCAATACCTAAGTGATCGGCAGCATTATTAAAGTCATCTAAATCAAGTAATACTTTGTCTACTCTATGATGGTGAAGTACGTTTACTATTTCTTCTAGCGAGTTTACTTCAACTAACGAGGTAATATTTTGCGTTTTAAACCAATTAGCCTGATAACTGCCATGGACCACGCCATAACGTAATTTTTTCGGGTCTTTATTAACGCTATCGGGATGAGTAAACCAGTACCAATTTTCTAGGTAAATAGGTGACGACAACTTACCATACTGGCTCATCTCAGAGGTTAAATGCGTTGTAAAATACCCATCCAACCTACCTTGTTTTACCTCGCGACGAGCCCTCAGCCAAGGTAACGATTGCAACTCAAATGGCATGTCCATATTGTGTAAAATGCATTGCACTTGGTTAACCGCATTATCTGGTGTTGTAAGCGATACATTGGTACCAAATTTTAAGGGTTCAGTTAAAGTTAAAAGTGCAAAAAATAACGTTGTGGGCATAATCCATTGCTAAATAATTGTGTTAATTACAATTAGTATAGTAAGGCTTTGCCAAAATATCTAACTTCGATAAAATTAAATATTAAGTTAAATCAATAGGTAACCTTTCGCTTTCATAACACTTAACTTTAACGCTTAAATTTTGTTTCTAAAATCACTGACGATGTTGTGCGCTCTACCCCATCTAAATTACCTATATCATCAAGTAAATGGCTTAGCTTTTCTAAGTTTTGCGCTTGCACTACAGCAATTAAATCAAACTCCCCACTAATGGCATAAAGCTGGGAAATAGCATCAATCTGTTTAAGTTCTAAATTGGTTTTAGTGGTGAGTTTTTGCATCACCTTTATAGATACATGAGCCGAGACCATACTGGTCAAATAGTCTTCACCGTAATCTACGCTATAGCCTTTTATAACCCCTGTTTCTTCAAGTTTCAACATACGACTTTGCACGGTAGAGCGCGATAAATTAAGCATGCGTGCCAAGTCAGAAATACTGGCTCTTGCATTGGTTTTTAAAATTGAAAGTAGCTTTTCGTCTTGTGGAGTTATCATATTGCTTATTAATTTCGTTATTTTGACTTTTATTGTAATCATTTTTCACAAAATAGCACTGCAAATTTAACCTGCAACCTTCGATAATAGTGCTTAATAACAAAAATTACCTAGCTGAGAAAACGCTAACGTTTTTATTTTGCTAATCTTTATTCAATATTCACAATTTTTAGGTGTACATAATGCAAGTAACAAGAGACTTATTTAACGATGTAATGGTGCCAAACTACAATCCGTCGGCAGTTATTCCAGTGCGCGGCGAAGGCTCACGTGTGTGGGATCAAAATAACAATGAGTTTATTGATTTTGCAGGCGGTATTGCTGTTAATTGTTTAGGCCACTGTCACCCAGCGCTTGTATCTGCTTTAAAACAGCAAGGCGAGAAAATTTGGCACTTATCAAATGTGATGACTAATGAGCCAGCCCTGCGTTTAGCACAAAAAATGGTTGAAGCGACATTTGCGGATAAAGTGTATTTTGCAAACTCAGGCGCAGAAGCCAACGAAGCGGCTCTTAAGCTTGCTCGTCGTTTTGCACTTGACGAACACGGCGAAGATAAATCACAAATCATTGCGTTTAACAAAGGTTTTCACGGCCGTACATTTTTTACTGTGACGGTGGGCGGGCAAGCTGCTTACTCTGATGGCTTTGGCCCTAAACCTGGCGACATTATGCATTGTGATTACAACGACATTGCAGCATTTGAAGCACTTATTAGCGATAAAACATGTGCCGTAATGATGGAGCCACTACAAGGTGAAGGCGGCATTATTTCACCAACAGATGAATTTGCTAAAAAAGTACGCGAGTTATGTACTAAGCACAATGCACTGCTAATTTTTGATGAAGTACAAACAGGCGTTGGCCGCACTGGCGATTTATACGCTTACGAAGGTTTAGGTGTAGTGCCCGATATTTTAACTACGGCTAAAGCTTTAGGCGGTGGTTTTCCTATTGGCGCTATGATCACTCGTACTCATATAGCAGAGCACTTAAAAGTAGGTACGCATGGCTCTACGTACGGTGGTAACCCACTAGCTTGTGCAGTAGCAGAAGCTGCATTTGACACCGTAAACACACCGGATGTACTCAACGGCGTTAAAGAGCGTGAACAACTATTTCGCGATGGCTTAAATGCAATTAACGAAAAATACAACGTATTTAGCGAAGTACGTGGTAAAGGTTTACTTATTGGTGCGGTATTAAACGAAAAATTTGAAGGCCGCGCACGTGACTTTTTAGTTGCCAGTGCTAACAATGGTTTAATGAACCTTGTTGCAGGCGTGAATGTTATTCGTTTTACCCCTTCTTTAGTTATTCCATTTGAAGATATTAAAGAAGGCCTAGCACGCTTTGAAAAAGCAGTAAGCGACGTAGTAAACGGCTAATTTAATTAAGCGCGCCTTAGGGCGCGCTGTTGGAGCAAGTAATAAATGCAAGTATTACGTCCTATTACCACTGAAGACTTTGCTGCACTTAAGCAAATTGCGATTGAATCGGGCCATGGGTTTACCTCACTTCCGGTGGACGACCAGCTATTAAAAGACAAAATAGACCGCGCCGAGAAAAGCTTTGCTAAAAATATCAATCAGCCGTTAGATGAAAGCTACCTATTTGTTTTAGAAGACAGTGAAACAGGTGAGGTTATTGGCACAACCGCCATAGAAGCCGCTGTTGGCTTATCGGTGCCGCTTTATCATTACCATTTAGGTAAAACAGTACACCACTCGCCTACACTTAATGTTTATAACACCGTTGATATTTTAAGCATGTGTAACGATTACACCGGATGCTCTGAAATATGTACTTTGTTTTTGCGCGAAAACAGCCGTAAAGGCTTAACCGGGCGCTTTTTATCACGCTCACGCTTTTTATTTATGGCGCAGCACAGCGAACGCTTTGCCGATACCGTGATTGCTGAAATGCGCGGTGTAAGCGACGAAGATGGTCATTCACCGTTTTGGCAGTGGCTGCAAGAGCACTTTTTTAGTATTGAGTTTCCCAAGGCCGATCATTTAGTGGGGCTTGGCGATAAAGTGTTTATTAGTGAGTTAATGCCTAAATACCCTATTTACGTAAACTTACTCAGTAAAAAAGCCCAAGCAGTGATTGGCAACGTGCATGAAAAAACTAAACCCGCACTTAAACTGCTCGAAAAAGAAGGCTTTGAGCACCGTGGCTACGTGGATTTGTTTGATGCAGGCCCAACGGTAGAAGCCAAGCTTGGTAATATTCGCAGTATTCGTGAATCTCAAGTATGCCCTATTACTATTGGCGAGTTGGAACATATTAGCCAGCACAGCTCAGATACTTTAGCCGTTTGCAATCAAGGTGTAAGTGGGTTTAGAGCAACCTTTACCCAGCACGCCCATTATAACCACGCTAAACACACATTAGTAATAAGCCAAGAAGTGGCTGATGCCCTTAATTTATCCCAAGGAGATGCAGCGCGTTTTTTCCGCCTGTAAAACAAATATGAACACACACCTTATAAATAACCAATGGCATTCAGGCCAAGGCCCCGCTTTTAGCTCTGTTAATCCAAGTAACGGCGAAGTTGTATGGCAAGGTAATGGCGCAACAGCTGATCAAGTAGATGCTGCAATCAGTGCAGCTAGAGCCGCACAAGTACAATGGGCAGATACGCCAATTGAGTCGCGTATAACCATACTTGAAAACTTTGTAGCACAATTAAAAGAGCACAGCGAAGAATTTGCAGCCATTATAGCGCGCGAAACCGGCAAGCCTCTTTGGGAAACACGCACAGAAGTAGGCGCTATGACAGGTAAAGTGGCCATTTCGATTAAAGCGTACAACGAGCGTACCGGCACCACTGAAAACCCAATGCCGGGTGCAAAAGCCTTTATACGCCATAAACCACACGGCGTTGTGGCTATATTTGGCCCGTATAACTTTCCTGGGCATTTACCTAATGGCCATATTGTACCGGCTATTTTAGCGGGTAACACCGTGGTATTTAAACCGTCTGAACTAACCCCTCACGTTGCTGAATTTACTTTATCACTTTGGTTAAAAGCAGGCTTACCAGCAGGTGTGATTAATCTTGTGCAAGGTGAAGTAGAAACAGGTAAAGCACTTGCTTCGCATCAAAACATAGACGGTTTATTTTTTACCGGCAGCTCAAACACAGGTCATTTATTACATAAACAGTTTGCAGGCCACCCAGGTAAAATATTAGCGCTTGAAATGGGCGGTAATAACCCATTGATAGTTAAAGACGTAGCCGATGTAAGCGCTGCAGTGCACGATATTATTCAATCGGGCTTTATTACTTCTGGCCAGCGCTGTACTTGTGCACGCCGCGTGTTTATTGAAAAATCGCTCAATGGCGATGCTATTTTAGAAAAACTGATTAGCGCAACTAAAAACATTGTTGTTGATGACAGCTTTGCAAGCGATCAACCATTTATGGGCGCCATGATCAGCGAAAAAGCCGCCTTAGGCATGGTTGCAGCGCAAAATGAATTAGTTGCAAGTGGTGGCGAAATACTTGTTGAGCTTAAGCAGCTAAAAGCAGGCACTGGGTTTGTAAGCCCAGGTATTATTGATGTAACTAACATTACCAACATGGCCGATGAAGAACACTTTGGCCCGCTCATTAAAGTGTATCGCTACAACGACTTTGACAGCGCAATAGCAGAGGCCAATAACACCAGCTTTGGTTTATCAGCAGGCTTACTTGGCGATAACGAAGATGATTATAGCCACTTTTTAAAGCGCATTCGTGCCGGCATTGTCAATTGGAACCGCCCTATTACGGGTGCCTCTAGTGCAGCACCGTTTGGTGGCATAGGCGCAAGTGGTAACCACAGAGCAAGTGCGTATTATGCCGCTGATTATTGTGCCTACCCTGTAGCATCAGTTGAGGCCGATAAGGTAAACCTGCCACAAACTTTAGCGCCAGGCTTAGTAATTGAATAAGTGAATAACCCAATTTAAGGATTTAACATGCACACTAACGTAAATACATTATTTGAAAACCTATGGGATAACTATTTAGCCGTTACCCCCTCGGCAGATAAAATTCATGATCTGTTAGGCTCAACGCAAAAAGATGACATTATTAACGACCATATTGCGCTGCGTACCTTTAATATTGAAAAAGTAGGCCTTGAAAAACTAGCCGCGCACTTTTTAGCACTTGGTTATACAGAGTGTGGTGAATACCACTTTGAAGCTAAAAAGCTCTATGCTAAACACTACGAGCATAGCGACCCTAAACAACCTAAAGTATTTATTTCTGAGCTATTAGTTGAAAAGTGTTCACCCGAGTTACAAGCCATTGTGACAGATATGGTAGAGCAAATAGATGAAAACGCAGTAACTGCCGATAACTTTTTATACTCAGGTACCCATTGGCAAGTAAGTAGCGACACATACAAGCAGTTACTTGCTGAAAGTGAGTACGCAGCGTGGATGTCGGCATGGGGCTATCGTGCAAACCACTTTACTGTAAATATTAATATGCTTGCTAAGTTTGATAATATTCAGGATGTTAACCAAGCACTTAAAGACGCAGGCTTTGCCCTAAATACATCAGGCGGCGAAGTAAAAGGCTCACCAGAGGTGTTATTAGAGCAATCATCAACCCTTGCAGATGATTACGCTGTCACCTTCAGCGACGGTGACCTGCGGATCCCTAGCTGTTTTTATGAGTTTGCCATTAGATACCCTAAAGCCGATGGCGAGCTTTACACGGGTTTTGTTGCAGCCTCTGCTGATAAAATCTTTGAAAGCACTAACGCGCGTTAAAAATAAAACATGCCTTAATGTTTTAACTTAAAAAAAGCCCGTTTGGGCTTTTTTTTATGACAAAAATATTTAGAACATTTACACTAAGTTTTATGCCTGTATTTACTAAATTTTTGATTATCTTGCATGTACTGCTTATATCATCATTGAGCCATGCAAATGAACCACTTACATTACTCTCTAGAGCGAATGCGTCTACTGATGGCTTTTTAAACTCAGATAAAACGTTCGAAAGCCTGCTCAATCATACAATTAATACTAAATTGCAGTGGACCAACCAAGCTCGTTTAATCAAGCGACTTATGGGTAATGAAGCAGTATGCAGCTACGATATAATAAAAACGCCCGAGCGTGAAAAACATATTTTGTTCTCAAGTATACCAACTACTATTTACGAGCAACGAAAAATATACGCATTTAAACGCACCTTACAAAACTTTCCTGAACGAGTCTCTGTTGCTCAACTACTAGAAAAAGATTTTACCCTTGCCGTAGACTCAGGAACGAGTTACCAAAAACTTGAGCCTGTTTTAACAAAGTATAATGAGCAAATTGCAGCAATAAGCTCAGAAGATACCAGCGCTCAACTGCCTCAACTTCTCATCCATAATAGAATAGACATGATTGTCGATTACGAGGTTAACGTACTCGGTGCACTCACCAGTGAGCAACTAACACAAATAGATAGCCGTGAAATAGCTGAATTTCCAGAATTTGTTAATGGCTACTTTGCATGTAGTAAGTCAGAGCTTGGCGAAAAAGTAATAAAAACCATTAATATTTTAATGAACACCCCCGAAATTTACGACCGCTTACAAAAAAGTTTACAACAAGCCTATAGTGCTGATACATCTAGCGCTATGATGCTTGCTTACTCATCAGAGCACGTATACTTAACCTCTGATGAGTAAAATCAATCGTCAAGACAAACTCCACAAATCAACATAAGCCACTGATTTTAATAACAAATAAATTATTTTAAATTTATTTAAAATTTTTATTGCGCTAAATAAAAACCTACATTATTATCTCGCCGCTTCTTGATGATAGCCAATCCGAGTACATTACAAACCCCGTTTGTAGCAAGGCGATAGAGCAACTATCCAAGAGTGAATTTGACTGTGCGTTTGCACTATTGATCTCACTCAACTGACTCGTGGATACACCATACCCGAGCAGTTGCTTAATTGACTCGGAAAATAAAATGGCTTTTTCAAAACAACAACAAGACACCGTAACTAAAGTACCTGCAGCAGCGGTTGCTGCAAATCAAGCAATTGATTGCGCGCAACCGAGTATTGCCCACATTGAACAACTTGCTTCACAATTTGGCGCACCTCTAATGGTGCTTGACTGCGACGCTATACGTCGTCAATACCGTGCACTTAAACATGCACTGCCTGGCGTTGTGTTACATTTTGCTTTAAAGCCTTTACCGCATGCTGCTGTCGTGCGCACTTTGTTAGATGAAGGCGCAAGCTTTGATTTAGCAACCAGTGGCGAAGTTGACTTAGTAGCAAGCCAAGGCGTACCAAGCGAGCGTACGATTCACACGCACCCAATAAAGCGCGACAGTGACATTCGCGACGCACTTGCCTACGGCTGTACAGTGTTTGTGGTGGATAACATTAACGAGCTTGAAAAATTTATTGCCTATAAAGATCAAGCCGAAATTTTAGTGCGTTTAAGCTTTCGTAATAAAGATGCATTTGCTGACTTATCTAAAAAGTTTGGCTGCAGCCCAGAGGCGGCAATCGACATTATTAGCCTTGCCCAGCAACTTGGTATTCGTATTAAAGGGTTATCGTTTCATGTTGGCTCGCAATCACCTAACCCAACTAAATACGTTGAAGCGATAAATGCATCTGCAAAAGTGGTTAAACAGGTGGCTGAGTTAGGCTTACCAGCACTTAGTACGCTCGATATTGGTGGTGGGTTTCCTGTGCCGTACAGCGCAGATGTGCTACCAATTGATGTATTTTGTGCGCCTATTAATATCGCGTTGGCACAATTACCGGAAACAATGCAAATTATTGCTGAACCTGGCCGTTTTATTGTAGCAAGTAGTGTAACCAGTGTTGCCTCTGTAATGGGACAAGCCACGCGCGAAGGTAAAACATGGTACTACTTAGATGATGGCGTTTATGGCTCTTTTAGCGGTTTAATGTTTGATGAAGCAGCCTACCCTATCGATAGTGCAAAACAAGATAGCGAGCGTTTTGAGTCGGTACTTGCAGGCCCAACATGCGACAGTATAGATGTAATAAGTGATTCAATTATGCTGCCAAAACTAAACAATGGCGATTTAATTATTAGCCGTATGATGGGTGCCTACACACTTGCTACAGCAACCGACTTTAACTTTTTTAAACGTGCTGAGGTCGTTGTATTAAACGAGCAAATGCACAGCCAAGTATTAACAGGTTAAGAAAATAAGTTCCTCGCTATAGGTACGCTGGCTTGTACCTATACATTTCAACGCAGTTGCTCATTCCAACTGCGTTTTTTTTATTGCATTAAATAACTGGGGCTTGTTTACCTTTTTGCTCAACAGAGCAGGCTCTAATAAAAGCAACCTGCGCTACTTATTACAAAAATAATGGTTTATAGTCGTTTTCTAACTGTTCAAACGATAAGTCGCCTATAAATCTGCCAAAGCTTAGCCACGTTGCTAAACCTCGTAAATCTTTAAAATGTGGTGGTACAAATTTTGGACTTTCTATTACACCTAAACTATGTAATTGCGATATAAGTCTAAAATCATCAATCGATATTTTTCCGACCAACAATAATGGCAGCTGATCAATGCGCCCAAGCTGTATAGCAACACGAATTAAGTTATATACCAGCACAAATCCTTTAATGTAAGCAATATCCTTAGTAAAAGGTAAGCCTGTTGCCGTGCTGCCTCTAAATACACGTTGTGCTAACGTATAGCTTTCATCTTTTGAAAGCCCTTGCGCTAAGTAGTCACGGTATATATCAACAAACTCTGCGCCATCAATCACTTTAGTAACTGCTTGAATACGATTTACTAACTTTGATAAACGCCTAGGCGTTGATTTAAGGGTAATTATTTCGGTTAAAACAGCTAAGCCTTCTTGAGTCACTGTTGAGCTTGGCGTCCCTTTACTTAAACAGGTTAGATAAGGCTGAGCTAGCCCGTTTTGCGTTGTACCTACGTGTATCCACCCTTCGTGCACTTCTAAAATATCGAGCTCACGCTGTGAGAATTTAACATCTTGATTTAGCTTAATGTTATTTGCACCTGCAGCAGCATCACTGACAATCCCATCGCTGAGCATAACCTCTACATTAATACCCGCCATACTGCTATTTACTTGCTCAGATAAAATACGCACTGCATCACTTGCATTAATATTTTTAGGATCATCTGGCAAAATATCGGCTATTAATAAGTTTTGCAGTGGTTTTTCTAGCATATTGGCAAGTTCGAACAGTGAAGGTTCACCCGCATGAAATAAATCCTTTGGGTGACCAAAAAGCTCTACCGACAAATCATGAAACTCAGGCGTTCCTCTATACTCAAGCATACTGAGCACCGTTTTATACTCACTACACATTTTACCCATGTATTGAGAAATAGGATTTAGCTGACCTAACTGGTTAATAATATTGCGATGCAAGTTAGAAAACGCTTGGCGTAATTCGCTGGGGACAAATCCTAAATCTCGTTGCTGGTAATAGGCGCTATCGATTAGCGGATTTTTTTGGCACTTTTGCCTGAAAAACGTCTCTTTGATTTGTTTATCCCAGTTAATGGCATCGAGTATTCTAATGGGTGTTTGTAAAGCAATTAATTGCTCTGACAGTTCGCGAGTTTTAAGGAGTAAAGCCTTGTCTATCATGGTGTAAGCTCAACAAAAAATGAGGCTTGAGCATAAGGTAAAACCAGTTAATAGCAAGATTATTTTAGCGCTTTTTAGGCATTGTTTTTACGGTGATCGACCCTCATATATAAAACGTAATAGCTTTAAACAATAAAGGGTTAATGATGAAAAACGAACTCGATAACAAGCAGATCCTCTCTGTGTACGAACGTATTCAGCAGCGCGGTAAACAAAATAATATTGGTAAACATTATCAAGGTGTTACAGCTTACTCTGACATTGACGGCTACACTATTTACTTAGAAGGTAGCGGCGTATTATTGCGCTTTGGGTTTCATAATGCTTATCACTTAGATTATGAGCATGACAAACATAAAGACGACTTTTTAAAAAAACTATACAACATTGCTAATGAGGAATAATGCAGCCAAGACGCATTCGTAAACGCACCACAAACAAGCAAACCACCACGTTTATAAACCAGGTAATTACTGAGCTGCAAGCGCACCCAGAAAAGCTGGAGATAATCCGTCGAAACCTAAATGAATACCGCGAACAGACTCACCTTAAACGCGGTTTTTTGCTGGCTATTGAACGCTTTGACTGGGTGTTTGAGGCCAGTAACGATGTTAATTTTATATGCCAACAAATCTTAGCCGATGATTACATAGGTAATCGCCTTAGACGCTACCCGCTATTATTTAAAGGCGTTATTAATAGCGCCTAATTTGCACGCCTTTTTTAACCTTAACGCCTCCTCTTATAGCCATTACATACTGCTACTTTTTTAATTAGTACACTAATTAAACATGTAAAATGGTTTCGTTTGCTTATTTGAAATACCCTTCGTACTCTAACTATTACCATTCTAACGAATATTTATCTTTTTTATTACTCATACCCCGTAAACAAATCCTTACTATTTTTACCATTTAAAAATCAACATATAACCCACTGAATATAATCAACTTTATTAATAAAGGCCTGCAAGCAGCACTACTACAAATTAACCCGTTTTTATTAATAATCCATCTACATCTTGGTATCTGGTTGTTTACTTGCGCCTTGAATTGTTAGAGCTATTACATTAAGCTTATCTTTATTGAACGTTCAATTAATAAAAATTATGCCTAAAGTCGGAATGGAACCTGTCAGGCGTCAGCAGCTAATTGACGCGACCATTGAGTCAGTTGCACAGCGCGGTTTGCAAGGAACAACTATTAACACCATCAGTAAAAATGCGGGTTTATCATCTGGCATTATTAGCCATTACTTTGGTGGCAAGCAGGGGTTAATAGAGGCAACCGTTAGGTATTTGTTATCGAATTTAAAAAATGAATTACTTGAAAAAGTTGAGCCAACCACCAGCGCAATTGAGCGTTTGATGTTTATTGTTGAGGCCAACTTTGCACTTGTTCAACAGCGCAACGACACCACACGTACGTGGTTAAGTTTTTGGGCGCAGTCAATGCACGATCAAGAACTGCACAGGCTGCAAAATGTAAACAGTAATCGCTTGCAAAGTAATTTAGCATTTTCTTTTAAGCAACTAATGCCCGTAAAGCAAGCAAAGCAAGCTGCAGAACTTAGCGCCGCCATGATTGATGGCCTATGGTTAAGAGCAGTATTAAGTCAATCTGACGAAAACCAATTTAAACACAGTGAAACATTAGCAAAAAGCTATGTACATTCACTCATCAAGCAATATGGAGCCTAGCGTGACTACACCTGTCTATCAAAACTTTATTAACGGCCACTTCCTTGCAAACCAAAGTGGTGAAACTTTTGATGTAAAAAACCCAGCCACAGATGAAGTTATTTACTCGGTAGAAGTTGCCGACGAATTTATTCAAAACGCGGCTATCGAAAGTGCAAAACAAGGCTTTGCTCAATGGTCAAAAATGAGTCCAATAGAACGTAGCCGTATTTTATTAAAAGCGGTTGCTTTATTGCGTGAGCGTAATGACGAGCTTGCCTTAGTTGAAGTGCTTGATACAGGTAAACCAATGCAAGAAGCTAACTGCGTTGATATAGAAACAGGCGCAGATGTAATTGAATACTTTGCAGGCCTAGCACCAGCGCAAGTTGGCCAGCAGCAAATGGTTGGCGAAGACTTTTACTATACCCGCAAAGAGCCACTAGGCATTTGTGCTGGTATTGGTGCATGGAACTACCCGCTGCAAATTGCATGTTGGAAATCGGGCCCTGCCCTAGCCGCAGGTAATGCGTTTATTTTTAAACCTTCTGAAGAAACCCCTTTAGGTGCTATTAAACTAGCTGAAGTTTTTGTTGAAGCAGGCGTACCTGCCGGTGTATTTAACGTTGTGCAAGGTGCAGGTGATGTAGGTCAGTGGTTAACCTCTCACAGTGAAATAGACAAAGTGTCGTTCACTGGTGAAGTAGGCACAGGTAAAAAAGTAGTGGCAAGCGCTGCCGGTACATTAAAAGACGTAACAATGGAATTAGGTGGTAAATCACCTTTATTAGTGTTTGAAGATGCCAATATTGAGCAGGCAGTCAGTGCTGCTATGCTAGGTAACTTTTATACGCAAGGCGAAATTTGTACTAACTGTACCCGTATTTATGTTCATAAAAATGTATATCAACAATTTATTGATGAGCTTAAAACACGTACTGAGCAAAATATTATTGCCGGCGACCCACAAGATTTAAATACTAACTTTGGGGCATTAATTTCTAAAAAGCATCAAGAATTAGTAATGAGCTACATAGAAAGTGGCTTGGCCGAAGGTGCAACCCTACTTACTGGCGGTACAACTCTTTCTCCTGCATCAGCGCCTAATGGCTACTTTGTAGCACCTACGGTATTTACCGATTGCAACGATGAAATGACTATTGTTAAAGAAGAAATTTTTGGCCCAGTTATGAGCGTGCTTGTTTTTGAAGACGAAGACGATGTTATCGCCCGTGCAAATGGTACACACCTTGGCTTAGCTGCAGGCGTATTTACTAGCGATATTAAACGTGCGCACCGTGTTATTCACCAATTAGAAGCCGGTATTTGTTGGATTAATGCTTACGGTAATTCACCTGCTGAAATGCCTGTTGGTGGTTACAAGCAATCAGGTATTGGCCGTGAAAATGGCATAGAAACGCTTGATCATTATACGCAAACTAAGTCTATTTATGTGGGCATGACCGACATAGAAAGTCCTTTTTAAGGTGGCAACTATGAGTAACACTTACGACTATATTATTGTTGGCGCCGGTTCTGCAGGTTGTGTACTTGCAAATCGCTTATCTGAAGATACAAACAATAAAGTGCTATTGCTAGAAACCGGTGGTAGCGATAAAAGTATATTTATAAAAATGCCAACGGCGCTCTCTATTCCTATGAATACAGATAAATACGCATGGCAATTTCACACTCAGCCAGAGCCGTATTTAGATAACCGAGAAATGCACTGCCCACGCGGTAAAGTGTTAGGCGGTTCATCATCAATTAATGGCATGGTATATGTACGTGGCCACGCGAAAGATTTTGACGAGTGGCAGCAACACGGTGCTAACGGCTGGGATTATCAGTCGTGCTTACCTTACTTTAAAAAAGCAGAAAGCTTTTATTTAGGTGAAAATGCGCACCGTGGTGGCACAGGCCCGCTTGGCGTTAATAACGGTAACGAAATGCAAAACCCGCTTTACACCACCTTTATTAAAGCAGGTGTAGAAGCAGGGTATGCACACACAGACGACTACAACGCAGCTCAGCAAGAAGGCTTTGGCCCGATGCACATGACTGTTAAAGACGGTGTGCGCAGTTCGGCCTCGCGCGAGTATTTAGACCCAGTAAAATCACGCAATAACCTAACAGTTATTACAGGTGCTTTAGCACAAAAAGTGATTTTAGAAGGCAAAAAAGCCACAGGCATTGAGTACACAGTAAATGGCACTCTTAAAACGGCGCATGCTACTAAAGACGTTGTATTAAGTGCAGGTCCAATTGGCTCACCCCATATTTTACAGCTTTCGGGTATTGGCGATAAAGCCATACTTGAAGAAGCCGGTGTTGAGGTAAAGCATCACTTACCAGGCGTAGGTCAAAACTTACAAGATCATCTTGAGTTTTACTTTCAGTACAAGTGTAAACAACCTATTACCTTAAACGGTAAATTAGGTCTTATTTCAAAAGGCTTAATTGGCGCTAAATGGCTGCTGACCCGAAAAGGCTTAGGTGCAACCAATCACTTTGAGTCATGTGCGTTTATTCGCTCAAAACCTGACGTTGAGTGGCCAGATATTCAGTACCACTTTTTACCAGCGGCGATGCGCTACGACGGGCGCAGTGCATTTGCGGGTCATGGTTTTCAGGTGCATGTAGGTCATAACAAACCTAAAAGCCGTGGTAGTGTGACTATTCAATCAGCTAATCCTGAGCAACCGCCAAAAATTTTATTTAACTACTTACAGCATAAAGACGATATTGAAGGCTTTAGAGCGTGTGTGCGCCTAACTCGCGACATTATTGAGCAAAGTGCATTTGATGACTACCGCGATGAAGAAATTCAACCAGGTAAGCACATTCAAACCGACGAAGAAATAGATGCCTTTGTACGCCAAGCAGTAGAAAGTGCCTATCACCCGTCTTGTTCTTGCAAAATGGGCGAAGATGACATGGCCGTGGTTAATTCTAATACCCAGGTTCACGGTATTGAAGGGCTGCGTGTTGTTGACTCGTCAATCTTCCCAACGGTGCCAAATGGTAACTTAAATGCCCCTACAATTATGGTTGCAGAAAAAGCAGCGGATCTAATTTTAGGTAAAACACCGTTACCGCAAGCATCTGTGGACGTTGCCATGAGCAGTAATTGGCAAACAACGCAACGTAATAGCGAGATTTAATTAAGCCATAACGTGCCTAACACTATGAAGGGCACGTTCAACTTGCAGTGGCTCACGGCGTAAATTGGTTACGCGGTGTTTATGCAAGCAATAAAACAAAAACGGAGAACTTATGAGTTACTTTTATTCATTTTGGGAGGGCGATAATGACTATATGGCTTAGTGCTGGCATTATATTTACGCTACTTGCTGTTATCACTATTTTATTTAAATGGGGTAACGTACGCGTAGTAGGCGTAACACCAGTGAGAACGTTTACCTTTATCGCAATCTTATTTACCTCAGGCCTAGACGTTGGCCTAATCATGTTTCCATTAACCGAATTTGCAGGTTATGCAGACATAAAAGCAAGCCCAGAATACGCGTTTGCAAACCCACTGGCTATTGAGTTTGGCTACTGGGGATTCTTGATCTGGGGATTTTACTTTCTTACGTGCTTTTATTTCTGTGTAATAGAGCCCAAAGTTAAATTTTTCGAAATTTCATGGGTTAAGTTCATTAATAACGTGGTTATTATTGGCACATGTGCCTTTACGGCTTACCTACTGCTTTCTAACTTACCCTGGTACTTACCAGAGCTAGGCGATGGTTCGAGCGTTATACCTACCTTCTACTTTATTGTATTTGCAGCTATTTGCTTTGCTGTGTACTCAAGTACAGATATTAAATACGTGCGCTTTTTAAGTATTTCTACAACGTGGTTATTTATCGCATTAATTGCCTTTATGTGGGCAGGTGCCTTTGTCGTTGGTGACAGCGAAATGTCGGCATTTACCAATAACCTTGCTGAAATTGGTACTTACTTTGCCAATATAAATCAGTTTGTTTTACCGCTTAATGACTACCATGAATTTTATCTATTTTGGTGGTTTGCGTGGAGCATTATGATTGGCCAATTTACGTCTCGCTTTGTAGGCGGCCTTAAAACATACCAAGTATTAGGTGCAATGTTGATATTTCCATCTATTCCGATTGCGATTTGGTTTAGCGTACTTTATCACTACCACGAAATGGGTATTTCAACAGCGGGTATTAAAAACTTTGCCATGGTATTTGTTGGGATAGTGTTTGTTATTAATTCGCTTGATTCATTAATACGCTTATACACAGATAACCTTAACTTAACGGTTAAACGTTTAGGTAAAATGAACTATATGATACTCAATATTGTTGCCCTTTCGTTACTAACCCTATTGTTTAAGCTTGAGTTTTTACAAATTCAATGGGTTGGCGCGTTAGTAATTGCACTGTTTTTTGGCTGTGCTGCGTTTATTGGCTACAGCAAGTTTAAAACGGTTAACAATATAGACAGTTCGCCAAAAGCAAACAAAATAGATTACACAAAAATAGAAACTGTACATTAGGGATCAACAATGAATAACAAACTAAAACAACTAGCAGTAGCGCTACCTTTCGCACTTTTATCAACTACGGTGTCAGCTAACTGGTCAACAACCATTACAGCAGCATCTGACTATACTTTTAACGGTGTAACTCAAACTGATAGCGACCCTGCAATTCAAGCAAGCCTTGATTACGCGTTCGACAGCGGTGTTTATGCGGGTGCATGGGCATCTAATGTAGATTTTGGTGATGACACTGATTTTGAACTTGATGCCTACCTAGGTAAATACGTGCAATTAACTGAGACGGTTAGCGCTGATTACGGTATTGCTTATTACACATACCAAGGTAATAACAGCGATGGTAACTACGCCGAAGCCTACACAAAATTTGGCTATGCAAGTGAGTATGGTCAAACAGAGCTAAACTTTTGGTATAGCTGGGATTACTTTGGTACAGGCGCTGGCCATGTTATTTCTATGATTGCCCACACCTTTGAAATTGCCCCGAATCATGCAATTCGTGCAAGCTTTGATATTTCTAATTCGCTTGATGGCGAAAAATGGGCATGGGATGTAAACCAAAAGAAATCATACAAACATTACCGCCTAGCGTACCAAACTAGCTACGAAGGCTTTGGTATTGAGATTGCTGCTGAAGACACAAGCCTAGATTACGATTACGCTGATGAGCGTATAGTACTTGCTATATCACGCACATTCGATTTATAAAATTGTAGTTGTTAGATTCTACAAACAAAAATGCCACTTTTAAAAGTGGCATTTTTTTACTAAATTTTAAGGCTGTAGTCCTAAAGAACTTAGTTTTATTTAGGGGCAATTAAGCACAATATAGGGTTTAACATTTCGTGGACTAAATAGCTGCACCAGTGAATGCTCAAGTTAATCGCTATCGGTAGGGGCAATTTAATACCATAGCATGGGCCTAAAACCCTACATAAGCTATTAAATTACCTATAATAAACAGGCTCTAACTTTCTATTTCCCACGCGCTGGTGCCCGCTGCAGATAAGTTAGCGGTATTTTTACGTAAAACTTTGTTACCCACATTGATAGATGATTGAGGGCGACTAACCAAATAGCCTTGTACAGAGCTTACTCCCATGCGTTTTACAAGTTCAAACTGCTCGATTTCTTCTACGCCCTCTGCCACTATTTTAAGTCCTAACTTTTGACCTAATTCACTAATAGTATTAAGGATGTCATTGTACTTTGGACTTTTATCGGCTTGAGAGATAAACGAGCGATCTATTTTTATTACATCAATGGGCAAATCAGCCAATGTACTTAATGAACTAAAGCCAGTACCAAAATCGTCAATAGCAATCGTCACACCTTCTGCTCGAAGCCGCTCAAGCTCTTCAATCATACTTTTACTGGCTTTAATAAACGTAGACTCTGTTATTTCTAGCATTAAAGAATGCGATGGCAGCCCTGTGTTTTTTAGGTTTTTCATTATCCAATCGTACACTGAGCGGTGTTTTAGTTGCACACCCGATACATTAACCGAAATTTTTACTTTGCGCATACCGGCATTATGCCATGCCGCCATTTGCCTACACGACTCATGCATAATCCAATCGCCGAGCTCTAAAATAAGGTTAGACTCTTCGGCAATAGGTATAAACTCCGCCGGTGAAATCATCCCTTCTATAGGGTGATCCCAGCGTGTAAGCGCTTCAAAATAATCTATCATGCAATCTTCTACATGCACGATAGGTTGAAAAGATAAGTAAAAGTCTTTACACGCAACCGCTAAACGCAACTCTTCTAATAAATAGTGATAGCGGCGCATTTTATTACCCATCTCTGGGGAGTACACTTTAAAAATGCCTTTACCATCGCTTTTTGCACGGTACATTGCCACATCGGCCAATTGCAATAATGCTTGTGGTGTTGATGCGCTCTCTGGGTACGCCGCTATACCAATACTGGCGCTAATTTTTATTATTTTATTACCTAGTACAAAGTCCTTTTCAAGCTCACTGAGTACGTGCTTAGCAATATCGACTACTTTATTATCGGTATCTACTGACTCAATAAAAATTGAAAATTCGTCACCGCCTAAACGTGATAAATTTTGCTCTAACTGATTCGCCTCGTTAATATTACTTAACTTATGATGGCGTAATACGTTGGCTAAGCGCGTAGCAACCTGTACCAAAATTTCATCACCAAAGCTGTGGCCAAACGAGTCATTTACCTGTTTAAAGCCATCTAGGTCAATAAACAATAAGGCGCATTTAAGCTGCTCTTCATCAGTAAAATTTATTTGCCTATCTATATGCTCAATATAAGCATGGCGGTCAATGAGCAAGGTTAGCTTATCTTGGCAGATACTTGTTTGTGTTTGCTTTAAATAATTAGCAACATGGGTATTTAAATTGTTTATTGACTGGCTCAAATTACCCAGCCCTGATGGGTTGTCGTGTTGGGGTTGTAGGTTAAAGGCAACAAGCAATTGATTAGCGTTGTTATTCAGCTGTGCAATTTGATGCTGATAAGAGATTTTTTTACGCTCTTTACGAATAATTGTAAAGCCAACAAACAATACCATACACACCAATATAAAGTTTATTGGCGACGTTAAAGTCATTAAAATAAGCTTTGTTGCGTTTGCAGCGATAAATTCCGAGTCGGTAGTTTTAACTAACAAAAAATCGGCAGAAGGCTGGTGTATTAAATAGTGCCCATTGAGCATAGGGTTATACCAAGGCGCCATTTCGAGCGTTGTATCTACAATATCAAAGTGGCGTAAATCTATATCAGGGTTGAATAAATTAATGCGGTTAATCTGGTTTGTTAGTTCGATGTTTAAACAAAAGCAAAATAAGATAAATACAAAAAAAATGCCGCCTAAGGGTTTAAATTTATTCATCAATAAAATCCATCTAAATTACTTATCCTATAAACCCGTTACTAAAAGACGATTATATCGCCTGTTTTTAGTACTAAGCAAGCCATAGCACAGTCCTTATTCATTAAAATTTTAGAACTGTACTCAAAAAGAATAAATTAATGCTTAATAATTAACTAATTATAGAGTGTGATGAATAAAAATAAACCACTTTGTTAAAGTTACATATTTTGGCTTAACAACTTATAGCTGCCATGCATAGCTAACTTTTGTAAAAAATGTGCGTTGATCTCTTTCAACGTGTTTTAGGGAATCGTCTTGATAGCTTTTATCTGAGTAGCCTAAGTAAAATAATGTTTGAGCATTAATTTTGTACGAGTAAACTAATTGGCTGCCGTAGTCTTTATTAATGTGGCTAACTTGGTAGTAGTAGGCGTCTTTATTTCTATCAATGTCTTCAAATTGCAATATAAGCTTGAGCATAGCGCGCATGCTAAATTTATAATAAAGCCTAAAATCTAATAAGTTAGCAGTATAAACTCGCTCCCCTTGAGGGTTATCTAAAACGCTGTAGTTATGTGTAGCGTCTACTTGCCAATGATCGTTTATATCCCACGTAAGTTGTGTTTGCGTTGCATACGAATCGCCAATTTGCTCATTGGCGTAATCAATGCGGCTGCCATACTCGCCATAAAACGAAAGCCATATATTATTTTTAGGTTTAAAGCCCGTATAAACAAAGCCAATATTTTGGTTATAAAAAGCATCATTATAGTTTTCATAACGATGCAGTAAGCCAATTTCAAAAATAGACTGCTTTTGCCCTTTTAATGTTATAAATCCTTGGTATTCTTCTTCAAGTAGGTCGCCATTTTGCGCCCATGTTTTATCCCAATCAGCCTCATAAGACCATGACGTTAATAAGCCAGACTCATCTGCATACCAGGTTTGTCCGCCCCCAAAGCCTACGTTCTCATAATCTACTTTTTCTTGATAACCTAAGTCAGTGCGATAATCTTTACCTATGTTTTCGTAGCTGGCAAACAAATTGTAGTCACGTTTATCACGGGTAAACTCTATAGCGTACGCTTCATCAGATTGAGTTTTAGATAAGTTATAGTTACTTGTTAAAAAATCAGAGTTTTTAGAATCTGTTCTAGCTACCTGGTAGGTCAGTAGATCTGATTGATTAAACCAATAGCTGCCATCGACAGAAAGCACTGTATTGTAGTAATCATCGCTTTCGCGGTGAGTCGTACTTAGCCCTATAGTGCCTTGTTGGCCAATATCGTATTGATAACGCGCTGCTGCTGCATGGGTTTTATCCTCTAAAATTGCAAAACCAGAGCCTTGATTTGTAGGCAATAAAATATTGCTATTATTGTCATCGGCATACATAAATGCATAGCTATGTTGCCCTGTTTTACCTGTTAATTTTGCCCCTACTTCAGGCTCTGCAATAGTGCGGGTATACAATAGTTCAAATAAACTGCTTTTAAAGTAGGATGCGCCATCTAAAAAAAATGGTCGTTTTTCTGCATAATAAATTGAGTAGGTGGTATTTACATCTAGGGCTAACGCATCACTTTCTATTTGCGAAAAATCTGGGTTTATAGTGGCATTAATTACCGCATCTTGTGTAACCCCCCAGCGTAAATCAAGGCCAGCTTCGGTGTCTATATCGCCATTATCCCAGGGCCCTGGCAAGGTAGCTTTTGAATCATTTCTGAGCGCCGTAAGTGTGGGCGTTAGTTGCAGATTTTTGCTGGCTTTTATATTTTTAAAACCATTTAATTTATCAAACTGACATAAACTGCATTTTATATCTCGGTCAAACCCCATATTTGAAAGCTGATACAGTACATCACGTTGGTAATTTCGCATAAGGGCAAAGCCCCATGTTAAATCTGTTTTATTTTCAGGAAATCTTAGCGCTTTAAAAGGTATACGCATTTCAACCACAAACCCTTGGTCGGTAATTTGCCCTGCGCTATCCCATATTGCATCCCAAGACGGGTCTGATTGCCAGCCATCGGTGTCACTCATTCGCGTATCACCTTGCGCACCCAATGGATTTACATAAAATTCGTAAGCTGAACGTTCGTCGTTAAAAGTGTCAATAATTAAAATAACCGTATCATCTTGCCAAAGCGTATCTCTGTCGCGAAGAGAAGCTGTTATTTCGCTCGGCTGTGGATCTTCGGCTACAAAAGCAACATATAAGTTGCTGCCATCTTCATACATGTAAGCATCAGTTTTAACCGGTGGGGCGCCCTTTTCGTTAGGCTCATCTTGAAATGCTATAGGAACTAAAGTGGCATTTTGCCAGTGGGGCTCATCAATTACGCCATCTACAGTAATATCTGCATTTATATGTACAAGAGAATGCTGCTGTTTTTCACTGGCATAAAGGTGGTTAGAAAATAAAAGTGCTAATAAAAAGGGGAATAAAGCACTGCATTGTTTTTTTATAATTATTAAGTACTGCATAAACATCCATTTAGACGTATTTACCCTTAAAAGGTAAACTTATTTATGCAGTGTAATTTAAGTCAGTACATTTGTTAATAGCTTGATACTAAAAACAATAGCTTTTTTAACTAATTAATATTAAAGGCTTAATTTAAAAGCTAGGTTTCAATTAATTTAAGCTTATTAGCCACACCATTCCAACTATCGGCATCAGCAGGCGCTGGTTTTACCTCAACAATGCGTGGCCACACCAATGCAAGCTCAGCATTAAGCTCGGTAAACTCTTTTTGGTCTTCCGGCAGCTCGTCTTCTTGGTAAATTGCTTCAGCTGGGCACTCTGGTACGCATAATCCACAATCTATACAATCAATAGGGCTTATTGCTAAAAAGTTAGGGCCTTCGTAAAAGGCATCTGCAGGGCACACTGCCACACAATCTGTGTATTTACACTTAATACAGTTTTCGGTGACCACAAACGCCATAATAGTTTAAACCTAGTAATTAATTATCTACAGCGCGATCATACCCAACCCCATTAAAAACACAATAAATATGTGCCATCTGCGGTCAATTTAACGTAATATATGCGCCCTTAATGTATAGCCATTACGTGCCCTACACTTCTTATTGTGAGCGGATACTATTACCGCTAAGACACCTAAAAGAGATAACAATGATACGTTTAACCGAAATAAAGCTGCCGCTTGATCATAACGAAGACGCTATAGGCCAAGCCATAGTTGATAAACTAAAAATACAGCCAGCGCAGCTACACAGCTACAATGTGTTTAAACGTGGGTACGATGCACGTAAAAAAACGGCTATTTTACTTATTTATACCCTCGATATTGAAGTAGATAACGAAGAAGCGCTGTTAAACGCATTTGCTAAAGATCAGCACGTAAAACCAGCCCCCGATACCTCATACAAATTTGTTGCCCACGCCCCCGCTAACCTTACTGAGCGCCCTGTAGTTATTGGCTTTGGCCCGTGTGGATTATTTGCGGGCTTAGTGCTGGCTCAAATGGGTTTTAACCCTATTATTTTAGAGCGCGGTAAAGAAGTACGCGAACGCACCAAAGACACCTTTGGCTTTTGGCGTAAACGCACCCTTAATACAGAGTCTAACGTGCAGTTTGGCGAGGGTGGCGCAGGTACATTTTCAGACGGTAAACTATACAGCCAAGTAAAAGATCCAAAACATTACGGGCGTAAAGTTATCACCGAATTTGTAGAAGCCGGCGCACCAGATGAAATTTTATATGTAAGTAAGCCACACATTGGTACGTTTAAACTTGTTACCATGATTGAAAAAATGCGCGCACGTATTATTGAACTTGGTGGCGAAATCCGCTTTAGTACCCGCGTAGACGATATTCATATAGATGATGGACAAGTAACAGGCTTAACGCTTTCAAACGGTGAAAAGCTCAATACCCGCCATGTAGTACTTGCTGTGGGACATAGCGCCCGTGATACCTTTAAAATGATTCACGATAAAGGCATTTATGTAGAAGCGAAACCGTTTTCTGTGGGCTTTAGAATCGAGCACAAGCAATCGATGATTGATGAGTGTCGTTTTGGGCCTAACGCGGGTAACCCCATTTTAGGCTCTGCTGATTATAAACTCGTTCACCATTGTGATAATGGCCGCACAGTTTACAGCTTTTGTATGTGCCCAGGAGGGACTGTTGTAGCCGCCACCTCTGAAGAAGGCCGCGTAGTAACAAACGGTATGAGCCAATACTCTCGGAGTGAGCGCAATGCAAATAGTGCCATTGTAGTAGGTATTACACCTGAAAAAGACTTCCCTGGTCACCCGCTTGCCGGCATTGATTTGCAACGTAAACTAGAAGAGCAAGCCTATGCATTAGGCGGTAGCAACTACGATGCACCAGCACAGTTAATTGGCGACTTTTTAAAAGGAAAAGCATCGGGCGATTTAGGTGATGTACAACCGTCGTTTACACCAGGAATAAAGCTCACCGATTTAGCAAATGTACTCCCGCAGTTTGCTATCGATGCTATACGCGAAGCCATTCCAGCCTTTAATAAGCAAATTCGTGGTTTTTCTACAAACGACGGTTTATTAACAGGGGTAGAAACCCGTACATCATCACCTATTAGTATCAAGCGCGATAAAAGCTTCCAAAGCATAAATACTAAAGGTTTATACCCAGCGGGTGAAGGCGCCGGTTACGCAGGTGGTATTTTATCTGCAGGTATTGATGGTATTAAAGCGGCTGAAGCCGTTGCACTTTCAATGTTAGAAAACGCTTAACCCTTTTAAGTTATTAATCAAAAACCTCACTTAGTGAGGTTTTTTTGTTTAAACCTTGAGCTAAATTGAGGCACAAAAAAACCCGAGTAACCTCAGGTTTTTTTTAAAGCGTTACACTTTGTAAGCTTACTTTTTAAGGGTAAGCTTGGCGCCTTTTAAGCTTTTACGCACATTTGAAATACGTGAGCGATTTACCGCACGTGCTTCGCCTGTTGCTTGGCCTGTTGGCTTATTAGTACGGCTACGGCGTAAATGCGCTGGTTTTTTACCTATTTTATCAATAAGTACTTCACGGCTACTTACTTCATAACCCTCTAAGTAAACACGTTTGATTTTTTGGCCAATTAACGACTCTATTTCAAACAAGGTGTTTTCTTCTTCGCGGCTTACAAACGAAATTGCTTGGCCTTGATTACCAGCACGACCTGTACGGCCAATGCGGTGTACGTAATCTTCTGCAAGCCATGGTAAATCAATATTAATTACTCGTGGTAGGCCTTCAATATCAATACCACGCGCTGCAACTTCGGTAGCCACTAAAACACGTACTTTGCCTTCTTTAAATTCACGAAGTGCACGGCGGCGGTTACCTTGCGATTTATCACCATGACATACAGTGGCAGGAATACCATCAAGGTTAAGCTCTTTAACCAGCTCATCCGCCGTTTCTTTCATGTTTACAAACACAAGTACCTGTTGCCAGTTCTTTTTACCAATCAGCTCAGAAAGCAGCTCTTGCTTACGACGCTCTTCAACAGGGTACACAACATGCTGTACCGTACTTGCAGTACTATTAGTTTGATCTACGCGAACAATTTCAGGCTGTTTTAATACTTTTGCTGCAAACTGCTTAATAGCCGCTGGAAAAGTGGCTGAGAAAAGTAAAATTTGGCGCTGCTCGTCACAACTTTTAATAACACTTTGCATATCTTCAATAAAGCCCATATCAAGCATACGGTCGGCTTCATCAAGTACTAAGTGTTTAACACTTGCTAGGCTTAAATTACCTAAACGAATATGATCAAGTAAACGCCCTGGAGTTGCAACTACAACATCTACGCCGTCTTTAAGTGCATTTGCTTGGCCTGCGGTATTAACACCGCCAAATAGGCTCACTACTTTTAAAGCGGTATGTTTTGCATAGGCTTTAAAGTTATTTGCTATTTGCTCTGCCAGCTCACGAGTTGGCGCAAGCACTAACGCGTGCGGAGCATTGCTTGTGCTTAGCTCAGATTCAGTTAATTTTTGGATGATAGGTAAAGCAAACGCAGCCGTTTTACCTGTGCCTGTTTGGGCACTTGCTAAAACGTCTTTACCTTTACGAACAGCCGGAATAGCTGAACGCTGAATGGGCGTAAGGGTGTGGTAATTAAGTTCGTCTAACGCCTGAATAAGTTCAGGGGAAAAACTAAAAGATTTAAAATTCATGCTGTATAACCTGCGGCCACATTTATCAAGGGTCGCAAATTATACAGCAAAAACGCGTCAACAGTTAGTGATTAGTGTTTATTAATACAAACTTATCACTAAGATAGGATAAGCACATCATCGTTATTTAAAACGTTAGCTTTATTGCCCACAATATCATCAACGTTAAGCTCGTTTATTAAGGCCTCGCCTTGTGCTTGTTGCTCATCGCTCAGTGGCACATACGGTAATCTAAATACGGGATTTACCGCGCCTGTCATCATCATTGCGGTGTTTATTGCAATCGGGTTTGGCTCGCAGAATAGCCAGTTCATTAAAGGTTGTAATGAGGTATTTAACGCATCATTTTTAGTATCCATTAACTGGCGGAACAACCCTGGTATAAGATTAGATGTAACCGATATAACACCGTGTGCATTGTGCGTGTGGCGTGCATCGTGTGCTTCGTCATCGTTACCTGACCAACACGCAATGCCTTGCTGTTCGTAATGGGCAATACGCTCGTTACCACCACATTCTTTTACACCAATTAAATTAGGGTGTTTTGCTAATGGCTCAATAATATCAGGGGTTAAATCTTGCCCTGTGCGCCCTGCTACGTTGTAAATAAACGCAGGGCCTATATCGAGTACACGTTTAAAGTGCTCGTTAACACCGGCAATAGAGGTGCGGCCATAATATGGGTTAATTTGCAGCGCGGCATGCATACCACTTGCAAAGCCATACTTAGTGGCTTTAATAGCTTCGCGGGTATTATTGCTACCCGTATTCCCTACAATCACGAGCTTATCGCCATATTTATTTGCACTGTGCGCGATAAGCATTAAATGCTCTTCCCAGTTCATTAGCTGGCCTTCGCCGGTTGTACCACCAACCACAATGCCATCTACACCCGCTGCAATTTGTATTTCAACGAGTTCATCGTACTTTGCTAAATCTATTTCACCATTGGCTAAGTATGGGGTTTTAATGGCGGTAATTAAGCTTGCTTGTTTAATTTGTTCTAGGGTGCGCATAAAAATTCATTATTTATAAAACTTGCGCTATTTGTAACATACTTGCACGCATTTTTGCAGGCCTAAGCGAATAATAAACGTAAAATGGCTTGTGTTATTTAGTTTGATAATACAAAATACAAACACTGTACATTTAAACAGTATTTGTATTTTTAACTTTAAGCGAGCCATTATGCGTTTATCTGACTACTTAGCCACTCATTTTTATAACACCGATGAGCTTTGTCATGCTTTAAATATTGATGCCGAGCAACTAGATACATGGCAGCAGCAAAGTATTTTTCCTAAACCAAGTTATTGCATAAAAAGCCAATTAAGTTGCAGCTCGTACTCTGGTTTGTATGAATGTGAAGAGTACGATGACTATTACCCGCGCGGCTGTGTAAATTGGGGGCAAGGGCTAATAAAACAAAAAATAGAATCCTCTAGTAATGCCTTTAATTACTTTGCGCAGCAGTACACGGCAAGCCTGAGTAAACTTGCCCAGCAAGGCTTTAGTTTTGATGAAGAATTATTTGGCTGCGAAATAGACGAGCATTTACAGCAAGTGTGGCAACAGTTTTTATGCAGCAAATACGGCGTACTGACACAAAACGGTTTAATTGACGAAATAGTATGTGTGGATATAGGCCGCTTGCTGGTAGACGATATTACTGAATTGCGCACTAAAGGAAGTTTAAACCAGCAAGAGCGTACGCAGCTTCACCCCGCGATGAAGTTACTCAATAAAGCATTAGGCCACGGCGCCGATCACGAAAAACAACACACATTGCGTGCCCGTTACATAGATGCACTTATTTTAAAGTACGATTTATCGATTAAATAAAATGGCTGAGGTTTTAATACGAGGTGGGTATTTAAAAGACTAAGTAACGCAAATGGCGATGTATGCTTACGCCGCCACTGTATTTTACTTATTAACTAATATTAAGAGTGCTTTTTACTAGCCGATGGTGTTGTACACATCAATATTACTGCTTGTTACAAGCCCGGTAACTTGGGTACCAAATGCTTTGTAGTGAGGCTCTTGTTTATGAGCTTCAAAGTGTTCTTGCGACGCCCACTGCTCACTTACAAGGTACTCGGTTTTGTCTGAGTCACGTTTAACCGACAACTCGTAACGCAAACAACCCACTTCTTGACGTGAATACTTTTGCAGATTTTCGAGCGCAGTTAAAACAACCTCTGCGTCGATATTTTTGCTCGCTATAGTGGCAATTACCGTTAACATACGGAGTCCTTTTAAAAAAAAAGTGCAGCTTTGCTACACCTAATGTTGTTTTACGTATTTTATTACTGATCCCACTGCGGCGCAAAATCAGGCGTAGCTTGGCGGTCGCCACAATCAAGTCCGTCAATACGAGCAATGTCTTCAGCGTCTAACTTAACATGGTCATTAAAGTTATCTTCTAAGTTTTTACGCTTAGTTGACGATGGAATGGTGGTCATGCCGTTGGCATTAATCCATGCAATAACTACTTGCGCTGGCGATGCCTCATGCTTATTGGCAATATCAATAATAGTTTGATCTTTAAGTACTTTACCAACTACAAATGGCATATACGCTGTAACGTGAATGTCGTGCTGGGCACAAAAAGCGCGTAGCTTAGTATTGGTTAAATACGGATGCACCTCAACTTGGTTAGTAAATATCTCACGCGAATCAAGTGTTTGCATTGCTTCGTTTAAGTTGGCAATAGTAAAATTAGATACGCCAATATGTTTTGTTAAACCAAGCTGCTTAGCTTTTAAAAGCTCAGTTAGGTACTCACTCATTGGTTCATCATTTGAAGGCGCAGGCCAATGAATAAGCAGTAGATCGACAGAGTCTACTTGTAATTTTTCAAGTGACTTTTCAACGCTGGCAATAAAGTCAGTTTTGTTAAGCTTGTTGTTCCACACTTTGGTGGTTAAAAATATTTCGCTGCGCGGAATGTTACTATCTTTTATGGCTTGGCCTACTTGCTCTTCGTTACCATAAATTTGCGCAGTATCAATATGACGAAACCCCACTTCTAACGCCATTTTTACTGAATTGTAGGCGGTATCGCCTTCTAAACGGAATGTTCCCATGCCTAAATCTGGCATTTCTATTACACGTTGTGTCATGGCTCTATCCTTATAAAATAATCGGTTAAAAATACAAACTGTTTAAAGTTTTACGAAATACACCTTTTACTTCTTTTGTGTTGTCACCTAAAAATTTATGACCTCAATACAGGTAATGAGGTCATAAATTTAAGTTTCAACCTTAACAGAATACTTTATGTTTGTTTCACTTCTCGCTTATCAAGCATGCCACTGTAACGAGTTACTACTAATGCAAGAGCGGAAATTGCTGCGCCAATCCAAGCGGTATCTTGAAGTGACATACCCTCTACTACACTGCCACCAATAATTGAGCCCAGTGCGATACCAATATTAAACGCTGCTATGTTTAAGCCCGATGCGACATCTACCGCATTAGGAGTATGCTTTTGCGCCTGTTTTACGACATAAAGCTGTAAGCCTGGTACGTTACCAAACGCAAATGCACCCCATACTAAAATAGTCAGTACGGCCGCTACTTTTGATTCCATCGTAAAAGTAAAAGCCAATAAAATAATTGTCAGCGCGCTAAATATAATACTCAGTGCGCTAATTGGGCCGCGTTTATCAGCCAGTTTTCCGCCCCAAATATTACCAATGGCTACCGATACACCGTAAACCAGCATGATTAAACCAATCGCTGAAGGAGCAAAACCTGTTTCTTGCTCTAAAATAGGTGCTAAGTAAGTAAACGCAGTGAACGTGCCGCCGTAACCTAAAATTGTCATTAAATATACGAGTAATAAGCGCGGCTTAACAATAACCTGGAGCTGCTCTTTAAACGTTGCCGGAATAGACTGTTTTAAGTTTTTTGGTACTAAAATAGCGCTGCCAATTAAAGCGATTAAACCCAGTACTGACACCACTAAAAACGTTGCTCGCCAGCCAAAGTGTTGGCCAATCCAAGTCCCTAGTGGCACACCCGTCACTAGCGCTACAGTAAGTCCGGTAAACATAATAGCAATAGCACTGGCTTCTTTATCTTTACTTACTAAGCTTGTGGCAATCATTGAGCCAATTGAGAAAAACACCCCGTGAGCCAAGCCTGTTAGAATACGCGCTAGTATTAATGTTTCGTAACTAGGCGCTTGCCATGCAAGTAAGTTACCCAAAACAAATAAGCCCATTAAGCTTATTAGTACAATTTTACGGTTCCAACGCCCAGTTAGTGCGGTCAGTACTGGTGCACCAATGGCAACCCCTACTGCATATAAACTAACTAGCAAACCGGCTGAAGGTAGGCTTACGCCTAAATCGTTTGCAATAGTAGGCACTAATCCCACTATTACGAACTCGGTTGTTCCTATTGCAAATGCGCTTAAGGTGAGCGCCCACAAAGCCAATGGCATAATTAAATCCTCATTATTAGTTAAGACTTACAGTTTGACTAAAAATGTGTTTGCAAAAAACAGCATTAGTGACAAAATACTTTTGTAATTAATGCAAAAGTAAGGTACTAACGTATGGCTCAGCATGCAAAAACCGAAGACTTAGAAATGTTTTTAACGGTAGTAGATAGCGGAAGTTTTTCAGCAGCAGCTAATTTGCTTGATCAGCAAGTAGCAAAAGTGTCGCGGGCCGTGTCTCGCCTTGAAAACACGTTACAATGTACATTACTAAATAGGACCACTCGCCGATTAGAGCTAACCGAAGAGGGCCATACCTTTATTAAATATGCTCGCGATGGCTTAAACACTTTACAAACCGGCGAAGAAGCAATAAAGCTTTTAAAACAAGCTCCTAGTGGAAAATTACGTATTGATGCAGCAAGCCCCTTTGTACTGCACCAATTGGTACCTTTAATTGCTGAATTTAATACGCAATACCCCCACATTACGCTCGATATAACCTCCCACGACAGCATTATAGATTTGCTCGAACATAAAACCGACTTAGCAATTCGTATAGGTGAGTTAAAAGACTCTAACCTACATGCAAAAAAGCTCGGCGTAAGTAAATTGCATTTAGTTGCAAGCCCTAGTTACCTTAAACATACACCGGTTATTTCTCACACCAGCGACTTAACCCAGCATAAACTCATTGGTTTTACCGACTCGCCTAAACTTAATAACTGGCCGCTAAAATCGCCCATAGCTTTAAATTTTGGCCTAACCGCAAGTAGCGGCGAAACTGTACGCCAACTATGCTTGGCAAACCAAGGGGTGGCGCTGCTTTCGCACTTTATGATTGGTGATGATTTAAAATCAGACAAACTAATAGAAATACTGCCAGGGAGTATCAGCACGCCAAACAACCGCGAAATTGTGCAAGCGGTGTATTACAAAAACAGTGCTGTATCGTCACGTATAATGGCCTTTTTAGACTTTATAAAACCACTGCTGAAATTGTAAGTGACGTTTTTATACCAAACGCTTAATTAAGTAATCTATATTGAGGCTGGAAAAACGTGTTGATAGCTAAGCAAAAAATTGGCTATTTCGTTGTTCTCAGCAATTGCTCCTGCATCCATGCAGTCGTAAATGAAAATTTTTTAACGCAGGTAGCGACACGTTTAGCCCCGCAATATGATTAAGTATAATTGTGGATTGGTTTTAAGCCCAAGGGCAGCATACTAACACCCTAAATAAAAAGGAATAAAATGGACTCGTTAACGCAGGTAGTTTTAGGTAGCGCAGTAGGTTACGCGGTATTAGGTAATAAAATTGGCCGGAAAGCTGCTTTATGGGGTGCTGCTTTAGGTACTTTACCCGACTTAGATGTTTTTATTCCTTATGGCGGGCCAGTGGAGGCATTTACTTATCATCGCGGTTTTAGCCATTCGTTTATTGTGCACTTATTAATTAGCCCCCTTATTGTTTGGCTTATTTTAAAAATACACTCCGGCATGCAAATACATAAGGCGCGCTGGTTTTGGCTGGTATTTTTATGTTTATCGACCCATGCATTACTCGATAGCTTTACAGTATATGGTACGCAATTAATCTGGCCGCTTAGCGAGCACCCTTTTGCTATTTCAAATATATTTATAATCGATCCCCTGTACACCCTGCCGTTATTGTTGGCCTTTCTGTGCACTTTAATACCTAAAATACACACACCGCGCATTTATAAAATTAACGCCGCTATGCTTGTGCTCAGTAGCCTTTATTTATGTAGCTCTCTTATTTTAAAAGTAATAATTAACAATAAAATAGACGCCGCGTTTGCACATAAACACATACACATTAATAACTATGTGAGCACCCCCGCCCCGCTTACAACCTTGCTATGGCGAGTTGTTGCAATGTCTGATGGGCAATATTACATAAGTTATGCCTCGGTATTTGACTCCCCTGAAGAGGTTACAATAAACCGCTATAACACAAGCCCCGCTTTACTAAACGATATTAAAAATGAATGGGGCGTACAACGCTTACAATGGTTTACTAAAGGTTTTTATAGCGTGAAAGAGCAGCAAAATAAAATTGTTTTATCCGACTTACGTATGGGCATAGAGTGTTATTACGTATTTAATTTTGCAGTTGGTGAAAAAACCAACAAAGGAGTGCAGGTAAGCAACTTTGAAAAACTAAATCAGCGCTCAAATTTAAGTAGCCTAAGTAAAGTGTGGGGTAGAATTTGGAACCCTGATGTCAGTTTAGCCCCGCCCTATGCAGATAAAAATTGTATGAAAACGCCTTAACACTCTGATTATAATTGCATTCATTAATCTGAGCTGGCGTTAAAATATTTAAGTTTGCTTTCGCTAGCTAAAAATTTTAAGTGAAAACAAAACAAATTAGCAGCTTGAGATAGATTTATTATCCAAAGCTCAGGTTGGTGGTTAATTAATAAGGCGCAGCCAAGTGAGAGTTTCACCTGCGCCTAAGTATTAATTTTGGTGCTCGTATTGTCCGCGGTATACCTCAAACACTTTTAAAACAGTGTGCTGTTCTTTATTTAGATTATCAAACCAATCGTCAAATAGTTCGTCGTTATCTTGCTCACTTAACGCCATATAGTGTGCTAATAGCTCAATAATGTCGTTGTGTGTACAGTCTATTGGATTAATTTGCTCAGATAAGACTGTGTGATCGCGCTCTCTAAGGGTTTCCATCACCCCTTGGTCTATTTGTTCTTGTTGTGCTGCGTCGCTCATAGCTTACCTCTAAACCGTAAAAAATTTTTTTGTTAACACTTTTTATATAGTTATAACAGCCTAAAAACTAATAGCCAGTATTTTTGGTTTAAGTGGTTATTTTTTGAATTGTTTGCGCAATTAGCCAGCAAAAACCCATGTAAATGAGAGTAAAAATCATTTGCACAAACGTCGTAAACGCGATAATCTACAGTTATATTATCACATAACAACTTAAGGCGTATTATGAAACCTAATATCCATCCAGATTACAACGTGGTTGCTTTTCACGATACAGCTGCCGATAGCTACTTCATTATTGGCTCTACCATTAAAACAGACCGCACTATTGAGCTTGAAGGGAAAACGTATCCGTATGTGCCTATTGATGTGTCTAGCGACTCGCACCCATTTTATACTGGTAAGCAAAAAACAGTGGCTAGTGACGGACGTGTCGCGCAGTTTAACCGTCGCTTTAAAAACTTATCTACTGCCAAAAAAGGTGAGTAATGAAAGTATTAAGCTCGCTTAAAAGCGCTAAGCAACGACCAGGATGTCAAATAGTGAAGCGAAAAGGACGTGTTTTTGTTATATGTAAAGACAATCCACGTTTTAAAGCAGTACAAGGAATGAAGAAAAAGTAACACTAATTCCGTGAAGTATACGGGTAAACGATACATGTTTACCCGTATTTTTTATTTAACAACTACAGAAAACTCAGGTTGGGCCTGAATCACTTTTTTAACAGTACACGTATTAACCGCAGCAATAAGTGCTTTTTTATATTTTTGAGGAAAGCCATCTGGTAAATTAATTTCGATAGAAAATAATTTTTTACCTTCTTCATCTACGTTTTCATTATTTTGTGTAAGCGTCATCCCTTGTGTAGAGATATCGCGTTGCTCACAAAATTTACGTGCATAAAACCCAGCACATAGCACCATGCTTACTAAAAAGTAGTCAAACGGTTCTGGGTGTTCGGCACCGCCACCAGCATTAATACTTTGATCGCTTATTACTTCAAGGTCTCCAAATTTTGCACTTTGTTTTTGACCCTCTAACAATGACACCGAAATTTCCATTACTATTCCTTAATTAATCTGCACCCTAAATAAGAGCTTTACTAAATATTGAAAAATGAGCATTCAAACTCTTTAATCTACAGCTATACATTTTATTAAAACATCACAAATCTGCGCATCAATAATGCGCTACTACGAAAAAGTTAGCATATGTAGCGCTGAAATAACTGCTCGACATTAATTTACAAAAAAGCTGAGGTTAATTACCAAACAATAAGTCAAAAAAACCCGGAGGCTCGTGCAACTCATGATACTTCTTGCGTAAATCATCTATATTTTTAAGGGCTGGCTTTGCTGCATCAAGCCCGCGCTCATTCGCTAATTTTTTTGCCAACTTTGCTTGCGCAATAACTTTGTCTAGCCCTTGTAGCGACATCTGTGCTTCTTTATGAAAGGTCGCTTTTTTACTGGTTTCAACCAAAATAATAAACTTATCTATGGCGGTATTAAAGCCACCTATACCTACTGCTTGCACCGCATTTTTATAAGCAAGGCCTGTATTTTTCATATTAACTTCGAGATCAACTTCTTGCTCTGAAATGGCCGCAGTACTAAATACAAAAGTAAAAATTAAAACTAAAGACTTCATGGTAAAACCTATTTATAAAAAACAGTATAAGTGTATCAAGTTTACGTAATAAAGTAACTCAAGGTGCATAGGAAGCTAGATAACTGTAAAGGGGCTTTACAATAAACGAGTAAGTAACAAGTATTACCTTTATAAATGTAACTAAACAGTAAACACAAATAATACACCTTAAAAAAACGCCCCATAAAAGGGACAATAGAAATTAACACCGCCTAATGAAAACTCAAAAACATCAATACAAACACATGAATTACCTATATTAAATACAATTTAAAAACAGGGACAACAATTTCAATTAAAAGAACAATCTTATTTTAAAACAAGGGTTAAGCATATTTTTTTCATTTAATTAACACTGTATTTGGGCTTATTTTATTGTGATTTCAGCGAAAATTAGTTGTTCCCATATACATCCATGTTAATTGTTAATGTGCAATGTAAATAATAAATAAACAGCTCGTAGTAATTAATACACATTGCACAAGAGCTGTACCTAAAATCACAAGTAATCATCTAGGGAATTTCAATGAAAACGTTTAATATAGTCTCTCACAGTATTAAAGCTGCACTTTGTCTCTCAACTGCAGGTTTAGCATTTTCATCATTAGCGGCAGAAGAGGATGAAAAAAAATTAGAAAGAATAGAAGTAACAGGTTCTAAAATCAGCCGTGTAGGCGCAATAGCCCCTGCCCCTGTTACCGTTATCTCTGGCGAAGATCTTATTAACACCGGCGCAGTTAATATTGGTGAAGCCTTAAACAAATTACCAGCGTTAGGTAATACATACTCACTTGCAAACTCAGGCAGGTTCATTGGTACTGCCGGTTTAAATATTCTTGATTTACGTAATATGGGTACAGACCGTACCTTAGTACTTGTTAATGGTAAGCGCCATGTTTCAAGTTCTGCGGGCTCTCAATCAGTCGATACGAATACTATTCCAAGTGTATGGGTTGAGCGCGTTGAAATAGTTACCGGTGGTGCATCGGCCGTTTATGGTGCGGATGCCGTAACGGGCGTTGTTAACTTTATCTTAAAAGACAACATTGAAGGCTTAAACGTAAGTGTGACTAAAGGGGTTTCTGACCTAAGTGATTATAACAACGAAAAAGCCACTTTTTCATATGGTAAAAACTTTGATAATGGCCGCGGTAACGCAGCATTTGCAGTTGAATACTCTGGTCAAGACTCATTAAACGCACTTGATCACCCGTGGACAGACGGCTCTTACTCAAGTTTACGCAACCAAGCACAAACTGATGCTAATAAAGATGACCCAAACTTTCCTGATAAAATTTACACACCAAATGCAGGCTACTATGCAATTAATAACGCAGGCGTATTTAGCGTAGGTAACGGCTATGTAAATACGTTTAATCCAGATGGAACACAGCGTGATATTTATATTGGCGACAATGTTGATGGACTACTGTGTGCCGATTGTGACTCGTTTAACCTTGCACAATTTGATGAAATACAACCTGAATTTGAAAGATACAATGTTAATTTCAAAGTCAACTATGACGTAACAGAAGACTTAAATGCTTATTTTGAAGCAAAATACGTCAACAGTGAAGGTGAAAGCATTGGTCAACCAGCATTTTTCTTTGGCGATCCTAGAAATACAATCAGTATAGATAACCCATACTTAGATGACAGCGTCAGAACATTAATGGAAGAGGCTAATGATGGTGAAGGCGTCGACTCGATTAATGTTTTACGTATGATGACAGATTTAGGTCGTCGTATCGAAAATAACACCCGTGAAACCACGCGCTTTGTAGCGGGTTTAAAAGGAACAGTTTTAGAAGATTGGGATCTAGATGCTTCAGTGGTTCGTGGTAAAACCGAGCTTGAGCGTGTAAATGGCGCTAATATGATTTTAGATAACTATTCTTACGCGCTTGATGCAATTGAAGATGACGAAGGCAACATTGTATGTCGTAGTGAAGCTGCACGTGCTGACGGCTGTGTGCCTGTAAACATTATGGGTTTTGGCGCACCTAGCCAAGAAGCCATTGATTATATTAATACCGTATCAACCGGTACTTCTGAAATCACACAAACAGTGGTTTCAGCTTCACTGGCAAATGGTGCACTTTTTGAAGTACCGGCAGGTTATGTTGGTATGGCATTTGGTGTTGAATACCGTAAAGAAGAAAGTGAAACAATTGAACCTGATAACGCTGAGGGGACTTTCTTCAATGCTTTAGGTGAGGATAAGGGCGAATTTGATGTAAATGAAGTTTTTGCTGAGGCCACTATCCCTTTAGTCTCTGACCTTCCTTTTGTTCAAGATTTAGTACTGGATGCAGCTGTGCGTTACGCTGATTACAGCACCATTGGTGATGCAACAAGCTGGAAGCTTGGCTTAGATTGGACTGTTAATGACCAAGTACGCTTGCGATTTACACAGTCTGAAGCACTAAGAGCGCCTAATATTGGTGAAATTTTTGGCGCACCTAGCCAGACTTTCTATAACGTAGATGATCCTTGTTTAGCCGATAACTTAAATGATTTACAAAATAGCGACACTCGCCGTGCTAACTGTGCTGCGCTTGGTGTACCAGTTGGCTTTGAATCAGACTACGACTCACAAACACTTGAAGGCTTACAAAGTGGTAACCGTGATGTTAAAGGTGAAGAATCAACAAGTACAACCATAGGTTTAGTGTACCAGCCTGATTTCATTGAAAATGCAGTATTAACGGTAGATTACTGGAAAATAGAACTAGAAGATGCGATTTCTACAATTGCATCTCAAGAAATTCTGGATCGCTGTGTCGACAGCACTTCAGGTATTGAAAATCAATACTGTGATTTAATAACGCGTGATGCAAACAGTGAAATTACGCTAATTCAAAACTCAGTTCTAAACGTATCAGGCCAAGAAGCTTCTGGTATTGATTTTGAACTAGCTTATGACTTTGATGCCCTTGAGGGTAGCTTTGCAACCCGTTTAATTGGTACTTACTTAATTGAACGTAAAGAGTTCCCATTCCAAGATGAACCAGAAGAGTTCATTGAATATGCGGGTACAACTGGCGAAGCTGAGTGGCAAGCTAACATTAATATAGAGTATAGCTACGAGCGTTTCTACACCTCTTTAAGCACTCGCTATATTGAACAAGTGAGCTTATACACAGAACAAGAACTTGAAGACAACCCTAACCCTAGTAGCTTAATGAACTATGGCACTTATATTATTTCAGATATAACAGTAGGTTATAACTTTGATAATGGCATGGGTGTTAAATTAGGCGTAGATAACGTATTTAACAGAGAGCTTCCATACGGTACACGTGGTACAGGTAGTGGTAGTGCAAGTTACGATAATATTGGCCGTTTTGGCTATGTAAACTTATCATACGATTTTTAGTTTTTAACCCTCCCTAGAAAGGCCCTTAATTGGGCCTTTTTTATTTTTTTAGATGAAATTTACTCAATTTATTGTTTTTAGAAACATATAACTGTTTCATCATGTTACTTTTTCGGGGTCAACCGACACAAAGTAATTACATTAAAACACATTGGAGCTCGTTTTTAACTCATACGTTCAATTTACGAGCAAAGCATAGTTAAACCCCACGCCAACTTCAAAGCCATTAAAAGATCAAAAAACAAACCAATAAATCAACCAAACGTAAACACACCTGTAAAATAACAAAAAATGTAACACTACGCCCTTTTAACCCTCATTAATATTAACAAAACCCGAGCGATTTATTGTTGCGTTAATACTAACAAGCGGCAACTTTAGACAATTTAATAAAGAGTTAACTTACTGAAAAAGGGAAAATTACGACGCTTCTATTCATTGTTTCAGCATGCAATAATCGCCGGCCCTATAACAAAAGTTATAGGGCTTAGGCTAAATGCACTGTGTATTTAGCTAAAAGATAATGTATTTAATTATTATAAAATCTCCTTTGGGAAACACATGAAACGTCATAATTTACTTTCTACTAGCATTAAATGTGCATTGATTACTGCTGCTGCAACAGCGAGTAATTCTGTACTTGCACAAGATGAGCAAGCGACAAAAATTGAACGCGTTGAAGTAACGGGTTCGCGTATTTTACGTGAAGGCGCTATTGCACCGGCACCAGTAACAGTTATAAGCGGCGAGCAGCTAATTAATACTGGCGCTGTAAACATTGGTGAAGCGCTAAACAACTTACCAGCACTTGGCAATACATATTCAATGGCTAACTCAGGCCGCTTTATTGGTACAGCTGGTTTAAACATTCTTGATTTACGTAACATGGGTACCGACCGTACCTTAGTACTTGTAAACGGTAAACGCCACGTATCTAGCTCAGCGGGTTCTCAAGCTGTAGATACAAATACTATTCCGAGCGTCTGGGTTGAGCGAGTAGAAATTATTACTGGTGGTGCATCAGCTGTATACGGTGCTGATGCGGTTACAGGTGTTGTCAACTTTATATTAAAAGACAACATTGAAGGTATGGATTTTAGCGTTACCCGTGGTTTTGCCGATTTAAATAGCTACAATAACGAAAAAGCAACGTTCTCATACGGCTCTAATTTTGATAACGACCGTGGTAATGCCGCTTTTGCTATTGAGTACTCAGGCCAAGATTCATTAAATGCACTTGACCACCCTTGGACTAGCACATCTTTTAGCAGCTTACCTAACCAAGCCCAAACGGATGAGAACAAAAATAGTGCTGACTTTCCTGATGATATTTTAACACCTAATGCGGGTTATTTCGCCATCAATGATGCAGGTGTTTATGCACTTGAAGATCCAAGTAAATTTATTAATAGCTTTAACCCGGATAGCAGTGCTCGTGACTTATACATAGGCAATAACGCAGATCCATATTCATGTGCAGAATGTGACTTTTTTAACCTAGGCCAATTTGAAGAAATACAACCTGAGTTTGAGCGTTACAACGTAAACTTTAAAGTTAACTACGATGTTACCGACGATTTAAACGTCTACTTTGATGCAAAATACGTAAACAGCCAAGGCGAAAGCATAGGTCAACCTGCGTTTTTCTTTTTTGACAGCGACAACAGCATTAAAATTGATAACCCTTACCTAGACCCAGATATCAAAGCGCGAATGGAAGAGGAAGGCGTTGATTCAATCATGGTTAACCGCATGATGAGTGATCTTGGCCGCCGCGTTGAAAATAATACCCGTGAAACAACGCGTTTTGTTACAGGATTAAAAGGGACTGTGTTTGAAGACTGGGAATTAGATACATCAGTTGTGTATGGTCAAACTGACTTAGAGCGCGAAAATGGCGCTAATATGATTTTAGCCAACTACTTTAATGCCCTTGATGCCGTTGAAGATGCAGATGGCAACATCGTATGTCGCAGCGCTGCAGCACAAGCTGATGGCTGTGTACCGGTTAACATTATGGGTTTTGGCGCACCATCTCAACAAGCGATTGATTACATAAATACGGTATCTGTAGGTACGTCAACTATTAAGCAAACCGTGGTTTCTGGTTCACTTGCCAATGGCGCTATATTTGAATTACCAGCAGGTTATGTAGGTGTTGCATTTGGTGCTGAATACCGTAAAGAAGAAAGCGAAACAAAAGAGCCAGATAACGCAGAAGGTACATTTTTTAACGCTTTAGGCGAAGATAAAGGCTCGTTTAATGTGCGTGAAGTATTTTTTGAAGCAACTATGCCTATTTTAACTGACTTACCGCTTATTCAAGATTTAGTATTTGATACCGCAGTACGTCATGCTGATTACAGCACAATTGGCGAAGCAACTAGCTGGAAACTAGGCCTTGATTGGACTGTTAACGATGAACTACGTGTGCGTGTAACGCAATCTGCAGCACTTCGTGCGCCTAACATAAGTGAAGTATTTGGTGCAGCAAGCCAAACTTTCTACAATGTAGAAGACCCGTGCCGCGCTGAAAACATAGCTAATTTATCAAATGCAGCAACACGCACTGCAAACTGTGCTGCATTAGGTGTTGCAAGTGACTTTAACTCAGGTTACGACTCAGCCTCTTTAGATGGCTTAACAAGCGGTAACCGTGATGTTAAAGGTGAAGAGTCAACAAGCACAACCGTAGGTATTGTTTATCAACCAGAGTTTTTAGAAAACGCTGTGCTTACTATAGATTACTGGGAAATTGATCTAGAAAATGCAATTGACACAATCGACGCGCAAGAAATTCTTGACCGCTGTGTTGATAGCACGACAGGTATAGACAATCAGTACTGTAATTTAATTACACGTAATGCCAGTGGTGAAATTTCGCTGATTCAAAACTCAGTGCTTAACGTAGCTGGTCAAAAGGCGTCTGGTGTTGATTTTGAACTAGGCTATGACTTTGATGCGCTAGAAGGTAGCTTTAAAACACGTTTAATTGGTACTTACTTAATTGAACGTAAAGATTACCCGTTCCAAGATGATCCTAGTTCATATATTGAGTACGCAGGTACAACTGGCGAAGCGAAATGGCAAACTAACCTATCGGTTAGCTATGCAATGGATAACTTTTATTCAACGGTTGAAACACGCTTTATCAGCGAAGTTGATTTATACACAAATGTAGAGCTTGCGAGTAACTCGAACCCAAGTAACCAAATGTCTTACGGTAAATACTTTATTACTGATATGACTGTGGGTTACAACTTCGATAGCGGCTTAGGCGTTAAAGTAGGTGTTGATAACCTATTTAATCGTAAACTTCCGTATGGTACACGCGGGACAGGCGAAAACAGCGCAAGTTACGATAACATTGGCCGCTTTGGCTACATTAACTTAAGCTACAGCTTATAATTAGTAACAACGTTTATTAATTAAGTTAAAGGCTCGCACTGCGAGCCTTTTTATACCAATGCGCTTAATTAAGTGAGCTATTTTGCAAATTGGTATTACTGCACTTTATTTAATATTACTTAACCATACACTTTGATATGGCTCTAGCTCTATAGTGAGTTGATCCTCGGTAATTGTTTCATTAGCCACTAAATCAAACCACTGCTGGGTGTTAATTAAATTTAAATCTGCAAGAGTAAGTACTTGTGGTTTATCACTTATGTTATAAACGCAAAATATACTTTGGCGCCTGTCTATACTTTGCCGCCAAAACCCAAATAATCCCCCCGCTAAGTGCAGCGTAAATTGCGTGGCATTAGGATGAAATGCACTTTGTTTTTTTCGAATACCTAATAAATGCTTAATACCATTAAACACTTTGTGATGATGGCTATATTTATCACCTAAAGCCGATAATAGTTTTGACTCTTGCCAACGATGACGGTTAATTGCACGGTTATGCTGTGAGTTTTCAAAGCGTTCGTAATCGTTCGTTGTGCCAAGCAAACTATGAATATAAAGCCCAGGGATCCCTTCAAGCGCAAACATAATGGCGTGTGCACACATAAATCGCTCAAGGCCAAACTTATCTTGCCCATTGTGCGTGCCTTGTAATGCATCAAAAAGTGCAATATTTAGCTCATACGGTGTGTGCGTACCATCGTTACTGGTGCGCATTGATACACGCCCACCAAATTGCATAGACGTACTCACCAATGACGCCACTTCGCTTGGTTGTAACAAGCCTTCTATTGGCCTAAGTCCAATGCCATCGTGCGAGGCAATAAAGTTAAAGTATGTGGTGCCGTTTTGCGCAGGCGGCATACTCATCATCCAATGCTTAATGGCTGTGCTATCTCCACTGAGTAATGTATGCAGTAATAAAGGCGGTAAAGCAAAGTTATAAATACTGTGGGCTTCGTTGGCGTTACCAAAGTAAGAGAGATTTTCTTGGTTTGGTATGTTTGTTTCGGTAATTATGACAACGCTTGGCTCAGTATGCTCTATTAGGGTGCGAATAAGCCTAACTGCTTCATGCGTTTGCGGTAAATTAATGCAATTTGTATTGAGCTGCTTCCATAAAAATGCAACCGCATCTAGCCTAAACAAGCGTACGCCGTTATCTAAATAATGGCGAATAATACTTATAAACTCTTTTAGAACTTCCGGGTTACCAAAATCAAAATCAACTTGGTCGTGGCTAAACGTACACCATACATGTTTTTCGCCGCTAGGTGTGGTTACCGTATTTAATAGCGGTGACGTACGCGGGCGTACTACATTAGATAAATCATCGGTTAAACTTGCCGTTTTAAAGTAATCTTTGCCGGGGTCCAAATCGTTTAAAAAGTTTTCAAACCATACACTTCGGCTAGAGCAGTGATTAATCACTAAATCTGCCATTAGCTTTACATCTTTGGCAATATTTCTTATATCTTGCCAATCACCTAGCGATTCATTTACTTGCACGTAGTTCATTACCGCGAAGCCTTCATCAGAGCTATACGGGTAAAATGGCAATATATGCAAAGCATTAAGCTGCATATCGCACTGCTCTTTTATAAACCGGTGCAAGGTTTTAAGCGGTGCTTCTACCGGTTTTGCAACAGCTTGATCTCCCTCATCGTGCTTAATAATAGAGTCGCCATAGGCTATTAATATAATATCTTGCTCGTCCCAACGGTTAGTATGGGGTGTGGGGTCGCGCAGCGGGCTGTCGCCTAAAATTATAGTAATAAGCTGCTCAGCCAGCTCTGTAATACTTAAGGGCAGTTCAACATCTTTATAAATAATATGTAGATGTTGCTCTACCCGCTGTAAAAATAATTCACTTACTGTATTCACACGCGCCCCTTATTATTGTTTTATTTATTCACTAAATTCTTTATTATCAAGATCAACCGCTTCTCTTAAGCGCTCAAAAACATCTGGCATGGCCGATACAACACGGTTCCAACTTGGCACAAATGGCGCTTCCATTGGGTTATCTAAAAAGTGCTGACCTGCTTCCATAACATTTTTGGCAAACATTTCTACGGCCTTTTCCTCTTGGTGCACATCTAAGGTTAAACCATTCATCAGTGCATCGTTATGATACGTTTCTATAAAGTCTAAACCAATACGGTAGTAAGTTGCTTTTAAAGAACGAATTGTTTCGCTGGTAAAAGTAACCCCTTGAGTGGCTAATTTTCTAAATAGTGCCTTGGTTATGTCTATCGACATTTTAGATAAACCGGCGTTTTGGTCATCAAGAGAAAGTTCCTGGTGCTTATGATCGTAGTTATCAGCAATATCCACTTGGCACAAACGGTTATGTGAATAGTTACGGTACATTTCACTGAGTACGCCAATTTCAAGACCCCAATCACTCGGGATACGAATATCGTTTAGCACATCACGTCTAAACGAAAACTCCCCTGCTAACGGGTATCTAAAGGTATCCATATATTCTAGGTAGTCGGTATTGCCTAAAATAGTTTTGAACGAGCGTAATAACGGCGTTACTAATAACCGCGATACTCGGCCATTAATTTTGCCGTTTGCAGTACGTGGGTAAAAGCCTTTACAGAATTCATAATTAAAACGAGGGTGCGCTACTGGGTAAATTAAGCGCGCTAACAAACCTCTGTCGTAAGTTAAAATATCGCAGTCGTGCAGGGCTATCGACTCTACCTCTGAGGTGGCTAATTTATAACCCATGCAATACCACACGTTTCTGCCTTTACCAAGTTCACGCGGTGCAACGCCTAGCTCTTGTAATTCTTTATCAAGCGCTTGCAAGCGTGGGCCATCGTTCCAAAGCACTTTGTGGTTTTGGTTAAGCTCTTTAAAAAAGCCTAAAGCATGGCGGTATTGTGACTCGTCTGCCCTGTCTAAACCTATGGTAATTTGCGATAAATAAGGAACCTCTCTGAGTTCTTTTACAATGTTTTGCAGCGCTGGGCCTTCAAGCTCACTAAACAACGAAGGGAGTATTAACCCCATTGGCCGTTGCTTACTAAAACTAATTAGCTCTTCTTCAAGCGCTTCTACCGGTCTGTCGGCTATATTATGTAAGGTTGTGATGATGCCATTTTGATAAAAATCAGCCATGTGATTTTCGCTCCTCAATAGTATTTAAAATGCTGCTAATACAAGGCAATGTGGTTATTTCTTCAATCCAACCCAGTGGAGCGGGCGATTGCGAATAACGCGCCTTGTTATGTGTTAACTTAACCGGCTTTTTACTGCTTGGGTTATGTATGATAATGGCGATATCAGCTTGCTCTAGCATCTGCTTATCGTTGTCACTATCACCTAGTGCAATTACCGTGAGAGGCTTTCTAAAATGTTGTGAAATTTGTTTAACTAACCACTGCTGTGCAGCGCTTTTATCGGTGTTTTTAGCAATATGTATAAACCGCCCGCCTATTTTTATTTCGTAGCCGAGTGCTTTAACATCGTTTACAAACGCATTTAGTAATTCATCGCTTCCGTGCCAATAAAGTGGGTCTGAAAAATCGCGTGTTTGAGCGCGCCTTGCATGCGCTTCATCAAGCCCGGTGAGGGATGAAATTTGCTCGCTCGACAAATCACTAAATAACTTATAATGCGATTTATATTCGCTGCTTAAGGAGTCTAAATCACTAAGTAAGTTAGATAAGGGTGATGCAAATGCATAACACCAATACGCCCCTACTTGTGTGCAGCCAATGGGTTTAAGCTCAAAATAATCTACGGGTAAATAAGCAGCCGCACCATTTTCAACAATAAAAGGCTGTTGAATATTAAGCTCGTTTTTAAGTTCAACCACTTCGCAAAATGTTTTGCTCGTATTAAACACCACAGGAATGTGGGCTGCTTGTAAGTCTTGCAGCAAGCTACTAATATTTTTAGTGTTGTAATCGGCGTGATCGAGTAACGTGCCATCTAAGTCGGTAAATATAATAGGTTGCAGCGTATCGTCGCTGGTTAAGTGCATAGCACTAATATCGCGATTACTATCAAGCTCTATAAGGGCGTTAGCTTTAGCGCTTAGGGTATTTAAGTTTTCGCGAGTAATACGCTCAAAATGAGAAATAAAGTGCACCAGTTGCTCATCATTCATGGTGCCATCGCCCTCGCCTTTAGCGGCAATAAGCTTTTGCTCTTGCTCTTGTCGCCACTTAAATACATCTTCAAAGCTCGGCGCTTTAAGCATCACCGTGTAATCTATTTTACTAAACACACTTTTGTATTCATTTGCTAGGCAACTGTTTACACAACGACGCCACACGCCTTCTTTATCGTGCTGTGTTTCTAACTCGTTTATAGGCTCACTTAAAGAAAATAACGGTTGTGGCTCACTGCCTACGCACCAGCCTTCTAAAATAATAATATCAATGGGTTTATTGTTACATTGCCATGTTTGCTCGGGGCTGCAATCGTCGTGATGCTTGTCAAATTTAGGCAACGGCACGCCAACCTCTTTTGCAAGTAACCGGCTTATGGTTGTATTCATTAGCCCTACATCGTGGGTGCCAGGCACACCGCGGGTGGCAAATAATGGGTGTACGTCTTTGGCAAGTCCTTGGCGGTGCGCTTTAGATAAGTAAAAATCATCAATAGAAAGCGCGACACTGGTAAACAGCGTGTTGTTACTAAACCAAGTAACTAAAAAATCTGCGAGGGTGGTTTTTCCTGAACCTTGGCATCCATTTATGGCGACAAAAATAGGGGTGTTATTTTTTTTTGATTCTAGAATATCGTGTGCAAGCGGGATAAAAAATTGCTCACTAAGGTACTGATACTTTAAAGGCAATTGGTGCTTTGCTAAAAATGGGGTTATATCCACAATACTGGCCTCTGACATAGTAACTCCTTATATTATGAAGTAACAAATGCAGGTACTAGACCACTATTATTTTTATTTAATTATTAGTAACTTACAAAAATAGCGCAATTAGTATGCGCTATTTTGGTGCGTAAATTTTACATACAGTGCAAAATTAATCAGTTTCTGGTTCAGCTTTTGGCAATACCAAGTTAAGCACAATACCTAAAATGGCGCACAAGCTAACCCCTTCTAAGCTAAATTGGCTACCACCTATGTGCATACCGCCAATACCGCATACTAATATAAGTGCCACAATACTTAAATTACGGGGTGCAGTTAAGTCATCACCAGATTTAACCAACGTATTTAAACCCACTACTGCAATTGAGCCAAACAATAAAATCATTATGCCGCCCATCACAGGTACAGGAATAGTTTGTAAACCAGCGCCCATTTTTGCCACAAAGGCCAGTACCACAGCAATAATGGCAGTCCACATCATTACTTTAGGGTTAAAGTTTTTGGTAAGCATCACTGCGCCAGTTACTTCAGAGTAAGTAGTGTTTGGCGGCCCACCAAATAAAGAGGCAGCGGCAGTCGCTAAGCCATCACCAAATAAGGTGCGATGTAAGCCTGGTTTTTTTAAAAAGTCTTTATTGGTTACTTGGCTAATAGCCATCATATCGCCAATATGCTCAATAGCAGGTGCAATGGCAACAGGCACCATAAAGAGAATGGCTTGCCACTTAAATTCGGGCCATGTGAAGTTTGGTACAGCCAACCAGCTGGCTTCATTTACGCTACCAAATTCAACCACACCCATTACCAGTGATAAAACATAACCCGATATAACACCGGCTAATATAGGGATCAGCTTATATACACCTTTGCCCCACACAGCAAAAATAAGTGTTACAACAAGAGAAAACAGCGAAATAATAATGGCTTTATCGTAAGCAATAAGTTCAATACTGCCGTCGCCACTTTTACCCATTGCCATATTTACCGCAACCGGTGCAAGGGCTAAACCAATCACCATAATAACGGGGCCTACGACCACAGGCGGCAAAATTTTATGAAGTGTTGCCACCCCTTTAAATTTAACCAATAGCGCTAACAGCATATAAGCACAGCCCGCAGCCATTAAACCACCCATAGTGGCTGGTACGCCCCACATTTGTACTGAGGCAATAATAGGCGCAATAAACGCAAATGATGACGCTAAAAATATAGGCACCTTGCCTTTCGTCACTGCCTGAAATAATAAAGTACCTATACCCGCTGTAAACAAAGCGACACTTGGGTCAAGCCCCGTTAATAAAGGCACTAACACTAACGCACCAAATGCTACAAACAACATTTGGGCGCCGGTTAAAATGGTTTTTATAGAAAATGTAGAATTATTTTGCACTGTTAAACCTTAGTAAACCGTACCGAAAATTTTGTCACCTGCATCGCCAAGCCCTGGGATAATGTAACCCTTTTCATTTAAATGGCTATCAACTGAGGCAGTAAAAATCTCAATATCAGGGTGAGCGGCTAATGTTTTTTCAACGCCCTCAGGTGCAGCAACCAGTACAATTACTTTAATGTCTTTACAGCCTGCTTTTTTAAGCATATCGATTGTAGCAATCATAGAGCCGCCAGTTGCAAGCATTGGGTCTATAACTAAGCTTAAACGCTCATCAATATTGCCTACTAACTTTTCAAAGTAAGGCACTGGCTCAAGCGTTTCTTCGTTACGCTCAAGGCCCACTACACTTACCTTAGCCGCTGGGAGTAATGACATTACGCCATCCATCATGCCAAGGCCTGCACGTAAAATAGGCACAACAGTAATTTTTTTGCCTTTAATGTGCTCTACTTTTAATTTGTTGCCGTCCCAGCCAGTAATTTCGTTATCTTCTAACTGTAGGTTTTTAGTTGCTTCGTAGGTTAATAAGGTACCTACCTCAGAGCATAATTCACGAAAGCTTTTAGTACTTATACCGTGAGCGCGCATTAAGCCTAATTTGTGTTGAACTAGAGGGTGTGAAATTACGTGAATTGACATGATAAAAACCTACTGATACAAGAATTGGCGGTATTTTATATTAAAAAAGGTCATTTGACCTGCAATTTTAAATAAGTTTTCATAGATCGTGCCAAAATGTATTGATTTGCTTGATATTTATGCAAGCAATACGCTAATTTATGTTTATAAATTGTTATCTGATAACGTTAAATTTACTTGCGCCATCATGTAGCTATTTATTTTAAAATGAGTTGGGCTCCAACCCGCTAAAAAACGATAAAAATCGGCCCAAGCTAATGGCCATAATGCATGCCACTTCGCAATCACGTCATCGGCATTTATTTGCGGTTGATACACTAAAAGCGCATTTTTTAATTGGCTAAAGTAGTAACGTAAATACTCATCGGCGCAGGTATGTAATTGCTCGTCGCTTAAGCAGCTGGTCATAAAATACATTACATCGCAAATCCCTACCCCAGCCCCTACATACTGAAAGTCATAAGCGAGTATTTCACTTTGCTCATTTGCAGCAAAGTTGGCGAGCTTAGCATCGCCATGTATCAAGGTTTTGTAGTGTGATCCTTGCAGTGTTTTATCAATTTCATGAGCCGCATTTTTAATATCGGACTTTTCGTCAGCGCTTTGTTTTAACTTATTAAACTCATCTGGGCGCGTGCTTAAATGCCAGTAATTGCCTTGCTGCCATAAGCCCTTTGCTGGCTTATTTAAATTAAAGGCATGAAAAGATGCTAACCAGTTTAGTATTGCCTTTATATGCTGGGAGCTTGCTTGAGCAAAACCATATTGAGTAAAGTTTTTAAATACTAACGCATAATCATCACCATCATTAATTGCATTAATACAGGTAATACTTTTAGCGCTTGTCGGTAAGTACGCGCTGTATAACCTATAAAAATTATATTCAACTTTATAAGACTGCTGCTTTCTCTTTAATGCAAATTCGCTTTGCTTAATTTTTGGATGGTTTATGTGGCGTGGTATTTTAATCGCTTTGATAACACATGGCTCGGCATCAAGCGTGCACTCGACAATACAGCCACACCCGCTCCAAAGCGATGTGAGCGTATTACCAATTTCAATGTGTTTAAAATGAGGCTGTAAAAGAGGAAGATAAAATGCCATTGCTATATTAAGTCATTAAGTTTTTTATAGTTTAACATTAGAAGGTATTTTTAATAAAACGATAGCATCCATAAGCCCCTTGCTTAGTGTGACACCCATCTAATTTCTACATAGTAAATTACATAAAGTTAATACTTTTTTAGCTTGACACCCATCTTAATTTCTACAAAGTGAATTAGCCAGATTCAAAGCCTTTCTTAAAGTGACACCCACCTTAATTTCTACAAAGTGAATTACAAAAGGTTAAAGTTAACTAGTGAATTTATGTTTTTTAACTGTCCAAAAATAATTTGAGTTTTAAAATAGAAGTATTGCTAAATAAAGCTCAAATGGCAGCCACAAAAATTCCTACATTATGTAGTTGGAGTGCTCAAAAGTGATTAGGCTCTAAGCGAATAACTTTGCGCAGTTACTTATATTCGCTCGCCGCTTTCGGTTTAAGTTTTCGCAATACCCGTCTTGTGAGGCTGGCCTGCCCACTGCACCATGAAATACGCGTGTAAATTGTGTGGTGAGTTTTAACCAGTTTTCTGATGATATATTAAGCCTTTCTAGCAAAGGAAGGGTCATATTATCTATATGCCCGTGCTTACCCTCTCGCATTACTCGCCCTGTTAGCTCAACGAGTTCAAGGTACGATTTAAGCTCAAACGGCAGCCCTTTGGGCATAATTTGACGTGGCATACCTGCAAAGCGAAGTAGTTGTTTTGGCTGCTTGCCTTCTTTTGCAAATATTAAGCGTACTTGAGCGCTGGTATGGTCTGACTCTTCTGGCGTGTTAGCCATCTTGGCTCTAATGGGGTTTAAATCTACATAGGCCATACTCGCTGCAAGTGCTGCTTCATCAAGGAGTGCTTGCGATTTGAATCTCCCCTCCCAAAACCTTCCTGTGCAGTTATCTTCTATATTTGCTCTACGCGCTATATTTTCATTTAATAGGCGCATAAACCAGCTGATACTTGCTAAACGTTCTCGGTATTGTTTTACCGTTTGATTGAAAAAGATGAGTTCAACTTTACTTAGCTTCTCGCCTTGTATGTATTTTTGCGTTAACAATGTGCCTTTACAGAGTTTATGCCAGCGAATAACAATCGCTTTATCATTCAGCCTATTTGCTTTTTTATCATCTACATACAGTACTAAATGGGTATGATTGCTCATTACGGCATAAGCGCACACATCAATACAAAATACCTTAGCTAATTCACCCAGCTTATCTTCAACCCATCCTCGTCGATGCTCGTAAGATTGACCAGTGAAACGGTCTTCGCCACATAAAAATGCACGACGAACACACCGTGAAATACAGTGATAGTATTTTGTATCAACCAAACTTACTTGTCGCTTTCTTGCAATTGCCATAAGACACTCTGCCTGTTTTTTGCACTAAATAAAAGCTAGCCTCTAATTGCGTTAAGTGCAAAATTTAGGATGGGTGTCTTGTTTATTCTTTTTTAAGTGCAAAATTTAGGATGGGTGTCTTGTTTATTCTTTCAAAATTTAGGATGGGTGTCTTGTTTATTCCAGCGTACTTGAGCGCTGGTATGGTCTGACTCTTCTGGCGTGTTAGCCATTTTAGCTCTAATGGGGTTTAAATCTACATAGGCCATACAGGCTGCAATTGCGGCTTCATCAAGTAAAGCTTGCGATTTGAATCTACCTTCCCAGAATCTACCTGTGCAGTTATCTTCTTTATTTGCTCTTCGCGCTATATCTTCATTTAACAGGCGCATAAACCAGCTGATACTTGCTAAACGTTCTCGGTATTGTTTTACCGTTTGATTGAAAAAGATGAGTTCAACTTTACTTAGCTTCTCGCCTTGTATGTATTTTTGCGTTAACAATGTGCCTTTACAGAGTTTATGCCAGCGAATAACAATCGCTTTATCATTCAGCCTATTTGCTTTTTTATCATCTACATACAGTACTAAATGGGTGTGATTGTTCATTACGGCATAAGCGCACACATCAATACAAAATACCTTAGCTAATTCACCCAGCTTATCTTCAACCCATCCTCGTCGATGCTCGTAAGATTGACCAGTGAAACGGTCTTCGCCACATAAAAATGCACGACGAACACACCGTGAAATACAGTGATAGTATTTTGTATCAACCAAACTTACTTGTCGCTTTCTTGCAATTGCCATAAGACACTCTGCTTGTTTTTTACACTAAATAAAAGCTAGCCTCTAATTGCGTTAAGTGCAAAATTTAAGATGGGTGTCTTGTTTATTTTGTTGTTTATTTTGCTAAATGGGTATGATTGCTCATTACGACATAAGCGCACACATCAATACAAAATACCTTAGCTAATTCACCCAGCTTATCTTCAACCCATCCTCGTCGATGCTCGTAAGATTGACCAGTGAAACGGTCTTCGCCACATAAAAATGCACGACGAACACACCGTGAAATACAGTGATAGTATTTTGTATCAACCAAACTTACTTGTCGCTTTCTTGCAATTGCCATAAGACACTCTGCCTGTTTTTTGCACTAAATAAAAGCTAGCCTCTAATTGCGTTAAGTGCAAAATTAAGGTGGGTGTCTTGTTTATTTTGTTTCTAAATAAAAGCTAGCCTCTAATTGCGTTAAGTGCAAAATTAAGGTGGGTGTCTTGTTTATTTTGTTTCTGTTAGAGAAGATAGCTGATTTTTAACACCTTTTATCTGATCTGGAATAGAAGACACATAACTATTTGTTTTATATATAGAGTCAACAGCTTTGTCTATTTGCCCTTCCTTATATAATGTAAAGAACTCACTAATTTCGGTTTTGTATTCATTAGCCAGCAAATTCCCTGAAAAAAAACTAATAAACAATATCTATACATATTTCATTTAATACTCCATTTAAAGCTAACGCCGCCATAAAAGGCGAGCAACTTGTTGCGAGTCCAGCGCGTGAAACGCGCGATTTTTGATGGCCTTGTTATAGCCTACACCCACCGGTGAATACCCCAGCACGAAATTGCAACACTAACCGTGAAATAACCAAAATACAAAAAGGCTAATAGCTGGCTGGATGACGCAAGACAAAGAACGCCAGCAATACCTAAAGCCAAAAGCACAACGTTTAATAAAGTGAAGGCCTTCATTTTTTGCAACACAACAACTAGAGGCAACGCAAATAACGTTGTAAGTACATATGCGATCATGATCCCTATTACGCTATAGAAATTAAAAACCTGTTTCCAATCCGTAATTGCTGACTCTTCTGGGAAAAGTAAATGACTAACCAACCCCATAATTAGTATTGCAGGTATGATTGCCAAAGGACCTACCAACACCGAAATTACGTTTTTTCTAGTTGTATCACTGAATGTTTTCATGAGCTATAACTTTAAGCTAAGGGGCGCAGATACGTGGGGCATAATGGCGAAGCCGCCCCGCGTATAGGCGTCCCAGCGACCGAAGGGAGTGAGCTTTAGCGTTTTGTTATATGCTCTTAACACCGATAACTTCGCCCGACATTAGAACAGCAACGAAATTTTTTGAACCATACATTTTGTTGCCGTCTAGAAGAGAATCGTACTCTACAACGTAATACCAATACTCTTCTTTAGAAAAGCCAGCTAAACAATGGTACTTAACTAACTCAACACTTCTTATTTCAATACCATCGAACTTAGGCAAGTTGTTTACAGCCCAATCTTGCACTAAAGAATATGCTTTGTAGGTAGCTAATGGTGGTGAAGTCATTTCTTTAGGTGACCACGCTCCAGCTTTTTCAATCTTGCTTCCAGGAACGATAAGACCATACTTTTCACCGCCATGAGTTGCAGTAGTTCTGGGAGTATGATCTTCACAAAACTCAGTATTCGCTTGCGCAAATAACGGTAGTAAAATTAATAGAGGAAATATAAATTTCATCGCAATCCTTCCATGAGCATATAACGCCCTAATAATGGGCAAAAATTGTTTGCTAAAATGTTGAGGAACGAAAACAGCAAACTGTTTTTTGTCCTTATTAATTAGCTTGTTATAAGTCACTTTACACTAACTAGTTCAGCGTCATCAAACCCAACGGTTACATTAGGAACATGATTCAAAATAGTTGACGAATTAGATGAAAGTAGCCCTTTTATAATATTCACTACATCGGTTTGTACACTTTCCCAGTTAACACTATGCGAGCATGGTAAATCAATGTACTTTGTTGTTGGAACGAAGTCCTCGTTACAAGCCCAATCGTCATCTTCAGGATCATATTCGTTTGAGCCTACAAGGTAAGCTTGAAAGCCATTTTCAGATTGGAATAAACCGATATTTATGGCAATTACATCAGGGCGATCTTTTATTTGCTTAATCCATGCTTCAATTTCAGATTTCACAACGATTCCTTCGTGACTTATAACGCTTTGCTTTGGGGCCGTAGTGAAGCGCAGCGCAACGGAGGTCCCAGCCGCGTAGCGGCGACAACAGCAACTTGTTATGAGCTTTTGTTAATACCACAACAAATTATCCTTATAGTTCGCTGGAGGTTTTCCATCAGTAGTTAACCCTAAGTAGTAATAAAAACTCACCGTTTTACTGCCAATGTCGGCGGAACCAACAAAATACCAATGATCTGTATAAGACACTAAACCGAAGTGCGAGCGATGAGAAGCCTCTGAAACTTTAATCTCAGCCCCCTTTAGAAGGGACGCAACATCCATCCCGCGAGGACAGGATTTGAAACCATGGTTTTGATATAGCTCGTTAACGGGTAAGCCTTTAGTAAACATTGCATTATTATCAACAGCGCAAATGAAAACGTCCTTTTCTAAATTCTTTATGCCTATATCACCTTCAAATTGAGAACTATCTGAAACATTATTTATGGTTGTGCAACCAACCAAGAGAATTATCAGGCTACAAATTAGTAAGTTATTCATATGGCTCATAACAATTTTGTCTACGACATTTGTCGTTTTATAAACCGACAAATGTCCATATATTACAATGCATTTATCTTAACCATCAAATAAACGCCTGTAAACAATTAGTTAACTGAAAATTATTTTTAATCAGTGCGAAAATACACCGAAATGGTGGAGATCAGTAATATTGGACAAAACAATATACACTGTCTGTATATACAGTTAAATTTTGCTAGAGATTCATATCATGAAATCACCTTTTTTAACTATGATAGCCGAACAAATGTATCTAAAGCATTATGCTAAAAGTACCATCAAAGCGTATTTATACTGGATAGCTTCGTTTATTCGTTTTAACTCTATGAGGCACCCAACAACGATGGGAGATAATGAGGTCGAACTTTTTTTAAATCATTTAGTCAACCAACAAAATGTTGCTCCTAATACTCAAACACAAGCCTTAAATGCGTTGAGCTTTTTATTTAAAGTATGGAAAATAAACTAAACAGCTACTCTAATTGAACAAGCAAAACGACCATCAAATGAGCCACCATTACCCCTGTCTCTATATTACACACATAAAAAAGCCCCGCTTGCTTTTAAACAAACGAGGCTCCACACTAATTTTTTTAATCAAAAATAAAAGCGCCGATACAGCGGGCGCTTTGCATCATTGAATTTTATTGATTAACTACACTTTTAAGTGGGTTAACTGGTTGTGCGTTGTCATCTAATAAGTTCATGTCAAAGTCGAACTCATCAACGCGAATCGCTTTTTCACGCTTTTTGTTGTAATCAATTAGTTGCGCATGTTCATCCGCAGTAATTACATTTGCCGCTAATGCGTTATCTAGCGTAATGGCAAAACGTGTACCTGGTTTAATCGTTTTAGCGCGCAGCGCTTTTTTAACTTTAGCCAGCTCAACAAGTGATGCCATTTTAGCTTTATAAGCTTGCTCGTTAATGTGATGACCGTCACCTTCTACAGGCTTAACTAAATGCGTAATTTGCGCTTTAAATGCGGTATCAAGCTGTGCTTGTTTTGCTAATTCACGAATTAAGTCGTCGCTAATTTTTGGCATTTTAGTTGAGTAGTTCATTGTTACAAAACGAATAAACTTACGAGTACCACTTGCAGGGAAGTTATCTAAAAACTTATGCAGTGCTTCTTCAGCGCTTTGCAATGCAAAACGTGTCGCGTAGTGGAAGTACGGCGCTGCTTGCTCGCGCTCGCTGCTTGCTACTTTTTGCTCGTAATACTTAATTGATGCCATTGCCGCGTATAAAAAGCTCATTACATCGCCTAAACGTGCTGATAGCATTTCAGCCTGCTTTAACTTACCGCCAAGTACGAGTAACGAGAAGTCGGCATACACCGCTAATTTTGCAGACAGTTTATGTACGGCTTTTTCGTATTCACGTACTTCTGGTAATGCAGAGTTTGCACTTGCAGTAAATGGTAAAACACCTAAACGGAACGCTCGTAAACTATTTGCTGTGCTGTAACCAATTGTTTTACGCAAAATGCCGTTAAACTCTTTATCTGCACCTTTATCTTCACTATGGATTGATTCAACCATAGATTGTAAATAAGGGTGACAACGCATAACACCTTGACCAAAAATCATCAGGTTACGTGTAAGAATGTTCGCGCCTTCTACTGTAATTGCAATAGGCTGTGCTACGTAACCGCTTGCAAGGGTATTTTGTGGGCCATTTTGAATCGCTTTACCCGCTTGAATATCCATTGCAGAATCTAATACGTCGCGGCCAAGCTCGGTCATGTGGTATTTAGCTATTGCTGTAACAACCGATGGTTTTAAGCCCATGCCTAGGCCTTCAGTTGTCAGCACGCGCATTGCTTCTTGAAGGTATGTTTTACCTGCAATGTCTGCTAGTTTTTCTTGAATACCTTCAAATTGACCAATTGCTAAACCAAACTGCTCACGCACTGCTGCGTATTCAGATGCTGACTTAAACGCCACTTGTGATGTACTTACACCTAGTGCAGGTAATGAAATACCACGCCCTGCGCCTAAACAGCTAACCAACATTTGCCAACCACGACCGATGTTTTTCTGGCCGCCAATAATAAAGTCCATTGGTACAAATACTTTGTTACCACGTGTAGTACCGTTATAAAAACGAATACCCATTGGGTCATGGCGGTTGCCAAGCTCTACACCTGGGTGATCTTTAGGAATAAGCGCACAGGTAATACCTAAGTTTTCTTTGCCGCCTAGTAAACCTTCTGGATCCACTACTTTAAATGCTAAACCAAGTACCGTAGCGATTGGTGCTAGTGTGATGTAACGCTTATCCCATGTGATCTCGAGGCCAAGTACTTCTTCGCCGTTGTACATGCCTTTGGTGACAGTACCAATATCTGGAATGCCACCTGCATCAGAGCCTGCCTCTGGGCTTGTTAATGCAAAACATGGAATGTCTCTGCCGTTTGCTAAACGCGGTAAGTAATGCGCTTGCTGCTCTTGTGTACCAAAGTGCAGTAATAACTCACCTGGGCCTAAAGAGTTAGGAACCATAACAGTTACCGCTACTGCAGAGCTTTTTGTCGCAATGGTTGCCACAATAGTTGAGTTTGCATAAGGGCTAAACTCTAAACCGCCAAACGATTTAGGAATGATAAGCGAGAAGAAACGCTCTTTTTTCAAAAATTCTAATATGTCATCTGGTAAGTGAATACCGTTTTGAATAACTGAATCGTCAATCATGCCTAGTAGCTCTTGTACTGGGCCATCTAAGAATGCTTGCTCGTCTGCACTTAGCGTGGCAGCCGGCACATCGCGTAGTGCGCTAAAATCTGGCTTACCTTGATAGATAGACCCTTCTAGCCACACATCACCCGCGTCTAGCGCTTCTTGTTCAGTGATTGAAATACTTGGTAATACTTTTTTTAATTTTGTACGTAAACTCATGATTGAACTCATCCGACCAGATAAATAATACCTACATTACGTCATAAAAATCAGTTTAGATCAATTACTCTATTCAATTAATTAACAGTTTTTTCAATTTATTTTCTTTACGGTGACGTAAACTGTTGAAACTAAAAGGCTTACACTTGTGCGCTGAAATACCTCTATTTGGCAACAATTAAGCCCCATACTCATAAAAAGCTATTTTTTAGGCATAAAAAAACGCAGCCACTTGGGCTGCGTTTTTAAAATAAGGTGGGCAACGTTAACTACTTATTTGCACAACGTGTTTGCCTGTAAAGCCACCCGCAATTTGGTTATTTAAGGCAGCACTGACTGAGTCAGCAGTAAAGTCAACCGCAGTGATTGCCGGTGTTTTAATATCGCCCGATAGCGCGCCTTCAAGCAATAAATTGCCCATAAAACTTAAGCGCTGCTGTGCACATAAACTATTGGCAAGCCACGCACCACCAATAGACACCACACTAATATTAGGCGCTCGGTGGTACATTAAATCTTGATCAAAATGAGGCAGCGAGTTTAAACACGCGATACGCCCGCAAAAACGCATTAATTCAATATTTCTAAGCGTTGATTCACCGCCCATAGTATCAATTACCGCATCAAACCCTTGCGGGCCAAGCTCGCGGCGAATTTTGTCGCGTAACTTTTTGTCGTTATAATCAAATACCACATCGGCACCTAGCTGCTTTACCAGTTTGTGATTACGCTTTGAAGCGGTGGTAAATACATCGGCACCGCGTTGTTTAGCATATTGAATGGCAAACTGCCCTACCGCACCAGAGCCACCTTCGATTAGGATTTGGTCGCCCTCCGTAATGGCAATTTTATCTAAGCTAATAAGGGCGGCCATACCAGCGCACGGTAACGTAGCAGCCTTTGCAGGGCACAGCCCATCGGGCACAACCGATACAGCAAAGTTAGGCACGGTGGTGTATTCACTCAGTACCCCTTGCTTACCTATATTGGCATGCCACATTACTCGTTCGCCAACCCCAGGAAACACACCTTTGTTAGCTTTAACTACCACACCAACGGCGTCTAGGCCTAAAATATGAGGGTATTGCCACTTACAAAAGCCCGTTTTAGCAAAATAGGCATCAGCAGGATTAAGGCCTACATACTCAAGCTTTACCAACAGTTCGTTGTCGGCGCACTCGGGTATATCAACCTCAATATCTTGCAAGCGTATTTGCTCATCTGGTTGTGATAAAACAATAGCGCGCATTGTTTGTAAGGAGCTGCCTTGATGTGATAATTCAGTATTGCTCATTCAATTAACTCTACCTATTTTGTACTGCTAAGTGCATAGCTCCATTGGCCGTTAAATGCCTGATAAGCATTCACTTTAGCAAGCAATGTAGCAATAGTTGTGTCAACAGCGTTTTCTTGTGCCATTAAAACATCCTGGCGTGCATCTAACAACTCTAAGTACGGTATTTGGCCTTCTTCGTACATCGCCTGTGCTTGTAAAAATGCTTTATTTGCAAAGCCATAGCGCTGTTTAGCATAACGCTCTTGCTGTTGTTGATTGACCAACATTTGCAATGAAAGTTCACTTTGAGTCACCGCATTTAATACTATTTGCTGATAGTCGCTGTAGGCAGCTTCACTTAAAAACTGCTGTGCATCGCGCTGGGCAAGGAGTGCGGGGTAACTTAATATTGACCATTGCACTTGGGGGGCTACTTGCCATTGCTGATCAGTATTTTTTAAGCCCGTGCTGTCTATGCTTACTACGCCTGCAAAGGCTGATAAGCTAATATCAGGTAGTAAGGCTTTACTTGCCGCCACACTTAAGCTGTTAGCTTGGCTAAAATCATACAATGCACGGCTTATATCAGGGCGCAGGGCAATGGCGCTATTGGCATTTTTAAGCGCAACGCTAAAGCTTTGCTCCAGCAGGTTTTGCTCATTATCTATCGCAATGTCTTGCGCAAGCTTACCTGTAAGCACCGCTAAAGTTGATAAGTCGCTGTATTTAGCATACTCAATAGCGGGCATTAGGGCTTCTTGCTGCCTAAGCTGTGCCATCGTACGGTTTAGGTCAAGCTCGTTGGCAACGCCTTCATCTACACGTGCTTGAAGTACCTCAATGCTTTGCTCTAATGCGTTTATTTGCATGGCTATAATGTGTTGTTTTTCAACATTACCTTGATAGCTTACAAAACCTTTAACAACAGATGATACCACTTCAATTTGCAGTGAACGTACTTGCTCGGCTTGGCTCATGGCCGATGCATTTGCAGCATCAACCAAAGCAGTAATACGGCCAAATAAATCTAACTGCCAGTCAAGCGCTATGTTAGCACTCGATTGACGGTCAAACACATTCGGTGCATCGCTTCGTGCTGCGCCAATATTTACCCCGCCTTGGGGTAAATATTGCGCTTTTTGCTCACCAAGTCGGGCAAGGGTACTTTTAAGCGTTAATTGGCTTGTTTGCAAATTGTAGTTATTGGCAAGTGCGCTATTAACCAAAGCATTTAGCTGCTTTGATTCTAACTTGTGCCACCAATTTGTTTCATCTGCTATGGCAACATTGCTGGCAATATTTGCTTGAGCTACAAAATCGTTAATAGCGTTTTGCTCGCTTTGTGTATCTATTTTGCTAGCGCAACCAGATAAAAAAGCAGCCACTAGCACAGCACTTAACGTTAAGCGCGTTTTGATAGGTTTAGCGATTAAATTAGTCATGCGATAACCCCTTTGCTTTTTGCTGCTTTTTCACAACTAACATGTAAAACACAGGTGTAAATAATAACCCAAACACCGTTACCCCTATCATGCCTGCAAACACCGCGTTACCCATTGCGTGGCGCATTTCGGCGCCTGCACCGGTTGCAAGTACTAAAGGTACAACCCCAGCTGTAAAGGCAATTGAGGTCATTAATATTGGGCGTAAACGCATACGACACGCCGCTAATATTGCCTCAAAGTGCGTTAACCCACCGCCGTGTTGGTCGCGGGCAAATTCTACCATTAATATGGCGTTTTTAGAGGCAAGTGCCACCAGTACAATTAATGCAATTTGAGTAAATATATTATTGTCTGAGCCTACAAACCACACACCTAATAGTGCTGAGAAAATAGTCATCGGTACAATTAATATTATGGCCAGTGGCAAACGTAAACTTTCGTACTGCGCAGCAAGCACCATAAATACAAGCAACACAACTAATGGGAATACATAAACCATGGTGTTACCTGCAAGTACTTGTTGGTACGTTACTTCTGTCCACTCGTACTCAATACCTGTTGGCAGGTTGTCGGCTAATATTGTTTCAATAGCAGTTTGTGCCTGATCAGAGCTATAACCGGGGGCTGGGCTGCCGTTTAGTTCTGCACTTGGGTAACCGTTGTAATGCATTACACGGTCAGGTCCTATTGTTGGTGTAACTGTAAGTACCGAGCCAAGCGGCACCATATTTCCTGCACTGTTACGTACTTTTAGGTTAAGGATTTGCTCAGGATCAAGACGAAAATCAGCATCAGCTTGCGCATTAACCTGATAAGTACGACCAAACATATTAAAGTCGTTCACATACACAGAGCCTAAATATATTTGCAATGCGTCAAATACTTCATCAAGAGGAATACCTTGAATAAGCGCTTGCTCGCGGTCTATGTCAATATCCATTTGCGGTACTTGAATACGGAAACTTGAATATAAGCCCATTAACGCGGGGTCTTGCTGCGCTTTACCAATAATGGTTTGCAAACTATTAAATAGTGCATCAAAGCCTTTATTTGCTCTATCTTCAATTTGCAGCTTAAAGCCTCCGGTGGTACCTAAGCCTTGAATTGGCGGCGGCGGAAATACAGCCACAAACGCTTCATCAATAGCTGCAAAACGCTGATTTAACTGCGCGGCAATTGCCATCGCTGATTGACTAGGGTCGGTACGTTTATCAAAGCTCTCAAGTGGCGTAAATACAATGCCGCTATTTGGGCTGTTAGTAAAACCGTTTACCGATAAGCCTGGAAACGCCACGGTGTGTGCAACGCCTGGTACTTCTAATGCTATTTTTTGCATTTGCGAGAGCACATCTTCGGTGCGGTCTAAACTGGCTGCATCTGGCAGTTGCGCAATCGCAACTAAATATTGCTTATCTTGCTGTGGAATAAAGCCACCAGGTACGGTATCAAACAATTTAATTGTACCGCCCACCAGCGCAACATAGGCCACCATAACAATAACGCTCATACGTATAAGCTTTTGTACCAGCTTTTCGTAGCCTTTAGCACCACGGTCAAACACGCGGTTAAACGGTTTAAATAACCACGCACCAAACAGTTTATTAAGTAAACGCGTGAATGCATCTGGTTTTGCATCGTGCGATTTTAATAATAATGCCGATAGCGCAGGCGAAAGGGTTAACGAGTTAAACGCCGAAATAACAGTCGAAATAGTAATTGTTAGTGCAAATTGCTTATAAAACTGACCCGATAAACCGGTAATAAATGCAGTAGGAATAAATACCGCACACAGCACTAACGCTATCGCAATAATTGGCCCGGTTACTTCGCTCATAGCAACTCGTGTTGCCTCTAAAGGCGAAAGCCCTTGTTCTATATTTCGCTCTACGTTTTCAACAACAACTATCGCATCATCAACTACAATACCAATTGCCAGCACCAAGCCAAACAGCGAAAGTGTATTAATAGACACGCCTAGCCATTGCATTACAGCAAACGTACCAATTAACGAAATAGGCACCGCAATCAATGGAATAATAGACGCGCGCCACGTTTGTAAAAATACAATAACCACAATTACAACTAATACAATGGCTTCAAGTAGCGTTGCTATAACCGCATCTATTGAACCACGTACAAACACAGTGGGGTCGTAAACAATGTCGTACTCAACCCCTGCCGGAAAATCTTGTGATAAACGCGCCATTGTTTCACGTACTTGGTCTGAAAGCTCAATCGCATTTGAACCTGGGCGTTGAAAAATAGGCATTGCAAGTGCTGGCTGGTTATCAAGCTCTGCACGAAGTGCATAGGTATCTTGGCCTAAATCAACATGGGCTACATCAGACAAACGCGTTAATTGCCCTTGCTCGCCCACTTTAATAATGACCTTTTCAAACTCTTCAACACTGTTTAAACGCCCTTTTACGTTTAATAAAATTTGAAATTGGCTGTCGTTAGAAATTGGCTGTGCACCTAAGCTACCCGCGGCAACTTGCTGATTTTGCGAGCGCAAAGCGGCCACAACATCGGTGGCTGTAAGCTCACGGGCTGCTAATGCATCTGGGTTTAGCCACACGCGCATTGAATATTTGCCACCACCAAATAATTGAATGTCGCCTACACCTGGTAAACGGGCAATCTCGTCTTTAATATGAATGTCGGCATAGTTAGATAAATACGCTGTGTCGTGGCTGTTTTCAGGCGAGTATAAATGCACCACCATGGTTAAATCGGGTGATGATTTTTCGGCTACTACACCTAAGCGCTGCACCTCTTCGGGCAAACGTGGTAATGCACTGTTTACACGGTTTTGTACTTGTACTTGTGCACGGTCTAGGTCGGTGCCTAATGCAAACGTTACCGTAAGTGTCATACGGCCATCGCTGGTGCCTTGAGAAAACATATACAGCATGTTTTCGGTACCGTTAATTTCTTGCTCAAGCGGCGTTGCCACAGTTTGCGCAATAACGGTTGGGTTAGCACCTGGGTAATTTGCTGTTACCACAACAGTAGGTGGCACAACTTCTGGGTATTCACTTACAGGAAGTTGAAACAGTGAAATACCACCAGCAATTAAAATAACCAACGACAGCATGGCTGCAAAAATTGGTCGCTGAATAAAAAAGTGTGAAAATTTCATCAATAAACCTTATTGCTTAGCCATTAGCTGCGCGTTGTCGTTTGACAGTGTAAAAGCCACGCCGCTTGTATCAATTGTCACTGTATTTGGCGAAATTGGCATACCTGGGCCTACACGTGCAGGGCCATTTACCGCAATAACATCGCCTTCGTTTAGGCCAGCAGTAACAGCGCGTAACGCACCATAGCGCTCGCCTACTTCTATTAATTTGTATTCAAGCACGTTGTTTTCGCCTACGGTTAATACAAAGCGATTTTTTAAATCGGTGCCAATAGCACGCTCAGGAATAATTACTTTTTCGCTCACTTCGTTTGCTGCCAATTTAACGCGAGCAAAAGAACCTGCACGTAGTTGATTGTTATCTTGTTCAAATACCGCACGTACACGTAAAGTACCCGTTGCTGAATTAATTTGGTTATCAATAAAGTTAATATAGCCTTGGTAAGCAAACTCTTTTTGACCTACTTTTTGCATAACAACTGTTTGGCGGCTTTGGGCGGTTACATCATTAAAAGCGCTATTCCAAGTACGCTCATCAACATCAAAGTAGGCATACATTGCTTTATTAGAAACAATTGAAGTTAATACACTTTGGCCCGCTAATACGTTATTACCTTTGGTAATATTTGCGCGTGAGATAACACCATCAATCGGCGAAACCACTGATGTAAATTCTAAATCGAGCTTTGCAGAGGTAAGCTGTGCTTGCAGCGCTGCCAGTTGTGCTTCGCGCTGGCGAAGCGTTGAGGTACGCGCCTGTGCTTGTTCTGTTGAAATAGCTTTACGCTCTAATAAGCGCACTGCTCGTTTGTCTTCACTTTTAGCTTGTTCAAGTGCAGCTTCTGCGCTGTGTATTTGCGCTTCTAGGCTTGCTACAACTGCTGCAAAAGGGCGCTCGTCAAGTTGAAACAACACATCGCCTTGCTTAACAACATCACCTTCTTTAAATTCAATGCTATCAATCACCCCAGATACACGCGGCATCAGCGCAACTTCTTGCGGCGATTCTAAACGCGTGGTGTAGGTGTGCCAGCTTTGTACTGGTTTAATTAAAACTTGTGCTACATCGATAGGTTGTAATTGTTGTTGCTGCGCATTAGGTGCGCTCTCATCGGCACAGCCCGCTAAGGATAGAGTTGCCGCAGCTAATGCAGCAGCAATTAAATGTTTATTCATGAAGACGCTCCTTTATTTATTTACCTGGCATGTTACGGACTATACTTGCGGACAAAAACCATAGATTTATAAATTCATTAATGCCAAAATGGCATCAATAGCATTTATTGGGTGATCATAATGGATACAACAAGCCGGCTTTTAATGCTGCTTGAAGTGGTAGAACAAGGCTCTTTTGCCAAAGCTGCAGAAATAAGAAACATAGACCGCTCTGTTATATCTAAACAAATCAGTCGATTAGAGGACGAGCTAGGCGTTAGGTTATTAAACCGCACCACCCGTTCGTTTTCGTTAACGGCGGCGGGCGCAGAAATGATTAAAAAAGCGTCAGAGCTAAGAGAGTTACTTGGTGAAACCGTACGTATGGCCGAAAACTACCACTTAGAGCCACGCGGTGTGTTAAAGGTTACCTCGTCAACATTAATTGGTCGGCGTTATTTACAACCTGTGCTAAACGACTTTCAAAAACGTTTTCCACAAGTAGAAGTAGAGCTGCGCCTCGACGATAGGCTAGTTGATATTGTATCTGAAGGGTTTGATTTAGCATTTAGAATTGGTGAGCCTAAAGACTCCTCATTAATTGCCCGTAAAATTGCCCGTAACAGGCTGCTTATTGTAGCCGCCCCTGAATTTATAAAAACCTATGGTATGCCACAAACCATAGAAGAGCTGGTGCAGTTACCCGCTGCAAGTTATGCAAGTAACGCTATGCGCGTAGAAACCATAGATTACTACGATAGTAAAGGTGAGCCGTGCGAGCTAAAAATAAAAAGCGTGTACAGAGCAAACGACGCTGAAGTACTGCTAATGAAAGCTATTTCAGGGACTACCTACTTTGTTGCGCCAGCATTTATTATCGATAAAGAAATTACACAAGGTCAATTGGTGCCCATTTTAACGGATGTTAAGTTAAAAGAGTTTAGCCATATGTATGCGGTGTATCCACACAGAGACTTACCGGTAAGAACACGTTTATTTTTTGATGCAGTGAGAGAATACCTAGGTAAAGACAAACCAATTTGGGAAAACAACATCCCAAATTTTGAGCAAATGTACTAGCCTCGTACTTAGGCTATTTGAGGCTTTTCAATCAGGTTGGCATTTGCTTGAAAGTACACTTTATTGCGGCCATATTCTTTTGCTTTATACAGTTGTTTATCTGCTTTAATTACAAACTTTTCAAGCGTGTCGCCTTGGCGATACTTAACAACGCCGATACTGGCAGTTACATTTATTTTTAGTCCATCAATCTCAAATGCCGAATTGTTGAGTTTTTCTCTTATGGTTTCGGCCATTGCCAATGCATCACTTTGTGACGCAAAAGAATGTAGTAAAGCAAACTCTTCCCCGCCCACTCTAAATACATACCCTTTTGCCAATACAACCCGTAATAAAGTGGCGACTTCAATCAGCACTTTATCCCCTACTGCGTGGCCATGGGTGTCGTTAACCTGTTTAAAAAAGTCTAGGTCGAGTAAAAACAAATAAAGTTGCGACTTATCTTTAAGCTCTACTGCAAAGTAATGGTTCATTGATAAACGGTTTGCAGCCCCAGTAAGTGGGTCTAACAAGGCCAGATTTTTCAGCCGTTTAGACGATAAAGCACGACTGCCTTCAAATACATGAGAAATGGCCCAAATGCTGATATAAACAAAGGCAAGATTTAAACCGAAGTTAAGCGTTGTTAGAGGAAGTTGCGATGCTTTGGTTAATAATATGGCCCCCTGGAGTACAAATAACAAAGCCGATAATACAATGCCATAGCGCTTACCTAACAGTAGGTAATACAACACAGGTAACGCAAACGACCACACATACAAACCATTTATTGGCTTTGCTAAATAATTACCTAATACAATAACAAAGGTGACAAATATGCACATAACAACAGATTGCCATACTTCGAGTGCGTGTGTGTTTAAGCGGTGGTAGGTATAGGCACAAAATACAGTGAGCGCTATTTCTAAATAGCCTAATAACGCAAAGTTATTTAAAAAAATATTAAACGCAGCAAAAAACAATGAGACAAAACCAAAACACAAGCACATCCATTTCAGAACGTTTCTTCTTAATGATTTAGTACTACTAAGTGCTGCTATATCCATTCAAAAAACTTAAAATAATAAAAAATTCAGTGTAACCCTAAAATTAAATATAACAAGTAGCTAAATAGGTAAAAACAGTCATTTTAATAAACTGTGTAGCGAAAACAGTAAACTCAGTAGCGAATTACACTACATTTACGCCTTTACCCACCTAACATAGATAAGTTTGTAGTGACCCCGGTGTTTCCTTGGTGCAATAAGTGCGTTGGTTTTTTTGTTTTTATATAACGCGCTAACTGATCAATTAATGCCTGATTAGTGTTATCACTCATGTATTCTCTAAGTGATATACCCTGCTCAGAAAACAAACATAAATGCAGTTTCCCCAGTGATGAAATTCTTAACCTGTTGCAGGTAGCACAAAAGTCATTACTGTAAGGCATTATTAACCCTATTTTGCCTAAATAATCAGGATGGAAAAACTCTTGCGCAGGCCCCGCCGTTACATCACGTATAATGGGCTGCCAACCAGCGCGAAGCAACTGCTCTTTTATGGATTGCCCCGATATATGGTTAGCATCAAAAAATGCTTTATTGTCGTTTGTTTGCATTAACTCAATAAAGCGCATCGTTACGGGTCTGTGCTTTAAATACGCTAAAAAAGCTTCAAGGGCACGGCCATTGTACTGTTTCATGAGTACGCTGTTTATTTTTACTGAATCTAAGCCGCTCTCTAGGGCAGTGTCTATGCCTTGCATAACCGTGGCAAACTTATCATTGCCGGTAATGGTATTAAACATACGTGGGTCTAAGCTGTCGATGCTAACATTTATTGCGTTGAGCCCTGCGTGTGCCCAATCTTTAACATGTTTATGCATTGAGTAACCATTTGTAGTGGCGGCTATTTTGGTAATACCTTGGGTGTCTTTTGCCGCACGAATTACATCTATAAAATCTTTTCTGAGGGTTGGCTCACCGCCAGTAATGCGTAACTTTGATATGCCATGATGAGCAAAGGCGTTTACTGTATTGCTAATTTCGTTAAGTGAAAGGAAGTCTCGGTCGTGATCGCATTGATAACCATCCGGTAAGCAATACACACACTTAAAATTACAAACATCAGTAATGGATAAACGTAGATAACTAAATTTTCGCCCTGCAGGGTCGACTAGCATAAAAAAGCCTTTAACATTTTAATAATTCATCGCTAAGTTCAAAGCGCGTAAAGCCTGTGCCTTACGCGCTTTGTTAGCACTTAACTAGGCCGAAAGACCTGCTTTAAGCTCATTGGGTTTCATGGGTAAATTACGTAACCGTACACCAACTGCATTAAATACCGCATTTCCAATAGCTGGCGCAACCCCAATTACTCCTGGCTCACCTAAGCCCATTGGAAACTCATCACTTTGTACAAACTCTATGTCCATATCGGGCACATCTTGCATTCTAAGTGGCAAGTAAGTGTTAAAGTTAGTGGCTGCTACTTGTCCGTTTTGGTAATTATTTGATTCATGTAACGCAAGGCTTGTGCCCCACAGTAACGAACCTTCAAGCTGGGCTAGTGCACCATCTGGGTGAACAATTAAACCTGCATCTACCACGGCGTAAAGCTTTTTAAGCGTAATTTTGCCATCGCTTTTATTTACGTGCACATGGGCTGCTGTGGCAATCCACGCTGGCATATTACGCTCTTGGCCTGAACTTACTGAAAAACCAATGCCTTCATTTTCACCCAGCTTAACATTTGCGACCTTCGCTGACACTTTTTTAAGTACCGCATTTAAGCGCAGCGCTCCGCCTACGCTTTCAGGGGCTTTACCTGCTTGTTTACCTTTGCCGTCGAGCATTGATAAACGAAACTCAACCGGATCAATCCCTTGTTTGTGCGCTATTTCGTCGATAAAAGACTCTAGGCTCCATGCTATCCAGCCAGGGCCTACCGAGCGAAGCCAACCTGGGGTAAATGTGCTTTGCGCTAATTCGTTATTAATTGCGCGGGCACGGTGGTTATCCATGCTGTACCAGTGATCGGCTCCAGAGGCTGAAAATGCATCAAACTTACCTTTGCCATCAACCCCTGGTGATAAGAAGCCAGGTGCCATTGCTTTTGTTGGCCAGCCTGCTGCAAAAGCATGCTCCATTGCACTAAGCTTGCCATTTTCATTAAACGAAGCTGTTAATTTAGCTGTAGAGGCAGAGCGTGATTGATCAAATAAGCTATCGTCAGCGCGCGTAAATACCAGTTTTACGGGTTTGCCAATCGCTTTCGCTGTTAATGCTGCAGGCACAGTCCAATCACCAAACAAGCGACGCCCAAATCCACCGCCTAAATAATAAGGGCGAATAATAACGTTATTTTGTTCAACCTCTAACGCCTTGGCCAATGCAGGTAGTGTTAAAGACTGCCACTGATTACCGGTATGGATAATCCACTTGTCTTGTTTAAACTCTGCCACCGCGTTAAGCGGCTCTAATTGATAATGGCTTGCTGTTGCTGTGGTGTACAGTGACTCAAGCGACTGCGTTGCCTCAGCCTGCATTTTAGTGGTATCACCTTCATTAACAAATAAGGTGCCAGCGTTGCTATCGTTACATAATTTTTCGCCGAGGGATTGAATATCGGCCTCTGTAACATTAGCTGTTTGCCCTTTTTTATAGGTTACTTTTAGCGCATCTACCGCTTTAATAGCACTGGGGTAATTGTCAGCTAAAACCACCACCCAGCCTTGTACGGTATTACTCGGGTCGTTTAAAATCTCAAACCCTTTATAGCCTTTTATTGCTTTTGCAGCGCTATCGTCCACCTGTGTCACTTCACTACCATAACGTGTTGGTGGGATCACAGGGCGCGCATACACCATGCCTTCAAGCTCTACATCTATGGCGTATACGGCAGTACCATTTGTTTTTGCGGGAATATCAAGCGCTTTAAAGTCTTGTTTTAAACCCGTTAAGTGGCGCTTGTTGGCAGGCTTTAACGGCAGTTTTGCAACTTCTTCACTGCTAAATGTACGGTTAAACTCACCATTTTTAACAATATCGGCATAACTGAGCGATTTATCGCCAGCAATTATGCGCCCTTTACTAGCGTGGCACTGCTCAGGTTTAACCCCAAGCATATTAGCCCCTGCATCTATAAGGGCTATACGCCCCGCAGCGCCGGCTTGTGAAAGCGGCTTAAAGCTTTGAAACACCGACCATGAACCACCTGTAACCATGTAGCCCCACTTTTCGTGCGTATCTACATACGTGATTGATACTTTATCCCAGTCGCACTCAAGCTCATCTGCCACAATACGCGCTAAGGCGGTGCCTACGTGTTGGCCCATTTCAGCTTTGGCAATACTAACGACTACTTCACCTTGCTGGTTCATAGTCCACCAAATTGTGGGTGAAAACGATTGTTGTGCAATCGACTCTTTGGCGCTAAGTTCACCTGAAAATAAAGCCGGAGCAAATGCCATAACCAGGCCAGCAGTTGCTGTACTAATCATAAAAGAGCGACGGTTTAAGTCTACGGTTTCGGTATTTTTTTGAAATAGTTTTTTCATTGTCGGCTCCAGTTACACGTCTAGCTCTTTGGGGTTAAACATTTGTACTGCACTTTGCGATTCATCAGCTGCACGTTGTATAGCCGATTTAATACGCTTGTACGCCATACAGCGGCAGTAGTTGCCATTCATATGATTTACTATTTCTTGATCTGTTGGATTTGGATTGTCTGCTAATAACGTAGCTGCTTGCATAATTTGCCCCGATTGACAGTAACCGCACTGAGGCACTTGCTCATCGACCCACGCTTTTTGCAGCGGATGCGCGTTGTTAAGTCCTTCAATGGTCGTAATGTTTTTTCCTGCCACTGCGCCCACGGGTAATACACACGAGCGCGTTGCTTGTCCGTCTAGGTGCACCGTGCATGCACCGCACATAGCAATACCACAACCAAACTTAGTTCCTTTTAACCCTACTTCATCACGAATAACCCACAGCAAAGGTGTATCTGCACTTGCTTGCGATTTAACCTCTTTGCCATTAACTGTAAACGTCACCATAGCTTGCCCCTTGATTAAGCCTAAATAAAATTAAAGTAACGCATGACCCATACACGTTACTTTTTATACCACCGTACGTTGAAACTATTACGCTTTGCATTGCAGCGCACATTTTAAATGCGCGCTGGCATAACTGTTAAAAATTTAATCTCGTTTTGAACGTTTAACCTAAAGTTTAGGCTATATTTTTTAGTTTATTCGCTTACAGTTAGGTTGTTGTTATTATTAATAAACTGCTTTAATTGCTGTTGAGTGTCGATATCTGTGCTTGCCTGCTTAAGTAAAATGGTATTAACGTCAACCTGTGTATCGCGCAGTAAATGTTGAGCGCCTTTATCGCAATTTAGCGCTGCTAGAGTTTTAAAATCAGAGGCAGGAAATACAGCAGGTACGCCAAGGCGCTCGCCATAATCAGCACACCAGCGCGAGGGGTTGTTGTTAAAATGAGTAATTAAAGTATTTATGTGTGTAGCACTAAGCTCAACCTGATCCGCCAGCATAAATAAAATCCCCTCTAATGAGTGCGCCTTACTTATAGTGTGTGTTGCCAGCGCAATGGATTTTCCTAAGCCTATTTGCCAGTGTGGGTTATGCAGTATTTCAACATTTTTATAGCCACGTAACGCGTGTTCAATTTGCGCATGCCAAGCACCGCTAATAACGTATATGGGTAATGTGTCATCACCTTGTAAGGTATCTACGGCGCGGCAAATCATTGGTTTATTACCTACATCGGCTATAAGCTTACAGCCGTTAAAGCGCGACGATTGCCCAGCGGCCAAAATAACCTTTGCTACGCGCACCTTAGTTGCCCCAATTACTTAACGATGTAGCATCTTTATTAGCAAATACCGCATGAATTTCGCTAATGAGCGACAAAGCTATGCTCTCTGGCGAGTCGCCTCCCAAATTAAGCCCAACAGGACCAAATACAGGCGCTACTACCTTATTTACCTTTGTATTTGCATGTTCAAACACTTGCGCTCGGCGATGTGCTGGCCCCAGTAACCCCATGTACTTTAGTTGGCTTTGCTCAAGTGCGGCTAACGCCTGTGAGTCAAGGTCTACACTGTGGGCCATTAAAACAGCGGCATCCACTTTGTGCTGTTCGCAAAATTGTTTAAGCTGCGCAGCTGGGCAACGCAAAATATTATCGGCCTGCTTAAAGTAGTCTCTTTTAGCATTTGCAGCTCGGCTATCCCATACACTTACCGTCCACCCGAGTTGTTTAGCAAACGCGTATACCGGTATCGCATCAGCGCCACCACCGACAATTAATAAATGTGCGCTGGGGTAAATAGCCACTTCTAAACGTTGGACTTTATCTTGCTCTAAAAGCGCTGCTTTGCGGTTTAAAGATAAGTTGTGCTGCTGCGCCACGGTTTTAAAAACCCCAGACCCCTTTGCCACTAAAGGTTTAATTTGCTGTGTGTAGTGCCCGGATTGCTTATTTTTAAGCGCATTAAACATGCTATCTAGTTGTAAGTATTCGTTTTCACTATTAACGCTTTGCAAAATAATATGCACCACACCACCACAGCCAATTCCTAGCTGAAATGTTAAGTCGTCTTCATCGGTTGCATCATAGGTAATAGTTTTAGAATGTAATGTGGTCATAACCTGTTTGGCATGGCGCTGAATATCAGCCTCTAAACAGCCACCCGAAAGCATGCCTAAGCGCTGGCCAAGGCTCGAAATAAGCATCATCGCGCCCAATTTTCGATAGCTAGACCCTTCAATTTGGTACAAGGTTGCTAGCACCCATTGTTGTTCATCACGAAGCGGATACCACGTATTGAGCATTCCTTTTAAATCAGTAACCATAAACTGCAGCCATTACAAACCTTAATATGCGCGCGTTTTAATTATCACCAAGGTGTCGCTTTGCTTCATTTGTTAGATATAACGAGGATAATCAAGCAACAAATAAGTGAGAAGCGTACGTGATATATTTTAAAATCGATCAGATAGGACGTTATTAAATATGAAATATTATCTTAGCATTTATCGAGGGCGAGGTGACCTATGTGGATTGAAATTTTTCACTCTAGGTGCAATTAAATCGCCTTCAAAGGCTTTGCCCTGACTAAAAACCAAACGCCCTGCTGTAAATTCATCCACCGCAGTACGCCACGCCCTAACTTCCTTAATAAGCGTATAAATTATAAAAAGTTACACATGCTTAATTAGCAAACAATACGTTAGCTTTTTGGCTAATGTGAGCCTTGGCTCAAATAAGCATTAATCTTCAATTAAATCGGTGAGCGTATTAATTAGCTCATCAAACTCATCATTTACACTCTCGCGTTGCTGCTCACTCAATGTGGTATTTAGCTCAATAAGTAGGTTTACATAGAGCGCTAAGTTTGCATCATTACTGGCTAATAATTCTTCGCTCATATACGCTTCTCGCTGTGTAATTACATAGCTTAATTGTTTTACAAATTCAGCCTCACTGAGCGCTTTATTTAAAAGTACTTGCTGCGCTGCATTTAAACGCGTTTGCTTGTACTGATGCCAAAGCAATGAAGAGTCATAATGAGCATTGTTAGCTTGGGTAATAAGCTGCGTTTGCACAGGGGTTAACTTTCCTAGCCATTGTTTGTAGTAATCAAGCTGTCTTTCTAGGCGCTCGCTTTTGCGCTCCTGCGCTGTTAATTCAGTAAACTCTTCGTATTCTTCGTTAATTTGCGTTTGGATATTAGCAATAAGCTCTTCGCGCTGCGCATAAGAGAGCGTAAGCCCTAACTGCGCGAGCGGTATATGCGCGTGTTCAAGAATGTTTTGAAAATAAGCTCTGGCCAATACCACTTGCGACTTTAGTTGCTGATAGTCTAACTGCTGATTAAATAACACTTTTAAATTTAGGATATCTTGCTTGTAGGCGGGTAATTGCGTGGTGCGATGCCACTGCTGGGTTGTGTTAATAATACTTTTGAGTTGCTTGTTTTGCTGCTTATTTAGGTCAATGTAGTCATCTACCCAAAACGATGAAAGCCACGTTAGGTTATTATAAGTAAACGAAGCCGAACAACTACACAAAAAGAGCAGACTGAGCGCAATGGCTACGCGCGAAACTTTTATATTTTTTATTTTAAACATGAAATCCTCAACTAACGCTTTCTCTCAAACTCTCACATAATACGCAAAGATGTTAATTTATTTTAATTGATAATAATTATTATTTACTGTTGACACACCGCCAAATCTAAATAATAATTAATCGCATAAACAAAGTGTAACGACCTCAGTGCCCAAGGAAGAAATACAGCATGGATGCTGACATTTTGTTTTAAGCGCGTGACTGCTTAATGGCTATTATTTACTCGACCCAAGTAATAGCATAAAAGTTCATCTCTACTTGCTACATTGCTCATATTAGTGACGGTTAATATGACATTAAAAGCGCAGGCCTTGGCTTGCGCTTTTTTACTGCTTTAAATTTTCTGTAATATCTGTATCTTACGCTTATAAACAGCGCATTATTAGCAATATAATTGCTTATTTAAGCTATAATTACCACAACAGCTTGGCTAAGTGTTAAACGAGCATATAATCACCAAAGCGTTAGTATTTCACTTAACCGCAAGCACTTGCACCATTTTATACGTGGCTATTAAATAGTAAGTACAAAGTGTTGCAATAAAACAGGTTTTTATACATACACATTGCAACTATTACCTATTGGAGACATGGCTATGTCACAGTTTAATTTAAAAGCATTAATACTTACTGGCGTTTTGCTTTCAAGCCCATTTGCACATGCAACTCTTGAAGACGGTATAAGAGCTGCCAACGAAGGCGAGTTTGCGACGGCACTAAAAGAATTTGTATATTTAGCTGATAAAGGCTTTGCCCCTGGCATTTACGAACTAGGTAAACTTTACGAGGGCGGCTATGGTGTTACACGCGACTACTTTAAAGCGGCAGAGCTTTATAAAGAAGGCGTTAAAAAAAATCACGCTGACTCAATGTTTGCGCTAGCGGTATTATACGATGAAGGCAAAGGCGTAAAGCTTGATAAGCAAATGGCGGTTACGTTATTTGAAAAAGCAGCGAAAAAAAACCTCCCCGCCGCACAATTTAATTTAGGTGTTATGTATGCAAATGGCGAGGGCGTAACGCGCGATTATAAACAAGCCAGAATGTGGTACGAAAAAGCCGCTGCTAATAACTACTCACTGGCGCAATTTAATCTGGCGCTCATGTATTTTGAAGGCCTAGGCATGCCAAAAGACTTAGAGAAGTCGTATGTGTGGAACACCATTGCAGAATACAACGGCAACATGCAAGCAAGCCATAGCCGTAAGCTAGATGAGCGTAAAATGCTACCCAAAGAAATAGAAGAAGCAAAAGAAAAAGCCGACAAAATCTACGAAAAAATACTCGCAGGCACGTACGCCGGTGAAGGTCGCTTATTTTAATTTGCGCCTAGCTAAACCTAAGTGTTTAACAAGGGCAAATGCATCTCGCATTTGCCCTTTTTTATACCAATTTACTTAATATATAAAAATTTAAGCAACTTAATAATAAGGTTGCTCTGTTTGAGTAAAAGCGCGGTACGCGGGTTAAACGTGCTAGACACCAAGGTGTTTTTTGCATGACTAAAGGTTAAAAACCCTTCTTTACCATGATAATGCCCCATTCCTGAATGCCCAACGCCACCAAATGGCACATCGTCTGCTGTCACCTGCACTAAGGCATCGTTTACAGCAACTGTACCACTTAATGTTTGCTCCATGATGTAATCTTGAGCGTGCTTATCTTGGCCTAAAATATATAGCGCTAAAGGGTGATTATGCGCTTTTATGTAGCTAATTGCCTCATCGAGCTTTTCGTAGGTTTTAATAGGCAAAATGGGGCCAAATAACTCATCTTGCATTAACGTCATATCATCGCTAGGTGCGGTAACAATATGCAAACCCATTCTATGCTTTTGTTTGTCTTGTTGGTTTTGATCTAGCGGCTTAATAACTTGCGCACCTAAATGTTGTGCTTGTGTTAAATACCCTTCTAAGCGAGTGTAATGCGCATCGCTAATAATTGACGTTAAGTTTTTGCCTTCAACCCCGTCTTTAAAGTGCTTTTTATAAAGCTCGCACAATTGCTGCACCAGCTGATGCTCAAGGGCCTTAGGTACAAATACATAATCTGGGGCTACACAAATTTGCCCCGCATTAGCCATTTTACCAAACAATAATGTTTGCGCTGCTTTTTTAATATTAGCTTGTTCAGTAATGATCACCGGCGACTTACCACCAAGCTCTAAGGTAACAGGAGTTAAATTTTCGCTGGCTGCTTTCATAACCAGCTTGCCCACTGACGTTGAGCCAGTAAACAGCAGATGTGCAAATGGCAGTGCAGAAAACTTACTCGCTACATCGCTTGCCCCTAATACCACTTTACAATGCGCTTGTAGCTCGTCTGCAAATATTTTTTCGATGACTGCATTAGTATGCGGGGTAAACTCGCTGAGCTTAAGCATAACTCTATTACCCGCAGTAATGGCGGTAATAACAGGCACTAATGCCAATTGTATGGGGTAATTCCATGGTGCAATCACGCCAACTACACCAAGTGGCTGGTAAGTCACACTCACTTTTGATGGCCACAAACTTAAGCTAGTTGAGCGCTTACTGGGTTTTGCCCATTTTGGCAATTTTTTAATAATGTGCGCTAAGCCCTGAACCGTTGGCAGAATATCGCCAAGTAACGTATCGAACGCGGTTCTGTAGCCAAAGTCTTTTGATGCTGCATCGATAAGCGCTTGTTCATTACTAACAATGCGTTTGTGCAACGTTTTTAATAATACGATACGCTTATCTATCGGGAGGTACGTCTGGGCTAAAAAGCTATTTTGCAGCTCATTAAACGTATCGCTGAGTGACGGTGTGTGTGTGCTATCAGTATCCAAAGGTGCTACTCGTGTATCATTTTGCTACGACTATAACGCCGTTCTGATTTTCGAGCAATAACACTAACTATCTAAAAATTACCGTTTTTGTAGGAACAAATAGCCACAATTAATCACTACTCGCTCAATAATTTAGCCCTTAAATTACTTTTATTTAGCTCGTTAGCGGCTCACAAGGCAGCGTAATAATAAATTTAGCGCCGCCTTGCTCGCGGTTCTGTGCGCTTAGCGTGCCATTAAGCGCGCTAATAATTTGCTTAGAAATACACAACCCAAGCCCTAGCCCATCAACCGATTTAGTACTGTAAAAAGGCTCAAAAATAGTCTCTATATCGTGCACTTCTATACCCGGACCAGTATCTTCAATACACAGTTGCACACTATTATTTAGATAATTTGCACTGATACTCAACTCGCGAGTAATACACCCTTGCATTGCTTGGCTGGCATTCGATATTAAGTTAACTAACACTTCTTCAAGGGCCGCTTTATCTGCTAACACGTTTAATTGGCTGTCAATTTTAGGCGGTAAAACACTTATATTGTCCTGCTTTAGCTGGTTTTTATTAATCTCAATTGCCTTGGCTACTGATTCATTTAATGGCACTTCGCTAATAATCGTTTTTGCAGAATCAGAAAAATAATTTAGCTGTGCAACTATCTTATGCACTCTTGCTACTAAGGCTTCAACAAACTGTAAATTTTCGTTTAGGGCTTCAAACTTTCCTTTAGCTAGCAAGCGTTTAGCACTGGCTAAGTAAGTATTAATGGTATTAAGCGGGTGATTAATTTCGTGGTTAAAGCCCATGCTAAGCTGGCCAATTGTTGCAAGCTTAGTTGATTGTACAAGCGCATCTTGCTGTGCTTTAAAAGCATTAGTACGTGCACTAATTTCCTGACTGACACTGTGATGGGAATAAACCAGCTTTTTAACGCCAACAAAGCGCCTTAAGACAACATACCCTAGGGCAATAATAAGCGCATAAATTACCACAAAGCCAAATAACGCCGGTAATTGGGCAATATTAGCATTAGATACATTTACTAATACGGTAACCGATGCGTTCAAAAAGCGTAATTTTTGCTCTACCGATAAATAATTATGCTCATCAATTGTGCTAAACAGTAACCTTTGTGATGTGTAATTTGAATGGGCAATCAGCTTAGGTTGATAATCTAAATACGCTCGACGCTGAGCGATGTCTCGACGATGAGTAATATCAAGGGTAGAAAACGTATTCAGGCGCCAATTTTCCATATCTGAAATAGCAATCACGCTATCTTCTAGCTGCACATAAAAGTGGCTGCCTTTGGCGGTATTTAAAAGCTCACGGTCACTTTCAAATTTGTTCACATTGACTTTTAAAACAACGACCCCTACCGCTTGATTATTGTTATAAATGGCTTGTGAAAAATAGATGCCTCGCTCTTTTGTACGCATGCCTAGGGCAAAATACGCTACTTTTTCACCTGCAAATGCGCGCTTAAAATACGGTCTAAACGACAGATCGCTGCCTAAAAAGTTATGATCGGCCTGCCAGTTACTGCTTGCAATCACAGCGCCTTGTTCATCAAGAATATAAATATCTGAGGCACCACTGGCTTGTTGTATATCAGCTAAGTAGTTATTAATCTTTTTTTCGTTATTTTGCGCCGCACCTAAAAAATCAATAACCTCATTGTTATAGGTAAGAAGCTGAGGAATTTTTGAAAAACGCGCAAGCTCAGCATCAATATAATGCTTTAACTGAGTTGCTTGCTGGGCTGCTTTTTGCTCGGCCTGATTATAATAATGAGTTCGGCCATAGCAAAACACGACCGACAATAGCACTATCAGTACAACAAAAGATAAAAGAAGTTTTTTAGAAAAGGAGAACATGCCCTAGCTCACAACAAAATAGCTATAAAATTTAAGGGCGCTAGTTTAACGGGTTATGGGCGCTAACAACAGAAACTTTGTGTTAACAAATACAATAAATCTTAATTTATTTATAAACTGCTGCAAGTCTGTACTGACTCGCAACAGTAAACATCATTAGCGGTACTAAAATTACGAGTTAGTGGCTAATTGAGGCTTATTTTTAGCGTACTTGTATAAGCCGATCAGTGAAGCTGCAATCCAGAAAATCTCAATTACAAAGCTTGCAAGGTTAAAGTTGTAACACAAACTGATTAACAGCAAAATTGCCCCTGTTAAATTCATTATGTTGTACAATAACCCCGTTGGGGATGCTTTATTAAGTTGTAATAAAAAGAATGCACCAACAACTAAGAAAGTACCCGCCATACCTACAATATCAAATAACAGTGCTATCACACGTTTATCCTTTGCTTAAAAAACCCAACTAACTGGCCCTATCCTTGGGGAGGGTGTTTTTCAATCATTGAAACAGCAAAACCGGGCGAGTATATCAGGCTTGTTTATTGGTACAAGGTCAATTGTCCGCCTTACTAAGCAGCAAATCTAAGCTTTTGTAGTTATTACATTTTTAAACGTATTGGGTTATTTAAAGGTAACCTTACCGCCAATTATTTTATAAGCTGGTGTACCGCGTATGATTGCTGGGCGCGCAAATGGGCGCTCGCATTGGGGGCAAATACACGGTGTAGTTGTGTAATCTTGGGTTATTCGCTCTATAAAACACTTTACTAAAGCGCCTTTGCCACCTTTTCTATATTTAAACAGCGCCGCTTTGCAAGCAGAGCAAAAAATATCGACTGTTTTAGTCGGCCCTTTTTTATTTGGCTTAGCCATACACTCCTTAACATGCCTACATTGATACAAAGCAGGCATTTTAGCAGTTAATAAATAAAAACGTTACAGAAGCTAGGTAAACTGCCTAATAAGCAGTGGAGAAAACACAGGGGATTAAATAATAGGTACGATATAAAACGCCATAAAAGCGTTTCGCTAATCTCTAAAAAACAAACGGTTTAATTGCGCTGATAACACATTCATATTAAATGGTTTAATAATAAACCCCGACACTTTTGCTTTAATAACTTGTTTTACTGTATCAGCGTTATCTTCGCACGTGACCATAATAACAGGTAAATCGACTAAGGCTTGGTCGTGGCGTATGTTATCGAGCAAGTTTACACCGTCTACTTTAGGCATGTGTAGGTCGGTTATTACTAAATCAAATTTTTGCTGACGCAGTATTTTTAATGCCTGTTGGCCGTCAGTTGCCTCTACAACATTTTTGTAATCAAGCTGCCTTAGCATGTTAATTAATACGTGGCGCATAAGTGGCATATCATCAACGACTAATATTTTCATATTTATCTTTATTGTATTTTAGCGCTTAAAGGTGGCGCCTTATTTAGCGTACTTAGGGCCATACACCTATAATAAAACCCATTAATGTAAATTGTAATGTGTAATACCCTGCATTAATTATAAATAACTTGATTGGCCGCTGCTCATAAATGTAACTGAGCCCCAGCGAGCTACCTACCCAAAACAAACCGATGGCAAAACCTGTAAAGGCGCCCTCTCCCATTCCGGCCTCTTTACCTAAAAATAATGAAAGCACCACTGCCGACAAAAGTGCAAGTACCATACTGCCGCCAAAAATTAACGCCGGTTTTGCTGTTTGTAAATCAAGCTCCGTAAGGCCTGTACACTCTAACCAGGCATTTTTAAAAAAAGCGTTTGAGTACCAAATACCGCCAAGCATAAAAGAGGAAAGCGCCGCCACAAGCACGGCAAAAAAATTAACATCAGTAAAATTCATACATACTGCCATAATGCATAGTGTACAAGGGTATTTTGACTGTAGTTAAAAATACCCTAAGCAGCAAATTATCGCCTTTAAAATTTGCGGTTTAGGGTGTGTTGGTTTTTGTGGAGATTTTTAAAAATCGCCATAGGTGGCACATGTTTGTACCTTTAAATCGATTGGCGATAGCGCTACCTCAAGCCCTCGCTTACCTGCACTTACATACACTGTTTTAAAGGCCATAGCGCTTGAATGAATAAAAGTGGTTAGTCGCTTTTTTTGCCCAAGTGGGCTAACCCCTCCTAAAATGTACCCCGTGGCGGCTTGTACCTTTGGCGCGCTTGCCATTGCGACCTTTTTAGCGTGACTCAGTTTGGCCAATTGCTTTAAATTTACTTTCTGGGATACCGGTGTAACGGCAACAATTAACTGCCCTTCATTGGTTTCAAGCACGAGGGTTTTGAATACCTGCTCACTATTAAGGTTTAACTTTTCAACGGCTTCTTGGCCATAACGTGTTGTATTAGCATCGTGTTGATAACTAAGTACATCGTGAGGCACATTTTGTTTTTTCAGTAATTCTATTGCCGGGGTCATACAATTTAGTCACATTATTTTAAGCGCATTATTAATCTACAATAAGGGTTAATCATTTTGAAGAGTAACTTAATAGCAGATACGTAAAAAGCCTTTTATTGACGAGGGTATAGGTACAAAGGGTAAAGCAATGTGGGTCAATTGCACAAGGCAACAAAATAGCTCAGTGAATCAATCGATTGAGTATACGCACTTTATAATATTGCTAAGTCGTGCCCAGTAATATGGTTAAAAAAACATGAATTTGAGCCAAAAAAAACGGTGCATCAAGCACCGTTTTTTTTAGTTTTTACGATAACTAATTACTTAGTTAAATCGTCAAAAAACTTTTTAACGCCGTCAAAAAAACCTTGCTCTTTAGGACGGTTTTTTGAGCTATCTTTGCCCATGCTCTCGTCTAACTCTTTAAGTAACTCGCGTTGACGCTCGTTTAAGTTAACTGGCGTTTCAATCACCACTTTACAAATTAAGTCGCCTTGAGCACCACTACGAACCGATTTAACACCTTTGCCACGCATACGGAACATTTTGCCCGTTTGTGTTTCAGACGGTATTTTAAGTTTTGCACGGCCATCAAGCGTAGGCACTTCAATTTCGCCACCTAAACCTGCGGTAGTAAAGCTAATTGGCACTTCGCAGTACAAGTTATTCGCATCGCGTACAAAAATTGGGTGTTCGCGTACAGATACTTGCACGTATAAGTCGCCAGCTGGCGCTCCGTGCATACCCGCTTCGCCTTCACCGGTTAAACGAATACGATCGCCTGTGTCTACGCCTGCTGGAATTTTAACTGACAACGTTTTCGTTTTCTCAACACGCCCTTGGCCGTGACACTTATCACATGGGTCTGAAATAATCTGACCTTGGCCCTGACACGTTGGACACGTTTGTTGAACAGCAAAGAAACCTTGGCGCATTTGTACTTGGCCAGCACCATGACACGTAGTACATGTTTTAGGCTTAGAGCCCGCTTTTGCACCACTACCATCACATGGCTTACAGCTAACCCACGTAGGTACTTTTATTTCTACTTCTTTACCACGGACCGCTTCTTCTAAGCTTAGGTCCATGTTGTAACGTAAATCTGATCCACGTTGCTGACGCGATTGACGACGGCCACCACCGCCACCAAAAATGTCACCGAACACATCACCAAAAATATCACCAAAATCGCCTTGACCACCACCGCCAAAGCCACCGTGACCGCCGCCACCGCCTTGTTCAAAGGCAGCATGGCCGTATTGGTCATACATTTGACGTTTTTGATCGTCGGTTAAAATCTCGTAAGCTTCTTTTACTTCTTTAAATTTAGTTTCGAGATCTTTATCACCGGCGGTACGATCTGGGTGATATTTCATCGCTAAGCGTTTATACGCTTTTTTTATGTCTCTCTCGCTTGCATCTTTGCTTACGCCGAGAACTTCGTAATAATCGCGTTTTGACATATCTATCACACTACTCTTTTCTATTTGCAGCTAGGCTGCGGGATAAACCGATAAATCACATCGATTTATCATGAAAATTTTAAACCTTAAATACATACAAAAGGCGCGACAAGCTGTAGCCTGCGCGCCTCAAAAGTTCATCCTACCCTAAAAACTTGAGCAAATCATGTTGTTTAGGCTAGTTAGAAGCTTAGCTGACAATTACTTGTCGTCTTTTACTTCTTCAAACTCAGCATCAACTACATCGTCGTCTTGCTTAGCAGACTGTTGTGGTTGCTCGCCTGCATCTGCGCCACCTTGTTGCGCTTTAGCTTGAGCGATTTCCATTAGCTTTTGAGACTTTTCAGCAAGTGCTTGCGTTTTAGCTTCAATTTCTGCTTTGTCGTCGCTCTTAATAGCTGCTTCAAGGTCAACAACAGCTGCTTCAATTGCATCTTTGTCTTCGCTTGGTAGTGCATCGCCAGCTTCTTCAATTTGCTTGCGAGTACCGTGTACCATTGCATCAGCTTGGTTACGAGTTGCTACTAGCTCTTCAAACTTTTTATCTTCTTCAGCGTTAGCTTCTGCATCACGAACCATTTTTTCTACTTCTTCATCGCTTAAGCCTGAAGACGCTTGAATCGTGATTTTTTGCTCTTTACCTGTATCTTTATCTTTCGCTGATACATGTAAGATACCATCCGCATCTACATCGAAAGTTACTTCGATTTGTGGAGTACCACGTTGTGCTGGGCGAATACCTTCTAGGTTAAATTGACCTAGAGATTTGTTGTCGCTAGCACGCTTACGCTCACCTTGTAGTACGTGAATCGTAACGGCAGATTGGTTATCTTCTGCTGTAGAGAACGTTTGCGATTTCTTAGTAGGAATCGTTGTATTTTTCTCAATTAGCGCGGTCATTACTGAGCCCATTGTCTCAATACCTAGCGATAATGGAGACACGTCTAGTAATAGTACGTCTTTAACGTCACCTGCTAATACACCACCTTGAATTGCCGCGCCTACTGCTACAGCTTCATCAGGGTTAACATCTTTACGTGGCTCTTTACCAAAGAACTCAGCAACTGTTTTTTGTACTAGTGGCATACGTGTTTGACCACCTACTAAAATGATATCGTTAATATCATTTACAGATAAATCAGCATCCGCTAGTGCACGTTTAAGTGGCTCAATTGACTTAGTTACTAAGTCTTCAACTAATGATTCAAGTTTAGCACGCGTTAGTTTAACGTTCATGTGCTTAGGACCTGATGCATCGGCAGTTACGTACGGAAGGTTAACTTCTGTAGATTGTGCAGATGATAGTTCGATTTTCGCTTTTTCAGCCGCTTCTTTAACACGTTGCATAGCAAGCGGATCATTTTGTAAATCGATGCCTTGGTCTTTCTTGAATTCAGCTACTAAGTAGTTGATTACGCGGTTATCGAAATCTTCACCACCTAAGTGAGTGTCACCGTTTGTAGCAAGTACTTCAAATGTGTGCTCGCCTTCAACTTCATCAATTTCAATGATTGATAAATCGAAAGTACCACCACCTAAGTCGTATACTGCAACAACGTTTTCACCTTTGTTTTTGTCCATGCCGTAAGCAAGGGCAGCAGCTGTTGGCTCATTGATAATACGTTTAACTTCAAGACCCGCAATACGACCAGCATCTTTTGTTGCTTGACGTTGTGAATCGTTAAAGTATGCAGGTACTGTGATTACAGCTTCAGTTACTTTTTCACCTAAGAAGTCTTCTGCCGTTTTCTTCATTTTTTTAAGTACTTCTGCAGAAATTTGTGGTGCAGCGCGTTTTTCACCGCCCGCTTCAACCCATGCATCGCCGTTATCAGCTTTGATGATTTTGAACGGCATAATACCGATATCGCGTTGTACTTCTTCGTCTTCAAAACGACGACCAATTAAACGCTTAATTGCAAATAACGTGTTAGTTGGGTTAGTAACCGCTTGACGCTTAGCAGGTTGACCTACTAGAGTCTCACCGTCTTGCGTGTAAGCAATAATAGACGGGGTTGTGCGATCGCCTTCCGCATTTTCAATAACACGTGCTTTATCACCATCAAGTACTGCAACACAAGAGTTTGTAGTACCTAAATCGATTCCAATAATTTTACCCATGAATCTTCTCCAACTTCAAATTCGTTAATACGTTCGATGACTAGTAAATAGGGATGCCACAAAGTTAATTCAACTGTAAAAATGAAAAAAAATTCATTTTTTGTAATTTATTTAACAAAAAACCTTAATAAAAGTAGGGTTTGATGTTTTTTACGCCAAATACACCTATTCAACACAACTAGTCTGACCAGTTGTTATGTGCTATATATGTCTGATAATGATAATTTCAAGGATATTAACGATGCATTTTGATGACTTATTAAAACAAGCCTCTGCTATTTCAAACTCTTCTTCCGCTTCGCTTGCCAATAACAGCAATACAATGGAGTTTCCTGCTAATTGGTGCCAAGGTAGAACCGCTTTTGGTGGCCTTTCTGCTGCACTACTTTATCAAGCAATCAGAAAACACATTGACCCAAGTAGACGATTACTGTCTTTGAGCACTAATTTTGTTGGGCCGCTGCTTGCCGACACGCCTTTTTCTTTGTCAGTTGAAATTTTACGCCAAGGTAAAAGCAGTACTCAGGTATTAGCTAAAGTGATTCAGAGTGAACAAGTGTGCGTTATTGTCCAGGCGTGCTTTGCTATTGATAGGCAATCGGGTGTTAATGTACCGGTTAGTAAAGAAATGGGATTAAAGCCAGTGGATGCACGTCATACATTGCCGTTTATCGAAGGGCAAATGCCTGAGTTTTTCCAACATGTTGATTTATGTCCGCAGCAAGGCGCTATGCCTTTTAGCGCTGCACAGACCTCGCATTTAGGCGGCTGGATGCGCTTTAAACATACCCCAGAGGCAATTACCGAAGCACATATAATTGCCCTTACCGATGCATGGCCTCCTACATTATTACAAATGTTTAAACAGCCGGCTCCGGCAAGTAGCATGTCGTGGTATTTAGAATTTGTGCAAGAGCCAACACTTACACCCGGTGAATGGTTAGGCTTTGAAGCAATTACACATCATGCTAAAGGGGGTTATGGCTTAGAAGATGGCTGTATTTGGTCGCAATCGGGGGAGCTAATTGCTTTGACACGTCAAACCGTTGCTTTGTTTGATTAAGTACCGCTTAGCTTACTAATGAGCTTAGTGGTAACCACTCATTATTTGTTGATATTTTCCCTTTGCTTTTATAGTTAGCAAGCCTTTATCAAATGTTTTTTGCAGCACTGCGTTGTTAAAAAAAGCAGGGCGCGGGGCTTTTGGAAAAATTGGGTGAATATTAACGGGTAATGAGTGCGCATAGTCATTGTTATAGTAATGAAATATGCGCTCATCGAGGATAATTACATCCACTCAGTCTTTCATTAGCCTATCGACTTGCGCACGCTGATTGACTACTTCTTCATAACTTGCAAACTGAGCAACCCCTTTTGCAAATGGGGGTGGTAAATAAGCTGTCGCATGTTGAAATCCTAATACACTTTTATTGTTTAGCTCATTTATCGTCTCAATAGTAAAGTTGCGCTTTTTAAGAGATACCGCCACATTTTTGTAACTCAATACTGGCTGATGACTAGGGTAAATACCTGCGCCGCGCTTTCCTGCGTAATTAAGCAGTATATCCACATTACCGCTATGCAGTTGCTGCTCGGCGCGCTTGTTAAACATGTAAATAACCACAATATTACCTAAGCCCTGCTCAATAAGTGCCGCTTTAATTATATTACGTTGTATACCCGTATCTGTTTTTTCTATTACATAGGGAGGAATAGTCGCACTGGCAGCAATCACAATTGGCTGTTTTTGCCAAGCGGCACACACTGGCGGGCTTATAAAAAAACAGGTAATAAAGCAAAGTAATAACAGCCTCACATCTATCCTTAACGTATTGTTATTGCGCTTAATGATGAATCGCGTTGTATTAATAACTTAAATATAGCAAAATTGCGTAAACATTCTTCTTTGATGGTTATAACTTGCAAACAATTTGCCCGTGCTGCGACCTAATAATTGATATACCCGCAATAGCCGATAAGCAAATGGCCGTGTGCCCGCATTGTCACCATAAGTTGTGCGAAGGCGATGTAAACAACGACAGTAAAGTAGTTGCGCTAAGTATTGGCTCATTACTAATGCTATTAAGCAGCATGTTTTACCCGTTTATTTCATTTAGTAGCAGCGGCATAACGCAAACCATCACCCTGCCCGATGCTGCCCGAATTTTATTTAATTACGACAGTGAGTTACTTGGCTTATTTATTGATTTAAGCATTATTGCGCTGCCAATGAGCTTACTGATTATTCTTATTCCTATGCATCTTGGGCTTTTGCAATCTTTGCCTGAGGCCATCGCTAGGCGATTGCTCAAGTTTACCTTGGCCCTTGAGCCGTGGATCATGTCTGAAATATTTTTAATTGGCGTGTTAGTAAGCATGGTTAAAATTATGTCGCTTGCCGACATTAGTTTTGGCACCAGCTTTTGGGCATATATTGGCTTTGTTATTATGTATATTGCGGCACTTGCCCATTTAAATAAGCCGCGCTTATGGGCACATATTAAACCAGCAACAACACTCGAAGACGCAGCACATGCCAAACGCGCTATTGATCAAAACATTAAAGCTTGCCACGTATGCCATCAACTGTGTAAAAGTAGTATTTGCCCGCGTTGTCACACTAAAACCCATGTAAGAAACCCCAACAGTGTTCAAAAAGCAACTGCTTGGTTAGTGACCTCTGTGCTGTGTTACATACCTGCAAACCTATTACCAATAATGCACACCACCAGCCTGGGTGATGTGTCACCGTCAACCTTAATTGGCGGCGTACTGACACTTTGGAAAAGTGGTTCCTACCCCATTGCTGCCATTATCTTTTTGGCCAGCGTAGTGGTGCCACTGGCCAAAGCCTTTGTGCTTAGCTTTTTATGTATTATGGTGGCAAAACCTGCTAACAAGCACACAAAAGGCTATACTAAAATTTATCAACTTACTGAATTTATTGGCAAATGGTCAATGATCGATGTATTTGTTGTTGCTATACTCGTTGCCTTAGTGCAACTAGGCAACTTAATGTCAATTACCCCAGGGCTAGGCATTGTATTTTTTACTGTTATGGTAATATGCCAAATGATGGCTGCACATGCGTTTGATCCGCGCTTGTTGTGGGATACACCAAAAAACAAACATTCAGAGAATAAAGCATGACCGAAACGGCTAATGTAACAACAAAACCAAAAATTTCTGCTATTTGGATTATTCCACTGATAGCCTTATTAGTTGGTATATGGATGTTGTATCAATACCAAGCAAATGTAGGCCCTACTATTTATATAAAAATGCCCCACGCAGAAGGCATTATTGCAGGTAAAACAGAAATAAAAGTGCGCAGTGTTAAAATTGGTCAAATTGATGCTATACGCCTTTCTGACTCGCAAGATAGCGTTATTGCCCGCGCACAAATAGACAAAAACTATAATGAGCTCCTCACCGACGATGCTAAAATTTGGGTTGTTAAACCCCGTATAGACGAAACTGGCATTAGTGGTATGAGTACGCTTTTGTCGGGTGTTTATTTAGAGTTTTCACCGGGGGAGAGTAAAAAACTAAAAGAGCGTTTTGTATTACAAGACGAGCCGGCCCTTATTGGTAAAGATGTAAAAGGTGGGCGTTTTCAGTTACTCAGCTACAACGCTGAAGTGCTAGAGGTAAGCACTGGGATATTTTTTAAAAACTATAAAATAGGCCAAATAGAAACCGCTACTTTTGACTGGAAAAACCAAGCAATGAAGTACGGTATTTTTATTAACGAACCGTATCAAAATCTCATAACATTAAACTCTATATTTTGGGTTAATGCCGGCATTGAAATAGATTTGTCGGCCGATGGTATTAATATAAGTACCGGCTCATTAAGTAAACTCCTCAAAGGCGGTATTTCGGTTGGCTTACCAGAGCAACAAGCCCCAGGTGACTTAGCCCAAGACGGCCACAACTTTTCGCTAAGCCAAAGCTACAAAGAAGCACTAGAAGAGCGCTTTTACGACTTTGATTACTACATTATTGATTTTGAACAATCTATACGTGGCCTAAGACCCGGCGCGCCTGTGGAATATCGCGGCACCCGAATTGGTACCGTGGTAGAAGCCCCCGCTAACGTTATTGTTAATGGCAAACCTGCACATTTTAAAAACCATAATACGGCGGTGCCGGTACTGATTAAAATTGAGTATGGCCGTTTATATCACGATAGCGCAGCGGCCAAAGAGTTTTGGCAAAGTAGCCTAACCGGCTGGATAAAAAATGGTATGCGTGCTTCTTTAAAACCCGGCAACCTTTTAACTGGCGCAGTGTATGTAGATTTTGATATATACCCCGACGCACCAAAAGCGCATTTAGCAAAACTTGCCCAATATGATGTATTTCCGAGTATTTCTAGCGGCATTACGGTGCTTGCCGATCAGGTCTCGGATGTGCTTAACAAGGTAAACGATTTAAAAATTGAAGACAGCCTAGCGCAAATGCAAGCTACATTTAGCGACTACCAAGCGCTTGCTAACGAAATGCGTGCGTTATTAAGCCAAAAAGATACCCAAAACTTACCCGGCGACTTTAACCGTAACTTTGATAAAATGACCAAAAGTATGGAGCAGTTTGAAGTGACCATGCGTCAATTTGATAAAACCATGGCAAGTTATCAGGCCGGCTCTGAGTTTCATCATCAATTACAGCAAACCTTGCTTGAATTTAAACGCTTAAGTGAAGAAATTCAGCCGCTTACACGGGGTTTAAACGAACAACCTAATATGTTTATTTTTGATAAAGCACTCCCTGCTGATCCACAACCAAGGAAGCAATAATGAAACACTTATTTTTAGCCATAACCGTGTTAATTACCCTTGCAGGGTGCAGTGCGTCAATTCAAACCGCAACGCAGTATTATCAGTTTGAACAACCCATTGCTTCATCATCACGCCATGTAAAAGAAACTGATGCCCAATTAAGAGTGCAAACTGTAGCCCTTAGAGGCGCATTAAATAATTTGGGCATAGCAATGAAAATTGATAGCAACCAAATTCATGCGGCAAATTACAACCTATGGGGTGAATCGCCCGATGTGATGCTCACCGCTACAGCACAACAAACCCTTTTTAATGCAATGCCTAATTGGATGGTTATTAAGGGCTTACCGGTAATTACCGAGCTTGATCAGCAAACGTTTTACGAGCTTGAATATGAAGTGCACCACTTTAATGGTGATATGCAAGGCAACGCTGATATTTCTGGCCTGTGGCGCTTATATTACACCCACCCAGAAACCGGCCGCAGCCTGATTAGTGTGCATAATTTTTCGCATGTAGTTCCAATAGAAGATGACGGTTACGATGGCTTAGTGGCTACCCTTGAGCAAACTTGGCAAAACATAAACCTAAGCGTAGCAAAAGCCATAGAGCAAGCGCGTCTTTAATAAGCATATATAATTACGGCGGTTTTATCATTATTAATAACCGCCTTGCCTACCCTATTAAAACCTAACTTTAATAATACGCACTGAGAAGCGGTATTATTAGCTGCGCAGATAGCACTGACCTGCTTTATCCCAAGTGTGTGCCTATTATGTAATAGCACTTTGGCCGCTTCAAAAATATAACCGTTTTTCTCATAACGGGTTAACAAGGCAAAACCTAAATCTGGCTGCTGCAGTACATCGCGTTTATAAAAGCCCACAACTCCTACTACTTCACCATTGTGTAAAGTAATAATATAAGGGCCAAACCCTTGGTGTTTATGGGATGCTCTAAACGATTGCTCAATGTAGCGCTTGGCATCGCTGTGCGTATGAATGGCTTTATCGCCAATATATTTTATAAAATTTGGCTGATTCACCAAATTAAGTAACATGGCTGCATCGTGCTCATTTGCATAGCGCAATAATAAACGTTGGGTTTTAAATACGGCCTCCACGTTATCTCCTATAAAAAGTTATTTTGTACGTAAATTTTTATTGACTGAAATACAAAACCGGATTATTTTTGCGCCGATGTTTTTACAGGCACAACAATAGCGGCATGCTTCTCTTGCACCGTCTGGCGCCAAAGCCAACGCGTTTCCCTTTCGCTATTAATTTAACATAACAGCAAAGCACCCTACGCGGCAAAAGCAGTGACTTGGCACGTAATAACTATTACCTGCTTTGTTTTTGTTAAGCAATTTATTATTTAAATATGCTTTTAATTTTGTGAATCTTTAAATGCTTGAACCTTCTGCATTAAGTTTACTGCCACCAGCGGTGGTTGTGGTATTGGCTGTTGTTTTACGCCGCCCTATTTTATCTTTACTTATTGGCGCTTTAGTTGGCTTAGTAATAGCCGACCCAGCTCAGGTGCTTGCTAACTTTGCCAGCACATCACTTAAAGTAATGACCGACGAAACCATAGGTTGGTTAATACTCGTGTGCGGAGGCTTTGGCGCTTTAATCGCTTTATTAGTGCGCACTGGCGGTGCGTCGGCGTTTGGCAAATTAGCGCTAAAATACACTAAAGGTAAACGCTCTTCTTTATTTATGACCTTTTGTTTAGGTGTGGTTATTTTTATTGATGACTATTTAAATGCGCTTACCGTTGGTGAAACGATGAAACGCATTACCGATAAATTTAAAGTTAGCCGAGAAATGCTCGCCTACGTTGTAGATTCAACAGCGGCACCTATTTGCGTACTTGTCCCTTTATCGACTTGGGCGGTATTTTTTGGCGGCTTGTTAGTCGATAACGGCATTGCCGAGGAGGGCAAAGGCATTGCGGTTTATATTCAAGCCATTCCTTATATGTTTTACGCCTGGTTTGCAGTATTGGTGGTTTTGTTAGTGGTACTGGGTGTTATACCTGCTATTGGGCCTATGAAAAAAGCCGAAAGGTTAGCGCAAGTTGAGCAAGCCACTGTAGACCCTGCGCAATTTAGTGATATTCAAACAGCCGACGAATACGCTGTAAAAGCAGTAGAAGAAAGCTTTGAAGATGCCGACCCTAAAGGAAAATTACACAACTTTTTACTGCCTATAATTTTACTAGTAGCCTTTACAGTTTACTTTGAGATAGATGTATATAAAGGCTTATTGGCAACTATGGCGGTAACGCTTCCTTTTTATGCACTACAAAAATTAATGAGCTTTAGCGAAATGATAGAGCGCATGCTTGATGGCTTTAAAAGCATGATACCGGCTATTGGCACTGTAATAGCGGCATTTATATTTAAAGATGTGTGCGACTTAATTAGCTTACCGCAGTTTGTGATCGGTAGTTTGAGCCCGTACATGACTGCCCAATACTTACCGGCGGTGGTATTTATTGCTATGGCGGTGTTAGCGTTTGCTACAGGCTCTAGTTGGGGTATTTTTGCTGTGTCGATCCCAATAGTTATGCCACTGGCAACTGCCGTTGACGCTAATATTCCACTGGTTATTGGCGCGTTGTTATCGGCCTCATCATTTGGTAGCCAAGCCTGTTTTTACTCAGACTCTACCGTACTTGCAGCACAAGGCTCTGGCTGTAATTTAATGAGCCATGCAGTAACGCAACTACCTTATACATTAATTGCCGCGGCACTTGCCGTTGTCGGCTTTATTGCTATGGCATAAATTAAGTTAATATAAATAAAAACCCCAATGTAGTACTACACTGGGGTGTTTTACCAATCCACAATAATACTTAATTAAGCGGATTGGTATTCTTTTAGCTGTATAAATATATATAGCTTATTTTTGTAATTTAATACCATTGTAATAGGTTTCAAGCGATTGAATTTTGGTTTGATTTGGTAAATCAGCAAAGTCGCTTTCTACAAACTTAGTACCACGTAACTGCACATTTAAACGTGCGGCTTGTGGGTTTAGCATAGTTTGTTTGTAGTACTGCTTAATATCCTCAAGCGTTACTTTTTCAACTTCATCAATTAGCTTTTGCTTAGAGTCAAAGTGAAAGTTTTCACGATACCAATCGGTAATAAGTGGCCCCATTTCATCGCTTAGGTTTTTAGGCTGCTCTTTTAGTGATACAAGCGTGGCATTTTTAAGTTGAGCAAAAGTATCTAAGCTCATATTATCAAGCTCTACCGCGTACTCTTTTTTGAATTGATCAAAACGTGCCTGTATTTCTTTTGGCCCTTTAACAGGTGTTTGAATAAACAAGCCAATTGCCGAGTAATCCTCTATTGGGCGAGCCAGCGCGCCTACGGCGTATGCAAGTTGCTCTTCGGTACGCATTTTATCAAATGCAATGGTTCTAAAGTGGCTTTGTAACACCGCAGCTTGCGCTTTTTGTTTATACCCTGGCACTGGGTGAACAGTCATATCAACTACTGCCACATCGGCAACATCAATATCTTTTTGCAATACTCGCGTTTCGCCTGGCTGTGGTAACCATGCTTTACTACGCGCAAACTCACTCGATGTATGATTGCTTGGTAAAGTGGCACTTAACTCAGTGGCTATCGATTCTATATCTTGTTGGTTGTAATTACCGTAGCTAAATACACGTAAATCGTTGGTGGCAAATGTGGCTGTTTTTAGCTTGTTTAAATCGGCAACGCTTAGCGATTCTGCCGCTTTTATCAGTGCCTCTGTATCAAAGCTGCCTGTGCGGATAAGTTTAGAGTAAGCGCCAAATGCTTGTGCATACGGAAATTGCTTTTGCTGATTTAACAAACCACGTATATAGCGATCAATTGCTTGGGTAAATGCTTGTGCAGTTACGTCGGCTTTTAACCCGCTTAGCGCTTGTTTTAAAAGTACATCTTGCTTATCGGTAAAGCCACTCATTGATAAAACTAAACCATTACTTGGCGCAAGGTTTACACTCATGCCGGCAATGGCGGCTTCGGTGCTTAGTTGGCTTTGTTGAATGTTATATAAGTCGGCCCATACTGAGTAAAGTACTTCAGCATTAATATCATTTAAGCCTGGTTGGGTATTAATATATACCTCAACCAACCCCTTTGGCTGGGCAGCAAATTTTTGGCTTGCTTGGCGCCATACTTTTACGCCGTTTTTATCGTAAGCCAGTTTAGGGTGTTTCTGCTCTTTAAACTCAGCTGTTTTAATCGCGAAGCTTTCAGGTAGTAAGTTATTTACACTTGGTAAAGCAAGCTTAAACTCGCTTGATGTTTTCCAACTGGCAATTTCGGCATCGCTAATATCTTCTATGCGGTATTTACCATCATAAAAATGCAGTTGCGAGTCGGTTTCTTCTTGTTGCGAAATATACCAAACGCGCAGCGTATCGGCATTTAATTGTTTAAGTACCTCGTTTATCGCCTCTGCGTCAAATTTGGCATAATAGTAAGGTGCATCAATGGCATGATTTAATGGGTAATCTTGCATGCTACCAGTAAGCGCGCTGACATAGCTAAACTCATCGCCTTTTTCTAAAAACTTAAATTGATTGCTAAGTGATGTACGAATTTCATTAAAGTACTTAGCATCTACACCTTCTTTTTTAATCAGTTCAATGTATTGCATAATAGTTGCGACAATTGTTTCGCGGTTTTTCATGCCTTCATCGGTTAATTCTAGCGAAATAGTAAGCGCGCCGTAATTGCCGTACTGACTAGGAGAAGGAGACGCTGTTAATTGCGATACCCAGCCTTTGTCGCGTAGTAATTGTGCCGGGCTACCTGGCATCTCATTACTTAATAAATAACTGACATAACGGTTAGGTTTAACCGCAAAGTCGCTGCTGTTGTTATTAATCGTAAACTCAAGTTGCAGCTGTTTTACGTCTTCATTAGGTGAGTAATATACTTTTTTGCCACCGGCTTTATCAAAATCAAGCTCTGCAGTAACGGTTGGCTTTTCAATGTGTTTATTTTCGATATCGGCAAAATAAGTTTTTGCTTTTTGCTCCATTTGCTCAATTGGCAAGTTTGAAATAAGCGCCACTTTCATGATATTTGATGAATAGTATTTATTGTAAAAGTCGACCGTTTCTTTGTGTAATTGGCTGCCTTCTTTGTCTCCTAGCGTTTCTAGGTTACCAATTAAAAAGCGATTTGCCGGGTGATCACCCATCATTTTACGGGCAAGTTTAAACTGGCCAAAAAAGTCCATTTCGCGGCGCATTGACCACTCGGCATTTACAGCGTTTTTTTCTTTATCTGCATATTCAGGGTACAGCTTAGGGGCTTTAAAAAAATCAGCAAAACGGTCTAGCGCTTCATCAAAGGCATCGTTATTAATTTTAAACATGTAGTTGGTAATATCGAGCCAGGTATACGCATTATTTACCCCGCCATTTTTGGTCATAAAGTCAGAGTAGCCTTTTGTATCGGGGTAGCGCTCTGTGCCTAAAAAAAGCATATGCTCTAAGTAATGTGCCATACCTTGCTGCATCATAGGGTCGTGTAGTAAGCCTACGCCTACACTTAGCGATGCTGCTGATTTTTCAGCGCTTGGATCAGAGACTAAAATGACTTCTATTTCGTTTTCGAGGGTAAGAGTTTTATATTCGCGCGTATCATTTGGGCTTACAACTAATGTGTCTGAGAGTAAGGGGTTTTGCGAAGAACTAGCAACCGATGAGGTAGATGATGTATTTGTACAGCCACTTAAAACTGCTAAAGCGATGACGCTAAAACCAAGAATTTTTTTCATTTTGTTTTTCCATTAAAATTGCGCTTAGGATGCGCTCAAAACAACGTAATAGAGCTAAATTAACACTAACAATTAAGGGTTTACCACAAAATAATACTAATTTATGTAACACATTGTGAAAAACACCTGCATACTTAAAGTCAGTAAAATAATAACGAAGGAAATAGGATGGAAAAAATAATAATACTCGCCATGTTTGCACAAGTAACATTATCGCTCATTGTAATGTTAATTATGGGCAAGCGACGCTTTGCTGCTGCAAAAAACAAACAATTACAGTTGAGCGATTTTAAAACCATGCGCCTTGATAACGCAGGCGATACCGTACGCGTAGCAGATAGAAACTTTACCAATCAGTTTGAAATACCAGTGCTTTTTTATATCGGTTGTATTGTTGCATTGCAACTTAACAGCGCTAGCTACTTAATTACTGCGCTTGCGTGCTTATTTGTTATTTCGCGTATTGTGCATACGGCTGTTCATATTGGCAGTAATAATGTAAGAATGCGCTTTAATGTTTTTTTACTAGGCTGCGCCAGTGTGTTTGCATTATGGCTTGCGATTGTTTGGCGAATTTTAGCATTTTAGTAAAAGCGGCTTAATTAGCCGCTTTTTTATTTACTGTTTAACACATAATTAGTATTTAGCGCGTTTTAAGCGTTTACCCACACCAAGCAGTGCAATTAAGCAAAAACCAATACCCATACTCCCACCCGAACTGCTCGATGAGCCAGCCTCTGCTGATGAATCGTCTTGGCTTATTAATGTATTGGCTGTTGGGTTTAAGTTGGCAGATGAAAGCGGGTCGTCATCTAATACCACCACACTGTTAATAGTTACAAAGTTAGCGCTGCTCAGAGCGACATCGCTACTTGAGCATTGTTCACTGGTTATATCAACCAACGGGATATCGCCGCAGTGTACTAATCCAGCAATATTATCGAGCGTAGCTTGGCTTTGCGCTGTAATTTGTCCAAATACTGTAAAACCGCCATTTTGAGTATCAAGCGCTTCGCTATTATCAACCACATTAAAAAACCACTGGCTCGTTGCGCTGTTTTCATCGTTGGCTAATTTAGCCATCGCGATTGTGCCCTTCACATTAGATAAAACAGGCTCATTAACAACAGCAGGCTTGGTGGTTATTGGCACTAATTCGTCGGTAAATGTAAAGCCACCACCTTGTATTACAAAGTCGCTGACTGAGCGGTGTATTACGGTTTGGTTGTATGCGTCATCTTCAATATAACTTAAAAAGTTAGCAACCGTATTGGGGGCTTGTTGGTCAAACAAGTTAAGCTCTATCACCCCGTGCGAAGTTTGCATTTCAACAATAGTGGCTTGGCTAGTAAAGCACGAAAACGCAAGTAGTGAGCCAATCAGGCACTTTTTCATTATGAGTCCTTTTTGTTATTGTTATTTAAATTAAGTGTTAATTCTAATCCACACTATACGCCAAGAAAAAGCATTTAAAAGGCACAACTACAATTAACACCCTTTTAGTTACACTTCATTACATATTCTTTTAAATAACACTCGCTGTATTCGCTTTGTGTAAAAGCATTTAATAATTTAATATTACTTTTAAAACTCGAATATAAAAAAGTATAAAATAAGTACGTTATTTATCGCTAATTTAGTTTAAACTAACCGCCTAATAAATTAAGCACACCATAATAAATGGGTATTTCATGCGTATAATTATTTTATTTTCAGTTATTTTATCTGTTATAGGTTGTACAAACTCACCTTTAAACACCTCCACTGCCCCACAGTATATTACTGTATTACATACTAACGATAATCACGGGCGCTTTTGGCATAACGAAAAAGGTGAATATGGTATGGCAGCGCGTAAAACGTTAATTGACGCTTTACGTAACAAAGCTCAACAGCAAGGCCATGCAGTATTGCTGCTTTCTGGCGGTGATATTAACACCGGTATACCTGAGTCAGACTTACAACACGCAGAGCCTGACTTTAAGGGGATGTCGTTACTCGGTTACGATGCTATGGCAATTGGTAACCATGAATTTGATAACCCACTGAGCGTTTTAAGTAAGCAGCAGCAATGGGCTACCTTTCCTTTACTGTCTGCAAATATTTTTGACAAAGCAACTGGGGAAAGCGCATTTCAAGGCTATAAAATTTTTGAAAAGGGGGGCTTAAAAATTGCGGTTATAGGACTTACCACTACAGACACCGCTAAAATAGCTAACCCACAATATATTGGCCATTTAGAATTTAAAGACCCCGTTGATGTGACGGCAGCTCTCGCTAAAAAAATTAATGAGCAATACAACCCCGATATCACTATTGCTCTTACTCACATGGGCCATTATGTAGATGCAAACTTTGGGATTAATGCCCCGGGCGATGTCACACTTGCCCGCTCTTTACCCGCTAATACCTTAGATATGATTATTGGTGGTCACTCGCAAGAGCCGGTTTGTATGGCAGCTAAAAATAAAAATGACGATAACTTTAAACCCGGTCTTGCGTGTAAGCCCGATCAGCAAAACGGCACATGGATTATGCAAGCACATGAGTGGGGCAAGTATGTGGGTAAGGCAGAGTTTAAGCTAGAAAACGAAAAGCTCACCCTACTCGATTATAAATTGTTGCCAGTTAATTTATATGTTGATGAAATTCAAGCCGATGGGTCTAGTAAACAAGTATTAGCCAACGAATACATTAAACCCGATCCGACCCTAGAAGCTTTTTTAGCAAGTTACCAAGCAAAAGGCGCAAAACAAATTGCAGGTAAAATTGGCAGTGTTGATGCGCGTTTAGAGGGCGATAGAAACAAGGTGCGTTACCAACAAACTAATTTAGCGCGTGTGATTATACAAGCACAAATGAATGTAGTTGGCGCCGACTTTGGCCTTATTAGTGGTGGCGGAATAAGAAGCTCTATTGAAGCTGGCGATATTAGCTATAAAGATATTTTAAAAGTACACCCGTTTAAAAATCGCATTACTCACATGGACTGGCAAGGGCGTGATTTATGGAACTACTTAGAAACAGTGACCAGCTTCCCTGTTGATGCAGGTGCCTATTTGCAATATCACAAATTAGCGTTTACCCGTAAAAATGGCAAATTAGTCAGTGTACTCATTGATGGTAAGCCATTTGATGAAAATAAAACTTACCGTATGAGTTTAAATAGCTATAACGCATCAGGTGGTGACGGTTACCCTGCTATTAATAAACTAAAAGGGTTTGTTAGCACAGATGAAACCGATGCCCAGGCACTTAAAACCTTTGTCTCACAAAATAGTCCACTTAAAGCTGCGCAGTTTGCACCTAAATAACAAAACGTTATTAAAAGATAATGTTTAAGGAAAGTAGCTGTCTACTTTCCTTTTATTTCTATGTTTCCCTTTGCAATATTTATTAAGCCGTAACTGTGTAAACGTGAGCGAGAGCCCTCGCCATATGCTTTAGGCGGATAATAAATGTCTTTCATATCAGGGTGTTCATTTAAGACTTCGTCAAGAGCTGCACGAATCTCACTGAGTGTTTTTTCTAAGCTGCTATTAAAATTTGGCCGCTTGCGTATAGTATGCCCAAGCTCAATCAACCTATAAAAGTACTTATTAGCAAGCTCTATAAGCTCATCTGGCACGTATTTATTTTGATTTAGCACAACATCTTTATTATCACGACAAAACTCTATTAATGCTAAATAAAAGCATAGCGGTTTGTTAGCTAAACACACTGTAGCCTCAGGCATATAACTATTACTGAGTGTTTTAGTGTTTAAATCAATGATCAATGCCAGCTCTTTTGGTTTTCCTAAGTCAGTATCAGCGTTCAGTGATGGGCCTTTAGCATCTACAGGCATACCTATAATAGACTTCAGCCATTTGCTAAATAAAATACTCAAAACTAAAAATAACAAGCAAATCAAAAACCTGTTTTCTGACCAAAACTGTGCGTTTTTCTCAAACACTAAAGAGACATGGGTAGTGCTCGACTTGAGTGTTCTTACAAACTGGTTTGGCTTTAAAGTTAAAGGCTTAGCAGATTTTGGCACAATTTTAACTAAGCGAAGGTTATTGTCTAAATAGCCGTTGAGCTTTAATAAGTAGTCTTGCACTGCATGTTGGTTACCCGAGTGCTTTAAAAGCTCATTAGAGAGCGCAATTAACGGTAAATCCAGTGCAACTTGTTTTTCGGTTTCAATAACCTGGCGTTTAATAGCGTCACTCTGCTCATTAATTACAGACACATAAAACACTAAACAGTTAATAATAAAAACAGCGCAGCCAAAAAAAACATATTTATACTTATCCATTTTTAACGCTCTCATCTTTAGCTGTTACCTGCTCTGAACTGCAATCCCAGTACGATTGCGCCTCTTTGTAATAACTCAGTGTCTGCTCCTTTGACATATCAAGAATATGACGCTGTACAGCACATAAAAGGTCTGTATTGTTTTGCTGCATTTTTAGATACCAGCGCGAACCTGAAATTTTATTACTTAAAGGGGTTATATAATTTTTTGAAAAACGAGCAGCATCACTTTCTTTCCAAAAAGACGCAATAATATCGACCTGCCCATTAGCTAATAAGTCACGAAGCTCGCTGTGCGAACTGGCGTAAGTAATATCTAAATTGGCTAAGTTGATATTTAAATCTTTAAACATTTTCTTTGGAAGTATATGGCCAGAGCGGCTTGTAGGGTAATCTAATAAGCCTATACGCTTATCTAAAAAGTATTGTTTTGTTAAGCGTGGTTTTTCTTTTGAGGAGATAAAAAATGCGGTGTAATCAGAAAAGCCCACCACAGATTGATAGTTATAAGTTAGCTCTGCATTAAAGGCGTCCATTATATTATTTTTTGCAAGTACGAGGTCTGCAATCCCTTTGCCTACAAAATCGAAGCTTTCCGTTGTACTGTCACCCCAGTAACCTTTAACTGAACCGTATTGTTTCGTTACCACGGTATCAAGGCATAGAGACTCTGTAAGCTTCTCTGCCACGCTTTGCGATGGCGTAAATACAATAAGCTGATTTCTGTTTTCACTGGCTGTTGTATAACATTGTGTTGACGTTTTTATTAGTTCTGGGAAATTTATTTCATCACTTTTAACGCTCACCTTTCCAACAGACCATGCAGCAACCATAACCAGAAACAAAAGTGTAACAAACGACAGTTTATGTAACATGACCTTTCCAAACCCCATCAATAAGATGTACCTAACAACGCTAAGGCTTTATTTGAACAATATTATTTACTTATTACAACAGGTAATTTTACCTATCAAAGGTAAGTTATTGATTTAATGAAATTATGAATAAGAAATAATGAATACTCTTGACTCCTTTCTATATTTAGCAAAAACAATCACAATGTTTACACCAGCTAATAGGTGAATAAAAATAAATGCAGGAAACATTGATGCGCATTAAAATTGCTACTCTCGTAGCAACAACGTTAATAATTGGTGCTGTTTTTACAACTTCTAAAGCGTATGCGTGGGGTCAAAATGGTCATCGAATTGTTGGGCATATTGCTGAGCAACATTTGAGTGACGAAACAGTGCAGAACCTGTTGCCACTATTAGAAGGACAATCCCTAGCTCAAATTGCTACTTGGGCAGATGAAATGCGATCTAGTCCTGAACTATTTTGGCGTAAAAAATCTTCACGCTGGCATTACATAAACCTTCCTAAAAATAAAACACTTTCTCTAAATCACGCACATACACACAGCAAAGACGATGTAACAAATATTCTAGAAGGTATTTACTTCTCTATTAATACACTTCAGTCATCTACCTCTTCCCTTAATGAAAAACAGTTTGCTTTAAAGTTTTTAGTTCACTTGGTTGGCGACAGCCATCAACCATTTCATGCTGGGCGAAGTAAAGATAGAGGCGGCAATTTAATTAAAGTTGATTTTTTTGACAACGAAACCAATTTGCATAGCCTTTGGGACACTGGATTAATAGAAAATGAAAACTTAGCTTACACTGAATACGCTCAGTTTATAGATACCGACGATGCAGCATTAATTAAAACATACTTAAACAGCAGCCCTACTACTTGGCTGATGGAATCTCACAAACTGGCCGAAGATATTTATACCTCAACCAGTGATGAAGTGAGCTATAGTTATGTTTTCAAATACAATCCGCTTGTTAAGCAGCGTTTGCAAAAAGCAGGCGTTAGGCTTGCGGGTGTATTAAACTATTTATTTGATTCGTCAGATGAGAATAAAAAATTAAAAATAACGACAAAATAACAATCAACCTATAAATAAAAAACCTACACACGGGAATTAATTTATGTTTATACACTCTCTGGAGTATAGCTAAAATAATACAGCTAAAAATGTATTAATTACAAAATGTAAATAATTAATTGTAAAAGGAATTATAAAGTTTGCATTTCATAATACTGTCACATAACGGCGGTAACATAACAATAAGTAATTAATCCAAATTTAGTTAAGTATACAAGTATAAATTGTGCAAATTAATTTTGCATATTACAAGAGTATAAATTCAACAACACTGCTGACTTTATACTACTTAAAATAACAATTTAATTATAACTTTCACGGGAAATGAAAATGAAGACTAAACTTCAAAAAACAGCACTCTCACTTGCTATCGCTGCGTGTGTAAGTGTAAGTGGCGCTGCATTCGCCAACGAAACAACCTCTGCGATTAAGGGTCAAATTACCGGTCCAAACGGTAACCCAGCTCCAGGTACCAAAATAACAATTTTACACGTACCGTCTGGCTCAGTTAAAACAACAGAAGCAAACGATGCAGGTTACTTTACTGCTAAAGGCCTTCGTGTTGGTGGTCCTTACAAGGTAATCGTTGATTCTGATGTTTATGCTGATCAAGAATTTAATAATATTATCCTAAACATTGGTAACGATTACCCAGTAAATGCTGCACTTGAGCCACAATCAAGCATGGAGCAAATTGTAGTAACGGGTGCACCTATCAGCTCTATGTCTGGTGGTACTGGCCCAGCGTCTACATTTACTTTAACTGATCTTGAAAACACGCCTGCTATTAACCGTGATTTAAAAGATATCATTCGTATTGACCCGCGTATCACAATTGATGATAGCCGCGGTTCAATTAACTGTGGTGGTGGTAACCCTCGTTACAACAGCTTAACGCTAGATGGCGTTCGTATGAACGATAACTTTGGTTTAAGCTCTAACGGTTACCCAACTATTCGTGCACCTTTCTCTTTTGATTCAATTGAACAGGTTTCAGCTGAGCTAGCACCATTTGACGTACAGTACGGTGGCTTTACCTCATGTAACATTAATGCGGTAACAAAATCTGGTGGTAATGAAGTTCACGGTGGCATCTTCTACGATTTCACAAGTGATTCATTAAAAGGCGATAAAATTGAAGGCGAAGACGTTGATAACGGTAACTACACCGAAAAACGTTACGGCTTTAACGTTGGCTTACCGTTAATCGAAGATAAACTATTTTTATTCACTTCATACGAAAAACTTGAAGGTGTGCAACAGTTTAACTACGACGGTTTAAGCAGCGGCAGTGTAACTGCAGATGATATTGCTCGTATTACAAGTGTTGCTCAATCTGTATATGGTTATGACGTAGGCGGTATGCCTTCAAGTATGCCGGTTGAAGATGAAAAAATCTTAGTTAAATTAGATTGGAACATCAACGAAGATCACCGTGCAAACTTAATCTATAACTACAACGATGGTAATACGGTTTCACAGTCAGACACTGGTTCTAGCCGTGTTTCACTATCAAACCACTTTTACGACCAAAGTGCAGAATTTACTTCAATCATTGCTTCTGTTTACTCAGATTGGTCAGATGATTTTTCTACTGAAGTTCGTATTGGTAAATCAGAATTAGACGCAACGGTACAATCGCTTGATGCTGCAAGCAGCTTTGGTGAAATGCAAATTAGTACTGATAACGGTGGTACAGTTTACATTGGTCCAGATGATTCTCGTCAATCAAATGATTTAGACTACGATACCACTACATTTAAAGTAGCGGGTACATACTACCTTGACCAACACACAATTACTGCTGGTTATGAGTTTGAAGAGTTAGACGTATTTAACTTATTCGTACAACATACTGAAGGCGAATACCGTTTTTACAACGATAGAGATGCAGGCCTAACTGGTATAGATTTATTTGAACAAGGTATCGCAAACGCTGTTTACTACAACAATGCTGCCGGTACTAATGATCCTAACGATGCAGCTGCAAGCTTCTCATACGCTCAGCATACATTTTATGTTCAAGACGAATACGCATTTACAGACCTAGATGCAAACATCACATTTGGTTTACGTTATGATAAATACACAAGCGATGACGTACCTAACTTCAACCAAAACTTTACTGACCGTTACGGCTACAGTAACCAAAGCACATTCGATGGTATTGATTTACTTCAACCACGTGTAGGCTTCCAGTGGTATGCAACTGACGAGTTAGAAGTTCGTGCTGGTGTTGGCTTATTCTCTGGTGGTAACCCGAATGTTTGGTTATCTAACTCTTACTCTAACGATGGTATTACAAACATCGGTACTTACCGCAGCTCGGTTGATTTATTCAACACGCCTAACGTAAATGGCGGCACGCCTGGTTTTGAAGTACCACAAGAAATGTTTGATGAAGTTGCTAACACTGTAATTGGTTCAGGTGATGCTACAGTAAATGCAGTTGACCCAGACTTTGAAATTCCTTCAGAGTGGAAATACTCAATTGGTGCTACATACACAACTGAAAACGAGTATGTTATTTCACTTGATTACTTATACTCTAAGAAGAAAGATGCAGCGTTAATGCGCGATATCGCACTTGAAGATACAGGTGAAACAACTTTTGATGGTCGTCCTATTTACGAGTCAATCGAAGGCCGTGATGGTGAATACCTTCTTACAAATGTAAGTGGCGATAGCGGTGATTCATCAGTTATTTCATTAGCAGTAAGCAAAATGTTTGATAATGGCGTAAGCGTTAACTTTGGTTACGCGTACACAGATTCAGACGATGTTAACCCAATGACAAGCTCTGTTGCTGGCTCAAACTACGGTAATATTGCGCTAACGGATCCTGGTAACCCTGGTGTTGCATCATCTGATTACGAAATCCCACATCGTTTTACTATGACGCTTGGCTACTCTCATGAATTTGTAGATGGTTTTGCTACTCGCTTTAACCTATACGGTGAAGCATACAAAGGCTTACCATACAGCTACACATTTGACGGAAGTGATGACGCATGGGGCGATGCTAACTGGAATGGTGACCGTCAGTTACTTTACGTACCACTTGAAAACGATCCTAACGTTGTTTACGACATGAGCGCTGATGAAATTAACGCGTTTAACGACTTTATCGCATCTAACGGTTTAGAGCGTGGTGAAATCACTGGCCGTAATGCTGAAAACTCAGATTGGTTTGTTAAATTTAACTTTAAAGTTACTCAAGAATTACCAGGCTTTATGGATGGCCATAAAGGTGAAGCGTTCTTCGTAATTGATAACTTAACTAACCTGTTAAACGATGATTGGGGCGTACTTAAAAAAGGTCCTTTCGTTGGCGCTAGCATGATTTCAACATCAATTGATGAGCAAGGCCGTTACGTATACTCAGGCTTTAATGAAAACAACGCAAATACATCAGTACAATCTGATGCGTCACTATGGCAAATGCGTGTAGGTGTTCGTTACACTTTCTAATCGCATTAGCGTAAAAAACTACTAATTAAAGCCCATCTTTTGATGGGCTTTTTTTTACCAACCAGCTTAATTAAATGATCTATTTAGCCCCTCAAAATGATTAAGTATTATTGCGGATTGGTTTTATAAGGCACCTCTAAGCTCTTTTAGTAAATCTAGCAATTGGACTTGTTGCTGCTTACTAAATTTTTCAGCTAATTGCGCTTCCCAGTTTTGTGCATCACGTGCTATGAGCTTGTAAAGTGCATTGCCCTGCTCATTTAACATAACCTGCGTTACTCGCTTATCTTGCTGATTTAGCTGTGCTTCAACATACCCTCTTTGCAGCAATGATTTTATAACTCGCGAAACCGTTGACTTGTCCATATTGGCCTGTGTACATAAATCTTTTGCATTGCTTTTGCCGTATTGCGCTAAGTTTGCCAACACCCGCCATTGAGGGATGGTTAAGTTGTATTTTTGCTGATAAACACGCGCAAAATCATCGCTTATGAGATTTGCCATTTGGTTTAACTGATAGGGCAAAAACTGCTCTAGATCTATTTCCATTAATACTTTCTCATCGCATTTACACACTGTGAAAACTGTGCATTTTTATTTACAGGCTAAAACATGCGCCCATTTGAAATTACTCTCACTTGAGAGTACTTTAAACTAATTAGGGCCTGTTGACCTTTCAGGATTGAAATTTGTTCAATCTAGGGGCCATTTAATCGCGGCGCGAGGTTTGTAACCTAGTGGGCTAAGTAAAAACCGGGCAACAAAGAGTAAATGGCCCCTAGGCAGAACCCTTCGGGCAGCGCCTGTTTGGTATTTATGCTACGTTATCGCCTATTTATGGGGAACAACCACACTGCATAGGCTCTGCCTTGCCTAATTCCCAAACAGACTGCTGCAAATTCAACCTCGAAAGATAAACAGGCCCTAGAAAGATAAAACAATGTCACTCTCACAGGATCTAAATATGGCCAGCGAAATAAACTACATGAGCGGTTTTGGCAATGAGTTTGAAACCGAAGCGCTACCCGGTGCACTGCCTGTTGGGCAATTTACCCCACAAAAGGTGAAGTACAATTTATACACCGAGCAATTTAGCAGCACGGCCTTTACCGCCCCGCGAGCCGCTAATCGTCGCACGTGGCTGTACCGCCTTCGTCCATCGGTGGTACAAGGTGAATACACCGCTATAGATAACGCACTAATAAGAACAGCGCCTATAACTGAAGCAATTACGCCCCCTACGATGATGCGTTGGAGCCCTATTGATATTCCCACAAAGCCCACTGATTTTATTGATGGCTTAATTACAATGGCTGCAAATGGCAGTGCCAATGGGCAAACCGGTATGGGTATTCATGTTTATGTTGCTAACAGTTCTATGCAAGGGCGTTATTTTTGTAATGCCGATGGTGAGCTGTTGTTTGTGCCTCAGCATGGCGAACTGTTATTACACACCGAATGTGGAAAGCTCACAGTAAAGCCGGGGGAAATTGCCGTCATTCCTCGCGGGATTAAATTCTCGGTTGATTTAATTGATGAAACCGCACGTGGCTACATTTGTGAAAACTATGGTCATGCATTTGAACTTGCCGAGCGCGGCCCCGTCGGTGCAAATGGCTACGCCAACGACAGAGACTTTAAATACCCTGTTGCTGCATTTGAAGATAAAGAAGGTAGCTTTGAATTAGTCACTAAATTTAACGGTCATTTATTTAGTTGCCCTATCACACACTCGCCTTTTGATGTAGTTGCTTGGACCGGTAACAGCGCACCGTACAAATACGACTTAGCACGTTTTAATGTTATTAATACCGTGAGTTTTGACCACCCAGATCCTTCTATATTTACTGTACTTACCTCCCCTTCAGCCACTGAAGGCATGGCAAATGTAGATTTTGTAATTTTTCCACCGCGCTGGATGGTAGCTGAAAATACATTTAGACCTCCTTACTATCATCGCAATATTATGAGTGAGTTTATGGGCTTAATAGAAGGGGTTTACGATGCAAAAGAGCACGGGTTTGTACCAGGAGGCGCTAGTTTGCATAACTGTATGTCGCCACATGGGCCTGAAGCCGAGGTATTCGAAAAAGCATCTAACGCTGAGCTTGCACCGCAAAAATACGAGAACACGTTGGCCTTTATGTTCGAGTCTCGTTACATAATATCGCCCACTAAATATGCCCTTGAAGGAAAAGAGCGCCAAACTAATTACACTCAGTGCTGGCGTAGTATCACAAAACATTTTACAGGCGAGGAATAATAACAATGAAACTATACAGCTACTTTCGCTCATCTGCCGCATACCGTGTACGCATAGCACTTAATTTAAAAAGCATTGAGCATGATATGCAATTCGTTAATTTACTTAAATCTGAACAACTAGCTCAGCCTTACTTAGATAAAAACGTGCAAGGTTTACTTCCTGCTCTTGAAACGGACGAAGGCGTATTAGCGCAATCACTGGCTATTTTAGAGTGGTTAGATGAAAGCTATCCGCAAACGCCGTTAATTTATGGCACTGCATGGCAAAAAGCGCAAATTCGTAATATAAGCTATGCAGTGGCATGTGATATTCACCCAGTAAATAATTTACGAGTGCTCAAGTATTTAAGCAACGTATTGGGTGTAGACGAGCAAGCTAAAGCCGCCTGGTACAGGCATTGGGTAGAGCTTGGGTTTGAAAAAATTGAAATGATGCTAAGTGAAAACAATGAGTTTTGCGTAGGCAATACACCCACTCTCGCTGATATATGCTTAGTGCCACAGGTATTTAATGCGTTGCGTTTTAATGTAGATATGGCTGCGTATCCAAAAATTGCAGCCATTTATGCACGTTGTAATGCATTACCCGCTTTTAGTGACGCCGCGCCGCAAAATCAGCGCGATGCAGTTTAACTTTTTAACGCGCAGTGAATAACACTCACGTGCTCTATTAAATCAAGGCCCAGTTCGGTTAAATAGCCGCCATCTGGGCTGTCTATCACGCCTTTATCAAACAACCTTTGTGCCGCGCTTAATAAATTTGGTTCAGCATCCGAATGTAACTTAATCCCTTGCATTTTGCTCTCACGTGGAAATTTAGCTAATAACGTAAATTCATCTATCATTGTTTGATTAAATTGCATGTGTTCACCTTTTTATAATTGTGTGTTTAAGTCAGTGTTGTTTAACGCTATTACTTACCCTAGCATGTTTTTTAATCGTGTGTACTATTTTTAAACTATCAAAATCCGAGGTCGCTCATGCGCCATATTATGGTTTTATTTATTTTTTTAATTGCGTTCACTTTAGCCCCTAGCAGTTATGCAAAAACAGTCAAAACGCATTCTATTATTGACGCTAATGAGATTATTAATAATGGTGATATTTGTTGGTACGACAACAAACGTTATAGTGAAGGCGCGCTGGTGCAAGTACATTCTTTTACCTTAGTGTGCGCTGCTAAAAACCCGCAGCATAATAACAGTAAGCTAATTTGGCTAAAATTAGATAAAAAAGGCAATATTGTTTATCCCACAAAGCCTAAAACCATTACGGTCAATTAGCGCTAAAAGAGGATTTACGCTACAATGCGCACAGTTTAAATAAGTAGTATGGCTATGGATAATCAACCAAAAAATCCTCTTCATGGGGTAACGTTAGAACAAATTTTAGTAGAGCTTGAGCAGCGCTTAGGGTTTAAAGCCATGGGCGAGCAAGTAAACATTAAATGTTTTACCGACTCACCAAGTATTAAATCAAGCTTAAAATTTTTGCGTAAAACCCCTTGGGCACGCGATAAAGTTGAAGCTCTCTACTTACATACGTTAAGTAACAAACCGCTGCGTAAACCCAAAAGCGCTCAGCGCCCTAAGCCTGCCAGCCAAAGCGATAGCAGTGGTTTTGTTTGGCCAAGCATTAAAAAGTAATACACAAAAATGCACGTTAAACACGTGCATTTTGTATTTTATAACTCCTTACTAATTACATTTAACGAGGCAGGGTCAACTGTAATAGTAAGCGTATCCGCTATTTTTATTTCACCATCGAGTACATACTTAATTTCTTCGTCTGCGGTTATCGTTACTTTTTTAGCGTTGGTATGATGCGAGCTAATTGCTAAATGCGTTTGTGTAATACTACTAAACATAAGTTCAGCAATGCTTAACACGCGGGTGGTGTTTTCATCACTAGGTAGCAGCCAATTAATGTCTAATAGGCCATCTTCGTGATCGGGCTGACCACCTCCTTGGGCTAATAACGTAGTAAATGGCGCAGCATTAGCCACAATAAAGCTATTCGTATTTACCTCCTGCGTTTGATTATCATCAAGGGTAACATAAAGGGTTTGCGCTTTTTGCTCACTAAATGCCTGAAAAAAACCACTTAAATAGGCAAGCTGACCCGATTCGTTTTTTGAGTCTCTATCTGCTTTTTCTACCATTGATTGCTCATAACCAATCCCCGCTAACAACAGCATTAGCTCGTCATTACAATAGGCCGTATCAATTGTTTGGGTTTGCCCATCAATAATAAGATCGCAGGCCTGCTCAACAGGAATGATTTTAGAGCTAATCCCCATAAGCACATGCGCTAAGGCATTGGCTGTGCCCATTGGGATAATACCCAGCTTGCACTGAGTGTTTACCAACACACTTGCTACTTCTGTCACGGTTCCATCGCCGCCACAGGCAATTATTATATCTGGCTTATCTTTAATAGCTTGTTTAGCAAGCTCAATACCGTCTATTTCTTTGGTGGTGGTTAATACTTCTAAATCATAATACGCCGACAACCTAGCCACTATTAAATGCTCTTTGTCTTGCCACATTTTGGTACCCGACACAGGGTTTGCAATAATAACGGCTTTGTTTTTAATAACTAGCTCCCCCTTTTTATGTCGCTTTGCTAAATGACGAAGTTGATGCTTATTAAGATTTGCGGTTTCGCGGGTTTCTTTTATTTGCGCGAGCACTTGGTGAACATCGGCGTTTTTATCTTGGCTCAGTAAATACGCTGCCATAACAAATACCGAACGCCCTCTGCCCAGTGCACAGTGAACTACCACGCGGCGGTCTTCTTTAATATGATGATGTATCCAGTTAATGGCTTGGTTTAATTGCGAGTGGGTAGGCACACTATGATCAAGCACCGGAATATTTAAATAGCTAATATTTTCTTGTGTAGAGCTCCATTCTAAGCCATCAAACTCACACGTTACATCTAATATTGCCGTTATGCCGTTTTCTTTTAACGTATCAATATCAGAGGGGAACAATCGGCATGCTAAAAATAAATGGTCGTTAATTTTTTGAATGGGAGGGACTTTATCGTGCTTGCGAGAATACGCATTGTAAATTTGAGCACCCAGTAAAAAAGGCACAAATGCCCAGCGAATATAAAATGGAATAACACCATTTTCACGCTTTCTAAAAATTTTCGCCAAATTAAAAATGTAAGCACCACTGACAAGAATTAACGACAATGCACTCCAGTAAAATACCACTGCAAAATATACCGAGTTAACCTCCCACCCTATAAATATAAAAATTAACGCTAAAATTAAATAACTCGTTGCAGCCCACATATTTTCTCCTTTATTTTTACTGTTTTGGCACATTTTTTTACAGCTGTGTATAAGTGTAGTAGCAATTTGCACGCCAACAAAAGTTGTTTTTCAGGAACAGAAACAACACTAAGTGACTGATATAAGATAAATAAAAGTAGATAGCTTTAGCTGTATTCGCATATTAGGCGCTTTTTACACACTAATCGGTCATTTTTTCTCACTACCCAAAGGTAACTGTTTATATTTAAAACTTGTTTCAATGTGTACAGCAGCTAATATAAATGTCAGCTTAAAAGTTTTTGCATCCAATCACTCTTTTCACACGTTTATTGAGAGTGTGTTTATCTTTATTAGTTAAATTTATAACAGCCTGTTTAATCTCTATTTCAAAGCGATTAAGTTGCGCTTAAATAAAACAATTTTTAATTCACGAAGCTCAACACACCTCGGTAATAATAAAAACAACAGGAACCTTATGGAAAACGACAATTTACTTCCCCTTTTGTGTAAAACAGCACAGGGTAACAAAGCCGCGTTTGCTGATTTGTATCAGCAAACAAGCGCAAAGCTTTTTGCGATTAGTTTAAATATGCTGTCAAACCGCGCGCACGCAGAAGAAGTACTGCAAGAGGCATTTATAAAAATTTGGCATAACGCGTCAGAGTACAATTCATCTAAAGGCACAGTTATTAGCTGGATGATAAGCATTGTGAGATACCGCAGCTTAGATACATTGCGTTATCACAAGGTAAGAAAAGAGCAGGCAATGGGTGACGATGAATACGATGAACAAGCAGTCGATGTTAGTTACGACGAACAAACCAAACTTGTTAATTGTATTGAGCAACTTGATCCCCAACAAAAACAAGCCATTCATTTAGCCTATTACAAAGGGCTAAGCCATGGTGAGCTAGTCAATCACATAGAAACGCCCTTAGGCACAGTTAAAAGCTGGATCAGGCGTGGTTTGCAGCAGTTGCAGAGGTGTTTAACATTATGAATTATAATAAACCAGAATTACTTGATGCTTTAGCAGGGCAGTATGTATTGGGTACTTTAAAAGGCCTGGCACGAAAACGTTTTCAACGCTTAATGCTCAGCTTACCGCAAGCCCGAGAAGCCACTATAATGTGGGAGCAAAATTTAAATGATTTAGCCAGTGCAATTACGCCTCAAACACCCAGCGCGCAAGTGTGGCAGAATATTTTAAATACACTAGAGCACACCAACCAACCCGTTAAACCGGTGATCAAACCAGCTACATCGCTGTGGCGAAATTGGTCATTTATAGCTACAGCTGCCTGTATTATCTTAGCATTTTTGGTTATTCAGCCCACATATCAGCCCCAATACAGCCAACAAATTGCTTTAGTACAAAACCAAGATAAGCAATCACTGTGGTTTATTAACGTAGATGAGCAAACATTATCGGTTAAAGCCAGTGATAAGCTTGTTGCGCAAACCGATAAAGACTACGAGCTATGGATGATTTTAAAAGGGCAAGACACGCCAATTTCGTTGGGTCTACTGCCTAAAAACGGTGAAAAACAGTTACTCAAAGGCACACGCTTTAAGGCGCAAGACATTGCCCTACTCGCTGTTAGCTTAGAGCCTTTAGGTGGCTCGCCAAACGGCCTACCAACACAAGTGCTGTACACGACAGATTTAGTTATTTTATAACTAAATAAACGCGACTGGTTGGTCAAACTTTGTTTGGCCAACCTTTTTATTTACCTTGGGGTCTAGCGCCCTTTAACCATTAATATTTGATTAAACTAAAGTAGGCTTAATCGGGGTGCGATGTTTATCATATTGTGTGCTCAATACCTGCTGCGTTATTTTAATTGCATACACCCCCTGTAATAAGTATAAAACCAAACCGCTTCAGCCCCTTAACACTCTCTTATCACTTCCTTATCTAAATGCAAAACAGCCTGTTGCAAATTTAATCTTGAACGTTAAACACCCCTTTATTAACAAAATAAAAAAATATTTAACTTTTTTGCATCCATTGTGCTTTTTGTTTCGTTATTAGTTATGACTCCAATCAAAACTAAAGGAAAAAGTCATGAAAGCTTTAACTCCATCTATACTCGCAGTAGTAGTATGCAGTACCTTAGTAAGCACCTCTAGCGAGGCATCAAGTCATCGTGAAGCGCCGAACATTAGCCGCTTTCCAACCTTAGACTCTACCGACTTTTACGTATTTAATAGTTATGAAGCAGGCAGAGACGACTACGTTACATTTATTGCCAACTATATTCCTCTACAAGATGCCTACGGCGGCCCTAACTACTTTGCTATGGACCCAGATGCAACCTACAGTATTCATATTGATAACGACGGTGATGCAGTTGAGGATATTACCTTTGCTTTTAATTTTACCAGTATGCTGCCAAACGATAATCAAGGCGTGCAATTAACCGTTGGCCCAGAAGATAATCAACGTACTGTATCTGTACCTCTTAAAAACGTTGGTGGTGTAGCAGCAGGTGATGATAGCGCCGCTAATTTTAGCGAGTCATACACACTCAGCATGATAAGCGGTCCACAACGCACGGGTACCAGTACAGCATTAAGTAATACCACCACCAGTTCAACCACGTTTAATAAACCGCTTGATTATATAGGTGACAAAACATTTGGTTCAATGGCTGATTACCAAACCTATGCAGATCAGTTTGTTTATCAAGTTTCGGTACCAGGCTGTGACAGTATGGCCAAAGTATTTGTTGGTCAGCGCAAAGACCCATTTGTCGTTAACTTAGGTAAAACATTCGATTTAGTAAATTACGTTCCCGTTGAAGGTGATAGTGCGCCAGGTGCTGGGGATGGCGGTGGTTTCCCTGGAGGGATTACACAAAGCAGTGAGAATGACGACCTCGTAGATAAAAACGTTACCTCAATTGCAGTTGAAATGCCTAAAAGCTGTATTGTAGGTGAAGGCAACGGCGTAATTGGTTCATGGACAACAGCGAGCCTACCTCAAGCACGCATTTTAAACCCTAACGCTAAATTTGCAGATAACGCGGTAAATGGCGGTGCATTAACGCAGGTTTCACGCTTAGGTAATCCATTAGTTAATGAGCTTGTTATTGGTATTAAAGACAAAGATACCTTCTCAACGGCTCACCCTAAAGACGATGCACAGTTTTTAGATTACGTTTCGCACCCGTCTTTACCAGAGCTGTTAAATATTTTATTTAAAGATGCAGTAAATACCACACTTGGCGCTAATTTAGAAACTCTTGCTCCAACTAACTTTCCACGTACTGATTTAATCACCGCATTTTTAACTGGTTTTGCAGGGGTAAACCAACAAGCCACCGTAACGCCATCAGAAATGCTACGTTTAAATACTGCAATTGCAGCGACAGCACAAACTGATCAGTCTGCATTTGGTGTAGCCGGTGATGATTTAGCAGGTTTTCCAAACGGGCGCCGTCCAGGTGACGATGTCGTTGATATTGCACTTCGCGTGGTAATGGGGCGTTTATGTCACCCTATTCCTGTAAATGGTGAAGACACCGACTTAGGTCTATGTACACCAGAGGATGCTGATGTAGGTACAGTGCCATTCACTGATGGTGCTCCAGTTGATGCGAGCATGATGGATGCCACTTTCCCATACTTAGCCACCCCACTTGCAGGCTCTAAATAAGGAGTAACGTATGCGTAATTTAAACCTTACCCATAGCAGTATATTGTTATGCGCTTTGGCACTAGGCGCGTGTAGCAGTGATGATGATAACAAACAGCCCACACCGGTTGTAAATTCTGCGCCCAGTGCTAGTGATGCAATGTTAACCACACAAACAGAAGTTGAAATTAACGACATGTTAGTGGCCACCGATGCTGATGGCGATACATTAACATACACATTAACTTCGCAGCCGACATTAGGTAACGCTGTAGTAAATAGCGATGGCAGCTTTACCTATACCCCAAACAAAGAAGCAACCGGTAGCGACAGCTTTATGTTTGGCGTATCAGACGGTGTTAACCAGCAAGTGACTGCAGCGGTAAATATAACCATTGAAGCACTGCAAGTGGACTTTGCACAATTTGCAAGCGACGCATTTAATCAAAGCCCCACTGCGCAACCGCTATCTACCAACGGACGTGTCTTTATCAATACAGACACAGACGTAAGCGGTATTTCATCGGGCGCTTCTGGTAACTAACTCAGTAAGTAAATTAAGCTGATGGCCATGGATGGCTTTTTTAAGAGGATAAAACAATGCGCAGTCATTATAAAAAAATGCTCTTTGTTTTTTGCGCTGCACTTTGTGTAAATAACGTGCTTGCAAAACCAATTACCCCAAAAGATAACGCAATTATTGCCTCAAGCAATGCAACATTAAGTGCTAATTTAACCCTTGAGCAACTCTCTGCGCTGGTGCTAAATAGCCAATACATAGGCCAAACAGAGCGCTATCAAGGTGTATTAAAAAAACGCTTAAAAAATCTATATACCGCTTCTGCAACTGCACAAACCGGTTATTTATATGCACGGGTACTTCAAAAGGAGCATGCGTTTTCGCGTGCCATTGAAGTTGCTAATAACGTATTAAAAACCCAGCCAGATCATGTAAACACCCATTTATTACTCGCTAATATGTTGATGACACAAGGCAAATTTGAACAAGCTAAGCGTCATTGTGTGGCATTAATTGGTAACACCAGCCTATTAACGGCCAGCACGTGTGTGCTAGATGTACAAAGCCAACAGGGCAAACTTAGTGAAAGTTATCACGCGTTAGTTAAGCTTACGCAAAACAAAAACAGCAGCTTAGCGACAAAACATGTGCTCAGCGAAATGGCATTTAGACTCAATAAATTCACCCGTGCGCAGCAGCATATAAATAATATTGATTTAAACACAGCCCCGGTGAGCCTTATTGTGCTGTGGGCCGATATTCAACTGCAGCAAAACAACCCTGAAAAAGTGCTTAATACACTCGGTAAACTTGCCAATAGCCACTCATCGCTTGAAGACGCTATTTTGCTCAAGTTAGCCATAGCTGAAAAACGCAGTAATATGCACACTAATACGGTGTGGCAACCGCTCATGCAACAGCGCGTAAAATTACGTGAACAACGCCAAGATACCTTCCATGCCAACGACTTAGCTAACTACTATATTCATGTACAAGCAAACCAAGCCAAGGCACAATACTGGGCAAATATAAATTGGCAGCAAGCAAAAATGAGTACAGATAAACACTTACTAAGCCAAGCAAATACGATGGTTAGGGATTCTTTATGAGTAAAATAAACGCGTTATTTGTTTTATTTATAGTTGCGCTATTTGCCAACTTTAGCGTGCAAGCTCATCAGTTGAGCACAAGCTACATTTCACTGGATAATACCAACAACGAAAAGCAATACACAGGCACATGGCAAATAAATATTAGCGATTTAGAACAACAAGTTGCGCTTGATGTTAACCAAGACACCCAAATAAGCTGGGGCGAATTAAAATCACAAAAGACGGCTATTAATCGCTATGCCAAAAATACTCTATCGGTTTTACAAAATGAGCAAACTTGCCTATTAACAATCACCGATAACTACCAATTAGATAATCATTTTAATGAAGCATATTTAGTGTTACCGCTAGTTTTTAGCTGTAACACTGATGCAGATGTAACGTTAATGTACCGCGCTTTTTTTAACCAAGACGCAAATCACAAAGTTATTGTAAATGTAAATCAGGTTTCGCGGGTTTTCACTATAGATGAGCAACAACACACTTTTACCACTGGGCAATCGAGTTATTTAACGACTTTTAACCAATATGTTTATCAAGGCGTGTTACATATTTGGATTGGCATTGACCATATTTTATTTTTAATCGCTCTACTTTTAACCTGCGTTTTAACCCGCACTGAAAGTCACTGGCAGGCAATAGCAAGTAAAAAGCACATTATTAAGCACACTGCGTGGATTGTGACTGCGTTTACCCTTGCGCATTCACTTACCCTTACTGCTACGGCTCTTAATCTTGTTTCGCCAAGTAGCCGCTGGGTAGAGCTAGGTATTGCAATCTCGGTATTATTTGCGGCTTTAAACAATGTATGGCCGGTTATATTACGCCTTGGCTGGCTTACTTTTGCGTTTGGTTTGTTACATGGAATGGGCTTTGCCAGTGTACTGGGTGAGCTTGGGCTCTCGAGCGATTATCAATTGCTCAGCATTTTAGCGTTTAACTTAGGTGTAGAGCTTGGACAGCTGAGTATATTGTGTATTGCACTGCCGGTGTTACTAACCATGCGCAATAAACCTATTTACATAAAATGGGTGATGCCAATTGGCTCCCTTGCTATCGCTGCAATGGCACTATTGTGGTGCATAGAGCGCATTTAGCATTAAAAAAGCGAGTCTTTTGACTCGCTTTTTAGTTTTCTATTACTTTGTTTTATCAAACGGCATGAGCAAGGTTTTCATCGCAGGCCTTAGCGCGATTAACACCGTTTCTTCGGTGAGCTCAGGGTAGAGCATCTTACGAAGCAGTAACCCCGCCATCATCGAAAAAATAACGTTAATGCGGCTTTCAAGTTCGTGTTCATCAGTGTCTTTAAGTGCACTACGTTCACTGGTGAGTAGTTGGCGCATGCGCCCCCGCGCTTGAATATCCATATCTCGTAAAAGCGAGGCCACTTTACTATTGCGACCCGCTTCCGCCATCATGTCTAAATCAACCACACAGGCACCGGTATCCATATGCCTTTGTACACCAATGTTTAAGCCATCTATAAGCGCTTGCAGAACATCACCTGGGTGATCTTCAAACTCCTGAAAGATAGAAAACATTTCTTCCATGTCTTTAGCAATAATACTTTCAATTATTGCCTCTTTGCTTTCAAAGTAGTTATATATATGCCCAGCGCTCATGCCTGCAGTACGGGATATTTCGGCCATGCCTGCGCCATGGTATCCCTTGCGTTTAAAACACTCTGAGGCAGCACTAAGCACCTGCTCTCGCCTAGCTTGTGCTAATGCTGGGTCTATATGCCTTTTAGCTTTCGTGCTCATAACCCTACTCCGGTATTAAGCGCATACTTAATACAGCGTAAGTTCATTGCATAGCTTAACTTAACAACACCTTTCATTTTACTGCTCTTGCACAGGTGTTTTAGCTATATTCCAGCCGCCACCTAAAGCTTTATACAAATTAATTTGGCTGGCAAGGTAAGCCTGCTGACCTGTTATTAACTGCTGTTGAGCCGAGTACCACGTACGCTGTGCATCAAGTACCTGTAGGTAGCTATCAGCGCCTTTTTCGTAACGCATTTTTGATAAATCGTACGTTAGCTGACGCGAACTAATTAGCATATCGAGGGCATCAAGTTGCTCTTTGTAGCCTTCTCTATCTGCTAATGCATCGGCGGTTTCACGAAATGCATTTTGAATCTTTTGCTGGTACGTCGCCACCGCAATTTCTTGATCAGCCTTTGCCACATCAAGGTTTGCCTGGTTACGTCCCATAGTAAAAATTGGTAAGTTGATTGACGGTACAAAGCTCCACGTCCCTGAGCCTGAATCAAACAAGCCACTTAAATCACTAGACGTACTGCCCGCAGTTGCGGTTAAGCTAATGCTTGGGTAAAACGCCGCACGCGCTATACCTATATTCGCGTTAGCGGCTAATAAAGCATGCTCAGCGGCTTTAATATCAGGGCGCTGCGTTAATAAATCAGAGGGTAAACCAACAGGTACTTCTGGTAAATCCAGTAAATTAGTTAACGAGTTAGTCGGTAATAAATCACTCGATACAGGGCGCCCTACCAGTAAATCTAACGCGCTTTTATCACGTTTTAACAAGCGTTTATATGTTGCTATATCTACTTTTGCAGTGGCAACCGTACTTTTAAGCTGCTCAAGCGTAATTGCCGATGTAGCGCCTAAATCAAAGCTTTTTTGCGTAAGCGAGAGCGACTCCTGCTGTGAGCTTAATGTTTCTTTAGCAAGCTCTAATAGCTGTAAGTCAGTTGCGTAGTTTAACCAAGCATTGGCAAGCTCAGCAATGAGTGAAATTTGCGTGCTGTATTGCGTAAGCTCAGTGTTATAGAGGTTTTGCAGGGCTTGCTCAGACTGGTTACGTACCTTGCCCCAAATATCTAATTCATAAGAGGTAATACCAACCGTTGCGCTGTACTGTGAGCTAATACCTGCTTCACCCGTACTGGTTAAATCAGCCGGTAAACGTTGGCGCGTAGCCCCACCATTAAAATCTAATGAAGGATATAAGCCCGAATCTTCAATTTGGTATAAACCGCGTACACGCTGCACATTTAATACCGCTATTTGCATATCTTTATTATGCTCAAGGCTTAAGCTAATTAAGGTTTGCAATTTTTCATCATTAAAAAATTGCTGCCAATGTAACTGCTGCGCTGCTGCTTGTTCAGTGTCAGATACATAAGTATCTGGCACTGGTAAAGCAAGGTCTTTTTGCTCAGGGGCTAGTTGGCAGCCACTTAAAACAACTAATGTAATTGCGCTTAAAGTGAAGCGTTTAATGCTCATTGTGCGCTCTCCTTTTTATCGTCGGTGTTTTTCATTGGAAATACACGACGAACTAAAACAAAGAATAACGGCACAAATACCACCACTAAAATAGAAGAGGCAAGCGTACCACCTATAATCGAAATACCCAGTGCATTTTGCGCTCCTGAACCGGCACTTGAGGCAATAGCAAGCGGTATAACACCACAAATAAAGGCCATTGAGGTCATTAATATTGGACGTAAGCGTAAGCGTACTGCTGCAATAGCCGCATCGACTAACCCTAGGCCTTCTTGCATTTTATGAATCGCAAATTCTACGATTAATATTGCATTTTTAGAGGCTAATCCTATGGTGGTTAATAAACCTACCTGAAGGTAAATATCATTAGATAAACCTGCCATTACCGCGGCAACCGTCGCACCAAATATACCTAATGGCACAATAAGCATAACCGCAAACGGTACAGACCAGCTTTCATAAAGCGCTGCTAAACATAAAAATACAAACAATAGCGATATGCCGTAAAGTAACGGTGCTTGGCCACTGCTAGAGCGCTCTTGAAACGAAATACCCGTCCACTCAGAGGCAATTCCATTAGGAAGTTGCTTAACTAAGCGCTCCATTTCATCCATTGCTTGGCCAGTACTGTAACCTGGTGCAGCAGTACCTTGAATTTCCATTGCTGAAAAGCCGTTGTAACGCTCAAGACGTGGTGAACCATAAGTCCAATGCGAACTTGCAAAGGCTGAAAATGGCACCATATCGCCACTGTCATTACGTACATACCACTTGTTTAAATCCTCTGGCACCATACGTCCTTGCGCTTCACCTTGTAGGTAGACCTTTTTAACGCGGCCACGGTCAATAAAGTCATTAACGTAACTACTACCCCACGCAGTTGATAGCGTGCTGTTAATATCAGCCTGAGACACACCGAGTGCTTGTGCTTTAGCAAGGTCAACATCAAGTTGCAGCTCGGGCATATCTTCTTGTCCGTTAGGGCGTACACCCGCCAAAATTGGGCTTTGACTCGCTAAACCAAGTAATTGATTACGCGCTGCTAATAAAGCATCGTGGCCAAGTCCAACCCTGTCTTGTAAGAAAACATTAAAACCATTTGCAGTACCTAGCTCAACAATGGCTGGCGGTGGGAAAGCAAACACAAACGCTTCTTTAATCGTTGAGAAGTAGCCCATTGCTTTACCTGCCACACCTTGCACAGATAAATCATCACGTTCGCGCTCATCCCAATGCTTAAAGTTTACAAACCCTATTGCTGAGTTTTGACCAGAACCTGCAAAGCTAAATCCGGTTACCGTAAAAATACCGTTAACAGCTTCAGATTGATCGTTTAAATAGTGGTTTTCTACTTTTTTAACCACTTCTAATGTTTCTTCGGTTGTTGAGCCTGCAGGCAGTGAAACCTGGGTAAACAAAATACCTTGGTCTTCATCAGGTAAAAACGCTGTAGGTAGGCTTGAAAAGATATACACCATGCCCGCAACAATAAGGCCATAACATAAAAGGTAGCGCTTAGATAAGCGGATCATACGGCTTACAAAACTTTGCGCGCCGGCATTTGTTTTATCAAACCCGCGGTTAAAGCCACTGAAAAAACGGCCAAACAACGAGCTATTATCATGCACGTGGCTAGGCTTTAAAAGCGTGGCACACAATGCAGGTGTTAAAATAAGTGCCACTAATACCGATAGCCCCATTGCTGATACCAGCGTAATAGAAAACTGACGATAAATAACACCGGTAGACCCACTAAAGAACGCCATCGGAATAAATACAGCCGACAGCACCATGGCAATACCTACTAGCGCGCCTTTAATTTCATCCATCGATTTACGTGTTGCTTCAAGCGCAGAGAGTTTTTCTTCGCTCATTACACGCTCAACGTTTTCTACTACAACAATCGCATCATCAACCAGTAGACCTATGGCAAGTACCATCGCAAACATGGTTAATGTATTTATTGAATAGCCAAACGCGTACAAAATACCAAAAGTACCTAACAACACCACAGGTACAGCTATAGTTGGAATAAGCGTAGCGCGGAAGTTTTGTAAAAACAGATACATAACAACAAATACCAGCACGACCGCTTCTATTAACGTATGCACTACCTTTTCAATCGATAACGAAACAAATGGAGTAGTATCATAAGGGACGACAACGTCTAAGCCTTCAGGAAAAAACGCTTTTAACTCTTCAATAGCGGCTTTTACACCTTCTGCGGTATCGAGTGCATTTGCCCCACTGGCAAGCTTAATACCTAAGCCCGATGCTGGTTGTCCATCGTAACGCGCTACAACACGATAGCTTTCACCACCAAGCTCTACACGGGCTACATCTTCAAGGCGTACAAACGAGCCATCGGCGTTTGCCTTAACTATAATGTCTTCAAACTCTTTTGCTGTTTGTAAACGGCTTTGTGCAGTAACAGTAGCATTAAGTTGCTGACCTTCAACCGCAGGCATGCCGCCTAATTGCCCAGCAGACACTTGGGCGTTTTGAGCACTGATTGATGCACTAATATCAGCAGGGGTTAACTTGTAGTTTTGCAGCTTAGCTGGGTCTAACCAAATACGCATAGCATACTGAGAACCAAACAGCTGAACCTCACCTACCCCTTCAACACGCGAAACAATATCTTGAACATTAGATGACACATAATCACCAATATCGATATTCGTCATGCTGCCATCTTTTGATACAAAACCCAGTACCATTAAAAAGTTACGTGCGGACTTAGCCACCGATACACCTTGCCTTTGCACTTCTTCAGGTAGCAAAGGGGTGGCTGTGGCTAACTTGTTTTGCACTTGTACCTGTGCAATATCTGGGTCAGTTTCGGAGCTAAATGAAAGCGTAAGGGTTGCTGAACCACTCGACTCAGAAGTCGATGACATATATAGCAAACCATCAAGGCCTTTCATTTTTTGCTCAATAACTTGGGTAACCGTATCCTCTAGGGTACGTGCTGATGCACCCGGGTATGTTGCAGTAATACTAATTGCCGGCGGGGCAATTGACGGGTACTGAGCTATTGGTAAACTTTGAATAGCTAAAACACCTGCAAGCATAACCACGATAGCAAGTACCCATGCAAAGATGGGTCTGTCGATAAAAAATCGTGACATTAAAACTCTCCGTTATTGCGCTTTGTCAGCTGTTGCTGATGGTGAAACTTCAGTCGGTGTTACCGGCGCTCCAGGGCGAATTTTTTGTAACCCTTCAATAATCACTTTATCGCCATCGCTTAGCCCGTCGGTTACTAACCAGTTTGAACCAATCGTTCTGTCTACTTTTAAAACGCGGCTTTCAACGGTGTTTTCTTTGCTAACAACCATGGCTGTTGGCTCGCCTTTTGTATTACGGCTAACCCCACGTTGCGGCACTAAAATAGCGTCTTGTTTTACGCCCTCAACCACAGAGGCACGTGCATACATACCCGGTAATAATAACTTATCAGGATTTGGGAATTTAGCGCGTAAGGTAACCGACCCTGTGCTTGGGTCTACTGTCACTTCAGAGAACTGTAACGTGCCTTTAAGTGGGTAAGTTGAGCCATCTTCCATTTGCAGTTCAACATCTGTTTGCGATTGTGAATCAACGCTCAATGAACCTGAAGAAATAGCTTTTTTAAGTTGAGTTAGCTCGTTGCTTGATTGGGTTAAATCAACATAAATAGGGTCAAGCTGGGTCACTGTTGCCAGTGCTGTTGTTTGATTAGCGCTAACAAGCGCACCAACAGTAACGCTCGATTTACTAATTTGGCCACTGATTGGAGAAGATACATGGCTGTAGTCTAGGTTAATTTGCGCCGATTTAAGCTGTGCTTTTGCCGTTAATAGCTCTGCTTGTGCTTGCTTCTGCGCTGCATCTGCTTCGTCAAAGTCTTGCTGACTTACGGCTTTAATTTTTAAAAGCTCGCTATAACGCGACGCTTTTGATTTAGTGCTGGCAATACTTGCTTCAGCGCGGGCCACAGCTGCTTCGCTTGCTGCTAGGTCAGCTTCAAACGTAGCGGGGTCAATTTGATAAAGCGCTTGGCCTTGCTTAACTTGAGCACCTTCTTTAAATAAACGCGATTGCACAATGCCACTTACTTGCGGGCGGATTTCCGCAATTTGAAAAGCACTAATGCGACCGGGAAGCTCCTTTTTTAGTGTAAGCGCTTGGCTTTTTAATGTAATTACACCAACAGGTACTGCTTGTGGAGCTGAAGCTTGTTGCGAGTCAGCTGCTTGGTCGCAACCTGTTAAAGCAACAGATCCAACGAGGGCTGTTAATACAAATAAAGCGATGCGAGAACGCTGCATGTTAAATACCTTTTAGTCTATTTATGTCTAGAGTGAACGATCATTCTAAAGTAAATCTAAACGAGAATAAATTAAAACGGGTGCAAATTTACACTAACTTACAGTTGTAAAATTAAACTACGCCATAGGTTGTAGAAGATGTTAACTTGATGAAAAATAAAACGGAAAAGTATGAAAAATAAACTTTAATGCGGTGCGTTATTTATTAACCTGCAACAAAAAAGCCAAGCTAAGCTTGGCTTTAATACAAATTTATAACTATTTACTTATACGAGACACTAATAATTGCTCTACCCTTATCCCCTCAACATCAACCACCTCAAATTTAAAGCCATTAAAGGTAAAGTGCTCAGCACGTTTAGGTATACGCTTCATTGTGTATATTAAAAAGCCAGCCACGGTTTCAAAGTGCATTTGATCTGGAAACTCTTCAATGTCTAATACTTTTGCTAAATCAGAAATCGGGGTTAAGCCATCCACTAACCATGAGTGCTCATCGCGGGCAATAATAAGTTCATCGCCTTGGTGGGTAATTAAATCTCCCATAAACCCTTTCATTAAATCTTTTACGGTAACAATACCGACTAACAAGGCATATTCATTTACTACCACAGCAAACGGTTTTGCAGCACTTTTAAACGCATTTAGCGCTTCAGACAGGCTTAGGGTTTCAGGTAAATAAAACACGTCTGTTTCAATCAGCTCTTGCTTAATATTAGCTGGCTCACCTTTTAGTACTTGTCGTAGTATATCTTTTGACTCAACAGAGCCGCGTAATTTATCTAAATTACCCGAGACCACTAAAAAATGATTATGGGGGTTTTCAATAATTTTGGTGGCTATATCGTGGCTGCTTTCATTTAAGTCAAAATAAACTATTTGGTCGCGTGGGGTCATTACACTTGATAAAAAGCGTGCTTCTAGTTCAAACACATTGCCAATTAGCTCATACTCTTGTTGTTGTAAGCTGCCGTATTCTGCGCCCGCATCCATCATCGCCACAATGTCTTCGGTGGTAACAATATCTTCTCGCTCTGCGGGTACTTTAAATAAACGCAGTACTAAATTAGTTAAACCATTAAAAAACATCACTAATGGCGTAAGTGCAAAAGTGACCCATCGCATTATTGTTACCACACGCACAGCCACCGCTTCGGGCATGATCATCGCTAAACGCTTTGGCATTAAATCAGCAAATAATATAAACAGCGAGGTAATGGTAAAAAACGAAAATAAAAAGCTAATTTTTTCAAGGTGTACACCTTGGTAAAAAAGCACCAAGATACTTTGTACATAAGGCGATAGCGCTTGTTCGCCCACTATTCCGCCTAAAATAGCAATCGCGTTTAGGGCAATTTGGATCATCGCAAAAAACGCCCCAGGGTTTTCTTGCAGTTTTAATACCGCGGCCGCGTTATCACTGCCTTCATCGGCCATTACCCGCAGTTTAATTTTACGCGACGCTGCAATAGCAATTTCCGACATGGCAAACAACGCACTGATCAAGATCAATAAGCTAATCCCGATTAAATCACCCATTTAACGCTCCAAAAAGTTAGCGCTTTTTCAATAAAAAGCAGCTGATTATAGACGCTTTTTTAAACGCGGCAATTTATATTTATACTTTTACAGGGTAAATTAATAAGCCATTGAATTAACGTTGTTTATTTTGCTTTTTTGCTTCATCGAATGCCAGCGCAAGTCTATCTTGTAGACTTTGCGGCATGTTTTTATTACAGGCAAAGTAAAGGGGGGAGTGTTGTGTATTGAGCGTAAATATAGGCTCTAATAATTTAAGCTTTGGCTCAAACTGTGCGCGGTAGTTAAATTGTTTTTTACTTAATATAACAAAGTCGAGAATATCGTGCCGTGTGCTTATTAATTTATCTATCTTGTCTAAGCTATCAATTATCAATAAGTTTTTAGCCTCACTAAAGCCACGCTCTAGCAAATAATGGTGGCTAAAATTATCCCTAAGCACCGCTGTTTTATATTTTTTAGCATCGTTAAGCGTTTTTAAGCGAATGTTACGTGATTTAAGGGCATAAATAGCAGAGTCAAAACTTTCAAGCTCAGCCACCCAGCTAAACTTATCTTCTCGCTTAGGTAACCTTACAATAGAAAATATACAGGTATTCGTATCTCTTAATACTGCGTTATAAGACACAGCCCAACTGTGCGCTAACATAGTGTATTTAATATCTGTATTGGCGAGCGCGTTTCTCACTTTATCTACAGAGCGCCCTGCAAGTTGGTTGTTTTCGTCAATGTATTGAAAGTCGGGGAATACTTCGGTCACTATTGTAATTTCAGCTGCATTAAGCCTTATGCATGCAAAACACAACAAAAATAAGTACAGCTTCATTTAGCTTCGCCTCAAAACTAAAACAGATATACACCAACTATAGCCGAGGGTAACCGAACCGCTAGTTTTTAACCTAGCCCTATACGCTGATAGGACTAGATTTTTTAAAGACTAACTTGCTATTTATTCATTGCACTAATTAAGAACGCTGAAATTTTAGCGCCTTCACGTAATGTTGTTTCTGAACTTGCTTGGCCTACTAATGAGCTGTCGGTAAATGGCGCTATTTCCATCATGTCGGCGCCAGTAATTGGAAACTCATCGGCAATAGCTTGTAAAATATCCAGTGCATGTTGCGGGGTTAAGCCGTTATCTTCTGGTGTGCCCGTGGCTGAGGCAAATTCGGCATCGAGTGCATCTATGTCAAAGCTTACGTACACTTCATCTACGTTATCGGCTTTAAGCTGCGCAATGGTTTCATCTGCAACCGCTTTTGCACCACGCTCTATTATTTCATTAGCCCAATGTTGTTTTACACCAAAGGTGCTTTCCCAGTGCGATTTAGGTTTACCGCTTGAGCGAATACCAAACTGGATTAAATGATGCGGTGCAGGTAAAAACTCTAAAATATGCGTACACCACGAGCCAAAACATAAATCGATGCCTAAGCGCTCTACTAATAAATCGGTATGCGCATCAAAATGAATAATAGCGGTACGTTTGCCTTGCTCGCGCTTAGCTTTTAAATACGCTTTAGTTAGCGGGTAGCTGATTGAGTGATCGCCCCCAATACCAAATATGCCTTTATCTTTAAATGTGGCGTAAAAGCTGTCACACACATCTTCGGTAATAGAAAGCGGGCTTACGTAGTAATCATCGTTTTTATCGCCGTATAGGGCTTTTTGGCAGTTTGAAATTGTGGTGTCGTTTAAGTATTTATCATGTAATAAATGCGGTATAACACGCACATCACCTAAGTCGAAAGAGCGGCACTGGGTTTGCTGATCAATCAAGGCTGAGCGTAAGAATAATGGCCCCCAGTTTGCCCCACGTAAAATACCGCCGCCACAATCTGAGCTAATACCTAACATAACTGCTTTGTGAGGAGATTCGGGTAATTGTGTTAAAGAATCACGCCACAAAACATCAACATTTTCGCTTTGCCCATACAATTTATTACGTAATGCCGCTTTACGCTCTTTCGCGGTATTAACTGTAAATACACCATCGCCAGGTGCACATAAACAGTGCTCTACTTTACGTTTAAACGCGTCAAATTGTGTGCTCATAATAAATCCTATACTTGTGTGTTTTATTCATGTGGTTTTGATTAGTTATGCAAAAACTAAAATTATCGGCTTATTTGCAATTAACGCGTAATGCGCTCACTTATTGCTCAAGCATTATTTACACGCTTAAATAAAAGCCGTTAAAATAAAGCCGAAATCAAACCGTAACTATTTGTTATTAAATAACTAAAAACGCTTCAAACCACGTATTGATAAATTTAAATTATCACCATAATCAATACATATAGACTCTCAATAAACAAGTCAACCACCCGCCTTTTAACGAACTTTAAGCCTTTGATTTAATATTCAATGTGAATGAATAAAGCCATCATTTATAAGTATTTTTCAACATCGGACATACGTCCTGTACTTAGTTTACATTTGCCGTAATGATGCTAGATTGACAACAAATTTTTATAAAAAGGCTTAGTTATGGAAAAGGTATTTCACTTAGGATTATGTATTGACGATTTAAAAGGGGCTGAACTTGCTATTGTCCCTGGTGACCCAGATCGTGCTGCACGCATTTCTCAATTCCTAGACAACCCAACCTGCCTTGCTCAAACACGTGAGTTTCATGTTTATTTAGGCCAGTTAAATGGTCACTCTGTGGTGATTTGTTCAACCGGTATTGGCGGCCCTTCAACCTCTATTGCTGTAGAGGAGCTGGCACAGCTTGGCGTACGTACTTTCTTACGCATTGGTACTACTGGGGCAATTCAGCCACATATTAATGAAGGTGATATTTTAGTAAGCCAAGCGTCTGTGCGTTTAGATGGCGCAAGCCAACACTTTGCACCACTTAGCTACCCTGCGGTATCTGACTTTTTTGCCACTCAAGCTATGGTGCAAGCGTGTAAAAACCTAGATATCGACTTCCACATTGGTATTACTGCCTCAAGCGATACATTCTACCCAGGGCAAGAGCGTTACGATACGCACTCGGGTTATGTACCTAAGTCATTACAAGGTAGCTGTGAAGAGTGGCAAAACCTAGGCGTGATGAACTACGAAATGGAGTCTGCTACCTTATTTACCATGTGTGCAGCGCTAGGCCTTAAAGCGGCGTGTGTTGCCGGTGTATTGGTTAACCGTACTCGCCAAGAAATTCCAAATGTTGATCACGGTGAAATTGAGAAAAAATCTGTAGCTGTGGTATTAGAAGCTGCAAAAGTACTATTAGGCTAATGCCTTTTTAGCGCTTTAATAAAATGCATAAAGCACAGCAATTGCTGTGCTTTATTGTTTTTAGCTTAATCTAAATTCTGGTTACCTTAGCTTTGCGCTAATCACTTCTATTTCTGGCAAATTGCTAAAGCTTGCAAGTACAGCACGTGCTACTCCCCCTTGGTTTTCATGACCTTGGGTTTCTAACAGTGTAATTGCTTTAATCGTTTTATCGTTAAAGCTAAGACCCGCTAAAAACAATTGACTAAGCGCGCTTTGTAGTGGCGAAAGGCTTGGGCTGTAAGCCGCGTTTTCTGCATAACTGCCGTAAAAGTCACCATTGTTAAAGGTACTTATTTTAACTGCGCTAAAGTTGTTACTGTAAGGTACGTAGGCCATTAGCGCCATGGCTGCTAGTTTTTCATCAAGAGCTGTATCTGCAAATGTGTGTTGCTGCTGTTTTGGGTTAAACAGGCTAAAATCGTTGCCTAAATCTGTGGGGCCAAATGAATGCGGTAATAAATCAGCTAATTTAAAGTGCTGATCTGGTAGTAAAATATCAAACTCTTTTGCATCAGCCAGTTCGTTCATAAACTGTCTGCAATAACCACATGGGGCATCGCTAATTGCTATTTTTAGTATTTTTTTTGCGCCATTTAACCACGCATTGTTAATCGCCGACTGCTCTGCATGCACGACTAAACTAAGCGCTTGGTGATCAAACTCTACATTAGCACCAAAATAAAAATTTATATCACCTTGCTCATCAAGTGCTTTAACAATAGCTCCCACATGAAAATGAGAAACAGGAGCCACCGAAAATTCAGACGCTAAAGGCACTAAACCTTGTAATAACGCGTCATCAGATACATTAAGTTGCGCGCATAATTGGCTAATATCGTTAGGATGTAAAATACCGCGCTGGGCTTTTAATTGGCTGCGTAATGCTTGAGTTTGCGTAACGCTTAGTGAGATATGTGAATTTGTGAGTGCTGTGTCTTGTTGCACAGTAAAAGTTGCTGATGCCATAACATATTATAATTATTTAATGGCTAAGTAGTTTAAAAGGTTAGGCGCCTAAATGCTAGAAAAAAATGGGAGCACACTGTGCTCCCCTGTTTTTTAGTTAAAGTAGACTAACCAGTATTGCGCATACCTGCAGCAATACCTGTCATGGTGATCATTAATGCATTATCAATATCACCTTCACTTACTTTATCGCTTGAGCGCGAACGACGCAGCAGCTCAACTTGCAGTACATTAAGCGGATCGGTGTACGGATTACGCAGCGCAATCGACTCTTTTATCCATGGCTGATCTGCCAATAAGCTATTTTGCGGGCTAAGCGATTGCACTAAGCTAATTGCTTCTTCTAGCTCTTTACGTAACGAAGTACCTAGTGGTTTGTACATGTCTTCCACCAGCGCGTTATCGTAATGCTCACTTAACCAGCTATCGGCTTTACTAAATACCATTTCTAGCATTTCAAGGCGTGCTCTGAAAAATGGCCATTGCAGGCTCATTTCGTGCAGTGTTTCTATGCCGTATTTATCAAGTGCCGCTTTTAAGCCTGTTAATGCACCAAGCCATGCAGGTAACATTAAACGGTTTTGGCTCCATGCAAAAATCCATGGAATAGCACGTAAGCTCTCAACCCCACCATTTGGGTTACGTTTCGCAGGACGCGAGCCCAATGGTAATTTAGACAGCTCTAGCTCAGGCGTTGCCATTCTAAAGTAAGGAACAAAGTTTTCATCATGGCGAACCACATTACGGTAGTGATCGCACGACTGCTCGCTTATCAACTTCATTACTTCACGCCATTCTTGCTTAGGCTCTGGCGGTGGTAATAAGTTACTTTGCAGTACGGCACCCGCGTAAATATTTAAACTTTGCAGTGCTACATCGGGTAAACCAAACTTAAAGCGGATCATTTCGCCTTGCTCAGTTACACGCAAGCCACCTTTTAATGAACCAGGCGGTTGTGAATGCAGTGCTTGTGCAGCAGGTGCACCACCGCGCCCTACCGTACCACCACGACCATGGAATAAAACAAGTTCAATGCCGCGCTCATCGGCAAGCTGCACTAGTTTATCCATTGCTTCGTACTGTGCCCAGCCTGCGGCCATCATGCCGGCATCTTTAGCTGAATCAGAATAACCAATCATGACATTTTGGGTATTTTTAATATGCCCGCGGTACCATACGTTATCAAGCAACGTGGTAATTACATCGCTACCAGCGTTTAAATCGTCAAGCGTTTCAAACAAAGGCGCTACTGGTAAATCAAACTGACAGCCACTTTCTTTTAAAAGCAGTTGTACAGCTAAAATGTCAGAGGCGGTACGCGCCATTGAAATAATGTACAAGCCAAATGTTTTTTCATCTTGCTTAGCTATTACATCAAAGGTGTCGAGTACTTCTTGCACCTCTGGACTTGGTTGCCAGTTTTTAGGAATAAGCGGGCGGCGTGAGTTAAGCTCGGTAAGCAAAAATGCTTGTTTGTCTTGCTCTTGCCATTGGTTGTAATCGCCTAAGCCTAGGTGGCGTGTAAGCTCAGAAAACACATCGCTGTGGCGGTCTGAATCTTGGCGTACATCAAGTTTTGCCAAACGCAGGCCAAAGCTATTTATACGGTGCAGTAAATCAAGTAATAAACCATTGGCGACAACTTTCATGTTGCACTTTAATAAAGAGCGATAGCACACCTCTACTGGGTGCTTGATTTGATTTATATCAGTGATTAAGTCTTCTGAATCGCTGCGCTTATTCTTAATTTTTGCACCTAAATGCACCACTGTTTCAGATACTTGGTTTTTAAGCTTTTTAAGTACAGCGCGATAAGGTTCAAAGTCTTGTCCTGCCAGCTCAATTAGCTCATCGCTTGCATCTGACATGCTCAGCTCTGCGCTTAGCGTGTCAATATCACGGCTGTATAAATCAAGCGCCATCCAACGACCATGGTCAAGTACTTGCTGTGTTACCTGTGCGGTTACAAATGGGTTACCGTCACGGTCTCCGCCCATCCAAGAGGTAAACTCAATGGGGCTGTAATCAATTGGGAGCTCTAAACTTAAATGCTCTTTAACTTGGTCTGAAAACTCACGTAAAAAACGTGGCACAGCATGCCATAAGCTGTTTTCAATAACAGCGTATCCCCATTTAGCTTCATCAACTGGGCTTGGGCGAGAACGACGAATATCATCGGTGTGCCATGCTTGGCTGATAAGCTGAGCGATACGGTTTAAAATAGCTTCACGCTCTTGTGGTAAATTGTCTTTGCGCTCAAGCGAGGCTAAACAATCACTTAATTCTACGTGCTTATTAATAATGGTACGGCGCGTCACCTCGGTTGGGTGAGCGGTTAATACTAAGTTTATGTGGAGTTTTGAGAGTGTTTCGGCCAGATGATTACTATCTAATTGGCCTTCTTTTGCTTTTGCAGTTAACGTTTTTAATGTTTGAGTGAGAGGGTTTAGTTGGCAAAAACCAACATCATTAAAACGCGAAACAGTGTGGAACTGCTCTGCTACATTAGCTAAATTTAAAAAATGATTAAATGAACGGGCAACCGGTAAAAGCTCTTCATCACTAAGCGCATGTAGTACCTCAATTAGCGCTTGTCTGTCGTCTTCGTTACCACTGCGAGATGACTTTGATAAAGCACGAATTTCTTCTACTTTATCTAAAATCGCTTGGCCTTGGGCATCTTTAATAGTTTGTCCTAGTAGCTGCCCAAGTAAATTAACATTACCTCGCAAGGCGGCATATTGTTCACTCATTTCTCAGTCTCCTTTGTTTCATGGAATGCTATTAATATCATCATGAGCGCAGATTTAATAGATCCATTTGCAATGGTGAATCGTAATTAGCTATATGTAAATTATTAGAAAACGACTTTTATGATCATTTTTTACGACGCCAGCTGTCCGCTTTGCAATACCGAAATGCAGCACCTTAAAGATGCTGATACTAAACATAAAATTGTTTTAGAAGACCTTAACAGCCACGATTTTAGCGCACGTTATCCAAGTGTTAATAAAAACAAGGCCATGGCTATACTGCATGCACAGTTACCAACTGGCGAGATGATTTACGGCTTAGATGTTACCCATCAAGCGTGGAAAACAGTAGGAAAATACCGCTGGTTGAAAATTTTTCGCTTGCCAATAATTCGCTACTTCGCTGATGCCGCCTATATGTTTTTTGCAAAACACAGACAAAAAATAAGCCGTTTGCTCATACCAAACGCCTCCTGTTTAAACGGCCAATGCACTGTTAATACAAAGGACAAACAATGAAAAAAATTGTTTTATTTGGTGCCAGCAGCGCAATAGCACAAGCTTATATAGAGCACCTACAAATAAATGCACCCACAGTGCAAGTTATATGTGTTAGCTCAAAAAAGGCAAAAACAAATAGTAATGTTATTTACCTTGAGAGTGATTACACAGCGCAAAGCTTAGCCAAGGTTACAACTTACTTAAAAGAGCAAAATGCCGATATTCAACAAGTCGTTATGTTCAATGGCACATTGCACAACAAAACCCACATGCCAGAAAAAAAGCTAGAAGAGCTAAACGCAAACTATTTTAACGAATTATTTAATTCCAACACACTCACTCCCTTACTGTGCTTACAAAGCATTTTGCCGCTTTTAACACATAAAACGCAGTGCACTATAACGGCGCTCAGTGCGCGTGTGGGCAGTATTAACGATAATAAATTAGGCGGTTGGTATACATACCGCGCATCTAAAGCGGCCTTAAACATGCTATTTAAAACCGCAGCGGTAGAACTGGCGCGCCGAGCTAAAAATACTAAACTGGTGTTATTTCATCCGGGCACTACCGATACAGCGCTTTCGAAACCATTTCAAAAAAACGTACCTGCGGATAAGCTTTTTAGCGCTGAATTTGTAGCTAAACAGCTTTTTACACTTACGTTTAATAACCCTCATTTAGAACTTAACGGTGAGCCCGCCTATTTAGATTGGCAAGGCGAAGCCATACCCTGGTAAGGACCTTTAATGCATTTTACTAAAGAGCGCATAAACGCACTTGAAAAACACACTCGTACTCATTTAATTAATTCACTTTCGGGTTTTAAAAGCGCCAACTTAATTGGCACGCAAGACAAGCAAGGCAATACAAATGTAGCTATTGTTAGCTCGGTTATTCATTTAGGGGCTCACCCGCCATTGGTTGGCATGATAATGCGCCCTAATAGCGTGCCTCGCCATACGTTCGAAAACATCATAGAAACCGGCTGTTACACCATTAACCAAGTTAATAAGGCCATATATAAGCAAGCTCATCAAACATCAGCTCGCTACGATAAAGGCGAGTCAGAGTTTGACGCGACAGGTTTAACGCCAGAATACCTAAATGAATTTACAGCCCCGTTTGTGCAAGAGTCGCGATTAAAATACTCTGTAAAATACGTTGAGCACCAACACTTAGCCGTTAATGGCACCGAGCTGGTTATAGGTGAAATTACCGATGTGTATTTAGATGAAGCGGCGCTACAAAGTGATGGCTTTTTAGATTTACAAGCCATTGAAACAGTGGCTGTAACAGGGCTTGATAGTTACCACACTAGCAATAAATTATCGCGTTTACCTTACGCTAAAAAACCTTAGTATGCATGTTGTCGCATAATATTGAATTATGCTTTTACATTAAACACAATGCCTAACACCAAACTGCTTATTGGGGCTTTTTAACATTTTAGTGAAATTTAATTTGTTAAATTGCTCAAGAATTTATGCAGCTTGGTATTGAAACCAAGGAGACTTTTATGGCCACACTAGGCGTTGGTACACACACAAGCGAGCAAGCTTTAGCGGGATTAAGCAATATGACCGCCAATGTAACCCCTATTCAAGCAGATGAATATTTACAGCGCATTGCAAAAGCACAAGCTTATATGCAAGCAAATAATATAGATGCAATTTATTTAAATGCAGGTACAAATCTCACTTACTTCACAGGTATGAAATGGTATGCAAGTGAGCGCATGGTTGGCGCCATTTTACCCGCTATAGGCGATGTACAATACATAGCCCCTTATTTTGAAATTGGCACCCTAAACGGCTTTAAAGTGATTGAAGGCCCCATTCATGGCTGGCAAGAACATCAAAGCCCGTATGCGCTATTTGTTAGCGTACTAAAGCAACTCAACATACCTGACAATGCCACAATAGGCATTGATGAAAGTACACAGTTTTTTATATTCGACGGTATAAACAAAGCGCAAAAAGGCTTAAATATAGTTAATGCACAAAGCGTTACTGCACACTGTAGAATGCATAAGTCGGTAAAGGAATTAGCGCTCATGCAATGTGCAATGGATATGACCCTTGCAGTGCACCAAGCAACTGCAAGCATGCTATATGAAGGTATTACCACCACAGAGGTAGAAGCCTTTATTAAAAAAGCGCATCAAAAGGTAGGTGCGCCAGGTAACTATTTTTGCATTGTTTTATTTGGCGTGGCGACCTCATTTCCACATGGCGTTAAAGATGCGCAAGTGCTTAAAAAAGGCGATATGGTATTAATAGATACCGGTTGCAAAGTGCATGATTACCTTTCAGATATAACCCGCACCTATGTATTTGGTGAGCCAACAGTGCGCCAGCGCATGTTTTGGGATCATGAAAAAGCAGCGCAACTCGCCGCCTTTAGTGCTGCAAAAATTGGCGCTACGTGTGAAGCAGTTGATGCAGGCGCTCGTCACTATTTAGCGGCTCAAGGATTGGGGCCACAGTACCAAACACCGGGCTGCCCGCATCGTACGGGCCATGGTATTGGCTTAGATATTCACGAATGGCCTTATTTAGTCGGTGGAGACAAAACCCCACTTGCACCTGGCATGTGTTTTAGTAACGAGCCAATGCTAGTAATACCTGATGAATTTGGTGTACGTTTAGAGGATCACTTTTATATGACCGACAACGGCCCGCATTGGTTTACACAACCAAGTTATAGTATTGACGACCCGTTTGGGCTGAACGCTTAAACCCTTTATAAAGAGCAGCCATTAGCTGCTCTTTTTAGTTTGAGGATTGATAATGCATACTTCATCCCAATATCGTTTGTTATACCAAAGCAATCCGCAAAAGGATGAATATGAAAAACTTTAAAATTGATATCGTGTCAGACGTAATGTGCCCATGGTGCGTAATAGGTTACAAAAACCTAGAAACAGCGCTTGGCCAACTTAAAGACGAGATGAGTGCAGATATTACATGGCATCCTTTTGAGCTAAACCCTGACATGCCGCTTGAAGGTCAAAATTTAAACGAGCACCTAATGCAAAAGTACAACCTGACTGAAGAGCAAGGCGATGAAAATCGCAAAAACATGTTCGAAGCAGGTCAGCGTGCCGGGTTTACCTTTAATTTTGATGGTGAGCGCATCATGATCAACAGCTTTGATTTACACCGCCTACTTACTTGGGCGCGTGAAGAAGATAAGCAAACCGAATTAAAGCTTGCCATGTTTGAAGCACACTTCACCGATTTAAAATACTTAAATCAAGAAGACGCACTGCTTGATGTAGTCGCAAGTGTTGGCCTTGATAAAGAACAAGCGCGTAGTATTTTACACTCAGATAAATACGTTCAAAAAGTACGACAAGAGCAAGACCGCTTTAAGCAAATGGGTATTACTTCAGTCCCTACATTTATTATCAACGATAAATATGCAATCAGTGGCGGACAACCAAGCGACTCATTTATTCAAGCACTAAAACAAATTAGTGAAGAAGAAGCAAAACAAGACGCTTAGCAAGTAAGCTGCTGTTTAACATATATAAGGCTGCGCAATGCAGTCTTATATGGTTTTAAAGGTGCAGCGTGACTTTACTGCCTACGTGAGCCGATATTTCAATAAGCTTTTAACAAAAACCTCTGCGACTCAAACCTTACCCTCTGCACTTTTATAAAAGTGCTGGCACTATACGTGCATAGTCTATTTTGTGTTCTTAATGAGTGTGCTGCGCGCTATTTTATTTCAAATGCCACGTAAATATTACAAGGTGCTATTAACTTCTTTCATACCGCCATTCACTCACTATTACTTAAGGGCTAACGAGTAACTAAATACGCATAAGGAGCAAACATGGCTAAGTCAGCAACATTATACAGAATGGTAACTAATGAGCATATTTGCCCATTTGGACTCAAATCAAAAGATTTACTTAAGCGAAAAGGCTATAAGGTAGATGATAAACCGCTGACTTCGCGCGAAGAAACCGATGCATTTCAACAAAAGCACAATGTTGGTACCACACCACAAACATTTATCGATAACGAACGCATTGGCGGGTATGACGACCTGCGCGCTTACTTTAATAAATCGGAGCCTGGCCAACAAGGTACTACTTATACTCCCGTAACGGCCATTTTTGCTGTTACCCTATTGCTTGCCTTTGCATTTAGCTACTCGACTGGCTTTGCACTTTTTTCTATGCATACAGTTATGCTGTTTGTCGCGTTAACAATGGGCGTACTGGCTATTCAAAAATTACGCGACTTATACAGCTTTAGTAATTCTTTTATAACCTATGATTTATTTGCGATGAAAGTAGTGAGATATGCTTATGTGTATCCATTTTTAGAAGCATTTGTAAGTATTGGCATGATAGCAGGGCTTTCAGCTTATATTGTTGCACCAATTTCTTTATTTATTGGGGGTGTTGGCGCCGTGTCGGTGATTAAGGCTGTTTACATAGACAAACGAGAGCTTAAATGTGCCTGTGTTGGCGGAGATAGTAATGTACCGCTGGGGTTTGTCTCTCTGACCGAAAACCTGTTTATGATTGCTGCGGGTATCTGGATGTTTATTAAATAAAAAAACTGAATACGAAAAAGGCTGCAGTGTGCAGCCTTTTTACTATTTGTCAGCGAGCTTATTAAGTACGATAAAGCACTTTAATTACATGCCAGCCAAATTTAGTTTTAACTAAATGTGGCTCTAAAATAGCGCCATTAAAGGCTATTTTGTCAAACTGCGGAACCATTTGCCCACGTCTAAACTCACCTAAGTCACCGCCTTTTTTACCTGATGGGCACGACGAGTATTTTTTAGCTAAGGTTTGAAACTTGGCACCTTTACCTAATTGCTTAATAATGTCTTCTGCTATTTCTTTGTGTTTAACCAATATGTGGAGTGCGTGCGCTGTGCTTGCCATTTCAAAACCCTGATAATTTAAAACGCGGCGATTTTAGCACAGCCACCTAAACCTAGCATCTACTTATAGCTGACCAATCAAATAATTGGCGTCACCCAATAGCACGCTTTAATTCACAAAACCTGATATTTGGTCTAAGCAGCTATAGCTAGGGTCCGAGAGTGGGCTCAAGCTAGTTACTTTTCTAATTCGTGGTGCTTTACTTTTTTCATGACTGGCAATAAATCCCTCCACTAAAAGCATTCGATCACTACAATGCTTAACAAACCCCTCAGTTACATCACCGTAAAATGGGAATACTAAGTATTGCTTTGACTTTTTTTCTAGAGCTGCACGATCTTCATAAAAATCAAGGTGTCCGTAATGTCCAACTAAGCACACCTTAGTTCCAACCAAATCATTTTGATTCTTGAAAAGTTCGCCCCAAGATATTTTTTTACATTCAATTTTTTCCTGTAAAGGAAATGCTTTTACAGAAAAGACCACAACCATTAAAACTAACAATCTAGACATAGATATAAATTTTTTCATATTTGGATTCTATTAACTTTCCGGGAGGATTGCTCTATAACGCATCCGTACACTCTAAACTGCGAGGCCAAAAAAACTCATAACCTATTGATTTGTATTAGTTAACACCTCAATATTAGCAACAACCAAAGGCAATAAGAAAAACCTAACCCAATTAGTTTTCTGCTTCTGCTAAGAGCCTTTTTAAAATCAGTTTTTTAATAACGTTCTTAAATTCACAGCTGAGAAAAATACCATAGCTATACACACAAACAACAAAAGATAAATACCGTAGCCTACACCAACCATTAGGTAGGATTTACTAGGCTCCTGAGGATTATAATAAACATTAACTTTATCCCTCGTTTGATATTTTTTAAGTTGTAAATCTCGCTCCGCTCTATCAAGCATAGAGTTGACGTTTGATACTCGATTTCCAACAAATAGCTTTTCATCAAGCATATAAGAGTATTCAACCTCTATAATATAGCGCTCTTGGTTATGTTGTATACGTAGTCCATTACTAGAAATAACAGTACCCTCAACCATAGGCCAACTTTTCGTAGTCAGACCTTCTGAAACAACGGTGACTAAATATGCACTCCAAGCTAGTGAACTTAAAAGCATTACAACAAAAAAGACTCTACTTTTATTAAACATATCAGCACCTAATTTTTTGGGACTACACAATATATTTGTTTATGGAGACAATGATTCAACACGATAGTAAATTTCTTTACCTGCGATCAATTATAAATAATGTTTTGCGTCCTCTGGGTTGGGTATTCTGCAATACTGATATTTGCCAAATAAGGTATAGCGGTTTAAAGCAATTTTATCGTACAGCCAATTATTAAATGTATTGGGTAAAACACTAAATGCAGTGGCTAGTTTAAAGGGATAACCTAGCTGCTTAACCACTTCAAAAAAAGCATGGCTTTGCGTGTACGCTTTGCCGTTTTGTAGGTAAACCATTGAGGCGTATTGTGTGGTTGAAAAACCAAAGTGAGTTAATAACAGTGCACCTTTTGGGGATTGCACGCTGCACAATTTAAAAATGGCAGTGGCATCGTTACTAGGGCCTGTTGACCTTTCAGGATTAAAATTTGTTCAATCTAGGGGCCATTTAATCGCGGCGCGAGGTTTGTAACCTAGTGGGCTAAGTAAAAACCGAGCAACAAAGAGTAAATGACCCCTAGGCAGAACCCCTTCGGGCAGCGCCTGTTTGGCATTTATGCTACGTTATCGCCTATTTATGGGGAACAACCACACTACATAGGCTCTGTCTTGCCTAATTACCAAACAGGCTGCTGCAAATTTAACCTCGAAAGATAAACAGGCCCTAATAATATAATTTTTTGATTACGCATTAATGTAGTCGCATCATCTCTCATTTTATACCCCTTAAGCGGTTACAGCTGAACCGGCTTTTTTTGTAACTTACGCTGCAATGTGCGCCTATGCATATTGAGTTGCCGCGCAGTGGCCGACACATTACCGTTATTACTATGTAGCACTTGCTGAATATGCTCCCACTCTAAACGCTCTGGTGACATAACTGGTGTGGCAATATCACTAACATTTTGTGTATTTGAATCTGCGTTTAGGGCCTTTAATAGCGTGGCCATATCAACGGGTTTAGTAAGGTAGTCGTTAGCACCTAACCGCATGGCCTCTACTGCGGTGGCTATGCTTGCAAATCCTGTTAATAATACAATATACGCTTGCGGTAATAAGCTGCGAAGTGGCTTAATTAAGGCAAGGCCGTTATCGTCACCTAGTTTCATATCGAGCAAAATAAAATCTGGTAAGTGTTTACGTGCACTGAGTAATGCATCACTTTGGTTATGTGCAACTTCACAACTAAAGCCTTGTTTTGTTAAACGCCGAGCAAGTGTACTGGCTAGGTTTATATCGTCTTCAATTATCAGTAATTTCATGTAAGTGATTGCTCATTATTTGCTATGGCTAATTTTACTTTAGCCACAGCCCCGCCACTAGCGTGATTATACAAAGTTAACGAGCCGTTTAGTCGCTCAAACGTTACATTAGAAAGTAAAACCGCAAGCCCCATACCTTGGCTGCTAGGCATAAGTTGCCCGCCAAGCTCTGCTAATTGTGATTGGCTAAAACCGCTACCAAAATCACGAATTAGCAAATACACACTTTCACTGTGTTGATTATCTTGCTGCCAGCTTAGCTCTAACTGGGTTTGGTTATTTTTTTGATTAGCAATGCATGCATTTTGTAGCAAATTGAGAATAGCAGGCAATAGCATTGCATCACTTTTTAAGGTGACTGCTATTGGCTCACTTAACCAATTAATGTGCTGATCAGGGTATTGCAGTAATAATGTATCGATGATCTGCGTTTGTAGCTGGTTTACTGTAATGTGCTCGGTGGTATTTTTATTACGAAGCTGAGCAGAGAGCTTTCTAAAGTCATTTAATTGCCTAGCACATTGCTTGAGCGGTGTTTGCATTTGCACCACGACAGGGTTATTTGGCTGATCTTCTAAAAGCTCTTCAAATAGTAATTGTAAGTTAGCGATAGGACTGGCTAGTTGATGGGTTATTTGCGCAGCTGCGCCATCTAGGGTTACCAGTTGCTCGTTGCGCAATTGCTGCTCGCGAGCTTTAGCTATTGTGCGCTCTCGCTCCTTTAATGCTCGGCTCATAGCACCAATAACCAAAGCGATAACGCTTGCACTTAAAACAAAGTTAACCCACATGCCTATAAAATGCCCGCTCATATTCATTTGATGCATACTGTGATCGGGCATCCTAATGAGTAAAAAGCTATAAGCGGCAATTGCCAGTACGGCGATATAAGCCAAGCCTTTTTCACGAAGGGTGACCGCTGCAATCATGATAGGTAGCAATAATAGCGATACAAACGCATTGGTTGCGCCGCCACTTAATGAGAGCAAAATAGTTAAAAACAGGACATCCGCAGTGAGCTGCATTAACATCCCTATAGGGCGCGCTTGGCTAACATTTCGATAGGCGAATACGCTTACTAATTGAAATATCGCCTCTATAGCTATTACCACTAATAAAGGGAGTAACGCTATTTGGTGTTCTAATAAAAAATACACGCTTAGTACAGCAATTAACTGCACAGCAATAGCACCACTTCGCAGCATTAAAAGGCGGCTAATGGTCGGGTCGGTTTGCATAAACAAGGTGTGATATACCTATAAAATTTAATACGTTAAAAAGTTAATCTTCATCCATTGATATAGTAAACAGCGCGCACGGGGTCCCTTGATGAAACACCATTTTCCATTGTTCATTACTTTTACGCCAAAGCGACATACGTAAGGAGTAATTAAACTCACTTCGGGCTGAGCGCCTATAAGCGGCTTGGTAACTAATTTGCGCGACATCATCGCTAAGCATTCGCCCTTTAAAGTGCTGATTATAAAACTGCGGAACAACCTCGGTAGGTAAACGTGTGAGTACGTGCTGCTTATCAAATACGGTGCCATTAGCTGCAATTTCAATAAATTCATCATCAAGTAAGGCATTTAATGCATGGCTTGATTGACGAACATCGGGGTCGAGCAACTGTCGTTCGGCCTCTATCAAGTGATTAAACAACGACACTTTTATTTTATTGCTCATGGGCTTCCTTATTATGTATGCAATTGCCACGTGTTTGTGTGTTTATACGTTAAACGGGCAGTAATTAATAATATCGGCTTACTTTAATTCACTCAAGCTAACAGCTAGAGCACTGTGCCATAAACGCAAGCCACTTACGTTTAAGTAAAGCCGCAAAATCATGCACTATTCAATTATATGCTGTTTAACACATCGCTACGTATAGCTTTAATACTTGCTCACTCTTTAAACAAGCTTTACGTTAAATTGCCCACAATTACTATTATTTACGAGACAAAACAGGTTAATAACTTCTCTTAAAGGGCAATTTTTGATATAACTCACCCATTAGCAATACACGTCAGACCACCTTTTTAAGAGAACACACTATGGCCTACGCACATATTACTGGTTGGGGTAAATGCATTCCACCAGCAAGCATTAGCAACGATGAAATTAGCGAAATAGTTGATACCAACGATGAGTGGATCACCACACGTACTGGTATTAAATCTCGTAGGGTTAGCCATGTTAGCACCGCAGAACTTGCAACCGTTGCCGCAAAGCACGCCATCGATTGTGCAGGGATTGACGCAAAAGATATCGATTTAGTTATTTTAGCAACGTGTACCCCTTCTACTGTAGTGGCCAATACCGCCTCTTTAGTACAAAAAAACATTGGTGCTACCGGCGCTGCAGCTATGGATACCAATGCTGCGTGTTCTGGTTTTTTATATGCCCTTCAGGCTGCTACCGCTCAAATTCAGGCGGGTATGATTAAAAAGGCCGTGGTTATTGCTGCAGAGCGCATGACCTGGTATGTAAACTGGGCACGCCGTGACAGCGCTGTATTATTTGGTGATGGCGCAGGCGCAGTAGTACTAGAAGCCGCAGAAACACCCGCAGGCCTGCTAGGTACTAAAACCGGTTGCGACAGTGAAGACAGAGACATTTTGCATATCACCAACTTTGGTAGTGATTTAAATAAATATGAGCCAATTGGCCCATCAGACTTACTATTTGAAGGCCGTGAAATATTCAAACGTGCCGTTAAAGGTATGAGCGAAGCGTGTGATGATGTATTAACGCAAGCCAATCTAAGCCTTGATGACATAAACGTATTAGTGCCACACCAAGCTAACTTACGTATTATTCAAGCAATTCAGCATCGTTTAAAAGTGCCGGATGAAAAAGTAATGGTAAACATTGCTGACTACGGCAATACCTCAGCCGCTACGATTGCTATTGCGTTATGTGAAGCCGTAGAGCAAGGCTTAATTAAGCCGCATTCAAATATTATGTCGGCAGCGTTTGGCGCAGGTTTAACGTGGGCAGCAAGCTATATAAAATGGGGCGAGCGTGTAACGCCGATTAAAGTAAGTGATGCAACTTTGCCACCGTGTGAGCTAACAGGCCTTGAGCTTGTAGCCCCCGCAGTTAAAGCCTGCAAAGACGCTGAGCCTAGCTAAACGTTTTTAAAGCACATAAAAATTAAACGCACTTTTTAGTGCGTTTTTGTTTTTAGGAGAACAAACTCATGGAGCTAATTACATGGAGCTAACTACATGGAACTATTAGGCATTCATCATGCTGCTGTTATTTGCAGTGACTACGCCCGCTCTAAGCACTTTTATAGTAACGTACTTAAACTTAAAGTTATTAACGAGCATTTTAGGGCCGCGCGTAATTCGTATAAATTAGATTTAGCGATGCCTGATGGCAGCCAAATAGAGTTATTTTCGTTTGATGGAGCACCTGTAAGACCAAGCTACCCAGAAGCGCAAGGCTTGAGGCATTTAGCATTTAAAGTTAAAAACGTTGCCCAAGCAAAGCAGTATTTAGAGTCACAAAATATAACAGTGGAAGAGATAAGAGTGGATGAAATAACCGGCAAAAAATTCACCTTTTTTGCCGATCCAGATAACTTACCGCTTGAGTTATACGAGGTATAACCCTCGTATAACAAGGTTTATTTAAAGCGGCTTTGCAAGTAATTAAATACCGCACGAATACCTAACGCTTCGCCGCCAGTTGGGCGACCAGGTAATGCACGTAAATTCCACGCCATTACATCAAAATGTACCCAGGGTGTGGTTGGCTCTACAAACTCTTTTAAATAAAGCGCCGCGGTAATTGCACCACCAAATGGTGTGCTGGCACAGTTTGCCATATCGGCTACATCGCTCTTTAAAAAGCTTTTGTACTGATCAAATAAAGGCAATTGCCATACTGGGTCGCTTACATCCATACCGGCATCAATAATACCATTTGCTACATCGCGCTCTGTTGAGAAAAAGCCCGGTAACTCAGTACCTAAAGCAACACGACAAGCACCGGTAAGGGTCGCAAAGTCAATAATTAGCTCAGGGTTATCGTTTTGTGCCTCGCTAAGCGCATCACACAATACTAAACGCCCTTCAGCATCGGTATTGTCAATTTCTACCATAATGCCTTTACGCGTTTTAATTACATCACCTGGGCGAAATGCATTTCGCGATACCGCATTTTCAACCGCAGGCACTAAAACACGCAGTCTAATTGGTAAATTAGCCGCCATAATTAGCTGCGCTAAAGCAATAACATGCGCGGCCCCGCCCATGTCTTTTTTCATGTTACGCATGCCCGAGCTTGGTTTTAAATCAAGCCCGCCAGAGTCAAAACATACCCCTTTACCAACTAAGGTAATAAGTGGTGCGTTTTCATCGCCCCATTTTAAATCAAGTAATCGCGGTTTGTTTTCGCTGGCGCGCCCGACCATGTGTATTGTTGGGTAATTTTGCTCAAGTAGCTCATCGCCAATCCACTGGGTAAATTCGCCGTTGTAATTATTGGCTAAATCTTCCATTACTTGCGATAAATGCTGCGGCATCATATCTACCGCAGGTGTGTTTACTAAATCACGCGCTAAATAAATGGCATCGGCTTGTTGCTTAATACGCTGATACAGCGCTTCATCGGCAATGGCTAATTGTGCTTTGGCCGTTGGTTTTTCTTTATATTCACTAAATTCATAGCCGCCTAACACAAAACCAAGCGCGACTTGCTCTATAAAGGCATCATCGCCTTGAATTTGATACGTGCCCAGCGGTAATTTATTGGCAAGCTCGCCTGCGGCCCAAAAATCATCTTGGCTTTGTAATAAACAATAAACGTGGCTTAGCTCACCGGTTTGCGCGTCAGGCACAAGCGCTAAACCTTGCTTTTCAAAGCCGCTATTTGTTAACCATGTTTGGATAAAAGCCGGTTGTTGTGATTGCCAGTCAGTTAACTCGTTTTTAAGAATAAAAGATAAAGGAATACCAGAAGAAGTATGACGAAGTAATGCACTCATTGAAAAGCTCATATAATAAAAAATGGTAGCTCAAAGCATACCAATAAGACCGGCTAAAAGGTATAGCTAATTTTAGCCAGCTTTATTCTTTATTTGGCGCTTTAGTGTGTTGTTTTAAATCCTCTTTAACTATTTCGGCGTCTAGCTCTTTAACTGGTTTATTAATGTTAAACGAGCTAGGCAACACATCTACACCTACCATTCTGCCTAGCTTTACAACCAATGGAATAGTAATAGGGGCAAACGGCAGTACGGCAAATACTCCTAAGCCAAGCCCTTTTAAAATATCTACAAACTGCTCATTAGCACGCTTTAACTCTTCTTTGCTGGTTTGCCCTTGCGTGTAACGCCTATAAATGGTGAGCATTTCTATGGTTTCTTGCCTTTCTTGCGCAAGAGCAATTTTTAGCGCCACCATTGCACGACGAAAGCGAAGCTGTTGGCGCTTTTTACTAATTTTAACTACCCGCCAAGGCGCACGGTGAATAACTTTATATAATCGCATACCCTTTATTTTCACACATAAAGGGTTTTACACAAGAATAATTTACTTAATACGCCCTATACTTTACTCTTTTGCACCATAACAGTGCTCACAAGCTCATTTTTATGCAAAGCAAACAAATAATAGTACTCCCCAAACCCCAAAAACCACAGCCTGATGAATGCTGCGGCGGAGGTAGCTGTAGCCCTTGCGTGTGGGACGAATACAGACAAAAATATCGCGACTGGCAAGCGCAAAACACACCACCTGCCTCACCAAAAGAAACAAGTTGATAACATCCACCCACCCACTTCGCGCATTAAATCTTCGTAAAAGCGTTAAAATCGCACTTTATTAGTTCAAATTAGTTACATACTGCACCATTGTTGCAAATATATTTTATTTTGAACTTTTTGTTATTAAAGAGTTAATTATTAATTGCCCTGAAAGTTTTTTATGTATAGGCTGTACACAGGACTTCACATGAGGTGGGCTTTTAGCTTTAAGAAGTCGAGTAGGTTGACTCTTTATCCTCATGTGAACACGTCCAAAATTATAAATAAGTAATGTTAATTACTGCATTACGTACAAAATATATTCTAACTGGGGAAAATTAGAATGAAACTTAAAAGCAATGCGCTAAATCAAGCAATTAAATTTGCATTAGCAACAACCACCGCAGGTTTGTTTATTTCAGGTTCTGCTGTTGCAGCAGAAGAAAGTGAAACTAAAGTTAATAAAAACGTTGAAAAAATTGCTGTAGTAGGTACTCGCTCAGCGCCACGCTCTATTGGTGATTCACCGGTTCCTATTGATATTATTGGCGGTGAAGAGCTAGAAAAGTCTGGTAACACAGACATGCTAGAGCTACTTAAAGGCTCTGTTCCTTCTTTTAATGTTCACCAAAACCCAATCAGTGATGCTGCATCACTAGTACGCCCAGCTAACTTACGTGGCTTACCTTCAGACAGCACATTAATCCTTTTAAACGGTAAACGCCGTCACCGTGCTTCTGTTATTGCATTTTTAGGTGGTGGTATTAACGATGGTGCACAAGGCGCTGATATTTCAGTTATTCCTAGCATTGCACTTAAGCAAGTAGAAGTACTACGTGATGGTGCAGCAGCACAATACGGCTCAGATGCAATCGCAGGTGTAATGAACTTCCAACTTAAAGATGCCTCTGAAGGCGGTAAACTTGAAGTACGCCATGGTCAATACTACGAAGGCGACGGTGATACCACACAGATATCGGGTAACGTAGGCTTACCATTTACTGACAACGGTTTTGCTAACTTAAGTTTTCAATATAAAACAGCAGATGCAACAAGTCGCTCAGAGCAACGCCCTGATGCAGCCGCACTTTCTGCTGCAGGTGTACCAGAAGTGTCTTCGCTTGCGCAAGTTTGGGGTGCCCCAGAGGTTGATGACGACATTTCAATTTTTGGTAACTTTGGTTTAGAACTAACAAACGACTCAGAATTTTATATGTTTGGTAACTACTCTGAGCGTGATGTACGTGGTGGTTTTTACTACCGTAACCCGCACACTCGCCCAGGTGTATACTCAAACGATGGCGGTGAAACACTGCTTGTTGCCGATTTAACAGAAGACATGAGCGGTAACTGTCCAACTATCGCAATTGATGACAACGTACTAGATAACCCAGACTACATTAGCGGTGTTGCTAATAATCCTGATTGTTTTGCATTTAACGAAACCATTCCTGGCGGTTTTACACCTAACTTTGGTGGCAACATTACCGATACCTCTTTAACTATTGGTACAAAGGGTATGTTTACGGGTGGTTTCCTTAAAGATGCATTTTACGATTTAAGTGGTACGGTGGGTTTAAACGAATCTCGCTACTTTATTTACGACACGGTTAATGCGTCGTTAGGTGCAGACAGCCCACGTGATTTTAGCCCAGGTAAATATGAGCAACTAGAGAAAAACTTTAACTTTGACCTTTCTAAAGGCTTTGATTTTGACCTAGCGTACGATGTAAATATTGCCGGTGGTTTAGAATGGCACGAAGAAACATTTACTGTAATTTCGGGTGATGAAGCATCATTCACTGCAGGTCCTTTAACTGAGCAAGGTTTTGGTATTGGCTCTAATGGTTTCCCTGGTTTCAAACCTTCTGATGCAGGCGAATATACACGCCGTAACTACGCAGCTTATGTAGATATTGAAGCACCATTTACAGAAGAATTCTTAATGGGCCTTGCGGTACGTTTTGAAGATTACGACAGCTTTGGTACAACAACAAACTACAAAGTAATGGCGCAGTACCACGTAACTGAAGATCTAAATATTCGTGGCTCAGTAAGCACAGGTTTCCGTGCCCCTACTGTTGGCCAAGCGAACGTTAGTAACGTACAAACAAACTTAAGTGATGGTGTATTACAAGATTCAGCACTTTTACCACCAACAAACCCAATTGCAGTGCAATTAGGTGGTACAGAGCTTGAGCCAGAAGAATCGCAAAGCTACACTCTAGGTGCGGTTTACACTATTGGGGATTTATTTGTAACACTTGATTACTACAATATTGAAGTTGATGACCGTATCAGCCAATCTGAAAAAATTGTACTTAGCCAAGATGATAAAGACACGTTAGAAGCAGCAGGCGTACCAAATGCGCAAAGCTATGCACAAGTGAGCTTTTTCACCAATGACTTTGATACAACAACGCAAGGTATTGACTTAGTAGCAAACTACACAGCTGACATGCTAGGCGGAAGCTCTACATTTAGCCTTGCTTACAACTGGAATGAAACTGAGGTAACTAAGTTCAGTGACATTACTGGTGAGTTTAAAGTTAAGCGTTTAGAAGAAGATTTACCTAATCACCGTGCAACGCTTACTTGGGCACAGCAGTGGGAATCTTTTTCAATGTTTACCCGTGCTAATTACTACGGCGAATACCAAGGTGTTCACGTAGATTACGATGCAACAGCAAAAACAGCTGACGCAGCAGTAACTATTGACGCTGAAATAACGTACTTCTTAAATGAGTCTATTAGTTTCTCGGTAGGTGCACAAAACATCTTTGACCAAGACGCTGAAAAACTTGATTTTGAAGACCGTACGGGTATCCCTAACAATAACTGGGGTGGCCAATACTACGAGACATCTCCATACGGTATTAACGGTGGCTTCTACTACGCGAAAGCAACCTATACTTTCTAATATTTTTTCATGATAAACCAAGGCGAAATGTTAAGACATTTCGCCTTTTTTATTTTATATTAATTAAAAAACAATAATCCCTCATCATGCTAATTAAAAAAGCCAATCAATTACTACAAGAAAATAAACTCAAAGAAGCCGAGTTTCATTTTAAAGCAATTTTAAATAGTAACCCGCAAAGCGGCGAAGCATTATTTGGTTTAGGCAGGATAGCACTTAGGTTAGAGCGCTATGATGCAGCGGTATACTTATTACAAAAAGCATGCGAACGTTTACCCCATATGCTTGAGCCACTGCACGCCCTTGCCGATGCATTTAACGGTGTTAATTCCCCTAATGATGCGCTTAAAGTACTCGAATATGCTAAAAGTCTCGCAAGCCATAACCCAGAGCCTCATTATTATTTAGCTCAGCATTATTTAAGCTACGGCGAATTAGACAAAGCACACACCACATTTGCGCATGCACTAAGCATGGGGCTATACCCCGTAACTGCCTATATTTTATTTGAACTAGTACAATTAGGCCGTTTCAATAAAGAACATAATTATGTGAGCAACCTGCACCACTTTTTAACGCAAACGAATAACGTGCGTTTAAAAATGGTGTGTTACTACGCGTTAGGTAAAAGCTACGACAAACTAGAAGATACAGAGCAAGCATTTAACTACTATGTGCTTGCCAACAAACTTCAAAAAAAGCTTACTCACTTTAAAACCAGTGACTTAGTGCCTTTTTATGAAGCAATTATAACGCATAGTACACAACAGCTAATTGCATCTGCCGATCACACTTTTACCGGCACTATTACGCCCGTGTTTATTATTGGTATGCCCCGCAGCGGCTCAACCTTACTTGAGCAAATGATGGCCAGCCACTCACAGTTTGCTACATTAGGTGAAAACACCAGTATTGCTAACCAAGTGGTGGCATTGATAGAGCAGCAAACGCAAACCCCTTACCCGCAATGCTTAAGCGCGCTTAGTAACGATTTAATCGCAAAAGCTCGCAATATTTATATTGAAGAGTTAAAAAAAGCACAGCCTATACGCCCTTTCATCATTAATAAGCTACCGAGTAACTATCAGTCTATTGGCTTAATTTACTTGCTGTTCCCTAATGCTAAATTTATTAATTTAAGTAGGGATTTTAACGCTACTGCTTTTTCGGTGTTCAGTAACTACTTTGCCGAAAATGAGCCGTACTTTTGTGATTTAAAAGAATTCAAACTTTACCATGCGTTGTATGCAAAATTAATGGTTCATTGGCGCAGCCTGCCCTCATTACCGCTATACGATATTCATTATGAGCAAATAGTTGCCGAGCCTGAGTCGCGGCTAAGTGCTTTATTTTCGTTTTTAGGGTGTGAGTATGAACCGCAATGCTTAGCATTTTATAAGCGTAAGGCTGCTGTTAGCACATTAAGCAAACAAGCCATTAGGCAGCCAATTAATACACAGGCACTCGCGCATTGGGAGCGCTATAAAACACCGCTTTTAAAACAATTTGAATGAACCTAATTGCCTAACTGTGCTCGTTAAACCAGCTTACAACATCTTTAAATTGCTCATCCCGTGCCTGAGGGTGAGTAAGCATATTAATATGATCGTAATCCACACTATGACCATGGCGCTTGCCATAAATTTTAAGGGTTTGTTTTCCAGGTCCGGACTCTGCCATAAACTTTTTAATATCAATAGGCTGCGCAAGAGCCTTATCGTTTACAGCGCCAATATGTAGTGTAGGAGGCACCTGCACTTTAGCTAAGGCTTTTGCATAGTCAAAACCATCATCGCTATCTATCCATGGCCTTTTTTTAGCCCACTGCATGCTTTGATAATGCGACTTTTGCGATTCGTTATCGCTGCCCCACTTATAGCCTTTTGCGTTTAAGTACCCCTGTTTTTTAGCCAATATGGGCGCCATAAAGTACCAAATTATATTTACTTGTAGTAACTTTTTAGGGTGATTGTTAAACAAAGAGCGTTTAGAGCCAAAATAAGCACACGCTTTAACCTCTTTTAAATACTCAGGAAAACGTGCAAAAACGCTATTCATTAAAACGCCCCCCCAAGAGTGAGCAACCCAATAGTCTGGCTTTTTACCCTCGAATTGTTCAATGTAATTAATAAAGGCGGGGATATCTTCTACTATTGCCTCTGTTTGACCATATTTAGCCTGCGGCGAAATAAGCGGCTTGCTCTCTCCGCGCCCGCGCAGGTCTGCTACATAACAGCAGTAGCCTTGCTCAGCCAAATAAGGGGCTAACCCTTTATTGCTATGAGTATAAAAAATTTTGCCATTTTCTACTGCGCCGTGCATAAAAAACACCACGGGGCCCGCTTGCTTGTCGTTTGCTATACGGCGTAAATGTAGTGTTTGCTGATTGCCTAGTTGAACAAAATGGGAGTGCTGTGTAATTGCCACAAATTTTCCTTTATTATTTTTAGCCACTCATCCTACCAGTACCACTGTTAATTCTAAAGTAAATGGTTGCACTTTTTAGTGGGGCATTTGATACAATTGCGCCATTATTTAATTGCTAAATTAATGCTATGAAATCAAAACAAGTCACTAACAAGCTCCACCCACGCAACCAACATTTACATGGCTACGATTTAGACCTGCTATGCGATAAGCATGATGCGTTAACCCCATTCATCATCGTCACCCCTGCGGGGAGTAAGAGCATTGACTTTACCAATAACACAGCAGTAAAAACGCTTAATCAAGCGCTTTTAAAAGCGCATTATAAAATAGATTTTTGGGATATTCCTGAGCATAATCTTTGCCCTCCTATTCCTGGTCGCGTTGATTACATTCATTACTTGGCAGACTTATTAAGCGACGACAACCAACAAAATATTCCAACTGGCAGGCAAATTAAGGTGCTCGATATTGGCACAGGGGCCAATTTGGTCTACCCGTTAACGGGTAATCATGAATACAACTGGCACTTTACTGGTAGCGACATCGATGCAAATTCAATAAAAATAGCGAAACAAATCGCCCAATTTAATGGTTTAAAAATAACCCTTAAACACCAAAAAAACGCATCATCTATTTTTGAAAACATTATAAATCAAAAAGATTTATTTCATTTAACCCTGTGTAACCCCCCGTTTCACGCAAGCGCAGAAGAGGCCAATAAAGGGTCGCAGCGCAAATGGAAAAACTTAGGGAAATCACCTAAAAACACCCTTAATTTTGGCGGGCAAAATAATGAGCTATGGTGCGAGGGCGGCGAAGCACAGTTTATTAGCAATATGATTGCTCAAAGTGAGCAATTTGCAGAGCAAGTAATATGGTTTACCTCCTTGGTTTCAAAAAAAGAAACGCTTAAAGTGTTAGAAAATAAATTAAGCACCCTCCCTATTGCCGAATATAAAATTATAGACATGGCACAAGGACAAAAAGTAAGTCGCTTTATTGCCTGGAGTTATTTTGATAAAGCCACCCGTGAACAAATTTTTGAAGAGCTTGTTTAAACCCATAAAAAACAAAAAAGCCTGTAGTACTTAATAAAGGAATAACCACCATGATAGATTTTCGCTCAGACACGGTTACTAAACCCTCAAAAGCCATGCGCGATGTAATGTATAGCGCGCCAGTAGGCGATGATGTGTACGGGGATGATTCTAGCGTAAACCAACTAGAAGCCTATGCATGTGAGCGTTTTAGCTTTGAAGCCGCACTTTATTGTAGCTCTGGCACGCAAGCTAACTTACTTGCGCTTATGGCTCATTGCGAACGCGGAGATGAATATATTTGCGGGCAAAATGCCCATAACTATAAATTTGAAGGCGGTGGCGCTGCAGTATTAGGCTCTATTCAACCACAACCGATTGAGAATGAACCCGATGGCAGCCTCTGCTTTGATAAAATTGCCGCAGCAATAAAACCAGACGATAGCCATTTTGCCAACACCCGCTTACTTAGCCTTGAAAACACCATAGGCGGAAAAGTACTCCCCCTTAGCTACTTAGCCAAAGCACGTCATTTTGTAAATGAGCACTCGTTGGCTCTGCACTTAGATGGCGCACGTGCGTTTAATGCGGCGGTTGAATTAAACGTTGATATTACAGATATTACCCAGCACTTTGACTCTGTTTCAATTTGCTTATCGAAAGGGCTAGGTGCTCCCGTTGGCTCGCTATTACTAGGCACAAAGGCGCTTATCACAAAAGCACGGCGCTGGAGAAAAGTACTCGGTGGTGGCATGCGCCAAGCAGGAATGCTGGCAGCCGCGGGGCAATACGCACTTGAAAATAACGTCTCTCGCTTAAAAGACGATCACGCTAATGCGCGTTATTTAGCAGGTAAGCTTAATGAGCTCAATGGGTTTAGCGTTGATATGAGTAACACCACTAACATGGTGTATGCGCGCTATTCAAGTGAGTTAAATATAGCGCATATTAGCGAGCAATTAGCACAACAAGGCATATTAATCAGCCCAAGCAAACAGCTTAGGCTAGTCACTCATCTTGATATAAACAAAGATGATATAGATACTTTTATACGAGCCTTAGCGGCCCATATTTAACTCAGCCTTATAGTGCTTGCGGCACACCGACACATAACGGTCGTTGCCGCCAATTTCTACTTGGTTACCATCGGCAATGGCATTGCCGTTTTCATCTGTACGCAATACATGATTGGCTTTACGGCCGCAATGGCACACTGTTTTAAGCTCAACCAGTTTATCGGCCCATGCTAGCAAGTACTGAGAGCCAATAAATAACTCACCTCTAAAGTCGCTTCGCAGGCCATAACACAATACCGGAATACCAAGTTCATCAACCACATCTGTCAGCTGCATAACTTGCTCTTTAGACAAAAACTGGCATTCGTCAACCAATACACAGTGGCGCTTTTTTTCGTTTTGCAGATTTTGGATCAGCTCAAAAACATTTTTTGACGCATCAAATATATGCGCATCAGCTTGCAGCCCGATACGAGACGATACTTTTCCTACACCAGAGCGGTTATCAATTGCAGCCGTTAAAATAACTGGCTCCATACCGCGCTCACGATAGTTAAACGCAGATTGTAATAAGGTGGTTGATTTACCCGCATTCATCGCAGAGTAGTAAAAGTATAATTGAGCCATTGCCGTGCCTTAAGATAAAAAGTGCGCTTATGCTACCTTAATATGCGATTAATACCAATTTCATATCGCTATTTTAGTTAATAAGCACTTTGATTTTCTTACTACTCAACAGCTTGCAAGTATTTTATATAAATTTGTGCACTGTCAAAGCGCGCTAACCATTGCCATATCTCTTTACTAAGCTGGCTATTTTGCTGGAAAAACTGCTTTGAAAAAATTAAATAACCGTCGGTTGTTTCATAAGGTGGGTAAAGGGGTTTTACATCGCTCCCTTTATGTTGATAGCTCGACACTTTTAAGTCATCTACTTGGCATAAATCAACACTTGCCTGTACCACTCCTTTATCAAGTAATTCAAATGCTTTTTCTTTTGAAAAAGTATTATGGATGTAAAAAGGCTCTTCTTTTAGCGCGCTGTTTAAGCCATAGCCATTAGGAATGGCGATAGTGAACGCTTTATTTTGAAATACTTCACGTGTTTGCCATTGTTTATGAAAACGAGCTCGCCCTATTAAGCAGCTACTAAAACGACTCACTGCAAATTTTTCTAGCAACACCCCTTTTTCGTTTGTAGGGTACACAGCAAAACGTTCACGCCCATCACGATAGCTGGCAATAACGGCATTAACACGGTTAAGCTCTAAATCGTTTAAGCATCTGCGCCATGGTTTTCTAACAAATGAAATAGCCACATGGGGTATGTCGGCATCCAGTTGCTTTAAAATTTCAATTGAGGCGCCAGGGTTATCTATAGGCACCTCTTGCCCAATGCCCAAAAACATAGGTGCAACGTCTTTATCTTCGTAGCAAAATATAAGTGTTTGTGGGTTAGCAAACACTGCTGAAGAAAACATCAAACCAAATATAAATAAATAATTTAAGCTGCTGATACTCATAATAATTTTTATTAGTAAATAATGTAAATTGTAGCTTGTGATAACAAAGCTGCCAGTGCTGCAACAGTTAAATTATCCCTTCATGCTTTAGTAACCAACTTTTTCTCTCAAGGCCACCAGCGTACCCAGTAAGCCTTGAGTTTGCACCAATAATTCGATGGCATGGCACAATAATACTGATGGGGTTTTTGCCATTTGCAGCCCCGACTGCTCTTACCGCATTAGGGTTATTTAATTGTTTAGCTATATCGCCGTAGGTCATGGTTTTGCCAAAAGGGACGCTGAGCAACGCTTGCCACACACCATTTTGAAAAGGCGTACCTTGTGTATCTAATGGCACATTAAAGGTTTTGCGCTGACCATTAAAGTATTCGTTTAATTGTTTTACGCAGATTAAAACCGCTTCATTTGTTACTTGCTCAACGGGTGTATGGGTGTAGTGTGTTCTTGGGTAAAAACCAACATAGCTCACCCCGTTTTCAGTCGCTTGAATAATAACATCGTCAATCGGGCTCGAAATTGCGGTCTGTATAATCATGAAAGTTGCTGCCATAGTTGAAACGTTAAGTACGAGCGAAATGGAGCGCTCAGCTCTGGGTTAAATTGCTTAGCATTGATCAGCGCCTTTTTTACCCCGAGATCGCCGGCTAATAGTATATCTGGGTTACTTTGCCCGCGCAGTTTAGCGTAGTTAACAGTCCATGGGCCTATGCCTTTTATATCGAGCCAATTATCCAAAACCCTGTTATCGGGGTTATCAGCGCAGTACTTAGATAAATTTTTTAATGCATTTTTGCGCGATTGCGGCATTTTAAAAAATTCAAAGTCGCATGTCGCTAAATCCTCAGGCTGTGGAAAATACACTTTATCTGCGTGTTTATCGCCTCGCTCTGCGACCAGCTTTGTTACTAAAGTGTGCGCTGCCCCCACGCTAACTTGTTGGCCCAATACAGCGCGGATCCCCGCTTCAAAGCTTGACCATATTCCAGGTAAGCGTAGCCCTTCACTTAATGTAAATGCCCCATTAATACTGTTTTTTAAGTGGCTTTCAATAGGGTTTATATCGGCATCTACATCAAGTACACGGCGTATATTATTAATTACTTTTTGTAAGTGCTCGGTATTATTTATTACTATTTCAACTTTAAAATGGTTATGTTGCGCCTTAAAGTGCGCATTAAAATAACCTACCGCCCCTTTTAGCTTAAATGTTCGCCCGTAACTGGTTGGGGTTATCCACTCCATAGGCTCTATTAACCGCTTTGACAAAAAGCTGTGCAAAGCCTGCCAATTGTAAGGAGGTCTAAAAGGGAGAGTTAATACAATCACTGGGGTTGCCTCTTTTTTTGATTTTCTGAGCTTTGATGGCGCTATATTTAATTGTTGTAAAAAAGCATCGTTAAAACGTCGCACACTTTTAAACCCAGCGGCAAATGCAATATCGGTTATAGGTAATGTGGTCTCTTGAATGAGCTTTTTAGCAAACTGACATTGGTTAAATAACCGATACTGAGTAACAGACATACCAAAGTGCTGATTAAATATACGTCGCAAATAACGACTGGTAATACCCAAACGAGTAGCTAGCATTTCGCAATTACAGCTGTCACCTAAATCAATTAACTGCTTAGCTCTGAGCGCTGTTGTTTTTACCCCTTGCCAAGCAGCGCTGCCCGGAGCGCTATCGGGCCTGCAGCGTATGCACGGTCTAAAGCCTGCTTGCGCCGCGTTGTGCGCATATTGATAATACACCACATTTTTTTCTTGAGCGGTGGGCGCGGGGCAAATTGGCCGACAATAAATGCCGGTGCTTTTTACCGCAACGTAAAATAAGCCATCAAATCGTGCATCGCGGCTTTGCCGTGCTTTTTGCCAATACTGATTATTCATGTAGGGTCTTAATCAATAAAACGTACCTTAGCATAACAATTTTTAAAGCAGATACTGGCCGTTTTCGGCACTCATCTGCTTTTAAAAAAGTATTATACCAACCCACTTAATTAAGCGTTTTAGTATCACTATTGCTCTGCAAAATCGAGCAAGTCTTGGCCTGCTAGGCGGTAGATTATCCATTCGTTTTGAGCTTTTGCCCCAATGCTATTATAAAAATCTATAGCGGGTTTATTCCAATCCAATACTACCCACTCAAAACGTCCACAGTCGTTTTTTATAGCTTTATTAGCAAGGTGTTTCATTATTAGTTTGCCCGCACCATTGCCACGGCTATCGGGGCTCACGTATAAATCTTCTAGATATAAGCCATTTTTACCCAGCCAGGTAGAGTAATTATAAAAATACACCGCAAAGCCAATAGGCTCATCATCTTCAAAGCAAATAACACTGTGTGCAGTTGCCCCCTCACTAAACAGCGTTTTTATAATTGCTTGCTCATCTGTTTTTACTGCATCGGGTTCTTTTTCGTAAATGGCCAGTTCGGTAATAAACTGTAAAATGGTTGGCGCATCGCTTTTTTTAGCGTCGCGTATTTGTATTTGCTTACTCATGTTATTAATCCTAAAAGTACTGCTCTATTTTTTCTTTTAAAATATCAAGCTGAATGGGTTTAGTTAAGTAGTCATCCATACCGGCATTAATACAACGCTCTTTATCTGAGTCCATTGCATTGGCGGTTAGGGCAATTATTTTTATTGCTTTGTGCTCATCCCCTGCCATACCGTCTCGTATATTAGCCGTGGCGTCAAAGCCATCCATTACCGGCATTTGGCAATCCATTAACACTAAATCAAAATACCCTTCGTTATGCTCGCTTAAGGTATTTATGGCTTCTTGACCATTTTGCGCCAGTATCACTTCGCAATTTAGCTTTTTAAGCATCAGTGTAGAAACATGCTGATTAACGGGGTTATCCTCAACTAATAAAATTTTTGCAGGTGTGTCTGATTTTTCTTTTCTGAGTGACGAAATATACCCTGGGGTCACCAAAGGAAGGGGCTCCGTGCTGTCTGAACTTGTAATAACCGATAACGCAGAAATTAAATCGGCGGTTGTAACCGGCTTAGGAAAATAAGCCTGAAAACCAATTTTTGAGTAGCGCTGAGCGCCTTCCATACCTGCAATACTGGTCATCATTACTAATGGCATGGCTTTATAGTCATCATGTGCTTTAAGCACTTTACACAGCTCCATTCCATCCATTTCTGGCATTTGCATGTCTAGCACGGCAATATCAAACATAGGCTGATCATTTTCTATGCGCTGTGCACATAGTTCAAGCGCCTGTTTTGCACTACTAGCAAGCGTAACATTAGCCCCCCAATGCCCTAATTGCTGAGAGATAACTAAGCGGTTTGTCTCGTTATCATCAACCACTAATACATTTAACGAACTCATATTTATATTAGGGATGGTACGTTCTTTTTCGATGCCTTCAGCCACTTTCATGGTTGCAGTAAATTCGCTGCCTTTGCCAGGTTCGCTCGCCAGTGAAATTTTACCATTCATTAGCTCACATAACTGTTTACATATTGCAAGCCCCAGCCCCGTGCCTCCGTATTCTCGCGTGGTTGATGCATCCACTTGCGAAAAAGGGGTAAATAATTGCTGTTGTTTTGCTTCGGTTATGCCTATTCCTGAGTCTTTTACTTTTATATTTAGCAGTAGGTCTTGGTCGGTTTTTTCTATAGATGCGCTCACCACCACTTCACCCTGACTGGTAAATTTAACCGCATTACTAATTAAGTTGGTTACCACTTGGCGTATGCGCCCGGGGTCGCCCATTAAATGTGAAGGCTCCAAGGAGACTAAATCTAAAATAATCTCAATGCCTTTTTCTTGTGCGGTAAAGGCCTGTGCCTCGGCTATTTCGCCAATTAAGTCGCGCGCATTAAAATGTATATGCTCAAGCTCAACTTTGCCTGCTTCCGCCTTAGAAAAATCTAAAATATCGTTAATAACGCCAAGTAAAGAATGAGCACTGCTTTTAGCAATAGCGACCTTTTTTTCTATTGGTTTACTTAATGGTTCTAACTCTACCAGCTCTAACATGCCTAATACGCCATTCATCGGTGTACGAATTTCGTGGCTCATGGTTGCTAAAAACTGACTTTTTGCTATAGCAGCATCTTGTGCTTGCACTAAAGCAACCTTTAGCTTTTCAGCGGTTTCTTTACGCTTTTGCGAGACCAAGGTACTACCGACTAACGTAGCCAAAGAGCGCAAATAGGTTTCTTCGCTTTGCGTCCAAGTGTGCTTAACCCCTACAGTTTCTGCGCATAAAATACCTAAATTTCCATCGCCAGATGAAATAACCGCATCCAGCATCGATTGAATATTTAATGGTTGAGTATAACTTTGCGTAAATTCAATGGTTGCCTTATGCGTATATACATCTTCAATTGAAACTAGGTTTTGCTCAAAAATAGCCTCATAGTAACTTGGAAAATCAACCTTTTTAAGAACGCCGTCAAAATCTACAAATCCATCTTGTCGAGTATATAAACCATGGCACGCCATTTCGTCGCACTGTTTGTTAAATATCCAAATAGAGGCACGCTCAACATTTAATACCTCTACCATCGACTTTATCGTCAGCTTTTTAACTTGCGCAACGTCGCTATTTTGTACCTCAGGCGAAACCGTTAATGACGCTAAATTTTTGTTATAGGCGTTTGCTTTTTCGCTTTCTAACTCTAGGCGTTTATGTGCATCAATACTTTGGAACGAGCCAAAGACACGCACACATTTGCCGTCTTTAAACTCCGCCTGCCCCATCGACTTAACCCAGCGCTCTTTACCGGTATAAGTTAAAATTATCAGCTCAACACTCCAGCTTTCGCCTAAAGTCACCGCACATTCAAACAACGTACTAATTTTATCGCGGTGCTCTCCTGGCTTATAAAAATTAATGGCAGTATCAATGCTAGGTTCAAACCCGTCGGGAACTTCGTGTATTACTTTTACTTCGTCTGACCAATACATGGTTTGGTTTTCAAGGTTTATTTCCCATGCGCCAATTTGGCCTTGTTTACTCATTGCTTCAAGCAGGTTTTGTTGGCGTGTAATTTCTACTTGAGTATTATGGCGCTCAGTAATGTCTAAAATAAAGCCATCTAAATAAAGAACTTCGTTGTCATCGCCATAAATTGCTTGGCCTTTTTCGTGTACCCAACGAATACTGCCATCATTTCTTTTTACTCTGTATTCAATAGACCAGGGCAGCTTTTGTGCAATACAGGTACTTACCTGCAGCTCAACATCTTGATCGCCATCGTGAATAATAGCGGCAAAGCTTAGTGTTTTATTATTAATAAAGTCATCAGGCGTATAGCCTGTTATGTCTTTTACTTGGTCACTCATGTACAACATGGTCCAAGCTTTATCGAACTTACATCGATAAATAACCCCTGGAATATTTTCCACTAAAGAAGCAAAGCGATCGCGGCTATACTGTAGCTCAGACTCTATTTGCTTGCGCTCGGTAATATCTAAATGTGTTCCAATCATACGACGAGGCGACCCATCTAGGTTCCAGTCGACTACTTTTGCAGTATCGAGTACCCAAACCCAGTGGCCATCTTTGTGTTTCATTCGCGCTTCGCTGACATAGTAACCAGTGTCACCATTAAAGTGCGCTTTTAACTTTTGCTCTGAAATAACCAAATCATCGGGGTGTGCAAACTTATACCAAGTATTAATAGTGGTAGGTTCTAACTCGCTGAGTTTATAGCCTATTATTTCTGCCCAGCGATTATTAAAAGTCACTTTGCTGGTATCTATAAACCAATCCCATATTCCTACGGCGGTGGTATCTATGACTAACTGAAGTTGGGTTTTGTGCTGCTCAAGTTCAAGCTCTTGTAATTTTAATGGCGTGACATCAGTACGAATGGCTATATAGCTTTGCGGTTTACCGTGCTCATCAAAAAATGGCGCTATGGTGGTGTCTACCCAATAAAAGCCACCATGTTTTGCTTTATTACATATTTGGCCGTTCCATACTTCACCCCGTTTAAGGGTTTTATACATGCTTTTAAAAAAGCCTTTGTCGTGCCTTCCTGAATTAAGTAAACGGTGATTTTGACCTATAAGCTCATGTTCTTCATAGCCGCTAATTTCACAAAACTTCTTATTTACAAAGGTGATGGTGCCCGCTAAATCTGTTACCGCAACAATGGCATGCTCATCGAGGGCACTTTTTTGCTCATCCAATTGTTTAAACGCAGTTTGCAAAGCAGAGCGTTGCTTTTGCAGTATGCTCTGCTGCTCTTCTTTAAATGCCACCATTTTTTGAAGATCTACTGATAACCTATTTAACTCGAGACTATCAGTTAAAGTAGGCACCTTTACTTTCTCGCCATCGGTAATTCGGGCCATTACGGAGGTAAGCTGAATTAAAGGCTTAGATAAGCGCCGACTAAACCACCACGCTGCGCATAAAATGAGAAGTAAAGAAACTGCATTTGTAAAAATAGCCAGCTGCTTATAATAAGTAGAGTCTTTGAGCATAATGTGCAAAGGTTTTGCTGCTAAAAGTTGCCACCCTTGCACACCTAAAAAATTTAAATCACTAATATATGCATGGTATGTCGTGCCGTTGGCACTGGCGTAATCAAACACTTGCTTACTGGTGAGGGCCGTTTGCGAAAAAACAGGCGCCTCATCTGCATTTGTTACTGAAGAGCGCTCTATTTTATTATTATGTAGTACAAAAAAACTCACTTCGTTGTGCATGTTGTGAATGGTGTTTAAGCTTTTTAAAAGGCCATTAATATTTACTTCTGTGAGAATTACACCCTCTAGTTGTTGCGCCGAATTAAGCAAAGGCATAGCCACAATATTAAACTGTTTGCCATTTAACATAACAGAGCCAAAAGCGGCTGGCGTTGAGGTATTAACCGAATTTATAAGCGTACCAAGCTCACCTTTGTTTATCTGCCCGTAAGGCGAGATAATGGGCTGCTTAAGTGCCGATGCAGCGATAATTTCTATACTATTTACAAAGTCATATTGACTAACAAAATGATTTATTAATTTGCTTTGTTCAAGCGGGAAGTTAGAAAGCTGATTTTTAAAGGTATATAAATCAGTAAGGTGATCATCAAACCATAAATTAGCAAACTCTGAGGCGATAGAGCTTAATTCATGAAGCTCTGCATTTGCATTTTTTTGCAAGGTATTATTAACGTGCTGTAAGCTAAACCAGGTCAGCAAGCAAAGTGGAACAATAGCAATAACTAAAAAAGTAATGATCAGCTTACTACGCACAGACTGAGCTGTGCCATTTAGCAGCCCATACTTTTTTCCTTCAACCATGCTATATATCCAACAACTGTAATTGTATTATTTATTACCTATATTAATGCACTAAAACCTAAAAGACGCAAGTTTTAGCCCGTAAAGCGTTTAAAATACATCACATAATTACAGTTTAAACATCAATAAGTTGCAATTAAAATTTACACGCAAAAATAAGCAATAACGCAAACCGTGCATTTTTTAATTTTTAGCTGGTGTTTATTTCATTATTATAAAAATTAAAGCGCATTACTCATACGAACTTTTACTGACTTAAAGCCACTAAATTTTTAAACTTTATTTAAGGGCCTAAAGCTTGGCGTGTTGTTCGCGGTTTTATATACAGTAGTTTGCTTACACAAAGGGTCACATTTTATAAATTGATAAACACCTGTTCTATCACTTACAATCGCTGTAACTGCTTATTATAGAGATTACTTTTGAAAATCTGGTTACGTCGAATTCACTTATACCTTGCCTTACTAAGTGGCCTTTTTTTGTTAATACTCAGTATTAGCGGCGCCATTTTACTTTATGCAAATGACATACAATATTATATTCAGCCCGACAAATGGCAGGTAGAACCACAAACCAAAACGCTTAGCCACGCAGAGTTAATCCGCGCAGTACAGCAGCAAACAGATAAAAAAATCACCCGCTTTATGCCACTTAGTAACCCTAATGCCAGCTGGCAATTTAGATTAGGTGATGGCAGTAACGCCAGTGTGAACCCGTATACAGGAAAAGTAATTTTTCAATACCAGACAAATGACACGCTGAATGGTTTTACACTTGCTTTGCATCGCTGGCTATTATTTGAAACAGTCTCTGGTGAAAAACCACTAAAAAACGTGGTCTCTGTATGCGCCCTATTATTAATAATAAATGTGTTAGTGGGTTTTTATTTATGGTTTAAGCCTAAAAACCGCCTAAAACGACTGGCGATTAAACCTAAAGCCAAATTTAAAGTACTTATGTATCAGCTACACACCGTGATGGGTGTTTATGTTTTATTACCGCTATTGCTTATAGCCTTTACAGGTATCACCTTTAATTGGAAAAGCGCGACCAAAACATTAGTAGAAACCGTGGCATTTTCTCAAGTACAAAATAGGCCTAAAGCGCCAAAAGTGATAGCAAAATCAACTGCAATTACTAACTACGACCAAGCAATAAATAAAGCCCTTGATGTATTTCCTGAGGGGATTTTGTATCGTATTTACTTACCTAAAAAACACAATGACCCAATCGCTTTACGCATACAAAACCCAGGAGAAAGCCATGCTTATAGCTGGGTGTGGGTAAATCCATACAACGCTAAAGTGCTTAGCGCGTATGATGCCAGTAAAGCAAATGCAGTCACCCATGTATGGAACTTTAAATATGTGTTTCATACTGGCGCATTTGCAGGGCCGATTGTAAAATTTGTATGGCTTTTATTATCACTGTCGTTAGCATTTTTTATACTCAGTGGTGTTTATTTATGGTGCAAACGGCACAAATGGGTATAGCATTACCCTTTAAATGAAAATGCAAAACTGTACATAAACCAAGCAATAACGCAAATTTAAATAAGAATCAAAACCAATTGTAAATTAATGATTTTTATAGAAAAACTTGCAAAACACGCAAATTTAACTACACTGTGCACAATTAAAATAGTTAAGGTGATTTATCATGAAAGGTAATCAAAAAGTAATCGATGCATTTAATACTTTGCTAGCCAATGAGTTAGCCGCAATTGACCAGTATTTTATTCATTCACGCATGTATGATGACTGGGGTTTAGATAAATTATATGTACGCCTTAACCATGAAATGGAAGAAGAAAAAGATCATGCTGATTGGCTAATAAAACGCATCTTGTTCTTAGAAGGCGTGCCTAACATGACTAAACGCCGTGACCTTTTAATTGGTAACGATGTAAAAAGCATGATGCAAAACGACTTAACACTAGAGCTTGAAGTAGTTGCATGTGTTAAAGAGGTAATTGCTATTTGTGAAGAGCAGCAAGATTATCAGTCTCGCGAAGTGTTAGAAAAGCTATTATTTGATACCGAAGAAGATCACGTTTATTGGTTAGAGCAACAACTTGGTCTAATTGATAAAATTGGTACGCAAAACTACTACCAAGCACAAATGGGCGAGTAAGGAGCATAAAGTATGAAAGGCGATAAAGACGTTATAGCAGCTTTAAATAAAGTACTCGCTAATGAGCTTGTGGGTATTAACCAATACTTTTTGCATGCCCGCATGTTTAAAGATTTTGGTTTTAGCCAGCTTGATAAAGCAGACTACAAAGTTTCAATTCAAAAAATGAAAAACGCCGATCGTTTAATCGAACGTATTTTATTTTTAGAAGGCTTACCTAACTTACAAGACCTAGGCCGTTTACGCATTGGCGAAAACAGCGAAGAAATGATTGCCGCAAATATGAGCTTTGAGCTTGATACAATTGATGATTTGCGCAGTGCAATTAAATTAGCTGAAAACAAAAAAGATTATATTAGCCGTGAAGCACTCGACAATATTTTGAACGAGCAGGAAGAACAAATTGACTGGCTAGAAACCCAGCAATTACTTATTCAAAATACGGGGCTTGAAAATTACTTACAGTCTCAACTGTAAGGTAAATTTAGGTCATAAAAAAAGCAGCTTTATAAGCTGCTTTTTTTGTATTTGAATTTTGTAATAATGAATTAAGCGACTTGATCGGTAATATCTGCAATCTCAATAAGTTTGCGATTTAGGATCTTTTTAGTACAACAACAACACTTACCGCATTGGCTGCCTACTTTAAGCTCTTTAGTTAATTCACGCATGGTAGTTGCACCATCGTCAATTGTTTGCTCAATTTTTTTATCGGTCACCCCGTGACAAAGACAAATATACATGAATACAAACTACTCTCAATTTCATTTAGTAGGTGCATATTAATCTAAACAATAATGGTTATCAATTGTTTGTGGAATAAAAATTAGTTATTTTTCAAAAAAATGATCAGTGCCACTTAAATCGAGAATTCACGGCGCGTTGAGAACTTATTGATTTATAATGAAATATGGCACTTAAATTGAGATTTATTAACTAAATTACACTCTAAAAATAATTATGTTTTTTATTAGGTAAATTTCTTAAACAACGAGAAATCGCTTGAAAACATCTATTACAGTAAGTGATTTGAATTGATAATTTGCCCTATCTGTTATACGAAAGCTAATCGGTTTACTTCGAGGTAGAGTTTATTTAGGCCGATGCTTTGCGGAGTAGCAACAGCGCATCTTTATTTTTCATTACATAAAGAACTTGTATTCATGGGCAGTTATAGCCGTGGATTGCATCACTCAATAATTACCGGCGGTCTGCTCTGTGCCATAAGCCGACCTTGAGACACATAGAGATTAAGACTGCAAAGATACGAAAGCGGAAGTTAGCTTTGGCCTGTTTAACGACAAATATTCCGACAAAGCAGTCATGACTATTAGTTTATTGTTAAATCTAATCTTTCTTTTCGTTCATCTACTCAATAACCCCACGCTAAACGTGACTTTAGCGTGGGGTTAGAGTTCACAGTAATTTTATCTGGATAGCTCTTTTATTTTTTTCTCTGAAAACCAGCGATATAAAACAGGTAAAACAAATAATGTTAACAGTGTTGCAGTTACCAAGCCGCCAACAATAACACTCGCTAATGGGCGCTGTATTTCTGCACCAACACCATTAGACATTAACATCGGTATCAAACCTAAAGCTGATGTTATAGCAGTCATAAGTACAGGTCTTAATCTTGAAGTAGCGCCTTCAAAAACGGCTTTAGATGCTTCTAGACCGTCTTTAATACGTTGGTTGATACTTTCTACCATAACGACCCCATTCAATACCGCTACACCAAATAAGGTAATAAAGCCAACGGAGCTTGGTACAGACAAGTATTGTCCAGATAAATATAAGGAGAAAACTCCGCCAATTACAGCAAGCGGCACGTTGACCAATATCAGCATAGCTTGACCAACAGAACCAAAGGCAAAGTAAAGTAGTAGTGCGATTAGTGCTAACGATAAAGGTACAACTATAGCTAACCTATTTTGAGCACGTTTTTGACTTTCGAACTGGCCGCCAATCGAAACAGAATAACCTGAAGGTAAGTCAACCTTTTCAGCAATTACCGTTCTGATATCGGCAACCACGCTTCCCATATCTCGATTTTGTACATTTGCTTGGATAACGACTCTTCGTTGTACATCATCGCGTCTAACTTGTGGTGGGCCTGACTCAAATGAGACTGAGGCTACGTCACCCAGTCGCACCCAAGCACCAGTAGGTGATTGAAGCCGAATATCAGCAATAGCTTCTTTGTTACTTCGGTACTCTTCCTCTATGCGAACGTAAATATCATAACGTTCATTACCATTGATTATTTGTCCGGCTGCAACACCACCAATACCATCACGCACAACCTCCATTATGTCACTCACAGACAATCCAAAGCGTGATAGTTCTTGCCTGTTAGGACTTATCACCAATTGCGCTTCACCAGCAATTTGCTCCAATGCAACATCCCTTGCACCTTCAATGTTTTTAATTGCTGTTTCTATTTCTTGACCTTTAGCCGCCAGTACATCAAGTTCAGGCCCAAACAACTTTATCGCCAACTGAGCCTTAACACCAGATAGTAGCTCATCGACACGAGTCGCAATAGGTTGAGAAAAGTTGAGTAGCAACCCAGGGAATTCTTCTAGAGATCTCTCCATTTTTCCTTGAAGTTCATATCGATTAGATGCACTGGTCCACTCAGAAACAGGCTTCAACCCTATGTAAATTTCGATGTTATTCACTGGCTCTGGGTCTCCACCTATTTCTGCTCGACCAATTCGGCTTAATGCATAGGTTACTTCAGGAAAAGCCATTAGTTTTTCTTCTAGAATTGGTGCCACAGTGAGCGCGGTATCTAAACTGGAAGAAGGTGCAAGCGTTGCTCTTAAGTTTATCGTCCCTTCTTCTAACTCAGGTACAAATTCAGTACCAATTAATGGAACTAATGCAAAGGCAGAGAAAACTAATATAAGTGCGGCTGAAATGACTAATTTGGTGCGTTTTAGTGCGAATGTAAGCCCTTTTCTGTAGAGTTTGTCTAATGGCCTAAGAACAAAGCTTTCCCTCTCTTTTACACCTGACTTAAATAAATAAGTAGCTAAAGCGGGTACAAAAAACAACGCAACCACAATAGCAGATATAACAGCTAAAATGATGCTTATTGCCATAGGTTGAAATAACTTTGCCTCAACACCTTCAAAGCTAAATAAAGGCGTAAATACAACTAAAATAATAGAAGCTGCAAAAAATACGGGACGAGCCACTTCTTTACCCGCATTTTGAAGACGTAACTTAATACCATGCTCATCTTGTTCTACATCATGTGGATCAGTATCAGCACTAGGCACTCTTTCTTTTACAGTTTTTAAATGGGTAGAGTCTGGTCTATTTAAATGCTTAAACATGTTTTCAACCATCACGACTGAACCATCAACTAGCATACCAATGGCTACGGCAATGCCACCCAATGACATAAGGTTTGCAGAAATGCCCCACCAAGCCATGATCATTAACGCGATACCAATTGAAATTGGAATAGATATTAGGACAAGGAAGGTTGCACGTATATTCATTAAAAATAGTGCTAATACAATACAGATGAAAATAAATGCTAGTAATAGTGCATCAACTACTGTATCAACGGCTTTTTCAATCAAATCAGCCTGATCATAAAATGGTTCAAAGCGAACACCTTTAGGCAATGCTTGATTAATCAATGGGATTCTTGCATTGATACCATCAATGGTGGCTTTAGTATTAGACCCCATGCGTTTTAAGACAATGCCAGAGACAACTTCACCTAAATTTTCGACTTTACCGTCTTCGGTTTTGCGCGTCATTGTGACAGCACCTTGACGAATTTCACTGCCCATTTCAACTTTAGCAATATCCGAAACCGTCACAACTGTCCCATCAACTGTTTTGACGGGAACTTGTTTGATATTACTAATACCAGCGTCACCACTTTCAAACCAACCTGCACCTCTAATAACAAGCTGCTCTTGCCCACGGTTCATATACCATCCGCCAACATTGGCATTGTTGTTATCTAGGGCACCAACAACGTCTTCTTGCGTTAGGTTATAAGAAAGAAGCTTAGATGGATCTACATTTACTTGGTACTGCCTAACAATACCTCCAAAGGAGAGTACATCAGTAACACCATCGACAGGCATAACGAGTAATTTTACTACCCAATCATTGAGACTCCTGAGTGCCATAGCATCATAGCCTGCATCTTTATCTGAAATAAGAAGGTACTGAAATACTTGGCCTAGCCCTGAGGTGTTTGGCCCCATTTCGGGTGTGCCGACACCTTCTGGTATCAGTTCTTTTGCGGCTTGAAGACGCTCAAATACAAGTTGTCTTGCAAAGTAAATGTCGGTGCCTTCTTTGAAAACAACCGTGACGCCAGACAAGCCTGTCTTAGAAATTGAGCGCACTTGTTCTACATCAGGTAAGGCATACATGACCGCTTCAATGGGGTACGTAATGAGTTGTTCAACTTCTTCAGCAGCTAGTCCTGGCGCTTCAGTATTTACAGCAACTTGAACATTAGTAACATCAGGAAAGGCATCTAAATTTAGTTTTGGTATAACCATAATTGCGCCGACAATTGTGGCAAACAGCGCAATCAAAATCAGGAGTCTATTATTAACAGACCAATCTATTATTTTATTAAACATAGTCTTGCTCCTTAGTGGTTATGCGGATCAAATCCGCCTTTAGCGATTTCAGAAGCAACAAAAAATGCGCCTTTGGTTACAATTCGCGTCCCACTATCAAGGCCAATGATTTCCCTAAAATCACCTAAGGCTCGGCCTAGTTCTACTTCTACAGCTTTAAATTCTCCAGGGTGGTCTTCGACAAATACGGTCCAATCACCATCTGCGCTGCGGATCAATGCTTCTTCTGGCACAGCCATCACTTTCTGCTTTGTGGCAAACTGAAAGTAAACTTTTACAAACATACCTGAATGAAGGTTATCATCAGCATTCTGTACCCCCAATCTAATAATTCTTGTACGAGTTACGGGATCAATTGTATGGGCTTCTTGGATAACTTTGGCATTGTAACTCTGGCCTTCTAATTTAAGTACCGCAGGAGAATCAATTGATAAATTTAGCTTTTTATTTGGAGAAACTTTTGCTTCAACCCATAGTTGTTTTTCATCAGCTAACAACATGACTGAATCCCCAGCATCAACACGTTGCCCTTGGATAAAGTCGTCTTGAAGCACGACACCTTCACGGTGCGCCGTTAATGCATATTGTCCAAATGCTTTAATGTCTTTGTTAGAAATACCATTTATTGCTTTTTCAGTTAACCCTAAAGCAATGAGCTTGCCATAGCTCGCATTGTATGTTGTTTCAGCTTGTAATAATCGACTTTCACTCACCGTCTTATTACCCAGCTTTTTTACACGTTGCCATTCGGTTGAAGCGATTAAATAGTCAGCTTGTGCTTGTGCCATTGCTTCACTAAATAATGTAACTAACTTCTGACCTATTTCTACATACTCGCCAAGCGCTGCATGGCGACTGATAATTACTGACTCTGTACGTGGTGATACCACATAACTTTTATAGCCATTAGCTTTTATTTCGCCAGGTGCATATACGGAGCTAAATTGATATTCAGGCTTAACACTTTCCACTTTAATGTTAGCAAGCGACATCTTCTTTGGATCAATAGTGATACCTTCTTCATGTTCTTCTTCTCCCTCTCTATTACCACCTTCATGGCCGTGCTCGTCATGGTCACCTTTATCTTCTTCATGTCCCTTTTCGTGTTCATGCTCATCTTGATGTTCTTTTTCTTCTTGTTTCGAAACGTTTGTGACAGAACCAGTTCCATCTGACGACTGTGCAAAAGCATCATGATTTGTACTAAACCCAACTAACAGGCTGCTAATTACTACGGCTAAAAATTTTTTACTAATTACTGTATTCATTTTTGTAACCTATATCTTTAATAAATTTAAGATTTCGTTTTTCGCTACTGAAAAAACAAAGCGCTCAAATCTCAAATTTGGATAACTGACCCATACTTAAAATGAAGGATATTTCTGCAAGCTTGAATTGATTTTCCAAACGTATTCCTGCATGAAGCCCTTCCGCACGTTGATTTAATGCGAGTAAATAATCAGAAGTGTTTATGTCACCAGCTTGCCAGCGCTTATTTAATAAATTTGCGCTGCTAGCCAACCTACCTTGGGTGAGCTTTTGCCATTGCTCGTAGTATTTTCTACTGACATTAAGCGATTCATAATTAGCTTTTGCTTCAAAAGACTGCTTTCGATATACCGACTGAAAATTCGCCTCGGCTGCAATGGCTTCTGAATAAGCGGCTTTAACATTATCTGTATAGTTATTTCTGATGTTTAAAGGCATTGAAAAAGTCACACCAACCAAGTCTTCATCTCCACTTTTCCCTGCGCTAACGCCAATGGTTGGATTAGCTTTAGATTCCATAGTGGTTAGTTGAGCTTTAGATTGTTGTCCCTTCCATTTCGCTCTAGCAAGTTTAACTTTTGGATGTTCCTCAACCCACTGGGAGTTAAATGAGTAGCTTGTTGCTCCAAAAGTAAATGAAAACAAATTGGTAGTATTAGGCGTCCAATCAGGCAATAACTCCTGAACCTTTACCTCTGCATTTTTCAAAGCAATTTGAGACTCAGATATTTCACTAAAAATTTGCGACAAGTTTAAATAGACTAGCTCAGCGTCAAGTGGCTCTAGAAGTCCAGCTTTTCGTTTGTCTTCAACAATTCCAACGAGCGTTTGCAATTGCTCTTCTCTTTCTGAAAGTAACTGAGCAGCTTTTTTTGCTGCTTGCCAATTAACTAATGCAGTTAAGGCATTAGCCTTTTTAGAATCGAGTAGAGATAACAATTGTTGCTGGTTTGCATAAACATCAATTTCACCAATGGTTTTATTTGTTGATTGCTTATCCCAAAAATCTATCGTTTGACTGATACCAATAGAGTAATTATCAAAATCACCTTCTTTTTCATAGCTTGCTTCAAGCTCTGGGTTATATACGGCTTGAGTTAAGCTTTTGGCTCTATGATTACTTGCATTAAGTAACTCTTTAGCCGCAACAACTTCGGGATCTTTATTTATTTGACTATCTAGCCATGAAATACTTTTCTGTTTGCCATAAGTGGCAACTGAAAAACTCACAGCCATGCATAAAGACAGGGTTAAACCTGCATTTTTTAAAAATATATACATAAAACTTCTTAATTTTTTAATTTATAAACACGAACCCTTTATCCTTCTCATGGACAAATAGGTCATTAAAAATCAATCTAATTAAGAAATGGGTGGGCGAAGTATCGCTTCAAGGTAAGTATTTGTTTGATCAATTTGATAAGGCGTTTTATTGATAATGTTTAGTTTGCCCGTGGTATTTGAATTACTGACTAAAATCCAAGATAAGTGGCTGCCACTGCAATGACCGCAGTGATGACAATCTTTTTCATTATGCTGCTCATCACCTACATTATCATTTGAGACATTTCGATCATCTGCATGATCATGTTGAGTTTGAAGGTGCTCTATATCTATTTGGTGATTCTCAGATGTTGAGGATGCTACAGCAGTTAACGATTGTAAAACAATCGAAATAACCAAGAGCATTTTTAGTACAACATTAAGGTTCAAAGTTATCACCAGTTAAATATAGTATTTAAAATACTAGCAGAAACTATTTTCTTAAACTAGCTTTTCAATTCAGTTTCCACGCTTTTACATTAAATAATTTTTTATTTGACTCTATAGCCACTATAGATTTTATACTTATTTTAATATTATTACGGAGTGTTAAATATGTCAGAAAAATGTAGTGGTCAGTGTCAATCATCTTCTACCAATGAAGATGTAAAAATTGATACACAATTAGATAACTATAGTGGCGCGTTTGTCAGTACATTTAAAGTACCTCAAATGGACTGTCCTTCAGAAGAGAGATTGATTAGGTTAGCACTTGACTCAATTGAGCCTTCAGTTGGGTTGCAATTTGATATTCCTAGCCGTTTAGTCAAGGTTTTTCATGATGAAAATTTAGATGAGATAACAAAAAAATTACAACAACTCAATCTCGGTGCAGAGTTGGCATCAACTAAAGAAAGTGGCAGCACCGAAGCTGCAAAAGCAAAAGATCTAGCCCAAAAAAATGAGATGAAAGAAGCATCAACGCTAAAATGGTTGTTAGCCATTAATGGAGTCATGTTTTTTATAGAAGTAATTGCTGGGATTATTGCGCAATCTGCTGGCCTTATTGCCGACTCATTAGATATGTTTGCTGATGCTGCTGTTTATGGTTTAGCTATATATGCTGTCGGTAAAAGCATAAGCATGAAACTTAGAGCGGCACATATATCTGGTGTACTTCAAATTATTCTAGCGCTAGGTGCTTTGAGTGAAGTCGTAAGACGCTTTATTTACGGTAGTGAACCTATCTCTTCTTTAATGATGATATTTGGTGGAATAGCACTAATCGCTAACATTGCTTGTCTGTTTTTAATATTTGGCAACAAAGAAGACGGCGCTCATATGAAAGCGAGTTGGATTTTTTCCGCAAATGACGTAATCGCAAACGTAGGTGTAATCTTAGCTGGCTTATTAGTTACAGTAACTAGCAGCCGTTATCCAGATTTAGTGATTGGTTTGATTATTGCTGTTGTCGTTTTAAACGGTGCTCGCCGCATCTTACAGCTAAAGTCTTAAGTAGAAAGTAGTTAAAAGAATGCACCCGTCATATTTTAAACCATATATATCATACGTGATAATGATTTTAATCGCGGTGCAGTCTGTGTTTTTTTCGCAAGAAGAGATTGAAGGAAACTTAATTGAAAGTTCTTTTAATATATCACTAACTGAGTCTATTACCCCGCTAAAAGCTCCTGAAAGCTCTAATTTATTTGAGGAGGGTAATAGCCAAACTTTAATTGATAATTGTAATTTTTGTTGCTGCTGTCAGTTATTTTTAAATACAGATTCTTCTTGTAATATTTTACAAGCAACAGATCACTTCCTCACCTACGCCTTAGTTTCCCCTGAGCTAAAAGGCTATATCTCGGTGCCATTCCGCCCACCTAAATACGCCTAAATTTTATAGAAAATTAAGAAAGGTCAAATGTTAATGACCTAAATATCACATATAAATTTATAGGAAAGTATACATGGCACTTAATACCTGTGTGCATCGCAAGATAGCAATTTTAAGGTGTGTAACACCTCGGCTTAAATATATCGCGTTTCTCGCTTTGTCACTTTTTACATTTAATGTTTATGCCTTTGAGAAGCAGTTAAACCTTCAAGAGGCAATTCAGTGGACGCTTAAACAAAATCCAGAACTTAAAATATTTGATTTCAAGCAAACGGCATTAATTGGACGAGAACAAATCGCAAGTTTAAATCCTGCTTATGAACTAGAGCTTGAAGCTGAGAACTTTGCAGGCTCAGGTGAATTTAATACATTCGACAGTGCTGAATTAACAGTCGCTCTATCTTCGGTTATCGAAATGGGAGATAAACGCTCAGCGCGGATTGGAATTGTTTCAAAATCAAGAACACTACTCACTGCTGAAAAAGAAGTCTCTGCGCTTAATTTAATGGCTCAAGTCACTGAGAAGTACGTGGAAGTACTTGCAGCCCAACAAAGAGTTATATTGGCAGAAAATGCTTTGAGCTTAGCACAAGAAACCTTAGAGATTGTATCTCAGCGTAACCGCGCAGGTGCTACTCCTGAGGCTGAAGTGAAACGCTCAAAAGCAGTTATTGCTCAGGCTAACCTCACCCTTCAATCTGAACAAAAGCGCTTGGAATATCTAAAGCTTTCTTTATCAGCTTACTGGGGAGAAACATCAGTGTCATTCTCTAGAGTAACTGGAGATCTGTTTCAATTTGGCAATGATAGTGATTTTAGTAGTCTCTTTGCGAAATTAGAGAAAAACCCTGCTATTCAAGTTTATGCAAGTGAGCAGCGACTAAAAGAGGCCGAGTTACAGTTGGCTAAAACAGAGTCAACGGCCAATATCAAATGGTCTGTTGGTGTTAGGCGCTCTCAAGAAGCCAATGATACGGCACTGGTCGCTGGCTTTAGCTTACCTTTGTTTGCTGAAAAGCGAAATTCTGGCGCAATCGCTAGTGCGCTAGCAGAGCGTGACCAAGTTGCCATAGAGAAAGAGGCGACTAAGTTAAGATTTAGAAATCACTTACTACGAGCATACTCCAATAGAAAACAAGCCATATTAACAGCTAATTCATTAAAGCAGTCGGTTATCCCAATGCTTGAAGATGCACTGGAAGATACTCAAGACGCCTATCAAAAAGGTCGATATGGATATCTTGATTATGTATCGGCTAGACAAGAGCTGTTAAATGCTCGGCGAACCCTTATTGACGCGGCATCTGCTGCCCTAATTTATGGCGCAGAGATAGAAAAACTAACAAACGAAGCGCTGTCACTCTAAATAAACATCACTTTAAGTTTAATAACAATTTATTGATTCAGTGATTAACTGAATCGTTTAGGAATTCAAAATGAAAAACTATTTACTCGCACTATTGATTTTTATTGGGTATCTATCACCCATTCAAAGTGTTTTCGCTAGTGAAGATGAACATGAAGGCGAAGAAGGCATAAGCAAAATCGACAATAACATGGCAAAAAAGGTTGGTGTTGAAACAGCCTATTTAGCTTCAAAAACGTTGAACCAAACTATCCCTGTATACGGCTCTACGACGATAGGCGCTGAACAATTATTTCAAGTTAGCGCTAGATATAACGGCGTTATAAAGACAATAAACTTCACTGTTGGTGATACGGTAAAAAAAGGCGATCTATTAGCCGTTATTGAATCTAATGAGAGCTTAAATACTTATAAAATAACATCGCCTGTTTCTGGGACTGTTTTACAGCGAAATGGAAATATTGGCGGTATCACGCAAAACACTAGCTTGTTTGAAATCGTCAAATTTGACACCTTGTGGGCTGAATTTAAGGTGTTTACCAGCCAATATAATCAAATCAAAGTCGGTCAGCATGTTGATATTGAGCAAGGTGAACACGCATTCAGTTCAGTCATCACTAATATTATTCCAGCTAAAGATCAGCCTTATGTTTTAGCACGGGTACGATTAAACAACACTGAGTTAAAGCTAACGTCAGGTCAATTATTAAAAGGCAACGTAAAGATAAACCAATTTGAGGTGGATTTAGCGGTCGAGAAAGTTGCCATACAAGAGCTAGGTGGACAATTAGGTGTCTTTGTAAAAGAAAATGAAGAGTACGAGTTTGCACCACTTGTCCTTGGTCGTTCAGACAAAAACTATATCGAGGTCATTGATGGCCTCAGTAAAGACGCTGAATATGTAAACAAAAACAGTTATCTGATTAAAGCAGATATCTTGAAATCTGAAGTAGAAGACGACGATTAGGAGACGCAATATGATTGAATCAATTTTGCGTCTTGCAATAAATAGGCGCTATTTAGTATTAAGCTTGCTGATGGTAATCATCGGCGTTGGTATGTGGAGTTATCAAAAACTTCCCATTGATGCTGTTCCAGATATAACAAACGTACAGGTACAAATAAATACCTCTGCCCCCGGTTATTCACCTTTAGAAGCGGAGCAAAGGGTAACTTTTCCAGTAGAAAACGCATTAGCTGGACTACCAAAGCTGTCTCACACCCGCTCTCTTTCAAGATATGGTTTATCCCAGGTGACCGTTATCTTTGAAGAGGGAACCGATATTTATTTCGCACGCAACTTAATCAATGCAAGATTAGCTGCGATAAAAGGCGTTATTCCCTCTGGCTTAGAGCCAGAGATGGGTCCTATTTCCACAGGGCTTGGTGAAATATTTATGTATACCGTACAAGCTTCTCCTGACGCTAAAATGCCTAATGGAGAGCCTTATACCGCTATTGCTTTAAGAGAAATACAAGACTGGATCATTAAACCGCAATTGGCTCAAGTTAAAGGCGTCATTGAGGTCAACAGCATCGGCGGCTATAACAAGCAGTATCATATAACGCCGAAACCCGAAAAATTACTTTTTCATCAGGTAAGCTTTGAAGACGTTTCTGATGCATTACGTAAAAATAATGATAACCGTGGCGCGGGTTATATTGAGCAAAACGGACAACAAGTGTTAGTGCGCTCCATCGGGCAACTTGCGACAATGGATGAAATCCTCAATGTCATCATCAAAAAGAACGATGGTATTCCTGTAAAAATAAGTGATGTTGCCAATGTTGCTATAGGCAAAGAACTTAGAACAGGGGCTGCTACTCGTAATGGCATTGAGACAGTGCTTGGTACAACCATGATGCTGATTGGTGAGAATTCTCGCACCGTTGCTTTAGAAGTGGAACATAAGCTCAGCGAAATACAAAAATCTCTGCCAAAGGGCATTACCGCAGAGCCTGTTTACGACAGAACAACGTTAGTAGATAAAGCGATTGCAACCGTTACCAAAAACCTCGTTGAAGGTGCGCTTTTAGTTATTGTTGTGTTATTTATTCTACTTGGAAATTTACGTGCAGCTCTCATTACCGCTGCTGTTATCCCTATTTCCATGTTAATGACAATCACAGGTATGGTGCAAGCAGGAGTATCTGCCAATTTAATGAGTCTCGGCGCATTGGACTTTGGCTTGATAGTGGACGGGGCTGTAATCATCGTTGAAAACTCTGTCCGTAGGTTAGCACAGGCCCAACACAACGGTCATAGGCAAGACTTAAGAGAACGCCTAAATACCGTTTTTGAAGCCACTTCAGAAGTGATACGTCCAAGCTTGTTTGGTGTGGCAATTATCACTGTTGTTTACATCCCCATTTTCACGCTAACTGGCGTTGAAGGGAAAATGTTCCACCCTATGGCGGCAACTGTCGTTATGGCGTTAATTTCCGCAATGATCCTTTCAGTTACACTGGTTCCTGCTGCTGTAGCTGTGTTTATGAAAGGTAAAATCAGCGAAAAAGAAAGTGTAGTTATTCGTTCAACCAAGTCTATTTATGAACCATTGTTAAAAATGGCGATGAAATTTCGTTGGATTATTGTTTCATTCTCAACGCTGTTAATGGGGTATAGCCTTTGGTTAGCAACTACGCTTGGGACAGAATTTGTTCCTCAATTAAATGAAGGTGATATTGCACTACAGGCATTAAGAATTCCATCGACTGGCCTAGAGCAATCAGTAGAAATGCAAGAAGTACTTGAGCAACGTATTAAAGCGTTTCCTGAAGTTGATAAAGTATTCTCGCGCATTGGCACACCAGAAGTAGCAACCGACCCAATGCCACCGAGTATTGCTGATATCTTTGTTATTTTAAAACCACGTAAAGAATGGGCCGAACCTTCAAAACCAAGAAGTGAATTAGTTGAAGAAATGGAAAAAGTACTGAAAAACATTCCAGGCAACAACTATGAATTCACTCAGCCTATTCAAATGCGTTTCAATGAATTGATTTCTGGCGTTAGAGCTGATGTCGGCATCAAAATATTTGGTGATGATTTGGATCGGTTATTACTTACCGCAAAAGATATTCTAAATATTGTGAAAACCGTGGATGGTGCCGCTGATGCTCGAATGGAACAGGTCACAGGTGTTCCATCTTTATCAGTAATTCCTAAACGAGAAGCGCTTGGTAGGTATGGATTGAACGTTACCGAATTGCAAGACTGGGTTGCCACTGCGATTGGCGGTGAATCTGCGGGGATCATTTATGAAGGTGACAGACGGTTTGAGTTAGTTGTTCGCCTACCAGAGCAAATAAGAACGGATATCGATAGCTTGAAGCATCTGCCGCTTCCACTTGAGAATGGTAACTATGTGCCAATTGAAGAAGTTGCAGAGCTTAAATCAGAGTCTTTACCCGCGCAGATTAGCCGAGAGAACGGAAAAAGAAGAGTTGTGGTTACCGTCAATGTTCGTGGTAGAGATTTAGGCGGTTTTGTAAAAGAAGTTAAAGCTAAAATTAATCAGGAAGGAGAAATTCCAGCAGGATACTGGCTTGATTATGGTGGAACGTTTGAACAACTAGAATCAGCAAGTAAGCGATTAAGCCTAGTTGTACCGATAACATTGGTTGTTATCTTAGGTATTTTGATTATAGCATTTGGTTCATTAAAAGATGCATTAATCATTTTCAGTGGCGTGCCTTTAGCATTAACAGGGGGCGTATTTTCACTTTATTTAAGAGACATGCCCTTATCAATTTCGGCAGGTGTCGGCTTCATTGCATTGTCAGGTGTCGCAGTATTAAATGGCTTGGTTATGTTGGCTTTTATTCGAGATCTTTGGCATGAAAAAGGCGACCTATACGTAGCGATCATTGAAGGTGCCATCATTCGTTTAAGACCTATTTTAATGACGGCACTGGTCGCAAGTTTAGGTTTTATTCCAATGGCGTTAAACACTGGAATTGGTGCAGAAGTACAACGACCACTAGCAACAGTTGTTATCGGCGGTATTGTATCTTCTACCATTTTAACTTTGTTTGTATTGCCTATTTTATATCAATGGGCGCATGGCGCTGAGAGTAACAAACAGCAATCCGACGAAATCTAAAAGCAAAAAAGCAGCTTAATTACTAAGTTATGCCTAATTAAGCTGCTTTTTATATTGTATGCTCCAAAATTTTATTGATAAAACTTACTCTGCTTCATCCCTACAATTTTCATTTAAAAACTCAAACTCTATCGTCGTATGCGATAAATGATAGGAAGATAATTTAGCTGCAACCTCTTGTTTAAGCTTAATTAATTCTTTAACGTCAAAGTTGTCACTCAGCTCAAGGTGCGCTGTTAAAACGTGACTTTCACCATCCAGTGACCAAAAATGCATATGGTGTATACCATTTACTTCAGGAAATTCAATTAATGACTGCTTAATACGCTCTTGGGTCTCTTTATCGGGTGCAGCTTGAAGAAAAAGCACCAATGTTGATTTAAGATTTTTGAAAACGTTAAATAAGATAAACAGCGTAAACCCTATTGATAATAGAGGATCTAATATCGGCAGTTCAACGAACAACAATACAATAGAGACTATAAGAACGGCAACCCAACCGAGTACATCTTCAAGTAGGTGCCATGTCAGCACTTTTTCATTTAGTGTTTCACCCGCTTTTAATTTGAATACCGCATAACCATTTACGGCAACACCGAGTATGGCTAGCCCTAACATCCCCTCAACTACAGGCATTTCAGGATTGGACAGCTTAGGTATTGCTTCAAATAAAACCCAAATAGAGCCGATAATCAAAACAATACTATTTACCAATGCACCAAAAAGTGTAAGTCGGCGATAACCATAGCTGAATTTGTCTGATGCTTCTTTATCTGAAAAACGACTTAAAATCCACGCAAAACCTATTGAAAGACTATCACCAAGATCGTGAACGGCATCCGCCATTATCGCCGTACTGTTTGTGAGCCAACCACCTATAAATTCGATAATGGTAAATATCACATTAAGGAAAAATGCCCAACCAATCCGGTCGTCTTTACCATGCTGATGACTGTGACTATGGTTGTGCATTTTGTACCTCCAGTACTTTTTTATTTCTTATTTTTGATACATTCATATTAATCAAATGTCGGATCACTCGTTGATACAACCAACGTTTTACACCTGATAGATTAGTACCTTTTTCGAGATAGAACTTATCTGGTGAATCATAAAGCCCAAAGTCGTCATGAATACCTTCTTTTTGAATATAGGTATCCTCTCCACGCCAATCCGTACCGGGTGAAGATAAGCACTTTGTTGCAACACCATAACCACAAAACTCATCTTTTGCTTGGCTAAATTTCTGCTGTAGTGAGCTTAAGTATTGCTCATCCAATATAAAGCCCTCTAAGTTTATCCAACGCCCTTCAAAGTAAACTTCTACCCAACTATGAATGATGTATTTAGGTGCTAACCAAAATACAAGCTTGGGATAGCACCTTTTTGTAGTTGCTGATCAATGGTAAAACCTTGGAAACGACACTGGATACCTAGTCCACGCAATAGTGCCATTAACAGATTACCCTTAGTATTACATTGTCCATAACCATCTGCTAGCACATCGCTTGCTGAAATATCATCACTCTTGTTATAGCCAAACATTATTTCATCTTTTACAAACTGATAAGCGGCACCAATTTTGTTGAAATTATCCAAATTTTTCCACCCTCGTTGATCGATCAGGGATTGGATATCTTTGTGTTCAAAATTAACGATATTCGTATTGTTTAAATATTTCTCAGTCATTTTTATATATCCCTTTCGTTGCATACCTATACTATAGATCCTATAGTAACTATAGAGTCAAATGTCTGGGGGAAATTGATGAAAATAGGCGAATTGTCAAAAAAATCGGGCTGTTCAATACAAACGATTAGATATTATGAAAGAGAAGGATTACTGTTAAATCCAAACCGTTCAGAAGGTAATTTCAGGCTGTATGATAGTAAAGCACTTAAACAATTGGAATTCGTAAAGCATTGTCGCAGCCTAGATATATCACTCAATGATATTAAACGTCTTATCGAATTAAAAAATAAGCCAGAAGAAAGCTGCTCTAGCGTTAATGCATTAATTGATCAGCAACTTGCACTAGTGAATAAACGTATGAAAGAATTAAGGGCGCTTAAAGCTGAATTACAACAGATGGCAAGTGCTTGTGGTTCAGACAATACAATTGAAGCGTGCGGCATCATCAAATCATTGGATAGCTAAACTAAATATAACTTTAGATTAGTAGTATTCACAAAGGCAATAATGAAAACCATTGGCAAATTAGCACAATCATTAAATTTAAATGTAGAAACCATTCGTTTTTATGAACGAGAAGGGCTGATTACACAACCTGAAAAACCAATATCTGGTTATAGACAATATGACGAAACAATAGCAGGACAACTTAGGTTTATCACAAAAGCCAAAGCGCTCGGCTTTACGTTAAGAGAAATAAAATCGCTAATGTCTATGGACAGCAACTGCACTCAAGTTGAGCTATTAAGCCGACAAAAGTTAGCAATCATTCGAGACAAAATTAATGACCTTCAACGTTTAGAGAAAGTAATTGTGGATATGACAAATACCTGTATGCAAAACGAAGATCCAACACATTGCCCCATAATTGATTCATTAAAATGATTGACTCCGTACTTATATACGGAGTTTAGAATGATGGTAATATCAACCAATAGACTTTCAAATGATAAATAAAATATTAGACAGAGTAGGCTCTAGTGGCGTTTGGCTAGCGGCACGGCCTGCTTCCCTGCATTAAGGTCACTTGCATCGGCATTAGGACTAGGCTTCTTCTCTCACTTCGAAGGAATAGCTGTAAATACGCTCTTACCTATTTTTGCATCTTTGGAACTATTGGTAAACTTATACAACTGGCACAAAATAAAAACCATACCAGAGCTGTCTTCAGCATTCTAGGGCCTGTAGCAGTGCTATTAACGCTTTATCCTCTTTGGCTATATGATTGGAGCACATACCTATTTTACTTTGGTATTTGCTTAATGGTCGTTATGTCGGTTTTGGATATCGTAAAACCAGTAAGGGAGCAAACATGCAACGTATGGCTAATTGCCGTCGTTGAAACGATTAACGGTCAATGTCTGCTTTTCGCTCAAATAAGCCCCCCGAAAAGTGGCTCATATATCTATCTAAGTTAAGGCTTTCAAAAACAGAAGTATATTTCCGATAACTGCCTTTGAATTCCTATAAACGGAAGTTTGCTTCCGAAATATAGCAATATTGGGTTAGAAACCGGAAGTTTACTTCCGTTTTGTACTTTAAGATTATAAGTTGGTATCTAATGAAAGCTCGGCAGTCCAACTCTTTTCTACCCCATTGTGTTTTACGTTAGTTTTTCTACACAGCATTCAGTTTAGTATTTGACTTACTTTACCTTATGACAAAAACTCTAGCTATATGGTCAAACTTACTCATCCACTGCAGTCCGTCAAGTTGATAGCTATTCAATAACTAAGTGCCGGTTAATAGCTTTTTTACACTCAAGGGTAAAGCGCCCCCCCATGTCCCTATCTACTTCGAACCTTTTCTTTTCCGAATCGACAAACCTTACAGTTGTTTTTATGTTCTCACCTTCACCGCTCAGGATGAGGGTAAGAGTGTTCTCATCTACCTCTTTGTAACCGAGAGTTAGCTTCTTCTCTCCAGCTTGGTTGTATATGTCATATTTTGGATAGTTGTCATCAACCTCCACAGCGCCTATTTTATCGCTTTCGCCTAGTAGTGGTTCAAGAACAATATCTTGAATAACCTGACAAGCTAATAGGTATAAAGGAGAACCCTGCGCTTGTTTGATGATCGACCTTAGCTGGATGCTTCTATACAGGCCACCAAATGTAGCCCCTTCACTACTGGTCACTAAACTCTCCGCTATTTCATGGGCAGCAACAAACATGTTCAGTATATCCTCTTGTGAGTTGGATTTTTCAGTTGATGGGGTTTCAACCACTTGATTCACTATGGGGGATAACTCTCCACCTAAGAAGTTTGTTAGATGGAGTGTTTCGAAAAAAGCATCTCGGTAGGTATTTATATCTGAGCTATCCAAATTAATCACCCTCATCCCAATTTCATAATGCAGTGTTAGTGCACATTGATTTAAATACTGAATTAGCTGGATGATCAGACTTTCTTTGATGTGCCTGTTCGGCGTTTCTTTGGCTTCTTCGTTTTGCAATAGGTTTAGAGCTTCTTCTAGTAGCCTTTCGGTATTCCGAAAGTAGTAGTCAATGGCTCGTATCGCTTCATCACAGACACTTAGTTTACCACGTTTAATTAGACGGTCTTCCGCATACACCTTTGAGTGAATTGCTGGCAAGTCATCTGTTGAAATAAAAGTAAATGCACGGTCAGAGGATAATTTACCAAACTGCTTAATTAAAAGACGCTCACTAACATCATACTCATCTCTAAGGTGTCTATTTATTACTTGCTGCTCCTCTAATTCGGATGGCTTATTTGAGTTGTGAGCTATCAACCATTGAATTAATGTCGTAACACAAAAAACAACAGAAGCCAGCGGTATCCGATAGGTTTCTAATGTATGTTTTAGCCCCTCAGAGAAGCCAGAGACATTTTGAGCCATAGAGACCAATGTCAACACTACAATTAGAGTGAAAAATGGCAACACCCAAAACCAAATGGATTTGTATGGAGGTTGCCTTCTAGCTTTGCTCTTTATTGTGTCCATAAATATTTCTCAGTCAGTAGGTTATGTACTAGCTTACCCTATGAAACCCGTCATAACCAACAGAGTTTGCTTGCGTTGCACATCATCCACACTGCCAGAAAGTCCGCCGTGGCGAGCCGCTTATTCAATACATCACCTAATTCTAACTGAGTTAATTTAACAACCTATGTAACTCAAAATTGTCCAAGAACGAGCTTAAACGACCGTCCGCTTCTCGCTCTAGGTCGAACTTCATTACAGTCCCAAAACAGACGCTAATTGACAGTTTTTGGTTCGCTAGCTAATACATCCTTAATCCACTTACTATAATTGGAAATTCTCACTTGATATGCAGTTGTACCATATAACCCACCCTTAAAATCAGAAATATCGCCATGCGCTAATTGCCAACTTGAAAGCCCTACAAGAAAGGGTATACCACCCTGATAAATGACAGAGGCTCCACCACTATCACCTGAAGCGTGCATTCCCTCTAGAGGTAATCCATTAGGTGCCTTATCAAACCTGAATGTCAGCCAATTAGTTTCTGCATTTTCGATAATATTTTGGAAGTGATTCAGCTGTTTCAAAGATTTAGTCTCAGACTCTTCGCCAATAAGCCCATTACCTGTGGCACCTCTACCAAAAACTGTAACTGTTTTTCCTTGTTCTTTTGTGTTTGTGTAAAGAGTAATCGGTAATACATCGCTCACAGGCGAAGTTAATTTGATTAATGCAATATCACTTCTTGCTTTAAAAAAACTCATTAAAGGCGCTAAATTTCCTTTCAACAAACTTTCGCTAGGTTTTTCAAATTCAGGATGTATGTACACTTTTTCAATTTGATATGTATTTGATCCAATCCTTAAACTTTTACCAATATAATTATAAAAAATGGTATTCGCGACAGTTACAACCCACCTTGGGTTAATTAAAGCGCCATGCCCTTCATGAGGCATATCCACTAAGAAGTTAGGAGCTTCTTTCGACACATAATTCTCAGGGGGAATATCATGCCTTTTTACAACAGCGAGACAGCTAATAGAAAAGACAAATAGAAAAATGAAAAAGAAAGCTTTCATAGTGCGTCCATGTTTTTATGAATGCTTTACAGGCTACCTTGCAAGCTAGGAGAAGGCAACTAATTCGACCGTCTGCAATTCGCTCATAGCAGTCTGCCTGATGAAGTCTAAACGTATTCACTTAAACTGTAAGATCAGATATGAGCTGGTACAACTTGACTAGTACACCATTATGTTTTTAAATTAAAGCTGTTGTTTACTTAATAAACATCCAAATACCGGCAGCGATCATAAACAGGTTTTCTGTTAGGGAGATAAACCCTAGTGGTACGTTACTGTCACCGCCTACACACGCACATTTTAACTCTCGTTTATCTATATAGACTGCTTTTATCACTGAAACAGCACCAACCCCACCTATGAACAATGAAATAGGGGCAATAATATAGGCTGGTAATCCGGCTATCATTCCAATGCCAACAAATGCTTCTAAAAATGGGTAAACATAGGCGTACCTGACTACTTTCATAGCGACTAAGTCATAGGTTATAAATGAATTAGTAAAGCTAAATAAGTCTTGAAGCTTTTGTATTGCTAACACTGCCATTGTTAGGGCTACAAATAGTTCAGCGGTTTGCATTGATAATAAGCTATTATTCGCTGCAAAACTAAATGCCACACTAAGCAAAAAACTAACCGAAAAAATCGCAATCACGGGCGTGTAAGTTGTACCTTCTTGCCCAGCTTTTGGCTTATCAAAGTAATCGCGTAAGTCGTCATAGCCACCTATACGTTTATTATCAATAAATGTTTGAGGTGTAGTTTCTACACTGTGTTGTTTTTTAAATTCATCTGTTTGCTCTCGAGAAGTTAATAGCTGATCATCAACTGTATATCCCTCTCGCTCTAGTAGGTCTTTTGATTTTAAACCAAACGGGCAAATATGCTCATCTGTGGCCATTCTAAAAAGTTGGGCTGATTTACTCATGTTTAGCTCCCTTTTATGTATTGGTATAAAATTTTACTTAGCATTAAAATCCGGTACTGTCCTAGATTGTGCTTGCTCCTGAGTTTCTGCTAGGCCATTTTTCTCTATATCCTTTAGTAACCACTGCATTTCTTTAATCTCACGACGCTGTGCCTCAATAATATTTGTTGCAAGCTCTTGGACTCGCTTATCTTTGATTTTTGCCCTTTCACTGGTGAGTATTGCAATTGAATGATGTGGGATCATCGCCGACATCCATGAGCTATCATCAACAGTCGCTTGTGATCGAACTAAAAATAAACTTCCCGCAAATACGGTAACACTAGCAATGAGTACTGTTATATTTTTCTTTTTATCTTTATACATATTGAGCATGAAAAGTAGCATTATCACTGCCATCGTGGCTCCCATATAAAGCGCCATATAAGTACGAGTTTCACTAAAAAAAACATGACTTAGCTGATAAGTATTCAAATACATCAGTACAAACATGACTAATGTTGATGTGGCTATCATTAAGAAAAACTTTAAATACTGCGACATTAGATGGCTCCTTTCTATCATTTACTTTGTATATCATTTATACCAATGGGTAATTCTTACAGGTTATTAGGCGTAAACCCACTATATATTTAATCATTGAATCAATGTTTAATATTACATCAAGAGTTGTGCCATAAGTGTTAAAACTGCTCAGCGTATTTGCTAATATGCTTATAAGTATTCTGCTGTAAATCGTGCGTAAGCATTTCAATATTATATTTATAAAAGCGATCGCCTATTTCCATACCTGGCGTACCAGCAGGCATAGAGGGAACAGAGAGCCCTATCGTCTTTTCAGGATGTTGTTCAGCTAAAAACTGTTTTATATGTTTGGCGGGAACATGACCTTCAAATACAAATCCATCGGCTGAAACGGCTGTATGGCATGACCGCATATTTGGTTTTATTTGATACTGAGATTTAATCGTCCCCATGTCATTGACGTTAATTGCTTTTGTTTGAATATTGTTTTCGCTCAAATGAGCAATCCACTTATTACAACATCCACAATTTTTACTTTTATAAACGGTAAGCTCAATTTTAGGTTTTTCTGAATTCTCATAAGTTATTAATGCTTTATGTTGTTTTTCGATACTTATCGCCGAAAATGACATAGTTAATGATAAAAATAACGCTGAGGTAATGTAGATTACTCGCATTGTTAACTCCTTAATTTGACCAATGAATATGAGTGATTTTCCAACCTGTATCGGTGTTTTTTAATGTGATTGATTCCATTCCCATAGACTTAATATCTTTTCCTTTGTACTTTCCTTGAGTTTTACTTCTTGAAATTGAGTAAGCTATGTCTCCATTTGTGTAAACTTGATGCTCTAGTAGTTCACTATTAACAGCACTTAAGAATTTCATATCCGCTATCATATGATGTTTCGCGTATTCATCTGCAGAACGCTCAACACTTCCGCCTTCAAAAATGATGACATCGTCGGCCAGTAATTTACGTGCAGCTTCGCGATTGCCTTGTTTTAGAGATGCATGAAATAGGCTGACTGTTTTTGCAGCCTCGCTATCAACATTGACAAAGGCCTTGCCTTTTTTTGAATATTTTTCATCGTCATGTGCACTAACAGTAAAAGAACTAACAGTGCTAAAAATTAGTAGCAATAAAATTTTTAAATTAAAGGATTTAATTAACATACGTTTCCCTTTTTATTAATCGTTAAATAGGCGGACCAACAAGTGTGGTAAATACACTTGTTGTAATAAGTACAAACAGGGCAATTACTATTTCAACAGTAATCGAGCGTTTTAATATACTTATATGGTGTTGTTGAGTGATTTGCGGGACTAAAAAAAGCTTATGCCATGCACCTAGGAACAGCATCGCGCTGACGAGTAACAGCTTTAATAAAATTAGTTGCCCATAATCTGATGTAAACAATGCAGAAAATGACTCTAGGTACCGCAGGAGCAGAGTTAAGCCCGAAATAAGTAGTACAAATACAATAACAATAGCGAGTTGACCAAAGTAATGCATTAACCGCTTTACTTCACTGGTAGGTAGTAAAGTGCAGCTTTTGTAAAGCGGCCACAATGACCCTAACCAGCTCGCTATGGCAATAAGGTGAAAGGTTAAAATACTTTTCACTAACCCATTTTCGTTTGCACTGTGCCCAGTAAAAGTGAAGCTATAAGCGATAAACCCAAGCATGATGAGTATAACGGCACCGTTTTTATAACCTGCTACGTTATCATCTGATTCCACATTCCACATACATGCGCTAATTAGAGCAATAATAAGCGCTGGTATTCTAAACCTTGCTTGGTCACCTATGACTGATTGCCAAACAATTTCAAGCATAAAGGGGTCAAACATTCCCATAAAGCCTGATTCAGCCATTGCTCCAGCTTCTATAGGTACTTGTAAAAGTGCAGCAATACTACCTGTAACTACACACGTAATTTGCCAACGTTTTAAGAACTGATGAAAGCTAATTAAGTGATGCTCTGCAACATTGCTGTTGCCACACATAAAGCGCATTAATAAAGTGCCCGCAAGCCCTACAATTGCTATATAGCTTGCTAGTTTTAATAATAGTAAGAGCACTGACCATTCACTTAATTGCATGATGTTGCTACTTAATGATTATGTTTGCTGTGGGTATTAGATTGTTCTTGCATCATCTTATGCGATTCATTTTTATGTACCATAAATCTAAACGTGCCAGTCATTTTATGTCCATCACCACCCAGTGCTGTCCATTTAACCGTGTAAGTGCCTTGGGCTAGGCTCGGTAATGACCAATTAAAGTCTGTGCTTGGGGTGGCGCTGGGTTTGAAATCAAAGTTTATTGTTTTATTTTTTTCATCTTTGATGATGACTTTTGCTAGCCTTACTTCACCACTAAAAATTAACGAAAGTTCCTCTGGTCCTTGCATTAACATGGCTTCTTGTGCAGGTATTGATTGCTTGAGTGATATATGCGCTGATGCGGAAAATGTAAGCACTAAACCTAAAATGGCTACTGCAGAGTTAAAAAACTTCATAATTACCTCTTATTTAAAATGATTAAAACCAAAATTTAATACCCGCAACAAATGCGGTGTTGTTGCTACTTTGTCCACTTGATGTGGCATAGTCGGCGGTATTGCCAAATTTATTGCTCCATTCAACGCCAATATAGGGCGCAAACTGGCGTGTAAATTCATAACGAACCCTAAAGCCAATCGCGCTGCTTGATAGGCCACTTCCAAGCTCGTTTTGTTTATCGTTTTTGCCATAAAGTGTAATTTCGGCTCGCGGTTGTATAATTAGCTTTTGCGTGAGTAGTAGTTCGTACTCTGCCTCTAACGTAAATGCGGTATTGCCTCGCTCACCTACGTATGCTGTCATATCAAGTTCAAACCAATAAGGGGCTAAACCTTGTAAGCCAAAAGCCAACCATTGCCGATTTTCACCTTCTTTATTGTAATCAAGACGAACACCTGCTTGAGTATCCCAATATGCTGATACGGCATGACCCCATAAAATATCGGTTTGGTTTTCTTCAATACTTCCTTCGCTGAAATCACCCTCGGTTTTAATTACCAATCGATCAAAGGTAGTGCCGTACCATGCTTGTAAGTCAAATACACCTGCGTTTGCTTGCTCGTTATATTCAAGACGATCGCCTAGTAATGCGTAAAATGGATGCTCATCAGCGAGTGTTAATCGCTCATTGCCCTCAAGCGCATATGGGCCTTCTGTTAAAGTTGTTCCCGCAGAGTAAGCATGGGGGTCTCTTGCATCTTTAGGTGCACTTCCTCCTTGTGGTTGCATCTTAGCGCTATTCATTTGTGCCATTTCACTTTGCGCTAATAAAGGGAAACTAATTAATGAAGCCCCAGTTAACATTAATAAACTAAATGATTTAGATAGTTTTAATTGTTTCATGATACGACTACCTCTCTAAACATGCCGGCATCCATATGGAATAATAAATGGCAATGCCAAGCCCAGCGCCCTACATCGTGAGGGGTGGTTAAAAAGCTGATTCTTTGTGCGGGTTGAACAGGTATTGTATGACGTCGCACTTGCACATCACCTTGCTCATTTTCTAAATCACTCCACATACCATGCAGATGCATAGGGTGCGTCATCATGGTATCGTTTTGTAAAATAACTCTTAAACGTTGGTTATGCTTCATATGCACTGGCGTGCTTTTACCAAATTCTAAGCCATCAAATGACCAGCTATAACGTTCCATATTTCCGGTTAAATGCAACTCAATTTCAGCTTCTGGCTCTTGCTGGTTAGTGATCCCTTCAAGTGAGTGTAAATCTGCAAGTGTTAAAACACGGCGACCATTTTTACGTAAACCAATACCAGGATCATCAAGATTTGTTCTAGGCATATCAACGCGCATATCAACTGAAGCTCCATACTCCGTTTTGGCATGACGCACTTTAGGGCTGGCAACTGCCAATGGGTTTTCAGACATACCATGTTTGCTATGATCCATCGCCATTGCACCGTGCTCCATAGCGCTATGATCCATTTCTTTAGAGTTCATACCTGACATGCCAGCCATACCTGCCATACCTGCCATTGCAGAATGCTCACCGCCGTGGGTCATATTGCCCATCATATCGGTCATCGTTAACCATTCAACAGGGTCAAGTGCAGGTACTGGCGCATCAATATTAGGCGAGCTTGATAAAGTTCCTTTTGCGTAACCAGAGCGATCCATACTTTGAGCAAAAATCGTATAGGCATCATTTTTAGGCTCAACAATTACGTCGTAGGTCTCACCAGGGCCGAATCTAAATTCATCAACTGTCACTGGTTCAACGTTTTGCCCATCAGCTTGTACAACTGTTAGTTTTAGTTCGGGAATACGAACGTCAAAAAAAGTATTGCTTGAGCCATTAATAAACCTAAGTCTTACTTTTTCTCCAACTTTAAACATTCCTCGCCAATTTGACATTGGCGTACTACCGTTCATTAAAAAGGTCATTGCTGATGCAGATAAGTCAGCTAAATCTGTAGGATTCATTCTCATTTGATTCCACATTTTGCGGCGTTGCAAAGCATTCGAAACACCGCTATTTGAAACGTCATCAAAAAATTCTGGAACAGTGGGCTGATTGAAGTTAAATACATCACTCTGTATTTTTAATTTGCGGAACAGCGCCATTGGGTCATCATCAGTCCAATCAGATAATTGAATAACATGCTCGTTATCTGCACTAATAATATCTTTTTCTCGCGGTTCAATAATTAATACACCGTACATGCCAGTCATTTCTTGAAAGCCACTATGTGAGTGATACCAATATGTACCGCTTTGTTGTAATTTAAATTTATAAACAAAGGTTTCGCCAGGCATAATGCCTTTAAAACTGATACCAGGTACGCCATCCATTTGATACGGTAAAATAATGCCATGCCAATGAATTGAACTCGGTACTGATAACTTATTTGTTACTCTAATAGTAACGTCATCGCCTTCTTTGAGGCGCAAGGTAGGGGCGGGTATAGAGCCATTGATAGTTGTCGCCATACGTACTACGCCAGTAAAGTTAACCGGCGATTCATCTATAACCAGATCAATTACTTTGCCGCTAAGTTCGGGCACAGTGCCTGTTATTGTTCCTGCTACTAAAGATGATGCAGCATGTAATACACTCGGAAAAGCAGCAAGTACACCTCCTGCAATTAAGCCTTGAACAAATCGTCTTCGTGGTGTGCTAACCTGTTGTGATGACTTTTTAAACCCCATTTCCTTACTCCTTCATACCAGAATATGTATTGAGTATAGAAAATAGACCTGTCTTAAACATGACGCGAACATTACAAAGTTGTAATGTTGGTGTCATGTTGCTGTAGTGACAGATACTGCATAATATTTGCAGAGGTAGTTGTTAGGACTTTAATGAAGGAATTGTATGCGCTTATTAGTTGTTGAAGATGAATCAAAGACAGGAGATTATTTAAAACAGGGACTAAGTGAAGCTGGTTTTCAGGTTTCTTTGGCGCGCAATGGACTTGACGGTCATCACCTAGCAATGACCGACTTATTTGATGTAATAATACTTGATGTCATGTTACCTGACGTATCCGGTTGGAAAATTTTACAGTCGCTACGTGAAGCAGATAACAAAACCCCAGTACTATTTTTATCTGCTCGCGATAGTATAGACGATAGAGTAAAGGGGCTCGAACTTGGTGCTGATGACTATTTAATAAAGCCTTTTGCTTTTGCTGAAGTTTTAGCAAGAGTACGCACTCTTATTCGCCGTGGTGTAGTACAAACAGTTGACGATATACTGATAGTTGCTGATTTAGAAATGGATATTCCAAAGCGAAAAATACAACGTGCAGGCAAGCGTATTTTATTGAGTAATAAAGAGTTTAGCTTACTTGAACTATTGTTACGGCGCGAAGGTGAAGTACTGCCACGTTCGTTAATTGCTTCTCAAGTATGGGATATGAATTTTGATAGCGACACCAATGTGATTGATGTTGCCATTCGTAGGCTAAGAGCAAAAGTTGATGATGACTTTACTGTTAAATTAATTCATACGGTTCGTGGTATGGGCTATAAATTAGAGGTTGAAACTGATGGCTATTAAGTCACGGCCTTTATCACTTACGATGCGTGTTGTGTTGTTTGTCGCTGTAACCGTTATTGCGTGCTTAACTTTAGTTGCCACCTTAATAAATAGTTCGATAAAACATCATTTTTTCCAGCAAGATAGTAGTGAACTGCATGTTATTAATCAATCTATTGAATTAGTTTTAAGACAACAGTATAAATCAAACCTGAAACTTAAAAATGAATTATCTAACGCTGTAGCGGGTCATCACGGTGTTTACTATCAGGTAAATACCGCAAAAGGAGAGCTCATTTTTCAAAGTTCTGAACGAGATTTTAGTGATTTTGTAATGAGTGCTAATGCTTCAGCTGGCTTTAACCGTAACAACATTACCTCATGGCAAAATGATACCCACACCTACCGAGCTCTGGTGAGTAATTTAAGTACTGGGCAACAGCAATACAAAATTACTACAGCGATAGACATGAGCTTTCATTTACACTTTCTCAATCAATTTCAACAAAGTCTTTGGGCTATTATGTTTGGCTCTGCGGTACTCATTTTATTGGTGGCTTGGTTTGCTATACATCAAGGATTGAACCCTTTACGAGGTTTGAGTCAGAAAATGCATGACATCCAAACTAATAAGATGGATGTAAGGCTTGATGAAAATAAAGTGCCTATTGAGCTTGTTAATATGGTGCAGTCGTTTAACTCGATGCTCGACAGGCTCCAAGGTGAATTTATTCGTTTATCAAATTTCTCTAGTGATATTGCGCATGAGTTACGTACTCCACTAACAAATATAATCACTCAAACACAGGTTGGTTTATCTAAAAAAAGACAGTTGTTAGAGTATCAAGAATTATTGTTTTCTAATCTAGAAGAGCTGGAACGACTAACTAAGATGGTTAGTGATATGCTTTGGCTTGCAAAAACTCAGAATGGACTGGTTAAACCCGTTCAAAATACTCTAAAAAGCCATGATGAAATTGAAGCATTATTTGAGTACTTTGATGCTTTGGCTGAAGACTCATTGATTACATTTAAGAAAAAAGGTCAAAACCTTTGTTTTTATTGTGACAAATTACACTTTCGCCAATTATTATCAAACCTCCTATCCAATGCAATAAGGTATGCCCCAAAAGGCTCATCAATCACAGTAAATAGTGAAATATTTACCGCTGAAAAAATATGTATTTCAGTGATTAATACTGGGGAGAGAATACCTTCTGAGCATTTACCTTATTTATTTGACCGCTTTTATCGACCCGATAAATCGCGCCAACGACACAGCGATGGAGCTGGTTTAGGGCTTGCAATAGTTAAAGCTCTAGCGCAAGCAAACGGTGGAAATATAGAGGTCAGTTCAAATAATCAAACTACCAGCTTTAAAGTTTTTCTAAATTTAGCTAAAAGCTAATTATTAAATTTAATAACCCAATGTTTGCTTGTACCTCTAGACTTCCCAGCTTTCATTAAACACCGGTTTATAAACTTAAAGTACAAAACGGAAGTAAACTTCCGGTTTCTAACCCAATATTGCTATATTTCGGAAGCAAACTTCCGTTTATAGGAATTCAAAGGTAGTTATCGGAAATATACTTCTGTTTTTGAAAGCGTTGGCCTAGATAGCTATATGAGCCATTTTTCGGGGTCTTATTTGAGCGAAAAGCGGAGGGTCGGGTAAACTCGTTTTTGGACAAAAATGAGTTAGAGCTGAAGGACGGCTCTGTGCCAAAAGCAGCCCTTGAGTGACTTAGTGATAAAGGCTGCAATGATACGATTGCTGACATTTCACTATTTCTTTTTATGCCTTCTCATTGCCATTAATAGACTGTCATTTAGCTATCGCAACAACTTTGACCTTCTTGAATTGGCGGGCATTTCACTGTTCCATAAGAGCAATATACGCAACAATCGCCTTTCAAAGGCTTTAGGAGAACTTTGCAAGATTCACATTCATAATACCACTGGCAAGCGTTGGTTGGCATTTCTTCAGTTTTACTGAAGCCACACTCAGGGCAAGTAATGGTAGAATTTAACTCTATACTTTGCATGTTTGCTCCTTCAAAGGTTTAACAATGTCTAATACGGACATTACAATCATCAAACAAATACCTACATAAAACAAATAAGTGCTCCATTCGTATTGCCATAGTGGATAGAGGGTTAACAAAACCGCTATAGGGCCAATAACCCCAAGAATACCTCTCGCATGATTTTGGTTTTTATACCAGTTATACAAATTTACCAACAATGCCAGAGTTGCAAATATAGGTAACAAGGTATTTACAGCAATTCCCTCAAAGTGAGAGAGAAAGCCTAATCCTAATGCTGATGCTAACGAGCCGAGTGCGGGGAAGCACCCCGTACAACTAAGAGCCGCAAGCCAAACACCACCTGAGCTAACTTTATCTAAAATCTTATTAATCATTTTTAACGTCTAACATTATTTGAATGATTTGAGTATGAACTCCGTAGGTAGGTACGGAGTCAATACTATTTTAGCGAATCGATTATTGGGCAGTGGGATTGATCGTTATTGTTGCGGCATGAATTAGTCATTTCTTTTATGACGACTTCTAAGCGTTGAAGGTCAGCTATCTTATTTTGAATTACGTTCAATTTCAGCAAGCCTAGGGATTCTACTTTGGCACAATCGCCATCCATTGACATCAATGAAGCCACTTCTTTTAGAGTAAAGCCAAGTGCTTTGGCCTTACAGATGAATTGTAATTGTTTGGTGATTGAGTCGTCATAGACACGATAACCATTTTGAGGTTTTTGAGGCTGTTTTATCAAGCCTTCCCGCTCATAAAACCGTATAGTTTCTACGCCTATATCAAGTTCTTTAGCCAACTTGCCTATTGTTTTCATCGTCCAACCATAAAATCAACTTTAATCATGACATTAGTATATCAATACGAAGTAAAATTGCTCGAACTACAATGACTGGTTTTCACTAAAAGCTGCCCTTAGAGCATTTACGTTAACTCGTCTTGGGGCAGAAAAGAGTTGGACTGCCGAGCTTTCATTAGATACCAACTTATAATCTTAAAGTACAAAACGGAAGTAAACTTCCGGTTTCTAACCCAATATTGCTATATTTCGGAAGCAAACTTCCGTTTACAGGAATTCAAAGGTAGTTATCGGAAATATACTTCTGTTTTTAAAAGCGTTAACCTAGATAGCTATATGAGCCATTTTTCGGGGCCTTATTTGAGCGATCAGCGGTCATTGAGATTGGATAAATTTTAAAAATAACCAATATAGTTTATAAATACAGCAACCCAGACGACTGAACATATCAATAGAGCAATTAGTACTGCTGCGGAGCCTAAATCTTTAGCGAGACCAGACAATGGATGAATTTCTAAGCCAACTCTGTCTATTGTTGCTTCTATTGCTGTATTAACAATCTCTGCGAATATCACAAATAAAACAGAGATTAGGAGCATGACCTTTTCGTAAATACCTATCTGCCAAATAGAAATAATAGTTAGCGATAAAGCAAGTAATAAAAGCTCTTGTTTAAAAGCAGCTTCATTTTTGGCAAGCCATTTAAATGCACGCTGTGAATTTTTAAAAGCTAAAAATACTCGATTAATACCTGACGGCTTATTTACATTATCAAACTGCATTGGGAATTCCCTCATTGTAGGCTTCGGCCTTACAGGCGTTAAAAATATCGTATATAGGTTGGTATTGGTTGCTATTTACATGAGTTAATCCAAGCAAAGTGTCAAAAATATTGTCGTGTGAAAATGTTTTTGAGTGTTGCAACTCAACACAGCGATTGAATTCAGAGTCAGTAAGCTTATTACTCCAAAAAATCATTGGGATATGAGTTTGCTCGGTTGGTGCTAGTGCATAAGGAAACCCATGAAGGTATAAGCCTTTTTCACCAAGTGACTCACCGTGATCTGACACATACAAGAGTGATTTTTCCGTTTCGTTACTTTCTTGTAATACTTTTATTAATTCGCTCAATACCCTGTCTGTGTATGCAATAGTGTTATCATATGTGTTTGTTAGCTCTGTTGTAGTACAGTTCTGAATATCGCTTCGATCGCAGTCAGGTTTAAACAAACTTGCGTGTTCAGGGTAACGACGATAATAAGTTGGCCCATGTGAACCTATCATATGTAGAATAATCAATTTATGCTTAACGTTACTTTTAGCTATTCTGTCTTTGAATTTCGAGACTAATATTTCATCAAAACAGTAATCACCGTCACAGAGCGAGTGCTTTTTGTTCGGCTCAATGTTTTCTGATTTGACGCGAGCACACACTCCTTTACAGCTGCTATTATTATCAATCCATGTCACTTCAACACCACTACGCTGGATAATGTCTAGGACATTTTCTTGACTATTAGCAAGGCGCGAATCATATTCTTTGCGATTAAGCCGTGAAAACATACAGGGCACGGAGATAGCCGTTGCCGTTCCACATGATGAAACATCACTAAAATATTTCACGCCTAGCTTAGAGGTATAAGCATTCGTTGCTCTACTATAGCCTTGCAGTGAAAAGTTAGCAGCCCGAGCAGTTTCTCCTACAACCATTACTGTTAGCGAGGTGGTCGTTTTATTTTCTAAAGCTGGTAAATTATCAAGTACCTTAAAAGGTAGGGGGGGGTAAAAGTAATTATCTCTCAAATATTTATAACCCGCTGTATAAAAAGCAAACGGGGTGATATAGCTTGTAAGCTGTCGGTTATTACGCCCTACAGAAGCGTACTCTTTATAAAAGGTTGCTGCTATTAAAGCACAACAAAGCAAAGCAAATAGATTTAGCTTCACAAAGCTCTTTAAACGTACTCTAAAACTACCAATAATTATGAACTTGGAAAATAAGTAAGTAGGTACAATTCCTAATAAAACTACAAATATTACAAGCTGAAAATTTAAATATGAAAATGCTTCACCTGAGTTTGTCTCAACAATATTTTGTAACATGCTTTTGTCAAAAATAACGCCATAATTAAGTGTTGAATAAAACAATAATGAGCAAAGTAAAACGCTAAATAAAAGTACGGGTTTAACAAAAGTAACTAAGGACAACCAACTCAAAACTAAAATAGTCAATGAGAAAAGCATTAAAGGAATAGACGTGATAAAAAGCCAATTTATATGGCCTGGCTGTGTTGCAGCAATAAAGGTGTTGTATAAAAACAAGCCATTAAATACGATAACAATATACATCGAAACTAAGCAAACGAAATGACTATAACTTACATGCCAAGACGAAATGTTAAAAATTTTAAAAGCATTTTTCATAATTATTCCTTATCGCTATTTTTATCAGCTAAACGATAAAGCTGCTCTGTGTAAGCTAAGTTGCTAAATAACACATGAGCGAGTGCTTTTTCAGCTAACGTTTTATCTGCGTTTTCCGGTTTATTTCTTTTTTGTATTTTGGTTTTTTTGTTATAGCGCCAATAGCTAGTTTGTTGATTTGGCATTAGGATGACAGCGCGATCATTTTCTAGGTATGCAAAATTGTCGTAGTACTGCATCATCACGCGTTCAACTGGATAATTTTTGGTGAGATCAAAGCCCACCATTGGAGTTGCTTGTTCAATTCCTAAAAGTGACAACAAAGTAACTGGTAGGTCAATTTGACTAACAAGTCTTGAGTCGCGTTTAGCCTTCATATCGCTGTTTAAAATAACCGCAGGTATGTGAAAAGACTTTAAAGGGACGGGCTCAGAGCCAAAAACACGCACATCATGGTCTGCCACAACCAAAAATACGGTGTTTTTCCAGTACGATTGTGTTTTTGCTTTATTTATAAACTTCCCTAGTGCGTAATCTGCATACTTAATTGCAAGATCACGTTTATAGTTTTCAGGGCTATACCCTTCAGGTAGCGATACCTTACCTTGTGGGATGTCAAATGGATCGTGATTGCTCGAAGTAAATACAAGACTAAAAAATGGCACTGCCGCATTACTTAGTTTAGTCAGTTCCTTATCTGCTTGTTGGAATAAGTCCTCATCACTCGCGCCCCAAGATGAGATAAACTGAGGGTTTTCAATGTGGTTGATGTCAACAATATCGTTAAATCCGTTTCCTAGGAAAAAGCTTTTCATATTGTCAAAATGACTTTCACCGCCGTAGATAAATTGGGTAATATAACCTTGTTGACTCAATACATCAGCTAATGAAAAAAAGTTATGCTGGGATTTAGATAGTTTAACTACCGAGCGAGATGGAGATGGCATAAAGCCAGTGGTAATTGCTTCAATACCTCTCACGGAGCGCGTTCCCGTAGCATAAAGGTTGTCAAACCCCCACCCTTGTTGATATAGCTCATCAAGTTCAGGAGTTATACCTAACCCACCAAGTTGTCCAACAAATCGGGCACCTAAACTTTCCTCAAGTATAATTACTAAGTTTTTTTTAACTCCAGAAACAAAAGGTTTGTTGTGTGCCAAGGTCGGAATATTTCCGGTGACAAACTGCTTACGATAAGAAGCCTTTTTGACTATATCTATAACTTGCTGATGAGGCATTGTGCCATACAAATTGCTAGCACTTTTTTCGTTACCCATGTTTTTCAGCGCAAACGCAACACTGTAAGTGGAGTTAAGAACAAGTGAATTTACTAGTGAATCTTGAGAAAAATAGACTAATGCAGGGTTAAGTGGCCGGTGGCTCAATGTACCTCTGGCAGCAAGGAAACAAAGTATTAAAACACCCATAAGAATAGATAAATTAGCTACTTTTTTCAGTGGCTGTACTTGTGGTTTTGTGAATGCTCTATATAAAAGGCGATAGCTGTAAATACTTGTTATTGTCGCCACAAGTAATGTACTTAGCATTGCTAAAAGGTGACCATGAATTAGCATCGAGAATACTTCTTGTGGGTAATCAAGATATTCAATATATAACCGGTTAGGCCTTACATCATATTGAGTGATGAATGCAGCTGTTGATGTTTCTAAAATAACAACAACAGTCGCAATAATGCTACCGTAAAGCGAAAACATGCGCTGGAATAGCTTTGTTTTAGAGCGTGCAATTACATGCAGCATCAATATCAGCACTCCAATAGTTGCTAAGTATCCAACGCTACTTAAGTCTATTTTGATAGCACCTGAAATGACTGGCCAAATATCACCATCATTTAATCTTGAATGTTGCCATATCAATAGCCCAATTCGGGAAGTTATAAAGATTGATAACAATATAAGTGTAAAACGTAACAAGGGTTTTAAAACGGAAGTATTTGCTGACATAGTTGTACTCGTCTTTAAAAATTGCAGCAATACTAAAAATCGAAACTTAAGAAATCCTGATGATAAACTTAATAATGGCTATACTATAAAAACTTAAGGAAGCCTTAAGTAAAACTTAAGTTATATAGCGTAACCTAGTGATTAAGATGTATTTTCAGGTGAACAAATAGAACATGAAGTTATTAATAATTGAAGATTCAGGGTCACTGCGACGTAGTTTACGGGTTGGCTTAACAAATTTGGGCTTTGCGGTGGATGAAACCGGTGATGGCTCACAAGGGTTGAGTATGGCAATGACAGGTGAATATGAGCTTGTAATACTTGATATTATGCTACCTAGTATCGATGGCATCACTGTACTGCAAACCATAAGAACAAAACAGCTTGATACTAAAGTTTTAATTTTATCCGCAAAGCAAGAACCTGAAGACCGCGTTTTAGGGCTTCTAACCGGAGCGGATGATTACCTCACTAAACCTTTTTCATTTGATGAACTTCACGCTCGACTCTTAAATTTAATGCGTCGTGGTGGACTAAAAATGGTCAGTGATATTATAGTTATTGATAATTTAGCCCTGAATTTACAGTTAAAACTGCTAAAAGTTTCTGACAACGTTATTGATTTAACACCCAACGAGTACAAAATTGTCGAATGTTTATTTAGCAATCAAAATAAAGTGTTTAGTGCGGAAAAGCTAAGTACCTATCTTGCAGGACAGTATGATTTAATATCGAAAAACTCGATTGAAGCCCATTTATCATCTGCTCGTAAAAAAGTAAGAGTTGCAGGGGGAGAGCTACCAATTCAAACCAAACGTGGCTTTGGTTATATTGTGCAAGGGCAATGATGAAATCTATTCGCAGTAAACTAGTAATTACTCTCTCAGTAACTATAACAGGGTTAGTTTTATGCATATTGTTGGCCACTGATATTGCTGTTGATAGCTGGATAGACAATGAGTTTGATCGCAGCCTGCAATCTAAAGCAGGTATGTTAAAGACCTTAGTAAATAAGACCGATAATGGTTATTCCTATAATTTTTCCAGTGAGTTTATGCCTGAGTTCGCAGGAGAAGTTGAGCCCGAATACTTTCAAATATGGAACAAAGAAGGTACCTCCATCCGCTCAAAAAGTTTAGATTTATTTGAGGTTAAAAACCTACCATTTGAAAACTTGGAAATTGGCGAATCAAAAATACGACCTATTCAACTACCTGATGGTCGAGATGGCCGAATTTTTTACAGTCGTTTTATACCACAAGTAAAAGATAATGCATCAGTTGACACCTCTAAAAAGACAGACGGTGAGTCAATGATTTTAGCTTATACAGCATCCTCTGAGGAAGTTGATTTTGTACTTTGGTTGATTGACGTTATTTTTATAGTCACGACGATTACAGTTATTGTATTTATTCGATTGTTTGTCAGAAAGGCCATAGATACATCACTTGCGCCATTGGTACAATTAAATAAGGATATCAGTCAGTTAAGCATTATCAGTGAAGGCTCAGAGATATTTATAAAAGAGCCAGTTAAAGAGCTCTTGCCAATTGTTGAAAGTTTAAATGCCTTTATTAAAGAGAACAGGCAACTTTACCTAAGAGAGAAGCGCCTCACATCAGATATTGCCCATGAAATAAAAACGCCCATTGCCGAACTAATTAATATGGCAGAAGTCTCCATACGGTTTCCAAATGAAAAAGAGCTCAATGATGACTTTAAGCCTGAAGCTTTGAAGATAAGCCTGAGACTTAAAAATATAGTCTCAAATTTATTGCTATTACATAAATACGGGGGAGGTAAGCTGAACAAGCGAGATGCCTGTGATTTAAATCAAGTTATTAGCAGAATACTGGAAACCCATGATTTATCACGTGTAAATTTGCAGTTGGATGAAAATGCACCAGCAATTATGAGCAACTTGTTTGCCCTTGAATCAATTTTTAGCAATTTAGTTAACAACGCGAAACAATACAGTCCACTCGATTCAAAAATTTTAGTCTCCACGAGAGTTGTAAGGGATAAAAACTTAATATTATCAGTTACTAATTCCCTTAATGAACCTTTGAATGATAGCGATATAGACCAATTATTTGACCCATTATGGCAAAAAGACACTTCAAGAACATCGATTGATAACTTTGGATTAGGGCTATCAATCGCTAAGACGCTTAGTAAAGCAATTGATGCGCAATTAAGCGCGAAAGTTAGTGACAAAAAAATTACATTTTCTTTAGCCTTAACTACGGATTAGCTTATTCACTAACTACATAGAAATAAAGGCTGGGGTGTACAATTATGTGAAGAGGCTCCTATATACTTAATTTTCTGGCAGCTATAAAACAATCAACACCTTTTCTGCGGCTTAGCTGGGTGTTGTTATCACTGTCCGCTCATGGAATAAATGCGTCTGTTCGATTTGATTGACTTTATTTGTTCAAATCTGACAGTTTTGGTTAGATCTTATTAAATGAATACATTACGCGCTTATCTTGTTAAGCAAAAATGCTAACTAAATCACTGTTAAAAGAAAGTCCGCTTAAGCTATTTTCATTAACCAGAGATTTAAACGCAGCATTACAATAAAGTGCTGTCCCACCTTGCATGCATGATTTAAAAACAAGATTTTTGTCTGATTTAAATGATAAGGATTTGAGGCCATCCTCAATACCATTCAGGTAAGCCTTTTCAGTAAGAGATTCGTCTTCTTCTTCGAAAACGAGTGGATTAAATAAAATTAGCTCTTTATCACACCTAAGCGGTATAAACTCCCCGTATACTTGCAGATAGTTCCCTAGGGCAATATACGCTTTTTGGTTCAAAACAAGGTAATTCGTAAATAAGTTTACGTCGTAGGCTTGCTTTAAAGCTTCTTTTTCAACCTTGCAGCTAAATCCGTTTTTGACTATATCCGTTATTCTAGTTTTGCCGCTTGGAAAGCCAATCTTGGCTAATATTACTGCTTCTTTATAACTGAGGTTATTTTCTTCGGCAATTTGGTCTGCCATCGATACGTTATCTAGGTCAATTATATCGTATGTTCTATCTGGTTTGTGTAATTTATAAATATCGAGTTCCTTTCCCATAAGTAATCCTTTGTGAAGTAATATTTGTGCTTATTAAAGATTAATGAAGCCAGAATATCAACTCCTTCGGCAACGCAAACAGAATCTTATTGAATATTAGCCAAATTTTATTAGGCTGGATTACTAAGGGAGTGCGCGTTAGTTATACCTGTACTCTATTCATTTATTAGCTTTTACTGTATTCATTTATTAGCTTTTACTGTATTCATTTATTAGCTTTTACTGTATTCATTTATTAGCTTTTAATGTATTCATTTATTAGCTTTTAATGTAGAACTAGCAATATTTACATAATACAGATTCTCATCTTTGCCTACCAAAGCCCCTAGGTATCTACCGTAATGTAGAGCTCATGACCTTTAAAAGTAAAATAGACAGATTAGAAGGCGATAATCGCCTTATTTATCTTCCATAATATCTTTAAGTGCAATGCGCTTTAGCTTAGTACCATCGCGATACCCTTTTACTAACAATTCATCTAATACAGCGCCAGTGTAGAAGGTATAGCCATTTTCTTCATCAACGGGAAGCTCGTATACAGAGCCTGATATTTGAGGCCAAATCCAATAATTCCCACAGGGTGATAAGTGAGGTAGAACCATTGAACCTGAGCTTACTCTCCATTCATCATCATTTTTCCACGAACAAAACAACACATAGCAGGGTTTGCTATCAATAGTTTGAAACGTTAAAACAACCCACCCTTCTGGCTTGTGTTTCATATGTCACTCCATCTTGTTTACAAAAAAATTTAAGCCTCCATTAACCTTAACTTAATAAACAAGAACACCCCCTCTTTTTTCTTAAAAAACACAAAAAATAAAAATGCTTAAATTAACCTAGAATTAATATCGTTGGCATTTTATGAATTTTAAAACCCAAATCAAAGACACTTAAAGAAGATAACGAGAGATCTGACCAGTTTAACCTTCTCTATTTCTGTAATATCTGCAATCATAGTGACTGCCTTTTGAAAAGCATCAACCTTGCTGGGGGCTAGGTGTGAAATTTTAAATTTAAGCTTTTAGGAGCAGCACTGAATACTAATTTCACTTTGGGTGTTTTACTTGAACATAACAACTTCATGTTAAACACAAACATAAAATCGGTTTGGATAAGGTAAAAACAACTCGAGAAACCTTCACAGTACTTTAAAGATAAATTTTTTTTGAGAATAAATAATTTGCTCGTAGAAAAAACATTGAACTTAACTTTTGAATTTTAAAGTGAGATTAACCCTTGAAAATAAAACAAAATTTTCAGTGGCTCCAAGGATTGATAAGCCTAATTATGACGAAAGGAATAATGTAAAAATGCTTACCAAGAACAACTATTCTAAAGATAAACCTTTTAATTTATCACCCATTATCTATAGTGTAAAGACATTTATTTTTTGGGAGGTAAAATTATGACCGTTACAAAGACGAACGCTAACGTTCACAGAGGTCGATTTGTTATACGATTTTACTCCCATAAAAATCAGTGCGCACTTAATCCCGAGTCATTTCAGGAGCTGATCCTGGCTTTTAAACTGGAATGTGACCCTAATGTGAAGCTGTTTGCCACCCAGCCTGAGCAAATAGAAGTGACTATAGACAAAAAAGTTTACCGCTATACACCCGACTTCTTAGTCCTATATCATTCTGGCTTCGCTGAATATATTGAAGTTCATCATGAGTCTCAGGTTGATAAAGAGTATCACTCGAAAATTCATCTTTTTAATGAGTACACCCGAAAAAAAGCACAAATAGGTTTACGGTTAATCATCGTCGATAAGCTCAATACTATCTTTATGGCGAACCTGAATCTGATAACAATGTATTACTCGGAGCATTCATTGCCATTAACAATGCTGCCTGATGGAGATTTAACCTTTGGTCAACTCATCGAATGCTTGGAGGGTATAGCTAAAAACCCAGTGTCAGAGGCTTATGGACTAATTGCATCAAATGTATATAAATTCGATATGGAGAAGCCGTTAAACGCCTCTACTACATTGATGCGAGGTCACCTCAAATGATCGGATATGCTACGGGCACTGACTTGACTAATAAGTACGGTAACGTTGAATCTATTGCGTTTGTTGACAGTACATCAATACTCCTTTCCGGTGATGGTATAGAGACTAAGAAGCGCCTATTACCTCGAGACGACTTTGAGAAATCAATTGATGATAAAGGCTTTATATTAAGAAACGCACAGCATCCACATATTGAACTAACAGAATATCAAAAGTTAACGGTTACATCACGATTGATGTATCAATCTATCTTGAAAGAACTGGTTAGTGAAGGATACCCTGCTACAACTAAGAAGACATATGATGAGCTCATCAAACGAGTCGAGAGCCAACATCCTGCAACTATTGCCACAAAACACCCGCAATGGAAAACGGTATGTCGCCATTGGCGCGTATGGGTTCAATCAGATTTTAATGATGAGGCGCTTGCGGGAGTGAAGCGCAATAGCCCTGTACGGCTAAATGCGGCCACTGAGGCTTTCATACAGCACTACATCGCTACCGTCTATTCGTGTAATAACTCTGCTTTCAAAGGCGCATATTACAGTAACTATAAACGAGAAGCGCAAGAAGCTAGCTTGAAAAATAATGAGATTCAAATCGCATCACAACGCACCTTTTACCGCCGGTTACAAGAGCTTACTGATGCCGAAAAACTTGCTAATTTTAAAGGCCTTTCACAAGCGGAAATCAATAAGCGACTAACAACGCTACGTAAACGAATAAAAACCTATTACGCAATGCAGCGCGTTGAATGCGACCGTGTTGTGCTAAATATGTGTTTAATTGACGACAAAACAGGCCTTCCGACACCGCCTATTTCTTTGTATGTAGCAATAGACGTATACACACGCGCACCTATCTCTGTGGTGCTTAGCTTTGAACCTGAAAACTCTGCCGGTGGGCTTAACCTTTTACGTCAAATATTTATGGCGGATAGTAATCTTACAATGAATGGACGCAAACCGACTACATTGATTATGGATAATGGCCCAGGGTTTAATAATCGTTTGATAAAAAAGGCTGCGGAGCGACTTGAGTTAAATATTCATTATACACCATCAAATCAACCTGCTAAGAAGCCATTCATTGAGTCATTTTTTAACGTATTAAGAGATCACTTTTTTTCAGGTATGAAGATTGAAACGCAAAGTGGTGAGACGAGTATTGGATTTCAAAGTTATTCAGGAAAACGTACTAACCCGAACTCACTCGACACAATTCCATTAGCTAAACGTGCGGATATAAAGGTATCTGATTTTACAAAGCTACTGAATATATTTTTGACAGAATACATGCACAAACACCATAAACAGGCTGGCCATACGCCTATCAAAAAATGGAATCAGTCCATTATTGATACGCCTATGCCTTCATTCACATATGATCAGCTACAACATTGCTTCCACGTGTCCAGAGCCCAGGCCTCACATAAATTACAGCAACGTGGAACTATCAGATGTTTAGGTCAAGATTATTACAGTGATGAGCTAAAACAACTATACGCGGCTACTAAAACAGACATGGAGCTGGGTGAAAACCCCTCTGTTTATGTGTTTCATGACGACCTAGATGCCAGAAAAGTAACAGTTCAAGCAACACTGCCTGGCGAGAACAATCCTGTGGAAATAGTGGCTGATAATATTGACCATCATGATACTAAACTACCAGTCAGCTTTGCTGAATTAAATGGCAATCAAACTCTGACCCAACTCGGAATATATACAGAAACTTTCTCCCATACTCCTACTGGTCACTATGTCGGTGAAATAACTGAATTCGTAAAGCAAAAGCCCAAACGCAAACAGCACAGAGGCCCGAAGGTAGCGTCTTTCAATAAAAATACGAAAGAGAACTTATCCATTGTAGAGCGAATAAAAAAATCTCATAAAGTGAATGAACTTAAATCACAGATATCGCACTCAGGTGAACAAGATACCTACGCAGATACGATAGTGAGCAAAACCAGAGAAATGGCCTCTACCCGTTATAATGATGATGAAGGAAATGAAAAACAATGGTAACTATGCCCAGTACAATTTTCGCATGTGACATTCAAATGAAGATATGGCAGAGGATAGCGGAAATCCACAATATGTATCACGTACCTTCAGAGGATAAACGAGCTCAACTTATTTATGGTGCCTCGGGTGCTGGCAAGACGTATATATTAAAGCAGTATCACGCTCAGTTTTTACCTGTTACTAAGCCAGAAAAAACGACAAAACCAATCTTTTATGTCGCTTTTAAGGAGTTTAAAAAAAGTACTGCAGAGATAACTCGATTTTTAATTTCAGAGCTAGAGGGAACAACACAAAACTCTCGCACTACTGCAGCTGAATTGGATGCCCAACTTATCTCACTTCTCAAAGACCTAGAAGTGGAGCTAATCATTCTTGATGAAATTCAGAATATTGCCTCAAGTTATGATGGGATAGAGTTTCAACGAATTATTAAATATTTTTGCTATCTGATCGATAGCAACAAGATCCGTTGTTCGATTATTTTCGCCGGTACAAGCAGTGCTAAGCGCCTTATTACATTTGGTAGAACCGCCGGTAAATTTGACGATGACGAGCAGATGTCTCGTCGACAAATGCGCCCCATTGAAATTAAGCCAATCCTTCCTAAAACGAAAAACTGGATTGCCTGTTGTAATTGGTTCATTCAACAAGTTGGGTTGCCAAATTTAACAAAGGATGAGCACAGTGAGCTACTTGATCGTATTTACCTTGCGTACAGTGAGCACACCATGAGTACAATGCGCGATTTATTTTTACGTAATAACACACGAAATGCAAAAAACTATGATCAGCTTATAGAAGCCTTATTTGAAAACTTTGAGAAATATGCAATTGGGGCTGTCAATCCATTTGATTATGAACTTTTAACAAAAAAACAATTAGATGCATATCTAAATGAGCAAGATAAAAACCTTAGAAGTCAGTTCTATTCGGGGTTATGCTAATGCGTTTCCCAATAAAACCCTCTTACTATGAAGCGGAGTCAGGTATTGGTTATGTACTTCGTTTACTTAAAAGAAATGGCATACAATCAGAATCTCGCGTACTCAATAAGGCTATGCTAACCAGTATCATCAAAGGTAGATCAACAAAGAACGGACTCCTTGATCACCTTATTCCTATAACTCGCACTTTATCATCATTAAAGATAAAGTGCTGGACACATGCGAGATTGCTAACGCCACAAGTTTGTCCAGATTGTGTTAACCAATATGGGTATTTTAGGGCCCAGTGGCAAAATCCATTTTTACGACACTGTATTATTCATGAGTGTGCCCTGTTATCCGAATGCCCTCATTGCAATTCACCGCTGCAATTTACCATTAATCTTCTAAATGGCCGCTGCACATCACCTTTGTGCGGCTTACGCTTAACGCATATGCCATTGAATAATCAATTAAAATCACCTGAACAAGTCCACGATGCATACCTCATAGCTAAAGTGATAGTTGACGATAGTAATACACGAACGAGTTTCCCACCAAAGGAGATTACCTCCACATTATTAAATAGAGCGGCTGATATTCTTAATAACCCAGATAGTGCTAGAGTATTCTTAAGTGAAAGGGCTAAACGTGTACCAACAGATCTACCGTTGAACATTGAGTTTCACAAAATTGAAATTATTGTTCAGAATTTGCTATGTGAATGGGGGTCATTATCCACACTATATGAAATGTATAATAGCGAGTATATTCGTTCAAAAGCTCCCATAACTCAGCTTTGGTTTGAAGCTCAAACAGCCTCCTCTATAATTGGGGTAACGTTTAAACAAATCGCTCTTTTAGTCGAAGTTGGATTGATAAGAACTGATTCAAAAAAGGCCTTAAGAACAGATACTCGCGTTGAAATATCAGGTGTTTATACCTTTTTAGCCGAGTTCAGCCACAATAAAGATTACGTCCCCCTTTCTGAGCTACGTCGCTTTATGGCTCTTCATAATATCTGTATAACTGATGTACTGATAGCTGCTAAAAATAAAGAATTATCAATAACATACAAACCTTCATTAGACTTAATGCATTCCATACACGTTTTGCCTGAAGCATTCGATACCTTTTGTAAATTACATACTCAACTTATAAGAGATAAAACGATGTCCGTTGCAAACGTAGCTGAAGTCACCGGTATACCAAAGGTAGAACTAATGAGGTTGATTAATACCGGTAAGCTCAGGCCCGTTTACATTCATGGCAATAATTCAAAACGTATACTTAATTGTGATACTTTGAAGTTGGCGAAAACGCAAAACAAACAGCTATCACTCGACATTTAGTACTTTGTAATTTCAACTTTAATTTTTAGGCCGAGACATGTTCTCGGTCTATGCTTTATTAATAACAATACCGGCAGTTCACTAAAACTAATCGACTGAATATCAATAAGTTTAACTTTCCCTTTTTTAATAAAGGTTTAGTAACTTCATCCATAACTAAACCTAAATCAAACCAAATTTGAATTAACTCAACATTACAAATGAAGCTTCGCATATCTGCATTTTAACTTTCACTTAAATGGCTTCATTTCTCTTTATCCTAAAAATCCATTTTCTAATCGATTTACTACACTTTTACTAAGTAAATATTAGCGTATAGTGTTCGCCACTAATTTACCGAATACAGAATCTACTTAATTATGTGCTCATTAAAATCAAGTCAGAGTTCTTCAGTGGCAGAATGAGAATCTGCAAGGCAGAATGAGAACTTTTTGGCTGGATGAGAATTTGTGTTGGGGCAGTTTTTAGCTATAAATAATTCTCAATTTAAGAGGCGCAGTACCGATAAAGAACACAAGCTAAGTTATTGTTTTGAAATCTTATTACATGGCTGAGATTCTCAAGTTATATGGCGCCGATCAAAAATGATCAGTGCCACTTAAATCGAGAATTCACGGCGCGTTGAGAACTTATTGATTTATAATAAAATATGGCACTTAAATTGAGATTTATTAACTTAATTACACTCTAAAAATAATTATGTTTTTTATTAGGTAAATTTCTTAAACAACGAGAAATCGCTTACAAACATCTATTACCGTAAGTGATTTGAAGCGGTAATTAGCCTAGTTATTAAAACGTATACTTTTTGCTTTAAACATATGGTCGAAAATGAGATGCCCTGATGAAGATTAACGGCTTTGACTTAATATGCTTGTGTAGTGGCAGCGTTAACTTGTCCAACTTTATAGATGCTCATCGGTAAAACTTATAATTAAATATTTACTGGTATTTTACTTTGTGGGAAAATAGTCACCCTCTTAGGGGAGTAGCCTGCTCATTAGTGAGTAAACTTATCAACATAATTGCACCTTATGTGCATGGTAAGTTTGTAATGTTGTAGCAAGCATTATCGGCAAGACCTAGGTAGACACTATCCTCATGGCGGGAGATAGTTGTTTGCCTCGGTTTAATATTTCCCGCCAAAAGACTAAAATTTATGGATATTTTCTTAACCTCTACCGTTACTGTCGCTCTTGCTGAAATAGGCGATAAAACCCAACTTTTATCTTTACTCTTAGCAGCCCGCTTTCATAATAAAATAGCGCTTATTCTAGGTATTCTCGCTGCAACAATTATTAATCATGGTTTATCTGCTTGGTTTGGTGATTGGCTAAGTGGGAACTTTGTCGTGGAATACTTACCTTGGATAGTGAATTCAAGCTTTATTGTAGTGGGTCTTTGGCTACTTATTCCAGATAAGGATGAAGAAGTGAGCCACAAATATGACTGCTATGGCGCGTTTGTAGTAGCTTTAATCTTATTTTTTATTGCTGAAATTGGTGACAAAACACAAATCGCAACCGTATTGCTTGGTGCGCAATATCAATCAGTACTATGGGTTACCATAGGGACAACGTTAGGAATGTTAATTGCTAATGTCCCTATTATATACGTTGGTAAAGCTTTGTTACAAAGAATTCCACTAAAAACAATAAGAGCTATTGCGGCCAGTGTTTTTGTGATATTGGGTATTCATGGCTTAATGACGATATATTGATAAAGTAACGTTGAAATCAAGCGCAAACGCTTACATAACACTATACAAGTGACTGTAAGCGTTTTAATAGTGTCAATTGTAAACAACTTTAATACTATATTAGTCCTTAAATTTTCGTAATTTCAGATCATAGTGGCATTTAATAAAATAGCCAATGTTCAAAACCTGTTATTTAGAGCCTAAGCAACAGCTAAAACCGCCACCTGGTAACATGGAATCCAACACATTAAAACCCGATTGTAGCGTTTGTGCTGACTTATTTAAGCTGTACCTCTTTAATGTGTTATTTACAGACTACTATCTTTGGTTTATCTTGAATTACATGAAGCTACCATAGGTGAAAAATGAAAAATTATATTTCTATTCTTACAGACCTTCACTGCAACCGTTTATGGCGATACCATTCATTACATCGACGCATCCTCACTAAGGCACAACCCCAATAATAAGTACTTTATTGAGGTTCTGACAAAAGCCCTAAAAACATCAGAACCCGAGTTTGGAAAATTTAAGCTAAGCCCAATAGACACCCTAATTAGCCAAGAACGGCAACTGAGGGAACTGAACAAAGGCAATATTGATGTTTTTTGGACGGTGAGCACCCCAATGCGTGAAAAAGTAGCTTTGCCGATCAAGATCCCACTAATTAAGGGTGCCTACGGGCTAAGAGTGCTTGTAATAAATAAGTTGGATAAATCGGTGTTTTCCATGCTCAACTCGCAGGAGGGATTAGCTGGAAAAATAGCAGTTTTAGGTAAAGACTGGCCTGATGCAGCAATATTTCGCGCGAATAAACTTTCAATCAACACAGAGGCACCTGAATATTCTCTTTACAATGTCATAGCAAAAGAGCGAGGTTTTTACTTTCCAAGAGCTATTACAGAAGCTTGGTCTGAACTCCACAGCCTAGAAAACCCTCAATTAACTATAGACACCCACCACCTACTCCAATATCCCTCAGCAGTCTACTTTTTCGTTGCTAAAGATAATAAAAAGCTTGCCGAACGAATTGAAGTAGGACTTAATAAAATGAGGAGGTCAGGTCAGCTTGACGCACTTTTTTACGAATATCCGCTTCATCAACTCTCGTTAGCAGCTAGTAATATAAACAATGCCAAAATTTATCAACTTAATAACCCGCTTTTTGTTAACTCAGATGAAAAAGTGGCACTAAAAAAAGCACAAAATGAAGTATTGAGGCATCTTAAAGGGTTAAGTAGTAACTAATCTTTATATTAGTTAAACTGACATCAATATACTTACATTTCTAAAATGCGCTTAACTATAAATTATTTCTCGAAGCCAACTTTTATAATTTAACATGCATATCTGGTCACAGCACATTTCGGTTATTTGATACTCACTAAACTTAATCTCTCCCAGTATAGAGTCACGAAGTTTCTCATAATCAATTTGGGTCAACAACCTACCGACATTATCTCCTTGTGTGCAATCCGAAACAGATGCTCTATACGGTTTTTACACATAGCAATTAAGTCTTCCTGCTTACTACGGAAGGTGTTCTGTATAGCCGTTCAGATTTATAATTTTTAGGTTAAGCCTCTTTTAAAAATTTTGTTTTATATCACTGATGTGATCGAAAACTTATATTTAATGTAATGGAAAACGAACATAAAATGTTGCTCCCTGCGAACTAGATTCATCAAAGCCAATACTGCCGTTCATTGATTCTGCAAGTTCTTTACATAATGCTAATCCCAAGCCTGTCCCTCCTTTTTCTTTTGCACTGCTTGCATCCGCTTGAGAAAAACGCTGGAAAAGTTTATTTTTATAATGTTCAGGTATACCTGGCCCCTCATCTTTAACTGCTATTTCAATATTTTGCTTAACCTGAGAAATAATAATATGAATTTCCCCACCCTCAGGTGAATATTTAATCGCGTTAGAGAGTAAATTGGCAAGAATTTGATGAAGTCTATGTTCATCAATTAAAATTTGAGCCTTTTCTAATACCTTTGGGATTACTAGGTTGATATGTGACTTTGTCGTATAAGTTGAGTTATCAACTACCGATTTTTCAAGTAGTGGCTTCAGCGACTGCAACTGCAGCTCAAAACACATTTTACCGGCTATTAACTTTTCTACATCGAGCAAGTCGTTAATGAGACGCTGCAAACGCTCCACGTTACTACAAGCTACATTAAGCAATTTAGCACTTTTTTCATTAAGCGCACTCAACTGGGTAGCTTGTATTAATTTTAATGCACCACTAATAGAAGTAAGTGGTGTTCTAAGTTCATGGCTTACTGTGGAGATAAAATCGTTTTTCATTTGCTGTAAACGCATTCGCTCTGTCACATCTTGTACAGAACCAATCATTAATAAATCGGGGTTATTAACTTCGGGTAACATTTGTGCTAGTTCATGCACCCAACGTATTTCACCATCTGGACGAATAATACGGTGGACGACATCATGTAGCCCTGTAGTTTTTGCTCGCTCTTCACTTTCATAAACAAGATCTGCATCATCAGGATGAAGAGTACTTCTAAATAACTCCACGCTTGGTTGCGTTGTTGCCTCATCAAAACCAAATACGTCATATATCATAGATGACCACGATAGCTCACCCGTGTTTAATGACGCCTGCCAATAACCTATTTGCGCTTGTTGGCTTGATAGTTCAAGCCGCTGCTGTGCTAAACTCAATGCGTTATTGGATTGCTCAAGTGCGATGTAGTGCTGCTTTGTATCCGTAATATCATAAAGGTAGCCATGCCAGAGCACACTTTCATCTGGTAACAACTCGGGCATTGCCCTACCAGATAGCCACATAATTTTACCGTCATTTTTTTCAACTCGGTATTCATGCTGCCATAAAGTTAAATTCTCTGCCGAATACTGAATACTGCTTACTAGCCCAGGCAGATCTTTTTCAAGAATCATATCGAAGATTTGATTTGCACTTTGTTGTATCTGCTCTGGAGTAACGCCGTATATTTTTTCTATATTTTGACTGGCATAAGGAAAGGCTATACGCCCATCAGGCCATTGCTGAAATTGATAAACAGCACCTGGTAATTGTGCAGTTAAATTAAGCAATTGTCTTTTTAATTTCTTTTCATTAGTAACATCTAAAATGAAGCCGTCTAAATATCGCACGCTACCATCTGCGTTATATTCCGCTACACCACGCTCCTCAACATGACGAATAGAACCATCTTTGGTTATAACTCTGTAATTTAGCAACCAGCTAGCTTGCTTACAAATTGCTTTATGCATTTCATCATCAACATAAGATGAGTCATCAGGATGAATAATACTGGCATAGCTACGAACTGCATTATTAATAAAATCACTGACAGGATATCCTGAAAGAGAGTCAATACTCTCGCTAATGTAATGCATTGTCCAACTATCGTCGTTTAAACACCGATAAGTTATGCCAGGTATATTATTAACTAAAGTTTGAAATTGATCTCGGCTTTGCTGAAGTTCCGTTTTGGTTCTCACCTCGTCAGTCACGTTTAAATGACTACCTATCATTCGAATTGGTTTACCATCTGATGACCATTCAATGATTTTACCAATACAACGTACCCAAACCGTTGAGCCATTTTTATGGTAATAGCGCACAATATTATCAAATGCTTGTTCACCATAACTCGCTACATGTTTGTCAAACGAATCAGTAACTTTAGCTAAATCATCTGGATATATAATTTTTTGCCATGCTTCGGGTGTATTGGCCATTTCATCATCTGTATAGCCAAACATTTCTTTAAATGCTGGACTTAAAAACTCAAAATCATCTTGTATATACCAATCCCAATATCCCGCCATTGTCTGTTCTAAAATTTGCTCGTATAACCATTTTTGTTTTTGCAGCTTTTCTTTATTTAATTTTTCTTCAGTGACGTCCGCATGAGTACCATACATCATGCTTGGCTCACCTGTCTCAGTCCAAGAAACCACTCGACCTCTATCATGTACCCAAATCCAATGGCCTTGCTTATGTTTCATTCGGCATTGGTGATCATAAAAATCGAGTTCACCGTTAAAATGGCTTTCAAGTAAGTCTCTCGAATGCACTAAATCATCTGGATGAGTTAGCGATAACCATGTTTCAATGCTCACAGGGTTGAGCTCATCAAGTGTGTAGCCTAGCATTTCTCCCCATCGTTCATTAAACACAGTTTCACCTGTTTGGACGTTCCATTCCCATGTGCCAATACAAGTTCCTTCTAAAACACATCTATAACGTAATTCACGCTCAGCAAGTTCTTTTTGCGCTTCTTCTTGAAGCCTATCTTGAATTTCAAGCTCCACTGCATCTGCAAATTCCCTGAGTATTTTTAACTCTCTTTGATTCAATGTGCGTGGTTGAGGATCTATAACACATAGAGTACCAATAGGTTGCTGGTCAAAAAATAAAGGCGCGCCAGCATAAAAACGTATATTAGGGTCACCCGTTACAAGCGGGTTATCGGCAAATCTTGGATCTTGGCTAGCATCAGGGATTTCAAAAATATCCTTACCTTGAATAGCATGACCACAGAAGGAAATATTTCGCGGTGTTTCACATGCACTTAAACCTTGTTTAGACTTAAACCATTGCCTACCAGTATCTACAAGTGAGATAAGTACAATCTCAGTGCCTAAACACAATTTAACTAAATGAGTTAATCTATCAAAACGTTCTTCACTATCAGTATCAAGTAGCTGCGTTTTGGCTAAGGATATTAATCGTTGCGCTTCTGTAGTCAAAAAGGGAGCTGGTTTCATATATTAAACTCTTGCGCCTCTATAAATAATTGGTTTAATGTGCTGCCTATCGTCATTGGGTCAAATGGCTTTTCTATGACTCCTACCGCTCCCGCATCTATATATATCTGTTTCTCGGAAGGCTGAATTTTAGCTGTCATAAACACAATGGGTGTGGTGGTCAGTGAAGGTATTTTTTTTAATTCAGCCAACGTTTCTAAGCCATCCATTTTCGGCATCATTACATCGAGTAAAATTAAGTCAGGTGCAAATGCAACGACCTCCTTTAATGCAGACTCTGCACCTTCACAACTTAAAACCTCAAAGCCAGCAATATCAGATAGCGCCATCTCTGTAACGATACGGATACATTCATCGTCTTCAACATGCATTACTTTATTAAGTTTCATATTACTCTCACTGTATTTTACAAAGTACTTTTATTACGTACTTAAATATACGTAAAGCAAATATTTTATAACCTAGTTTATCGGTATTTCCAATGCTATTAAAATTCAATAATATTATTTACAACTTAAGGAAAATCATTAGCTCTAAAACGATTTATATTAAGTACCTACTAAAAAGTTATAAATGTTTGGTCCATTAGGTCAATAAGTTACCTTACAAAAAAGTTTAGCTAACAGTGAGCTAATTTCATAGTGTGTATATAAATCAGTTCTAAAGATGTGGGCTTTCCCACTTTAGAGGACATGTTTTTGTCGCTTAGCTTAGCTAAATGTCAGCAATTGTCACTTCGACGAAGTCCGCCTAGAGCGAGATGGGTCACTTAAGAATTTAATGTCTTAAGTCATGAACCATTGGCTTTATCACTTTCTTACGTTTACAGTGGATAATGTCAGTAAATTCTTCGACCATAGTTAGTTGTAGACGATTTAAAAAACTGATTCCCCCCTAAATAAAACCTATATCAGGAACACAGGTAAATAAAAACTTTGTCGGATTCCTATTGCAGCAAAACAAATTGCTAACGCTCAACGAGACCTTAACTTTCGGCAAAATTGCCTAGAATATAAAAACTCAACATTAGTTTACCTAGTGCAGATTAATTTATTAAGAGGCTCGCTTCGAGTTAAACTTCCGTCACGCTGAAGATTAAAAACCTTGGCGGGAATGCTTTTCAAGACCCAAAGCAACAGTATTTTATGAGTCGGTATCGTTTTTGACTCGTCGGAAAATAACAATACGTAATCCTATATTCGGGGTTCATTTTTCCAATACATAAGCACTAGTGTAAAACTAATGCCCCCTTTTTCCAGACCAACTTAATCGATTAAGTAAAACCCTAATTAACCTAGTGCCGAATGGTGATAAATACATTGTTTTTCAGTTAAAACCTAAATGCAGAATCACAACATTAAAGCATTAAAATTTAGTTTTACAGCATTAATATTCACACTTTTATTTTCTCCCTCTAGGTCACTCATTAAGATTATAAGTAAACACCAACCCCTACACACCCCATATATATGACAAAACCTTAATTCAAGATGAATTAACCGGATTTTTTTAAAAGATAATTCATGCATTAGTTTTTATATTTATATTTATGTTTATATTTATATTATTAAATCAGTACACTCTTACTAAACACGCAACTTAATCGTTTAAGTATTCGAGAAAGTAGTATATAGTCACACTGCTAATATCAATTAGCGAGGGCATTATTACGCCTGAATTTCTTGGCTAATTCCAGAAGATAAACTTTAGCCTTTGTCCGAATCGATTTCGCTTTAAAAGTCGCATACATTCAAGTGAATACAATTAGTTTTCACTTAGGATAATTGATTTAGACTAGGGTAACAGGGTGTCTTATTAGGAAGAGGCTATTCTTTTACGGGAAACATTTTCAATTTAGTGAGAAGATATTGATGGATAGTAAAATAAGTAAATCGACAATCCCAATTTTGTGTGCATTTCTGGGTTTAACAACGGCAGCTGTTGCAGAACCTTATCTACAGCCAGGTCCCGAGCCGACACTTCACACCCAAGAGGCATTTTCACCTGAGAGTAATTTCACTGCGAAGTGGACGCGGGCTGATGCACGCCAAATCAAGCGCATGTCTGATCCGACGGCAGGTTCACGTCAAAATTCGATGCCTGAAGAATATACTATGCCTGATATCCCGCAAAACTTTCCCGACATGTCGAACGAACAGGTCTGGGTATGGGACTCTTGGCCTCTTACTGACGAGAATGCTAATCAGTACAGTGTCAATGGGCAGGAGATCATTTTTTCTTTAGTAGCTGACCGTAGCCTTGGCTTTGATGACCGTCATGTTTACGCAAAGATCGGCTACTTCTATCGGCCGGCTGGGATTTCCGCTGACCAACGCCCAGAAAATGGTGGTTGGACCTATGGTGGTCTCGTGTTCGATGAAGGTGTCACCGGTGAAATTTTCGAGGACCAGTCTTATAGCCACCAGACCCAGTGGTCAGGCTCCGCGCGTATTTTTGCAGGTGGTGAAATAAAATTATTTTTCACAGATGTTGCATTCTACCGAGACCAAAACGGTGGACCGGACATCAAACCGTACGACTCTCGACTCGCCCTAAGCGTAGGCCATGTGCATGCTAATAAACACGGTGTGAGATTCACCGGGTTCAATAAAGTTACGTCGTTACTCGAGGCTGACGGCACTTACTACCAAAATGCTGAGCAAAACCCTTACTATAACTTCCGCGACCCGTTTACTTTCGAAGATCCGGCTCATCCAGGTGAGACCTATATGGTATTTGAGGGCAACACGGCGATGGACCGGGCAACTGCACAGTGTGATGCGGACGACCTTGGCTACCGGGACGGCGACCCTTATGCAGAAACCGTAACCCAAGTGAATGCATCGGGTGCGCCCTTTCAAATCGGTAACGTTGGTCTGGCCAGGGCTACGAACGACGACCTGACCGAGTGGGAATTTCTGCCGCCTATTCTATCTGCAAACTGTGTCACCGACCAGACTGAACGACCGCAGATTTACCAACAAGATGGCAAGTACTATCTTTTCACTATTAGCCACAGCACTACATATGCAACAGGTATTACTGGCCCCGAGGGCGTATATGGTTTCGTAGGCAACGGTATTCGTAGTGATTACCAGCCGATGAACCAGGGATCTGGGCTGGTGCTCGGTAACCCAACAAACCTCAATTACTGGCCAGGTAGCCCGTTTGCGCCAGACTATAATCAGCATCCAGGTCAATTCCAGTCATACTCACACTATGTGATGCCTGGTGGTTTAATCCAATCGTTCATCGACACAATCGGCACTAAAGAAAATTTTCGTCGTGGTGGGACACTTGCACCTACAGTTAGGATAAAAATTAACGGCGACTCGTCAGAGGTTGATTATTCCTATGGCGTAAATGGTTATGGGCTAGGTGGTTGGGCCGATATCCCTGCAAACCTGAATGTGAATTCGGGCGGACAGATCAAGCCACTTAAGCAATAACTTTAGTAAATTAACTTATATAGTCCTTACAAGGGGGAAGAGGAGAATGTGTTGTACCGACGTATCCTCTTCTCTCTTATTTGTACCTGGCAAATAAAAGTATGCGGATTCATTGGACAGCCTCACAAACTGTCAGTCTGTTTTTTTTGTTTTGCGGCAGTGACTTTTGAAGCACTGCATTTCTTTATTTTACAATTTTTTTGTACCGCCCATACCATCTATCATGCTCATTGAGTACCTTTGCGCAACTACTTTACTTTTTATCCGATTTTCCAATAAGGAGAGTTATGAATAACAATTTTATTTTAATATCTGCAAGTCGCTGGTCTTTGGCAATTTGCATGTTGGTCGCGCTGTTCAATTCAGGGGGGTCATCGGCCGTTGAATTCGGTTCCGAAGCAGCAATCAGCTCCTCACCGTTGCCCCTGTTGACAGAAAAATCATCTAAATACCAGCGTCCGACTAATTGGGCACGATATAGACCCGCAATGCACCTGACCCCCGAAAAACACTGGATGAACGATCCTCAGCGTCCAATTATGATTGACGGTATCTGGCACTACTATTACCTTTACAATGCCGATTATCCTATAGGGAATGGTACTGAGTGGTACCACGCAACCTCGGTTGACCTTGTGCACTGGCAAGATCACGGCGTGGCAATTGATAAGTATAAGAATGGCCTCGGCGATATTGAAACCGGCAGCGCAGTAATTGACATCAATAACACTGCAGGCTTCGGTCCTGGCGCGGTAATCGCCATTATGACTCAACAGCACGAGGGTGTGCAGCGTCAATCACTCTTTGTCTCGACTGACGGCGGCTATCGATTTAAGGCGTACCAAGACAACCCTATTATGGACAACCCAGGATCCCAGCATTGGCGTGATCCTAAAATAGTCTGGGACGACACGCGCAATGAATGGTTGATGGTTCTGGCTGAGGGTCATAAGATCGGCTTTTACACATCGCCCGATTTGAAGCATTGGAAGTATCAGTCTGGGTTCAAGCGCAGCGACCTTGGAATTCTGGAATGTCCAGACCTGTTCCGGATGTCGGTCAACGGTGACACTGCAACTACACGATGGGTGCTGGTAACTGGCGCGAACGGCTTTAAAAAAGGAATGACCACGGGAACTGTGTACTGGACCGGAGAATGGGACGGAGAACATTTCACCGCTGATCACGATGAACCTCAATGGCTAGACTTCGGCGCCGACTTTTATGCCGCAGTGACATGGGACGACCCCCGCAACAATGACGCCGAACGCCTTACTTCGCGCTATGCCATCGGTTGGCTTAATAACTGGGCCTACGCCACCAAACTCCCAACCGATGACTGGCACGGGGGAGCTAACTCGGTCGTACGGCGCATCATGCTTCAGTCCGTCGACGGTAAGCCACAACTTGTATCGCAACCCATAAATGCGATCAACAAACTTGAAGGCAGTACAATAGCTCGATCTAATATTCGGGTGACGGAAGCGTCGAAAACGACACTCCCTCAACCTCCATCCGACGCCTACCGTCTCCGTGTGAAAATTAATGCGGATTCAGATGCTAAAGAGGTCCGCTTCCGACTTAAGGAAGGAAAAAAGCACTTTTCTATCGTTGGGTACAACCTTGCGAATGATACTGTATTTATCCAACGCGATAGTGATGCTATAGCCAATGCGATGCCCAAAGTTTACCGCGAGGTTCGAAAGTCGCCCGTACAAATGCGCGATGGCTTTGTCATGTTGGATATCATTGTAGATATAACATCCATTGAGGTCTTTGTAAATAACGGAGAAGTTGTACTTTCAAATCTTGTATTCGGTGCCCCCGGAGAAAATGGCCTCTCGGTCGAGTCAATTGGCGGGAATACCGAACTGAGCTTATTTGAGCTAGCTCCTTTGAAGGTTGCCCCGATCATTCGCAGTAAAGGTAATACGCGCTAGGCCTATGCTCCCGTGAAATTTTCGCCTAGATGTATTTTAAGGTGTTGCTGGTTATTGTGTAATTAATAGATATCGTTCCAATATGCTATCTCTCTAAGAACAAAGAAGCTCGACAGCTATTGAAGTGGATTGAGCTTCCTGAAAAAACAATGATGCGGGTCTAGTTGTACATCAGATTGACAAAACCAGAGAGATGTTGATAACTCTATAATTCACACGGAGTTTGATTTGAAATTTATCAACTAAAGTAGAGGGCTATATTTGTAATTCGTATCAGCTTTTTTACTAACGTAATGGTAAAGTAATTTTGGACACCCATTAAGAAGGAAATATTATGCTAATAAGCATATAAATTTGGGTAAAAATCACAAAATTAAAACGCGAAACTTATTCCGCAGTAATCAAATAAGAAACTACTCAATTAGCTTAATTTAGGTTTAACGACAATTGACTCTAAGATTAAATATAAAGAACCTTAAATTGTGGCCAATATAATTGGCCACTACATTTCGAGAATCCCTCCACAAATATACATCTCAATTGTTGGATGTACTACCACTACAATGGTGAGTACTTTGCTGAGGTTCTGACAAAAGCATTATTCATATAAAGCTTAATAGGAGCGTTATAAGGTTGCTCGGTTTAAACTAAAAATGCCCTTCGTTTTAGTAAACTCACCTCCACCCAGTTTGACCTCGCTCTTTAATGCAATGAGCGCGGACTAATACTACCCACTAAATACGAGTAAATATTGCGTTGCTTGTATTGAGCTAATACTAAAAAACATAAGGCTTAATAAACTTTTAATTATCAATGCCTCAACTTACCAGTATTTAGCTAGCAGAGAAAATATAATACAAAAAAGCCGAGCTCTTAACTCGGCTCAAGTTATTAACAAGGAGAGGTTTTGTTAAACGTTCTTACTTTAGCCTTTAAATCAAATGCAGCATAAGCGGCTACAACAATAAAGCAACCTGCAGGCACCATATATGAAAATGCAACGCTGTAAGTATCAATAAATACAGCTTGAATTACAGGTACTATTGCCCCACCAAGAATCGCCATAACTAAACCTGCTGCGCCTAGCTTAGCATCGTCACCTAACCCGTGTAGCGCAATAGCATATATAGTAGGAAACATTAATGACAAACAAGCAGAAATACATACTAGTGCCCAAACACCACTTATATTGGGCATTTGCACCATGTAAACACATAACATCATTGCTATAAGAGATGTAGCCATCAGTAACTTTGCAGGACGAATAAATCCCATAAGCCACGTCATTACAAAACGAGACACTAAAAATGTAATCATACTGTATTGTAAAATTGTGCCGCCACTGACCTCATTTGTATTCAACGCTTCCATTACATATTGAATCGTAAAGGTCCATACACATGTCTGTGCAGCAACATTAAAAAATTGGGCTATTACACCAAAACGATAATGGGTATTTTTAAATAAGCGTTTAAAGGCTGGCTTAAAATCAACATGTTTTGAGACCTGCTTCTTTTTACAAAAATCCGGCGTTTTAGTGAACGCGATGGCAAGCCAAATAAAAACAAGCACACATGCCATACCCACATATGGCACCATTACGGCATCCAATTCGGCGCTTATTATATTTTTGAGCTGCGAAGTAGTCATGCTCGAACGCTCATCGGAAGTAGCGGTATTCAAGCTTGGTAAAATAAGAGTAGCAGCCAAAAACACCCCTATGTTTGTCCCTACCGGATTAAATGATTGCGCTAAATTCAACCTTCGAGTTGCACTTTGCTCATTCCCCATCCCCATAACATAAGGGTTTGCAGATGTTTCTAAAATAGATAGGCCACCTGCAAGTATAAACAAAGCCGCTAAAAAAAAGCCATAGGTCATTGCTTGACTAGCAGGGTAAAACATAAATGCGCCCATTGCAGCCATGCCTAGCCCAGTTAATACGCCAACTTTATAAGAATACCGTTTATTAATATAGGCAGCAGGAATAGCTAAGCAAAAATATGCGCCATAATAACTAAACTGCACCAATGCGGATTGCACTGAAGACATAGTAAAAATTTTACTAAAAACTTTTACTAACGGATCGGTCATATTTGCAGCTGCACCCCAAGCTGCAAAACATAATACAAGTAAAATAAAAGGCACGACCATCTCTTTTGAGACCAGAGGTGCTTTCGTGTGTGTGTGTGTGGTCATTTCAGTGTCTCAGTTGTTAACTTTAAGTAAAGCATTTAAACAGGTATATATCTGCACGTCAATAAATCAACTATAGTTATTTATTGTGCTTTTAGCTTTATATAATATCAATATATTATTCAACAAAGTAGCAAAGCAGCTCCCATTTATACAGGTTGCTGTATCGCCAAACGAGAGCTTGCGGTGTACAATAAATTAAGTTATTCAAGACAATAACCAACTAGGTAGGAATAATTATTAAAGCTAAAAACCCTCGACTTACATCACAAGAAGGCAGAAGCCAATCAGGCCTGCGTGCTTATAATGAACGTCGAATTATGACGCTGATCCGTCAGCAAGGTAGCGCTCCAAAAGCTGAAATTGCGCTGAAAACAGGGCTTTCTGCGCAAGCGGTTACAGTTATTATTAATAGCTTAGAAGCCGATTCCCTGTTAATAAGAAAAGAGCCACAACGAGGCCGTGTGGGGCAACCCACAATCCCCTTTGCACTAAACCCTGATGGCGCATTTGGTATAGGTCTAAAAGTAGGTCGCCGTAGTTTTGATTTAACACTTATTGATTTAATGGGAAATATTCGTGCTACGCTTCATGAAAATTGCGCTTACCCAACAGTAGATAGCCTACTAACCTTTTTAAAAAAAGGTATAAGCGTACTAAAAATGAGCCTTAATAAAGACCTAGCAGATAGGATTTTAGGCATAGGCGTTGCTACTCCTTACGAGATTTGGAATTGGACAGAAGAAGCCGGTGCCCCTACTGAAATAATGGAACAGTGGAAATCTTTTGATTTTAAGTTAAGAATAAATCAAATAATTGACCTACCTGTTTATGTTTGTAATGACGACACAGCGGCTTGTTCAGCTGAGTTAAGCTTTGGAAACCCTACCCGATTTACAGATTTTTTATATGTTTTTATAGGCACTTTTATTGGGGGTGGCGTAGTCATAAATGAATCATTATTTACAGGTAAAAAAGGCAATGCAGGCGCTATTGGCTCACTTCCCAAGCCTATGCTTAATAGCAAAGGTCAACTTAGTTCTCAGCAACTTATTATGCAGTCATCTTTATATATTTTAGAAAAAATGCTTAAAAATGATGGCTACAACACCGATATACTATGGAGTTCTAATGAATATTGGGGCGACTTAGGACCTGTTTTAGAAAAATGGATAGATCAAGTTGCTGACGGCCTCGCCTATGCAGCATTATGCTCCCTTGCGATTTTTGATTTTGAAGCTGTCGTTATTGACGGCGCTATTCCCATAAACGTTAGAGAAAAAATAGTACTCGCTACCCAGATAAAATTAAGCGAAGCAGATCACCGTGGTATTAATCGCTGTGAAGTAAAAAGTGGTTCTATTGGAGCTAAAGCACAATCAATAGGCTGCGCTAACTTACCGTTACTCATAAACTTTTCACAAGACAACACTATCCTTTCACACCATTAAAGCAATTCTGAATTCACTATTAGCAGCTTGCGCTTAGCTTGGGCTGCTATATACAAAGTACCTTTTCATAAATCCCATAGACTAATAAGTCACCATTATGTTTGTAAAAATTAATAAATAATAATAGTTGATTTATTAAATCAAGTTCTCTACATTCTATTTACAATTTTGAAAACACTGACCCGTTTGATTAATAAATCACAAAATTGTAAACACACACAATAAAGAGAGAACAACATGAAAAATATGTCTGCTAAAATGACCTTAATAGCTACGGCAGTTGCTATTTGCATTTCACCCAAAGCTAAGTCGCAAGACCAAGATTCATTAGAAACAAAAAGTGATTTAGGTTTTGAAAGAATAATCGTAACAGGTACATCTCGACCCAAAGAAAAAATTGAGTCAACGAATGCAATGACAACGTTTAACGAAGCTAAGTTAGAGCAGTTAGCGCCCCACAGTGTAGCAGAGCTCGTTAGAAGTATTCCTGGTTTTCACGCCGAAGACACCGGCGGCGAAACGGGTAATAACGTGGCTCCCAGAGGTTTCCCACTTTCAACCCAAACTGAATTTACAGCACTACTACGTGACGGTATGACTGTATTTTATAATCAAGATATTTTATTCACTCAAAATGACAGGTTTACTCGACTTTCAAATTATGTAGGTAATGTGGAAGCAATAAGAGGCGGCGCATCCTCTATATTTGTTGGTAGTGCACCTGCAGGGTTTATTAACTTTATCTCCCGTGAAGGGGGCGATGATACTCAAGGCGATGTATTTTTTGAAACCAACAGTAATAATCGTTTAGGAGTGCAAGGTTGGGTAAGCGGCTCTATTAATGATCAAACAACCTATGCGGTAGGCGCTTGGTACCGCGAGGATGACTCAGCACGCGATCCTGGGTATACAGCAAACCAAGGTGGTGAAATAAACGCTAATATTAAATATTTTTTTGATGATGGTAATGGATTTACGCGCTTTGAAATAAACAAACAAGATGACAGCTCATTCTTTTTTATCCCACAACCACTAACGGGAAGCACTACCGATGCGCAAACAATACCAGGTGGTATGGACATAAGAGACGGCACAACAGGTAATTCAGCAGGTGCTCGTCTTTTAACGCTAAACAACACCCCAAGTGGAGACATAGATTTAGACGTAGCAGATGGCAACTACGCTGACGTCACTTATTTTGGTAACACTACCGAAATAGAAATAAACGAGAATTTAATTTTTTCTAACCAAATGCGTTATACGGATATGTTAACTACATTTACCGGTATCATAAATGTAGGTAATGCCGAATTATTATCAGATAAAGCGCAAGCCATTTACGATGCAAATGCAGACCAATTAAGTAATGCACTCGTAAACGGCAGTTTAAATTTTGATATTCGTGATGCAGGTACAGGGTTTAGTGTTGCAAACTCAAGTGATGTAAACTCATATAACACAAATGGCTACGGTATTAATGCCGGCTTTTGGCACAGGCGCTTTGAAGGCGATAACTTTCAAAATGAAACTAAATTAAACTACACATTCGATAACATGGGGGATGGCACTCTCTATGCAAACTTTGGGTTATTTTTCTCTAATATCAATGGTCACGTAACTGACTACCGTATTAATACATTACAATCAATTGAGCCTCTACCACAACGATTAGATATTGTTTTTACCGATGAACAAGGTAACGATATTGGCAGCGGCACATACAAAGGTATTCAGTCAGGGTCTCATGGTTATGCAGATATTGTTTACAGTGAAAAAACTCTCGCGCCGTTTGCCGATTTTGAGTACGAGCTTGAAGATGTATCTTTCAATTTAGGCCTAAGATACGAAACATTAAAAGCAGATGGTGAGGCGCAAAATCAAGCAGAATATACAATAAATAGCTTTGCCAGTGATACAGATACTATTAACGGCAATATCTCCTTACCTTTTGGCGCAGGCACCTTCAGAAACTTTAACGTTGAATACAATGAACTTGCTTGGACAGTGGCCGCAAACTATAAATTTAATGATGATTTGGCTGTATTTACACGTTACGCAGATGGCTTTCGTATGCCTGATGTTGACAAGTACATGGCAATTACAGGCTTGACAAATCAACAAGAAATTGACGAGTTTAATAATTCCAATCGTCGAGAAACACAGCCGGCATCAACGGTAATGGCTGAGGTAGGTATAAAATATAACGAAGGCGACATAGCCGCATTTGTCACAGGTTACTTTGCAGCTGCTGATGATTTATTTTTTAATGTGCCAACGGTTGAAAACGGCCAAGTTGTTCAACGCCAAGCATTTAGAAATACGGAAACTCTTGGCGTTGAAGCTGAGTTAAACCTTCAAGTTACCGAAGGCTGGCGCGTTGGGGTTTCTGCTACTTATCAATCTCCAGAATTTGTGAACACCCCTGCCGCTCAATACCTTGATGCGAATGGTAATGCTGCGGCTATTGATATCAATGGCAACATGCCTGTACGTGTTCCAGAACACTTTGGGCAACTTACTAGTAGCTATGAATTTGATGATTTTTCTTGGGGTATGGCAACACTACATGGTAGCTATTCATGGAGTGGTAAACGTTATGCTGATGATGCCAACACTGCGGAGCTTCCTATGTATGGCATGCTAAATATTGGTTTATCGCTTGAAAATGAAAAAGGCTACTACCTTCGCGCTGATGTAAAAAACCTAAATAATTCTGAAGGGTTATCAGAGGGCGATCCACGTGCAGGTGAAACAGTTGCGGGTCAAGCAACTACGTTCAATGCACGGGTTGTGCTACCACGCACATTTAGTATTAGCATAGGTAAGCGCTTTTAATTTTATTTTTATCGCCTGCTTAGCAGGCGATAATGTTTACTATTATAGGAATATTTACGATGGAAGTACTTGCAATCGGCGAGGCGTTAATCGATTTACTTTCAAATGAATGTATAAACGAAAACACCTCAAATCAGTCGTTTAGTTTTAACCAATTTGCAGGCGGTGCACCAGCAAATGTAGCTGTAGCAGTGGCTAAGTTAGGTGGTAAAAGTGCACTTTTAGGAAAGGTAGGTGATGACAAGTTTGGCCACTTTTTAATTAATGCCCTTAAATCCCATAATGTAAATACAGATCACCTTGGTTTATCTCTAAGGGGTAAAACTGCCATTGCTTTTGTGTCTTTAGATAAAAGCGGTGAACGTACGTTTGAGTTTTATGACAAATCCGCAGCCCATTACGACCTTCATATAACAGATCTAGATCCAACCTTATTTACGCAACCTAAAATTGTTTCATTTTGTTCAGGCTCTCTAGCCAAGCCACTCATTTACGATACCACTGTATATGCTCTACAACAGTTTAATAAAGTTGATTCTATATCCTGTATGGATATTAATTTTCGCCCAGCATTTTGGGATGCACCTCATACTGCAGCATCAGTAATATTTGAAGTTGCCAAAACAGTTAATATCATCAAAGCAAGTAAAGAAGAGCTAGCTATGTTGTATGGAATAGAGCATATAGAAAGTACTATAAAAGCGTGGATTGATAGTGGTGTAACGTTAGTGCTTATGAGCGATGGCGCCAAGCCAATTTCATTTACATCTCAATCTTTCAGTGGAACCTACCCTTGCCCTTATGCAAATGTTGTAGATACCACTGCTGCAGGGGACTCATTTATTGGCGGCTTTTTATATCAACTAGCTAAGAACATTTGTAATCGTAGTGAATTTTCTACTTGGACTAATAATTTTGAAAACGTTTTAAAAGCTATTGACTTTGCGACTAAATGTGGAGCATTAACAGTCTCTAAATTTGGTGCCTTTGATGCACTGCCAACACAAAGTGAAATAGCTAATCTAAAACTTAAATCCGCAGCTGTGGCATAGCTTATAACAATAAAATCCGTAAACTAAATTTGGTTACTAATTTCATACCAACTAGACTTTTTTGCCTTTAGTACGTATTTGTTAAAAGATAAAGCTTTCTTAAACAGAAAAAACTATTGGCAAAAAAGTATGCGTGAAAAAATAAATTTAAATCCCTTTCTACTTACATATGTCTTTAGTAGCGCTATATCGACCCCGCTTATTTATAACTTTGAGCCATTTATGCTTGGGGTTGCGCATTATTACGAATGGCACTAACGCTTTGTTTATTAAAAACTCCTGAAATAAAAAGCCAACTAAAGCGCTTTAACGCGACACTTAATATTCTTAGCCAAAACATGCTTGCTCTTGTGAATCCGCTTAACCAAACGTAAAAAATAATTAGGCTGCACTCTTTCATGAAAGCAAAAAATAAATCGCTAAAGTTAAATAAGCTTTATTATAGAAATAACTAAAATGGAGTACTTTTTAAATTCACTTCCTGTGATTGTACTAACAGTAGGCTTCATCGAAATTTTGTTGTTTATAACCGTATTCTAAAACCGCATATGTTGTCCTTAATCGTATTTGACCCACAGCTCTAACAGCCTAATATTCTTAATATTACCCAGGTACGTTTTAATACCTCTTAATATTACCCAGGTACGTTTTAATACCTATAAAAGGCTAATAAGTAACAGCGCTATTAAACAGTGCAATAACAAGTGGACTGCAATTTCTCTCAGATGCAACGTGCCTGTGAGGAACTGGGGATCCAAATTATCTTTGCCAGCTCTCCTCAGGGCAAAGGCCGTATTGAACGCGCCTTCGATACTTTGCAAGATAGGTTAATTCCGGAGTTACGGCTTAACAACATTACTGACATGACGGGCGCGAATAGCTATCTCCATCACGTCTTTATCTCTCTGTTCTGGCGTAAAAGCTTGGTTGTAGAATCAAGAAAACCAGAAACCGAATATACGCCTTTATCACGCTACACCAACCTTGATGATATCTGCATCACCAAGGCCTACCGGAAGATCCGTAACGACCATACGTTTAGCTTCAGGGGAAAACTCTACTTCATCGACTCACCGCTTAAACACTCAATCGCAAACCAGAGAATTGAAATCCGTCTAGGTAAATATAAGCGGCGCGATGCTTACTTCGCCGGACGAAAGCTACAGGTAACCGAAGTAACAGAGCCTAAAAAATTGTCCTCGGAAGACAATGAGATCCAGAAGAAGCTTGAAGCATTAGCGTTGGCCGAAAGGCTTGGAAATGTGGCAAAAGCTTCCCGTCTTAGTGGTGTCTCCCGCGATACGATTTACCGCCACCGTAAACTAATAAAACAAGGTGGAATCCATTCATTAAAACGCAAAGAAACATCAGGATTAAGGCATAAAAATTGTGTCGATATTGATATTGAAAGAACAGTAATCGAACACTCAATCCAATATCCTCACTTAGGCCAGCAGAAAATTGCTAAAGAGATAGAGCCAAGTATGGGCTGGAAATCAGTCCAAATGGTGTACGCAGTATCTGGCTTCGACAGAGCATGAATACTATTGAACAGAGGATGGTAAAGGCGTCAGTCGCAGTTTGCGCCTGATCGGATGACCAAACAGTGCGCAATACATATACGTATTGCGCACTGTGTAGACTATCGTAAAACAATCAACGGAATATCTACTGTTTCCAACATTTTCAATGTATTGCTACCAACAAATAACTGTCGCAATCTGGAATGACCAAAAGCCCCCACTACCAACAAATCAATGTTGTTCGCAATTTGATATTTCACCAATTCTTCATTGATATTGCCTTCTAAAAATGCAGTAGTCACACTTAAGCCACGCTCGACTAATTGAACGGCAGCATTATCAAACTTAGCTTTAAGATCGGATTCATTGTTTTTTATCGCCACTAAATGACAATCAATGTCATGCAAGAGGCCGCCATCCAGCACTTTTTGTAGTGCCCTATCAGCCGACTCACGCCCGTCATAAGCAATCATAAATGACGATGGCACTGAGAATTTTTCAGGAACAATAACAACAGGCTGGGATACTTTTCGTAACAGTGTTTCAAGATGAGAGCCAATAGCTTTAAACTCGTTATCGTGACCGACCCCTTTACGGCCAATAACAATTAGTCGAGCCTCGCTTTCAAGTTCGCTTAATGCCTCAACGATATCGCCATTACGCTGTAAAGATTGCACTGTCTCTAGACCCATTTTTCGAGCCTCAGAGACTGCGTATTCAAGAAGCTCGTCGCCAAACTGAAGAGCAAGCTTACTTCTTTGCTCATCCAGTTTGGTCATCTCTTCCAATAACGAGGAGCGAGCGCCGAGCCCGATACTACCAGTATAATCATCCGCGCCGTGTTGATGCGTTTTTTCAATGGTATGGATAAAGCATAACGGCTTTGCCAACTTATTTGCGACCCATTTGCCAGCGCCGACGACGGCGGGTGTTATTACAGAGCCATCAATACAGGTAATAATTTTTTCCATAACTTGTCTCCTAGTGACCAGCCATTAGCTTTTCAACTTCTGCCGGGCCATTGTGTACACCAAACTTATCAACCACAGTCTCTGTTGCCTCGTTCATACCTATTAAAGTTACAGTAGCGCCTTCACGTCGATATTTAATGACGACTCTGTCTAATGCATTAACGGCAGTAATATCCCAAAAATGGGCGTGGCTAAGGTCTATCACAACCGTATTTACAGCCTCTTTAAAATCAAACGATGCAATGAACTGCTCTGAGGAAGCGAAGAATACCTGCCCGATAATTTCATAGGTCCGGGTCTTATCAGGCTCGGAATAGTGGGGCTTGACTGCCATAAAGCGCCCGATTTTGTTAGCAAAGAAAAGGGTAGCAAGCAAAACACCAACCAGCACACCTATAGCCAGATTATGTGTTGCTACAACAACGACAACGGTGCTAATCATGACAATATTAGATGAAAGCGGACGCTTGCCTAAATCTTTTACTGACGTCCAAGAGAATGTCCCGATTGCCACCATTATCATGACAGCGACTAATGCTGCCATCGGAATTTGTCGAAGCCACTCATCCAACACGAGTACCATAAAAAGTAAAAATGTCCCTGCGACAAAACTTGACAGTCTGCCACGACCACCAGACTTCACATTGATAATTGACTGTCCAATCATGGCACAACCTGCCATGCCTCCGAACAAGCCAGCACCAATATTAGCAATTCCCTGACCTTTACATTCCTTGTTTCTATCACTATTCGTGTCAGTCAAATCATCGACGATGGTAGCCGTCATCATCGATTCCAGCAAACCTACAACAGCAAGGCCTGCGGCATAAGGGAACACTATTGATAGCGTTTCAAAATTTAACGGCACGTCCGGCCACAAAAATATCGGTAATGTGTCAGGCAGTTCTCCCATATCACCCACTGTGCGTATGTCTAATCCTGTGACAATAGCAACAATAGTCAGTGTGACAATACAAACCAGAGGCGAAGGAATGGCCTTGCCAACCACAGGCAGATAGGGAAACAAATATATAATGCCAAGACCAGCGGCGATCATGACGTACACATGGTAAGTCACGTTGGTCAGTTCTGGCAGTTGTGCCATAAATATCAAAATAGCTAAGGCATTCACAAATCCCGTAACGACTGACCGTGAAACAAACCTCATCAACTCACCTAACCGCAAAAAGCCAGCCACAACCTGTAACACACCTGTAAGTAATGTCGCGGCTAACAGATATTCGAGACCATGCTCTTTCACTAGTGTCACCATCAATAGCGCCATAGCACCTGTGGCTGCCGAAATCATACCGGGTCTTCCGCCAACAAAAGAAATGATTACCGCTATGCAAAAAGATGCGTATAAACCCACTTTGGGGTCTACCCCAGCAATTATAGAGAAGGCAATGGCTTCGGGAATGAGGGCTAAGGCCACAACAATACCCGCAAGCACATCACCACGAATATTAGAGAACCAATCTCTTTTTACGTGTTCGAACATGCAAAGTTACCTAAACAGTTTTCCTCAAAAGAGGATAGAAAAATTACGTATGAATATGTCTCGCAAGGGATGCGATAAATTGCTCATTAAACTGAGCAGGAGATATTTAGAGGGGAAGCCTAGGGCGGCGTAAGTGTCAAACTTGACTCCGTTGCGTGTGATTTCAGATTTGAGGATCATACATTACCCGAATGTCATTATCCATGCCATTATTCCAAAAAGAAGCTACAGCAACTTCGTTTCCTGTATTGCTTATTTGATTGCCACTCAGTATTGTGGACATGATAAAGTCGCGTGGTAATTATACCGTCAGTGTCCCTTGGTAATCACACTAGCAAACTATGGGAAGGCCAGGCACCTTTGAATTTAAAGATAAACTGTTAGTTGACCCATTTACTTTATCGCCATTTGCACTAACAGGTATTATGAAACTCACTTATTTAACAGTAACCGCCGCTAAATTACCCAATAAAGTAGTTTAATGCTTATCAAAGGTAGAGTTTGTAGGATTATAGGCCTACTACGGCGCTGAGCCTTTCCATTAAAATCACATGCGCCACACGTCATGAAGTTGACCTAATCTCTCTCGGTTTTCGACCTGCCTAGAACCATTACGAGCATGTAAAGCAATACTTCTGGGGCGTGTTGATCTTTGGTGGTTGAATTTGCAGCAGTATGTTTGGTTTATAGGCAAGGCAGAGCCTATGTAGAGTGGTTATTTCCCATCAATAGGCGATAACGGAGCATAAATACCACACATGCGCTGCCCGTCAGGTTATTTCTAGGGACGATAAACTCTTTATTGCCTACATGGATGTAGGTAAGGAGCGTGAGCAGGACGCGGAAGCTTTGCTCAGTTTTTACTTAGCCCACAACTTCGCGCCGCGATTTAATTGCCCCTAGATTGAACAAAGGTCAACACGCCCTAGTAATAGATATCGCCTTAAAGCGATATATACAGTCATTGTAAATACATCAGCACGATAACGTCGGTGAGTATAAAGCTATATTAGTTTGACTCAAATGACGAAAGTTTCTTTTGAACGTTATTTCGCAATACATCGTCGATGTACTCATTAAATGCTTTATTACCGATTACCACAGGGTTTAATTGATCAGATTTACGATTTTTTAATGTATTAATTTGATTAATTAAATCATGTGAAAACGGGTGGTTTGAGATACTCGCATCAACATCGTTTTTGTTTGCAATTTTTTGAAAATAATTTAAAGAGTGCAAATAAGTTTGATTTGCTTCTTTAGTATCCGGTAAACCGGTACCTCCCCAAAGTGCAACTGTATGAGGTTTGCCATTATCTGTAACAGGTATTATCAAAGACAACCCACCAGGCGTATGCCCTGGTGTAGCAAGTACCGTTAAATTAGTTTTACCTAAACTTATTTTTTCACCATCGATAACCTGGGTGTAAGTGCTAGGTAACGGTATTTCGGTAGAAAAGTTACCGAAAGGATCAGTTAATACAGGTGCATTTGGATTATGGATATAGTCCCACTCATTTTTTCTCATTAAAATTTTAGCGCCATAATGGGATTCAAAGTAGTGAGCGCCACCATAATGGTCGCTGTGTCCGTGAGTAACTATCACGTATTTAATATCCTCAGGATTTAAGCCTAGCTCTTTTAGTCCAGGAACAATCACATGTTTAGCGTCGTGCGGGGTCCACATAGTATCGATTAAAATAATGCCCTCAGTTGTAGTTATAACAAAAGTGCCTACGCTGACATATCCTACAAAATAAAGGTTATCAAATAGCTGAGTGGGCTCAAGAACAGTGGTATTGAACAAATCACTAGAGGTTAGCGAGGAAGGTAATTTATTTAATCTAGTACTTATTTGATCTTCACTCAATTTTGAAATATTACCGTTATTTGATGTTGTGCAGCCGCTAAGTAAGTAAGTTATTACTGTAATCGAGAAAATGCCTAAAAATGTTTTTTTCATATTTTACACCTCAGTTAATTAGGCATATTAAAAGCCCAAGTAATAAACTTTAGTACGTCGTCTATTTAATTATCAAATACAGGGTATGAACTCAAAATTAAAATTTAATGGATAAAACAACTTTAGCCTTTGTTTGCTTAGTAATCGAGCTTGTTATCTTTAGGCTAAATGAGAGATGTGAATGCATTAGTCATCTTGTAAAAGAGGGTTTGAATAACGATAGAGGCGAATATATCGTTATTCATTGGATGGAAAATAGCTCTAGGTTACTTATTATCCAAGGCCTTTATATCATTAACTCGGTTAATTATGATATTAATTAAGAAAGCAGATAAAATAACGGCAGGTATTGCATTGGCAACACTGTCGTAAACCACATGAAAAAATGTTGCACCTGCCATAATAATTAACAAACCACTCGCAGCTAAAATGCTTAGTTTTTTTATCCAAATAGCAATAGCACCCGCAAGTTCACTTGCACCAATAAAGTAGCCAAACCAAGCAGGTAAACCCATGAGTGCAAAAGATAAGTGCATTTGCTCAACTCCTGCTAGTTTTGCAAAGCCTGCCGCTATAAACGCAAGTGATGTTAATCCTAGTGATGTGTACATAAAAATTATTTTTACTTTTGTGCTCATGTTATTCCCAACTTTAATAAGAGTGATCTAAGCCTACGCTTAGCTTTTGACGTTAGAATAATTACAGTTCTTATTAATTAATATTGAATGTTTTTTTATAAGATATAAACTTTAGCTTTACATGTTTGGCGTAAATTATGAAATTAGAACAGCTTAGTATGTTTGTTACTGTTGCTCAGGTTGGATCACTGAGTGAAGCAAGCGCTCTTTTACACAAAACTCAACCAGCAATAAGCCAAGGTATTAAGCAACTAGAAAATACCCTTAACTTTGCCTTATTTAGTCGTCACGGTTATCGGTTAGAGCTTACCAGTGCAGGAAAAACTATGTTTCATAAGGCTGTGAAATTGTTAGATGATGCAGTACAACTTAAACAAGTTGCACACCACATAGCACAAGGGAACGAGGTAAGTATAACGATTGCAATTGAAGCATCATTTAATTTAAAAGGTATATTACCATTACTAAAAAATATGCAAAATCAGTTCCCTGAAACTCAAATAATAATCAGGCAAGAGTACATAACAGGTGCAATTGAAGCATTACTTGATGGTGGTGCTGATCTGTGCATAACACCAACAATGGAATTTTCTGCACAAGAAGAAAAAATTGAAAAGCATTTGTTAAATAGCGGTTCATTAATCAATGTAGCTTCCCCAGTGTTGATAAAGCGAAATCCAAATCTTAGGCAGGCCGCTGATTTGTTGAACGAATACCAAATAATTGTGCAGGACTCAGGCACTGGTTCAAAAAACATAGAGTGGGGTGTACAGCAAGGTCAGCGACGATGGTATGTAAATGACTTTCCAACTAAAAAAATGCTTATCGAAAATGCAATGGGTTGGGGTAAATTACCAGGCTATTTAGCTGATGAAGGTATTGAAAATAATACTCTGCAAATGCTGTCACTTAGTGATGTGCAAAATATAACGCCGCTGAAATATTATATTATTAAGAAAAGGGGAGAAGTGTTAGGACCTGTAGGAGAGGCTGTGTGGGAGCAATTTAAAAACTATCAGATATAACAATCTCATATATGTGAAAACTTATTTAAATTACTTCCCTAAAAAAGCCACTAAAACCTACTTAGCTTGCTCTCTTACTACCACAAACTTAAGTGGCACATCGCCGTTGTTATAAATGCCGTATACATCATTAGGGGCTGTAAATGAAAATATAACCAGTATGAGTTGGTTGGCATTTGCCATTAGATTAATGGGATCAAATCTTGACTTCATAAAATAAAAATCTTCAATGACAGCTCATGGCAAAAATGCGGCTGTTAGATTTAATTCTCTCTAGCTGTTCAAATCAAGACTCATTCATCGAATATTTTATGCGCTCACTGTAGTGCCATTTTTAATATTTCGAATGGAGTGTTCTTCACTAAGGGCTTTGTCAAAGCCTACAACATTAAATGCAAACCACTTCTCACCTTTTAAATTGCATTCAAGCAGCTCAACATTGTTGCTAAAATCGTTTAAGAATAGCGGCGAATATTTAGGGGATACTACAATTGTTGAAACACCCAAACCCGCTATATCAGGTTTTTGTAAGTTTTGGTGAGCAGTACTAGGCTCTATCAACCAATCAACGCCCAACGTTCTCCAATTGTCTCTCATGCTCATACCGTCGAACATTAACAACTGGCCCTCGGTCAATTGAATAGTTTGTTCGAACCCCGTTCCATTAAGTGAGAGAAACTCATCAGGCTCGACACTCACACTGTATACTTTATTAAATTTGTTTGTCATTAAGCATTACCTTGAGTCAATAATGAAATACGTTTTTGAAATTGAAAATCTAGGAAGCGATTCATTATTCACTAATATTAAGCAGTGCAGTAACAACCACTGGTTTTATTAAGTAACAGTTCGCTGTTAAATCCAGCTACAAGATTATTTATAACCGTTTCAACAAAACCACTGCCCTGCGCGCAGCCAAGCCCTTGAGAAAGTGGGCCGGCATAAACAAAGTCACCTTTATCGTTAATCACCACAGCAGCTGGTGTAGCAGGGAGCAGTATTTGTAAAGAGGCTGTTTGCTCAATATTGATAAGCGTAATATTTTGCGCTTTAGAAAACGCAGCCAACTGTTTTAAATGAGGCTGGGCTTGCTTGGTGCAGCCACAGTCAGGGTCAGTAACGATAATCAACGAATTATGCTTTTCTGCTGTAAACCCTATGTGTTGTTTAAATTTAGTAAACCACCCTGGTTGTTCAAGCACGCCATAGCTGTCAAAAACGCGCAACTGATTATATTGATAATAAACTAAACCAGAAACCGTCAATACTAACCACAGAGCAATCACTGCGCTCATTTTAATGGATGAATTACTTAAATTTAGCAATGCTTTGCTCTAATACCGCAATACTTACGTCGATCATTTGTACTTTAGCGGTTAGTTTTTCTACCACTTTGGTATCTTGATATTGGCTTTGCTGCATTTGTTCTGTGCTTGAGGCTATTTGTTTTGTGTTTACAGCTTGCTCAGCAACAACTTGCGCTACAGAGTGAGTACTTATGCTGACGGCTTTTATTTGCTCACTCATGGCGCTTATGTTTTCTTTCATGGTGGTGCTGATATGCGTTAAATCAACAACAAAATCGACACACTGGCTCATAGATTGAGTTGACGTTTTACTGTTTGTAACTAAATCTTTTAATGTTAAAGCAATTTTATCTGTCGTGGCTTTACTGCTTGTAGCAAGCGTTCTGACTTCATCGGCTACAACAGCAAACCCGCGGCCATGCTCACCCGCTCTTGCGGCTTCAATGGCTGCGTTAAGCGCAAGTAAGTTAGTTTGCTCTGCAATGCCCGATATTTCATTTAACAGCCCTGATATTACATCGCCAGCGGCCACTAAATGATTTATTTGCTCTTCTGTATGATTAAGTAAATTAAGTAGCTCCGTGCTTTTAGTGTCTGTTTGCATAACGTCATTTAAGGCGCTATTTGCAGCTTGAGTAATGTTATCTACTTGCTGCTTTAACACTTCGCTTTCATGCTCAACTAAGCTAAAGCCCTGTGCAACTTGAGCACCAGAGTCAGCTATATCATTAGTTTGTTGCTTTCTTTGCTCTGCCCCGCTTGCTAGCTCATCGTGTACGTTTATTAATTGCTGCGAATTTTGCTGCAGTGAAAGAGACTGCGTTTGCACTTGCCTAATTACATCTGATAAATAACCCAATAAAGTATTAAAGCCCGCTACTGCATTGCTATTTTTATCATCGGCCCTAAGCGAAAGCTGTATATGCTCAGGGTCTTGCATAATGGCTTCGGTCGCTTTGGTTAAAGACACGCCAGCTCGGCGCTCTTGTTGTAGGGTTTTAGCAATATAGCCTGCTACAAACACTTCTACTATTGCATAGCCGGCATGTATAAGCACCGTAGTAAACGCCAGTCTGTCAGGGTCAAATACATAAAAGCCGGTGTTTTGTGTTTGTAAAAAGTAAAAGCTTAAATGATGAACGGCCACAAAAATAATGGCCGTAATAAACACCTGCCACTGCACAAACATGATCAACATGGCCATTAAGATGAATATTTCGAAGTGTATTTCTATCAACCCAAAGGCTTGTTGTATGTGCAAAAAAGAAAACATCATAATTGCCGCAGCAACAACATGACCTGTGATTGGGCTATTTTGCTGAGTTTTAAGTAACCATATAGGCATTAAACTTAAAGGTAGGCCGACTATAAATGCTTGTGTAAGTGTCCCAAAGTACAAGCCTAGGGCGATAGACTCTACAAACAAAAAAATAAATATTATGGTGAATAAACGACTTACACTATTCATAAATACCTTTAATTATTAAAATTTTTTTAAACAAAATCAGGGGTTGTACGTATTAGCTAATAATTACGACCACATTTAATTATCAATATAGCCTAGCCTGCCAACTTTACTTAATAATTGATAAAACCGCTTTAAACTCAGGTAATGCTGCGTTTTTTGCCCACTGAAAAATGATACTTTCTACGCTTGTAATTATTGCACCTGCCTGTTGTAACTGCTCTAGAGCTAGCGATTTATGCATCGTATTACGTGAGCCCACAGCATCTGCAGCTACATGTACCTCAAACCCTTGTGCTATTAAATCTAAGCAGGTTTGTAACACACATACATGCGCCTCTGTGCCTATTACTATAATTTGTGAACGCGTAAGCTTTGTAAACACAGCATTAAATGCAGGCTCATTACACGCACTAAAATGCGTTTTTTCAACAGTCTGTGCGTTTATAAGGGTGTTTTTTAAAAGGCTGTTTGTACCACCAAGCCCTTGAGGATATTGCTCAGTTACTATGCTAGGAATTTTAAAAAGGGCGCTTACGTTGGCAATTTTTATTGCCCACTCTAGTAAATTAGAAAATTCGCTAATAGCGGGAGAAAGCTTATCTTGAATATCTATCACTAATAACACGCTGTTATCTGCAGATAAATTTTTGTGACTAACCATAACACCCCGTTTTTAAGTAATTATAATTAGTAAGCGTAGCTTAAATGATTATAAATAACTAAATTAGTGCTTTAATTTAGTTGTTATAAGTTGTAATCCACATTTTAAAAAATGTGCTATATTTAACTTTTATATGTATATCCCCTGCCCTAGAGCGAGTTTATTAGTGCGATTGAGTATTTTGTTTTTTCTCTTCACCACTGTATGTTTTCTTTGTATTACTAGCGTATCGGCCTCCACAAATTATGCTCAACAACTACAACGAATATCTACCGATGAAGGTTTATCCCAAAATTACGTAACTAAAATTTTGCAAGACGATTTAGGTTATATTTGGATAGCTACAGCGCAAGGGCTTAATCGATTTGATGGCTACACGGTAACCCCTTTTGATGGCGGATTTACCCTTAACGAAAACTTCATCACTACACTATTTAAAACGCATGCAGGCAATATAATTGTTTCTACTGAGCTTGCCGGCGCCTATTTAGTTAACCCAAAAACGTTAACTACTCGTAATATATTTTCGGGCAATCTTGCAGGTAATACAGCTAGTTACGCTTCAATTGAAGCGATAGCCCAACACCAAGATACCTTTTACCTTGCCATTTTAAACAACGTGTATTCACTTAACTCTAAAACAAATTCACTTACTTTAGAGTTTACAATAGGCAATGAAAACAGCGTGGTGCGCGCGTTAAAATATTACAAAAATACGCTATTTATAGGCACACAAACGGGTTTATTTAGCTACGACCTAAAAACAGAGTCATTAACCCCTCTTAATTTACATACTCCCGATAAACAAACAGTCGATAACAGTAATGCTAAGTTTTTATCTGTAGACCCCGCGCTAGGATTATTAGTAGGCACCGTTGAGGGCATGTACGCGTTAAGTTTAAATAGCTCAGCAGGAGCAGCTGCAACTCAAAGCACTAAAAGCGTGATTGCTGATTACAATATTTGGGATTACAGCAATACACCCTATGGCGAATTTATTGCCACAGAGCATGGCTTGTTCGAATTTAACCGAGAAAAGGGCACCACTGAGTTAATTCTTAGCTTTGATCAAAGTAAATTTAATATTACCGAAAATACTATTAACGATTTAATGGTCGACTCAAGTGGCGTGTTTTGGCTGGCGTCGCGCACTCAAGGCGTCCTTACTTGGTCAATAAACACACGGCGCTTTAACAAAATCACCCTACCCGAAAACAACTATATAAACAGTATTTACCAAGACGATGATTTAACTATGTGGTACGGCACCGATAATGGCCTTGCTCATGTAAATGCTAAAAACAAAAAAACCTACTACCTAACCTCGCAAGACCCTAAAGCGGTTTATGGTGAATACGCTATTTTTGCAATTAATAAAGCGCATTTAGAATCCACTTCACGGTATTTATGGCTAACGGGGTACTACAGTTTAATTTTATTTGACAAAGAAACAGGCACAGCCGTTGCTAAAAAAGATTTAAATAACGCACTGTCTGAAGGTGCGGTTATTTATGGTTTGTCTGAGGTAGCCCCCGACACATTCGCTTTTTATAATGATCACAGTTTTTATGTGTACAATGGCAAAACAGGCTTAACGCGCGAAATTAACGGGTTAAAACAACATGTAAACCCTTTAGAGGCCTATACTTTTCATCGACCTTTTGATGATTACCCAAATGAATTTGTATTAAGCACAACTACCCACTTTTACCGCTTTAACGAGCAAACAAACACCCTTACTACTATTTATAAAACCAGCAAAAAAGACAGCCAAAATTACCACACAGTCGAAAACTGGTTAACCGATAAAAATAACATTTTATGGTTAGCAACAACCAGCGAAGGCTTAGTGGGTATTGATGCGCAGAGCTTTGAAAAAAAGCACCACTTTAACGTAAGTAACGCTTTAAAAACGCAGTCTATTTATTCACTTATTAGCGATGAGTATGGCTATTTATGGTTTAGCAGTAAAAATGGTTTGTACCGCTTAAATACCGATACGTTAAGACTGCGAGTTTTTACAGTAAAAGATGGTTTATCGGTTAATTTATTTAGTACTTTAGGGGCAATTACGCTTAAAAATAACACTGTAATGTTTGGCAGCAGTTATGGTGCGATTTCGTTTAACCCCGCTGAGTTTTTACAGCAAAGCACGCAAACAACAACCTCAATAACCGATATTACTTTAATGTCGCGCGATTTAGACTATCAGCCAAATCAGTTTGCCACCTCTGCATTGCAATTAACACATGAGGATATGGGTTTGGAGGTCAGCTTTTCTAATTTTGATTTTCAAAATAGCGCGGAAACACGGTACAAAATTACGCTTCAAGGACCTACTTCGCTAGAGTATGATGATTTAAAAGCAAACAAAATATTTTTTACAAAGCTCCCACCAGGTAATTATCAATTAAAGGCCAGCGCGTATAATTTTAATAGTGCGACCGAGTCAAAGCCGGCGCTGTTAAATTTTAATGTGGCATACGCGCCGTGGAAGTCTCCTTATGCGTATGCGGCTTATATTTTAATTATTATAACTGTGCTGTGTTTACTGTTTTGGCAATACAGAAGCAGACAGCTAGCCATAGCTAATGCGCAAAAAGCGACAATACACTCACAAAAACAAACCGAGCTTGCGCTCAGTAACAATAAAAGTGGCATTTGGGATTACCATTACAGCGACGATTCGGTAAATACAAACCGGGGGAGTGAGCTTGGGTATACTAATTTGCCCAACCGTATTCCATTAAAACATTATTTAGCTTTAATTCACCCTGAAGACAAACCGCGGGTTATTTCGCACTGGTTAAATTTTACCAAACAAAAAAAGCATGAGCATTGGCAAGCAACTTACCGGTTAAAGCATAAGCTTGGCCATTGGTTGTGGTATCAAGATTTAGGGCAAATTATTTATGACGAACAAACAAATAAACCGGTATCTGTATCTGGCATATATACCAACATAACAGAGCAACGTGCCAATGAGCAGCAAGCCAACATTTTAGGTGAGGCGTTTGGGCAAATAAACGACTGGCTGCTTATTCTAGATAATAATTTGGTGCCGGTTTCTGCAAATAACAGTTTTATAAAAACCTTTTCGCAAACTCATAAACATCCGCTTAGCTTAAAAGTGTTTGTTAATGCGATAGGTAAAACGCAATGTAAAAGCTATGCCAGCACATTAAAAAGCTTAACAGCAAAACAAAATTGGCGAACTGATGCCGTTATTAAAACTGCAACTAACCCGCACCACCCCATACATATAAGTGCCACTGCAATCGCTAAAGATACACATAGCATAAGTTACTATGTGATTGTTATTTCGGATTTAACCGAGCAAAAAAAGGCAGAAGACGAGCTGCGCTATTTAGCCAACTTCGATCCCCTAACACAATTGCCTAACCGCAGTTTAATGCATCAAAAAATTGGTAAATCGGTTAAAAAAGCTCATCAGCAGCTCACTCAAAGCGCTTTACTATTTATAGATTTAGACAAATTTAAACCGGTAAACGACACATTTGGCCACGCAGTGGGAGATCAACTACTGTGTAATATTACCCAAAGAGTGAGCGCTATGTTGCCAAGTAATGCCACGCTTGGCCGCCAAAGCGGTGACGAATTTTTAGTGCTTATTGATAACGTAGAAGACATAGCCGCACTAAATAACATAGTCAAAAGTATTAGCTCAGAACTTGCCAATAAGGTCATTATCGAAGATTTTTCTATTAATATATCAGCCAGTATTGGCGTGGCTTTATACCCATTTGATGCCAGCTCGACCGATTTACTGATCAGAAACGCAGATGTAGCCATGATGCATGCAAAGCAAGCTGGCCGAAACGGGTTTAAGTTTTTTAACGACTCGATGAATGAGCAAATAAAACAAAAGCTCATCCTCGAAAACGATTTAAAAGACGCCGCGAAAGATAATCTATTATTTAATCACTACCAACCCATAATAGACACGCACGCACAAACAATAAATGGGGTTGAGTTACTTATGCGCTGGGAAAATAACGGCCAATTTGTCTCGCCGGCATTATTTATCCCTATTGCTGAAGAAACAGGCCTGATAGAAGCATTAACTGAGCAAGCTTTAGAGCGCGCGCTAACTGAGCTAGCCCCTACATTGGCCAGCAACCCATTATTTTATATTTCACTTAACTTGTCGCCAAAGCACATTTTAAGGACGAATATAGCAACCAAGCTGACCAATATATTAAAACAGCATCAAATGAGCCCAGTACAACTGCGCCTAGAAATAACAGAAAACATACTGCTAGAAGACAAGCAAAAAGCCGCAAAGCAACTACAAAAGTTAAAATCGGCTGGTTTTAAGCTGTTACTCGATGATTTTGGCACCGGCTACTCATCACTTACTTATTTGAGCCAGTTCCCTATTGATGTCATTAAAATAGATCAAAGCTTTGTTAACAGTATTGGGGTTGATAAAAGTGATGAGTCGATCATCAAAACCATTTACACTTTAGCTCAAAACTTAGAGCTTTATTGCATAGCCGAAGGCGTTGAAACTAAGCAACAAAAAGCCTTTTTAGAAGGGTTAGGTTGTCATGTTTTACAAGGTTATTATTTTGCAAAACCAATGCGGGCAGAGCAATTACAAAACCCCGAAACACATGAGCATATTCACACTTTAATAAAAAGCTAGCTATGAATATGCTGGCATTCGTGGCTTTCAATTTGCAGTACGCTGCTTTTAACATTAAAACGCGCAGCGAGGAGTTTTTCTATTTTTAAGCGGCAGGCTTCATCGTGCTTTTCAATTGTACAATGCTCTTTTAACACCACGTGAGCGCCGACAATAATATCGCTGTCTTTGCGCGACACCGTCACATTATGTACGTTATGCACATGCTCTAAATCGGTAATTGACTGCTCAATATCCTTCACTTTAGGCAACTTAGCGTTATTAAAGAACAGCCCCTTAATACAGCTCGTGATCACTTTACCGCCGGTAAATAACACAAACGAGGCAATTAGCATGCTCGATAAAATATCAATAATGCTCCAGCCCGTAAAATAAATAAGTACGCCAGCTATAAACGTAGAAATGGTCGATATAATGTCAAAAAACGAATGTAAAAATACAGCGTACACATTAATGCTTGCTTTGCGGCCTTTATAAAGTACCCACGCTGCAGCACCATGAAATAAAAACCCCACAGAGGCAATACTCGACATTAAAAAGCTGTTTATTGCTAAATCATGGCCATCGTTATGATGGGAAATTCTCTCTACACCTTCATATAAAATAACGGAGCTTATCGCCAAATACAGTAAACCATTAATTAAACCACCAATGAGCTCAGCGCGTTGATAGCCATCGTTATAGGTTTTAGCAAAATGAATTGCTAAGCTTGAGGCAATAAGGGCAATAAATAGCGAGCTATTATGCACAAATAAGTGCCCTGCATCGGCAAGTACAGCAAGCGAATTAGCGTAATAAGCGCCAATTACCTGAATTACCATAAATGAACATGTTATCGCTAAAGCAATAAGTAACCGACGACGAGACGCCTGGTGTGTAGTGATTTCTGTCATGAAATGCTTGAAAAACCTATACTTAAAATGCAAATAAGCCGTCAGGTGGCTTAGAGTAGAAAAGGGTAATGATATACAGTAGCAATTGTAATACGAAGCCCTCTTAAACGCACTAAAAACTTAGCAAAATAGCTAAAGTTGTACTAAATAACATAGTAGGAACAATTAAATTGTATGTAAAATCAACGGGAGCAATGAGTGGGCTTAAAACCAATCGAAGATATGTGGAGTACTATAAAGCTTATTCCGTTTGCCGTTGTACTTTATGATGCTAAAACACAAGCCTATAAAGCAAACACTCAAGCGCAGAGTATATTTGATTTACCCTCACAGCCAACATTAAAAGATGCAGACTTTAAGCACCTCACGTTAAGTAGTACAGAAAGTAAAAAACAATTTACTGTTACGCAATTGTTTGAAAAATACTTAGTTATAAATACTAACTGCCACGTATTTTTACAAAAACAAACGCAATGCCTATTACTAAACGCCAAACTTGCTTCGCTAAATAGTCACTTACACATTGCTACGTTTGAGATAATTGAACACAACGAAGATGCGCAATATAACTTTGATAAAATTATTTCAAAAATTTCTACCGACTTAATAGATATTCAAATTGACGATATTGATACTCATATAGAGTTTGCGCTTAAAGCCATTGGCACTGTATGCCATGCCGATAGGAGCTACTTATTTAAATTTTCTGAAGATGGTAAGTCAATGCGTAACACCCATGAGTGGGTTAACCAAGGGATTCAGCCATTTAAAGATCAACTACAGCACATACCAAAAAACTCACTTCCCTACTTTGCTAATTTAATGGGCACCACACACTTATTTAAAGTAAATGATGTTGCCAGCCTCTCAGAAAAAGCGACTAAAGAAAAACAAGAACTTGAGCGTGAAGGTATTCAATCGGTACTGTGTATTGGCCTTCGCTACGATAAGGAGCTAGTAGGCTTTATTGGTTGTGATTGTGTAAAGCAAAAACGTGAGTGGACAGACTTAGACTTAATTAGGATAAAACTAGTAGGTGAAATAATCGCTAATGCGTTTAAAAACTTAAACTACAAGCAAGAGCTTCAGCATATTCAACAACAGCTAATTACCGCAAATCAAAAACTTAACCACCTTGTTAATACCGACAGCCTCACCACAATTGCAAACAGACGCTGTTTTGACAAAGCACTAGAGAGCGAAATTAAACGCTGCGCACGTGCTAAGCAACCGGTTAGCTTAATTATGTGCGATATAGATTTTTTTAAAAATTACAACGACAGCTACGGCCATCAACAAGGCGATGAAGCCTTAGTTAAGGTGGCAGCTGCGCTTAAGTCGCAATGCCGACGCGAAGGCGATTTAGCCGCGCGCTATGGCGGTGAAGAATTTGCCGTCATTTTACCGGCAACTAATGAGCAAGACTGCCAACAATTTACCCGCTTAATTCAACAAGCAATTAAAGCGGCAGACATAAAACACAATAATTCTACCGTAAGTGAGTACTTAACATTAAGTATCGGTTTTTATTCAGCCACGCCTGATAAAAATAGCACGCCGCAGTGCTTTATAAGTAAAGCCGATCAAGCACTCTATACCGCAAAAGAAACAGGCCGTAATAAGGTGTGCCAATTTACATAACTAAATCTATTATAAAGTAACGGGCGGCTCTAGCTGCCCGTTTTTTATACCTAATATTTTAAATACATTACCTTGTAATGACTGGTTAGTTTTTACATTACTGTCATCTGCAGAAGTTACAAATAGCCACTGTGCGTTGTTGCCACCAAACGCAACACTTGTAGGTTTTGTTGCAGCAAGTGGCAGTGTGTTTAAAACCTCCCCATCTGGCGATAAACACATAACGCAGCCCATATCCCATACCGCAAGCCATAAGTTGCCAAGGGCATCAATCACACAGCCATCTGGGTCCACTTGGGTATTTTTAAATTGATAAAAAACTTGGGCGGGTAATATAGGCTCGCCGCTATCTGGGTTTACATTTAAAGTAAAAATACAGCTGGCTTTTGAGTCGCAGTAATAAGCACGTGAGCGCGCTTTATCAAAACATAACCCGTTGGGAATGGTTAAACCTTGCACCACGCAATTGAGCGAATTTTGATAAAAACGGTAAATTTTACCTTCTCCTGAGCGGGCGTTTGTATCCATAGTGCTTAGCCAAAAACCACCCCAGGGGTCAGCTCGACCATCGTTAGAGCGCCGTGTGGGCTGGGTATTTTCTAAAAATGTAAGCGTTTGGCGCACCCCAGAAGCTATATGGTATTTATAAATACCCGTACTGGTGCCAATAATAAGGTGTGCTTTATCAAGCCACGCTAAAGCCGAAACCGTATCTTGCATTTCAACTTGTGTTAGTGAGTCAGGCTTTGTTAAGCACTTACTTAGCAGGAGATTTTTTTCTATATCTACCCAAAATAGCGTTTCAAGCAAAGGGTGCCAAAGCGGGCTTTCACCTAACTTATTTTGCACGTTACTAAATACGGTCACACTTAAGTCAGTCATAAATAACGATTCTTTAATATTAACAAAGCCTTGTATTAATAAATACTTTATCAGAAATACCCAACACTTACGATTAAACTAAACGTATTAGCAACTAAATGCTTTTGCTAAGCCAAACAGTGCACTAATACCAAATAGCTTAATTAAGTGATTTAGTTTTAAATACTAAACCATATTGATTACAGGATAAAAGCTTCGTTACTGGTCTGTTTATATCAAAATTTTTAGCGCCGTTAGCGCCAAGTTTAATCCCTTGAGTGAATTAAGTAATGTGGCAAATGGGTATAATTATTTCAGCATTTTATCGCGCTTTACCTGGTTAGTTGGTAATATCATCAACAGGGAGGTAATAGTATGATTAATAATAACAATAAACATTCTTTAGTGGTTGAGGGAGGTGCAATGCGCGGTATTTTTGCCGCCGGCGTGCTGGATGAGTTTTTAGCGCAGCGCTATCAACCTTTTACTAATTACTTTGGGGTTTCTGCTGGCGCTACCAATATAGCCGCTTATTTATGCCAACAACCTAAACGAAATTACCATGTTATTACCGATTTTTCGTGTCGGCCTGAATTTATTAACTTAGCGCGCTTTATCAAAGGCGGCCACTTATTTGATTTAGATTGGCTGTGGCAAGCAACCATTAAAGAGATCCCCCTCAATACAGAAGCCTTTGCAAAGGCGGCTCACGAATTTTATATCGTCTCTACAGCTATCACCACAGGGCAGCCCCATTACCTCAAAGCAAGTAGTGATGCGATGGTAGAGCAACTTAAGGCATCGTGCGCGATTCCAATTGCGTATCGTAACTACCCTATAATTAATGATATTGCGATGACCGATGGTGGCGTAGCAGACTCTATTCCCGTAATAAAAGCATACGAAATGGGCGCTCAAGAAATAACCGTGGTGCTTTCTCAGCCACTAGGCTATAGAAAAAAGCCAAGTAAATCTCAGTGGTTAACTAAAAAACTTTATAAAAACTACCCTGCTTTAATAAAAAGCACGATTAACAGAGCGCATGTTTATAACAGCAGCATAGATTTTATTAATAATCCGCCTGAAGATTGCAAAATCAATATTATTGCTCCACCGCCTCAATTTAGAGTGGGCCGTACAACAAAAAATGTTAAACGCCTTAAAGATGGGTACAAAATGGGAATTGAAACAGCCAAAGCCTTTTTAAGCTAAGTGTGTTGTTTCCCTTTAGATAGCGCAACCAGTATGCCCATTACAGTAAACGCTGCAATAGTGCATACAATCCCCGCTAGCACAGCGTAAACATGTATAAAAAACGCTAAGGCAATAGCTATTAAAGCACAACAATACAGCCACTTATAGGCTACATTGTAGTGCTTACTTCTCATTAATAATAAAGCGGCCAGTAAACACGCTAGTGCAATAACTATCATAACGGTGCTCATGCTGCTTTTACCTCTGCAAGTGCTATGGCATCAGGTTTTGTTTTTAAGTATCCCCATAAAAACGCCAGTCCCACAATTAAAAAGCTAATATCTGTAAATGCCACTAGGGTACTGTTTGCGTTAATAACATTATTAACGCCCAATACACTATTAAGTGGTAAAACACTTATTAAGAATAAGGCGCAAAGCAACAAAGTTGCTCTAAAGTAGTTTTTATAGTTTTGCCAAAATGCTGCAATTACTAGCCATACTAACCACGTGTAAAAAAATACCGGCCCAAAGTAAGCATTGTGCTCAACACCAGCCACGGCATAGTTTAAAAGTACTTGCACAGGGAATAACACACAACAAGCAAGCACTAAACCACCGCAACTGCCTATAATAAAGCGGTTCCACCTTGCATACGCGTCAGCGCTAAGCGTTGGTGTGCTGCCTCTGGTACGCTTTGCTAACCACATCATCATGCCTGAAAGTGGCATTAAGGCACATGCTAAGCCAAGCATTACCCAAAGTAACTTCACAAATAAACCTGCAAAATTACCAAAATGGAGTGGGAAGAGTACTTCAATAATTTTAATTGATACCCCTGCAATATCGCCAAAACTACTCATTGAAGTGATGTACTCCCCTTGCCCATTGTAATGCAATAACTGAGAAACCACGGCTTCGCCTCCTAAAAGGCGTAAATACACTTGTGCGTTAGCATCGTTATGCGCCATTACCGTGGCATCTAAAATAACAGCGTGTGGGTAGCGTTGCTGCGCATCACTTAAAATAGCGGTTATGTTAGTCGGCTGATTTACATGACTAATTATTGGCTCAGGAATAGCTGTAAAAGTTTCTATCAACTTATCTTGGTCTCCTCCAAAGCTAACAAAAGCTGCTGCAGGTAGTAAAATTACGGTTGCGAGCCCTAAAAATGCGCCACTAAAGCCAATTACAATATTAAAAATACTGCCCCAAATGCCCATTACTTTGTGGCCGTCACTTATGGTTACATCAAAGCCTTTAAGCCACCTAAAGGTGAACAGCTCTTTAATTAATTTACGATGTATAAATAAGCCAGTTACCGTACTTACTAATAATGTTAAACCTAAAAACCCAGTTAAAATAAGCCCTATAGGTCGCCCTAAATGTAAGTCAGCGTGAAACTCACCAATGTAGCTGGCTGCATCTGTTTTTCTATTGGCATAATATTGCTTACTGGGGCCATAGTAGGTATTTACCAACGCTAAGCTCGCTGGGTCAAATTCAAATGCCCAAAGTACTTCTTGCTGGTAATTTTCATCACCATGGTGCGATTCAAATACTAAAGCCAATAAGTGAAAATTATGCCCTGTTGGCATAAACACATGAATGTTTTCACCAAACTCTTTGGGCACTTGAGCGTGGTATGTATTAACTAATGTGCTTATTTCACTATTAGGAATATGTTGAGTTTGCTGCAGTGATTGGTTGGCCCAAATTTTTAGCTCAGGCCTTGCAAGTACTGCTAACGCGCCGGTAAATGCCACAACAAACAATAAAACGGCGGTTACTACGCCCACCCAACTATGTAATAAAAATAGCTTTTTTAAAGTAATTGATTTCATCCTTGCCCCTGCATTAATGCAAAATAACTTAAAATTCCATGCACTAAACACAAAGTGATCATGAGTAAAAATGGCTGCCATGCTTTTTCGCTAATGTAGGCATATATAAAAAGCCCAACCCAAATAATTGGAAACAGTAAAATAGGCAGTAAAATTTGTTCACTCATTTGTAAGGGCAAATAGGTAGTCATCCCGGTGATCATCACCGTAGCGGTTACCAATGCCAATACGCACGCCATTAAATGGCGACGCTTTGTAGCGCTAAAGGTTTTTTTATTATTCATTTTTAGCTCTTTTAATAAATAGCAGGCGCGCACATCTGCATATACAAATAACAACTATTTGCATTATATTGCGCATTTGTAAATTTATACAACATATTATCGTTACTTAATAAGCTAGCAAGCTCCTTTTTATTCGCATAATCAATGCCTGTTTATTTATAAAATTACATTTTTTGAGCATACTTGGTATTTAGGTAGGCAAATATGATGAGCTAAAACTGTTTTTAAATAATCCCAAAAACAACTGCGTTATCATACTGATCAGTGCTTAACTGCTTAGCCCATTAAAATAACGACTAAACAGGCAAATTTTTAACTTTAACAGTCAACAAACTCTATAATTATTGTTATTTTGTTAAGGCATATGCAAAAAGCTAATTGTCCCTAGGCAGGCTCTTTTTGCAGCTGTTAAACAAATCACTATACATTGATAAAATGAGAGAAATTTATGAGCGATAAAATCAATCCAGACGCGTTACACGCACTAAAAATTGCATTTACTTACATGCCGCAAGCAATTGAAGTAACAAAGTACGAATATGGCGAGCGCTATCAAACGGTGCTTGATCATATTGAAGCCGTGCGCGAAGTGTTGCTTATAAACGATGTAGACCCAGAAGAAGTAGGCGGCGACATAAACCCAGAATACACGCCTAATTCTACCTATTAATGGGAAAAGTTTGCTAATTGAGCAAAACAATTAAGTTCGCGTGTTGATAGCCTAACACCCATTACTCAATATATTGCTCAACGGTTTACGCCTGTTGGTATAAACTGTTAAAAACATATAAATAAATGTGCCTATCTGCCGATACGCATAACGATATAAAATACAATTAAGGTAATTGCGGTGAACTTTTTAAGGCGTTTTCACGATATAGTCTCAGACCAAACTCTGGATTTTAATTCTAAAATTAAAAACCTACTCGCGTTTGGCCTAGAAGTGTTCAGCCTTGATGTAGCAATAATTAGTAAAATTGATGCTAATACGTACACAGTATTACATGCTCTAACACCCGATAACGCCTTATTACCCGGTACACAATTTGAGCTAGATGGCACCTATTGCGTCCATACGTTATCTGCGGGCTCGGCGCTATCGTTTCATAAAGCCTCACAAAGTACGATTGCAACTCACCCTTGTTACATAAATTTTCAACTTGAGTCCTACATTGGCGCACCTATAAAAGTAGCCGATAAAACTTTTGGCACGGTTAACTTTTCATCGCCTAACGAGTCAACTGCATTTAGCGACGAAGCCTACGATTACATTGAGCTATTTGCTCAGTGGTTAGGATCTGAATTTGCAAAAATAGACACGAAAGAGCAACTTTTAAAAAATAGCTACACCCTTTCAAAGCTCGAAAACATCGCTAATATCGGCACTTGGGAGGTCGATTTAATCGAGAACAAAGTTTATTGGAGTAAGCAAACTAAACGCATTCATCAGGTAGCCGATGACTACCAGCCAATAGTTGATAACGCAATTGAGTTTTACAAAGAGGGCCCCAGCAGAGAAGCCATAAATAAAGCGGTAGAAAACGCCATAAACAAAGGTGAAAAATGGGATTTAGAGCTTGAGGTTATCACTGCACAAAACCAAGAAATTTGGATTTCGACTTTTGGAGAAGCCGAGTTTAACGAAGGTAATTGCATAAGGCTATTTGGTACATTTCAAGACATTACCGAATCTATATTACTTAGAGAAGCGCTAAAAAAGAAAAAAGCCGAAGCAGAGCATATGTTAGAAGATAGAAGTATGCTATTTGCTAAAATTAGCCACGAGTTACGCACCCCCCTAAATGGCATAACCGGCATGCTCACCACCCTAATAGATGAAAAAGACACTGAAAAACGAGACGAAAAAATAAAAATAGCGCTACGCAGCGCTGATATTTTATTAAATATTATCAACGAAGTACTCGATTTTTCTAAAATTAATCATGGTGAATTAAAACTAGAGCCAACCGATGTACTGCTTAAAACCATATTTAGTGATTTAGCCTCTTTATATACCCCGTTATTTAAAGAAACCCATGTTGAATTAATCATAGAAAATACAATTGATGATAGCTGCTGGGCCTTTTGCGACAGCACACGCCTGAGCCAAATTACCTCTAACTTATTAAGTAACGCGTTAAAATTTACCGAGCAAGGCCATGTAAAACTTAAAACACAGCTCATAAATAATAACGATGCGTTATCTCTTGGTATCACTGTTTCTGACACTGGTCGCGGAATGACCCCTGCCTTTTTAGAGTCTTTATTTTCGCCGTTTACACAAGAGGTTGACGCTAAAAATAATAAAGGGGGCACAGGGCTTGGCCTAGCAATTATAAAAGAGCTTGTAGAATACATGGGCGGCACAATAAAGGTGACAAGTGAGCTACAAAAAGGCTCAACGTTTAGTATTAATATTCCGCTAGAGCTTGGTAAAGAGCAAGTAATAGACGACATTCAATCAAAAATTGAGTTAAACAGCCACTCGCTCAGTGTACTTATTGTTGATGACAGCGATATAAACCGCCGTGTGCTTGATGCCTCTCTTGATAAGTTAAACGTAAAAGCCGACTGCGCCATTGATGGCCAAGACGCTATTTTTAAGTGTAAGCAAAAGCATTACGACCTTATTTTTATGGATTGCATTATGCCAATCCTGGATGGTTTTGAAGCCACTAAAACGCTGAGAGCGCAACGTATTTGCCCTAGCGAAAGCACCTACATTGTAGCGCTAACTGCTAATACATCGTCGCAAGATAAACTAGCTTGCCAGCAAGCAGGCATGGATATGTTTGTCTCTAAGCCGTTTAAGCTTCCGCACATAGAAAAAGCGCTTTCTAATGCCTTAGAACATACAGCTAAAGTAAATTCGCTTTAATTTAGTAAGGACATACTATGAGAAATATAATAAGAACATTACTTTTTACTGTACTGTTGTTAGCCATATTTAAAGGCATTTCTACAGGGCAATGGGGTTCATCAATAATCGTTGTTATTGTATCAAGCGTATTGCTATTAGTTACGTTTATCAATGGGAAAGCATCACGTAGCTCTTCAACTTATACAAGCACTGACTCTTCAATTTATGCTAGTAATAACTCACACTCTAATAATGATTGCGGTGGGGATTCTGGTGGCTGTGATTAATAGAGATATTGTTATAAGCATTAAAAAAGCCGCCTTTGGAGAGGGCGGCTTGGGTTAACAAACAGCTTTTGGGTGTACCTATTGCTGTTACATCAAGAGACGATTTGCCTATTAAGCTGCATTTTGGTCTTGGTTGCTTTGCTCGCTATGGCGAATTAAGTAATCAAACGCCCCTAAGCTTGCTGTTGCACCACTACCCATTGCAATAATGATTTGCTTAAACGGCGTATTTGTCGCGTCACCCGCACCGTAAACGCCCGGTAATGAGGTTGCGCCTTTAGCGTCAATTTCTATCTCGCCAAACTTGCTTAGTGTAAGGTCGCTCTCTTTTAACCATTCGGTATTAGGGATCAAACCTATTTGTACAAAAATACCTGCAAGTGCTAATGATTTTTCCTCGCCTGTTACACGGTCAGTGTAATTAAGTCCGGTTACTTTTTTACCATCGCCTACTACTTCAGTGGTCTGCGCATTTTTAATAATAGTGATGTTGCTTAAGCTATTCGCTTTGCGAATAAGTACTTCGTCAGCGCGCAGCGTGTCAGCAAACTCAAGCACAGTTACATGCTCTACAATGTTAGCTAAGTCGATAGCCGCCTCTATACCCGAGTTACCACCACCAATAACGGCAACAGGCTTACCCTTGAATAGCGGACCATCACAGTGTGGGCAGTAAGCTACGCCATGGCCGCGATATTCTTGCTCACCAGGTACGTTCATTTCACGCCAGCGTGCACCGGTTGCTAAAACAAGCGATTTAGCTTTTAAAGTAGCCCCGTTTTCAAGGGTAATTTCATAACCATTACTACCGCGACCAAGCCCTGCTGCGCGTTGGTTATGCATTACATCTACATCGTATTCTTTAACATGCTCTTCAAGCTGAGCAACAAGCTTTGGACCTTCAGTGGCTTTAATCGAAATAAAGTTTTCGATAGCCAACGTATCGGCAACTTGGCCACCAAATCTATCGGCGACTATACCGGTGTTTAACCCTTTACGAGCAGAGTAAATAGCGGCTGAGGCACCCGCAGGTCCGCCACCGACTACTAACACATCAAACTCGTCTTTTTCGCTTAGTGCTGCAGCTTGCTTAGCAGCGCCTTTAGTGTCTACTTTATTTAAAATGTCGGTCAGGCTTAATGCACCTTGGCTAAACGGTTCGCCATTTAAGTACACAGCTGGTACTGCTAAAATATTGCGCTCTTCTACTTCGTCTTGAAACAGTGCGCCGTCAATCATTGTTGCTTTAATTTTGCTGTTTGTTGCTGCCATTGTATTTAGCGCCTGCACTACTTGCGGGCATGTTTGGCAACTTAAGCTTATGTATACTTCAAAATTAAGTTCTTGATTGAGTGATTCTATTTGTTCAATGTCTTCGCTTTTTGCTTTGCTTGCGTGTCCGCCAGTGTGTAAAAGCGCTAACACTAAACTTGTAAATTCGTGACCCATAGGTACGCCAGCAAACGTAATGTGGGTGTTTTTTTCGGGTGAATGCACAACCATAGATGGGCGACGTGCGCTCGAATCAGGGTTGCTCACTACCGTAAACTTGTCGCTTAATGATGCTAAGTCGTTTGCTAGGCTTTCTACTTCTGCTGATTTTTTGCTGTCATCCAAGGCAATAAGCAGCTCAACAGGTTGAGTAAGCGATTCAAAATGGCTTTTTAATTGATTTTTAATGTTGTTATCTAACATGGCTTAACCCTTTTTAGGAAAATTTAAACAGCAAGCCTCCCATGCCAACTAATGCATGTGCTAATGAGTCCGAGTTGAGATAGGAGGCACCAACAAACGAAATGATGTTGGTTTAAGGGCAGTTACCTGCCCTCATAAAAGTGGGTAAACCTGTATTTAGATTTTACCAACTAGGTCTAGTGAAGGAGCAAGTGTGTCTTCACCTGGCTGCCAAGATGCAGGGCAAACTTCACCGTCGTGAGTTGCAATGTATTGTGCAGCTTGTACTTTACGTACTAACTCTTTAGCGCTACGGCCAATACCTAGGTCATGCGTTTCAATTACTTTAATCTCGCCCTCTGGGTTCATTACAAAAGTACCGCGAAGTGCAAGGCCGTCATCTTCAATCATAACGCCGAAGTTGCGAGTAATACGGCCAGTTGGGTCGCCAATCATTGGGAATTTAATTTTACCAATAGTGTCTGACGTGTCATGCCATGCTTTATGCGTGAAGTGAGTATCAGTTGATACTGAGTAAACTTCTACACCCATTTCTTGTAGCTGCTCGTAGTAATCAGCAACATCGCCAAGCTCAGTAGGACATACAAACGTGAAATCTGCTGGGTAAAAGAAGAAGATTGACCACTTACCTAGTACGTCTTTTTCAGACACTTCTACAAAGTCACCATTGTGGTATGCAGTTGCGTTAAAAGGTTGAATTTTTGTGTTGATCAATGAAGTGCTCATAGTATTCCTCATTTATATTTAAAGTGTTTTAAAGTTACTCAACGCAGCCAAAATGTGTGGCCTTTCGCGTTGGCTTGATTAATACAATAAGCCCATTGATAAACTAAATAAAATTGATTGTTTAGATTAAAACAATCGATTTTTAAGATTGAACTATCCAGCTCTTCTATTCGTAAACGATTTATTACCTGTAAGTGCTAAGAATACTGCTACAATAGCCGCGCTAAAAAACACACAACATAAGGCATGCTGTAATGGAAAAATTTGTTAATCATATTCAACTTGGCTATTTGGGGTTACTACCCTTTTTGGGCTGTGTAGCGTGGCCGCTTATGTTTGGCAGTAATAGCGTTAACTTGGAGTTTTTTACTTTTTATAGCATTGCTATACTGGCATTTATGGCGGGCAATTTATGGCGTGCTGGGATGCAAAGCTACAGCGATGCAATTAAAGCGGTTGTGCCTGTTATACCCGTACCATTTTTATCGTTTATCCCGCTGGAGTGGGCGCTTGCCTGGTTAGGGGCTAGTTTTTGGTTAGTTCTTATCTTTGAAAAAGCCACACCACAATGGCAAACCTACCATCGCGATTATCAAAAAATGCGCTTTATTCTTACCTCAGTGGTATTTGTGTGTCACATACTCACCATTGGTATGAGCCTCTACCCAAAATAACCTTGCGCTGCTTAACCTACTAGGCGTAATAGTGTAACATCCGCGCACTGCTATTTAAGGACGCACCATGATTAATACATTACGCCAGCAGCTTAACGAGCTTGGCGAAAACTACGTAGAAAAAAACGCCGCTTTTAAAATTAAAGTTATTCCGTTTTTTTGCGCTATTAGTATTAAAAAAGATCACAAAAATGAAGGCCGGCTCAGCTTTTACTCAAACCAATTAATAGAAATACTGTTAGTGGTGTTATTTATGTTGTTTGGGCTTACGCTTTATAACCCAGAGGCGGGTTTTACACATGGTCCTATTCATATTGTGTTTGCTATTTTAATTACCTTTAATTTAATTTTAAAACAAATAGCCATTGAAGGGCTTAAAACACGCCTTGCGTTTCATCGTTTGCATGGTGCTAATACAGCGCAAAATACTCAAAGTGCAGATCAAAACACTCACAAATCTAATTAAGTTATGTATTTAAATCCTAATTGGCGAATTCTCACCGTAGGCGATGGCGATCTATCGTTCTCTAATGCGGTGGTTAATCATATAAAACCGGCAAAGTTAGTCGCATCTACTTATGATAGCGCCGAAACCATAGAGCAAAAATACCAGCACAATGCGCTAAGTAGTTTAAAAAAGTGTCATGTTGAGGTTATTAATTGCTTTGATGTAACGGACCCTTTATGTTGGCAAAAATTAGCTGCCCACCAGCACAGCTTTGATGTGGTTATTTTTCAGTTTCCGCTTATTCCTGCCTTTGTAGGGCGCGAAGCATTTGAAAGCAACACCCAAAAAACCAGCATGAACGTGCTTAATCGCGCGTTACTACATCAATTTATTAAATACGCTAACAAATACGCACTCGACAAAAGCGGCCCTATGCTTTGCTACATAACCTCAAAAGATGTAAAACCCTATCGCGAGTGGAATATTGAAGGCAGCTTAAGTAATGGCCTTGAGGCTAAGTACGCGGGCCAAATGCCTTTTGATATTAACCAGTTTGATGGTTACAAAATAAGAAACGTAGACCGTGATAAACACGTAAAAGACACCAGTGGCATCACTTATGTGTTTACGCCTAAAGCAACCTTGGCGCAATCTGACGAACTAAGCACTCACCTTACAAAGCCTGCGTATTTAGGTGAAAATCATTGCTCGCTTTGTCGGGTAGGCCCTTTTATTGCCACCGAAGATGAAAACAAACACCTTAACGCTAAAAAGCACCAACAAATGCTTAAACTAGAAGATGACTGGCAGGCGTGGCTTACTGACTTTTACAACCACACTTTATAACCCTGTTTTATAGCTCAATTTAATTAAATCAGCGGCCTTTTCAGCAATGGCAATAACAGGTGCGTTTGTGTTACCTGTTACTATGGTTGGCATAATTGAGGCGTCAATAACCCTTAAGCTGCGTATCCCGTGTACTTGTAGTTTGCTATTAACCACCGCCATATTGTCGGTGCCCATTTTACAGGTGCCCACAGGGTGATACTCGGTATCGGCAGTTTGGCGAATAAACTCAATAAGCTGGGAATCGTTATTTACATCTAGCGGGTAAACAAAGTTACCACGAATTTTATCAAAGGCGGGGCTTTGCATAATACGCAGCGCTTTTTTAAGCCCTGCAAGCATAAGCGATAAATCATCAGGGTGGCTTAAATAATTAGGGTCGATAAGTGGCGCACTGCGTGGATTGCTATTGGCAAGCCTTATTGTCCCTCGGCTTTTGGGGCGCATAATACTACTGTGAATACTATAGCCATGGCCAAGGTGAACTTTGCGACTATGATCGTCCACCAACCCAATAACAAACTCAAGTTGAATATCCGGCGCAGGCGAATTATCCAACACATTAATAAACGCATGTGACTCAGCAAAATTACTGGTTAACACCCCGCTGCGTTTACTAAACCACTGCGCACACCCTTTAATAATACTTGCAGCGCCTTTTACACTTACCCCAAAGGTGCCTTTTGCTGTATTTGCTTTACACAAAGGCACCACGGTTAAGTGATCTTGTAAATTACCCCCTACTCCTTCCAGTGCATGTTCCAGTGGTATGTTATGCGCTGCTAAATGCGCTTTAGGGCCAATTCCTGAAAGCATTAACACTTGCGGAGAGTTAATTGCACCGGCGCTTAAAAGCACCTCCTTTTTGGCCATTAATGTAATAATTTTACCGCCGCGCTCAAGCTCTACGCCGTGGGCAACCTTATTTTTTATTATGATTTTATTAACGTGGCTGTGGGTAAACACACTAAGGTTAGGCCTATTTAAGTGCGGTGTTAAATACGCTTTTGCAGCACTGCAGCGCTCACCATTATGTTGCGTAACCTGCGAAAGCCGTGCTCCATGTTGCTCAGCGCCATTTATATCGTCATTTAACTGTATTCCTTGCTCGACACACGCCTTTAAAAAGCAAGAGTTTACCGCACTTGGCTTAGTCAGCTCTTGCACATGCAAAGGCCCTGTTGTGCCATGTAACGCGTTATTAAACGTTTTATTGTTTTCGGCTTTTATAAAATAGGGTAATAAACTGTTGTAGTCCCACCCAAGGTTGCCATTTTGTGCCCAGTTATCGTAATCGTATTTATTACCGCGTATATACACCATGGCATTAGTAGAGCTTGACCCACCTAGCACTTTGCCCCGCGGTACAAAGCCACATCGGTTATTAAGCGCCTTTTGCGGTACCGTGTTGTAATGCCAACTATTTATGCCGTATGGCACACTGGCCGCAATACCCGCAGGCATTTGTATTAAAGCGCTCTTATCGCTACCGCCAGACTCTATTAAGCACACACTTATATGCTGATCTTCTGATAAACGCGCTGCCAGCACACAACCTGCACTGCCTGCGCCAATAATAATATAATCAAACGTGTGGTTACTCATAGGTGCCTTTGCAACATCACTATTTAGTTCTTATTGGTAGCTGCTTTTGCTTTGTGCATCCATGCAGTTGTAAATCAGCAGTTTTATTGCAGCATGCTATTCGCTCTATAGTGCATAGATTAAATCCTAAAAACTTGATATTTTTAGACACCCTCTTTAATTTACAGCGCCAGTGTATGAGCAGCCCAATACGTGCCACCTCTTTATATTCAATAGACTCGTTAATTAAAGAACTTGGTGCAGACCCAGCAAGCGTAATGAAAACCTGTAAGGTCACTGTCGACTTTAATAACCTTGAAAACCAATATTTACCCTACTTGAGCTATGCAAATTTATTAGAGTACTGCAGCCACACCCTTAACTGCCCAAGCTTTGGGCTTAAATTAGCAAATAAACAAAACTTTGATATTTTAGGCCACATCGCCATAGCCGCTAAAAGTGGGACTAATTTAGAAGAAGCGCTTAGCTGGGTGGTTAAATATTTACACTTACACAGCCCCGCATTGTGCTTAACAACGCACTCATTAGATAATGACGAGAGCTTATTTTTATCGTTTGAATTTAACTTAAAGCCCCTGCCACAAATAAACCAAGCCATAGAGCTAACGCTTGGCTTAGCCATGAGCATAATTAAAAAATTAAGTAATAATCAGTGCAAGCCTCGCACTGTGTTTTTACCGCAAAAGCTGGCAACTAATACACATGCATACAAAACCTATTTTGGCTGTAAAGTAATAGAGCACCGCAACAGTGCAGGCATTGTAATAAACAAAGCCGACTTATCGATAAAGCTTAACCACAATGAGCTTAATAAAACCGACGCGGCCTTTAATTTTTTAGCTAAACGCAACGAACACAGTCACTCATTACCTGCCCAAGTAAGCGCACTCATAAGGCCAATGCTGCCTATTTATCAGTGTTCAAACCAAACTATTGCTGAGGCACTTAATATGCACCCGCGTACCTTGCACCGTGAATTAGCTAAACATAACACCAGCTTTGTAAAACTTAAAGACACCACACGTCGGGCGCTGGCAGCGCATTACTTGCTTCAAAAACAATACTCTATCAGCACTATTTCAATGCTTTTAGGCTATCACGAACAGGCAACCTTATGCGCAAGTGTTAAACGCTGGTTTGGGTATTCTCCTAGGGCGTGTCGAACTTTGTGGATTGAAATTTATTCAATCTAGGGGCGATTTAATCGCGGCGCGAGGTTTGTAACCTAGTGGGCTAAGTAAAAATCGAGCAACAAAGAGTCAATCGTCCCTAGAAAGAACCCATAGGGCAGCGCATGTTTGGTCTTTATGCTGCGTTATCGCCTATTTATGGGGAATAACCACACTACATAGGCTCTGCCTTGCCTAAAAACCAAACATACTGCTGTAAATTCAACCACCAAAGGTCAACACGCCCTAAAGCATACAGGGCAAAAAAAATGTTAAAGTAACGGCTCTTATTATTTAAGCTAAGGAGCAGGCATGAACTTTGTCATTGTCGGTACAAATTTTATTAGTGATACCCTATTAAGCGCAGCAAATACGTTACCTGCATTTAATTTATACGGTGTGTGCTCACGCAAACAATCAAGCGGCGAAGCCTTTTTATCTAATCACCCCAATACCGATGTAAAAATTTTCACCTCAATTGAGCTGGTATGCCAAGACCCCGATGTTGATGCGGTGTATATTGCAGCGCCAAATAGCCTACACAAGCAATATGCAGTAATGTGCCTTGAAGCAGGCAAACATGTACTAGGCGAAAAACCTTCAGCCGCTAATAGCCAAGAGCTAAATGCTATTTTAACTGCAGCTAACGCCAATAAACGCCTTTACATGGAAGCAATGATGACCACGCATTTGCCAAACTTTGCGCGACTTAAAAATGCGCTGAGTAAAATTGGTAAACCCCGTAAGTTTATTGGCCAATACAGTCAGTACTCATCACGTTACGATAAATACAAAAACGGCGAACGCCCAAATACCTTTTTACCCGAATTTGCCAATGGCGCTTTGCTCGATTTAGGTGTGTATCCGCTTTACCTACTTATAGCACTTTGGGGCGCTCCACAGCGCGTGAGTGCCAGTGGGGTACTATTAGATACAGGCGTAGATGGCGCAGGCGACGTATTATTAAATTACGATGATAAACAAGCCGTTATTAGCTACTCTAAAATTTCTCAAGGCGATAACATCACCGAAATACAAGGTGAGCGCGGACGCTTACGAATACATGCCGTGTCGCAGTTAAAACACATAGAGTTTGTTGCCAATAACGGGGAGGTTGAGGTTATTTCTGATAAATTTGATGAGCACTTTATGAAATACGAAGTTGCGCACTTTATGCAAACCATAAACGCGCAAAAGCGAGAGTCAGATGTTAATACACATCAGCTTGCCCGCGACGTAATGAACGTACTTGATACCGCAAGAAAGCAGCTTGGGGTAGTTTACCCTAATGATAAAAACGCAGCAGCGGACTAAAGTTGACCCCCATCCGTGGGCAATCAAGGCAAGAGCCTAGTTGTAATTATGCGCTTACTTATTTTTTATTAGGTACAGCTAAATTACACAGGCTCTTTATTAAAGCGTGTAGATTTTTAATGGTTTAATTTGCATAAATCTATTCACCATTCAACCAAGGCAGCGCCAGTTATTAGGCGCACTAGGTTACACACCTCGCACCACCATTAACCCGCGCCTAGATTGCACACATTTCAATCCATTAAAGTTAGCTTGCTCTAAGCACGCTTATATAAATGAGCAAAGTTAACTTAGCACACAAAAACATGACCAATCAAGCTAGCCAATTATTAAAATTTATACTAAATTGGTAACATAAATAGGTTAACACTCATTTATAATATTATATGACCGTTACATCACTTTAGAATTTTGACATAATAGTGAATTTTGGGGTAACCTCTGCTAATAACAGTAGGTTTAGGCTATTTGAGCCTATTAGCCGCTATTCCTTAAGGTAATAAAGGTAGAATATGGGAAACCGTCGCTTATTTTGGCGCATTGTTGATAAAGTTGAAGCTTTGATAAACCAAGGAGAGTTTTCTGCTGGGAGTCGTTTACCACCAGAGCGAGAACTTGCCGACATGTTTGACGTAAGCCGCCCAACAATTCGTGAAGCTATTATTGCATTAGAAGTACGAGGCCGCGTAGAGGTCAAAACCGGCTCAGGCGTTTATGTAATAGAACAACAAGAAACATCGGTAAAAACAAAAGAGATCAGCGCTTTTGAGCTAACACAAGCTCGCGCACTCATTGAAGGTGAAATAGCCGCACTTGCCGCTCAATCAATCACCGATGAAGAACTAGCTCAATTAAAGCAAACGCTAATAGCCATGGAAAAAGGCTTATATGTAGAACAAGCAGACCGCGAGTTTCACGAAATTATAGCGCGTGCTACACGTAACAAAGCCCTTGAGTATGCAGTGGCAAATTTATGGGATTTGCGTTTAAACAATTCACAAATTGTGGCTGATTATGGCAGTGTGTGTAAAAACAATAACGATTGCGTAATGGATGAGCACACCGCTATTTATAATGCGCTGCAAACGCACGATGCAAGCGCCGCACGTACCGCAATGCATAAACACTTTAACCGTTTAATTAATGCATTATTTGACGCTGTAGAAGCGCGTGCGCTTGAAGAAATCAAACGTAAAAATGATGAAAAACGTGGCCTTTATTCTTTAGATGGCCTAGTTAAAAGTGCTAGCAAAACACACTAAAACGACCTAAACGTTTATAAGCCAACGATCTATTCGCTGGCTTTTTTATTTTAAGGCACTCAGCGTTTGCCTTTAGTTATGCATAATCAGCTACGCTAATTCATCGCACATATTAGTCACTCCCTCCCAAATTTAATGTGTATGCCATACAAGCTATTACTTAGCCAATAAAAAACAGATACACTGCGCAAAACTAGACGATTGTTACCAAGGAAAATAATGCAATCAACCACTAAAGACTTTTTGCTCGCGTTTGTGTGCGTTATTTTAGCAATGATCACAATTCAATCTGGTGCCTCATTTGCTAAGCAGTTATTTCCGGTTGTTGGCCCCGAAGGCACTACTGCACTTAGGCTTGGCTTTTCTGCACTTATTTTGTGTTTAATATTTAAACCGTGGAAACACCTACCAGCTAAAGGTAATCGGTTATCAATTGTGGTATACGGTTTAAGCCTAGGCGGAATGAACATTTTATTTTATTACGCCATTGAACGTATCCCTTTAGGAATTGGTGTGGCGCTTGAATTTACCGGCCCATTAGCGGTGGCGTTATTTAGCTCACGCGCTAAGCGCGACTTATTTTGGGTGGCGTGTGCAATTGCGGGTATTTTACTGTTACTGCCCGATATGAGCAGCCAAGAAAGCCTAGACCCAATTGGCGTAATACTCGCGCTAGGTGCCGGTGCTTGCTGGGCAGCCTATATTTTATTTGGCAAAAAAACCGGCACGCAAAGCTCGGGCGGCGCAACGGTCGCACTGGGTATGACCGTAGCAGCCATTGTACTTGTACCTTATGGCGGCATATTACAAAGCAGTGCATTTACATGGAGTGTTATACCGCTGGGCATTGGCATTGCTATTTTATCAAGTGCACTGCCCTATACACTTGAAATGGTTGCACTGCGTAATATGCCCGCTCAAGGGTTTAGCATTATGCTAAGTCTAGAGCCTGCATTTGCCGCTCTTGCTGGGTTTATTATACTTGGCGAGTTATTAACCTTGTGGCAATGGTTGGCTATTTTATTGGTGATTATAGCTTCGGTGGGTAGCTCATTTTCGAGTGTTAAAAAACAATAATCGCCTCTATAAAAAGGCCAGCACATAACTGCGCTGGCCTTTTAAATAACAAAATTTTATGTAACTTGTATCGCGCTACTTTTTACTTGTCATTAAATAGCCGACTAGTGATATAACTGGCATACCCGCTGCCACTAACGCCACGCTTTCCCAGCCACCAGCTTCGTATAGAGGGCTTGCCATTAACGAGCCAAGCGCTCCGCCAACAAAAATACTGGTCATGTATATGGCGTTTAAGCGAGCTCGGCTTTGCGGCTCTAATGAATATACCACCCGCTGACCCAACACCATATTTGCCTGCACAGCAAAATCAATAAACATGCCCGTAAGCGCTAAAATAATAATACCGTGCGGAAGCTCAAATATACTGGGTAAAAAGCACGCAGCAGCAATCACTTTTGCAAGTAACGATAACTGATGCGTGTAACCTTTGTCGGCTAAACGCCCAACAATAGGGGCTGCAATAGCACCAGCTGCGCCTACTAAAGCAAATAAGGCGATTTGTGATTGCGATAAGCCATATTCTCTGGCTAATACAACCGGTACGCTGGTCCAAAATAAGCTAAAAGAGGCAAACATAAGCGCCTGATACAATGCCCGCTGACGCAGCACGGGCTGCTGTATTATTAGCTGCTTAAGCGATTTTAATAACTTAAAGTATGTTGTATTGTGTGTCGGTTGTCTGCTCGGTATTGCAAAATATATAACACTGGCTATAAATGCCATACAGCCTGCGGCAAAGTAAAATACGGCTCGCCAACCAAAGTGATCGGCTATCAAGCTTGCAACTGGCCTTGCTAATAAAATACCCAGTAACAACCCCGCCATTATATTACCCAGTACTTGCCCACGTTTTTCATCTGACGATAAATGCGCAGCAAGCGGTATTAATACTTGTACCGATACAGAGCTCGCCCCCACCAATAAGCATAATAGCAACATTACACTTGGGCTTTGCGCCAAGCCTGCGCCTATTAAACTTAAAAATGTTATGGCTAAGGTAATGAGCATTAAGCGTTTGTTTTCGACTAAATCAGCCAATGGCACTAAAAAAAACAGTCCCATTGCATAGCCAATTTGTGTAAGCGACACAATAAAACTGGCGCTGTGCGCACTTAAACCCACATCAGGCGCTAATAACTCAATAATAGGTTGGGCATAATAAATATTTGCCACAATAAGGCCACAGCACAGAGCAATAATGCTCACTAAGGTATTACTTATTTGCACTGGCTGTGCACGTGATTGGTTCATAAATAACTCTAATTTATAAATAATAAAACCCACTGCATATAAATGCAGTGGGTAGCCATGGTAAATGTAAAAATGTAAGTTACTTAATAGGTGAAGGCTGCCCATGCGGGCTAGATCGCAAGTACTGTTTAGGCGCATTAACGGTTGCACCAAGCTGCGCTGCAGCATGCCAAGGCCAATGCGGGTTATACAAAATACCTCGCGCTAGTGCTACGCCATCGGCTTGCTGCTCGCTAATAATATCTTCGGCTTGTTGTGGCTCAGTGATTAAACCTACAGCTATTACCGGCATACTTACTACCTCTTTAATAGCGGTTGCAAATGGTACCTGAAAGTTAGGTTTAACCGGTATTTGTTGCTCTGGGCTTAGCCCTGCTGTACTTACGTGAATAAAATCGCAGCCAAGCTTATCTAATGCTTTAGCAAGCTCAATAGATTGTGCTAAATCCCAGCCACCTTCTACCCAATCAGTAGCAGAGATTCGAATGCCTACCGGTTTATGGCTTGCAAATTCAGCTCTTAGCGCTTTAAACACCTCAAGCACAAGGCGCATACGGTTTTGCAAACTGCCCCCGTATTCATCATCACGCTTGTTTGAAAGTGGCGATAAAAACTGATGTAACAAATAACCATGCGCACCATGTAGCTCAATTAAATCAAGCCCTAGCTCATCAGCGCGCTTTGCTGCACTGACAAAATCGTTTATTAGCTGGGTTATATCCGATTTTGTCATAGCCTTTGGCTGGTAGGCGCTGTCATCGTAGGCAATGGCTGAAGGCGCAAGTGTTTGCCAGCCGTTGTCTTCGCTAGGTGCAATTGCACCACCGCCATCCCACGGTTTTTCAGTAGATGCTTTTCGCCCTGCATGCGCAAGCTGAACGCCAATAGGCATAGGACTGTATTGCCTAAGCGCTTTTAAGCTTTTGCCCAGTGCTTGCTGGGTTTCGTTATTCCAAAGCCCTAAATCGGCGTAACTAATCCGCCCCTCAGGGCTTACCGCGGTGGCCTCTAAAATTAATAGCCCTGCACCACTTAAGCTCAATTGCCCTAAATGAATAGTGTGCCAATCACTGGCAGCTCCCTGATTTGCTGAGTACTGGCACATAGGCGCAATAATAATGCGGTTGTCTAAAGTGAGTTCACCGAGCTTTAAAGGTGAGAATAATTGGCTCATAAATATTCCTTAAATACGCGTACTTTAGTACGAAATGCTATAGCTTACGGTATGAAGGGTTAATGGGGATCAAACTTCACTTTTATAGTGCTAAAACGAGAATAAATACCGTTGAGCAAAACATTCAACAGGGTCTTATAGGTTTTTTAACCGTATTAATACATTTAGGTAATTAACCAATATGAATGGCTATTTACATTTGCTCAACGAGTAAAATATGCTTCCTTGTACCTTAATTAGCCAATTACTTGGATGTTATACATATTTATATAATTTTTTGTTGTGCAACTAGCTATATTTATTCCAAAAAAGTGAATTAAAATTCAATTTTAATATTCCCACCACTTTAACTCCCTGATAAACTGGTTAACTTATATTAACTGGTGTTAAATTTTGAATCTGGGGATCACTTTTTATGTTTAAACCAAGCTTGCTAACCTTGGCTATTTCGAGCGCTGTATCTAGCGCATTTTTATTTTCTAACTCGGCTGTGGCACAACAAGAAACCACCGCTAAAAACAAATCACTCGAAGTAATCGAAGTTACAGCAACAAGACGCAGCGGATCTGTACAAAATGCACCGCTAAACATTACCGCACTTGATGCCGATGTAATGAAAGATCAAAACATTGGCGAATTAGCCGATGTAGCGCGTTGGGTACCTGGTTTAACAATTACCGATCAAGGTGGTCGCTCAGGCTCACCGATTATAGTTCGTGGTTTAAACACTAACTCGTCGGGTCCATCATCAGATGGCGGCACCGTAGCCACATACGTTAACGAAATTCCAGTGTCAGTTGATATGCGTTTAGTTGACATAGAGCGTGTAGAAGTACTTATTGGGCCACAAGGCACATTATATGGTGCTGGTACTTTAGGCGGCGCAATTCGTTACATGCTTAAAGAGCCAGAGCTTGATTTTACAACGGTAGAAATATTTGGTGATATGTTTCAAACCCAAGAAAGTGACTCGTTAGGCGGCGAAGGCGGCTTTATAGTAAACCTGCCACTTATTGAAGATGAACTTGCAGTACGTGCAAGCTTGAACGTATACGAAGACCCAGGCTTTATTGATTATGCTTACACAGTGCGTGAGCCAGGTGTATCGCTACCGGACCCTGATTGGAGTAACGCCGACGAAGTAAACAACAATATTAAAAATGTTGAAGATGCTAACGGCGAAACAACTACCACAGGCCGTATTTCTGTACGTTGGAAACCAAGCGAAACATTTGAAGGGACACTTAATTACTTTTACCAAAATCAAGACAGCGAAGGCCGTTCAATTGTTCATTACAACAGCCTAAACGATGATAACGGTTTAAGCGATATTGTAGGTAAATACGAGTCGGCTTATCGTTATGAAGAGCCGCGCGAAAAAGAAGATCAACTATTAAGCCTAGAGCTAAAAGCCGACCTAGGTTTTGCAGAGCTTGTATCGGCAACCGGTATTTCAAGCTTTGATGCCGACGGCCAACGTGACCAAACCGATTTACTTATCCGCCTAAATTACGGTTATGAAGAGTTCCCTGCGTTTTCATCATACACACGTGAAATTGACGAAGAAGATACCTTCACGCAAGAGCTTCGTTTAGTATCGCAAAGCGACAGCGACCTAAATTGGATTGTAGGCGCGTTTTACAACAAAATAGAAACAGACGCCTCAAGTAAAGAATTTACCCCAGGCTTTGGTGATTTTGCCGTAGAAAACTTTGGCGCATCGCAATCTCGTCCAGATCAACTTGAGTACTTTTCTGTAGACCGTACAGAAATTACAGAGTCGGCTTTGTTTGGTGAAGTAGGTTACCAACTAACAGAAAAACTAGATGTGACCATTGGTATGCGTTTGTACCAGTACGACGTTGAATCAGAATCTGCTGTCGACTTCCCGCTATTTAATACCTTATTTGATGGCGCAGCACCTGATGCGATTTCATTAAATTTTGAAAAAAATGAAGCAGACGACAACGGCAGCCTATTTAAATTTAACGCTAAATACCAGTTCACTCCATCAGTAATGGGTTATGCAACGGTAAGTGAAGGCTTTAGAATTGGTGGCTCAAATGGTTTAGCACCGTGTCCTGATCCATTACCAGCTAACCAAGCAGGTTGTGGTAGCCCAGAAGAAATGCTTTACGATGCCGATACCACAACAAACTACGAGCTAGGCCTTAAAAGCACCTGGTTTAGAAGCCAATTACACTTTAACGCCGCTTTATTTAATGTAGATTGGGAAGATGCGCAAATTGCAGGCGCAACAGATGTAGGCCAATTACCGTACTTATCTAACGCAGGCTCTGCCAACGCAAAAGGTATTGAGCTATCTACCCGTGCTATTTTATCTGACTCCTTTACCGTGTACGCAACATACGCATACACTAAAGCAGAGCTAACCTCAGACGCCCCATTTTTATTTAATGCCGATGGTACCGATGGCGCAGAAGACGGCGACCGTTTACCAGGCTCGCCAGAGCACCAGTTCTCTATGGGTGTAAACTATCAAACAGATGTATTTAGCGATAAAACCCTTGATATTAACTACGGTTTAACAGCCCAAAGCGATGTAATCACAAGAGTAGGCCTGCACGACAACGGTGAAACCCTGCCAGGTTACAGCTTAAGTAATATTTCTGCCAAGTTAACAGCCGATGAGTGGTCAACAACTCTTTATGTTGATAACCTATTCAACAAATATGCATTTACATCAGTACGTCGCTCAGATGCAGACATAACATCAGCAAATGGCGCCGACATACAACGTAACTACGGCCACTATATTAATCGCCCGCTTACGGTAGGCGTTAAATTTAACTACAAATTTGAAATATAATTTATAGTCACTTTTAAACAATGTTATAAGGCTCAAATTTATTTGAGCCTTTTTTCTTTATTAACACATAAATAAAACAAACATCATGCAGCCAAACTTAAAGCACCTTCATCAAAGCGCCATTGAGTATTTAAACCAAGGTAATATACAAGGTGCCCATAAAGCCCTCGTCGAATTAGTGACTCAAAAAAGCGACTTTGCCGATGGCTACTTTTTACTGGCCATGGTTAATTTACGCGTAGGGCAAATTCACAAAGCCATAAAGCTAATAGAAAAAGCCCTTTGCCTTGGTAAAAGCATTGAATACACCGCACAGCTTGCAAAGTGTTACGCATTAACAGGTGAGCTTACCAAAGCCAAAAACACCGCTTTAGCGATACCCGTTGAGCAAATAAAAAAGAGTCTTGATGCCGATACCCTAGGTGTAGCGCTTACACAAGCAGGCCTGCACAAAGAGGCACTAAACTACTTTAACTGCGCAATTGAGCTGGCTAACCATGCAAATAAACCGCAGCCACAGTTTTATTATAATTTAGGGGTAAGCGCTAAATTTTTAGGTCAATTTGAACAAGCCAAAAATGCCTTTGAAAACGCAATTACGCTAAACCCACTTCACCATTCAAGCCATTTCGCATTAAGTGACTTAACCAAAGCGACGCTGCAAACTAACCATATTGAACGCTTAAAAAACGTGTTTAAGCAAGTAACACACCCCGATGCAAAATTACACATTGGCCACGCACTTGCAAAAGAGTACCAAGACATAGGCAAGTTTGATGATGCGTTTAACAGCCTGGAGCGAGGAAAAGCCACTAAACGCGCTATGCAGCCTTTTGATCATAAAAGCTCAGCCGCATTATTTGAACACATTAAACATTTAAGTGAGCAGAATAAACACGCGCTAACACACGGCAGCCCAACGCAAGAGCCTATTTTTGTATTAGGTATGCCCCGCTCTGGCACCACATTGGTTGAGCGTATTTTATCGAGCCACAGCGACGTACAATCAGCCGGTGAATTACAAGACTTTGGCCTAAGCGTTAAAAAATTAAGCCAAACTCAAACACCGCATGTACTCGATACTCAAACACTCACTAAAGCGTATGAGCTTGATTTTAATCATCTTGGGACAACGTATTTAAACGCCACTCGCGTAACCACCGGCAGCCATAAGCACTTTATAGATAAACTCCCGTTTAACTTTTTTTATATCGACTTAATAACCAAAGCCCTACCAAACGCTAAAATTATTTGTATGCTGCGCGACCCAATGGACACCTGCATTGGTAACTATCGCCAGTTATTTACCATTAATAACCCCTACTACGCGTACTCGCTCGATTTACTCGACACAGCCAAATTTTATAGCCGCTTTTACAAACTCATGCAGCACTTTAGCGCCCTGCACAGCAATATAAAATTAGTAAAATACGAAGAACTAGTCGCCCAGCCCGAGCAGCAAATAAAAGAGCTAGTTAGCTTTTGTAATTTAGAGTGGCAAGCACAGTGTATGGACTTTCACTTAAACACCGCGCCGGTATCTACTGCAAGTAAAGTGCAAGTACGTCAACCACTTAACAACAAAGCAATTGGCCGGTGGAAAGCATTTAAACCCCATACTAATGCAGCAGTGGAGTACCTTTTAAGCCAAGGTATTAATGTTGAATGAGCGTTTTATTTTGGGTAGTAGGTGAATCCAAATAAGCGACTTGTGTAAGTGTAGGTCGGATAAGCGAAGCGCCATCCGACACAGTAAAATACCTTGCCAATTATTATCACATTTTATGTTGTCGGTGGCTTAAGAGTGAAATGAGCGGACGGTCGTAACCTTAGTCACTTGTTGTTATATTTACTTACTATCAGAGTCTTGGTTATTATTAGGTAAATCATTACATACAGCACAATTAATATTTTTGCGATAATTGTAAGAACGTCTAATAGCAAAAATAGTTACCGACACCAATGCCCACGATATACCAAATCCAATAGAGTATTCTAGACTTCTGCCTTTTAAGTATTGAACACTAGTTAGCAGAACAAAAATAATTGGTAGAGCTATTGCGTATTGTACAATCCACTTTTTTATTGGCATAAATATTCCATTAACGCTCTAAACTTGCAGTAAAAAAACGCACCAGGTAATGCATGGCTATAATGTTGAGCTGAGCCATGCTTTAGCAGCACAGTCCCACTTGATTAGCTTTTTACGCTTATTTACACGAGGCTTTTCTAGGTGCTGATGCTTTATGTAATGGAGCCGCTTTTGAGTTTCTGTATTTAGTATTCCAGTTATTAACTTCTCTGATATTAGCAACGATAGCAGCAGCTCCGCAGTCTTTTATTTCTTTGTGGGTACTGACAGGCACTCCATTATCGTATGCAAGAGTATATCTTTTGTTGCTTGATACATCGTTAGTATTACTACAAGCAGCTAAAAAGCACATTGAAATTAAAACAGATATTTTTTCATTTTATATTCCTTTACTCATTAAAATTTAAATATAGTAGATTATTAACTATGAGCCTAACGCACTATTAACAGTTTATTAAGCGTACACTACTGCAGATATACTAGGTTTAATTGTAGCAATACCGCCGCCCCCATTAAGTACATATTAAATAATCTAAATTTTTTAAACTGTCTTATTTTTCCATCGACTACAGTTGAAAAAAAACCTGTTTTAAGTGATTCACTTAAATTTGCATTTGTAACAGACCATTGAGAGCTACCTAAAGAGTTATGGGATAATTTTTTCCATTCTTCTGGGTAGGTATAAGATAAATATTTACACAGATCTTTGAATTTTTTTATTTGAACAAAAATAAGTATAGATATAAAAATTAAAGGGATAGAACTTACCATGTAACTAACCTCCTTTGCGCATAACGCCTTTTTAAACGGAAGATAATGGTTGGCTACAATCGCGAAGCGATAGCCAGCAATTATTTTTCAATTTAAGCAATTTGTTTGCTGATTATTTGTTAAGTAAACTTATCCATTCACTTGGGTTCGACACGATAAATTGATATGTACTACCGTCTTGCAACGAAATTTCTATGGCATCCGATGTTAAAGGAATAATACCTGCTCCTTTGCCCAAACATTTGTCTACTTTTGAAATTGACTTTCGCTCAATTTTGTATGACCCAAGTCCGGCGCCGTTGTGGAACGATTCAAAGTTGACTTCGCTTTCAGTTACCCAGAGCTTACCATCCCCTTTAGCCACGCCATTCTGAATGGTTGCTATAGTCGACTTAACAGTGTCTTCTTGCATATTTCGAACTCCTTTAGAAAATATTTAATTGTTGAGTTGTTCTTATTATTTGCGCCAATCAGCTAACGCCCCACTAAAACGGGTGAGGAGCAGCGTCCTACTTTAGTGCCTTGTTAGGTTTACTTTAGACGAGTTAAATCCCCATTTTTAAGATGATAAAATTGTTCCTCTTCACCACTAGGACAGCAGCGAGGATCATCAGGCATTTTTTGCTTAATGTTAACCCGAATAATTCCTGCTTTAACTTGAACATTTTGAACAATACCAAAAAGCTTCATAGTTGAAGCTTCACTATTATCAGCACTAAAAACTGATAAATAATCTTGCCAATATGTTGCTCCAAGCATAGACCACTGAATAATAGTTATCTCTTTGCTATAACCATCAATAACTCCTTTAATTTTATTCTTTACCACGTAACCTTCTCTAACTTCCAAGTAAGATTTAATGGTATTTTCAATCTGATTATTGACTACTTCGTTGCTCAGTGAAGAAAAAGACACGATTAGTGAGATTAAAAATAAATACTTCATGCAAACCTAACAACTTTATCAGAGGACACTTTCCTTATTTTAGCGCCAAAACGTCCTTATTTTATGTACTTATATTAATAGCAAATAGCGTAAGCTATTGCCAACTATAAATATTATGCTTTATGTAGCTTATATAAACATGTAAATAAGAGGAAAGTTTCCTCCTATTATTACTAAACTAATGTCGACTCAACTGAGTTACTGCTTCTCGCTCATCGCGGCCCTTTAAAAACTTAATTTAGTTAGCCTGAGTACCCCACCACAACGCTTATTTACTTTTATGTCGGTTCAACTGCAAATAATGTCGATTCAGATAAACATTAATGAAGCAGGTTAAAAAGCTCGCTAAATTTCTTATCAACAAAACGCCAAACACCTATTTTGATAAGGAATATAGTCATGAACATTATTACAAAAACAGTTATAGCACTGAGTTTAGCAAGCCACTTTAGTGCGTATGCCATTGACCTGCGGGTCGACAACATTCGTGTATACCAAAGTAATTCGCAAAGCTTTTCTGCGCCGAGTTCGCTGTATATTGACGATGGTAAAATTGTAAACGTTGCTAAAGCGACCGACCCACTACAAAACGCCGATAAAACTATTGATGCCAACAACCAATATGCAATACCTGGTTTAATTGATTTACATGTACATTTGGGTTCATCGGGCAGTAACTTTACTGAGTTTCAGTATTTGCCGGTTAAATCGCACTTTAATTCTAATTTGTATTTAGGCGTAACTAACATTGTTGATTTGTTTTCGTTTGAGCAAACCCTAAACGAAGCCGCTCAATTAAAAGAAGCCCAACTAACCCCTAACCTTTTTTATGCGGGTACTTTGTTTACTAACCCTGGCGGGCATGGCACGCAGTTTGGCGGCCACGCATACGAAATTGCAAAAGATGAAGACATAGCTGCACTATGGAAAAAACATATAAGCACTAATCCCCATGTAACTAAAGCGGTTATTGAAACCTTTGGCGGTGTGGGTAAATCGTTGACTGATAGCCAATTAAGCGATCTTGGTAAGCGCTCTAAAGCGGCTAATTTACCGTATTTTGTGCATGTTTCTACATTAAATGATGCTAAACGCGCTATTAAAGCCGGCGCAACAGCTTTAGCGCACGGTATTAATAGCGAAGCGATTGACGATGAATTTATTACGCTAATGAAACAGCATAATGTAACCTATATTCCTACCCTTGCGGTGTATCATAACCATAGCGATGAAAAGCATAACCATACTATTAGCTCACAAAGCGAGTTACTAAAAACCATTCCCGAAAAGCTACAAGGGTGTTTGTTTGATAACGTACCTGCACCTTCAAAATGGAAAGAGCACGCGTGGGAGGAGCGTAAAACCGCTTATGCAAATATACAAAAGCTACATAAAGCTAATATTACAATTGGTACAGGCTCTGATGCCGGAAACCCTTACACGCTACACGGTACTGGGTTACATAACGAGTTAGATGCACTTAAAAAAGCGGGCCTTACAAATGGTGAAATAATTAATGCAGCCACAGTTAACGGCGCAAAAGCGATTAATAAAGCCAAGAGCATTGGCAAGCTGGCTAATGGCTTTGAGGCAAGCTTTGTACTGCTTAAGCAAAACCCACTTGATGATATAAACCACATTCATACTATCTCAGAGGTTTATAAAGCAGGAGTACAAGTAGACCGTCCAGCACTTATTGCTCAAAACAAAGCCATAAAGCCCCAAGGCCCCGCTTGTAATGAAGTAATAAAAAGCCGCCAAGCGCAGAATATTATTGATGATTTTACCGGTGATACACCATGGCAAGCCTTGAGCGACTCGGTAATGGGTGGTCAATCTGTGGCAACACTTACCACGCATAAAAACAGCTTAACGATTGATACAACCATTACAAAACCAACCAGCTTTGGCGCGTGGGCAGGCGCTGAAATAAAATTTACATCGCCGGCTGATGCCTCATCATTTAAAGGTATTCGACTAACATATAAAGGTTCAACCACGCCTTTTGCTATGTCTGTTTATCATAGTGATGTAAAAGATTGGGATCACTTTAGTGTACTTTTAAAACCACGCGATGAATGGACAACACTTGATATTCCTTTCACTACATTTAAACAATTTGGCTTTGGTAGCCCCGTTACGTGGTCGGCCACTCAATTAACTGGAGTAAACCTAATGTGGCGTAAAATGCCAGGTGCAAGCAATGAGCCATTAAAAAACACACTACAAATCAAAGAGCTAACTTACTTTTAAAAGAGTAGCAGTCAAAACACAAACTCTTTGGGTTTTGACTGTTTTTTGTTATGGTTTAATCACTTACAAAAAGAAGCACCTATTATGCTCAAACATCCTTTTTATAAATACAGCTTTTTTATTTTACTTGTTGTAGATATTGCTTATGCCCTTGGGCTCATAATTGCTAACTCTGCGCCCTTTACTGCGGGTAGTGCACTCGCTGCTACCGTGTGGTTTGTTACTTTTTACTGGGTTCCTGTTTGGAGTGCGGCAGCGGTTATTTTTTACCTGCGCAATAAACACATTAACAAAATAGCGTTTGAATGGTTAATTGCATTTGTATTTATGGCACTTGGTAATGTGCTTACTGATATAGTACTCACACAGCTTTTTGATGGGCACAAATCGATGGGGGTGTTTGTTGTTTTTAACGGCTTACTTTGGGGCTCGTGTATTTACTTTACCAGTATTTTTATTGAAAACAAAAAACGCGCAACAGCCGAAAAACACGCGCTTAAACAAGCGCAACTTGCTACATTGCGCTACCAACTAAACCCACATTTTATGTTTAATAGCTTAAATACAATTTCGGCTTATATTCATACAAACCCTGATTTAGCCGATGAAGTACTGCATGAACTGGCTGATATTTTAAGGTATTCCCTCGACACCGCAGAGCAACAACAAATACCTTTACAGCAAGAGCTTACAATAATAGAAAAGTACCTAAATATTGAAAAAGCCCGCTTTGGCGATAAACTCAAAGTTAATTACCACATTCCCAATACGCTTAAAAACATATCGCTGCCCCCGCTACTTATTCAACCAATTATTGAAAACGCCATTAAACATAACGCCAAACAAACGTCGTTAATACTTAATATAACGCTTAGTGAGCTACCTAACGGCGTTAAAATACAAATTAGCGATAACGGTAAGGGTTTTTCGAGCGAGGTAATAAAACACGGCCATGGCAGTGGTGTAGGAATGAAAAACATACTAAAACGCGTTAAACAACTTGGTAAAAGTAAGGTACTACTGAGCAATAATAATGGTGCAGTGGTTACGTTGGAGCTAACACTATGAGCCACAAAAACCAGCCAAATACAGTAACTAAAATGCGCGTATTATTTGCCGATGACGAGCTTCCCGCTCGCGAAAAATTAAGCCATCAATTGAGTTTAATGGAGCATGTTGAAGTAGTGGGTATGGCCACAAATGGCAAAGAGGCCATATCATTAATAAATGAGCTGACTCCTGATGTGGTATTACTTGATATCCAAATGCCTGAAATCAATGGCTTAGAGCTTATTGATTTACTTAACTACCAGCCCATTATTATTTATACAACCGCGTATGACCAATTTGCAATTGAAGCTTTTGAGCAGGCCTCAACTGACTACTTACTCAAACCTTTTCCTATTGCTAGGCTAAAAAAAGCTCTCGCTAAAGCGCAGCAGCAACTAGAGCAACAACGTGCACATACGCTAGTCAATCATGAACCCAACGAGCAAACCTTTACATTAACCAAAAACACCATAAATAAGCTCATTAGTAAAAACGGTGAGCGTATATTTTTACTCTCCCCAAGTGACATTAAATTTATTAAATCGGAGCAAGGCAATAGTTTGGCGTGGAATGGCGATACATTTCATCATTTAAGCCATACACTCGATCAGCTCGAACATGCTTTAGTAGCAAAAAACTTTGTACGAATTCATCGAAGTTATTTGGTTAACGTTGACCACATTAAAGAAATACAGCGTTGGTTTAACGGTAAGCTAATGGTGATTGTAAATGATGAAATTAAATCAGAACTAAGCACCAGCAGAGCCGGTGCCGATAAACTAAAGCAATTGCTACATATTTAACTTATCTAAAAACATGTTACTGATCATTACTGGTATACACACTTAAAATAGGAAACGTATGCTCAGCAAACGATACCGTTACCGACTGTGTTTGATTGCCTTTAAAGCCTAATTTAAATTCACTTGGTGTTAGCCTGCTGCCATCTGCAAACAGCGCTAATACGTGTTCTTGATTAAGCTCTCGCTTACCAGAGGCTAAATTAGTAAGGGTAATAACCGCCCAACGCTCTCCTATTTCGTTGCTCATAAGTACATAGTTTGCAATAGAAAAGTCAGACTTTTTAGGCGTTATATTATTATCGTTTGGAAACGACAAGTGCATGCTATTTGGTATGGCTCGGTCAACGTTTAGTACATTATTTTGCGCTGCACACACATTGGCGCAAAGTACTAATAAAAATAAAAAGCTAACTACAATTTTTGCCACAATTAAACGTCCTTTTAAATTTCGACTTTGCTTGATTGATTGAAATTTATACTCGCAGTTTTTACCTATTATGTAAACACTCTATTAAACGCTCAGTAAACTAACTAAGCGCTCATTCAGTGACGCCCCATTAGTATTAATACTTTGCGGCACGTTAATAAACACATGGTTATTAAACAGGAGTAAATTACATGGCAACCACACCTAAAAATTCACATGAGGTTAGTAATGCGCAATCGGCTTTATTAAACCCAGAGCACAGCATTCAAGTACGAGGTGCGCGTGTTCATAACTTAAAAAATGTGGATGTAAACTTGCCCCGTAATTCACTTGTTGTTTTTACTGGTATATCGGGCTCGGGTAAATCATCGCTCGCCTTTGGAACATTATTTGCCGAATCACAGCATCGTTATCTTGATTCGGTATCGCCTTATGCGCGCAGATTAATAGACCAAGTAGATGAGCCTGATGTAGATTCGATTGAAGGGCTGCCACCCGCGGTAGCATTACAACAACAGCGTGGCGCACCCTCGGTACGTTCGTCGGTCGGTAGCGTAACCACTATTTCTAACGCGCTGCGAATGCTTTACTCACGCGCGGGCGAATACCCCAAAGGGCAAGGTATACTGTATGCCGATGCGTTTTCGCCAAATGCACCACAAGGCGCCTGCCCAGAGTGCCATGGTATTGGCCGTGTATTTAACGTAACCGAAGAGCTGTTAGTGCCCGACCCGACTAAATCAATTAAAGAGCGCGCCATTGCAGCATGGCCGCCGGCTTGGCAAGGTAAAAATCTAAGCCGTATACTTACCTCGTTAGGTTACGATATTAATAAACCGTGGCAGGCCTTGCCCAAAAAAGCCCGTGATTGGATTTTGTTTACCGACGACACACCCACAGTACCGGTGTTTCCCGAGTACACGCTTGAGCAAACTCAAGCGGCTATTAAAAATGAAGAAAGCCCCAGCTACATGGGTACATTTATAAGTGCTAAACGCTTTGTTTTACAATCGTTTGCCAGTACCCAGAGCCCACGCACAAAAAAGCGCGTGTCGCAGTATATGCAAATATCACAATGCCCACAGTGCGAAGGAAAAAAACTTAAAAAAGAGTCGTTATCGGTTAAAGTAGCAGGCCTTGATATAGGCGAAATTTCGCAGTTAACACTTGGCGAGCTGGCAGAAAAACTCAGCATTGCAGCCAATAACCCCGCTAAAAGTAACGCAGCCAACCCCGAAAAAGCCATTGTGGCAAAGCGCATCACAAGCGACATTATCAAACGCGTAGAAGCACTCACTAAACTTGGTTTAGGGTATTTATCGCTTGAGCGCACTACGCCATCGTTATCAGCTGGGGAATTGCAACGCTTGCGGCTTGCAACGCAAATTCGCTCAAAATTATTTGGTGTTGTGTATGTGCTAGATGAACCTTCGGCAGGTTTACACCCAGCCGATACGCAAGCACTTTTAAGCGCCCTAGATGAACTAATAGCGGCTGGTAACTCAGTATTTGTGGTGGAGCACGATACAAGTGTAATTCGCCACGCCAATTGGGTGGTTGATGTAGGGCCAAATGCGGGTTCGCATGGCGGTAATATTGTTTACAGCGGCCCAGTTGAAGGCTTAGAGCAAGTGAGCAACTCACATACAAGTCAGCATCTTTTTAAGCATAACAATAACGCAAAGCCAAATCATCAAACACAACGTACTCCAGCAGACTGGCTTAAGCTAAGTGGTATTGAGCGTAACAATTTACACAACATCAGTGCCGAATTTCCGCTTGGGGTTATTACAAGTGTTACGGGGGTTTCTGGCTCAGGTAAATCAAGCTTAGTAAGCCAAGCCTTAGTCGAGCTTATTCAAGATGCTTTAGGACAAAAAACGCCGCCGCCAATGCCTACCGATGAAGCCGACTTGCTTGATCAAGAACTCCAAACACCAACCCATGGCAAAATTACCGAGGGCCTTGAGCATATAAAGCGCCTAATAACGGTTGATCAAAAAGCCATTGGCCGCACGCCTCGCTCAAACCTTGCTACTTACACTGGTTTGTTCGATCACGTACGTAAATTGTTTGCCAATACCAAAGAGGCAAAAGCGCGTAAATACGATGCAGGTCGTTTTTCGTTTAATGTGAAAAAAGGCCGTTGCGACAACTGCGAAGGCGTAGGCTTTGTAAGCATTGAGCTGTTATTTTTACCGAGCGTGTATTCGCCGTGCCCCATGTGTAACGCTAAGCGCTATAACCAAAAAACACTCGACATTACCTATAAAGATAAAACCATTGCCGATGTGCTTAATTTAACGGTGGAGTCAGCGCATACTTTTTTTGCCGATGAACCTGCTATTTTACGTGCGCTAAACGCGCTCTTACAAGTAGGCCTTGGCTATTTACGTTTAGGGCAACCGGCTACTGAGCTTTCGGGCGGAGAGGCCCAGCGCATAAAACTTGCCACAGAGCTGCAACGTGCGCAGCGCGGCGATACGCTGTATATTTTAGATGAACCAACCACCGGCCTACACCCAAAAGATGTAGCCATGTTGATGGCGCAGTTAAATGGCTTAGTTGATGCGGGCAACACCGTTATTATGGTTGAGCACGATATGCAAGTAGCCAGTAACAGCGATTGGGTTATTGATATTGGCCCAGGAGCCGGGGACGAAGGCGGCTTAATTGTTGCTCAAGGTAAACCAGAAGATGTGGCTCAATCTGAGCATAGCCGCACGGCAACATTTTTAAAAAGCGCACTTTAGCTTTTTAAAAATCGCTCTAATTTAGGTTTTACAGTAACCGACATAACAAGCATTAATGTTAAACCAATGGGTAGCGCGGCTAATAACCCCTCTACCCACGCGGTATAAAATAAGCGCATATTGGCAAAACCTATATTGTTACTAGCGGTTACAAACGCCATTAGCGACTCCATGGTAAGCGCCATAAAAACACTAATTACTAAATTACGTTTTAGCTCGCTTGCTCTTGGTAATAATTTAGCCACCAAGGTATTCATAAGGGCTGTCATTGCTAACCCCACAGGGGCCATAACCAACACCGCACTTAAAAACGAGGTAAACCAATCTATATAAAAATGCTCAGTTATACCTACATTTGTGTAAGTCATAATGCCTGTTAAGCTGCCGCCTACAAAAACAATAATACTTACCATCACCATTATTTTATAAATTACAGGTGTTTTTTTAGGCTCTACGAGCGCAGAATTTACTAAAGCAGGCGTATTCATTAAACAGGTATTTCTCTTAAAATAGATGACAATATCAACTGTTATTTAATTACCCTAATGCCAGCCATATGCCTACTAGCACCATAAGGCTGCCTGCAATTCGGTTCATCCATTTTATATTATCACCACGGCTTAAAAATAAACGTAGGCTTTTACCGCCTGTGGCGTACGCTAACATGCAGATAAATTCGCTTATCATAATAACTAAAACAAGCACTAACAGTTGCGGGGCGAGTGCGTGTTCAACGCTAATAAATGGCGGTAGTAAAGAGATCATAAACGCCCAGCCCTTTGGGTTAGCAATGGCAGTCACAAAGCCTTGCGTAAATAGCGACTGGCGACTTACATCATGCGGTTTTTGTGTATCAATCGACATTTTACCTTTTGCGCGCCACATATTTATACCTATATAAATTAAGTATGCACCGCCTACCCATTTTAAAATATCGAACGCATTAGGGTAATTTAGCATTACGCTTGCAACACCTAATACCGCAGCAATAGCAACACTTGCGACCCCTAACAGCTCACCTATCATCATCCATAATGTGCGCCTTACACCTATGCTCATACCTAATGTCATGGCAAGGGTCATACACATACCCGGTGTGATAGATACAAAAAAGAAGGTAGGAATAAAAACGGCAAGCGCTGCAACATCAATCATTTTTTCTCTCTATATTAAAAGCAAAAAACGCGGCTAAAGTAGCCGCGCTATTGGTTACCTATTATCTACTATTGTTCAGCAATCGGTATTGGCTCTGCTACTTGCTCAGTAGTAACATTTTCCGGCTCTTCAACAGAATCACTTAATAAGTACTTATCTAGCCACTGCTCTTGCTCCCACAGTACATGCAATAAGCTTTTACGAGCGCGGTAACCATGTGCCTCATAAGGGAGCATAACTAAGCGAGCGTCTTTACCTAAGCCTTTTAGGGCGGCGTACATGCGCTCACTTTGCATTGGGAAAGTTCCAGAGTTAGGATCTTCTTTGCCATGAATCATCAGCATTGGCTCATTAATTTTTTCAGCATGGAAAAACGGCGACATGTTAGCGTACACACTTTGTGCTTGCCAAAAATCACGCTCTTCACCCTGAAAACCAAACGGCGTTAGGGTACGGTTGTAAGCACCACTGCGAGCAATACCGGTTTTAAATAAATCACTATGCGCTAATAGGTTTGCCACCATAAATGCACCGTACGAGTGCCCTGCTATAGCAATGTTGTTTTTATCGGCAATGCCTTTTTTAACCAGCACATCAACCGCAGCTTGCGCACTTGAAACTAGCTGCTGTCTAAAGTTATCATTTGGCTCGCTGCCATCAACACCTACAATAGGCATTTTAGGGTCGTCAAATACGGCAATACCTTTAGCAAGGTAAGGCATAGGGCCCCAATAACCAATGTAAGTAAATTCGTATGGCGATTCGCGCACTTGTGATGCTACGGCTTTATCTTTGTATTCAAGTGGGTACGCCCACATAAGTACGGGTAACGGGCCTTGGGTTACATCGTAACCTGGTGGTAAATAAAGCGTGCCCGAAAGCTCAACCCCGTCATCGCGTTTATAACGTAACTGCTCTTTTGTAACCCCTTTAAATGCTGGGTACGGATGAGCAAAATTAGTAAGCTGCGTAAGAGTATCGTTATCTAAATCACGAATAAAAAAGTTAGGTTGCTCGGTTTTAGACTCTCGCACAGTTATAAAGCGCTCGCCTTCGTCGTCAAGCAATGCACGAACACGCTCGTAGTATGGCGCTTGTGATTGCCATAAACGCTTGCTGCTATTCGTTTTTACATCGTACTGGTCTAAAAACGGAATATTACCTTGCTCAGACGCGCCGTTACCGCGCAGATACATATAACGCCCGCCAACAATTTTAATAACGTTGGCGCCTAAATCGTTACGCTCGTATATAAAGCTACCTGGGTTTTTATACGCATCGTTATAGCTTCGCTCAGAAAAAAGCACACGGTTTTTATCTGCATTGCGTGGCTGAATAACATACGTGCGCACTTGGCGGTCGCTAAAGCGCCAGTCGCTAAGCATGGCAATATTTTGATTACCCCAAACTATACCAGCATAGCGGCGCTCTACTTTAGCAAACAGTTTTGGCTCGCGTTTAAACGGCGCGCGTAGGCTGTAAATATAATCATGGTGCTTAACATCGGTTTTCATGTCGCCGCCATCTTGTGCTTCGGCCCAAATAACTTCTGCGCCTTGATCCGCGCGCCATTCAAAATCGCGGCGGCCGGTGCGAACACTGTCATAGCCTTGTGGAATGTTATCGGCAAGCGGTTGTTTTACAAGTTCGGCTAATGCGTAACCGCGCATTCCCCATATTTGCCAAGTGCTGGCAAAACGGCTGTACGGTACTTGATACGAAAACGGCTCGTTTATCGCAGCAACTAATATATTGGTTGAATCTGGCGATACCGAAAACGATTTAAATAATGCAGGGCTGCCAATGGCTTGTGTATTGCCATCAAGCGTTACGTAAGCTAATTGCCCTTGGCCGTAAAATTTAAACTGTGCTTCGTCAAACGGGCTGGTTAATAAGTTTTGATAAGTACGCGCTTGGGCTTTTTCGCCTGTGCTTTGCTGTATAACAGGCACTACATTTTGACTGCTGTTTTTTAACGCGGGTTTACCTATATTAACCGCTAAATTTGCAACCAGTGCGCTGCTATCGGGCAGCCATTGGTAAGGCGTAGCGGTAATAACCGAGTTAAGCGCTGCATTTGAGAGCATTTTTGCTTGCTTTGTCTCTACACTGTAAAGCCATAAATTTGCTTGGTTTTGTTGCTCTACAACAAACGCTAAATATTTACTGTTAGATGACCATTTAGGCGAGCGAATAATACCGTTTGGTAAATTATTAATATTAATAACGGTGCCGCTTTGCACATGCTTAAGCTCAAGCGCGCTGTATTTAGCGCTAACACGCGAGCGTGAAAAGTTAGCAGGGTTTAGCTTTATACCCGCAAGTTTAAGCTCATCTTTAGCAAGCTCGTCAAGCGTCTCTACGCGCTTACGCTCAAATAAAGCAAGCCATTGGCCATCGCTCGATAAAAAACTAGTGGGTGCTAATTTGGCATCTACCACAGCGGCGAGCTCAGGCGAAGGTGTTTGATAACCTTGCTCAGCATAGCTGTTTGGCATTATTACAACACAACAAATAAAGGCAACTAACAGCCTAAATGCGTTCATGTTTTTATCCTTTTGTTATTTTTAAGATTATAAAAGGTATATAAACATGTTTTGCTCTGTTCATAAAGTATTAAGCTTTAAATTACAGGGCTAAAAGATGACTTAAATGCATTATATACGCTACACTACGCAGCTATTTACTCACTACTGCGCGCTTAAAATACCATGCCTAACAAAGCTAAATCGGTCACTATTTTTGATGTTGCTCACCGTGCGGGGGTGTCTAAATCGACCGTATCGCTGGTGCTTACGCACAGCAATAAAGTAGCCGATAAAAGCAAACAAAAAGTGTTACAAGCCATAGATGAGCTAGGTTATGTGTATAATCGCGATGCAGCGGCTATGCGCTCTGGGCGCTCTAATTTAGTAGTTGTAGTAATTGACGATTTAACAAACCCGCTTATGGCATTGCTTGCTAAAAATATTGAGCAGGCATTAAGCGAGGCTTTTTTTCAGGCCATTATTGTTAGTAGTAACAACAGCCTAGAGCGCCAAACGCAGCTAATAAATAATTTAAAAGAATACAAAGTGGCTGCATTTATAATTTGCCCTGTGGCTAGTACCTGTGCGCAGTGGCTCGACAACCTTGCTGCTGCCTACCATGTTATTAGCCTAATGCACGAAGTACCTTACAGCTCAGCCCCGTGTGTTTTACCCGACTACACTAAAGCAAGCCATGTAGTAACATTGCAGCTAATAAATGATTCGCCTAAAAACATACTCTTTATGGGTGATGAAAGCTTATCTGCACAGGGTTTATTAAGTGGCTTTAATAGCGCGTGTAAAAAACACAATATAACCCATGAGCCAGCTATTACGTGCACAAAAAACACCCCATTACATGCTAAGCAAATATTTAGTAGCACATTACTTAATAATCCGAGTATTGACGCGGTTGTATGCGCTAATAATATAATTGCGCATGGCGTTTTAGCCGCCGCCCCGCATTTGAAAAGCAATATAGTAAGTTGCTTACATATTCCTGATATTACCGAAATGCAACCTCGCTTTACTTGCGCCAATATTAACACGCAAGAGCTTGCTAAGCGCAGTATTTTAGTGCTGCAAGAACAACTTCAAACAAACACTGCACCAGTAAAAACGCTGGTAAATGTAAACCTACAAATTAGAGAAACACCGTAATGAAAAAAGTGCTGGTAATTGGTTACGTATGGCCAGAGCCAAATTCGTCTGCTGCGGGTACGCACATGATGTCGTTATTAAATGCGTTTAAAGCGCAAAATTGGCAAGTAGAATTTGCCACCCCAGCACAACGCACCGAGCACATGGTAAACCTAGATCACTTTGGTATAACCAGTCAAAGCATTGCCCTAAACTGCGAAAGTTTTGATGAGTACGTTAAAGCGTACAACCCAGACATAGTGATGTTTGACCGCTTTATGATGGAAGAGCAATTTGGCTGGCGTGTAGATAAACATTGCCCCAATGCCATTAAAATACTCGATACCGAAGATTTACAATGCCTACGTAATGCGCGCCACGAAGCGCACAAAGGCGAGCGAGAATTTACCACCAGCGATTTACATTCAGACATAGCAAAACGCGAAATAGCCGCAATATTGCGCTGCGACCTAAGCTTAATTATTTCAAGCTTTGAAATGCAATTACTTAGTAATGTATTTAACGTAGAAGCCAGTTTATTACATCATCTCCCTTTTATGGTCGATTTAACTGCTTTACCTGCGCAAACTAAATCGTTTGAACAACGTCAGCACTTTATGACCATAGGTAACTTTAGACACGCCCCCAACTGGGATGCCGTGCTGTACTTACAAAAAATATGGCCGCTTATTCGCAAGCAATTACCAAAAGCAGAACTGCATATTTATGGCTCTTACCCGCCACCAAAAGCAACAGCACTTAATAACCCTAAAACCGGTTTTTTAATAAAAGGCTGGGCTGATAATGCCTATGAGGTAATGCAAAGCGCACGCGTATGTTTAGCCCCACTTCGTTTTGGCGCAGGTATAAAAGGCAAGCTGCTAGAAGCAATGATAATGCAAACCCCTAGTGTAACTACCGACATAGGCAGTGAGGGCATGCACAACGAACTACCATGGCCTGGTAAAGTGACTAATAATACTGAGGATTTTGCAAATGCAGCCGTTGAGCTTTACACCAATCAAACCGATTTTGAACATGCGCAACAAGCTGGCAATACGCTACTTAATACCTTGTACGACAAAGTAAAATTAAGCGCGGCGTTAATTAATAAAATTGACTCTATAAGCAACGATTTAAAAGCGCATAGGGAAAAAAACTTCACCGGACAAATGTTAAAACACCATACTATGCGCAGTACGCAATATATGGCGCAATGGATTGCTGAAAAAAATAAAAAATTAGATTAAAAATGACTAGACTCCTACAGATTTGTGTTTAAAATCGCGCCCATTACAAATGGGCGTTTTAGCCTATACTTTTAGCTAATTTATTTACACACTGGTCCATACAAGATTTGAAAACTGCAACCTTTACTGAAAAACGCAAATTTATCGTTAAATTAGGTAAAATGCTTCATAAGTACGGCACCCCAGCGTACCGCCTAGAAGCACACTTAATGGAAGTGGCCACTTACTTAGGACTTAAATCGTCTTTTGTTATGTCGCCAACTTCGGTAACGTTTGTAATTTGGACTGATGGCCACGAAGACGAATACACCCACGTGGCACGCGTAGACCCAGGCGATCACGACTTAGGCTCACTTGCCGACACCGACGACTTAGTTAATCAAATGCTCGACGACAAGCTCACCTTGCAAGAGGTTGATGCTCAGCTTGATGCCATTTACGACATGCCAAACCCGTACAATAAATTTGTTACCGGTATTGCTTTTGCAACATCGGGGGGTGCATTTGCCATGCTAATGGGTACCAGCTGGACAGACGTTATTTGGTCTGCGTTGCTTACTTTAGTGGTGTATGTGTTTGTACTGTGGTCGGGGCGCTCAAAACGGGTTGCTCACATGCTTGAGCCCCTTGTTGCTATAGTATCGGCAGTGCTGGCTTGTGCAATAAGTGTGTATATTTCGCCCGATATAAATATACGGTTAGTGGTGCTTTCAGCCATTATTGTATTTATACCTGGTTTAGCGCTAGCGCTTGGTTTAGCAGAGCTTGCAGCTAGGCATTTAGTGTCGGGTACGGCGCGGGTTATGGACTCGTTTATGCTGTTATTTAAACTGTACTTTGGCGCCTTTATTGGCATAGGCATTGGCTTTGCCATATTTGGCCAAACTGATTTTGTACAGCCCGAGCCACTACCGCGCTGGACTGCGTGGCTTGCTATATTTTTACTTTGTAGCAGCTTAATAGTGATATTTAGAACCAAACTTAAACATGCTGGGTGGTCAATCGCATCTGGTTTTATAGCCTATGGCACGAGTATTGGTTCGGCTATGTACCTTGACTACACGTTAGGCACATTTGTTGGTGCGCTTTCGGTTGGAGTGTTTAGTAACTTATTTAACCGCGTTGCAAATGCGCCAGCTTCCATTGTTGCCATGCAAGGCTTAATTGTACTGGTGCCCGGCAGTAAAACGTATATTGGCTTAAACTCGCTTATTGAAGGCCAAGACTTTGTTTATGCCGAGCATATAGGCCAGCAAACGTTTTTAATATTTATGTCGCTTGTAGCAGGGCTCATATTTGCAAACGTAGCTTTACCGCCTAAAAAAAGCTTATAAGCTTGTTACCATTAAAAAGCCCGCTTACTTTGTAACGGGCTTTGTTGTTTAACGCGCTATTCGCTATGAGGGATGGTGAGTACAATTTTTCCTACGTGTTGTTTTTGTGCAAACACTTTTTGCGCTGTAACAATTTCGCTCAATGGGAATGTTTGCGCCACAATAGGCTTTATTTTTTCTTGTTCAATAAAGTTAACTAAGCTTTTAAATACCTCAGGCTCTATAACTGTACAGCCAAAAAAAGTTAAATCTTTTAAGTACAGAGTACGTATATCAAGCTCTACTAATGCCCCGCCAATAGCGCCCGACACCGCATAACGCCCCTTTGGTTTTAATACCTCCAGCAGTGCAGGCCATTGCTCGCCGGCAACAAGGTCAATGACTACATCAACACTGTTTTTACCTAAGGCTTGAATTAAATCATCTTCACGAAATATAACTTTATCGGCACCTAACTCTTCAAGCTGCTGCGCCTTACTTTTACTCGTAATGGCAATAACAAAAGCGCCACGTGCTTTAGCTAATTGCACTGCCGCTGAGCCAACACCACCAGAAGCGCCTGTAATTAAAACAGTTTGCCCTTGCTGTGGGTTTGAGCGAAATAGCATGTTTTCGGCCGTAGAATATGAGCACGGAAAAGAGGCCAGCTCTTCATCACTATAGTTACTAATGATTTTATAAGCGTGAATAGAGTCAACACGGGTAAACTGTGCAAAGCCACCATCACACTCAGAGCCAAAATACCATGGCGATTTAAGCGTTTCACCATTAGCTTTAATTAAACATGGCTCAACTATGACGCGCTCACCAATACGGCTTTGATCTACGTTTTTACCAACAGCCACAATTACGCCGCATACATCTGCCCCTTGAATACGAGGAAAAACAAACGCATCACCAGACCAACTTGCATCGTCTTTACTGCTTTGTTTTTTAGCGTACCACGCCGTGCGGGTATTAAGATCTGTGTTATTAACACCTGCCGCCATAACTTTTATAAGTACTTCTGTTTGTGCAAGCCCTGGCAACGGTAAGTTAGTTGCATACTTTAATACATCAAAATCGCCATGCTCGGTAAGCTGTACAGCGTGCATTGTGCTAGGTAAATTTGCCATTGGTTGCTCCATTATATTAATTTAAGAATACTGTTTTTTGCTGATGTAACCGCCTCATCGCCCATAACTGGCCACGCACTCGACACTCCTTCGTGCAGCAAAAACAAGCTACTAGCCAACGATGAATTTAAACCTTGCTCAACTAGCAGTTTTTTTACGTCATTTTTATGCGTTTGCACCGCAAGGCTAATAGCTTCATCTTCAGGAAACGCCGACAACGCATTAATAGATAAACAGCCATTAGGCGCAAATTGCACCATCCACGCTTTTAGTTGATCAAACATGTGCAAAACCGCCTCAACTCCCGGAGCAGGTGCATCTTTAAGTAAAAAATTAATATAGCGATTATGGCGGTACTCAAGCGCAGCAATGATCATTGCCTGCTTTGACGGGTAATATTTATAAAGGGTGCGCAAACTAACGCCACTGAGTTTTTGCAGCTTAGCCACACTAGGCTCAGCAAAGCCATGTTGACTAAAGGCCACCTCAAGTGCAGCAGCTATATCTTGTTTTAGCATAGTGTTTAACTCATGTAGAATGAATGCTCTACCCAATATGGTAGAGCATTCATTCTACATGTCAACCAATACAGATTTATACAAAATAATAACTATGACACCCATCTTAAAATTAACAAATGAGGAAAGCCCTCAAGTTCAAAATGTATAAGGATAGTGATAGATATGGCATCCCTTTAATCTTTCTTAGTCATAATAAAGCCATAACTGTGACACCCACTCTAATTATTTATAAATTAACAAGCCAGATTCAAGGTCGAAGTGCACCACCTTTACTAAACTATAAGTTCAGGAGGTGTGCCATGGGTACCCAATATTCACATTTATCTAACTTTGAACGTTGTCGTTTATTTGAGTGGTATCATTACCAAAAAAAATCAATACGTGAGGTGAGCCGATTACTAAATCGCTCACATAGCACTATTAGCCGAGAGCTAAAGCGTAATAAATATGATTATTACGTACCAACTTATTACCCTCATCCAGCTCAAATGTATTATGAAGTAAGGGTAAAGGAGAGAGCTAAGCGAGTTAAGCTTAAGTCTGTTGAAGCTCAACGCTATGTGGCAGATAAACTCAAACTTGGGTGGAGTCCTGAGATCATAGCTGGACGAATAAAATTTGATAAAACCTTACCCAGCGTATCTCACGAGGCCATTTATCAATATATATACAAGAATGAAACATCACTTATTGTATATTTAGCTAGGCAACATAAAAAGCGTAAGAAAAAATATCCAACCCGTAAAACGAAAACAGTTTGGGGTCAAAGATGTAGTATTTTAGACAGACCAGATGACATTAATCTCAGAAAAAACGTTGTGCATTGGGAAAGTGACTCTGTTGAATCTAGCGACAGAAAATGTGCGCTGAATGTGTTACTTGAACGAGTTTCTAGAGTGTGTCACATCACTAAATTATCATCTAAAAAAGCTCTAGCGACATCGAATGCAATATGTAAAAAACTATCTATTTACCCACCAAGCTCTTGTTTATCGATAACTTATGACAATGGCTCTGAAAATACGGAGTTTAAAAAAGTAGAAGCCATTTTGAAAAATAAATCTTATTTTTGTGAGCCTTATCACAGTTGGGAAAAAGGTGCTGTAGAGCAAATAAATGGGTTAATTAGAAGGTATTATCCGAAGAAAACAAACTTTAGCAAAGTAAGCCATCAGCAATTAAAAAAGGTAGAGGAGCAACTAAATAATCGCCCTAGAAAATGTTTAGGATTTAAAACACCAAATGAAGTCTATAATGAATTAGGTGGTGCACTTCCAATTAGAATCTAGGCTTGTGTTTTATACAACTATTATGATGGGTGTCGTTATTATTTTATTATTTGTGTTTTGATGGGTGTCATAGTTATGTTTTAAATGGATGTCATCATTATTTTAATAATGCTTTTCATACTTATTTACTAGAAATTGAACTTTCAAAAGGATGTGGTGGTGTATTCCCAATAAAGTATTAACTTGTTATTTACAAGCAATGCTATAGTTAGTTATATCGTTTTAGGTGTTGATTCAGTAAAAAGTAAATGACGAACAATATAATAATAAAAATCAATATAGTGTGGTTTCACTTTTTTGTGCTCCTGTTATTTTTACTAACAAGTAGTGCTACATTTGCCAATAGCTCTTCACTAACTTCATCTGATATAAAATCAATCCAAAGCCTGCTTAGTGATATTAAAGCCAACAAGCTAGATTACCTTTTACACCAAAAACAACTAACCCACGCTTATAATGTCACTAAACATACAAAGCATAAACAGTTGCACCTTGAAGCGGCTGCCTTATATTCAGAGCTACTTTTTCGACAAGAACAATACACCGCGCTAAGTACCCATTTGCTAATGTATTTAAAGAGTACTGAGCTTGTAACATATAAAAACAGTCACCTACTATTTTTAGAGGCTCAGCTTAAGCTTTTCGCAATTAACAAAGAGTTAAGTAATGCGCAATCGCTTGCTAATCAACTGCAAACGCAGGTAAAACAGCTTTCTCCTAACGAACAAATCATTGTTTTTCGGGCTATAGCCTATTACTACACCGAAACCGACGAACTTAAAAAAACGCTAAGTGCGGCGTTAACAGGTTTAGAGCTTGCAATAAAAGAAGAAGACATAGCCTCGCAGGGCTACTTTTTTAGAAAAATTGCCGACGCTTACAACTACCTCTACAAAGATGATAAAGGAAAAGCCATTTATTATGCCCAAAAAGCGGTAGATTCATACGAGCAAACAAGCGACGGCCTATTTACTGCTAAAGCTTATTGGAGTTTAGGAAACGTATTACTTGAGGTCGGTCAGCCTAAAAACGCGCTTGTATACTTAAATAAAGCGCTGGCTTATTTTAGCAAAGTTAATATGAAAAAAGGTTTAGCCTTCGCTCAATATTCTATTGCAAATATTCAATACCTGCAGGGTAATTACGATACGGCTTTAATGCTTGTAAACAAAAACATTGCACTTGCAAGCTCTGCCGGCATTAACGACATGCATTTAGCATCAATGATTTTATTATCAGACATCTACACAAAACAAAATTTATTAAATAAAGCCAACCAAGTAAACGACGAAGTATTTTTAAACCTAGATAAATTTAGCCGCAGCATTTATAAGGCTGACTTTTTAAGCAAACGCTATAAATTAAAGCGCCAGCTTAACTTCACCGAAGATGCATTTAAAGCAATTGAAGATGAGCTTGCTTATACAATAAAACACTACGAAGCCACCAGCGAAACCAATATAAAAACCTTACAAGTTAAATTTGAAGTAAAAGAAAAAGAAGACAAAATTTTACAGCTAGAATACGAAAAAGACATAAACAAACTGCAGGCAACAGAAGAACACCAGCAAAAAATAATTTGGCGCTTAAGTGCCTCAATCGCCTTTATTTTAGTCATCGTGTCGCTATTTTTATTTTACCGCCAAATGCGCCAACGAAAAAAATACCATGCTATAGCATTAACCGACTACCTAACTAACAGCTTAAATCGGCGTGGCATTTTGCAAAAAGCAAATGAGTGTTTATCCCAGCAGAGCCTAGCAATAGCCATCGTTGATTTAGATTACTTTAAAGCTATTAACGACAAATTTGGCCACGATATAGGAGATTTAGTACTTATAAAATTTGCTCAAGCAGCAAAAGACACACTAAGTACTAACGATAAGTTTGGGCGTTATGGCGGCGAGGAGTGGCTATTTGTTTTAAAAACGCAAAATCGCGATAAAATAAACAACTTTTTTGAAAATCTTGAAAATAAGCTAGCGCAGTACTGCAGTCATATTGAGGCATTGCCAAGTAAAACACACGTAACCTTTAGTGCTGGCGTGGCAATAAGTGATGCTAAAAGCGACTCACTTAGCGAGCTAATTAAACGTGCGGACCAACAACTCTATAAAGCAAAAGAAAATGGCAGAAACCAAATAGCAATCGCGTAAATATACGTTATTAGTCACCTTCAATAATCATTTGCCTTATTTTTATCGCTTTTTCAAAGTGATCTAACTTATGGGTGTGTATCCACCACGTAGCGGCTTGCATCAGCAGCTCTGGATTGTCGTTTTTATTTGCAAAAAAAGCGTAAAAAGAAAGCCCTACGTTTTCGCCTTTGGCTGCTATTTTTTTATCGCACACAGCTATAATTTTTGCTTTTAGTTCTTCCTGCATACATACCTTATTTAATTGTATTTTAATTATCTAAATATACCGTTTAAAAAACTAACAATTAGCTGTAAAAGACTTCTATCAACAATACTATGATTCTCAAACTCTTTATTAGGCGTATTTACTTTTGTAGCTTTGCATTCATTATCTAGCGGCTCATTTTTATGTATATTGGTTTCATAAGCTATATCAGCTTGCTCCATACATTGTGCAGAGCCCGCATAAGGCTTTGCCGCACAGCCAGTTAAAAATATACACAGTAAGAATACAATTAAAAACGCTTTCATATTCAATCCTATTTTACGCACCCTTATGCTTTAAATTATAGCTGTAAGTTTGCTTACTTAGTCGGCTATTAAAACAAGTAGATCAATAAAAAACACACCAACTTCATCAAAAAAAGTGTCGCCTTTAGCATCCTTTTTTATTTGAGCGCTTACACATTCATTGAAAACCTCTGAGCTTGTTTTAGCGCCATTTAGCTCAGTTATTTCTGCCTCTTGTATGCATACACGTCGTTCAGAATGCTCGGCTGTACTACATGCACTTAATAACGCGCACAGTAATAATGCTGTAGTGTGGCTTTTTAAGTTCATCCTTAAACTATCCTAGTATCTAAAGTTTTATAAAAATATAGGTAAGGCAAGTATGTACAGCTTGTACCCAAATAATGCGCTACTTTAGCATCTCAATAAAATACCCAACCAGTAAAAATATGTAAGCTTATGTAGCGTCAAAAACAATCGCCTCTTTTAATCTGAAAAAATTGCAGCTGTTTATGTGTAAAAGTTACAGAGCAACTCCATCCAAACCAGCCAAAAGTACATTAAAGTCAATTATATCAAAACATTAAAATTTGGCACTGCGCTTGCTTTTAAAAGTTTATAAAGCAATTACAGCAAGGAAAGAGTTATGAATATTTTTGAAGCGCTACGTCAAGACCACGATAAACAACGCGAGTTAGTAGATGCCCTCATTCAAACGCACGGCGATACACAGCAGCGCCACAAGCTAATGGACGAGCTAAAAGCCGAATTAGAAGATCATGCAAAATTTGAAGAGCGTTATTTTTATAACCCACTTATGTTTGACGATCTAACGCACGAAAAAGCACGCCACAGCGTTGCTGAGCACCATGAAATTGACGAATTAATTGAACAACTTGAAGACACCGAAATGAGCTCATCGGCATGGTTAGTTGCAGCTAAAAAATTGCACCATTTAGTGCATCATCATTTAAGTGAAGAAGAACATGAAGTATTTCAATTAGCGGGTAAAGCCCTAACCGAAGGGCAAAAAGAAAGCCTAGCTAAACAGTATAACGATGCCATGCATTAGTTATTAATTAAACCGACTTCCATACACTCCCTTGTGTACTTATTGGTTATAAGCCGTATGGCTTATAACCATTTTTTTTGCAGTGCTACTTAATGGTAAATTTAACGTCTTGCTCGCGTAACACATAAAGTGCAAAACACGCTGCCCACATTGGCCACGCTGTAAAAAACAATAAGTTATTAAAGCCATCAATATACTGGTTATAAGATGAAAGCGTAGAAAGGCCGTGCATTACAAATATAACGCCATACGTAAGGCGCTTTTTAATACCCGCTAAAAAAGCCAACACTATAATAAGCTGTAACGCCCCCAGTACATAAGCAACCACATCTGTAGAGCCGCCAATACCATAAAAATGCTCAAAAATTCGTGCGCTATGCCCAGGGTTAACAAACTTATCAAACGTCCACATAATCATTACAATAAACACGCCTAGGCGTAGCGAAAAAAGCGACCACTGCAAACGATTTTGAAAGTCAGTACCTGTTGTACCAGTCATAAAATTTCCTTAAAACTAAATAATTTAATGTTGAAACTAGCAAGACCGCTCAACACATATTTTATTTCATCTCAATGTATAATTTTTTAATAAGTTCTGTGCCCTGCTTTTCGTTTGTTTGCGTATAAAACCGCTATTTATAAATTACGACCTTATCATGGCAATAACTAACTACAGTATTTGTAAAACAAAAACATAGTGCCTAAAACTGAATAACGCTTTTGAGCAATGTGCTAAACTTTTAACGTTTCATTCTAAAAAACAAAAAGAATTAATATTTACTGAAAGTTATTCACAAAGCTTCAGGTCTTTATTGCCACATTCACACTAACCAAAATGAGAACCCTTTTGAAACATTCATATTTGGCACTTTTTATAGCCGCTTCACTCACACCTAATTTTTATGCTCACGCGGCACAATCTGCAGCTAATACCGACTCAATTGAACGTATTGAAGTAGCAGGCCAAACGATTAAATCTCAAGGGCTTTCTGTAAAAGATGCCACTATTAACGGCCCCTTCGGCGACAACCTTGTGCTGCAAGACATAGCACGCTCAGTAACACCTATTTCAAGCGAGTTAATAGAGCAACTAAATATTACTACCCTACAAGACGTACTAGCCGTGAGCCCAAACACATACTCTGCAAGTGGCTTTGGTGCACCCAGCTTACCTACTATTCGTGGCCAGCTAGGTGAGCTTTTTCAAGATGGTACACGCCGCCAAGCAGGTAATAATGGCTTTGGCGTGCCGTTATCGTTCAATTCTGTAGAACAAATAGATGTAGTAAAAGGCGCACCGCCGGTTTTATTTGGTTCAAGCCAACGTAACGGTGGTTTTGTAAATTTACACTCAAAGACTGCCTCTACAGATGAAAGTAAAGGTAAAGTTAAGCTCTCAGCCGGGCGATGGGATCAATACAGTGCGCAAGTAGATTACACTGCCCCCATTATAAAAGATAAAGTGGGCCTTAGAGTAAGTTACGAGCACCTTGATGAAGGCAGCTACTACGATTACTCAGGCACTAAAAGCGGCAGCTTATTTGCAGCAGTTAGAATTTTGCCCGATGATAAAAGCAGTTGGGACATTAACTTTGAGCTATACCAAGTTGAATTTACCGATAACGCCGGTATTAACCGCCCTACCCAAGCCTTAATTGATGATGGCCTTTATATTACCGGCCAAGGCGTGCAAGCCAATGGCAGTACCGTACCAGCAGCGGGTTCAATTGTATCGCCTACTGGGCAAGTAAAAATAGATCGCAGCACCGTGCTTACCGACCCTGATAACCAAAACGAAGCAACCACTTATTTAATTCACAGCATTTATAAGCGTGAGCTAAGTGCTAATGCCTCACTTAAAAACATTACGTATTTTCAGCATTTACAGCGTGAAGAAATAGCCCAAAACAGCTTTGTAGAAATTATAGACGGCGCCGATACAGCGCAAAACCGCACTGAGCTTACCTACCGTTGGAATAGCGACCAACAAACAATTTTTGCTTTTGACGTACGCTACAACAAAGTACTTGGCTACAGCCAATTTACTACCGAGGCCGATTTACCTATTGATTTAACTGGCCCACTTTCAAACCGCCGCATTCCCTTAACCGATGCACAAAAAGCACGTTTAGTAGAGCTAAGCCCAGGTGTGTTTGTATCGCCTGGCGGCCAATACGATTTAGATAACGATGGCAGCGGCGACTTTAACTTATCAGACACCACCGACTCACGTTCATGGCAAACAGGACTTGCTATTCAGCAAGACTCAGATTGGGGTGATAAGCTTCATACTAGCGTGGGTTACCGCATTGATTTTTACGATGTAGAAGCAAACGACCCTATTGCACCACAAGGCCAAGTTGCTGCAAGCGACAGCATTAACGAAATACTGCATTCTGGCCAAGTTAGCTTTAATTACAAATTAAATAGTGATTACACCACCTATGGTGCAGCAAGTTATAACGAAGCAACATCAAACAGTATGGCTGGCGGCACATCACTTGGCGGCGATAACACAATTAGCGCACAAAATTTTGCTACCGAAAACACCTTAGTCGAGTTTGGCTTAAAGTACGCTCCAACCGATAGCGACTGGTACGCTGATGGCGCGGTATTTAGCCAGCGCCGTAGTTTACGTAATCGCGACGGCAGCAATACAGGTATTCGTACTACAGGTTTTGAAAGCCAAGTATTTTACGATGCCTACCCTTATTGGCTAAGTGCGGGCTACAGCTATATTGATGCTCGTTACGACAATTCTGCAAGCAGTCAAGATTCTGCTCAAGTAATCGATGCATTTGACAATTCACGCCCAGATATTATTGCAGGTACCGGCGTTGGCGCACCAAGTTTTACCGCGTTTGCACCTTCAAACCGCCAAGTTCAGGGCATTCCTGAGCAGTCGTTCAGTTTTAACGGAAATTATTCAATTAATTCGAAATGGCAAATGGGTTTTTCCGGTCTATATACAAAGAGTTACCCATTAGACTTTTTAGCAACAGTTAAAATTCGTGATCAATACACGCTAAACGTTAATACTAGCTACGCATTTACGCCTAGCACTAAGTTGCGATTAGATGTAAACAATGTCACTAATCAAAAAAACTGGCGCCCAGTATTTGAAGGGGGTTACTTTGGCGCAACATTGGCATTTCCAGAACTGCCAATAAACGCAAAATTAACACTAACCCATAATTTTTAAGAGCGGTTGAGAGAACATGATTAAAAAACTATTTTTGGTATTGATTGCAGCAGCGGCTATAGGCTTGTTCTTTCACTTTAATTTACACCAGTTACTTACGCTTGAAGGCTTAAAAGGCTCGATGGATCAATTTAGCCAATATAAAGAGCAATCGCCATTATTGGTTTTTGGTGGCTTCTTTTTATTATACGTAGTGGTAACGGCTCTCTCATTACCGGGGGCGGCTATATTAACACTAGCCGCAGGTGCGTTATTTGGCTTAGTTGAAGGCTTATTGGTTGCCTCGTTTGCCTCTACGGTAGGTGCTACGCTTGCCTTTTTAGTATCGCGTTACTTATTGCGCGATACAATTAAACAACGTTTTCCTGAGCGTTTAGACGCTATTGACGCAGGCGTTGAAAAAGAAGGTGGCTTTTACTTATTTACGCTTAGATTAGTACCCGTATTTCCGTTCTTTTTAATTAACTTATTGATGGGTGTTACCGCAATTAAAGCATGGACCTTTTACTGGGTAAGCCAAATAGGCATGCTGGCGGGTACATTTGTATTTGTAAACGCGGGTACGCAACTTGCGCAAATTGAAAGCTTATCAGGCATTTTATCGCTCGATCTTATTTTATCATTCGCTTTATTGGGTGTGTTCCCTTTTATTGCTAAAGGAATCTTAAACGTGTTTAAAAAACGTCGCGTATACAAAAACTACACTAAACCTAAAAAGTTCGACCGCAACATGATTGTTATTGGCGCAGGTGCTGGCGGCTTAGTGACAAGCTACATTGCAGCAGCAGTTAAAGCCAAAGTAACGCTAATTGAAGCCGGCGAAATGGGTGGCGACTGTTTAAACTACGGGTGTGTGCCAAGTAAAGCTGTGATTAAAAGCGCTAAAATTGCTGAGCAAATTCGCCACGGTGAACACTACGGCTTAGAAAACATGGCACCGCAGTTTTCGTTTAAAAAAGTAATGGCACGTGTACATAAAGTAATTGCCGACATCGCACCACACGATAGTGTTGAGCGTTACACTAACCTAGGCGTAGATGTAGTAAAAGGCTACGGTAAATTATTAGACCCGTGGACTGTAGAAATTAAGCTTAACGACGGTGGCACGCAAACACTCACAGCCCGTACTATTGTTATTGCCACAGGCGCACGCCCATTTGTACCACCACTACCTGGTATTGAAGAAACAGGCTATGTAACAAGCGATACATTATGGACTAAATTTGCTGAGCTTGAAGAAGCCCCTAAAAAGCTTGTTGTACTTGGCGGTGGCCCAATTGGGTGTGAACTTGCACAAAGCTTTGCACGCTTAGGCTCAAATGTTACGCAAATTGAAATGGCTGAACGCATTATGATCAAAGAAGACCTAGAAGTGTCTACCTTTGCCCACGAAGCGCTTATTGAGAGCGGCGTAAACATTTTAACCTCGCATCAGGCACTGCGCTGTGAAGCGCGCGACGGTAAAAAATTCATTGTGGTAAAACATAATGATACCGAAATCGATATTGAATACGATGAACTACTATGTGCTGTGGGCCGAAGCGCTCGCCTTAAAGGTTACGGCCTTGAAGAGCTTGGCATAGAAACTAATCGTACTGTAGTCACTAACGAATACCTTGAAACGCTTTACCCTAACATTTTTGCCGCTGGCGATATTGTAGGTCCGTATCAGTTTACGCACGTAGCCGCTCATCAGGGTTGGTACGCAGCAGTAAATGGCTTATTTGGTAACCTTAAAAAGTTTAAAGTAGATTACCGTGTTATTCCGTGGACCACATTTATTGACCCTGAAGTAGCACGTGTTGGCTTAAACGAGCAAGACGCTATTGATAAAGGCATAGACTATGAAATCACTCGCTTTGAATTTGAAGAGCTAGACCGCGCCATTACCGACAGCGCCACCAAAGGCTTTATTAAAGTAATTACACCAAAAGGCAAAGACAAAATACTCGGTGTTACTGTGGTATCTGAGCACGCTGGTGATTTAATAGCTGAATTTGTACTGGCAATGAAACACGGTTTAGGCCTTAACAAAATACTAGGTACTATTCACAGCTACCCTACTTGGGCTGAAGGTAACAAGTACGCAGCAGGCGAGTGGAAACGCGCTCACGCACCAGAAAAAGTACTTAACATGCTTGAAAAATACCACGCATGGCGCAGAGGCTAATATGTTTAAAACACCTTTAAAAGCGCTATTGTTAGGGTCTGCTTTGCTTGCAACATCGTTTGCAACGTCATTTTCGGCCCAAGCTCAAAATATGCACGACAGCTGGAATACATTATTAAACAACCATGTTATAGCTATTAATAATGGCCACAGCACTGAGGTTGATTATGCAGCAATTAAAGCTAAGCACAGTGAACTTAAAACCTATTTAGATTCGCTATCGGCTGTTACGCAAAACGAGTTTGATACGTGGGAAAAACCGAAGCAGCTGGCGTTTTTAATCAACGCGTATAACGCCTTTACTGTTGAGCTAATATTAACAAAATACCCAAACCTTAAATCAATTAAAGATTTAGGCAGCTTTTTTAGCTCACCATGGAGCAAAGAGTTTGTGCCATTACTTGGTAAAACGCGCAGCCTTGATGATATAGAACATGGTTTAATACGTGGCAGTGGTAAGTACAACGACCCACGCATTCACTTTGCTGTAAATTGCGCAAGCATTGGCTGCCCAGCACTACGTGAAGAAGCCTACACAGCCACTGATTTAGAAAGCCAATTGCAAGCGCAAACGGTGCGTTTTTTATCAGATACAACCCGCAATATAGCGCAAGATAACACGCTAAGTGTATCTTCAATATTTAAGTGGTATGGCGATGATTTTGAACAAGGCTTTAAAGGCGCAAACACATTGCAGCAGTTTTTTTTGCAATACCCTAAAGCACTAAAACTGATACCAGCTCAGCAAAAAGCGCTTAAAAATAACGACATAAAAGTTAAGTTTTTAGACTACAACTGGGATTTAAATGCTCGCCAATAAATGTTGGCAAACATTATCGCGATACAGCTTTTGCTGTGTCGCGTTTTGCATTTGCCTTGTTATTAGCTTTAAAAGCCTAGCAAGTACACAATTACAAAGCCGTTGGCAGCAAATTGAAAGCTTAGGTAAAAACCAAAGCGTATATTTTTATGCATGGGGCGGCGATGCGCAAATAAATGCATATATTCAATGGGCTGCGCAGCAAGTAAAAGCCAAATACAACATAAACTTAGTACATGTAAAGCTAAGCGATACCAGTGAAGCAGTAAGCCGGGTACTTGCCGAAAAATCAGCAAACAATAACGATAAAGGCAGCGTAGATTTAATTTGGATAAACGGTGCTAACTTTGCAACCATGAGCGAACACTCGTTATTACTAAAACAATGGGCTAATAGGCTGCCTAATTTTAGCTACACCGACCCTAGTAATAACCCTGCTGTTAATTTTGATTTTGGTATACCCACTAATGGAATGGAAGCACCTTGGGGGCAAGCATCGCTCACCTTTTACTACGACAGTTTAGCAATTGATGGCACTGCAAATAACACACTACCAACAACCCTAAACCAATTACTTAGCTGGAGCGCACAAAACCCAGGGCGCTTTAGTTACCCAAAGCCCCCTGATTTTTTAGGCATGAGCTTTTTAAAATACGCGCTTGTTATGCTACATCAACAAAGCGATGACACACTTAAAGCACAGTTAAATCAGCCAGCTACTGCACAAAACACAGCCCAAGTATTAAACCCGTTATGGGATTTTTTAAATAAGCTGCACCCAACACTTTGGCGCGGCGGTAAACACTTTATGCAAAGTGGTGCACAAATGCGCCGCTTAGTAGGCGACACAGAACTAAGCATAGCGTTTACGTTTTCAGCACCCGAAGTGCCCGCAGCCGTTAAACGTTATGATTTACCAAAAAGTATTCGCAGTTATGCAATGCAAGATGGCAGTTTAAGTAACACCCACTTTGTAGCCATACCTTATAATGCAAGCCATGCACAAAGTGCGCAGTTAGTGGCTAATTTTTTATTAAGCCCAGAGGCGCAAGCTCAAAAACAAAAAGCACCTATATGGGGCGATAAAAGCGTGCTTATTCAATCAACGCTAGCACCACAGCAGCAAGCTTTATTTAAAACAACGCAACCGCATCCAAGCGCCCTGCCTTTAAATAGTATTAAACGCACGCTAAGTGAGCCACACCCAAGCTGGGTAAATGCTATTTTGCAAGGTTGGCAAGCGCGTTTTGGAGTAAGCCAATGAGTGTTGTATCAAATAAGCTAGCAGCGAGCCCAACACTTAAACCACATAAATGCGCCGATATGTTTAGTAAATTAGTTAAATTAAGTCCACGCTTTTTACTGGCATTGCTTATTTTACCTGTAATAGGCGGCTTAATTAGCGTGCTATTGCCCGCTTTTGGTTATGCGCCGGTACTTGAGCACACAACACTTGGCCTACATGGCTTTACTATGCTCATGCAAACACCTGGCCTAACACACATGGTTATGCTAAGTGTTGGCAGCGGATTAATAAGTACCTTACTAGCCTTTACCATTACATTAATGATTTTAGCGGCATTTTTTAATAGCCCGTGGCTTAACCGTATTCAGCGTTTACTGAGCCCAATACTCGTAATACCCCACGCGGCAGCGGCTATAGCGGTTGGTTTTTTAATTGCGCCTTCGGGAATGATCTCGCGTTTAGTATCGCCTTGGTTTAGTGGGTGGGAACTTGCGCCTAACGGACTGTTTCCGCATGACGCGTTTGGTATTAGTATAATTTTAGGCTTAACCCTTAAAGAGCTGCCTTTTTTACTGTTAATGGCGCTAGGTGTGCTTGCCCAACCTGAGCTTGGCAAAAAGCTGCGCCAGCAACATAAAGTCGCGCTTAATTTAGGCTACTGCCCTATGACTGCTTTTTTTAAAGTAGTATTACCAAGCCTTTACCCATTGCTGCGCCTACCCATTTTAGCCGTATTGGCTTATGCCAGTGCAAGTGTAGAAATGCCACTTATTTTGGGGCCAAATACCCCGCCAACGCTTGCTGTTGCTATAATGCACTGGTTTAACGATGTAGATTTAAACCTGCGTATTAAAGCCTCTGCGGGGGCGTTATTGCAGCTTGTACTTACTGGCGGTTTGCTAGCACTTTGGCTTGGCGGCGAAAAAGCGATAAAAGCATTATTTAGCGATTTACTCACCAATGGCGAGCGAGAATATGGCGGTGTTTATTGGCAAAAAATAACAACCGTATTAACAGTATTTGTAATTGGCTTTATTTTGCTTTCATTAATTGGCTTAATTATGTGGTCGGTTGCCGGATTTTGGCGTTTTCCGGCGGCACTGCCCGAGCAGCTCACGCTACTTCACTTTAAAAGTGCGCTAATGCAAATGCAAAACCCGCTTTTTAATACCCTTGCTATAGGGCTAGTAACTACGTTATTTGCCATTATTATTACCCTTTTGTGCTTAGAGTCAGAGCAGTTAAGTGCCAAACCTATGTCGCGCTTTACCAGCTTAATTATTTATTTACCGCTGCTTGTACCAAGTATTGCGTTTTTATTTGGCCTAGTGTGGCTGCAACAACTAGTAAATAACCAGGCCGCGTTTTTTAATGTGGTATTTACCCATTTATTGTTTGTACTACCGTATGTGTTTTTATCGCTTGCGAGCAGTTATAGGCGCTTAGACCCTCGCTTTGCTCATGTAGCAGCAAGCCTTGGCGCAACGCCCTGCAAAGTATTTTTACAAGTGAAATTACCCCAGTTATTTGCTCCTATTTTAATTGCGGCGGCACTTGGTTTAGCCATTAGCTTTGGCCAATATTTACCTACACTTTTAGCCGGTGGCGGGCGCATAGCAACCATAACAACCGAAGCGGTTACCCTTGCTAATGGCGCAAGTAGGCGCACCAGTGCGGTGTATGCCATTATGCAAATGGCATTGCCACTCATTGGCTTTATACTGGCGTGGGTGTTACCTAAGTACTTTTTTAAAAGCGCCCATCGCTAACCCATAAATTAAAAGGTTTTTAATGCAGTCATCTTTAGAGATTAAAAATTGTGAGCTTTATCGTCAAAACCAGCAATTACTTAGCTTAAACGAACAGGTAAAAGGCGGCGAAATACTCACTGTTATGGGGCCATCAGGCAGTGGTAAATCAAGTTTATTAAATTGGCTTACCGGCACATTACCCAACGGCTTTAGCGCAAATGGCGAAGTGTGGCTTAACGGCGAAAATATTAATAACTTGCCCGCACATTTACGCCACATAGGCGTGCTTTATCAAGATGCGTTATTATTTTCGCATTTATCGGTAAGCGGTAACATTGCCTTTGCTATGCCTAAAGGCAATAAAAAACAGCGCCTTGAAAAAATAGAGCATGCCCTTGAACAAGTAGGGTTAAAAGGCATGGCTAATCGCCACCCCGACAACCTCTCTGGTGGGCAACAAGCCCGCGTTGCTTTATTGCGTATGCTATTAAGCGAGCCAAAAGCTATTTTACTTGATGAGCCCTTTAGCAAGCTCGATACCCAATTAAGAGTAGATACGCGCGAGCTGGTATTTAGCCAAATACGCGAGCATAAATTGCCCGCTATTATGGTAACTCACGATCATAGCGATGCAGAGGCTGCAAACGGCAAACTGATCACCTTAAATTTAGCCAAGTAAACGCACAAAAAGCACAAGGCACCAAGTATGTTAGACAAATACATCACCCCAGTAATAAAGCCACTGTTAACTCCTGTTGTGGCGTTAATGCACAAGCGCGGCATAACACCCGACCAACTTACTGTGGCGGGCTTTTTAATAGGGCTATTAGCTGTGCCATTAATTGCGTATGAAATGTGGTACGCAGCGTTAACGGCTATTGCTTTAAATCGTATTTTAGATGGGCTAGATGGCGCATTGGCACGCCATACAAATTTAAGTTCAAGCGCTGGCGGCTTTTTAGATATTACCCTCGACTTTTTATTTTATGCGGCAATTCCGCTTGGCTTTATTTTGGCAAACCCTGAGCAAAACGCGATTGCCGGTTCCTTATTACTGGCTACTTTTATAGGCACTGGCTCAAGCTTTTTAGCCTTTGCCATAGCCGCCGAAAAATTTAAGCTCGAAAAACCCCAGTTTAAATACAAAAGCTTTTACTACTTAAATGGTTTAACCGAAGGCACAGAAACCATCGCGCTGTTTATTGCCTTTTGTATTTGGCCGCAGCACTTTGCCCTAATGGCGAGTATTTTTGCCACTGCGTGCGCTATTACTATTTTTACACGTATACATGGTGGTTATAACACGCTTAAATGCCAAGAAGCTGATGAGGTTAAACAAACCAATGAGTAATGAAATTTGGTGGCGATTAGGGTTCTTTTTTAGCATTTTGGTTATTATGATGCTGCTAGAGTTGCGTATGCCTGCCCGTAAATCGCCGATAAAAAGCACCACCCGGTGGTTGGCCAATTTTGGACTGGTGTTTGCGGCCTCTGTAATTGCTCGCTTAAGTGTGCCAATAGGCTTAACTGCCGTAGCGCTTTATAACCAAGAGCACGGTATCGGTTTATTTAATCAAATAGCCACACCAAGTAATGTTGCTATTATTTTAAGCATATTACTGCTAGATATAGTTATTTATTGGCAGCACCGGCTTTTTCATCAAGTGCCTATTTTGTGGCGCTTGCACCGTGTGCACCACGCCGATGCCCATGTAGATACCAGCACAGGTTTGCGTTTTCACCCTATCGAAATTGTACTCAGCATAGTTATAAAATTGATTGCCGTTACCGCTTTGGGTGTACCTGCTATTGCTGTATTAATATTTGAAATAGCACTTAATGGATTAGCGCTGTTTAACCACGCCAATATACGTTTACCCAATGCCATAGAAAAACCACTTCGGCTCATATTAATGACCCAAATACTGCACCGTATTCACCATAGCCAACGCGTGAGCGAAACCAATTCAAACTATGGATTTAGCGTTATTTGGTGGGATAAACTGTTTGGTAGTTACAAAAATGAAGCGCAAAAAGCCGATAACGACATAGATATAGGCTTAAAAGAATACCCTAACCCGCAGCAAAACGCCTCGCTGTGGGGCTTGCTAATTATGCCGTTTAAACGTAAATAAGCTGCCATTTCAAGTGGCTACAATACTATTTAAATAAACAATAAATTAAGAGGTAAATGCGTATTTAAATTTACACATTTACCTTATTAAACCCCGCCAAAGCCTTACTCCCTATAATTTAACCTTTACAAGCTAAGCGCTTTAAAGGGTTTACTAACCTATTGAATACTATACCACTTTCACTTTTTTTAACTTTCGTTTTTTGTAAAAAAGCAAAATTACACGCCATATAGTTAGCCTAATACAGGTAAATCATCGCAATTAGCGCTAAATGTAATTGCTACAGGTCACTTTAATATTTACTAATTAAGTAAAGTATTAATAGATGTATTAAAAATGCAACATTAAAAATAATGTAAGCTTTTAAATTTATTAACGATTTAGTTAATAACTCCAATTGGTAAACTGGTCTTACCGTAAACTAAATGTAAATAAAACACACAAATATGTTGACCATTTACGTAGTGCGCAATATTATTTGTAAGCGCTTACAAAAACACATGATAAATGTAAGCGCTTACAAAAATAAATATGGTTCTTTTTAATAAGTTTAAACACACATTCTGACAACAATCTGTGAAACCGGGGTTCAGCTATGAACATTGAAAAAACACACATTGCTCGCTTACTGGCTGCTATTTCGTTAGCGTCTTTAGCTGGCTGTGGTGGCGACTCAGCCACAACATCTAATTTTGAAAATATCGACGCTTCTGAGCCAGTTTCAGATTGGCAACTAGTATGGAGCGACGAGTTTGATGGCTCTGCCATTGATACTAATAAGTGGAACTTTGAATTAAACTGCGATGGCGGTGGTAACAACGAAAAACAATGTTACACCGATAACGAAGAAAACGCCTTTATACAAGACGGTGTGTTAAACATTGTTGCCCTACCCGCAACAGAAGGCGCTGAAAAGCCCTACACTTCTGCGCGTTTAAATACCCGTTACAATGCTGACTTTACTTATGGCCGCTTTGAAGTACGTGCAAAGCTCCCTTCGGGGCAAGGCAGCTGGCCTGCGTTTTGGATGCTACCAACCGATGAAGAATATGGTACATGGCCACGCTCAGGCGAAATTGATGTTTTAGAATCAGTAAACCTAAAAACCGCTGACGAAGATGGCGGTGTTGAATCAAGCATTCATGGCACATTGCATTACGGCCGCGCTTGGCCAGATAACAGCTACACAGGCCAAGAGTACAAATTTCCTGAAGATAGCAACCCAGCAGATGACTTTCATACTTACGCAGTAGAGTGGCAAGAAGGTGAAATACGCTGGTACGTTGATGGCTACCTTTATGCCACACAGCGCCAATCAGAAGTATTATATAATTCCAAAGGCGAAGCCGCAGGTTTGAAACATCGCGGTTGGTTTGCAGAGTATTTTGAACAAGGTTTTGGCGAGCTAGAAACTCATTGGGATAGCGCTCCTTACGATAAAGACTTTCACTTACTGTTAAATTTAGCAGTAGGCGGCGACTGGCCTGAAAACGTAAATGAGTTAGGCGTAGATGCCAGCGCATTTGAAAACGGCCAAACATTTGCAATTGACTACGTACGTGTTTATCAATGTGCATCAAACCCAGATACCGGCAAAGGGTGTGAAACTATTCGCCCAGGTTACGATAGCTTAAACGATGCCTTACTTGAGGGCGATGCCCCAGTTCCTATAGCTGGAGGGGTTACTCCATTAACTATATTTGGTGATTCTTTTAATATTAATTGGCCTGCGTGGGATTGTTGCGGAGGCTCAACTCCTGCAGTAGTTGTTGATGAACAGCAAGGTAATACAGTTGAATTTAGTGTTGGTGAAAACCCAACTGTAAACGGTTTTATTTCAAGAGCGGCAAACATTACTGATGAAGCTGGTGTAGCTTCCCCTTTTGATGCAACCCCCCTGTTAGCACAAGGGTATTTTCAGTTTAAAATGAAAGTAACTAGCGCACCTGCTGATTCAAACTCTACATGGGTTGTTAAGCTTGAAAGCGCAGGAGACGCCCCTACGGCAGCCGAATTGCCTATTACCCAAAGCGTTGAAGGTATTGCGCCTGTTGTAGGTCAATGGCAAACATACACATTTAAATTAACCGATCTTGTTGCAGCAAACTTAGATATTAGTGCTATTGATGTAGTTATGATTTTTCCTGCATGGGGCACTGGTAATGGCGCTGTTTATAGAGTTGATGATGTAAAAATAACTCAAGACTTTCCTAAGCTAGATGTTTTCTCTGATACTCAAAATCTTGACTGGCCAATGTGGGACTGCTGTAGCGGCTCTACGCCAGTGGAAGTAATGGATGATGAAGAGCATGGTATAACAGCGGAATTTACAATAAATGATACGCCTACAGTAATGGGTTTTAACAGCCGTACATCTGTTGGCGGAAGCGGCGAAGCATTTGATGCAAGCGCTATCATAACGGTTGGTCAAATTACGTTTGATATGAAAGTTACGAGTATGCCGAGCACACCCGATGCGTCATGGTTTTTTAAAGTTGAGTCAAACGAAGGTGACTCTGCCGTAGAGCTTGCACTTACTGAAAGTGTTGAAGGCATTGCCCCTATTTTAAACGAATGGCAAACATATACTTATACGCTTTCTGACTTATCAGCTGCCGGTTTAGATGTAAGTGCGATAGATGTATTAATGATTTTTCCTAATTGGGGCCAAGGGGCTGGCGCAACATATCGTGTTGATAATGTGACAATTTCAAACCCATAAAAACACACACTACAATAGGCGCTAAGCGCCTATTGCTACACAACAACATTTTATAAAGCAGAGCTATTATGAACACATTCAATTTTAAAAAGAGCCAACTTGCGGCTTCTGTGTCTCTTATCATTGCTGCAAGCACGTTAAATACGGCCATTGCTGCCGAGGCAGACACTGCAGCATCTCCTGATGTAGAAGTTATTGAAGTAAAAGGTATTCGTGGTTCACTTATTCGTTCTATGGATATGAAACGTGATTCATCGGGCGTAGTAGATGCCATTTCAGCAGAAGAAATGGGTAAATTTCCAGATACCAATTTAGCAGAGTCATTACAACGCATTACCGGTGTATCGGTGAGCCGAGCAAACGGTGAAGGTAGCCAAATTACCGTACGTGGTTTTGGCCCAGAGTTTAACTTAATTACGCTAAACGGCCGCCAAATGCCTGGCACAGGTTATACGCGTTCGTACAACCTTGAAAACATTGCCTCAGAGGGCGTAAGTGCGCTAGAAGTATTTAAAACAGCGCGCGCCGATGTACCAAGCGGTGGTTTGGGTGCAACAGTTAATATTTCTACTGCGCGCCCTTTTCAAAAGCCAGGCCAAAATTTTTCAGCCACGGTTAAAGCAAATCACGACTCATCAAACGAAGCCGGTGATGATGTAACCCCAGAGCTTTCTGCTGTTTATAGCAACACATTTGCAGATGACAGATTTGGTTTTGGTTTTTCGTTTTCGCATCAAGAACGCGACTTTCAAAAACAACGCGCCAATATCCAAGGTTGGCAAGCCAATGTTGATTTACCTGAATTAGATAGCAGTAACGTTGTTGATAACCGTACTGACCCATCAGGTAATTACTACTTCCCTAAAGACATGAACTACTCTATTGAAGATGTAGAGCGTGAACGTACTAACGGCCAAGTTACTTTTCAATTTGAACCAGTTGATGGCTTTGTAGCCACCTTAGATTACACAGCAAGTAAAGCGGTTACGGGCTCTGAAAGTATTGGTTGGGGTATTTGGAACGACTTTGGTAGCAATATTAATGGCTACGAGCTTGATGAAAACGGCACCGCTGTTTATGCCGATATTAGCGGTAACGATGCCTCGTTTACAGCCAACAAAGGCACCACAGAAGTAAAAGCACGCTCTATTGGTTTAAACCTAGAGTGGGAAATTAACGACACGTGGCACGTTGAGCTTGATTACCATGACTCTAAAAATGAAACCGATAACGGCGCCGATGACGGGCTAGGCAGTACCGGCCAAGTGATTTTAGGCTCTGATCAGCTAGCAAACAAAATTTACGATTACCGCACAGGCGAAATCCCAAGTGCTCAAGTTAACTGGTTAAACGGCACAAGCGAATTAACGCCAGGCGAAATTGACTCTAACTTTAGCCAATTTACGCACTCGCCGGGTGAATCAAACATTGAGCAATTACAATTACATACCACTTGGTACAATGAAAACTTTGATATTGGCCTAGTTAAAGTAAAATTTGGTGCATCGCGCACTGAGCAAAACACCGGTGGTTACACTGCATGGAGTGGCTTAGTGGGTGGCCCTGGTTTTAACCCATCGTACACAGAAATATTCCCAGATAGCATGTTTACTCGCCACGATACGTCGGGCCTTTTAGATCAATTTGATGGTGGCGGCAGCAACTTACAACCAGGTTACTACTATACCTACGATTTTGACGAAGCAGTTGCTCGCCAAATGGCTTACCTCACCTCTGATGTAACCGGTGGCGATGCATACGCAGCTAATGCTTACATGGATGGTATTGATAGCGAAAGCTACGTAGAAGAAATTACAAACAGCTTTTATATTCAATCAAGCTGGGAGTTTGATGTAAGCGATTACTACGTAAAAGTAAACGCAGGCCTGCGCTACGAGCAAACAGATGTAACCAGCACAGTACGCCAACGTGTTGAAGAACAAGTAAACTGGATAAGCGCCTCAGAGTGGATAATGCAATATGCAGCCGGCGGCGATGATAACTTCTTAGAGCAGCAAGGCGATTACGACATATTATTACCGTCAATCGATGTAAGTGTTGATTTAACCGAAGACGTTGTAGCCCGTGTTTCATGGGGTAAAACTATGTCGCGTGCACCACTGGGTGATTTAGCCGGTGGCCGTAGCTTAACAGGCAGCCCAAAACCTGGCTCGCGCACGGGTAGCCAAGGTAATACAAATTTATTGCCGTTTGAATCAACCAATCTCGACTTATCATTAGAGTATTACTACGCAGAAGGCAGCTACGCCTCTGTTGGTTACTTTAAAAAAGACGTAGATAACTTTATTCAAACCACCATTACGCAAACCACGATTGAAGGTCTATACGACATTTTAAACGGCCCACGTTACTTACAAGCAGTTAGCGATATTGAATCGCGCGGCGAGCAAGCAACCACCGATGCTATTTTTGCGCAAATGATTAGCAATGGTTATGGCAATGCGAATGGCGTCATTGAGCCAAATAGCGATGACCCACTTATGGTATGGAACATAAGCCAACCACAAAACACCGACAGCAAATCGGTAGATGGTTTTGAAGTGGCTGTTCAGCACTTAATTGGCGAAACTGGTTTTGGTGTAGGTGTTAACGCCACGTTTGTAGATGGCGATGTAGAATTTGATAGCGAAAGCCTAGACCAACAAGCGCCGCTTACAGGTTTAAGTGACTCTGCTAACTTTCAAGGCTTTTACGAAAAAGACGGCCTATCAATCAAAATTACTTACGCATGGCGCGACTCGTACTTAATTGGTGTAGGCCAAGCACAAGGCTCAGCCGATGCACCACCGCAATATGCTAAAGCCTACGGCCAATGGGATATGAGCGTAAACTACGATGTAAACGAAAACGTAACCGTATTTTTTGATGGCATAAACTTAAATAATGCCACCGAAGAAGGCTACGGCCGTTACGAAGAGCAGTTTTTATTTGCTAATCAGTACGGCCCACGCTACTCAATTGGTGCCCGTTACACGTTTTAAACTATTCCCTAGTTAGAATAGTTAAGCCGCTTGTTTCAACAAGCGGCTTTTTTTATAACGTTTTTATTTGCTCAAGCAATACATTGGTTGTCCAATCAATGCCGTTATATGCCACATCGGGCTTATAAAAATCCCCTGCCCCACGCGCTCTGTTTACGTATACTTTGTTAGGTACAATCACTTTCCCCAACCCTGACGGTAAATCGGCTAAACGTACCTCCATATATAATGAGTCTGCGCTACTTGGCGCACCGAATAACGTTGTATTTTCAAAAAGCTTAAACTTATCAAGCGCATCTAAACAAGCACTGGCGCACTGCGGTGGAACAATAACAAACACCTTGCTTTTAAAGTCACTAGTTAAAGGCTTTTGAGGTATGTTATTTGGCATATTAGTTTCTTGCTCTACATAAAATGGATCACCACTTTTAAGTGATAAAGCCATACCCGCAGCTGTGATTTTAAATATTTTCAATAATTCAGGCTGATTTTTTACAACCTCTAATAAAGACACTACATGGTCGGTATTATCCTTTGATGCTCTCCACCACACTTGCGTGTTTTGATAAGTATTATTTACTTTTTGTTCTACTATTTTTTTGCCCCATAGTTCTTTGGCTATTTGTGAGCTCCAATAAGATGAGCCACCTTGGTTATGGCGCAAATCTAACACCACGGCTTTTGCAGTAAGTAACTTGCCACGCTGCTGTTGTATTTTTTCAAACACTTTATTGTAGGCAGCAGTTTGCTTTTCGGTTGATGAAAAGCTAGGCATAGCAATCCACGCAATATTTTTTTCAGGCCAGGTTAAATCAATGGGGAGTTCATCACCGTTGTAGGCATTTTCTAAATGCTTACTGACTGACTTAGGCCTTACAGACCAATTTAATACGTGTGTATAGGTATCGCCATTGGCTTTAACAAATTCGCATTCTTTTAAAGGAGTTAAAAATGGATTGCCCTCGTCAATGAGTAACCGCCAACCTTGCTGTCACCAATGGCCAGGTTGTGCAACTTGCCCATGAAACTTAAACACTCTCTCACGTATTAAGGTCTCGGTGCTTTGCCCATCACATTGGCTTACAACGTCGCCTTTGCTAATATTTTTGTTTTCACTGTAATACACTTTTAGCGCATCACCTCGCCACACAGTTCTAAAGCCCGGCCAGCGGCGCGCGGGTCTATCTACGCTTGAAAACGCACCCGCGTGGCCATCTTGTAATACAGTACTAAAACGAGAAATTGCCGTTGCATGAACCTGCGGCCCGCTCGCTTGAGCTGAGAGTTTAAGTGCTTCTGCTTTCGCTTTTTTTAATAAGTCAGGGAAGGTTGGATTATTAACATCAAACATACCGGGATGATTTTGTGCGGTAATGCTATATGCTGCCTCAATATCGCGCTCTGTTATACTGCGCCACTGCTCAGGTGTAGTAGGTATAATCGGCTCTTGTGCGGCATTTACAACTGCTGGTAGTAGTAAAATTGGTAGCAATACATAATTGGTTATTTTTGTTTTTATAGTCATGAAAATCCATTTAAGCTAAAAATAAACTACTGGTACATTATTGTTCATTAACAATACTAATAAAGCGATTTAAGGGACATAAGTAAATACATACCTGGCACCTAAGTTAAAGATTTAAGAGTCGTCCAACCTTATTTAGTAGGTGAGCAATGTGTCTGATACAGTAAAAAAGCCATGCCAATTAGTTTTGGCTCTTGAAGGTAATCTTCGGCCGCTAAAAATTGTCCAATTAATCTCGGGGATTTCGTAACTTCATAATCAGTTGATCATAGTTTTCACTTTTCGGCACAATACTTAATTCACCATCCGCCTCGAAAACCACCGCCATAACTGTGCTTAAATCACCAAAACCGGCTTTTCGAACACTCGCTTCCACTTCCGTGCTGGTGAGTCGAGTGTCTTTCATAGCAGCCTCTATATATTCACCGTCGAAAAAGACTAATTGTGGAGAAGTTTTGACTACTTTGTCGAACGTCGAAAAATGGGCGCTGATCCAAGTGAGTAAATATTGTAAAAATAGGAGCAAGCTTACCGCGACTAAAACCTCAACTATAACCACGTCTTTCAATAAGATAGCAGAACCTAAGATGGAGCCTGCCGCAACGGTGATTATCCAGTCAAAGTTGTTCATTTTAGCAAATGAGCGTTTACCTAATAAATGCGTCGCTAGGATTAAAAAGGGATAAATAATCAAGGTTGTGGTAACAATGCGCGCTATTTCACTCCACGATTCAAAAAACATATTTCCCTCTACTTAAGGTGCTGAATATACTAATAATAATATAAACTAAACAGCCACCTGAATCACACAAACTAGGCAGTCACCTTAATAAAACAAACAACACTGTGCAACTAAATCTGCCATACAGATTCAGGATTTATCTTTTATTAATAGATCTCTTTACGAATGGTTTTTAATTTATGTCAGGGCATCAAATTATAATGGGGCCTAACAAATTATGATGGGACCCACTTTATTTAGCCTATTAGAATCTAGGCTTTGTAAAGAGCAAAGTTTAAGATGGAGGTTTTGTTAATTCTTTCTCTGAATTTTTTAACTAAAGGCACTATCGCTAAAGCTAGCAATACGGCAAGAAAAAAGCCCACAAACGTATTACCAAACACCCATCTAAAAAAGATTCCTGAAAGAGATAGAACAAAAGCTGACCAAAGCCATGGATTTATATTCTGCATACTATCTAGAGCACCTCATAACACCCTGCTTAGGGGCGCAAACACATGGGCTATAATTTGGATCGAAGCGACGCAGCCCATGTGTGTGCATCCCAGCGAACGAAGTGAGTGTGTTGATTAGGTTGTTTGGTGCGTGCATATTTAAACCACTACCCTAGGGGCTTTACCATGAAAGCCCAAGTATAGTTTTTTGAGATTATCTGGCACGAGAGGCCAGCCACGCTCAATACCTTCTTTTGTACCTTTCCAGAATAAGTGCTCTGTATAATATACATCTATGTATTCGAATTCTGCTTTGGTTGCAGTATCTAGTTTTTCGCTCATGTACTGCAACTGTTCTAATGCTTCTTCTAAATTACCTTGGTTAAACAAAATGGTTGTCAAATTTGCGAACTCTTCCATTAGGAATGTGGGTGCCCATTTTTCATGTTTTTCCATGAGAGGCACAACGTCAGGAAATTTAGTGCGGATCTCTTTTAAGAACTGTCTTATCTCTGATTTGGCCATTGATTTCTCAGAATCACCTAACGCCCGCTTAAGCGGACAAAAATTGTTGGTTATAATGTGGAGCGAAGCGGAACCTAACCAGCTGTTTTTGTTCCATTTAAAGCGCTTGTTATGCGTTTTCTTCGCTAGGCTCTAACTTTAGTAAAATATGCTTTTTAGACTCAACTACAAATGGTTGAAAATTATCATCAATTTTCAGTTTTATAACAGGTTCAGTTGTATGTTCGACCAAAGCTTGTTTAATACTCTGGTAATTTTCTTTAACAGTAGCTTGAAGGTTCCTAACTTTAAATAGTAAATGATCTGATTGAATAACGGCCGAAGTCGGATGCTTGCTCGATGAGAACCCAAAACCTATAGGCATATATTCTGTTCCATCATGTAGGACTACATTAGTATTTCCAGCATTTCTACGCAAAGCTCTTCTTTGCTCTGTAGATAAAATTGGTGCAGTTGAGTTAGTCTTGTAAATAAAAGGCTTAATCACATGAGGCCAGTTATTATGAATTGTTTGAATTAAGTCGGTGTTAGTCCACGTTACAACGGAACCATCTGCTTTCTCGTGTTTCAATATATCAAGTAGGTATGCATTGCCCTCACTTAAATAGATAAATAACAATTCTTCACTTCGCTCTTCACGGAAGTGTAAATGATAAATTCCCCACTCAGATTTTAGCAAGTCTGCATTTTTTACTTGATTTAATTTCCTTACTTTATTACTTAATAAGCGATTGACGTCCACACCATTTTCGAGTTTATTAATGATCTCATTTATTTCACTCCGCCCCTCTAGCTCACTTGAAGTATGAACATTCCATTTAATGACAGGGATTCTTCTTGAGTACACTGTAAAGCAATGAAGTAATAAATTATGTAAGTCATAATCTTTAATTTTACTTTTTATTTCTTCACTTCGCTTATCTTGTAAGCGTAACTGTTCAAATGTTGGAACGGCAAGGTCGGCATCTTTAAGTAGCCTTTGAAGCTCATCTACTAGATCAGAAAAAAAGTCTAAAGTCATAGCTGGAATCCTTATGGGTAACGCTGACGCATAACTTTTCAATAACGAGCGCAGGCACGTGGGGCATAATGGCGAAGCCGCCCCGCGTGTATGCGTCCCAGCGAACGCAGTGAGTGAGTTTATTGAGTTGTTATATCGCTATTCACCAATATTTCTTCGTATCAATATAATGCTTCATGTTAGAAAATATGTAAGCTAGAAAAAAAAATGCCGGCGTGGCAATTACGTCGGGTTTTATGAACCAAGTTAGTAGGCCCAAAAGCACCGTCATCATTTCTAACATAATAATTTGCTTTCTTGCTTTTACTCCCCAAAACGAAAACCTGACCCATAACGGCTCTTTTTTCCATTCATTAGATGTTTTGTCTATCACGATAATTTCCTCTTGAAGTTTAGAAATGTCAATTTCAAACACAGAGGCAAGGGCTTTAAGAGATTCTATGCTGGCCTTGTTTCCACTTTCTATTCGTTGAATAGTTCTCGTACTCAAGCCACTTAACGTGGCGAGTTGTTCTTGTGACCAGTTTCGTTTTTCTCTAAGACGTTTGACTATCATTTGGGCTCCTTACCAGTGCGAGAGGAAACTATCCATGTTTTAATCGATTGTCGGTTACGAAATTCACACGACAGTGGGACGACAGGCGATGTTTACAGCGATATAACACCCCAAGAAGGGGCAATTACACGTGGGCTATAATACGGAACGAAGTGACGGGAGCCCACGTGTAATTGTCCCGCTTGCTTAGTTTGTTAGGTGAACTTGATAGGCAGCATAGCGTAATCAATATTTTTGCCTTTAAACTCATTTTGTATCCACCAAACAAGCCTAACCATTAAGTTCATAAAAAGAATGATGAACTTCAATCTTGGTTCGGAAGATGTCCAATCATGAACCTTCTCGCTAGGTGTTCCATGTTGATCTTTGCCTTTTACTGATAATTTGAATTCTTCGCATGGTGTAATATTAGCGTCGGCTAGAAATGAATTTACTTGTACTCTGAGCCCTTCTATCTGCGAATCCTCAAGTTTATGCCTCTTTCTATGGGAAAACTTATTTCTTATGTCATTTACTTTGTCGAGGATTTTGTATGCGTCAATATGCAATCCCATATTTCTTGAAATTACTAATTTGGTTTTGAAAGGAACGAAGACACCTGAAAATAAATCTTCAACATCACTTAATTTGCTGCAATAAAGTGTTATGAGATCTTCTAAAATCAAATGGGCTTTCAACAGGCATGCTGATTCATCAGGTATGTTGTACATACTCAACATATCTTCATTATCAAATAGCTTTTCAAATTTATCTGTAAATGGTACTGATTTCATTAAGACATCCTTGTTCACCTAACAACTTTGTCTACGACATTTGTCGTTTTATAAACCGACAAATGTCCCTATATTACAATTCATTTATCTTAGCTAGCAAATAACCACCTGTAAACAATTAGTTAACCACAAAGAAATCTCCGTTAATGCTGAAATACACATAAATGGGGGAGATCAGTTATATCCGACAATGCATAAATCACTGCACATTTTTAGAGCAACTTTTATAAAAAGTTAATATCGTAAAATCGTTTTTAACGCAGGTAATGAGTTATTAAAACGCTTAGGTTTTAACGTTTTGAACCCGGCTGGTATTGTACTTATATATTACAACACGCTTAAAGTAGCGTTGTGAGCAATGTGAATAAAAGCGCTGCAAATATGCAGCGCCCTCATTACTTAATGGTTGTTGTGTTTAAGTTTGAATTGCTTTATCAGAAAAAGCCGAGCGGGTCTTCGCTATAGCTCACTAATAAATTTTTAGTTTGTTGGTAGTGATCGAGTGCTAGTTTGTGTGTTTCACGCCCTATTCCTGATTTTTTATAACCACCAAATGCAGCATGTGCTGGGTACATGTGGTAACAGTTAGTCCACACTCGGCCAGCTTCAATTTTGCGCCCCATGGTATAAGCACGGTTCATGTTTCGGCTCCACACCCCTGCGCCTAAGCCAAATTCTGAGCTGTTGGCAAGTTCGAGTGCTTCAGCTTCATCTTTAAAGGTCGACATAGAAATAACAGGGCCAAAAATTTCTTCTTGGAACACACGCATGTCGTTTGTACCTTTAAGCAGTGTAGGTTGTATGTAATAACCACCATTTAAATCGTCATTTAGCTGCTCTACGTTTCCGCCGGTGAGTACTTCAGCGCCTTCTTTTTTACCTATGTCTATGTAACTAAGTATTTTATCAAACTGTGCTTTTGAAGCTTGAGCGCCCACCATGGTTTCGCTGTCGAGTGGGTTACCGCGTTTAATTTGTTGGGTACGTTCGAGTATGCGCTCAATAAACTGCTCGTATATATCTTCTTGAATAAACAATCTTGATGGACAGGTACATACTTCGCCCTGGTTAAAGTAAGCAAGTACGGCGCCTTCTATGGCTTTTGATAAAAACGCGTCGTCTTTTTCCATTACATCATTAAAAAATATATTGGGCGATTTACCGCCAAGCTCTACCGTTGACGGAATAATGTTTTCAGCAGCACATTTTAAAATATGTGAGCCAACAGGTGTAGAGCCTGTAAATGCAATTTTAGCAATGCGTTTACTTGTGGCCAGTGCTTCGCCTGCTTCTTTACCAAACCCATTTACAATATTGAGCACGCCTGCAGGCAGTAAATCACCAATAATGTCCATTAAAACTAAAATAGATGCTGGAGTTTGTTCGGCTGGTTTTAGTACCACACAGTTACCTGCAGCAAGAGCTGGGGCAAGTTTCCATGCGGCCATTAAAATAGGGAAGTTCCACGGAATAATTTGCCCAACCACACCTAACGGTTCGTGAAAATGATATGCCACCGTGGTTTCGTCAATTTCACCAATACTGCCATCTTGCGAGCGCAGGCACCCTGCAAAGTAGCGAAAGTGATCGGCCGCGAGCGGAATATCAGCCGCGAGTGTTTCGCGAATGGCTTTACCGTTATCCCATGTTTCGGCAACGGCTAGTAGCTCTAGGTTTTGCTCAATTCGGTCGGCTATTTTTAACAGTATATTACTGCGCTCGGTCACCGAGGTTGTGCCCCACTGCTCTCGCACTGCATGCGCTTTGTCGAGTGCTAGGTTTATATCATCTTTGTCGGAGCGAGGTATTTGGCAAAATACCTTACCGTTTACTGGGCTTATATTATCAAAGTACTGGCCGTTTACAGGCTTTACCCACTCTCCGCCAATGTAATTTCCGTATTGTTGTTTAAAGTTTACGAGTGCGCCGTCGCTACCTGGATTTGCGTATATCATGTGTGTGCTCTCTTTATTGTTGTTAGCTAAAGGTCGAACATTTATATAAAACAAAATGCTTTATATTTAATCAGTGTTGTTTGACATTAGCCTAACAAGCCCCTAAAAACTTGATTAGCTGTCCACAAAAGTTGTCTGTGAGTCCACACTAATAAAAGCCAAAAGGATTGATATGCACACATCTCAGTTAAACAAAAGACGCCAACAACTTGATGTTTTAATAGAAAATAAAGTGACATTTGCAGCAGATAACAGCGAGTTGAGCATTTACGACACGTACCAACGCGCACAAAAGGTGGCACTGCATTCAAAGGAGTTACTGTTTTGTGCCATGCTCAGCGGTAAAAAAGTAATGCACGTAGAAAGTAGCCAATACCATAAAGCATTTTTACCCCACGAGTCGTTTGTATTAGCGCCAGAGCAAGGTGTATTAATTGATTTTCCACAGGCATCAATGCACGCCCCAACCACATGTTTAGCAATTGAAATAAGCAAAGATAAAATAAACGCTGTGGCGAATGTGCTTAACATGCAGCAAAGCTTTGCACACGATGGCGGCTTATTCGAGTATGTTCCACAATTGGTGCATAGCCAACATAATAGCCAAACACAGCAATTATTAGAGCGCATGGTGCATTTATTTAGCGAACAAGGCGCACAGCGACATTACTTAATTGACTTGTCGTTAAACGAATTGATCACCCGGTTGTTACAACAACAAAGTCGCGATTTATTACTCGCTAATAGCGATAAACCACGCCTTAAAACAAAAATAAGCGATGCACTGCTTTATATTGAAGAGCACTTAAACGAAACGCTCGACATAAATACCTTGTGCAAAATAGCCTGCATGAGCCGCAGTAAGTTTTATCAGCAGTTTAAACTGGCATTTGGCACTACCCCAGCCCTTTGGCAGCAACAATTAAGACTTAAAAAAGCGCGCAATCAATTACTGCAAGGCCATGCAATTAGCCAAGTGTGCTTTGATGTTGGGTTTAATAGCGCGAGCCACTTTAGTCGTGTATTTAAACAAACCTTTGGCATTGCGCCTAAAGAGTGCCGGCATTAAGGCTAAAACCTTATTTTTTACTTTGCTAACGCCCTGAATATGTTAGTTTATTAACATGAGTATTGAGTAAAGAATTGGTATGAGTAAGCAAACCCGCTGGACACTAAAAAGTATTGCCAAAGAGTTAGGTGTATCTAACGCAACAGTCTCTAATGCGTTTAATCGCCCTGATCAGCTATCGGCTAAACGCCGAGACGACATTCTTGCAGCGTGTAAAACCTTGGGCTATTACGGGCCCAATAAAGCCGCGCAATCGCTTCGCAGTGGTACGTTTAATATTGTGGCGTTAGTGCTGCCCGATAGCGTGGAATATATGGTGTCGGACCCTGTGGCCAGTAGCTTTATGCGGGGTGTAACCTCGGTGCTTGAAAAAAACGGCATTAATGTTTTATTGTTTTCTGGTAATAGCGATAACCTTAACAGTGTGGTCGACTTTGTTGATGGCTTTATTTGTTATGGCCGCCCTCGAAATAACGCATTAGTAGAGCAGCTAAAAACGGTCTCTAAACATGTGGTAACTATTGATTTTGATATAGCCCGCAATGCCTCTGTAAATATTAATAACGAGCAAGCAAGTTACGAAATAGCCAAGCATGTTTTAAAAAATCCAAGTGATAAAGTCGCTATTTTAGGCTTAAGATTACTTGATGAAAACGTATTGTGCCGCGTATATGAGCACCACGAATTTGAAACAGGGCAATCTATTTCGCACCAACGTTTACGGGGTTATCAACGTGCTTTAAGTGAGGCAAATATAACCGTAGCTGATGACCGTATTTGGAATATACCTGAGAGCAGCGAGCGTTTTGCTAACATTGCCGCTAAAGAGGTGTTAAGTGCCTCCCCTCGCCCTAACGTTATAATTTGTATGAGTGATTTAATTGCCCTTGCCACCATGCGAGAAGCGATAAAACAAGGCATAAAAATAGGTGAAGAACTGCGTATTGTCGGCTTTGATGGGATAGACGAAGCCGCTCGTTTTGTGCCGCGCCTAACCACTATTCATCAAAACAGCCAAGAAAAAGGCGTAATGGCCGCCGAACTATTTATATCTAAAGAAGAAAAAATATGTGATGTAAGTTACGAGCTAGATATTGGCGCAAGTGGTTAATAGGTTATGTTAAAAAGGGCTGGGTAAACAAAAGCCAAGCTCAAGAGCTTGGCTTTTATGTTTTAATAGCATGTTAGGCTAGCAATGCGTTTAAACTTATCGTTGTTTCTTCATCACCATTTACTTGAGTAATAAGCGCGTCTCGCGTTTTAAAATTAACACTTAATGCAATAGACTTATCTTCTAGTTGCCATGTTAAACAACATATTCCCTGGGTGCCGTGAGCACTAAACTCTCCTGCAAAAGCGGGGTGTTCATTACGTAATTTAATGAGCTCTATTAAACCTTTTACTACAGGTTTATTGAGTGCGTGCTCAATTGTTTCAGTATTTAAATACGGGCGGTTAATATCACGGCCCACATTGGTACGCGCAAGTAAATCCATATCGTTTTCGCAGGCAAATAAACCGCCGTAGTACACTTGCGGCACACCGGGGGCAAAAAACTGTATGGCACGCGAAATCAAATAATCTAAATCGTTAGCGCCTAATGCATTGTAATACGTGCAATTTACTTGGTATAAATCAACGTTACTGGCAGCAGCACCCGTAGCTTGGCGGCTTTGGTTGTTACTGTTGGCATGCATGGTTTCTACAAGCGTATCTATTTGCTGTGCATTTAATAGCCCTGGCTTGTCGCCCATTGGGCCTGCATCAATAATGCCTATGCCGTCGTGCGTATCAAGTACCGTTAAACAGTTGCGTGGTGAAATTTGTAACCATTTAAGTAATGCATCTACATCGTTATTAAATAAGCTATGCAAAATAAGCGGCGGTAATGCAAAGTCGTAAACCATGTTTACACGCTTTGCTACTTCTACTTGTGTTTGGAAGTGGCTATGAATTTCAGCAATGGTTTCCATGCCAAGCTCGTTTGCTTGCTTTGACAAGTTATCTAGGTAGCCAAAGGTTTCGTCTAGCATAAAACAGTTTGTACCGGCTTGTTTAATTGCGTAACCCGCTGCATCTAAACGAATAATATTTACGTTATTTTCAGAAAACTTAGTTAATACGTTATTTAAATACGCAATACCCGCTTCAACTTTTACGTTTATATCAATTTGGTTATCGGTAAACGTGGTCCAAAAGTCATACGTTTGACCATCGCCACACTGCATGGGTGTAAAACAGCTACCGGGGCGCGGGCGATAAATGGCTTGCTGCTCTTGCTCGCTCATTCCATTTGGAAAAACGTCTTCTTTTGTTAAAAACAAATCCCAAAATTCTGATTGCTTACCTTTAGCTAGCACATCTTGAAACTGATAAGACTGCGCCGATACATGGTTAACGATTAAATCGGCCATTAGATCATGGTTTTCACCCAGTGCTTGAATATCAGCCCATGTACCAATGCGAGAATCTACTTCGCTGTGATCAATCGGGTCAAAGCCTGCATCGCTGCCATCAATCGGATTATAAAACGGCAAAAGGTGTACACCACCAAAAACGCCCTTAAGTTGGCCATTTAAAAGCGTAGTAAGTGCGTTTATATCTTGCCCTGTGATTCGATCAGCGTATGTGATCAATTGAACTTTATTCTTCATCATGTGTGATTACCAAGTTGAAACTTAATCGATTAAGATATATCTTTAACTAGCACGTACAATTTTACAAGTAATTTTTAAATATTTTACATACAAAAGTTGTGGCAACGGTAATACTAACTAGAGTAAGTGATTGAGTTATTACTATAACTTGAGCCACAACGAGGAAAAATCACATGACGAATTTACACACACACACCCAAAGCGACCCAATGCAGCGCATACGAATACTCACTTACATGATGTTTTTTATGTTTGCGATGACCTCAGATGCGGTAGGTATGATCATCCCTGAACTGATCACAGAGTTTGGTTTAAGTATGACCCAAGCCAGTGCTTTTCATTACGCACCTATGGCACTCATTGCCTTTAGTGGCTTGTTTTTGGGCTTTTTAGCAGACAGCCTAGGCCGTAAACAAACCATAATGTTAGGCTTACTAATTTTTTCGCTCAGCTGTTTTTTGTTTGCCTTTAGTAACAGTTTTTCGGTATTTTTAATTTTGCTCTGCTGTATAGGGCTTGCCATTGGTTTATTTAAAACCGGCGCACTAGCGCTACTTGGCGATATATCTGCAAGTAACGCAGAGCACACTAAAACCATGAACAAAGTAGAAGGCTTTTTTGGTATTGGTGCCATAGTTGGCCCTGCGCTGGTAGGCGTACTGCTTACTCAAAACGTGAGCTGGACTTATCTGTACATTATTGCCGGCGTTATGTGTTTAATTTTAGCGTTAATGGCATGGCGCGCCGACTACCCAAGTGTTGTTAAAAGCACAGAAAAGCCAGCTTCACTTGCCACCACCATGAAAATGATTAAAAACCCGTATGCACTTGGTTTTTCGTTGGCTATTGCATTATATGTGGCTACCGAGGTTGCTATTTACGTGTGGATGCCAACACTTTTAAAAGATTACACAGGCTCGTGGCCTTTGCTTGCGACCTACGCACTTACTATATTTTTTGTATTACGTGCTGCTGGACGCTTTATTGCTGTATGGCTTTTAAATCACTTTAGCTGGCAAGGGGTTATGGCTTATTTAAGCTTAGGCATCGCACTGTGTTATGTAGGCACTTTGCTAGGCGGTGTTGATTGGGCGGTAGGCTTGCTTCCGCTTTCGGGTTTATTTATGTCGATGGTTTACCCTACTTTAAACTCTAAAGGTATATCGTGCTTTCCTGTTGCACAACATGGTGCAGTAGCGGGTGTTATTTTATTTTTTACCGCGCTTTCGGCCGCACTTGCGCCTTTATTTATGGGCATGATAAGTGATTACTTTGGCCACGTACGCTACGGTTTTTACTTAGCTACCGGCTTTGCTGTGATCTTATTTTTAGCCATGCTTTATAACTTTTACCGCGACCCTGCGGCAAAAGCATTAACTAAAAATGCATAAATGGCTGCTCAAGCCAGAATAAAAAACACCTTTAAAATCAATATAAAAACAAAAAAAGTGCAAATTACACACAAAAATAATTTGCATATTGTAAAAACTTTGTTATTTTTACTTAATCGATTAAGTAAAAATAACAAACTCACACAACACAATGAGGCGTTAACATGACAACACACCACACACCTTTATATTTAATCAGTGCCTTAGCACTTGCAGTAAGCCAAGGCGTTCATGCACAAGACGAGCAAGAAACCAAAGTGCAAGCTAAGCAAGGGCTTGAAACAATTGTTGTAACCGGTGTACCTCGCCGCACAACTATTATGGCATCGAGCTCATCAGTAAGCAGTTTATCACTTGAGCAAGTTGAGGTATCAACACCACGCTCAACGGCTGAAGCATTTAGAATTATCCCGGGTGTTCGCGCTGAATCAACAGGCGGTGAAGGTAATGCAAATATTGCAGTGCGTGGCTTACCTGTAGCATCGGGTGGCGCCAAGTTTTTACAACTGCAAGAAGATGGTCTGCCTGTAATGCAGTTTGGTGATGTTGCCTTTGGTAACGCAGATATTTTTATGCGCCTTGATAACACAGTGCAAACAATCGAATCTATTCGTGGTGGCTCAGCCTCTACATCAGCCAGTAATGCACCTGGCGGCATAATTAACTTTATTTCTAAAAATGGCGAAAACGAATCGGGTAGCGTATCTACTACTGTTGGCCTAGATTACGACAGTGTACGCACCGACTTTGAATACGGCACCTATTTAACCGACAGCGTGCGTTTTCATGTAGGTGGTTTTGTACGCCAAGGCGAAGGCCCGCGCGAAACAGGCTACACATCAAATAAAGGTGGCCAAATTAAAGCTAACCTTACTAAAGATTTTGAAAACGGTTACGTTCGCCTTTATTACAAACACTTAGACGATAAGAGTGTTGGCTATCTTCCTATGCCAATGTACTCAAATGGTGACTCTATTGCTGGCTTTGATGCGCAATCAGATACACCTCACTCAGCGTTATTTACTAAAACAGTACGCTTAAATGGTGAAAACCAAATTAGCAGTGGTGATATCCGTGATGGTATGAATCCAAAGGTTGACTCTGTTGGTTTTGAAGCTGTATTTGATTTAGATAACGATTGGCGTATCGAAAACCGTTTTCGTAAGTCATCAATTAGCGGTAACTTTAACTCGCTTATTCCTGCTGAGGTTGGCAGCGCATCGTCTATTGCACAAAGTATTGGCGGTGTAGGCGCAACACTTAGTAACGCAAACACAGGCGAAGCATTTAATGATGAACTTGCCATGCGTATTCACACTTTTGATGTAACGCTTAACGACTTTGGCTCTATTGTTAACGATTTTAAACTGACTAAATCGTTTAGTGATGACACTAGCCTAACCTTTGGTTACTTTGCCTCTACGCAAAATATTGCTATGTCGTGGTTATGGAACTCTTACGTAATGGAGCTTAAAGGCGACAATGCGGCACTTTTAAATGTAACCGCAGCCGATGGAACTGAGTATTCAGAAAACGGTTTATACGCATACGGCACGCCTTATTGGGGTAACTGTTGTCAGCGCGATTACGACACCGAGTACGACACTCGCGCACCGTATGTTGCGTTTTCAACAAAACTTGGTGATGTAAGCATTGATGCAAGTGCCCGCTACGACAGCGGTGAAGCACGCGGTAACTACGCAGGTGCCGTAACCTCAACAGTAGATATGAACCGTGACGGTACTATTTCTATTCCTGAGCAAAACGTAGCAGGTATTGATATAGCTAATGCAAGCCCAGTAAATTACGATTGGAGCTACTCGTCTTATTCTGTAGGTGCTAACTACCAAATTGACCCAAGCCTAGCGACGTTTGCACGTATTAGTAAAGGCGGGCGCGCAAATGCAGACCGTTTATTATTTGGTAAAGTACGCAGTGACGGAAGCGTAGCCGATGAAGATGCAGTAGATGAAGTAAACCAATTTGAGATTGGTGTGAAAAAACGCTTTGATTCGTTCTCGGTATTTGCAACAGCCTTTTACGCAGAAACAGAAGAGCAAAACTTTGAAGCAACATCGCAAACCTTTTTCGACCGTGAATACGAAGCAAAAGGGATTGAGGTTGAATCAACTTACTTTATGGATGCATGGGACTTTAGAGGTAACTTTACTTGGACCGATGCTGAAATTGCAAAAGATGCGCTAACTCCTGAAGTTGTAGGTAACACACCACGTCGCCAAGCGGATTTAATTTACTCATTAATGGCGCGTTACAGCTACGATAAAGGCGCGGCAGGTGTAAGCTTTATTGGTACAACCGATGCTTATGCACAAGATAACAACGACCTTAAGTTTGACGGCTACACGCAAGTAAATGCGTTTGTAAGCTACGACTTATCAGAAAACTTAAACCTTGCGCTTAATGTAAACAACCTATTCGATACAGTAGGTATTACAGAAGCCGAAGAAGGCTCAGTACCTGAGAACGACATTATTCGTGCCCGTACTATTAACGGCCGCACTACGTCGGTTACTTTAAAATACGCTTTTTAACTAAATGTGTGTATTGCGCTGCAGTGAGTCATCGCTGTAGCGCCTTTTAAAGTATGAATAAATAACACCCTTCATGTTTTTAGCCTAGCCTTGCTAGGCTTTTTAGGATATTCCAAATGACCAAACTCCTGTGCTTAGGCGAGCTTTTAATTGATATGCTGCCTCAAGATGCTCATAACTCAGCGTACTTACCCATCCCTGGTGGTGCACCTGCTAATGTTGCTGTTGGCTATGCAAAACTTGGCGGTGATGCTGCATTTTGTGGTGGTAAAGGAGACGATCATTTTGCCAATCAATTAAGTAATGCATTGGCTCAATACAATGTAAATACAGACTATTTGTTTACCATTGCTGGCTCACAAACCGCCATGGTAATAGTAAGCCTTGATGAAACAGGCGAGCGCAGTTTTGGCTTTTATCGCCATAACACAGCCGATGTACTTTTAACCCAAGCGCATTTAGCGCAAATAAATTGGCAAAGCATAAGCACCCTGCACTTTTGCTCAAACACCCTAACCGATCCAGCCATAGCTAGCACAACGGTTAAAGCGCTAGAGCTTGCTAAAACACATAGTAAGCTCGTTAGTTTTGACGTAAATTTACGCTACAGCTTGTGGGAAAACATCCATGATATAGCCAGCAATGTAAAGGCCTGCTTCGCTTATTGCGACATAGTTAAACTTTCGCGTGATGAACTTAATTTTTTAGCAAAGCATAGCGAAACAACAGGCGAAAATTACATTCAAATGCTATTAAATACAGGAGTAAAACTGGTGTTTTTAACCGACGGGCCTGAGCCTGCTACGGTTTACCACAGCGCATTTATACTTAACGAATCGGCACCAAAAATAAACGCAGTAGATACAACAAGCGCGGGCGATGCCTTTATAGCGGGAGTTTTATACTATTTAAATAACTTAGGGAGTAATTTAGTGCTGGCAGATAAGTTAAATGATGAAACTAGCATAAAAAACGCCCTGCACTTTGCCCTTCAATGTGGCTCTAAAGCGTGTTTAGCTAAAGGAGCATTTCCGGCATTACCAGTGCTGGCTGATGTAATATAACCTTAAGTAGAGTGCAAGTTGCTTTAAATAATAAAAAACGCTCTTGAGAGCGTTTTTTATTATTTAATTATTCATCTAGCCAATCGATGGCGGCGGTGGCGTTTTCGTAGTATTGCACCTCGCCTGAAATAAACCAATTGCCTATTTTAGCCATGCGGGCTTGCCATTCTTGATTGCCATAAATAGCAATTTTATTAAATTCTTTTGAGTGCCTTACGCCAAGCTTTAAATCATCCCACGCGGCGCGAAGCTCCCAACCTTCTAACTCGCTGGCATCAATAAGCACGTTTGCTATAGGGTGTTTAACCTCGCCAAGGGCTGAGTCGATCATGGGGGTAATGACTTTATAGTCGTCGTGGGTTAGCGTTCCTACAGCTTTTAGTTTTAAAAAAAATTCTCGGCCTGCGCGTTCAATACCAATAGATAAACCATGTGTTGTGTGTACCATGCTGCTCTCCTTAATCGGGTGCGCTTATGTTATTTACAGCCTGTGTGAGTGGGTTTAATAACAAAAGCTGGAGTTAATTAAAGCCTATAAAGTGAAATTATTCCCTTTAAAAAATAAAAACCCCAAAAATACCCATCACTTACTGAGTTAAACTATAAAACTACACCGTATTAAGTTAATTAGTACTGAACTAAATCAAACAATACTGCTAAATAATGCTATTTGCTAAGCGTTTTGTACGCGCTCTATTTGCTTATCTACATCTGTTAAGTGCCCTAATTTAAGCCACACTTTTGCACCTTGCTTACCTGCGGTTATATTAAGCTCACTATTAATAGGCAGCCTTAACCAGCTGTGTTTTACTAATACGTCTGATTGCTCACTTATATCGCCTTCAAGGACGAGTAGCTCAGCACCACCATTTGCACTAATTTGCATGTTAGCGTCTGCCTCAAAATGTAATAAGCTCACATCTTCAAAGTCATCTTTATAAAGTGGGGTTATGGCAAGGCCTTTAAATGTGGCGTGTTGCACGCTGCCCATATGTTGTGTTTGTAAGCGTACGTGGGTTCTATCTTGTGGCTGAAATTGCCAAAGCTTTACAAATATTATGCAGCCTTCATCGGAGCCTGGTTTGTGCTTCGATTGCGGAGGGTTACGAATATAAGAGCCTTGTGGAAAATCGCCATGCTCATCTTGAAATACCCCTTCTAGTACAAAAAACTCTTCGCCGCCTGTATGCACATGAGGCGAAAACTCGCTCCCTAGTGCATAACGTACAATGCTTGTAGCACGGGCTACTTCTGCGCCTACTCTATCAAGTGGGCGCCTATCAACGCCCGTCATTGGCGAAGGGGTCCAATTAAGTTGCTCACTATGAACAACGACTCTCTGGGTAAAATCAGCGGCTATTTTCATTTTATTACCTTTAATATTGCATCGTGTGAGGGTAAATTTTATGCATAAAAAAAGCGAGCTTAATAAGCTCGCTTATTTAATTTTTAACGCTTTACGCTACATCTAGCTTTTTATGCTTAGAGTGTACAAACACTAAACCTACTAAGCCAATAACAACCACAGCGGCACCAATTGGTTTACCTAAGTCGGCCGATAAATTAAAGCCAATAGCAGCAGTCATAATGTACGAAAGTGTTACGCCAGTAGCGATAACGGCAGGTATGCTGGTGATCCAGTGGAATGCACGTCTATCAAATAAGTACTTGGTTGCAAGCCATAGCACACTGGTTGAAAGCAGCATGTTTGAAAATGCAAAGTAGCGCCAAATAACCGAGAAATCTAATTTAGTCATAAAAAAGGCTATCGTTAAAATTGGCACTGCCAGTAATAAGCGATTACGTAAGCTTTGCGGAATATTAAACGCATCAACCACGGTTAAACGCAGTGAACGGAACGCCGTATCGCCAGAGGTAATAGGGAACACCGCAACAGCAATAATGGCCATAATACCGCCCATTACGCCTAAGTAGCTATTTGCTACATGGTTAACCACTAAACCTGGGCCACCTTGATCAAGCAATGCTTTTAAGCCTGCGTAACCTTCTGGGAACGCGGCAATACCCGCAAGTGCCCATACACAACCTACAATGCCTTCACACATCATTGCGCCGTAATATACTGGGCGTACGTATTTTTCGTTTGTTAAACAGCGGGCAATTATAGGCGCTTGGGTAGAGTGAAAACCACTAATAGCACCACAGGTAATGGTAATAAACAGTAACGGCCAGGTTGGCAGGCCATCAGGGTTTGGCTCTAAAAAGTCATGCGCGTGGTCGGCTTCAAAGTAGGCTAAAAAGTCGCCTGCAACTGGTAAGTGTGGTGCATCTAGTAATAACGCACCGGCTATTAATGTAGTCATTACAATCATTAATAAGCCAAATAGCGGGTAAAACTTAGTAATAATTTTATCAATAGGTAGCAGCGTTGCTAAAAAGTAGTACGCTAAAATAGCCAAAACCCAAAAAGTATTATTAGCAAAAAAAGTGCCTTCAAATACATCTAAGTTACTTAATAAGCCTGCTGGGCTCATAATAAATACAACGCCCACAAAAAACAGTAGCATGGCTGTAAATATCAGCATAAAGCCTTTAAACACAACGTTGTAATAGTGCCCTGCTATTTCTGGTAAGCTTTTGCCATCTTCTTTAATGCTCATCACACCCGAGAAGAAGTCGTGTACTGCACCGCCTAATACGTTACCAAGCACAATCCACACAAGTGCTACCGGTCCGTAAAGCGCACCTAAAATTGGGCCAAATATAGGGCCTACACCCGCAATATTTAAAAACTGAATTAAAAATGCACGCACAGGGTGAATGGCTACATAGTCAACACCTTCGCTAAAGCGTTTTTGCGGTGTATCAACTGTTGTATCCATACCTGCTTGTTTTTCAACAAACGGGCTATAAAACTTATATCCCAGTATTAAGATTGTTATGCAGATAAAAAAGATGATCATAAAGCACGTTTCTCTTTTTGTATTTGGAGTATAGAGCGCCTAATTGCCGCCCCGCCTTTCAATCCATGAATAATCGACGAACATTAACAAAGTATTAATCCCCCCGCTATAAGACGAATAGCTAATACACAAGGGTCTGTAGACCTTTCAAGGTTAAATTTGCAGCAGCCTGTTTGGTATTTAGGCAAGGCAGAGCCTATGTGGTGTGGTTATTCCCCATAAGTAGGCGATAACGCAGCATTAATGCCAAACAGGCGCTGCCCTTCGGGTTCTGCCTAGGGGCGATTTACTCTTTGTTGCCTACATGGATGTAGGTAAGGGGCGTGAGCAGGACGCGGAAGCTTTGCTCGGTTTTGACTTATTCTTACATGGATGTAAGCCAGTAGGGTAACGCAGGAGCAGTTACCGAGCCCACTAGGTTACAAACCTCGCGCCGCGATTAAACCGCCCCTAGTTTGAACAAATTTCAAACTGCAAAGGTCAACAGACCCTATTTGAGTTACTTTTTATGCACCTTGCTCAACACTTAATCTAAACGGCTTCATTAATAAAAATTAAAGCAAAAAAAAGCGGCTTTACTATAAAAGTAAAGCCGCTTACACACACAATGATTGGGTGTAACTGTGATTTTTTACGTTACGCTGGGCTCATAAACTCGTTAATTTGTTCATGAGTAAGTGTAGGTGTAGCACCGGCACTTTCGGCCACCATAGCACCTACTGCACACGCAAAATCAACAGCATGTTGTGCACAATCGCTACTACAAAGCTGATAAATTAACGACCCTAAAAACGAATCCCCCGCGCCTACTGTATCCACAACGCTAATTAAATAACCTGAGTTATAGTAATTTTCGCCTTTTATGGTTAGTAGTGCACCGTGGCTGCCTTTAGTTACACATAAGTATTCAGTGTTAGTTTGCTGTGCAATAAACGCTAAGTTTTGCTCAAGTGAATGGAACTTACAGCCCATTGCTTTGGCAATTTCATAAAGCTCTTCATCGTTTAATTTGATGAAGTCGGCTTTATTCATTAAATCTACTAATGTGTCTAACGTGTAGTGTGGCGCACGTAAATTTACGTCAAACACTTTAAAGTTAGCTACATCAACTAATTGGTTTAATGTAGCAAGTGAAGCTTCGCTTCGGCCAATTAGGCTGCCAAATACAAATACATCACTGGCTTTTACTTTTTCAATAAGTGAGTCTGTAAGCTCAATGTTATCCCATGCAGTGTCGGCAACTATTTCGTAGCTGGCTGAGCCGCTTTTATCTAGGGTAACTTGTACTGTGCTGGTTTTTTTGTCGTTATTAACGCCAATGTATTCGCAGCTTACGCCTTTGCTTTTAATTTCGCCTAGTAGCTCAGTACCCAGTTCATCGTTACCTACAGCGCTTATCATGTCGGCTTTAATGCCCAGTGAGTTAATACGCACACACATGTTAAGCGGCGCGCCGCCTAAGCGTTTATCGTTTGCAAAACAATCCCATAGTACTTCGCCAAAGCAACTTACGCTTACGTCTTTACCTTGTTTAGAATCAATTAAAATGCTCATTATTAATTACCTTTAGGCTCAAGCACGTTATTCATAATTGCTTTAATTTTGCTAGCCGGTGCGTATAGCGCTTCTACATTGTTTTTGTAGTGAGACGTAAAGGCACTTTGCGTGTTTAAATCGCCAAATAAGCTAGTTAGCGATAAAAATGCAAGGTCATCAGTCGCCGTTTTAGCCGCGGCTTCATGTAACTCGCTTTGCATTGCATCGATTATTTCAAGCTTATTGCCTTGCTCATCTTCGCCTTTATCGCTGTAAAAACACCATGCAGCAATAACCAGGGTCGCAAGTGATACATCACGGCCACGGGCTAGATTTTCGTTAATAGTGGCAATTAAAAACTTAGGTAGCTTTGCTGCGCTTTCTGAACAAATGCGCGATAAGCTGTCTTTAATGTTTGGATTAGCAAAGCGCTCAATTAGCGTGTCTTTGTAGATTTCAAGGTCAATGCCTTCTAATTTCTCTAGGTTAGGCGTTACTTCTCTATCCATAAACGCACGTAAGTACTTAGCAAATAAAGGATCTGATACTGTTTCGTCAATTGTGCCGTAGCCATGTACAGAGCCTAATAAACCCAGTACCGAATGGCCTGCATTTAATAAGCGTATTTTCATGGTCTCAAAAGGTGTTACGTCACTTACAAATTGTGCGCCAACGCTATCCCAATCTGGGCGTCCGCAACAAAATGAGTCTTCAATTACCCATTGTGAAAACGACTCACAGGTAATTGGCCATTCATCGCTAACACCGTAGGCATCAACAACGTAGTCAATATCGCTCTTTTTAGATACTGGCGTAATACGGTCAACCATTGCATTTGGGAAGGTTACGTTATTAGCAATCCACTCGCTTAGTTCTTTATCTTGCTCGGCCGCAAAGGCAAGTAGCATTTTACGCGTTACATTACCGTTGTGCTGAATGTTATCGCACGACTGTACTGTAAACGCATCAAGGCCTTGTTCTTTACGTAGCTTTAACGCAGCAGTAATGTAGCCAAACGCCGTAATTGGGTCGTTCGGGTTATTAATGTCGTTAATAATGTCTGGGTTTGAGTAGTCAAACTCACCCGTAACTGGGTTAAAGTTATAGCCGCCTTCGGTAATGGTTAACGACACAATATGCGTATCGCTGTGCGCAAGCTTATTAATAACCGCTTGTTTGTCCTCTGGAGCAAACAAAAAGTCAATCATAGAGCCAATAACTTTGTTATCTATTTGCCCGTTTGGGTGTCTTACCGTTAGCGTGTAAAGGTAGTCTTGCTGCTTTAAAATATCGCGCAGACCACGGTTACCCTCTAATAAGCCAACACCACAAATACCCCACTGTTCAGCACCTGGCGTTTTTAATAGCTCGTTAATGTACACCGCTTGGTGAGCACGGTGAAAGCCGCCCACACCAATATGAACTATACCCGCTTTTAGCTTACTACGGTCGTAGTTTGGTGTATCTACATGGCTTGGCATATCTGCCAAGCTTTGTTGGTTTAGCCCTTTAACAAGAGCGTCAGTGTGCTGGTGTTGCGTCATGGTGCGGCCTTACTAAAACAATATTAAAAATTTAAATTAAGATGCAGTATTGAGTGCTTTATGGCGCAATAGCGACCAGTAAGCGGTTGCAAAATAAATAATGGTGCAAATAAAACATGCAATTTCAAACTGAGATTTATTTCCTGCGTAAATGCTCATGCTGTCACTAAAAAACATTACTTGGCTGGCAAAGCCAAAAATAATAAGTAACGAAACAGTCGACACGCCATTTAACACTTTGGTTAGCATTGAGTTATCAGCAACTGGAGCTTGAACGTTTTCTGCAAGTCCTGCTTGGTACTCTTTAATGTCTTGCTGCTCTTGCTCTTCTGCTGCAATTTCTTTGCTGTAGTCTTCACCTGCGCCGTATTTTTTTGCCAGTAGCGTGTAAATAACAATGGTGAAAATCCAAGTAGGAATAAATAAGTAGTAAAACGACATTACATCAATCGCATTTAAACCAAAGCCAAACACAAGTGCTAATGCCCAAGAGGCAATGGCTGGTACGCTACGTGTAATGTTTTTGTATTTAGCCCAGTAACGGGTTAAACCAATTTTAGGAAATAAAACATGCTCGGCAAATACAATGCCGCCTACAGGTACTACTAATAAGCCTGCGTAAGTTAAAAGCGGTAACATTTGCGAAAATACAAACGGGAAACACGCAATTATAACGGTTACAACACCGACAATTGCTGTAGTGCGCTCGCGCGATTGGTCAACAAAAATAGATTGTGCTGCAAGGCCTGCACGGTAAAGGTTGGCGTTAGCTGTAGTCCAGCCTGCAATAATTACAATAACAAAGCCTGTCCAGCCTAATGCGTGGTAAGCAACGTCACCTGGGTCAAGTGATGAAATAGTTGTTTTAAGTAATACCGCAACACCTGCGCCCATAATACCGGCCGAGATCCATGCTAAGTAATGGCCAAAAAACATACCTACGCCTGAAAACAAACCGTAGCTTTTGCGTTTAGCAAATCTAAAAATTGCCATATCAATTAAGCCAAAGTGGGTAATAGAGTTTGCAGCCCATGCAAAACCAATAACCTCTAATAAGCCAATACCTTTTTCGCCATCAGCGGTGGTACCGGTCCAAATAGAAGAATCCCCTATCGCCATAAAGTCATCAAACCCTGTTAGCGTGGTTACTCCTAATACATGATTAGAAAGCTCAGGGAACAAGGCAAACGAGCCCGCTATAAAAATAACAAATAACCATGGCGCACAAATTTTAGAAAAATCAGCAACGGTTGAAAAACCATACATAGCCACAAATACAACAATAGAGCCAACCGATAAAACAATGGCCACAAATGCTAAGCTGTTAGGGTACCAATCGAGTTGCGCGGGTATATCAAACAAAAACCGCACTGCGGTTGCCGATACCGTGATCATAGCGGCGGATATCACACTAAATATGACCACATTTGCCCAGTTATAGAGCTTGGTCATTGAGTTACCCGCAATTTTATTTAGGTAGTTGTATAAACTTAAGCGTGTTTCTACCGCAATTGGAGAGGTAATTAACCACCACGAACACATAGCTAATAGGTTACCAATTAATAAACCTAATAAAATGTCGATGGTCGATGCGCCTAATGCAACAAAGGTTGCACCAATAACAAACTCGGTTGCAGCAACGTGTTCACCAGCGTATAAACCGGCAAAGTGCTTCCAACCATGAAGCTTATGATTAGCAACGGGCAATTGCTCTTCGTTAACATCGTTAAATGTTTGTGTGTGTGGACTTGATGCCATGGTATTTTCCTATTGTTTTAAGCACAGCCCTAACTAACCTGAACTCTGGATAATAAATCTATCTTAAGCAGCTATTTCCAGCGCTAACTACGTTAAATTTACTTGCAATAGGCTAGCTATTGACGCGTAATTTCGCCTTGTTTTCACTGTAAATCTCTGGCTAGAGAAAATAAACATAGATATCAATTTTGATTTAATATGTTAGTAAATCTCTTAACCAAAGTTCAGGTTAACTATTAATTTAAATAAGTGTTTTTTATTTAAATTAATAGTGAGTAAATCACCGTGCCTTTTTATAATGCTACTACTATAACTACTTAATAATTAATGCATTTTTACGTTAAGCTTTGTCAGTGTCATAAAGCTCAACGTTGATATTCTATTACTGTGTTTGTAATGCTGGGTACTGCTTATAAAAGTCATCCCAATGCGTTAAATGCGCTACCTCTGGGTAAGCTTGGTGAACAAAGTTCACTGCATCTTGCATATGCCCACCCCCGCTGTAATGCAAAACCTGCATATTGGCGGCAAGAGCGGCGCACACGCCGGCTTTTGAATCTTCAATCACTAAACAATTTTGTGGCTTTACGCCCATTTGCTCAGCGGCATGTAAAAATAAATCGGGTGCGGGCTTACCATTTTTTACCTCACTTGAGGTAAATACCTTATTAAAGTGCTGCGATAAATTAACCACATTAAGCGCTTTAGCGGTGCGTTTAGGGCTACTGCTTGTTGCAATACAGCAAGGTACAGATAATTGCTCTAGCACGTGTTTAATGCCGTTAGTTGGCATTAATGCAGTTTCGAACTCGTTTAATAATGCTTCTCGGTAATCGGCTTCAAAGCTCTCAGCTAAGGTCACGTTAAAGGTATCGAATAAGTTTTGGGTAACTGTTTTAAAATTACAGCCCAAAAAATATTGCTGTACATAGGCTCGGTCAATATTAACGTCAACCTCTGCAAGCATGTTTATTAACACTTGCGCGCTTAATATTTCGCTATCTATAACAACGCCATCACAATCAAAAATAACTAATTCTATTTTAGTATTCATATTGCCCCTTTTTATGCACCTAGTTTGGTGCAACCTTAACTTGAGCATAAGCCCAGCAAGTGAGCATATTCTCTTTATTGTTATAATAAGTCAACATCTTGTTAGTGAAAAACGCACCACAGTGGTGAATATTTATTCATTAAATATGAAATTGTCTGTATTTTCATTGATTTCAAAATTGCAATTACGACTAAGGTCGAACATTGCAAAACCGCTATTTAGAAAATAGAAGGCAGCACGCAAACAACAATCTAAATTTGTGATTACTCCAATCTAAACAATCAATTTTACCGAACTTACTTTTGTTAATACACTCGTTAACAGTTAAACAGCCAGCAACACTGCCGGCACTTTTATACAGATGAGGTCGACAATGAATACTCAAAAAAACACGATTAATAATAAATCTACGTTAACGCTAAGTGCATTAGCTTTAGCAATGGCATTACCTGCAAGTGCCGCAACTACCCTTACTAAAGACAACGGCGCAGCTGTTGGCGACAACCAAAACTCGATTACCGCAGGTGAGCGCGGAAGTGTATTACTTGAAGACGTACACCTAATTCAAAAGCTACAACGTTTTGCACGTGAGCGTATTCCTGAGCGTGTAGTGCATGCGCGTGGTACAGGTGCACACGGTGTGTTTGTAGCGTCTAAAGAATTAGATGACTTAACAATTGCTGCACCGTTTGCAGAAGCGGGTAAAGAAACTGACGTATTTGTACGTTTTTCATCAGTAATTCACTCAAAAGGTAGCCCAGAAACACTACGTGACCCACGTGGTTTTGCTACTAAGTTTTACACCGACCAAGGTAACTGGGATTTAGTAGGTAACAACTTACCGGTATTCTTTATTCGTGATGCGATTAAATTTCCAGACATGGTTCACTCGTTAAAGCCGTCACCGGTAGATAACATTCAAGATCCTAACCGCTTTTTTGACTTTTTCTCATACGAGCCAGGTTCTACTCACATGTTAACGTGGGTATACAGCGACTACGGTACACCAGCAAGCCTACGTAAAATGGACGGCTGGGGCGTACATGCTTACAAAATGATTAATAAGTCAGGCGATGTTAAATACGTTAAGTTTCATTGGGTAAGCCAACAAGGTATAGACAACCTTGATGCTAAAGAAGTAAACGAAGTGCAAGGTAAAGACTTCCAACACTTAACACGCGACCTATACAGCGAGATTGGTAAAGGCAACTTCCCTAAGTGGGATCTATACATTAAAACCCTTGATCCGTCGCAGTTAGATGACTTTGACTACAACCCATTAGATGCAACAAAAATGTGGTTAGACGTTAAAGAAACTAAAGTAGGCACCATGACCCTAAACCGTATGCCAACTAACTTCTTCCAATCTACAGAACAAGTTGCAATGGCACCGGCAAATGTAATTCCGGGTATTGAGCCATCTGAAGACAGACTATTACAAGGGCGTGTTTTCTCTTACGCCGATACGCAAATGTACCGCTTAGGTGCTAACCACCAACAATTGCCAATTAACCGTGCAAAAGTTGAAGTGGTTAACTACAACCAAGACGGCGCAATGAACTACGGTAATACAACAAGTAACGTGAACTACCAACCAAGTCACGAAAACGTTGCAGAAAACCCAATTGCACGCAGAAGTAACACAGAGCTTAAAGGCTACGTACAACAAGCAGCAATTAAAAAGCAGCAAAACTTTGCTCAAGCGGGTGTACTTTACCGCAGCTTTAGCAAGCAAGAGCGCACTAACTTAGTTAACAACTTAGCCGGCGATTTAGGCAAAGTGAAAGACAGCAAAGTTATGCACAAAATGCTTAGCCACTTCTACAAAGCAGATAGCGAATACGGTACACGCTTAACTAACGCTGTAAACGGCGACATGAAACAAGTTAAGCAACTAGCCGCTAAGCTTTAATATTTTACCCAACCTGTAAGTTATTGAGGAAAGCCTGGCTTTCCTCTTTTTTAAAAAGGTAAACAGTATGCGTAAATTACTTATTATATTTACTTTAGTGATGAGCTTTTCAAGCTTTGCCAATGAGCCACAAAGCCCTGTAACGGAACAAAGCACCGTCCAGTCGCAATACGACAGCTTACTTGCTTATTACTTTGCAGCCGCACGCACCGACGACACCGCCGTTATAACGCAATTTGTTGATGCTGGCATTCCTATTAATAGTTACAACAACAAAGGTTACACCGCGCTAATGATTGCCACCTACCACGGCAATAAAAATACGGTAAACACCTTATTGCAATTAGGCGCTAATGCCTGTTTAGAAGATAACCGCGGTAACACAGCCCTAATGGCTGCCATATTTAGAGGCGAATTTAGCATAGCTAAAACACTTGTAGGCCTTGATTGCGATAACGCACATCAAAACAAAGCCGGTCAAACAGCCGAGCAATTTGCACAAAAATTTGGCCAACAAAAAGTGCTCGACTTATTAGCACAGGTCAACAGTAAATCTAATTAACCAACTTTTAATTACCCCCTAGCCCGTTATTGTTAGTGACAATAAGGCTACATTAGCAGCCAATAACACGGCTTTAGCAAAATAAGTAGTACCCTTTAGTTATTTAAACCTTCCTCTCGCCCCATTTAATCTGGGGCGTGGTTTAATACCAACGCCAATAAATAGCTGATCTATTTCATTTACTAAAACAACGCATTTCTTTGTTGTAATTAGCGTCAAGTGAGCAACTATTTACAGCAATTTACACCTAAACTGAATTGTTTATTCGACGTAAAATTTAGAACATATACTTGATAGGGTTGGTATAAACAATGCTTTCCCCTCTTGCCGAGACTGGTCTAACCAGCTATTATTTTTACCTGTGTACTTTATATGGGAAATAATAATTCTAATGACCGCACCACACTTTGAGCACACCACTATTACCTGTAATAACAGGCAAACCCTAAGCGCCCGTGTATTTACACCCACCAGCCCTATTAAAGGTGCGGTGATGATTGCCCCTGCAACCGGTATAAAGCAGCAGTTTTATGCAAACTTTGCTACTTACTTACAGCAACATGGCTTTGGCGTTATTACGTTTGATAACAGTGGCATTGGCCAATCGCTTAACCGTAGTATTAAAAAAAGCAAAGCCAGTTTACAAAGTTGGGGTGAGCAAGACATGCCTGCGGTACTTGAGCATTTGCAAAGGGTATTTCCTAATACGCAATATCATTTAGTGGGTCATAGCGCCGGCGGGCAATTAGTGGGGCTAATGCATAACGCTAACGAGCTAAGCTCCGCGTTTAATTTTGCTTGCTCGTCAGGTAAATTAACTAATATGAGCTTAGTGTACCAGGTTAAAGCGCACTTTTTTATGAATGGAGTTATACCCCTTAGTAATGCCTTGTTTGGTCATACTAAATCGCAGTGGTTTGGCATGGGCGAACCCCTACCTAAAGGCGTAGCTAAACAATGGCGAAAATGGTGTAACGCCCAAGGGTATGTGCAATCAGCATTTGGTGATACCGTATTTCAACACTGTTACAACACGCTTTCTATGCCCTCAATATGGGTTAATGCTACCGATGACGATATTGCTAACAATGCAAATGTTGCCGATATGCTCTCGGTTTTTCCTAAATTAAAAGCACAAACCCTAACCTTAAACCCACACGACTATGGTTTGAAGGAAATTGGCCATATGAAATTTTTTAGCAAAAAATCTGACGGATTATGGCCACTTGCGCTTAACTGGCTAAACAAACACAGTTAAAAAAGGATGCGTTTACACCGTTAGTTTACGGCGTTAATTTGCTTTTTAACTGGTTTTTCACGCGTTACGAAATAGCACACGAGTGAGCCGCCAGTTACCATTATTACTCCTTGCCAAAACGAGGCGCTGAGGGTAATTGATAAATAAAGCGCCGAAATAATCGCCGAAAAAACCGGCGTAAAATACGAAAGCGTACCAAGCAACATTAAGTTACCGCCAATAATAGCTTGGTTCCAAAGAGCATACCCGCTGCCAACAACCACACCAGCTAACACAAGCGTTACGGTCGCGTGCAGTGTAAAGGTCATTTTTGGCTCGTCACTTAATCCATACAACACCCATAAGCTTAGTGCCGTGGCGATAAAAAACAGCACAATGGCATTTTGCCCATTGCTATTTTTTTGAGTAATTACACAGTAAACAGACCAAATAAAAGGTGCTACAAACGCCAACAAGTAGGCCGTTGGGTTACTGGCAAAATTGCCCATAATACTATTAAGAGATAATCCACTATCGCCACCAACGCACCAAGCCACACCAAAAAAAGCGAGCAGCATACCGGGGTAAATCCAAATACTTACTTTACTACGGTTAACTATAATACTGAGCAAAATGGTAAGTGTGGGCCATAAATAATTTATAACTGCCATTTCTACCGCTTGGTGGCGATTATTAGCAAGCCCTACAAACAGCGCTAAACACACCTCGTAAAGTGCAAATAAAGCAGTGCCCCAAATAATATAACGCTTATTAAACCCAGCAAACTTGGGCCGTCCCATTACCAAAATTAAAAACAGCGCGCTTACACTGTACATAAGTGCCGCCCCACCTATGGGGCCAAATAACTCCGAAACATCCCTGAGCAGAGCCACTAAACAACTCCATAATAAAATAGCGGCAATGCCATAAAGCGTGTATTTATGATTAGAAAAAAAGTCCATTAACTACCTAAAAGTACTACTTATGTTTGACGTTACGCTAACAGTAATTAATGGGTTAAACAATTGTTGCTCATCATTTATTGTTATAAAGATGTTTTTGGCCTGCACTTAAGTGTTTGACCTTTTGGTCAGTAAAGTTACAATCATTCAACACGTTAAAAACAGCATCGCCATAATGAGCACACAAACAAAGCCAAATAAAAAAGAACTCACCCGAGTAAAAAACCAAACATTAATACTCGATGCCGCCGAGCAGTTGTTTTCTCAGCTTGGTTACGATGGCACCAGTATGAGTATGGTTGCCAAAGAAGCAGGCGTTCCTAAGGCCAATATTTTATATTATTTTAAAAGCAAAGACGGCCTATACGAAAACGTAATAGACCGCATTATCGCGCACTGGAACTTAGGCTTAGATAACGTAACCCCTGAGGACGACCCTGCACATGTGTTGTATCACTATATTAAAAGCAAAGTCATACTTGCCGTAAACCAGCCGCTGCAATCACGTTTATTTGCCAGTGAAATACTGCGCGGCGCTCCTTATTTGCAAAACTACTTTAGAACCAACACACGCCCGTGGGTAAAACAAAAGGTAGACGTGTTTCAGGCCTGGATAGATGCAAACAAAATGGATAATGTTGACCCTTACCATTTATTATTCACCATTTGGTCAACTACGCAGTACTACGCCGATTTTCAGGCCGAAGTGCTACTGGTAATGAACAAATTAGAATACGACGAAACCGATGTGGCACAAATAACGCAATCAACTGCCCACATAATTTTAAAAGGTATTGGTTTAAAAATACCTGAGCACAGTGAGGCTTAACCCATGGATAATTTTACCACCCCAGACTTATTTGACGATCACCGCAATAACGTACAAGTAGCCGACAGCGGCCTGCGCCACTTTGGAAAAAAAACCACGTTTAGTGGCCAAGCAGTTACCGTTACCTGCCCAGACGATAACTCGTTTGCCGCCGACATACTGCATGAAAACGGCAAGGGTAAAGTACTGGTTATTGATGGCTTTGCTAGCAAACGCTTTGCTTTTATAGGCGATATTATGGCGGAGCGCGCGTTAAAAAACGGCTGGGAAGGCGTGATTATTAACGGCTGTTGCCGCGATATTGAAATACTTGCCACAATGGATTTGCCGGTTATGGCACTTGGCTCAACCCCGCGCAGTACATTAAAGCGTGGCTTTGGAGATAAAAACCAAACAGTGACCATGCTTAGTACCACAATTAACCCTAACGATTGGCTATATGCCGATGTAAATGGCTTAATTATTAGCCCTAACGCATTACTATAAACGCTACACTTGCAACCAAGTTGGTGCAACCACGCACCAACTTGGTGTGTTTTCACCTCTAAATTACGCCTTATTTAATACTTATATTTTTATAAATATCTGCTAAACCCCATACAAACCAAACAAAACCTGACCGAGCGGACAACTTTATTGCATTTGGCATTGCTTTTGCTTAGCTTTTAGGCAATATAATAGCTAACCGATTAAAAAGCGGATCAGGCTCTGTAAAATAAAAATAAGATGTTACGCAGTGGGCTGAAAAATAATAATAACTAATTCGTCTTTTTAATCACCCTAAATCTGATTATAACCAGTTGGTCAGATTTACTTTATAACGAGTGGTGATATGAGTACCAAAACAGATAATAATTTTACCGGTATTTTTTGTGACCATGGCCCTAACGCATGGCAAACACAAACCCACGGCACACTTGTAAATAAGCGCCTTGCGGTAAAAGATGTATTTGCTGTTAAAGGCGAGCGCAACAGCGCAGGTAACCCAAGCTGGTTTAAAGCAGCAAAACCTGCACAGCAAACAGCAAGTACCGTAAACAAACTAATGAATGAGGGTTGTAGCTTTACAGGCTTTACCCATACCGATGAGCTGGCCTACAGCTTAGAGGGCAATAACATTCACTATGGTGCAGCACAAAACCCAAAACTTAAAGGCCATGCAAGTGGCGGCTCAAGTATGGGCTCGGCTGCAGCTGTAGCGGCTAACTTAGCCGATATTGGCTTAGGCACTGATACTGGTGGCTCTATTAGAATACCGGCAAGTTATTGTGGCTTATTTGGCATAAGGCCAAGCCATAACGTAATTGAAAAAGATGGCCTAATACCGCTAGCGCCCCCATTTGATACCATTGGCTGGCTTACGCAAAATGCACAGCTGCTAAGTGATGTAGGCAATGTACTTTTACCAAATCAAGCTATTAATAACGTTGATACCTTAGTTATTTGCGAGCCACTATTTGAGCTGGTTGACCCTGCATTACAAGCCCCACTTAAACAATTGCTTGAAAAAACCAAACCTTATTTTAAACACCATAAAGAATTTGAACTGCCTAACAGTAGCTTATTAAGCGAACTGGCTGACAGCTTTAGAATACTGCAAGGGCGAGCAATCGCAAAAACGCACAAAGATTGGCTTCAATTGCCAGGGCAACTTCCCCAGTTTGCTCCGGCAATTGCGGCACGTTTTAACATGGCGCTTGCCCTAACCGCCCAAGAAGAGCAAGAAGCACTAAATGTACAAACCCAATGGCAAACACTAATCGCTAAAAACCTAAACACAAACAGTTGTTTATTTTTGCCAACCACACCCACAACTGCACCTAAATTGGGCGCCGACACAAGCGCCTTACGCATGCAAATAATTACCTTATCGGCCATTGCGGGCTTGAGCCGCTCGGCGCAAGTACACTTACCATTGGCTAATTTAGAAAATGGCCACCCATATGGGTTTTCATTAATGATGAGCCACGGCAACGATAAAAGCCTACTTGCCTGCGTACAACAATTAGCTGCCCACTTTAAACAGGACACACTTGCATGAGCAAACACAACATTGCCTTTACTGCCCCGCATTTTGCAGCAACCGAGGCAGGCACCTTAATACTAAAACAAGGCGGTACAGCCACCGAAGCCATGGTAGCGGCAGCGGCTGCGATTAGCGTGGTATATCCGCATATGAATTCAATTGGCGGCGACAGTTTTTGGCTTATTGATAACCCAAACCAAAGTATACCCACTGCCATTGATGCCTGCGGGCGCGCACCAAACGATATAAGCGCCTATAGCAATGAGCCACACATACCAGAGCGCGGCGGTTTAAGCGCATTGACCCAAGCTGCAACATTACGCGGCTGGCAAAAAGCCCTTGCGGTAGATGAGCACGCAGCTCTCTCACTAAGTACTATTTTAGCCCCAGCCATAAAGCTCGCGCGCGATGGCTTTACAGTATCTAAAAGCTTGCAAGCAGGCTGCGAAAAGCTTGCCACTGCTTCAAACACCAACGCTGCCTTTGAAGAACTTTACATACCTAATGGTAAACCGTTGCAAGCGGGCCAACATTTTAAAAACCCAAAACTTGCCAGTACCTTTGAGCACTTAGCCGAGCATGGCTTAAACGCCTTTTACCAAGGCCCTTTAGCAGAGTCGTTTGCAAACGATTTAGCTGCCGCAGGCAGTGCAATTACACGCGCTGATATTGCCAATACGCAGGCCGATTTAGTAACGCCGCTCAGTGCTAATTTATCGGGCATACAGTGTTATAACTTACCCGCCCCCACGCAAGGCGTACATTCTCTGCAAATAATTGGCGCTGTTAATAAACTAAAACATTTAGCCAAAACAGAGGCCGATTGGATGCACTTAATTGTTGAGGCAACCAAACAAAGCTTTACTCACCGCCCTACACTGTGGGCCGACCCAGATGCGCTAGGCGATGATTATAAAAACGCATTAACTGATGAGCGCTTAAATGCGCTTGCCAGCAATATAGATATGAGCCAAGCCAAGCAATGGCCATTTAATGCAGAGCCAGGCGATACCGTTTGGATGGCAGCACGTGATAAAAACGGCCAACTAGTGAGCTTTATTCAAAGTGTTTACTGGGAATTTGGTAGCGGCATTTTGATGAGCGAAGGCGGCTTTGTGTGGAATAACCGCGGTTTAAGTTTTAGTTTAAATAGCAACGATGCCAATGCCTTAAAAGCGCATAAAAAACCGGCTCATACACTCAACCCTGCTTTAGCAAAATTTGACGATGGTAGACGCCTTGCCTACGGCACCATGGGCGGCGAAGGCCAGCCACAAACACAAGCTGCAGTATTTAGTGGTTACGCATGGCGTAATAAATCAATTGCCCAAGCAGTAAGCGATCCGCGTTGGTTACTAGGGCGCACCTGGGGCGATACAAGCACAAATTTAAAGGTAGAGCAAAGCTTAGTAATTCAAGTTAAACATGAATTAAATCAACGTGACCACGACTGGGTAAGCGTTGATAATAACAATGAAATGATGGGTCATGCAGGTGCCATTTTAGATACGCCTACCAGCCTTGAAGCAGCCACCGATCCTCGTTCAGATGGTCGCGCAACAGTAACTACAGCAGGAACACAATGACAGAAATAATAAATCAATGGCCGATTATAGCGGCCTTAATAGCAACCGGTATTTTTGCAGGTATTTTAGCAGGCCTATTTGGTGTAGGCGGCGGCATAGTAATTGTGCCTGTGCTGTACTTTTTACTGCAAGGCTTTGGCGTAAGCCCTGAGTCGGCCATGATGATAGCCACAGCGACATCGCTTGCCACCATAGTGCCTACATCTATTTCGTCGATTCGCTCGCACCATGCCAAGGGCAATATCGACCTTGCTTTAATTAAATACTGGGCCCCGTTTATTTTGGTAATGGCCGTTATATGTAGCTACTTAGCTCATTCTATACGCGGTAATGCATTGGTACTTATGTTTGCCTGTATTGCCATTTTAGTAAGTTTAAACATGTTATTTAGAGCCGGCGCGCCTGCCCTTGTTAGTAAATTACCAGGTAAATTTGGCCAAGGCATTATGGCAAGTATTTTAGGTGGTTTATCGGTAATGATTGGCATAGGTGGCGGCACTATTGGCGTACCCATGCTAAACGCGTTTAACGTACGTGCCCATGTTGCCGTTGGCACCGCTGCTGTATTTGGCTTATTAATCGCGTTACCGGGCGTTATTACTTTATTAAGTATTGGTACTACACCCACTGATGCGCCGCTTGGCACGTGGGGCCTTGTAAACCTACCTGCTTTTATACTTATTATTCCGCTTACTATTTTGTTTGCCCCTATTGGCGTAAAAATTGGTAGCAAGCTAGATCAAAAACAATTAAAACGCGCCTTTGCCGTTGTATTAATGATAACGGGCATTCGTATGCTTATTCAGACTCTGGGAGCCTAAAACATGTTTAGCGACACGCAAATTCAAACTTTAAATCCGCCACAGCGATTACTCATGGGCCCAGGCCCAATAAACGCAGATCCACGCGTGCTACGTGCTATGTCGGCGCAGCTAATTGGCCAATACGACCCAGTAATGACCGGTTTTATGAACGAAACCATGGCCCGCTATCGCGAAATTTTTAAAACCAAAAACGAATGGACCATGTTAGTTGATGGTACATCGCGCGCAGGCATAGAAGCCGTTTTATGCTCTATTTTACGCCCAGGCGATAAAGTACTGGTGCCCATTATGGGCCGCTTTGGCCACTTGCTTGCTGAAATAGCCGAGCGCGTAGGCGCAAAAGTACACACCATAGAAGTCCCGTGGGGCGAGGTATTTACCCCCGAAAAAATAGAAAAAGCCATTGTTGATGTAAAACCCCATGTACTTGCTATGGTACAGGGCGATACCTCTACAACCATGAACCAACCCCTTGAACACATTGGCGATATTTGCCAAAAGCACGACGTATTATTTTACTGCGATGCCACCGCATCAATTGTAGGTAACGATTTACCCGCCGATGAGTGGAAACTCGATGCGCTTTCGGTTGGTTTGCAAAAATGTTTAGGTGGCCCATCTGGCTCTGCCCCTTTAACACTGAGCGATAAATGCGCCGATTGGATCCAAAAACGCAAAAAAGTAGAAGCGGGTATTCGTACCGCGCAGCATACCGACGGCACCGAGCCATTTGTACGCTCAAACTACTTTGATTTAGGCATGATCATGAATTACTGGGGCGAAGAGCGCCTTAACCACCACACCGAAGCCACCAGCATGCTGTATTGCGCATCAGAATGTGCTCGCATTGTTATTGAAGAAGGCGTAGATAACTGCGTTGCCCGCCACAAGTTACACGGTGATGCCATGCTAACGGGTATTCAAGCGCTGGGCTTAAACGTATTTGGCGACTTAAACCATAAAATGAACAACGTAGTGGGTGTTTATATACCCGAGGGCATTAATGCTGACCACGTACGCGCTCAAATGCTAACCGACTTTGGTATTGAAATAGGCACCTCGTTTGGGCCGCTGCATGGCAAAATTTGGCGTATTGGCACCATGGGTTACAACGCCCGTAAAGATGCCGTATTACAAACATTGGCAAGCCTAGATGCCTGCTTACACGCCAACGGCTATAAAGGCCCTAAAGGCGAAGCCGCTATTGCCGCCCTTGCCCATTATAAATAAAAAAAGGATTTAGCATGACGATTGCAAGCCCCCTCCATGAGCCATTATTAAGCAGTGAGCTGGCTAATAAATTTGCCGCGCGCGCGTTATTGCGCTGTAAAACGCTCAGTGCCCTATCGCAAATGCAAGGTGGCATTCACCGTGTGTATTTATCTAAAGAGCACAAAGAGTGTAACCGTGTAACTGCTGAATGGATGGCTGAGGCGGGCATGCAATCGTGGCAAGACGAAGTCGGCAATTTATGGGGGCGCTTAGCATCATCTAACCCAAACGCTAAACGATTAATTATTGGCTCACACCTAGACACCGTACCAAACGCCGGTGCATTTGATGGTATTTTAGGGGTATTACTGGGTATTGAAATAGCCGCCCTTGCACACACGCTTAAGCTTGATTTACCGTTTCATTTAGATGTAGTGGGCTTTTGTGATGAAGAAGGCACCCGCTTTGCCACCACATTAATTGGCTCAAAAGCACTGGCGAACGAGTTTGACCCCCAGTGGTTAAATATACAAGATACAAACGGCATTAGTATGCGCCAAGCCATGCTTGATTTTGGCCTAACCCCTGATGATTACGCTAAAGCCGCCCTTAACAAAAACGAATTACTCGGTTATTGGGAAACCCACATAGAGCAAGGACCAGTGCTTGAATCGGTAAACCAGGCGCTAGGCGTAGTAACCGCTATTGCTGGCGCCAAACGCGCTATGATCACCCTAACAGGCCAAAGCGGCCATGCAGGCACTACACCAATGAACTTACGCCAAGATTCGTTAGTTGGCTGCGCCGAGCTTACCCTTGCCATAGAGCAGCTAGCAAAAAACGCAAGTAATGGTGAAGTAGCCACCGTAGGGCAAATTCATGCTCGCCCAGGCGCTACAAATGTTATTGCCGGTAAAACGACTATAAGCCTAGATGCACGCGCACAAAATGATGCCGACCTAGCAGTATTACTTAATGCAATACATACCCGCGCCGATCAAATTGCTACATCGCGTAATTTAACGCTTGATTGGCAATGGACACATGCGGCCGACGCCGTAGCGTGCGACACTCAAATTCAACAATTGTTTAGCAGTGCCTGTAAATTGAATAACCAAGCCTCGCCTTCACTTGCCTCTGGCGCTGGGCACGATGCCATGGCTATTGCTCCTATTTGCCCTGTGGGCATGCTATTTATACGCAGCCCTGGCGGGATAAGCCATCACCCCGCAGAAGCTGTTATTGATGAGGATGTAACAAAAGCCCTTAGCGTAATGTACAGCGCGCTCATGCTGTATGTAAAAGAGTTAGAAAAGTAACTAACGGTTATTAAGCGCAGGGTAGGCTATGTGCTGTTAGCTTAGCCCTGCGTATTAAACGGGGCTGTGGTTATTAAGTAAAGCCAGTATTTAAAATCGGTGTTTAAAACTTAATTAAGGCTTAAGCCAAGCTCATTTAAACTCGCTTCAAAGCGCTGCCATTTTCTATTTATTTTACGCTTAGCCGATGAGCTCACGTAATTACTAATAGGAAAAAACTCAGTATTACCAATATCATCAACAACAACACACCGCTCAATGGTGCCGTTATTATTAACACACGCTATATTGCGTGGTTTTATTTCTTTGGTGATCACTAAATTGTGTAATAAATAATCTTTTAAAGTTAATAGTGGCTCGGCTAAGGCTTCACTATTTGGCTGATTTAAATAATATTCTAGCGTTTTAGCCGGCTGATTATTTGCATCAATCACTAAATCAAACACATACCCTGTGCCAATATTGGTGTGTACCGTACCATGGTATCGCGCTAACAACTGCCACTGAATATTTCGGTTACTAAGTCGCTTATAATAAGCCAGCTCTTGGTCTTGCTCTTGCGAAAACCCTTCATGGCTTACTTTTATACATAAATTATGTGCCTCAGGATGCCTGTAACACGTTCTATGCGCCCCTTTACCTACAATTAAATCGTCGTTCAATGAGATCAAACCAATTTTCGTCCTAACGTAAATTTACAAATACCAATTCGCTTAATTAAGTAACCTGTTTTGAGGATTGGTATAAAACGAGGTAAATAACACGCCATAATATTGCACGCTTAGTATTTACATCTATTAATGCAGCTTTTAATACTATGTCAGTAATAAAGTAGGTACATTCGTTAAATAAGCCGGCCATTTTAACTATAAATTAGGGTTTATCAAGGTAAATTAGCTACAGTTTGAATGTATTAAAGCCTAAGGTAGATTTGCTTTTGTATTATTATTAAAACAAATATCAGGCTATTGAGATAAGGAAGAAGAACAAAAAATTTAGATTTGTTCGCGGTAGTTAACCAAGTCTTACAAATAAATATTTAGATAGTAGAAGCCCCGTTTTTACTATCTAAATACGCCGGTATATAGCTAAACCGACTTTGTATATTTGTATTCGCATGATACAACAGCTGCACATAAGCCACTAAAAGCTAAAATACAAACTGCAGAAACTGCACCCCAAATTGACATTATCAGCACAGGTAAACCGGCATTTGGTGCAGACATAACTATTCCATTCCCTAAATCTTTAGGTGCGCCAAGGTTAGAAAAAACACCAAATAAACCAATGCAAATAGCTATAAAAAACAGTATATAACTCAAAAACCCAAGCACTCTAGAAGCGATAAGCAGGCCCTTAAGGTTTTCTGTTTTAATTGTTGAGTATGGGTAAAGTTTCATATATATCCTTAATTTAATTACTTTTATTATTTTTATTATTTTTCCTGATCGAATGTTTATTATTCACACAAGCAAACATAAAAACAAGTAGGAGCAACTTAAAATAGCTAAATTCACCAAGTAGTTAGCCAAGCATATTAAATTTATAACTAAGTATTAGATGTATATTGAAATAAGAGAATTGCTTTAGCTAACCTTCGCTAAAAACATTTATTTTGCAGTTATTCGGGTGGCTACATAAAACTAATTATAGGGCCACCCGTTTTAATTTTTATAGTTACTCAATCGTTACCTTTGCATCACTTACCCATGTTTCGGTTATCGCCTCTTCGTTTTTATCAACCAAATACGCGCGTATGCTTACGGGGTCGTTATTGCTCTGTTTGTAGTCAAATGCTAATCGCCATTGGTTGGTACCCACTATTGGGTAAGCACCAATTGGCTCCAGTATTTCGCCGTTACTGGCTTCAACAATAGGCTTTATGCCACTTTCTCTATCTAGGCCTTTAAACACTGGCCCTTCAAAATCAATCACCATTTTGTTTACGCCCTCAGGAATAGGCTGGCCAGGAATTCCGCCCTGCCCTTGGCGAGTATTAACAACACTTGCTAGGTTTTTTGATTTTGGATCGAGTGGACGCCACTCAATATCATAAGAAAAGGTAAACTCATCGCCTTTACGTACCTCTTTTTCAGGCACCCAATAAGCAACAATGTTATCAAACGTTTCATCTTTAGTTGGTATTTCGATTAGCTGCACAGCGCCTCTCCCCCAATCACCCGTAGGCTTGATCCACGCTGATGAACGCTTATTGTAAAACACGCCGTCGTCTTGGTAGTTATTAAAGTCACGATCTCTTTGGATTAAACCAAAGCCTTTAGGGTTCTCATCAATAAAGCTATTGGTCGACACCGACTGCGGATTATTTAACGGTCGCCAAATATACTGGCCCGACCCAGTATGAATCGCTAAGCCATCGCTGTCGTGAATTTCTGGGCGCCAGTCTTTAGCTACCGTTTTATCTTTTTCTGAGTACCAATACATGCTGGTTAGCGGCGCTATACCTAAGCGCTCTACATCGGCGCGCATATACAAATTAGCACTTACAGAGGTAACATGCCCTTTGGCCTCTTTGTTGTCTTTACTTAAACCAAACCGATAAGCACCTGTAACAGAGGGCCCCTCAAGCAAAGCCCACACAGACATGCTCTCACCTTTATTTTCTGCAGGGCCTAACCAAAATGCCGAAAAGCGAGGGAATTCTTCTGGCTCACTCATACCGGTATTTATTGCAATACCGCGAGCCGACAACCCATATTGCCCCTGAGGGCCATCAGTTCTAAAATAAGACGCCCCCAAAAACGATATCCAATCTGGTTTTATATCGGGGCGCATAATTCTAAAGCCTGCAAACCCAAACCCTTCTGGCAGGTCGTGGGCAGGGCTGTCGTCAGGCATATCAAAAAGCGCATTACTAAAAGGCAGTTCTTTAACGTTGTTTTTATCATCTCTGATGAAAATACTTACCGGCTCAGGAAAATATCGCCCAGGGTAAAATAATTGTACCGGTGCCTTTTCGCCATTTGGGTAGAGGGTTTCATCTTCTTTAAAGCGTATTTTCCAATGTTCGTCATAGGTGATTTTATCAATAAGCTCAGGTGCAGGCACTTCCACAGGCGTATAAGGCTTTTTGGCAGAGGCTTTTGCCATTGCTTTTAAATCTTCAAAAGTAAACTTAGCACTTGCTTGTGCTTGCGCCGCGTGTAACGACACAGAGGAGGCAATAATAGCGGCAATAAATAACTTTAACTTCATAAAAAGTATCTCTAGTAAAGGGAGTCTAAAAATAAGCGCCCACTACAAGCGCCTAACTTAAAATGCTTGTAAAGATATTACACACCGCAATATGAACTCGCGTTTACTAAAATAAGGTTATTTGGCGAAGCTTCTATGCTTAGCTGTGTTTAGGGGAGATTGTATTTGAATAGTTGCGTTTGAATAGCTGTATTAAATAAATGCGGCTGATATAACTTTTACTTAGTTAAAGCCAGTTAGTGCTTTAAAATCGAACTGCTGAACAATGCGTCACTGCTACGCTTAGTATAAATACCTGACTAGTAAAAGCCTCATAAAATTAGCTAATTAGTATGGTGTTCAGCCACTTATTTACTAATGTCTTTTCGATATTTTGTTATACCGCTGGCTATTTCCTTCCACCAGTTGTTAGCCCCAAAATGCAAAAACTTATACTTAGTTGGTTTAACTCTGCCTGCGTTTGCAATTATTAACTTTGATAACTGCTCAATATCATAGCCAGTCCACTCAGGTATTGGCTGTGCAAAATTCTGATTAACAGCAGGGTAAACCTCATTCCAGTAGATATACTCTAATTCTAAAATTGAATACTTAGATTTAGCACACGTAGCTATAGCGTTTTCTAGCTCATCAGATGGCTCAATATCCATCCAAAACATTTGCAACGCATCCCAAATAGGTTTTCTATCTTCTGAATCTAATCGCGGATTATCCATAAGCCACTCACGCCTTGTAAAGTTTAAAAATAAAACCTGCCATTAGTAACAAAGTGAACTATTTTCTGTGTTCAGCTATTTAAGTATGCTTGTTATTGCTACAGGTTAAATAGCTTTTCGCATTTTATTTAATAACTCGTAGCATGCTTTATACAACAGTATTTCCATGTCTTTTGTATGATACAAAGGGCCCCAGCGAAAGAATCCTCTTAAGCTAATTTTTTTAGCAATAAATTCGCGCCATGTAATAGACTTGGAAACACTAAACGTTTTAATCGTCTTGTTGTGCTCAATGTTATACAAGCGCGACACTAATTTAACTTTTGGTCGCCAAAAAAGCGGAATAATAGCAGTATCAAAATCCACAGGGAATGCATCGCCACCATGCAAAGTAACTATAACCACATCTAAACCAATATCTGACTTTTTGGGCTCTTTAATAGACGAAATACTATGAAGGCAAAATACCTCTTCAAGCTTTTAATGGATATTAAGTTTAATTCACTGGATATTTCATAGCTTCAAGTTTACGCTGCTTATCTGGATCAACGATTATGATAGTTGAATAACTCTTATAATTACCCACTTTAGATTCATCTGTAACCCATACAATCCAATCTGAAAAAGAATTATCATTTACATCTGCTAGTGCAACTACTTCAAGAATGAAAGTCCATTCATCAGTCTGTAACTCTGCAATGTTATGCCCAGCATGGCTATTTTTCGGAAAAAGTGATCCAAGTGTATGCGATTCTTTACTGCTTACTCTATACAAAGATGAAGGAAAAGTTCGAAGATCTAATTGATCTTTCAATCTTCTACCAAAATTTAAATCAGTACCTTCTTTTGGCTCTATTGAAGTTGATTTAATGAGAATATCTAAAGCTTCGCAAATCAAATACTCACTTTTAACAAGTTGATTATGGACTGACTCTTCAATGCTATACTTTGAGTTCAATAAAAAATATGAGTTGCAGCTTTTAGCTTTTTCACCGTTACTAAACATTAAACCAGTGCGATTTATTTCTAAGGAGTTATCCAGGTTTTTATAAGATACCTTTAGAGTGTTATTTAATATGTCTTTATCTTGGTGCAGGTCAGCATTTGTACAGCCAACTAAAAACAAAATGCTTAAATAGGCTTCAATTTTCATTATATTTTTTCCAGTAAAGCAGCTTCTTTTCTTCTTCTTGTAGGGTAAGCATCACCAAATGACTTTAATATTTTGATAGCTTCCTTCCAATCCTGTGATGTTACCGCTTTCCAAAATTTGGGGGTAGTTGAACTTAAACCGATGCCATATTGAAACGAAACAGAAGTAATAACTGTTTGAGCTTGGTGAGGTATATCAATGAATTTTTTTTTATTCCCCAGAGCGCTATTATACTTTAATTTCAATTGATTAATATGAGATGATTTTACTGCCTTGTCTATTTCTTTAGCTTGAATTAGGCTAATCATAAGAGGAGATTTTTTAAGTATGGCTTCAGCACTTTTACCTTTAGCCCCTAAATAGGGTTTTAACTTATTCATCAAAAGCGGGTTTATTCTCAAAGCCCTGAGCTCGGCCTCATTTCGTTGACCAAGGTCGAAACCTGTAGCTATCGTAACTCCGCTTTTACTAACTTCGGGAGCAGGCACATAGCCTTTTGTATTGCAGCCACCTTCAAGATCACTTAGAAATTTATAGTCTATATTTTCTGGCATAAAACCTCCTTATCTTATTTATAATATCGAATTCAATCAATAATCATACTAAATAAATCTAGTGTAAACAAGTAATTAGAGCTGTTATAAAAGTGACTTTTTAAAAAGGTAAAAAACCGTGTTTAATAAGTTATTGGGTTGGTGTTGCTAATTAGAGTAAAGGTTGTGGGATATATACATAGTTCGTTTTAACATAGGTTTACAGCGCTGCCTTTGCACCATTATCTAGATTGTTTAATTAGCCTCAAAGTTTACTTTATTAAAATACGGGTTTTGTGTGAGGGCTTTAAGTAGACTAATTGTAGTGAGCACAATAAGCTTTAGCTCGCCATTTACGTTAATGGCAATGCACTCTTGTTTGAGTGCATTGCGTTTTGTATCAGTTGCTACACCACATACACTATCACCATTTTTTAATATAAGCTCAATGCGTAAATGGTGCATACAGGCAATTTCGATGTAGTCGTATTGGTGGCAACTGATCATAATGCCCTCTTTATATTATTTAGCTGGCTTAAGTAGCATTAAAGTGGCAATAACAATTAGGTTGCCTACATACCATAAATCTTTAATTACAAATTGCCCTAAACGCTCTAATAACGTGCTTGAGCTAAACGCGCCGTTTGCGGTAATTAAAAATGTTTGGGTCATTAAAAATACGCTTAAACACGCTAAGCCACTAACAATAATAAGCTTTTTATTGTTAAGTAAAATGCCTATGCCAAGTAACACTGCAAATAATACATCAAACCCACCAATTACGTTTGATGCGCCTTGTACGCTAAATACCGTGTATAACCACGACATAAACGGTGAGGTTTCTACAAGTCCTACAATGGCTTTGGCTTCAAACTCATAAAATTTCATGCCGCCAATCCACAGTAAAACCATAGCAACCGGTATAAAGTTTAAAAGTACGTGTTGTTTGTCTGTTAGTTTATTTTTATAAAACAAAAATAAATACAAAGGGATAACAGCAAAGTATTTAATTATGCCTTGCCCACTGCCAATAATTGGAAAGCCACCTAACTGTGCCATCCAGCGGTTACTGGCAAATAAGGTAAGTAAAGGCACTATGCTAACAACTAACACGAGTATAAGTGCAGGCACAGGCTTTATTAATTTTAAATGCGCAGCTAAGGTGGTGACTGCCAACGCAATCATAGCGCTGCCTGTGAGCAAACCTAATGTATTTACACTGAGTAAGGTATCAAGTTCATAAAAACTAAAGGTAGCTGAGAGTGTGTTTGGATTTGCACCTAAAGCAAACGATACACCAAGTAATGCAAAGCTGAGTGTAAGTAAAAAGGTGAGTGCGTTATTTGTGTGTGTTATGTTCATTGTGTGCCCATTAAATCTGTAATGGCTAATAAAGACCTAATTTTTACAAAAAGTGATTCAACTAAAGTTAAATTTTTTAAATACAAGGAAGGACATTTTGGTTTTTACGTTTACAAAATCCACGCCCGAAAAGAGGTTTAACCTGAGCTTTGGTTAAGAGATTTAGATATAGTTGGCTAGTAATGTTACTGGGTCTGTTTTCTCTAGCTAGAAATTTTAAGTGAAAACAAGGCGAATTTGCGCGTCAATAGCTAGCCTATTGCAAGTAAATTCAACGCAGTTAGCGCTAAAAATAGCTGCTTGAGATAGATTTATTAGCCAAGGTTCAGGTTATTAATTATGTCTTAGAAAACTTACTATGGTAGAGCACCTTGAGGTGGCCGGCTTATTTTTAACTGAGCAACAGCATAATGAAAGGGTTGACGAGCAATACGATTGCTCTCATCTCATACAGTTTAATGGTGATACTATAGGTACGCTAAAGTACAAGGTATCGGGTAGCCACATTGAAATAATGCAATTACAAATACACCCCAACCATCAAAATAAAGGCTACGGCAGAGGCGTTATTGAGCAAGTAATTAAAACTGCAAAGTTAAAGCCTATCAAACTAACAGTACTTAAAAACAACCCTGCTAAAACACTTTATACTCAACTAGGCTTTAAGATCACTGGGGAAGATAACTATGAGTACCATATGCAAACCCAGCCAATTAATAACTCCCGCCTTAAAACCTAATCACTTTGATTTTTAAAATCTTTTTTTCTGAAAATGGTTAGGTGCCAGCCCCATTTAAGCGAGCCTAGCCTTAAAAATACCGTAGAAAACAATGAGCCTAAAATACACCAAATATAATCAATACTTAAAGTAAACAACGCTGCATATACAAGGCCACCAATTAAACAGGCTGAGGCATAAGGCTCGTTTCGCATAACCGAGGGCAACTCACGACAAATTACATCGCGTATAAGCCCACCAAAAATACCGGTTGTTACACCCATAGTAATGGCGATTAACATACCTGTGCCGCTAATCAGCGCTTTTTCGATCCCCATAATATTAAACAAACCCATGCCTATGGCATCGACGAATAAAAAATAAAAGTTATTTACATGAGGCAAGTAACGTACAAATAATATTGTGGCTACAATGGCGGCGTAAGTTGAGTATAAATATTCGGGCGTAGCAATCCAAAATACAGGCTTATTTAGCAAAATGTCTCTGAGAGTACCGCCGCCAAGTGCAGTGACAGTAGCCACCACAACCACCCCAAAACCACTTATGTTTTTTTCGTAGCCTAGCAGTGCTCCTGCAACCGCAAAAAAAGCCACTCCGAGCAGCCCCAGCACCATAAAGTATTCAGCAGTCATGTGCATTCCCTTTTAAATTTTATACATTGGTGTATCAATTTATATGCCAGATGTAATTAGCAAAAGCCAAAAGCGAGGATTGAAAGTACTATTAAAAACAATTAGTTAATAAATTTTTGATAAAATTAATGATGGGTTATTGTGATATGCGATATTTAAAAAAGTAATTATTTTAAAAGTGAGTAGTTTTTACACATTTTTTATAAGTAGGACTGTAAATTAAGTTATTGCGATTAACCCATTCATAATAAGCTAAATAGCCAACAAAAAGAGACTCTAAAATTAATAGGCTTATACCCTTCCAACTTGCAGAATCTAGGTATATAAAAATGAAACAGATGCAAATCAATGTCCAAAATGTGTTAGCTAAAGCTAATAATTTAATGATCAAAAAGCTTCTTTTTCTTTTAGAAGCCAACAATAATGCCAGCGCACCATAAAGCATATTAGCTGCTGTAATAAATTGAAGGATATATAGAGGTAAAGAATAAACTTCGTGAAACCATCCTTGAAAACTAAACAACGTTAAACCTGCAAGTAGCCCTGCGACACCGTCAAGAAAGAGTATGTCGAATTTTTTATATGTAACCACTTTTAGTATCTTTCAGCTTTTAGTTGAGCTGCCTTTTTTAGTGCCCACCAGCCAATTATTAGGCTCATTAGTATACGTACGGGAAAGTAAATAACGGCTGGAATGCCGAATAACCAATTGGCAAAGCCTTCGGGCATTACATAAAACGCAACCTGCTTCACCCAATATATAAACTCTACATACTGCGCTAAAAAGTCATTAAGCGATAAGCTCAAAAATGCTAAATTATTACTGATTAAAACCCAAAGTGCATACAAGCCAAGCAGGCCATCGCCCACACTGCCAATATAAGATGAGTAACCAATAAATAATAACAAGCCGCGCATGGTAAGTCCTTGTTAGCTGTATCGTTAAGTTAAATAATAAACTCGCTTAGTTAGTTACAGCCTTTGTTGGTTTTAGCTAGCTGAACGTCATGCACACTTGCATGTGCACCACAGTAAAAAATATAGTTAGAACAATGGTAGTTTTCATCCTTAATATTTAAACCATTCTCATCAAATTCTAGCTCAAACTTACAGTTAATGTCGTATTCGGGCTCTTGTTCTTCAAACACCAGTTTTTTATCCTTTAGTACTAAAGGTAATGGTTCTGTAGTTCCCTCAAGCGGCGCTGTGATAGTGCAAATATGAAAGTTGTAGCCCCATATAAGGCCTTCTGTAAAATATTTTTCGCCTTCTTTGAATATATTTATGTAACTCGTTTTTAGTTTAAAATGCTCATTACTTTCGCCTCCATCTTTGTTGAGCATAGGAGTCGCGCTCGTTATTTTATCCGTTGTGGAATAACATCCTTCAAATGAGCTTGCATGTGAATATTCACTAAAGAGCACACTTGCTAGCATCAAAAACCTTAAAGCCTGTATGCTCATTACTGCTCCTTGCTGCGCTGTTAATCTTCGTCAAAAAAACGGCCACTATCATCTGTCATTTTTACTGGCAGGCCGTTATCTACCATAAAATAGTAAAAACGTAGGTCGTCAATTAAATCTGGAGCGGTTATTTCAATATCTTGGTATGTCGCGTTTTTAAACTTAAATCGTAAAATATGCTCAAAACGCTTAGTTTGGCAATAAAGCACTTCTTCTAGCTCAGACACTTTTATATTTATGCCGAGTAGTTCAAACTCGCCATTTACAATTTCAATTGCATGAGCCTGTTCTGTGTTTGCACAATACCACTGTGAAAAAAACCTCAATAATACAAACGCAAAGAGGTATAAAAATTGATGCAGCAAAGGCTGTTCAATAAATACCTCTACCCAAAATAAAACTATAACTGCGATAAATGTGTTGAAACCAAGCGTCCAAAGTAGTTTTGCGCTGGGTGTTTTTTTGTACCTTGTTAGTTTTTTCATAAATCCCTTTAAAGTATTATCCTTCGCTGAGTATTGCTATTGCTATTGCTAAATATTACTCACTTTTGTTCCCGCTATATGATCGTGTAAACAGCGTTTATCTTTTCCTAATATAAATGCAGGGTTTACAAATCCAGCAATAAACTGACCTACCGAAGGGACTAGTGATAGCAGCTGCATAGGTAACATGCGTTTAAAGTAAATAGTTGTAAAACTTGCTTGTGTGCCGTCTAGGTTTTCTATACGAATAGACATGCAGTATTTACCAATAGTTTGTCCGCGGTGATACATAAGGTAACCATGAAGCACTAACATAGAAAACACACCGAAGCCCCATAAAAATGCCGTTAAACTCAGATTTGGTTGGCTTAAACTTTCAAAACCGATATACATTATTACAGGTATAAAAACCGCTATACCTAATAGGCCGTCAATAATAGCAGCAACAAGCCTGTCCCCGCGTGATGCTTTTTCTCCCGCTATTTTTAGGTCGGCATTGTGTGCGGGCTCTTGCGCTTCTCGGGTTTTTATAAGCTCGTCTATTTCTTTTGCGCGCTCAGGAAAGCGTTCTCGGTCAATGACTTTTGCGCTGGAGTAAAGTTCATCTAATGTGTAGGTAGAAAAGTCTATTGGGGTATCCATGCTTGGGGTATTCCTTTACGTGATTTAACCCAAAGTAGCATAGCTTTAGTAATTCATTCAATAATCTATGTAAAAAATCTAGTTCAACATTTAGCTTTTTGAGCATAAAAAATGGCGCTAAAAAGCGCCATTCAAAAAACAATTAAATTAAAGCGCTAGGCTTAAAATTTTCTTCGCTTTAGCTATGTCAATATCGCCATGTTCGCCAAGGGCTGTCATGCCGTTACGCTCAAGGTTGTTGGCAACGGCTTCAACCGCGTCTTCACCTAGGTCGTAATCGCCAAGTTTTGTTTTAATGCCCATTTGCTCAAAAAAGTCTTGAGTATGTTTAATGGTTGCATCAATCAGCTCGTTTTTGTCTTGCATATCAAGGCCAAATACACGCTCACCTAACTGAATAATTTTAGCGCGTTTTTGCTCTTGCTGAACAAACATAAGCGGCGGTAATACAATTGCAAGTGTTACAGCGTGATCTAAGCTATAAAGCGCTGTTAGCTCGTGGCCAATCATATGCGTAGACCAATCTTGCGGTACGCCTTGGCCAATTAAGCCATTTAGTGCCATCGTTGCCGACCACATTACGTTTGCACGAACATCGTAATCTTCTGGGTTTTCAAGGGCTTTAGGGCCTTGCTCAATTAGCGTAGATAAAATGCCTTCAGCAAAACGGTCTTGCAGTGGCGCATTAACTGGGTACGTTAAGTATTGCTCAATAACATGTACAAACGCATCAACTACACCGTTAGAAATTTGGCGAGTTGGCAGTGAGAATGTATACGTAGGATCAAGCACGGCAAATTGCGGTTGCACTATTGGCGTACCAAAGGCACGTTTTTGCTGGGTTTCTTTACGGGTAACAACCGAGTTACCGTTGCTTTCTGAGCCTGTAGCCGGAAGCGTTAATACCGCGCCAATAGGTAATGCACTTTTTACTTCTGCGCCATTAACTAAAATATCCCAGCCGTCGCCTTCGTATTTTGCTGCTGCCGCTACGTATTTAGCGCCGTCGATAACACTACCGCCGCCTACAGCTAATATAAAGCTAACGTTTTGCTCTTTCACAATTTCTACAGCTTTTGAAAGTGTTTCGTAAGTTGGGTTTGGCTCAACTCCCGAAAACTCCACAAAGTCCACACCTTCAAGTGCATTTACTACATCGTCATATACGCCGTTCTTTTTGATCGAACCGCCACCGTATAAAAACATGACCTTGCCTTGGCTTGGTACGCGGCTTGCGATCTCATTAATTTGATCTTTGCCGAATAAAATCTCGGTGCGGTTTTTAAATGCAAAATTTAACATATTTGTACTCTACTTGGTTACGGGGCTCAGCCCCTGGTGCTCATTGCTTTATAAAATGGGAATTAATAGTTAACTTTCAAGTAATTAATTACCTATTTTATAAATTAAATATTAAAACGTTTAATGTCTAACTGAACGAGCGCAAGTGTACGCGCACTTTACAATAACTAGAATTCAGTTAATCTTGCTTTACCCATCGGATTTCTGATACCTAATGTTTTATGTCTTATTTTGTACAATTACGCACCTTTGTTGAAGTATATCGTTGTAAAAACATCTCTCGGGCTGCTAAAAATTTGGGGCTGTCGCAACCGGCTGCAACCGCGCATATACAAACAATGGAGTCGGTGGTAGGTAAATCGTTATTTGAGCGGCGTCACCGAGGTGTAGAGCCAAGTAATGCCGCCCACGATTTAGCAGGCCAAGTGGCAAATCACCTTGATGCTATAGAGCAAAAAGTCGCCTCTGTACGCACCCGTTCAAACGATGTGAGCGGAACGATTACACTAGCCGGGCCCGCCGAATATATTAGTTATGTTGCCTCTGCACAGCTGGCAAATTTGTTACAAGCAGGCAATGTTGATGTGGTCGTGCTGCCTGGTAATCGTGAGCAAATTTATTCAGCGCTCGACACCGGCGTTGCCGATATGGCTATTACAGCCTCCCTGCCCGATAACAAAATTTACGACTTTGAAGTGCTCGACAGCGAAGAGCTAGTACTGGTGGCGCACCGTTTATTAGCGCAAAGCTTAGAGGGACAAACCATTACGCCAGCACTTTTAAATACGCTGCCGGTGGTCAGTTACGACAGTCAATTACCGCTTATACGCCAGTATTTTGATACTGTATTTAAACAAAGCTGTACGTCAAAAATAATTGCCCGCTGCCGCGACATACGCGCGCTCGCCGGCATAGTAAGAACCGGTGTAGGCTATACCGTGCTGCCTGATTATATATGTCATGACGATATTCAATCGGGTAGATTAATTAAACTTGGTCCGCAAGGGCCGGAAAACAATTTGTACTTAGCGTGGCGTAAAGGGGCGCTTGCTCACCCGCGGCTTAATTATGCCCGCGATGTGTTAATGGCTTTTTCTAATATTAATAAATACGCAAAATAGTTTTTTAACTTATACCAATCCGCATAATTAAGTGATCTATTTTGAGGATGGGTAAACGTGATGATAGCAAGGCAAAAAATTCGCTATTTAGTTGTTCTAAATGAGAATTTTTTAACGCAGATAGCGACACGTTTAGCCCCTGAAAATGATTATATATTATTACGGATTGGTATTGAACGCTGGTTATTTAATAAAATAGCCAACCGCGCGCCATTGCCCACTGCTTTTACTTAATGTAAGGGTTTCAACCGCAAGCCTTGCTGAAAATTGCGTTTTAAATTGCACAATAAGGTATTTACCTTGCGGGGCACCAGGTAAAGATGAGTAAGCATTAGCACTTATTTGTTCTCGCGTAGCCACTTTACCTAGTGGCGCACGCACTGTGTTTAGGGCGCTTTTCCAGTTTGCTTTACTTAATTGTGATTTAAATAGCGCATCGGCTTGTTGCCAACTTTTTGTGTATTCACCCGCATCAATTAACTGTAACCAGTTTATTGCTACGGGCATATTTTTAGTGGTTTCGGACCACACTGAGCAGCTTATAAACAAGCATAAAATTAAAATGAGGGGTTTCATCATTCTTCCTTTTAATCTGGCGTTAAAAGTAAATATAGATACTCCAAATTACAACACATTGGTTAAATGGTTAACCCCTAATATTAAAAACTTTTGCAAATAAGTGCCTTACTCTCCTTTAATTTTTAAAACCTGCGCGTAAGTGCAATCGCTCAACATAGAAAAACCATGCGAGGCTTGCTCTTGGCCTATTACAAATGGATGCTCCGCCTCGGGGGCTCTATTTTTAAGTTGCTTTATGCGCTCAAACGAACCATCGCGTTTAGGGTGGTTTGATATAAACACATCTACACCGGCTTGCATTGCCACATTGCCAAAACGTTTAGCGGCAACACTGTAAGCGCTAATTCGCTCAATATCAGGCCCATAGTTTAGCCCAGTCCCTCCCCACAGGCTTAGCATATGTTTTTTGCCGTTATCATATACTGGGAACAACAACGAAATAGTGCCAGGGGTGTGTCCAGGCGTTAAATAAACGCCAATGCTAGTATCGCCAAGCGTAATTGTATCTGCCTCTTTTGTGCTTATATCTCTTGTTGGCCGTTTGCCCCAACGTGGGCTTTCAAAATCAAGCTTTGGTTGTTCTAAGCGTCGCCACTCAACCTCACTCATTACAACACGCGGTTTGTATTTATTAACTAAGTACTCTTGCCCACCGTAATGATCACCATGCCCATGGCTAATAATTAAATACTTAATATCTTCGGGGTTTAAGCCTAGTTTAAGCAAACCTTTTTCAATGTAATTTTTAGCTTGTTCGTTGTTATTTAGCGCATCAATAACAATAAGCCCTTGTGATGTTTTAACTACCCAACTTGCCACTCCACCAGTACCTACATAATAAAGGTTGTCAAACACTTGTGTAGGTTCAATCGTTGATGAACGCCGTTTACTACCCAACTTTTTACTGCGCTTTTTACCTTCATTATTAGTACGAACACGCTTTGTTAAATCACGTAACGGGTTTTGTATATCGCATAGGCTTGTTAACCCCGGAAACTCATCAGCGTACTGCATGCCTTTTTCGACATAATCTTGCGCTGTTAATTGTGTATTTTGCGCAATAGCCGGGTACGTAGCTAAAAAGCTAAGTACCACAGCAGATAATATAAACTTTGGCATAAACACCCCTTATAGTTTTGTATCTATAGCTAGCCAGTAGCGTCGGCCATCTTCTACATAGCCGTATTCATCGTAGCTGGTTGCTTTATCAAATATATTGTAAATACCAAACATAACTTTAACGTTACCGTTTACTTGCCACGCACTGCCTATATCTGCTGTTGCAATAGAAGGGGCTGAGGTTAAACGGCTAGTTATAGAGGCTGCTTCGGTTTCTTTACCGCGGTAATTAGCACGTGCCCACGTATTAATATTATCGCTTACATCCCAGTTAATATTTAGCGTTGCTAAATGTTTAGGTATTTGCGTAAGTGGCTGGCCTTTATTGTCGCCACTGCGTTGCTCAGAAAAAGTATAGCTGTAGCTAGTTGCAAGGGTAATATCTGCACTTAACATTGTTTCTATATTTAGCTCAGCCCCATAAGTCACCGCTTTATCAATATTGATGTTATAGCGGTCGGTTTCATCACCACACACTGTGATAGGACATAAAACGGTGTTAATTTTGTCTTCAAAGCTATTATGAAAAACCGTGATATTAGTTTGAAAATCACTGTTAGCATAATACACAGCCGCTTCTTTACTCACGGATGTTTCGGGCTCTAGGTCAGCATTTCCATATAAATCGCCACCGCGGCTGCTTTGGATCCAATTAGGGCTAAGCTCGCGTAAATCTGGCGCTCGGTAACCGGTAGCTACGCCCGATTTAAAGGTCCATGCCTCATTAACATTCCAAACTCCGTATAGGCGTGGACTCAAGTGCGAATCAAACTGCTCGTTATCATCAACTCGTAAACCCGTGGTAAGGGTAAAATCGGGGTGTAAGCTCCACTCATCTTCAGCAAATAGCGACCATTGTTTGTTATCTATTTTAGTAATAGTGGCTGCGTTTGTTGTTTTGTCATCAAGCTTTTCTTGTTCAAATGCGCCGCCTAATGTTACATGGTGGTTTTCAAGTGCAATTGACCACTGCGTATTTGCTAAGGTATTTTCGATGGTTATTTCACGGCCTTCGTTTTCAACCGACTCTTGTTGAATATACGAATGCGCAGCGCCCCAACTATAGCTACCTTTATGTGCTAACGACCACGTGCTGCGGTTATTGTTCGTTTCGCTAGAGCTATTTCGACTAGGTAACGATAGCCCCGAGGTAGAAATACGTTTTTGATCGTGTTCGCTGTATTCCAGCGATATCACATCGTGCTGGGTGGCTGTTAAATGCAGTGTACCACTGTAACTTGTCAGCTCTTTTTCACCGTAACCGCGCTCAATTTCATCTTCTTCACGCTCTTGGTAAAGAGCCGAAAGGTTAACGCTTAATAAATCTTTTATTAATGGCCCCGCTGCATATATTTGCCCTTGGTATTCATCACCCGAATTACTGTTTTCTTGCTGTGTGGTTTCTAGGCGAACATTAGCATGCCAATTGTCGTAATTTTTACGGGTTATAACATTAATAACGCCGCCAATTGCATCCGACCCATACAACGTAGACATAGGCCCACGCACAACTTCAATACGTTCAATAGCATCTAGTGGTGGCAGCCAATCTTGCTCAAAGCCACCGCTGCCGCTTGGTTGTGATTCACGCCCTGACTGCTTTTTACCGTCTACCAAAATAGCAGTGTACTGCGCTGGCATGCCACGCACGCTTATATCTTGTCGCGAGCCACCACCGGTAACCGTAACCCCTGCAACATCGTTAAGTGCATCGGTTAAGTCTTTATAAGCGCGGTTTTCTAGCTGCTTTTTGCTAATTAAAGTAATAGAAGCTGGCGCTTGCGCTAAGGTTTGTTCAAAGCCAGAGGCGGTCACTACTATTGTTTCTATATCATTGTTAGCGTTAGCCAAAGTGTAAAATGGCGCGACAGCAATTAGAGGCAGAGCTAAAGTGTTTTTCAGAGTCATTACGTGGTATATAATTAGTTATTTTACGTAATGATAACAATTATCAATACATTCAGCAATTAACATTTCATTAATTCACAATAAAACTTAACCGATTAAGATGCGGGTTACTGCAGTGTCATTATTAACAATAAGTCAATTTTATTGCGTTACAGAATACAAAAAAGGCTGCATTAACTAGCAGCCTTTTTTGTATTCTGTAACGCTTAAAGTTTTAAAAATGCCATTTAACCATCAAATTTGGGTTGTGCTCTGTTTGACCATCTACACCAAACTTATTTTTCCAATATACGTATTCTATACCTACATCAAGGCGACCTGTGTCTAGGCCAAGCATAGGAGCAATGTTGTATTTAAGTTGTGAGGTAAAGTTAAAACCGCCTTCACTTTTACCAAACATAGTGTCGGTACTGTCAACAATATCTAAAAAGCCATCGTATCTAAAGTTACCCTTGTTATAGCCCCACGTTACGGTTATTTGGTTGTTATCTTCACGCTCTATGCCAATATCGTCCTGAAAACGACGGTAATAAGCCACATTAAAATATTGAAACCCTGGTACATCTAACGATACGCCGCCACCTAATAAGTAGTTATTTTGATCGGTATCGCCCGAGCCATATTCTGTTTGTAGGCCTAAAAATACCTCTTTAACAAAGCTGTTTTGTGGCTTGTACAGCGTTGGGTTTATGTTTAGCTCTCCGTATACTTCATCGGGGTTACTTAATCTATCCATAAAAAAGAAGGTACCGCCCCATGTATGCCCCGATGCATGCTCAATGGTTACTACGCTTCTGTCATCTTCCTCCCCCGAAAACGGCTCGAGGTAATCGGCGCCGGTCATGGCGGTTATACTAAAATCTGACCACAGCTCTTTTGCCGACACACTACTTGAACACACCGCGATAGCACTGACTAAGGCTAATTTTTTAATTGTTGTAATTTTCATTGTTAATCCCTTTGTTATAATTTTATTAGTCTAGTTAAGATGATCTGTACTTGCTGAATAATTTTCTGGTAAAACAAGCGTCATAACGATGGCGGTTAAACCCGATACCGTTACAGCGCTGCCAAAAATAGCAGTTACCAGCTTAGGCGCATTTATAAACATTTCGGGCACAAAGCTTACCCCTAGACCCATACCTAAGCTCACCGCAATAATAAGTAAGCTACGACGGTTTATTTTTTCGCTTGCAAGAATTTTTACCCCTGCGGCTGCCACGGTACCAAACATAACAAGCGTTGCACCGCCTAGCACTGGTTTAGGAATATTTTGTAGCACGGCACCAATCACCGGAAATAACCCTAAAATAATCAAAATTACACCAATCCACAGGCCAATGTATCTACTTGCTACACCGGTTAACTGAATAACGCCGTTATTTTGGCTAAAAGTAGTATTAGGAAACGTATTAAATGCGGCAGCAATCATTGAGTTAACCCCATCGCCTAAAATACCTCCGCGTATACGCGCTAAATAGCTTGCGCCTTTTACCGGTAATTTAGACACCGCGCAATTTGCGGTTATATCGCCTGTGGATTCAATGGCGGTAATTAGGTATAAAAAGCTAAAGGCAATCATGGCGCCAAAATCAATGTTAAAACCATATTTAAAAGGTAATGGCATGGCGATTAAATCAAATTCGCCCATTTTAAATTTGGCTATACCTAAAATAAGTGCAAGTAACCACCCTACTAACATGGCAACGACTACAGCGGTAAGCCTTACCCACTGATTTTTGCTAGCATTTAGTAATACCACCAGCGCCACCACCGAAAAACCCACAATTAAGTTGCTTGGCGAGGCAAACTTTTCAGGCATATTAGTTAACAACCATTGCCCGCCGCCTATGTCCGTCATACCTACTTTAATGAGGTAAACCCCAATGGTGGTGATCACCACACCGGTCACTACAGGCTTAATTACTTTGCCAAGCTTTTCTATAAAAAAGCTAATAAATATCTCTACAAAGGCTGCTAAAAAACACACAGCAAAAATGGTGGCAAGTACTTCATCGTTTCCGCCTCCAGTGGCTTTTACGGTAAAACCGGTTGCCAAAATAGTGCCTAAAAACGCAAAGCTGGTGCCTTGTACGCAAATAAGCCCTGAGCCAATTGGCCCCACACGGCGAGCCTGAATAAATGTACCAACACCCGATACAAACAACGCCATACTAATTAAATACGGTATTTCGCTACCAAGCCCCAACACGCCACCAATAATAAGCGTGGGCGTAATAATACCTACAAAACTTGCCAGTACATGTTGCAGGGCAGCAAAAAAAGATTCGGTCAGCCCTGGTTTATCATCTACTGCGTAAATTATGTCTTCTGAGATTGCTTCTTGGTTTGACATAGTCAACATCCTTTTAGCGCTTTAATATGGGCAAGGTATACACGCCTTGCCCAGGTTTTAATTTAAATACAGTGGCGCTTATTTAAGCTGCCCTTCAACACCCTCTACATAAAAGTCCATACCCAGTAAGGTTTTATCATCAATTGTTTGCCCCGCTTTAGTTACCAGCTCACCTTGCTGATTGTTAATTGGGCCACTAAATGGATGAAACTCGCCGTTGGCAATTTTGGTTTTAATCGCCTCTATCTCTGCAACCACATTGGCGGGAATGTCTTTACTCAGCGGCGCTAAGCGGGTCATACCGGCATCTATGCCTTTCCATACATTTTGCGATTCCCATTTATCATCAAGCACTTGCTGCACGCGCTCGGCGTAAAACTCATCCCAATGATGAACAGGCGCCGTAAGGTGCGCTTTTTTACCATAGCCGCTCATATCTGAGTGGTAACCAATGGCGTATATTCCGGCGGCTTCTGCGGCTTGAAGTGGCGCAGGTGAGTCGGTGTGTTGAGTAATAATATCAACACCTTGGTCGATTAAACTGTCGGCAGCTTCGCGCTCTTTACCAGGATCAAACCAGCTATTAACCCACACTACTTTTACTTTTGCGTTAGGTTTTACTGAGCGCAGGCCCAAAGTAAACGCGTTAATACCGCGTATTACCTCAGGAATAGGAAACGCGGCAATATAGCCAATACTGTCAGATTTACTCATGTGCCCAGCAATAACACCGGTTAGGTAGCGCCCTTCGTAAATACGGTCAAAATAAGTGCCCACATTTTTAGCGCGTTTATAACCTGTTGCATGCTCAAACTTTACGTTAGGAAAACGTTTAGCCACCTTAATGGTCGGGTTCATGTAGCCAAACGAGGTGGTAAATATTAAATCGTGCCCGCTTTTGGCTAGTTGTGTAATAACTCGCTCTGCATCGGCGCCCTCTGGCACGCTTTCTACAAAGGTGGTTTTTATTTTTTCGCCAAATTTATCCTCTAGGTAGCGGCGGCTTACATCGTGGGTGTAAGTCCAACCAGCTTCGCCAATCGGGCTTACATATACAAACCCTACTTTTACGCTGTCTTTTGCCATTGCACTCGCGCTTAACCCTAAGCTAAGTGCTACGCCAAGCGCTGTTATTAGTTTTTTCATTGTTATTCTCCGTGTTGTATTTTTAATATCCTGTTGAAGGCTTATTGTTACTCTTTGTATAAAATTTTTAATGGCCCTTATGCCAAGGCTTACCTAGCCACATGGGTTCGTACATTTTTAGTTTTTGTTTATTTTTACTTAGCATAATCAGTACTATAAGCGTTGCACCATAAGGCAGCATGGCCAGTAAATTAGAATCCACCGCTAAGCCAAGCGCCTGTGCCACTAAGTGCATAATGCTGGCAAAACCAAATAAATAAGCGCCTAGCATTACCCGCTCAATTCGCCAACTTGCAAATACCACTAAAGCCAGTGCTATCCAGCCACGTCCCGAGGTCATGTTTTGTGTCCAAAGGGGTGTGTAAGCAAGCGATAGGTACGCCCCTGCAATACCCGCCATTGCGCCGCCAAACATAACGGCTAAATAGCGAGTACGCATTACAGGCAAGCCTAAGTTATTACCAACGCCTGGGTTTTCACCAATGGCGCGTACCGCAAGCCCTGCCCTGTGGTATTTAAAAAATAAATAAGTACCAAGTACTAATACCCAACTTAAATACACAATGGCATCTTGCGAAAACAGCGCTTTGCCCAGTAGCGGAATATGCTCAAACCCTGTAATTGCTAAAGTGGGTAAGGCATTAATGGTTTTACCCTCGTAATCAACGCCTAAAAATGCCGACAAGCCCGTGCCAAAAATAGTTAGCGCTAACCCGGCAGCCACTTGGCTAGCATTTAAATTAAGTGCTACAAACGCAAATACTAACGACGCCATAACCCCCACAAACGCAGCCACGCTAAAGCCTATAAAGAGGTTGTCGCATTGGTACATGGTTATAAACCCTGCCACCGCGCCTAATAACATCATGCCCTCTTGCCCAAGGTTAAGTGTGCCGCTTTTTTCGCATACCATTTCACCTAGAGCCACCAGCAATAAAGGCGTGCCGGTGCGAATAGTGGCGTATAAAATATTTGTGAATACCTCTAAATCCATGTTTAAGATTCCTGTGCGATGGGTGTTAGCTGCGTTTTTTGTTGTTTAAATGGCAGTAACAATTTAATGCGATAACCAATAAGCACATCGCACGAGAGTAAATAAAACAGCATTAAGCCCTGAAAAATGCCGGTAATGGCATTGGGTAGGCCAATTTCTATTTGCGCCATTTCGCCGCCCATATAAATAAGCCCCATTAACAGCCCTGCTAAGGTGATCCCAAGCGGATGTAAGCGCCCTAAAAAGGCCACAATAATTGCGGCGTAACCATAACCGGGGGATATTTGCGGCACTAATTGCCCTATAGGCCCAGCCACCTCGCCAGCCCCTGCAAGCCCAGCTAACCCGCCACTTATTACCAATACACCAGCAATTAAAAGCGCACGTTTATAGCCCGCCATTTTGGCCGCCGATGCATCAAGCCCAAGTACTTGAATTTGAAAACCCACAAAGGTTTTACTAATAAACACCCATGTGGCACACAGCGCTAATAGCGCAAATGCAAGCCCTAAATGAAGGCGAGTACCATCAAATAAAACCGGTAGTAAGGTGCTATCGCCAAATAAGGCGCTTTCAGGAAAGTTATAGCCGTATGGGTCTTTTAATGGCCCGTGTACTGACCACAGCAACACATTAACGGCAATGTAATTGAGCATAATGGTGACTAAAATTTCGTTGGTGTTTAAACGTAATTTCATAAACGCGGCTAAGCCTGCCCACAGCATGCCACCGGCAATACCTGCAAGTAATGTAAGCCCTAATGCAAAGGCACTTGTAGAGTCAACAAAGTTAACAGCTACGGCACTGGCGCATACGCCGCCAATAAGTAGCTGCCCTTCAGCACCTATATTCCACACCGCCGCTCTGTAACACAGCGCTAAACCATAGGCACATAATAAAATTGGAATGGTCATTACTAATAGCTCGGTAACGCCGTACCAGTCAGAAATTGGCGCTATGAGTAAGGTATATAAGGCATTAATCGGGTCGTGCCCTAGTAAGGCAAACACCACATAACCTGTTATTAAAGTGAGTAAAATAGCTAAAACAGGAGAAAGATAACTCCATGTGTTTGAGCGCTCTACGCGGGGTTCAAGCTTTATCATGCCAGCGCTCCTTGCGGTGTTATTTTTGCTGTGTTGCTTTTAGTGTCGTGATTAAAATCGCCCGCCATCCACTGCCCTAATTGCACAAGTGGTACACAGTCGGTATTTAAAATAGGTGAGAGCTTACCATCACAAATTGCCCCAATACGGTCACAAATTTTATAGAGCTCGTCTAAATCTTCTGAAACAATCAGTACTGCACAGCCTTCGTCGCGCAGCGTTAAAATTGCCTCGTGAATGGCAACTTGCGCGCCAATATCTACACCCCAAGTAGGGTGCGACATAACCAGCAATTGTGGGTTTTGCTCAACCTCTCGGCCAATAATAAACTTTTGCAAATTGCCGCCCGAAAGGCTTGCTGCGTGAGTACGGTTGCTGGGGGTTCTTACGTTGTATTTTTTAATGATTTTGTCGGCGAGTTGGCTAATTTTTTGTTTTACTAAAAAGCCTTTTTTAACTAAACCACTATCAAAACTGGTAAGAAGTGCATTCTGCGCTAAATCCATATCGGGTACTGCGCCGCGCCCTAGCCTGTCCTCGGGTACGCATGCAAGCCCAAGCCTGCGCCTTTTTAGAGGGCATAACGCATCAACAGCGGTATTTTTAAATTTTATTGCGTTGCTATTTTTTTGCGGCTCCTCTCCCGAAAGCGCTTTTAATAGCTCCTCCTGCCCATTACCGGCAACCCCTGCAATACCGACTATTTCACCTTGTTGTACAGCAAAGTTCACATTTTTAAGCGCAATATCAAATAACGCCTGCGCACTGGTTGATAAGTTATCGACTGTTAAAAAATCACCTGTGCCAGTCGCTCTGCGCGTTTGGTTACTTATTGGGGTGCTGTCGCCTACCATTAAGCGAGCTATTGATTCGCTGGTTTCGTTTTTAGGAATGCAATGCCCACTTACCTTGCCGGCGCGCAAAATAGTGGCGCTGTCGCAAAGCGCAATAACTTCATGCAACTTATGGCTAATAAACAGCACCGAGCAGCCTTCTTTTTTAAGCGAATGCAGGGTCTTAAACAGTGCGTCTACTTCTTGCGGAGTGAGTACCGAGGTGGGTTCATCTAAAATAAGCAGTTGAATATCTAATAATAAACACCTGACTATTTCTACTCGTTGGCGCTCGCCCGTTGAAAGCGTAGACACTAACCTATGCGGGTCCAGCGGCATGCCGTACCTAGCCGATGTTTTACTAATTCTGCTGGCAAGTGTGCTGCTATGCCCTGCTAAATCGCCCAGCGCTAACGCGATATTTTGCGCAACTGTTAGGGTTTCAAATAACGAAAAATGCTGAAACACCATACCTATGCCTAATTCGCGGGCATCGGCGGGTTCTTTTATGTCCATTTTACGACCGTTAAAAAACATGTCCCCTTGGTCAGGTTTAACTACACCGTAAAGCATTTTCATTAACGTGCTTTTACCCGCGCCGTTTTCACCAAGCAGGGCATGTACCTCACCATGTTTTATTTTTATTGTTACGCCGTCGTTGGCTATACATCCGGGGTACTGCTTTGTCATTCCCTGCATAGTAAGGCGGTATTTATTGTCCATTATTTAAACCTTTCTTTGTGCTTGTTGGTTAAATAAGCTAGCCTAGAAACTTAGCTGACCAAGCGGTCAACAATGGCATGGTATCTGCAATTAACTTACCAAGATGAAAAAGTTTTTTTCTTACCTGCTTAAAAACAACAAGAAAAAATATACGCCAAGCCTTTACATATCAGGGCTTTATAAAAGTTAAGGGGGTCTGTGTGATTACGTTTTTATTAAATGACACGCCAATAGAAGTAGAAGAATGCGCGCCGAATCTCACCATTTTGGACTGGCTTCGCACCAAAAAAGGGAAAATGGGCACCAAAGAAGGGTGTGCAACAGGCGATTGTGGCGCATGCACAATTTTAATTGGCGAAGAAAAACTAAATTTAAACGGTGAGCCAGTTTGGCACTATAAAACCATGAATAGCTGCCTGCTTTTATTAGGTAATGCACACGCAAAACACATAGTAACCGTAGAGGCTGTAACAACAGGGCTTTACCCTACACTTAACGATTTACATCCGGTGCAACGCGCGTTGGTTGAGTGCCATGGTTCGCAATGTGGTTTTTGTACCCCAGGCATAATAATGAGCATGTTGGCGCTTTATATTAATAACCCGAGTTACCCAGGTAAAAAAGCCGCTATTCATGCGCTAGGGGGTAATTTATGTCGTTGTACGGGTTACAGCCCTATTTTACTTGCAGTTGAAAAAGCTTATAGCTACGAGCGTAAAAATGAGCCTTACTCTGCCATGGCGGCACAATTTAAGGCATCACTAAATATAGGTGATGACATTCCTTGTTTAAAAAATGGCTCTCGTACGCTTTATTTACCGCAAAGTGCAGCGCAACTTGTTGAGCTTAAAGCGCGTTACCCGCAGGCACACTTGGTTGCTGGTGGCACCGACTTTGCCATTGAGCTTAGCCAAAACATGCTATTGCCCGATATTATTATATCGCTTAGCCAAACCAGTGAGCTGTGCACTTTAACCGATAACAGCGGCGAGCTACATATTGGTGCAGCACTCCCTTACAGCCAGTTTGTAGACGCTTTTTACGATTACTACCCAGAGTCTAAGGAGCTGTTTGAACGCCTTGGCTCTAACCAAGTACGTAACAGTGGCACCTTAGGTGGCAGCATAGGAAACGCCTCTCCAATCGGCGATCCAGCCCCTTTACTCATTGCACTTAATGCCACTTTAGATTTATTAAGCGCAGCAGGCACACGTACAATAAACGTGGCCGACTACTTTGTTGATTACAAAAAGACAGTCATTAAAAGCGATGAAGTCATTAGCAAAATTACCGTACCTAAACGCCCAGACTCGTTAAAGCTTGCGTGTCATAAAATTTCAAAACGCTTTGAAGATGATATATCTACTGTGTGTTTAGTGCTGGCTATAGAGCAAACGCAAGGCGTAATTAGCAATGCCCGCTGCGCCATGGGCGGCATGGCCGCAATACCCAAACGCGCCGCGCACATAGAGCAAAAGCTTAATGCTCAACCCTTGCAAGTAAGCACGTTTATAGATGCCGCTAGTGCTATAAATGATGACTTTGCTCCCATGAGCGATGTACGCAGCAGCGCGCATTACCGCACTACGGTAAGCAAAAACTTGCTACAGCGTATTGGTATTGAGTTTTGCGGTGCACAGCCAAGCAGTAAAAATAATAACAACATTGCCATTACGAGGATTTCACATGCGTCACTTTGAAATGGATAAACTAAAAGCCCAAGGTGGAAGTGTTGGCCAATCTAAGTATCACGAAAGCGCAATAAAGCAAGTATGTGGCCATGCAAACTACGCCGACGATAACCCAGAGCCCCATGGCTGCTTGCACGCCTACCCTGTGCTTGCGCCTATTACCAGCGGCTTTATTAAATCAATTGATACAAGTAAAGCGCTTGAAGTGGCAGGCGTTAAACGTATTTTATCGGCTGATGATGTACCCGGTAAGCTTGATATTGGCCCAGTATTCCCTGGGGATGTGCTATTAACCAATCACGAAATTCAATATCACGGGCAACCTGTGCTGGTAGTGGTTGCCAAAAGCTACGCCATTGCGCGCCGCGCTGCTCGCCTAGTGGTTATAGAGTGCGAGCAAACCACCCCCATACTTGATATTAAAGAAGCGATTAAAAAAGAGCACTGGGTAAGGCCGCCACACTCACTTAACCGCGGTAATAGCGAGCAAGCCATAAATAATGCAGCCCACCAACTTAAAGGTGAAATACACATAGGCGGGCAAGAACACTTTTACCTTGAGGGGCAAATAGCACTTGCTCAGCCCGACAACGATGGCGGGATTCATGTGCAATGTTCTACGCAGCACCCAACAGAGGTGCAGCACTTAGTTGCTAAAATTTTAAAAAAGCCATTTAGCTTTGTAAACGTAGAAACCCGCCGTATGGGCGGAGCCTTTGGCGGTAAAGAAACTCAAGGCGCGCCTTGGGCTTGCCTTGCAGCGCTTGCAGTTTACCACCTTGGCTGCGCCGTTAAAATGCGCCTAGCCCGCAGTGACGACTTTAAACTTACCGGTAAACGCCACCCATTTTATAACCAATACCATGTAGGGTTTGACGAAAATGGCCTAATTGAAGGCGCTGATGTAACCGTAAATGGGTTTTGTGGTTATTCGCCTGATTTATCTGATGCCATTGTCGACCGCGCAATGTTTCATGTCGATAACGCGTATTACTACCCAGCTGCCACCATTAAAGGGAATCGCTGTAAAGTAAACACCGTAAGCCACACTGCATTTAGAGGATTTGGTGGCCCGCAAGGCATGATCATGGGCGAGCTAATAATGGACGACATAGCCGCTAAATTAGGTAAAGATCCGCTTGAGATCCGAAAACTTAATTTATACAAAAAAGGCCGCGACACTACGCCGTATCATCAAACAGTAGAGCAGCATATTTTAAAAGATATGATAAGCCAGCTTGAGGAGTCGGGTGATTACTGGGCGCGAAAAAAGGCAATTAAAGCCTTTAACGCATCATCGCCTACTATAAAAAAAGGCCTTGCGATGACGCCGGTAAAATACGGTATATCGTTTACCGTACAGCACTTAAACCAAGCTGGTGCACTTGTGCATGTTTATAGCGATGGTTCGATACATTTAAACCATGGCGGCACCGAAATGGGCCAAGGGCTTAATACAAAAATAGCGCAAATAGTAGCCCATGGCTTTGGCGTTGATTTTGACGCAGTAAGCATAAGCGCTACTCGTACCGACAAAGTACCAAACACCTCGCCAACTGCCGCATCAAGCGGGACTGACCTAAACGGCATGGCGGCGCTAAACGCGGTAAATACCATAAAAGAGCGTTTAATAAACTTTATAAGTGAGCACTTTGAAGTAGACAGCCAAAGTATTGTATTTAAAGATAACCTCATTACCTTTAGTAAAGGCGAAATTAGCTTTAGCGAACTTGCAAACCTTGCTTACATGAACCGTATATCGCTTTCATCAACCGGTTATTACGCCACGCCTAAAATTCATTACGATAGAGCGAAAGGCGAAGGCCGGCCATTTTTTTACTACGCACACGGCGTAGCACTGAGTGAAGTAGAAGTAGATACGCTGACAGGCGAAAACACCGTAACCCGCGTGGATATACTGCACGATGTGGGCAGCTCAATTAACCCTGCACTTGATATAGGCCAAATTGAAGGTGCCTTTGTGCAAGGTATGGGCTGGCTTACCACCGAAGACTTACAATGGAATGATAAAGGCCAGCTTGCAAGCTTTGGCCCTGCTAACTATAAAATTCCTGCAATTGGCGATACCCCTGCCGAATTTAATGTAAATTTATATAACTCGGCCAACCCAGAAACCACGGTATTTAGATCAAAAGCGGTTGGCGAGCCGCCGTTTATGTTGGCCTTTAGTGTGTGGAGTGCTATTCGTAATGCTATAAGCAGTGTGGCCGATTACAAATACACCGCCCCACTTGATACACCTGCCACACCTGAGCGTGTATTAAATGCAATTGAGCAAACTGCTAGCTGGTTTAAGGAGCAGCAACATGGCTAATTTAAATGAGTCGTTTCAGGGTTTTCATACGCAAAATTGGGCGCAAGCTATAAACGAGCATGAACAAAGCGGCACTAATTATGTTATTGCCACTGTGCTTGGCACCAATGGCTCAACCCCACGTGGCACAGGCTCTAAAATGGTAATAAGCGGCGAGCATATTTACGACACCCTTGGCGGTGGACACCTTGAATACGTAGTAATAGAAAAAGCACGCGAGCTACTTACCAAAGGCGAGGCCGCCCAAGTGATAGAGCAATTTAACCTAGGCGCAAATTTAGGCCAATGCTGCGGGGGAGCTGCCACCGTTATGCTTGAGTGCATGCAATGCGAGCGCTTTACCCTCGACATATACGGCGCAGGCCATGTAGCACAGGCGCTTATTGGTATATTGGCGCAATTACCTATGCGCATACGCTGGATAGATAGCCGCGCCGATGTATTCCCGCAAGTTATTCCTAATAACGTAATAAAAGTGGTTGATGAAGAACCAACAGAGCAAGTTAAACGCGCGCCAAAGGCTAATAATTACTTAATATTAACCCATAACCACCAGCTCGACTTTGCACTTACACAAGCCATTATTAAACGCGCTGATGCTAATTGGCTTGGTGTAATTGGCTCAGATACTAAAGCAAAACGCTTTAAACAGCGCTTAGCCCATCGCGATTTTACCACCGAGCAAATAAAGCAAATGACCTGCCCTGTCGGGCTTGAAAATGTAACGGGCAAGCTCCCTATGGAAGTAGCAATATCAATAAGCGGGCAGTTAATTGGCCTTTATCAGGCTATGCAAACCCATGCGCCCAAACGCCAAGGCTTGCAATGGCGTGCACTTAAAAATGCCTTAATTAGCAGCACGCACGAGGAAGAAAACGCATGAGTAGCTTAAAAATTAACGACCTAAATGCAGCGCAAGCGCATCAAGCATTAGAGCACTGTTGCGCAGCTCCTAACTGGGTAAGCGGTATGCTAAATATCATGCCATTTGAAAATAAAGATCACTTATTTAGCAGCGCGCAAAGCGTTTGGGATAGCCTAGGTGAGAGCGATTATTTAGCCGCTTTTGAAGGCCACCCGCAAATAGGCGATTTATCAACATTAAGTAAAAAGTACGCCGCTACAGCGCAAAAAGCGGGGCACGAACAATCAGGCATGAGTAAAGCAAACGAGCAAACCCTTAAAAAAATGATTGCGCTAAATAAAGAATACCTCAGTAAATTTGGCTTTATATTTATTGTGTGTGCCAGTGGTAAAAGTGCTGAGCAAATGCTTGAACTTATTGAGCAGCGCATACACAACACCCGCAGCACAGAGCTTAATATAGCCGCGGGCGAACAAGCCAAAATAACAAAAATAAGATTGGAGTCATTGCTATGAATAAAAGCCCTATCACTACCCATATTTTAGATACCAGCACAGGCAAACCGGCTGAAAATGTAGCTGTACAATTGTTTTTACTCACTAATAACGAGTGGCAATTAATAGCTCAAGGTAAAACAAATAGCGACGGGCGAATTACCGACTGGCTCAACACAGACGTAGAATTTGCAACCTATAAACTGGTTTTTGACTTAGACAGCTATTATGAAAACCAAGAAACACCTGCGTTTTACCCAGAGGCGCAAATTACCTTTAGATTACAAGATCAAAAACACCATCATATTCCGTTATTGCTTAGCCCATTTGGCTACTCAACGTACAGAGGCAGCTAATTATGAGCACCCACAACAATAATAAAATAACCGTAATGTGTGCCAACATACTCGACTTTGTTGACGACCCCGCCATAGCAGGCGAAAGCGCCCATCGCTATTTTGAAAAAGGCGCGTTAGTTATTCAAAGCGGCAAAGTGGTTAACCTTGGTTACGAGCAAGACATACTGCCAAACATTGATAAGTCAGCCACTATTATTCGCCACGATGGTAAATTAGTAATGCCCGGCATGATAGACACGCACATACATTTGCCGCAAACCGAAATGGTCGGCGCGTATGGCGAGCAGCTTTTAAGTTGGCTTACCGAATACGCCTTCCCCACTGAAAAAAAGTTTACCTGTGAGCATTATTCAAAAGACATATCTAATCGCTTTTTAGATGAGCTACTGCGTAATGGCACCACTACCGCATTGGTATTTGGCACTGTGCACCCGCAATCGGTAGATGCGTTTTTTAACGAATCTCAAAAACGTAATTTACGTATGATTGCCGGTAAGGTAATGATGGACAGAAACTGCCCAGATGACTTATCAGATTGCGCGCAAACCAGTTACGATCAATCAAAAGCACTGATAGAAAAATGGCACAATGTTGATAGGTTAAGCTATGCAGTAACGCCACGTTTTGCGCCCACATCAACCCCAGAGCAACTACAAAAATGTACTCAATTATTAGAAGAATACCCCGACACCTACCTGCATACCCACTTATCTGAAAACAAAGACGAGTGCGAATGGGTAAAAGGGTTATTCCCAGAGGCTGATGATTACCTAGGCGTTTACGAGCAAGCTAAAATGGTGCGTAAACGCTCGGTATTTGCCCATAGTATTCATTTATCTGAGCGCGAGCTGTGCTGCCTTGCCGATAACAACGCGGCTATATCGCACTGCCCTACCTCTAACTTGTTTTTAGGTTCGGGCCTTTTAAATTTAAAGAGATGTGAAGAGCATGGAATAAATGTCGGCATGGGTACCGATGTAGGCGCAGGCACAAGTTTTTCTATGCTACAAACAGGTAACGAAGCGTACAAAATTCAGCAATTACAAGGTCAAAAGTTCTCAGCATTTAAAGGGTTTTATTTAGCCACCCTAGGCGGCGCACGTGCCCTTGATTTAGAGAACACCATAGGTAACTTTAATGTAGGCTGTGAGGCCGACTTTATTGTAATGGATTACGCGGCCACCTCGTTTTTAAAGTTCAGAATTGGCCATGCCAAAACCCTTCACGAACAGCTTTTTGCCATGATGATGCTAGGCGACGACCGCTGTATTGAACAAACCTACATTATGGGTAAAAGCGTGTATAAACGCGACCAACAAGCCCAGTTTGCAGCCACACCCACACCCGATTTAGAAGAGGCATAACCCGATGGAAAACTATTTATTTGAGCTTGCTCATTTGGTGTTTAGATACTTTCACGTGGTAGCAGGTATAGCGTGGATAGGCGCCTCATTTTATTTTGTGTGGCTTGATAATAACTTACAAACACCGCCACAATGGAAACAAGATAAAGGCATAAAAGGCGATTTATGGGCTATTCATGGCGGCGGCTTTTACGAAGTGGCTAAGTATCAAAATGGCCCAGAGCAAATGCCCTCTACCCTACATTGGTTTAAATGGGAGGCCTACACAACCTGGATCAGCGGCGCGCTGTTATTTACGCTGTTATATTATGTGGGCGCAGATGTGTATTTACTTGATGCCAGTAAAAGTGAGCTCAGTAAGTTTGCAGCTATTGGTGCATCACTTGGTTTTATAGGCTTAGGTTATGGTGTTTATCGGTTATTGTGTAAAAGCCCGCTTGTTGAAAACGGCAAGGCATTTATTGCGCTAGGTGTAGGCTTTTTAGCGTTATGGACGTATGGGGTTGATCAGCTATTTAGTGACCGCGCGATGTATATTCATGTTGGTGCATTAATTGGTACCTGTATGGCCGGTAATGTATATCACATTATTATGCCTGCACAGCGCTACATGGTAAGCGAAGTAGAAGCTGGGCGCATTCCTGATTCAGCGCCGGGTTTAAAAGCAAAGCAATGCTCAGTCCATAATAACTACGCCACCCTACCAGTTATTTTTATTATGCTAAGTAACCATTTTTCGTATACCTATAGCCATGAGTTTGGTTGGTTAGTGCTTATTGGCTTTTTTATTATTGGTATGTGGATACGCCACTTTTTTAATTTAAAGCACCAAGGTGTTAATAAGCCTTCAGTACTAATAAGCGGTATTGCCGCGTTTTTTGCGTTAATGCTAGCCATAGCACCGTGGCCAAGTAGCTCTGTAAACGCACAAAATGATCTACAAGCAAGTATAAGCGATGCACAAGCGTGGGATATTATTAATAAACACTGTACACAGTGCCACAGTGAAACCCCTACCTCAAAGCTTTTTCAAACCGCGCCGCTCGGCTTTAAGCTCGACTCACTTGCTGATGTAAAAAAAGCCAGTGCACTTATCCATACTCGCGCGGTTATAACCAAAGACATGCCATTGGCTAACATGACAAAAATGACTGATGCAGAGCGTGAAATGCTTGGCACTTGGCTTAGCGCAGTAAAAAAGGAGCAGTAACATGAGCGAGCAATTTAAACATTACCCGCGCGATTTAATTGGTTATGGTGCACACACTCCGCATGCCAACTGGCCTAATAAAGCCCGTATAGCCGTGCAAGTAGTATTAAATTACGAAGAAGGCGGTGAAAACTGTGTACTGCATGGTGATGCAGCAGCCGAAACGTTTTTATCTGAAATAGTCAGCGCTCCCCATGTAGAAGACCGCCACATAAGCATGGAGTCTATTTACGAATATGGCTCGCGCGCAGGCGTGTGGCGCTTACTTAAACTCTTTAAAAAATACGATATACCGGTCACCATTTTTGCTGTGGCCATGGCCCTTGAGCGCCACCCCGATGTAGCTAAAGCCTTTGTTGAAGCTGGGCACGAAATTGCAAGCCACGGCCTGCGCTGGATTAATTATCAACATTTAGATAAACAAACCGAGCGCGAGCACATGCAAAAAGCCATTGAAATCATTCAAACGCTTACCGGTAAAAAGCCCACAGGCTGGTACACAGGGCGCACAAGCCCTAACACAGCAGCCCTTGTGGTAGAAAATGGCTCGTTTTTATATGATGCCGACGATTACAGCGACGACTTACCCTTTTACAGTATTAAAGAAGGTAAGCCACAGTTAATAGTTCCCTACACGCTTGATGTAAACGACATGCGCTTTGCCGCTGTGCAAGGCTTTAATGCCGGCGATCAGTTTTATAATTATTTAAAAGATGCGTTTGATACGCTTTATGAAGAAGGCGACCCACAAGGTGAAAACGCCCCTAAAATGATGTCGATAGGGCTGCATTGTCGCTTAATTGGCCGCCCAGGGCGCATTAAAGCCCTTGCACGGTTTTTAGAATATGCTAAATCGCATGAGCAAGTGTGGTTTGCCACGCGCGAACAAATCGCCGAGCACTGGCTTAAAACTCATCCGTATAATACCAATCCGCAATAGTACTTAATCATTTAGTTATGCGCATTGGTATAATAAAGCCTAGATGTGAGCCGTTAAAACTAAATTCTAAGAGCTTATTAGATTTATCGTAAAACAAAAAAAGCCCAGCAGTGCTGGGCTTAAGGTCACTTTAGGAGTAGTTAATTAAATGACACTGTAATGATGTTAGAACATACATTTTCAGTTACACATAATTGGTAATCGTACGATGGTGATGTAGCACCACGTACGTAGTCGCGGTAACGGCCGTTGTCTGATGTGGTATCAACCAGCTCACCGTTACGGTATACGCTTAATGACTCAGCGCCAACACGTTCCCAACTTAAATCTACACGCATAGTATCAAGGCGAGATTTATTAGCGCGTTTAAGGGTAAGCTCAAGCTCTACATCACTTACTACAACCGTTTGCGTTGACGTGCTTGTATTGCCTTCGCTGTCAGTTACGGTTAGTACAACATCGTAATTACCAGAAGCTGCATAGACATGCATTGGGTTTTGATCAGATGATGTTGCACCATCACCAAACTCCCAGCTCCACTGTGTAATATCGTTATTTGCATCCGTACTTGAATCAGTAAAGTTAACGGTTAAACCTTGTGTTTCTACATCAAAACCCGCACGCGGTGGTTGTGGGCTAACTTCACCAATAGCGCTTAATGTAAGAGACCACGTATTAATGGTACCCGTATCGGCTGCTGCGGTATCTTCAACGTGTAGCGTCCAATCACCTGTTGCCACTTCACCGTTAAATGACTCAGACGTAAAGCTTCTCACTATGTCGTCGCTTGAACCACCCACATTACTTTGTAGCGTTACTTGCGTGCCTTGTGCTGATACTAGCTTAACCACTAAGTCGCCTGAGTAAGTATGCGTAATATCAACATCCGCTGTTGTACCAAACACAGTTAAATCATCAGGTACATTAATTACTGATACGGCGCCCACTGGCGAGTTATCGGGAATATCAACACTTGCATTACTGCTGTAGGTAAAGTCGTTTAGGCCTACCGGTTGAATCATTAATTTAACTGACTGCTGTTTAACAATTTCATCCGCTGTTGCAGTAACGGTTAGCTCGTATTCACCCCACTGTGTATCAGTGTCGGTTTCAACGTTAAGCATTACTTCATCACCAGGGCGAGCCGTGCTAGCCGACAAATAAGCGCCGCTTAATGTTGATGATAGTTCAAGCGTTACTTCTTCATCCCACTGGGCAATTGAGCCAATGGTAAATGTGTAATTTGTAGCTTGGCCCGCTACAATTTGTTGCGTAAGTGGATCGGCTGAAATTTTAAAGCCAGGTGTAGGATCTGCATCAATAAGTGCTTGGTTAACATTAAGACGCGTACCTGCCACCGTTACACCTTGCAGTGCAGCGTTTGCATCGCCAGAGCTCATTAGTAATTCTTTAAGCTCTTGCGTGTTAAGTTCTGGGTTAATAGATAGCACTAACGCTGCAGCGCCAGCTACATGAGGAGTCGCCATTGATGTGCCTGAGTAAGACGCATAGCTCTCACCTGGTGTAGTAGATAAAATTGCGCTACCAGGGGCGCCCATATCAACGCTGGTTAAACCATAATGCGAAAACCACGAAATATTATCGGTTTGATCCGTACTTGCTACAGATAACACGCTTGCGTTTTCGTAGTTAGAAGGATAATGCGGGTTTACATCGTTATCTATGGTGTCGTTGCCCGCTGCCGCTACAAACAGTAAATCGGCTGCTTCGCTTGAGGCAATTGCATCGGCTAATGCTTGGCTATAACCGCCACCGCCCCAGCTATTATTTAATACACGTAAGTTAACGCCGGCATTTTTAAGTCCTACCATGTAATCAATACACTTAATTGCATCTGATGTTGAGCCATTACCTGCAGCATCTAAAAATTTACACCCTACCAGCGATACTTCGTGGTTAACGCCTACAACACCTGTTGCGTTATTACCGCTTGCGCCTATGGTGCCCGATACGTGAGTACCATGGCCTTCATCATCCATAGGGTCACCACTGTTGGTAATTGCATTAATACCGTGCACGTCATCTACAAAGCCGTTACCGTCATTATCGATGCCATCTCCAGGCACTTCACTGCTATTAACCCACATATTGCTAGCTAAATCGCTGTGGCTATAGTCAATACCGGTATCAATTACACCTACCACAACATCGCGGCTACCTGTCGAAATATCCCATGCTTCTACTGCATCAATATCAGCATCGGCAGTACCGCCTGTTTGGCCGTCGTTATTTAAACCCCACATCTCATCAAAGCGCGGATCATCAGGCGTTTGAGCAATGCTTACTTGGTAATCAGGCTCAACGTATTCAATCGCTTGGTGAGATTTTAAGCGTGCAATGGCTTCTTTAGTACTCATGCCCGAAATTTTAAACTTAGCTAACCGCCCAGAAAGTAAAGACTTATAGTTATCATCAATTTCATCAGCGTTTACATCTGAAATTTTTGCTTTAACTAACGAACGCGCTTGTTTACGCATTTGTGCTGATGCATTTTTTTTGTATTTAACAATTACTGCATCACTACTTGCTACAACAGGGTGTTTAACACCTGCATCAGGTAGTTTTGCAGCAGCTAAACACGGGAGTAAAGCAAGAGTGATAATAGATAATTTTGTTTTCATTGTTCTATCCATAGTTGGTTTAACTTAGCCGTACTAAGTAAGTTTACTTACAACTTCAAATACAAGAGGATCACGTGGCATAGAACTAGAAAACTAATAAATATGGATTTACACAAGTCAAAAAATAACAAACAACTAAAAATCAACATTTTTAACCAGACTGATTAACAAAAAAACATACAACACAGTCATTTTTATGAAATACCGCCCGCCATTTTTACCTTTTTAAGGACCAAACATTTTTACTAGTTTTCCTTCCTAGTATTGTTCCTATATGGATACTTTTTATAACCTGTTGAAATACTTAAAAAATAAAATTGGTAAAAAAAGATGATTTAAGTCCTTCGCCGGGGAGAATACAGTGAAGGTGTTCTTACAAAAAAGTTTAGCCACTTTATGTTTAATAAAAATGACAGGCTTAAACTTAGCATTTGTAATAACAAACGATTTACAAAATCAAATTAACAGTGGATCACACCATTATTTCAGCACGGCATGCTGAGCGAAAATATCTTATTAAAATTTATAACACTTAAGGTATTTGATTTTACTATTTCAAGGAGAATAATAATGAAGTTGAATAAAACACTTTTAAGCTGCGCTGTTGCATTAGCAGTCGGTACCAGCTTTGCCTCACACGCAGATACACAAAACAAATCAGTGTCTAGCTCGCAACTAAGTACACAAGTATCTACAGAGAGTCTAGAAAACAGCTTAACCCTCAGCCAAACTTCAAATGAAAATAACGCGTTTCTTTATCAAGAAGGCGACAGCAATACCATGCTTGTGACCACCACAGGTAACAATAACGACACTGAAGTTGTGCAAAGCCAATTTGGTAATTATGCCGAAGTAACAACAACTGGCGATAACAACACGCAAGTGTACTCGCAAGATGGCGTTGCTAATGGGTTTATTTCTGAGGTAACAGGTAACAACAACATGTTATTTGTTAGCCAATTTGGCCAAGGCTTTTTCGTAAATAACGAAGCGATTAACATCGTAACCGGTGATGACAACCTTATTGATGTAGAGCAAGGTAGCGGCGGCCACTGGTTCTACAACATGGATATGCAAGGTAATGCAAATGAAATCATGTCTTTACAACAGGGTGAATGGCATGAAGCAGAAATCACTATGCTTTCAGGCGATGAAAACACACTTGATTTAGTTCAAGACGGCTACTGGGATACCTTTAAAGTAAGCAGCTTACAAGGTAACGACAACGAACTTGATGTTGAACAAAACGGCGACCGTAACGCTGTAGCATTTAGTTCAATTTCTGGTGATGCAAATGAAATTGAAATTGAGCAAGATGGCTTAACAAATGCAGTAACGTTTGCAGCTGTTGTTGGCGATGATAACCAAATAGATTTAGATCAAGAAGGTTCATTAAATACAATTGAATCAAACTTATTTGAAGGTGCAAATAACGAAGTGGCAGCAACGCAAGTTGGCGCTGAAAACTTAATGACAGCCGATTTAATTGGCGATAACAACGAGCTAACTTCACTACAAAACGGTGACTTTAACGAATCTTACATGGGTGTAATTGGCTCTGATAATGAGTTTTCAACCACTCAAGTTGGCGACTTAAACTCTGTTCACCTTGCTAATTTTAACGGCACAGGTAACGATGTAGATTTAGTTCAATCTGGTGATGAAAACGTCATGCTGGTGCAATCGTCGTACCCTGATGTATCGCTTACATCAAACAATAACGATATTGACATTGCCCAAAGTGGTGCTCAAAACGAGGCAGTTGTTACGCTTGCGGGTATTTTAGATAGTAACGATAACCAAATCGATATTGCGCAAGATGGCATGTTAAACCTAGTCGATATGATGGTTGAAGGTAGTAGCCACAGTATTGATATTTCACAAGAAGGTGAAGGTAACTGGGTAAGCGGCGTTGAGCAGTCAGCCTTTTTAGTGGGCGGTGAAAACGTATCGTTTACAGTCACTCAAGTAGGTAACGATAACCTTGTTGAAGGCTCAGTAATTGGCTACGACAGCACGGTTTCTGTTACGCAAATTGGTGATGGCAACACAGCAACAATTACGCAAATGTAATTATTGAGGTGGGGAGGTTAACCCTCCCCATTTTATTATGAAAAAAAATATTCACTTACGTTACTACCTACTGAGTTTTTTTCTGTTTTTTTCTTCGCTAAGCAATGCTGCGCAAGAATTAGAAATAGATGGCTTACTGCTTGATAGAAGCATTAGTCGTTTTGGCCATCAATTTTATTACGAGTTTTCAAATTACTGGCGAGATCTCCCTTCAACCGCCGGTTTTAATATAGAAATAAGAGAAACAGTAATACCAAAAGCTGGCACAAAGCTTTCGCTAATTATGAATAACCAACTCGTGTATGTAACCTATTTAGGACGTAGATTAGCGCCCCTCGACGAACGCGTTGAGCAAGCTGTTTACACTGTAATAGACGCGATGGCACGCTCAAATATGGCAACATCGTCACCCGATATGGCAGTAAATGGATGGTAAAATGAAAAAAATAGCACTTATAATAATAACAACACTTAGTTTTTCAGCCTCGGCAACTGAAATAATTTATACCCCAATCAACCCAAGCTTTGGTGGTAACCCACTCAATGCCACTATGCTGCTTAGTAAAGCGCAAGCGCAAAACAAACACAAAGCCCCAACCATCGAAAAAGGCTACGCAGAGCAATTTCAAGACTCATTAGAGCGCACGTATTTAAACCGCATGGTAAGAGAAATTACCGATATGGCGTTTGGCGAAGAAATTGAAGACAGCCTGTTTGACCAAGACTCAATATTTATGAGTGGCGATTATCAAATAGAAGTCATCACCAGCACAACCGATACTATTACAGTAAAAATAACCAATATATTAGATGACTCTGTCGTGATAATCGAAGTTCCGAGGTTTGGATAATGCGCAAAATACTCATAACAATAACTCTATTAGCCATAACTGGTTGCTCAAGTATGGGAAACTTAATCCCTCCCTCACAGCAAGTCGCCACCACATTAGAACCCACTGAAATATTTAGTGATTTAAAGAACTTACCTAAACCCGTAGGCAGTATCCCTGTGTCTGTGTATTCGTTTAGAGATCAAACAGGCCAATACAAACCGCAAACTAATGTTAGCTCGTTTTCAACTGCAGTAACGCAAGGTGCTAACTCTATTTTAGTGCAAGCACTACACGAGTCTGATTGGTTTACACCGGTTGAACGCGAAGGCTTACAAAATATTTTAACAGAGCGAAAAATTATACGTGCAGGCCAATCTGACAACCCTAACCAACCAGATTTACCGCCCCTTACAACCGCTAAAATAATTTTAGAAGGCGGTATTATTAGCTACGATACTAATGTAAAAACAGGCGGTTTAGGAATGGAATACTTTGGTATTGGCGCCTCTGAGTTATATCGTGAAGATGCAATATCTATATATTTACGCGCAGTTGATGTTCGCACCGGCCAAGTATTACTTAGCGTAGCCACCAGCAAAAAAGTACTTAGCCAAGAAATGCGTGCAGGATTTTTTAGGTACGTAAGCTACAAACGCTTAGCCGAAGCTGAAGCCGGCTTTAGTGATAACGAACCGATGAGCATATGTGTAACCCAAGCCATTGAAAAAGCACTCACAGACTTAATTACAAAAGGAATTGATAGAGGGTTGTGGGCACAAAAAGCAGCGTAATACCAATGCGCAATAACACTTGATTAAGCGAATTGGTATAAGGCTATAATTTAAAAACAAAAAAGGCTACATAATGTAGCCTTTTTTGTATGAGTGTATACAACAATCGTGTTTTAAAAAATTGCTATAACTACTTAGCCATAGGTAATAAAACCGATATGTAACGCTGAGCCCAATTTGCTAATTCAACACGGTTACGAGAATTGGTTTTTTTAAAGGCACTGTACAAATGCGTTTTAACGGTGTGGTCACTTATATTAAGTTTATCGGCAATGGCGTTATTGCTCGCCCCTTGAGCAATTAAGTGAATAACCGATTTTTCACGTTTAGTAAGGTGCGCATAATCCCCTTTTTTGAGGGTAATGTCTTCTTGTAGGCTATTAAACGAAGAGGCAACCGAGAGAATATCTGAAAACGCTTTTGATATAACCTTTCGCGTAAACCATAACTCGCCTGCGGTTATTCTAACTAGCCCTTTAAAAATAGTTTCTGGTGCATCTGATTTATAAAACACACCATTGAAATGATTTAGCAGTAGGTTTTTTTCGCACACGGCATTGGGCTCTACATTAAATAAGACAACTTTATGCTTTTTAGCGAGGCAAATTAAGTCGGCAGGCAGTAAATCTAACCAGTTATTTTTAGCGCCATCAATTAAAAATAAATCAAACTTGTCCCTTTTCTCGTTTTTAGGGATCACGTCGTCCATTTTAATATCGCCAAAAATGGCTTGCATGGTTTTTAATATAGTTGTGTAGCTTTCACAGTGAAAAGAAGATTGAAACGTGGTTTTTACAAAAACGGCGTGTGGTTGTAGCATAGATTTCTTCCTTGAAATGTTTACACCACATTACCGAATTTATTAACAACTTACAATGCGCCCTTGGTATTATTCATACACGGCATAAAACAATCACCAATTATATTTAGTTAATAGTTACAATAACTTAATGATAATGAATGAATTATTTTCATATAAAATACTGCTCTGATCAGTCCTCACATAACGTATAAAAGCGTGAGGTAACCCCGTTAGTCCAGCCAAAACCTTGCTGTACTACGTATTCTCCGCCCCCTGCTTTTAATTGAGGCACGCACACATTGTATTTTTCTAGTAGGCACTGATTAACAGAAAAGTCGTTTTCTACCATTGTTAGCCAGTTTTGCATTATACGTTTACTAAGATCACTAAAACCGTAATTATTAAGCCCTTTAACAGCAAACCACTGCAGCGGAGCCCACCCATTAGGGCTATCCCATTGCTGTGATGTAGAGGTAACGGTAGTAACTATGCCACCGGCCTTTAAAAAGTCGCGGCTTAGTCGCTCGGCAATATGTTGAGCTTGTTGCTCAGACGCTAAGTTAAAAAATAATGCAGTACTTGCGGCAGCGCTTAACACCTTAGATTGACTCGCTTTGTGATGATTATAATCAACAAAAAAGTGTTGTTGCTCACTCCACATGTATTTATTAATCAGTGTGCGGCGAGCTGCTGCGTAGTCGCTAAATAAATCGGCTTGTTGGTTATTACCTAGCAACTTATTAAACTTACTAAGCTGTTTTTCTAGGTTATAAAGCAAACAATTAAGATCAATGGGTAATATATCGGTTGTTTGTATAGAGCTAAGTGAATTAGGCTCAGCTAGCCAGCGAGAACTAAAGTCCCAGCCAGATTCACACGCTGCACGTATATGTCGATAAAAGTCGGGCTTTTTATGCTCAGCTAAGCCCTCTGCGAGTGCCAGATCTTCTCTCAGGGATTCTGCCCTAGGGGTTGCTTCATCGTCCCAATAACGATTTAACTTGCCACCGCATGGCATTTTTACAACTCGCCTTAGTGCCGTTTTCTCGTTAGTAAGCTCTTCTGCGCCTTGCATCCAAAACGCATACTCTTTTTCAAGCGCATCAACACATTTTTCAAGCCACGCTACATTATTGGTTTTGCTGTGTTCGTGCTGCCATAGTAATTCAACCATAAGCGCTAAAATAGGTGGCTGTGAACGCGATAAGTAGTAACTGCGGTTGCCATTTGGAATACACCCATAATCGTTTATAAGGTCGATAAAGTTTTGCAGCATATCTTCAACAATCTCAGGTTTATTAGCATCAATTAAGCCAAGCGCTGTAAAGTAGCTATCCCAGTAGTATATTTCCTGAAAACGCCCACCAGGCACAATGTAGCTATGCTTTAATGCTAATAAAGAATCGGCTTTAGGTTTATCAGCCGCCCGTCTTAAACCATGCCACAAAGAGTTAATGTAGTGTTTAACACTTGCGGTATCTGGCTCACTTTGCATACGTAGTAAGGGGGTCGTAATAAAGTGAGCATTTACAAACTCTTTTAATTGGGCTTGATTAAGCGGTGCTACTTGCTCATAGTTTTTACACGCACTTTGCCAGCTGGTTCGTGCAGTTGCATCTGCAAATGTTTTACAGTCATCAAAAATATGTTGGGTCTGTACATCTTTAAATAACTGGCTCTCAAAAAAATTCATAACAATCCTAAATCAATTATATGCTGGCCGCGTGCTGAGAAATGGCGCGGGTGCGCTGTTTAAAAATAATCACGCTTATGAAAATTAAGCTAATGGGAATTAACGACAGGTAAAATGCGTGCTGACCACTAAAATGCTCAAATACGTAGCCTGTGATCATTGAACCAGTTGTGCCTCCAAGTGCTGAAAACACAACGATTAATCCTGTCATGGCTGCATGTTGGTGCTTTTCTAATGCGCTGAGCATTACCGAATTTAACACTGGATAAATTGGCGCCATAAAAAAACCAATGAGGGGCAAAACAAATGCAGCCAGTGGTGCATCAAATAGGCTGGTGATTACTGTATTAGGTAGGTTTTCAGTTAGGGGTAACGTTATAATAATAAGTAATGCCATGGCGACTAAGCATCCACACAGTACAAAAAACCAATTAATGTGCTTAAGCACCTGCCCCGCAACTAAACGACCAAACGCTAACGCCGCTGCAAAAATACTCGCTAACTGAATACTTATAGCCACTGGCAATTGTAAAACTTGGTTATTAAAGGTTGGCAGCCAAGTGCCTACGCCTTGTTCAATAAGGACATATAAAAATGCACTTATAATAAAAATAAGCACCAAGGGCTGATACGTTAATTTAAGCATGGCTATAAAGTCACTCAAACTAGAGTCAGTTTTATTTTTATCAATTGCAGGCGCAATCGGTGCAATAACAACACTTAGTAATACAATTAAAGTAAGCGCAGCCAACGCGTAATAAACATTGAGCCACGCATTGCTTTGGCTTGGGTCTATAAAGGCGGTAAAAATCCAATAACCACTTAATACACCCACCATAAAAATGCCTTCGATGGTGTTTAAAAGTGACGAGTGACTATTAGCATCTTCGGTTACTTGGCCAATAATCGAATAAACAGAAACTTTGACTACCGCAAAGCCACAGCCTATCACTGCAAATAGCACTTTAAACATATAAAATTCGCTGATCAGTGCGGTGCTTAAGCACGCTAATGCAACGACCGCTAAAGCCCCTAACATTGCGAGCTTATACCCTAATCTAGGAATGAACGAGGCAACAACAAAAGACATTATCGCAATTGATAAGTCTTTAAACCCTTCCAAAACAGACGCCTCAGTTTTGCTAACGCCCAATGTGTTTATTGCCTGCAAAATGACTGTTCCTACGCTATTTAATAATATTGCGAAAATAAAATAGCTTGCAGCAATTGCTAGTGTGATTTTTGTTTTACTCATAGCTTGCCTTACTTATAACGCAGTGCGCCATAACGATTAAAGCTAACACCTTTGGGTAATTAGCGTGTGTGTTTGTGTCAGTGAATGTTGAGTTTAGTGTAGAATAAAAATCAATGCAATCGTTTGCATTTTAAGTTTTAAAATTTGTATCTATCATTCATAAATCAACGTTTACTCGATTGACGAGTTATTAATTCTATATCAATAACTTGAGATTCAACTTTTTGACCCATAAATTGTTGCATAAGCTTTTTAACTAAAAGTTCAGCCGCTAATTGAGTATTTTGTTTAATTGTTGAAAGCGACGGATGGCTAATATCTGCCATTGCTATATCGTCAAAGCCCACCAATGCAACATCGTTAGGAATACTGACATAGCGCTCTTTTAACGCCTTCATTGCACCTAAGGCAACCATATCGCTACAAGCCATTATTGCATCAAAGTAGAGCCCTTTTTCGCGTAATAGACTATTAATTTCTTGATACGCCGAACTACTAGTAATATCAATAGAAACAACGTGCTGCTCTAGTTTATGCGTAGATAGCGCAGCCACATAACCACGGTGTCTTTCGCTAATTTCACCGTGCTCTGGGTCGCCTAAAAATAAAATATTTTTTGCACCGTGTTCGATTAAGTGCGCAGTGGCTTGCATTCCACCTAGGTAGTTATCACTGCCTACAATAGGGTAATTACTGGGTGTTTTAGGGTCTCCCCACACAACCAAAGGGATCCCCGCTTTAGCAGCCGCCTCTATATTGCGCTGATCTTTACCTTGCCCAACCACAATAATGCCATCGGCCCTTCGGCCATTAATAAAGTAATTAGCCCAATCGTGCTGTGCCATTATTGAATTAGACAATAAAAGCTCTAGCCCTTGTTGATTAAGTGCAAGATTAATTTCGCTAACCACTTTAAGTAAAAATGGATCGCTAATCGATTGTTCGGTTTGTTCATCTAAGTTAATGATAACAGCAACAACATTTGTTTTTTGCGTTCGCAAGCGGCTTGCAGCGGTGTTTAAACTAAAATTATGCTCTTTAGCGAGTTGTTTTAATTTATCGCGTGTTTCTTGTTTTATTAATGGGTTGTCATTTAAAGCACGCGAAACCGTAGAGGTAGACACCCCTGCCAGCTTTGCTAAATCAGCTAATTTTATTTTTTTGTTATCCATGAAAACCCTGAGCCGCGTTGTATTAACTAATGTTTAATGTAACTAGCTGACAATATAGCATTATTAATTTTTTCTGGCTTGCCTCACAGGCTAAAAAAGCCATACCTAGGCTTTTACGCTCAATATTTCTACAAATATAATTCATAAATAATTTACAAATAAATATTGCAAACGTTTGCATTAATCTTTAAGGTTTCATCATATACAGCCTGTTTACATAAAAAATTTGTATACAGCGCAGTAAAAAACACACTGTTTAACACACTAAAAACGGGATCACACATGACATTCAATAAAGCAAAAAGTACATTAGCGTGCGCTATAACTTTAGCCTTGAGCTCACACGCCACCTTTGCACAAGAGCAAGCACAAGAAACCAAGGTAGAGCGAATTGTTGTTTCGGGCACACCTACCGGGGTCGGCATCAGAAAAATAGATGCAGGCTACGCTGTTACAAATATTGATAGCCAGCAAATTATTAAACTTTCACCTAAAAGCACTGCCGATCTGTTTAAAGCCGTACCTGGGGTTTGGGTAGAAAGCTCAGGGGGTGAATCTGGTGCCAATGTATTTGTACGTGGTTTTCCTGGCGGCGGTGACGCCCCATTTTTAACCCTAAGTATTGAAGGGTCACCCGTTTACCCAGCCCCTACTTTATCGTTTTTAGAAAACTCTTCACTTTTTAGAATTGATGAAACGATTGAGACCATGGAGGCTTTACGCGGTGGGCCGAACCCTGTTTTATCAAACGGCCAACCGGGTTTAACAACTAACTTTAGGCTAAAGCGCGGTAGTGAAGACACCGAGGGCTTATTTAAATACACAACATCTGATTACGACCTACAACGAGTAGATGCTGTTATTAGTGGTGAAATTACTGACGATTTATACTTTATGGTTGGCGGGTATGTAAAAAGCTCTCCGGGTATTCGTGATGCAGGTTTTACCTCTGAGAAAGGCAGCCAATTTACCATTAATATCACTAAAGATTTAGATAACGGCGAGCTTAATTTTTATACCCGTCAAACAGATGACCATGGTGCATGGTACTTACCTACTCCACTTAATATTGAAGGGATTGACGCAGAATATACCCAACTTGGCACATTGAACCGCCAAGCAACAATATTCACAGGCCCTGATGCACAAGCACATGATATAGACCTAGGAGATGGCCGAGGCTGGGATGGGCATGTTTCGGGCGGTAGCATTAAGTTAGAGCTTGATAATGGTTGGCAATTTTCTGACCGCTTTAATATAACTAAAGGAGATGCCAATACATACGGGTTGGTGCCAAGTGGCTCAGCAACCACGGTTGGTGCAGTTGCCGATAATGGGCAAACCGCATTTGGTGCAGTAACCAATACAGAATACGCAAGCGACACCCCTATACAACAGCTTGGACGCTGGGTTGTACTTAAAGAAATTAGCTCATTTACAAACGATTTAGCGTTTTCAAAGCAATTTGATGATTTATCAGCCACGTTTGGTTACTACACAGCCAGTACATCGGCAAACGATTGGTGGAGTTTAGGTAATACGGCTTACCACGTACTAGAAGCAGGCGGCGAGTCGCTAACTGGCATTGAGTGTAATCAAAGCACTGATGGCTGCGATTTTAACTACGATATTAGCTCAACAGGTGATGCGCGCACCCATGCGTTTTATGTAACAGCTCAATACAAATTTGCCGACGACTTTACATTAGATGCAGGCGTGCGCCACGAAAGTCATGAAGTAGAATACAGTGTTGATGAAGGCCTTAATGGAATTATTACCAAAACAGTTAACTATGATGAAAGTAAAACATCGTGGACCACGGGGATTAACTATTCAATAAACGATGACATGGGTGTATTTGCACGCGTAAACCGTGGTTATAAAATGCCTTACTTTGACGACTTTAGAGATAACTTTAGCGCTTATGAAGGCGGCGAAAAGCTAATTAAAGAAGTAACCCAAGGCGAATTTGGCTACAAGCTAATTTCTGACTCTACAGACTTTTACGCTACCTTGTTTGTTAACGAAGTTAAGGGCGATACATTTGTACGCCGCCCAGGTGTACCTGCAGAAATTTTAACAAACGAAGCGTACGGTGTTGAGCTTGATTATAACTTTAATCATCAGGCGGGTTTTTCGGTTAATTTAAATACCACACTACAAGAAACCGAAATTACGCAAAGCCCAACCAATGAAGGAAATGAATCTCAGCGTCAGCCAAAGTGGCAAGTGCGTATCACACCTAGCTACGACTTTGAGCTACAAGGTATGTATGCCGCGTTATATGGCACACTGTCGGCTGTTGATGACCGCTTTGGTAACAACGAAAACACGGTGACTCTTGATGGCTACGAAAAAGTAGACTTAGGTTTAATTTTAGAACCTATGGAAGGCATAAAACTACAACTGGCCATTGATAACTTAACGGATGAGCAAGGTATAACAGAGGGCGACCCACGTAATGCCGATGCCCCAAATGGCCGCTATATTATGCCACGCACTACGCGCTTTAGTGTAAGTTATGCGTTTTAAACACACTTAATACTAAAGGGAGCTTGGCTCCCTTTATTTTATTTTTTCGTTTAGTTTATTAAGCGCCTCGACCGAAAAGCCCCTATCGTAAAAATGTAAAATTTTACCTTTGCTATCTATTAAAACAACGCGAGTATTGTTTGGGTTTTTATTACCTGTAAATTTTTGCACAGCTTCACCATCTTCATAAATAGTGATTACCCCGCCCCACAGCTCTTTTGGTATACCCTTGCGCATACCGCTGTCTATAAATGTACTAAACATACGCGGGGCCATACCTGCTATGGTAGGCAGTTCGTAAGTGGGTAATGTAACCCCTGTCATATCTAAGCCAATTAACCAACGGTCTATGTCAAATTGGCTATCTTGTTTATAGCCAATAAGTAACAAGGTTTTATCGGCTTTAAAATCACTCGGTATGGTTACGCTTTTCTCATCTAGGCTTTGGCCGCTAATGGTAGGAAACTGCTTACCGGTAATTTGCTGATTTGGGTATTGAGCTGAGCACGCACTAAGCATTAACACCATAAATGCGCTGGCTATTATTTTAATCATTTTAAAACCTTACATTGTTATAAATATCATACTGATACGTGTATGAGGTAAAACAGGTTTAAACCGTTTGCAATTTTAAATACGCTTTAAACTCTCGAAGTGCCATGGGCTTGGCATATTTCCAGCCTTGGCCGTAATGTACGCCAGCTTGTTTTAGTATGGCTTCTTGCTCATTTGTTTCTATGCCTTCTGCTACACAGGTGTAGTTAAACTTACGTACCAACGCCATAATATTGGGGATCATTGATGCCTTTAAGCCTTGTGTTGTTATGTCTTGTACAAAGGTGCGGTCAATTTTAAGTTGATGAAAGCTCAAGTTTTGTAGGTTTTTTAAGTTAGAGTAACCCGTACCAAAATCATCTATCGATAAATTAAAGCCCGCCTCAACCAGCCTTTTAAAGTGGGTATGGGCAACTGTTGAGTCTAAGTATTCGTCTTCTGTTATTTCTAAACAAATAATAAAGCGCGAATCGGTGAGTGCAGGTATGTCTTTTAAAAGCGCAATATTGCCTGTTTCTACATCGTAGGGAAAAATATTAATAGAAATTTTAAAATTGCGCGGTAATGCCTCAACGGTGGTTAGCTCATAAAGTACTTTTTCAATCATGGCTTGGGTAAAGCGCCACGTTAAATTGGTTTTTCTGATAATAGGAATAAATTGATCAGGGAATAAAACCCCGTATTTATCTTCAAAACGGGCCAATGCCTCACAGCCAACCACTTTACCTGTTTGCAAACAAATAATGGGTTGGTAGGTCCAATAAAATGAGCCCTTTTTAAGACCTTTGCGCACCCGCGTAATAGTTGAGCGCCTAGCCGCTAAGCTATAGTCAATTAACAGTCCACTCGATACACCCGCTAACGAAATTAAAATAAGCGAAATAATCAATAAAAATTGATTATCATCAAAAAATTGGCTCCACGGTAGTTGTGCGGCTGCGCAGTACCCTGGGTTATTGGTACTGCATTTAATAATTGATTCATAAGGTAAAAATGCGTTATTTTCAACCTGTTCATAAACCCCTTTAGCCCCCGCTAAATGAAATGTCTCGCGCGTATTTTTATAAAGTACTTCCCATTTGGTCGACACAATCACTTTATCGTTAAAAGCGCGCGTATCGACTATTAAATTGTAACTACCTTGCCTTACAATTATCACTTCCATTGCACGGCCACTAAACAAAAGCAAATACAATTGCGGTTCGTACCTTACGCGCACAGGTTTATTATCGTATTTATCAATTCGAATGTAGTCGGGAGGATTATCGGTAATTGTAGCTGCCAGCTTTCCTGCACCGGTGGTGCAAACCAGTTCATTATTTGTAAAAAAGCCAATATCTATCACGTATTGTGCATCAAACAACGCGCGGCGCATTTCTATCAATGTATTGTTATTACATTGTTTAGCGTTTGCGTTATTTAGGCGGGTTAAAATTTTTCTACGTTCTGTTGCGGCAGCATCTATGTGTTGAACAATATAATTTGAATCTCGCGCTAACTGCCTACTTAGCTTTTGTGCAGCAAAGTACATCAGTGTGCTAGCACATATAATAAAAACCACGACACCGCTTAATACTGCAATTAAAGACCTACGTTGATATTGTTTCATAACACCTTTTTAAAGAAGCTGTGTGTGAGTCAGGTGCAATAATAATTGCATATCTGGGCATAAAAGCAATCAAGCTTGTAAAATAATTAAAGCAAATTACGTTTTTAATTTATTGATTTGTTTGCATTATAATTGCAAAACCAGGTGGCTGAGTATATCGCTAAGCTGCTTATGGCCTTGGCTATTTAAATGTATACCATCACTCCCTAGGGGGGCGTTAAGGTGTGATATATCAACGTAATTAAGCGCGTGCTCGTGTGCTACACGTTTAAAGAGAGCGTTTAAGGGTTGTAACTTTTGATCACAGTTTAAATAAATACGGCTTAACCCATGCTGAGGGTTAATAAATAAAGGACCAATAACAATTATGTTCGGTAAATTAGCGAGCGAGTAAAATTGCTTAATAGAGCCAATAAAATGCGTAAGGCCGGTGGCTATATCTGCTGGGGGTAAGTTAAAACGCTTTTTTAAATCGTTAGTGCCAAGTGCAATAATGAGTGTGTGTAAAGCATGTTGCTGCAAATCGGGTTTTAAATAGCGAATACCATTAAGCTCCCCCGTAAAAGGCGGGTTATTCACAAGCGTACGGTTTGGCTGCCCCGACTCTATTACGGTAAAGCCGCTGCCTAGCTGTTGCTGTAACCGCGTGGTCCAACGGGTCTTTTCATCATAGCGCTTACCTGTTTCGGGGTTTAAACCCCACGTATTAGAGTCGCCAAAGCAGAGTATATTTTTTGTTATTTGCGTCATTAAAATGGATTAAGCGTATAGCCTTGTTGTTGAAGTTGTGCGTGCGCGGTCATCGCAGAAAGCGACATTTTTACGCCATCAATGAGCAATTCAGGCGTTACTTTAAAGTGAGTTGCCGATTGCCCACACACATACACCTGAGTGTTATTAGCAAGTAGCTGCTTAATTAACGCTTGGTTTTTATTATCAGCACTAAAGCGTTTTTTATATTCGCTATTAGCTAACACATCAACGCTTGCGCTGCCGTGCACAACTAATGCAAGTTGAATGTTTTCAGGCTTTACACCATGCGCTACATGCATGTTAATAAAACGCGCTAACGAATTTATTGAATTATTTTGCTCGCCTTTTTTTGCGCCATCGGCAACATCAAATGCTATTTTAAATACCGTAGAGCTATTAATTTTGTCATGCTCGGGTACATTATAATAATTACCAAACCCGTTAATTGGTTGCTCATTAGCATTAATAAACGGGCTAAAAAGCAGCACTAACCCTAGTAAATATTTCATAAAACAATCCTGTGTTTTTAAGCGTATTACTAAACTACCAGAGACAACCAAAAAAGGCTGCAATTTAAGCAACCTTTTGGGTACTTTTATGGTGATGATTAATAAACTGCATACCTAAATAACTAAACGTATTTTTAAATTGCTCTACAAAACACGCCGGCGCTTCAGTTGATGACGCATTAGAAAGCACTGAAAAATGCTTACTACGCAGCGTTCGTAATTTTGGTTTTAATGCTTCATCGTCCATGTAGTCGGTTATTCTATCAATAAATAATTTCATTTGTACCGTGGTGCTGTACCAATAAACGGGTGAGGCAAACACCCAGTGGTCATACTTTAATAGTGCTTCAAATACTGCGTAAAACTCATCGTTTTTATAGTTTTTACTGTAGCAGTATGGCTCTATTTTATAATCATCTAAGCATATTATCCTTACATCGTTTTGCTCAGCAAAGCTGTTAGCGTGTGCCTGCGTATTACCATTTTTACGTGCGCTTGAGTAAATAATAACAGTGCTGCGTTTAAGTTTTTGTTGCATTTAGTTAGCTCCTTTTTTAATGTTGAAAGAAGCTTAAAACCTCAACTTATATTGAGGTCAACCGGAAATTTAAAACAATGCCAATAGATCAAAAAAAACTAACCGAGGCTAACCTAACCGTAGGTTATGTCGCTAAGCGCAGCGGCGTAAAAGTATCAACCCTACACTTTTACGAAACAAAAGGACTCATACGTAGTTGGCGAAATAGCGGCAACCAACGCCGCTATAAAAAAGATGTGCTGCGCCGTATAGCGGTAATAAAAGCCGCACAAGCCATGGGAATAACACTTGATGAAATTAAACACACCCTGGCCACATTACCTGAGCAGCGCACTCCCACACAAAAAGACTGGTCAGCCCTTTCAAAGCAATGGCAAGCACAGCTTGATGAGCGCATAGCGTATATGCAGCGCCTACGCGACCGCGTAGATGGCTGTATTGGTTGTGGGTGTTTATCTATGAGTAAGTGCCCTATGTATAACAAAAACGACCACTTAGGCGAAAACCAAAGTGGTGCTATTTTGTTAGAGCGAGATTGAGATTTAAATTAAGGTTAGTCTAGGCCGCTAAGCCCTTCTCTTGCAGCTCTGTATAAAGCGCCTAGGGTTGAGTCGAAAACAGATTTTATAAAGCTATAAGTCAGCTCCACCGCTTTACTAATTACTTTGCCTGCAAACACTAACATATGCCCTAATAAACCTAAGGTTTGTGTTGCAAACGAGGCTGACGCTTTAGCTATTTTATCAAGCGTTCGCGCCAACATATCGTAAAAAGTGAGCCCAGTACCAATAGCTGCTTGGGCAGCAACTGCGCTGTAATAGCCTGCATCTTTTAAAAGGGTAATTAATGCAGCACCTAGTTTATCTGCCCAATGTGAGGTAAATGATGCTTGATTTCTGTCTTCAAATTTTAAACGCACAGGCATGTTTAAAAAGTGATTAGCTTGTATAGTTAAGTTGTTCCAATTATTGCTATTGGCAGTGTTTAAGTAGCCAGGCGTACCAGCAAGAGTATGAGCAGCACCTTTTAAACCTTGTCCACTATCTAAACGTATTTCTTGGCCATTGTGCGGAGCATGCGAAAAAGGCCATAAAGGCACTTTAGCCACTGGGTCAGCCCCATGTGTACAGCGATAAATTTTATCGATTCTGGATGTTGCTGCGCGAGAAAAGTTTTCAAGCCCAACACGTGGAGAACCAAACGTATATAATTTTACAGGAAGTGAATACTCAGCTTTGATCCAATCAGCAGAAAGCGTCGCTAACGCACCACCCAAGCTATGGCCAACTAAATGAACGCAACCCGTTACTTTATCTTGAATATTCGCTGCTATAAACTCTTGCAGCGCAGGCTTCATACTATAAAAGGTCTTATTAAAACCAGCATGCACCATACTGCCATTTGACCCACCACTCACACCAAAGTGCCCATCGGTTAATCCATCTCTTAGCGAGTTAGTCCCCCGAATAGTTATAACCGAATCGCCCTCATACGCGCCAAGCCCATGCCCTACTAAAGCAAAGCCCGTGCTTAAATTAAATAAATGAGAAAAAAAGCTGCCCGTTACCCCTTGTACTGCGCCAGGGTTAACTGAAAAGTTAAAATTGTCGCGCAAAGAGGCATGAAGTGTGCGATTGAGTAAATTAGTGGTTTTAATACTTTTTGCTTTATAAGCAAGGTTTGCTAATTGTACGGCTTGAGTGGGTGTCAAAGTATTCATATAAGTTCCCTTTAAATAAATAGTTAAAGTTTACATGATGTGTATATCGCAAAAGTGTGGCTTGTATCTTCTTTAATTGGAATATCGTAAGTTTGTGGCTCTTGGCCAATATCACACTCTAAGTGTGCAAGAAGCGCTTTGAGTGTATCGCTATCTTCATGAATTGAAACAAGTGTGTACCATAGAACAATCCCTTCTGGCGTGCCGTTTTCTAAATAAATATGTTGAACCAGCGAGTCGTTATCAAACATATTAGAAGGTTTACCTGTTTTTATTGTTTTTTCTGTGAAGGTAAAATAACCCTGCTCATCTGTTGTGGTTTCATCAACGTATTCATCGCCATAGGTAAGTGAGCGCATCACTTTAGTGTTTGCAACTGGCTGCCCATTATCTAATAACTGCCCTTTTACTGGAGCCGATAAATAAAATTCTTGTTTATTAAAAAAGCCAAACATATCTGCACAAGCCTGTGATGTAGTAAAAAAAACAACGGCAATAGAGACTATTACCAATACAAAAATTTTTAAGCGCGATAAAAACAAAGCAAACTCTCTCCCAAGGCCTAGCTATAAACTACTTAATATATAAGGCTAATTAATTACACCAGCCATATTTATGCTGAAAAAGTAGGGGTCTAATTAGGTACAATTATACTGCATGTTTTTTAATCAAAAAACAATCACTAATCTAATTATAAAATAGTGTATATATTAATTTACCAATGCCACTAAACATGATGCCGCCCATAAGCAAAAAAGCATACATAATACTAATAGCACCGGCTGAAGGGTCGCTCTTTTTATCAATTTCTATGCATGCCGTACACACAACAAAAAATATAAAAAAGTTAGCTATCACACCTAAAATAAAAGCATTGCCAAATAACGGTGATACGCCAGCTAAAACTGCACCCAAAATTAACAGCGAGTCTGAAATTGAATGTTTATCAAACCGGCTTTCAATTATTTTTATAACTAAAGTGGTTAGCATGGATAGTGAAAAGTATAGCGTTGGCCAAAACTGATAATATAAATACCCCCAGTTTAAAAGCTCACCTGAAGTTGATGAATAAGCTTGATGGCCTATGTCGGCCGCTGAAGCATTCGCGGCATTTTCGCTAAAAAGATACCCTATCCCAGCAATAATTAATTTTATAAGCCAAAAAAATAAAAAACTGGCAATTGTAAACCCGATAGCGTCATCCCTTGTTAATCGTTTTTTAGCTTTGCTTTTTACAATAATGGCAAGCATTAAACCTAGTAGGCATACACTTCCTAAATAAAGTACTGCCTGCCAAAAGTCATCAGGATAAAATACAGCTAACCCTGGCGCTATAAATAGATACATAGCATCTTCGTTATCTAGTGAACGGTTTCGGGCACTTTGCTCAGACTCTTTAAAAAGAGCTAAATATACAAATAAAGGCTGTAAAAACAGCATTAAAATACTCGTGGTAATAAGGCTCATACATCATCCTTAATGAGAAAAAACGAATGCAGCACTTATGCTGCATTAAAATTAAAAATGAGGGTGCTCAATAATAAAGAGAGGTAGGTATTACAGGTTTATTTTTTGAAAGTATGTTTTAAGTTTTAAAAGCCCTGATTCAAGTTCAAATTTTTGTATTTTAGGATTTTTGAATTTAAACCCATTAGAAATATGGGTATTAATCATCGTCGCCATACCCTCAAATCCAGCTGGCGCACTAGCAACTAAATCGCTCAACAAGGGCATGATAAGCACTTGATGCTCTTCTATTAAGGTTGGGTTTTCGTATATATCGTAAACAAGGTTAGTTAGTGTTTGTTGGTTTTGTTGTTCCATATCATTTCTATAGCGCCTTAGCTTAGGCGTTTATAGCTCCCTAGTGTTCTAAATTGAATAAAGGTAAATAAAATTTTATTACTTTTTGTTCCTTCGGTTACCTTTTGCCATTTCTTTTTCGACAGCAGCACGAGCGTCTTTTATATCTTTAAAAAAATCATACTGATATTTAACAAGACCTTGGTATTTTTCTCCTTTAATTAAATAAAAAGAGAGCAACATAAAGGCTATATTGATAACTGTTGCAATATAATACCCATTACCTTCTAAAATTATAAAAGCCGGTAAGCAAATCACAGCTAAAAATAAAGCATAGAATTTTAATATATTTGCGCAAAAAAAAGAGCCTTGGCTTACTTTAAAATTTATAAGGCAAAATGCTATCCCTGTAGAAAATAAAATGCCTAACAGCCACTCAGGTTCTGTATCAAAGTATTGCGTTAACACAGTCATTCCGGAGTATACAGTTCCCAAAAGTAAGAGCACTGTTACTAATAGAAACCTACGTAAAAGCTTCCATGGTGGAAATAATAGAAATACCTCATCGTTTTTAGACACTATTTACTCAACTCCTCATATATACCAATTGCAAGTGAATTCACCGTACCAGATAACGCACTTCCCCCAAAACTAAAGGATGCGCCAATAGTATCCTTTAGCTGTAATCTCAATGCTTGGGTAATTTGAACGCCGCTATAGCGCTTAGGAAATTGTCCGTTTCTGACCATCCTCTTCAATACTTGGTTAGAAACGCCAGGGTGGTTCAACCTAATTATATCTTGGGTTAAACGTTTTCTTTCACTACTAGAAAGGCCTTTTAGAAGAGCCTCAGTAGTTTTATTGGTATTTGCTTTTAGTAGTTTAACTGCTTTTAGAGTTGCGGCAGCGGCAGCTCCAGCCAGTGAAACTACATCAAGCGCCATAGTTACATTCTGATACCATTCCTTAGAGTCATATAAGTCGTTTAATTCAGGGTTTACGCTTTCGTTATAGGTTCTGACACCACCGTTAATGCATTGAAGTGAACTCGCTGTACTGGCAGCCACTGCTAAATATGTAACGGCAGAACTTGTTCCGCCAGAAATTGGGATCGCCGCAGCACTACCAAAAACGACTATCCAGCCTAACACAGCTGCACTACAACTTAAAACTGTACCGGCAACCTCCCCAACTAACCGTGATTCTCGTGCACTACTCTGACTATTTTTCAAATGACCTGCAAACTCTTGCTGATTCATATTTTTTGGTTGTTCGCGAAGTACTATTTTCGGACGAGTTAAAGATGAGCCACTATAAGCTCTCAACTCTACAACCGTAAAGCTTGAATCAATATACATAACCCCAGCGCCAGTCAACCCCGGAAGTTTGTCAATATCTTTAAATAGCCTTGCTTGATTTATTTCATGACTAAGTCGAACTTTTAACTGTCTTTCTTTGTGGCGTTGGTATTCATTCCCAAACATAAAAAACTCCTTTTAATTTAATTACTTTTTTCAAGCTTATTTACAGCATTGAACTTATTTACTCTGTTAAAGCTAGACATACGAAGTCTATTTTCATTTATCCAAGCATTAATATCATGTGTAGGTTTAAACTCTGAGCCAGTACCAGGCCAATAGTAAGACCCACTTAAACTCTTACAAAATACTAGGTAAATGGGCGCCGAGTTAAACATTACATCTTCACCTCTCTCAACAAACATCTCATAAGAGATTTGTTTATGAGTGAGCCTTTATAGGTAGTAACTACATCAGCGGTAAAAACATGCCTTTGGGAACCATCAACCTATTGAAAATATTCCACTTTAATAACTTTTACTTTAGCTAAATAGTCAGCACTATTGACCGCTTTTCTAAAGCCATCAAGCTCTAATGAATCAGTATGTTGAGCATTAGCACAAAAACTAAGGCTTAATAAAATAGTGTGCGCGATCAGCACTTTAAATTGGCTAAAAATCTTCAATAGAAGCTAATTTACTAATAGCAGTACTATCACAAACCCAATATTTCTTTATTTCATTTTTTTGTAGTGTGACTGTGTTTTCTTTTGTTACTGTATCAAACTCTTCGCTATAGTAATCACTCACTATAACTTCACTTTCCCCCCCATTAAAAGTTAAACTATGTTCAGTAACCAAAGAGCGATGATAGCTTGATTTTTCTAGAGCTTTAAAATCTGCTGAATCAATAACTGTAGCTGCATTTATAATGAATTTATCTAAGTGAAGTTTATTACCTACTTTACTAACAACCAGCTCAATGGGTGTAGGCTCATCAGTATTACATTTAAATATAATTTGCGAGCTACTTTGAGCTGCATTACATGACACAATAAAGAACAAGGGAATAGCCAGAATAAACTTTGCGACGTTACTTTTTATCATGCTTTTTAAATGCCCTGGGCAATTCAATATTATAGTTATTGAGTAAATACATTACTTAATGCTTAACTGATACACCTGATAAATCAAAGTTATAAAGCGTAACTGAATCAATAGAGTGCTCTTCAACTAACTTAGTATTCTTTACACTAATAACACCTTCATCAATACTAATATTGCTTACATTACTACTTAAAGTGAAATTAGGGAGTGCGTATAGCTCTGAGTTGATGATTTGATATCCCTTTAGTACTTGCAATTTGTTACCTGTATAAAACTTTATTAATGCATAATAATTTTTGCCTTTTTCGAGCAATGTTATTTCTGGCGTATGACCTTTTAATCGAGTAGCAATAAAAGGGATCCCTTCACTAAAAGACAAGATGTAAGTATCCCTTGTAGGTAAGCAAATACCTGATTTATCTTTGTGGAGTAATTTAACTTGCTCAAACTTCAATGACTGCAATAGCCCTGTTTTGTCATCAACTTTTAGAGGGTTAGTTACTTTTATATTTAAACATTCTGACGCGAAAGCGGTATGACTTATCGTTAATAGCAGAGTACAAATTAAGGCTTTAAAAACATTCATATACTTACTCCATATGTTTGCCAATTATGGATAAACTCTTGCACAGTTCCCTTTCCAAGTGGCGTATTATAATAAGTTTTCCAATACTGTGCCTGCGCATTAGTATCATTAGCTTCAGGTAAGGCAGCTGGCGCTCTTAAATAGTGAATTCTAGCAATGGCGCATGCATAAGCATCATTCTCTTTTAGCTCTTTTAACTTATCTTCAGTAGTCATTAAGCTTTTAACTTTTAATGCTAACTCTCCTCTATAACTTAGGTAATTATCCCAAATGTCATCATGAGTAGCAGGCTCTATCTGAAAATAACTCAACGCAGGTCCACCGCCTAGTTGTTGACGATACTTCAATCGACTTTCTTGAATCGCTGTACCTAGCAATAAGACTTCTGCTTTTTTTGATGATAAACCGATTTTTAACAGCGTTGGTTTTATTACATTGTTTAAAAAAAGTTGAGGATCTTTCATTCCTGCTTTTTGAGAGTTAAATAAGGCGAGCTTTTCATTGATTTTGCGAAACGTAACATCGTTAGCATTAATTTTTCCATCAGGCCGCGCCATGATTAATACTTTGCTTTGGAACAACTTAATAGCAGCAATAGTTTTTGAGTTTTCTGGACGAGGGTTTAAGCGACCATCGACAATTAAAGTTTGAGTAGGCGGGATGAGTTTTAGTAATTTATTTAACGCGGTTTGTACCGTTTTTACATCACTTGAACTGTTAATCCCACCCAACCCAACAGATTGAGTTATTCTGATTACTGCCATCGAAACATCCTTTTCTTTAATGTTATATTTTTTAAATTAAAATTTATTAGTAGTAAATCGACACCTACTATTTAAAGTGTGTCTCCTAATTATTTGTTATTTGAATCGTCTAAGACAACCTCAGTACCAAATGGCACCATTAATGTTTTCTCTACCATCTGCTCTACTTTTTCATCGTTTAATCTCGATAACGAATAAAATAGTTCTTGATTAACGTGTTTTGGAGTAGAGCCTTCATCTTTATCAAATGCTAAAAATGGATTGCTATCGCATACTTCTGATACTTTAAAATTAAGTAAACTATCAACGTATGACTTTAAATCTTTAAAACTATAAAGCTCTTTCAAAGAAGCAAGGTCGTCGTACTCTTCTTTATCTTCAGGAAAGTCAAATAAAAATACTCCCTGAGTCGGCAAGGAATATTGCTGACAACAAAGTTCACAGTACCAAGTCAGAGTATAATGTTCAGCACTGACACCAATAATATATGGTTTTGGAATTATTTCGCTTTCTTTATCAATAAATTCATGTAAATGACTACACACTTTTTCACTTGAATTAATAGTAAAATTTAATTTTTTGCCTGGTTTCATCTACGACTTCCCAGTTTAAAAAGGTTTAAGTCTAATAAAAGTGTTACTAGACTTAATTATAATACTCTACGTATTTATTAATATTACGTTAAAACTCAGTCAAACTTAGGACGAAGTTTCTCTCGCATTTCGAACATATTACTAGGTGTAATAGCCCACCGGTTTGGATTATCAAATTCAAAGTCTACTTTAAAGCGCTTTGTTTCATTCTCCATTTGAAACAATAGTTGATTGAACTTTTCACCGCATTGCTGATAAATATCTTCTCTTAATTGCTCTAAAGTATTATCTAATAGCAATTGTTCATCTTCAATTGAAGCTGCGGCAGGTGTAATCTCTTCACCATCATATAAAAAGCCGGAGTTAGAAGTACACCCCTCGCCAAACTCAAAAACAAAAGTAACTTCCTTCCACTCATAGTCAATAAGATCAGAACAGCGCAAAAATAATTGCGCAATATCCATGAGTGCTTCATCTTTTATATTCACATTTAACCTCTACATTTTTTGCATTACTTCTTTTGGGACTCGCACATAAGTTTGCCCATTTTGGTTATTAAACTTATGACGTTTTTTATATACCCTTTTTTTACTTTTAGGATCAAATACTTCATATTCACTAATTACATCAGTAGGTCGAGCTGATCCAGGGGGCTCAAGCGAAACCTTTAGTTTGACCTCATATCCAGCTTCGGTCCAATCTGCCCACTCGTTTTCCATCGACTTATAACTACCTCGATTAAAGTTAGAGTTTTGTGGAAATAAGTTTTTCTCTCCTTGATCACTCATAAAGCGATGGCCAACTAAATGACCGCCATCATCATCAGCTAACCTAGCCTCACCACCAGCTTCACTTTGTGCTTTTTTCTCTTTAGATGAGCGCTTACCATGATAAGTAGATTTTAACGTTGCCTCAACTGAAATAGGCCTACCTTTACTATCAATCTTCCAAGTTGCTTTGTTATCTTCAAACTCTTCCACAACTTCAGAAACCTCTTCTTCGCCAATTTTCCCATTCATCATATCACGTGTAAATTTACGGACTGATTTATCTCGAATAGAGGAACTCTTTGGCGTACCTTCTATACCACCAGCCTCCAATACATCGAAAACATGCGTTAGGCAGCTTTGAGTAGCAGCATCATATAAAGGAGTTTGTAAATTATCAGGATCACCATCAGCAGCATCAAGAGCTATTTCACTATTGAGCATTAGCTGTCTTTGTAAATCAATCGCAGCAATCGCATTTGGTAGTTTTATCGTAGCTTTTTCTATTAATTTGCCAGCAAAATCTTCCTCTTCATCGTAGCTATCAATAAGAGTTCTACTACTAATGCCATTATCATCAGTTCCACCTAGCTGATGAGTTTTAGTAACCTCAAATTTAGTTTTTATCTGAATAGCAAAATGAGTATCTTTGCCACGACCTATTCTTAGGACAGTCGCTATCCCTTCCTTACAACTCAACCCAAACGGATCCACCCAATTAACCGGATTCGGTGCATATTGATAATGATTTATTCCACCCACTAGGCCAATCGGATCTTGGTTTATAAAGCGTTGTTGTTTGGGGCTGTAGTAACGGTAGCGGTTGTAATGTAAGCCACTCTCTTCATCTAAATACTGCCCTTGAAAGCGGATTGGCTGAGTGAAGCTGTTTTCTTTATTAAAGTCAGCACCTGATTGTGGCTCTTCATAGCCATACACATCGGCTTGGTTTTCCCATACGACTTCTGCTTTGTTATTGGTTACAAAACGTGGGGTATTCAGTTGGTCTAGGTGGTAGTAGTACACCTCACCTTGTTTAATTAGTGCTACTGGATGAAATTGATTTGGCAGGTTGATATACCAGGTATATTCACCGTGTTGGCATTCGCCGATTAACTGGTCGTTATCCCAAATGTAGTCAATTTTACCGTGCTCGGTGTGCTTGGCGATACGACGCCCGAGAGGGTCGTAGTCGTATTGCGTGAGCGTGCCGTTGTTGTTAAAACAGCTTAACTGGTTAAACGCGTTGTATTCACGGCGGGTTTTTATGCCTTTGCCGGTTTCGCGTATTTGGTTACCAAACTCGTCGTAGTAAAAGTCGCTGTCGCCAAATTGTGTTAGGCGGTCGGCGTCGGTGGCACTGTTTATTGTGGTGTTGTTAATGCCTTTATTGTTTATTACTGAGTCAGCATTGCTACTATTTTTACTACTACTTTCACCACTATTTGGCGCTAACTCATTGTATTCGCTATGGGTGGCGTGTGTAAAATCAATAGAAGAGCTGGCTGTATGCTCATTACTGGCTGCATCATGTTCTATACCCTGCTCGCCTGTATCTCTAAGGTCTGCATCGCTTGTGTTTGATTGAACAGTCTGACTTTGCGGGTTACCAAAGCTATCCCACTGGTAGTGTGTGATTGTATCAGCACCTGAGCTTGCCAATGTTTGTTTTATTAACTGACCCAAGCTGTTGTATTCAAAATTGATATTTTGGCTGCTTACGCCTTCGTTTTTACGGGCAGTCAGCTGGTTTACGCTGTCGTAATTGTACGTACAGGTATCAAATAATGCTTGTGCTGGGTGTGTAAGCTGTTGCTGCGTTAAACGGTTAAATACATCAAACTGTTGAGTAAGGGTTATGCTGTTACCAAACTGCTGGGTTTTAATATTACCTTGGCTGTCGTAGCTTAATGTTACAAGCGGCTTTGCAAGCTCAACCTCATTGCTATTGGTTTGCAGTAAGTTAATACTGCTTAGCTGGCCAAACTGGTTGTAGCTGTATTTCAGCGTGGTTGAATCTGGCAGCGTAAGCGTTTGCCTTCTGCCGTACTCGTCGTAACTGTATTTTAAGGTATGCGCTTGTTGCTGGTTATTAACTTGCTCGGCGCACAGTAGCCTGCCGCCTTTATCAAAGTGTTGTTTAAGTGTTGATTGCGCGTTATGCGCACGCGTAATTTTACCTTGCAGGTTATAGCTGTAGTAATTGGCGTTATTAACGATATGTGAGTCGCTTGCAAGGCTTGCATGCTGCGCAGTTACGCGGCCAAGGCTGTCGCGCTCTATTTTTACATGGCGTTTATTACTTTGCGTTACTGAGGCTAAGCGATTACAGGCATCATATTTATACTGCTGTAGCGTGCCATCAAACCCGGTTATTTGTGTTGGGTTTTCGTTCGCGTCGTAACTTATGCGGTATACGTGACCGTCGCTTCGCTCGATGGCTGTTAAGTTTCGCTCTTTGTCGTACGTTAAATGCAGTGCGCTGCCATCGGGCTGAATAACACAATGCGGTTGGCTTAGCCCTTCAAAGTGTTGCTCTGTGGTGTCGCCTTTGCTGTTTTGCGAGCTAATTAACCGCCCTGCTTCGTCGTAGCTAAAGTATTGATGCTGTTTATTTTCAGGCTCGTTTTCATCAAAGGCAATTGTTTGTGTAAGCTGGCCGTGCTCATTGTATTTATATTGGGTGAGTAAGCCTGCGTTATTCAGTGTGGCATTTACGCGGCCTAGGCTGTCGTAGCTGTAACGTATTAACTCATCGTTAAGATGCTTTGCTAAAAGCTCGCCTTGCTCGTTCCAAATAAACTTGGTGATTTGACCATTTTTATTAATATGCTGGGTTAACTGGCCGAGCTTATCGTAGCTGTATAACGTGGTGCGGCCATCACCAAAGGTTTCGCTTTGTAATAAGCCAGCCACACTGTATTTACGCGTAATGGTTTGGCCATCAGGTAAGGTAGTTAATACACGTTGCCCAAGTTGGTTGTAAGCAAAATGGGTTTGGCTACCATCTGGCTGCGTTATTGTTTCTAATTGGCCGAAAGGTGTGTAGCTATAGCGCGTTGTACTGCTATCTGGCTTTATTTCACTGAGCTTTTGACCTTGCGCATTGTATGTATATTGCCAAACATTGCCATTAGGGTCGGTATGTTTTACCAGCTTACCTTGTGCGTTATGTACAAAGTGCTCTTTATGACCGCGTGAGTCTATACAGGTTGTTTCTCCAGCCTCTAAGTTATATTCAAACTGGTAAGTATAGGTATTGTTATCGCCCCATTGTTTTATACATTTTGCGCTAGGTGAGTAGCTATCCCACTCAAAATGATGGCTAAAGCCACTGGCTCGGGTACGCTTTGTTAATAAATTAGCGGCGTTGTAGGCGTAGCGCTCAGTTTCGTTTTGCTGATTAGTAGACTGAACAAGGTTTTTGTTTTCGTCGTACTCATAGCTTGCAAGCAATGGCGATAGCAATTGCTGTTTGTTGTTCTTATCGGTGCAGTACGCTGCTATTTTGCTTAATAAACCTTGCGCGTTGTAGCTAATAACACAGCCACGTACTTTGTTTACTTCTATACGGTGTAGGCGCTCTTTCGCATCGTAATAAAACGCGATGCTTTGGCCTTTTTCGTTAATTATTTTTTCAAGCAACCACGCTCTTTCGCCTGGTTTAAAGGTAAGGTGTTGGTCATCTGGCGTTACAAGTACTTGCTTACCATTTGTTTGGTAATGTAGCGCAAGGTTACTACTTAATTGATAGCTCGATTGGCCAGGTTTTACCTTTTCAAATTTATGTTTAGCGCCATGCTCGTCTTGGTACTCTAACCAGTAGGTGCCTTTTTGCTTAGGGCCCACTTTTGGCGGCGGCAAGTAATGCTCTGTAAGGCTTGCCATAAAGTCGTGGCGCCAACCATTACCCATTGTTGTACACACATCAGCATGAGATGAGCGATACAAACGTCGCCACACTAATTGGCGACTGCCCGCCAATGTAAAGTCGATAAGCGGGAGAATTTCTTCGCCCGACAGCATTGATACCGGATCTGAACGGCACTCTTGGTTTATAATTGGCTCTTCGCTTGCGGTGTTATTAATCGCACCACCAGTGTTTTTTACAGGTGCTTGTGATGCACTTTTCCCCGATGCGGTTGTCTTAGTTTTTTTGTTAGAGTTTTCATCCTCCGAGCTACTATTAGTATTATCACTAACTTGAATAGAATACTTAACTTTTTCACGAAAACACTTAATAGTCCCTGCAGCAATTGCTTTAATAAGCGAGTTAGCAGTTTTACGTTGGTCGTCTGCTTTAGATGCTTCAATACCTATACTTATAAGTAGATTAATAGTGTCAATCCGTTTAGAAGGATCACTTGTGAGCGTTTCACTAACTTGTTCAACTAATCGATTCGCACTTTCATTGGTATTTGTTACAACAGCTTCGTAACCTGCAGGTGCTTTTGCAGTACCAGCAACGAGGCAAATGGGGTAACTTGTTCCTTGTAAAACAACTGTATTACTTTGCATTAGTTGTGTGCTTCCTCACTTATCCATAAGTATGATGCTGCGGCCTGGTATTTTGATTGTTCTTGAGAAATCACTAACGCATGTTTAAAGTGATTTACAATAGCCGGGCTTGAGGTCAATTGATATAAATTGACGAGTCCTTCAAGCGCACCAATTTTACCTAATTTGTAATTAGGTAATTCATAATGTGTATGCTCATTAATTAAATTACTGAGCAATTGTAAATTAGTCAGCCAAACATCACTTTGCTGATGTATGCCGTTGCCAGGTGCAAATATAAGATCTATATGGTCTTTATTATCCTGTGCAATTTTTGAAAATATACCGCCTAGTTGGTCGTGCTTTATAAAATCTATTGAAGGAGCAAATTCATGACTAGTTTGCATCCAGCCAATTTGAGCCGTTTCAATAGTCGCAAGTGCACCACCTACTCCTAAGTATACCCACTCATTGTTTTTATTGGCTTTATAGGTAGCATCAATGGCAATCACGTTTGCCTTATGCCATTTTTTTTGCACCGCCAACTGCACTAACGTATTAGCACCAACAGCGCCATAAAATAATAAGTGCTCTACATGCTCAGGGAATAACTGTTTAAAACTTTTTGCTAAAAGCTGCTTTAGCTCATCTTGGTACGCAAGTGCTGGCAATAACCATACAAGTGGCAAGTTTGAGTCTTCTACTTTTGCAAAAAGTTCTTTCGCTTTTACTATGCAATCATAAATACAGGCATTCCATGATTGCCAAGTAATACCGTTAGGTGGAGTTGGGGTATCTGCATATAGCAGTGTATCTATGTCTTGCGACAAAGGCGTAGAAAAACAGCTTACGTTTACATTAAACGCCTTCATGCTTGCGCCTCTGCTTTTACATTTTTAGCCATCGATTTGTAGTAGGTATACAAATTAAATATTGCTTGGCTATAACAGTCCATTGCCGACATTTCTATTGCGTTTAACCTTTTATTCAGAGGTTTTCCAGCTACAAACCTTTGTAAGCAAAGCTCCTCCTCGTATTTAGGCCAGTTTTGCTGTAACTGCTGTTTAAAAGCCACTAGTGCTTGTTGTTCAGCATTAAATGCACTTACTTGAATGTCATAGCTTACGAGTAAATCGAGCTTATCACCGAGCATTCGCCGTATTAAGGCAATAATAGCTGTTGGGTTTTCTACTTGGTTTAACGACATACACGCTAAGGGCACTAGCTTTACATAGCCACTTTGTAATAGCACATGTAACGTGTCATCTACTGTTAAAACATTGCTTGCGTAATTACTTAATGCGTTTACTTGTTCCCAACTTAGTGATAATAAAAAAAGCGACATTAACGGTGAATTAACAAGCTTACTTTTACATAGCTCATCAAACACATGTTTTAGCACTTGTATGTTTGCATTAGGGTTGAATGCGCTGATAAGCGCCACTGTTTCGGCTGATGTTGCCTCTTGTTCGGTGCTATTAGCCAATGCAAAATAAATAGTGTTTAAGTCAATTAATGCAATTAAATTAAAGCTGTGTTGCTGTAATAAAACTTTATAAATAACAGCCTTTGCTACGCCATGCAGGGATGGGCTGTTGAGCAACGAGTTTATAAAAGCCAGGTTAATTGTTTGCGGTAAATTAGCCATAACCTCTATACATGCCTGCGCAGTCACATCAAGGCTTTGCTCACTCGTTACTAACGTATTAATTAAAGTTAAATCGGGTTGTGTAAAGTGTTGAGGAGTATTATTTTTTTTAGCGGTTAGCCACGTTGTTTCTAACAGCTTTTTTTTAAGTGTTTTTACATAACCTACAGAAGTAAACGGGCAGCACTGCGCCTTACTAATACAAAGCAATTGTGCTTGGTGATTACTTATGTAAGTAGACAGCAAGGTTAGCCACCTATTAATACAGTAGGGTTACCAACAACAATTTTTCCGCCGTGGGAGCTATCATCACCCATTCGAGCTGCGGGTTTACCGTTAATTTTTACGCTACCAGAGCCTGACTTTATGCTGTCGGGTGGCCCAACACACACTAACATATCGCCTTTACGTGCTGCGGGCATGCTACCTATTAATACATTAGTTGAGCCTACCACAACAGGGCCGCCAACATGCGGGACTGTACCTGTGGTTTTAGGGCATACATGCATATGACCAATTGTAGCTGCGGGCTTACCCATAAAGACTCCTTGTCTTATTTACTTTTTGACAATAAAACTAATCAAATAAAGGAATAATTAATAATTTACTTTGAGAAACTAAACCCGATAAGGTATCAACTAATTCTGCCTTACTATAATCCGAAATTGATACCGGGCTTTGTAATGCGTACTGATATAAAGCAGCTATGGTATCTTCACTATTTAAAGCATTATGTAAATTACTTAAAAACTGATTAGCATAATAACCATCCATAGCTTTTAAATGCGTTAATGCAGGATTTAGCAATGGATCATCAGGCCTATTTATTGGCAAACAAATTAAATACGGCAAACCGTAACGGCAATATACAACGTAACCATTATTATTAATGCCATTTCTATGCCCTGTATAAAAGCTATTTATTATTTCCATAACTGCACTAATTTAATTTAATCATGCCGGCAGATAAAGTAATGGCGCTACCATCAACTTTAACGTTACTGCCTTTAATGTCTATATTAGTGCCTTCTATAGTTATATTACCGCTGCTGCTCATTTTAATTTGTGCAGAGCCTGTTTTAATTACTATTTCATCACCAGCTTCAATATTAAGTGTTTTACCCACTTTTAACGTGTCGTTTTCACCTATATCGTCACTGCGATTTTTAGCCACTTTTAGTGTTTCATTATTGCCAATATCAACTTTTCGATCGTTGCCAATTTCAATATTATGGTCGTGATCTGTTTTGTCGTTTTGGTCATTTTTTACGTAAAGCTGCTTATCTTTTTCTGCTTGAATATAAACCAGCTCGCTGCCTTTTTTATCCTCAAACCTTAGCTCATTAAAGTTATCGGCTCCGCCTTCTTTGGTAGAGCGTGTTTTAATACCACTTTGTGTTTTTTCGCCAGGTAGTGCATACGGAGGCATTAAATCTGCGTTGTACACTGCTCCGCTAATAATTGGTTGGTCTGGGTCGCCATTTATAAAGTCTACAAGTACTTCTTGGCCTACCCGAGGGAAGAAAAACGCTCCCCACTTTTTACCTGCCCAGTTTTGCGCAACACGGATCCAACATGAACTTTTTGAATCTTTTTTACCTTCTCGGTCCCAGTCAAATTGCACTTTTACGCGACCATATTGGTCAATCATTATTTCATCGGCGCTGTCGCCAGTTACGATTGCCGTTTGCACACCGTTTATAACTGGTTTTTTCTTATTTATTTGCGCTCTGTAGGGTATATCTTTGGGTACGCATTCAAAATGGTTAGAGTACACTTCTTCTACTGACGACTGCTGAGAGCCAGACTGATTAGGCACCGTTATTGACGTCATCATAGAGGTAATAACAAATGTTTTACCTTCAAGACGTGGGTCTTCATGCTTTTTAAAGCTAAAGAGTTTACCCACTGTAAATGAGCGGCAATCACTGCGACCACTAGAAAGCTTCATGTCTCGCTGTAATGACTCAAGCTGAACAGATGCTAAATTAGCTGCGCGCGGGTGGCATTCTTGCTCGCCCGTGTATTCAAAAATTTCTGATACTGATTGCGTCGGTAACTCTGGATTAGCTTGCTCACCATCTGGGTAGCGTGATGGCTGTTTAAAATCGTAACCAACGCGTTTAAAGCTGCCTGGCGCAATACTTAAACCGCCCTGCCAACGTGATACATGAGATTCGCTTAAATGGCCAGTTGAGTAAACTACCTTTGCTTCGTCGCACACTTCATAAGCGGTAATATCATCAGCTAATACCAAGGTATGGTTGCTGTTGGTATGCTCAAAAAAGTAAAAAATACCTTCTTGTTGAAGCAATCGTTGAATAAAGTCAAAGTCTGACTCTTGGTACTGAACACAGTACTCGTATTTAGGGTATGTTTTGCTGGTTTTATCGCTAAAGGCAACATTGTGTTGGCCAAATAGGTCAGCAAATATTTCTTTAATTGTTTTCTTTTGGAATATTCGGCTGTTTTTACGGTTGCGCATAGATGCTGCAAACGGGACGATAGTTGCTTGGTAATCTATATAGTTTTTTTGTTCTTCTACATCAGCTGTACGGCTGCCGTTTGAAACCAAATGGCTTACTATTCCATGATAGTAACGCTCACCGCCGCCTTGTGCATTTTTTACCTTAATAGATACTGGCTTTCCAACCAAATCTTCATGTGCTATTTGCTTGCCAATTGTGTACATATTGGCAGACATAACAAATAAGTCTGACATTGCCTCTTGGGCAACAAAACGAGTTAAATAGAGGGCATCTTTACCAGCAGGGGTGCTAATCTGAATTACGTTGTTATTTTGTGTTGCTGTTTGCATTCCTTGCCTTTCCCATCCTAAAGATCAAAAAAAGCTCTGAGCAAAAGCCCAGAGCCATTATAAGATAACAAATATTACATTTGTTGACCTTTAACACCGCTGTAACCGTATACAAGTGGAGCAGTAATGTTATTTTTGTCGTCTGTTGGAGTAACAGTCATCATCATTTCTGTGTAGCTGATAGTGATTGTTTCAATAGGACGATCGTTTTGTACTGACACTGAATAGCTAGAAATCATCGCATCTGTAAGTTCGATTTTCATGATTTCTTCAACTTTATCACCTTGTTTAGTGATATGGAAAATAGCTGGTAAGCCTTTACCAATTGTCGCTTCTTTGAAAAGATCCGGAGATGCTTTATCTTGAAGTTTAGTGATCGTAACGTCGCCAAGACGAGTAGAGCTAGACTCACGGTCCATTGCTGTACCAGTTGCTGCGCTAATTTCACGGCTTACGTTCCAATCTAAAGATAATACTGTGATTAAATCTTTGAAAGATTCAGCTGTAGTTTCGCCTTTGATTGAACCGTATTTTAAATATGTATTTGCTTGCATTTGATAATGCTCCTTTTAATTAAACAATGTTATCCATTTAGACTGGATTATTTACTTTGGTTTCCCAAAAATTCCTTTGAAATCATTATCTTTAATACAGCAATGAAAAGGCCTTCAGATTCCTTTCCTTAGATGAAGACAATGTCTCAAAATTCCATGTAGTGATTTAAGGCACCAAAATTATAATACCCTAAAAATAAAGAAACAACCTTAATACTAAGTTAAATTAAATAAACTTTAATTTAACTCAATATTAAATTCATTATCTTTAACTGATAGCGATATACTATTTATTTTTTTGTCATCAATCATGCTAGAAAGTAAAACTTCCGACAACAAAGGCAATAATTTATTTTGCAAAATGGTATGAATGTTCCTAGCACCGGACCCTGCATTTTGACAATTATCAATAATATATTCTATTACGTCATTTTCATATTTAAGCTCAGCATCGTAATGCTTATTAACGCGTTTAATTATTTTATCAATTTGTAGTGATGCAATTTCTGTAAGAATATCGTCACTTAGTGGAATGTAAGGTATTACATTAATACGCCCTAAAAAAGCAGGTTTAAATGATGCGAGTAAATCATCTTGTAATGCTTTTAATAAACCTTTGATACTAGGTTTACTTTCTTCGTCTTCAAATAAACTCATGGTGGTATCAGTTCCCACATTAGAGGTCATAATAATGATTGTATTTTTGAAGTCGATATCACGGCCTTCACCGTCTTTAATTGTACCTTTATCAAACACTTGATAGAAAATATCTTGTACACCAGGGTGAGCTTTTTCCATTTCATCGAGCAATACTACGCTGTACGGTTTTCTTCTTACGGCTTCGGTTAATATGCCACCTTCGCCATAACCTACATACCCAGGAGGTGAACCAAGCAGTAGTGATACTTTGTGCTCTTCTTTGAACTCAGACATATTAATAATGGTGACATTTTCTTCACTGCCATACACTTCTTGTGCAAGCGAAAGTGCAGTCTCGGTTTTACCTACACCACTTGGACCTGCCAACATAAAAATGCCGTTAGGTCGGCTTTCATCTGCTAGTTGGGCGCGAGATGTTTGCACTACCTTAGCGATTAAATCTAACCCATGGTCTTGCCCTACAACACGTTTTTTCATTTGCTGTGCAAGGTTTAAAATGCCATGTATTTCATCTTCGTGCATTTTACCTACAGGTATGCCAGTCCAATCTGATATAACCTGTGCAATAAGCTCTTCATCCACTTGCCAATGAACCATATTATGTTCAAAAGCAGTTAACTTTTCTTTACTCTGCTTAAGATTGGCTAAAATTTCATCTGATGAATTTTCTTGTTCTGAGTTAATAGACTCGAGTGCCTGATTAAGCTCAGCTACAATTTCTTTTTCTACTTTAAACTGCTCAGTTAACGGCGCTAACTGCTCTTCAATAGTTACAAGTTCAGTTTTAAGTGTATCTAGTTGCACTGAATGATCTAAACCTGTTTTTTGTTCACGGTGTAGCATCTGCACTTGTGTTTCTATTTCGCTTAATCGATTTACAAGTTGCTCTATAGTGTTTGGTGTAGATGCTTGGCTCATTGCCACCCGCGCACAGGCAGTATCTAATAATGCCACCGCTTTATCGGGTAGTTGCCTTGCCGTAATATAGCGATGCGATAAGTGCACTGCACTTTCGAGTGCTTGTTCAGAAATAAATACTTTGTGGTGTTTTTCCATTACGGGCACTAAACCACGTAACATAGCCACTGCTTTTTCTGGCGTTGGCTCTTCTACTTTTACCACTTGGAAGCGGCGTGTTAGAGCTGCATCTTTTTCAAAAAACTTTTTATATTCAGCCCACGTTGTAGCAGCAATGGTTCTAAGTTCGCCACGAGCAAGTGCTGGTTTTAATAAGTTAGCAGCATCGTTTTGGCCTGCAGCTCCACCGCTACCAATCATCGTATGAGCTTCATCAATAAATAAAATAACCGGGTTAACTGAATTTTTCACTTCGTTAATTAATGATTTAAGACGATTTTCAAACTCGCCTTTCATACCTGCGCCAGCTTGTAATAGTGCTAAATCTAAGCTGTGAATTTTCACATTTTGCAGCACGGCCGGTACATCTTTTTGTGCAATTCTTAAAGCTAAGCCTTCAACTACTGCTGTTTTACCTACACCCGCTTCACCGGTTAAAATAGGGTTGTTTTGACGGCGTCTGGTCAAAATATCAACCATCTGGCGAATTTCGAAGTCGCGTCCTAAAATGGGATCTATTTTTCCGGCTTTTGCTTGAGCAGTTAAATCAACAGTAAATTGGTCAAGGCTCGGGGTTTTAGAGTTTGTAGCCGATTGGCTAGCCGTGTTTTGTACTGAGTGATTACGCTCTTGCGATTGAGCAACTATTTCTGGCCACGCATGAAGTAACTGCCCTGGCTCTATTTTATTAAATAACTTACTGCAACGGGTTACTAAGCTCGATAAGGTATCGTCTTTTACAAGCGTATAAATAACGTAGGCACTGCGAATTTGATTATCTGTAAACTCAATACTGGTACTTAACCAAGATTGCTTTAATAAGCTAGTAACATGTACAGATAAACTAGGTGATGACTCACTACCGGTTTTAAACGCTTCTAAAGATTGATTTAAGTCTTGTTTTACTTTTTCAATATCAATGTCAAAAGAGCCAAAAATAAGTCTAACATCATCTAGTTGTTGCTCAATCATGGCAAGTAACCAGTGTTCAAGCTCCACTGTAAAGTGGCTTCTGCTATTACAAATTGCAACCGCCGCCTCTAGGCTTTTTCTGCAATCAGGGCTTAGTTTTTCAACTAATTTATTGAGTGTCATCGAAGACATACAGTGTTCCTTTTAATTTTAATTATCCCTTAAACGATAACTTAGTAGGGTTAGATTTTGATTTGTTATTTTGTACCGCTAAAAAAGAATTTGCGCCTAATTGGCAGTCATTCTTAGCCAGCTGAGCGGCGCCTAAATGCTGAAAGTCAGTTTCAATAACTAAGCGGAACTGAATTGAGTTTCCAACGTAGTCTTTAGTAATTTTGTTTGCGAGTTCAAACAAAGCCCCTTTGGGTAAAAGAAGTTTTGCTTTTTTTGGATCGTTTGATTGTATATGCACTTCAATATTAGAAGAGACATCCCAAACCTTTTTACCTAGCATGGTATCTACACCTAACTGCGCATGCTGACCTTCAAATAATACTTGGCTTGCAAGGCGTGTTTGCTCTTGTTGGTGAAGTTCATGCCATTGACCAACCATTTGTTTTATTTTTACTTCGCAACCTAGGTATGAGCTAAGCACACTTTGTAAATCAAATGCGTTACGAATTTTTCGACTGTACAAACCCGAAAAATGCAACTGATGCTCATTATAGCCACCACTTAATAGCCCCAATATTTTGGTATATGGGTCTTTATTTTTGTCATTGTTTACATGGTTTAATGAAGGCTTATATTTTTTCCAAGCTCGGTAATACAAAGAGATCAGACGATGATTAAACATGTCGTAAAAATCGCGCATGGTCGTGTCTTTATAGCGCAGCCTTTGCATAACCAGTTCACTATAAAATTGCGGTAATGCACCAGAGCAGCCAGTTAACCCCATAAATGAAACCTGCATATTGACCTTGTGCAGACCATCTTCAAAGCCAGTTTCTTCTAGCTTAGTAATTGCATTTCCCGGGTAGCCAAACTTTTGGGTAGCCGTAAATTTTATTAGTTCTTGCTTTGGGTTGCTATCGTAACCGACGTGGCGATAATCTAAGCCACGCTTTTTAAGCTGGTTTTCAATAATGAAAACCGCTTTATAAAAATCGACTTGAGAAGCTTGGGCAATCAGTTGCTTTATCATAGTAGTGGTCTATCACCTACGCGCGCAGGCCACTGATAATATATTTGCTCTTGCTCTTTTAAACGCAAGCTCAAACGTGTGTAACTATTTATAGCGGCAAACTGAGCAAAGAAATGATCCAACACTGCGGCAAAAAAGAACATGCCACTGCCCGAAAAATCATCGTTAGCAAAAGTAATTTCTATCTCGCTGCCAGTTACAAAACTTACCCTGCCTTTTTGAATAACACGCGCGGTTGCAGGCTCAATACTAACGCGATATATATTATCTATTAGCCCTTTGGTTTGCGGCGATGCTCTAAAGTCATACAGACGAAGTACTTCTTTTAATTTATTACACGCATCTTCACCGCTAAACGTATCGAGTGTTAAATGATTAACAAGCTGCCAGCGCGTTGCATCGGCTAATACGGGTCTAACTGCATGTGTAAAAGGCGCTAAACAACGAATTTTTTTAATTACATCGCCGCGCTCTGGCATTAGTAATCCAAGCTCATCGTCGCCAAATGGCATACTCGCAGGTAAATTACGGTTGCTACAATGTGCGCGTACAGTGAGAACAGAGTTACCTTCACCATATTCCATAGCGCTGTTTTCAAATTTGGCATCTACCAATGACATAAATGTCTCGGTGCCAGACTCTACATAACCGCCCGCCCACGACGCTGTTTCTCTTCTTATATGCCAAAATAGGTCTTCGTGACCTTGATAATTTGGATGAGTTTGACCATAAAATGGCGCAACGACTTGTTTATTACCTTTGTGATCAAACGCTATAACCTCTGAAATACCAATCACTTCAGAAATTTCTGAGTCCATGTAACGCGGTGCAAGTTGATACTCGTATTCACTTATCTCAGGGCGAATTGGCTCAAGTTCTTGTTCAAATAAGTTAATTATTGGCGTGCACCCAAGTAAAAACATATCCTCATCAACCTGTTTCTCAAGCTCACTTGACTCAGTATCAAGGTATATATAGATATCACATTTGTTGGAGTTTTTAGGTAATGCGCCGCGTATACCTTCAAGTTCAAAAAAACGAAACTTCTCAGGAAAAGTAAAGTTTTCAACCAATAAACGATAACCGGCAGCAGAGCGCTGAGAGTAAGGCACAACCGCTTCGTGTGTTTCAAACCCGACCGCTTTTAATTGGTTTTTTGATAAGTATTTAATGCCTTCTTCGCCATTATCTATGGCTATACCAATGCTATGTTTGAATAACAGTTCGTACACTTTAAGAGTATGGTGCCACTGCCCGTTTATATATACGCGAAGTTTTTCTAAACCAGTTTCTGCAAGCGAAACGCCCTTGTATTCACCGGTTAGCTCTAACTTAAATATAGACTTTGCCTTTTCATGCCAACGCGGCTTAGGCGCTACAAAAGGGCTGTTATCAAACTGGGCTTTAGTAATTTCAATGGGCCAAAGGTAGGTTTCGTAACAGGTTTGAAACTTACATTGCTTCATAGAATCAACGTTAGTTTCAACTTCACTTGCTCTTGGGATGACAACACCCGCGGTGGAAAGGTTTTCGGCTTCTAATTTTACAATCGACATAGAAGGGATAGGTGCTTGATAATCTGGTAGCATCTGCCCTAATAAAGCATCCGTTAATTCAGGAAAACTGTCATCTAGCTTTTGTCTAATATTGGCTGTTAAAAATGCAAACGATTCAATAAGCCGTGATACATGAGGGTCTTCAACATGATCTTCACTAAGTTTTAAACGCCCAGCTACTTTTGGGTATTTCTCAGCAAAGTCTTTACCTAAATGACGCACAAATGCTAATTCACGATTGTAATATTTTAATAATTCATCGTTCATAATGATGCCTCAATAATCTTCATACCTAAATTTACGGGCTCTACCTCAGAATCAAAGCTTATAAATTCTGGCTCAGGATCAGCGTATAAAAGCGCATTAATACGCAAGTTTAAAACGCGATTAACCGGCACTTCTTCATCAGTAAATACTTCAACTTCTAAAAATCGTGGCTCAAATTTTAAAATAGTGTTTCTAACTGTCTCGCATAGCAGTGCTCGACCTTCGTGAGAACTGACCGACATACTTGAAAAATCAGGTAAACCGTACGATAAACACGATGTAGCAAGTTCACTATATTGTGTAGGCCACGTGTGCCATTGAATTCGGGCGTTAAGCAGTGCTTCTATATCTCTGCGCACATTTTTACGTAGCTCACTTATTGTGATCCCTTCGGTACGCGATGGTGCATCTTGAAAGTCAGGCTCATCATCAATGAGCCTATCTAAAATAGATGCTTGAAGCTGCTGCTTATGTTCTATCATTATTGCTCAAATATAAATTATGCTGCTTCTACAGCATTAATTTTTAAATTAGGAATTGTGATGGCTTCATCATTCACAAACAGCATTTTCATGCCTTTACCAATAATGAATTCATCTTTGAGTTCAACCCAGTCCGAAACCTGACCTAATTTTTCAAGATCCGATTCAGCATTGGCATAGACAAGCGGTAAATGTGCAGTGCCTGAAGGGCCTTCTTTAATCGTTATTTCAACGCGTAGCCAAATGCTTTCTAATACTGAACTTACAGGCTCTACTTTTATCGATTCAATTTCATCAAAATTTGCCAAGTAAAATTCGCCATTTGTGCCTAGTACTTCTAAATAAGGGTTTAATGTATCGTCCAAATCGCGTGCCACAGACTCTGCATCACTTAACGTTGTAACTCTTAACGTTTCCATTTGCGCAGAAAGCTCAGCAGCTTCGTCTATTTCGCCCTCTAGCAATGCCACATGCATTTTTAAAAACAGCGTGTCTATCTCATCAGCATCATGAAATAATTTAGGGATCCCTTTACCTTGGTAAAAGTCTATTCGTGATTGCTGAGCACGGATCAAATGTCTAAGATTTACAGCACCTACTGCAAACTCAGGATTTTTTTGAACCATAAAGTCGAGTTGTTTGTCTGCTTTTTCTAGATCACCATTTATGCAAAGTAATTCTGAATAGATACTTCTTATATCAAAATTTAAAGGCTCATCTTGAAGCTCTGTAGCACACAAAGATAGTGCTTCAGTTAGTTTTCCCTCGCGAATCAAGCTATGTATTTTCTTCATGGTTATTCCTTTATTTTGTGGTGAGGACTGAGCTCTGTTATTAATTTAATGCTCGAGACCATTTGATCTAATTGAAAATGGGGTTGTAGTTGTAAAACAGAAAAAAAGTGACCTGGATTTGCTTTGTTTTCACTTACTTTTATGCGGGCATTACTCAGTGGATATTTACTTCTGATTTGCTCAGATGCTGAGTCTGACGCAGTTGTATAATTATTGATCCACGACTGTAAGTCGCGCTCGCACGCATGCGCATTTATGTATGAACCGACTCTATCGCGGGCAAGTATTTTTAAATAATGTGCAAAGCGAGATACGCATAAAATGTATTGCAACATAGATGAAAGGCGTGCATTTATATTAGCTGCACTGGATTCGTAATTTTTTGCTTTTTGTACCGATGCATTACTATAAAAAACAATATGTTCAGTATTAGTAACTGATGACGTTGGAATAAATCCAAGTTCAGAGAACTGCTTTTCAAATTTACTTGTTACCAATAAATCCAATGGCGGTTTAGCTTCTTTTTGGTAGGTATCGTTTGCAAAGCTGTCTTTTGCAAGCCCTGTGACTAGCCCTTTTGACACTTTACCAGGCTCTATCCCTCTAATATGCCCAAACCATCCGCTATCACAGTAAGCCCTAATTATTGTTGATACAAACTGAAACGCAGCATTACCCCATAACATATCTGTTTCGGGATTTTTTATTTGTTCTTTAAAATAAAAGTCTTGATGGCGCTTACCATCGTTACTGTAGGGTGCTCTGACTAAAACATGCGGTAACGTTAAACCAACAAAGCGTGCCTCTTCCATTGATCTAAAGCTTTGCCATTTTACATATTCAGGTTGCTCAAATTGATTGAATAAATCTGCGTAGTACCCTAGGTCAGAAAAGTTATCTGCGCCAAAAAGGTTTGGAGACGCTGAACATATAAATGGTGAGAATGCAGCAGCTGCAGTGCGCGAGATTTCTTTAATAGTATCAATATCGTTATAAATAGTGCCATTAGATGACATATTACTAATTTCGTAATCGCCAATTACTACACCAAAAGGCTCGCCACCGGCACTATCAAATTCACTTTGATAGAGTAACTGAAAAAAGTAACTTTGGTCGAAATCTATCGCTTTGTTTACATCTTTAGAGAGGGTTGCCCAATCACAGTTTAATACTTTTATTTTTACTTTATTTTCTTTGTCGTATTGCTCTGTTTGGAGGGTTAACCACCATAAATTACGCCAGCTGGCTTCTAACTTTTGAAATCGTGTAGCATGAATAATGCTATTTAGCTGTTGAGAAATTAGCTGATCAAGTTCAACAATAATTCGTTGTAAATAAGGACCAAGCGATTCTTTTGTCCAAGAGATAGGAGAATCAGAAGAGCCTTCAAGCCACAATAACAGTGCCTTGTCTAAGTTTTTTTCGTTCAAAAACCTATCAAGCAAAGCATCATTATCGCTAATTCTAGACTGCGACTTTTGGTGAAAAGCGTAGTCTTGATTTATAAATGAAAACTCTTCGTGATTCATTTTACTGCATTATCCTTAACGCTAAAGACTAGTTAATTAACCAATCTCTGGAATTTTAGCTACAAGACGTAATGAAGAGGTAAGCTCTTCCATTTGTAGCCAAGGTCGTAACCATGCCACTGCGTTATAGGCGCCTGGCTGACCTGGTATTTCTTTAACTGATACTTTTGCATCGGCTAATGGGTAACGTGCTCTGATATCTTGGCCACCACCCTCGGTCGCATTTACATACGATAGAATCCAGCGGTTTAACCATGACTCAACATCTTCCGCTTCCATAAAGCTACCAATTTTATCGCGCGCCATCACTTTTAAATAATGTGCAAAACGAGACGTCGCCATTAAGTAAGGTAAGCGAGCTGAAATTGCAGCATTAGCTGTTGCATCAGGCGTTGAATATATTTGTGGTTTTTGACAGCTTTGGCCACCAAAGAAAACAGCGTAATCGGTATTTTTGTAATGACACAGAGGTAAGAAACCAAGTTTACTTAGCTCAGCTTCACGACGGTCTGTTATGCCAATTTCTGTTGGGCATTTAAGATCCGGATCGCCATCATCACTTGTGAAAATATGCGTTGGTAAGCCTTCAACTTTACCGCCACCTTCAGCACCACGTATCGCAGTACAAAAACCGTATTGCGAAAACGCTTTGGTCATATTAGTGGCCATTGCGTAAGCTGCATTACTCCAGCAGTAGTCGCTATTATCAGTGCTTACTGAACGGCCTGCTTTTGGTTCAACTTCAAACTCTTCATAGTTAAACTCTTCTACAGGTTTAGAAGCTGCACCGTAAGGTAAACGTGATAAGAAGCGAGGCATAGTTAGCGATACAAAACGTGAATCATCGCTGTCTCTGAACGAGCGCCATTTTGTGTACTCTAATGATTCAAACACTTTTTCTAAATCACGAGGTTTAGTCAACTCTTCCCAGTTATCAAACCCGAATAAAGACGGTGAAGAAGCGGCAATAAATGGACAGAAACCAGCTGCTGCCACATTCGACATTAGGCTTAACGTTTCCACATCTTCTGGGTGATTAGTAAATTCAAAGTCACCCACAATTGTGCCATAAGGTTCGCCACCAGGAGTACCAAATTCAGACTCGTAAATCTTTTTAAATGTTTGGCTTTGGTCAAACTCAACTGCTTTGCTTAAATCTTTATGTAGTTCTTTTTTCTTCATGTTTAAAACACGAATTTTAAGCGTTGAGCTCGTTTCAGAATTCATTACAAGGTGGTGCAAACCACGCCAAGAACCTTCTAACTTTTGAAACTCTTCGCTGTGCATAACAACACTAAGCTGCTTTGAGATTTTCTGATCGATTAATTGAATTGCTTCATTAAACGTCACAGTCATGTTTTTATTCCATTGAACTGTGCCTTTTAATGCCTCTTCAGTTAATGTTTTAAGTAGTTCTTCTGCACGACTTGCATCAGTTTGCTTAGTGGCACCAATGGCTTGCTCTAATAACGATGAGCTTGCCTCAGCTGTTGACTCTAATTCAGTACTTAGTTGCTCTGCACTCATTTTTCAGTCTCCTCTAGCTTAAGTTCCTTAGCAATAGAATCAAGGCTTGAAGTATTGCTTAATACTTCTTCTAAAACATTTTCAAGCTCTTCTGAACGGTCAATCTTAGTCATTAAATCGCGTAATTTATTACGTGTTTCCATTAGCTTACGTAATGGTTCTACCTGATTAACAACTGCTGCAGGCTCAAAGTCATCGATTGATTTAAAGCTAAGGTTAACTTCAAACTCAGAGTCATCATCGCTCAGTGTATTTTCTACAACAAGTTTTAATGAAGGGCTCATGCGTTTTAAAACATCGTTAAAGTTTTCGCGGTCAATTTGAATAAAGCGTCTGTCTTTTAATGGTTTTAATGCTTCAGTGTTATCACCTGAAAAATCACCCATTACACCAACAACAAATGGTAATTCTTTTTTTACCGCAGTCCCTTCAGTTTCAACATCATAAGTGATGTGAACGCGAGGCTTACGTACTCGTTTTAATTTATCATGGATACTCATAGAGAACTCCTTTTACTTATGTTTCAGTTTCGCTGATCTTAATGCCAGACAACTTAAAGTACCCGGTCCTAGCATCACTATCTGTTATTAATTCATTTAATAATTCAGGCAGCGATAATTCGCTCCATCGAATCACTTGTTCTATCGTGTATGACATTGGAGAATGCGGTTCGGTTTTTCTAAAAAACGCCGCTATTTCTTTAAGCTTATTTATCGCATTCTCACGAGAATCAATTGCTTGGTTAATGGCCTTTTTAGGCGCTTCAACAGCATCTTGCTCTTCATCGTTTTGAGTGAGTTGCTCTTGCGTTTGCTCAGAGATGAGAGCCTGTTCAGCTGCAACAAGTTTATCCGCTGCAATGTGGTTAACGGCCGCCAAACTTACTTCAAGCGCTTGTTTAATATTTGAGGTAGGTTGCGGCTGCCCCGTCACTTTATCCATCACATCGCTAAGCTGGGCAAATTCAGTAATTGCCTCTTCTATATCTTGCTTTAAGTTGACAAAAAATTCAGTGCTTGTCTCCGCGGCGCTTTTTTCGATTAATTCAAAATCGACCGCGCCTTGTGCTAGTTTTTTCTCTCTTTTCTCATCATTTAACCTTGAAATATCATAACCTTGTTGATATTCCCAAAATGTAAAAGGGTCTAAGCTAACACTGTCAGTTAACAGTATGCTTTTGATGGGGATAATAAGAGTCCCCTCACCTGCGGAGCCATTTAATCCGCCAAGAGCCGATACTTTGTCTGAAATTTCATCGTCTGCATCGAGGGTAGGGTATAGCGCGTCGAAATAATTATCTAATAAGTGGCTGGCCACTTTAAAGCCAAAAGCAAGCCCTTTAAAACCGTGAATTCGGCATAAAGCTTCAATAAACCACGCTAAATACTCAATGTCTTTGCTTTGTGATTTAATTGCGCTACTGCATTGCTCTAATAAAGGTAACCAGTCACGAGCAAGTGATGAAATACCTTCTTCGTCTACTAACGCGTTTCTTTCAGCGGCACGAAGTTGGTTTCTTAAATCTTTTAAGGCGTAATAAGTCGACGTAGGAGAAACATCCGAGCGAGGGTCTAAACCTGCGATCTCAGTTTCAGAAATAGGGGAAATATACTCTTCAAATACAAACATTCCGTCGTCCTAATAATTATCCATAAAACTCCAATAAAGTGGAGCGGATTTCATATTACATTCTTTATATTAAAATACAAGCCTAGTTACAATTGTGTTTAAACCAAAATAATTGCAAATATATAAACAATAAACTTTCAATATAAATAAATTAACACTTAAAGTTATATAATTAGTAATAAATAATTATTTAGTAAAAAGTGGAATTGTAGCTTCATCTTGAATTTTGTATGTTTCCGATTTGCTACTAAAATTTTCATGGCCATATTTAATTATAATACAGGTAACATTATCGCGTGCACCTCTTACTAAAGAAGAATGCATTAGCGCCATACCTGAATCAATAATACTATTAGGTTCTAATGACAAACATATTTCTTCATCAGACAATTCGCCTGTTAAGCCATCTGAACAAAGCAAGAAAATATCATTAGTATTTACTTCACCTTGTACTACATCTACTTTAACTTCGTCTGTAACGCCCACTGCACGGGTAATCACATTCGAAAGAGGATGCGTTTTTGCTTCCTCGATTGAAATTACGCCCTCATCGATAAGGTCATTTACTTGGCTATGATCCCGCGATACTTGCTGTAATTGGCCATTTCGCAACATGTATGCCCGGCTGTCACCTACCCACAAAACGTAATATTGATTATCTTTTATAAATAAGGCGGTTACTGTGCTGCCCGCGGTTTTACTTCCTAAGTACTGAGCGCTGTAATCATTTAATTGGCGATTTGCATCTTCAATAGCTGAAACAATATGAGAAACGCTAAGCGTAGCTAGTGTCTTTTCTTCAACTTTTGCTCTAATAACATCTACGACTAGTTGGCTTGCAACTTCACCCGCTTCATGTCCACCCATTCCATCAGCTACTACCCATAAGTTATGGCTATTAATTTCAACATGAGAGTCTTCATTTAATTGCCTAACTGCACCGCGATGAGTTATTGCGTAACTTGTACTTAAATTGCTAATCACTATTTTTTACCTGTGTGTAATTCCATTCCCAATGTTTCCATCGGCCATCTAACATAGCAGCAACTTGGTTAACAGGCGGTAGTCCTGAAGTAACAAGCATCATAGGCTTTATATTGCATGAACCGTGTGTCCACCAAACACTATAATCACCATGCTTTTTATATAAAAGTGCATGTAGGGTGTCTTTTAAAACATCACTTGATAGCTCATCACCTGAGAACTCAAATGCTTCACCTTCTTTATTTTTGTCGCTAGAGGGAGAAATACTAAGCTGCTTTTTAGGCGCTATAAGGGTGCTTATCGATTTAGCAACGTCTTTTCGCCAAGTAAAAAGGTCAACAGAGCTATCGAGCACTTTAAGTACAGTGTCTTCGTACTCTAAGGAGAAAACGCCCGAATTTAATACCTCTATCGGCGCAACTTCTAATGTACTGGCCACTGTAAATGGGTAATGGCGCCCTACTGCATCCATACTCGGTAATAGGGTTCCCATTACGCCTTTATCGCCAACAATATTTGGCGATAAAGCAAAATGCCATACAGGACCTGTTAGGTAGTTATCTTGCCAATTGTCGCCTAACTGTTCCTTGCTTACAGCAATAGCTGCTTGCAGCCATTGCTCCCAGTGCTCTGAAAATTCTTTCGAAACGCTGTCTTGAACAAAGTCCCCCAAGCTAGGGACTTTGCCGAGGTAGCCTATATTTATAATCGGGTCGGACATGAAAACTTCTCTACACTTTTATTCCAAAATGGATGCCTAATTGATTTTGGCAATAGCTCAACTTTTGCGTTGTTACCCATGAGAGAAAAATGTAACTCTAAATCCTCACGTGTTTTAGCTCTTTTAGCGCTAAGCTCATCTAGCATGCGATAAAGCGACCATTCACCTTGGTAAGTCGTATTTACTGAGCGGCCTCCATTAGGTGGAGTGAATACAACTCGCGTTTTACTTTGTCCACTTGCGCCTGGCCAAACAAAGTTAGTAACTCTTAAAGGGCCATGGCGGTAAATCATTGATTGACCGTCAATTTCAATCATTAAGCTCGATGTAGTTTTATCCAACGATAGCGGACGTAAGCCAAACTCAATTCTAGGTGTTGCACTTCCACCATCGAAGAATACGGTTTGAATTTGATGGGCTAGTTCAAACATGGCTAGAGTATCAGCGCTTATGCCAATGTCTTTTTCAAACTTCCACGGACTCGAACTCATATCCACACTTGGCGCTACATAGTTAGTGAAGAAGCTATCAATAGTGCCATCTGGTCCAAAGAAGCGTGTAAAGTCTTTCATATTCACTTCTTTTTGTGCATAAGGAGAGAAAGGGTATCGGCCCACAATAGCTGCGTTGTACTCACGTAAAACTTGGCTTTTCCAAATCTCATTTAAGTGTCTGTTAGCGCTATTTTTAGTGATATTACTGGTATCTCTGCTTATATCTAATAACCAGCTATTAAATGGGTAAGGTAGATCACGGCTTTGGAACTCAAGTTGGCGAATGAAACTTGGTTTACTTTTTCCACTGATTTGATCTTTTATTGATGACTTTAACTGATCACCTCTATCAAGCTTAGTTAGATATACATTGAGCTCTCTGAGGTTTTTCTGAATGTTATCTAATTGCTGAGCATCAATATTTATAACATCTTCAAACGCTTCTTCAACCTGATAACCTGGCAGTTTAATGTCAAACTTAGGCGCTTCGTCAGGTAAAAAACGTTTAATTCTGTTAGCTTTAGTTTGCATTGCAATTTCAGCGGCATTAGCGGCAACTTTACCCGCTGCTTTTTGATTCTCTGACACCGGCAGTTTGGTTAGTTGCACATTTTTTTGCACAGCCACAATAATGTTTTTAATCGGTGCTTCTGAGCCAGCAAGTACATCAGTAATATTCACACCCTCAGCAGGTGAGCTGTACTGATTAAGGCTTAAATCGTCGATAAATGATTGCCAAAAGAAGACATAATCTTGGAAATAACGCTGCTCTAATTTCTTTTCAATTTCTTCTTTAGAAATATCATAAGTGCCCGATGCTTCCTCGCCATATACCCAGCTGCTTGCCATCAAATTTCCAAGCATTTTACTTTTTTCAACATTAAAAATGCCGTGAAAACCGTTAAAGGTATATAAACCAGGGATACTTCGAGTCAGCTCGCCATTGTTTCTGAATGTGAATTTTTGCGCACTTTCAAAACTAATAATGTCTGTTAATCTAAACGGCGGAATGCTGCTATCAAGAAAATCAGCTTGTAGGCGTTGGTATGCTCTTTCGGCTATTGGTAACTTAGTTAATTCAGCTCTAGCTATACGCACTGCTTGATTATCTATTTTTGTTTGACTAACCCCCAGCTCTAATAAGGCAGCAATGTGGTTCATTAACTGGCCGCGAGTTAGCGCATTTTTATCACCCGGTAGATTTCTTTCTAGGTATGCATTAAACCAAGCCGAAATATCTTCACTTTCAAAGTACTCAGGTTGGAATAGCATTAAATAGCACTTTAGCGTCTCGTATAAATAGCTAAGGTGCTCTGGGTGCGCTTCCATTTCTTTAATTAACGTATTTGCGATATAGGGTTCTAAATACGTTTGTAGAGACCTGTTATAGGCTTGTGTAGATGACTGTTTAATTTCATTAAGCTTATTAAAACCTATTGACTGAGATTCATCGTCATCAACTAACGCAGGGTTATTAGCTGGTAAGTTTCTTAGCGCATTGAGCCTGTCGTTTAATACTAATAAGTTGCTTCTATCAAAAGAGGCGGCATCTAGCTCCTGATAAGTTTCAATGGCTTCATCTGTAGCAGCCATTAAATTATTATTCCATGCAAAGCTAAAGTACCACGAAATAGAAAAACCAATTACCGCAATACTGGCTAAAGAAATACTACCTACTCTGAGCCATTTGTTTTGCTTATCATGATGTTTGTTAGTGCTAGCTAGGTTTTGCTCAGGGAAAATTACACCTTCTAAAACGTTTTTAATAAAGAAGCTTTTCGACTGATTTATATAGCTAGAATCTGCTGAGTTTACGTCATTTAAAAAGCTAGCTGGCTTCCCTTCTTGAGTTGCACTGGTCAAATACACGCCCCTAAACATAGGGAGTTCTTCATAAGCGTTAGGGGTAAAAATTTCTTTTAAAAACGCATCGCCCACACCTTGTAGCACACGAAGTTGTCTCGGAAATTCGAAAATTTTGGCTCGTATTTCTTCATTACGCTCGTTAATCAGCCTACGATTAAGCATTTCTGTCAGTTTTGAAATTAATGCGTGAAACTCTTTGTTAAACGCTTCAACTTGAGTGTCTTTATCTAGGTCTAGCTCAAAAGTAACACCCCAAACTTGCTCGCATTCTTCTTCTGTAAGCTCGCCAAAAAACTCTCTAAAACCTTCAATTAAATCAACTTTAGAAAGAATAACGTATACCGGAAAAGTCATACCCAACTGATTTTGTAACTCTTGTAAGCGCTGTTTAATTGCGCGGGCATGTAGGTTACGCTCTGTTTTAGTTTGACTCATGAGCTCAGAAATACCCATGCTGATCATTACACCGTTAATGGGGCGTAGAGGGCGGTACTTGCGTAAAAGCCCTAAAAAGCCCTCCCATGCGCGTGAGTCATGTTTTGCGTGGCTACTTTGTGTAGTGTATCGTCCTGCGGTATCGATAAGTACAGCTTTATTAGTGAACCACCAATCACAGTTTCGTGTACCACCAACACCGTGGACTAAATCAACACCTAACTTATCTTTTAACGGATAGTCTAAGCCTGAGTTATTAATAACCGTTGTTTTACCGGCACCAGGCGGGCCAATCATTATATACCAAGGTAATTGATATATATTTTTACCTTTAAATAGCTTTACATCTTTGAGTAAGTTGATGGCTTCATTCATGCGATTTTTTAACGTGGTGATCTCTTCATTCACCTCGTTACTGTTCGACTCATCGCTTTCAATTAGTTCATCGGCCATTTTCTCATCGCGTTTGCTTTGTTGCGTTAAGCTATAAATTTTGGTGATAGCAAACACTAAAATAACAAACAAAATAGTTAACAGCCGTGCTGCTACACTCTCTAAAGGGATAAAGTCAGCAATCGCAATAAGCGGACCACCAAACCAAATTAATAAAGATAACGCCAAAAAGCCGATAATTAACATGGCTGTTTTAGAAGTAAGTACGTAAGTAATTTTTTTTATTTTGTGTGAAAAACTCATGTCAGCCTCATTAAAATAATAAATCGATTTCAATTCGTCGGTTTAGTGACCGAGAAGCTGAATCTGAATTGCTGGCGATAGGCTCTGCAGCACCTTTACCTTCAGGCCATAAACGGCCACTTAGGTTTGTACTTTTAGCCATTGAATTAGCAACTTGCGTTGCACGGGCTAAAGAAAGGTGCCAATTTGATGGGTATTTATCAGTCCGAATAGGCGTATCGTCGGTATGCCCAGTAATTAAAATACGCCCTTTTGTTCCTTCTAAACTAAGTGCTAGCTTTTCTAAAATGGGTTGAATTGACGGTAATAATTTAGCGTCGCCTTGATTAAATAGACTTTCGCTGTTTATTGAAATTCTTATGCGGTCTAGGTTTTTCTTTACTGTCACAATCCCCATCTGAATTTCTGTTTGCAGTAACTGCTCAAGTACTAATAGTTGCTTATCTTTTTTATCTACACTTTCGTTTTGCGCTATAGGATGAATAACAGCCAGCTTATCGTTAAGTGAAGTAACGCCGTCGTTGAGTTTCATGTTGATAAATAAGTAAACCATTAACAGCACTAAGCCCAGCACTGAAAAAATCACCCAAAGCGGAACTTGATTTCTAAGCTCTACGCCAGCGGCAACACGCTGCTTCCAATTAGGTGAAAGTTTATTGTTTAATGGGCCATCTAATTGATTTAAAAGGTGATACATTTGAGAGCGATATTCTTCTATTTTAGTATCGCCACCGTTGTCTAGTCTGTATTTACCTTTAAAGCCTAAGTTTAAGCAATGGTACTGCAGCTCAATAAATTGTTTGTGTTGTTCAGGTTGAGCCAGTGCATTATCAAGCAGGGTGTAAAAGTATTCACCGCCAAACGTTTCTTTATGAAACGTCGATAGTAAACTCTCATCAGCCCACTCCATTGAGCTCCATTTAGAATTTAAAACTGATTCATCTAAAATCGCGCACAAGCAATAACGCGAGTTGGTAATGACATCTTTAGAAAGCCCCTGGTTGCGCACTTCAACTTCAAAGCGCTTTACAGCCTCAACACAGCGATGCTTTAAAGCAGCAATATTTGTCATCTCTTTAGCTTGGCTAATCGAAATTACAATTGAAAAACAATCTGTTGCCGCTTCTAAAAGTGGGTTTTTAAAAATTGAAACTTTAGACGTATTAGCAACACTGCTGGCAACAGGCTCAACAGACATCACTGTTTTATCAGCATCGTTATCAACATTAGGAGTGTTTGAAGTGTCACGCCCTAGTCTACCAGGGCGAGGTTTTATAATGGTTTCGTCCATTGAAACTCTTCCTTTAAAAGTTAGGTTCTAATTGCCCAAAGGCTTATTTGTAGCTCTGGGTAATTGCCCGATAAGTGGATAGCGATACCACCACTTGAACGAAGTTTTTCCCAATGTTCACCCTGCTTGTTTAACTCAAAGTAATGAAAACCTGCATGGTATGGGATTTGGCGCGGTGCCGTTGGTAAGTTACTAATGGTAATACCAGGAATTTGGTTATTAACCAAGTCACGTATGGTTTCTACACTACCAATCTTAATTTGTGAGGGCAGTATTTTGCGCAGCTCTTCATGCGGTACACTTGCTTTGATTGCTAAAACAAATTGTGCCGAGTTAAGTACAGATTTATCTTTTAGTGCGCCAAACGAAATACCAAACTTGCTTTGCTCTAATTTAATTTCTGTCGCAGTTTGTTCAATAACATGACTTAAAGATTGATATAAGAAATTAACTACTTCAGAAAATACTTTGCCCAAATTTTCATGATCGTACTTAGGCAGCTTTGGTACTCTTTTATTCGCGGTACTAAAAGTAGATAGCTCGCCAGCAAGCTCAATAAGACGGGTATAAAATACATTTGGGTGGAGGTTATTCACGCTAAGTAGATTGTCAAAAACAGCATCGTACTTATTAAGGGTTTGCAGCATGATAAAGTCAGCAACAGAGGTGCTCCCTGCATAACCTTGACATAAACGCACAGAAATACTCTCTGCGCGCTGTTTTATCATAGAGCCTATTTCTCTTACTAAACCAAGTAACGGCTTGCATTGACCTACTTTTAAAGAGGCAGGTATGTATTTAGTGTCAAGCTTAATGCTGCCTTCGCTGCTTACTTCAATAATGCGCGCCACAGGTAGCAAAATATAACCAGCGTGATCATCTGATGAAAGCACAAGTTTGCTATAGATTTTAGCAACTTGAATTACCTCTTGAGATTGAGCTCCCAAAGAGTCATCACTAACTGTTAGATCATTTAGCTTATAGCGCGTGACGATATTTTCATCCAGCGCTGAAATATTAATACCACTGCTTTTTAATGCAGGGATGGCAAGGTATACCACCTCATCATACACGTCTTTATTAACCACTAATGGCTCAGGTAAAGGGGTTGATTGCGGCATTTCAATTGGGAGTAAATCAGGCGTGATAGCACTTAAAGACTCAAGAGCAAACTGCCCTGAGCTCAATAATTGTGTGTCTATACTTATATCAAGTATGCCCCACGGATCAGATAAATTCCCTTTGCATAATTGATTTATTAAGTTAGAAAAATGCTTATCTGATTGTTGAAAATGTTGCGGCCTTAAGAACATCCCTTCAGTCCACGCAACACGAGTGTTATCACCCATTTTACAAATCCTTTTTATCGCTCTCTCATGTATGTAGCAATTGCTTCAACATTTACATCTATATCGTCATAGCCTGTTGGGTCAACCTCAATAACAGCTCTCCACCTTGCTTGGTCGATATCTCTATAGGCCACAACAACACCCACATAACGGGTATTTCTGTTAAGGCTCATTTTGTATTTTTGTACTGAGTTTGGTTGTAGCTCTAACTCATCTTTTTTAAGTAAATCTGGACCCAGTAGCTTTTCAGGCGTTTCGTATAAGCTAAAAAAGTCCTGCGTATCAAAAATAGTTCGTGAACTAAGTTCAAATATTTTCATAACAACTGGCGACGGTCTCTCTGATGTGTCTGGATTTACATCTTTAGAAACATTAATAATTAAATCAGTTGAAGGCGGCACTATTTTATTTACGGTGGTACACCCAACCGTCAAAAAGAGTAGGCTAATGCTCATAAAAAAGAGCTTAAGTTTAGACATTATTTACTTTCCTTCCTAAAACGTTTCTTGAGTTTTATCATTGTAAGCCTTTAAAAAATCGTCAGATAACGCCATAGCGCCTTTCGCATTAACATCATGCGCTAGCTCTTCATGAAGGCTTTGGTATATCTTCCAACATTTTGCTTCTGACTGGCCTGGAATAATCTTTAATACATTAGAGTTTTCATTTACTTGCTGGGTGATCTGCTGGGGAGAAACCTGCTCTAAAATCCCTTTAAGTACACCATCAGCTCCTGCTAATAAAGCATGTTCATGTCTTCGTGTATCAGTAAAACTTTCTTTAATCGATTCACGAGACGACAGGAAGCTTGCACTATTTCTTATGAATAAATTCTGAATAACATCATCAATATCAGCAGAAAATTTTATAGGGTTATTTTGCTTTGTTTGAAACATGGTTTGATTCAAACGTAATTGATTTTTTACCAATGCTCGTTGTCTTAATGACTCCATCAGCTCGTTTAATAATAAATTTAAACTTTGCCCCATTTCAAACCACAACTCTGGTGTATTAAGGGCATTTTGAAGCTCAGTTTTAACACCTAAACCTTTTAAAAACGCCTCCGATAAAGCGGAATTAGCGCTTGCGGTACTAGCGTGTGTTTGCGTTTGTTTTACTGGCTGCTTAACGGGTTCTGGTGTTTTTTGTGGCTCAACTTTAACGGGTTGCTCTGCCACTGCAACATCATCAAAATGGCTTTGCGGTGAGACTGACACATCAGGGTTCATTAAATGTGATAATTCATCCCAATTTTCAGGAATTTGATTATCAGGCTGTGCCATGTTTTCTTCTTTCATTGAAACAGCAGGCATTGACTCATCTAAAATAGATTCATTTAAAAATAAGTTACTTGAAGAAAAATTATCTATTGCAGGTGCTGGGGCGCTATTTCTCAGTACAAAGTCATCCGTACTTGGGCGTGCTTCAGTGTATGCTGTCGTAGATTGAGAATCAGCTAACTCGACTTCAATTTGAAAGTCCCCCACAGTAATCACATCACTGTGCGCTAAACGGTGTTTATTACCTTGACCAAGCGCAGACACGCCAAAATTAACAAACGTTCCGTTAGTCGAGGTATCGTATAAGTAAAACGAATCCCCTTCTTTTTCAATACGGCCGTGTCGGCTAGAAATTATTTTTTCAGGATCAGGCAAGTGCCAATCGCACGCTTCCGAGCGGCCAAAAATAAGAGAGTGTTTAGTTGTTTTAGAAGCTTCAATTTCAGGCGAGAGTCTATGATAACTAGTTATATTTAGTATCAGTTCCATTTGATAAGTTAGTCCCATAAATCTACATTTTTATTAGGATAAAGTAGAAGCGAAACTATTGTCAACATTGAAATTAATATATAAAAATATACACATATATTTAAATTTGAAGACAATGATAAATTTAATAAACCTAAAAACATGAAATCCAATAATTAAATTACCGTTTGAATGTTCCTTTTTCAGCACACTGCAACAAACTTAATCCCAAACAAAATAAAGTGAAAAATTACCGCTGAATGTACCTTTTACGCCTTTTACAGCCCTTTTAAGCACGTTATTTTTTAAGTTTAAAAATAAAAACAAATTTTAAGTGAGTTAAAACAGGCGACATAATTAATTTTGTATGAAACTTCTACGCTAGAAAGATTGCTAAAGTAATCTTTTTTTGTAAAAATACTGCCGTTATCAAAGGGAGAATTGATAAAAACGATAAAAATTCACCTTTGCAATTATTTATATATACACAATAAAAGGATTTATAATGAGCGGTATCAATAATTCTAACGATAAAACTCAGATAGCGTCGCTTGATTCAAATCTCAAAAAACCCCAAGCTAAAAATAAGCTCAATCTAATTGGCAAAAAAATATCTGCTCGTTACTTGGTTGAAGAATTAATTGGCCAAGGCGGTATGTGTTATATCTATCGCGCAAGGGATTTATTTTTAGAAAGCCCAAGCCGCCCTGAAGTGTTTGTGGCGATAAAGGTGTTACTCGAAGAGTTTTCACACTCAGAAGAGGCAATCACTCTCCTAAAAGATGAAACCACTAAAACACAACAGTTAGCTCACCCTAATATAGTTAAAGTCTATTCAGCAGGTTCAGATGGCGATCTTCACTATGTAACAATGGAGCTTGTTGAAGGCGAAACACTTGAGCAAATAATAAAAAGAAATAAACCCACTGGCATGGTGTTTAAAAAAGCCAAAGTGATTTTAGAGCAGTTAGCTGATGCACTGATTTACGCGCATGCACGCGGTGTTGTCCACAATGATTTAAAGCCATCGAATATTATTTTTGATTCTAACGGCAACTTAAAAGTACTTGATTTTGGTATTGCAAAACATAAAACCATTGAAGATGCCTATGCTGTTCAAAACCAACAAAATGCCGCAGTTGTAGGTGGTTATACCCCCACCTATGCAAGCCCGGAGCAACTTAAAGGTGCAGAAGCATCAGTTAAAGATGATGTATTTTCTTACGCATGTATAGCGCTTGAACTATTAAGCAGCAAACATCCATTTAACCGCGTAGCAGCTGATAAGCTAGCAAAAGATGCCACGGCCAAACGCCCTAGTAACTGCCCATTATGGTTGTGGGGTAGCTTAAATAAAGCAATTGCATTAAACGCTTCTGATAGATTAAGTTCACTCGACCCCATTACTGCTAAATTAAACCATAATTACAAACCAGCTATCGCACTAGTAGCAAGCTTAGTGATTGCTACAGTATTAGCAGGGCAATATTACTTATCTAACAATAACAATGTAAAACAGCTCGAAGCAAAATTAGACAATGCTCAGGCGATAAATCAGCAAGTAAAAACGTGGATGTCGTGGAATGGCCCAAGCATACTCGATAAGCTTTCTGAAATACCGCCGCAATACGAAGTTTTAAAGCAAGGCTTATTGCGTGTAAATCAAGAGAGTGTTTTGCAAAGCTTTGATGGTATGGCTAATCAACTAAATAATAGTGGTGATAAGTTTAAGAACTTCGACGAAACAATAGATGTATACACTCAGGCACTTGAATACTACCCAGATTCAGAAAAGCTTTCTGTGCAACTGGAAAGCATTTTAAGAGAAAGACAATCTATTATTTTTGATATTACATCGCGAATTAATTTACTTTTAGAGCAATCTCGTTATAACGAAGTTGATAACAATAGTATTCCTCAGTTAATTATCGATTTAAAACAGGTCGATGACACGTACGTCTATCAGCCTTCACAAATTCACTTTGATAACTACAAGTTAGCGCTTGATAATGCTATACAAGAAGACGACGTTATTGCTCAAAAAGCGTTATTAAACGTAGGGAAAGCCATCTTTACTAATACGCAAAAAGAAGAGCTGCAATTTGCTGAGCTGCTCAAAAGAGAGTCGGCAATCGATGCACTCACCTTGTACCAGGAAAAAGTAAATAAAGGCCAGCAAGCACAATTTCCAACTGCAGATGCTGTTGTATTTTATCAGCCACGCTTTAATCGCTACACAGAAAAGCTGGAAGGCATTGAACAATACAAAGAACTATTAGAATTTGAAGAGCAGATTAACGTGGAGTCAGTGGATTTACCATCAGACTTTTCGCTTTTGGTTTCTTTAAAGCAAGAGTTATCTAAACGATACATTACAATGGCGAATACCTTAATGAAGAGAAAAATGTATCGTACTGCTGAACAACTAGTAGAGCGAAGTGAAGCCATTACTCAATCACTTGATAATGTTTTATTGTAACTTATAAACAGTAAAGCAAAGCGATTGTGGCTTTGCTTTTACAATACACTTTAAAAGTTGATGAACACTTAGTTTTACCGACGAAAGTCAAGGACGACGAGTTAAGCTAACGCTTGTACTCCTCCATGATATTTCGCAATTTTAATTACTATAATGATTTATGGAGTACCAATGAAAAAAATAACCGCACTTGCAGCATTACTCATCTTAAGTGGCTGTGCAAACACTTCAAATATGAATGAAACTGAACAAAAAGTTGAAGACAATGTTGCCGATGTTCAGGCTGAAGTAGCCGAAGTGGTTGCTCCAATCTCACTTACCGTAATTACTAACCCTAATGACGCTCGCGTACGCATTATGAATATCAAACCGGTATACCAAGACGCGATCGAACTAAAAGAAGGTGAATACGATGTTGAGGTAAGCAAACCAGGTTACCAAACTTATCGTAAGTGGGTTGTGGTTGATAAAAAAACCATACTTACAGTAGAGTTAGATGAAGTAGCCAAAACTGAAGCTGCAAACTAAACACCGTGTAAAATTGTATTTATGCCTTTAAATACACATTAATTTAAAGGCATAACTCTCATGTTTTCTGCAAAAAATGTAATAGCCCCTATTACACTCACATTCCCAACAATACACAGCCATAACACCACTATAAAACGACGTTTTTGCGATTTATGCCTAAGCCATTGCTGTGCAATGAGTGCGCCGGGCCAACCGCCTAGTAACGACAGTAACTGAAGCGTGCGCTCGGGTGTGCGGTTTACTTTTTTATGCGCTGATAGTTTAGCTTGTCGTTTATCCCATGCGTACATTATAAAAGTAAAAAAGCTTAAACCTGTAAAGTAACTTGGTATATAAATGCTCATATTATAAAGCCAATGAGCTTGCCATACTGCGACCAAAAAAAGCAGTGCAAAGGTGATTAATGTTTTCTTTATCAATTCATGATCGCCTATACTAAAAAGAGTTAAACCAAAATAATAAGAGCCAAATTATGACATACTTTAAAGCCCTATTTTTAGTATTATGCTTATACGCCTTTAATAGTTACGCCGCTGATACCCCAAGCAACCTTGATAAAGAACTCGCTGTATTTAAACCTTATTTAGGTACTTGGCAGGCCGATTTTGACGTACCTAAAGGCGCAAAACCTGTACAAGATGTTGGCCACTGGGAGCGCGCATTAAATGGTAAAGCTATACATACCAAGCACTCTATTAATGAAGGTGAGTATGGTGGGGAATCAATGATTTTTTACGACAGCAAAAAACAGTCATTGGTGTTTTACTATTTTACTACCGCAGGTTTTTACACAAAAGGCACCATGAAAGTGCTCAGCCCTACTCAATTTGTAGCGTATGAAGAGGTAACAGGCAGTAAAGAAGGTATTACTAAAGTGCGCTCGATCAGCGAACTAAAAAACGATACGTTTGTAGTTTCAACTTCTTATTTAAAAAAGGGTGAGTGGACTAAGCCCGAGCAGCGTACTTACACACGCAGCACTAAAGCCGTTAAATTTAAATAATGGCCATTCGCTTACAATACAAAAAGGCAGCCTAGGCTGCCTTTGTTATTTATAAAACCGCTATTATTTAGCAAACTTTTTAAATGGTTCGTCAACTGGTGTATCAGCAAGGTGGTTAGTGTAGTTGCTCATTACTTTTTGCGATAAGCCTACAACAATTTCTAGTAGTTGCTGTTTACCGTAACCTGCTGCAAAAAACTTTTCAATTTGCTCATCGCTAATTACGCCGCGATCGCGTGTCATTGCAAGTGTGGTTTCACGTAGTGTTTCAAGTTTTGCATCTGCAAGTGGTGTTTTGTTTACTAGAGCATCAACAATATCTTGGTCTACATTCATTGAAGCGGCAATTGCGCTGTGTGCTGGTACACAGTAATGACACTCGTGCTCAACATTAATTGTTTGCCATACCACAGTTAGCTCTTCTGCGTTAAACGAGGTGTTTTGAAATAACTCATGCAGTACTTGGTAACCTTTAAGTAGCGTAGGCGCTTCAGCCATTACGGCATGAAGGTTAGGTAACATGCCAAATGCTGCTACTGAATCAGCCATAAGCGATTTTGACTCTTCTGGTGCGTTGTCTTGAGTATATAACGTAAATTCTGCCATGTTCTGCTCCAATAAATTAATGTGTTTGAGTAACCTGGTGCCAGGTTAAGTAACTTCGAGACACATACTATTTGATTTTGAGCGACTGTTCAAGTTAAAATTGAGCATACGTTCAAAATAGTTGAGAATAAAATGGCAAACAAAGTTAAATTTGAGCGCGATAATGTAATTCGCGTTGCAAGCCAATTGTTTTGGGAAAAAGGGTTTAACGCCACCTCAACCCGCGATTTACAAGAAGCCATTAACATGCGCCCAGGCAGTATATATGCGGCGTTTGGCTCTAAAGAAGGCCTATACAGCGAGTCTTTAAAAGACTACACAGTACAAATGAAAAGCCAAATTGATGGGTTTTTAGTAAGTTCTGACTCTGTTTTAGGTGGTTTGCGTGCGTTTGTAGAAAACGTAATTATTAAAACCAAAGACTGTAGCCCAAGTGCTATTTGTATGTTGGTAAAAGCAAACAGCGAATTTGCAGAAAAAGACGCCTCGTTATACGAGCTAAGCTTAGACCTATCGGCAAAGTTTGAAGCCTACTTAACCACCTTATTTGCTCAAGCCATTAAAAATAATGAGCTAAGCAGCAACCTTACCGCGCTTGAATACGCGCAATTTTTTCAGGTGCAATTTACTGGGCTGCGTGGCTATTTTAACCGCCCAGGGGTTGAGCAATTAGCGCAGCCAATGATCAACCAAATGTTTGCCTTAATCAAAAAGCTATAACGTTTCGTTTTACTAACTTCTAAAAAGTCTCAACTAAAAAAAGCGGCTAATTCGTGTGAATTAGCCGCTTTTTATATTTGCTAGGGTTGAGCTTTACTTACGTTTTAAGCTTATTAAGCTCGCTATCTTGCTGCGCTACCAGTGCATTAAGCGCTTCACTGCTATCGCCCGCCTGAGTCGATAAATCAGCAAGTTGCGATGCAGCATCAGAAATAAGCGTAAGGTTACGGTTTATCTCTTCGGTTACTAAGCTTTGCTCCTCGGCTGCGGTGGCAATGTGGGTAATTTGATTAGTAATTTCATCTACTTTTACTACCACACTGTGCAGCGCGTCAAACGCCACTGAGGTTTCGTCTACTGCGCTTTGCGCGCGTACTACGCCTTTTTCAATTACGGTTGATGCATTACCTACTTCTAACAATAAGCTATCTATAAGTTGGCTAATATCATCGGTAGATGAGCGTGTTTTAGACGCCAGTGCACGTACTTCATCGGCAACTACCGCAAAGCCTCTGCCGTGCTCGCCAGCGCGTGCTGCCTCAATGGCGGCATTAAGTGCAAGTAAGTTGGTTTGCTCTGAAATGGTTCTGATCACATCTAAAATTTGCGTAATATCTTTACTACGCGAAGCCACTTTTTCAACCGCTTGGTTGGCTTCTTTTATTTCTTCAGACATGGTTTTCACTTGGCTCATAGCCGATGACAAGCTCGACTCACTGCTAACCACTAAACCATTTATTTCATCCGCTTGTTGAGCAGATTGCTCAGAGGCTCTGGCAACTTCAAGTGCGGTGGCGCTCATTTCGTTCATAGCGGTCACTACGCTTTCAATTTCTTGAAACTGCGATTGCACATTATGTTTTGTATCAATAGCAATATGCTGTGCTATTTCGCCTTGCTGTTTTGTTTGCGACGATACATCTTTAAGCTCTGCAATTAAGCCACGTAACTTAGCTAAAAAGGCATTAAAACCACCCGCAAGCGCAATCAGCTCTGCGTGGGTATCTACATGGAGTGTATGAGTTAAGTCACCTTCTGAGCTGGCAAGGTTATCTACACGTTGTTGAATTTGCTCAAGGGGTGCAACCACAGTGCCTACTACTACTTTCATAATAATAAAAGCAATTAAAGCAATAACAGCACCGGTTATTAAAATAACAACCCCGAGCTGATTGGCCGAGTCACTCATGTTTTTAGCTAAGGCATTAGGCCCCTCTAAGGCTAAATTACTTGGCACTTCAATAAGTAGGCTCCACTGAGTGTTAGCCAGCTTAATATTAATTGGGTAGTTAACTAAATACTCGCTAGGTGTTTTAAAAAGGCCATGTTGCCCTTTAAATTTAACCAGCTCACTGTAAGTGTTACTACTAACTGCCTCTTTAAATGGGCGGCCTAATTTAGCTTTGTAGTGGCTGCTGCCTACAATTAAACCTATATCACTTAAAAGAGTTACTTTTGCTTGGCCGTTATAAAGCTCGCTCGAAAGCTTTTCGGTTAAGCCCTGAAACGTAGGGAGCGTTAAATCAACGCCTGCTAAACCAATAAAGCGGCCCGATTTAGTAATAGGTACGGTTAAAGAGGTAAGCATAACCGAATCGCCAGAAGGTATTTCGTAAAGGTAAGGTTCCATAATACAGGGCTTAAGTGTATCTTTTGCGCATAAATACCAATGCGCTTCACGAATACCAAATTCGTTTAACGAGGTCAGGTATTTATCGGCAGCGTTAGCTACTTTTTGCTGCTCAATAATGCCGTTTTGGTCACGCGTTATATATACTTCTAACGTGCCATCACCATTAACTGAGTGTTTATATCCTTGTTTAAATTGCGCGTCTTGCCCATCAAAGGCATTGGCTTCAAACTGCGAATAAATTGACGATAAAAACCGATTTTTTTCAAGTATAGAGCGGTTAATGCTCACTACCGTGTCGCGGTTTAATGTTTGAGTATTAGCCGCATCACCAAGTAATGCAGCTAATGAGTTTGGAATTCGGTAAGCTTCGTTGATAAATCCGGCAATTTTTTCGCCGTAAGCAGCCGCGTTTGCGTTAAGCTTTTGCTCAACTTCGGCAACGATATAATCTTCAGATTCTTTAGCGAGCGCCTCGCTGTTTGATGACATTTGCCACCATAAAACCCCAGAAAGTACTAATACTGTTAAAAATGTACTCCCTACAGTTATCCATAATAACTTTTTTGCTAACGTGAGTTCTCGCACTTAAATTACCTTTTGTTAAAACACTCCTACAGTTTAATATACAAACTGCATCAAGCCATCAATAACATAAAATAATTTAAGTTTTTTGAACAATTAGGCCTAACGCTTGGCCAAAATAGCAGTGGTTATTGTGGCACCTATGAGTAAAGCAACGCTCACCCACAAACACGCTACAAAGCCATAAACCTGAAACACCCACCCCGAAAGCACCGTGCCCAGTAAACGCCCCATGGCATTGGCCATATAATAAAAGCCAACATCAAGCGATACACCATCGCTTTTAGCAAAGCTGACAATTAAGTAACTATGCACAGATGAATTAACGGCAAATACACCGCCAAAAATAAGCAAACCTATAATTAACGTGGCATGCACGGCCACATCAAGTTGCATAAGTAGTGCTAATAGTGCTGTTACACCACTTAGCAGCAACACCCATAAATAGGCATGTTTAACGGTATCAACACTTGAGTTACTGGTGCCGGTAATACGCGGCGCTTGCGATTGAACACCACCGTAGCCAATTACCCAAAGCGCCATAAAGCCACTTACCCACCAAAAGTTCCAGTTAAATTGCTGGGCTAAATAAATAGGTAAAGCCACTACAAACCATACATCACGCGCGGCAAACAAGCATAATCGTGCTGCACTTAATAAATTTATTGCACGGGATTTAGAAAATAGCTCTTTAAACTTAGGCTTATTTTTAGCCTTGCCCATGTCGCCTTTTAAAAATACAACGCTAATAATCCACGCAATAGTGAGTAATAAAATTAGGGCTTTTAAAGCACCTACAAAACCCAGTACCGTAAGGAGTAAACCACCTAAAAAGAAGCCGACCCCTTTTAACGCATTTTTTGAGCCCGTTAAAATAGCCACCCATTTGTAAAGCTGGCCTTGGCCGCTTTCTCCCTCGGGCACTAAGTGTTTAATGGCGCTTTTGGCACTCATTTTATTTAGATCTTTTGCTATGCCGCTAAGCGCTTGCGCCGCCATAACATAAGCTACGGTGAGCCATTCACTTGGCGCACATAACATGGCAAGCGCCATTATTTGCAGCGCCAAGCCAAAGTTCATGGTTTTATTAAGGCCTAAATGAGCCCCTAGCCAACCGCCCACTAAATTGGTGATCACACCAAAAATTTCGTAAAACAAAAACAGCATGGCAATGGCCAGCGCACCATACCCTAACTGATGAAAATGCAGCACCACCAGCATACGTAGTGCGCCATCGGTTAAGGTAAATGCCCAGTAATTACCGGTAATTATTAAATACTGTTTTATTGCTGTAGGTAAATTAGCGAGTTGCTCAAACATGGTTAACGCCCTTAAAACCTTAAATTAAAGGTTAAACCAAGTCACTTTTAGCAACTTTAAGCATAAGCTCGGCAGTACGATTAGCGTAGCCCCATTCGTTATCGTACCAAGCGTATAATTTAAGCTGGGTATTATTAATAACCATGGTAGAGAGCGCATCAATAATGCTACTGCGTGGATCGGTTTTGTAATCAATCGATACAAGCGGTTTTTCTTCGTAACCTAATACACCAGCAAGCTCGTTTTTAGACGCTTGAGCAAACCATTCATTCACCTCAGCGGCAGTTACACCACGCTCAAGCTCAAATACACAGTCGGTAATTGATGCGTTAGTTAACGGTACGCGCACGGCATGGCCATTTAACTTACCTTTTAGCTCAGGGAATATATGCGTAATGGCTGTTGCACTACCGGTTGTGGTAGGTATTAAACTTGTCCCGCACGAACGAGCACGGCGTAAGTCTTTATGTGGCGCATCAATAATAGTTTGGGTATTGGTAATATCGTGAATAGTGGTCATTGAGCCGTGCTTAATGCCTACTTTTTCTTGCAGTACTTTTACAATAGGCGCTAAACAGTTAGTCGTACACGAAGCCGCAGTCACAATTTTGTGCTCATCTGGGTTATATAAATTATCGTTAACGCCCATAACCACATTTAAAATGCCGTCTTCTTTTACCGGAGCGGTTACCACAACGCGCTTTACACCTTGTGCTAAATATTGATTTAACAGCTCAGTGGTTTTCATTTTACCGCTGGCTTCTATTACAACATCGCAATCTGACCAATCGGTATCGCTAATGGTTTTGTTATTGGTAACGGCAATAGTATGTTTACCCACACTAAAGCTATTCTCGTTTGCTGTAACATTTTGGGCTAAACGCCCGTGCACTGAGTCAAACTCTAATAAATGGGCATGTGTTTTAGCATCGCCCGCTACATCGTTTACTTTAATAAATTCTACTTCTGGCCACTCTAGTGCTGCGCGCAGTGTTAAACGTCCCATACGGCCAAAGCCGTTAATACCTACTTTAATTGTCATAATAAATACCTTTAGTAAAGTTATATCAATTTGCTTAATTAACAGCAGCTTGCTGCACGCTCTGGGCGATTACCCATAGCATTGAGTCGATTTAAATCGTCGTTATAAAACGCAGAATTTTCGTTTCGTGTTTGCGTTAGTACGCTAAGAGCCCATTGTGGCAGGGCTTTATTAATACTGTAATACACCCATTGATTTTGCTTACGGTCGCTCAATAAGCCACATTGCCTAAGTTGCGCTAAATGGCGCGACACTTTAGGTTGGCTCAGTTCCAGCGCAGCAACAAGCTCACACACACATAGCTCTTGCTCATGGCTAATTAATAACATGGCTTTTAAGCGCGTATCGTCGGCTAAGCATTTGTAAAATTGAAGTGGGTTGAGTTGTTCCATAGCATCCTCGTTTAGTTAGTGTGCATACAATAAAACAAAATAAGAATATATGAAATAGTGAATATACGAATTTTCGTATATTTATTTAAAAGCCCGCTTCAATTAATGTGATATCTAGTAAATTGCAGCACACAAAAAAGCCCAGTGGCAAACCACTGGGCTTTTGTAGCGTTTTAGTATGAGCATACTTGTTTTATCGCTACTGCCATTTAAAGCCTTATGCTAACAAGGTATTTACGCAGCTCTGTGCGATAAAAAGATGCCCTACGCTTTGCTCTACTTCACAAGCAAAGTCTAAATCAATAAGCAGATACGTTATACATTGTGCCTGCACAGTAGCTATTGAGGTAATTACCACTAAGTTGCAAAAGAAAGCGCAAGATGATCAAGTAATGCTCGTATTCTTGCCGGTAAGTGGCGATTTGAAGCATACACTGCATTTAGCTCCAATATGCTTGCTTCATAGGGTTCGAACAGTAACTGCAATGAGCCGTCTTTTACGTAAGGCTCTGTCACGTATTGTGGGCCCATGCCTATTCCCAGCCCTTGAGAAGCCATATGGGTTACTGCTCTGGGGGAGTTAGAAGCAAAATCGCCTCTAACATTAACGGTGAACGTATTGCCATCTTCCTTGAACTTCCAGTTTTCAGGGTCGTTTTGAGAAGTTTGCAATAAACAATTGTGTGTCGCCAGCGCACGGGGATGCCTTGGTTTGCCATTGCGCTTTAAATACTCAGGAGAGGCAAAGAAAACAATACGCATATCCATCAATTTTTTTGCGATCAGCGTTGAATCCTTCAACGGCCCAAACCTCACAGCAACATCCACACCTTCATCGATGATAGCCACATACTGATCAGACAGGTTCAACTCAACATTAATTTTCGGATGCTTGGCTAAAAATGGGGCCAGTGCATCAACTAATTTAGTACTGCCAAATGCGGTAGGTGCGGTTAAGCGAACCGTGCCAGACAGAGCAGACTGCCGATGCTGAATGACATCTTCTAGCTCTTCAAATTGTTCCAGCAAAGGAACGCATCGCACAAAATACGCCTGCCCAGTTTCAGTCAAGGTAACAGTGCGCGTAGTACGGTGAAATAATAAAGCACCGTGTTTTTGCTCCAGCTGAGCAATGTATTTACTCGCCAGTTTAGTGCTTATGCCTAGTTGTTTGGCACCACCTGTAAAAGATTTTTGCTTTGCCACCGCAATAAACGTGCGCATGCCGTCAATGGTATCCATAAAACCTCGTTTAATATCCCGAATAATTTATGAATATATTGTACATAGTGATTCTATAAATCAATGTATTGTACATAAGAAATTCAGCGCCTATTATTTGTTCGAACGCAAAGATAAGCCCAAACAAGGCCAGTTAACCTTATACCTAACAGAGGATCTATTATGTCAAATGCAGTCAAAATTCATTCGTTCCCACTTTCAGGCCACGCTCAGCGTGTCGAGTTATTTGCGAACATCGCTGGTATCGCCCACCAAGTGATCAATGTTGACTTAGCCAACGGCGAGCACAAAAAAGCCCCCTTTCTAGCCCTAAACTCTGCGGGTCAAGTACCCGTATTAGAAGACGGTGACACGGTTATCAGTGATTCAAATGCCATTCTGGTTTACCTAGCACGTAAATACGCGCCGAACTATTTACCTACCGATGCCGTGCTTGAAGCCCAAGTGCAAAAGTTCTTGTCATTGGCGTCAGGAGAAATTGCTTTTGGCCCGTGCAATGCACGCTTAGTTACCGTGTTCAACGCAACCTTGGATGCTGACTTTGCGATTGCTACAGCCCACAACGTGTTGAAAAAACTGGATGCACATTTAGAGGATAGAGCGTTTTTGGTAGGAGAAAGCCCGAGCATAGCCGATATCGCTATTTATACGTACACAGCCCATGCTCCTGAGGGTAATGTGTCCTTGGCTGAGTACCCAAATGTTCGTCGCTTTTTAGCAAATGTAGAGGCACTAGATGGGTTTAAGCCAATGGCAACGACTAAAGCAGGTCTCGTTGCCTAACCTATTGACTTACCTTTTTTGACTGGGCGCTAAGCCCAGTCATACCAATCAAGCAAATTAACTTACCCGTATTGGAGGCTCCATGGAACCAAGCAATCGCTATGCTCCATTTCACGATGGTGAACGTCAGTTGCAAGCCAGTGTAGGTGCTCTGGAGCAGATGGACAATATTGGCCGTCGCGCAATCCGCCCATACATGCCAGATCAGCATAGGCAGTTTTTCCAACAACTGCCGTTTATGGTGTTGGGTAGTACATCAGATAAGGGGCAACTTTGGTCGTCAATTTTGCCTGGAAAGCCCGGCTTCGTGCAGTCCCCTTCCCCTACTCAGCTCACAGTAAACACCCCTATTTTATCAGGTGACCCATTAGGCACAGCAATCACACAAGGTGCTCGATTGGGTTTATTGGGACTGGAAATGTCGACCCGGCGTAGAAACCGCGTCAACACTTGTGTTACCAGCGCAGCGAACAACCAGTTTGCTTTAGAGGTTGAGCAATCTTTTGGCAATTGTCCGCAGTATATTCAAACTCGCGACCTTCACTTTATCCGTTCGCCAGATGCGCCATACAAGGCACCGGCAGCTGAAACTTTTTTTGAACTAAGTGATAGCCTAAAAGCCTTTATCCGCCAAGCGGATACGTTTTTTGTTGCCAGTTCTGCGGATCACGAACCTGCAAACGAAGTAAACCGTCAGGTATCTGCCCATAATGCTATGGGGGTTGATGTATCACACCGTGGTGGCATGCCAGGTTTTATAAAGGTTGATGAAAACACTCTCACCATTCCTGATTATGCAGGGAATAACTTCTTCAATACGCTGGGTAATTTCCTGTTAAACCCCAAAGCGGGTTTACTGTTTGTTGATTTTACCAGCGGCGATGTTTTTATGTTAACCGGCACGGTTACCTTGCTGGCGAGTGACTCACCGATAATTAAAGGGTTTCAAGGTGCGCAGCGCGGCTGGCAATTTACCCTAACCCAAGGGGTGACATTAAAAGCGGCACTTCCATTTCGCGCTCAATTCGATAGCTACTCTCCCAATTCTCAAGCAACGGGCACTTGGTCACAGACAGAAGCGGTGTTAAAAGCACAAGCTAAACGTAACCAGTGGCGCGCATTTACCGTCAGTAAAATCGAAGACGAGAGCAGTACAATCCGCTCATTTTATTTACAGCCAAAAGATGATGCTCCTGTACTGCCATTTTCCCCTGGGCAACATTTAACCCTGCGTATTAAACAGCAAAACTCTGACAGTTGGATTGTGCGCAATTACACTGTATCCAGTGCCCCAACGCAAAGTGGTTATCGTATTTCAGTAAAACGTGAAGAGTATGGTGTGATATCAAGTACCTTGCATTCTCGAATATCGATTGGCAGTGAAATACAGATTAAAGCACCAAGCGGCCATTTCTTTATCGATAACACACAACAGCGCCCAGCCATTTTAATAGGTGCGGGTGTGGGCATAACGCCAATGGTGGCCATGGCAAATGATGCAGTTAATGAAGGTATACGCACTCGCTATATCCGCCCAATAGCAGTTATTCAAGCGGCCAAAAATAGTGAGCAACGTGCTTTCTATGCAGAACTGAGCAACATTGCCAAACGTAGCGCTGGGCGTATTCAGTATTATTCTGTATTAAGTGATATTCACTACGCTCAGACAGAGAGTTCTGCGGCGTCTAACGATTACACTTCCCAAGGGCGAATTAGCCAAAGCTTGGTAATGGACGTACTTAATGCAATGGCCACAAAGCATAGCGTCGATTTCCCATCGCTGTTCGACAAAGACTTTTATCTGTGTGGCCCCCAAGGTTTTATGCAAAGTATGTATGACTTACTGATTGGCATTGGGGTAAAAGATAAAGATATTCATGCCGAAGCGTTTGGGCCATCATCTTTACTTCGCCAATCAAGAGATACCAGCAACCACGCTGAGCTAGAGGCTGAATCTGCTGTGATAAAGTTTGCCCACTCAGGTATTGAACAAAGCTGGTACAAGGGTGACAAGCCCCTGCTCGACGTAGCCGAAAGCAAAGGGCTTACGCCACCATACAGTTGCCGCAGCGGCCAATGTGGCTCATGTGCGGTTAAACTAAAAAGTGGTGCTGTAACGTATCGCACCAAGCCAAGTGCGCATATTGACGCATCAGAAGTATTGTTATGCTGCGCGGTACCAGCGAAAGATTGCGACACTGTTATATTAGACTTGTAGCTCAATTAAACAGGCTAATATTCAAAGTCACTTATTGATGAAACCTATACAAGTTATTCAACGTTACTTTACCCAAAGAGGATTTAAACATGAGTACACGCCCACCACTGCCCCCTTTTACCCGCGAAAGCGCCATCGAAAAAGTGCGTCTAGCAGAAGGTGGTTGGAACAGCCGTAACGCTGAAAAGGTGTCACTTGCTTATACAGTGGATACCAAATGGCGTAATCGCAGCACTTTTGTGAATAACCGCGAAGAAGCCGCTGCATTTTTAACAGGAAAATGGGAAAAAGAATTGGAATATAGGCTGATAAAAGAGTTATGGGCTTTCACTGAAAATCGTATTGCCGTGCGTTACGCGTATGAGTGGCACGACGACAGCGGCAACTGGTTTCGCTCCTACGGCAACGAAAACTGGGAATTCGATGAAAACGGCTTAATGCAAAACCGCTTCGCTTGCATCAACGACTTACCTATCAAAGAATCAGAGCGCAAATTTCACTGGCCCCAAGGGCGCCGCCCCGACGATCACCCAGGGTTATCGGAGTTAGGGTTGTAACCACACCCAATACATCCGATACAAACGATAAAGCCAGCCCTCTCTAGGCGTTCGCGCAGAACGCCTTAACCCTTTTCATCCTCCCAACGTTTTTCAGCATTAAAGAGCTGCTTACTTAATCACTGCAAGACAAATACAGCTGTGTCAGTTGCTGGTATATGGGTTAATTTAATCATGCTGTTTTCATATATTTATAACGTTATTTTTTAATAAACTTTGCATACAAAAAAGCCCAGTGGCAAACCACTGGGCTATTACAATGCTAAGTAATCTGTTAATTAAATAACCGAAAGCTCAACTTCAATATTACCGCGTGTAGCGTTTGAGTATGGGCATACTTGGTGTGCTTTATTTACCAGCTCTTGCGCTGCTGTTTTATCCATATCACCGAGTGATACAGCTAATTTAACTGCAATGCCAAAACCTCCTTCAATCGCGCCAATAGATACTTCAGAGTTAATATGTGTATCACTTGGTAGCGCAATTTTTTCGCTACCGGCTACAAATTTTAGTGCACCAATAAAGCACGCTGCATAACCAGCTGCAAATAATTGCTCTGGGTTTGTGCCTTGTCCATCGTCGCCACCTAGCCCTTTTGGGGTTGATAAGTTTACATTTAAACGGCCATCGTCTGATTTAGCTACACCTTCACGGCCACCGGTTGCAGTTGCTTTTGCTGTGTAGGCAACGTTTTGTAATACATTCATAGTGAACTCCAAAGTTTATCAATTAATTTAATTTGCATGCAAAATAATAGGTCAAGTAATTAGAGATTGCAAATACTTTGCATGCAAATTAAAATGTTTTTTGAGTTGAAGGTATTAACGCACTAGGAGTTAGGTATGTCATTTGAGCAATTAAAATTAAAAAATCAGCTTTGTCATAGGTTATATATGGCATCAAATAGTATTGCCCGCGCTTACCGTGAGCCTTTAGCTGCACTTAATTTAACGTATCCGCAGTATGTAGTGATGATGGCGCTGTGGGAGCAAGACAAAATAACCATAGCGCAGCTAATAGATAAAACCGCTATTGATGGTGGCGCTATGACCCAAATACTCAAAAAAATGACCGAAAAGTCTCTGCTGGCTGTTATTAAAGATGAGCACGATAAGCGTAAGCGCCTAATTCAGCTTACCCAAAGTGGGCAAGCCCTTAAAAACGAAGCTGCTGATATTCCAAAAAATATATTATGTAAGTTTGAAAGTGTAGACCCCACACAAGCCAAACAGCTAATGCAGCTGCTTGATTTAGTAATAAGCGATTTAACAACTAAAAACGATGATGAGTTAGTCAACTAACGCGGTTATTTTTTGTTGAATAAACGCCCTAAATGCGCTGATCACCGGGGTCATTTGGCGTCGGTCGGCGTACATCATATAAAGCGGTAGCGGATCGCTTTGCCACTCGGGGCATAAATGAACGAGCTGCCCGCTTGCTAAATCATCAATAACATCTAAGTACGACTTATACGCAATGCCTTTACCCTCTAGCGCCCATCGCCTAACCATTTCGCCATCGTTAACTATGTGTTGGCAATTTAGCTGCACTTTTTGCACTGCGCCATTTTTATAAAATCGCCACTCTTTAAACACCTCGCCAAAGCGCATAAAGGTAATGGTGGTGTGCTGCGTTAAGTTAAGTGGATGTGTAAGCAATCCATTTTTAGCAATATAGTCAGGAGAGGCCACTAAAATACGCGCATTATTTAAAAAAAGTGGCGCTGCAATTAACTGCGAATCTTTTGGTACACCAAAGCGCAGTGCAATATCAATTGATTGGCTGTAAATGTCGCTTACTTCGTCACTTAAGTGCAGTTTAAGTTTTACATGCGGGTAGTGTGCTAAAAACTCATTAAGCCATTCACTTAGTTTATTGCGCCCTAAGTCGCACGGGGCCGATACCTGTAGCGTTCCCGTTACTTCGCCCACTGCGGTTTGTACTGCAGCTACCCCTTGTTGAATAAGCGAAAGAGAGTCTTTGGCGTAACTTAAAAACTGCTCCCCTGCCACACTTAAGCGTAAGTTTCGGGTAGAGCGAATAAAGAGCACGTTTCCTAAGTCTTTTTCTAGGCGCTTAATAGCTGCACTTACCGCCGCTGGGGTTTGCTCGTTTTGTCGTGCAGCTTCAGAAATACTGGCGCAACTGGCTACATCTATAAAAGTTTGAATATCGTTAAATGATCGCATATTTTCAATTAAAATTTGAAAGTGCTTTAGTTTTTCATGTCTTTTTCTATTTTTCAACTGAGCTATAGTGCTTATAAGTTAAAAACACTTGGTTAAAATCATCAGGAACGCACATGAAAGCATTTGGCTACACCAAAAACACTAAAACGCTTACAGCAAGCTCTATACAAGCAATTGAACTTGATACCCCAACCGCCACCGGGCACGACCTACTTATTGAAGTAAAGGCTATTTCGGTAAACCCTGTAGATACAAAAATACGTGCAAATGTAGCGCCAGAGCAAGGCTACAAAGTATTAGGCTGGGACGGCGTAGGCGTTGTAAAAGCCGTTGGCGAGTCGGTATCGTTATTTAATGTGGGAGATCGTGTATTTTACGCTGGCGATTTATCGCGCCAAGGCAGTAATGCGCAATTTCAATTAGTTGACGAGCGTATTGTAGGGCGTGCGCCTAAAACATTAACCGACGCACAAGCCGCAGCGCTGCCGCTAACCAGTATTACCGCCTACGAAATGCTATTTGATCGCCTGCAAGTGCCTAAAAATAAGCAAAATACTCAGCAATCTATTTTAGTTATTGGCGCCGCAGGTGGCGTTGGCTCTATTTTGGTACAGCTTGCAAAGCAGCTTACTGGGCTAAAGGTGGTAGGTACTGCGTCACGCGAGCAAAGCGTAACTTGGCTTAAAGAGTTAGGAGCGGATCATGTACTCAATCATACTAAAAACTTAAACGAGCAGCGCAAAGAACTGGGTTTAGCTGAGTTTGATTACGTTATTGGCTTAACCCACACCGACCAATACCAAGACCAAATAGTTGAGTGTATTAAACCGCAAGGTAAATTTGCGCTAATAGATGACCCTACATCGTTCGATATTTTAAAATTTAAGCGTAAATGTATTTCAGTGCATTGGGAGTTTATGTTTACCCGCTCGCTATTTACTACCGCCGATATAACAGCGCAGCACACCTTACTTAATGAAATTAGCGAGCTGATAGACTCAGGTACACTTAAAACCACGCTTGGGCAAAATTTAGGATTAATAAACGCTGCTAATTTATATAAAGCGCATCAAATTTTAGAATCGCACACCTCACGCGGTAAACTTGTTTTAGAAGGCTTTGAAGCATGAACCAGATTAAAAAAATACTTTTAGTTGCAGCCTGTAGCACTGCGTTTTTAACCAGCAGTGTGTTTGCTAATACCGCTAATCAAAATGCTGATTTAAAAACAGTAGCTACATTCGACGCGCAGCACCCACCAGGTAATATTGCTATTACGCCCTCGGGTCGTAAGTTTTTATCGGTACATGGTTTTTACGGCCAAAAACAAAAAATTATGGAGCTATTAAGCGATGGCACCACCAAACCCTACCCTAATGAAGAATGGGCATACGCGTATAAAAACGGCAAAGGCTTTTACGATGTACTTGGCATAAATGTATCTGCCGATGGCGTGTTATGGATGCTTGATACATCAGGCCCTGATCATGCTGGGCGTTTAGTCGGTTGGGATACCAACAAAGAGCAGCTGCATAAAATAATTTATTTAGCTAAACCCACCATTACCGACACCTCGTTTTTAAACGATTTAGTTATCGATAATAAACACGGCGTTGTATACATTGCCGACACCGCACAAGGCAGCCAAGCCGCTATTATTACCGTAAATTTAAAAACAGGTGAGGCGCGCAGAGTATTACAAAATAGCCCATACACCACAGCCGAAAACATCGACATGGTCATTGAAGGGCGCACCATGAAACTAGGCGGCCAACCAGCACGTTTAGGCGTAAACCCAATCACACTCGACCCAAATGAACAGTGGCTTTACTTTGGCTCTATGTCTGGCACATCGGTTTACCGTATTGCCACAAGCGATATTAACAATAAAAGCCTGAGCGCAAGCGCCCTTGAAAGTAGAGTAACGCGTTACGGCACTAAACCAATTTCAGATGGCATTATTGTTGATGGCGGCGGTAATGTGTATGTTACCGACATAACCAACGGCGCAATTGGTGTAGTAAAACCAAGCGGTAAATACCAGGTATTATTTAAAGACGAGCGCTTAAGCTGGCCTGATGGCTTTAGTTATGGCGCCGATCATAAAATATATTTTACCGTAGATGAGCTACACCGCTCGCCAGTATTAAATAACGGTAAAAACGCCAGCCAAGGAAAATTTAGTGTGCTGTCGTTCGACCCACTAGTAAAGGGTAAAGTAGGGCGCTAAATACAGCGTATAAACCATACGCCACGCACCCGCTGCGTGGCTTTTTGGTGCAACTTTTGAGCCTTTTAGCCCCAAAATGGTGCTAAGCGCTCAAAAGTTATTTTTAGTGTTTTAATAAATATCTGATTTGTATTCATAAAATATTCAATTAACAGTTGGCATAATTCTTCCACAGTACAGATGTGTTCAGTGAAACTTTCAAGGAAAATACCATGGCTAACCTATACCACACCCTTTACCTACTATGGCGTTTAGACATTAGCGTATGGCAGGTAAACGATCCGAGTAATACCCATACCACGTGCGACAAAGAGCGAGTTTACAGCCGATAAATTTCGTATTTATAGGCTTTGCAAGCGCGGCCATTGCGTTGTATTGTTAAGTAACTAAAAACAATATGATTGGAACGTGTATGCACGCCTTAGAAGTAAATTTTGATGGCTTAGTTGGCCCTACTCACAACTATGCGGGTTTATCGTATGGTAATGTTGCCTCGTTAAATAATGCGGCAAGTTTTTCAAACCCTCAAGAAGCTGTGTTACAGGGCCTTGAAAAAATGAAAGCCATGCACGACAAAGGCCTAACACAAGGTGTGTTTGCGCCCCACGCACGCCCCGATTTAAACGTACTACGTCGCCTAGGTTTTACCGGCAACGACTCGCAAGTTATTCATAAAGCATTTAAAGCCGACCCTATTTTATTGCGCGCCTGTTACTCGGCCTCTGCAATGTGGACCGCCAATGCCGCTACTGTTTCACCTTCGCCAGACACCCTCGATGGCAAAGTGCATTTTACCTCAGCTAATTTAAACAATAAGTTTCATCGCTCCCTAGAGCCTGCTACAACTACCCGCTTACTAAAAGCCATGTTTAATAACGATAGCTACTTTGCACACCACACGCATTTACCCGATCAGGGCTTTTTTGGCGACGAAGGCGCAGCTAACCACACCCGCCTTTGCGACAGCCACGGCGAGCAAGGCCTAGAAATGTTTGTATTTGGTGCAAGTGCCTTTAACAGCCAATTACCAAAACCGGCTAAGTTTCCTGCAAGGCAAACACTAGAAGCCTCAGAAGCCATTTGCCGATTACATAATTTAAAAGAATCGAGCCAAATTTTACTGCAGCAAAATCCAGATGTTATAGACCAAGGCGTGTTTCATAATGATGTAATTGCAGTAGGTAACGCAAACGTATTGCTTTGCCACCAGCAAGCATTTTTAAACCAACAAGATGCCCTGCAAGAAATTCGTGATGCCTACACCGGCAGCAAACAGCTATACATAATTGAAGTACCTACCGATAAAGTAAGCATTAGCGATGCAGTAAGCAGTTACTTATTTAATAGCCAATTAGTAAGCCTAGATGATGGCTCAATGCTATTAGTAGCGCCACAAGAGTGCCAACTTAATAGCGCAGTAAACGCCTACATTGAAGAAATGATTTTAGCCGATAACCCAGTAAACCAAGTGCAGTTTTTTGACCTGCGCCAAAGTATGCAAAATGGCGGCGGCCCTGCCTGCTTACGTTTACGTGTAGCTCTTAACGAGCAAGAACTTGCTGCGGTAAACCCAGAGGTTATTTTAACCGATACTAAATACACTCAGCTTTGTGACTGGGCAAAGCGTAACTACCGCGATAAGCTAGGTGCAAGCGACTTTGCCGATTCAGCCCTACTTACCGAAAGCTACCAAGCACTGGATGAACTAACCCAGCTGCTTAACTTAGGCTCAGTGTACGACTTTCAATTAGAAGGTTAATACTCGTCAGCAAAAAGCTAATACAAAAATAGCGAGCCAAGGCTCGCTATTTTTATTTGTGCTTATGCTAATAGTGTTTAAAGGTTTTATTTACCGTTATTAACCGTTACTGCCGATGCCATCGACTCAGATATATGCAGCGTACGCTGCGGAAACGGAATGCTCAGCCCCGCACCTTCTATGGCTTCTTTAACGCGTTTATTTAAATCCCACACGGTTTGCCAGTAATCGCCATTTACAGCCCATGCACGTAATTGAATATTTACTGCGCTTTCGCCTATTGAGGTAACCATTACTTTAGGCGCGGGCTCTGCGAGTAATCGGCTTTCTGATTCGGCAACTTCTTTAAGTACATTTAAGCCTACATCAATAGAGTCGGCGTACGAAATTCCCACCACTATATCCATGCGCCTTTTACCGTTACGGGTAAAGTTTTTAATGTTGCCGCCCCACACTTTACCGTTAGGCGATGCGATATAAAGGCCGTCGGTGGTTTTAAAAATGGTCGTAAATAAGTTTATTTCGTTTACTGTGCCAAGCGTGCCGCTCGCATCTACAAAATCGCCTATTTTAAATGGCCTAAGTATGAGTAGCATAATGCCGGCTGCAATATTACTTAAAGTGTTTTTAAGCGCCAAACCAATCGCTAAACCCGCCGCGCCCATTAGCGCTATTAAGCTTGCCGTATTAACGCCAAAAATATCTAAAATAAACAGCGTAGCAATTATGTAAACTAAATACCCCGCAATGCTCGATAAAAGCGGCAGTAGCGTTTCGTCTACTTTTTTTAATGGCGACTTAGAATTTTTAATCGCTTTTTTTACCGAACGCGCAATAAGCGCACTCGCAACTAAAATAGCCAAGGCTAATACCACTTTGTAACCTAAAGTGATGATTGTTTCTGAATGGCTTTGCCAAAACACAATAAGTTTATCTTTCATACATATTCCAACTATGGGCTGATTATCAGCAAGAATTAAATCTATACACTTCAAAAGAAGTGGCGGGAGTATATAGTAAAAATTTTAAAGCGATAGCATTAAAATAAGGGGAAGGTGTGCCTATATCAGCAAATTAATTGGGCAAAGTTTTTCTTTTTTTCGCTTAAATTTTCACACTTAAAGCCTTAGTGATCACAAACTAGTTAACCTATGGCGTACATACTTTTGTTCAAAAATGCGCAAAGTAAAATAAAGATTAACTTCAAGTAACTATTCTAAAAACCAGTTCAATTTAAATTCAGCTTAGCCCTTCTACAATTCGCTTTATAAACTAAAGGAGTAAATCATGAATTTTAAATCAACATTAGTCAGCAGCGCCGTTCTTTTTGCATTAGCCGGGTGTGGCTCTTCAAGTGATGACAATGACACAACAACGCCACAATCTAGCGACAAGTCAACCTTTAGCCTTGGTGTGTCAGATGCCCCGGTTAGTGGTTTAAAAGCGGTTAACGTCGTGTTTGATTCAATCACTATTAAAACACAAGGCGATGAAGAATTTAGTTTTGAAACCCGAAGTGAAGCTGACGCATCTCAACCACAAATGGTTAATTTGCTCGATTACACCGGGGACGATGTTTTTGAGCTGCTTGACGATCAAGAAGTGCCAGCAGGCGAATACTCGTGGATCCGCGCTCAAGTTATAAATGGCGATACTAATAACCTTAGTTTTACATCTCACGTAGTATACGAAGACGACAGCATTGCTCCGCTCGTGGTTAAAAGAAAAGGGAATGATGGTGTAGGCGAAATACAACTCGATGGCTTTACACTTAACCAAACTGATAACGACTTTGTTTTAGAATTTGACCTAAAAAAATCGCTGGTCGATCCCCAAAATAATGAGGAGATCTTTTTAAAACCTAGAGGCGTACGATTACAAAATCTTTCTGAGTCACAAGAAATTGAAGGCACAGTAAGCCAAGCGCTTATTAATAACTGTGAAACAGACAATATCGCCACTGCTGCTGCAGATTCAACGTTTGGACACGCCGTATATTTATATTCATCAGATGCTCAAGTACCTAAAGATATATACGAAATAGATGAGCAACCCCCAGAAGATGCCCCTCTTGCGACCGCAAATGTTGTATTTGATCAAGACGATAACCAATATGAGTTTGAGCTTGCTTTCATTACACCGGGAGACTACCAACTTGGCTATACGTGCACCGCACATATAGACGATGCAGAGCTAGAAGATACTGATTTCACTGTTTATCAACTTAAGCAAATTAGTGTACCGCAAACTGAGGACCTTTCAGTTAGCTTTGACATAACACAATAAACGTATAGCGCACTTTAAGGTGCGCTTTTTTTATAAAAAGTATAACAAAAACGAACACTCCACCTTTGCAAAAACCCATTAAAGCCACTCACCTAACATCATCCAAATAATTCATTCGAAAAGTGACCTGCATTCAAGCCCTGTTAACCCAGAACTGGTACAGTTAATAGCACGTATTAGTTAAACCGTTCTTATCATTTTGAATATGTAAACATAGGAGAAATAATCATGGCGAAAGAAAAAGTAGTTCTAATTACAGGTGCCTCTAGTGGCATAGGTGAAGCGAGTGCAAAAACATTGGTTAATAACGGCCATAAAGTCATTCTTACCGCCAGAAGTGAAGATAAATTAGCTGAACTAGTTGAGTCGTTAGGTGAAGATAACGCACTGAGTGTACCCGCAGATGCCACCGACTTTACCGAACTTGAAAACGTAGTAACAAAAGGGCTTAAAAAATTTGGCCGACTAGATGCCGCATTTGCCAACGCGGGTATGGGCGTTTCAACCGCAGGCACTGAAAAAGGCGACCCCGATGAATGGTCAACCATGATAGACATAAACATTAAAGCCCTGCTATGGACGGCAAAAGCAACCCTGCCTCATTTACGCCAAAACAAAGGCCACTTTATATTAACCAGCTCAGCCGCTGGCCGTAAGCCAATAAAAGGCTCTATTTATGGCGCAACTAAATGGTTTGCTTACGGGTTTGGCCAAAACTTAGCTGAGGAAATGAGCGAGTGGAACGGCCGCTGTACCACCATAGCCCCTGGCATGGTAAACACCCCATTTTTTGATGAAGCTAAACCCGACAAACTCGACCCGCAAGATGTGGCCGACGCCGTACTATTTGCCATTGAAGCAAACCAGCGCAACAACGTGCGTGAGATATATTTAATGCCGACTAATTAACGTTGTTTGGTTAAATTTGAGCTGTCAGGTTTAATGCCAATGGCGTTAAACCTGACGGTTTTTTAATAAATACTGGCTGGATAGAATGAAGAATTTAAGATGGATGTCTTGTTTATTTATCTTGTTTATTTAGTAATGGTAACGGCACGAGATAACTGTAATTGCTGTATCATCCACGGCATATACCAAACGATTTGTATCATCTATTCTGCGAGACCAAAAGCCTGAAAGATTTTCTTTGAGGGGTTCCGGTTTTCCAATCCCATCAAATGGAGAACGCTTAACATCGACAATTAGCTTATTTATACGTTTCAAGGTTTTCTTATCTTGAGTCTGCCAGTAGACGTAACTATTCCAAGCTTCATCAGTCCATGATAATAACCTGTTAATCATCAATAAGTTCTCGTGGAGTCGTTTTGCCCGCTTTATACTGCGCAATTGAACGGTTTAAATGCTCAGCGTTCGCTGGAGAGCGAAGTAAATGAACAGTTTCCATAAGGCTGTTGTAGTAATCTAATGACATTACAACCGCATCTTCAGTGTCACGACGAGTGATTACTGTCGTATCTGCATCATTAATTACATTATCCAAAACGGTTTTTAGACTATTTCGGGCTTCGGTAAAAGACACTATTCTCATTTTGCACCTCACTTGTACATTATATAAGACAAGTTTAGCTGGAAAATTATTACATGTACAGGATACTGTGCATTACTTTGTCGTGGTAGCAAATTTCTAAATAAAGCGCACAGACATGTGGGCTAAAACAAAGGCCACTTTATATTAACCAGCTCAGCCGCTGGCCGTAAGCCTATTAAAGGCTCTATTTATGGCGCAACTAAATGGTTTGTTTGCTTACGGGTTTGGGCAAAACTTAGTTGAGGAAATGGTGTGTAGAATGGCCGCTGTACCACCATAGCCCCTGGCATGGTGAACACCCCATTTTTTGATGAAGCAAAGCCCGACAAACTCGACCCGCAAGATGTGGCCGACGCCGTACTGTTTGCCATTGAAGCAAACCAGCGCAACAACGTGCGCGAGATATATTTAATGCCGACTAATTAACGTTGATTGTTTGAGTTTGAGCTATCAGGTTTAATGCCAATGGCGTTAAACCTGATGGTTGTTTGTATTTTGAGGTTAGATTTTAATAGCGCAAAGTTGAACACTGCATAATTAAAGATCTGATTTGTATTAGCTGCCTACTTCTACACGCCAAGGTGGGTTAACTCTATTAACACCCGCCCAATAGAGCTTAATTTTATGCCCTGACGGATCATGCAGTACGGCCTCTCGCCATAAATAACTCTGGTCTGTAGGTTCTTGTATAAATACAAAACCTTTAACTTTTAAAGCCTCAACCAGTTCATCTAATTGTTCATGTTCAAAATATATTACCGTGCCACAATCAAACTCACCTCGATCTAAAGACAATGAGAAAGTTGAATCCCCATCTGGGCATTCAAAGCGAGCATAATGTGGGGTATCTACAATTTGGGTAAAACCTAAGTCGCGATAAAATTTAGTCGAAATTTCCATATCCGTAACGGGTAATGTAATTTGATTTAAGTTCATTTAACTTCCCTGTAAAAAATAAAGGTGACAAGTATGCCAGTTGTTTATGCACTGTCATGTAATATTTTGCTTTTTATACAAACAAAAGCCTGAAGCTTAGCCTATCAAAGTGAACACTATAAGTGGTTAATAGTTTAATGGGTTTTATTATGGATCACTCACTACAATGTACTCTCCATTGGGATATGACGGCTGCCTACCTGACACGATGAGCCTGCAGTAGTAAAGCGTCTAATCCAATGAGTTACTAAAGCATCGCCACTGTTTAATGGTTAGGGTGTACTGTTTAACTGCCTTTTTGTGATATTGGCCAAGCTCGAACACACCAAACCCAAGCTTCTCGATGACACTAATTGATCCCGTATTTTCAGGCTCCACTATCGCAATTATTTCTGAAATATTTAAATTAGTGAAAGCATACTCTATAACTGCACAAACAGCTTCAGTAGCATAGCCTTTATTCCAATGTTCTCTGCCAAGTCTATATCCTAAATTTACGACTAGCTTATCATTATATGTTTCTTTATTTAGGCCTGAAAAACCAAGCAACTTGTTATTATTTTTATCAATTATTGCCCAAGGCCCGAAGTCATATTCTTCATAGCTTTTTTGACACCATTGGACAAAATTTGATGTTGCTATTTCATCCATAACACCATTTAAAGAATAAAGCATAACCTCAGGATCAGATAAAATTAGTGATAAAGGTTTAATATCGTCACTAGTTAATGGACGAAGCAAAAGTCTTTTAGTTTCTAGCAAATTTACTCAACTCCTTTTAATTAAGATGACACCCACTTTATTTAATCTGTTCAAATTTTGCCATCGAATTAAATTTTGAAACTAAATTTACGCGCTTATCACCCTAAAAATCGAAGTTAACGGCTAAAATAATTAAGATGGCAACCACTTTATTTAATCTGGCGGCTCACTTAATGCAAAACTTAGGGTGGGTGTCTATTTAATTTTCTTTAGTTTTATAATGCACACACTCCATAACTTTTAAACTTATAACTCGTTATTATTTATACAAATCATAAACCACGCCTATTGAATACTCTGTATTTTTACTTCATATTAAATAATCTTATTTCTCACTTATTAGGCTGTTATGTCACTTTTTAAATTTAGCCAAGCACTTATTTTTACCCTTGCGAGTACCCTACCGCTTACAAGCCACGCGGCGCTTAATAAAAACGAGCGTAAAATAGTAAAACAAGTTGAGCAAAACATGCCGCAAGCGCTTAAAGAAATAGAACAAGCGGTAAACATTAATAGCGGCTCACTAAATATTGAAGGCGTAAAAAAGGTAGGCGCGCTTGCAAGCGAGCAATTAAAAGCCATTGGTTTTGAGGTTGAGTGGCTAGATGGCAGCGCGTTTAACCGTGCAGGGCATGTACTCGCTGCGCACAAAAGTAAAAACCCCGATGCAATAAAAATACTGATGATCGGCCATCTTGATACCGTGTTTGCCAAACACGATAACTTTACTACCTATAAACAAATTGATGAACACACCGCCAGAGGCCCAGGTGTAGCCGACATGAAAGGTGGTAACACTATTATAATTACCGCACTTAAAAGCTTACAAGCCCTTAATTTACTTGAAAACGTAAGCGTAAAAGTACTGCTTACCGGCGATGAAGAAAGCAGCGGCCGCCCACTTAGTTTATCTAAACAAGCCATTGTTGATGGCGCAATTTGGGCTGACGTAGCGCTAGGTTTTGAGAACGGCGATAACAATATTAAAACCGCTATGGCGGCGCGCCGTGGTTATACCGGCTGGACGTTAAATGTAACGGCCAATGCTGCACATTCATCGCAAATATTTAGTGACAATGTGGGCTATGGCGCTATTTACGAGGCGTCGCGTATTTTAAATGACTTTAGAGAACAACTTGCCACACAACCTAACTTAACCTTTAACCCGGGGCTTATTGTAGGCGGCACAAATGCCAATTACGACAGTGCTAACTCGTCAGCCACGGCGTTTGGTAAAAGTAACGTAATTGCGCAAACCGTCCATGTAGCGGGTGATTTACGGGCACTTTCGCCAAAGCAGGTAGAAGGCGCTAAAAAAGTGATGCAGCAAATAGTGGCTAAAAGCTTAAATGGCAGCCACGCTGAGCTTATTTTTGAAGACGGCTACCCACCAATGGGGCTCACCAAGGGTAATAAAAAGCTGCTTGCACTGTATAGCCAAGCAAGCCAAGACTTAGGCTATAACAAAGTGGAGGCTGCAAACCCACGTAATGCCGGTGCGGCCGATATTTCGTTTGCTGCAAACCATGTTGATATGGCGCTTGATGGCCTAGGCCTAATGGGCAGTGGCGCACACACTAAAAACGAAACCGCCGATTTAACCTCACTTAATAAAAACACCGCTAAAACAGCACTGCTTATTTACAGATTAGGGCAGTTATAAACACAGGCTTAGCCTTTATGGGTTAATAGGCTCTAACCGTTTGCCTGCTACTTGCAATGCAAACTTACGCAACGTTTTAAGCTGCGGGCTTTCGGTTTGCCAATAGTGCCAATACAAAGGTGTATCAATATAATATTCTGGGAATAAATCGACTAACTCGCCTTTTATCAGCGAGTCTCCTAGCTGTAAGGTAGGTAATAGCCCATAACCTAGGCCTGCTATCATGGCTTGTTTAAATCCCTCTGACGAAGGGTAAATATGGGTAAACAGTGGGGCTGAGCCATTAATATCTTCTAAAAACTGGTGTTGTAGCTTGTCATACTCACTAAATACCAAGCACGGTAAATGCGCTAATTGCGAAAGCTCAGTAAGCTTATGTTGTTTTATAAAATCGGGGCTTGCAATGGCTTTGTAGCGTATGGCGCCAAGTGGGCTAACTAGGCCACCATTAACGGGCTCGGGGGATGAGCTAATACACACCATAACCTCGCCGTCTTTCATTCTTTTATGGGCAATGGATTGATCTTCACTAATAACTTCAAAGCGTAATTTGCACGCAAGCTCTGTATCTAATACGGCGAGTGCTTCGGGCAGCCAGGTGGCAAGCGAATCCGCATTAGCAGCAAGCTTTACGCTAAGCGGGGTGTTTAAATCTGTGTGCTTGTTAAGTGCCTCTACATTAAGGGCCACTTCTAGCTGCAATACTTGCTGTAAATGATTAAGTAAACGTTTACCAAGTGCCGTGGGCGTTGGCGGCTGGGTTCTTATTAATACGGGCTCGCCTAGTTTGGCCTCAAGCTGATGAATACGCCTGCTCACCGCCGATTGGGTAATAAATAATTTTTTTGAGGCCTTTTCAAATCCGCCTTCACTTATCACGGCACTAAGCGCATTGAGTAACTGGTAATCAATCATGAGTTTTACGCATATAACAACAAATATATTCATTGGATTTGTAACAGAATCCCCCCTACCCTGCAAGGCATTGGATAACGGGTTTTATTTGAGTGGATTTGAAGTATGTCGTTTTTGTCGGGTGTGATGTTAGGGCTAAGTTTAATTATTGCCATAGGGGCGCAAAATATTTGGATTTTAAGCCAATGTATGGCGGGCGCTAACCGTTTTGTTTTAGCTGCGGTTTGTATACTTTGCGACGCCACATTAATTATTATAGGTGTATTTGCCGCTAATGAGTTAAAGCTATGGCTGCCGGGGTTATTACCGTGGTTAACGTGGGGCGGTATAGCTATGTTACTTTACTTAGCATTTGGCTCTGCGCGCAGTGCAATTAAAGGCACATCGGGGTTAAAAGTAACTCAGGTAATAAAAGTGAGCTGGTGGAAAACGGCCCTTGCGGCCTTTGCTATAAGCTTACTAAATCCACATGTTTATTTAGACACCGTATTACTACTTGGCAGCATTGGCGCATTACAACCCGCGCCTATGCACTTTGCTATTGGTGCTTGTGTGGCCTCTGTTATTTGGTTTAGTAGCTTAGTGTTGTTTGCGCCAAAATTAAAAAAGGTTTTAAGCTCCCCATTTAGATGGCGCGTATTTGATAGCTGTATTGCGGTTATTTTATGTTTTGTGGCGTTTCAGTTATATAACGTGCCAAGCCAATAAGCCAAAACAGCGGTAGTTATGTATTTAATTACCGCTGTTGTTAGCCGTTTTTTAAAAGACTAAGACATTATTTTATAAAGTAATTCTCGCACTGTGGCCGGTTCAAACGGTTTATCACAAATAGCATCAACTCCTGCTTGCGCAATATTAGCTAGGTGAGTGTCGTTTGCCTCTGAGCTCACCATTAAAATAGGAATATGCGAGTAAGCATTTGAGCCACGTACAGTTTCGGTTAGTTCGCGACCATCCATTTCTGGCATGTTGTAATCGGTAACGATTAAATCGAACGACTGCTCACTAAGGTGCGCTATGGCTTCTTTTCCGTTTTCGGCTTCTACGGGTTCGGGGATCCCCATGCCAGCAAGTACGCGTATTATGTGTTTACGAGCAAAGCGGCTGTCGTCTACTACAAGTACGCGAAGTAGCGTTACATCAAAATGATCAAGCTCTACTTCTTCTTCGCTTATTATATCGAGAGTTGCTTTAAGTGCGCGAGTAATGGCTTTTGCGCTAAAAGGTTTAGGTAAAATAGCCAACACACCGGATTGGCGTAGTTGCTCAAGGTACTTTTTATTACGCTCGCTCGATATAAGCATAAAAGGTTGATGTTCCGTGGCGGGGTTAAGTCTTATTTTTTGCAATAATGAGTCGGCGGTGCCGTCTGATAAGTACATCGAGCTTATTACTAGGTCTGGGTGGTAACTTTCAAGTAACGATAAAACCTGCGCTTGAGTAGCCGCGGTTTCTACTTGTTTAACACCACTTTCTGCAAGCGATTTTATTATTATTTTTTGCTGAACCTCTGAAGGCTCTACAAGTAAAATGGACAAGTTTGCTATTGCAGTTAGGTCGCTCATTCAAGTCTCTTTAGTATTGTTATAATAAGGATAATAATAACATTGTTGACTCGTTAATATTATATAAAGAGATTGTAATATTTAAGAAAACATTAGCAATCTCTTCAAAATATAGCACTTTCTAATTAGATTGGATGTATTCTAATGCATTCATTTTTTTGTACGTTACATTGCTGTGCATTATGTGAACAGGGTTAGGGTCTACCACTTCTACAGGTATGTCGTAATTACGGGCTATTTCTAATGCCATTTGGGTGATATTTACACTAAACGAGGTGCCCATAAATACAATTTTATCGGCGTTGAGCATACGCTGTTGTGCTTCGGTTATTCTGTAAAGCTCGGTGTAAAATTCATCGAACAACAACACAAAAGGCTTAAACGAATGATTAAGCTCCGGTGTTTGGTTTTGAATATTAAATAGCTCAAAAAGAGACTCATGCAGGCGGCTTTCATCTACACTATCCCACGGAGTCATAAGCGGTTTAACGGCTTCGCCTTGCTCATGAAATAACGTCATTTGATCGAGCCTACCGTGTATAGCAATGTAATTTTTGTTACCGGCTTTGCCATCAAGACCATCTATATTTTGGGTTATTAAATTTTTATCGCTCAGCCAATGGTGTACTTCATTAGGGCCATGGTTACGATAGGCAGCAAAACGGTTGTAATACCAGGCTAAAAACTCGCGCGGATTGTTTTGATACATAGCACGCGTGGCCATTTCCATAGGCGTATAGTTTTTACTGCCTATAGTCCAAAAGCCATCTTCGCCTCTAAATGTAGGTATGCCACTAGCAGCACTTACCCCTGCACCGGTAATATAAAGTGTATTCACTGTGCTACCTCGTACCCTAGTACATCGTTTATTACTTGTTGTTGGTTGTTCATACCGCCAATACGATATAAAGCCCCTTTGTGCTCAAGTAGGCCACGGTGATCCATACTGCCAACAGCTACATTAGGTAATATCTGCCACGTGTTTTGCTTTATATTAAAACCCCACACATGGTTGCTCGCCGGAGCGGGCTGTTTATTGTAGCCAATCCCATCGTAGTTATAGGGGTTATTAGAGCCGCCAATCATGTAAATATTGTTATTGTAGCTAGTAGCAGCCATACGGTAATGCGACTCCCCTGTAGGGTGGGGCAAAGTACGCCAATCTATTTTTAGTGGATTGTTGGCATTTATTGTGCCTTTTAAACACTGCGCAACACCTGCAAACGAGCGGCGAGAATCTGGATTTGCTTGGGTTTTAACGCCATCGCAAATAACAATAGTATTACCACTAATAGCAGCCGCTTGGCCAAATACTGGCTCACCTAAAAAAGGCGACGCCTGCTGCCATGTATTGTTTTTAGTATCGTACACCTGTACTAAATTTACGTTGCCATCGTTATGCCAGCCGCTAATAAGGTATATGTAACGCTCTTTGTAGCTTAGCGCTACGCTGTCATCAACCGGTACTGGCATACTTGCAAGGTGTTTATACGTATTGTTTTTTATATCGAAACGGTACACATCGGGGCTTGATATTTCAGTATGATCGCTATCTACCGTGTAGCCACCAAATATATAAGCGTATTCACCTAAGCCAACAGCAGTACTGGCTAAGCGCCCCTTTAATGGCAAACTTGAAGGCACACTCGCTTGTTGCTGCCATGCGCTGTCGCCCAGTTTTAGCGAAAATACCTTATTGTGTACATCGCTATGTTGTTTGTTTTTACCAAGCCCCATAAAACTCAAAAAATAGCGTTGGTTTTCAACAGTAACCTTTGCTACGGCATTGTTTGCAACGGGTTCGGGTAAAGCAGGAAGGCTTGCTAACGCAATAGAAAAAAGAAGGCTCATAAAAACAAATAATATAAAAGTGACTAATACACTTAGGGTAAATTATTTTACCTGCATGAACCAGCTAACTATAAGTAATTTACCTTATTAATGCGTGTGTTTAGGTGTGCTGCGTTTTACAAACCATCTAATAATTAATGGTGTAGCCAGTGGGCTAAATTAGATAAGCGAATTTACAAGCAGCGCCTAATGTACACTGCATTATTACTTGATTTTGAGGCTTTATTTGTTAATTTTATTTAAAAACTACAAAACTTTAATAATTTAGCGTTAAGTTTTAAAACATCCTTACTACTTAGTAATTTATGCTAGTTAGCCTAATAAAGTGTACTTTTAGCAATATAAAGTATGCTAATATTTTGTGGTAACAAATGTTTTACAAAAATATATCCTGTTTTTGATTTTTGATCCCTGTGGAGAAACCTAGGTGAAAATACCTAAAAAGTTATTGTGCTCACTTATTATTGCCTCACCAATACTTGCTGCAGAACCATTAAACGACGATGACTTAGACCTTGACGCGTTAATGGGAATGGATGTTCAAGCAACTTCTGCAATGAAACGAGCACAATCGGCCTTTAACACCGCCTCTTCTATTTATGTGCTAAGCAAAGAGCAAATTACCAGCTCGGGCGCTACCTCTATTCCTGAGGCATTAAAAATGGTGCCAGGCCTTACCGTAAGACAACTTGATAACAATCAATGGGCTATTTCTGCACGCGGTGTTGCTTCACGGTATTCCAGCAAATTATTAGTAATGATAGATGGGCAAAGCCTATATACTCCCAAATTTGCGGCTGTGTATTGGGAGTCGTTGCATGTGCCTTTATACGATATTGAACGCATTGAGGTTATTCGTGGTCAGGGCGGGTTGTTATGGGGTAATAACGCAAATAACGGCGTGATCAATATCATTACTAAAAATAGCTTAGATACACGCAACACTTACGCTAAAGCAATTACAGGTAATCAAATAAATGCCGACATAAGCCTTCGCCATGGTGGTGATATTTCTGATATTGGTAGTTACAGGAGCTACTATAATACTAAAAATACCGCACCTTCTAAAAAAGGCAGCCGCATTAAACCTAATGACTTTACTAAACAGCACGCTGGCGGCTTTAGAGCTGATTTTACGCCAAGCGATGAGTGGTCAATCCTCCTACAAGGGGATCATACCCACACAGAGCACGGCCAAAACCTTACTGGGGTATTGGATGCGTCTAACCGCAGTCAGCAGTTTCCAACTATTGCAGATAGGCGCGATACGCGATTAATGACCCGTGTTGAGCATCGCCTTTCAGATAATGCAAACCAAATGCTGCAAATGTCGTGGCTTAAACAACATGGTGAACAACCCTATATAAATGAAGACTTTGAATCGATTGACGTTGATTATCAAATGAACTTTATTACCGGTGCACTCCAGGTAGATTGGGGGCTTAATTATCGATTTAATGATATTTCTTTTCAAGACAGCATTTTTATTAATAGCGATAAAGACCTAGAAGACCTTCATCAATACGGTGCCATGCTGCAAGCGCAATACAGTGTTATTCCAGATACGTTAAACCTCATTGTAGGCACAAAAATAGAGCATAACGATTTAACCGGTTGGGAAAATCAACCCCTTGCCCGCTTTACCTATCAGCCAAATAGTAAGCACCTAGCATGGGGTTCAATTTCACGAAGCGTACGTATTCCTACACTAATTGAATTTAACGATAACTTTAGAGTAAATGGCCAAAAAATCTCAGACGTTATTGGCATGCAGTCGGGTATTGCTGAAATAGATCAATACCATATAGCTACATTTTTAAATGGTAACGATAACGTAAAAGCCGAAAATTATATCTCGTACGAGCTAGGCTACCGTATATCAAAGGCGCAGTGGTCTTTAGATGTTTCTGCATTTAATACGCAAGCGGATGATGTGGCCGTAATTAGCTTAAACCCTCATGTAGAACAATTTATACCTGCATTAAACTTTTACTTAGCCGGGGAAGTGTCACAAGCATTTGCGGCGCTTCAAACAACAAGCTTAGATTACGACTTTGTTTCGGTAGGTGAAACCACCACAACCGGCGGTGATTTATTGTTCTCGATGCAACTAATGGACAACTTAAGCAGCGAAGTTGGCTACAGCTATACAAAAATAGATTACGACTTACCTAATGCAACGCGCCCTACTATTGGCTACGACTCAGTAAACAGACAATTATTTACTAAACTGAATTACCAATTAAGTGAGCAGCATTCTATTTTTGCCACGCTAAGAGCCGAAAACTCAAATACTTACAATACAGATAACTACACCGCTGTAGACCTTACATGGAACTGGAAAATAAACAATAACTGGGCCACAGCAGTATCAGGCAAAAATTTATTTGCAGGCTCACACATAGAATACGCCAATACTCGCGAAACATTTACGGTTCCTAATTACATAGACGAATGTGTAACGTTTTCTGTTAGTGCAACATTTTAAGAGAGCCAATGCTTAAGCCTTTAAATCGATTGCTTTACCTATTTTTTTGCCTTGCGCTTTGTACAAGCTCAAGCGCGTTTGCGGTGCAAAAAGAATATGTGCTTAAAGCAGGCTTTTTATATAACTTTGCCCGCTTAGGGCAATGGCAATCTGCACCCGAAAACGGCTCCGACTTTTTAATTTGTAGCCCCGACAGCCAATTTATAGCAATAGCAAATGCCGCCCTAGAAAACAGAAAAGTACATGAACGCCACTTACGAAATAAACTAACTCCCCTCGAGACAACTGCACTTGAGGGCTGTGATATAGTATTTATTACTGATAATACCTATAACATGTGGTTAGATGCCCACCCCGCGCTTAATTTAAAAAATACAATGATAGTTGGCGAAACCGATGGCTTTATAGCCGCACAAGGACATATTCGATTTTTCCTTTCAAGTAGTAAGGTGCGCTTTGAAGTTGCCCCAAGCAAGCTTAAAAAAGCAGGCATTACTATGAGCTCAAAAGTGCTGCGCCTAGCACGTGTAGTTGAGGGGTAAATAATGAAAAACTACTTCTCACTCAACTCAATGAGTAAAAAGCTGCTGTTTATTTTAATGAGCGTTGCGCTTATTTCTACAGCTACCGTTACTGCCGTTTTTAGCGCCTATGAGCTAAAAACCGCAAAACAAGAACAAACACAAAGCCTAAAATCACTCTCGCAAATATTAGCCCCCAATATTAGTACTGCTTTAATATTTTACGACACCGCCGCAATAAAAGAGCTGATTGAGCCGTTATTAATGCGCTCCGATATTGTATCGGTAGAAGTGATAAACAATTTGAGCCAACAAATTGCAAGCGTGACCTCGCCTAAATACAGCCAAGAAAGCTCAGCCCCGCATACAATAGAAGTAAAAACAGCATTAACAATTGACGCTCAACGCTACGGTACGCTGATTGTGCGCGCCGACGACAGTGACCTAAACGACAGAGCCGCTTTTTATGGCCGGTTTATTATTGTATTAATGATTTTTAGCTTTATTTTAAGTTTGCTTGTATCGCTAATGCTCAGAAAACGTTTTTTAAACCCCATTTTATATTTAGCACAAACAGCAGAGCAAATTACCTCATCTAACGACTATAGCTTACGTGCAAAAGAGCTTTCAAAAGATGAAGTGGGTAAACTAACTAGCTGCTTTAATACCATGCTGCAAACTATAGAACAGCGCGATAACCTGCTAGAAAACCAAGTAAAACGCAGAACAAAAGAGCTCGAAAATGCCAATGTTCAGCTGCATCAATATGCCTATCAAGATGGCTTAACCGACCTACCTAACCGCCGTTATTTTTATGAGCACCTGCAACAGCTTGTAAGCACACCTGAACAACCATTTTCTTTGGTATTTATTGATTTAGACGGCTTTAAAGAAGTAAACGATAGCTTAGGCCACGACTTTGGTGATTTATTACTTCACGAAGTGGCTAAGCGACTTCGCCGCTGCTTAAAACAGCAAGACATAGTGGCGCGCTTAGGCGGTGATGAGTTTACCCTAATACTAAAAGGAATAAGCGATACAACAGCGGTTTCGCACATTGCACACGATGTAATGAAAAGCCTGACCCGAACGATAACCATAAAAAACGAACATGTGCAGGTAACCGCGAGTATAGGCGTGGCGTTTTTTCCGCATGACGGCATATCGGTCGAAACCTTAGTTAAACGAGCCGACCAAGCGATGTATTTGTCAAAAAGTAAGGGGCGAAACAGGTTTGAGTTTTTCTCATACGAAATGGAAGAACTGGCGATTGAAAAGCGCCGCCTTATAGAAGAAATACGCATTGGCTTAAATAACAACCAATTTGAACTTTACTATCAGCCAATATGGGACCCCCATTCACGTACGCTAAAAAAAGCAGAAGCGCTGATCCGTTGGAACCACCCAGAGCGAGGCATTATTGGCCCTGTTGAGTTTATCGATATAGCAGAGCAAAATGGCTTGATAAAAGAGCTAGGCGAATGGGTTAAATCGCAAGCTGTTCGCGATGCGGTGCAGTTTAATAAACTAAGCTATACACCGGTGCAAATTAGTGTAAATACCTCACCTTTAGAAATTGATCGCGACGGTGTTTGGGTTACCCAATGGGTAGAGGCGTGCAAACTTTATAATTTGCCACCTCATACTATATTAATTGAGATAACCGAAAATAGCTTAATGGACCCAGATAATGCTATTCAGCACCATTTAAAACGCCTTAATGCGCTTGATATAGACATTGCCATTGATGATTTTGGTGTTGGGTACTCATCGCTTGCGTACTTGCAGCAGTTAGACATTGATATACTTAAAATAGATCAATCGTTTATACAAAATATTGAAGCTAATAGCAGCAGTATAGCGCTAATTAAAGCCATAATTACTATGGCGCATAACTTAGGGGTAGAAGTGGTCGCCGAAGGGGTTGAAACACCAACCCAACAAGCACAATTAATCGCGTTGGGCTGTGATTACATCCAAGGCTACTTATATTCTAAACCGCTTTCAAAGCAAGATTTTATAAATAGCCATCTGCAAATAAAAGCAACCGTTGAATAACCTACAACCAGCGCGGTACGGTTTGCTTATATTTTAGGTAGTCATTATTAAAACGCGTTACTAAATGCGCTTCTTCAACGGCTATTTGTTTATAAAGCGCATATAAGCCCACAGCAAGGCAAATTAAGCTAAATAAGCTTGGTAATGCTAAAAAGAACCCCAACTGAGCAGTTGCCACACCAACATACATAGGGTTGCGCGAAAAACTATATAACCCTGTAGTTTTAAGCGTTTGAGGCCCATTTGGGTCTATACCCGAGCGCCAAAGTGACGCCATATGAAAATGAACAACCATACTGAGCACAAAGCCCGCCGTGAGCATAATATTGCCAAACATAACCCCCGGCCACCCATTTAAGGTATAAAACATACCTAAGTAGTTATCGGTGGCAGGAACAAACACACGCAGCACACACACAAACCATATAGCAGCTCTAAAAAACTTAAACGCCATATGATTCCACCAGCTAGTACAAAACTTAGCGCCAGGAAAAATAACACCCGCAGGCGTTGAACGGTTTTTATAAATAATTCTAACGGTGTAAAACCCCGCCACAAACGTATAAAAAAGCGCTAAATACACACGCGTAAATTCGATTAGCGAAGCAGAATCATCTATCAACGGTTGGTAACTCATTAACCAATAACTTTTTATCCATCAAATATTAAACCATATTAGTATTCATGTAATTAAGAAACAACCCCTATACGAGCAGTGAATAAAGTTTAAATAAAATGAAGTAGCTCATGTAATTCGTCAAACTCAATAAATTGCTATTTAATACTATGGATTCGCAAAAAATGTTTAATTTCTCTTTATTTTTATATGAAGCTTTTTTTAAAGCCAATTAAATAAATAGATTTATCAAAATACCTGCGCTAGAGTTTATAGCAAGAGAGTAATTAATCAGTTGCTCTCTCCTCCATAGCTAAGCGCCTCAAAATTTTCAAAAGAGCGTACCCTGATTCTGTAAATATTAAATTTTTCTATAATAAGCTTACAACTTTTTGTGAGCTCATTAAGTATTTAGATAATTAAATTTATATGGAAATTTACTTATGAAACCAAAAAAGAAGTTAGCTCTAGTATTAAGTTGCTGTTTAATATTCAGCTTTAACTCGCTAAGCACCCAAATGAACCTTGACCCTAATAATGATGGCTTATACAGTGACCAAGAGCGCTACCAGCTATTAAATTTTTTAGCTAATGAATACCCCGAACTTGAAGGTAACTATGATGTTGATAATGACTCAAAAGTTACTATTTTAGAACAAACTCAAGGGCGTTTACCCTTATCTATGCGCATTCCTGAGCGCGCAATTTCAAGTGAGAAAAAAGTACCCTGGGCGCTAAACCTTTTCCCAGAGTGGCTTATGACTGCGTATTTTCAGGAGGATGCTCAAGTAGGTAAATTACCCAAACATTCTTCCCGGGGCACAATTATTGCCAATGCAACTCAAACTACAGACGCTTTGCAGCCTGTTAAAACGGACGCAAAAAAAGGGATTGAATTTTTAGAAAATACGGGAAGCTACTTTGCAGTTCCTGGCCAACGTGATGCTAGGTGGAATTATAGATGGTGTATTTTTGTATTTAGAATTGATGCCGAGACAGGCAACGATGAAAAAACAACTCTTGTAGATATAAATCAAGGTAATGGATCGAATAAATCATCGCCCAAAATTTGGTATGACAAATCAAATGGGTTGAATATTCAATACGTTGGATTAAATAGCTTTGGGCTCGATAAGCGTATTATTACAACCAAAAATGAAGTTATCGCAGACGGTAAAACATGGAACGTGGTTGTAACAGGGATACGATATGGACAGCTATTTGCTTCTGTAAATGGTGTATCGTTATCTACTGACACTGAGCAACCAGATCGATTTTCTGGACAATGGCTATATGAGCCGAGTTCCTACCTTGGAGATAAGAGCACCGGAAATATGGCTTGGGCTTACGACACTTTAGTTTTTGGCTTAACTGAGCCTTCAGAAGCAATGGTTCGTAAAATGACAGGGTGGGCTGCACATCGCTCAGCTGCACTCGCTGATTCGACTAATAGCCAATTAAGTCCAATTGATTTACCAAACGACCACCCGTACAAAGATACTCGCCCGGTTATGGATAAAGAAGATTTTCCTTATAGATATATCCACGATGAACAGGAATGGACTGAATGGGGTAAATCAATTAGCCCTTCACAGGTTCGGGTAAATAGTGGTAAAGAAAGAGTCGTGCCTGAAGGGTTTGAGAGAGTATTCTATGATGACTTTCGCCATGATAGAGTAAAACATAGTGCCAGTGGCGAGGCCGACCTATGGGCTGCCCCAGGTTTTAACCCTGCAGTCGGTGCGAGCTCTCAGCTCATTGCTCCTAATGGTACCTACAACGCTTATCCTCACGATAGTGATGACAAAATCCAAACGTTAGCGCTCATTAAAAAAAATGATCGTTGGAGAGGGAGTGCTTTTTACAGTGTAAATGATCTGGGTCATGGTTACACTTGGAGCGGGCCGAAAGTATTTAGGATACGGTATATGCTTCCCAAAGTAGCCCAAAGTGACTTACCAGGTGGGTTATTCCCAGCTTTTTGGTCGTACAACCCTGACTTTTTATTTTGGCGAACTGCTAACCGTATTGAAGTCGACTGGTTTGAGCTCGACGGCCTTAATGGTCAGTGGTTAAATGGCTTGTCTTCACATTATCATTATACTGCTGTAAAAAATATTTTTGCCAAACAATCCTCAAGTTATAAAAGTTACAAAGCTTATTGGGGGGAATTAACAGAGCAAAAAAGTAATATTGAAGGTGGAATGGAGTTTTGGGATGGCAAATACCACACTTGGGAGTTTATTGTTGATACTGACATGACGTATATCAATGTTACTATTAGTGATGACTCAGGTAATGAAAAGTGGGTAGAAGTTGGGCGTGTCCCCACCCCTGCAACTTACTTACAAAGGCTAGATATACAATTAGACTATGCTCTAAAATCACATAATGGTAACCCAACAACAGAGCAAGAAAACTTTAACATTGATTTTATTGAGGTTTTACAAAAAACCTCAGAAATCGAAAAGCTCCCAGAGCCATTTCTAGCGAGACCAAAGATCGTCGGGGATGCCCTTGCAGGAAACACTGTTGAATGCCAAGCAAACATTCAAGGCGTTAAAGATGTTCGCTATTACTGGTTTGCAAGTGGTTACCCACTAACGTACACGGTAAAAAACACCTTCGAATTGACCAATGAATTTGTTGGAGACGAAATTCGCTGCATGGTGAAAGCTGTTGGAGCCCTTAACATGCCTGAGGCATGGTCTTCGAGCGTTACCATTGAGCAGAGTAATTTTTCTAAAACGCTAGATAATATACTGCGCCCAATCAGATCTTTTTTTGCCGACAATAGTTCTATTAATGAATAGCAAAATGGCAACCTAAGCCTAGCATAACGGGCTTAGGTTGCTCCTTTAAAAACTATAATTTATACCCGCGTAGTAGCGCCTACCTGAGTAACTTGAACTTAATAAACGCGCATCGCTATCATTACCTAAACGCGTAACAGTTTCCGATTTAGTTAAGTTAATAACAGAGGCTGTTAAACTTAAGCCATCAGATATATTAATGGCGGCATTTACATCAACTTGCTCATAAGGGTCTTGGTATACATTTAAACCACTATTTAAGCCAAGTACTGTTTCGCCGCGTTTATTATACGACGCGCGAAGAGTAAAGTACTCGCCTTCGTAATAAGCAGAGGTGTTGTACTGGTATTTAGCGCTTCCTATTAAAGGTGATTGGCCAAATTCTTCACCATTTACACTCACATCGGCTTTATTGGTTTTGTTATAGGTGTAATTAGCATAAAAGCCAAAACCACCTGCAAATGCATGTTGAATAAATACTTCAGCCCCTTTTGATACCGCATCGGTGCCATTGCCCACTGTGCTGTATGGTGCAACGGTAATTACATCGCTTTCTACTATATTTTCTTTGCCTGCAAAATCTTGCTGCATATCTATTACCAGCGGCACAACAAAGTTATCAACCTTTTTATGAAACAGCGCTAACCCCAATGCAGAGCCCTCGGCGTAATAATATTCAATAGATAAATCGGCCTGCACTGATTCAAAAGGTTTTAAATTTTTATTACCGCCACTGCCACTAAAGCCTGCAAGCTCGTTGAATGCCGATCTGTCTTCTGCCCATTCATTTGATACAAACGTAATACGCTGCTGCGAGCCTAAATCGCTGTAATCTGGTCGCGCCATCACTTTAGCAATAGCGCCTCTAATCACTAAATCGTCGGTGGCATCCCACGCTATGTTAAAGCTTGGTAGAATTTGTGTGTCGGTATTTTTTTGTGTAACCAACTGATAGTCTTCTACAAAACGCGCATCGCCAGTTACCGGCTCGCCTGTTTCATCATTGGTGTGATCAAGTTGATAAGTATATAAATCGGTAGAAGAGGTTAAGGTTTTAGTTTGTACTACGCGCACACCTAAATTACCTCTTACTTCACTAAATTCAAAATCGCCTTGAATATAAAACGCTGATATTTTTTCTTCAATATCGTATACAAAGTTATCTTCTATGCGGGTATAAGGCGTGTAGTTATCGGTTACTAAATCTCGGTATTTATCCCAATCTATGCTGGGCATTTGGTTTATATTAAACCCGCCAACTATATTGGTTTGATTAATAAACACATCCTCGGCAAGTGGCATACCGCCATTCCATTGGTAGCTATCAAATTGCGTTATACCTTGCTCACTCGCCTCACCTGCAGCAATATCAAAGTTAGGATCTAAAAAAAACGTATTCCCGGTCTCGCGGTGTAAGTTGGCATGGCGATATTTAGCCCCGGTTCTAATCGTTTTTAAAAATCCCCAATCAACATAAAAGTCAATGTCGGCTTGATAATAATCCTCTTCGAGTTCGCTGCGCACAAAGCTTGAATTTGACGAACCAGCATCACGCCCACCGCCTAAGCCACTTTGCAAGTTAGCTAATGTGTTGGGATCAATACTCAGCGATACATTATTTTCATTTAAAGACCACGCAGCGCTTTGCGATGCGTTTTGAATAACGGTTTCGTTTTCACCGGCGTTTGAGCTTTTATAAGCGGCTTCCCAGCTTTCTTCAGGGCCGCCCTCAGATTGAGTGTTACCAATAACAAAGCGGGCTTTAAAGCTATCGCCTTCATAGGTTAAATTAAAATCGATAGTATCGGAGGTAGACTCTTCTCGTACATAACTGCCACGCATCCACGGAAATTGCATATCGTTTTCAACACCGCTAGCACTGGCATTGTATTGCATACCCGTTGCAATAGTGCCTGTTTCATCCAAGTTTACTGCGGTTAAAAAATCAGGATTGAGTGACCACTCGGGGATATCAATGACTGATTCGGTTCGGTCTTGCCCGAGTGTAAAACCAAAGTAGTTAAACCCTAGCTCTAAGCGATTAGTTGGGCGCCATTGTGTACTAAATTGAATACCTTCACGCTCACGTTTTTCATTAAGCACAGAGCCACGTACAACTTGCGGAAACCACACGCCATCATAACGATTACCGCTGGCATCACTTATCGTATCCCACCCGTTATTGTTATCAACGGCATTACCATTAATAACAGTAGGTTGACCGTCACCAGTGTAACGCCATACATTTGCATCGGTGCTGCCTGTTAAAGTGCGATTAGTACGCTCTTGATAGGTATAACCCACTAATACGCCAAAGGTGTCGTCGTCATTTTTCCACGAATATAAGCCACTAAATTGCGGCTCGTACTCTTTTGTCACATCGGCGTAAGTAGATTCAACGTTAAATACACCTGAGTTTGCCTCCATGCTTAAAGGCTTGCGGCTATGCATTAATACTGTGCCGCCTACGCCGCCTTCATCTAAACGTGCTTCTGGCGATTTATACACTTCTACGCTTTCTATCATGGCAGAGGGTAGTAAAGTGTAGTCGAACGAGCGAGAAGGCTCCCCAGGTGATGAGGCTATAAAATTGCCATTAAGCTGAGTAAATGTGAGCTCAGATGATAAACCACGAATACTCACCGATGCCCCTTCTCCGCCATCGCGTTCAATAACAACGCCGGGGACACGCTGCAACGAATCCGCTACATTTTTATCAGGAAATTTGCCAATATCTTCGGCAGTAATTGCATCCACCACAGAGCCAGACATACGCTTAACATCTAAGTTCTCAGCCATGCTTGAACGTATACCCCGTACTTCAATTACTTCCATATTTTTTTTAAGCAGAGTTTTAGCGTTTTGTGAGGAAGCATCATCAGCTAAGCTAAATGGGCTTGAGGTAATAAGTGATGCGCAAAATAAAGATTTGTATACTTTAGATAAAGGATAATGACGTAGGCAATTAATCATTTTTTACAGCTATTCCATTTACATTGCTTAGGCTAAGCAAATCAGTGATCCATTAGCGTATTGCAGTACGTAATGGCAAATTGCTGCAAAGTTTACATGGCGAAACTTAATGTATTGTTAACGCCTGGCTTAATTTAGTCTCAACTGTGGTTAAAAAATGACTCACACCTTACTATTTAACTTTACTAGGGTTTATGCGCCCGTTTTTAAGCTATTTAATGCTAGCTAAAGTGGAAATAACCCCTTTTAATAAAAATATTACCCGCCGCTTTACTTCACCTGAACTCCGATTAAGAGACTTACTAACAAATTAAATTACAGTGATAGTTAAATTTATTTTCTCTAGCCAGAGGTAGGTTTATTACCCACAGTTCAAATTACTTAATATGTGCCGGTACGCATTCTTGTTAAAGCAAAAAACCGCTTTCGCGGTTTTATTTTATGCTTGTGTTTAAACGTATTTACTCAATCAGTTATTAGAGTTTAATTGGCTGGTAAATTGGCCCACCGCATTTACCACTTTTTGGGCTCCATCTTGAATTTCTGCCATAACCTCACCCGACTCTTTAGAAAGCGCTAAACCTTGCTCTGCTTTTTCTTTGCCTTGCTCAATAACCGCTACCGTACTTTGGGTTTGTGACTGATTACGCTGCACCACTTCCACAATTTCTTCTGTTGCTTTTGATGTTCTTGACGCTAAATGCCTTACTTCATCAGCAACCACAGCAAACCCGCGCCCTTGCTCTCCTGCACGCGCAGCCTCTATTGCAGCATTGAGTGCAAGTAAGTTGGTTTGCTCGGCAATACTACTTATGCTTTGTACTATGCTGGCTATTTGTTGAGATTGTTGATCCAGCGCCGAAATTTCGTTAGCTGCTTGCTCCATGTTTACAGCCAGCTCGTTCATAACAGATACGGTTTCTTGTAATACGCAGCTGCCACGCTCTGCGGTTTTATCTGTTTCTGTAGAGGTGCCATAGGCTATTTCGGCTGCTTGCGAAATAGCAATTTCACGGTTTACTTGCTCAGTAATTACGGTGGCAAATTTCATTACTTTATAAAGCTGATCCGCATCATTCGATATAGGGTTGTAGGTGGCTTCTAACCAAATTACATTGCCATATTTATCTATGCGTTTAAACCTGTCGGCAATAAATTGGCCTTGCCTAAGCTTGCTCCAAAACTGTTGGTATTCAGCCGAATTAGCTTCTTCGGTTTCACAAAACACCCGGTGATGCTGGCCAATTATTTCTGATTCATTGTACCCCATGGCTGACAAAAACTGATCGTTTGCCGTCAACACATGCCCCTGTAAATCAAATTCAATCACAGCCATAGAGCGATAAATCGCTTTTATTGTGTCGCTTTGTTCTCGAGAGGTTGTAATGGTTTTAGTAAGTACGGTGCCAAACACCGAAAAATACAATAACTGATTTTGCTCGCCCACCACAGGGTGCACAATTAATCTTAGCCACTCTGCATTGCCATCTTGGCGAACAAATTCAATAGCCCCACTCCAGTGGCCTTCTTTTTGGAATGCTTTTTCAAGTTCTGCGTATTCAGGTGATAGCCGCGACTGATCAGCAATAAAATCGCCTAGCTGATTATTTGTTAAATTATCTTCGTTATAACCTAATGCGTTTAAAAAGTTATCGTTAGCATGCGAAATTCGCCCATCATAAAGTACATTAAGTACCAGCATTTCTTTGTAAAGCCCTTCCCACACTTGCTCTAAAGGGTACAACTGGGCTTTTAAAGCGGCTATTTCGTTTTGCTTACCTTTTGAAAAAAACATTAACTTCCCTACCAAAAAACACTAAATCAAGTTACTTCCAGTATAGGAGGTATTAATGATAACGCGATAATTAATAAGTAGTTTAAGCTAATTTTTTGCTAAAATTGTAAGCATATGTTCCTTTTTATGTGCTCAGCCTTCACTTTCAACTAGGTTTACATACTTTTGTGCGAGCTGCTCAAGTGACTCCCTATTTAAAGGATCGCTTTTAATGCAATTAATGGGGCACACTATGACACACGTTGGTTTATCGTAATGCCCCACACATTCAGTGCACTTATCTGGGTCTATTTGATAAGTTTTTGACCCCATAAAAATCGCGCTGTTGGGGCACTCATCTACACATACATCGCAGTTAATGCATTTATTATTTATAAATAGTGCCATGCTAGCGCTTACTCACTTGCTACTTTTTTATAGGGGTTGCGGGTATCTTGGTGCTCATCTAAATTGCGCATTAATATTGCGTGCTCTAAATTAATGCTCTCATCTAATGAGATTTTTACAATATGCCCAGAGCCTTTGGCATCGGTAATACTTTCGCCCTTTTTGTTTTGCATATATTCAAGCTCAAAAGTAATGTTCCCTTGTGGTGTCATAAGCTCTAAAGAATGCCCAACGCAGAATTTATTTTTTACCTCTATTTCAACTAAACCATCAGCATGGCGCCCTATTACTTCCCCAACAAATTGCTGCTTAGTAGATACCGAGTGACCGTATTCGTAGTTTTGATAATCTTGATGGGCATGGCGCTTTAAAAAGCCTTCGGTGTAGCCTCTATGCGCTAAGTTCTCAAGTGTTTTAAATAAGTGAGTATCGAATGGTTTACCCGATGCCGCATCATCTATGGCTTTACGGTATACTTGCGTGGTGCGCGCTACGTAATAAAACGATTTAGTCCGCCCTTCTATTTTTAAACTATGAACGCCCATTTTTGTGAGATGTTCAACATATTGCACGGCGCGCAAATCTTTTGAGTTCATAATATAAGTGCCGTGTTCGTCCTCAAAGGCTGGCATGTACTCCCCTGGGCGCCCTTGCTCTTCAAGCATGTAAATATTATTTGTTGGCGCACCTTCACCCAGAGTTGGTATAACTTGGTTAGGGTCAATTTTATGCACCATGTCGCCCGTTTCGTTTTCAACGCCCGGTTTTACATCGTAATTCCAGCGGCAGGCATTCGTGCAGGTGCCTTGGTTTGGGTCGCGCTTGTTAATATAACCCGAGAGCAAACAGCGCCCTGAATACGCCATACATAACGCCCCATGCACAAACACCTCAAGCTCAGTATTTGGGCAAAGCGTGCGTATTTCCTTAATTTCTTCAAGCGAGAGCTCGCGCGATAAAATAACTCGCTCAATACCTTGTTTTGCCCAAAACTGAACACTTGCATAATTAACAGCATTTGCTTGCACCGATAGGTGAATAGGCATGGCTGGCCACTTTTCTCGTACCAGCATAATGAGCCCAGGATCTGACATAATCAGCGCATCGGGCCCCATAGCAATCACTGGTTCTATATCACGTAAATACGATTTAACCTTTGCGTTATGCGGAGCAATATTTGAGACCACATAAAACTTTTTATTTTGCGCATGGGCTTCATTAATCCCTATTTGTAATGTCTCTAAATCAAACTCATTATTACGTACCCGCAAACTGTAGCGAGGCTGGCCGGCGTAAACGGCATCGGCTCCATATGCAAAGGCGTAGCGCATGTTTTTTAAACTCCCCGCAGGGCATAACAGTTCGGGAATAAAAGAAGTTACAGAAGAAACAGCTGGCATATGCGCTCCGTACAGCTAACCGAGTACAAGTCAGTTACATGATTAATTAATTTACAAGCGCGGCATTATAAATGCGCCAAACAATGTGCTTTTGATCAAGATCATAAAACTGCAACCAAACTGGTTTTTAATAAAATTAGGTTTTTTCAATTAAAACGCGTATAATTCGCGCCCGTAAATATTCACACTTTTATTTAAAAATTATTGGAGCATAAAGATGGCTTTAGAGCGTACTTTCTCAATCGTAAAACCTGATGCAGTAGCAAAAAACCACATCGGCGCAATCTACAACCGTTTCGAAACTGCGGGTCTTAAAATCGTTGCAGCTAAAATGGTTCACCTTTCAAAAGAGAAAGCTGAAGGTTTCTACGCAGAGCACAGCGAGCGTCCTTTCTTCGGTGCTTTAGTATCTTTCATGACATCTGGTCCAGTAATGGTTACCGTTCTTGAAGGCGAAAACGCTGTTCTTAAAAACCGCGAAATCATGGGTGCTACTAACCCAGCTGAAGCACTAGCAGGTACTTTACGTGCAGACTACGCTGATAGCATCGACGAAAACGCTGTTCACGGTTCTGACGCTGTTGAATCTGCTGCTCGCGAAATCGCGTACTTCTTCGCTGACGAAGAGCTTTGCCCACGTACTCGTTAATTCGAGTTTTACAGTTAACGCTGTAATGCAAAGTAAGAAAAGGGCTTTCGAGCCCTTTTTTAGTCATTACGTAAAGTATCCTTAAGTGCATTTTTGATATTTTACTTAATGATTAAAGTGGGTGATTTGTGTACAATTCGCCCTTGTAAATTTTATCTCCACCGTCACCGATTGAGGTTGTTTCATGACCGAGCAAAAAAAGATTAACTTATTAGATTTAAACCGAGATGCAATGCGCGAGCTATTTGTATCATTCGGTGAAAAGCCATTTCGTGGCGACCAGGTGATGAAATGGATTTATCATTTTGGCGTTGATAACTTTGACGACATGAGCAACGTTAATAAAAAGCTTAAAGAAAAGCTTAAAAACGAATGCGAAATTGTTGCGCCAGAAATCTCTGTTCGCCAGCAAGCAAGCGACGGCACAATTAAGTACGCATTAGTGCTTGATGGCGGCCAAGAAGTTGAAGCTGTATGGATACCAGAAAAAGACCGCGCCACCTTGTGTGTATCTTCGCAAGTCGGTTGTGCCCTTGAGTGTACGTTTTGTTCAACTGCGCAACAAGGCTTTAACCGTAACCTTAAAGTGTCTGAAATTATTGGCCAAGTTTGGCGTGTAGCTAAAGACATAGGCCTTGATGGCAATAGCGAAAAACGCCCAGTTACCAACGTAGTAATGATGGGTATGGGCGAGCCTCTACTTAATATTAAAAACGTAGTGCCGGCAATGGAACTTATGATGGACGACTGGGGCTTTGGCTTATCTAAGCGCCGCGTAACCTTAAGTACCTCAGGGGTTGTACCTGCCCTTGATTTATTAAAAGAAAAAATAGACGTAGCACTTGCTATTTCTCTTCACGCACCCGATAACGCTCTACGTGACGTACTTGTACCAATTAATAAAAAGTACCCAATTGAAGAATTTTTAGCCGCGTGTCGTCGTTATATCGATGGCTCTAAAGCAAATAAAGACGTGACCATTGAATACGTTATGCTAAATGGCGTTAACGACAGCACCGACCAAGCACATGAGCTGGTTAAAACGCTTAAAGGTACACCTTCTAAAGTTAACCTTATTCCGTTTAACCCGTTCCCGGGTAACGAATACACGCGCTCTAGCAACAGCCGTATTGACCGTTTTTCTAAGGTTTTACAAGCTGCGGGGATTACGTGTATTGTTCGTCGTACTCGTGGTGACGATATTGACGCCGCCTGTGGGCAATTAGCCGGCGATGTTGTTGACCGTACTAAACGTATGGCGAAAAAGAAAATGCGCGACGATAACGCAATTAGCGTAAATATCCAGCAAGCATAAGCCTGTAACCACCCTGCGTATATTTCCTATGCAGGGTGGTTAAGTTGTTTATTTTTAAATAAATGATGCAACACTAAGGGTTTTAGGTAAGATAGGCGCTATGGATAGAAAAACAGAGACAAGGTAATGCGATCTTTACTTGCTTTAACACTTTCAACACTTGCCCTTACAGGATGCGTAAGTGAAAGTAGTTATAACGGCAGTGACAAACCCGTCGTCGAAAACAAAATCAATAATGCAGGCGCAGCACGCACTCGTATCGCCCTCGCTTTACAATACTTAGAAACTGGCAACAACTCGCAAGCAAAGTATAACCTTGAGCGAGCTATAGAATTTGCCCCAAACCTACCTGAAGTACATTACTCTCTTGCTTATTATTACCAACAAGTAGGCGAAAAAGAGCGTGCCGATAAAGCCTATCAAAAAGCATTAGCAATTAAGCCTGACGATCCGAACACGCTTAATAACTACGGTGTGTTTTTATGTAGTATTGAAGAGTATGACCGCGCGACCGATCAGTTTTTAAAAGCAATTGATATTCCAAGCTATATTCGCGTTGCCGAAAGCTACGAAAACCTTGCATTATGTGCCATAGAATTTAACGACTTTGAAAATGCTGAGAGTTACTTTAAACAAGCACTTAATCACAGCTCGCAACGTACATCGACCCTAATAAGCTTAGCCGCCCTTTTTTATGCTAAAAGCGATTTACATAAAGCCAGCGAAGTATTAAAGCGTCATGACGACACCGGCCGAGTGTCTGCACGTGCTTTATTGCTTGGTTATTTAATTAAGCAGCGCATGGGCAGAATAGAAGAAGCAGAAAAAATTGCCGCCACCATAATGCAAACTTACCCAACCAGTAAGCAAGCCTATGCTATTCGCGATAATCGTACTAAACAAACTGAGTTTGAAATACTGCGCGAAAAATACCGTAAAGCGCAGCTCGAAGAGCTTCAAGAGCAGTATGGCGAAGAGCAAATCAGTGTTGAGCAACCAAAAATTAAAATTATCCGAAAAAAGCGCCCAACTACCGATAATTCGACCAGCTTACTTTCTCCAGGGGTTGAGCCTTCAAGCCCAGTATTAAATGAGACGGCAAAAGCACAGGCAACCATTGCCGCAGCAAACAAACAAAAAACCGTAGCTGAGCAAAATGATGACGCTGCCACTTTCACGCCAGCGGCTCAACCAACGCAGGCTGAAGTAGTTACAACAACAAAAGCAGTAGTGCCAGCTGCGGCAGCGGCTCCAACCGTAACAAATACTGCCCAAGTAGCAACTACAACTACAACATCTGCGCCTGCAGAATCTAATACAGATACCGCAGCGGTGCTTTTGGCTTTAACAACGGATCACCAAGCGCAACAAACGTCTACTCCCACAGCTGAGCCGCCAAAAGCCGTCGCTAAACAAACACCCAAAGATGATGACGAAGTAAAAATAATTTCATTTGGTGCGCCAAAACAAGCTAACTTTAACACCCCACAAAATACACGCCCTGCTGCAAATGGCCCACAAAATACGGGCTTAAATAATTCGGTAGTATTTTATGAGGCTAAAAAAGACAGTGCGGTATTTAGTAATAACCCATACAGCGACAGTAACGACATTACACTAAAAAACTACCAACCAAGTGTAAAACAAGAGCCTCCCATGCTTAATCCAAAAGTACCCCCTTTAAAGGTGCCTTTTCATATTATTGAGTTTGGTGAAAACCTATTTAGCATTTCAGTGCGATACAATGTTAAACTACAAAAACTCCTGCAGTGGAATGGTCTAAAGGAGTCGGATCGTGTTATCAACGGAAGTAAAATTTATTTAAACGATCCTAATATTTATTACGAGATTAAAGCTGGCGATACCCTTTACGACATAGCTACCCAGCGGCATGTATTAATTGATGAATTAATGCGATGGAATAAATTAAGCCCAGATATAGAACTTACACCTGGGCACAGACTATTACTAGTGGATCCAAATTCGTACCTATTATGACAGAAGAAACTACGCAACAAAGCGATGAGCCAAGTGTTGGGCAACTATTAAAAGCGCACAGAGAGCAAGCGAATGTAAGCTTAGAGTCACTTACTGGCCCACTTAAGCTTTCTATTTCTCAGCTGCAACGCTTAGAAAGCGATCAGTACCAAACGTTAGGCCCTATTACCTTTGTAAAAGGCTACATTAAAAACTATTGCCGTGAACTACACGTCGATAGCGCCCCTATATTAGCTAAATTGCCTGCACCGCCCGAGCCTACAAAGCCGGCTAACATGCAAAGCTTTTCGCGCCGCACAGAAAAAGAAGCCCACGACAGCCGCCTAATGCTGGTGAGCTACATTATTTTAGCCATTGTTATTGGCTCATCTGCCTTATGGTTTTGGCAAAATGCTACGCCTATCGATGAGCAAACAAGCACTATCAATATTGAAAATTCAATTTTAGATAACCAGCAAAATAACAACGCGCTAAATAACGAAAGCGAGAACATCTCGCAAATGCAAGCAACACAGGCAGTTGAGCGCACACCGGCTGTAATGCCTATAAGCGCTGAACAAGTCCCCTTAAGTGATGCCGTTAATGCCACGGCGCCTATTGCCGCTAGCACCCAAACAGCCACTAACGAGCCCGACACGCAAAGTAACACCAGTACAATTAACATGGTGTTTAACGATGAGAGCTGGGTAGAAATACACGATGGCGAAGGTGAGCGCATAGCATTTGGCGTAAAAAAAGCAGGCTATAAAATGGCTGTAAGCGGCACCCCGCCTTTTTCAGTCGTGCTGGGTAAGCACGACGTAGTTAGTGTTTCTCTAAACGGCGAACCAGTTGATATTTCTGGTTATCCTAAAAATCGTTTAGCCAAATTTAAATTACCATTAGCAGAGTAGTCGCTATGTTTTCAGAATCTCCAATTAAACGCAGAAAATCAACCCGCATCAATGTAGGCAACGTGCCTATTGGTGACGGTGCCCCTATTGCCGTGCAGTCGATGACCAATACCGACACCATGGATATAGATGCCACGGTAGCGCAAATCCAAGCAATACAAGATGCCGGCGCCGATATAGTGCGTGTATCTGTACCAACTATGGATGCAGCAGAAGCGTTTAAAAGTATAAAAGAGCAAGTTAGTATACCGCTTGTAGCCGATATTCACTTTGATTACCGCATAGCGTTAAAAGTGGCAAAACACGGCGTAGATTGCCTACGTATAAACCCAGGAAATATAGGCAGTGAAGAGCGTATTAGAGCCGTTGTAGACTCAGCACGCGAGCATAATATTCCTATTCGTATTGGTGTAAATGGCGGCTCACTAGAGCGCGACCTACAAGAAAAATATGGCGAGCCAACTCCCGAGGCATTACTTGAATCAGCAATGCGCCATGTAGATATATTACGCCGCCTTGATTTTGACCAATTTAAAATATCGGTAAAAGCATCAGACGTATTTTTAGCTGTAGGCGCTTATCGCTTACTTGCTAAAGAAATAGATCAACCCCTGCATTTAGGGATCACCGAAGCCGGCGGCATGCGCTCAGGCTCGGTTAAATCGGCTGTAGGTTTAGGTATGTTACTTGCCGAAGGTATTGGCGATACGCTACGTGTATCACTTGCTGCCGACCCAGTTCAAGAAATCAAAGTAGGTTTTGATATTTTAAAATCGCTGCGTATACGCTCTCGCGGTATTAACTTTATTGCCTGCCCTAGCTGCTCACGTCAAGAGTTTGATGTAGTGAGCACCATGAACCAGCTTGAAGAGCGCCTAGAAGATGTTGTTGAGCCAATGTCTGTCTCAGTTATTGGCTGTGTAGTTAACGGCCCAGGCGAAGCCCTAGTTAGTGATATTGGTCTTGCCGGTGCAAACCGCCGCTCAGGTTTATACATTAATGGCGAGCGTCAAAAAGCGCGTATTGATAACAACAACATTGTTGACCAGCTTGAAGGTTACGTGCGCGACTTTATTGCTCAAAAAGAGCAGCAAACACCTATCGACATTAAAATAGTCGAATAAATACCGTATAAAGCGCCAAACGACCCCAAGATACAGAATTCAGCGTTTCACAGGCTCTTAATATCAAGGCGTTACTTTGCAAGAATGGCAATCAGTTTTAAAAAAGTAACAACGATGAGAGTAAGTGTCTGTGAACCGCCCAACGGGTTGGTTTTAAAGCGATTTATACTGCGTTATTGATTTTAACAATAGAACCACTATTACTTTCAATCAATGCCTTGCCTAAATCGCTTTTAATTCCAACGACGCTCGCATCATGGGGTCATTTGGGTATATAATGACGGGTCAATTTTTAGCATTCTTGTTGTGTAAGCATTTTTTTATTACACATAAACAGTAATTAGGATTTATCAGTGGCAAAACAAATTCAGGCAGTTCGCGGTATGAACGATTGTCTGCCGGGCGACACGCAAGTTTGGCAGAAAGTAGAAAACATTTTACGCGAGACAGTAGCATCGTTCGGTTATCAAGAAATTCGTTTTCCTATTGTAGAATCAACCGACTTATTTAAACGCTCTATTGGTGAAGTAACCGATATAGTAGAAAAAGAAATGTACACCTTTGCCGATCGTAACGGCGACATGCTAACCCTTCGCCCAGAAGGCACCGCAGTGTGTGTACGTGCAGGTAACCAAAATGGCTTGCTTTATAACCAAGAACAGCGCCTGTGGTACATGGGCCCAATGTTTCGTCATGAGCGCCCTCAAAAAGGCCGCTACCGTCAGTTTCACCAATTTGGTTTAGAAACATTTGGTATTGCCACAGCCGACATAGACGCAGAAGTTATTTTACTTACCGCGCAATTATGGAAAGCATTTGGCATTAACGAACACGTACGTTTAGAGCTTAACTCGTTAGGCTCTAACGAAGCACGTGCTGATTACCGCGATGCACTCGTTGCCTACCTTGAACAGCATACCGACGTGCTTGATGAAGATTCAAAGCGCCGTATGTACTCAAACCCATTACGTGTACTTGATAGCAAAAACCCAGACGTACAAGCAATCTTAGTGGATGCGCCTAAATTGTCTGAGCATTTAGATGCTGAATCAAAAGAACATTTTGCAAATTTATGTGAACGTTTAGACGCAGCTGGCGTCATATACACGGTTAATGAAAAGTTAGTACGTGGTTTAGACTACTACAACCGCACAGTATTTGAATGGGTAACAGATAGCCTAGGTGCACAAGGTACAGTGTGTGCTGGCGGACGCTACGATGGCTTAGTTGAGCAACTTGGCGGCAAAGCAACGCCCGCAGTTGGTTTTGCTATGGGTCTAGAGCGCTTAGTACTGTTACTCCAAGCACTTGAGTGTGTAGGTGACATTCGCCGCAATGCTGATGTATATTTAGCGGCAATGGGCGACAAAGCCAGCGTACAAGCCCCTGCCATTGCAGCGCAACTGCGTAGCGACGTACCCGGTTTACGCGTTATGGTGCATGCCGGCGGCGGTAACTTTAAAAAACAACTAAAACGAGCTGATAAAAGCGATGCACTAGTGGCTGTTATTATTGGCGAAGATGAATTAGAAAAAGGCGTTGTGACCATCAAATATTTACGTGAGCGTAAAGAGCAAGTCACACTAGAATTAGAACAAGCTAAAGCGCTATTAGCTGAGCTTATCAATAGCTAAGCTAACTTAAGAGGTAATAATGGACATTTATTCAACAGAAGAACAACAAGCAGAAGCCATTAAGCGCTTTTTTCGCGAAAACGGTATTTCACTTGCGCTAGGTGTAATTGTAGGTTTAGGCGGCTTATACGGTTGGAAAGCATACAACCAAAACCAAATTACAACTGCTGAGCAAGCGTCTGACGAATATACAACACTTGTACAAAGTGACGATGTACTTGGCGCAGCCGATACATTCATTAAAAACAACCAAGACACAAGCTATGCAACTTTAGCCGCTTTTGTTGCGGCAAAAGACGCTGTTGATGCAAAAAAATTAGACCTTGCTAGCGAAAAACTTAGCTGGATTGTTACAAACGCCCAAAGCGAAGAGCTTAAAGCCATTGCCATTACGCGTTTAGCACGTATTCAACTTGCGCAAAGTAAATTTGACGAAGCCCTAAGTACATTAAACTCACCCCTACCTGAGGCATATAACGCCAATGTAGCTGAGCTAAAAGGCGATATTTACATTGCACAAGGTAATAAAGACCAAGCTCGCACTGCGTATCAAGCAGCTGCCGATGCAGGCGGTTTAACAACAAACCCTTTATTACAAATTAAATTAGACGACCTAGCAGTAACTAGCCCAGCGGCATAAGGTTTTAGGTATGAAAAAAATAACAACAGCAACTCTAGCACTGTGCATGGCAACGCTAATGGGTTGTTCATCAAGTGATGACGAAGACGAGTTAGTACTTCCTGAAATTGTTAATCAATTTGAAACAGACGTAGTGTGGCAAGAGTCGGTTGGCAGTGGTGTAGAACATTATTTTTCTCGCTTATCGCCTGCTGTATACAAAGACACTATTTATGTAGCTAGCCGCGAAGGCCAAATTGAAGCGCTTTCGCTTACCAATGGCGACACGTTATGGGAAACCGACGTACGTGAAGACTTATCGTTTTGGCCATGGTCAGATAACGGCACAGCTAAATTATCAGGCGGTATATTACAAGCTTATGGTAAAATTTACGTCGGCTCTGAGCACGGATTTATTATTGCCCTTGACCGCGAAACGGGTGAGGAAGTATGGCGTAAAAATGTGCCAGGCGAAGCGTTATCAAAACCAGCTGCGGGCGATGGCCTAATTTTTGTTAATTTAGGTTCGGGTAAACTATTAGCGCTGCACCCAGATACAGGCGAAGAACGCTGGAACTTTGAACAAGAAGTACCACCGCTTACATTGCGTGGCCAAAGCTCGCCAACAGTTGCAAACGGTGGTGTGTTAGTAGGCTTAGAAACAGGTAAATTAAGTGTACTCATTTCTGAGAGCGGTTATTCAGCATGGAGTGCAGAAATTGCCGTTGCTAAAGGCGCATCAGAATTTGAGCGTTTGGTTGATGTAGACACACAACCAATTATTAGCGGCCCTTACGCTTATGCTATTGCATACAACGGTAACCTAGCAGCGGTAGATATTCGCTCAGGCAATGTTGTATGGAAACGTGAATACAGCAGCTACCGCGAAATAGCGATGGATGCACAAACTATTTACCTAGTAGATAGCGAAGGCGTAATTTACGCATTAGATAAAAATTCAGGTATTGAACGTTGGAGCCAACCCGCTCTACGTGGTTGGTACCTAACAGGCCCTGCGGTTGCAGGTAGCCACTTAGCTTTAGGTGACCAAGAAGGTAACCTACATTGGCTAAACAAAGACACTGGCGAGTTAGTATCTCGTGAAGAATTTGACAGCTCAGGCTTTTTTGTTGAGCCGGTTGTAGCCGACGACAAGCTAATTTTATACACCCGTGATGGTGAAGTTAGTGTGGTAAACACCCCTAACTAACTAGCTAACACTTAAAGGTTTTTTGTAAGGCTTCGCACTGCGAAGCCTTTTGTTGTTTTTTAAAGAGGTAGTTTATGCTTCCCGTGATCGCTCTAGTTGGGCGACCCAATGTGGGCAAATCCACATTATTTAACCGTTTAACACGTACTCGTGATGCACTCGTAGCCGATTTTCCAGGTTTAACACGAGATAGAAAATATGGCCAAGCTAATTACGATGGCTATGAATTTATCGTGGTAGACACGGGTGGTATTGATGGCTCTGAAGAAGGCATCGAAACCGAAATGGCCGACCAGTCGTTACTTGCCATTGAAGAAGCCGATATTGTGTTGTTTTTGGTTGATGCCCGCGTAGGCATGACCGTTGCAGACCAAGCCATTGCTAATCACTTGCGCAAGCAAGAGAAAAAAAGCTTTGTGGTTGCCAACAAAACAGATGGCATTGACGCCGACTCAAACTGTGCAGAATTTTATCAATTATCATTAGGTAATATTCACCATATTGCAGCAGCACATGGGCGTGGTATTACTCAGCTTTTAGAGCACACTTTACAGCCTGTAATTGCAGAGCTTGCGGCACTAGATGAAGACGTTGCAGATGACGATGAAGAGTTAATCGACCTTTATCAAGAAGCCGAAGGCGACGATACAGACCATCAAGCGTTTGCCGATAAACCAGTAAAACTGGCTATTATTGGTCGTCCTAACGTAGGTAAGTCTACACTTACAAACCGTATACTCGGTGAAGAACGTGTAATTGTATACGATATGCCAGGCACCACCCGCGACTCTATTTATATTCCGATGACTCGAAACGACAAAGAATATATTTTAATAGATACCGCAGGTGTTCGTAAGCGTAAAAAAGTAAGCGACGTAGTTGAAAAGTTCTCAGTAATTAAAACGCTTCAAGCCATTGAAGATGCAAACGTTGTATTACTGGTTGTTGATGCTCGCGATGGTATTTCTGATCAAGACTTAAGCTTATTAGGTTTTGCGCTTAACTCAGGTCGTTCATTGGTTATTGCCGTGAACAAATGGGATGGGCTTGATGATTACGTTAAAGATCGCATTAAAACAGAGCTTGATCGCCGTTTAGGTTTTATTGATTTTGCACGCTTACACTTTATATCTGCACTTCACGGTACAGGTGTTGGTCATTTATTTGAATCGGTTGATGAAGCGTACGAGTCAGCAACTAAACGTATTAGCACCGCAATGCTACGCCGTATTATGGACATGGCACAGGCCGATCATCAGCCGCCACTTGTTCGTGGTCGTCGTGTTAAGCTTAAATATGCGCATGCCGGTGGTTATAACCCACCACGTATTGTAATTCACGGTAACCAAGTTCACGATTTACCAGATAGCTACAAACGCTACCTGATGAACTACTACCGTAAAGCACTTAAAATTATGGGCACCCCAATCAAAATTGAATTTAGAGAAGGTGATAACCCATTTGCAGGGCGTACTAACAAAGTAACGCTTTCGCAAAAGCGTAAAATACGTGCCTTTGCCAAAGAAAACCGTAATAAATAAATTCGTTAGAGTTAATTTACTACAAAAAAACGGCGTACTTTTTAGTACGCCGTTTTTTATGCTTTATACCAATTAGTTTAATTGAGTGATTTATTTTGAGGCTTGGTATTAAAGATTAAGTAATGCCAATTGCACCAGCCGTTCAACGGTGGTGTCTTGGCTATTTTTAGGCGCTTTGGGGTAATACTTAGATTTTGGCGGCTTAATAGATATAAACCCATGATTGGTGGCCATTTCGTGCGCTAACAGCTTTCGCTCTTTGGGTGTTAAATGGTTTTCGTGTATTTTTGCAAGCTCCCCACTATCAAGCCATATGCCAGCGCAACCTGGGCACTCGTCTATCTCAACCACTTTGAGCGGTGAAAAATACCGGCGCATCATCACTATGCTTGCGCACTTTGGGCAATTTACTCGCGATGAGACTTCGCCCTCGCCTTCGGTATAATTACTCAAATACTTAAGTAGAACCTGACCATGCTTTAACTCTGGCGAGCTAAACTTAAAAATTTGGCTGTTATCAAAAAATACGCCGCCTTGCGCTGACGTAAAAACAGTAATGCCGCCAACAAGTAAAGGTTCAAGTGGCGTATTACTACGAGGACAATACATTTAAAATTCCTTTTTATTTATTTATGTTCTTTTACTCAAGCGCTTTATGAATAAGCCCAACAAGCGGCGCTGGCAATGTAATATTACCTGCAAGTACAAACTCATGCGCGTCATCTGACATTTTTTGCCATGTACGGCGAATAATCCCTATCCATTTTTGCTCATCGTAATCAGGCTTACTATTAGCAAACCCGAGCATGTAATGCTCAATAAATACCAGGCTTGCTACGTCTTCTACTAATTGGCTATCAGGGTTACGTTTAATATTTTTTTTAGCAACTGCATCGTACACTCTGTTTTGCTCAGCATCGCTGTACCCAGCTTGCTGCATAAGCGCAACAACACTACTTGCATGAAATATATAAAGCGCACTGCGCCACTGATGATAGCCTTGCTTGTTCATTGCAAAGTCGCTACGCGGCGATTGCCAACGTTGTATATGCTGCCCACGCACTGCAATTTGCATAAGCTCGTCAGCACCTGGGTTAAAACGGCTAAGCATATCGCTCATACGCTGTGAGTATAAATACTCTTTTGGAAAACTTTCTCCATTGTGCTGCTCAGTATTCGGGTCTTGGTTATTAGCTTCATCAATCAGCGTTATTACTTTATTAAACATGACGGTCATTTTTTATAATAAGTTTTAGTCATTCTAAACGCTGATAAAACAATAAACTAGTGCGCCACTCAGTTACGCAGTGAAATTTGTTCAATCAAAAAGTAAAGCCTAGAGGTACAAGTTATAAAAGTAAGCGCATTGATTAAGTTAACTTGGTACTATATTGAGCACAAATTAAAATAAAAAAGCGCGACTAACTCGCCAATAACGGATAACTATGTTTAAAAAACGTATTTTAGCTATTTGCTTAGCAGCCACCTCGCTACCAAGCCTTGCCGACAGTAACAGCGATTTAAAAACCATTATTGATAACCACTGGCAAAATGCCAAAGCTGAAAAAATATTTTTTCGGACCGATCCAGACGGTTGGAAACCAAACGGCACATTACCAAATTGGAGCGAGCAAGCCATTGCAAAGCGCCAAGCTTATAACAACAGCGTACTAAAAAGCTTAGCCAACATTGACCCTAAATCGCTCAACAAGGATCAGCTAATGAACTACCGCTTATTTAAATATGAGCGAGAAACCGAGCAGCAAAGCTACCTTTATCAAGATAAGTATTTTCCGGTAAACTTTTTAAGTGGCTGGCATACCTACTTTGCAGAAGCACCCGCTAATATGGCTTTTTTAACAGCTGATGATTACAACGCATTTTTAATCAGCCTTGCCGACTACCCGCGCTTTAATCAGCAAAATATTGATTTAATGAAAGAAGGGATAAAAACAGGATTTACCCATTACTGTAAAACCTTTGAAAATTACAGCCAAAGCATTAGCGCGCACATAGTTAAAAACCCCGAAAACAGCGCCCTTTACGAACCCTTTACACGTATACCTAATACCTTTAGTGCATCGCAAAAAGCAAACTTAAAACAAAAAGCCCAAGCCGTAATTAAAGATAAAGTAATTCCTGCGTATCAGCATTTTTACGACTTTTTTGAAAATGACTATATGCCACATTGTAGAGCGCAGCCGGGCATAGCAAGCGTTAAAGGCGGGCTTGACTACTACAAGTACACAGTTAATTACTACACCACAACAAACGCCACACCCAAACAAATACACCAACTAGGCCTTAAAGAAGTCGCGCGTATTAAAGCGCAAATGCAAAATATTATTGATGAAGTAGGCTTTGATGGCACCTATAGTGAGTTTTTAGAATTTTTAGCAACCGATGAGCAATTTTATGCAAAAGACGCGCAAGACTTGCTAGAAAAAACCGCGTTTATAACGCAAAAAATGTATGGTAAATTGCCCACTTACTTTGGCCACTTACCGCGTAACACCTTTACTATTAAGGGCTCAGCAAGTCGTGGGGCGTTTTATATGCCACCGCCAGATAACCGCTCACCAGGTACTTACTTTTTAGCCTCAACACCTAAACTGCAGCCTTTATATAATTTAGAAGCACTTAGTCTGCACGAAGCCATACCCGGGCACCATTTACAAAACGCCATTGCTATGGAGCTAAATGTCCCCGAATTTAGACGCACACTTAGCCACTCTGCATTTGGCGAAGGTTGGGCACTATACACAGAACGCTTAGGTAAAGAAGCTGGTTTTTATCAAAACCCATACAGCGACTTTGGTCGTTTAGGCTACGAAATGTGGCGTGCAGTGCGCTTAGTGGTTGATACCGGTATTCATGCCTTTGGTTGGAGCCGCCAAAAAGCAATTGATTACTTAGCCAGTCACACCGCTTTACCACAAAGTGCGGTGGAAGATCAGATAGATCGTTACATTTCATGGCCAGGCCAAGCGCTCTCGTACAAAATGGGCGAAATAAAAATACGCGAACTGCGCACAAAAGCCGAAAAAGAACTCGGCGCTCAATTTGATATACGCAGCTTTCACGACACTGTTATTGGCCAAGGCTCATTGCCTATGGCAGTGCTTGAAGACGTTATAAACGATTGGATAGCAAAACAAAAACCAGTAAGTTAAAACAATACTTTTAAACACGACTTTTAAACACTAAAGGGCGGTAAGTTTATCGCCCTTTTCAAACCGCATTAAACACCTCAAAACTAATCCCTACCCGCTTTTGCTTCGTAAACTTAATGATTACAAATAGCAGAGCATAAGTATGAGCAAACGCATTTTATATTGGCTACAAAACGATTTACGCCTAACCGACAACCCAATTTTTAGTGACCTTATGTTGCAGCAATGCGCGCTTGATATTGTATTTGTTATTAACCCGCACTGGTTTAAAAATAATAATTACCAACAAAAACCTTTCGGCATACACAAACAGCAATTTTTAATGCAAAGCTTGTACGAACTACAACAAGCACTTATTGAGCGCGGGCAAACCCTGCATGTGCTTGAGGGCGAACCCGTATCGCTCTTAAAAGCGCGTATTAATGAGCAAAATATTGATGAAGTTGTATACAGCGAACAATTTGGCGTGTACGAGCAACGCCAAATAAACTTACTCAAAGCACATTGCCCCAATACACAATTTACAGGAACGCAGCAAGACACGCTCTATAAACAAAGCGACCTCCCTTTTGATTTAAGCGAATTACCCAAACACTTTACCCCGTTTCGTAAAAAGGTAGAGGCCGCTAATAGCCCTATTACACCAACAACTTTGCCACACGGCTTGCTGCCTAAGCCAATAACTTTATGCGCAAAAAAACCTATAGAACGTATAACAAATAAAGGCGTAATGCATGGCGGGCTTAACAGTGCGCAAGCTCATTTAAAGCAATACTTTGCAGGCGCAATGCCAAGTACTTATAAAACGACTCGCAACGAGCTTGATGGCTTTAACAACACCACCAAATTTAGTACTTGGCTTGCCTTTGGCTGTATAAGTGCAAAACAAGTTTACAAAGCCGTAGAAAATTACGAGCAATTCAATACGGCAAACGAGTCTACTTATTGGATTAAATTTGAACTGCTATGGCGAGAGTATTTTAAATGGCACGCACTTAAAGCAGGTAACAGCCTGTTTAGCTTTAAAGGGCAAAAACAAACTAAACCGCTTACTACTTTTACACCTACACGCTTTGCTGCTTGGTGTAACGGTACAACGCCTTACCCGCTTGTAAATGCCATTATGGAAGAACTAAACACTACGGGTTACATTTCAAACCGTGCACGGCAAATTGCAGCAAGCTGTTTAGTAAACGAGCTTGGCCTTGATTGGCGATACGGCGCAGCCTATTTTGAGCAACAATTGATTGATTACGATGTAGCAGCAAACTGGGGCAACTGGCAGTACATAGCCGGTGTGGGGGTTGACCCACGTGGCGGCCGCCACTTTAATATACAAAAGCAAACGGCGCAGTTTGATCCAAATGGTGTTTATACCAATAAATGGCACGGGCACAGTAATAAAACACAGCAGCTCGATCACTTAAACGAAGTAGACTGGCCTATTTAAGCCAATCTACCTCCACTTGGTTATATTTTAAAACAGCTGCGCAATGCCTATATTAATGGCAAAGCCAGCTAAGGTTAAAAACAAAAATAAACAACCTGCTAATAACAGTGGTTTTATACCCGCTTGGCGAATAGCGCCAACATGTGTACGCAGCCCAAGTGCGACCATGGCAATGGTGAGCAATATATTATCAAACCATATAATAGCGCTTGTAGTACCTTGCGGAATAACCGATAACGAATGCACGCCACTTGCCACTATAAATAACACTGCAAACCAAGGGATTGTAATACCCGCTTTTTGCTCGCCGCCATGTGCGTTTATGTTTGCATGCTTTTTACTTTGCCAAAACGATAAGCCTACTAAAAATGGCGCAAGCATCATTACGCGTAGCATTTTTTCTATCACGGCGGTGTCGGCCGCATTGGCACTTACCGCAGTCCCTGCTGCTACCACTTGTGCAACTTCATGAATGGTTGAACCAACAAAAATACCGTACGCATGCTCACTCACACCCAAATATTCAAACATAATTGGGTAGGCAAACATACTTAACGTGCCAAACACCACAACCGTTGCCACCGCTACAGATACTTTATGCGCTTGTGCTTTTATAACCGGCTCTGTTGCCATTACCGCTGCGGCTCCACAAATAGAGCTACCCGCACCTATTAGTATGGTTGTTTGTTCATCAAGCTTAAAAACGCGCTTACCTAGCTGTACTGCTAATATAAACGTACCAAGCAGCATTACCACATCGGTTAATAGGCCATGCCATCCTACACCCGCTACTTGCGCAAAAGTAATTCTAAACCCAAATAAAATAACGCCCGCTTTGAGTAATATACTTTTAGCGTAATCAACGCCTACATCGGTACGCGTAGCTATACGCGAAAACACACTGTTACCCACAATAATGCCAAGCACAATACCAATTGTTAAGGAGCTAAATTGCGCACTTTGCATTATAGGTAACTTACTTAATGCAACAGATGCCCCCGCTAACACAACCACCAGCAGCATACCTAACCACCAGCGCGTATCGCCGTATTGCTTAGTATTAATACCCAAAGGCTGAAAACTATTTTTAATAGCGCTGAGCATAATATTCCCTCACTTAAACCAAGTTGATGTGTTGACTTAATTGTAAGAAAGCTCAAAATATAACTCCAATATATTAAAATCATGATTTAATAACTTAAAGTTATACAATTTAGAGTTATGCAATTTAAGGTTATACAATGAACTTACATGCACTTAGAGTCTTTTATACAGTGGCTAAATTGGGTAGCTTTTCAGGCGCAGCCGAAGCGCTTTTTATAAGCCAGCCCGCTGTTTCTAAAGCGCTAAAAGAGCTAGAGCATCAGTTAAACATTCAACTTATTGAACGTGCATCTAAGGGTAAAAAGCTTACCTTAAGTGAAGGTGGACAAGCACTTTTTGATCACGCCCGCAGTATTTTTGCTATCGAAAAAGCCGCCATTGAAGATATTAAATCGCGCACAGGGCTTAAGCGCGGTACATTAGTTATTGGCACCAGCACCACCATTGCCAGTTATTGGCTACCGCCTTATTTAGCCAAATTTTGTGCGCAGTACCCGCATATAAAAGTAGAAGTACAAGTGGCTAATACCGCGCAAATTGAGCATGCCTTACTTGAATGCACTATCGATTTAGCACTGGTTGAAGGCACACCTACCGAGCCGCACATTATTAGTAAGCACTGGCAAAATGATTTAATGAGTGTGGTTATACCGAGCAACTTTAAGCCCGCTAAAGACTTAAAAGCATGGTTAAACGAGCAGTTTTGGTTATTACGCGAGCCAGGCTCTGGCACGTTAGAAATGTCTGTAAAGTTATTAGCAGAGCATGGCGTACAAGCAGAGCAAAGTATGCAATTAGGCAGCAACGAAGCCATAGCAAGAGCTGTTGCTCAAGGTATGGGGGTCGCTTTATTGCCAAATGTAGTCACAGAAGATTTAGTGCAGTTAGGCAAATTAACGCGCCTGAGCCAAAAAAATAACGAGCAACTCTCTCGGCCGCTATACCAACTGCATTATAAAGACAGACCGTCTTCGCATGCTGCGCAAGCATTCGAAAAAAGTTTATTTAGTGCTCAATTTTTAAATGAGTGAATTTAACGCGCGTCGTAAATTTACATAAACGTTAAAGCGAGCGTTGATAACTCGTGATGTGTGAGACAGTTTGTCCTCTATCGCTTATGTTTGTTAGGGTTTTGTGAGCTCATAAGCACGAGCTATAACTAAAGGAAAAAAATCTCCGCCTAAAATTACTGCCCATTGCCCACAACCAAAACGTTCAATACGATTTGCATCTGTCAATACATTACGTAAATTATCAGGGGAAGCATTATCTATATTTGAAATGATATTTTTTACTTCTTTTGGGTCATAATCAATTTTTAACCACGGAGGGGAACATAGACTATTCATAAATTCAGAAATAACTTCAGGATAATTAGGGTAGCCACTAGAACTATCAATATCAGGTAATGCCTGCTTAGCTAACCTAAAGTTTTCTTCAAGCTTTTCTACATCACTTTTTAAAAACATACTTCCTCCTTAAAAAAAACAAAGGGGTAAAATCCTGACCTCTCATATTGAAATACTAAGAGATCATTCATAACAGCCCACAAGCTAACTTATAAGTCTATTAGGCTGAATCAGTAAGCTCTCACAGCCCCAAGCTCTACTCACAAACCCTGCGTTAAATCTTGCGCCAATGTACCCGTTGGTTTTTCAATTACGCGTACTAACTCTTTACCATCGTCTTTTACTATAAACGTAGGGGTGTATTGCAAGTCGTGCGCTAGTGCTATTCCAGCGTCGTCTTGCTTGTTGTAACCTACGGCCACATATTTAACGCTTGCAAGCTCTACCTTTGATTCATCAAGTAACTTAATAAGCTTTGGTACTTCGCGTTGGCTGTCGTGACACCAAGTGCCAAATAATACAACTAATGCCTTGCCTTCTAGCTTTTGCATTAAGGCTATATCTTGCTCGGTTGGCGTAAATGCGCTGTACTGCTTATTAAACTTATCGTAATCGCTTAATAGTACATCAGTTGTAATATCGCCCGAAAATGGCGCAGTAGCGGCAGTACTTACAAGCGGCATGCTTAACGCGCACAATAAAATTAATTGTTTAAACATAAGGGTAAAGTAACTTTTAAAGTGAGTAATTAAGCTCACTATACTGAATATTACTGAATGTTTACACATTGTTTGCACCTTCTATTTTTATAGTTTGCCCACTTTAATAAAATAATAAGCGTGCATACATGAATATAAAACCTTTTATATTTTATTCAGTTATCGCCTCTACTACATTTTTATATGGCTGTGGCGGTACTGAGCAAACAACCGATAGCAGCACAGAGCAAACTGACTCATCATCAACAACCACCTCAACGGGCTTAGTTATTAACGAAATTGTCGCAAGCCCAAGCGATACCACCTACGACTGGATTGAGCTATACGCCACTGAAGATATAGCCAACTTATCGGTATTTTCACTTGTTGATGATAACGCCGACAGAGAGCCTCAAGCTTTACCCGCAGTAGCGCTTTCCCAAGGTGAGTTTATTGTTATTCAAGCCATTGATGAAACCGATACACCGCCCGATAACGGCTATTACGTTACCTTTAAACTAGGGAGTGACGATGCGGTTACGTTATACGAGGACGGCACTGCGGTGTCTGTACTTGATTGGGAAGAAGGCGAAGCCGCTGAAGGTTTTAGTTACGGCTTATACTCCGATGGTACCGGCACCGCGCAAACCCTAACGCCAACAGAGGGCGCAGCTAACCAAACAGCCGATACCTCTACACTTGTTACAACGCTAATTGCTGAAGATGCTCCACTTCGTATAAACGAAGTAGTAGCAAAAGACAGCAGCGGCGGCGAGGACTGGATAGAGCTTTATGTAACAAGCAGTAGCGATGTTTATTTAGCCGACTACACACTAAGTGATGACAATAACGAGCAATTTGCACTACCTGATATTACGTTATCGCCTGGTGAGTTTTACCGTATTTACGCAAGCACCGATGATTTAGGCGACCTGCCAAGCGTAGCGTTTAAATTAGGCTCAAGCGATACCGTCAGCCTTTACAGTAACAATGTAATTATAGAGCAGTTATCGTGGAATAAAGGCCAAGCGCTAAGTGGTTACAGCTATGGCCGCTACCCAGATGGCAGCGATGCAACTACGGTACTCACTCCAACAGAGCTTAGCTCAAACAGCCAAGCAACCCACGGGCCACTCGTTATTAACGAAATAGTGGCAAGCGCCGCAGACGATGGCAACGACTGGTTTGAGCTATACAACAACAGCGAAAATACAATTAACTTAGCCAACTACCACGTTATTGATGAAAGCGACGACATAGACCCCGTAACCCTGCCTGACATAGATTTATACGCAGGTGAATACATTACTATTTATGCCACCGATGAAGACCCAGGCACTTACTACGTCCCGTTTAAACTAGGCAAAGAAGACGAGCTAAGCTTAATACTCAACGATGAAGTAATTGACTATATTGACTGGGACGAAAGTGATGTAGCCACAGGCTTTAGTTACGGCCTAAGTAGCAGTACAGGCTTTACTCATGCGTTTTTAACACCTACCCCGAGTAGTGAAAATACAGTTGCAACCGCCTTTACACCCACAGCGGTTAATACGCTTTCTATTACAATTAGCGATGAAAACTGGCAAGACATTCTAGATAACCCACTTGATGAGCAGTACCACGAAACCGCTATTACCTTTAATGGGGTTACACTCGATAGCGTGGCTATTCGCACAAAAGGCGGCTCAAGCTTAAGCAGCGTTGCCAACTCTAGTAGCGACCGTTACAGCTTTAAGGTTGATATTAACGAATATGTGTCGGGGCAAAAGTTTTTTGGGCTAAAAAAATTCACACTACAAAACTCGTTTAACGACCCGTCGTATATGCGTGAAGTAATCGCCTACGAGCTAATGGATGAAATGGGCGTGCCAACGCCTGAGCATGCTTACGTTAACTTTTATGTAAACGGCGAACTATTTGGTTTGTATTTAATGGTAGAAGCCGTAGATGGCGAATTTGTTGAAAAACACTTTGCCAACAGTAACGGCGATTTATACAAGCCAGATGGCACAGGCAGCGATTTATTATGGCTAGGTGACGACATACAAAGTTACACCGATATAAACCTGCAAACCAATGAAGACACCACAGATAACGGCGCCTTTATTAACTTTGTAGAATCGCTCGATAAAGGCGAAACCAGCGCCATAGATATAGACACGCTGCTGCGTTATATGTCGGTAAGCACTTCACTGTCTAATTTAGATAGCTACCACGGCCCGCTTGCACATAACTATTATATTTACGATGACGATGGCGTATTTAGCATTTTACCGTGGGATTTTAACGAGTCATTTGGCACCTTTAACATGGATTGTAATAGCGTAGATGTAAGAGAGCTCTACATTGATGAGCCTGTAAGCGGCGCATTAAGCGAGCGCCCATTAATTGCTAATGTATTTGCCGAGCAAAGCCACCTCGATACGTACCACAGTTACTTAACACAGCTTATTAATGGCTCACTTTCAAGCGACACATTTAACGCACGCGTAAATGAAATAGCCGATTTAATTCGTGAGCACGTACAAAACGACCCAACTAGCTTTTATGGCTCAACCTACTTTGAGCAAAACCTAACCTCTACAACGGGGCAGTTTTACGGCTTAACCTCGTTTATGGAGTACCGCGTAGCAAATATGGCCGCGCAGCTTGATGGCACATTGCCCTCAGCCGGCGATGGCAGCGGATTTTGCTCTAGATAAACAACCCATCCTTGATGCGGTGTCAGCACGCTGGCACTGCACTCTATTACTTTGCAATTTAATAATCTGAGAAAATTATGACAATTCAAGCACGTTTTAAGGATGAACTTTTTGAAAAGGATACTTCAATCTCACCAGTAGCAATTACTGCAATAAACACTAAAAATAAGCAGGCTCAGCCTGAAAAACCAGATGCTCGTGGCTCATTAACAAGCTTAATTAACGAGTTACTTATTCCGTTTGAAGGTTACGGATTAAACGATCTTAATAACGCTAATTTAATGAACCGTGTAGACAGTAAGTTTATGCTGCCACTATCGTTTTTACCTGAGCTGCTTACTCATATACAAGGCCAGTATCGGGTACTTGATATACAAGGCAAGCGTTTATTCTCTTACTATAATCAGTACTTTGACACACCCGAACTTGATTTATATAAAGCTCACCATAACGGTAAGCTTAATCGCTACAAAGTACGCCAAAGGCGCTACGTTGATACCGCCACCGAATACCTAGAAGTAAAACTAAAAAACAACCAAAGCCGCACCGTAAAAACACGTATAAAGCTCGCGCAAACTAACAACCAGCAAGCTAACAGCACGGCGTTTATTAAAGAGCAAATGAAAAACAGCTTTGCACATTTAAATGTAACCCAGCAAAGCGGCTATAACCGCATAGCCCTAGCTAACGAAGAAAAAGCCGAGCGTTTAACGCTTGATTTTAACCTGTGGTACAACACCCCAAAAGGCGATAACAAAATAACCTTACCGGGCTTTTTTATTGCCGAGCTTAAACAAAGTAAAAAAACAAAACGCTCGCCATTTTATAAACTTATGAGCAAACACCACATATTCCCTGCCTCGTTTAGTAAATACTGCATTGGCTGTGCTTTGCTCTACCCCGAGCGCTTAAAAGTAAACCGCTTTAAACCTGTTTTAGCCCGTTTAAAACACCTTAACTGCACTAACCCGCTTTACCTTTAGAGAATAATTAAATGACAAAATTAGACCTTATTTTTCTTTCCCGCTTTTTAGTAAACATCCTATCGCTGGCTGTACTTTGCTATGGCTGTTACTTTCGCGTAAGTAAAAATGCAGTGGTGGCAGGCTCGTTTATTTTATTTGGCGTAGGCGTTTTTATTATTACCTTTTTGCTACACGGCGTTGATATGTCGATGGAATTTGCATTCGGCCTATTTGCCGTATTTACCATGCTAAGGTACCGCACTGAGTCTATTTCGATTAAAGAAATGACCTACTTATTCCTTGTTACTGCCATTGCTTTACTGACCTCTGTAGGGCAAATGAGCTTAATTGAGCTAAGTATTCTTAATGGCATTATTTGCTTAATTGCCTTTTTGATTGACTCAAGCGTATTTGTAAAACGCTACGAAGTACAAAGCGTTTGCTACGAGCGCATAGAAAACATAACCCCACAAAACCAAGCCATTCTCATCAATGATTTAAAACAGCGCACAGGCCTAAACGTCGTTGCTGTAGATATAGAACACATCGACTTTTTAAGAGACGTAGCGCAACTAAAAGTAAGTTACTTAGCCGAAAAACAAACAAAGGCAGCCTAACATGACCTCTAAACAAACGATTACTTATGCGGCACTTTCAGCGCTTTGCCTTGTTAGTAACGCAAGCTTTGCCAAAATTAACGACAATATAGACCTAAGCGGCTATATCATGCTCGACTACAACAAGTTTGATACCTCATTGTTAGAGGGGCAATACGACAGCAACAGCTCAGAAAGTACCTCAGAAATACGCCGCGCACGCCTAAGTTTTAAATCAGACATAAGCAAAGACTGGAAAAGTAAATTTCAGCTTGGCTTTGCCGATGGCGAAACCGAAATAAAAGACGCCTACCTAGAATACTCTGGCTGGAAATATGCCGATTTAACCATAGGCCAGCAAAAAGAAAGTTTTGGCCTAGAAAAACTAACCAGCTCGCGTAAATTGCTAATGCTCGAACGCAGCATGATAAGCGAAGCGTTTTCACCAGGGCGCAGCTTAGGTATTAGCCTATCGGGAGGCATAGCCTCAGTAAATTGGCAACTAGGTTATTACGAGCCCGATGAAGACGAAGCAACGTCTGCTATTACAGGGCGCTTAGCCTGGGTGCCATGGCAGCAAAACACCAACCTTTTACACCTGGGCGTCGCATTTAGTGAAAGGCAGTACGACGGTAACGAATTTAGAGTAAATGAACCTCTTGAAGTTTATACCGCCGACTCATTAATAGAAGGCGATAAAGTTAATGCCGATAGCCTTTCGCAACAAGGCGTAGAGCTACTATGGCTAAAAGACAGATTTACCATGATGGCCGAGTGGCAACAAGCACAAGTAACCAGTATTGAAAATACAACCAATGATTACGAAGGCGGCTATTTGCAATTTGGTTATCAACTATCGGGCGGATACCGTAAGTATAAAAACGCAAAACTAGGCGCAAGCTCAGAGCCAGGCTGGGAAATTACAGGCCGCTACAGCCTACTTAAGCTCAAGCAAGAAAACCAAGACGCAAAAACCTACGCCCTCGGCGTTAACTACACCGTAAACAAAAACATAAAGTTTATGGCCGACTACATTAAAGCCGACTACTTTGAAGCAGGCGGTACTATCACATCGGGCAATGCAATCTCATTAAGGCTGCAGTATTCGTTTTAATGCGTTTGGTGTTTAGTAGGTTAGCCCAAACCTGTGTTAAACGTTACGTTTAACACAGGGCTTATTTTAATAGAGCTGTTATAAACTCCTAAAGGTAACTTATCAGGTTGGTACTTATTCCACTAATTACAGTAAGGGATTTAAGTTTACCTGTTCACTAATTAATACCGTTCAATAAAAATGAACACCAGCATTTAGTGAACAAAAGATGGACAAGGGCTAATACAGGCAGTTATCGAAAAACTAAACTTGCAAACGAGTTTAGGCACAAAGTATGAAACTTTTAAAAAAGAGTGTACTGAGGGCGAACTCGCTTTGCCTAATGTTAAAAGCAATGCATAGTAAAAACGCTGCCCACGCCGAATCACTCTTAATTGCTTTGTTAGCTGCGTTTCAAAATTGGCAATACTTCAGGTATTTCAGTATCTAGCATTTCCAAAACGCTTTTAAAACCATGTATAGGTGACCACCCTAATTTGTCACATGCAGATGATGAATCATATACGCGATCTAAGCTTTGAGGTAGTTGCCAATCTCTTTGTTTAAATGCTAGCGCGATGTCAGGACATTGACGCTCGATGACAGATGCAGCATCAGTATATAGCGCTTCACAATCAGAAAGTTGAAAAGGTGTAGCGCCTGAGATTATAAAACGATTAAAACCACTTAAGCGTTTTTCCACAGAACATAAATGAGCGTTTGCTACATCACGAGCATCTATGCCACGAGTAAGGCGAAATACTGCCATTAAATCCGCAGGTTCAGGAAAACATCTCGACATTTGCAGCACAGTAACTGGAAGCTGAAACATCTTTGAAATTTCTTCTAGCTTAGCTTCAGCCGCAATTTTACTTTTATGATAAATCGACTTGGGTTGAGGTGTGACGTCTTCATTTATCCAACCTGCAATACCTTTAGGTGTTGAAGCATAGCCGTACAATGCAGTAGTGCTGGTAAAAATAAAGTGCTTAATACCTGCTTTTAATCCAGCCAGAGCGAGTTTCTCGGTCGCGTCTACGTTGATAGACTGAAACTCTGAATCAGGTACTAAACCAACATGTGGAGCGTGAAGAGCCGCTGTATGAATTATGACATCAACATTTTTAAGAGCCCGATCAATCAGATCACTATCAAGAATATCACCAATGTAATCGGCTGTTGAGCAAGGCGTTTTATCAATGCCGACCACGTCATGGGTGCGCATTAATTTAATATAGATTGCACGCCCGACTCTACCGGCAGAGCCTGTTACTAAAATTCTCACTATGACACCTTACTAATGATTGACCTCAAAGCAGCTAACGCCTCGCTTAACCGGCGCAAAATAGCAGGCTAAAATTAGCGACGAAGGAGCGCAAGCCTGCTGTTTTGCGTCCTTGGTTGAAGCGTTTGTTAAGTTACCTTTAAACTTATATTTTGCAGTTCATCACTAATGCTCGTCAGATGTTTATACTTTGTTTTAACCGTTAGTGAAAAGATGAGTATTGGATTCAAAATAGTACTACTAAACCCTTCCTTGAATTGGTCACCATCTCCATGGTTTTCTAAGCACTGCCTTATTGTTTCTATGTCTTTGCCATTTGGGCAGTTGGCACTATGTAACAATAGCGCACCTCTAGACTGGTCTGAGAAATAAAAACCGATATAGTCTACTATCGATTTTTGCAAGCTTTGATAATGGTCCAAATCAAAGTTTGCTAATATAAATTTGAGCTCGCTTACAAGATCATCTTCGTTATTGTAAAATGCTTCAATCGAAGTGGTAAAACCATTCTTATATTTTAATGAGATATCAAACATACCGACGAGATCTTTTTCCTTGAAATCTTGATTCAATTCCAATGATGCTCCTTCCCTATCTACAACAGGAGTTGTAACTTCAAAAAACGAATGTCTCATGTTGTTAAATACCCATGAAATAGCATTAGAATAGGCTTTTAGCTTTCGGTCATTTTCTAATTGAGCTTGATGTTTTAATGCAGTTTCTGTCTTCTTTTCAACTTTTTCAGCATAGTTTGACCAAGCCGCGTTAATAAGCATACCTAGAATAACAATCCCTAGTAATGCTTGGACCGAGATAACTAATTGCATGGGTTCAGAAGTTGGAAGAATATCTCCATAGCCAAGGGTTGTTATTGTAACAATACTAAAATATAGAGCGTTTATTGGCGATAACTCTTGGTTGAAGTTTTGCAACGCTGTAGGTGAGCAATAAAAATAGACAACAGCGAAAAATATTATGCATGCAAAATATGCTAAAACTAATTTTTTAACCGAAATAGAATTTAAACTCATACTATCCTTGGTAACTTAACGCCTCAATCAGAGGCAAAAAATAGTTGGTTAAAATTAGCGACGCAGGAGCAAAACCAACTGTTTTTTGTCCTGCTGAATTGACTTGTTAGTACCCGACGTACTGCTTTAACAACCCCAAACGAAATATAGGGTGAGCTCTTTCACTTAACCCCATTTCCAGAAGACTATCAATGTGAGAGTCAATTTCTTCAGCCGACAATTTGCTCACATAAAGATGCTTATATAGCAAACCGTAATAGTGGGCAAGCCCATCAAAAAGCAAGTGCTCCTCAGTTACGAATAAGGGCGGATAACGAAACTCTGTTAGGAAACGGACTGTATCTTTTATTATTTGAGCCAAGTTGGCGTCAAAAAAGTCTATTTTCGTTTGCATTAGCTCTGATACGGTATCGGAATCGAGACTTCTTGGTTTTCCACTTTCCTCATGTACCGGATTGAGGAGTAAAGTAAACAAGAGGAATAAGATATTTAGATCTTTAGTGCCTTCAACCTCTTGCTGCAACTCCCACATAGGGTGGTTAATTAGCCCGAATTGAACAGCAGTTATATCATCTTTACCAGTGCGGCCAATCAGAAATCCATACGAAAAGTCATTATTGATGGGTTTGAGATACCGCACTTGAGCACCATCACTTCCCGCTTTGGTAAAACCGTTTTTCTCAGCGGTCCTAATTAACTTTGATTTCATAAACAGAGTCTCTGAGGGTACTAACAATTTAATAGTGCGCTCGTCGCGCATATTTCTACCGACTTAGCGCTCATTTATCTACTTTATATAGTTTTAACAAATTACCTAAGGTATTACTATCACTAAGTTTTCTAAAGTTTTTAGGTAAACTTAAATAATCCAATTTGCGCGCAGCGCTCACTTTCATGAATATATGCGCAAAGTGCAGTTTAACCAATCAATTAACGACGATATTTAGCCAATCTCAATGACCTGTTATCGCTCATAAAGGCCTTACTACATTTTTAGCATAAGATAGCTTGGCTTGTGCGGGCACTCTTTTAATACGGGCTACAACATTCAACCGCAATGCATACCGTATTAAATCAAAAAAGATAAGTATGAAATTTTAATTTGGAATCTCTATTTAATGCTTTGATTAGGTAAAGCCTAAAAACCAAATTCTATTCCCTATGAAGAGAAGCCTATGAGAAAAACTCAAATAAGGAACAACAACACCATCGCTACAAGCCTTGCCACATAAGGCTCTTTATTCTAGATGTGTGACAAACTATTCCAAAGTTGAATGAGAAAGAACATATAGCGATCTTTTTTGATCAAAATACAGCGATTATCCGATTAAGTGCAATTTGTCATAAAACTGCAATCAAAATAGGTGATAATTTAAACTCGAACTGTATTTTTTATAATCTAGAAGTTGAAGTAAATGAGCACACCAATGACGCAACTCACATTTGCGTTACAATCGTTTGAAGATCCTCTCTCTGCGGCTATGGGCCACACAATGGAATACGAGCAGTTAACCTTGCAAGCCAGTGCTATGCATGAAATAACGCTGCAATGCGTATTGCCTGACGACGCCCACGATAACGATATTATTTCGCTGAGCGCAACGTATCCCAGTGCCCGTGATGCGCAATACTTTACTGAAAAAGTACTCACTAACGCCGACTTAGAGCGTGGTTATGTGTATTTAACATTAAGTAAAATTACCCAAAGCCACTGCTTAGTAATGCAATTGATGCTGCATGGCTTAAATGCCACTTTAAAAAATAGTTTACAGTTTGATATGCAAGTAAATGCGTTTGAGGCTGGTTATAAAAATCAGCAAGCCCTTAAAAGCCAAACTAAGCCACACGGCGTTAAAAAATACTTTCGGAATATGAGCTCAAGTTTATTTTCGTTTTTTTAATGTGTTGGTATACAAATTTATAAAAACTTAATCAGCAAAACTCACTTTACCCATAGTGACCCCAGCAATACCCTGCGCAGTATTATTTAGGTGCTGTTGCTCACCTGCTAGGCATTCGTTGGCTAAAATGGCAAATAGTACGGCTTCCTTGGCATCGGGGTTTATGCCCAAATCATCGGTATTTTTAAATGCTTTAATAGTCGGGCACAGCGCATTAAGGTGCGCCATTAATAATGGGTTATGAATACCGCCACCACTTGCGTACACCACACACTCTTTAGCACTTTGCGCGCATTCGTTTAACGCATTTGCAATTACCCTTGCGCTAAACATATTTAAAGTTGCCATTACATCTTCATGGCTTAAGTGCTGTGTATTTGTTTGCAGCTGAGCGGCATGCAAATACGCTAAATTAAATACTTCAGGCCCTGTTGTTTTAGGCAGCGCAAGCTCAAAAAAAGTGTTGCTACACAATGCATTTAATAAGAGTGAATTAACCTTGCCAGCTTTAGCTATTTTAGCGCCATCATCAAAGTGAATGCCTTTAAAATTCTGCTGTACGTACGCATCCATAATGGTGTTACCTGGGCCTATGTCGCTACTAAATACGCTATTTGCATCACCGCTTTTAGGTAAAAACGTTAAATTAGCAATACCCCCCATGTTTAATAAAATGCGGTTCTCATTGTGGTTTGCAAAAAATAAGTAATCGCCATATACCGCAAGCGGTGCACCTTCCCCTCCTGCGGCTATGTGTTTTTGCCTAAAGTCGCCAATCGTTGTAATACCGGTAGTAACGGCTATTTGGTCGCTGTCGCCAATTTGTAATGTGCCATTAGTAAAGCTTTTATGATTATGCTGCGACTGTGGGCAGTGGTAAATTGTTTGCCCATGACTGGCTATTACATCAATACTTGCTGGATTTACCTGCCAAGTATGTAAGCACTGATTAACCATATCGCCATGGAGTTTACCCACCCACGGGTGCAATAGGGTAACAAGTTCTAAATCACACTCTCGTTTGGCAAATACCTGCTTTATTTTGCTTTTATACTCGTTGTTATAGTCAACGGTGGTAAAGTTCAGCACTTCAATTTGCGTATTTATACCTGCGCCCGTTACCTTACACAGTGCTACATCGAGCCCATCTAACGAGGTACCACTCATTAAACCTATAATTAAACGGCTTGGTTTTTGGGCACTATTATAAAGGGCGGCTATGTGTGGGTGCATAAAGGTATCTTAAACAGGTATCATATTTTGCTTATATTAGAGTACTTTAAAACAAAGTTATAGCCGTAAACGGTTAATCTTTGTGATTGTGCAATCTCTAATTGCTTGCTAAGTTGACCCGTATGCAACAGACACTTAATTAAAACAATGATCACCCTAAGAGACTTTAAACCAAAAGACGCGCCACACATTATTACTACCTTAAACGATGAACAGGTTACGTGCTTTTTATCCTCTAAAATTCCATTTCCGTATACTCAAGCCGACGCCGACTGGTGGATAAACCAAGGCTCTAAAAGTGGAATAGTTAAGGCCATTGTTGTAGATGAGCAATTTGCGGGGTGTATTGGTATCACCCCCGGAGAATTTGAATATAGCCGCAGTGGCGAAATAGGCTATTGGCTTAATAGCCACTTTTGGGGGCAAGGAGTAATGACTCATGCTATTTCGCATATTTGCGATGACGCATTTAAAAGCTCAAACCTAAACCGTATTTTTGGCGCTGTATTTGCTGGCAATACTGGCTCTATGAAGGCACTCACTAAATGCGGTTTTAAGGCCGAGGCTGTGCTCAAACAGGCCATTTATAAACATGGTGTGTTTTACGATAGCCATATTTTTAGCAAGCTAAAATAAACCGTTTAGAATAAATACTCTGCAAAGCTTGAATTACCAGCCTCGCGCCCAAAGCTCATGTATTAAGGTACAAATTTTTATTTTCGTATAACTTAGCGCGCATTATTGTTTAGGCTCAACCTGGTTTTAAACGCGTAAACATTCGCTAAGTAAATTCACTCTTAAGAGGAGATTTTTATGTCTGCAACTAGTCGTCAACTTACTTTAGCATCACGCCCGCACGGTGCCCCTACCGATGAAAACTTTGAACTTAAAACAGTAGATTTACCAGCGCTTAAAGATGGCGAGGTGCTGCTGCGCACTATTTACCTATCACTTGACCCATACATGCGTGGCCGCATGAGCGATGCAAAGTCGTATGCCGATCCGGTTAATGTGGGCGATGTAATGGTAGGCGCTACCGTATGCCAAGTAGAAGAGTCTAAAAACGATAAATACAGCGAAGGCGAATGGGTACTTGCTTACACCGGTTGGCAAGATTACGCCATTACTAACGGCGAAGGCCTTATGCAATTAGGTAAAGAGCCAGAAAACCCATCGTACGCACTCGGTATTATGGGTATGCCAGGCTTTACAGCCTACATGGGCTTACTTGATATTGGTGCACCTAAAGAAGGCGAAACCGTTGTTGTAGCTGCAGCTACAGGGCCGGTTGGCGCAACGGTTGGCCAAATAGCTAAAATTAAAGGCTGTAAAGTGGTAGGCGTTGCTGGTGGCAGCGAAAAATGTACACATGCCGTTGAAAATCTGGGCTTTGATGCCTGTATTGATCACAAAGCCGATGACTTTGCAGAGCAGCTAGAAAAAGCCTGTGATAACGGCATAGATGTTTATTACGAAAATGTGGGCGGTAAAGTGTTTGATGCCGTATTACCTCTACTTAATACCGCAGCCCGTGTGCCACTGTGTGGTTTAGTATCGCAATATAATTCTACCAGCCTTCCAGATGGGCCTGATCGTATGGGAATGCTAATGGGGCAGTTGCTTACTAAACGTATTAAAATGCAAGGCTTTATAATTTTTGACGACTACGGCCACCGCTACGACGAATTTGCACAAGACATGCAAAAATGGCTACAAGATGGCAAAGTACAATACCGCGAACACATGGTAGAAGGTATTGAAAACACCATTAGCGCATTTAACGATATGCTAAATGGTAAAAACTTTGGTAAAACCGTTGTTAAAATTAACGAGCCACTTTAAATTTTACAAAGCGTTACTGCACATGCAGTAACGCCAACAAGGACTGACATGATTAAACTACACCATTTAAACAAATCGCGCTCAAAACGTATTATTTGGCTTTTAGAAGAGCTTGATGTTGATTACGAAATTGTTGCCTACCAGCGCAACACAGAGACCTTTTTAGCGCCTGACGAACTTAAAAAAGTACACCAATTAGGTAAGTCACCAGTGATTGAAGACGATGGCTTAATTGTTACCGAATCTGGCGCGATTACCGACTATTTAATTACTAAATACGGTAACGGTAAATTTGCACCAAAAGCCGGCACTGCCGAATATGTTGAATATCAACAATGGCTACACTTTGCTGAAAGCTCAGCTATTTTACCGCTGCTACTTAAAATGTTTGTTTTAAAAGATGGCGCTAAAACAGAGTTTTTAGAAAATTACGCCGATGCAGAAACCGTAAAAGTAATTAGCTACTTTAACGACCGACTCCAAGGTAAACGTTATTTAGTAGGCGACACTTTAACCGGTGCCGATATTATGATGTCGTTTATTGTAGAAATAGTTAAAAACTCAGGCCAGCTTGCCCACTTTAAACACCTTGTAAAATACGATGAGCAATTACAAAGCCACGAGAAGTTTCATACAGCTAATGAGCTAGAAGCTAAATACGACTAATTTTATACGCCTATGACTGTGGAAACACAGTCATAGCAAACATTTTTGCTGCTCTGTTTTATTTACACTAATTTGCTCAAGCGTATTAAAATTCAATTAAAAATAATTTATCTGGATCATTGTGCTGTAGAGTAAAACTCTAAAGTTCTCATTTTTAGTCAACTAATCGATAACCCACGGCCGGTTCAGTTAAAATATATTTTGGACTCGCAGGGTTAGCCTCTAGTTTTTGTCTGAGTTGTGCCACATGGACTCTTACGTATTCAGGACGCTCTACATACTGCGCCCCCCAGATATGGCTTAAGATTGCATTATGGGTGAGTACTTTATTTTTATTTTGAAACAGCAATAAGAGTATTGCGTACTCTTTTTTAGTGAGTTTTACCTCACCTCCAGAAGCAGTAACACTGTGTTTTTGCGGATCTATTTTTATATTCCCGCAGGTAAATGCCACACTCGGTTGGCTTTGGGTGCGTAATAAAACCCGAATTCGGGCTAGCAACTCATTCGCGCTAAACGGTTTAGTAATATAGTCATTTGCCCCATTATCAAGCGCTGTGACTTTTTCAACTTCGCCATCTCGAGCTGAGAGTACTAAAACAGGTAAGGCACTCCATTGTCTAAACTCAATTAACCAGTCTTGACCATCCATGTCTAAAAGGCCCAAGTCTAACAATACAAGATCGTAACTTTGCTCACTTAAACGTGCAAAGCCATCTAACCCTTTATCACAAATACTTAGCTCGTAGCCACTGGCTTGCAACAAAGTTTTTAAAAAGCTTTGAAGGGGGGGAGAATCTTCTAATATCAAGATTTTAGTCATTACTTTTTTCCCAGATTAACTTTGCGTACGCCATATTTGTTTCGTTATTAATTGTTAATGTAAATGTGCCCTGATGAAATTTAGCAACCACATCACAAATAATGCTGCCTAACCCAACGCCTTCATTGCTACTTGTTTGCGCTTTAGTGATCACGTTATTAGTGAGAATTAGCTGATAACATATCTTTTGCTGATTGCTACTTCGAATAAATTCAACGCTCACCTTTTTATCACCATAACGCCATGCATTTTCGAGCATATTAGCCAGCGCAATTTCTAACAAAGTCACATCCCCTTCGCATGTTGTCTGAGCGTCTATATTGGTATTTATGACAAAATCAGTGAGTTGCTGCTGCCTTCTAGCTTTAGCTTCACTAAGTAGTGCTTGTAAGTTTATTGTTTGCCAACTTAGGTTTTCACCCATTTTATTAACTCGGCTTAACTCCATTACTTTATCAAAGTGCTCATTTAGTATTTTACTTTGCTCATAAATATTACTCGCTTGCTCTTTTATCACGATGTCACTGAGTGTAATCTCATCATCTGCAAGCATGCTCGATGCGCCCATAATAGTCGCCAGTGGTGTGCGTAAATCGTGAGACAAACTGCGTAAAAGTGCATTTTTAGCGCGCTCTAATTCCGCTTGCACCGAAATAGCAGCCGACTGTTGGCGTAATAACGTTTTTTCATGTACCTGATAAAGAAGCGAAATAGCGGTGTCAGCAAAGGATTTTTGCCCTTGCGTTAACCGTTTAGTAAAATTAAACCCGCCCCAGCTAGGGTTAACTTCACTAAGCAATATAAACTCACTATTGCCCTGCGATGTTGCAGGTATAAATGTACAAGATGCGTTTAAATGCTTACTGATGCGCTGCACAAAGTACTTTTTTTGTTCATCCAGCGTATCTAGGCTGTTTAATTCTTTGGCCAGTTCGTACAAGGTGCGACTATTACTTGCATGTAATTGCACATCCCTAACTTTAGTACTGAGCTCCCCTGCCAATTGGCTGATCACAAAACCAACAATGAGCATAACCATAAAGGTTACTAAATATTCTATGTTTTCAATATGAAAAGTAAAATTTGGAGCAACAAAAAACCAATCTGTACACGCTACACTCACTAAGGTGGTCAGTATGGCAAGACGACGATTACTGCGCACAGCAACCCAAGTCACCCATAATAACTGAAGCATCACGATATCGGTGGTAGTAAACCAATTACGCACAGGGTAAATGGCAATAACAACAATTAATGGCATTATTACTGCCAAAAACAATGCGTTATACCAACGTGGTTTAGCCTCTGCCTGATTCATTAATTATTCCTCTAACATTTGAGCACCTAGATTACTGCCTTTTCGATATTGCCTCTATAAAGTTTTTATAAAGTTTTTTATCTGATTCGTTAAATCTTTATAAAGCTTTTAACGCCTACCTTCATTGTTACTTTAATAACTCATATTCTAACTTCAGCAGAAGGAGTAATAGGTGTGTTGGGTTGGATAAAAACAGTGATGCTTACAGCCTATGTATTAACTGTTTATTGACCAAATGAACTTTACCACTTCTCTCTTTTAACTTTAATTTAGGTATCAACATGGCACATTTTACAGTGATCGGATTAGGTCGATTTGGCATTGCAGCAAGCCTTGAGTTAATTCATTTAGGGCATACAGTCACTGGAGTTGATAGTAACCCTAAACTCGCTGAAAAATATGTTGAGCATTTATCTGAAACCGTTGTTTGCGACTCCACTGATGAAGCCGCACTTAAAGAGCTTGATTTAGCGAGTAGTCAGGCAGTTTTAGTGGCAATTGGGGAAGACATGCAATCGAGCATTCTGTGCACCCTTGCATTAAAAAACCTAGCTGTTAAGCAAATATGGGTAAAAGCGAGCACTAAAGCACATCACACAATTATTTCTAAGCTGGGTGTAACACGCATCATTCATCCTGAAGAAGAAATGGGCGTACGCGTTGCACAAGCGCTTAATTACCCTGTAGTAAACGACTATATTTCCTTAGGCAATGGCTTATACGTTGTTGAAGTAAGTATAAAAGCGCACTTACATAAAACAAAACTAGGGCATTTACTTAAAGAAATAAAAGGCACTGTAAACCCATTATTGGTCAAGCGCGCAAAGCAAACGTTTGTCGAACTTGATGACGACTTTGAGTTACTTACTTACGACATTTTACTGTTATCAGGTAGCCGAGTCGAACTAAACTATCTTGCACCAAGGCTTTTATAATTATGGTTTTATGGCACCCTCTCAAAACACCTATAGATCGAAAAGCCAATGGGCATAAAAAACTCAATGCGGCTCCACCGCTTGTTCTCTGCTGTAGTTTTTTAATATTAATAACGCTAGGGGCCTTGGCGTTAAAACTACCTTTTGCAACCTATGAGCCTATTTCATGGATACAAAGTGCGTTTACAGCTACCTCCGCGGTGACTGTAACCGGATTAGTTGTAGTTGATACAGGTTCAGTATTTACTCCTTTTGGACAAGGCGTTATTGCGCTATTAATTCAACTAGGTGGTCTGGGTTTAATGACCTTTGCGGTTGTAACTTTAATGGCGCTGGGTAATAAAGTTGGCTTTATTCAAAAAACAGTGACCAAAGCAGCCTTTAATCAAACAGATACATCGACTTTGGTAAATACCGCTAAGTCTGTTTTGCTGTTTGCGCTAATCGTTGAATCTTTAGGCATTATTATTTTAACGCTGTATTGGCTACCTGAAATGGGTTTACAAAAAAGCTTTTTCCATGCACTTTTTTATACTATTAGCGCTTTTAACAACGCAGGGTTTGCATTGAGCCCCAATAGCTTAATGCAATATGTAGAAGACCCCATTGTAAATTTAACAATTACCTATTTGTTTATTATTGGCGGCCTAGGCTTTACCGTATTAACCGATTTATATAAATCAAAGCGTTGGGCTAAGCTCAGTCCTTACAGTAAATTAATGCTGATCAGCACTGTTATTATTAACGTTATTGCATTGTTGCTTATTTACGTAATTGAATACGATAATCCAAAAACACTGCAGCCGTTATCTGAAATAGGTAAATGGCTAGCAGCTTGGTTTCAAGCCGTTACCCCTCGTACTGCGGGGTTTAATACCATTGCTATTGAAGAGTTAAAAAATGCAAGTACCGCTTTAACTATAATGCTTATGTTTATCGGTGGCGGCTCTTTGAGTACTGCAAGTGGCATAAAGGTCGTTACGTTTATCGTTTTAATATTAGCAACCTATAGCTACTTAAGGCGTGACAAGGGCGTCAACGTGTTACGCCGAGAAATAGACAAAGATTCAGTGTATAAAGCATTGGCCTTAACCGTTATTTCAGCGGGAGTCACTTGGTTGGCTATTTTTACATTACTGGTCGTTGAAGATGCACCTTTTTTAGATATTGCTTTTGAAGCGGTATCGGCACTGGGTACGGTAGGACTTTCACGCGGTTTAACGTCATCGTTATCACCGCTGGGGGAGTTTATCATTATGTTTTTAATGTTTATGGGCAGAATAGGCCCGCTCACTCTCGCCTACTTTTTAGCAAGTCCACGAAGTAAAAAACTAAGATACCCAAGCGCACAACTCTCTATTGGTTAAAAACACAAACGCGGGTTTATTAGTTAGTCCGTATTTTTAAATACCGGCTATTTCGCGCTCTGTAATACACTCGTTTGAGGCCATTTCAAACTCACGGCACGTAAGTGGGCGGTTTTCATAAATGGTACACATTAGCGTATTGCGGTCGAGTGCTTGGCACCAGCCGTCGTCTGCACGTTTCATTACTTCGCTGCCCCATTTGTCGTAATCAATGTACTGAAAAGGCACGCCCGTGTCGGTCACTATGCGCACTTCTAATTGGCAGCAACATGCCTGGCAATTAGCGCAGGTTACGGGCTCAGGTGTAGAGGAAATAGTTTTACTTGGAATAACAGTATTAGGCATAGTGACTTACTTTTTTGAATAAGCCACTAGGATACAGTAACTAATTTAACGCGCTAGTAGTTTTGCTTTTATATTGCTGTAACGCATCTGCTCACAAAGCGCAAAACCACTCAGTTGGCGCACTTTATTACGTGCAAATAATGGCACGCTCATGCCCGCTAAAAAGCGGCACTGAGTTTCAATACCTACACTGTGAATACCTTTTGTTGCCATGTGCGCTAAAAACTCATCCACTTTTTGATAAACAACGTCATCGGCAATGTGAGCAGGCTCTATTGAATACTCAAGCTTTACAGCATTACCACGGCATACACTACAATGCCCGCATTGCGCTGGCGCATTTTGATCGTCAAAATAGCGCGCCAAGTTATAGCTTAAGCAACTTTGTAGCTCAAAAAAGCGTACCAATGCAGCTATACGTTTAATCTCAGCTTGTTCTTTTTCGATAAAATAACTGTGTAATTGTTTTGCAAGTTCAGGGTTATTTATAACCTCACTATGCACTTTGTAAACTTGGGTAATACGTTTGGTTTCAAGGGTTATTAGGTTTTTTTCGGCTAGGTAGTCAAGCGCGGCCACAACCCGTTTCCGATCAACTTGGGCGGCTTGGGTAAGGGTGTCAAAATTAAGCGTGCCCCATATTTTTTTAAAATCGGTGTGGCTAAATATTTGCGTTAAAAAGGCTTGGCGCTGCTCGTCAAACTGGCTCAGTAATTCGTTTTTATCAACCAAAAACTTGTATTTAAAATCGGCGTAGTAAGCATATTGCGGCGTTATTGCGCCTTGCATTTCTAGTTGTACCAGCAAGGTTTTAAGCGCTAATTGGCGAATGTTACTTTCGCTCGATAAGCTGTACTCCTGCATTTCCCATTGCTGCGGCTGGGCTTTAATATCATTAATTACGTATTCAATGCCGCTAAGCTCAGGGGTGTCGCCATACACAAAGTTTTCTACTGTGTTTAGGCCATCTAAATTAGCCAAGGTGTAGCAGTTTGATGGGTTGCCATCGCGCCCTGCGCGGCCAATTTCTTGGCTGTAGTTTTCAATCGATTTTGGTAAATCGTAATGAATAACAAAGCGTATATCTGATTTATCAACGCCCATACCAAAGGCTATAGTTGCCACAACAACGTTAATTTTACCCGCCATAAAATCATCTTGAATTTGCCAGCGTAGTGTATCTTCAAGCCCTGCATGATACGCAACTGCCTGAATACCTTGCGCACTTAGCGTATTAGCCACTTGCTCAGCACTTTGCTGAAGCGTTACATACACAATACCTGGGCCATTTTGCGCACGCACTATGTTTGTAAGCTCAGTGTTTTTATCAGCCGTTTTTACACTTAGCACACTTAAATCGAGGTTAGCGCGGTAAAAGCCGGTTTGTACAATACACTCTGGGGCAATATTAAAACGCTCGCTCATGTCGCGTTTTACTTTTTTAGTGGCTGTGGCGGTAAGTAATAGTACCAGTGGAATATTTAGCTCTTCGCGGTATCGCGGTAATTTAAGGTAGTCGGGTCTAAAGTTATGGCCCCATTCAGATATACAGTGCGCTTCGTCTACCACCAGCATAGACAGCGCAACTTGGCTTATAAACTCTCTAAAACGCTCGTTTTTAAAACGCTCAACCGACACCATTAATACTTTAATTTTACCATTTCGCACATCGTTCATTACGGTGCTGCTTTGCATTTGGTCTTGGCTCGAATCAAGGCTTGCCGCGTAAATACCTTTGCTATTTAAAAAGCTAATTTGATCTTTCATCAATGCAAGTAAAGGCGACACCACCAAGGTTAAGTTTGGTAAATGCATAGCCGTTAGCTGATAACACAACGACTTACCCGAGCCCGTAGGAAATATAGCCAATGACGACTGACCATTTAAAAGCTGCTCAATGGTTTGCTGTTGCCCTGCTCTAAATTGGCTAAAACCAAAATGCTGCTCAAGTGATTTAATTAATGGCGTGGTCATAAATATCCTTTTTGGCTAGGGAATAGGCTTTAACAGCAAAAGTGCAACGTAAATGAAATATTTGCATATACCCCAAAGCATCTCAATATAAGAGTGTCTGTTGGCATTAAAAGCAATTTAGATAAAGCATAGATTGCAAGTATTAGCGGCTCTATTGCAATAATCAACAAAGCACTAAAACCTAATTTAAATCAAGAGATTAAAATATTTAAAAGCATTTAGTTTCAGCGTTATACCCTATTAAAAGCAAGCTGCCTTTTATGTAAAGTAACGCCTTTATATTAGGCCCCTGTAAAGCGCTAAATTTTTCATATTGAGGCAATTTAGACCTTAGTATACAACAAATAAGCTTATCAATTGCTGACATATGTTTTATTTAGGCGCAAAATACGCAGCAGATGCTCAATGGTGCTAACAGCCAAGCTAATTTTGTATACCCAAGTGATTTTTTATAAGCGTTATAAGCAGATTATTTGGGTATATTATTTTTTAAGGGCATTGCTATGAATATAACTAAACCTAAAATCGTCGTTATTGGCGGTGGCGCAGGCGGACTAGAGCTAGCAACACAATTAGGGCATAGATTAGGGAAGAAAAAACAAGCCGAAATTCTTTTAATCGATAAAAACCGCACCCACATATGGAAGCCGTTACTACACGAAGTAGCGACAGGCTCTATTGACCCCGATTTAGATGGCGTTGTGTATTCAGCTCACGCTGCAAAACATCATTATAATTTTCAGCTTGGTACATTTTGCGATATAGACCAAAGCAATAAAACCATTACCCTTGCACCGCACCTTGATGAGCTAGGCCACACTATTTTGCCACAGCGCAGCGTACGCTACGACCACCTTGTTATTGCCATTGGCAGCGTAAGCAACGACTTTAATACCCCAGGCATAAAAGATCATTGCTACTTTTTAGACTCAAATCAGCAAGCTGAGCGTTTTCAGCATTCTCTACTCGACAGCTTTACTCGCCTTCACCAAGACGACAACCAACAACAATCATTAAATATTGCCATTGTGGGCGGCGGCGCAACCGGTGTTGAGCTCTCAGCAGAGCTTTACCATGTATCTGAATTATTAAAGCTTTACGGCCTTACAAATATGTCGTCTAAGCGTTTACATATTCATTTAATAGAAGCGGGGCCACGTATTTTGCCCGCCCTACCCGAGCGCATAGCCGATAGCGCAAAACGCGAGTTATTAAAACTCGGCGTAAACGTACGAGAGCAAACACTGGTAAAAGAAGCCACCGAGCAAGGGTTTATAACAAAAGACGAAGAACACATAGACGCCGATATAATGGTATGGGCAGCAGGTGTAAAAGCGCCAGACTTTATTAAAGATTTAGGTATTTTTGAGCTTACCCGCAGCAACCAAATTCAAGTAAACGAGTTTTTACAAAGCACCGTAGATGAAAGCATTTTTGTTATTGGTGATTGCTGCGCCTTTACCCAAGAAGACGGAAAGCTTGTACCCCCACGCGCACAATCGGCGCATCAAATGGCGCTATGTGTAGAAAAAAACCTCATTGCCACGTTAAAACAACAGCCATTGTGCGGCTTTAAATATAGCGACCATGGCTCACTCGTTAATTTATCGCGCTACAGTACGGTAGGTAATTTAATGGGTAACCTAACCAGCAATACCTTTTTTATAGAAGGTAAAATTGCTCGCTTTATGTATATATCACTGTATCGCATGCACCAGCGCGCCATACACGGCAGCGCAAAAACCTTTGCATTATGGATAAGCGAAAAAGTACTACGCGTAGTACGCCCTAAAATGAAACTGCACTAGAACATAAACAGCAGCTAAATAGTCAAAAAGCTTTAATAGGTAATGTAAATTATCTTTTAAAGCTTTTTTGCTTTATGCGTATCTAAAATAGTACCATGCAGTTAGATGTAATTGTAATTCAAGGGATTGACGCTAATGAAAAAAGTACTTTTTGGGATTGTAATAATCACTGCTTTAGCTGTTTATTTTTTTCAAACTCAACCGCACTCTGTAGCTGTAGAGCAAGCAGAACAAGTGAAACCAACCACCTTTGAGACAAGCGTAGTTAATAAAAAGCAGCCAAATGAGGACTCACAGCTACAGGTAGTTAATAAACTAAAAAAACAGATTAGCCTGTGTAGAGATCAGTCACAACAACAAAGCAATAAAGTACAAACATTGAATCAATCGCTTGTTTCATTTTTTGTAAGTGAGCTTAAAAAAGGGACATCGGTATCCACGTTTTTAAAGTATACAGATTTATCAAAAATCAATCAGCGTACATACATTGCCCTTTTAAAAGATGCCATTATTGCAGAGCAAAAGCAGCAACTTAACATTACTAGCTCTTTAAACGAGTTAGCTAATTGGCAAGGTATTGAGGCTATTAAGGGCTTCACCAATGATAAAGTAAAAGAAATGATTCAACAGCTTGGAGATAATAAGCATAACCCTCCAGGACTTACTCTGAGTGTACCCCTTGATGAAAATGTACAAAAAGAAACGCTTTACGCTTTATTAAGCAACACCGATACATTTACCACTTACTCTAAAACGTTTCTTAAACTTGAAGGTAGTGAGGTTATTTCTCCGGCTACATTGTTTGTGCTTAATGCAAATAAATTTACGCCAAAAGAGTTTGAGCAGGCTATTTCATCTAACCAATTTACAGTGAATGAAGTGGCTACCGCTATAAAAAACGATATTCCTAATGAGTATATTATTGCGCTTTTACAGCAAGTTCCCGTGCTAGATGCCATGCCGTTATACGAAAAAAACACTGTTTTATATAACTTAGCCGATATTGCGGTCAGTAAATTTAATTTACCTCTTGTAAAAGCACTGCAAACAAAAGGGATTACGCCAACCAACGAGCCAGGCCTATTTACAGGTTTAGATGTGGCTATTGTAAACCTGCCTAAAAGCGGTAACTTAACCCTAGCCCCATTAGATACTAAGCACACCCAGCTTTTAGATTATCTTAAAAAGCGTGGTTACAAAGCACATAGCGGCAATGCGAATGAAGGCCTAAATAGCAAAGGGGTATTTTTTGTAAATGACTTTATTTACCAGCAAGGGGCCTATATTAATAAGCAGGACAACCCAGCGCAATACGCTTACTTTAGCCCTATTAGTAAAATTAACAATAACGCGTTACCCCAAATAACTGAGCCTGATAATTCTGATGTTGCCCTTTTTTTAGTAGATTTAAAGCAGCAAAAAGCGCAGCTAAACAATAAAAGGCAAAACTGTGAGCTGTTACAACAACAGTTAAAAGATACAGAGCAGCTGCACACAGTAATGCAAGCTTATGACAAAGTTCAACAGGTTAAAAATAAGCACGGATCTAACTTTGTACGTGTTTTGCACGATATAGACCCTGTTTTAGTCAATTATTGGTGGAGTAGTCTGAGTAACCAGCTTTCAAACGATAGAAGCCAAAGCACATTTAACGAATATTTATCTAAGAAAGAATATCAAAAAGCTTATGAATACAGCCTCAGTACGGTATTAACTCAAGCCGAAACCGATACGCTTTTTTCTTTATTACTCTTAAACCCTGATGATTTAATCACTACTTGGCAAAACCGCATAAACCCTAAGCCACCGCGTGAGTTAACACGATTAAGCCGCTTTTCGCTAAATCATTGGCAAGCACTCGCACAGGCGGGTTTTGATTTTTCGATTACCGATATACATGGGCGCGACGTTTATACACAAGCTGCATCGTCTTCTTCTGAGGCAGTACAATTTTTAATTGATAATAAAATACCGGCTGATCCAAGTAAGCTTGGCGTAGATATACTCGACTTAGCACTAGAGCAAAGTTACACCAAAGGGGCGTTAAGCCCAATGATTCCTTTAGCTTTGCAGCTTGTGGAAAAATTTGAGCCAAACCACTTAGCCCGCGTAGCACGATTAAAAATGTTTTACCCTGAGAATTATCAGCAGTTAATTCAGCTAAACCCAGCGCTTAAGCCTGCCCAGGGCACAGAGCTAAATCATTATATGTTTGATAATCACTAAATAATCCGCTAAGCACGCTAACGCCACTTAGCGTGCTATTTGAAAAATTAATGTCTTTAATATTTAACATTCCCTGTGTAGAGTATTTAAAACAATTAAAGGATTAGGGCTATGACGGGTAAAACGCTAATTTTTAATTTTGATGGTACTGGGGGCGAGCCTCGCGATGCAGAGCAATTTAGCTCAGACCATTTTAAAGAAGACAGTAGTATTTCTAATATTCTTAAGCTGCATTTATTATTAGGCGGCAAACTCGATGACTCCCCCACAACCCCATTTACAAACCAACTTAGTTTTTATTATCAAGGTATTGGCACTAAAGGTAGCCGCTTAAAACGTATTTTAAACCAAACTTTAGCGCCACGTGGGGACGATGTTGCCAGTATTTTAAATCAAGCCATGAGTGATTTTAAAGCGCATTACCAACTAGGCGACACCCTTTTACTTACCGGCTTTAGCCGAGGCGGCGCACTCGCTAGGCGTTTTGCAAAAATCCTAGAGCCTTTAATTAGCGATAATGTTTACGTCTGTGTATTTGATACCGTGGCCTCAATAGGTTTATCAAAAGTCAGTAAAGCAACGCGCGGTGCCGAGCATGTAATATTTGAAAACCACACCATTGCTAATAATATTTCGCAGGCACTACACTGCGTAGCGCTTGATGAAAAACGCCGTGCGTTTGAACCCACCCTAATGAACCATCAAAATAATATTACCGAGCTTTGGTTTGCTGGGGCGCATTCAGATATTGGCGGCGGTTATTACCGCGATGGCCTAGCTGATATTTGCCTGCGCTATGCGCTTGAATGGTTAATTGAGCAACCACTTAATATTAGCTTATTAACCAGCCACGATATTGACTACGAAACCTTATTGCCTGGCAGTAAATTAGTTGACCAAGACGATGTAACCGTAACGCCCGATCCTCTAGCTTTAAGTCATCAGCAAAATTACTTTTGGTTTAATCCCTTTTTTAAATTGGTGGATAGGGAGTGCTATGTACTTATTGATAACGAAGCCAGCAACCTAGAACCACATATACATCAAAGCGTTGCTACACGAATTAATAAACTAACTAGTTATCGCCCAGAATCGCTTAAAAACCTGCATTACAAAATTAGGTATGACGATAACAGCACATTAAGCTTTACTGGTTTAAGCCAACACATTGCCCTTGAAAACCAAAACATGAGTGTATTACAAGTTTCGCAAAGCCAAGATGTAATGGTGTTTGCCAGCGAGGCACATAACAATACCGGGCTTATGTTAGTTGAAGGCGCAACTTATAAGTTTGAACCCTACCCCAATCAATTTTGGTATGACGACGGCATAAAATGCACTGCAAGCGGCTGGCACCGCGATAATGTGCAATTAGGGGTTAAAGAAATCCCCATGGCATTGCTTGAACCATTTAGACGACTTCCAAGAGCGCAGTGGTTCTCTTTGGTTGGCGCAATTAACAATAACGACGAATATTTATTTGAAATAGCCAATGGCGCTACAGTAACTATTATTAAATCAGGTGAATTTAGCCCCTTTGCCAATGACTTAAGCCGCTTTTACGGCGCCAATGCAGGGAAAATAAAAGTAAAAGTAACCCGCATAAGTTAAATGGGCTGTAATCGCGCAGCTTACTGGCGTTTAAAAATAACGCTTTAATCGAGGTATAAAGTGAGTGTTTCACCACCGAGAAGCGAAGGAGAACACCTAGAGAAGTAACTTGCATCTCGCGCGAGCAAGCTTCGCGCCTACAGCTTTCACTTCTCATTTACTCCTCATTCTCTTCTCTTTGTGCATTTTTGTATTAAAGATCAATAAATCACAAAGAGGTTTAGAGGCGCTTCGCTTTTAGAGAAGTAACTACCATCTTGCGCGAGCAAGCTTCGCGCCTACAAGTTTCACTTCTCGTTTACTCCTCATTCTCTTCTCTTTGTGCATTTTTGTATTAAAGATCAATAAATCACTAAGAGGCTTAGAGGCGCTTCGCTTTTAGAGAAGTAACGAGCATCTTGCGCGAGCAAGCTTCGCGCCTACAGCTTTCACTTCTCATTTACTTCTCTATCCCTTCTCTTTGTGCATTTTTGTATTAAAGATCAATAAATCACAAAGAGGTTTAGAGGCGCTTCGCTTTTAGAGAAGTAACGAGCATTTTGCGCGAGCAAGCTTCGCGCCTACCAACAAAATTAACACCGAGGTAAATTACCCTGTAGACGCGCAGCTTGCTGGGGTTTTAAAAGCAACGCTTTTACCCTAGTGTTAACCCCCTTAATTTGAGGCGGCTAAGTCCGCTTCAGCATCGGCAAGCATGGCAAACTCTTCATCTGCACTTTTAGCAACTAAATGCTTAGCGCTATAGCCAAAGTAATAAGCTGCACCAATCACAAATAGCACTACGGTGTATAAAAATGCACGAGGGTCAAACGCATACACACCCGTTAATGCAATAAGCGATAACACTAGCGCAATACCCGATGTAACCACGCCACCTGGCGTTTTATAAGGACGAGCTAGATTAGGTTGCTTAATACGTAACATAATATGGCTCAGCGCCATTAACGCATACGATACCGTTGCACCTACCACCGCCATGGCTAGCATTAAATCGCCCTCACCACTCAGTGAGGCAATAAATCCAAAAATAGCGGGTACAATTAACGCACGCGCGGGTACTTTGCGATCTGTAGTAATTGATAACGAACGCGGTAAATAGCCCGCACGCGAAAGCGCAAACACTAAACGGCTATAACCATAAATAATCGAAAAGAACGACGCGACCAGCCCCGCTAAACCTAAAATATTTACCACAGTGGCTAAGCTTGTATTGCCCGTGGCGTTAAGCGCATCAACTAAAGGAACTGCACTGGCGCCCATTGCGTTTGCGCCACCGGCAGCGGGAACTAATACCACAACAAGTAAAGCGGTAAACAGTAAAAATAACATAGCGCCAATAATGCCTTTAGGTACATCTTTAGCTGGGTTTTTAGCTTCTTCGGCAGCAAGCGGCACGCCTTCTACTGCTAAAAATAACCACATAGCAAAAGGCAATGCAGCCCACACACCATACCAACCAAGTGGTAAAAATTCATTTGCACCTGCAGCATTAGTTACCGCAACATCAAATAAATTAGCCGCGTCAAAATTAGCAATTAACGCCACGGCGGTGGCAATAATAGCCAATACAGCTAAGCCACTTATCACCATCATTACTTTTAGCGCTTCACCCACACCCGCTAAGTGAATACCTACAAACGTTAAGTAAAACAGTGCATATACCCACGGGCCATTAAAACCCGTTAACGCCTCAACCGCCGAGCCAATAAATATAACAATGGCGGCGGGGGCTAATGCATATTCAATTAATACCGCAAGGCCAGTTAAATAACCCCCGGCAGGGCCCATAGCTTGGCGTGCAAAACTGTAACCGCCACCTGCCGCAGGAATTGCTGCCGACATTTCAGCAAGCGATAACACCAGCGTTAAATACATTATTGCCATTAACACCGCAGCAATGGCAAATCCGCCCCAGCCGGCTTCGGCTATGCCAAAGTTCCAGCCTGCAAAGTCGCCCGAAATTACATACGACACCCCTAGCCCTGCAAGCAATAACCAGCCCGCAGTGCCACTTTTTAACTGCCTTTGTGCAAGATACTCTTTATTGTTATTAGACATATTGACCTCTTTTTATGGTTTTATTCCGCGATTAAAAAATTTGTGGTTTGAACCTGATGCTCTATTACATCGTCTTGTGTTCTGTCTTTTAAGTTAACCCCAGTAAGCTCGCACTTTTTGGCCTCTTGCAGTAAATATACGGCTCTTCGGGCAGCCTCAAAGTAGCTAAGCCCTGCAGGGCGAATGTTAGAAATACAATTACGGCACGCATCGTTAAGCCCCGTTTTTGGCTCCCACGTTAAATAAAGGCCAAGGCTGTCGGGGGAGCTAAGCCCTGGGCGCTCACCAATTAATACCATTACCACTTGTGCGTTTAACAGCTCGCCAATGTCATCACCAATCGCTACGCGGCCTTGCTCTACTAGGGTAATTGGCGCAATTTTGTAAGGTGAGGGCTCAGTAGGAAGTTGCTTTAAAAGCTCGCTTATAAATGGCGCTGCGTTTTTTTGTACCGCCAACGACGAAAGCCCATCAACTACTACAATGGCTAAATCGTATTGTGCCTGAGTACTGCTTTGCCTATTTTGCATAGTATTTAAAAGCGTTGCACGCCCTGCTTGGTTTAACTTTCGGCCTAAATCGGGGCGCTGTAAATAAGTAACACGATCAACAGCCTCACTTTGTACACTTAGCGGTTTTTCAACCTCACTAAGCGCATCAATAGCACTAAGAGTTTTTGTCATTTCTCTAATATCTAACGGAAAGTTAACCGCATCGCGCGCCTGAGCATGCGATAACTGAAACGCTAACATTTCAGATGTAGGTAAACTAATGCCTGCGCGGCCAAGACCTATACGGGCATCGGTAAAACGGCGTAAATCGCTCCATGGGTTTTCAACCACTTTGCCATTATCGTGATCGTGGCTGCTTTGCGTGTTTATGCTTTTAACCGCTTTCATTACATCCCTCCTTGTACTGCTTTTAATGGCTTAGCAAAGGCACTTGGTAAGGTGTTTGATAAAATAGTCTCGGCGGTATTTTCCATAATTTTCATTTTGCTAAGCCACGCTTCAAATTCTGGCGCTGGGCGCGAGCCTAAAACCCGGCGCACATATAAGGCATCATGAAATGAGGTAGTTTGGTAATTAAGCATAATATCGTCCGAACCAGGAATCCCCATTACAAACGAGCATCCCGCCACACCTAATAAGGTGAGTAAGTTATCCATATCGTTTTGGTCGGCCTCGGCGTGGTTGGTGTAACACACATCGCACCCCATAGGTATGCCTAAAAGCTTGGCACAAAAGTGATCTTCAAGCCCTGCGCGGGTAATTTCTTTACCATCAAATAAATACTCGGGGCCAATAAAGCCTACAACGGTATTAACTAATAAAGGGTTAAACTTACGCGCTACAGCATAAGCACGCGCCTCGCAGGTTTGTTGGTCAAGCCCATGATGTGCATTAGCCGAAAGCGAGCTGCCTTGTCCGGTTTCAAAATACATTACATTATTGCCAACCGTGCCACGCTTTAAGCTCAGCGCAGCATCTTGCGCCTCAGCTAGTGTATTTAAATTAAAACCAAAGCTTGAGTTTGTGGCTTCTGTACCGCCAATAGACTGAAAAACCAAATCAACCGGCGCGCCTGCTTCTATGCATTCTATGGTGTTAGTGACATGGGTAAGCACGCAGCTTTGTGTTGGAATTTCGTATTTTTGAATAACATCATCCATCAGCGTCATTAACTTAATGGCTTGTGCTACGTTGTCGGTGGCGGGATTGATGCCAATTACCGCATCGCCATTGCCGTATAAAAGGCCATCGAGCATACAGGCAGCTATACCATTTATGTCATCGGTTGGGTGGTTAGGTTGCAAGCGGGTTGATAAATGCCCAGGCAAACCTATGGTGTTTCTAAACGCGCTTTTTACGTGGCACTTTTTAGCAACAAGTATGAGGTCTTGATTACGCATTATTTTACTTACCGCAGCGGCCATTTCAGGGGTAATGGCTTGCCTAACACTTGCAAGTACCGCAGGCGTTGCAAAATCACTTAATAACCAGTTTCTAAAATCTCCCACGGTTAAGTGCGATATAAGCTTAAAAGCGTTTGCATCGTGCTCATCAATAATAAGGCGTGTAATTTCGTCTTGCTCGTAGGGAATAAGTACATCGTTTAAGAATGTTTTTAGCGGTACTTCGGCCAATGTCATCTGCGCTACAGCGCGCTCTTGTGCCGATTGTGCAATAACTCCCGCCAACCTATCGCCCGAGCGCTGCGGCGTAGCTTTAGCCATTAACTGCGCTAAGCTCTTGAATTGATAAGTACGTGTTCCTAAAGTATAACTGTACGTATGCCCCATGATTTACTCCGCATAACTAATATTACAAACCTTGGTATAGGTCTTGCCTCATATAAGCTATAAATCAATTTTGAATAGTCACAAGAAGGCTTAATTTGTACCAAGTGGCTATCGAATTTTGGCAAATCGTTTTTTATTATTTTATTTCAGTAAGTTAACGCCTTTATTTGGCATTCACTTAAACCAAAAATATGTTTACTTTAAAAGAGCATCACCTATATGGCGCAGCAAGGCAGCAACAACGCACCACAAAAGAGCAAGGTATACACGCACGATATTGACGAGCAAGCCCACAACCTCACTCAATGGCAGCAAAAGTACGACCAAGTAAGCGATGGCCGCTTTTATGGCTGTATAGAAGGCGTAAATTACAACGATATTCATGCTTTTAAAGAATACACCGAGCGTGCGCTGCGCCAGCAATGCAACATAGCCCCTAACTCTATTTGGCTTGGCATACCGAGTCAGTCGCAGCAAAGTAAAATTAATGGCCTTGATGTAGCGAGCAATCAATTTATGTGCCGTACCAGCAGCAGTGACTTTGAGCTAATTACCCCTGAGCAATTTGATATTTACGGTTTGGTTATTGATTGGCATTCCATTGAGTACATGGCGCAGTTACAAGGCGTAACAATTAAAAACCTATCATCTGCACAATCTGCTCGTTTAACGGTTAGTGACTCATCGCTGCAAACAGCAAGGCAAATTATTAACAGTATGGTTATAAATAAAGGCTTTGGGCTTAAACCAGAGTCACAGCAAGATATGCTTAGTATGTTAGCACTACACTTATTGCAAGCCGATAACCCGCAGCAAAACATAGCCCCAAGCTACAAACACCGTAAAGCGGTGGTCGATAAAGTAAAAGAGTACGTGGCAACCAACCCACAAAAAACAATAACCATAACCGAACTTTGCGAGCTTACTTTTGTTAGTAGGCGCACGTTGCAGTACAGTTTCGAAAGCATTTTAGGTATTAACCCGCTTAGGTTTTTGCGTTTAACCCGTTTAAATAATGTAAGGCGCGAGCTTAAAGTGGTTGGACAAACTAAGCCTATATCAATCATAGCGGCCAATTGGGGGTTTTGGCACGCAGGGCAATTTACTAAAGATTACACGCAGTTATTTGGTGAAAACCCCTCTCAAACTATCGCCAATAATATAAAAGAAGGCGCCTTTGAGTATTAAATGCTGCGCATTGCGCGCGAGCAAGCTTCGCGCCTACCACTTTTACTTCTCATTTACTTCTCTATCCCTTCTCTTTGTGCATTTTTGTATTAAAGATCAATAAATCACAAAGAGGTTAAGAGGCGCTTCGCTTTTAGAGAAGTAACGAGCATTTTGCGCGAGCAAGCTTCGCGCCTACAGCTTTCACTTCTCATTTACTCCTCTCTCTTCTCTTTGTGCATTATTGTATTAAAGATCAATAAATCACAAAGAGGCTCAGAGGCGCTTCGCTTTTAGAGAAGCAACTATCATCTTGCGCGAGCAAGCTTCGCGCCTACAATTTTTACTTCACGTTGCGGTTATATCCTTTTAAATTTAAAAAATAAGTTTCGTTAACCCTACTTTAACCCTCTATAGTTTAAGCTAGCTGCATTAATGTAGATTATTCAATTGTACACGCAACTAAAGGCCACTTTTTAAGTTAGAAATAACCACAATGAAACTTACAAAAGATACAACAAGTACGTTAAGCAAAACCACCATAAGCCTGCATTGGATTGTAGCTATTTTAATTATTGGGTTATTAGGCTCAGGCCTATATATGGAAAACTTTAAAGCGTTTTTTCTAATGAGTTGGCACAAATCATTTGGCGTAATGCTGCTTGCTTTTGCGTTATTAAGAGTAACATGGCGCATTGTAAATGGTTGGCCAAAGCACGATGTTAAACACCCAAATTATGAGCAAGTGTTAGCTAAAATTGTGCATTACGTTCTTATAATAAGCATGTTACTTATGCCTATTTCGGGGCTGATTATGTCAGGCTTTGGTGGGCATGGTGTAGAGGTGTTCGGGCTAGAGCTTATACCGCACAACCCCAACCCAGAAAACCCACAAAAAAGCCTCGCTTTTAACCAAGGCTTAGCAGAGATAGGAAAAACCGTTCACGGTATTACAGCAAATGCGCTTCTTATCGCGTTAGGTTTACATATTGTGGGCGCTTTAAAGCACCATATTATTGATAAAGACAACACCCTTACGCGTATGCTTGGCAAAAAGTAGGTAGTTAAAAGTCTTATTTGATCGGTGCTATTTAAGCCGCGATTAAATAAGACTCTCGTCCTACGTGTTTGTTATTGCGCTTAAACGAGCCTTTCCCTTTTTTAGCTTTAACCACTTGAGGTTTAAACACTTTAGAGGTTACTAGCGCCGCCAGCGCATTATGATTAATAACACCTCGGCCGGTGTCTACCGCACTATTATTTGCGGCTTTGGTTTTCGATTTTTTAGCCATTTTATTTCCTAACTATTTATAACAATAAGAACCTTAAGAAGTGGCGATTGTATGCCTAATTTTCAACCTTGCAAGTGTTTTAACGCTCTTTTTTCATAATAAATAAACATAAAAAAAGCGCAGTAAATAACTGCGCTGAGTAACCTGAACGCTGGATAATAAAATATGTTGGTATATCTCTTAACCAGAATTTAGGTTAAATAGTTTTAGCTCAAATAATTAAAATTCAAAGCTTACTTTTGCATAATAAGTACGCCCGTCAAAGCCGTAAGGCAATGCACGTACAGGGTATTTAAACGCGCCGTTGGTAATAAAGTTAAGCACTTCGTCATCACCTAGCTCATCTGGGGTTTCATCAAAAATATTATCAGCCCCTACCGATACGTTAAATATTTCGTTAATTTGGTAGCTAACGTTTAAATCCACTAGTACTGCTGATTCAACTGTACTTGTTGGTTTAAACGACCCCGTAGGTGAAAGCTCACCCGGTAGTGAAATATGGTCATTACCAAAGTATTTAACGTCTGTTTCGCCAAAGTAATTAAAGCGAAGCGTTGTTTCATACGCATCACGTTCGTAGTCAAACGTTAAAGTTGCGCGCTCACCTGGCTGGCCATCGGTAAAAAAGCTACGTTGTAAATCATCAAACGCCACCGACTCAGGAATACCTTCTTCTGCGTTCACGTTATCAATTTTAGTGTCGTTTAAGTTACCCGCAAAGGTCACTCCAAAATTACCGCCCTCTACATCAGTACGATAAGAGGCAATAATATCAACACCTTGTGTAGTTGAATCTACAGAGTTTGAAAAGTAATTAGCTTGCACTGCGCCGGTTGCTTGAAGCGCGGCTACGGCTTCATCGCTAAAGGCAACATCCTCTGCAGAAAGTAAACTACCAAGCGTAATACGGTCTTTAATTTCTACGCGGTAAAAATCGACCGTTAACGAAAGCTCACTTGTTACATCGTAAACAAAACCAGCACTGTAGTTAGTTGAGGTTTCAAGCTCTAGGCTATCTACACCTAACGCACTTGGAAAAGCAGTCCCCGTATTTGCAGTGAACGACTGTGTAAGTGTACCGTCTGAGCCTAGGTTAGTTGTAAATGCGGTATAACCACTTTGCTGAAGCGATGGCGCTCTAAAACCAGTAGAAACCGCACCACGTACTGCAAAGTCATCGTTAAATTCATAGCGTGTTGCTAACTTACCAATTAAGTCATCGCCCGCATCTGAAAAGTCTTCATAGCGCAACGCACCACTTACGTTCCATGCATCCGTTACCATGGTTTCTACATCTACATAAAACGCGTAGCTGTGGCGTTCGCTCTTATTTGTTGCCTCTGGGCGCAAACCGTTATAAGCCTGAAAACCACACTCAGCAAATTGATCAGGATCGTTTACTGAAGGGTACGAAGCATCGGTATTTGCTAAACCACATGCGTAAGAGGCTTCATCGCCAGGTACTATTTCGTAGTTTTCTTTACGGTATTCTGCACCAATAGTTACATATAAAGGCTCATTGCGGCCAATATCAACGATGCCGTTAAAATCAGCATTAACTGTTGTTTGATCAAATCTAAAACCACCAGAGTAACCGCCGCTTGGGCCTGCATTTGCTGCTATATCGGCATCGCTTGCATCTGGGTTGTTAAATACGTACTCCGCCGCATAAGAGGCATTTATAGTATTACGTGAGGTAAAGTCGTATTTGTTTTCGCCATACACTGCCGATACATCGTATCCCCAATCTGGGTTTATATCGCCTCTAAAACCAACCGCTACTGAAATATCTTCAGCTTCGTTATAAATACGGGGTAAAAAGCCATCGCTGTATACTTGCGTTACATTTTTAGACGCTTCGTTAAAGTTACGGTAAAAACCATTACCCAGCGCGGTGCGCTCAGAATAACCACCAAATGAGTACAATTCGCTGTCACCCATTGGCAAAGCCATATTGTAAAATAACGAGGTAAATTCACTTTCTGAGTTACCTTGGCTCCAACGTACATCTTCACTCAGCGTGCCTGGCTCAACATTTAACGACCCACCGGTATCGCGCTCTGCACGGTTAGTGCCATCGGCATCACGATACTCAAGCGATAAATTAATAAAGCCGCCTTCGTTACCTAAGTCAAAACCACGGTTTAAACCTGCAGAAAGCGTATCGCCGTCGCCTTCACTGGTGCCGCCGTACTGTACGTAACCCGTTGTTACGCCAGTTGAATTATTAAGCGATAAGTTAATTACGCCAGCTATCGCGTCAGAGCCATACTTAGCTGCTGCGCCATCGCGTAGTACTTCTACACCTTTAAGCGCAGTTAGCGGAATGGCGTTCATGTCGGTGCCGGCAGCGCCTGCACCTACAGTGCCGTTAAGGCCAAAAATAGATTGATTATGGCGGCGCTTACCGTTAACCAACACTAACGTTTGATCTGGCTGTAAGCCGCGCAGCGTTGCTGGTCTAAATAAATCAGAGCCATCAGATACTTGCGTACGAGAAAAGTTAAACGACGGGGCAGTAGCTTGCAGACTCTGCCCTAGTTCTGTAAAGCCACCTTTGTTTAAATCATCAGCGTCTATTAAATCAATAGGTGACGAAGACTCAGTAGAGGTGCGGTTAGAAACGCGCGATCCTAATACAGAAATTTGTTCAATATTTTGTGCAGCCTCAACAGGTGCTTCTTGAGCGCTTACAATGCTTGGTGCGCTTACGGCAAACGCAACAGCGGCAGCTAATGTATTTAAACGGTATGTTGACATGGTGACGACCCTGTTTAGTGTGTTCTTTAATATTTGTTATTGCGATGTAACGCATCGCACTGGGGAACATCCTAGCAACATATGCAAATAAAAAGAAATGAAAAAAACTAGATAATAGGTCTAACTATGCAAAAAAATGTAAATACTAAAAAATAACACTTAAACTTGTTCAAAACACATACAATTAAGGATTTTAATTTCAACCCCAAACTAAATTAACACTTTATTTACAATGGGTTTATCACGCTTTCTTGTACTTTTACGGGTAACCAACAACAAATGGTAGTACCTGTTCCTAAAGTACTGCTAACTTCTATTTTTCCGCCGTGATCTTGCAAAATAAAGTTAACAACGGTCATTCCTATTCCTAATGAGTGGGCTGTTTTATGTGTAGTAAAAAAAGGCTTAAAAAGGTGCGCTTGGGTATTTTCATCCATTCCACAACCGTTATCTTTCACTTTTATACATACCCCCTCATTTTGCTGCGTTACGCTTAGTTCAATAATGGTGCCTTTTTCTAATTCATGTTCGCACGCTTGTTGAGCATTTAATAACAGCTCAACAAAAATTTGATGAATAGACGACAGCTCCCCCCAAATTAGCGGCACTTGCTCAAAATTAGTTTTTATTTCGCAGTATTTTAGTTGCCCTTGCAACACGCCTAAAGCAGAGCCTGCAACCTCGCTTGCATCTAAATATTGCTTGTTATGGGTACTAGTAAATTGGCTAAGGTTTAATAAATTATGCACGGTTTGCTTTATGCGCTTTAAACCATCTAGGCTTTCGCTCAACTGCGAGTAAATTTCGTGTCCATTCCATGCCAGTTCGTATTGTTTTTTTAGATCAACCAACACGTTTTTAAATTGCCCTGCATTTAATTGGCCGGTTAAAAACTGCTCGTTATAATGAAGAGATTTTGATAAAAGAGGGCTAACATATTGCAAGCTTTCTATATTACTAATTACATACGAAAGCGGGTTATTTATTTCATGCGCAATACTGCAAGACAAAACACCCACACTTGCCATTTTGTCGGCCTGAACAAACATTTGCTGATACAAAGACAGCTCAGCAACGTTTTTGGTTAGTTCGCCATTTAACACAACTAACAATTGGCTTTTATCGGCAAGCAGTTGCTCTGCGGCTATACGCTTTTGCTGCTCATCTAAAAAGGCTTGTTTGTAGTCGTCGGTTAAAGTGCTCATCCTATTCGCTCCATAAATACGCATCCATGTATAACGTTTAGTTTGCCATACGTAATTATGCAAACTAGGGGCAATTTTTAGGCTATGCTTATTATTTTAAAAGGTAGCACTATGACCAAACCAGCAGACGCTGCACATTCAATCACTGCCGTAGATGTACTTTGTGTTGATGACGACGAAATTGTTCTGCGCTCACTAACCTCCTTATTAAAAAATAATAACTTTAGTTTTATGACCTGCAAAAGCCCAGTGCAAGCGCTTGAGCTTTTAAACAGCCACGAATTTAGCTTAATTATTAGCGACATGAAAATGCCCACCTTGAATGGTGCGCAATTTTTAGAGCAAGCCCGTAACAAAGCTCCCGAAACACAACGTATTTTATTAACCGGTTACGCCGAAATAGAAACCACCCTAGCAGCTGTTAATCTGGCACAAATTAACGGCTACATACAAAAGCCATGGCAAAACGATATGCTTTTGCGCAGTATTAATGACAGCATCGAAAAATTTCAGCTAAAAAAACAAAACAAGCAACTCGAGCTGCAAGTAAAACAGCAAAACAAAGAACTTCTCGAATTAAATAACTCATTAGAGCAACGAGTAGAAAAGCGTACAAAGCAAATTAAGCAGGTACTTAAACAACTAGAAGATGCCAACGAGCGCGAAAAACACGAACACAAAGCCACCGTAGAGCTACTTTATAATTTTATAAACGCCAACCCATACTTAGATGGCAACAAAGCGCAAAAAATTGCCGACACCTGCACCCAAATAGCACTGTACTTAAACCTCTCGCAAAAAAGTATAGATTTAGCCCCCATGGCGGGTTACTTAGCGCAAATAGGTTTACTTGCTATGGACCCAGAGCTCTATAAAAAGCCAGTGAGTCGGCTAAGCGAGCAACAGCGCAAAGCCTTTTATACACACCCAAGCACAGCACAATTAATGCTTATGCCTGCTATACATTTACATGATGTATCTGATGCAATTTATCATCAATATGAGCGCTTTAACGGCAACGGTTTACCAAAAGGATTAGCAGCAAACGACATTCCTATTGGCGCTATGGTGCTTAGCGTTGCTCGCGATTATTGGAACGCATTTGAACAAAGCCAAGGCCCTACAGACAAAGAGCGCCACAGCGATGCACTCGAAAGCGTTAAAATGTACAGTGGCACTTTTTACCACCCTAAAATTGTGCGCGCACTCGAGGCAAGCCATAGCAAATTAAATGAGCAACTTAATAATGCGGGCTCTATCATTATATGCAGCGCTCAAGAGCTAAAAGCCAATATGATTTTAGGTCATACGTTACACAGCCACAGCGGTATTATGTTGTTACCTAAAGGCCATGTGTTTGGCAAAAAATCCATCGAAAAACTACAGCAACTAGAAGCCAAAAAACCGACCCCATTTAGAATAATGGTAAAAAGCGCTAAATGAGTGATCTAAACTGTGGCTTTTTTCGTTACAATTACCGTAAATAAGCTAAACTAATTCAAACAGGTACCTGTTAATCTGGGTATAAATTTTAAACTGTTTAATACCAATCCGCTTAATTAAGTAATTTATTTTGAGGATGGAAAAACGTGTTGATAGCTAGGCAAAAAATTCGCTATTTAGTTGTTCTAAATGAGAGTTTTTTAACGCTGGTAGCGACACGTTTAGTCCCGCAAAATGATCAAGTATTATTGCGAATTGGTATCACATTGCTTTAAGGAGCACAGCGTGTCGCGATTTTCTGCAGTCACTGACAATCCCCACGACGGACGTTTTAATCAAAAAACGGGCATTTTACTTACCAACTTAGGCAGTCCAGACGCGCCCACCCCTGCGGCACTGCGTACCTACTTACGTGAATTTTTATCCGATCCGCGCATTGTAGAAATTCCACGTTTAGTGTGGATGATAATACTGCACGGTATAATTTTGCGTATTCGCCCTAAGCGCTCAGCAAAACTATACGAAAGCATTTGGACCGAAAACGGCTCGCCGCTAACGCATATTACCCGCTTGCAACGTGACAAACTAAGCGCACTACTCCAAGAGCAAGGTTATACCAATACCGAAGTTGTTATGGCCATGCGTTACGGCAATCCTTCAATAGAGGCGGGCCTGGAAGCGCTGCGCGATAAAGGCCTAACGCGCATAATTGTACTACCGCTTTACCCGCAATATTCAAGCCCTACCACCGGCTCAACATTTGATGCCGTATCAAGAGTATTGCAAAAATGGCGCTGGGTGCCAGAGCTACACTTTGTAAATGGTTATCACAAAAACACCGCTTACATTGATTCATTAGCTAGCAGCATTAGTGAAGATTTAGAAAAAAACGGTATGCCACAAAAATTAGTTTTTTCATACCACGGTATGCCAAAGCTATTTTTAGATAGAGGCGATCCTTACCACTGCCTATGTTTGCAAACCACGCGTTTAGTGGTTGAAAAACTAGGCCTTGATAAAGATAAAGTAATTAGCACTTTTCAAAGCCGCTTTGGTAAAGCCGAATGGTTAAAGCCATACACCGACGCCACGCTTGCATCGTTACCTGATGAAAACATTACCGACGTAGCAATTTTAAGCCCTGCTTTTAGCGCCGATTGCTTAGAAACACTCGAAGAGCTTGAAGAAGAAAACCGCGAAATTTTTGAAAACGCAGGCGGCGAAAAGTACCGTTATATTGCAGCCTTAAACGACAGAGACGATCACATTAACGCTTTATATGATGTGCTAAAACCAATGCTTTAAACGCATCTTAACGTAAAAAAGCGGTGTTAAATTTAACACCGCTTTTTTAGTTGTAAGGTAAGCATTTATTAAATGTCATAGCTACTATTTTGCGCGAGCAAGCTTCGCGCCTACAACTTTCACTTCTCGTTTACTCCTCATTCTCTTCTCTTTGTGCATTTGTTGTATTAAAGATCAATAAATCACAAAGAGGTTTAGAGACGCTTCGCTTTTAGAGAAGTAACTTGCATCGCGCGCGAGCAAGCTTCGCGCCTACAAGCTTCACTTCTCATTTACTCCTCATTCCCTTCTCTTTGTGCATTTTTGTATTAAAGATCAATAAACCACAAAGAGGTTAAGAGACGCTTCGCTTTTAGAGAAGTAACTTGCATCGCGCGCGAGCAAGCTTCGCGTCTACAACTTTCACTTCTCATTTAATCCTCTTTCCCTTCTCTTTGTGCATTTTTGTATTAAAGATCAATAAATCACAAAGAGGTTAAGAGGCGCTTCGCTTTTAGAGAAGCAACTAATGTCTCGCGCGAGCAAGCTTCGCGCCTACCAACAAAATTAACACCGAGATCAATTACCTTGTAAACGCGCAGCTTGCTGGCGTTTTAAAAGCAACGCTTTTACCTGTTAAACCTATTCGTTAACGCTTTTCTTTAACTTTTACGGGTGATCATCAACGTACAAACGCCTGCAATTATTCCCCAAAAAGCAGAGCCCACCGAGAGCATGGTTAAATCAGACGCGGTTACCAAAAACGTAACTATTGCAGCCTCTGTGTATTGGGCTGAGCTTAAAGCTTGTTGCAAGCTATTAGCAATGGTGCCAAACAACGCAATACCCGCTAAGGCTAAAATTAATGCCTGCGGTAAACTTGCCACTAAACCAACAAGCGTTGCCGCGCAAAGTGCCATAACAATATAAAATACGCCTGCGGCAATACTTGCCCAATAGCGTTTATCGGGATTTTTATCGGCCTCGTCGCTCATACAAATAGCAGCGGTAATAGCGGCTAAATTAATAGAGTACGTACCAAACGGCGCAGTTAAAATATTAATAATACCAGTTACGTTAAGCGTAGCCGAGATAGGCGCTTTATAATTATGAGCCTTTAGTACAGCAATACCCGGTAAGTTTTGAGAGGTCATGGTCACTATATAAAGCGGTAAGCCAATACTTATACACGCTTGCAAGTTAAACACCGGCGCTATGTATGCAAACTCACTTATTTTCCAATGAATAGCGCCAGTATCAATATGCCCCATTTGCCACGCCAGTAGCACGCCTGCAACTAAAACGCTAAGCATGGCAAAACGCGCAAAAAATCGTTTTCCTAAAAAATACATAAGCACCATTAGGCCTATAACCAGTGGTAGCTCATTCATAAAATTAAATACATCTATACCAAAGGTGACCAATACGCCTGCCAGCATGGCACAGGCAAGTTCGCTCGGTATGCGGTTCATTATTTTTTCAAACCAACCGGTAACCCCCGACACAAAAACCAATGTAGCAGCAAACATAAATGCACCAATGGCTTCGCCTAAATGGTAGCCCTGCGCGCTGGAAATAAGTAAAGCCGCCCCAGTGGTAGACCATGCAATTAAAACGGGCACTTTATAATAATACGACAACCCAATAGTGGTTATGCCCATTACCAGCCCTAGCATTAAAAGCCAGCTTGCGACTAAATCGGGCGTGCCGCCAAGGGTTATAACAACTTGATAAATAAGCGCAATAGAACTTGAAAAACCAATAATAACAGCCACCAACCCTGCGGTTGCTCGATTAAGCAGCTGATCGGAAAACGTCATAAAATCCCTCTTAATTTTAGATTTTTAAGCCCACAACATACGTTGCCTATTTACGCTTTGCAATTAGCGTTTACGCTATTAAGCGTGAAAAATATTCATTATTTTAAAATTTTTTTTACCTATAAAGATCACACCTTTCATTGCCAAATTAAAAACAAAAACAATTATTCGCTTACGCTTACACCCCGCTAAAACTCTATAAAAACCCATCCTTTTTAGCCCAATAAATCAAACCCATTATAGGTAAATTGTTTATTTACAATCATTTACAATGCAAATAATTAGCACTTTTATACTACTTACACTAACTTGATCTAATTATCTAGATGATATAAAACGTAACAATTAGTTAACCAAAAACCCCGTAAGAGAAACAAATGAAACGCGCTATTTTAATAATTGTTGCCCTTGGTCTATCTGCATTTGCTATTTATAAGCTGCTATTTAATACCGAAAAACCTCAGCAGGTAACGGCGCCTGTTTCAGTGGATATAGTGCCCGTTGACTCTCAATTTGCAGCAAATAAAAAAGCACCACAGCCCATTGATATGAGTAAAGATCCCGTTAACGTAAAACCTATAACCATTGAGGCACCAGCGCAAAGCAACCAGTTTGAAGCTATAAACAAGGTATCTGCAAAAGCTAAAGAGGTACTTACCAACGCCAACGTACTACCAAGCGATTTAAACAACGAAGCCTACATAGAGTTCGACCTAAATACGTTACAAACCCTTGAAGCTGGCGACTCGTTTGATATTTCAATCCCGCAAACCGCCGAAACCTACAGCGCCGAAATCACCTCGTTATCAGAGGCGAGTAATGGCGATAAAAGCATATTTGGTCAAGTTATTGGTGCCAATGGGCAACTACACACCACGGTCATGACCGTAGGAAACGATGCAATTTATGGGCAATTTACCGCACCAAGCGGCAATTACGTTTTTGAAAGTAAAGGTAAATATGGCTGGATTGCAGCAAAACGCGACTTGTACCAAAACCACATAGAGCATCACGTAGATGCGCCCACACCAAAAACAGATAAAACCATAGATATGTTTGCCCCAAAAAAAACTGAACAACCCAACACGCAGTAACCCAACTAAATCAATCAGCAGTAAAACTTCCAACCACTACATAAGTAAGGAAATATAAAAATGAAAAAACTAATCACGACGGCAGCCATTGCCAGCGCGCTATTTGCAACCAGTGCAGCACAGGCAGTAACGATTGATATTGGTATTTTATATACCGACCAATCGGCCGCAGCTACGAGCAATATAAACACTAAAATAAACCAGCTGATCGCCTTTAGTAACCAGGTTTATAGCCAAAATGGGGTAGACATTACACTGCGTTTAGCGGGCACAGAAAACCTAGGCGATTACGCAATTACACCGTCTGAAGATTGGTTAGATGCAGTAACTAACAGCAGCTATGTAGATGGTTTACGCACTAGCTGGAAAGCCGACATGGTTGCCGTACTTGGTACCGGCCAAAGTGCGGGTAATGGTTTAATCTCGTGTGGTTTAGCTTGGGTTGGCCAAGGCACTAACGGTAATTTATATAGCTCAATGAGCGACCGTATGTACTCTATTACTGCTATTGACTGTGGTGCCACTACGTTTGTACACGAACTTGGTCATAACCAAGGCCTGGCGCACTCACGTAAACAAGGCGATACATCGGGCGGCGTATATGTAGATGGAATGGGCCACGGCGTACAAAACGAATTTGCCAGCATTATGGCCTACCCGCACGTTTACGGTAGCGCAACGCAGTACGATTACTTCTCTAACCCTAATTGGAGCGTAAATGGCTTGGCTTTTGGTGTAACTAACCAAGCGTATGCTATTCGTACGGTTACCGACACTAAAACAAGCATTGCTAACTTTAAGTAAGTGATTTAAAGCAGGCTGTATTTAGCCCACTTATAATTATTTCCCTTTAGAGCGCATTTGCGCTCTTTTTTATTTGGCTTAAGGTTTGTTGATCTTTCAAGGTTAAGTCACTAAAAGCCTAAAAGTGCGCAGCTAATTAATGCACTACTATTTTTTGTTTTATAGCAGGCATTAACGTTTTACCGTCACCATCTACTTTACTTAAAAGCTTAAGCCCCATTACTTTGGCAAGTACCGGGTAAATATCAAGATTATTTACCTTTTCAAGGCTTAGCCCTTGTTTAAAAGCAGGCCCTACAGCAATTAACGTAGCCGCCATATCATCGGTATAGGCATAGCCATGAGTACCTAAATACATTGCTTTGCCTTCGTTAGTAAATACCGCAGGCGCATTAGTTTGCACAACAATATCGCCCACACGAGTGCCTTTATTGTAGTGATATGCCGCTAATTGCTCGTCGTTTAATACCGTATAACGCCCGTTTGCTGCTTGTTGCAAACGTTGTTTGTAAGTTGTAATTTGCTCGCTTGTTACAGCAGGCTTTGCATAAATAAGTAACCGCGGGCCGGTATTTTTAACTATAAAATTATCGTTTTTAGGCAATGTAGAAACATCAATACTTTGCTCTGGGTTTACAGGCGCCATACCGTGATCGGATACAATAACAAGGTTAATCTCTTGCTCTAGCTTGCTCAAACGGGTTTGTAATTGGCCCATTAGTTCATCTAATTGTTTTACCGCATCGCGAGTTTGCGATGCGTCTGGGCCAAACTCGTGGCCCATGCTATCAACAAGTGAAAAATAACTTGCCACAAAACGTGGGCGCTGCGCTTTAGGTAAGCTTAGCCACTGTATTATTTGATCAACACGGCCTTGGTACTCACTGTATTTAGAATAATGAAAGTAATAGTCGGGCGTCATACCATTAAAGCGCGCATCCGACTCTGGCCAAAAATAAGTAGCCGATTTTAGCCCCTGCATTTTTGCTAAATTCCAAAGTGGAATACCATTTACCCACGTGCTATCGCGCATGCCTTTACCCATGCTGTAGCACTCGTTTTTACGGGCTTTATCACAAAAGTTATTATCTACAATGCCATGATTTACCGGCAGCAACCCTGTAATAATAGAAATATGATTAGGAAACGTTTTTGTTGGGTAAACAGGCATTAGTTTTTGCGCGCGTACACCTTTAGCAGCCATTGCTTTTAAATTAGGCGCGCCGTGTTTTTCTATATAATCCCAACGCATGCCATCTATTGATATAAGTACAACGGTTTGCTCTTTTGCCGCATATGCCGCTTGGCTGGTTAACACTAAAAGAGCCAACATCATCGCCTTTAAAAATACATACTTCATTACAAATACTCACCTACATTAAAATGCGTTAAATACTGAAAAATATAGCTTTATAATACAATTGCCAGGCCTTAAATGATACAAGCACCTGTACCTAACTCGTCTAGATGTATATATTAACTAGTAAGTATTTAAAACGAATGACAACGTGCATTTACTTTGCCAGTCGTCACCACTAAGCAAGGACTCCGATGACTATCGACTTTAGTAAAAAAATAACCCCAGCGCGCATGTATCGCACGACTGCAAATTTACAAATGGCGATGGAAAGCGATCGCGGTCGCATAATTAACAGTGCAGCTATTCGTAGGTTGCAGCAAAAAACCCAGGTTTTTCCGCTAGAGCGAAACGCTGCGGTGCGCTCGCGCTTAACTCACTCACTAGAAGTACAGCAGGTTGGTCGTTTTATAGTACAGCGCATTTTTGCAAATTTAAGCTTTGAGCAACAAACCGAGTTTGGCTTAAAAGGGCTAGAGCGCCCACTAGAAAGCCTAGTAGAAATGGCCTGCCTAATGCACGATATAGGCAACCCACCCTTTGGACATTTTGGCGAAGCTGCCATAAACCACTGGTTTAATAATAATTTAGCAAGTGTTACACCAACGCGCTGCCAAGAGCAAAATACCGGCATAGGGGTTATTTTTAAGCACTTAGCGCACGATATTTGTAATTTTGAAGGCAACGCCCAAGGCATACGCATAATTCATTCGCTACTAGGGTTAAACTTAACTTATTGCCAAAGCGCGGGCATTTTAAAGTACACCCGCCCCGCGGGATTAAACCCAAAAGACATACCGCAAAATAAAAACTACTTAATGAAAAAAGTAGGTTACTACTACAGCGAAAAAACCTTTGTAGAGGCACTGCAAAACGAGCTGGTTATAGAGCCATACTGCCGCCATCCGGCAAGTTATATTATGGAAGCCGCCGACGATATATCCTATTGCTTAGCCGACATAGAAGACGCCGTAGAAAAAGACATAATAACCACCGAGCTACTTTGTCAGCAGCTAAAAAGTGAATATAAAAAAGCCCTTATAAACCTAACCATTGACGACACCGAACACCTAAATTTTGTAGATAAAGCGGTAGATTACGCACTAGAGCGCGCCAACGCGCAACCTTACAACTTTAATAGCGAATTTTTTATTTACCTACGCGTGGCCTTGCTTCACCCGCTTGTAAACCACGCCGCCAAGCGTTTTATAGAGCACATTGAGACTATTTACCACGGCGACTTTAACCAAGCACTATTAGAAGATAACAGCCACTTACATGCCGTTACTAAAACCCTTAAACAAGTGGCGCTTAAGCATGTGTTTTCTCACAAAGAGGTAGAAAAACTCGAACTACAAGGCTATCGCATAATTAACGGCCTGCTCGATTGTTATAAACCACTGCTACAACTTAACAGCGACGATTTTAAACGCGCATTAAATGGCGACTCACGTTTATTAATCGAATCGCGTTTGGTTAAAAAGCTCTCTAAAAAGCACTTAAATAGTTATCAGCACGCCATAGATGCCATGCAAGAAGAGCCCGATCACTTTGCCGCTTACGAGTTTTACTATCGCTGTAGGCTAATTCAAGATTACATAAGTGGCATGACCGACCAATTTGCCTACGACGAGTACCGCAGCTTAATGGTGATTGATTAACGAGGGCGTGCTGTTGGGTGGTTTTTACTTATCTCACTAGGTTACAAACCTCACGCCGCGATTTAATCGCCCTTAGATTGAACAAATTTTCAATCCACAAAGGTCAACACGCCCTTAGTGCCTAGATATATTTTAATTTTGCGCTTAAAATCAGACTATTGATACTTAAGCGCCGTGTTTTATGATTATTAGACTCTCTCAACTTATTTTTTGCTTTGCTTTATTTTACAGCAGCCAAAGTGCTGCCTATAACGAAGCCATGTGTATTTTAATTAAGCAAGAAATGCAGCAGTACAGTAATAATAAAGCCAGTGCCAAATACCGCAGCGCCGCACGCGATTTTAAAAGAAACTGTAATAAACCCAAGCAAGTACAAACAAAACCAAAACCAAAACCAGTAGAGCCGCCAGTAGTTGAAAAAGAGCCACAACCACTTGCCCTTACCCCCGAGCAAGAACAACAACTGCTTGAGCAAATAACTGCGGCCGAACAAGCTATAAAACAAAGCGCAAGTAAAGCAACTACAAGCTCTCAGCCTACAAATCAAATAAGCCAGCAAAGCTCAGAAACTAACGAGCCAGAGACTGCGCCAATTAATACAGGAAAGGATGCGCCAAGCACGCCTAAGGGTGAACTTGCACCTAATAGCAGCGAGTTAACACCTACAACTAACCAAGCGCAGCCGGTGGCCACTGAAACCGCCCCTAAAGCAGCGCCTAAAAAAGAGCAGCCACCGGTTAATACAACGCCCAAACCCGCACCTGTACTTATACCTGCGCCAGTTGCAGAGCCACCAAGTTCATTATTGTTACCAAGTTTGCTACTGCTTATTGTGGTATTAATTGGCGCCATGGTGGTTATACGTTTACGCCGCGCTAAACAAAATAAGCCCAAGCCGCCTGTTGCTCCAACGGCTACAGCCCCAACTAAAGCGATGACTAAAAACAACAAAAGCGCAGAGCAAACAGCACCACCCAAAACGGCTCCAGCCCCAAGTGATGAACTTTCAAAACCAGTTGTGCCCCCAATTTCGGCCTCGAGCGAGCCAGAGCCTGCAAGCTCTAATGCACCAATAAACGAGACAATTAACGAGCCACTGCCTGCCGATACGCAAGCCACAGAGGCTGAGCCAGAACAAGCTAAACCAGAAGAAGATGCACCAGCACCTGAACCTAAAAAAGTAGCGCCAGAGCCAAACACCGCAGAGTTTGAAGCTGCCGCAAAAAATACATTAGCGCGTATTCAAAATGCAAAAGGCTTTGCAGAGCCCGAGGTAAGAGAGTTTAACCCAGACGCTCCTTCGGTTAAGCGCACGCGTAAGCACAAAGCCGTCGCAGTAGAACAGCCAAAAGCAGAGCCCGTTGAAGAAGTAAAACCACAAGAGTCTACTCTTATAAACGAACCGGCTGCGCCTAGTAACCCTATCAATGAGCCCAATACCAGCGCGCAGCTGCATACAGCCGATAAAAACAGTGAGCTTGATCAAACCACGTTAAATAGCGAACACGACTTTAAAGAGCCCGAAATTCGTACCTACAATCCAGATGCGCCTTTAAAACCAAGTAAAGAGCCTGCACAAGCTACAGTTTCAGCAAAACCAAATAACGAACCCACTTTAGATACACCAATATCAACAGCTCACCAACCACAGCCAGCTCAAGAAAAGCCAGCGCAACCAGAGGCCGATAGTACGCCCAAGCAAAGTGATTCTAGCAACCCATTTGCAAACCTTTCGCTAGATGAAAGCTGGGACCCAAATTCAGATAAAAAGCCCGTGATTGAGGAAAAAAAGAAAACGCCTAAATCACAAGCCTTAATAGAGGCAGAAGAGCGCGCTAAAAACATGCAAACAAAAGAATAGCCGAACAAATAAGCTTGATATTATTGCTCTATACAAATAATTTTTAACGCAGTAAGTACGCTATTTAAAGATAAAATTGCTATTACTCAATTACCAGCACAAAAAAGCGGGCACAAGGCCGCTTTGTCGTTTAAAAATATAGAATTGTATTAATGCGCTAAATTAAGCGAGCTATTTTAAGTATGGATTTAAGACTGAGAAAACGTTTTATTGCTACAAAAATGCGTTGTTTAGTTGTTATAACTAACTAGTTGAAAATTCCTGTACTTTTAGCATCTTTGTATTTTTAACACGGCTAGCGCCAAGTTTGGCCGCTCAAAATAATTAACTATTATTACGCTTAGTATTATTCGGGGGGCATGTTTTTAATATTTAAATCGTATTGTAAAATACCATCGTTATTAACCGCTACACCCGCTAATTGCACAGAGTGATTAGCAAACTCTTCAGACGCCGACAAATGCGCTAACACGCCAGCTATATCCTCGTGTTTAGGTTGCCCGTCGGTTGCCACAATACCTGCATTACAATCGTTTTGCTTACACTCAAAGCTGTATAAAAATAGCGACTTTTCAGCAAAGCTGCTTTGCACTTTATCTAAAAACACTTGCTCTGACTGTGCTAAATCAAGCGTACTTTGAATTTGAGCAGCGCTTTCTAGCTCAGAGTATTCACCAACCTCTTGGGGAGTAATCACTATTTGCTCGGTAAGTGCAGTACCTTCTTTATTAGTTACATCGTGGCTACTTTGCATTGCTTGTATATCTACCACCAGAGGTTGAGCAGGCTGCACAGCCGTGGTGTTAGTTATTGAGTTGGGTAGATTATTTTGAGCCAAGGCGGTCAAATCGTTTTTAAACACGTACAAAGTTGCAGCAGTGATAGCGCATGCAATGAGTAATTTGTTCATAATACTTCCCTCCTTCAACCAATTTACGCAATACAATTAAGTGAAATGCTTTTTAAGTGTAGCCAATGTTAATATTATGTTTTGTTTGGGTGTGTACTGTCAATCTTTAATACTAGACAGTGCAAATTAAAAGAACAATTTTATCAATGTTAATATTTAATGAACCACTGGTAAGCTCAGCGCGCCACACTATAATGCTGGCAATAGCTACACGCTCATTTTGCAACCAAGCAGCACGTTATTTATTTGTAACAAACTGTAAAAAGCAACTCTTTTTATGACCACACCTCAACCAAAAAGTTTGCGGGTATTGTTACTAAAACTTAAATAAAATTACCCAAAGTAAATAACCGCATGATTAAAACCACACACAACAGCTTAAATTTTCTAAAAGAGGCAAAGATTACATAAAGAAAAGCACTAACATGAAGGCGCGAAACTTGCTCGCACAAAATGACATGAGCGTACCTCGCGTTTGGTATGAAATTTTTCGCGGCATATAAAGCCGCTGCTACTAGTTAATTGCACCACAAAGGGCACAGAGGCGCTTCGCCTACACGGAGAAAACACAGGAATAAGTAAGTCACTTCTCCTGCTCTTCTCGGTGGTGACATAATCACTTTTGAACAGAACCAATGCGCGTCTACCACTAAATTAAAATACTGTTTTGTAGAGCGAATTCTTACTTATGTGATCATTTATTAAATCACTTATGCTCTAGCTCTAAAAGCGCAGCGTCTCTTAACCTCTTTGTGAATAATTGGCTTAACTTGTTTTTCACCACCGAGGGCACAGAGGCGCTTAGCGCTACACAGAGAAAATACGGGGGTTAATTGGTCACTTATCACTGGTGACATAATCACTTTTGAACAGAACCAATGCGCGCCTACAAAGTTAAATTTTAAGCTGACGTGGATGTGTGGTGCGTAGGCGCGATTTTATATCGCGCTTGTAGATACAAGACGTTGAGCTTGCTCACGTTAGAAACGCAGCTTCTCATTACTTAAAAAATTAACACCGTAAAAGCCCTGCTTTTAAACGAAAGCAATGCGCGTCTACAAGGTTACACCAAGCTTTGCTGTTAGCACTCGATGTAGGCGCGAAGCTTGCTCGCGCTCTGTATTTTTAGTTCCTTATATCGCGTTGGCGATGGCAACCAAGGGGCGAATACCGCCGTACGCCCCATGAAGCGCCCCGTGCATTTTGCATTTTCCTCAAAGCCGAAATAGATATGAACGTAACCGCCGCTTATTCGCCGTCCATGGCGAGGTCACGGCTTTAATTGCATTGCCTAAAGGGATTTAGGGACTTGGAATTTGTCGGGAACAAAACTCCGCCATGCAATCAATTACTCATCAATTAAGTCCTTTCGGGCAAAATGACGGGGGAATTGTTTTGGCATTAGCCTTTAAGTTTGTTGTTGGTATTACCATTATGTATATTAAAGTTAACTTTACGTTTTACCTTGGCCAGTAAGTTACCTAACTTATTTAGCTCGATTAACCGTCATCTCAAAGCTTTATGATGCTACCCAAAAATAACGAACACAGTAAACAGCGGCTTAAAATTTTAATCAGCAATTACTTAAGTTTAAGCAAACCGGCCGCTATCAAGCTTACTTTTATGCGTTAGATAATGGCGTTTATCAGCCCACAAATAAAGCCCAGGCCGACTAATCTGGCGCGGGTTTAGAGCTACGAGCTAGGTTTTAGCAAAAGCCCACTGCCTTTTCATTTCTTCTTTATAGTTCATAAAATCGCCAACCAGTAAATGACCAATTAATCAGTCATTAACTATCTAATGAATACTTAAATAATCTTTAACTTATATGAGGGATCACGTTTTCTAAGCGCTTTATGTCAATATCACTGATATTAGCAAAACGTTTAAAGTGCGTTGGCCACTGGCGAGTATAGCTTTCAACCTCTGCAATTATTTTTGTTGCTTGAGCCTTGTTGAGGCCAAAGCGTTTGGCTTGTGACAATAAATTATCGATACTAGCATATCGGCCATCATCACCAAGCCCTATGCCATGCTGCTTTGAGTTATTAATAGGGGTGATATCATAAGCGGGGCTCATACGCCACGTTTGCCCAGCAAAGTGATACAAAAATGCATGATTTCGGCTGTGATCATCGGTATTACCAATAAACACGTTAAATACCATTCGCTTGTAGAGCTCTGTAGCATCAGCAGCGAACTCACCTGTGTGGTGGCGAATAAATTCTGCCAGTTCACCGTAGCTATAGTATGTTGCTAAGTCGCTTATCGCGACTTTTGGTTTTTGTAATAAGCTATTGGCGCTTAAAAAGTGATGAGTTGGTAAGTCATCGCTTACATCAAAACGTTCAACTAACAGAACATCGCCATTTTCTGTTTCATGAATATGGGTATTTGCAGTGCGAATCCCCAATTCATTAGCCATACACATAGCGCCATGCTCAGCCCTAGCTAAATTAAACAAATCGTCTTGACGATTAAATTTTGCTAAATAAAGCTTATCATCAATTTTCACAGAGGTTTTAGGTCTTGCTCCCCCCATGCTTTGGCCAAATTCAAAGGCTTTTTTTGCTTCTTGTGAAATCGCTTTATTGGCGAGCAAATCGTCCTTTGCTTGATCTAACAAGGCTAAATCGGCTAATGTATTTTTATTCGCTTTATGTTTTGATGCGCTGCGCGACAAACTAAATATCAAGGCGCCAACACCATACCCAGACCCTGCGAGTAAAAATTCTAGCTCATTCTTTGGCTTGGTATTATGTAACGACAGTATAAGCTTACGCCCCCACGAATCAGCTCCCGCATCACTTAGCACCCCAAACACACCTTTATTGGCAGAATAACTAACTATGCCAGACTGTAATGGTAAATGCAGCGGATCGAGCGCAAACGCATCAGAGCGCGCAAGGTAACTTTTACCATAATTAAACTCACCTCGGCCAGTTTGTGTATTTAACTTAAAAAAACCACAAATTATGGGGCTGTCTTCTAAACCGTCAATAAATACATAAGCTTCAGAAGTCATCGTTAATCACCTGAGTTTTATTGCTTTTACGCTGTCTTGCATTATAACCGCCCACATCTGCGGCTAGCTCGTTAATTTCATCCAGCAATGAGCCTTGCAATTGAAGAACAACAAGGGCTTCAAACAATATATCGCTTTTTACTACCTCTCCTTGTTCAAGCTTTTGTACCGTGGAGCGAGATACACCAATCATCTTAGCGAACGTGCTCTGGGTATAAAGTAAAGTACGATGCTGACGAATTAAATCACCCAAGCGACGCGCCAGCTTTAATGCTTGTTCAGATCTCATAAATGACTACCTAATCGGTCATTAATAAACTAATGATTAGTTTAGCGGTATTTAATATGATTGCAATATTATTTAAATAGAGACGTAATGAGCTTCGAGCAGCGGCATTCAAGTTTACCGTAGGCGCCAAGCTTGCTCACGTTAGAAGCGTAGCTTCTCATTACTTATAAATTATCACCGTAAAGCCCAGCTTTTGAACGCCAACAAGTTGCGCGTCTACAAGGTGAATTTTACACTGGCGTGGATGTGGTGTTTAGGCGCGATTTTATATCGCGCTTCTAACGTGAGCTTGCTCACGTTAGAAGCGCAGCTTCTCATAACTTAATAAATTAACAGCGTAAAAGCAGGGCGAGTAAAAAAACCTTCAACAGTATTTTTATTAGGTACTTCAGTGATATGATTTAAACATATATGACAGAAAGGATGTCGCATGATTTTAAAAGATAAATCTCTATCAACTTCCAATTACGCTAAGATCAAAGCGGGTCAAAAACAAGAGCTAGACGTAGCATTTTACTTACGCCGCGCATTTAAAGACCACTCTCAAGTATTTGTGTTTAACGATGTAAAGTTTAAACACAACGGCGAGACCGCACAGATAGACCACCTTGTTGTTTACACCTACGGATTTATTCTTATTGAATCAAAAAGTATTACCGGTGAAGTTGCAATAAACCAACATCAAGAGTGGAGTCGCAGTTACCGTGGGCAATGGCAAGGCATGCCGTCACCAATCAAACAAGTTGAGCTACAATTGGCATTACTAAAAAGTTTAGTAAGAGACAATGCTCCTCAACTCCTGCCAAAAATGTTTGGTAAAATACAACAAAATTTTGGTGGCCGTGAATGGCATAGCATCTGTGCAATATCGAGTAATGCCATAATTAATCGAGATAATACACCAAAAACGCTTGAGGAGCGTCTCGTTAAGTCTGAGTTTATAGCTGATAAACTTTTAGACATAATGAAGCTACCTGCCTCAACACCAAATGCTCTGCACTTTTTTTCGACCAATACTCGTCCTTGGTTTAGTGAAGAAAGCCTAGCTAGGATCTGTGAGTTTCTTTTAGAGCAAAATATATCGCCTAACTTACAAGAGCCTTCATATGTGTCTGCGTATATAAGCGAGTCAAAATCTGTTTACGATGAGGCTTTAATAACATCTGAGCAAACCATTACTACACAAGTAAAACCTAAAGAAGCTCTAATCAAAGATATAATATTAACGTGTAAGCAATGTAAAAGTTCGATCAACTTACAGCCTCTTTCTGGACGTTATGGCTACTTTGTAAAATGCGGCAATTGCAGTGCAAATACGCCAATGAAAATGCCATGCCCTGAGTGCTCTAGTAGTAATACGAAAACAAGTAAACGTAGAGAAAGTTACTCTTTAGTATGCAAAGATTGTGAGATAAGTACGCCAATTAAGCTTTAACGTTTGTAGGTGCGATTCTACATCGCGCTTGCTCGTTAGTAACTGGCTTATAATCCTCAATCAGCGAAAAGGCCTATGTGCTGTATTGAGTTTCATACAATACTAGCAGCAAATTATCTTACACTTTCTTAGTGTAAAATAATTTTGTATTGACTACTTAATTAAAAATCATTAGCCTTTTTTAAACAGTTAAAAAGTAAGGATACTGATCATGGCTCTAGAAATTAGAATCTGCTTGGATGCAGTCACTGCAGAAGTAGTAAAATGCAAAACAGACAAAAAAGACGTTTTTTCAAATGACAACAGCCATATAAAAAATGAAGTAATAACTTCTGGTACACCATATATCTGGCGCAAAGAATATTCACAACTCTCAGATAACCCTACCTCAGAACAAAAAAATATACTCAGACAATTTTCGCTACTACCAGCTCAATCAAGAAGAAATATTGCAGGTATGTTACGTGATTTTGGGAGTGAAACCTTGCTTGCAATTTCTGACTTTCAAGCTCAAGTGATACCATTTTTAGAAAGTAACACACATGCTATTGTTGGTTCAGGTGCCACATCAATAGAAGCTCGCAGTTCAAAATTTGTTGATTTAGCGATTAAATATGAAGCATCTTTAAAAGACATTCGAGCCGCACATAAATCAGGTATGCCTAAATACCACATGGTTGCTTTAGAGCAAAAAGCACTTGCTATATTTAAAGACTTGCAAGTTAAATACCAAGCTGAATTACAGCGTTTTATGAATACTAACCGTGCAAGTCGAAGAGGTACTATTTGGTCTAACCCTGACCGTGGTGTTCATATAGCTAAAAGTGCCAGACATTCATCTAAACTTGATATAAATAGTACTGCTGAATTAAACAAAATAAAACGCCTCGAAAATAATGCTCGTTGGCTAGGTTATGGGATGATTGCCTTCGATGCTGTTGTGCGAGGAGTTTCTGTTTATAGTGATTATAAAAATGGTGGTGACTGGCATAGAAGTATATCAGCTGAAATGGCTGGTTTTGGGGCGTCAACAGCAGTAGGGATAGCAACTGGTGCTTTTATAACAACACATTTAGCCGCAAGTACACTTCTAATGTTAACGCCTTACGGATGGATTGTTGCTATTGGATTAGGCTTTGCAGCCGGATTTGCCATGAGTATTGGAACCAATACTTTAGTTAAAAAGGCGACTGAGAATATTTATGATCGCAAACCTATTCATACGGGTATTTTATAAATGGACCTAGCACCTATATTAACTTACTTGTTTTTAACGTTTCTTTTTAGCTTTTTTGTTTCATCTCTTTTGCTTTCAAGAATGACAATTAAATATATAAATATACAAATGGAAAAGGGTGGCGTGTATCCACCTAGTTGGGACCGAGGGATTGGGGCGAGTGCTTCATTTTATGTATTTGCAATGCTTTTTAGTAAGTATAGAATTAAGAACAAGTTATTTGATGCCCGCTTTGTAGCTAAACATGCGCGGCCTATTGATAGAGCAATAGCAGCAGCTCATTTTATTTCAGTGACAGGAATGATAGTTTGCCTCTGCATTATTACCTTATTTAAAAGCCTTTATTAAAGTAAAGCTAAACACTCACCATATAATAACAGTTGCTAGTATATTGACTTCATTAGAAAAGTTAGCATTATATAAAATGAGTGCTTTCGATGCTGATGTGCAAGGAGTTTCTGTTTATAGTGATTACAAAAATGGTAATAACTGGGATAGAAGTATATCAACCAAACTAGCTAATTTTGGGCGGCTACTGCAACTGGTTTTTATGTCGGAACGGTTACAACAACAGCTTTAAGTTCTTTACTTATGTTAACTCCATATGGGTGGGTCATTGCGTTAGGTGTAGGACTATATGTCGGTTTTGCTGCGAGTAATGAAATGAGCAAATTTATGAAACAAACCTCTAAAAACATATACGACAGAAAACCTATATTTGAAGGGGTATTTTAGATGCCCGCAGCTCATTTTGCGGGGTATTCTCTTATCATCTTTATGATAGGTACTTTTGCCTCTGGCATATTGTTTTCAAGAATTTCTGTTAAACATATTAATAAAAATATGGAAAAGGATGGTGTACTTCCCCCAAACTGGGATAAAGGTATTGGCGCTAGTGTTTCATTTTATGTATTTGCGATGTTTTTTGAACGCTCTCGTATACCAACTCCGATGTTTGATGGTCGTTTTGTAGCCAAATATGCACGTCCCGTTGATAAAACAATAGGCATGATCCACTTAATTTCAGTTACAGGGATGATGCTGTGTCTGTGTATTGTTTCTTATTTTTCAAAGTAGTCACGTATTCAGTTACACTCGCCTGACCCAAAAAGCGCAGCTTTTAAACGCCAACAAGTTGCGCGTCTCAAGGTTACTTCAAGATTTGCTGTTAGCACCCGATGTAGGCGCGAAGCTTGCTCGCGCGAAAAGCGGAGCTTTTGAAATACATTGGCGATGGCAACCAATGGGCGCACGATTTTCAAAGCTCACTCTGCTGCAAGTAATTCATCCCTGAAGCTGAGTTCCTGTCAGCATCCATGCCTCCACTTCCTCACGCTGCGAAACTTCGTTTCGGTCACTCATCACCCACGGCGCCCCGAACATTTTACAATTTACTCAAAACCTAAATTGATACGAACGTAAACGCCGTGTAAGGCACACCCATGCACTTGTGTTGCCTATAGGGATTTAGGTACTTGGAATTTGTCGGGAACAAAATTCCGCCATGCAAACAATTACTCATCAATTGAGTCTTTTCGGACAAAATGACGGGGAAATTGCCTTGGCAGCGACCTTTAAATTTGTTGTTAGTATTACCGTTATGTATATTTAATTTATACTGGATTTTAGCAAGTCAAATGGCTAATCAAGATCAAAAGAGAAAATGGCTTACAAGTAAAGAAGCCCTAAAACATCTAAAAATAACAGACTGCGAGTTAATGCATCGCCGCGAACGAGGCGAGCTTAAGTTTGAAAAGCGCGGTCGCGCGTACTTTTATTATTTTGATATCAAGGATGAATAAGTGATATTTCACGATTTACTACAAGACATGCAAGCCAAAGGGCAAAAAGTGTCTCCTCCTCAAAGCTTTCAAAAATACCTAAGTGCCAATAATTTAAAAGCAAATACTGCAGCATCAATATCGATAGATTCTATTAAGAAGCTACCAAAGCTTTTAAAAGAGCAAAATACAATGGTGCTGAGGCTTGGTTCTCGCTTAGGCGATAATCAAACTTATTTCTCTCTTGTAAAATCAAATGATGTAAACGATTTATTTTTCAATGACCAAGCGCTGTTTGGTCAATTACAACCAGAGCTATTTTTACCGAACGTATCAATAAGAAGTTTATTCGCATTTCAGCTCCTGCCAAAAGTAACCGAAACCTCCGTTGTTAATTTAGCTATAGCATCAGGGTTAATGGCTGAAGCACTTAACTTAAAAGATGATAAAACCATCGTTGTGCCTGCAACAGGGCAAAGTACATTCACATTTAACTTTAAACCACTCGCTAACGAAAGCCTTGTTCTTGAGCATATAAATGGGCAAGTTGAAATAGATGCTGTATTTGTTGCTAAGCGAGACGGTAAAGAACACTTATTTGTAATTGAGGCAAAACATGGCGATAAGCTTGATTCACTAGCAAAACACAAATTGCTTTACCCTAGTTTAAGCCTATTACAAAAGCTGCCCTCGTCTATGCCTATAGTCCCTGTTTACTTGAGAAGTATAAAAACAGAAAAAGGAATCGACTTCTATATTGCTGAGTGCCCTTGCATTGTAAATCAACAAGATGAGCTATATAGTTTGGATACATTGAGCCCCTGTAAAGTACAGGCATTACACTTAGCAAATTATTAACCTATGAACGCAGAGCAATTTAAGCAACTTGTAAAAAAAGTAAAAACAGCCAAAAAGCTACCTGACGCCATTTATTTTCATAAAGACGCGTTCACTGATGTACCCGCTGAATTAGTTAAATTTATTAAAGTTGTTGCCCAAGCACTCAAGGTTGATGAAGCCGATTACGATCTTATAAAACTATTTAAAAACGATTTTAGGCTTTCTCTTTTAAGTTACCCAACCTTTTATCAAGACTCTTATCCTGCGCTCAAGCAAAGCGTAACTGTAGATTTAGCAAAACTTAGTCATAAAATCACTAAATACGATAAAAGCGAAAACCCACCTATTTTGCACCGAAAAGAAACCATGGTTTCGCCAACTAATAAGCACTATCAATTATTTTGTGACTTAACTGCTGAGGGTGAACAAGCAGGGCTATACGAAAACACACGTATGATCGGCTTTAAAGGCTCGTGGGAACGTTTAATTACTAAAAAAGGATACGAGCTAGTTGATGGTCGTTTATTTCGCAGCTCTGCTGTACAAAGCCTTGATGACGATAAAACAATCGACAGACATTTAACGGCTATTGTACGACATGAACTTTCTGCCCCTTTAAAAACATTAGCTAAAAATGGCTTTTTAAATGGCGATTATTCAATATTTGATTACGGTTGTGGTCGAGGAGATGATTTAAGGGAGTTAGAGGCTCATGGAATAGATGCATTAGGTTGGGATCTTAATTATCGCCCTGATGCAGATAAAGTTATTTCTGACATTGTTAATATTGGTTTTGTAATTAATGTAATAGAAGACCGTGATGAGCGAATAGAAGCGCTACTAGGCGCATGGGAGCTTTCACAAAAGCTGCTAGTTGTGTCGGCAATGTTAGGTAACGAAACACTGATAAGTCAGTTTCAACCTTATAAAGATGGTGTAATAACTAGCCGTAATACTTTTCAAAAGTACTTTACGCAAGCAGAGCTTAAAGCGTTTATAGAAATGAGCGTTGACGAAAACGCGATTGCTGTTGCCCCTGGTATTTATTACATATTCAAGGATAAGCAACTTGAACAACACTTTTTACAAAACCGCCATAAACGTACTTATAAGTGGCAGCATCTCACAACACCAGAGCCTGTAAATGAAGAGCAAGCACGAATTTTATTTACTCAGCACCAGCAACTTTTTGAATCGTTTTGGCTCACATGTTTAACCCTTGGCCGCTGCCCAGCAAACAATGAGTTTGCGCAAAGTGACAAAATAAAAGAGATTATTGGCTCTAATAAAAAAGCACTGCAACTCGTTTTAAAATGGTTTGAAGAAGACGAGCTAAAAACAGCTGAAACAATGCGTAAAGAAGATTTACTCCTTTACTTTGCACTTGCCATGTTTGAAAAGCGTAAACCATATACGCAACAACCTGAAGACTTAAAGCGCGACATTAAAGCATTCTTCGACACTTACAAAATAGCGCAGCACCAAGCCACTGAGCTGCTTTTTCAAATAGCAGATAGTGCGCTAATCGAATCACTGTGCCTAGAAGCTGAGAAGATATTACCCGCAGGTAAAATCGACTTTGAAAATGAGCAGCCCCATGCACTAACACTGCATAAAGACTTTATCACCCTATTGCCGCTTGTACTGCGCGCGTATATTGGTGCAGCCCTACAAATGTATGGCGAGCTTGATGATATTCAGCTTATAAAAATACATATTCGTTCAGGTAAGGTAACACTGCTTGGTTATGAAGGATTCTATGATTCACCTCTTCCACAGCTAAAAGAACGCGTGAAAATAAAAATGGCAGATCAAGATGTAGACTTTTTTGATTACATAATTGAAGAAAAGCGGCCGCTCCTCCTCAATAAAATTGATTATATTGATGACACATTTGAAGATTATAAAAAACAAAAGGCGTTTAATAAACGCCTTTTGAGAGAACTGGACAAAGTAAATACTAAACATATTAGCACCAACTTTACCCTTCTTTTAATGACCTTAAAGAAAATTAATTTAACAATTAAAAATTATAGTCTTCAAGCAATTAATAGATAAGCAGCATTTAGAAATTATAGATTCCAATTCAGCTTTTATTTACCATTTCAATACATTTATCGATATATAACTTAGCAATATTTTCACTGCGCTTTTGTATAAAAGAGCTACTCCATGAGTATTTAATGTCACGGTTGGAAAGCCATTGACATAATCTTAGTGAAACTGGCTTTAATAAATGTTGTTTATCAATTGCATCTACAACTGTTTGACAATAATGTGAAATATAAGTTTCTTTGTCTTGGTTAGGGAAGCTGAATTGATTATCAAATGATTTTGCAAATACTTCTGCTTTTTTATAAGCATCTGTTTGCACTGATGAATTCAATACTTGTCCCAATAAAGTTAGGTTACCAATTGAATTGATAATATCCGATGAGCCATTAAGCTCATGAGGCCAGACTGATATATCCCCATTAATACAATCTTGTGGTGCGATATGCTCTATTGTACTAGTTTCCCTTGAAAGCCAATATTCTGGTGAAATGAGCCTGCTTCCTTTGTTATTAGCAAGGAGTAAACCACACTCTTCACCGTCATAAGAGGCTGGAATTGTAGAGTCTGAAGCAATTAATAATGTATATCTAATTAGAGAATTAGTTCTGCCATTATAACGAATATTTTTTACTAAATTATTAATAACTAAATCTTTATCTAAGTTATTTATGTCAAACTTAAATGCTCTACAGGCTGCTGAGTTATAACTAGCTTGAAAATTAGTTAGTAAACTTACAAGATCATTGCTTTCAAATATTTTTATATCGGAATAGAAAGACTTCCAAAAAGTATCTGGATGTAAATTTCCTACCAACCTAAATATAGAAAAAAATACAGCTGAATTATTTATTGCTTTTTCAAACAACTTTTTATTTTCAAGCGAAGGATTTATTCTATAACCATGGTAGAAATGTACTAGTAGGGCATTACAAACACTATGCTTAGATTTAAGTAAAAATAAAAAATTAAAGGCCGCTGTATTAGTGAAAACATCTCTACTATCATTGCTTAAGTATAAGTTCGCCCCTCTATTCTTATATTCTTCAAAATCACTAAAATTATAATTTAATTTAAAAGAATCTAGATATATTTGTATACTTTCCAACCTCACACAGAATTCATGAGCTTTTTCAGAACTTGATAATCCAGCTAAGTCACTTGCTTGAGAGTTTATAAAATTACTAAACCCCTCTGTTATTATTTTCCGTTGGCCGCCTAAATCGTAAGGGGAAGCTTGAACAGAAAAGTAATGCATAGCAATTTCGAAAAACTCATTTGTTCTTGTATGACATTTCTTACGCTGACCACCTATTGCGTCATTTTTCTTCAACCAACCATCTACTTTATTAAATATTTTAAATGCCGGCTTTTCATTAAATAATTCATTTTCACTCCTAAAGCACAAAGATATCCTAGGCTTAACTAAATCAAACGCTGACAATTGTTGACCTGTTGAATTTATTTGTTGGAATATATCTAAAGACTTTTCTTCTGAGGGAGATGATATTATTGTGATAAAGCAGTAATCTAAAAAGTACTTTGTAAACGCAGATAATGCTATTAATTCTTGAATCACTCCTTCATTTTGAGATGAGCGTCCCATATATTCAACTAAGTCAAACTTATTAAAACCTGTGTAAATCCCTTTGAATAACTCTTTACCAACAAATTTATCATCTAAGAATTTTATAGATGTTAAATCATCTAAAGTATTGCTAATCTCTTCATCACAGGATTTCAAAGCATCGGCTAAGTTTTTGTCCATTGACGAGGGAAAGCTTCTAAGATCAAAGAAAATCTCCTCTGGCCGACTCGATGTATAATCTATAAAATCAGATAAATATCTTGATACAGGCGATTCATAAGTATTTGAATCTGAAATACTCCACTTATCGACGCCTTCTCTTATAAGGAATGGTCTAAACGTCTCCTCTCGACCATCTGTGCGAGAGAAACATGATAGTAATTCAGTACAATATTCATCAATTATGACTTCAGCTAAGACCTTCGATTCATTGTCAGTTGCTACATCTAACTTTTGAATCAGCATTTCAAATTGGTAAAATAAACGAGAACACAAAATTGCAAAAGTAGAAGTTCTTTGCTGTCCATCAATTAGCTCCCTCACCTTATCAATGTAAGTTTCATTTTGATATTCGGCCTTTTTATCACTATTTTTTGAATCACGAACCCAGTCAATAATACACCCAAGATAAGAGCTAAAGTTCTCCTGTCTATACGAATCTGTTCCAATCTGGAAACTCGTTAAGCCTTTAGTTATTGACGAGAGCAAATCACTAACATTATCTCCACTCCAAGAGTAAGCTCTCTGATATTCTGGAATGTAAAAATAAAAGTCATTCTTTAAATATGACTTTATCGATTTTGCTTCACCTTTATAAACGTCCATCTTTACCCTTAATTATTCTTAAAACTTCGCTTCTTCTACCTGGCATATAAATTTCTATTTCATCACTCGCGTATAGCTTAAGGTAGGAATATAAATTAGCCTGTAGAGTTTTTATTTCTTGGCGATAAGGCGCGGGGTCATCAGCGAGTTCATCGTGTAATAGTTTTGATATTTTTCCGAAACCTAAGTCGCGATCCGATATGTTTTCAGTGACTTGTTTTTTTATCCATTGATATGCTTTAGTTTGCTTAAATAGATTACTTGCCAAAGCAAAATCCTTTTTAGCATTTTCAATTTGTGCAAAAGGGAGTGCAGGGTTTATTTCATATTCACATGCAGTTTCCCCTGGCCGGGTTAAAGGAAAATCTGATACAAGTAAATCGCTCGGTAAGGGAAGTACATCCAAGGGCCAGGTGGCAGGAACATTTGCCAAATCAATACTTTCAAACTTTTCTAAAAAGATCTCCATTCGTTCTATAGCTAAAAGCGTAATAGGAACAGCAGCACTCACTAGCTTTTCAATAAAACGATTAGACTCAATACACCCGACTACCTTAGTACATGCTTCATAATTACTTTCTGAAACGATAGACAAACCTTTACCCGTGAGATTAGCACTACCATTAAAAATTAAATCATCATCTATTTGGTAAATTTTCGCGTGTAGATTTGATAGAGCCTTAACGGTATACCCTTCATTTACTGCTTTTTTTATAGTTTCAAGATCACTTGCCCCTGTAAAAAAATCATTAGGAGTTAGTCTACCCACTAAAGTTGTTGAAGTGCGGTTTGATTGAATCAAATTATTTAACCACTCAAAGCCAACTTTAGAAATAAATGCTGAAGCGACAACCAATTTTTTACAAGAAGGCAGAGCTAGTTCCAAGTCTGTCTTTAATTTATCCCCTGAAAATAAATTACTCAAAATTCATACTCGCCAATCTATCTTCAAGAAACTCACTTAATCGAGAAACATACTTTATGTCTCTCTCTTGTACTTTCTCATTAGTAGTTTCACATGTCATTTGACACATACTAATAATGAAAAAATCTATTATTTGTTTTTGTTCTTTTGATAACTTTAAATAGACTTTTTCATAAAAAGGATGGCTTCCGTTTATACCAATATACAAATGGTTATTTAAAAAATTAAATTCAAAGGCATCATGTGATTTATTTTCTACAATCTGGATACTTGTATTCAATTCTTTTGGAAACTGTAAAGCTACTTCGGCGATTTGCTGTTCTAAATCATTACGAATTACAGATGGTTTTTTTCTATTTTTTAAAAAATAGCTAACAGGGTCAAACAATGTTTTCATATTCTACGCCTTATTTAAGGCAAACAGTTTATTACTGTTTGCCTTAACGATATTAAAGGTCTAACTCTTCAAACATCTCTTCAATAACTTCACCCCAATCATTTCGGGCTCTTTCAAGTTGGCGACGTTTGTTTTCATTAGTTGTAGAATCTTCCATCAACGCCCAAGCCCCAAGCAGCACTTTAAATATCATCTTGTCCTTATCTGACATTTGGCTTAAAAATTTGGTGTATAACTCATGCTCAGGGTTGATTATAAGTACAGCGATGCCTTGTAGGTTTTCTACTTCGAAGAAGGATTGATTAGAAGTTTTATTGTATTGGACACTGATTCTAGACTGTAAGTCTTCCATTTTCTTTGTGGTTAACTTTGCATTTTCTTCATCATAGCCAAAATCATCAACTAGTTTTTTCTCTAACTTTTTATAGTCCGGATCTGCAGAAAGCGTATTACCAGGGTTTACCTCATCGCGCTTGTTCATTACTGTATTAACTAAAATACTTACTTTATCGTCTTCATTTAATTCAGGGTGTATATTACCTATTTTCGTTGTTGGTAATAACTTTGCTTTTTTTCGGGCATTAGAAACAACTTTTTTAAGTTTTGTTGAAATTTCATAAAGGACTGCCCTCTCTTCGTCTCCATATTCACGTAATTTATTTATAACCTGCTCGTCTTTCTCAATAGGCTCTTTTTCATCAAAATCCATTTTATCCGCATCTAATTCTTTTAAGTTATGAGCATGTTGCTTATTATTTGTAACGCCTAAAACCTCATCTAGTGAAGGGGGAATATCAATTTCAACTCCCATAAAACGAGCTTTATATGCATCATCTTTTAGGAAAAACTCATTAGTAATGAGCTCAATTTCACGATCTGCTCTCATTACAGATATCCCGAAATTTCTTAAACAGTCTTTCCCATACTCAGTTTTACCTGCTTGATTTTCACTTCCAAGATTAAGGATTCTAGTTATCATCTCAGATCTGGCAACTGAGCTTCTGATATGGATCGTATGCTGATTACCTTGAAACTCAACTTCAAAAGGGAAAGATTCTAGCTCCTCAAAGAAGGTGGGGGTTTCATCAACATGTAACCCTGGGAGTTCAGGTAAAGCAGAATCTGCAGTCAAGTAAAGTGGGTCATTTGCTTTAATAAAACCTGTTTTAGTTTCGCGTTCTAGGGCCTGCATTTTAGAACCACCAAAAGTATCAAATACCTTGAATTGAACTGAGCACTGACCTTTAGAGATAAATCTGCGATACATTCTGCCGATTTCATATTGAGATTTTGCAAATAATGTTGAAGAGCGCTTCCACTTTAATTTATCTAGATTTGACCATAAAACAAAGGTACCTGACTCAGGCATGTTTCCATCAAACATTGAATCTAAATACTTTTCGGGCATTTGTGATAATGTTGGCTCTGGCAGCTCACTGTAAACACCATCAATAATTTCTTGAACATCTAAATATGTATAGTAAACCTCTTGCTTATTTTTCCAGCTCCATACTTGTATTCTTTTGCATTGTGAAACAGAGGCATTGGGTAAACCCATACCGAATTTTCCCATGCCTGTTGTATCATCGTTTAATAGGTTCCCTTCTTTATCCTTTTCTCTGCCAGACTCACCAAAGCCTAATGCTGACGCCAATAAGCTTTTGGACATACCAGCTCCATTGTCAACTATGGCAATTTCTTCAATAGTCCTTTTCTGGTTTTCGAAAATAAGAATTTCAACTTTATCAGCACCTGCTTGTATAGAGTTATCTGCTAACTCAGCAATAGCATAGGCCGTATCTTTATAGCCGTTTGAACGTGCTGAAATAATATATTGTTTTGGGTTTACTAAAGACATTTTATAATCCTTTAAATTTTTTCACTTTCAAGCTCTGTCCACATCTCATTCCAATGCTTAAAAGCTAAATTAACATTATTAAATTCCGATATTTCATCTAAGACTGTGTAAATACGTGCAGATTTTGGGGCTAGGTTTGGATTACCACGTAACGCACGGCCTATCATTTGCAGGTATAAAACTAGGGAGTTTGTTGGGCGAGCTATTATAGCAACGTTGGTTTCAGGAGCATCAAAGCCCGTAGTAAGCATTTCGCAATTCACTAAAATATCTAAATCGCCATTCTTATAATTATCGATAATTTGATTTTTTTCTACCGATGTCGTGCTTTTACTATCAACAGATGCAGCCTTAACTCCCATGCAGCATAAAGAAAATGCTAAGTTTCTTGCATGCTCAATGTCACAAGCAAAAATAATCAATTTCGACTGATTACTTTTTACTTCATGTACTGCAGTTTTTAGAATAATAGAGTTACGATTATTTGAACTACTAAGCTTTTTTAATAGCTCACTTTCTGTGACATGATTTAAAGCATTCGTACTTTGATAAATATCAATATCATCATAATTTAATTCTATAAACTTAGGATCAGCTAAGTAATTTTCTTTTATTAAGAATTCCATGGGTTGATAAGGCGCAACATCCATAGTAATTTTATTATTACCAAAAAGCTCAGCAAGGGCCTTATTCTCAGGATCTAATTCTGGTTTATCATCTTTATAGACTCTCCCAGGTGTAGCAGTTAAACCAACAAGCTTGGCCTGAGGTGAAAATTCTAAAAATCGCTCCAAAACATCTTTATAAGTCGAAGCTAACGCTCGGTGCGCTTCATCAAAAATGACTAATGTAACTTTTTTGTCAAATGATGCGGTTTGATTTGGTGTCATTGAATTATAATAAGAGATTAATTTTTGTAACCCTCCCACTACAAAGCCACTCTTTAAGCTCTCAAGTGAAAAATGATTAACGCCATAATAACGGCCTTGAATAACCTCTCTATTACCAAGCTTTTGCCATGCTTTATTAAACTCTTCTGATGCTTGCTCACATAGAATTTCAGAATTAGCTAACCAAAGAACTAAAGCATTTTTTTTGGTCATTAAATGACGACATGCTATATGCATGGCCGTACGGGTCTTACCCGCTCCGGTAGGTAAATGAATTATTGCTTTATTATTTTTTCCAAATTCTATCGAACTGAATACTTTGTCAGATATCTCTATTTGATAAGGGTATAATCCATAATCAGGTTTTACAGTAGTGAAGGCCTTATAATCTTCACCTTCATCCGCAGATTCATTTAGATTTAAACCTAATGAGTTTAAAAATTTACCTAACCCTAGTTTCGAACTGCAGAAATCTTTAAGATTTACGTAATGAGTAGGATCAATTTCGTCAACGTAGGAGCCATTTATTTTAAAAAATATTTCATTAAGGTCTTCTTTACTTAACCTATCGATAAAATACTCTCGGCTAGCTTTAGATAAAAGTAATCGTATTGGATTTGAGTTCAGTATCGCCTGAACTAGTAACTTTTGTTGGTTATTTTCATCATAATACGACTTGTCTATGCTCAAGGTGTTTTCGAAGAAAGATAACGAATCTCGGCCTGCGAGAAACTTTAAAGCATTGACGCTAAAACTGCTAAGACACTTTTGAAGCACATCTTCTCCTTAAGAACTAAAAGTACTTATAAAGCACACCATTAAGTGCGCATTCATATTTGCCAAAGACTACAACAAAAGTATGTACCCCACAAGATATAATACTGATAACTAATAACTACTGTACATATAAACACATTCTCAGATAAAGTTCTTTCTCTACCATAAGAATCAAGTTAACATTACCTCTGGACATACTCTCCAACTAAAGGTTACAAAATTAGCATGAAAGCGAAATTTACAGGGCATGATACCTTCCCCCTACGCTACGGATGGTTATTCAAAGCAATTAATCACTTGAATAATAAAGGAAACTTTTCATCGAATGACGTATACATACGCAATTCTGTGGTTGAATTAGGTGTCGGTAAAAATATGGTCAAGGCGATTCAGTATTGGGCTGAGTCGACTAATGTGATAGAGAAAAACTCAAAAAGTGCTTCAGGGCACTATATTTCAGAAAACGGCAAGTTTTTATTTGATGATGCTGATAAGTGTGGAGCTGATCCATATTTAGAGTTACCGGGGTCTGTGTGGCTAATACATTTTTGGTTAAATTTTAATAATAAAAGCTTAACTGCCTATCGTTACTTTTTTAACTATTCTAATGTTCAATATTTCGAAAAAAGTAAGCTTGTGGATGATTGCTATGACGATGCAAAACGCCTAGTTAAAACAGAAATAGGTAACCTAAGCACATTAAAAAAAGATGTAGATTGTTTTTTAAACACTTACAGCAAAAAACAAAAAAATAGTGCAACAAAAAAAACTGTAAAAGTTGATGAAGACCATTTTACCTCACCTTTAGCTGAATTAAATTTAGTACAAGATAATGGTGGCGGCTTTTATGTAAGTAACCTTGCTGAACGCCCTGAGCTACCTGTTGAAATATTTATTTATGCATTGCTTGAGTTTTTTAACGAAGAAACAAAAGACTCTAATGTAGGCACTGTTGATTTTGATTCTTTACTTACTAAACCTTGCTCACCGGGAAGAATATTTAGGCTTTCAGAGTCTGGGCTAGGGCAAAAGTTAGATGAAGCACAGAGCTTTACTAATAAAAAAGTAACTTGGGTGGATTCTTTGGGTTTACGTCAAGTAAGTATATCTGCTGATATAAAAAATAATGCAATCGATTACTTAAAAATGTACTACGGTAAATAACATGTCTGAATCTTTAATTACAATAAATCAACGCTACAAAAGTTCGACACGAATTGATACCGAGAGTACTGATTTTTCTCCATTTATAGATGAATTTGTACTACATGGTACAGCTATAAATGTACTTGATACTGTTAGTCGCGAATTTGAAAATAGTACACAACGCGCGTATACAATTACAGGGCCTTATGGGTCGGGTAAATCAACCGTTGCTTTATTTTTATCTTGCCTACTTTCTACTGACTTAAAACAACGTAATTATGCACTAAAAAAATTAAACAGCTCTCAAAGCGTTGTTACCGATTTTGAAGAGCGCTTTGCGTTAAAAAATGGCTGGCAAACTGTTAAGCATGTTTGTGGTTTAGAAGCACCAGCTAACAGTATATTGGTTAGCTTGCTAAATGCATTTGACCAAGATTTTGACTCAGAAGAAATCTCGAGCTTTGACGATGATAAATGCCTAGCAGAAATAAAAAAGCTTTTACAAAAACCAAGTGAAAATGAAGATGGTGTTTTAATTTTACTTGATGAAATGGGTAAAGCTTTAGACTATCAATCTCGTGAAAACAAAGATTTACACTTATTTCAATCTTTAGCCGATATTGTACAGCAGGCAAAACGACCTGTTTTACTTATGGGCTTTTTACATCAGGCGTTTTCTGATTACGCTAAAAATAAAGATGTTAAAACTCAAAAAGAATGGAGCAAGGTTCAAGGCCGCTACCGCGATTTAAGCTTTAACCCATCGATTGATGAGTCTTTAACGCTAGTAGGTGATTCTATATATAGAGCACCTAAAATAGCAGATGCTATAGAGTCTAGATACGCCGATTTAGTTAGTACTGTAAGCGGCGCTTTTACAAACCAAAATAAAAACAAGCATGCACTTAGCAAAACACTGCCACTAGATCCTATTGTTAGTTTATTGCTTGGCCCTGTATCTCGTCGTCGCTTTTCTCAGAACGAACGTAGCTTATTTGGCTTTTTAGCATCCCATGAAAAATTTGGATTTAGAGAGTTTCTAGATTCAAATTACTGCGTGCTCAATGAAGAGCTAAATCTTTATCGCCCAGAAATGTATTGGGACTACCTTTACCACAATTTACACCATTTAATTGTTACCTCGCAGGACAGTAAAGCATGGCTTGAAGGCTCTGATGCTATATATAGAGCTGAGCAAAAAGGTGACGAACTCCATATTGCTATTACTAAGGTTATTGCCTTATTAACTATTTTTGGCTTTCATCATCAGTTACATGCTAAACGAAGTTTTATTAAAGAGTACTTTGTTTGTCGTGGTTATAAGTCAAATGACGTTGATAATGCAATTAAAGAGCTAGAAGCAAGCACTGTAATTATTTATCGCCAGAAACATGATGCTTTATTTGTGTTTCAAGGTAGTGATATTGATATTAATAATCTTATTAGTGAGCAAATTGAGGTTATTAGTGAAGGTGTTGACTGGACAGAAGCATGCGCTACACCGCAAAATATTTTAGCAACAGCACATTACCATAAAACCGGTACTATGCGCTGGGCTACCACTAAATTATTAAATAAGTTCGATACCACTGCATTTGAAACGTTTGTAACTAAGCCAAAAACAGGTGAGGCATTCACTTACTTTGTTTTACCAACAAACCCAGAAGTTGCTAAAACTCTTAAAGATAACGCAGCAGAAATGCCGTTTGCGGTAATAGGTACACTCAAAGACTTTACAAACTTAAAAACGGCGGCTATTGAGTTAATAGCACTTCGTAAGATCTTAAAAGAAGAGAAAAAGATCACTCACGATTTAATTGCTAAAAACGAGCTAGAAAGCCGAATAAAGTTTGCCCAAGCGAATGTAGACAGCGAAATACAGAATGCGTATACAAATGCTAGCTGGTCATACTGTGGTAAAAAATTAGCAACATTACCTTTAGCCACAATAGCCTCTAATATAGCTGATAAGATATTCCATGAGTCGCCGTCAGTAATCAACGAGTTAGTTAATCGTTCTAAGCCCTCTGGTAGTGCAAACAGTGCTATTCGTAAGTTAATGAACGCTATGTTTGAGAATGGCGATGAAAAAGATTTAGGCTTTGATGACAAGGCATTCCCCCCTGAAAAGGGCCTTTACCTTTCTTGTTTAAAAAGTAAGGGGTGGCATTGCGAAACCCCAGAGGGTTATTTATTTCCAAGCACTTGGACTAAAGATGCAATAGCAGCAAACCCTAAAATGCATGCTTTATTTGAAAGCGGCTTTGAGTTTATAAAGAACAATTCTTCCAAGCAGCATGTAACCTTGGCAGAGCTTTATGAAATGTGGATGTTACCTCCTTATGGCTTAACAGCTGGACTATGCCGCATTTACGGTTTAGCACTTTTAAAGTCATTAGAGGGGCAAGTAGCTTTTTATGATTGGGATTCAACAAAACAATTTGTTTTTATTCCTGAGCTTGATGAAGAGCTTGTTAATAAAATCTATAAGTACCCGAGCGAAGCGGGAGTTAGATACTTTGAAATCTCAGAAATTCAAAGTCACCTTTTAGATAACCTTGCAAAAGCCACTTTAGGTGAAGCTAAAAATGATTCTGCAATCTTAAATATTGCTAAGCACATAGTCGGGATTATCCATAAACTACCAACTTGGGTTAAAAAAACGAGTGGTGAAAGCTTTACAGGCTCAAACGAAAACGGGCTAACAAAACAAGCAAGAGATTTTAGAAATAAAGTTATCGCTGCCAACGACCCTTATAAGCTTATTTTAGATGACTTGCCTGCTGTTTTTGGGTTTAAAAAAGATGACCCTGAAGTTGAAGAAAAGCTAGGCCAATACCTAAAAACTGCAATTGAAGACCTAAGTGCTCAGCATGACATGCTACTTAATGGCTTCAAACAAATTATAGTCAATATGCTTGGTGAAGATTTTAATAATACCTTAAAAGAGCGCTGTGATTTAGTTGAAAAAGAAGCTAAGCGCCCTAAGGTAAAAGATCTTGCTAAGCGCCTATCACAATATATAGACGGTAAAGCTAAATTTGAGTTCGTAATTAATATATTAACAGGTGTTCCTGAGCGTAATTGGACTGATAAACATTTAAGAAGTGGATTAGATGAGCTGCAAAGTTTATGTGTGCAATTTAGGCGTATAGAATCTTTTAGTAATTTTAATACTCAAGGCTCTTCTAGACCTATCGCTTTTATAACTACAGACAACGAAGGTAACCATCAAGAATATAGTAGCTTTACTAAGCATGATTTAGCTGCTGACGGTGACGTTCAAACAGCTGTGCATAACATTGAACACGCTATTGCAGAAATGCCTAAAGAAAAGCAACTTGCAGCACTTACAAATTTACTAACAAATTTGATGGATCAGAATGAAGTTGAGGTAACAGATGACAGAGAAAGTTAAACATGTTTTAGGCCTTTCAGGCGGTAAGGACAGTAGTGCTTTAGCTTTATTTGTTAAAGAAACTTACCCAGATCTAGATGTAGAGTACTTTTTTACTGATACAGGCTATGAACTGCCAGAAACTAATGAGTTTATTGATCAACTTGAGGAAAAGCTTGGCTATATACACCGCTTAAATGCGCGTTCGTTAAATAATATTGAAGGGCGTGGCGAGAAAGATTTTGCTCACCTTTTAAAAGAGCATGGTAATTATTTACCCTCACAGCGCGACCGTTGGTGTACTGTTCAAATGAAGTTAAAACCGTTTGAGCAGTGGCTAGATAGTTTTATACAAGATGGCTATAAAATAAAAAACTATGTTGGCATTAGAGCTGATGAACCTGATCGATCTGGTTATATGACAATTGAAAAACCTATCGAGTCTGTTTTTCCATTTAGAGAGCACGGCATAGTTAGGAGTGATATTGAAAATATATTACAACGCAATGGCTTAGAGCTGCCTGAATATTATAAATGGCGCTCTCGTTCTGGTTGTACATTTTGTTTTTATCAGAGAAAAATTGAATGGGTTAAGCTTATGGAAAAGCACCCTGATTTATTTGAAGAAGCCAAAGCTTTTGAAAAAGGCGATGACAACAATACGACTGTAGGTGAACGCTTTTATTGGATGGGCCAAGGGCAGCCTCTAGAAACACTAGAAGATCCTGAAGTTCAAAAACGTATTATTGAAAATCACGAGAAGAAAGTTGCTCGTTTTAATAAAAAGAAGCGCCGTAATGCTTTACTAGGCGACTTTGAAGGCTACTGCGAGTTTAATGAGTTAGATGATATTTATGATGAAGCAGAAGGCGGTGGAGCCTGTGTAACATGCTATAAATAGAAAAGGAGCGGCTAAATAGCCGCTTTTTTTATAGCGCTAACTAATTGATCTATTTCTTTAGTTGTAATTTGGTTTGTAAAACTTATACGAAAAGTATACTCAGCCTCTTCACGACTCAATCCTAATGCGGTTAAAACATGAGAGGCTTCAATTTCTTTAGAAGAACACGCTGAACCTTGAGCTAAACAAAAAGTGTCTTCATTATCTCTTACTAAAACACCAATATTTGTTTTAGGTAATGTAAGAGAAACTATATGTGGTAACGCTTCTTTATTTCCATTTATTGAGAAAGAAATATCTGCTTGAACAAGCTGCTCTAATAAGTAACTACGTATTTTGTTATTGGTAAAGTCTTTATAAGATTGTGGAAAAGAGTTTATAGCTTCACCAAACCCTAAGATTAACGGTGCAGCAACAGTTCCTCCTCTTACCCCTTGCTCTTGCCCTGCCCCATGTATTACTGGCATTACATTTCTTTTTCTTAAGTCACGAATATAAACCGCACCAATACCCTTTGGGCCACCTATTTTGTGTCCCGAAAACGACATAATATCTAAATTCATATCGTCTACATCTATCTCTGTTTTCCCAAAACTTTGTGCTGCATCACTATGGAAAAGAATATTGTTTTCAAAACAAATTTTTCCAATTTCTGAAATTGGATTCACAGTCCCTAGCTCATTATTTACATGCATTATAGAAACAAGAGCAGTAGAAGGACGTATTGCATCTCTTACACTTTGTGGCTCAATTACTCCTTCACTATTAGGCATAACGATGGATATTTCGAAACCTTGCAGCTTTAAATACTCGCATATTGCAAAAATACATTTATGCTCAATCGCGCTTATTACTATATGGTTTTTCTCTTTAGGATGATCGTTATTAAGTAAAAGGCTTTTGAAAGCAATATTATTAGACTCTGTAGCACCACTAGTAAAAATAATTTCACTAGGGTAGGCCCCGATTGTATCTGCAAGCTCTTCTCTTACTACATCCACCTTCTGTAAAGCAGCTTCACCTAAAAGGTGCCCTGATGCAGAATTAGCATAACAATTATCAAAGGCTTTTATTAGAGCTAGTTTTACTTCTGGAAGTAGCGGATGTGAAGCTGCTGAATCGAGATATATCATTTAATTAATCCTTAAATTAGAGATTTAAAGATAACACAAATCGAGTTATCAGTGTTTGATTAGAGAACCCTAAAATATAAATTCTGTAATGCTTAATACGCTGTTTGTATTGAATTTAGCAATAATTATCTCCTTAAAACCTTCCCCCTCTCCTTTTCAGATACATTTTTTTACAACTTTAATGATTCCTTCACCATTATATTATTTTGCTAGGTTATACTGTTTTAATAACGTACAAAAAAAGCTTACCTCAGAGTCTTAATGAATAAATTAATAACCTTACTATTGTGTGTGTTGTTTAGTACCTCTTGGGGTGTGTTTGCCTGCGAAAGAACGCTTAGCGTTGGCGCGCATGATGCTTTTTGGCCGCCGTATGTAATGGGCATTAGCGGCCAGTTACAGGGTAAAGAGGTGGATGCGTTAACTATTATTTTTAAAGACTCGCCTTTTTGTTTTGAAATAAAAATGCTGCCTAATTCTAAACGGGCTTTTACCGAGCTGCGCCATGGCCGAATAGACATAGGCTGGGCGGCAAGTTACACCAGTGAGCGCGCTAAATATGCTCATTTTACAAAGGCCTACCGCACCGAGGTAATGCGTTTATATGAAAACAAAAACAATCAACACAAGGTTAAAAACTTAGCTGATATTTTTAACCAAGGTTTAACCATAGGCGCTAACTTTGGTAGTTATTACGGCGAAGAGTTTGAGCAGTATAAAAAAAGCCATAAAAAACAAATAGAATACACCAGCGCAACCAGTAAGCGCTTTGAAATGCTTAATAAGCAGCGTATAGATTACGCAATAGAAGACGAGCTAGTAGGCAATTATTTAAGTAAGCGTGGTAACAGCTTAATGAAAGCGCCTACCGTACCCGCTATTAATAAAGACCAAATACACTTAATGCTGAGCAAAAGAACAGTAACGCCCGATGAGGTTAAAATTATTAACGCGCATATAACTAAAAATAAAGCAGCACTTAAGGCGCTGTTTGAATGAATGTTTTGAGCTGTACGCGTGTGTTTTTATTGATGTGGGTAACGTGTTTGGGGTTATTTAGCGCTAAAGCCCAAGCATGCGATAAAACAATTAATGTAGGCACTAACGAGCGCTACTGGCCGCCGTATGTGGTACTAAAAAACAATACGTTAACGGGTGTTGAAATAGATATAATTAAAACCATTTTTAAAGACTCCCCTTTTTGTGTAAATTTTACGTTATTACCTAACTCCTTACGCGCCTTAGAAGAGCTAAAACACGGCCGTGTAGATTTAATGTTTGCAGCAAGCAAAACCCGTGAGCGCCAAGCTTACGCCCACTTTAGTTTGCCTTATCGCGAAGAGGTAATGTTGCTGTATAAACATGCTGGCTCGGCAAATATTAGTTCGTTAGAGCAGTTATTTAAAAAAGGCTTAACAGCCGGCGTTAACCGCGGCAGCTTTTTAGGGCACACGTTTAAAAGGTTAAGCGATAAATATAGCAAGCAAATAGTACTTACCAGCGATGCCGATAAACGCTTTGCTTTATTAAATAAAAAGCGGGTAGATTTTGTAGTAGACGATTCGTTAGTGGCGCACCATTTTGCTAATAAATACACGGCTATTTTACCCGTTGAGCAAGTAGCGCCTATTAACGTAAATAATGTGCATTTTATGATGAGCAAAAAAACGATTACTTTAGAAGAAGTTAACACTATTAATGCGCATATTGTAAAAAATAAAGCGGCGATTAAGGCGTTATTTAAGTAATAATACCAACCCACATTAATACTTAATCATTTTCAGGGGCTAAATGTGTCGCTATCTGCGTTAAAAAATTCTCATTTAGAACAACTAAATAGCGAATTTTTTGCCTTGCTATCAACACGTTTATCCATCCTCAAAATAGATCACTTAATTATGCGGATTGGTATAAAAGGACGTTTTATGAAGATGTTACTGTTAGCGTTTATATTTTTGGTGGCGCAATTTAATGTACTGGCATGCACTAAAACATTAAAAATGGGCACCAACGAAACCAACTGGGCGCCCTATTTAATTAAACAAGGCAACGCCTTTGTAGGCGCAGAGGTAGATACGGTTAACGCTGTTTTTAACGATTCGCCTTTTTGTATTGAGTGGGTTTATTTTCCGAGCTTATCGCGGGTTCAGCAAGAGCTAAAAACAGGCCATATTGATATTACCTTTGCGGCAAGTTATACAAAAGAGCGCGCCGAGTACTCTTATTTTACTGATGTTTATCGCGATGAAGTTATGCTGCTTTATAAGCATGAAAACGCCAAAGATGTAATTAACTTAGCGGCGCTTTTTGAACGAGGCTTTATTGTTGGCGTTAACAGAGGCAGCTTTTTTGGCGCTGAGTTTGAAAAAATAAGAAAACACTACCCCAACCAAATAGTACTTACCGCAGATGCAAATACGCGCTTTGGTATGCTTAACAAAAAGCGAGTTGATTACGTGATTGACGACTCTGTTGTCGCAAAATATTTTGCTAAGCGCTACAACACTATTTTGCCGGTAAAAACGGCGCCAGCTATTAATGTTAATGGCGTACATTTTATGATGAGTAAACAGTCGGTCAGGCTTGAGGAAGTCGCTGTAATTAATCGCCTTATTAAAAATAATAAAGCGGCCATAGAGCGCATTTACAAACCCTATTAACCCGCGGTTTTACACTTATATAGATTCATAACCCAACGTGCTGCCATTTTAGGTATGTATCTTTTACCTTTCATTACCATGGGGGGATCTGTATAATTCGCCAGCTAATTTACCCTATTGCTTGGTCTTGTTTGTGGCGTTTTGCTGCAGTTGGCCCCTGTCAGTACTCATTCTAGGACTAACTTTTTGATCTCCACCGCAAATATTACGATGCAGTTTGGCGCAGAGCCGTTGTTTGAAAACATTTCAGCTAAATTTGGTAACGGTAACCGTTACGGTTTAATTGGCGCTAACGGCTGTGGTAAGTCGACCTTCATGAAAATTTTAAGCGGTGCGCTTGTGCCAAGTGCGGGTAATGTGTCGATTACGCCAGGGCTTAAAGTAGGTAACCTAAGCCAAGACCAGTTTGCGTTTGAACAATACAGCGTTGTAGATGCCGTAATTATGGGCGACGTAGAGCTTTGGAAAGTAAAGCAAGAGCGCGACCGTATTTACTCATTACCCGAAATGAGCGAAGAAGACGGCATGAAAGTGGCCGACCTTGAAAGCGTTTTTGCTGAAATGGATGGTTACACAGCTGAAAGCCGCGCGGAAGAAATACTATTAGAAGCGGGTATAGATAAAGAGTTTCATTATGGGTTAATGGCAAACGTTGCCCCAGGTTGGAAATTACGTGTGCTTTTAGCGCAGGCGCTGTTTGCAAACCCTGACATACTGCTACTTGATGAGCCAACCAATAACTTGGATATTCATACCATTACGTGGCTTGCTAATGAGCTTAATAAACGTAAATGCACCATGATTATTATTTCCCATGACCGCCACTTTTTAAACTCGGTATGTACACATATGGCCGACATTGATTACGGTGAGCTGCGTATTTACCCAGGTAACTACGAAAAGTTTTTAGAAGCGGCGGGCTTACAGCGCGAGCAATTATTAGCCGAAAACGCTAAAAAGAGCGCCGAGATAGACGAGCTTCAAGACTTTGTTAACCGTTTTGGTGCTAACGCGTCTAAAGCTAAACAAGCCAGTTCGCGTGCTAAAAAAATGGATAAAATTAAGCTTGATGAAGTAAAAGCGTCAAGCCGTATGAGCCCATCATTAAGTTTTGACGAAGGCAAAAAAATGTACCGCCAAGCGCTTGAAGTTAATAAACTTGGCCACGGTTTTGATGGCGAAACATTATTTAGCGGCGGCGACTTTTTACTAGAAGCTGGCGCGAAGCTTGCGGTTATTGGCGAAAACGGTGTGGGTAAAACCACCTTTTTACGCTGTTTAGTAAACGAGCTTAAAAGTAATGAAGGCGAAATTAAATGGTCTGAAAATGCGACCTTTGGCTACTGCCCGCAAGACAGCACAAAAGATTTTGATAACGATTTAACGTTATTTGATTGGATGTCGCAATGGCGTACAGCCAAGCATAACGATTTAATGGTACGCGGCATGTTAGGGCGTTTGTTGTTTACTGCCGACGATTCAAACAAAAAAGCGCGTAACTGTTCTGGTGGTGAAAAAAACCGTTTGTTGTTTGGTAAGCTAATGATGCAAGACGTAAACGTACTTGTAATGGACGAGCCAACCAACCACATGGATATGGAAGCCATTGAAGCGCTAAACAATGCACTTAAAGACTTTGCGGGTACGCTTATTTTTGTAAGCCACGACCGCGAATTTGTATCGTCTTTAGCAACACGTATTATTGATATTAAAGACAAGCAGGTCATTGATTTTCAAGGTACGTTTGACGAATACCTAGCAAGCATAGAAGAGAAAAAAATCGCTTAAGTTGTAGCAGCGATTTTATATCGCGTCTGTTTTAGGTTTAAGTTTTTAGGTTTCAAAAACTAAAAATAAAGCCTAAATCATTTTAAAAAGGTGCTGTTTAGCGCCTTTTTTTGTGGGTGTTTGAATATGCGAGCGCGCATTGTTTTTGTTTAACAGTGATTATGTCGCCACAGAGAAGTGAAGGAGAAGAGCAGGAGAAATTACTCACCAATCACCGTGTTTACTCTGTGTAGCGCGAAGCGCATTTATGTCCTCGGTGGTGGTATTTAATTTACAATTAATGAAAAGCTGTACGTCAACCCTGAACAAGCTTGGTGCCCACAATGTTAACATTAACACCAGAGCTATACCTTACCTTGTAGACCCTCAGCTTGCTGGCATAATGAGCGATAGCTCGTAAATATTAAACCAATACAATCACAAAGAGGTGTAGAGGCGCTTCGCTTTAGAGAAGCAACTAGCAACTTGCGCGAGCAAGCTTCGCGCCTACAACTTTCACTCCTCATTTTTTTCTCTTTGTGCAATACATCGTTTGAATAATGAGATGCTTTGCCTTTCGTATGGACAAGCTTCGCGCTTACAAGCCAAATTAACCACCGAGAAGAACAGAAGAAGTGATTAACCAATCCCCGTATGTGGTTGAATTAATGAGTAGCAGCGGCTTTATGCCGCGAAAAAATTTAATACCAAACGCGAGGTAAGCTCCTGCTACGTGGTTAGTTCATAGTTTTTAGGCGCACATTGCTTTTGTTTAAAAGTGATTATGTCACCACCGAGAAGTGAACGAGAAGAGCAGGAGAAATTGCTCACCAATCACCGTGTTTTCTCTGTGTAGCGCAAAGCGCATTTATGTCCTCGGTGGTGGTATTTAATTTACAATTAATGAAAAACAGCACATCAATCCTGAGCAAGCCCGGAGCCCACAATGTTAACATTAACACCGGAGCTATACCTTACCTTGTAGACCCTCAGCTTGCTGGCATAATGAGCGATAGCTCGTAAATATTAAACCAATACAATCACAAAGAGGTGTAGAGGCGCTTCGCTTTAGAGAAGCAACTAACAACTTGCGCGAGCAAGCTTCGCGCCTACAACTTTCACTCCTCATTTTTTCTCTTTGTGCAATACATCGTTTGAATAATGAGATGCTTTGCCTTTCGTATGAACAAGCTTCGCGCTTACAAGCCAAATTAACCACCGAGAAGAACAGAAGAAGTGATTAACCAATCCCCGTGTTTTCTCTGTGTAGCGCGAAGCGCCTTTGTGTCCTCTGTGTAGCGCGAAGCGCCTCTGTGTCCTCTGTGGTGGTATTTAATTTACAATTAATGAAAAGCTGTACATCAACCCTGAACAAGCTCTGTGCCTACAGGCCACGAACTAAAATTTAGATAATAAAAAGGGGAGCTATGTTGCTCCCCTTTGTGCCTATAATTTTGATTTATTTAAGATCAAATCTGTCGGCGTTCATTACTTTTACCCATGCATTTACGAAGTCATGTACAAAACGTTCATTGTTGTCGTCTTGTGCGTAAAATTCGCTTAGTGCACGTAATATAGAGTTTGAACCAAACACTAAATCTATACGTGTTGCGGTCCATTTTATGGTGCCTGTTTTACGTTCAACAATGTTGTAAACACCTGGCTCAGACGGTTTCCAGTTATTGGCCATGTCGGTTAAGTTTACAAAAAAGTCGGTAGAAAGCGCACCTACGTTGTCGGTAAATACGCCGTGTTTGCTGCCTGCGTAGTTTGTGCCTAACACGCGCATTCCGCCAAACAGTACGGTCATTTCTGGGGCTGTTAGGCCCATTAACTGGCTACGCTCTAAAAGTAGCTCTTCTGGCGATACGCTAAAGTCGCCTTTAAGGTAGTTTCTAAAGCCGTCGTGTACTGGCTCTAACGGTTCGAACGACTCGGCATCGGTCATTTCGTCGGTTGCATCGCCGCGCCCTGGCGCAAACGGTACTGTTACATCAACACCAGCTTGTTTTGCAGCTTGCTCTACAGCAGCTGTGCCACCTAATACGATTAAATCTGCAATACTGATAGGCTTAGCTAAACCTGCTTTAAATTTTTCAAGGGCGCTAAGTACGCTTGCTAGGCGCTCTGGCTCATTACCTTGCCAATCTTTTTGCGGAGCTAAACGAATACGCGCACCATTTGCACCACCACGGCGGTCTGAGCCGCGGTACGTGCGTGCGCTATCCCATGCTGTAGTAATTAAATCAGTTGCGCTTACGCCACAATCAAGAATTTGTGCTTTTAGCTCGCTAATTTCATCATCAGATAGGGTGTAGTCAACCGCTGGAATTGGGTCTTGCCAAATTAGGTCTTCGCTTGGTACATCTTTACCTAAGTAACACGCTTTAGGGCCTAAGTCGCGGTGCGTAAGTTTAAACCACGCGCGGGCAAACACATCAGAAAAATACTCAAAGTCGTTGTTAAAACGTTCAATAATTTTACGGTAGATTGGGTCTACCTTCATGGCCATATCGGCGTCGGTCATCATTGGGTTTAAACGAATTGATGGGTCTTCTACATCTACCGGCTTGTCTTCTTCTTTAATGTTTACAGGCTCCCATTGGTGCGCGCCTGCTGGGCTTTTAGTAAGTTCCCACTCGTAGTTTAATAGTAAGTGGCAGTAGCCGTTATCCCATTTTGTTGGGTGGGTAGTCCACGCGCCTTCTAGGCCCGACGTTACGGTATTGCGACCAAAGCCGTCTTCTTTAGTGCTGTTCCAGCCTAGGCCTTGCTCGTGTACGTCGGCCGCTTCTGGCTCTGGGCCTAAGTGCTCGGCTTTACCGTTACCGTGGGTTTTACCTACCGTGTGACCGCCTACAGTAAGCGCTGCGGTTTCTTCGTCGTTCATTGCCATGCGAGCAAATGTTTCACGTACGTGCTGCGCGGTTTTTTGCGGATCGGGTATCCCATTTACGCCTTCTGGGTTTACGTAAATTAAGCCCATTTGTACTGCAGCTAATGGGTTTTCCATGGTGTCGGGTTTTTCTACGTTGTCGTAACGCTCATCACTCGGTGCTAGCCATTCTTTTTCTGCGCCCCAATAAATGTCTTTTTCTGGATGCCAAATGTCTTCACGGCCACCTGCAAAGCCATAAATTTTTAAGCCCATTGATTCGTATGCCATGTTACCGGCTAAAATAAATAGGTCGGCCCACGATAGTTTGTTCCCGTATTTTTTCTTGATTGGCCATAATAGGCGGCGCGCTTTGTCTAGGCTTGCGTTGTCTGGCCACGAATTTAGCGGCGAAAAACGCTGGTTACCGGTGCTTGCTCCACCACGGCCGTCTGATAATCGGTACGTACCCGCAGAGTGCCATGCCATACGGATCATTAAGCCGCCGTAATGACCCCAATCGGCTGGCCACCAATCTTGGCTATCGGTCATAAAGGTTTTTAGGTCTGCTTTTACTGCGTCTAAATCGAGAGATTTGAATGCTTCGGCGTAGTCAAAGTCTGTGCCGTAGGGGTTTGATTTTGTGTCGTGCTGATGAAGAATGTCTAAATTTAGAGTATTTGGCCACCAATCTGTGTTTACTTTAGAAATAACTGAGTTACTACCGTGCATTACGGGACATTGACCCGATTTAGTGCTGCTCATTTTCAGCTCCTTACTTTAAATGAAGAGTTTAACTATTTTACTCAAGCCCCAGCGCTTACATTTAAAGTAACACGCTAAGGTTTATTAATTTTGTGCATAATTTTTATTTACTGCTCAAACAATATAGACCCCTAATATTACATTCGCCAGCGTATTAACTTGAATTAAATCGATTGAAACCATTGGTTTAATGAATACAGTTTAAACTCCACAATTAGTGTGATCGGATTAAATAGATAACGCGTAATGGTATGTGAAGGGTTTGAAAGTGGCTTTTAATTGAGCGCACATTGGAATACCCCCCCTTCACCATGAAATTAAAGTTGTTTATAAAGGTGCATTACTAAGCCCAATGCACCTTTACTTTATAACTTATTGAAATCTATTTTGAATAATTAAGTAAATGTTCAGATTAACTTGATTATTATGACCACTCACTCCTGTTATTTCCCTGCGACAATTTATTGTTGTTTTAAGCAGTTTTGCCAGCCCACATTGGGCTGGTTTTTTTTTGCCTAGAATTTAGAATCCTTTAAGGCTGTGTGAACAGTTGTATGATTTTGTTAAGTTGTTTAATGTTCAAAGCAAACACGCCCTAGTGCCAATAAGCCTTGCATGTTAAAGTGCGATTAGTCACTAATAATTAACTAGGCGTACCCATGCGTTTTTATATAACTATTCTATTTGTTTGTTTTGTTTCGCTTTTAAATACTGTTAATGCCCAAGAATCTGCTGCACCAACAGAAGAGCAACAGCAACAAGCGTTAGCACAATTAAATGAGCCCATGTATAAACCGCTTTTAGAACGCTATATTCTTGATGAGTTAAAAGCCGTTCGCCAAGACCAACAACAATTACGCGAAGATGTGACAAAACAAGTTACACACGCCCAGTTAGACACCGCCGACAGAGCGCTTATATACACCACCGACACTATTAATAACGTGTTTTTTATTATTACTGCTACGGCCTCTATTTTGGTTTTAGTAGGCTGGAACTCGCTGCGCGATGTTAAAAATAAAGTAGAAGACATAGTAAATACGCGTGTCAGTGTGATCACTGACGAGTACGAAGATCGCTTAAAAATTCTTGAAGAAAAACTGCGTGTACGCTCAGAAGAAATACTCAGTAACCAAGAGCGTATATCGGTCACTAACGAGGTGCACTCGTTATGGATGCGCGCAAACCTAGAAAGCGACTTTGCAAACAAAATAGAAATATTTGACGAAATTTTAAAACGTAAGCCAGAAGATGTAGAAGCCATTGCCTACAAAGCCGATGCATTATTAGAGCTAAACGAAACCGCCAAAGCCATTGAGTTATGTAACCAAGCTATTGATATAGATAGCGACTACGGCTATGCCTACTGGCAGCGTGCGTGTGCGTATGCACTTACACACAAACATGCCGATGCATTAGCCGATATAAAAATGGCCCTTGAATACTCGCCAAACTTACGTAATGAGCTACTACACGAAAGTGCATTTGCTAGCCTACACGACAACGACAGCTTTAATACTATAGTAGCGGGTAGCTAGAGTTTTGTAGGCGCGTTATTGGCGTAAAGTGCGAAGCCCACAATAGCAGTAGCAGCGGCTTTATGCCGCGAAAAATTCAATATAAAACGCGAGGTAAACTCGCTGCTACGTAGTTAGCCCATGCTTTCGTTTAAAAGTGATTTTGTCACCACCGAGAAGTGAAGGAGGAGAACAGGAGAAAAACTGGAGAAATAAATCACCAATACCTGTGTTTTCTCTGTGTAGCGCGAAGCGCCTCTGTGCCCTCTGTGGTGCAATTAATGAGTAGCAGCGGCTTTATGCCGCGAAAAAGTTTAATATAAAACGCGAGGTAAACTCGCTGCTACGTAGTAAGCTCATGCTTTCGTTTAAAAGTGATTATGTTACCACCGAGAAGTGAAGGAGGAGAGCAGGAGAAATTACTCACCACCCCCCATTGTTTCCTCTGTGTCTCTGTGCCCTCTGTGGTGCAATTAATGAGTAGCAGCGGCTTTATGCCGCGAAAAAATTCAATATAAAACGCGAGGTAAACTCGCTGCTACGTGGTTAGCTCATGATTTCGTTTAATAGTGATTATGTCACCACCTAGAAGTGAAGGAGGAGAACAGGAAAAAACTGGAGAAATAAATCACCAATACCTGTGTTTTCTCTGTGTAGCGCGAAGCGCCTCTGTGCCCTCTGTGGTGCAATTAATGAGTAGCAGCGGCTTTATGCCGCGAAAAAAATTCAATATAAAACGCGAGGTAAACTCGCTGCTACACGATAAACCCTATTCTGTAGACACGTCTTAAAAGTGATTATCTCACCACCGAGAAGTGAAGGAGCAGAACAGGAGAAATAACTCCCCCCCCCATTGCTTCCTGTGTGTCTCTGTGCCCTCTGTGGGGCAATTAATGAGAAAATACGCATCTCCCTGAGCAATCTAGGCGTCTACAGGCAAAATTAGCTACAGGGTAAAACTTGTATTCAGGCTTTTATAATTATCGTTTAAAGTATAAATCGATGGCTTTGGTGAGGAGTTCGTCGAGTTGCTCTTCGAAGGTATCTATATCAATTTCAAAATGGTTTAAATAGGCCTTGGCTTGCACTCGCGATAGGTTGCGGTTTTTTACGCTGTATTGACGCTCATCTTTTTGTTTGTCAAAACGTGGTAAAAACAAAAATTGCCCGTAATAAGGTGATTTAATATGCTTATTAGCATAACGACAAAAGTCTTCTATGTGATCTGCGCCCTGCGGCCCTAAACACCCTGGCTCAACGCGATACATTAAGCGAATTTTTTTGTCGTCTGCTAACTGCATAGTATGCCTTTTATAATTATCTAAAAAATAATACGCGGATTATTTTTCCGTCTTTTATTTGGTAGCTCGATACTAACTCAGAGCGTTTATCTACCACGTTTTCGTCTGTTGAACAGGTTTCTGATAGCTCGTGGTCTATTACTATGTCGCCGTGCACAATACGCTTTATTGGCGAGCTATTAATGCACTTTAATTTTTTAAACATTAAGCCATAACGGGCTATTAGTTTTTCTTTTCCTTTAAATAATAGCTCATTAGGAAAAATATAAAACTCTACATCTTCATCGTACATACGAATAAATTGTTCAATATTACGTGCGTTATAGGCTTCTACTAGTTGCTCTACAACAGCAAGCGACTCGCGAGATTGCTTAGCTTTAGCTTGCTGCTTAGCGGTTAATGCCTCTTTGGCTTGCGTGACCGCTTTTTCTGCCTCGGCCACAGCTGCTGCTTTTTCTACTTTGTTTTTTGGTTTTTCTACTGGTTTTGGGGTTTCGCTACCCAGTACTTTTGAGTCGTCAGGCTTAGTAGTATCTACTGTTGGCGTTTTAAGCTCTGGGGCTTGGTACTCAAGCGTGTTTAACTTTTCATCTTTTGCTTTTGTTGGTGAATTGCTGGCTTGAGTAGAGCTTGACGCTTGCTCGGTACTTTTTTGCTCTTCTTGAGTCTCTTCGGTTTGCTCTGCTGCATAACTGATCAGGGCAACAGTGGCAATAAGCGAGGCAAAAATAATAGATAACGATTTCATAACTTTCCTAATATGAACATATAACGCTGTTAATGCTGCAACATAACAAATTTGAGCGTTTTCGGGTAGCAATTAAATGATTGTTATACACTTTACCAATACTGCTCAACCGTTATGTGCCCTGGGTCTCTGCGACGATTTCGTTTAAAGTTTTTGTCTAAAAGTAACTGTGTGGTGTCTTTTACCATTTGTGGGTTACCGCAAATCATAAATTGCGAATTACTCAGGCTTGGGGTTTTAGAGGCTTTACTAAATAGCTCGCCGTTTTGAATTGCTGTAGTTATACGCCCTTTCAGGCCTTGCTGTGGCTCCTCACGGCTTACAACCGGAATGTAGTTAAGTTGTGTAGGGTGTGCGTTTATTAGGGCGTGTATTAGATTTTGATAGCTTAAATCGGCATTAAAACGTACGCCGTGCACTAAATTAATCTGTGTGTATTTTTGCCATACCTCTTGTTGCTGCAAAATAGATAAAAACGGCCCTATTGCAGTGCCTGTACTTAGCATCCATAACTGCTCGCTTGGCGGTATTTCGTCTAAGGTAAAAAAGCCTGTGGCACGTTGCTCTATTAATACAGTGTCGCCTGATTTTAATTGCGCCAACCTAGGCGATAATAAGCCGCCCTCTACATTGATAAGGTAAAATTCTAAATCGGGGTTATTAGGCGCGTTTACATAAGAGTATGCCCGAGCAATTCGTTTATCGCCCTCTATAATCGAGAGCTTAGTAAACTGCCCTGCTTTAAATGGCTCTACACTTGCGTTTACTACCAGGCTAAAAAGTGTATCGCTCCACCATGTTACTTTTTTTACGGTTGCATCTACCCAGTTAGACATAGTCAACTCCATAGCTTAACGGTTAAACAACAAAAACAATAAATGGTTGTAATTTATACACTAGCATTAACTTAGTAAGAGTGACACTGGGTGTAGTGACTTTTTAAACGTAATGCTTTTACTTTGGGTGTTATATTGGTTTGATTAAGAAGATGAGTAGCAGCGCCTTTATACAGCGATGAAATTAATACCAAACGCGAGGCTAGCTCCAGCTACGTGGTTAGCTCGTGCTGTGCAGCTTACTAGCGCTTTGAAAACACCGCTTTTATAGGCATAAAAAAAGCCGCATAAAATGCGGCTTTGGGGGTTTAGTCTCACTTCACTTTGGGCGTGTCTCCAAAACTTAGTGAATACGTTACCAAGGAACTGTTTGCTAATTTAATAAAATTGCGTTTATTAAATAGACTCTAAAGCAATTTTAACCATTTCGTTAAATGTGCTTTGGCGCTCATCTGCAGGTGTTGCTTCACCGGTGATCACGTGGTCACTTACGGTAAATAGTGCCATTGCGTTAGCACCATACTCTGCAGCTACACCATATAAACCTGCTGTTTCCATATCTACAGCTAGTACACCTAGTTTATCTAGGTCTTTGTAGAATGTGTCGTCAGCTTGGTAGAAGGTATCGGTAGTAAATACGTTACCTACTTTTGCTTTAATGCCTAGGTCTTTAGCGGCGTTAACACCGTTTAAAAGTAGGTCAAAGTTAGCAATTGCTGAAAAATCGTAACCACGAACGCGTGCACGGTTTACGTTTGAGTCGGTGCTTGCGCCTTGTGCAAAAATTACGTCGCGAATTTTAATATCTGTACCAATACCACCACAGGTACCAATACGAATAATATTTTTAACGCCAAAGCTTACAATTAACTCACGCGCATAAATAGACATAGATGGTATGCCCATGCCCGAACCCATAATACTTACAGGTTTACCTTTGTATGTGCCTGTAAAGCCGTACATGTTACGTACGCCTGTTACTTGTACTGCATCATCTAAAAAGTTTTCAGCAATGTATTGTGCACGAAGCGGATCGCCCGGCATTAATACTGTTTCAGCGAAATCACCAACGTTTGCACTAATATGCGGAGTACTCATTAATTGTTTTCCTTTTTATTTAGGCGCGTTTAGCTTATTTAAAAAGCCGTCACCGTATTCAAGTGCAGGTAAGTTAAACCACTGTGCAAGGGTTTGGCCTATATCTGCAAAGCTATTGCGCTCGCCAAGCGGGGTATTTTGCATGCCCGGTTGATAAGCTATAACTGGTACATATTCGCGGGTGTGCTCTGAACCTGGAAAGGTTGGGTCACAGCCGTGATCTGCAGTGATCATTAACACGTCATCTGCATTTAATTGGTTTAGTATAGTTGGTAAGTAATCGTCAAATTCTTTTAACGCTTTTGCATAACCAACTGGGTTGCGACGGTGGCCAAACTTTTCGTCAAAATCAACTAAATTGGTAAAAATTAAGCTGTTATCTGGCGCACTTGCTAATACTTCGCTGCTTTTTTCAAGCAAATTCATCAGCCCTGGGGCTTTGTGTTTTTGGGTAATGCCTTGGTGTGCATATATATCTGCAATTTTACCAATGCTTATTACTTCACCACCGTGTTTAGATAGCACATCTAATAGGGTCGGTGCTGGCGGCAATACTGAATAATCGCGACGATTACCAGTACGGGCAAAATCTGCGTTGCTTGTGCCTAAAAATGGCCTAGCAATAACACGGCCTATATTTAGTTTATCAAGTAATTCGCGGGCAATTTCACACACTTCGTAAAGGCGCTCAAGGCCAAAAGACTTCGTGTGCGGCAATTTGAAACACGCTATCTGCAGAGGTGTAACAAATGGTTTGCCTGATTTTACGTGCTCTTCGCCTAGCTGCTCTAATATGTGGTGCCTGATGCATGGCAGTTGCCTAAAATGCCAGGTATACCGGTAGCGGCTATAAATTCGTCTACAAATTCTTGTGGAAAACTCGGCTGTGTTTTAGGGAAGTAGCCCAATCAATAACACAGGTACGCCGGCCATTTCCAGTGCCCTGATGGCGTATCTTTACGCTTGAAAGTCTTTTGCATAACCCCATGCACCTTGCGATGCTTGACGCTCAGAAACTAAACACGTTTCACCGCCCGCTGCCTCACAGGCATCGATTAAACCTAATTTAGATAAATTAGGTAACGATAACGCTTTACCGTTTCGTGGTATGCTTTAATAAGTGGGCGAGTGTATTTGCTCCAACATCACCAAATTTGTCTGCATCGGGTGCTGCGCCTATACCTAGGCTGTCTGCCATTAAGATGATTGCTCTTGCCATGTTGACCTCACTTTGCTTCTAGTGGTTACTTTATCCGCTGATCGAATTTTCCGTACAGGACATAAGTCCTGTTTCATAAAAGCTAAACATTATAAATTTGCGTTCTTAAGCAAAGCAAAGAGATTATTCGTGTCTTTTTTGCTATTGTGATCAACCAAACAACTTTTCCTTTCTGTGTGGGTGAGAACTTAGTGACACGAACTATTATAGCTATTGCTGGCGCATCAGCGTCGGGCAAATCTCTTTTTAGCCAAACTATTTACAATGAGTTGGTTAATGAGCTTGAACCAGGCGCTATCGCCATTATTGAAGAAGATGCTTATTACAAGGATCAGTCGCATTTGCCTATGGAACACCGTACGCAAACTAACTACGACCATCCTGATGCATTTGAACATGAGTTAATGCTTGAACATTTAACTCAACTTCGTAGTGGTAACTCTGTCGAAGTACCTACTTATGATTATGCACAACACACACGAAGCGATGAAACTCGTCGCGTTGCTGCAGCTAAAATTTTAATAGTAGAAGGTATTTTATTATTAAGTGATAAAGCACTTAATAAAGAATTTGATATTAAGGTATTTATAGATACACCCCTTGATATTTGCTTAATGCGTCGTATGCAACGAGACATGGAAAAAAGAGGCAGAACATTACAATCTGTTGTTGAGCAATATCAAGCAACTGTTAGACCGATGTTTTATCAATTTATTGAGCCTTCAAAGCATAACGCTGATTTGGTTGTGACTCGAGGCGGAATGAACCGCGTTGCGATTGATATTATTAAAAGTAAAATTAAATATTTACTACAAGAATAATAACGGGAAACATCTGTATGACAACATTTATGAGCTTAGTAGGCATGTTTGTACTACTAAGTATTGCTTTTGCGGCTTCGACTAATCGTAAAGCAATAAACTTACGCACCGTAGCGATAGCCTTTGCTATGCAAGTAGTTATTGGTGGGTTTGTACTGTTTTTTGAAGCAGGTAAAAATGTGTTAGCAAGTATGTCTAGTGCCGTCTCTTCGGTAATTAGCTTTGCAAACGACGGGATTGGGTTTTTATTTGGCCCACTTGCATCGCAAGATACACTCGGTTTTATTTTTGCTATTCAAGTTTTACCGGTCATTGTGTTTTTCTCAGCACTTGTTGCTGTGCTTTACCACATTGGCATTATGGATTGGATAATTAAAATTCTGGGCGGCGGTTTACAAAAACTATTGAAAACCTCGCGCACAGAATCGCTCTCAGCAACGGCTAATATATTTGTAGGCCAAACTGAAGCCCCCTTAATTGTTAAGCCGTTTATAGCAACCATGACCAAGTCTGAGTTGTTTGCAGTAATGGTAGGTGGCTTAGCCACGGTAGCAGGCTCTGTAATGGCAGGTTACGTAATTATTGGTGTAGAGCTTAAGTATTTAATTGCCGCCAGCTTTATGGCTGCACCAGGTGGGTTTTTAATGGCCAAAATGATTGTGCCAGAGACCGAAACACCTAAAGATACGCTTGCTGATTTAGACACCGATGAAGACAAGCCAGTTAATGTTATTGATGCAGCAGCATCAGGCGCAGCTAACGGCATGCATTTAGCGCTAAATGTGGGCGCAATGCTATTAGCTTTCGTAGCATTAATAGCATTATTAAACGGTTTACTAGGCGGTATTGGTGGGTGGTTTGATTACCCTACTTTAACGCTACAAGAAATTTTAGGTTATGTATTTGCCCCTGTTGCATGGTTACTTGGCGTACCATGGGATGAGGCAATCATAGCAGGTAGTTTTATTGGTCAAAAGTTAGTAGTAAATGAATTTGTTGCTTACTTAGACTTTATAAATTATCGCGATACGTTAAGTGCGCACACTCAAGCAATTGTAACATTTGCGTTATGTGGGTTTGCTAATCTATCGTCGATAGCTATTTTACTAGGTGGATTAGGCGGTATGGCGCCTAGTCGGCGAAAGGATATCGCACGCTTAGGGCTCAGAGCAGTGTTAGCAGGATCTATGGCTAACCTTATGAGCGCAGCAATTGCTGGGTTTTTCCTCTCGCTAGCTTAGAAACTTAATGAGATGAACACCGGTGTTGCAAAACAAGAAGATAGTACTTTAAGGGGTTAAAGCACTATCTGACTTGAACGATACTTCACCAAGGGCCGCAAGGCCCTTTTATCGTTTTAGGGCCCTTATAAATATATTCTTCCTTTAATAACTACTTCTCTTTCTTACCTTTAAGTACATATACGCATATGGCTTTTTATGTTTTTGCGATAAATTTGTATTATTGAAAAGTGGTAAATTATAAATTTTAGGCCACAATTAGGTTTATCCTAATGTAACCTACTGTTTTATTGATGCTCTACTTTTAAGCACACTCATAAAATAGCCGCTGTTGATAAGTCGATTTATATAAATGCGTAAACTTTTATTAGTATTGTTGTTCGTTTTTTTTAATAGCTACGCAAGCTCAGACCCTCTTTTAGTTGTCACGGAACTCTCGCCGCCCGATCAAATACTCGTTAATGAAAAAGTGACAGGCAAAGGCACTGAGTTTATAAGGGCTATTTTTGTAAAGGCGAACCTAACGCCCGACATACAAATGTATCCATGGGCGCGAGCATTTAGACTTGCCAGTACTATTCAAAACACCTTTATTTACACCATAGCGCGCACCAAAGGGCGAGAAAACAACTTTCATTGGATAGGCCCAGTTTCACATTTTGAGCTTGCTTTTGTTGCGCTTAAAGAGCGTGACGACATAATTATTAACAATACTGAGGAAGCAAAAAATACAAAATAGCGATGCAACGTAACGACTTTTCTACAGATATATTAACCAACTTGGGGTTTGAGGTTGTGCTAACCACCGATATACAAAAATCGTATGCGTTATTGGTTGCCAAAAAAGTAGACTTAATTGTTGATGACCCCGAACTAATACATCAAATAAGTCAGTATTTGCCCACCCCTGACGCTCAATTTAAAGCCATATAATGTAGAAGAACTCAAGGTAGATGCCTATTTGGCAGCAAATAAAAACACCGATATGCGCTATATAAACGCGCTACAAAAAGCCTTTTACACACTTAAAAATACCCAAGGGCTGCCCTAGCCCCTAAGCTAAACCTTGCTTTTTAAGCGCAACTTTAACGCTTAGTTACGTTAATTAGTACCTAAGTAATAAAGTCTAAAATAGGGGCTTAGTGATTAATTATTGCTATATGGCGCTATGAACGAATCGAGACTGCGCTCTTGTTTTAGCACTTTAAAGGCACGTTGAAAGCGATCTACTATGTGCTGCGGCACCGCTTTATTAAACGCTAAATAATTATCTTTAAGGTCGTTACTTACAGGTAGCTCAGTAAGTTGCTCTACATCAAGTAAGCTCACGTTATAAGGCTTTAATTGGTTATAAATAACGTGTTCGGAGCCTAAAATAAGATCTATTTTATTGTTTATAAAAAGCTGAATATATTGTTGCTCTTCACCAAACGTCATTAAGTTTTGCCCGTTTACAAACCCTATTTTTTTGACCAATGATTGATATATGTCTCCCCTTACCATGCCTAACGAATAAAGAGTGGTGTCGTTAAGGGTGTTTACAGTGACATCAGGACGGCTTTTTAACTTATAAAAATAAGTTCGTGCAGTAGTTAACGGGCCAAGCCAATTAAATAAAGGAATTCGGTTAGTATGTTGCGCCATTGAAAAAATGGCTGAATAAGGCTTTTTATGCACAAGCATTGCGGCACGCTTCCAAGGCATGACTTTAAAGTCGCACTCTACTTCTGCTTTAATACACAGTGCGTTGACTATATCGTAGTTAGCACCAACAAGTTGGCCGTGCTCGTTTATAAAATTATAAGGTGCAAACTGATCTGTATAAATAACTAACTTAAAATGGTTTGCATAAGTAAACGTGCTTAAGAAGAAACAAGCAATAAAAGGAAAGAGTTTTAGAATAACCGCACCACTACATTAATTTATATTATTAAATGATAGATGGCGCTATTTACAGTCAAATTTTAGGCACAAAAAAAGCGCCTTAAGCGCTTTTTTTTATTTTTACTTTAAAAGTAAAAATTATAACGGAGTGATGTTATCCGCTTGAGGACCTTTTTGACCTTGTGAAAGAGTGAACTCTACACGTTGGCCTTCAGCTAAAGTTTTGAAACCTTCGCTTTTGATTGCTGAGAAATGTGCGAAAACGTCTGGGCCGTTTTCTTGCTCGATGAAACCAAAACCTTTAGATTCGTTAAACCACTTAACTGTACCTGATACGATGTTAGACATTGTAATATCCTGATATAAAAATAAAAAATATGCTCATAAGAGCGGGTGTAGCAAAAAATGAGATGGTACTTAAAAACTTCAGGACGGTACTACAAGTATTACTTATACAACAACGAAATAAAGATTTATAAACTATCATGCTTTCTTTCTAGCTGCGGCCTACTATATAGAGTTAACTATATATGTCAAGCCTTTATAGTAATGCAGGCAATAAATAGTGTTTGTGCTTAGCCTTTAATAACTCCCGTGGCTAGCCTATAGCTTAACCCCAGCACGGCTTTAACAGTTAACTGGCCAATTAAAACAATGAACTATTTAATCTTTAGTTTTTAAAAGCGTTGGCAGTGAGTACAGCTAATTTAAGGCCTACTCACCATTTAGATAAAACGTATTCAGCCATGATACACGCCTTACAATTTACCCTGTGTATATAAACAGCTGCACTTTGCAGTTGTACACAAAAATAGATAAGCTACTGCCACTTATCTATTTAGCGTTGGAGTGTGTTTTGCTAAATAAATGCTTTATTTCGTCTGTTGTTTTTTTATCTGGGTGTTTAATGCCATTACAATCTTCTTTTGCTAAGCCTACACTGTCTCTTGAACAACAATTGGGGCAAAAACTAATTCTCGATTTACGCTATTTTTGTCAGCAAGGGTCAAGCAAACAATGCAGAACACCGGTTACTACCCTACCTGATGAACTTGCAGCGGCCATTGCTAAGCATAATATTGGTGGTGTAATTTTATTTTCTGAAAACACCCAATCTATTGAGCAAACCATTACCCTTAATAGCCAATTACAAGCTGCGGCGAGTAAATCAAGTTCAAAGCTGCCGTTATTTATTTCGATAGACCAAGAAGGCGGCCGAGTAGCGCGTTTACCACGCGATGTTGCCACTTCATTTACTGGTAATATGTCTATTGGTGCAACCTATAAAAAGTATGGCACTCAATACGCAACCCAAACTGCCACTGTTATAGCTAAAGAGCTTAATTCGTTAGGTATTAATGTTAACTATGCCCCTACGGTAGATGTAAACATGAACCCCGACAATCCGGTAATTAATGTGCGCTCGTTTGGTGAAAACCCAGCGCTTGTCAGTAAGCTAGGCGCAGCACAAGTGGCAGGATTTGAGAGCAACGGCGTTATTACATCGTTAAAGCACTTCCCAGGGCACGGCGATACCAACGTAGACAGCCACACAGGGTTACCACAAGTAAATCACTCCAAAGAAGACATATACCAACAAGACTTAGCTCCCTTTAAACACATAATTGCCACGCAAAACCCAGGTATGATTATGACGGCGCATATTCAATACCCACAACTCGATAACAGTACGTTTGTAAGTGTTGATGGCAAAAGCATGATAAAACCCGCCACTATGTCGCGTACCATAATTACTGACATTTTAAGAGGGGAGTTAAATTATCAAGGTGTGGTGGTAACCGACGCTTTAGATATGGCCGGCATTAGTCATTTTTTCACCCCAACCCAAGCGGTAATCAATACCTTTTCAGCAGGCGTTGACCTAGCGCTTATGCCAATAGAGATCAGAACACCAGCTGATTTAAACGCACTCGACAAACTAATGGATGAATTAGTCGCATCTGTTAATAATAAACAACTCAGTAAAGAAGAAGTGGCTCAATCGGCTGCGCGTATAACCGCTTTAAAAAATAAATTTAAATTAACCACTCAGCTAGACCCATTAAGCACTTTGGCTAAAGCAAAAGATATTATTGGCTCTCAAGCACATCGCAAAATAGAAACTGAGCTTGCCGTAAATGCTATTACTGAGGTTAAAAATAACAATAATGCATTGCCTCTTAATTTAAGCAAAGGGCAACACATCCATATTATTATGCCCGATACCCGAAAATGCATGGCTATGCAGCAAGCGCTTAGCGCTATAAGTAATGCGGCGCTTAAATATAGTTGCAGTAGTTTACAAGGGTTTGACCCTTTAAAGGCGCATAGCTTAATTAAAAATGCAGATGTTGTTATTGCAGGCAACGCTACGCCTAATCAAAGCGCTGTAGAGATTGGCGGAATGGATGATTTAAAAGACGACCCGCGCTTTGCACTCAATACCGCTGAGCAACCAAAAGCGCTGTCATCATTACTGGATATAGCTGCATCAGCGAATAAAAAAACAATATTTATAAGTTTGCGTGCCCCCTACGACATAGCGCAGTTTGGCAGCAGAGCTAATGCAGTTCTTGCTTCTTATGCGTATAATATAGATACAGATAAAAACAATGCTGTTGCAGGGCCTGCGTTTACAGCGCTTGCTAAGGTATTGTTAGGCAATGCACACGCTCATGGCGTACTGCCAGTTACCATAAAATAATAATAACAAGGGATAAAAAATGAAACTTAATTGCGATTTAGGCGAAAGCTTTGGCGCATGGAAAATGGGGTTAGATAATGAGGTAATGCCTCATATTGATATGGCAAATATTGCGTGTGGTTTTCATGGTGGAGACCCAGATGTAATAGCCGATACGTTGTATTTAGCAAAGCAGCACAATGTACAAATAGGTGCGCACCCAAGTTACCCCGACCAACAAGGCTTTGGCAGGCGCTCTATGGCGCTTAGCACACAAGAACTGACCAATTGCTTACATTACCAAATTGCCGCCCTTGATGGCATGGCTAAAGTACAAGGCTTAACACTTAGCTATGTTAAGCCACATGGTGCTTATATAACGACATGATGAAAAACGACCATATTTTACAAACAGTTATTACTGCTATAGCGCACTACCCTGCACCATTAAAGCTTATGCTATTAGCCACAAAAGACTCTGCAAAACACACCTTTGCCGCCAATAGTTTAGGTGTAGATCTTATTTTAGAAGCCTTTGCTGATAGGCAATATACAGACGAAGGGCATTTAGTATCTCGCCACCTTGATGGCAGCGTTCACGACAAGCCAGCACTTTTAGCACAAGTAAAACAGCTATTAACCGAGGGTTGTGTAACCACTCGCTCAGGAAACACCTTAAACTTAAATGCCAACAGTTTGTGCGTACATGGCGATAACGCAGCCGGTATTGCACTTATTAAAGAAATTAAATCACTGTGTGCATCAGCAACCTAACCTTGCTTTTAGCTCGTTATTAAGTCTCAAGCTACAAAACGCATGTTTGCTTTACTTTAAAAACTATTTAGCTGTAAAGGGGCTTTACAGCTATAACCTCCATTAAGTTCAATCACGTAAAACCTAATATTGCTTTAAAAAAGCGCAACAACACAGCACAGTAACAAAGCATAAGTAACACAGCGCTGAAATACATGGCGCTGCATATAAAAAATTTAACGCAGTAAGCCCGCTATTTATTACTATAAAGTAACCAGGCTTTACTTAAACAGGTATTAAATTACAGATTCACCGCATCGCGCTTTTCATCCCTTTCCTACTGACATATAACTACATATACAAAAACCACAACAGGGAATACAAATGAAGACGCTTTTAGCACTTAGTTTAAGTAGCAGTTTATTACTTGGTAGTAGCCAGTTAGCTTTTGCAAAGGACAACATATTACAGCTACAAGATGTGTTTAATCTTGAATACGCCAATCAAATTGATATAACAGACGATGGTAAAACGGTGTACTTTGTACGTAACCGTATGGATATAAAAACGGACCGTAAAGTCAGTAATATTTGGTCAGTTGATTATAAAACTAAACAACTGCAACCGCTTACCTCGGGCGTGCATATGGATCACTCCCCAGTACTATCGCCAGATGGGCAACGCCTTGCATTTATATCTAACCGCGATGGCAGCAGCCAAATTTATATGAAGTGGCTTAAAACAGGTGCTGTAGCAAAAATTAGTAACCTAACCAGCAGCCCACGCGCAATTACCTGGCATCCCGACTCTCAGCAGCTTATTTTTAGTATGTTTGTACCAAGTAGCAGTGCACCACCTGTTAACTTACCTGGCAAGCCTAAAGGCGCTACATGGGCCGAACCTGCTAAATTTATAGACGATGTATACTACCGTGCCGACGGAGGCGGTTATAGCCAAAAAGGTTTTAGCCAATTATTTGCAATAGATGCAAATGGCGGCAATGCAAAGCAGCTCACACACGATGAGTTTAATAACGCCGGCGAAGTAAGCTTTAGTAAAAACGGCAATAGCCTTTATTTTTCTGCCAATCGGCATGAGCAAAATCAACTAAAGCCCACTAATAGTGAAATATACCAGCTTAATTTAAGCACCTTAAAAATTGCTGCCATTACCAATAGAAACGGCCCTGACCAACAACCTAAAGTATCTCCCGATGGGCGCTACCTAGCCTTTACAGGGTATGATGATAAACGCACCAATTACGAAAACACGCAGCTTTATATTCGTGATTTAAAAACGGGCGATACAAAAAGCCTAACCCCTAATTTTGATAGAAGTGTGGGGCAAATTAAATGGAGTGCCGATTCAAAAGGAGTTTACTTTAGCTACGCAGACGAAGGCCAAACCGCCCTTGCCTACCAACCACGCAGTGGTAAGCGTAAAGTGCTCACCGAGCAAATAGGTAGCGTTGCGTTTGGTCGTCCTTATTCGGGCGGCGATTTTGATGTAAGCGAAGATGGCGAAATTGCTTTTACACTTGCCGATACTCAGCGCCCTGCAGATATAGCCACTATAAAACGAGGCAAAGCTCGTCGCCTCACTACACTCAATGCCGATGCGTTAGACGATAAAGAACTTGCCAACGTAGAAGAGATTTGGCTTAAATCGAGCCACGACCAGCTGCCAATTCAAGGTTGGATTGCATACCCACCTGAGTTTGATAAATCAAAAAAATACCCACTTGTTTTAGAAATTCATGGCGGCCCTGTGGCCAATTATGGCCCTCACTTTAGTACCGAGGTGCAATTGTTTGCAGCCAAAGGAAACGTGGTTTTATACATGAACCCACGAGGCAGTGACTCATACGGTAAAACGTTTGCCCAAACAATTCATCATAATTACCCAAGTAACGATTTTGATGATTTAATGACCGGCGTTGATGCACTAATAGCGAAAGGATTTATTGATGAGTCTAAACTATTTGTAACAGGTGGCTCGGGCGGAGGTGTATTAACCGCATGGATTGTAGGGCACACCGACAGGTTTGCAGCAGCAGTGGTGGCTAAACCCGTTATTAATTGGATCAGCTTTGTACTAACTGCCGACTTTTATCCATTTTTTGCCGATTACTGGTTCCCTGGTAAACCTTGGGATCATATTGAGCACTATATGAAACGCTCACCTATTAGCTATGTAGGTAACGTAACAACGCCCACTATGCTTTTAACAGGGGAGGCAGATTACCGTACCCCTATTTCTGAAACCGAGCAGTTTTATCAAGCCCTTAAGTTGCAAGGTGTTGATACCGCCATGGTGCGTATTCCTAATGCATCACACGGTATTACGGCGCGCCCTTCTAATTTAATGACTAAGGTGGCTTACATTCAATGGTGGTTTGATAAACACTCAAACAAAAAATAAGCTCCGTGTTTAGGTTTAAAAATAGCCACTCCTAAGTGGCTATTTTTTTGTAATTACCAACGCTTAGGTTAATAAATGCCAAACTGTAAACCCCCTTTACAGTTTTGAGCTTATCCATATCGGACTTAGGTGTTTTTAAGTTAGTAAAATTTCGGTTTATTGTGATTTTAATCGTTTGAGTTGGTAAAAAATCGGTTTGAGCCACTGTTTATAAGCACTCAGTTAGTAAAAAATTGTTTTATAAAGGCACCAGGTTAGTAAAATTTCGGTTTATTATTTTACTTATACTTAGTAAAACAGCTAAAAATAGCCTTTTAAAAGGCGGATTTTGCACTTTAAAGCGGCTTTACAGTAAAAAAGCAGCCATATAACTGCACTTAATATCTACCTAGTTAAATTGTGATCCAAACTAAATTCAACCGAGTCTGATTTATATTAATACAACAAAAAAAGGGCCTTACGGCCCTTGAGTAACACTATCTAGAAAAGTTAAAACTGATTCATGGTGTTATCTTCACCACCGGCTTTAAGTGCGTTTTCACCAGAGAAGTACTCTTTGTGCGTATCACCAATATTAGACCCAGCTAAATCTTGGTGCTTAACTGAGGCTTGTTCGCGGCGAATTTCTTGGCGTTGTACATCACGTACATATGCAAGCATGCCCATATCACCAAAGTAACCTTCTGATAAAATATCGGTGCTTAGTGCAGCCGTATGGTATGTAGGCAGTGTTATTAAGTGATGGAAAATACCCGCTTCACGTGCACCATCGCGCTGGAAGTTTTGCACTAATACATCCGCTTCAGCAGCAAGCTCTGTATCGTCCATTTCTGGCGCCATTAGGCCTTTATTATCACCAAGGCTTGGGTAAGCGCTCAAATCGCGACCCGCTTCTTGCCACTCTTGGTACACTTGCTCACGGAACTTAAGCGTCCAGTTGAATGACGGTGAATTGTTATAAACAAGCTTAGCGTCAGGTACTTGCTCTTTAACGCGATTTACTAGCTCTGCAATTTGTTTAACATGTGGTTTTTCGGTTTCAATCCACAATAAATCAGCGCCCGATTGTAAGCTTGTTACACAATCTAGTACTACGCGGTCTTTTTCTGTGCCTTCGCGGAACTGGTATAAACCGTTTTCTAAACGCGTTGGCTTACATAATTGGCCATTAATTTTCATTGCCGTATCGCCTTCGTTTAAATCATCTACACCGTTAATAGGTGTGGTTTCTAAAAACGCGTTGTACTGGCTAGCTAAGTCTCCTGGCGTTTGTGACACAGGCACTTTTTGCGTAAGGCTTGCACCTAATGAGTCGGTACGCGCAACAATAATACCGTTATCAATACCGAGTTCTAAAAACGCGTAACGTACAGCATTAATTTTTGCTAAAAATCTTCGTGCGGTACAGTTACTTTACCTGCTTGGTGACCACATTGTTTAGCGTCAGACACTTGGTTTTCTATTTGAATGGCACACGCACCTGCTTCAATCATCTTTTTAGCAAGTAGGTAGGTTGCTTCTTCGTTACCAAAACCAGCATCAATATCGGCAATAATAGGCACTACATGCGTCTCAAAATTATCAATTTTATCAAGCACCGCTTGTACATCGCCGCCATTGGCTTTCGCTTCGTCTAGATCATTAAATAAGTGGTCTAGTTCACGGGCATCGGCTTGTTTTAAAAATGTATAAATCTCTTCAATAAGCGCAGGCACTGAGGTTTTTTCGTGCATGCTTTGATCCGGTAACGGGCCAAATGCAGAGCGAAGTGCAGCGACCATCCAACCACTTAAGTAAACATAACTGCGCTTAGTTGTTTTTTGATGGCGCTTTATTGCCATCATCATTTGTTGCGCAGTAAAACCATGCCAACAACCTAAAGACTGTGTGTATTGGCTGGTGTCTTTATCGTAAGCGGCCATATCTTCACGCATTACATCTGCGGTGTATTGTGCAATTTCAATCCCTGTACGAAAGCGGTTTTGTAAACGCATGCGGCTTGCATATTCAGGGTTAATGGCTTTCCATGCGCTACCTTGAGATTGGCAAAGTGTTGCTAGAGTATCAGTTTCACGTGTGTATGTTGTCATAATAAAATCCTTCGAACGGGTCTATAAATTATTTAAATTATTGTGAGAGTGGCTAGGAGTGTGTGCTCCGTATCGCTTAATTCAACATTAGGCTTATTTTTTAGATTTAGTAAATTTATAGTTGTTATTACCGCTATATTTTTTGTGAATGGCTAAAAAGCACGCACTGAGCCTTTTTTGCGTTATTGTTGCTTTAACGCACACAACAACACCGCGACCGTTTAAGGAAGGTAAATATGGCACACACTCTCACACACTCAGGGCTAAGCGTAGATACACAGCTGGCCAACTTTGTAAAAACACAGCTACTCCCAGGCACTCATTTATCTGAGCAGCAATTTTGGCAAAGCTTTGCAAACATAGTACAAACGCTAACCCCGCAAAATAATGCCCTTTTAGCTAAGCGCGAGCAGCTACAACAACAAATAGATGACTACCATAAAACAAATAAAACGTGGGATAGCGCGCAGTACCAAGCGTTTTTAACAGACATTGGCTACCTAGTACCAGAGCCTGCAGACTTTGCCATTGAAACCCAAAATGTAGAGCCCGAAATAGCACTCAGCGCAGGCCCTCAGCTTGTTGTGCCTGTTAGCAACGCACGTTTTGCGCTTAATGCGGCTAACGCGCGCTGGGGTTCGTTATACGATGCGCTGTACGGCACCGACGTATTAAGTGAAGACGACGGCGCTGAAAAAGGCACTACGTATAATCCGGTTCGTGGTTTTAAAGTAATGGCGTATGCGCGCCAGTTTTTAGATAAGGCCCTGCCCCTTAAAAATGGCTCACACATAGAAAGCACCAACTACTCAATTGTTGAAGGCGCCTTGTCTATCACCCTAAGAGACAGCTCGCATACTCAATTAAAAAAACCTGAGCAACTTATTGGCTACCAAGGCGAGGCGCAAAACCCAAGTGCTATTTTATTAAAAAACAATGGCCTGCATGTAGAGCTGCAAATAGACCATCACCACCCTATCGGCCAAGCCGACAAAGCAGGGTTAAAAGATGTTTTGCTTGAAGCTGCACTAACAACCATTATGGATTGCGAAGACTCTGTTGCCGCAGTAGATGCCGAGGATAAAGTACAAGTTTACAAAAACTGGCTGGGTTTAATGCAAGGTAACTTGGTTGAATCGTTTAAAAAAGGCGATAAAACCATAGAGCGTACTTTACAAAGCGATAGGCAATATACCGCCCTTGATGGCAGCAGCCTTACGCTTAAAGGCCGCAGCATGATGTTTGTCCGTAATGTAGGTCACTTAATGACAAACCCTGCTATTACCGACATTTACGGCCAACCCGTATTTGAAGGCATTATGGATGCGATGTTTAGCGCAACCGCAGCCCTGCACGATTTAAATAAAAAAACAGGCATTAAAAACACCAGTGCGCAAAGCATCAATATTGTAAAACCCAAAATGCATGGCCCTGAAGAAGTTGCTTTTACAAATACGCTTTTTAGCATGGTAGAAGAAGCACTTAGCTTGCCAAAAAACACCCTAAAAATGGGGATTATGGATGAAGAGCGCCGTACTTCAGTAAATTTAAAAGCCTGTATACACGCAGCCAAAGCGCGCGCGGTGTTTATAAATACTGGCTTTTTAGACCGCACGGGCGATGAAATTCATACCTCTATGCACGCAGGGGTCGCTTTGCCAAAAGCCGCTATTAAAGCTCAGCCGTGGATCAAAGCATACGAAGACCGTAACGTTGATACAGGCCTTGCCTGCGGCCTAAGCGGTAAAGCACAAATAGGTAAAGGTATGTGGCCTATGCCAGATAAAATGGCACTAATGATGGAGCAAAAGCTTGCTCATGTGCAATCTGGCGCTAATACCGCGTGGGTGCCCTCGCCTACCGCAGCCACTTTGCACGCTATGCATTATCACGATGTAGATGTATTTACCGAGCAAAAAGAAATTGCCAAACGAGGCATGGCAAGCCTTACTGATTTACTTACACCGCCTTTAATGGCACAGCCGCAAACGCTCAGTAAAGAAGATATTCAAAGTGAGCTTGAGAACAATGCACAAGGCATTTTAGGCTATGTAGTACGCTGGATAGACCAAGGTATTGGCTGCTCAAAAGTGCCTGATATTAACCACATAGGCTTAATGGAAGACAGAGCAACCTTGCGTATTTCAAGTCAACATATGGCAAACTGGCTACAGCATGGGGTGTGTACTCAACAACAAATAGAGTCGATTATGGCTAAAATGGCTAAAGTGGTTGATGGCCAAAATGAGCACGACAGCGCTTACAAGCCTATGGCACAAAACGAAGAGTCACTTAAAAATAGTATTGCTTATCAAGCCGCTTTAGCGCTTGTATTAGAAGGTGCTAAGCAGCCAAGTGGCTACACCGAGCCCCTATTACACAGCTACCGCTTAAAATATAAAGCAAAACACCATAACCTAGCTGAATAGCTAACATTAGTTTAACAGCAAAAAAGCGCGTTTTGCCTACACAAAACGCGCTTTTTGTTTATTAGGGCGTGTTGATCTTTGCAGATTGAAATTTGTTCAATCTAGGGGCGATCAAGTTGCGGCGCGAGGTTTGTAACCTAGTGGGCTAAGTAAAAACCGAGCAAGGCTTCCGCGTCCTGCTCACGCCCCTTACCTACATCCATGTAGGCAACAAAGAGTTTATCGCCCCTAGGCAGAACCCAAAAGGGCAGCGTATGTTTGGCATTTATGCTACGTTATCGCCTATTTATGGGGAATAACCACACTTCATAGGCTCTGCCTTGCCTAAAAACCAAACATACTGCTGCAAATTCAAGCGCCAAAGGTCAACACGCCCTAGTACCGTTCTTTATTTAGTGCTCACTTTACCTTGCGCTAAATTAATTTTTAATTATTGCGTTGTGATACACGTTTTGAACGTCATCACAGTCTTCAAGCATATTGATGAACTTGTCAAAATTAGCAATAACTTCTTCATCTTCAATTTCTACATGCACTTGCGGAACAAACGTAATTTCATCTACTTCAAAGTTAATCCCTTCAAAGTTTTCCTCAAGCGCTGTTTTCGCTTTATAGTACTCAGTATGGGGTGCAAATACCGACACTTTACCATTTTCAACTTCAACGTCGGTTACATCAACATCGGCCATCATTAGTGCTTCAAGGACCACTTCGTCATCGTCACCGGCAAAACCAAGTACAGCAAGGTGATCAAACATATGTGCAACACAGCCTGGAGTACCAATTTTTGAATCTGTTTTGGTAAACGGTAAACGTACATCTTTAATTGTACGGTTTGGGTTGTCGGTTAAGCAATCAACAATAACCATGCAGTTACCCGGGCCATAACCTTCGTATCGTGCGGGAGAATAATCTTCCCCTGCCCCACCGGCTGCTTTTTCAATTGCTTTTTCTATTACGTGAGCAGGAACCTGGTCTTTTTTTGCTTTTTCAATTAGACGACGCAGTGATTGATTGACATCGGGGTCTGGTTCGCCATTTTTAGCGGCAACATAAATTTCTTTACCGTACTTTGAGTTAACTTTAGTTTTTGCGTTGGCTGTCTTAGCCATCGAGCTCTTACGGACTTCAAATGCTCTGCCCATCTTGTGCCTCTAATCAATACGTTAATTTTGCCATATTTTACCAATTCAAACCCTGTTGGGCTAGGGTCTGTTGAACTTTACAAACTGAATTTAAAACAACCTATTTGCTAAATAAATAAGGCCGTTCCTATGAGAATAATGCAGGAGTAATTACGTAAAAATAAAAGTTACACTCTATTTAACATAACTCTACTTTTTGTGAGTAACTTTCGACTAAAGTAACTAATTCGGTAAATTCACGTAAAACGTAATCAGCTTGGTCGGCATAAATAGGCACCGCGTTTGGCGCGTACAAACAAGCGCGCATATTTGCATTATGTGCTGCTTGAATGTCGTATAAAAAATCCCCTACGTATAACAAGTTGCTGGCGTTTATATTCCAAAGCGTGGCAATTGCATTTAAGGCACTGGGATCGGGTTTGGCTGGGGCATCGCTACGGGTTAATACCGTTTCGATAGGTAGCGGATTATTTTGTAGCTTTATTGCTGCCGCTTTATCAAAATTGCGGGTAACAATAGCCATAGGAATATTTTTAACTTTTAGGGCGTTAACGGCTTCGGTTACGCCTGGCAATATAGTAGCAAACTGAGCGTCTTGCAGCTCGTGCTGATGCACTATATTCATCGCTTCTTCACGCATGTAGGGCGATGGAAGCTGGGCAATATAATCAAGTAGGTCTTGCTCGCATGGGCAACCTATTTGTGCTTTTATAAGAGAGAAATCTAACTCAGACGATACTAACGTGCCATCTAAATCAAATATAACTCCTTGAATAGCCTCTACTTGAGCTTTCATATCATTCCTTGAATGGGGTAAAAATCAATACAACATGTGTACACATAATGACTCTACTTCATGAGAATAATTTAGCAAATGTTTATCAAACAAATTATTAGAAAAGTATTCACTTATCTATTACTTAGCCTTATAAACACCAATTAATTACTAAAATTCTACGAACAGTTAGTAATAACAGATCAAAAATGAACACAGCATAAACAACAGGAGAATACGCGCACATAAACTGCAGTGCGCGTAGGTTGGGGAAGTACTTATTGCTCGAACTTAGCCTCGAGCCAAGTATCGTTTTGGGTAAAGTGAAGGGTTTTAATCTTGCCTTTACCTTCTACGTTTACCATATTTACTTGAGAAGGCCATAAGTCACGCAGTGCGCCGTTACTCATTTTTATGCCTTCAATCCCTTTTGGGATAGGAGCTTCTTGATACACCCAAAAAAACTTTCCATCAATTTGCGCACCTACTTGGCTAAGCGTTAATGGCTTACCCTTTAAGGTTTGCAGCGCAACATGCGACTCAACATACTCTACAAAACGTTGTTGGTCGGCCTTGTTGCTAATGATATCGGCTTTTCCATTAAATAAATGCGCTACAGCATGCTCAGTATCATGTAAATAAAAGCGATGCATAAGCTCAATATTGTTAGTACGTTTATTAAAAAGCACCGTAGTAACCGATGACTTTAGTTGATGCGCCATACTTGGCGCAGCAACTAAAAGGCAAACAATAATAAGCAAAAAGCGCATTATTGTTGCTCCTCACCATCTTTTTTCTCGTCTTTTTTAAGCTCAGTTTTAATGTCTTGCATAATATCTCGACTTACTTTCGCTTTACTCTTTTTCTTTTTATACACTTCAATACGTGAAGGAATAATACGACGAGGGTAGTTGTTGTTCTCAACATCTACATCAGCTGTTTCCCAGCGAGGGTCAACGCTTACCGATACCAATGGCTTATTTTTATCTGTAACAATAAGCTTTTGTACATTTTTGTGATTACGGCGCCAAATTTCAGCCGGAATGTAACGCTCTTCGGTTGTGCCATCTTCATAGGTTAGCTCTAATAAAATAGGCATTACCAAGCCACCTAGGTTTGAAAACTCCATAACATAGTAGTTTTTATCTTCTTCAAGCGCGCGATCTAGCGTTTTACGCTCCCACAGCTCTAAGCCTTTTAAAAACTTGTTGTACGCGTTACGTTCTTTATTAGTAACAGTAAAGCGGTCGTTTTCGTCGTAAAAGTCGGTAATATCTGGATTTTTTTCAACCCAAGTTTGTTTACCTTCTTCACGGTTGCGCTTAACAAATAGTGATGTTGGTTTGTCTGCTTCTATATCGCGTAAGCGTTTAAAGTCAATATCAGGGTTTTTAGTATCTAAACGTAATTGATACACTTTATCTAACGAGATATCTACATGGTCGGTGCTGTAAAACCAACCGCGCCAAAACCAATCTAAATCAACACCCGAGGCTTCTTCCATCGTACGGAAAAAATCTGCTGGAGTAGGGCGCTTGTATTTCCAGCGCTGTGCGTACTCTTTAAAAGCAAAGTCGAATAAGTCACGGCCTAAAATAACTTCACGTAAAATATTCAGTGCCGCAGCTGGTTTAGTATAAGCATTAGGGCCTAAACGTAGTACGCTGTCTGACTGCGTCATAATAGGTACTTGGTTTTGCGATTTCATGTAGCTTACAATATCGCGCGGCTCAACACCCCACGGTATAGTTGGGTCCCATTCACGCCCTGCAACGCCATCTAAAAAGCTATTTAAACCTTCATCCATCCAGGTCCATTGGCGCTCATCAGAGTTTACAATCATAGGGAAGTAAATATGGCCAACCTCATGAATAACCACACCAATTAAAAAGCGTTTTTCAGCTTGAGAATAAGTGCGCGAACCATCATCTTGCAGCTCTGTACGTGGGCCATTAAAAGTGATCATTGGGTATTCCATACCACCTACTGGGCCATTTACCGATTGCGCTACAGGGTATGGGTAGTCAAATGAATAGCGAGAGTACACTTCCATCGTATGTACTACAGATTCAGTTGAATACTTTTTCCATAAATCGCCACCCTCTTTAGGGTAAAACGACATAGCCATCACTAAAGGTTGTTCATCGCCACCTTGCTGATAGCCCTTTGCATCCCACATAAATTTACGCGACGACGCCCACGCAAAGTCACGCACATTTTCTGCTTTAAAGTGCCATGTTTTTGTTTTATCGGTACCTTGTTTTTCGTTTTCTAACGCTTCTTCTTCAGTAACAATAAATACAGGGCGTTTTGCTGTTTCAGCTTTTTCTAAGCGGTTACGCTGCGTGCGAGTAAGCACTTTGCTTGCGTTATCTAACTTACCTGTTGCCGATACAATATGATCAGCAGGTACAGTAATTTCTACATCATAATCACCAAACTCAAGCGTAAACTCACCACGGCCTAAAAACGGCTTGTTTGTCCATGCTTCGTAATCGGTGTAAGCAGCTAAACGCGGAAACCACTGCGCAAGTAAAAATATATCGTTGCCATCTTCTTCAAAGTGCTCGTAACCAGAACGCGCACCTACGGCATCTTCTTCAACAATGTTAAAAGCAAAGTTCATACTAAACTCAACTTCTTTGCCTGGTTTTAACGGCTCGTTTAAATCTATACGCATTAGCGTATCAACAACAGTAACCCGCAGTTCATCACCATTGTCATCTTTTACATTGCTAATTGTATAGCCTAACTCGTTGTCGCTCATAAATTGCTGACGACGTAGCTCACCTAAACTTAATTTAGCCGGCTTTTGTGCAGGTAAACTATTTAGCGTGCTTTTAAACGTTTTTGTGGTTTCGGCAATTGAGTCGCTTTTAAAAATATTTTGATCTAACTGTAACCACAAATATTTAAGTGTATGCGGCGAGTTATTTTTATACTCAATGCTTTGGCTTGCTGTTAAGCGGCGCTTTTTTTCATCAAGCTTTACATCTATGTCGTAATTAACACGTTGCTGCCAGTATTTTTCGCCAGGCTCACCGGCGGCACTACGATAAACATTTGGGGTAGGAAGCGCTTCGTCTAACTGGCGAAACTTATCAACGAATGAGCCTTTAGTTTGCTCAACGGATGACGCTAACACAGCGCTCGACATTGCCAAAGGCAACACAAACGCGCTTAGCGTAAGAACTGTTTTTTTCATTATGAGTCCTAGTGGAATTTTGTGAGCGTACTTTGACAAAGTTACTATTTTTGTTCAATTAATTAGCGACCAACCGCCCATTAAACACGGTAATATTCACGTTGTTTTAACATGGTTTTTGAATCAGTAAATTAAGCCGCTTTTAAAACTGTAAAGGGGGTTTACACTTTACAGCTAGTTGATGTGTATTAATTAAGGTACAAACACAGTATTTATAAGGGTTCAGGCCTAATTCATGCCATTAGCTTAGGATTAAATTAAGGTGCAAAAATATGTTGTTTTAATTGAGCTTAAATTTATAGCGTTAGCAGTGTTTACACGGTTTAAATGCGCTCAGGTTCAATACAAATTAAGCTGCATATTTAAACTAAAGGAGCCCGATATGAAATTTTACATTGTAAAAAAAGATCATCAGCTCGAAGCTATCCCTGCTGATAAAGACTTACTAGAGCGCTACGAATCAAACCAGTATTCGTATGTTAATGTGGTGTCGGCATGCAATAAGCAAGATGCACTAAAACGCCTATCTACTGAACAAAAACACAGTAAAAAGTGGTTAATAATTGGCGCAAATATTGCCGTGATCTCACTAATATTAACTATTTATACGATAAATTAAAAATAGTGAAATTTTAGGTTGATATTTAGTGCATTTTATATTTAAAATCGCCCACTTTTTTTTATTTGAGCATAATAAAATCGTTACAATTATTCTCAAATATGTACTTATTACCAGTAAGCAATGTGGTGGGTGTATGGATTTTTATATCCTAAAAAAACAACAAGAGCTAATAGCCATTCCAGCAAATCAGCAAAGTTGTAAGCAGTATCTAGACTCAGGTTATTTTTATATTGATAAAGTAGCCGCCTGTAACGAAACGAATGCCATAAAAGCATTGCAAGCAAAGCAAACTAAAAGTTTAAAAATGCCGCTAGGTATGGCTTTGTTAGCGCTTCCTGTCATTATTATTGCTATATATAGTTTTACCTAAACTAAAGCCCTCCCGAGGCTTGCATCTTTACTTGCCTTGGGTATATTGGCGCTCTTATGGTTTTTTAAGAGCGCGATATGAAAGTTCTCCACACCTCAGATTGGCACCTAGGCCAACAATTTTATGAACATGACCGGCGTGATGAGCACGCTGCATTTTTTACTTGGCTACTTAGCACCCTAGTAGAGCAACACATAGATATACTTTTAGTTGCAGGCGACATTTATCATACAGCCACACCCAGTGCCAGCGCCGAAAACCAACTTTACCAATTTATAAAAGATGCTAAAAAGCGTTGCCCGCAATTGCATGTTGTTATTATTGCCGGCAACCACGACTCAGCAAATCGTATATTAGCGGCGCAGCCCTTACTTGCTCAGTTTGACACCCATGTAGTGGGGCGCTTTGAAGTAACCGACCCAGGCAATACCGTGATTGAAATAAATACGCAAAATAAACGCGCTGTAATCGTCGCTATGCCTTTTTTACGTACCAGCGATATAAGTTCACTTAGTCATACTAAAAACGGCCCTAGTTACGCACAAGGCGTTGAAAAAGCCTATAAGCTTGCACTTGATCACGCCTATAGCATTAACGCGCAAAATTCGCCGTTAATTGTAATGGGGCATTTACATGCCAAAGGCGGTGATATTTCAAGTGACTCAGAACGTAATTTAGTGATTGGTGGGGAGGAGTCTATTTCGGCCAGTGTATTTGGTAACAAGGCAGACTACGTAGCACTGGGGCATTTACACAAAGCGCAGCAAGTCGCTAAAAAAGACGTTATTCGTTACAGCGGTACGCCTATTCCTATGTCGTTTTCAGAGCGTAACTACACGCACCAAGTTAATGTAATAGAATTTAAAAGTGATGAAAAACAAACTATTAGCACATCTGTAAACCCCCTTTACATTCCACGCTCTGCTGAAGTAATTATTTTACCAAAAGGGGAGTGCGTGCCATTAAGCGACTTATGCGAGCAAATTAAAGCGCTCGATACATCACAACATACTATTGCCCCTTATTTACGCGTAAAACTTAAATCAAGTGATACCGACACCACCTTTCGAGAACAAATAGAGCAAGCACTTGAGGGTAAACACGTAAAATTTTGCGGCATTGAGCGGGTACGAGAACAAACCATAACAAGCGATAACAGCGCCGTATTTGAAGATTTAAGCGAAATTGAAATGCTCAACCCATTAAACTTATTAGAACAAGCCTTTGCAAACGACAAAGATATGGCCGGCCAAGCTGTACCTGATGAGCTAAAAACACTGTTAAACGATGTAATAAGTGAGCTGACGGAGCAAGAGCAACTATGAAAATAACCGCAGTTCGTATTCATAACTTAGCCTCAATAGTCGATGCCGAAATCGACTTTACTCAAGCTCCACTAAAAGACGCGGGGTTATTTGCAATAACCGGCGACACAGGCGCAGGTAAAAGCACCTTTTTAGATGCTATTTGTTTAGCGCTTTATACTAAAACAGCACGCTTAAAAGGCGATAAAGGCAACTTAATTGATTTTAACGGCGACAGTATAAAGCTAAACGATTCGCGTAACTTACTGCGCAGAGGCAAATGGGAAGGCTTTGCTGAGGTTGATTTTGTTGGCCAAGACAAACAATTATACCGCGCACGCTACGTTATTACCCGTACCCACAAAAAGGCAACAGGCAAGTTAAAAGTGGCTGAGCATACGTTACTAACCTTGCCCGATGAAACCCTAATAGCCGATAAAAGCCAAACCATAAAAGAAGTAGAAAACAAAATAGGGCTAAGCTTTGATCAGTTTTCGCGTGCGGTATTATTAGCACAGCACGAGTTTGCAGCCTTTTTAAAAGCCACAGGCGATGAACGCGCACAACTTTTAGAGTGTTTAACCGGCACCGATAAATTTAGCTTAATAGGTAAACGTATTTTTGAGCGTAATAAAGCGCTAAAAGATCAATATGAATTACTTAATGCAAGCCTTGCAAGCTACACCTTGTTAAGCGATGACGAATTAAGTGCTAAACAAACCCTGCGCGATGAGTTACTTAAAAAAATTGAGCAAACTAAAAAAACGCATGCAGCAACAGAGCAAAACTTAAATTGGTATAAACAAGCAGCTAGCTTATCGCAGGCACTAGAACACGCAGTAGAGCAGCAACAACACGCGCAACAACAGCTTGATGCAATAGCAAAGCAAAGTGAGCAAGCTAAACAAGCACAAAGCGCCCTTGAAATAAAAGACAACCGCAAACGTCATGAGTACTTAACGGCGCAAAACAAAGCACTTAGTACGCAAATAAGCGATTTAAAAGCGATTGACCATGCTGCGCTTATAAAAGAGCAGGCCGCAACACTTACAACAAAGCAAAGCGAGTTAAAAACAGCGCAAGAGCAAAAGCAAACGGCAGAGCCAATTATTGCAAAAGCCCGCGAGCTCGACAGCCAACTTGCTATACACGCACAAACCATTACAAGCCTGACTCAGCAAAGCGAAAAAGAGCAGCAGCAACTTAGCGAATTACAAACGCAGTACACGCAAAGCCAACATGCACTCGATGAGGCAACAAAACTCAGCACTGGGCATCAAACGTGGCTAAACGAGTACACGCAGCTTAAACCATTGGCTAATGATTGGAATTATTACCAACATAGCTTTAATACGTATTTAAGTGCCAATGAGCAAATAAAGGCAACCGCTTCGCAAAACCAACAGCTGTTAGAAGAGCAAACTAAACAAGCGGCGCTGTTAGCAGAGCAAACTAAAAAAGTAGAGTTGCAAGAGCAACAACTTGCGCATCAACAAAAAGATCTTAACCAGCTAAGTGAGCAACAACGCCAATTTAATATTGAACAATGCGATAGCAAACTTAAAAATATTGAATATTTAAAAGATCAGCGTTTGCGCTACCAGCAGTTTAATCAAGAAATAAAACACAGCACACAACAACAAGCTGCGGTTGCGGCCAAGCTTGTACACAGTGAGCAAACGCAAACAACATTGCAACAAAGCTTAGCCTCTTGCGAGCAAGCACTTAAACACAGTGAATACGCATTAAACCAAGCTCGCCTGCGTGCCAGCGAAAACGTAGAGCATTTACGCACGCAGCTTACCCCTAACGAGCCATGTGTAGTGTGTGGGGCAAAAGAGCACCCGTATGCAAGCAGCCAAAACCCGCAATTAAATAACCTAATAGCCGATTTTGAAACAAGTTATAACCTAGCTAAGCAGCAACACGATAGCGCCCAAGCTAAGCTGCATCAGCACCAAACTCAACATGCTGTACTTGTCACTGAGCACGCTCAATACAGCCAAGCTATACAGAGCGCACAGGCAAAGCAGCTAGAAATTAAAACAACAATGCAAGGGGCACGTACAGAGCTTAACGACTTAACAGCACAGCAGCTTGATGAAACATACGCCCAGCTCAGCAGTCAAAAGTCGCACTATTTTGAATCGCAAAAACAGCAAACAGCTCTGCAAGAAAAAGTAAATCAGCTAATAAGTAACTTAAAAACCGAGCAACATACACAGCAGCAATTGCATAATCAGCATGTTGAATTAACCAATAAGCTTGGCCAAATAAACACTAAACATGCAGAGCTAAATACGCAAGTTAACGAGCTTACCAGCACCCTTAACGCACAGTTTGAGCACAGTGACTTCTGGCAGCAATTGCAAAACAACACGCTTAATATGAGTGATTTAAGCCAGCAGGTTGAGCAGTACCAGCAAACACAGGTTCAGCTTGAACAAAGTCAAAAACAAATAGACAGCGCTAATCAGCAATTACAGCAACTCACACCGTTAATTGCTAAAAGTGAGCAAGCGCTTAAAGTTTTAAAAGACGATTTAGCCAAAGCGCAACAACTGCAAAACACCACACGCACAGAGCGCCTTGCTTTATTTAAAAACGAGCCAATAAATGCCGATGATTACCAAGCAAAACTTAATGCGCAGCTTGAGCAATGCCAAAAGGCGTTACATACAAGCCAACAAGCCCACGACAGCGCAATTAAAAAACGCGATGAGCACGCTATAACACTCAAAAACATTGAGCAGCGCTTGGCAGAGCAAATTCAAGAGCAAAGTACACTTGAAGAGCGCTACAATGCCTGGTTTAGCGACTTTAAAGCGCAATATAGCAAGGTAAATCACGAACAGATCGCTATTTTACTAACTCTGACTAGTGAGCAAATAAAAGAGCAATTAATGCAGTTTGAGCAGCGTTTAGCAGCACTTACAGACGCAAATGCAGCGCTTAAGCAACAGCAAAAGGCGCAAACAGATCACCAAAATACTAACAAGCCCGAAAAAAGCGAAAGCCAATTAGCAGAGCAAGAAACGACCTTAGCCAATGAGCAAACTGAGCTACAAAATAGTTTGCTTGGCACTAATACCGCGCTTGAGCAACACAATCAAAACGCCAAAGCACTTAAAGGCAAACACGCTGAACTTGCTACCCTTAAAAAGCAGGTAGAGCAGTGGCACGTGCTTAATAAAGTATTAGGGGATGCAACCGGTAAAACCATGCGTAATTTAGCGCAAACACAAACCCTTAAAATATTGCTGCATTATGCTAACAGCCATTTAAAAACCCTCAATAAACGCTACGAGCTCACTGCCATTGCACAATCGCTCGATATAGCCATTATTGACCGCGATATGGCCGACGAACAACGCTCTGTTAATACGCTCTCTGGTGGTGAATCTTTTTTAGTATCACTAGCACTGGCATTAGGGCTTGCATCGCTTTCTTCAAACAAAGTGCAAATCAACTCTTTGTTTATTGACGAAGGGTTTGGTACGTTAGATAGCGAAACACTCAGCGTTGCTATGGACGCACTCGACTCATTACAAGCACAAGGCCGTAAAGTAGGGGTTATATCGCATGTGAGTGAAATGAGTGAACGCGTGGCCACGCAAGTACATGTAAGTAAAAAAAGTGGTGGATACTCCACTGTTGAAGTCTTATAAAGGAGTTAAAAAATGCCAACATTCACAGGCGAGCAAGCAACGCATTACAACGACCGCATTACCCGTTTAGTCCCTGGTTATGAGCTATTGCACCAACTTACTAATGCTCAACTTAAAGCAACCCTTAAAGATAACGCACATATTTTAGTCGTGGGCGCAGGCACAGGCAAAGAAATACTCGCCCTTGCCGCGCTTAACCCTACTTGGCAATTTACCGCACAAGATACCTCTAGTGATATGCTCGCAATTGCTAAACAAGCGTTTGAAGAGCACGGCATAGCAAAGCGCGTTAATGTTATTGAAGGTGAGCTCGATAAGCTATCTACTAAGGCCGATGCGGCGTTATGCCTACTCGTAATGCACTTTTTAAAAGACGACGGCAGCAAAAAGCAGCTACTAAAAAACATTAAAGCTAATTTAAATAAAGGCGCAAACTTATTTATTAGCGATTTAATGAAACCCGAAACCGACTTTGAGCGCGAAGCACAAATTACTGTGTGTGCCGATTTAGGCTTAAGTGATGCAGGGCAAGCCTACACAGCTCAAAACTTAGACAGTGAATTTTACCCACTTGATAGAATGCGCTTTAGCGAGTTACTTAACGAGTGCAAATACGGTATTCCTAAGCTTTATTTTAAAGCGCTTGGTTTTAGCGGATACGTTGTTTAATAGTATAAAATTTAAGTAACATAACCCCAAAACACCGAGTATGCATACTCGGTGTTTTATTTTATACACATCCTTACATTTCCTGACAGCAACAAACAAACTTCTCACATCTTTTATATGCGTTGCTACTTATTATTTCCCTATTAAATATTAACAGGGACTCAACATGAAAAAGTATCTTATCGCGGTATTACTACTCTCAGGCTGCGCATCGCAAGGGGTAGATCGAAACAATCAAAGCCAAATAATTAAGCGTTACTACGCATCAGTAGAATCAATGCAACCTGTAACGCTTTCATCTGAAGTAGGCACAGGCATAGCAGCTGGCGCCGGGTTCGGCTTTGTCGATAACTTAGATGGCAACAGCGAAGAAATGCTCGGCGGAGCAATAATTGGTGGGTTAGTGGGAGGGTTATTTACCGCGTTATTTGAAGGCGGTAACGATGCCTATCAATACAATTTATACGCAGCTAACGAAGGCGAATTTACTATTATTCAAAAGCAAAAACTCGATAAAAACACGCAATGCGTGGTAGTAAATGCAGGCGATACAGTAAAAATTGAGCCAGTAGCGCACCACTTTTGCAATCAAAACTAATTAATACCAAAAGCCGATACTGCGATATCGGCTTTGTGTTTTACATAAGCATAGGGCGCATCCCACTAAATACGCGTTACTCAGATCAGGTTTATATCAACTACCTTTAACCAATCTCACCAAGTGCTTTCATCGCAGCCTGCGCTTTATCGGTTTGTATAAAAATATGGTCGTGATAAAACGCAGCTACTACGTTAGCGCTAATATTATGCTCGGTTAATTTGGCCGATACCGCAGCGGTTAACCCAACAGCCTCAAGGCTTGAATGCACATTAAGGGTAATTAAATTATATTTAGCTTCATAAGTAATACCGGCTTTATCTGCGGTATCTGCATTTAAAATAAGGGTTAGGCCTTCTTCTTCAACGTAACTGGCAAGCGGGTTTAAATGAACGTAGTCAGCAAGGTTGCCTGCTAAACAACAAAATATGTATTCACCTTGTTTAAGCTCGGGGTTCATTGATTTTAATAACGTATTTAGCTCTAAAATTCCCGCCATGTTGAGTCCTTACATTTTTAATTAGATGTTTTAAGCTTGGCAACTAGCTCGCTTAATCGGGCTATTTTAATATTACTTAACTGCCGGTAATCAAAGTACGGGCACACGATAATGTTATTCGTTGTATCAATTGCAAACTCATCGTCTAACCAATTAAATTGCGCATTAAGCTTACCTTGCTGTAATAAGTTTTTAGCATGGGTCCGCCCAGCAATAATATGCAGTTGATTTTTATTTGTGGCGTTAATAATGGGGGCACTAAATAACAGCGCTGTTTTACTGTTTTTTTGCAGTAAAAATGTATCGCGATATGCTTGCCAGCTAGCGGCTTGTTTAGCAAAGCTGTAATGCTCACTCGGTAGCGCAAACAACACTTTAGCGTATACGTTAAACACTTTACGCCAGCCATTCCCGCAGTGCTGGTTTATGGTATTTATTTGCTCGTTTATTACAGGCTCAACACTGTGTAGGGTTGCAAAGTAAGGCATAGGCGGCGCTTTTGCCACATAAACGCCTACGCTAAAGGCTTGCTCACCTAAGCCAATTAGTTGCTCACTCACACTAGCTCGCCTTTTTTTGCGCTAAAATACGGTCGAGGTTATTGGCAAAATTTTGGCGGTCGGTTTGGCTAAGCGGTGGTGGCCCGCCACTCATTTCTACGCCGCTTGAGCGCATGGTATCCATAAAGTCGCGCACGTTTAATAACGAGCGAATATTCTCTGGCGTGTAAAGCTCACCACGCGGGTTAAGTGCTTGGCCGCCGTTATCTATAACTTCACTGGCTAGCGGTATGTCGCCAGTAATAACTAAATCGCCTTTTTCTACGCGTTTTACTATTTCGTTATCGGCCACATCAAACCCGCTCGAAACCTGTACGCGGCTTATAAATTTTGAAGGCGGAATACGCATTGCATGGTTAGCTACTAAAATGGTTGGTGTTTGCGTGCGCTCAGCGGCTCTAAAAAGTATTTCTTTTATTACCACAGGGCATGCGTCGGCATCTACCCATATTTTCATGCTTAAATCTTTTAATTGCTCTAGTATTTAGCTGATCCTATAGCAATTTATTTTAATCGGCTAGCAAACTTTATTGGCTTAGAGCCGTATAAACAACATCACTTTTAAAAAGGAGCTTTCATGAAGGCCATTACGACTATTTTACTCATTACAGGGTTATTTTTACTCACCGCCTGCACAAGCGCACCAGAGGGCATTACTCCGGTTAAAAACTTTGACTTAGATCAGTACAAAGGTAAGTGGTACGAAATTGCCCGCCTTGATCACTCATTCGAAGAGGGTATGGAGCAAGTAACCGCGACTTACACCGTAAATGACGATGGCACTGTAAAAGTGCTCAACAAAGGTTTCATAACTAAAGAGCAAAAGTGGGATGAAGCACAGGGCTTAGCTAAATTTGTAGAAGGGACTGACACAGGCCATTTTAAAGTCTCGTTTTTTGGCCCATTTTATGGTGCTTACGTTATTTTTGAATTAGACCAAGACGACTACCAATATGCGTTTATTACAAGTTATAACCGCGACTTTTTATGGTTTTTATCGCGTACACCTACCGTTAGTGACAAACTTAAACAACATTTTATAGCTAAAGCAAACAAACTAGGCTTTGCTACAGAGCAAATTATTTGGGTTAAACAGTAGGTTATTTAGCTATGTAAAGGGGCTTTACAGTTGTTGAGCAAATGATTGTTACAGCTGTAATAAAACGATCACTTCACTGTAAGGTAAGTTAAATATGTTCGGGCTATATTAGCCGCACTTGCAACGAGACATGCAAGTGTTGGACATACTGAATATCCCCCTATTGTTGGCAAGCTTTATAGCTTGCCATTTTTTTTGCCTAAAATTAATGGCTTACTTTGGATCAGATTTTTACTAACTAAAGTTAATTTACTACCAGTAATAGCCCTGATAAGCCAATCAGTAACATATTTAAAAAGCTAAATGGCTTAATCAACTTTTCTATAAAATTATAAAAAATCGTTATAATTAATACACTTAGCCCCATAAAGCCACAAAAAAGTAAAGCACCGTATCCCTGCTGCGTAACCACACAGAACAATAAACTTAGTAAAATACTGATCCAGGCAACTATTAGCAGCAAATTACTTTGCAGCTTAGAGGGACGCGTTGTAAACACCGTTTTAAAATTCGCTGGTTTTGCCAAAGCAAAACCATTAAAAGCAAACAAACAGAGGCTAAAGCTAAGTAAATCAATCATGCTTTTTGCCTCTTTTTATTATTGGCTAGGTTATTAGCTGTTTTTTTAGATGCACTAGAAGCAGTACGTAATTTTTCGGTTTGTACTAAAAACAGTATGCTAAACAGTAAAAATACCGCATCGAAAATAAACAAGGCCCATTGTTTATTAAGTAAGTAGCTCACTATATTGCCCTGTGTGGTGAACGCATTTATTGCCGGTACACTCAAACACGCGAGGGCATTTATGGCTGCCATTACACGCCATTGCAGCCTATCACGCTTTAAAAGTGCCATAACGGCAACCACTAACCATGCTAAAAAGAACGCTGTAACTTCTTTTTCACTACGTCCTGCTACGGTCGGGCTAAGTAACCTATTGGCAATAAAAAAGGCGCAAGTAGCCAGTGGTAAGCCCATAATGGTGGCAAGGTTTAAACCTTCGACTAACTGTAAGCCAAATGAGGCTTTACCCTTATTACGCTCGCGTATGCGTTTAGCCCACATTATGCAGCCAGAGCCAATCATTACGCAGCCTGCAATTCCGCCAAGTACGTATAACCAGCGCAGTAAAGGCGTAGCAAAGCGCCCTGTATGCATAGAGTTAAGTGATTCATAAAGTGCTTTACTACTGCTAAGTTCGTCATCAGTTTGTGCTACTAACTCGCCCGTAGCACCACTAAACAAAAGCCGTGGAGATTGATCGCGAAGCGCCTTTGCAGGGCTTACCAATACCGTTACTGTTGAAGCGGCCATATTCGGTTTACTAACCTGAACACGCGTAATATCTGCACTAGGCCACTTAGTATAAACTTGATCCAAAATAGTGTTTATAGGGAGCAATTCTGCACTGCCTTGGGCGTTATTAGTCACGTTATTGCTAGGTGTTGCATTGTTAAAAAAGCCACGCATGCCCTTGTCGTACGTCGTTAACGCAGGGTAGGGGAACAACATAAATATAAGCGTAATAATGCCTGTGTAGGTAATCATTAAATGAAACGGTAGGGCAAGTACCGAGCTTAAATTATGCGCATCTAACCAGCTACGAGTCCCTTTATTGCGCCTAAAAGTAAACATATCTTTAAATATGCGCTTATGAATAACCACGCCCGAAATTATTGCCAGTAGCATAAAAAAGCTGGCAAAACACACTACCCAGCGCCCTGTTATGGCATCTAAATAATAAAGCTGATAATGCAACCGATAAAAAAAGTTACCGCCTTTACTTTCAACAAAAGGAGGCAGCGCTTGCATGGTGTTTGGGTTTAATTGGGTATTTACAAACTGGCTGCGGCGCTGCCCTGGCTCTTTAGGTTTTGCATAGCCATATACCAAATACGGTATTCGCTCTTCGGGCAAGGTAATACGCCAACTAGGGGAATTTTCAGCGTGCTGATTTAAATATTCAAAGCCATTAATAATTTGCTGCCTTTGCGCGGCCACTCTGTCGGTTTGGGCTTGCACATTGTGTATAGCCGGCTGATTCCACAAGTTTATTTCGTCTCTAAAAAAGCTCGCTGTGCCTGCAAAAAATATTACGTAAATAATCCAACAGGTAAGTAAGCCCACCCAGGTATGTAGCCAGGTCATCGACCTAAAAAAACTGTCTTTCATAGCCAACCCTTCAGTAATGCCAATATAGCAACAAAAAAACCTGTACTTAGTAAAATACTGATCCAAACAGTTTTTAACGACTTAACCGAAAACGCATAAATAAACACTGCGGCGTAAATTAAAATACTGATAGACACACACAGTAATACGGCATCTTGCTTAGGAATGGGCAGCAGTACACTTAATAATGAAATACACGCTGAGGTAAATGCATAGCCACCCACTATGGCAATAATAAAACGCAAAAATACTAACACTCTATAGCTTTGGGCCACTTTTAAAAGCGCAGCTAGGTTAGTTCTTGTAAAAGGTGCTATGTGCAGAGGTGCCTGCATAATTAACAAATCCCTTATTCAAATACGAGGATAAAAATAAGGCGTTATTATAAAGCTTACAAATACAAAAGATAGCGATTCTCATTTGTATATTCTAGTTAATTTAACATTAGTGCCTAGCATGTTAGTAAAATACTGATCTCTGCCGTTTTAGGGTTATTGCTTAGCTAATAACGAAGGTTTACAGTGGTCAATACTGGCAAGCCAATGAGTAAATTTAAAATGAGCAACCACGAAAAACTAAATTATGTAGAGTTTCCCGCGTGCGATTTAACAGCTACAAAAAGCTTTTTTACTAACGTGTTTAACTGGCAATTTACCGACTATGGCCCAGAGTATACGGCATTTAGCGGCCAGGGGCTTGATGGTGGCTTTTTTAAAGCACCGCTTAAATCACTTACTCAACATGGGGCCGCACTGTTGGTGTTTTACAGTAACGACATTCACGCTACCTATAAAAAAGTAGCGCAATATGGCGGCAAAATAGTAAAACCTATTTTTGAGTTCCCCGGTGGCTGCCGATTTCACTTTACCGAGCCCAGTGGTAACGAATTTGCCGTATGGTCAGAAAAACAATAAATATATCAAATAATTAGTTGTTATTTTCAAGTGAGATCACGATTTTACCAACTAATAACTAATTTGAGTAAAATAAACCGATTTTTTACCAACTCACTAGGTCTAAATGGCCATTTAGAACAAAACTTAAGCATTTAAGGCCAGATTTATATGGATCCGATCAATTTAATTGAGCAAGTTAGTAAATGCGTGATCTGTGAACCTCATTTACCGTTAGGTGCTCGCCCCGTTATACAATTTAATGCCAATGCGCGTATTTTAATTGCCGGCCAAGCACCGGGCATAAAAGTACACGAAACTGGCAAGCCCTTTAACGATGCCAGCGGAAACCGCCTACGCGAATGGCTTGGGCTAAGTGTTGATGAGTTTTATGATCCGCAAAAAATAGCTATTTTACCTATGGGCTTTTGTTACCCTGGTAAAGGTAAGTCGGGCGACTTACCCCCGCGTAAAGAATGTGCACCTGCTTGGAGAGCGCAATTACTGGCCGCTCTGCCAAATTTAGAGCTTACAATCGTGCTTGGTAAATACGCGCAGGCTTATCATTTACCGCATACTAAAAACAGGCCCTTAACCGAGTTAGTAAAATCGTGGCGTGAGTATTGGCCGGAGCATTTGGTGCTACCACACCCAAGCCCACGCAATAATATTTGGCTTAAAAAGAATCCATGGTTTGCACAAGATGTACTGCCAGAACTTGCTGAACGTGTTGCTGCAATATTAAATAAAGAACCACAATGAACAACTATAAATCAAACGGTTATATGCTTGTAAAGGGGCTTTACAGCACCGAAGAGCTAAATAAAATTAAGCTCCTAGTTAATGCCTTTCATACACAGTGGAAAACTAATAACCGTGAGTTTTATCAATCCCGTGCAATTAATAGCTCGGGCATAACAAATAGTGAATATTTAACGGCGCAGCAAAATGAGTTTTTATTTAGTTTAATAGCTGATAACAAATTAATTAAGCGTGTAAAACAGGCGATTAGTGAGCCACTGTTTTTAAATACTCAGTTATTTTTTAATCCCGTTAATGTTACACAAAAAAATTATTGGCATCGCGATATGCAATACCATTTAAATGTGCAAGAGCAACAAGCTGCGTTAAACGGGCCCGACGTAGTGCACTGCCGGTTAGCCCTTGAAGACGAGCCAGGTATAGAGCTTGTGCCCCACTCGCATAAAAATTGGGATACACCAGAGGAGCTAAATGTACGTTTTGCAAAAAATAATAAGCTGCCAAGCGATAACCTAACTACAGGCAAAGTTATTAAACTTAATGCGGGAGATTTACTGTTGTTTTCAGCCAATATGATTCACCGTGGCTTATACGGCAAAAACCGTTTAGCACTGGATATTATTTTTTGCGAAAATGCACCACAGCTTACCGCCTTTATCAATGCAGCAAACACTCCAAGCTCGGCAATCGCTAATAAAACCGATAACCCACTGATATTTTTTAACCCGCTTTAAACCCGCTATAACCCCATTTAACACAACACTTTTTCGCTTAACTATAAATATTACTAATAGTGTTGAATAAATAAACATCACTGTTATTTATTTTAAGACTCGTCAGTATGAAATAGACGCAAAATTATCCAATAAAAATAACCTCTATAATGGAGTTGCAGCTATGACAACTGAACACACACAGTCACACACACGTTTAAAACCTAGCTTTTTAAAACAAAAAACACTGACTTTATTTACGCTCAGCGCATTAAGCGTGGGTATGGCACAAGCTGGCGAGCAAAAAGTAAATAACAGCGAGCTTGAAACCATTACCGTCACCTCGCAAAAGCGGGTGCAATCGCTACAAGATATTCCTACCTCTATTCAAGCGCTTTCTGGCGACTACCTCGAGCAAAACAGTGTTGACGATTTACTCGCCCTAAGCGAAAACCTACCTAACGTGCATATAACCGAAACCTCAAGCAGCAAACGTATTTTTGTACGCGGCATTGGCTCGGGTACTAACTCAGGCTTTGAGCAATCGGTTGCTATGTATAAAGATGGCGTGTATTTAGGGCGCGGGCATCAGGCTAAATTTCCATTTTTAGATATGCAGCGCCTTGAGCTTATAAAAGGCCCGCAGTCGGTTATGTTTGGTAAAAACGCCACAGCAGGAGCCTTTAGTATGGTTTCAAATTCGCCAACCGATGTACTTGAGGGCAACGTATCGGCAGAGTTTGGCTCTGATAACGAAAAGCGCTTTACAGGCGTTATAAATATTCCTATTAACGATGATTTAGCCATTCGTATTGCCGCGTTTGATCATTCTGTTGATGGCTTTTTATATAACCAAGCACGCCAAAGTGATGAGCAATCTAACGACTCATCAGGTGCACGTTTATCAATAGATTGGCAAATAAACGATGATATAAACGCATTGTTTAAATGGGAACACGGTGAGTTTGAATCGCATGGCTCGCGCTACCAATACATTATTGATACCCCCAACCGAGATTTACAAATAGCAAATGACCCTACTAACCCAGGCAATGTAGGGTATCGTTCACTTTTATTAAGCGACAACTCGGGCCTTGATTACACAAGTTCGGTATCGGGCGATGGTCACCCAGGTGGGCTTAATGAGCAAAGTAAAACCACGCTTGATAACGCATCACTTAAATTAACCCATAACCATGGCGAATACGAATTTACCTCTGTAACCACGTATAGCGAGTACGATTGGGACTCAACCTTTGACGCCGACTTTTCAGAAATCCCGCTTATAAAACAAGACTACTTAGAAACCTATAACCAGTTTACGCAAGAGTTTAGAGTAAGCTCGCCAACAGGGCGCACGCTTGAATACGTAGCGGGCATTTTTTACATGAGCAGCGAGCTTGAACACCCAAACGATATTTTATTTGGTGCATCGTTACTTATTCCTGATTTAGTGGGTACATCATTGGGCGTAAATGCGCTGTTTGATCAAGACCAACAAAGCTACTCAGCATTTACCGCCCTTACTTGGAATGTAAACGCGCAATGGCGCGCTAATTTTGGCCTGCGTTATCAAAAAGAAGAAAAAGAAGTAAGCAGCGTACAAAGTGTGTATAGCGTATTTGAGCCAAACACACCGCAAGCCGTACAACAATTTGCTAATGCCGCTGCGCCCACTATTGCAGGGCAGCTTTCGGGCGCGGGGGTACATAACCTTAACGCTAAGCGTGATGAATCGCACTTATCACCCAATATTAGTGTGCAATATTTAGGGTTTAACAACACCATGTTATTTGCAAGCGCTGGCATAGGCTACAAAGCCGGTGGTTTTGATGGCTCTGGCTTAAATGGCTCACAAGGTAACACGGTTGATGAAAACTCAGGCTTTGAGTTTGACGACGAAAAAGCCACAAACTTTGAATTTGGCATAAAAGCCGAGCCAATTAAAAATACTCTACAAGTAAATGCTACACTGTTTTACACTCTGTACGATGACCTACAAGTATCTGAATTTAATGGTAATGCATTTGTAGTTAAAAATGCCGCCGAAACCAAAGTAAAAGGGATTGAGCTCGATTCGCGCTGGGCAGTTGGCAGCTATCGGCAAACCTTGCGGTGCTTGATTTTGAATACGAACAATACGCCAGTGCATCGCCAACGGTTATGCAAAGCGAGCTACTTGGCCAAGCATTTCAAGATTTAACCGGGCAAACTGGCGCGTTTGCTCCCGATTACTCAGGCAATATAGCGATTGATTACAATACCGAGGTGTTTTCAAACCTTACTTTAAGTAGCAATTTAGCGCTTAACTTTAGTGACGATTACTTTTTAGAGCAAGATCTTGACCCAATAGCCAAGCAAAGCGCTTTTGAAAAGCTAAATTTACGCATAGAGCTAGGTAGCAGTGAAGGAGATTGGTCGGTGGCGTTATTGGCTAAAAATTTAACCGATAAACACACTTTTTCGCAGGCCAACGATGTGCCAGTAATTAGCTACGCACACCGTTTTTTATCAGAGCGTGGGCGCAGTTATCACGCACAATTTAATTACCGCTTTTAAGTTTGTCAGCAGGGATAAGTTGCTGGGCTAAACCTAGCAGCTTTTCTCGCATCCAACTATTTACTAAATCGTCATCGGCTTGTTCGTGCCAATACATGTGCACGGGCATTAACGGCACATCAAACGGCAAGCTAGTTACATGCACAGGCATTTGCTCTTTTAATACCTGCGCGTACGCGTTTGGCATGGTCATTATCATGTCGCTTTGGCTAATCACTTTAGTCGCCGCAAAATAATGCTCACATTTAAGCACTACATTACGGGCAAGTGCATGCTTTGCCAGCGCCATATCAATAATATCTACCTGCGCACCTTTTAACGACACCAACGCGTGCGATGCCTTTGCGTAATTTTGTACGGTTAAGTCATTTAATATTGGGTGATCGTGCCTACAAATTAGCGAAAAATGCTCATTACAAATAAAGGTGTTTTTTATGTGGTTACTGGTAGGGGTAAGCACATCAATGACTATATCGAGCTCTTGGTTTTCGAGTGATTTTTCCATATCAACATGCGACACCTGTCGGCTGTTAATCGTGATATTGGGGGTGTTTGTGAGTAGGTCGCTCATTAGCGGCGGAAAAAATATCGATTCTAAAATATCTCTAAAGCCAAATTTTATTTCGCGCTTAAAGGCGGCTATATCAAAAAGCCGTTCGTTATTTAAGGTTGACTCTAATACCTGCACCGACTCAATAACTTGCGCTATTATTTTTTGGCAAAAAGGAGAGGGCACCATACGCCGACCGTGGCGAATAAATAATGGGTCGTCAAACTTTTCTCTAAGGCGAGAAAGCGCATGGCTAACAGCAGGTTGCGTTAAATGCAGTTTATCCGCTGCAGTGGTAATACTGCCCTCTTGGTATACCGTTTTAAGTATTACAAACAGGTTTAAATCTATCTTTCCATGCATAATATTTATGTTTAACCATTAATTAACATCACTTCTATTTATCTTAAGCCAGGCTAAACTAAAGTCAACAGAGTTTAATTTAGGATTATTATGAGCAATACACTAGAGCAGCAAGCCGCAAAAATGACCATAGGCAGCGAAAAATTTAAACTTATTATGCCGCCTAAATTTAATACCCTAAACGAGCAACGCAGCTACGAAAAACAACGCCTAGCCGCTGGGTTTAGAGTATTTGCCATGTACGGTTTTGATGAAGGACTTGCGGGGCACATAACACTTCGCGACTGCATAGAGCCCGATACTTTTTGGGTAAACCCTGTGGGTATGCATTTTGCGCATATTAAAGCATCAGATCTTATTCGGGTTGATCATAAAGGTAATATTATTGAAGGCAGCACACCGATTAATAATGCCGCGTTTGCTATTCATTCACGCATACATATGGCGCGACCCGACGTAAACGCAGTAGCCCATGCCCATACACGTTATGGCCGTGCGTTTTCAGCATTAGGTGAGTTACTTAAACCAATTTCGCAAGACGCCTGCGTATTTTACGAAAACCACAGCGTATTTGATGTATTTAACGGCGTAGTAGCCGACAGCGAAGAGGGCGACATGATAGCAAAATCACTAGCTGACAACTGCGCTGTTATTTTACAAAACCATGGTTTACTTACCGTCGGTTCGTCGGTTGATGCCGCAGTTGCCAATTTTGTATTGCTAGATAGCTGCTGCCAAAGCCAATTATTAGCGCAAGCCGCAGGCGAGCCTAAGCTTATCTCGCACGAGGTAGCGCTACAGACTAAACAAGCCAATGGCTCAGAGCTAGTTACATGGGGGAACTTTCAGCCCATGTATCAGGTCGTTGCCGCAAAAGATAACAGCTTTTTAGATTAAAACACTGGCAATAGCTTAATTTTGATAGACTAAAATTTGCGCGGTAATGGCCCACACACCCAAAGCCGCGTTTAAATACTATGCACTCACACGCAAACACACACATTATAAAGATACGTTGAGGGTTTTATGAATATAACAACAATTAAAAACCACGCCGATATTGGCAATTTAAACCTTGCTGAAATATCACCAGAGCAACTTCCTCGCTCTACTTATCATGCCATTTTACAATCGGCAAAAAACTTTGGTGATGCAACCGCTATTGAGTACATTTTAGATGGCGACTGCATTAGCGAAGCGCAAATTCCGTTTGCAAAAAAGCTTATTCACCGCATTTTAAGGACCTTTAAAGGTAAAAGCTTTGCTAATCCGCACCGTAAAATGAGTTACAAAGCGCTAGCCAATAACGTAACAGGGCTTGGCAATGCATTGCACTCGTTGGGTATTACTAAAACCGAGGTAACCTCGCTGGTGCTACCTAACTTCCCTGAAACCTATGTATCGCTTTGGGCAGCAGAGGCCGCTGGCATTGCAAACCCCATAAACCCCTTGCTTGATGAGTCCATAATGAAAGAAATTATGATCTCAGCCAATACCAAAGTAATTATTGCCCTAGGCCCAGTCCCTGGTAGCGATATTTGGCAAAAAGTAATGGCAATTAAAGATCATATACCTGGCCTAAAAGCGGTTATTAGCTTATTTGGTGACGACATAGCGTGCTCGCAAAATAATAAAGTACCCGTGTATGGGTTTAAAAAATTACTCGCGGCGCAAAGTACGCAAGCAGCTAATTTTACTTTGCCTGAGCAAAGCGATGTGTGCGCGTATTTTCATACGGGTGGTACCACCGGCTTACCAAAACTTGCCAAGCACTTACATTTAAACCAGCTTACCAATGCAGGGCAGGTTAATTTACTTTCGCCAGTAAACGCAGGCGATACCATGTTAGTAGGTTTGCCCATATTTCATGTAAATGCGGCGGTAGCCACAGGCATAGCCTCGGTTATGAAAGGCTGTAAAATTTTACTCGCAAGCCCTTCAGGCTTTAGAGGTAAAAACATCATTCCAAACTTACTCACCCTAATTAATAATTACGATGTAGCCGTTATGACCGCTGTACCTACTGTTTACGCGGCTATGGTTGAGCAAATTACCTCGCAAAAAATATCGGTGCCACCACTTAAAATGAAGTTTGCTATTTGTGGGGCCGCGCCGCTTTCATCAGATTTACAAGCCCTGTTTACTAAACTCACAAACACCCCACTGGTAGAGGGTTATGGCTCAACTGAGGGCAGCTCGGTAAGTACGTTAATGCCTGTAAACCCAATTAATAAAGAGGCTTCTGTAGGGCTGCCAATACCTGGTATTACGCTTAAAATTGCCGATATAAACGAGCAAGGCACGCTTGTTAAAATTTGCGATACACTCGATGTTGGCGAAATAATAATAACCGGTAATAACGTATTTCCCGGTTACGTAGAAGATGCGCATAACCAAGGCGCATGGGTAGTTGATCAAAACGGCCAACAGTATTTTAGAACCGGCGATTTAGGAAAAATAGATGAGAGCGGGTATGTATCTTTATGTGGTAGACAAAAAGAGCTAATAATACGTGGCGGGCACAATATAGACCCCAAAATGATAGAAGATGCCGCAACCAGCCACCCCGATGTAACACTTGCAGCCGCCGTGCCACGCCCCGACTGCTACGCAGGCGAAGTGCCGGTACTTTACGTAACGCTAAGCCCAAATAGCACGCTTAAACTTGACGCTCTCACCGCGTATGTTAGCGCCAACATACCTGAGCGAGCAGCAATACCAAAAGCTATTTATATAATTGATGAAATACCGCTTACTGCCGTAGGTAAAATTTATAAGCCCGAACTGGTTTGCCTAGAAATAAAACAAACCATTACAGAGGCTCTTAGCGAGCAATTAATCAACAAAACCGTGCAAATAAATGTGTTTGCTGATAAAAAGTTAGGCATAAAAGCCACAATTTTAGTTAATGAAGATGAGTTAAACGCGCTGCAACAACAGATAAAAACGTTGCTAACTCCGTACTCATTTAACTACGAAGTGCTGGCATTAAAAACAACAGAGGCCGCCTAATTTGAACGCATCATTTTTAACAGAAATCATACTCCCACTCGCCCTTGCCCTTATTATGTTTGGCATGGGGCTTGGGCTTACAGTTGGCGACTTTACGCGGCTTTTTAAAAAGCCCTTAGCAATTGCTATGGGCTTACTAGGCCAAATTATTGCCATGCCGCTACTGGCTTTAGGTTTGTGTTATTTACTTAATTTACCCACGCCTATAGCAATAGGGTTAATGATTTTAGCCGCGTGCCCGGGTGGTACTATGTCAAACGTAGTGAGCCAGCTGGCAAAGGCTAATTTAGCGCTGTCGGTAAGCTTAACCGCTGCCTCAACTGCTATTAGCATTATTACCACCCCGTTTATTATTGGCTTTGCCATGCACCAATTTGCGCCGCAAGACGATGCTAATTTTTCTATATTAACCACATCACTTGGGCTATTTGTAATCACCTTAGTGCCTGTAGCCATAGGGATAAGCCTGCGCCATTTTAAAAGCGAATTTGCGATTAAAAGCGAGCCGTTTTTTAGGCGTTTTTCGTTATTTTTTATGCTCGCCATGATAGCCGCGTTAGTAATAAAAGAACGCGCCTTACTCATAAACTCGTTTGATGCTGTATTTTGGGCCTGCCTTGCATTAAATATTGGCTCAATGGTCATTGGCTTGCTCATAGCTAAGCTTTCAAACCTTAACCTGACCGATTCGCTTACACTTGGGATTGAGGTGGGGATTCAAAACGCATCGCTGGCTATTTTAATTGCTATAAGCTTTTTAAATAAGCCCGAATACGCAGTAACGGGCGGTGTATATGGCCTTGCCATGTTTATTGGGCCGCTATTATTAATTGCTGGGCTTAAGTTTAAAAACAAACGCTTTGTAAACGCTTAAAAAATAATGCGAAGCGCCAAATTTAGTTCACTAAGTTTGGCGCTTTTTTTATAGCTATTAACGTTTAAAAATATGCTGTACTTGCCCGCGTAACCATATTAAAGCGTCGTCTTTATCAGTACTCTGATGCCAATATAAATGCTGATAAATAGCAGGCATAGTGGTGGGAACTGGCCGTGCTATTAGCGTGTCGTCTAGCAGTTGGCTTGCCACCATTGAAGGTAAAGTAAGTAAAAATGGCGCGTCTTTTATTACCTCTTTCGCTGCAAAATAATTTTGACAACGTATAGCCACCTGCCTATTAAAACTCAATTGCAATAACGCAATATCTTCAATAACAGTACCGGTTGCTCGGTTAGATACCGCAACATGCTTAGCCGCTAAATAATTGTCTATATTGAGTTGGTTTTTAAGCGGGTGGTTTTTTTTCATGAGTACACAAAAGTGATCACTTGAGAGAACAGCATGGCTAATGGGCGCTTTTATTGGCCGTGCTACATCAATTGCCATATCTATTTGATGATTAGCTAATTGCTTATGCATATCTTCACGGCTTAATTTTACGCTCGCTAAGCTTGCATTGGGAGCATGTTTTGCCAGTGCAAGTTGCAATTTAGGCAAAACAATAGGCTCTATTGCATCGTGCAGAGCTATTTTAAAGGTTTGCGCTGTGGTCGCTAAATTAAAATCACCACAGGCTTGTAGCACTTGGCGTAATTTTTCGAGTAAATCTATTAGCTCAGGTGCCATACGTTGGCACGCAGGGGTGGGCAGCATTAATTGCCCTTGGCGCTCAAATAACGGATCGTTTAATACACTGCGCAAACGTTTTATAGCATGGCTAACTGCTGAGGGCGTTATGTATAGCACCTTTGCGGTTTCGCTCATGTTTTTTTCACGGTATAGACATTCAAATATTTTAAGTAAATTTAAATCTAACTGCTGAATATTTTTAGCTTCAATCATTATTACCCGCCCACATTGTGAATGTAATTCACACTTAACTGGTAATATATTTCATTTAATTCATTGGGGCGAATGTTTTATGCTGGGTTAACTAAAAAATAAACAGGCAACCCTAATGAACTTTGAGCCAAGCCAAAAAAGCCAAGACTACCTAAAGCGTGTAACCGCCTTTATGGATGAGCACGTATTGCCTATTGAGCAAGCAGTAGTTGCGCATAACCATGCTAAAAATAATTCAAACGATTGGACCACTTGGCAACTAAGTGAGCACATTGAGCCATTAAAAACTAAAGCAAAAGCCGCTGGCCTGTGGAACTTATTTTTACCCGATGCCGATTTAGCCCAAGGCTTAACCTGCTTAGAATACGCCCCTATTGCAGAGCAAATGGGTAAATGCTTATTTGCATCAGAAATATTTAATTGTAATGCCCCCGACACCGGCAATATGGAAGTACTTTATCACTTTGCAAACGATGAGCAAAAACAGCAGTGGTTAACCCCATTATTAAATGGCGATGTTCGCTCAGTATTTGCCATGACCGAGCCCGATGTCGCTTCATCAGATGCGACAAACATGCAAGCAACCATAGATGTTGATGGCGACGAGCTTATTTTAAATGGCACAAAGTGGTGGACCACCGGCCTTGGTCATCCTAATGCACAGGTGGCTATTTTTATGGGGCTTTCTAATCCCGAAAACGATAAACACAGCCAGCATTCAATGGTACTTGTGCCGCTAAACACACCCGGTGTAAACATTAAGCGTATGCTAAGTGCCTGTGGCGATTTTGATGCCCCCTACGGCCACGGCGAAATGGAATTTAATAACGTACGCGTACCAAAACAAAATCTTATTTTAGGGTTAGGCAAAGGTTTTGCCATCGCACAAGGGCGCCTGGGGCCTGGGCGAATTCATCATTGTATGCGCGCAATTGGCGCAGCAGAGCGCTGTTTAGAGCTCATGATTAAACGCGGGCTGTCGCGCAGCGCTTTTGGTAAACCCTTACTTAAATTAGGCGGTAATTTAGAACGCGTTGCGCAAGCCCGTATGGCAATAGACCAAGCCCGATTATTAACCCTACACGCGGCATGGAAAATAGATACTCAAGGCGTTAAACACGCCATGACCGAAATATCGAGCATAAAAGTAGTCGTGCCTAATATGCTGCAAATGGTCTCAGATATGGCAATACAAGTGTTTGGTGGCGCTGGGGTGTCGAGCGACTTTCCTATTGCCTCGTTTAATGCAATGGGGCGTATTTTACGCCTTGCAGATGGCCCAGACGAAGTACATATGGGCATGGTTTCGCGCCTCGAACTTAACAAATACCGCTAAGGCAACACCATGAAAACACGACTAATAATAACAGGTGGAGCAACAGGGCTGGGTAAAGCGTTAGCCCTGAGTTACGCAAGTAATTTGGGCGCTAACTTACAAATTTGTATTGCCGATATAAACGCCGAGCGTGCAGCCACAACCATTAGTGAGCTGCAAGCACTAAAAAGCGATGCCTTTTTTTACGCCTGCGATGTAACCAAGCAAGCAGATGTAAAGGGGCTTTACGATATTATCCAGACCAAGTGGCAGGGCGTAGATATTGTTATAAATAACGCAGGCGTGGCCACGGGCGGCCCGCTTGAGGGCGAATCGCTTGAGCAATGGCAGTGGATTATGGATATTAATTTGCTCTCTATGGTGCGGGTGTGCCAAACGTTTTACCCCGCCTTTGTGCAACAAGGCGGTGGCTACTTTATTAATATAGCCTCACAAGCAGGGCTTACCCCTATTCCGTTTATGAGCAGTTATAACGCTGTAAAAGCGGCGGTTATAGGCTTTAGCGAAACCCTAAAGCTCGAACTCGCCCACGATAATATAGATGTAAGTGTTGTGTGCCCGAGCTTTTTTAAAACCAATCTTGATGAATCCATGCGCACCAGCGAGCCGGCCATGAAAACCATGCTTAACCGTGCCTTTGAGCGCTCCCCCATAAACGCAGAACAAGTTGCCGATATTATTTATCAGCAGTCGCTTAACCGCCCATTTTTAATTTTGACCCATAAATTAGGTAAACAGGCCTTTTTAATGAAAAAACTACTCCCCATTGAGTGGTACATTAAAAACATGCTGAAAAAAACACGCTCTATGCAACGTTTAAAATCAAAATAATAAAGGCTAGCAATGAACACACAATTATTAGATCAAGCCAAAAACGTACGCCAAGGCGAAGAGCTCGACATACAAAAAGTAGATGCCTGGCTTAAACAGCACCTTACACAGCTAACTGGCGAGCCAAGTGTTACTCAATACGCAGGGGGGGCATCAAACTGGACCTACTGCCTAGAGTACCCAGAGCAATCGCTTATTTTACGCCGTGCGCCCAAAGGCACCAAAGCCAAAGGCGCACACGATATGGCCCGTGAATATAAGCTGCAGCAAGCGCTAAAACCAGTTTACAGCTATGTGCCAAACATGGAGGCGTTTTGCGACGATGAAAACATACTCGGCACCGACTTTTACGTTATGGAAAAGCTTACGGGTATTATTCCGCGTAAAAATTTACCACGCGGATTAACCCCCACGCCCGAGCGCACTAAAAAGCTGTGCGAAAACGTACTCGACTGCCTAGTAGAGTTACACAAAGTAGATTACAAACAGGCCAATTTAAGCCATTTAGGCAAAGGCGAAGGCTACACCCAGCGCCAAATTAGCGGCTGGAGCGAGCGCTTTACTAAAGCCAAAACTTGGAATGTACCCAGCGGTAAAAAAGTCATTAAGTGGCTTGAAAACAAAATGCCAAGTAACGAGCGTATTTGCATAACACATAACGATTTTAGGTTTGATAACGTTGTGCTTGATGCAAACGACTACACCAACGTACTGGGTATTTTAGATTGGGAACTTGCCACCCTTGGCGACCCACTTATGGATTTGGGCAATACATTGGCTTACTGGGTAGAGCCAGCAGATGACTTTTTAGCCCAAGCCACACGCCGTCAACCCACTCACTTAGAGGGTATGCTAACGCGCAAAGAAGTGGTGGCCTACTACTGTAAAAAAATGAATATAACCGTAGATGACTTTACCTTTTACGAAGTGTACGGGCTATTTAGGCTTGCCGGCATTGTGCAGCAAATTTATTACCGCTATCACCATGGGCAAACTAAAAACCCCGCCTTTAAACACTTTTGGGTGTTTGTACATTACCTTTTATGGCGCTGTAAAAAAGCCATTAACAACCAAGGTAAAGTCTAATGTGTATTTTATATTTAGTACGCCACGGGCAGGCCAGTTTTTCGGCTGATAATTACGATACGCTCTCAAAAAAAGGGCAACAGCAAGCCACACTACTAGGTGAATATTTAGCACAAAAGCAGCTTACGCCCGATGCTGTATTTGCAGGCAGTATGCTGCGCCATAATCAAACCGCAGAGCTAAGTTTAGCAAGTGCTAATAATGCGCCGGTATTAATAAACGATGCGCGATTAAACGAGTACGATCACGAACATATTTTAGCCGTTTATAAACCACAGCTTGCCACTCCAAGCCAAGTTCGCGCGGCACTTAGCAAGCAAGCCGAGCCTATGGAATACTTTAAAACGGTATTTATTAGCGCCATACAGCAATGGGTACTCAATCCCGACAGCACTCAATATAACGAAAGCTTTAATGCATTTACTGCGCGTGTACTTGGCGCGCTTGAACAAATAGCCAATGAAAACCACGGTAAAAAGGTACTTATTTATACCTCTGGCGGGCCTATTAGCATTATAACCAGCCATTTAATGGGGCTAAAGCTCGAGCGCTTTATTGATATTAATTGGAGCTTAGTAAACGCAGGCGTAACCAAAGTAGTGGCGCGCGGCAAAGGAAAAAATCAAAAATTAACGATAAGTAGTTTAAATGAGCATCACTTTTTAGAGTGCCACCCACAACAAAAATTAATTACATACACCTAAGGATCTAATTATGCGCAAAAACATACTAATAACAGGTGCAAGTTCAGGCTTAGGCAAAGGCATGGCAAAAGAGTTGGCAAAACAAGGTTGTAATCTTGCTTTATGTGCTCGGCGCTTTGAGCTATTAGAGCAGCTAAAAAGTGAGCTTGAACAAATAAACCCAAATATAACCATTAGCATAAAAGTGCTTGATGTTAACGACCACGAGCAAGTATTTAGCGTATTTAACGCCTTTAAAGAAGAGCTTAACGGCCTTGATAGAGTGATTATAAACGCTGGTATGGGCAAAGGAGCCTCTATTGGTACGGGTTATTTTAATGCCAACAAACAAACCGCACAAACTAACTTTGTGGCCGCACTTGCGCAAGCTGAGGCCGCAATGGAAATTTTTAGAGCGCAAAACCATGGTCATTTAGTGACTATTTCATCTATTAGTGCTGTACGTGGTTTTAGGCGCGCCATGACTGTTTACGCCGCCACTAAAGCGGCTATTACCTCATTAAGTGAAGGCATACGCATAGATGTAATGCACACGCCTATAAAAGTAAGCTGCGTACATCCAGGTTTTATAAGAAGCGAAATAAACGAAAAAGTAAAAACAGTGCCGTTTATTGTTGATACCGAAACTGGCTGCAAAGCACTGGTAAAAGCAATAAATAAAGAAAAAGCCAACAGCTTTGTGCCAAGCTGGCCGTGGGCATTCCTGCATTGGATTTTACGAATAGCACCGCTGAGTACAATTCGTAAAATGTCGTAAGGTTTTTAAATTTTAGGCATTAAAAAAGGTGGCAAATGCCACCCTTTATGTACGTGTTTACTTAACCTACGTTTAGGTTATTTGTAAAATTATAGTAGTGCAAAAATCTTTTGCAGCTGTGGCATGTACTCGCTCACAAGCTCAAGGTTGTTTTCGCTTACTAGTGGGTCTGTAGATTCTTCAGCCGCGCTTGAAGCCTTACCAAACGAGCCCATTAACGAGCTAGCGTCACTGCTTTTAGCACTTTTAAGGCTTTGCAGGCCACCCATTACTTTATTTGCTGTTTCTTGGTTTTCAGCTGAAAGACCCGATTTAAGGTTTTCGATGTAAGCCATAGATACTTCTGAGCCAACAGATACTAATTCTTCAGGCGAAAAACCGTAACGGTTAGTAATATCGGCAAAGCTTTTATATAAGCCTTGCTCTTTAATCATGCTTAATGCGCTATTAGCAAGAGAGCTTTGCTCTTCAACATTTTGATCTGCAGAGCCACCAAGCATGCTTGCTAAATCTAGGTTTTTTAACGAATCTTGGCTGCTAGCCCAGCCAGAAACAGCCGGCAGTGCTTTCATGTAGCTTTGTAATTGGCCTTCGCTAATATCTTCAGCAAGGCTTGAAAAACTCATTGCTAATAAGCTAAGTGATAAAATTATTTTTTTCATTGGGCGTTTCCTATTATTTAATTAAAGCCATTAAAAACTAAATGTAAGCGCTTGCCAATACATAACTAAAGTATTAGCTGTATTTAGGCTATAAAGTAGTATAAATACTTTAAAGTTCTATAACTTAAGCTGATTCAGCACAAATATAGTTACAAATGTTATACTGCATTTTTGTCGATAAGAGCTGAACGTAATGTTAACTATTTCAAATACTGTCACTATAGATGAATGGGAACTAGAGCTAACTGCTATACGTTCGCAAGGTGCCGGTGGCCAAAACGTTAACAAAGTAGCCAGCGCCATTCATTTACGCTTTGATATTAACCGCTCAAAGTTACCCGATTTTTACAAAGAACGTCTATTAAAGCTAAACGACTCTCGGATCACCAAAGAGGGCGTGGTGGTAATTAAAGCCCAAAGCTTTCGCACCCAAGAGCTTAACCGAGAAGATGCACTAAAACGTTTAAAAGATTTAATTTTAAGTGCAACCAAGGTAAACAAAGCCCGCCGCGCAACCAAGCCAAGCCGTAACTCGCAGCGCAAGCGCATGGATAAAAAAACCAAACATGGGCAAACCAAAGCCCTGCGCGGTAACATTAAGTTATAACTCACTAAGTTTATAAGGCTTTACAGTAAAGTATGCTTAATTTACGCCTACAGCTAATAGTTAACCGTAGGCGTGAGTGGGCTATTCGTAGGTATGATGGCGGGTGGCACTAAAGCGATTTAATATATGGTGCATTACATACACCGCAGATAAACTAGCCACAATAGCCACCGCAACAGAGCTAAAGCGATACATGGCGCTATAAACAAGGTCTTGCCCGGGGCCTAGTGAGTTGCCAAACAAAATACCAAACGTGGTTAACACACCAAATCCTATGCCCGGTGCGCCGCCACCAATAATATGAAAACGGCTAAATACAAACGATAACGTCCACAGTATAAGCACCGGAAACAATAAAAAGTCAGAGTGATTATACAATAACACTTGCGCCAACAGCGCAGCATTACAGCCAATTAATGTACCAATAGCGCGCTGCCAACCGGCCATACCTGCGGCTTTCCAGCACAGCGAAAACAAAATTAATACCGATGAGGCTTGCGCCGATATTGAATCTTGTAAATCGAGGACTTGAAACGCCACAAACGAAAGCGTAGCAACCGTTGCGCATAATAATACCTCATGGCGAATGCTTTCTTTGGCTTTAGCGGGTACCGCCCTTACGGCACGCGCGGTTACATCAGGAAAAACACCATGCATAACAAACGCTATAACAATAGAGAGAACAGTAGCCAAACCATTACTTAAAATAAGCGGGTATACACTACTTGTACCGGTTACATAGCTTGAAAAGTGCAGCTGAATCGACAACCCAACCACGCCTAGTGCGCCAAATAAAAAAGCTGCGCCTGAGCTCATTTGATAAAACAAAAAGCAAAACGCTAAAAATACAATAATGGTCATCAGTACCGGAAGGTGCGAAAACAAGCCCTGCATAATTAAAACCATTGGAATACTAATAGCGGCACTGGCTAAAAACTGGCGCACAATGCTTTTATTTAACACCGGCACTAAACCAAGTAGCAACATAGGGTAAACAGTAAAAAATATACCGTATGGCCAGTTCATTAATTTACTAATAGTAAACCCTATGGTGCAACCACCGGCTATACGCAGCGCTTGGCGTAAACCGTTTGAGTCTAATTGCGGTGCTTGGCTAACAGCTTGAGTCATACGGCCTCCATTAATAAATGTAGTGTAGCCAGCTAATAAACCTAATTTGAGCCGATGCTAACCATTGCCCAATTGTTGACTCTGGCAATAGTTGCACAGTGGCACGGGCACCACTTGGCATATTAGCAATTAATTTAGCATTATCTGGCATCACTAAATGAATACGCTGGCGCTGAGCATCGCGCACCCAACGATTACTGGTTTCGGTACTACTAAGCGAGCCATTTGCACTGAGTTGCCCATCGCTTACGCCTGCCTCAAACGTGCTTATATGCGCGTTGTAAACCTCACCTGGGCGGCTATCAAATACCACTCGCGCCAAACTACCTGGTTTCATATTTAGTAATGATTTTTCTCTAAAATCGGCAACAAGGTCGGCCTTATTAGCCACTATAGCTAAAAGCGGGCTACCCGTTACCGCATATGCGCCATCAAGTAGTTGTAAGTTAGAAACCACACCAGCGCTTAGCGCACGCACTTGGGTGTACGATAAGTTAAGCTCGGCTTGTGCTAATTGGTTTGCAGCATGGCGAAGCGCTAAGTTTTGCGCGCCGCTTTCGCCGCGGGCAAGTACTGCTTCTGCCAATTGCGCTTCTAATGAGGCGACATTTGATTTACTTGCTTCAAAGTTAGCTTTAATGCTTTCAAGCTCTTGCTCTGAAATAGAGCGCTGCTTAAATAATGCTACGCCACGGTTATTAAGTAATTGCTGTTCGTGCAGCTTTGCCTTGGCCGCCGAAATTTGCGCCTCCAGCGCTTTTACATTGGTGTCTAAACGTTTGTTTTGTAATTTAGCGTCGTCCAGGGCGAGCTGTGCCTGCTCTAGCGCTAATTTATAAGGGCCTGAGTCTATTTCAAACAATACATCGCCAGCTTTTACGGTTTGATTATTATTAACCAATACCTTAGTAACACGGCCACTTATTTGCGGGGCAATTTGCACCACAGGATGATATACCCGCGCTTGCGGCGTTACCGGCATAAATATGTCGGCAATTAAATAGTAAACAAATATAACAACAAAACCCGCTAACGAAAGCCTTACATAACGAGTAAATTTTTGATCTGGTGTCATTGTGTCTCTTACTCTTTACTTTGATTTTTAATACAGTTTAGTGCGTTTTTTTCCATATTGACGATGCCATATGCAAGCGCATCGAGTTGCTGTGTGCTTAGCCCGCTGTATAGCTGGCTTTTAATATCAATGAGTTTTTCGTTTAGCGACTGTAAAATTGCCCCACCTTGCTCGGTAAAGTAAATTTTTTTACTGCGTTTATCGTGCTCATCAACTTTACGGGTAATTAATAGCTGCTCTTCTAATTGCTTTAATGTGCGAGTAAGCGAGGGCATTTCTATTCCTAAACTCTGCGCAAGCTCAAGCTGCGTTATGCCCTCGCCCAACATATTTATATAGGTTAGCGCCGTCCAGCGCGATTGCGTAAGCCCTAAAGGTTCTACAGCTAAAGTGATGGCCTCGCGGCACAGCCTATGAACCCGCCCCATGTTACCAATAATGGTCAAATCGAGCGTTTCGTGAAAAGGTTTTTGAGTAGTCATAACCACCTCAAATTAGTTAGCATGCTAAGTATTTTAGCATTAGTTAGCGTGCTAAGTAAATATTGAGAGGGGTTGCAAATAAGAAAGCCCCAAAACTGGGGCTACATAAATTTGTGGATTTAAAAATTAAGGAGGTTAGCAGGGGAGTACTGATCGGTAAGCACTTTTGTATTGGCAGGCCAATCTTGCTTGTTTTTGGTACTTTGCATATAGGTACTAATTGCTTTTAAATCTACATCGTATTTTTTTAAACGCGGGTTAAGTGCTTTAATACGCTGATTAATTTGCGCCTCAGTAGGCATAGAGTTTACACCCGCTAAAATAATACGGTTAGAGCGATTAGCACGGCTTACGTTAATAAAATCGCCAAACACGGCGTGGTAAGTTGCCGACTCATGTTCGTATAATTTACTGCTCGAAAACGTATTAGCGGCAATTACACCGCCCTCGGCCAATACGCTTTTTACCTCTTCAAAAAACTCTTTGGTGAGTAAGTGCTCAGGAATATAATCGCCGTTAAACGCATCAAGAATAATCCAATCGTACTTTTGCTTTTTAATGGCTGCGCGCTTTATAAATATGCGCCCGTCTTGCACGCTCGAGGTGACCGCATCGTTTTCTATAAAGTTAAAATAGTTACGGGCTACTTTTAAAACGGCGGGATCTATTTCAACATTATGAATTTTAGCTGCAGGGTAAAGCGCATGAATGACATTAGAAAGCGTACCGCCACCTAGGCCAATAATAAGCACATTTTTAGGGTTATCGGTTACTAAAAGGCTGGCAAACGTAAGTTTTGTGTAGTTAAAAACCAGTTTGTCGGGGTTGTTTTTGTACATACAGCTTTGGCTGGTTTGGCTACTTTTTGTATTAAATTTTAAGCAGCGTAGGTCATGTGTTTCATCAACAATAATATTGCGATATAAAGAACGCTCCTCGTGCACTACATTACTGTGCGCCGCAACCGAAAACAGTACCGCTGAAAATAATAAACAGTTACGCATGGGCAAGCTCCTTATTACCAGCAAGGCTATTAACAGTAATTGCCAGCACACCTAACAGGCCCAAGGTTAACGCAAAGGCACTTATAATGGTGTTTACATCAAACGCCAGTACAAAGTAAAACGAGGTAATAATAGTCCCTAAGGCGCTGCCCAACGTGCTTACAAAATATAAAATGCCCGCAACTTGGCCACTTTTATGGCTGTCGGTGACTAATAAACGCACCGAGTAAGGCGAGATCATGCCTAAAATAACGGTAGGAATAAAAAACAACGCCGTAGAGGCAAGTAACGAGCCGTAGCGTGTATCTTCAATGTGGGTAAAAATAAATTCCATTATTGGCTGCGAAAAAAGCGCAATAGGCACCACCATAATACTGGCAGTTAAAAATATTAAGCCATATTTTGTAAGCGATGCATTTTTAGTACTTAGCTTACCGCCGAGTAAATACCCAAAAGAAAGGCTAAGCATAAATACGGTAATTATGCTGCCCCAAATGTGCACACTACTGCCAAAAAAAGGCGCTAAAATACGCCCGCCTAATAGCTCAATACCCATAATGCAAAAGCCACTGCAAAAGGCTAAAAAATAAATTAACGCGTTTGTTTTTATACTCATGTAATTATCGTTATGTAACCTAAAGAGATCTCCATACTAACGTGATGACAGGGCAGTCGCTAGTGCATTAAGTAATCGCTCTGTGATTTTTTAAAAAGTTGTTTTGTTATAAAGTAACACATGTTAAACTTGTTGTTATAATATAACACCTTCGATTTCCCTATTATCATGAAGTATTCTTTAGTTTATTTAGCCTGCTTAGGCATAAGTGCGCAAACAGTGGCGCAAGAGCAAAACGACGAAATTGAAAAAATATCGGTTACTTATAAACAAGCATACCGTGGCGATATTCCTCAAAAGCAAATGCCGCAATCTATTGTAAGTGTTAGCAGTGCTGCGCTTGATCAAAAAGGCATTACTAAATTACAAGACGCGCTCGATTTTTCAGCGAGTATTTCGCGTAAAAATAACAGTGGCGCACTATGGGATAGCTTTTCTATTCGGGGTCTTTCGGGTAACGAAAACATGCCATCGGGCTATTTAATTAATGGCTTTAGCGGTGGGCGTGGTTTTAGCGGCCCGCGTGATGTATCTAACATTGATTACATTGAAGTACTAAAAGGCCCTGGCTCAGCACTTTATGGGCGCTCAGAGCCCGGCGGTACTGTAAATATTGTGACTAAAAAGCCACAGTTTGAGCCGCAAGGTGAGCTAAAACTAAGCTTAGGCAGCGACAGTTTTAATCGCGTTGAAGGCGATTACACTAACGGCATTAACGACACCACCGCGTTTAGAATAAATGGCGCGTGGCAAGATAGCGACAGCTACCGCGATGAGGTGTACACCAATAAAAAGGTAATTACGCCGTCTATTTATCATCAAATAAACGCATCAACCAGTGTGACTTATGAGTTTGAATACGTAGATTTAGCGCAGTTATTTGACCGTGGTGTTGTCGTACTCGATAACGATTTTGACACCGTACCAAGCTCGCGCTATTTAGGTAACCCAAACGATGGCGACACGCAGGTGTATTCGCGCGGGCACCAAATTACTTTAAATCACGATATTAACGATGAATGGTCTTTAGTGGCCGGTGCAAACTACCGCAGCTCTACGTTAACGGGGTTTTCGTCAGATGCTGAGCTTTCGCCATCGCGCCAATCGCTATTTGATGATGGCCGCACACTTACTCGCCAGCAGCGTTATCGCGACTACGAAGTAGAAGATTTAAGTGTTAAGTTTGAGCTAAGCGGCAGTGTAGACACAGCCGGTATTACGCACCATTTATTAATAGGTGCCGATGCATACAAGTACGATTTACGCACTGCGCTTTCTCGCTATAGAGGCGGTAACGGCACTTATACCGTTGATATTTTTGAGCCAAATTACGATGTAGAACGCCCAGCAGTAAGCCTGCTTTACGAAAACGACGAAGAGCAAAAAGCATACGGTATTTATGTTCAAGACCAAATGGATATTACCGACAAATTTAAGCTATTAGTGGGCCTAAGGTTTGACAGCGTAGACCAAGATATTTTAGAAACCAACAGCGGCGTGTTTTCGACCAGCTCTGAAAGCCAAATAAGCCCTCGTGTTGGCGTAGTGTACGAGCTAAATAACGCACTCACCTTTTACAGCAGTTACTCAGAAGGCTTTTTGCCACTAAGCGGCACAGATGCAAGCGGCGACCCGTTTGGCTTTGAATACAGTGACTCGTTTGAAGTTGGCGCTAAGTTTGAATACTTAGGCATAAACGGTACTGTGGCATTTTTTGATGCGTCTAAAAGTAATATGTTAGTGGCAGACCCTGTAAACGTTGGTTTTTCAGCGCCTATTGGTAAAGCCGATAGTAAAGGGTTTGAGCTTGATTTAAACACCTATATTACTGATGCAACCGCGTTTAACTTATCGTACGCCTATATAGATGCCACCACAGCAAACGACATTATTAATGCCGATTGGGGCGTGCCAATTGAAAAAGGCAGCCCGCTGGTTAATGTACCAAAAAATAACTTAAACCTTACGCTTAGCCACCAAACAGCTGTAATGGGTAAAGAGCTTGAGTTTGGTGCAAGCTACCAATACACCAGCAGCCGTTTAGGTGATGCCGCCGATTTAAGTTTTAGGCTACCAAGCTACCAATTAGTAGGCGTATTTGGCAACGTTAACTTAACCGAACAAACCGAGCTTAATATAAGTGTTAATAACATTTTTGATGAAGATTACGCCGAAAGCAGCTACAACGCTTTATGGGTTTACCCAGGTGCGCCAACTCAATTTAAAATGTCGTTAGCGTATAACTTTTAATAGCTAGCTAATTAAAGTTTTCATCCTAAAGCGTCTTAATGTAGTGGTTAAGGCGCTTTATATTTTTAAGCCCATTTATAAAGTGTGCATAAGTTTATTAAGCCAACCATCGGCCTTTGAAGGTTTGTATATCATTACAATGCTTTCACTGTAATGACTGTTAACCCCCTTTACAGTTAATTTTGTAAGCCCTAAATCATCAATCACAAAGTTAGGTAAATACGCCAACGCCAAGCCACTTTGAACCACCTCTATTAATGCACTGTAATCGCTACATCTAAATACAATATTGCGCGGTGCAATATTATCTTGCCAGCCGTCGGAGCCTATACCTTGCTCAAGGCCGCACAGGGGTGAAAACAATGGGCATGCAAAAGCAAGCTCTAATAATTGGTTTTTATTGAGCGTTAAAGAGCCAGTTTTTACTAGCTGATGCCCAGCGGCCCCAGCCACACTAAACCCAGTATTAAATACATCAACCGCCACTAAATTGGTATGTGAGCTGTTATTTAATGCCTCGCGAGTTACTAGCGCAATATGCGCCGCGCCTGATGCAACTTGGCTTATGGCTTCACCTTCAAACACATTATTAATACGCACCGAGCAGGGCAGGTTACTAAGAGGTGTAAGCAGCTTTTTAAGGCCACTTTTAAGTAAAATGGCAGGGCCTGCAATAACCGCATTAAATTTATGATTATCGCTTTTAAAGCGGCTAGTAAGCTGCTGGTAATTATGAACTAAATCACTACTGTGCTTAACAAACTCTTTGCCTTTATCATTAAGTACTAAGGTTTTCCCCACACGATTAAACAGCTCCGTGGCTAAGTTTGCCTCAACCTTTTTCAGCGTTTTAGACAGCGCCCCTGGGGTAATATTAAAATGCTTAGCGGTTGTGTGCAGGTTTTGCGAACCCGCCATATGAATTACTTTTTCAATGTCATCTAAATGCATAGCGCCAAACCGTATTGATTAAAAGGAAACAACTAATAACTTATTATCGATTATTAATACATAAAAATCGACTTATAGTGGCGCTATATTTATTTTTGAGCATTAACATGAAACACATACTGCTAATTTTTATTTTATTCTCAAGTGCAGCACTAGCAAGCGACCCTCAGCACAAGGCACACAATACACATAAAGCCCACGGCTATGTGGGGTTTCATGGTATGGCGCTTATATTAGCCGGCGATAAAGTACTTGCCAGCCACATGCCTTTATACGCCCCCCCACACAACTACCAAATAGTGTACGAAGTAACTACCAATGACACCCATCTTAAAATAATCAAAAAAGCACTAAACGAATCACTAAAAAAACAAACTCAGATCACCATTTTACCAACCAAATTTGATTTGAATTTATTAATAAATAAGCTGACACCCACATTAAACACCACTGTGTTTAATGGCCATTTTGAGCGCGAAGGTACGGCTTTGTTTTCGACAAAGCTGACCTTTAAAAGTCCGTTATATGTAAAAAAGCTCGCTATAACACAACCTGCAAAAGAAGAGTTTGATTTAATAAAGGTTTCAGCAGAGCAAGGCTTGATAATTCATAAAATACAAAGTAAACCAAGTTATGACTCACTCAGTTTAGTAGCACTAACTAACGGAAAATATAATGGCAAATTAAAATGTGATGCGCCAGTAACCACAGCGCTTGCAAGTAAGTTACAGGCCTGTTTTAAAAGCGTACCAAGCTATTTAGAAACTCGCGATTTTTCAGTTAATTAAAAAATTCTAGCAGCGCTTTAGCTTAAAAAGCGCTGCTATATAGATTACTTAACGTTAAGAGCATATACATTTACCAGAACGTATTCGCCGTTTAACAATTTTATTTGCGTTAAAATGCGTGAGTACGCATCGCCTTCAAATTCATCGAGCACATGCCAGTGATCTTTTAAATTAGTTGAGCTAAACACATAGCCATTTATCTCTTGGCCTGTTTCGTCTAATACCAGTGCAGGAAAGCCCATTTTGGCGCCCCAGCCCTCGTTAATTAAATTGCCAACTACACTGCCTTGCTCAAACGTACCGCCAATATTGGCAAGAATATGTTCGTTCGGATGCCCTGGGCACAAGGTGCCATATACAAATAGTGCTTCTAACACGTAAACTCCTAAATTAAGGCTAATGATTATGTTTGACTAAGCTAAAGCTTAACTAAATATGAAAAAATTCCCGAGTGAAATTTTACTCTTACAATGACACCCACCTTTATTTTTGCACTTTACGCAATAAGCATCTACTTTCTTAATTGGTTCATCAAAAGCTATTTAGCCTCGCTAAAATATTTTGTATTGATATATGTGCTTATGCAATTATGAGTAATCACACGCATATTGTGCTTTATGTTGATGATAAAAAAGCGAATAGGTTGAATGACAAGGCTATATTGCTACGCTGGCATAAGCTATGTAAAGGCACACCACTTACACAAAAATTTTTACAAGGTGAGGCGCTTAGCAGTACAGAGCGATACTTTTTAAGCCAAACTATTATTCAATACAGAGAAAGGTTATCTAGCATTAGCTGGTTTATGCGCGTTTTAAACGAACACATTGCCCGAAAAGCTAATAAAGAAGATAAATGCACTGGCCGATTTTGGGAAGGGCGATTTAAATCACAAGCTCTTCTTGATGAAGCAGCCCTTGCAGCTTGCATGGCTTACGTTGATTTAAACCCAATAAGAGCAAAAGTAGCTAAAACCCCCGAGAGCTCAAACTTCACCAGCGTGCAAAAGCGCATTCAGGGCGCTAAAAACGCAAAGCAACCCAAACAACTTTTAAAATTTGCAGGTAAACCCTGTAAATTTATGCCTATAGGTTTACCGTTCGAGCTTAAATATTACCTCGAATTAGTTGAGCTCACAGGGCGCATTATTCGCGATGATAAACCAGGTTTTATTGAAAGCACTCAGCTCCCTTTATTAGAAAGAGTAAACATAGCACCAGAGAACTGGTTAAAACTCACTAAAGACTTTACACGCGTATTTCATGGCGCTGTAGGTAAGCCGCAATCACATGTAAATTACTGCGAGCATTTAAATAAAAAGCGACGAGTTAATTTTAGTAATTGCGAAAAGCTACTAGCCTAAAAAACCCTTCTTTCATTTAAAAAACAGCCTAAATGCTGGTTTCAGCGTGCCCTCAATTTAGTTAAATACATAAATATCAGCACATTTTTTAAAATAACCGCAGTATATGCCTTTTAATATGTCTTGAGCTTACATATTTTTAAATTAGCCATTTAATTAAGTCGATTTTTTGAAATAATTAAAGTGGGTGTCAGCTTAAATAAATTATATTCTTGTGAAGAATTTAAGATGGGTGTCATTTTAATTGAGTTTATAGTCAGATCCACCTTTCTGATACATGCAATGAAGGCTACTATATTAGATTTTATTGCTGTAATAATAGGTAGATAGATTTATTGAAAATTTTGATTGGATTATAAGGACCTAAAATGGTTAGCTTAATATCGGTTCTATTGGTCATTTTGTTTTACCTTAATCTCTTTAGTGCACTTAGAGTTGGTGAGATTTTTCTTCCTGGCTATCGTTTGAAAACAAATAAGAACATGAGTGTTTTTGAATTAAAGCAAGAATGTAATAAACAGTTTTCACTTGGTACGTGGTGTAAGGAAGGGGAGTCTGGTTTTTTAACTGGTGTCGTTTTTAGTGTCACTGCTATTTTTGTGCTTATGTATATCTTAATTAAAAGCATTTGAAATGGGTGTCATTTTAATTTTAATTGTTTTCTTATTTAGCAGTAACAATCCCTAAATTAGCCAAATTAATAATCTACAAGTCTATTTAAAACAAAAAGGCCGCAGTAAATAAATACTGCGGCCTTTGTTTTTAGCTAAACTTTTTTAAACGAGCTACGTTTAATAAGCGCCTGCGCTGTAAATAAGCTCGTAGCTGTGGCTGTAAATCTCAAGGATGTTACCAAACGGGTCTTCCATGTAGATCATGCGGTACGGCTTTTCGCCAGGGTAGTAGTAACGTGGCTCTGGCATACGTTTTTTACCACCTGCAGCAACAATGCGCTCCGCTAAGCCTTCAACATCTGGGTCTTGTACACAGAAATGGAAGATACCGGTTTTCCAGTATTCAAAGTTGTCTTTAGGGTTTTCTTGGTCTTTAAATTCAAAAATTTCTACACCAATGCGGTCGCCTGTTGAAAGGTGCGCTATTTTAAATTTTTCCCAATTTGGACCAAATACATCGGTACACATTTCGCCAATGGGGCTGTTATCTTCAGTGATCACGGTAGGCTCCATTATGGTGTACCAGCCCATCACCTTAGTGTAAAACTCTACGGCTTTTTCAACATCTGGTACTGAAATACCAATGTGCGAAAAACTACGTGGATATGTATGACTCATAATGCTTCCTCTTTAACTGTGATTAGTTGATGGAGTTAGTTTACGAACCCGTACTTATTAAGTAAAATTATCATTAATCATCGTTTTGAGTACGTTTTGTAATGATAAATCCAACATGGTTAAATACGTTTTGTACGTTGGTTGAGGTAAATCATTTTACCCAAACCGCCGAGCGTCTTTTTATGACCCAATCGGGCGTAAGTCAGCACATTAAAAAGCTAGAGCAGCAAGTAAACTGCGCGCTATTAGAGCGCCATGGCAAACAATTTACCCTTACCGTACGTGGGCAAAATTTGTATCAGCAAGGCAGCTTGTTATTAAAAGAATGGCAATTTTTAGAACAACAATTAAAAGATGACTCGCCTTACAGCGGCCTAGTAAAAATACAATCGCCTGGTAGTTGTGGGCTACAATTTTATAGCCAATTATTAGCATTACAGGCTGAGCATACCGAGCTTAATATTGATTATCGCTTTGCACCTAATACCAGTGTAGAGCAAGCGGTGGCAAACCACAGTGCCGACATAGGCTTTTTAACCCAAGCCCCCACGCTTAGCGAAGTTACCAGCCACAAAATTGGTCAAGAAGCTTTATTACTTGTCACCCCCGCACATATTAAAAACCCAACATGGGAGGTTTTATGTGAGCTTGGCTTTATTGGCCACCCCGATGCAAAACACCACGCGCAGCTATTACTAAGCGAAAACTACAGTGAGTTTGAACATGTTGATCAAATTAAACGCACGGGGTTTTCTAACCAGATAAGTTTAATACTGGAGCCGGTCAGTTTAGGGCTAGGTTTTACGGTTTTACCTGCGCATGCCGTTAGCGCATTTAATAAACCTGCGCTTATTAAAACGCACCACTTAGCTAATCCGATTAGCGAAAATATTTATGTGTGCCATCACCGAAATAGGCCAATGGCAAAGCGCATGAATACAGTAATTGAAGCAATAAAGGCAGGCTAGGGCGCGTGTAACCGCGCCCGTAAAGCCCCTTTACAGTTTAAGCTGCACGTTTAGGTTTTTGCTTAAAACCAAATAAGGTTAGCTTAGTTTGCAAATACATTTTGTGTACTGCAAAAGTGAGTAAACTCATAAGCGCCATTAGGCACAGCGTTGGCACAAGCGACTGCGTATGATAACCAAACACTCCCATAAACCAGCAAATAAGCACCCACTGAATAATGTAAAGGACCGTTACATGTTTGCTCGCATACAAAAGAGCCCGTGTAATAGGGCCGTTGAATTTATTAGCAAATACATACTCTATGGCCGCTAACGCACATAAATTTAAACCCACTAAATAAATAATACCGCCGCCATTTAAGTGAAAAAAGTTACCAAACTGGCCTTTAAAATCAATAAATAACCACACTGAACCAATCACTAATAATGCAGCCCCTAACTTTGCACACACATTAAATAAATACGCTGCATTATGCTGGCTATTTATATATACACGCCCAAGCACGTAGCCGGTTAATATAGCGCTTACCCATGGAAATACCGGAAAATAAACTTGGTAGTTATTAGCAAAAAACAAATCGCTAATGTAAGGCGAAAGCGCAAACTGCTGCCCCCTAACTAACTGGCTTACAAGTGCAATAGCCATGGCTAAACATGCAATCCATGTGGTTTTCCAGCGGGCAATATTAAGCGCGCCAAACAGCACTAAGCTCACCCCAGCAAGTTGTAAAATATCACCGGTTAACACCATAAATTGTAACTGCCCAGCACTGAGCGGGCTTTGCCAGCCATAGGCATTTATAAATGCCTCGGGCATGGTATTAAATACCTCAATGGGTAGCCAAAACTTTGCCACATTCATCAAATACGCAAGGAGTAAAAGCTGTATACCACGCTTAATTAATAACATGGGGGTTTGCCTGCGCGAAAGCGCCATAGACAGCCCCATTGCCACCAAAAACGAGGCTGTGCCTTTGCCAAGTATATGAATAACAGCACCAAATAGGCTCTCACTTTGAAGCGTTGTGCTCGAGTACATCCATAGGGTGTGTACCAAAATCATAATAAAAACGCTCGCACCTCGGGCAAGGTCTATCGTTTTAAGACGTGTGTTCATTGGTTTTAATATCCTTTTTAGGGCAGGTTTGGCATTTGCTGTAACCAGCTAAATAATAACGACAGCACGTTAAGCGACCGGCCGTTAATTTAAATGGGGTGTTTAAATTAAAGTCATTGCTGATTAAATTGTGTAGCTGCTGATGGCAATGTGTAGTGTGATCAGCGCTTGCTAAATTTAAGCTATGGGCGCGCTCAAATGCGCTGTTAAGGGTGTCGATTAATAAGCGCCCTTGCTCTTTTTTTCCCAGCGCATAATCTGTATTGATCCACTTACCTACACAGCTAATAAACTCAATAAGTGCAGTGTTTTGCTCAGCTTTACTTAATATAGGCGCACCGCTGAGGTTAAACCCTCGGCTATAAGCGCCATTAATTTTAAGCTGTAATTGCGTGGGGTTATGTGCATTTTGTTTAGAAGTATGCCAATAACAATAGGCATAAATAGTTTGCCAACAAAGCTGCAAATATAAATGCCGGCTAATAAATTGCCCTGGCGCATGTGGGTAATGTGCCTTGCAATTAATCGCTAATGTGCGCACTAAATGTAAGCTTGGGTGAGCCGCAGTAGCTGGCTCACCTGGGAAAAATAAAAAGTGCGCAAGGGTTACAGGCTTAACCATACAACTTTGCCGATACCGGGTTATTTAAACTTCCGGCAAACTGTAAACTGCCTGCTGGGTCGGTTAAATCAACCATTTGTTTATTATTGCCAAGCTGCAAGCGGTTTAAGCAAGAGTGTGCAAATTCATCACTAAAAAAGTCATACTCTTTAAAACGCGCATTTAAGGCAGGGTTAGCCTGTTGATACGCTTTAACACTTTGCGCAACGCCGTGCCAAAAGTCGTGCTCGGTAATGCGCTCTTCTCTTACTAAAATAGCCACTAGGTATCTAAAAAAGCAGTCAAATACATCGGTAAATATGCTCAGTAATTCAAGCTCTTTTGGCATAGCAATATGAATACGCGAAACCTCATCAGGTAAAGGTTCAGTGCTATTAAGCAGCGCCACTTCTTCACCTATGTCTTTCATGTAAGCGCCCACAGGCACTGAATTTTTAAGCTTTAAAATAAGGTTTTCGCCGTGCGGCATAAACACTAATTTATGGGCATAAAAACTATGCACCAACGGTATAAGATAGGCGTTAAAATAGTGTTGCAGCCAAGCATGTGTGCTTAAACCACTTTGATCTATTAATGCACCTGCCATACTTTTACCGTTGTTATCTAGGTGCAGTAGGGCGGCCATGGTGGTGAGCTGCTCATTATTTTGTAAGTTATGGTTTGGGTTTTCGCGCCATAAACAGGCAAACATTTTACGGTACGGTGTATCGTCCAACGCGCTTTGCTCAAAGGTATGATGCGAATACCCTAAGGTGGCGTACTCTCTTAGTGCTGTAAAATTGCACGCACTAAGCGTGGGGTCGTAGTTTACTTTATTAAACACCCAATCATTTATAGCCGGGGTTACCGCCATATAAGCGCGCGAAAGCCCGCGCATAAACCCCATATTTAAAATAGACAGCGCCACTTTTAAATACGGCTTATGCGGATGCGAGCAGTTATATAAGGTGCGAATAGATTGCTGCGCTTGATATAAATCGTCGCCTTCACCTAAATACACTAAGCGGTTATAGGCAAACTCGTTGGCAAACACCACACTTAATTTATGTTGGTATTGCCACGGGTGGGCAGGCATAAATAGGTAGTCGTCGGGGTTTAGGTTTTGCGTTTTTAGCGCTTTGTTAAACGCATCACGGGTGGTTAAATCAAGCTCACCACTAATATGGCTTGGGTAATCACTAAAGTATTCACTATAAGCAAAATCACATACTGTTTTATGCGCCGCTAACCACAATACTTTAAACGGTTTACCCACCTCTGGCGCATAGCGCAAAAAGTCGGTTTTGCTAAAACCAATACGGCCATTATTAGCCACAAACGCGGGGTGGCCTTCGCTCATTGCGGCCTCTATTTGTTGTAGCCCTAATTGCGCAAGTTCGGCTGCGCTAAGAGTGTTGTTTTCGCGTTTATAACAGGCACTCGCAAGTGTGGCGTTAAGCTCTTCAAGGTAAGTGGCTAAACGCTCGCCAGTTAAACCCAGCGCAGGGCCTTGTACACTAAAAAAGTGCAGTACATCAAGCTCTGCTTGCTCATTATTAAGGTTATAAAAGCATAAGCTTGGCTCGTCTATATCTATATGATTAAGCGCCATAGCACGGCCATTAAATATAAAATAACCCCCTTCAATATTTACTTTAAAACCTTGTGGGGTTTGCTCTGCAACCAATAAGCGCTCGTGTACCAGTTCGCTAATGGCTTTACTTTGTAAGTGCCTGTTTGCCCATTGCCAGTGGTCAAACTTTATATAGTCGGTGTTTATTGGCGTTTGCGCTTTGTGATGTAAATTAACGTGCGTTTCAAACGCAGCTTTATTACAAAACCCAAGGTAGGCGTTTTTATCACCAAGGGTTATTTGCTTAGTATGCACAAAGCCTAAACGCTTATTTAAGGTATGAATTTTACTATTGGCAATGTCAGGCTCTACTACTACGCGTGCATCGGCATTATGAGTAAAAATACTGTGCAATACGCACTGCATTATTTCAAAACTAAAATGGCGTTTAGGCTGTGTATTTGGGGCAAGTAAAATATGCATGCCGGTATCGTTTGGCATTACCTCATAGGCGGCTGCGAGTAGTTTGTCGTGCTTTGGGCTGTAAAGCTCAACTAAGGCAAGCAGCTCATTATTTTGCTCAATAACATAGGCATGATGGTGCGGGTTGTTAATTATATCTTGGTAGGCGCTGCACATTTGCTCGTGTGTGTGTTTACTCATACCCCAAAAATGGGCGTAAGGCAGAGCAAGCCACTGGCAAATTATGGGCATATCGCTTTGCTGTAGTAACCGCATAGTCACATTACCTGTGTGTTGTAACGTGGTTACAAAAGATGAAAAATACATAAAAACTCCTAAATCTTTTTAATTATTAAGTGGCTGTGTGTGCAGCTTGGCCAACAAATTTAACGCGCCATAGCAAAATAGCGCCAAGGCTTGCAAAGCCAATGGCAGCAAAGTAAAAAGGCACGGTGGTATTAAAATATTCCACGCTCATGCCCACTAATAACGACGCTAAAATAACGCCAATATTTTGCGCAACATGCACTTTGGCAAAATCACTGCCGTAGTGAGCAGGCTCGCTTTTAGCAAACAGCATCACTTCTAATAAAACCATGACCTGAAACAATGCTATACCGTATAAAACGCGTGAGCTAACCACTAACCACACCGACTCTTGCGCCTGTAAATAAAGCCCAATAGCGCCAAAAATAAGTGCACACAATAGCGTGCTAGTGCGGCTAAGCGTAGGAAGAGGTAAGTACTGCCTAAAGTGGTTAAACAACAGCATAAGTAGGGCTGCAAAAGCAGGAATGGCGTACACAAGCGCACTTTGGAATGCACTGCTTTGCGCGCTCATACCTTGCCAGTGGGTCGTAAAAAACGGCCTAATTAAAAACGCGCTAAAATAAACCACCACGCTTATAAAGCAAAATTGCCAAATAAAGTACGGCGTACGAGTACGCGGTTTTTCGCTTTCAATCGCGTGCTGATAAATACCTAACTTTAAGCTCACCATTAAATAGGCGCACAACAGCACTTGTATAACATCGCCCGCAGCACTTAATAACAATGCATAACGCGGTGCATTTATACTAAAAAAGTACCCGCCCACTAACGCGCCGCCAATAGCACCAAAGTGCATAAGTACCGAAAACAAGCCAATAATAGAAAGATGCTTACTTTGCTGCTCTAAACGCAGTGCAAACGGGTAAATAAGCAGGTAACTGGCTTTAAGCACCAACATAAGCTGATAATAAAACCAAAATTCCCACACGTTAGTTGCAAAATAACAAAGTAAACCAAAGCAGGCGGCAATCACTTGAGTTACAAGCCAAAGAGCCAGCTCGTGGTATTTTTTGGCTACCTTTGCCCACAGTGGCAGCGCGAGCATAACGGTAATACAACAGTTAGCTACAAACACGCCAATAAGTGTGGGGTTACTTACAGAAAATTCGCTGGCAAAAAATTGCGGATAAAACGGCAGTAATAAGGTGTCGCACACGACCGAAATAACCGTAAGCAAAATAAGCGCTAAACGTAAACTCATGCGGCGTTACTCTTTTGCTGTGAATGGGTTTCTACATCGCTTAAATCAAAACACTGAAAAGCAATTTTTTGTTCAACCTGATACGGCGCAGAACCGAGTATTTCGCGCAAAATTATACTGTTGCGATAACACGCCATGCCTAAATCGGGGGTTACAAAGCCATGGGTGTGCTGCTCTGCATTTTGTACAAATATACGTTTTTGTTCACTATCTACCGCATACTCGCGGCTAACTAAGTAGCGGCCTTGTTCATCTTCTGGGAGTTGCTGTGCAATGGGGTTTAAAAAAGCAGGGCGCTTGTATTTAAAGCCTGTGGCACAAATTAAGTAATCGGTTTTTATTTCAAAGGCTTCATTTAGCTCTTGATGATAAAACTCAGTGACTAAGCGACCAGCACTTTTACGTGTATTAGTAAGCTTGCTGTTAGTTTTAAATGTGGTAGAAATGGGCCCATCTAGGCTTTGCGCGTAAAGGGTGTCAAAAATGTCATTAATTAAATCGCCATTAATGCCTTTAAATAAGTTTTTTTGATTTTGATTAAGCCAATCTCGTTGCTCAGTTTTTAAATTATAAAAGTAATCAACATATTCAGGTGAGGTCATTTCAAGGGTGAGTTTAGTGTATTCCAGCGGAAAATAACGTGGCGATCGCGCAATCCAATCTAGTTGTAAGCCTTGTGGCACAGCTTGTTGTAATAAGGTGTGATAAATTTCAGCAGCACTTTGCCCAGCCCCTACAACCGTAACGCGTTTAGCCGCTTTTAGCTCATCAAGGCGGTGGCAAAAATCGCTACTGTGCAGTACATTATTAGAATTACTTTGCACTGCACAATCAGGGATATATGGGGCAGGGCCGGTGCCAAGCACTAAGTGGCGCGTAACATAGTGCTGCTCCCCATTTGGGGTTTTACAGGTAACGGTATAGCACTCACTTTGCTGGCAAAACTCAACCTTAGTTACACTTTGCTCAAAGCTTACGTTGCTAAGCTGCGAGCACACCCACTGGCAATAGAGGTTGTACTCTTTACGCAGTAAAAAAAAGCTCTCGCGAATATAAAATGGGTATAAGCGATTATTAAGCTTGGCATAATTTAAAAAACTGTACTTGCTGGTAGGGTCTGCAAGGGTCACCAAGTCAGACATAAACGGCGTTTGCAAGGTAACACCTTCTAGCATCATTCCAGGGTGCCAATCAAATTGGCTACGCTGCTCTAAAAATAAGCTTTTCACGTCCTCCAGTGGCTCACTTAAACACGCTAACGATAAATTAAATGGGCCAAGGCCAATGGCTATAAAGTCATAAGGTTGGTTACTCATTATTTTTGCTCCTTATACGTTTGCCACGCAATAGTGCTAATTTGTTCAAGCACGGCGCGCACATCGCTCAATTGGCACTGGGCATTAAGTAACGTAAATTTAAGGTAATGACGGCCGTTAATTTTGGTGCGCGCAATCATGGCTTCACCAGTATTTAAGAATGTTTGGCGTACGTGCAGGTTTAGGGTGTCTAGTAAATCGGGGTTATGTTTTAGCTCCTCTGGCGCAAAGCGAAATACCAGTGCGCTAAGCTCTGGGTAATTTATAACTTCAAAATCAGGGTGGTCGTTAAGCACAATATGGGTTTGACGAGCAAGGCCAATTACTTTATCAAACGCTCGCCCAAGTGGCGCTTCACCCATGGTGCGCAGTGTTAACCACAGTTTTAAGGCATCAAAACGGCGTGTGGTTTGTAAGCTTTTATCAACTAAATTTGGCGTGCCATTGCCGGCCTCAGCAAGCGGGTTTAGATAGTCAGCGTAAAGGGTAATATGGCTAAAGTGGCGTTTGTCACTTAATAAAAAAGCACTGCAGCTAACCGGCTGCATAAACGATTTATGGTAATCAATGGTAATTGAATCTACTTGTTCTATGCCGTTTAGGGCACTTCGGTGATGCTCGCTTACCAATAATCCGCCGCCGTATGCGCCGTCAACATGGCACCAAAGCTGCTCTTTTTTAGCAAGTTTTGCTATGTCTTCAACAGGGTCAATTGAGCCAAAATCGGTTGTACCTGCGGTAATTACCACAGCGATAGGTAATTCGCCCTTAGCTTTAGAATCCGCAATTGCGTGGTTAAGTGCGTCCATATCCATTTGCATTTTATTGTTTGTAGCCACGGGCACTACCGCGTTATAACCAAGGCCCAGTAATGCCGCTGCCTTTTGAATACTAAAATGTGCAACCTCAGAGCAATAAATACGAAAACGTGAGGCTACTTCAGGCAAGCCTTGCAGTTTTACTTCATGATTAGGTGCATAGCGGCTCACTGCAACTTCGCGAGCAACAAGCATGGCCATTAAGTTCGATTGCGTACCACCACTGGTAAAAACACCATCAGCAGTGCTAGGTAATTTTGCTTTTTCACAGCTCCAATCAATTAATTTTTGTTCAATAAGGGTCGCGCCAGCGCTTTGATCCCAGGTGTCTACCGACGTATTGATTGCGCCAATGATGTGCTCAGCCACAACCGCAGGGTACGTAACGGGGCAATTTAAATGCGCCATATAACGCGGATGATGAAAATACACAGCGTGATCTAAATACACACTTTTAAGCTCGTTTAATACCGCTGGGAAATCAGCTAGAGGTTTGGCTAAATCGACATCATTTACAGTGGCGGCAAGCGTATTAACAGACACGCCAGAAAACGGCTTTTGCGCTTTAGCCATAGCTTGTTGTACAGCCGAAAGCCCCTGCAACGACGCTATTTGGTAGTTAATAAACTGATCGAGATTAAATTGAGGAGGTAACCCGTTTTGCTCAAATATTGCTTTATTTTCGACAGGGCTGAGCTGCGCCGATTGTAATTGTGACATATTCGCTCCTTGGTTGTACTTGTATTGGGGTTGAGGATCTTAATGGTAACAATTTGCATTTACAATAATGATTAAGGGTTAGATATAGGTTTATTTTCGCAATTAGGAGTGACTGATTAGTTATAAGGAATTACTTTTAAAACTAACAAAGTGTATAAAATGAGCTATGACAGGGTGCCATAATGCGTGCTAAATAATGACAGTTTGTAAAATAGTGCGATAGTTAAAATATAAGAGTTGAGAGATGAGAGGGGGTAGCAAAAAGCGAACGTATTATAAGTGGGCAGTACCACTATAAGAAGTAAACCCCCTTTACAACTCGGTTAAACCTTAAGTGCTAAAGAGGGATATAAAAGTAAAAATGCAGCTTAATTGATATCTTCAAGCTTATTTTTTAAATCCACTAGATCGGTGGCTACGGTGGTTGGCTGAATTTCCCACGGATCAAAAATAGAATCCTCAGAGCGTTTTATCCATGCTCCGCGCATACCATGTGAAATAGCGCCGGTAATATCAAACGGGTTACTCGAAATAAGCCAGGTGTTTGCGCCCGTTGAATTTGTTTCGCGTAAGAAATGGCTGTAAACACCTGGGTTTGGCTTAAATGTTTTCATATCGTCGGCACTTACTACACCTTCAAAAAGCTCACTAATATCTGCAGTTTCGAGCAATTTATTAACAGCATCAGCAGCGCCATTAGAAAATGCAAACAATCGGTAGTTTTGCGCTTTAAGTTGCTCAAGGCCTTTTTTAACATCGTCAAAGGCGGGTAAAATTTTATACTGCTCAAGCAATTGCTGCTTTTGATCATCACTGAGCTGCGTTTTATGCGCTAAACACGCGTAATCTAGGGCATGTTTGGTACATAACGAAAACGGTATATAGTTTTGCATTAACCCACGCCTAAACGAATACTCTAATTGTTTTTCGCGCCATGTATTTGAAAAGTTTTGCGCGGTATCGCCTATCATATCTTCAAGTAAAGACAGCACGCCGTGAGTGTTTATAAGCGTACCGTATACGTCAAATGCGAGTGTGGTTGCCATGTTTGCTCCCAATAAATTTAAGATACTTGTAGGTTAGTCGTTTTGAGCTTAACTTACTTTGAACGATTGCTCAAATTAATAAAGTTTACAACACGATTGCAGCGCCTATTATTTAAAAACGATACAAATTAAAGGACTAAATAACATAGTATGAAAATATATTTTTTAATTTACGACAAAGTTGAAGAGCTGGATTTAGTTGGTTCATGGGAACTAATAGGCCTGCTGGCAGAAAAGGGATTATGTGAAAAACCCAAATTAATATCGCTAAATTCTATGACTCCCTCAGGTGAGCACGGCATGCGTTTTAGTGCCGATTATCATTTTACTGACCCAGTGCAGCCCGATGTATTATTTGTACCTGGCGGTAGTGGTGCACGTATAGCAATGGAAGACCTTGACGTTATTAATTATCTTAAAAAAACAGCTGAAAACTGCCACAGTGTTTTATCTATTTGCACTGGTATGTATTTAATGCAAAAAGCGGGGCTATTTAAGCATAAAAAAGTAACCACCCACTGGGCTTTTTTAGAGCACCTTAAAAAAGATAACACCGTAACCGTAGTTGAAGATCGCTTTGTAAAAGATGGCAATATTTGGTCTTGTGCGGGTGTTTCAGCAGGTATGGATATGTGCCTTGCTTTTATTGCTGATTATTTTGGTGAAGATGTTGCCTCCACCATACAGTTAGACGCAGAATACTATCCGTCACCAATTATTTATGGTGACGCGCATAAAAATAGCGCCACATCTAATTACATTAAAAAGCTGCGTTAAAGCCCACTTTATAACTTTATGTTGGGCTTTGCTGCTCTTAACCCAACATACGCTTTGTAAACCCCCATTACACTTTGATTAAAAAAACACAAGGCGCTTGCACTGTACTGATTAAAATTAATAAAACTTATAGGTATCAAGCGCTAAAATATCCATTTCAATATCACTAAAGAGTTTTTCAACTTGCTTGCCGCCTGCGCCCATAGCAGCAAAGAGCGGTAAAAAATGCTCTTGGGTAGGGTGGTTAAATAACACGTGGGGTGCATCGGTTAAGTAATTTAAAAGTGCGGGCGTGTCTTGCGCTAAAAGCGCGTGTTCAACCCATTGGGTAAACGCTTTTACCATTTGTACACGGTTAGGTGTAGCAGGGGTTTTAAACACTTCTCGTAGGTTGTGGCTAATGCCGCCAGAGCCAATAATTAATATATTATCGTCGCGAAGTGGGGCAAGTAACTGCCCGTATTCATACATGGTTTTTGCGCCTAATCGAGTATTTATAGACACTTGTACAATAGGAATATTTGCCTGCGGGTACATTAAGCGCAGTGGTATCCATACACCATGATCCCAGCCTTGGCGTTCATCGAGTATTGCTGTAATGCCTTTATTTTTAAATAGCGTTGCAATATTACCCGCAAGCTCAGGGTGACCTGGCGCAGGGTATTTAATGTTATACATATGCGCAGGAAAATTGTAAAAGTCGTGAATGGTTTCAGGCGCTTGCCCTGCGGTTATTACAATATTATGAGCTGCTTCATCGTGGGCCATATCAAAGTGCGCCGAAAAAATAACAATAGCGCGTGGCGTGTTGAGTGACTTGCCAAGCGCTTTTAAAAAGTCAGACGTTGGCGATTGCTGTACGGCCATTATAGGTGAACCGTGAGAGATAAATAGTGCAGGTTGAGCCATGGTAATACCTAAGGATTTTATTAATATACCCTTATTCTATTGGCTTTTATTTTGTTAATAAATAAAGCGCCCATTGAGATATTATAAATACAGTATTGTTAAACTCATTTTTATTTACCCCCTCGTTAAAAAGCCGATGCGTAAACATCGGCTTTTAAATTAACACTAAATAAGCAATCAGGCGTGTTAGTAGTTAATTGCGCCACCATCAACGTTAATACATTGTCCGGTCATAAAATCGCTGTCTTCACTGGCTAAAAAGTAAATAGGGCCAAGTAAGTCTTCAGGCTCCATTGCACGTTTAATTACTCGTGAGCCTAGTGTGCTATTTTTAGCTTTATCAAACTGTGCGTTATTTTTAACGCCTTCGCTTTCGGTTAAGCCAACTAATAGGCAATTAACTAAAATATTATCGTTAGCAAGCTCAGTGGCCAACGCACGTGTTTGCCCAACAACCGCGCCTTTAGATGCCACATAATGGCAAAACATAGGTGCACCGCGTAAAAATGTACCCGATGCAATGTTAATGATTTTACCGCGACCTAATTTACGCATGCTAGGCAACACTGCTTTGGTACACTGAAAAGGCCCGCGGGCATTTACGCGCATAACTAAATCCCATTCGTCTTCAGATATTTCCCAAAATGGCTTAAGCTCAAGCGCAGCAAATATAGCGGCATTGTTAACTAATATTTCAACCGGGCCAAATTCAGCTTCGGTTTGTTTTACCATGGCATCTAACGATTAACTATTCGTTACATCTACTTTGCAGCCTATTGCTTGGCCGCCAGCGGCAATAATTTCAGCTACGGCTGCGCTAGGTCGGCTAAATCAGCAAGCACAACTTTAGCGCCTTGTTGAGCTAAACCTTTTGCGTAAGCAGCGCCAATACCTTGTGCTGCACCAGTAACGAGGGCTACTTTGTTGTTTAATCTTTTCATGGCTTTATCTCTTAGTCATTAATAAAAATATAAGCGTGCTTATTCACGTACAGCGATACTGCATTATTAATAAACCCGACTTGGCGTTAGAATGGATAAAAAGAAGCGTGATTGCTGCAGTAGCACGTATTAACTCCATTTTGTTGTAAATAAATAGTTATTTACGCAAAAAAATGTGTTTATGACGCTATAAAAACTCACTATCTGTGCAAAAATGCGATGTGTGGACTTTAACTGTTTTTATAAACATAATTAATACGATCTTTATTTAAAAATTATAAACAAGGCATTGCTAATAATGGATAAGCTAACCACCATGAAGACTTTTGTAAGTGTTGTACAAGAGGGGTCTTTTTCTAAAGCTGCCGATAAGCTCGATATATCGCCGCAACTTGTGAGCAAGTATGTGTCTGCGCTAGAAGAGGGACTTGCTACCCGATTACTCCACCGCACCACGCGTAAAGTAAGCACTACCGAGGCGGGAGATCACTATTTTACCCGCTGTTTACAGGTGCTAGACGATATAGACGACATGGAAAATTCGCTCGATAACCTAAACGAAAATGTCTCTGGTGTGCTCAGTATTAGTGCCCCTATGTCGTTTGGGGTAAAGCACTTAGCACCGCTATTGGTTGAGTTTCAAAAGCGTTATCCAAATTTAAAATTAGATCTAAACCTTACCGACCAGTTTGTTGATATTGTTGAGCAAGGTATTGATATAGCGCTACGCATAGGGGTTTTAAAAAGCTCATCACTTATTGCTAAAAAAATAGCGCCTATTAGGTTAGCGGTGTTTGCCTCTCCTTCTTATTTAGCGCAGCACGGCACGCCTACTAGCTTAGAAGGGCTGCAATCGCATAACTATTTACGCTACGCACACACCGAGCCTACCAAAAAGCTACGTGGAGCGAACGAGCTTAAAAACGAGTTAAAGCTTGAAAGTAACCTAGTTGCTAACAATGGCGACCTGCTACTCAATGCCGCTATAGCAGGTGGCGGTATTGCCATGCAGCCAACATTTATAGCTGGTGAGGCGCTGGCACAGGGTAAAGTAGTACGTATATTAAAAGACTACGAGCCTGAGCCAATAGGGCTTTATATGGTGTACGCAAACAGGCAGTTTTTACCTAGTAAAGTGCGCGCGTTTGTTGATTTTGCGAGCAATTATTACACCGATACACCTTATTGGGATTTAGGAGAGTGAGATGTCAATCACCAACCAATTAGCGTTATTTGTTGATGTAGTGCAGCAAGGCTCATTTGCAAAAGCCGCGGCGCTGCACGATATGGACAACTCATCGCTTTCAAAGCAAATTAAAAAGCTAGAAAGCAGTTTAGGTATTCAGTTACTTAATCGCTCTACGCGCTCGTTTTCGCTTACCTCCGCAGGGGAGGAAATACTCCAGCAAGCGCATATTTTAATTGATACGCTCAGTGATATTCATAGCATTGCCGACTCCTACCAAGCAAAACCTAAAGGTATTTTGCGCATTACCTCGGGCATGTTTTTTGGGCAGCAGTATGTGCAGCCGGCCATTAATTTATTTATGCAAAAATACCCTGAGGTAAAAATAACCCTCATGCTTGATGATAAGCGCAACGATATTATTGCCGACCATTACGATTTAGCATTTAGAATTGGCAAATTGAATGACTCCAATCTAATGGCAAAAAAAATATCTGATATGCACTTTGCTTTGGTTGCCTCTAATGACTTTATTGCACGTCATGGTATGCCAAGTACACCTGAAGAACTTATCGCCTTACCTGCGGTGGTTTATGGCAATGGCGATGTAAGCCTAGATCAAATTAAATTAAGCACCCAGCCTCATGGTGATGAATACAAAACCCACAAAATGAAAGGCAACTATAAGGTAAGCGATGTACGCGCCATGCTTGATGCCACAAAAGCGGGTTTAGGGTATGTGATGCTAGATTTATTTAACCTAGAAAAACCCATAGACGAAATGGGGCTAGTGCCGCTATTAACTAATTATAAGCTCAGCGCATCGGGCACAGGTATTTATGCGCTGTATCCTCACCGTAAACAAACGCCACTAGTGAGCGAATTTATAAAAACTGTACAAGAGTATATTGGCAGCCCTGCATTTTGGGTAAAGCATATTCCTAATTACAACCAGTTATATAAATAATAGCCACAAAAAAGCCCCGTTAGGGGCTTGGGTATACTCAAAAAAACTATATTAGCTAAAGGGCTTAAAAGCCTTCTAACACCACTTTACCTTTAGCTGTTTGCGATTCAAGATGCTGATGCGCTTTGCGTAAATTGGCTGCGTTAATTTTACCTAAGTGCTCACCTACCGTAGTTTTAATTAGCCCTTGGTCAATCATAGTGGCTACGTTATTTAAAATAACGTGTTGCTCTTGCATGTCGTCGGTTTTAAATAACGAGCGAGTAAACATAAGCTCCCAATGTACCGACACGCTTTTGTTTTTAAATGGCACAATATTAAGTGTTTCAGGGTCATCAATAAGGGCAAATTGGCCTTGTGGCTTCACTACTTTTTCAATTTCAGGTAAGTGCTGCTCTGTATTGTTTAAGCTAACAACGTAATCCACTTCGCTTAATTTTTTAGCTGCAAACTCTTCACTTAACGGGTTACGGTGATTAACAATAGTGTCGGCACCTAGATCTTCTAACCACGATATTGTTTCAGCACGAGAAGCACTGGCAATAATATTTAATTTAGTGCGCTGCTTTAATAGCTGCACCATTATTGAGCCCACACCACCGGCGGCACCAATAACTAAAATGCTTTTAGAATCATCGTTTTTAGCTACGTTTAAACGGTCAAACAATAATTCCCACGCAGTAATGCTGGTAAGCGGCAATGCTGCGGCTTCGCCATACGAAAGCGAACTTGGCATATGGCCAACAATACGCTCATCAACTAATTGAAACTGCGCGTTACTGCCTGAGCGCGTAATGTCGCCTGCGTACCATACTTTGTCGCCTGGCTTAAATAGCGATACGTTTTCGCCAACCGATTTAACAACCCCAGTTGCATCCCAACCAATTACTTTATATTCGCCCTCAGCTGCTGGCATTGCTTGGCGAATTTTAAAATCAACCGGGTTAACCGATACCGCTTTAACTTCTACTAAAATATCGTGGCCGTGTGCTGTTGGCGTTTCAAGTTCAATGTCTTGTAATGATAATTCGTTTTCGATAGGTAAACTTTTTTGATATCCGATTGCTTTCATGGGAGTTGCCTCGTTAGCTAGTTAATACTCTGTGTTGATGACGCTATTTTGGCTTTATCAAGAGCATTAAAAAAGAGACAAAACACCCAATTATTATGGAAATAAAACTCCATAATAAAATAGGTAAATAATTAAAATTCCATTGCACATAGCTGTTATCGTTTTAAATTAATAATACCTTATTAACTGTAACGGGGGTTTACAGTTAGGTTATATTTAGCTCAGTTAATTTATTCCATACACTTTCGCCACCGGGGTGCAAAGCCGCATGATACCTATACGCATAGTAAGTTATTGGCACGCAGTGGTGCTCACTCCCGACAACTACCAAGGTATTATTTTTAAGCTCGTTTGATATAACGTAGTCGGGCAGCCAGGCAATACCATTGCCCGCTACAGCGTGCACTTTTAAAAGCTCAGTCATGGATGAAACAAACACCTTTTTAAGCTTAGCGCCCGATATAATAGGCTCTAACTGCCGGCCCATGTAGGAGTCGAGGCTGTAGGCTAAATGCGGTATAGGCGCTGCGCTTTCTAGGTTATATAAGGCTTTGCCTTGCTCGTCACAGGCGCTAACAGGTAACAACTTAGCATTACCTATTTTTTGATGACTAAACGGCGGCAGTTTAAGGCGTTCGTTATCAAAGGCAATAAGTAAGTCGCATTCACCTTGCTCTAGCGCTTTGGTGGCTTTATCTACGTCTATAGCCTCTAAATTAAGTACAATGTCGCGCTCATCTTGTGTTTGAAAGTTAGCGAGTTGTAAGGTTAAAAAACTCGCTAAAGAATGTGCGGCCGCTACCTTTACAGAATAATTTTGCTGCACCGACAACTCCTCAAGCATGCTAACCGAGGTATTCATTTGGTTAACTAAATTACGCGCCGTTATATGAAATATTTTACCGCTTGGGGTAAGGGTAATAGGCAAGTTTTCTCGGTCGATTAGGGCTGCGCCAAGGGTATCTTCAAGGGCTTTTATACGCCGACTAAATGCAGGTTGCGTAATATGCCTAAGCTTTGCCGCTTGCGAAAAGCTTTTTGTGTGCGAGAGCGTTAAAAAATCTTCTAACCATTTACTTTCAATATTCATAGCGACCACTTAGTTATGCAATTTGTGCATGGGTGGTAAAATAATAGCATTATTCAAACTAAATAAAACACTATAAATTAAGCCTATAAACTCAATAACCGGAATGCAATCATGCTTAGAACTCTTGGCGTATTAGGTGGAATGGGGCCTTTGGCTACCGCCTCATTTATGAATCAGGTAATTGCGCTATCGCCCGCTAAAAATGATCAAGAGCATATACCTATGTTTATAAGGAATATCCCGCAAATTCCTGACAGAACAAAATTTTTAATGGGTCTTGAAGATGAAAACCCATTTTTTGAGCTTAAAAAAGGCTTTAAAGAGCTAACAAGCTTAGGTGTAAGTTGTATTGTTATTCCGTGTAATACCGCGCATTACTGGTACGACGCGCTCACTAAAAATGCCGATGTACACACCATTAGCATTGTAAAAAGCGTTATAAAACAAGTAAAAGCCACGGGCAAACAAAAGGTTGGTATTTTAGCCACTACCGCTACGCTTAATATGGGCATTTACCAAAATGCGTTTAAGCAGCACAATATTGATTTTGTTGAACCAAACTCTCAGCAACAAGCAGCCATAATGGATGGCATAACCGCCGTAAAAGCGGGCGATTTAAATAAAGGTCGCCACTTATTAAGCAAGGCATACGACTTAATGCTTGCTCAAGGTGCTGACTGCGTGTTGTTTGGCTGTACCGAAATACCGCTTGTGTTAAATGAACAAGCCAAACACTCGCCAGACACCTGCCTAGATACCATCGCTATTTTAGCGCAAGAGTGCGTTAACTGGGCATATGCTAACGCCCATCAATCAACGCTTTCAAGTGTGGCATAGAAAATATCAGTTTAAACTAGAGCTAATTAATTTAGCTCTTTTGCAAAGCGTTTTCGATAGCGCTTTGTAAGCTTTCCAGCGCGTATTTGATCGTTTATTAAAGTAAAAATAGCCGAGGCATTTGCTTTAACGCGTTTGCCTTGGCCCACTCGGCGAATTTGCCTTTTTACCAGCGCCATAGTGGCAAGCCCAGCAAGGGTTTTGTCTTTAAAAGTAACGCGCGGCATAAGCAGGTTTTGCGTTGGCTGTGTTTGCCAGCTATTAACTAAATCTGGCTGATAGGCCAGTGCTGTGGCCATACCAACGAGCGCTACGCCTGAGCTAATTACTTTATTTGCCACATCTAACCGGCTAATACCGCCTGTGGTCATAATGGGTATGGTTGATTGCTCGCTAATTGCTTTGGCAAATTCCAAAAAGTACGCCTCACGTGCAAGTGTACGTTCATCACCCGTTGTTCCTTGCATTGCGGGTGCTTCGTAACTGCCGCCTGAAAGCTCTACAAAATCAAGCTTTAATGCACTAAGCATATTAACAACTGCTTGCGCATCATGCGGCTCAAAGCCGCCGCGCTGAAAATCGGCTGAGTTTAACTTAACCGATACCGAAAAACCGGCGCTGCATTGCGCTTTAATACTGCGTGTTATTTCAAGTAATAATCGCGCGCGATTCTCAAGGCTACCGCCCCATTCGTCATCACGCTTATTAGTTAGTGGAGATAAAAACTGCGCTAATAAATAGCCATGTGCAGCGTGTATTTGCACGCCATTAAAACCTGCTTTTTCGGCCTGTTGCGCGGTATGGGTAAAACGAGCGATAACATCACTAATCTCGCTCTTATCCATAGCTGTTGGCTGGGCAAATAAGTGAGAGTGCTTACCCATATTAAGCGCAATATCAGAGGCACTTAGCGCTTTACCGCCCATTCTTTTAAATACTTGGCGGCCAGGGTGATTTATTTGCATCACAATTTTACAATCGTTTTGCTGCCCTAAACGAGCAAGTTCTGCAAAAGGCGTTATATCGGTTTGCTGCTCAAGGGCAAGGCCGCCTGGCCCTGTCATTGCAAGGTGATCGACCATAACATTGCCGGTAATAATTAACCCGCACCCGCCTTTTGCCCATTCGTTGTATACATTTTTAAGCACTTTCGATGGCGTTAGGTCGGCCTCTGCGAGGTTCTCTTCCATAGCGGCTTTTACTACTCGGTTTTTAAGCGTTAAACCGCTTGGTAGGGTAAAGGGTGTAAATACAGCAGATTGTTCAAACTCAGACATACATATAAACCATAAATTGACATTACAGGCACTATAACCTTAAAGTCAGCTTTAAGGTCAACCCGCTTTTTATAGTAGAGGTAATAATGAAAATAGGTGAACTAGCTAAGCACTCGGGTATTGCAGCAAGCACCATACGGTATTACGAAAGTATAGGGCTGCTGCCACACGGCACGCGAAATAACAACGGGTATAGGCAATACGACAAAGCCAGTGTAGAGCAGCTTAAAATGATTAAGTTTGCACAAAGTTTAGGGTTTTCGCTTGAAGAAATCCCCTCCCTGCGTAAGCCTAATGAGGAGCTAGATCACAACGCCATTATTGAGCGCCTCACTCAAAAACAACATGAAGCTAATGCACTAATTGAGCAGCTACAGCGAAAGTCTGAGCGTATTGGTAATTTAATTACACTGCTTAATATAAGTTGATCTAATGGAGAGTGTATTGGCGATGAAAAAATAAATGAGTTATTGAATGAGGTGGAGTATTAAAGGCGTAAGCGAGTACATGCGAGCTTTAGTTGTATTAGTTTTGCGGCGCTTTACCATGAAAATTGATATAAAGCTTTTGTAAGTTGGCAGGCACTAGAGGCCAACCAACCGCAATAGTATGAGAACTTGCGCCCCAAAATAATGTTTCTACGTAATATACGTCTATGTATTCAATTACTTTTGCCTCAGCGTTTGCTAGCTTTTCAGCCATAAAACTTAAATAACGCTGGGCTTGCTCCACATAGCCAAGAGCAAAAATAGCGTCTCTATCCTTATAATTAATAGGGGTTAACGCTAACCTTTGCGAATTGAGTAAGGGAAAACCATTAACCTTCCTTTTAATGTATAAAACAGTAGAGATAAATCGACCTTAATCCAGCTCTAATTGGGCTTTTTCTACGCTTTCGTTTGGTAACTCTTTTTGAACCGATACACCTAGCTCTTTAAATTCTGAAGCTTGTTTAATTAAGTTACCTTTACCTCGGTAAAGCTGTGAAAAGGCTTTATCGTAGCTTTCTTTTGCGCGGTCTAGTTGTTTGCCAACACCTTCCATACTCGTTAAAAAGCCATTGAGCTTGTTATAAAAGCGCTCTGCACGATTCGCCAGCTCTTTAGAGTATTTAGTTTGCTCTTCAAAGCGCCACAGCTGTTTAACAATATTAAGGCTTGTAAGCAGAGTAGTTGGTGTAGCAACTAAAATGTTTTTTTCGATAGCTTGTTGGTAAATATCGCTTTGATATTTAAGCGCCTCTACAAATGCAGATTCTATAGGCACAAACATAATAACTACTTCAGGCGAATTTATACCTGGGAGACGATCGTACGATTTACTGGCAAGCTCGTTAATACGCGCGGTAACTGCATTTACATGCTCTTTAATCGCTTGGCTAGCCTCTAGCTCGTTTTCGGCATTAACGTAGCGAGTATAAGCATTTAGCGATGTTTTAGCGTCAATCACTAAGTGGCGGCCCTGAGGTAAATACACCACTACGTCGGGGCGCAGTCGACCGTCTTCGGTATTAAACGATACTTCGCGTTTGTAGTCGGTACCCGCGCGCAGGCCTGCGCTGTCGAGTACGTTTTCGAGCATCAGTTCACCCCAATTACCTTGGGTCTTTTTTTGCCCTTGTAAGGCATTACTAAGTTTATCGGCTTGCTCGGTAATAGCTTGGCTTTTAGCTTGCAAGTGCAGTAGCTCAGTTTTAAGGGCAGCACGTTGTTTTAAGTCTTCAACGTGAATCGATTCCATTTTATCTCTAAAGCCTTTTAGCTCCCCTTGAACTGGCTTTAATAGTTGCTCAATGCTTTCTTGATTTAGGCTTTTAAAGCTTTGCGATTTTTCTTCTAAAATTTTATTAGCTAGGTTTTCAAACTCTTTTTTAAGCACATTTTTGCTTTGCTCTATTTGTGCAAGCTGCTCGGTAAAGTTTTGCTGCTTTTGCTCAAGCGTAGTTCGCATATTATTAAGCTCAATATCGCGCTGGTTATATTGCTCTCGCAAGGCACTAAGTTCGCCTTCGGCTTTACGCCAAAAATGGTTGTATTGAACACTTTGTTTTTCTTGCTCGCTAAAGCGAGTTTTAAAATGCTGCGCTTCATCGCGTTGCTCTTGATGTGATTGCTCGAGCAGCTCGTGCTCATCAAATAAGGCGGTGTATTGCAGCTGTTTATTGTCGTACTGGTTTTGTAATAACGATAACTGTTGCTGTTGCTCGCTAATGTGTTGTTTTAATTTATTACGAGAAGGGAGCGACACTAGGCCATATAGTACGAGCCCTGTTGCAAGCCCTGCGCTGGCACTTAACCAATCTATATGCGTTAATAACTGAGTAAACATAAAATAAACTTATAAAATTTAGAGACATGCCATCATAACGAATAAAGGTAGTGGGGGGTAGGGCGTAACATTTACTAAAGGCATAAAAAAAGCCAGCTAAAAGGGCTGGCTCAATCATTACTAAATTTAGTAACCAATCAGGGAAATCAACATGAAGCTTGTGATAACTGCAATTAATCAACAAGCGTAATAGTAGACGCCACACATTAAATTAAGTTCACATAAAAATATAAATAATTATAAAAACTAAAATGTGGGCATAAAAAAAGCCAGCTAAAAAAGGAGCTGGCTCAATCATTACTAAAATTAGTAATTAAACGGGGTAAATCAACATGAAGCTTGTGTTAACTGCAATTAATCAACAAGCATAATAGTAGACGCCGCACACTAAATTAAGTTCACATAAAAATATAAATAATTTAAAAATTAAAATGTGGGCATAAAAAAAGCCAGCTTAAAAGGAGCTGGCTCAATCATTACTAAATTTAGTAACCAATCAGGGAAATCAACATGAAGCTTGTGATAACTGCAATTATTCAACAAGCATAATAGTAGACGCACCCTTTTAAATTTAGTTCAAACAATTTATAAAAAATGTAATTTAAGGTGTTAATTACAGGCATAAAAAAAGCCAGCTAAAAGGGCTGGCTCAATCATTACTAAATTTAGTAACCAATCAGGGAAATCAACATGAAGCTTGTGATAACTGCAATTATTCAACAAGTATAATAGTAGACGCGTGTTTTTAAATTTAGTTCAAACTATTTATAAAAAATGCAATTTAAGGTGTTAATTACAGGCATAAAAAAAGCCAGCTAAAAGGGCTGGCTCAATCATTACTAAATTTAGTAACCAAACAGGGAAATCAACATGAAGCTTGTGATAACTGCAATTATTCAACAAGCAATATAATAGACGCCATTTGGTTAAATTAGTTCACATGCTAAGTAAAAAAATTAGCTTTTTATAAGCGATAACATTTGCTGCTCATCAAACGAAGTAAAGCTCATTGATTTATCGGTAAATAATGCATCAACAAGCGCTTGCTTATCTTGCTGCATTTTAAATACCTTTTGCTCAATTGAGTTACTCATAATTAATTTATAAACAAACACTGGATTTGTTTGGCCAATACGATAAGCACGATCGGTGGCTTGTTTTTCAACAGCCGGGTTCCACCATGGGTCAAAGTGAATAACGGTATCGGCTTGAGTTAAGTTAAGCCCAGTGCCGCCTGCTTTTAAACTGATTAAAAACACCGAGGTTTTGCCACTGGTAAATTCGTCAATAACTTTGTCGCGATGGCGCGTTTGCCCAGTTAGCATACTAAAATTAATATTTATGTTGTTTAAACGCTCTGCAATTAAATCGAGCGCAGAGGTAAATTGACTAAAAATAATCACTTTACGACCAAGGCTTAGCATTAACGGCAAATGCGTAGTTAGCCATTCTAATTTTGCTGAACCAGCTTGTGTTTCTGGCTCAATTAATTTTGGATGACAACAAATTTGCCTTAGCTTTAGCAGCGCTTCTAAAAATGCGAGCTTACTTTTTTGTGCGCCTTGCTCAGCAAATAAGTCGATGAGCTTTTCTTCTAGGGCGCGCGTAATACCTTGGTACATATCTTTTTGTTTAGGTTCAAACTCAAACTCTTTTAACAGCTCTGTTTTTTGTGGCAACTCTTGAGCTACCTGCGCTTTTGTGCGGCGTAATATAAACGGCATAATAAGCGCTTTTAGTTGCTCAGCTCGCTCTGAATCGGCTTCGCGCTCAATAGGTGTTTGAAAGTGCTGTTTAAAGTGGGCTTGCGAGCCAAGTAATGAAGGCATTGCAAAGTCTAGTAACGACTTAAGCTCAAACAAATTATTTTCGATAGGCGTGCCGCTTAAACATAACTTAAAGTCGGCATTTAAACGCTTAACTAAGCGCGAGACTTGTGCAGTATCGTTTTTAATATATTGCGCTTCGTCTAAAATAATATTTTCAAAATAAAGTGGCGAGTAGTAAGCAATATCACGCTTTAATAATGGGTAAGTAGTTAAAATACACTGCGCTTGCGCTAAATGTTGTAAAGGCTCATTACGTTGCGAGCCAAAAATAGTGGTTACTTTAAGACTTTTAGCAAATTTGGTTATTTCGTTTTGCCAATTACTTACCAAACTTGTAGGGCACACTATAAGGGTCGGGCCCGCTTGCGGGCGATTAAAACTGCTGGCCAAAAAGGCAATAACTTGCAACGTTTTACCAAGTCCCATGTCATCAGCTAGTATGCCGCCTAATTGGTGGCGCTTTAAAAAACTAAGCCAATCAACGCCTTGTTGCTGGTATTCACGTAGTGTTACCGAGTCATTTAAACCGTGTAAGGGCACCACTGGCATTGCCTGCTCGGTGTTGTTTAACTCATCAAGATAACGCTCCAATGAGTCATCATGAAGGTCTATAGTAACTGCGGTATGCTTTACCAGCTCAGGTAAATAAGAAAGCGGGATATTAAATTCATCGCGTGTTTTAATAAATTCAAAACGTTGTTTAAATTCGGTCAGTAAATTAATGGCGGCTTTACTAATAACACCAAATTGACGCCCAACGGGGTAGTAATAAAACAGCTCACTTTGACGATTTAACGATTGATACGTGGCATCATCGGTATTAAAAAGTACAGCGGCTTTGGCATCACTTAATTGCACTTTACAATGCATTTGGTGACCTGCAGCACGGTTTACGTCGAGTGTAACGTGCCCTTGGGGGTCGGCTACATTTACTTTAGTTTGAGTTACCTGCCAGCCACGCTTTTTAAAGCCAGGGAATACTTCGTAAACAAGCCAATGTAAATGTATAGGTGATTGTTTATTAAATATAAACTCACTTTGTAAACCCCCTTTACAAAACTCAAAACCTAAATTTACTAACTCATTTGTTACTGTGTTTTCAAATGCACTATTTATTAAACTCGCGGGTGCTGTCCCCGCCAAATAATTTTTATTTTTATATTTAAACAATAGCGAAACTTTAAGCCCTTGCTCATCCATAGTGGCTTTTAAAACAGCATTACCAAGTTGCTTAACATTGACTTGCTCGTTATTCGGATGCGGAATAACACCGGCACCAAAATTATCGGCAAGTTGTTTATAAATGCGATCAAAATTAGCATCGTGCAGTGCGGGAATAGATTGTAAATGTGCTATTTCGTCGGCGCTAAGCTGTGTTCTGATCCGGCCTACTTTAAAGTGATCGAGGTCTAAATAAGCAGGCGGCGTGGTTTTTATCAATGCCCAATTTTTACTGTGTTCAAGCTCAATAATTAATTGCGATAACTCGTTTTGTTGCTGCCAATTAAAGTTAAGCGATTGCCCAGTTTGCGCTTTAATAGCAACACGAGAGCGTTGTAAAAATAAACGGTCGGTAGCAATTAATTGTTGTAGAGCGCTAAAGCCCCATTGACCTTTTAGCTCTAAATTACCTACTGCATTTTGTGAGCGAATCCAACTAAAGAGTCTAAAGTCACTTTCGAGCAAATCGTTTGGTGTTACAAAGCTATTTAATTGTTGCTCAGTTAAATTGCGCCCGAGCGTGTAATTATTATTTTTGTCGTAATTGGCAATTTTTGGCGTTAAAAATACTTTATTGTTTTCAATGTCTAATACAAATAAAAGAACTTGCGAAGGGGCTTTAGCATCAACACTTTTAAGTGCTGTCAGTTCACTAAACCAATCGTTAATAAAGTAGTCTTCTCCGTATTCACCTGAGTGCTCTATTTTAAGTTTAAATAATACAGCGGCTAAGTGCCTACATTTGGTTTTAGCATTACAGGTACAATGCGTATCAACAGAGTAACCAGTAGGTACTTTACTGATCTCAATGCGTTGGTTAAATGTTGATCCGGTGTCGCCTTGTACGGTTGAATCAATAACAGCAAAATCACTGCTGTGCTCTAACCAACTAATTTGGCCGTTTTTATAATACTCTTTGCCTTTATCGAGCACGTTGGGCCTAAACAGCTTTTTTATAAAGCGCTCAGAAAGAGGGAACAAGGTTGCCTGCTCATTTTTTATTTCTTCAAAAATAGCCAGTAAATCATTTTTTGATAAGTTAGCAGACATGTCACTCTAAGTATTAAATTTTTAAAATAATTCTGCCAGTATATTCTTTAACTGCGCACAGCAAAAGCAATATTAACGTTATATAAACTGGTTGGAGCTGCTAGGTTAGTAAAAAATCGGTTTGTACGTACTTTATGGCACTTTATCTGCCAAAATGAGAATAGGTAAACAGTAAATACACATGTTACAAACAATCTATTAACAACGCAGGGGCTTTACAGATCAGTTTTTTACTAACAAATTAAGATCCAGCATCAAATAGTCGTAAAAACTAAATTCAGTTAGTAAAAATGTGATCTTTAGAGCAAAAATGAGGGATTTATGGATTATAAATAGCAAAAAAGATCAGGATTTTACTAAGTAAAAAGCCCACTAGATCAGAATTTAACTAACCTAACAGGCTTTTAAGATCACTATTTTACTAAGTAATAAGGGGCTAATTAAACGCGCTTAACAGCTTAGTAAGTTGTTCTAAGCGTTTGTCAGTCAACACTTTATTATCTATTTTAATAGATACGTCACCACTTTTTAAATTACGTTGTACGTTTATAAAGTTGTTTTCAAATACAGCTTCACGTTTAGCAACCGCGCTAGGCTCGGTAGTTAAACGTTTAGTAATTGCCATTGCGCGCTTTTCGTCGCTTGTAATGGCTTTAATCTCATCGTCTGTATGTAATTCGCTAACTAGGGCGTTAAACGCCTGCTCGTCGCGCTCCTTTGCACTAACAAGCTTTTTAGCGACTTCTCTGCCTACGTGATTAGCCGTTGGGTAAAGTGAAATTACATCAGCGGGGATTTGCTCGTACGCTTTAATGGCATCTGCAATTGCGGTGTGCGATACACCTTCAATAGCGGCAATTTCGCGATAAGAGCCTTTTTTACCTTGCTCAATAAGATCGTTTTTAGTTTGTTGATAAGCTTGCCCTAGTTCCCAAAGGCTTGGGGCTATGTACTGATCTGAAGATACAGCTAAAATTTTAGCGTCTTGATCGGTAAAATCAGGAGAGCTTAAAACTAAATAATCGGCATTACCTAAAATACATGCCTTTCGACGACGTGAACCGGCAAGTACTAAGTTAGTATTTCCCTGATCCCAAAGTAAAGCAGGGTGTTGATTACGTCCATCTTCACTGATTGCAGGTAAAATATCAGAAACCGACTTTTCGTTTAATAGCGCTTGTACACGGCGGTTTTTACCGTAAACCGTGGTGCTAGATTCAATATCTGCATGAGCAATAACTTTACACACTAAGGTTATTTCGCGTGTAGGGTCGCTTGGCGCAGGCATTCTTATTACATCACCAGCGCTTGCTTGCTCAAGTAATGCATCGAGGCTGCTATTGCCTACGGCAGTTGCAAATGGATCTAAGCGGGTGTCGTTTTTACGTTTTGTAGCCATTTTTATATAACATCCTTACTTAGTGTTGTTAAGTGATGATTGGGTTGACTCCCAATTAGAACGAATAAGCATTTCTAATTCGTCCACAACATCTTTAATATTTTCTTGCGCGCGCAATAAAGACTCGCGACTTGCTAAACTATCCGATGCTTTTTGATCAAATATGGTATTAAAAGACGATGAACTAGCCGTAATTGCCGAGCTGTGATTAATTGGGTAGCTCATTACTTGGCGGCCAAACGCACTGCGTACATCTTTAACAATATCGCGCTGTGAATGATTACCCTTAACGTAATTGGTCACTAAAAACTGCATAAAGTCCCAACCTTCATGACCAAGTGCCGCTACTGTGTGGTAAATCTCACCTAAACGCTTTAGATATTTATTGTTAGCATCAAAATCTACAGCTTCTGGATGAACCGGAATGAGCATCGCCGTAGAGGCCATTAAAGCATTATAAAACATAAAGTTAAGTGTAGGAGCTGTGTCGATTAAAATAATATCGAATTCGTCTTTAACCGGCTCAATAACCTTTTCTAAAAGCTTATGATAATGACGTGTTTGTTCGTAATTAGAGGTGTCTTTTAAAAGTGTTGCTGTCTCGTGTTCAAAGTAAAAGTCATCCATACCTGAGGGTAAAACACGAATATTTGGAATATGCGTAGTCACAAAAGCACTAGAAACAAACTCTGGCCAGGTTTCGCCTTCGTCTAAATCAATACAATCACGCATTAAGTCGCCTACCGTAACAGGGTCGTGATCGTTAGAAGGGAAAAAGCTAGAAGACGAACCTTGAGGATCTAAATCAATAATACCAATACGATAACGTTTGATATTAGTCGTCGCCAATGCAGCAGCAATATTAACCATACTGGTTGTTTTACCACAGCCACCTTTAAGTGAATTAATAACAATAACTTGGAGTTTATCGTTAGCAGTGCGGTGATCTGGCTGAATATCCATGATATCGGCCATCGCAAAAATATTAACTAACGTGTACGCATAGTGCCCATTTGCACCACGCTTAATATTTAAATCATCAAAGTCACCATTGTCATGACGACGTTTTAAGGTACGATTATTACACCCTAATAAATCTGCTGCCGCTTTTTGGGTGTAAGTTCTTAATTCTTTTTCTTCTGATTTAAGATGAGCGCGATAGTGTTGTATGCGTCCTTTTAAAGATTTTTCAGCAACTTCGGCTGTTGCTTTTAAAAGCCGGTAAGTACTTAGCGCGTTATTATTGATAGACATACTTTCTTCCTCAAAGTTAGGCAATTAGTATAATGTCCATTCAAATAGCTGTAAACAACTATTTAAGGCGACATGCATTTTAATAACAAGACATTTAAAAATATTTTTACACCTTTAAGATTGCTTAGTATAAATAAAGAAGTTTAAAGGTGGTTAAATATATAAGGTAATAAAGGTTAAGGGTGTATAATAGCTATATAACTATATGATATTTATAAATAATGTTAAAAAAAGCAGATCACCTTTATACTTGGTTAAGATCAGATCTTTATCTACATGCAGATCAGCTTTTTACTAAGCCTTATTTAAATATTAGAGTTATGCACAACTTACTCAATAAGTTATGTACAAAATGACTGTGTGAGATCAGTTTTTTACTAAGTAAATTATAAAGTTATACACTTAAGCTTACGAAGAACAAGGCGTTTAATTGGTATAGATCTGATCTGTAGTAAGTACAGATCAGATCTATGCTAACTCGAAGTACTGTTATCCACAGCAGGTATTTATTTTACTAACGTTTGTCGTGTAAAAAGTTTAAAAATAGCGCTTTTAATGGACAAAAAATAAATTGAGTTAGTAAAAATTTAGCTTGAGAAGCTTATCTTAGTAAAATAGTGATCTGAAATTAAGCTTATCACTCACTACTTAGTATAATAATGATCCGTTACGTTTATTTATACTCGGATCAGTTTTATACTAACTTAAACATTTAACTTTTGTTGCTTAATGTGTTGTTATTAGCTGTCGCAATAAAAAATGGAAATCAGAACAATGAGCCGAAAGGTCAACATCTCGGTAGATAACTTGCCCGATACACTTAGGGGCCAAATACACGGGGTGGAAAGTGCAATAGATAACGAAAGTTTAGCACTATTTACAGATAACAAAGATGTGCGAATTTCTATCGAAAATGCCGCTCATGGGTTACGTGCTTATTCAAACACGTTTAACCACTATGATTTATGGGGGCGTTTTGTACGTTCTGGGCATAAAAAATTGCCATTGGAAGAAGCACCTAAAAAAACAATTATTACGCGTAAAATATCCGAAAAAGTGGATGGTATTTTATATGACGGCGAAATAAAAATTACACCGGCCGTTGTAAGCACGCGTAAAGATGGCGAAGACGTAGAATATTTAGTGTGGCCATCGGATAGAGAAGAAAAAGTTGAGCGCGCGTTAATTCGCCTTGCATCGAAAGGTAAAATCGTAAAAATCAATTTTAAGTCCGGTATTCAATATGCCGTGGTTTTTTCGATGAACGAATTAGCCCAAGAACTTAAAGCGGTTGGCCAATCAATGCCATACCCACAAATTAAAGAATCATTGGAAGCACTTCAAGGTTCTAAACTTTCATTTAAATACTCGGCTACTGATACTAAAAATACAGATATTGATGATTCTTTTTATGAGTCAAATATGAACTTTTTATCATCTCTTCATTTTAGTGGTAAAAAAGGCCAAGGTGGCAACGTAAAATGTGTTGCATGTTTAAATGCATTTGTTCATAACATGATTGATAACCTTGAATACAAAGGGTATTACTTTAACAGTGCGCAAGAGCTAAAACGTGGTTTATCGCGTTGGATGATGCTGCGTTTATACCACCTTTGGCGTTATGCCGCGCCTGGTAAAACGTATCATTTTAGATTGCTATCTATTATGGAAAAATACGGCTCAATTTATTCAACCGACGATATCACAGAAAACAAATTAAAAGCATTACGCCGTGATATGACCACAACAATGAAAGACTTGATTGAAAAAGGGGCTATTTCAGAATACAGCATTACTAATGTAAAAGATGATAAAACCGGTAATATTATTGATTACACCTATGAAATGCATCCTTCTGATCAGTTTTGTGATGAGATACTCACGCTCAACAAGCACAATAAGCGTATTGAGATTCAAGGTGGTAAACGAATTGTCGAAAACGCAGTTTTAATTGATGAAGATAAAATAGAAGAAATAGTCGAAAAATAACAACGGTTAAAATACTAGACTACTTCCAAAAAGGCCACACTATGTGGCCTTTTTAACATAATTATTTATCTACTTGTTCTAAATAAAGTCTATCCACTAAAAAGTCATACTCTTTTTTTCTCGGGTGAGACTCTGGTTTTTGATAATCTGGCAAAGTACCTAACTTAACATCGGGCTGTGGGTTAATTAAAATAAACGGCAATGCTGCACTTACGTGATACCTATTTTCTGCGGTGTACCTAACATTAACTTGGGGACTTACTCGGGTAGGGCGGCGAATTCTTAACTTTTCTTTTTCACCTAAACTAGCTACTCGCATTTGCTCTTGTGCAACAAGGGATTGCCATTTTTGTTGGTCGATCATTCTTGGATTTCTATAACCTGCAGATTTGTCGAGCATTTCAAGTGCCATTTTTTTAGTTAGAGTTTTAGTGGCATGCTTATGCATCCAAGTAAATCTCACTGAAAAAGGGGACTCACTTTGAAAATGAATTTTTCGATAGGCTGCAAGAGTGATTAAATTTGGAACCGCGTTATGAACAGCTTCAAATCGAGCATCGTTATTATCGATAGCCAAAACACACTCCTTAAAGGCAGCCTTAGCTTTATTAACTTGTTGTATTCGGCTAGTTAATGCTAGGACATCTGCATTTTTTAAAACCAAAAGCCCAGGATGACGCTTTAGTACTCTACTACTTAAACTTTCTTTTTTATAAATATCAGTAAATGAGTTTAAAATTGCCCTATGAGCAATTTCGCCGGTTAATTTTTTTACAGGAATTGACTCGGGAATAATATTTTCATCAACACTATTTATATCTGGTAGCTGATAATACTCAGCCTTTGAATATTCACAAACACGTAATTCATCAATCAATAACGATGTTAATTCATTCATTAAATCAAACTGACTTCTTATTTGTACTTTAGAAACCATAACCACCCTGAGAACACATCTTACTTATGTAATTATTAAGTTTAACCTTTTGCCCTGTTTTTTTAAAGTTTATTTATTTTACTAAAGCTTAGATTACACTTGATTAAAACTAAGCATGATGTGTTCTTCAATGCTATTTGCTTATGCTTTTGAGATTCGGTGCTTGAATATTTGCATATAACAGAAAGAATTAGTGAACCCAGACGTGATCAATACACTTATGAGTATTTATCTAGATGGGGGAAATTGTTGTAACACAGGTAATTACCAGGGCGATGTATACTTTTATATATTATCGCTCTGTGTAATATAGTTATTGAGCCTTTAGTTTAAGGCCAGAAAACAATTTTTTGTTTCGCCACTTTAGATAATGTTGGGCACTCATTGTATAATTGCTTATAAGTGATACTTGTAATACAGCGCTAGGCTCCTGTGATGGGGAAGGCTGCTCTGTCAAGATGAACTCTACTACAACTTAGTATTTAAAGTAGTCGTTCATACAGCCTGTTTTTAGTAGCCCTAATTAGAGTATTGGCATCGTCTAACAACCTGATCACAGTTGTACAGAATAAAGTGGACTTATTATTATAGCTTTACATAACACTGAATCACATATCACACACTCAAAATAAATTCTAGTCTCTTGGTTGATTTAATTAAATTGTCACTGTAAAGCTAAGATTACATTTAACTGACATTAAGTATGATGTGTTCCTAAAGAAACTGTTAACTTTAAGGCTTTGAATTCAATTTGGTTTGGGATGGTTAAAAAAACGCCTTCATATATTTAACTTATTGTATTTAAATAAAAATAGTAAAATTAAAACACGCTTAAAACTAAGCATGAACAGCCTTAAAATCACAAATAACCTTATATATATTTAACTCATAACAAATTAGTTGGTAAATAGTGAATATAGTCCTTGAACTTAGGGCCATGCATACGTTAATTTCTTTATATCAGGTAAAGTAGGAATGAGGAAAGAACATGCAATCGTGGAACCCAAATAGCTGGAGAGAACTGCCAATACTGCAGCAGCCACAGTACCCAGATCAAGAAGAACTGAAAACAGTAGAAAGCCAGTTAAAGAGTGCTCCGCCACTTGTTTTTGCAGAAGAAACAAGAAGCCTCTTTAAACAATTAGAAGATGTATGTGAAGGTCGTGCATTTTTACTTCAAGGTGGCGACTGTGCCGAATCATTTAGTGACTTTAATGCCGCTAATATTCGCGATACATTTAAAACCATTTTACAAATGGCAGTTGTTTTAACATACGGCGGTAAATGCCCAGTTGTTAAAATTGCACGTATGGCAGGCCAATACGCTAAACCACGCTCTGCAGATTTAGAAACTATTGACGGTGTATCTTTACCATCTTACCGTGGTGATATTGTAAATAGCTTTGAGTTTACAGAAGAAGCGCGTATTCCCGATCCACAACGTTTAATGAAGGCATACCACAATAGTGCAGCTACTTTAAACTTACTTCGCGCATTTGCACAAGGTGGCTTAGCAGATTTACACCAAGTGAATCGCTGGAACATGGGCTTTGTAGCCGCTAACCCACAAAAAGAGCGATTCCAACAGCTTGCTGACAAAATTCAGGACGCACTTGAATTTATGGAAGTATGTGGCATTAATTCGACTATTGCGCCAAGCCTTAAAGAAACCGACTTATACACGTCTCACGAAGCGTTATTGCTAGGCTATGAAGAAGCACTTACTCGTCGCGATCACCTATCAGGTGACTGGTACGACTGTTCTGCGCACTTTGTGTGGATTGGTGAGCGTACGCGTCAATTAGATCATGCACACATTGAGTTTTTCAAAGGTATTAAAAACCCTATTGGTGTTAAAGTTGGCCCAGGAATGGACCCAGATGACCTAATTCGTTTAATTGATGCAGTAAACCCAGATAACATTCCGGGACGTTTAACGCTAATTACACGTATGGGTGCCGACGTACTGCCAGAAAAACTTCCAGCACTTGTAAGACGCGTTCAGCAAGAAGGCCGTAAAGTTATTTGGAGCTCGGATCCAATGCACGGTAACACTGAAAAAGCGACATCAGGCTATAAAACGCGCAGCTTTGATAATATCATGCGCGAAATTAGCCAGTTTTTTGCTGTACACAAAGCTGAAGGTTCATACGCAGGTGGTATCCACTTAGAAATGACTGGCCAGCACGTTACAGAGTGTACCGGTGGTGCATACGGTTTATCTGATGATGACCTAGCGCAACGTTACAAAACACAATGTGACCCGCGTCTAAATGCAGACCAAGTATTAGAAGTAGGCTTTTTAGTAGCTGACTTACTAAAAGACGCTCGTAAGTAATAAATATAAACTAAAGCCGCATATAGCGGCTTTTTTTAGCAAAACAGTAAATTAATTGGTTAGTACTTACGTCGCTCAAGGTTACTGTCTATTAAGATTTTTGCAGATATTTCCTCTACAGAATGATGGGTAGAATTAAAGTATGCAATTTTATGTCGCTTATAAAGCATTTCAACTTCACGCACTTCAATTCGGCATTGTCTTATTGATGCGTATTTAGAATTTGCCATACGACGATGCCTGATTGCAGCCAAACGCTCAGGGTCAATAGTTAACCCAAATAACTTATGTTTGTAAGGGAGTAAACATTTAGGTAGTCCCTCACTCTCTAAGTCGTCTTCAGTTATTGGGTAATTTGCAGCCTTAATGCCGTACTGTAAGGCTAAGTACAAGCTTGTTGGTGTTTTACCGCTTCTGCTAACACCTACTAAAATAATATCGGCTTCAGAAAAGTTTTTAATATTTCCGCCATCATCATTCATAAGGGCATAGTTAACCGCATCTATTCTAAAGTCATAACTTTTTTCATGAATAGAGTGGGTACGATGCATTTTTGGCACTGGCGCAACATTAAGCTCTTTTTCTATTTTTTCACTGTAAGTAGACAAAAAATCATACGCGATTGCATCGGCCGATTTAATAATTTCACTTAAGTTGTGATTTACGAAGGTAAAGAATACAAATGGCTTCTCACCTTCTTTTGCAGCAGTTGCGTTTATTAACGCTTTAATTTCATTTGCTTTTTCTTCTGTTTCTACAAAAGGAATAGTTTTATGATTAAATTCAACCGGAAACAACGACAAAGTCGCGTGACCAAACACTTCGGAGGTAATAGCAGTGCCGTCTGATATATAAAAAGCAGTTCTCATAGTTAACCTTTTTATTACGTTTAATCCCTAAAATGGCTTACTCACGGTTTACGTGAGGTCTAATGCCAGTGTAGAATGAAGGTGACCTTTATAAAAGGTTTTCTTTCTTAACTCTCACAGTTACAACTACAATTTGTTTTTTGGAGAAAGACCCGTGCAAGAATACGTTCTCTGGTATCAAGAGCTTGGTATGCAAGATGTTCCTCGTGTTGGCGGCAAAAATGCCTCACTGGGTGAAATGATTTCAAACCTCGCTAACGCAGGTGTACAGGTTCCGGGTGGTTTTGCCACTACAGCCGACGCTTTCAATGAGTTTTTAGAGCAATCTGGACTCAATGCAAAAATTCACGACATTTTAGATACGCTTGATGTTGATGATGTAAATACACTCGCTAAAGTCGGTGCCGATATCCGCCAATGGATTATCGATACCCCATTCCAACCTAACCTAGACCAAGCCATTCGCGACGCATACAGCCAACTTCATGGCGATACATCAGCCGATGTATCATTTGCAGTACGCTCATCAGCCACCGCTGAAGATATGCCAGATGCATCATTCGCAGGCCAACAAGAAACCTTCCTTAACGTTCGTGGTATCGACTCAGTAATGGTCGCTATTAAACACGTATTTGCTTCTTTATTTAACGACCGCGCCATATCGTACCGTGTTCACCAAGGTTACGATCATCGTGGTGTTGCACTATCTGCTGGTATTCAGCGTATGGTACGTTCAGATAAATCAGCATCAGGTGTTATGTTTAGTATTGATACAGAGTCTGGTTTTGAAGACGTTGTATTTGTTACTTCAAGCTACGGTTTAGGTGAAATGGTTGTACAGGGCGCAGTAAACCCTGATGAATTTTATGTTCATAAACCAACATTACAAAAAGGGTTGCCATCAGTAGTACGTCGTAATATTGGCTCAAAAGCCATTCAAATGATTTACTCAACAGATGAGGCACACGGCAAACAAGTAGAAATTGTTGACGTAGAGCCAAGCCTTTCAAACAAATTTTCAATTACAGATGAAGAAGTGCAAGAACTTGCAAAACAAGCTGTAATAATCGAAAAACACTACGGTCGTCCTATGGACATCGAATGGGCAAAAGATGGAAACGATGGCAAATTGTACATAGTACAAGCGCGCCCAGAAACCGTTCGCTCAAACGAAGATGCCAATATTATGGAGCGTTTTCAATTAAATGGCACAAGCAATGTAATTGCTGAAGGCCGCGCAATTGGTCATAAAATTGGTAGTGGTGTTGTTCGTGTACTTGATTCAATTAAAGAAATGGACCAAGTACAAGAAGGCGACATTTTAGTTACCGACATGACCGACCCAGATTGGGAACCTATCATGAAGCGCGCCGCGGCTATTGTTACAAACCGTGGTGGGCGTACGTGTCACGCAGCAATTATTGCCCGTGAACTTGGTATTCCTGCGGTAGTTGGCTGTGGTAACGCAACCGATTTAATTAAAGCAGGCCAAGAAGTAACGGTATCATGTGCTGAAGGCGATACAGGTTACATCTACGAAGGTATTTTAGATTTTGAAATATTAACATCGCGCGTTGATAAAATGCCAGAACTACCAATGAAAGTGATGATGAACGTAGGTAACCCAGACCGCGCGTTTGACTTTGCACGTTTACCACATGCAGGTGTTGGCCTTGCACGTGTTGAATTTGTAATAAACCGCATGATTGGTGTTCACCCTAAAGCGCTATTAAATTTTGATGCACAATCACCTGCGTTACAAGCTGAAATTACCGACATTATTGCCGGATACGAATCGCCGGTAGAGTTTTATATCTCTAAATTAGTAGAAGGTATTTCAACCCTAGGCTGTGCCTTTGCACCAGAGCGTGTAATTGTGCGTATGTCTGATTTTAAATCAAACGAATATGCAAACTTAGTAGGTGGTGAGCAGTACGAACCTGAAGAAGAAAACCCAATGATTGGTTTTCGTGGTGCTGCACGTTATATCTCTGAAGACTTCCGTGATTGTTTTGCCCTTGAGTGTGAAGCAATTAAACGCGTAAGAAACACCATGGGTATGACCAACATTGAAATCATGATCCCATTTGTACGTACCCTTGAAGAGGGTAAACGTGTTATCGAATTACTAGAAGAGCATGGCCTTAAACGTGGTGAAAATGGTCTAAAAGTAATCATGATGTGTGAGCTTCCTTCAAATGCATTACTTGCCGATGAATTTTTAGAGATGTTCGATGGTTTTTCTATCGGCTCTAACGATTTAACTCAGCTAACACTTGGTCTTGACCGTGACTCAGGCCTAATCGCACATCTATTTGATGAGCGTAATCCTGCGATTAAAAAGCTACTTTCTATGGCAATTAAAACAGCTAAAGAAAAGGGCAAGTATGTAGGTATTTGTGGTCAAGGTCCTTCAGATCATGAAGACTTTGCAGCATGGTTAGTAGAGCAGGGCATTGATTCTGTTTCACTAAATCCAGATACAGTACTAGAAACATGGTTATACCTAGCAGACAAACTTGCTAAATAATCATCAGTACCCGTAACAAATAAAAATGCCAGCTATTATGCTGGCATTTTTGTATGTGGGCTAAATTACCGTGCTAATTTTTTATCTAAATAATTACACGATTTAGTTAAGGCTTTTTGGCAAAGCTTTAAATAATGCCTCGCTTTTGGGTAGTAAAAAGAAAAGGACAGTAACCCCGCCATAAAAAATATCAGCGAGGGGCCTGGCACTACAGCAAAAAACAACCCAAGCAAAATAAACAACACACCTATGATCTGTAATAGTAATTTTTTCATATAAACCTCTGAACATTGGTTTAACTTGATTATAAATACAGAACCTCAAATTACGATAAAAAGAGTGTTACAAACTGTAAAATCTTCAATTTCTATTAGCCATCACCATGATATAATTACACAAATGCCTTAAATTATCGCCGTCATGATAGCAACAATTACACAGCAAGATGCAGCGACCGAGCTTGTCGCAAACTACTTAAGTACACTGAAAAATCAGGGGTTTAGTGGAGACACCGATGCAAGCTATGCAACGCGTTTAACCGCCTCTACCGATAACAGTATTTATCAGCAA